>NZ_JBWBQN010000001.1:1660000-4960868 GCF_056279025.1 Pseudomonas sp. TE3910
TTTCAACTCGCTGTCAACCACCTTTTTCACCGCTGCCGATCTATTCGACCGAAGCACTTCCAACACCTTCGTTAAACATCTAACTCGTTGATTACCAAGGAGTTTTCCGTTTCGACTGCGCTGGAAGAGGTGCGCATTATAGAGAGATGCAACGGGGCGTCAAGCCGTATTATTGAAAACAACCGATAAAAGAAAGATGCGCACTATATTGCTCATTGGCAAAGGGTTCGCGCATCATACGATGACTCCCTCAGCCTATATATAGAAAGGACATCGCCCGCAGCATGAATGCACAACCCCGTAGCCTGGCGACAACCCTCTTCCCCATTGCACTGCTAATGATTGCCATGGCCTCGATCCAGTCTGGCGCTTCACTGGCCAAGAGCCTGTTCCCCCTTATCGGGGCACAAGGCACGACCACACTGCGCCTGATATTTGCCAGCGTGATCATGCTGCTGTTGCTGCGCCCCTGGCGCGCCAAGCTAAACGCCAGCACACTCAAGACAGTGTTGATCTATGGCGCTGCACTGGGTGGCATGAACCTCCTCTTCTATATGTCGTTGCGCACCGTGCCGCTTGGCATCGCCGTAGCCCTGGAGTTCACCGGCCCTCTGGCGGTAGCGCTCTACGCATCACGGCGCGCGGTAGACTTCCTCTGGATTGGTCTTGCCGTGCTTGGTTTGGCGCTGCTTATCCCGGTGGGCCAGACAGGTACAGGCATCGATCTGGTCGGTGCCAGCTATGCGTTGGGGGCGGGCGTCTGCTGGGCACTCTATATTCTGTATGGCCAGAAAGCAGGCGCCGATAATGGCATTCAGACTGCCGCGCTGGGGGTGGTGATCGCCGCTTTCGTCGTAGCGCCTTTCGGCATTGCGCATGCAGGCACCGACTTGCTATCACCTGCACTCATCCCAGTAGCACTTGGCGTCGCGATCCTCTCCACCGCCCTGCCTTACAGCCTGGAGATGGTGGCACTGACACGAATGCCCGCCAAGACCTTTGGCACGCTAATGAGCATCGAGCCAGCCTTTGGCGCGCTTTCCGGCCTGCTGTTCCTCAATGAGGTGCTCAGCCTGACCCAGTGGCTGGCCATCGCGGCGATCATCACTGCGTCTGCTGGCGCCACACTGTCCTTGCGTAGAGAGCCGCAACCCTTGGTTGCTGCCGACTGACATGAGAAATACTTTCATCTAAATCGATGCAAGTCATTGTGTCGAATACCTGCCATCTTTAAGCTGTAACCTGACGCCAAGCTTGAAGTTTTTCATTTATCAGACAAGGATGCTGCAGGCGCCAGGAAGGATGCATAGTCTATGTAGACGGCTCGAAGGCTCGGGCACGCAGTAAGGACAGGAATGAAACGAATTTTGCTCATCCTAGCCATTTTGGCCATCGCAGGCTGTGCCGCGACCGCCAAGACAGAGGTCAAGCGCGGGAAAAAAGGGCTGCACATCAATTGTTCCGGCCTGTCGTCATCGTGGAGCAAGTGCTACAGCAAAGCCGAAAGCTCATGCGGCAGCAAAGGCTATAAAGTCCTCGCAAAATCTGGCGATGATGAAGGAGAGCCTGGGGATTTTGTCTTTGGAATAAACCCGGCGGGATACACCAGTCGCAGCATGATCGTGATCTGCCGCTGACCCGGACACGGTAGAAGGCTACCCTCAGGCGACCTTCTACCGTTGCTGCACGGTCAATCAATCAGATTGCCGCCGTGCGCACCTGCAACCATTGCAGCGCATCGCCTCCGAGCAAAGGCGACAATCGCTGACACACCTCGTCGTGATACGCGTTGAGCCACTGCCGCTCCTCGGCGCTCAGCAACTCAGGCAGCAAGCAACGCGTATCAATCGGGCACAACGTCAGGGTTTCAAATTCGAGGAAGTCACCAAACGCGCTCTTCCCCGACTCCCGGTTGAACACCAGGTTCTCGATACGGACGCCCCACTGCCCTGGCCTGTAGGTTCCCGGTTCAATCGAGGTAATCATGCCCGCTTGCATTGCCGTCTGCGGTGCAGGCGCAGCCTGATAGGCAACGACCTGTGGGCCCTCGTGCACATTCATGAAGTAGCCAACGCCATGCCCGGTGCCATGCCCATAGTCGACATGCTCAGCCCAAAGTGGCGCCCGTGCAATGGCGTCGAGCAGGGGTGAAAGCACCCCACGCGGAAACCGCGCACGTGAGAGCGCGATCATACCCTTGAGTACGCGGGTGCAGTCCTGCTTCTGTTCGACGCTTGGCGAGCCGATGGGCACCATCCGCGTAATGTCGGTGGTACCGCCCAGGTACTGTCCACCTGAGTCGATCAATAGCAGCCCATCCCCCTCGATTGTTGCATGGGATTCCTCGGTTGCCCGGTAATGCGGCATGGCACCATTACTGTTGAAGGCGGCAATTGTCGCAAAGCTGGGCGAGACGAAACCGGGGCGACGGGCTCGAGCCGCGCCCAGCTTTTCGTCAACGGTCACTTCGGTGATGCGCTCACGCCCCAACGCCGACTCGAACCAGGCAAAAAATTCGCACAACGCCGCGCCATCCTGCTCCATGGCCTGGCGGACGTGAGCCAGATCAGCTTCACTTTTGCGCGATTTGGCCAGGGTCGTCGGATTGATCTCCTCCACAAGCCGCACATCGTTGTTCAGGTTCGCCACAAGACCGAGAGTGACCTTGGCTGGATCAATCAACAACGAGCAGCCTGGGGCAATTTCGGCCAAAGCCGCACCTGCGGTGGTGTAGTCCCGCAAATGAACACCATCGGCTTCGAGCACCTGACGCAGGTTTTCGTCGACCTTGCTCAGGGCCACGAAAAGGATTGCCTTCTCCTGGCTGACCAAGGCAAACGACACAAACACCGGGTTGTAAGAGACATCACTGCCGCGCAGGTTGAACAGCCAGGCAATGTCATCCAGCGTGGCGAGGAAATGCCAGTCGGCGCCACGCGCC
The DNA here is from genome assembly GCF_056279025.1 of Pseudomonas sp. TE3910. Taxonomy (NCBI): domain Bacteria; kingdom Pseudomonadati; phylum Pseudomonadota; class Gammaproteobacteria; order Pseudomonadales; family Pseudomonadaceae; genus Pseudomonas; species Pseudomonas sp. TE3910. Next base: position 1,662,942 of record NZ_JBWBQN010000001.1, read on the forward strand.
TGAAGCGTCTGACGCAGGTTTTCCAACTTTTGCACCCGACTGACCGTCGCATACGGTGGCAGATGTGGGTAAACCGGGTTGGCTGGCAATGGCGGGCGCTCATCCCACACATCAAGCAACAAGTCTTTATCTGCCAACAACCGCACATTGCGCAGTTTGAGTCGCGCCTCCAGTTGCCGGGCTGATGCCAATGCCATGACCGTACCATCGACAGCAACTGCACCGCCCTCAGGCGCCTGCTCAGCGAGCCAGTCCAGCGGGCCGGGCTGACCGGGCAGCAACTTCATCAGCGCTATACCACTGCCACTCAACGCTTTTTCGGCCTGCTCCCAGTAGCGGCTATCCACCCAAAGATCAGCGAAATCCGCTGTGATGATCAGCGTCCCCACCGAGCCATGAAAACCGGAGAGCCACCGCCGTCCCTGCCAATACCCTGGCAGGTACTCGGAAAGATGCGGGTCGGCCGACGGCACCAACAGCGCATCGACACCTTCCCGGCTCATCACGTCGCGCATACGCGCCAAACGCGTCGTTACTGCCACCTGCGTTGAAGACTGACTGTTCATGCTGACTCCTGCTACCACGACATCCATTGGTCTTGGTCGCAGATAATGGAACAGCCCTCAGCCCTGGGCAACTGCCCAGAAGGGCGCTGCCTGCGATGAGGCCTTGATGGCCGCTGCAGCCTGGTCGATGTCGGCCTCACTGGTGTAGCGCCCCAGGCTCAGGCGAAGGGTTCGGCGCGCGGCTTGCTCGTCATGCCCAAGAGCGAGCAGCACATGGGACGCTGCACTGCTGGCTGAATTGCATGCAGACGTGGAGGAGAACGCCAATCGCGTGGCCAGAGCGTGCAGATCGACGCTATTGTCGGCGAAGGTCAGGCTCAACGTATGAGCAATGCGCTGCTGGGGGCTTCCGTTCAAGCCTAGCCCCGGCACGCCAGCCAACTGCTCCAGCAAGCGAGTACGCAAGCGCCTGATTCGCGCAAGCTCCTCGTCGAACAGTTCGCCGGCCAACGCGAAGGCCGCGCCCATCGCAACGATTTGATGGGTCGCCAACGTTCCTGAGCGCAACCCACCTTCATGCCCGCCGCCATGCATTTGAGCCTGAAGCGCGGGGCGAGCACGCTCACCGACATACAATGCCCCGATACCTTTCGGACCGTAGACCTTATGCGCAGAGAAGGACACCAGATCCACCGGCCAACGCGCTAGGTCAATCTCGACCTTGCCGGCTGCCTGTGCAGCATCGACATGCAGGAATGCACCATGACCACGCACGTGTTCGCCAATGGCCTGCACATCGTTGAGCGTTCCCAGTTCGTTGTTGACCAGCATCAGCGAAACCAGAAAGGTGTCGTCTCGCAGCGCACCTGCAACGGCCTGCGGCGTAATGAGCCCTTGAGCATCCGGCGCCAGCCAGGTGACCTCGAAGCCGGCCAGTTCAAGTTGCCTGACACTATCAAGTACAGCTTTGTGTTCGATCAGGCTGGTGATGATGTGCCCGCCACTGCGCCCCTGCGCCAGGCCCTTGAGCGCCAGGTTGTTCGACTCGGTAGCGCCGGACGTCCAGACAATCTGCTCGGGTTGAGCACGCACCAGACTGGCAACCTGAGCACGCGCTCGCTCCACCGCCTGACGGGCCTGCTGCCCATAACAATGCGAACTGGACGCGGGGTTGCCAAAGTTTCCAGATACGCCCAGACACTCGACCATCACCTGAATGACCCGCTCGTCGACAGGTGTCGTGGCGGCGTAGTCGAAATACAACGGTAGATTGCTCATAGGTCAAGCCCTTGCTTGGCGCCGCGCCGCTGTAGAGCGAGCACTGCGCCAATCCTTCCTGGTAAGTTCACCTGGATAGTGCCTCAAGACCTCTTAGAACGATAAATTATTAATTATTATATTTATATTCAAATAAGTTTATTACTGATACCTGACAGCGACCCTCAGTGAGGTCACATCGCCAAGCGCTGCGCCAAGGCTTTCGCCTGCAGCGCCACATCAGTGACAGCAGTACTTTCCCACCACATACCACGCAACGGCGGCCCAATGGCGAACAAGCGCTCACTGGCATTCCCTTGAGCATCCAGCACAGCGCCGTCCGGGCTGGCAGCAATGCCAAGCGCCAGTGGCCCGGGCTGAACAAGGCCATGCGCCAGCAGGTTTTGCGGCAGGGGCCGATCAACACGGCGCCAATCGTATTCGATACCCATTGAGTTGATCAGTGCCGCCCCCGTCACACGCGTCGTCGCCTGCTGACCGCGGAAACGCAAACGAATACCCACCGCCTCGCCCTCAACAGCGTCGACGCCTTGCCAGGAGGCAGCATGAATGCCCAAGCGCCCCTCGTCACGCAGACGTTGGAGCAAGGCCGCGCCAGGCGGCGCTGAACGGTGGTGATGACTCTCCCACCAGGGCCGTACATGACGCACAAACTGGCGCCGTTCACGATCGCTGGCCTGGCTCCAGAGCCTGGCGATATGTTGCCGGACGGTATCCAGCGGCGCCTGCCAGTCGACACCCTGAGCAATCGCCAAGCGGCATTGTTCACGTACAGCTCGAAGCAGTTGGCGGGGGCTGCGCAAGCCAGGGTCAGTTGCCAGGAAATCGACCCAGGTCGGCGGCTGCCGACGGACATGGGGTAGCAGGCCATGGCGGGAAAACACCTCGATAGGTCCACGATGCCCAGCCTGCTGCAACGACACCAACGCATCGATCATGGTCAGGCCGGAGCCGATGATCAATACTCGCCCTTGAGGATCAAGCCCACGCATGGCCGAGACATCCCAAGGGTCAAGGGTGGTCTGCTTCAACGCATCTGCACCGAGGCGCGGGGTACGTGCGGCAGTAAACATGCCCGTAGCCAGCACAGCGCGCTTAGCCCGCAGCCGGCGCCCATCGGCACACTGTATAAGCACGCCCTCGTTGTCGACGTGCAGGTCGTCTACCTCGCTACGCAAGTGCTCGACTCTGGAGCCTGAGCGCGCACCCATGACCTCAGCGTCAGCCAGACGTTGGCGTGCATAACAGCCGAACAGGCCACGGGGCGGAAACAGCTCGGCAATCGGTACCTGTTGCTCGGCAGACTCAGGCCAACCGCCCTCCCGAATACACTGCGTAAGCCACTGGGTCAGGTCATCGGGGTTATCTGGGTCGACACTCATCCGCGCGGCGTTGCCATTGAGGGTATGCCCTGGTTCAGTGGCGCTGTAGGCCTCGCCACGACCAAGCTCGGGCCGAGGTTCAACGACGACGATACGTCGTTGACCAGGCTGGCGTAGCAGTTGCGCAGCAAGCATCGCACCACTGAGGCCACCCCCAACAATGAGTACATCAATGACTGTATCCGGGTACGTCGCAGCGTATGGTGCGTGCATTCGCGTCTCCTTGCGCAATTATCTGGATGATAAGCGGCAAACGGCGGCAAACGCAGCCTCACCGGTACTAAAGTAGGTTCATTCCGACGGCGCGCCAAAGCGCTTGCGATAATCGCTGGGCGCCAACCCCATGACCTTGTGGAACACTTTGCGAAAAGCCCCTGGGTCTTGATACCCGACACCCCAGGCAATCTGCTCGACATTGCGATTGGTGAACTCCAGCATGCGACACGCGCGCCCGACGCGAACCTGCTGGCAGTACTCGGTCGGTTTCAGTCCGGTAGCACGACGAAAACGGCGCAGAAAGGTACGCTCCTCAAGGCCGGCATAACCGGCCATCCCTTCGAGGCTGACATCCTTGGCGCCGGTGCCTTGCAACCAGTGCTGAACCTTGAGAATCGCTTCGTCTCCATGGTCCAGGCAGGGGCTGAAGACACTGCCTGGACGCTGCCCGGTCACCACCCGTTCCACGGCCAGAAACCGGGCGGTTTCCGTCGCCAATGTAGCCCCCAGAAAGCGCTCGACCAGGTTCAAACCCAGCTCGGTCCAGGCCATCAACCCTGCGGAAGTAATAATGTCGCCGTCATCCAGCAACGGCAAATGGGTCTCGACCTTCACCTGTGGAAAGCGCTGAGCCAGGGATGGCGCAAAGTTCCAATGCGTGGTTGCCGGGCGGCCGTCGAGCAAGCCGCTTGCCGCAATAAAGAACACCCCGACGCATACCGACACCAGCACGGCGCCCTCACGGTGCCACTGCCTGAGGTCGCCACAGAACCGCCCAAGCAACTCAGGATCCGGCGCCTGGGTGAGGCTTGGCGGAATGATAATGGCGCGCGGCTGGTGAGCGCGCTGCGGATGCGTATCAAAGCTGACCGCCAGCCCTCCGCCATCGACCTCACACCAGTGAGTGACACGCAACAACGGCCGCTCCAGCGCGCCGAGCTCGACGGACATGCGATTCGCGACCGCCAGCAAGTCGGTAACACCCTGCACGGCCGCCATCTGCGCGCCCGGGTACACCAGAATGCCGATCTCCAGCGTGTCGCGTACGGTAGTCATTGTCAGTTTTTCCAGCCAATTTGTCGGTTGCGCCAATCTGCAAGCCTGTCGATCAAGCCTATAACTATCGCCACGTCACAACCACTCCCAGTACAAGGAAAGCGACATGACCCGACACGCGTTGATCGTCATTGATATTCAGAACGACTATTTTCCCGGCGGCAAATGGCCCCTCGACGGTGCCGAGGCTGCTGCCGATAACGCAGCACAGGTATTGGCAGCAGCGCGGGCCCGGAACGACCTGGTGGTTCACGTACGCCATGAGTTCGAGTCTGCGGACGCACCGTTCTTCACGCCCGGCTCAGAGGGTGCTCAGATACACCCCAAGGCAAAAAACCAGGCAAATGAACCGGTGGTTCTCAAGCATAAGGTAAATGCCTTCCTGGATACCGAGCTCAAGACACTGCTGGATGATCACCACGTCAGCGCCATTACCCTGGTCGGCAGCATGAGTCATATGTGCATTGACGCGGCAGCACGCGCGGCGGCCGACTTTGGCTACGCGACCACAGTCATTCACGATGCCTGCGCTACCCGCGCACTGGTGTTCAACGATATGACAGTACCCGCTGAGCAGGTGCATGCCGCCTATATGGCGTCGCTGGCATTCGGTTATGCGCAGGTCGTGTCGACAGCCGAATACCTCGACGCCCAACGCGACTGACCTACCGGGCAGCGCTCAGATCACGACATTGCGTACAAAGCGTACCGCCACCTCACCATCGTTGCGATAGACGTGCATCCGGTTGCTGGCGAAGGTAAAAAATTCGCCAGCGGCCAGGCTGTGTACCTGATCCTCGATCAACAAGGTCAGGCAACCTTCAAATACGTAGAGCTGCTCGCTCCACCCGTCAGCATCGGCCTCGGAGGGGTACACTTCGCCGGGCTCCAGGCGCCACTCCCACAACTCGACCTCGCGGCTGGCCGCGGAGCTGGCCAACAGAATCGCCTTGCTGCCCGGATGAACGCCCGTCCAGGCCAGTTCGTTGATTCGACTGGGATCGCGATTGTCCGGTGCCTGGATCAAATCGCTGAATGCGACATCAAGTGCTTCGGCTATTCGATCCAGTGTCGTCAGGCTGACGTTCTTTTCGCCAGCCTCGATGGCAACCAGCATGCGACGACTCACACCCGATTTTTCCGCCAGTGCAGTCTGGCTGAGACCGGCAGCATGACGCAGGCGACGGATGTTCTGACTGACGTGCTGCAACACAGACGCCCTGTGATTCGAATCTTTGTGCACTATATTGCTCGCTGGTAGAGTGTGCGCAGTATACTGCCCACTTTGGCGCATTGTGCGTCGCCCATCATTCGTGTGCAAGACCATGACCTCAAGCGCCCCGCAACACGCGACCGTGACCTTCCGGCCAAGCAAAGCCGAGTGGGTACTGATCTTCATCACTGTCCTCTGGGGCGGCACTTTTCTGCTCGTGCACAAGGTGATGACCGTCAGTGGCCCGATGTTCTTCGTGGGCCTGCGTTTTGCGGCTGCCGCACTGTTCGTTGCCATGGTATCGGCCCGCTCGCTGTCCGGCCTGACCACCACCGAACTCAAGGCCGGCTTCTTGATTGGCGTCTCCATCATGCTTGGCTATGGCCTGCAGACAGTTGGCCTGCAAACCATCAGCAGCAGCCAATCGGCGTTTATCACAGCCTTGTATGTGCCATTCGTGCCCTTGCTTCAATGGGTGATTCTGGGCCGTCGCCCCGGGCTCATGCCAAGCATCGGCATCAGCCTGGCATTCATCGGGCTCATGCTGCTGGCAGGCCCGAACGGCCGTTCGTTGCAGTTCAGTCCCGGCGAGATCGCCACGTTGGTCAGCGCGGTCGCCATTGCAGCCGAGATCATTCTGATCAGCCGCTTTGCTGGCAAGGTCGATGTGCGCCGCGTCACTGTCGTACAACTGGCAACGGCCTCGGCCCTGTCATTCCTGATGATTGTTCCGACCCAGGAAGCATTGCCAGACTTTTCCTGGCTACTGGTGCTCAGCGCCGTCGGCCTGGGTGCGATGAGCGCAGCCATCCAGGTGGCAATGAACTGGGCACAGAAATCGGTTTCGCCTACCCGCGCCACCCTCATCTACGCGGGCGAACCCGTGTGGGGCGGCGTCTTCGGACGGCTGGCGGGAGAGCGCCTGCCGGGCGCCGCGCTGGTCGGTGCATTGCTCATCGTCATTGCGGTAGTGGTCAGCGAATTGAAGGTCAAACGTCGAGAGGAGAAGTCCGTCGAGGAAGAGGAACGCGAACAAGAGCGCGAACCGGGTTGAGGCAGCAGGCTTCACGCCATCCCTGAAAAAAACTGTTATAAAAAAATAGTTTAATGCACCGTTCTTGTAGGATTCTGCGACAGCTTGTGGGTTGGTGATCGACGGTCCGGCACGTATGATCCCTTACAAACTCCTGCAGATTAGAAACCCATGTCCTTGATAGTTCTGCTGCTTCTGCCATTCATCGGCAGCTGTCTGGCGGCTGTCCTGCCGCATAACGCGCGTAACAGTGAGTCACTACTGGCAGGTCTTGTTGCACTTGTCGGCACCGTACAGGTGGCGCTGCTGTACCCTCAGATTGCCGATGGCGGCATCATTCGCGAAGAAGTGCGCTGGCTACCCAGCCTTGGGCTGAACCTGGTCTTGCGCCTGGATGGCTTCGCCTGGTTGTTCTCCATGCTGGTGCTTGGCATCGGCACGCTGGTTTCGCTCTACGCCCGTTACTACATGTCCCCTCAGGACCCGGTGCCGCGCTTTTTCGCCTTTTTCCTGGCGTTCATGGGGGCCATGCTCGGCCTGGTGATCTCCGGCAACCTGATCCAGATCGTATTCTTCTGGGAACTGACCAGCCTGTTCTCCTTCCTGCTGATCGGTTACTGGCATCATCGCAGCGATGCACGACGCGGGGCCTATATGGCCTTGATGGTTACCGGAGCTGGCGGCCTGTGCCTGCTGGCAGGGGTGCTGCTGCTCGGCCATGTGGTCGGCAGCTACGACCTGGACACGGTGCTGGCTGCCGGTGATCAGATACGTAGCCATGCCCTCTACCCGGTACTGCTGCCCCTCATCCTGCTGGGCGCCCTGAGCAAAAGCGCACAATTCCCCTTCCACTTCTGGCTTCCCCATGCCATGGCAGCGCCGACGCCCGTATCGGCCTACCTGCACTCCGCTACCATGGTCAAAGCCGGGGTGTTCCTGCTCGCAAGGCTTTGGCCGGCGCTGGCCGGCAGCGAACAATGGTTCTGGATCGTCAGCGGCGCGGGCGCCTGCACCTTGCTGCTGGGCGCTTACACGGCGATGTTCCAGAATGACCTCAAGGGCCTGCTGGCCTATTCGACCATCAGCCACTTGGGCTTGATCACCCTGCTGCTCGGGCTTAACAGCCCATTGGCGGCCGTCGCGGCAGTGTTCCACATTCTCAATCACGCAACCTTCAAGGCCTCACTGTTCATGGCGGCCGGGATCATCGATCACGAGAGCGGCACCCGTGACATTCGCAAACTCAGCGGGCTGTTTCGCCTGATCCCCTTTACCGCGACGCTGGCCATGGTTGCCAGTGCTTCGATGGCTGGCGTGCCATTGCTCAACGGCTTTCTGTCCAAGGAAATGTTCTTCGCCGAAACCGTGTTCATTTCCTCCACTGCCTGGGTCGAAACGACCCTGCCGGTCATCGCGACACTGGCCGGTACCTTCAGCGTGGCCTACGCCCTGCGCTTCACCGTGGATGTATTTTTCGGGCCGCAGGCCACCGACCTGCCCCACACGCCGCATGAGCCACCGCGCTGGATGCGTGCACCGGTCGAGCTCCTGGTACTGACCTGCCTGGTGGTGGGTATTTTTCCAGCCCAGTCCGTAGGCCCCCTGCTTGCTGCGGCCGCCTTGCCTGTAGTCGGCGGCACCCTGCCCGAATACAGCCTGGCAATCTGGCACGGCTGGAATGCACCACTGATCATGAGCCTGATTGCCATGGCGGGCGGCATCGTGCTGTACCTGTTGCTGCGCAACCAGTTCAAGCTCGGCCGCATTGCCCATCCACCCTTCATCGAGCATTTCAACGGCAAGCGACTGTTTGAACGCTGCCAAGTACTGCTGATGCGCATGGCCCGCCGCGCCGAGCGCCTGCTCACGACCCGACGCCTGCAAAAGCAGTTGTTCATGCTGGTACTGGCAGCGTTCCTCGCAGGCCTGCTGCCCATGCTGCACAGTGGCCTGAGTTGGGGTGATCGACCGAAGATCCCAGGTTCCGGTGTATTCGTGGCCCTCTGGCTGATCGCAATTACCTGCGCCCTTGGTGCGGCCTGGCAAGCCAAGTATCACCGACTGGCCGCCCTGACCATGGTCAGCGTATGCGGCCTGATGACCTGTATCACCTTCGTCTGGTTCTCGGCACCCGACCTGGCGCTGACCCAACTGGTCGTGGAAGTGGTCACCACGATCCTGATCCTGCTGGGCCTGCGCTGGCTGCCACGCCGGATCGAGGGCGTCTCGCCACTGGGCAGCCAGGAACGTGCCCGCCTGCGACGCCTGCGCGACCTGGTGCTGGCAGTGCTGGTCGGTACCGGCATGGCCTTGCTGTCCTACGCCATGCTGACCCGGCCGACCCCCAACGACATCTCCTCGTTCTACCTGAGCCGGGCACTGCCCGAGGGCGGTGGCAGCAACGTCGTCAACGTGATGCTGGTGGATTTCCGTGGCTTCGATACCTTGGGCGAAATCACCGTGCTGGTTGCCGTGGCGCTCGCGGTGTTTGCCCTGCTGCGACGTTTCCGACCGCCACGCGAAAGTATCGAGTTACCCGCACAACAGCGTCTGCTGGCGCCGGACGTGGTCACCGATCTGGTCAACCCACGGCACGCCGCCGATACGGCACTGGGTTTCATGATGGTGCCCGCCGCCCTGGTTCGCCTGCTACTGCCGATTGCCCTGGTGGTGTCGATGTACCTGTTCATGCGCGGGCACAACCAGCCGGGCGGCGGCTTCGTTGCCGGTCTGGTGATGTCGGTAGCCTTCATCCTCCAGTACATGGTCGCCGGCACCCAGTGGGTTGAAGCACAAATGAGCCTGCGCCCGCTGCGCTGGATGGGCACCGGCCTGCTCTGCGCCACCCTCACCGGGGTGGGTGCCATGCTGCTGGGCTACCCCTTCCTGACCACCCACACCGCCCACCTTCACCTGCCGGTGATCGGTGACTTGCATGTGGCCAGCGCACTGTTCTTCGATATCGGCGTGTTCACGGTCGTAGTCGGTTCAACCCTGCTGATCCTTACCGCGCTGGCGCACCAGTCGGTACGTAGCCATCGCCCCGGTGGCCACGTGAAAAACCCTCAACCAGGAGCCGCCTGATGGAAGAAGTCATTGCAATTGCCATCGGTGTACTCGCCGCCTCAGGTGTATGGCTGATACTGCGGCCACGGACCTTCCAAGTAGTGATGGGCCTGTGCCTGTTGTCCTATGGCGTCAACCTGTTCATCTTCAGTATGGGCAGCCTGTTCATTGGCAAGGAGCCAATCATCAAGGACGGCGTACCGCAGGACCTGTTCAACTACACCGACCCGCTGCCCCAAGCCCTGGTACTGACGGCAATCGTCATCAGCTTCGCCATGACCGCCTTGTTTCTGGTCGTACTGCTGGCGTCACGTGGCTTGACCGGCACTGACCACGTCGATGGCCGGGAGCCGAGTGAATGAATGCGATGAACCAACTGATCGTCGCCCCCATCCTGCTGCCTCTGATGACCGCAGCGCTGATGCTGCTGCTCGGCGAAAAGCGACGGCCACTCAAGGCCCGTATCAACCTGGTTTCAACCCTGCTTGGCCTGGGCATTTCCGTGGTGCTACTGGTGTGGGTACACACACAGGGGCATGCCAGTTCGATGGGTGTTTACCTGCCCGGGAACTGGCCCGCACCGTTCGGCATCGTGCTGGTAGTCGACCGCCTCGCGGCAATGATGCTGGTGTTGACCGGCATTGTCGGGCTTAGCGCGCTGCTCTACGCCATGGCCCGCTGGGACAGTGCAGGAGCCAGTTTCCATGCCCTCTTCCAGATCCAGCTGATGGGGCTGTACGGGGCCTTCCTGACGGCAGACCTGTTCAACCTGTTCGTCTTTTTCGAGGTGCTACTGGCGGCATCCTATGGCTTGATCCTGCACGGCTCGGGACGGGCACGGGTCAAGGCCGGCCTGCATTACATTGCCATCAACCTCGTCGCGTCATCGCTGTTCCTGATTGGCGCAGCGATGCTCTATGGCGTTACCGGCACCCTGAACATGGCCGACCTGGCGGTCAAGATCCCACTGGTGCCTGAGGCCGACCGAGGCTTGCTGCACGCTGGCGCCGCGATTCTGGCCATCGCCTTTCTGGCAAAGGCCGGCATCTGGCCGTTGAATTTCTGGCTGGTACCGGCGTACTCGGCAGCCAGCGCCCCCGTGGCCGCACTTTTCGCAATCATGACCAAGGTCGGCATCTACACCGTGTTGCGTCTCTGGACCTTGCTGTTTTCCGGGCAAGCCGGCGACTCTTCATTCTTCGGTGGTGAATGGCTGGTGTACGGCGGCCTCGCAACCCTGGGTTGTGCCGCACTGTTGATACTCGCCGCCCAGCGTCTTGAACGTATGGCCAGCCTGAGCATCCTGGTCTCGGCAGGTACGCTGCTGGCCGCGATAGGCTTCGGGCAACCCGCCCTGACCGCAGCGGCGCTGTTCTATCTGGTCAGCTCGACGCTCGCGCTGTGCGCACTGTTCCTGCTTGCGGAACTGATCGAACGCTCTCGTTCGGTCAACGAGATTCCGCTGGACGACGACGGCGACACCCTGCCGGCGCCACCCGAGCCACCCCAACTGCCCAAAGGCATCAACCTGGACGATGATCAGAAGGCCGTTGTCGGCCAAGTCATCCCCTGGGCCATGGCGTTTCTCGGCCTAAGCTTCATCGCCTGCGCCCTGCTGGTGATCGGCATGCCACCGCTATCGGGTTTCATCGGCAAACTGAACCTGATCAGCGCCCTGCTCAACCCGCAAGGCCTCGGCATCACGACCGAACAGCCGTTGCCGATGACCGGCTGGACACTGCTGGCACTGCTGGTGCTCTCGGGCCTGGCCTCACTGATTGCCCTGGCGCGCGTCGGCATCAAGCGCTTCTGGACACCACAGGAACGCCCTTCGCCAGTACTAAGGCGCCTGGAATGCCTGCCGATTGTTGCCCTGCTCGGCTTGTGCGTACTCCTCAGCATCCAGGCCGAGCCACTGTTACGCTACACGCAGGACACTGCGAACGGCCTGCAGAACCCGCAGCAGTACATTTCTGCGGTGTTCGCTACACGGCCACTGGCAGGCCCGCTGGCTGTTCCTGAGGAGGTGCAGCCATGAAGCGCCTGTTCCCTGCCCCTCTGCTATCGCTCGCGCTGTGGTTGCTGTGGCTGGTATTGAACCTTTCGACAAGCCCCGGCAACCTGTTGCTGGGCGCACTGCTTGGCGTGCTCGCGCCGCTGCTGATGGCCCCCCTGCGACCACAGTCGGTGAGCATTCGCAAACCAGCGACCATCGTACGCCTGATCCTGCGGGTTGGCCTGGATGTGCTGAGCTCCAACCTGCAAGTGGCTCGCAGTGTCCTGACTGCCGGCCAGCGCCCACCACGGTCGGCCTTCGTGCGCATTCCACTGGACTTGCGCGATGCTCACGGGCTAGCAGCCTTGTCGATGATCACAACGGTGGTCCCTGGCACCATCTGGTCGGAGCTGGCGCTGGACCGCAGTGCCTTGTTGCTGCATGTCTTTGATCTAAACGACGAAACGCAATTCGTCGAGCACTTCAAGCACACCTACGAACGCCCGCTGATGGAGATCTTCGAATGACTGGCCTGCTCGCCAACGCCATTCTCGCCAGCCTGTTCATTTTCGCCATGGCCATGGCCTTGACCTTGGTCAGGCTGTTCCGAGGCCCATCGGCGCAAGACCGGGTACTGGCGCTGGACTACCTGTACATCCTGGCCATGCTGATGATGCTGGTGCTGGGCATTCGCTACGCCAGTGATACCTACTTTGAAGGCGCGCTACTGATCGCGCTGTTCGGCTTTGTCGGCTCGTTCGCCCTGGCCAAATTCCTGCTGCGCGGTGAGGTGATCGAATGAGCGAGTTCAATGCATTGCCATTCTGGCTTGAACTGGCTACCGCGGCACTGCTGCTAACCGGCAGTGTGTTTGCCTTGATAGGCGCATTCGGCCTGCTGCGCATGAAAACGTTCTTTCAACGCATGCACCCACCAGCCCTTGCCTCGACGCTGGGGACCTGGTGTGTCGCCCTGGCCTCGATCCTGTACTTCTCCGGTCTCAAGCACATGCCGGTCCTACATGCCTGGCTGATCCCGATCCTGCTTTCGATTACCGTGCCGGTCACCACACTGCTGCTGGCGCGAGCGGCCCTTTTCCGCAAACGCATGGCGAATGAGCCTGTGCCGGAAGAGATCAGTAGCGGGCGCGACAGGGGTAACTGATAGATCACGTGCTAAGGCGTTGCAGCTCACGTCGAACCATCGAAGCAAACTCCGGCGGGCTTAGTTGGTAGAGTTGCGCGGCAACCCAATCAAGCCAGGCGGCCTTAAGCTGTGCACGCTGCCCATGCCATTGCTCAGCCAATGCGCGCGCCTGCGCCTGGTGCTGCGCATGAAACTCGGCCCGACCACGCCGCTCAGTGCCAACATCCGTCATTCGCTGGCCTTGAAGGTCATCTCGCCCTTGCGCCACTTGGCCGCTTTGGCGGTGGCCGCCTTGAGAATCTTGCTCAAGCCTTCCTGCAGTTGTGCATGGGCCGCGAATATCAGCACCACACTCTGCCCTTCACGTAACACGATTCCGTTGCCGTCCGGGGTCGATACGAAGGCATAGTCGCCCAGACCATAAACCGTATGTTTGATGTCACGGAATCGAACTTCCAACTTACCGCCCTCACGACTGGGCAGTACCGCCGCGCGAAAGTGGTCGCCGACCTTTAACTCCAGACGCTGCTTGTCATCAACGACCAACGCCTCTTCAGTGTCGATTTCGGCCATGTAAAGGCCTTCGGCACTTTGTTCAGTGACATAGACAAAACGCGATTGAAACTGTTTGACCAGCTTGGCCCGAAGATCGCCCAGCACAAACAGGGCCTGCATATCCAGATTGCTGACTGCCAATGAAAAATTCCTCAACGACTGATCACGCCCCTGCCAACGCTGGCAGCAATGCCGCGCAATGGCCAAGGCACGTTGTTTTGAATGGCTAAGATAGTAGTGGTTTAGCGAATGATTATCCCGTGCAGATAAACACCCAAGCCTGAAGGAAAGTTAACTATTTCCTGCCGGCATAAGCCTTTTGGCGAATTCTCAGCAGATTTCCTCAATCAAGGAAGCTTTTTCTGACAGCAATATTGCATCAGACATGCGATAGCTGAAAGAACAGCCCCATCAGCGGGGGTGTCCTGACAATCACTCATGCACTACAGGAAGCTGAATATGCACGAAAACACTGAATTCCGTCGAGAGGCCAACGCGTATTGTGGCGTAGAAAGTCGAAACCCTGACAAGCCTCCCCGCTTCGTTGTGGTACCTGCGGGTATTGGATTCTTCCACATAACCGAGTACACCACCGGGCGGGTCAAAGGTTTTCGCCGTCAGCACACGGAAGCCTGCGCACTGGCGCGTGACCTTGAGCGCTGAAGGCGTGCGCTCAGCTGGCGTGGCGAGCCGCACCCACCCTGGCAGCCTTGCTCAACTGAGCCAGCCACGCGGCACGGCATTCCTGAGCCTCGCTGCGGCTGGCAAAAGCGGTGCCTCGACGCTCGCCATTGACCAGCACCACCCAACATACTCGCTTGCCAAGTGCCTGCATCGATGCAGGCACACCAGAACCGATCATCACGGCTACATCGACCTTGCTATGCATGATTCCCTCCGGAACGTCATTAGCAAACTAACGATAGGGCCATGATAAAACCCGTTCCTCTCGGGAAAAAGCTATCGCCTGCATAGCAGTTTTACATCAGCCGCAACAAAACACTCAGCCCACAGCCGCCACCTGCGGCTTGTAACCCAGGCGAAAGCCACCCCAATGACGCCCATGAACCTCAATGGGCACAGACAGATCATGCATCAGCTCACCGGTATCGCGGGTGTAGGTCTGCAGCAAAACAGCCTGTTGGTGGCTGCCACATCGAATGCCCGTCGGGTCATCGAACTTGCGCTTGCTGCGATTATGCGCAGTATCAACCGCTTCATCGCCGGTCAATGGTTGATTGAACGCTGCGTTGTGCGTTGGCACATAACCCTGTTGCGTGCAGGCAATGGCAAACACCAAGCCTTCGTGCTCTTTCAGCAAAGGCTCCTGGATGGCCGGCAGAACCTGGTCAGTGTACTGGTCAAAGCGCGTGCGATAACGCACGGGCCGAGTACCGGGGATCGCCTGATAGTGCCGATCAAACAGGTCATCCAGGCTGATACGGCCTTGTGCGACATCGGCCTCAAACTGCCTGGCCATTTTCTGCGCCCCCTCGCGCGCCAGGTCGTAGATGCGCTGGTGATACTCGTCCAGGCCGACCTCCGCCAAGCGTTCACTGATGCTCTCGGCCTGCCCTTCCATTTGCACCGCAGCCTTGGCCAGTTGCCGGGTCTGTTGGTCGCTGACCTGCAGGTCGCTGCGCATTTGCTCGACAGCGCGAAACAGGCTGTCGAGTTGGGCCAGGTTGGTTTCTGTGCCTTGGGCAATCTCGCTGATCTGCTGCTCTACGCCCGCGGCCAGCCCGGCAATGCTGTCGAGTTGCTCACCGGTGTGCTCCACCTGATCGACCCCTGTGTGCAGGTCATCGGACAACTCACGAATCTGCTCCACGACCTGAGCCGTGCGTTGCTGGATATCGGCAACCATCAGCCCGACCTCTTCAGTCGCCGTTGCCGTTCGCCCGGCCAAGCCGCGCACCTCATCGGCAACGACCGCAAACCCGCGCCCATGCTCACCGGCGCGGGCAGCCTCGATAGCCGCATTCAGGGCCAGCAAGTTGGTCTGACTGGCAATGGTGTGAATCACCAGGGTGACCCGCGCAATGTCTTCACTGCGTTGATGCAAGGCCTCGATCAACTCGCGACTCTCGCTGGCACGGGCACTCAACTGATGCATCCGCTGGATCGACTCCGCAAGCACCGAACGCCCGGCAGCACTGCTCTGGTGTGCTTCACGGGCGGCAGCCAAGGCCTGCTGGCTGAGGTGCGAGGTCGCTTGCTCAGTATCGATCATGACGTGTGCGCTACTGACAATCTGAGCGGCTGAAGCAAGTTGCGATTGCAGCTTGCCGGCCAGTTGCTTCACAGAAAATGCCACACCCGCTGCCGACAAGGCGTTATGACTGGTGGTGCGCGAAAGATCACGGGTCAGCTCAGTGAGCGGATCGACTGCACGATGCACTTCATCCGGTTCGCGCCGGCGAAAACGCGGCAGCACAAGGGTCAACAAAGCCAGTGGCGCGCAGACATAGAACGACAGCCCGGCAAATGCCATCGCGGCCAACAGCACCAGCAGTACCAGACTTTGCAGAGCGACCCCCGCCCACCCCTGCCTGGCAATGGGTGAATGGCGCGGTGTTAGCATGGCCTCTGGCAGAGATCCTTCTCGCATCATGGTTCAAGCTCCATAGACACTGTCGTTTTTGTGACGCCATTAAACGCCACTATAAAGCCATTATCTATGCTTCCTTGGACCTAATACGACTGTGCTTGATACAGGACAAGAAACGCAAAGGCCCCGGGGTTTGATCCCTGGGGCCTTGAGCTACACCCGTGCTGACGTCAGATCTGACGCTGGTGCTTGTCGATCTGCTCGTGGCGTTCTTGCGCTTCGATGCAGTACTTGGTGGTCGGGCTGATAAGCAGACGCTTCAGGCCGATTGGCTCACCACTGTCATCGCACCAGCCGAAGCTTTCGTCGGCAATTCGGCCCAGTGCCATCTCCAGCTGTGGCAGCAGGCGCTGATCACGTTCGATGGCGTTGACCAGCCAATGGCGCTCTTCTTCGACCGAGGCAGCGTCGGCAGGATCGGCAGGCGAGTCCAGGCTTTCAATGGCTACACGGCTCTGTTCGATACGCTCCTGGGTTTCGATCTTCATCGACTGCAACAAGTCGGTAAAGAAGGCCAGTTGCTCGGCATTCATGTAGTCATCGGCCGGCATGGCCAGCAACTTTTCCTTTGTCATTGATTTCTCTATAAAAAATACGTGCATTAAGGCGAATCGGGTGCTGCTCGCGACGAGCGCGCTCAGCGGAATTCTTCAAGCACCATCCGGCACTCAATTTACAGGGGGCGGCAGTCTAAGGCCGAGATTCGTACTCAGCAACATAAAAGACAGTGGATGCACCCGAAAAAACCAAGGGTCATACTCACCTGATGGCCCGAGAGCGCAGGCTTTATAGCAAATAAAAGGGCTAGCCGGCGTACTGCAAGAGACAAACGGCAGCACCCGCCCCCGGCTCCCGGGAACCAACCGTTCAGATACTGTAACAATTTCTTGTGCATTCACGTGAATGCACACTACCCCAACAACTGACTCAACACCGCACGCAACTTGCCCGGTTTCACCGGTTTGCTCAACAACGGAGCCCCAAGGCGCTGCATCGCCAGACGGCTCTGATCGCTACGATCAGCAGTGATCATCACCGCGGCAATCGGCCGCCCAAAGTGCGCCCGCAGGTCCATGACCACATCACAGCCTGTTATTCCGTGGTCGAGGTGGTAGTCCGCCAGGATCAGCTCCGGCTCACGCCCCTGAAGCACCTCCAGCGCGCTCTCACTGTCCGTAGCCGTCAGCACCTCACACCCCCACTGGCCAAGCAACGAGGCCATGCTCTGGAGAATGCTCAGCTCGTTGTCCAGCACCAGCAAACGGCGCCCCGGCAATGGATTGCCGATACTGGGTTGCGGCAACACGGCTGCCGCCGGTGGGCGTGGCAAATCGTGGGTCAGCGGTACATCAATGCTGAACACCGAGCCGCGCCCCGGCCAGGAACGCACACGCACCTGGCAGTCGAGTATGCGGGCAATACGCTCGACAATCGCCAACCCCAGGCCAACCCCCTTGCGATCAGCCGCACGACCAACGTCGAGCTGATTGAACTCCAGAAAAATCGACTCCAGGCGATCGGCTGCAATCCCCCTACCGCTATCCCACACCTCAAGTCGCAGGTAATGACCACATCGCCTGGCCCCCAACAACACACGTCCGTGCTCGGTGTATCGGCAGGCATTGCTGAGGAAGTTGCGCAGGATCCGCGTCAACAAGCGCAAATCGGTATGAATCACCCGCTGACCGCTACGCACCCGCAAGCTCAGCCCTGCCGCCTCCGCTACCGGCTGGAACTCCGACGCCAATGGGGCCAACACCTCATCGAGGCTATACAGGTCAAGGTCCGGCTTGATCGCGGCCTGGTCCAGCCGGGAGATATCGAGCAAATCGGTAAGCAGGTCTTCGGCGCCTTCCAGCGCCTGATGAGCGCGTTCGACCAACACCTGCTCGGTGGCCGGTAGCGGTCGCTCACGCAAGGTAGAAATCAGCAGCCGCGCCGCATTCAATGGTTGCAACAGGTCATGGCTGGCCGCAGCCAGATACTTGTCCTTGCTACGGTTGGCGGCCTGGGCCGCATCGCGAGCCTCAATCAATTCATTGGTACGCTCGGTGACGCGCTGCTCCAGTTCATCGTTGAGCTGTTGCATGCGCTCTTGAGCCTGCTTGCGCTCGGTAATATCGGCAACAAAGCCCTCCACCAGGCCCTCTTCATCCGGTCGACGCAGCAGGTTCATCAGCACGTCGATACTGCTGCCATCACGGCGACGCAACTGTGTCTCATAGCCCAGCAAGGCGCCGTCTCGCTGCAACACCTGGGTAATTTGCAACAGCTCCGTCGGCCCACCGACAAACAAATGCCCTCCCAGGTCTCTGCGAGCAAACAACACAGCCTGAGGGTCCGAGTAACCCAGCATACGTGCCAATGCCGGGTTCGCGGCACGCAGGCCATCGTCCAGGCTGGCCTGAAAAATCCCGTGTACCGCGTGCTCGAACAGCCACTTGTAACGATTGCGCTCGGCCTCCAGCTCCTCCAGCCGCACGGCCAACTCCGGGTAGTGGCTCTTGCGAACGGTGTGGTTGCTCAGCCCTAACAGCCCGGCAAGGGCATCGGCCCGAGGTTCAGAGGGCCTCGCCATACACCACCTCGACATCACGCAAGCTCGAGGCACGCGGGTTGGTCAGAATGCATGGATCATCCATGGCATGCTGCGACAGGAACGGGATATCCGACAGGCCAACACCGTGCAGGCCAAGGGTTTCATGGAAGCCCACCGCATGCTTGAGGGCAATCAGGTGCTCAACCAGCCGCTGGCGAATCTGGTTATGGTTCAAACCGCGGCAATCAATACCGAGGGTCTCGGCGATCACCTTGAAACGCTCGGGGGCGGCGCTGTAGTTGAAGGCCACGACGTGCTCAACCAACACCGCATTGCACAAGCCATGCGGCAGGTCGAGAAAACCGCCCAGGCTATGGGACATGGCATGTACCGCCCCCAGGATGGCGTTGGAAAACGCCAACCCGGCCTGCATGCTGCCCAACATGATCTTCTCGCGCAGGGCGATATCGCCGGGGTTGGCGATCATCTGCACCAGGTGGCCGTTGATCAGGCGCATCGCTTCCAGGGCATGGGGATCGGTCAGCGGCCCGTGGCCGGTAGAGACAAAAGCCTCGATGGCATGCACCAACGCATCGATACCGGTGCAGGCGGAAAGGAATGGGTCCATGCTCAGGGTGGTTTCCGGGTCGATCAACGACACATCCGGCACCACTGCCTTGCTGACGATGGAGAATTTCATCCGTTCTTGCTGGTTGGAAATGATCACGAACTGCGAGACATCCGCCGAGGTGCCGGCCGTGGTCGGGATCAGGATCAGCGGCGGGCTCGGCACGCGAATGGTATCGACCCCTTCAAACTCCAGAATATGCCGCCCATGCGCGACCACGATGCCAATGCCCTTGGCGCAATCCATCGGGCTACCGCCACCGACGGCGACAATCACATCACACTGCTCACTGCGGTAACGCTCAGCGCCGGCCATGACCTCCTCGACCCGAGGATTGGGCGACACGTCACTGTACAGGCAGTACTCGATGCCTTGCTCACGCAGGCTGGCTTCGATATCAGCCACCCACCCCGCCACGATCACCCCAGGGTCGCTGACCAGCAACACCTTGCGTGCGCCAAAGGTCTTGGCGTAGTTGGCCACATGGTGCCGACAGCCGGCGCCGAAGATGATTTCCGGGGAGACGAATTTACGCAACTGGCTCAGGTTCGGGCTCATGCAACGCCTTCTTGTTTTTTTTAAGATAGCGCCAGCCTAAAGCATCGGACCGGGATTGCAATCAGACCATCAAGGTCGTCGAAGATAAGCCGCGCCGGTCACTGCAACCAGTGACCGGCGGGAGAAGGATCAACGGTTGGCGAAGTACATCGTCACTTCAAAACCAATACGCAGATCAGTGAACGCAGGCTTTTTCCACATAGCTCGATCCTCTTCTAGCACCACAGGATTGCGGTGATTTCATTAAACACTTGCCCTGCAAACCACGCCTCCTACTTTGGGAGCAAATGGCGCAGCGCTTTGGTGCCATAGCCTCAACAAGCCCTTCAGATACGCCGCGCACATGCGAGCGCCCTGCCAAGGGCAGATCCCGTCAAGCGAGCACTGAGTGGAGCACAAAAAAGCAGCCGCTGAACACTGACAGAAATGCCAGGTATCCAGCGGCTGAAAGGGACGTGAATTAGAAGAAGCCCAGAGGATTGATGTCGTAGCTCACCAGCAGGTTCTTGGTCTGCTGGTAATGGTCGAGCATCATTTTGTGGGTTTCACGGCCAACGCCAGACTTCTTGTAACCACCAAATGCGGCGTGGGCCGGGTACAGGTGGTAGCAGTTGGTCCATACGCGACCGGCCTTGATCGCGCGGCCCATGCGGTAGGCACGGTTGATGTCACGGGTCCAGACGCCAGCACCAAGGCCAAACTCGGTGTCGTTGGCAATCGCCAGGGCTTCGGCCTCGTCCTTGAAGGTGGTCACACCAACGACAGGGCCGAAGATTTCTTCCTGGAACACCCGCATGCCATTGTGCCCCTTGAGCAGGGTCGGCTGGATGTAATAGCCCTGGGACAAATCACCGGCCAGGCGCTCGCGGTCACCACCGGTGAGCACCTCGGCGCCTTCTTCGCGGGCGACCTGCATGTAGGAGAGGATCTTTTCGTACTGCTGTTCTGAAGCCTGGGCGCCGACCATGGTTTCGGTGTCCAGCGGATTGCCGCGTTTGATCTGGCCGATCTTCTTCATCACCGCGGCCATGAAGGGCTCGTAGATCGACTCCTGAACCAGCGCCCGCGATGGGCAGGTACAGACTTCACCCTGGTTGAAGAACGCCAGCACCAGGCCTTCGGCAGCCTTTTCGATGAATGCAGGTTCGGCCTGCATGATGTCCTCGAAGAAAATGTTCGGCGATTTGCCACCCAGCTCCACTGTCGACGGAATGATGTTTTCGGCAGCGCATTTGAGGATGTGTGAGCCCACAGGGGTGGAGCCAGTGAAGGCGATCTTGGCGATGCGCTTGCTGGTGGCCAGGGCCTCACCCGCTTCACGGCCAAACCCCTGAACGATGTTCAACACGCCCGGTGGCAACAGGTCGCCAACCAGCTCGGCCAGCACTGTAATCGACAGCGGCGTCTGCTCAGCAGGCTTGAGCACGATGCAGTTACCGGCGGCCAGCGCCGGCGCGAGCTTCCAGGCCGCCATCAGCAGCGGAAAGTTCCACGGGATGATCTGCCCGACCACACCCAGCGGCTCGTGGAAATGGTAAGCCGTCGTGGTGTCATTGATCTCGGCGGCGCCTCCCTCCTGAGCACGGATACAGCCGGCAAAGTAACGGAAATGGTCAGCGGCCAAGGGTACGTCGGCATTCAGGGTTTCACGGATGGCCTTGCCATTGTCCCAGGTTTCGCTGATGGCCAGCACTTCCAGGTGCTGCTCGATACGGTCGGCAATCTGCAGCAGAATCCGCGAGCGGTCCTGCACCGAGGTTCGCCCCCAGGCATCGGCAGCGGCATGGGCCGCGTCCAGGGCACGGTCGATGTCGGCCGCATTGGAGCGCGGAAACTCCGCAATCAGTTGGCCATTGACCGGCGAGCTGTTGCTGAAGTACTGGCCGCTCAACGGCGCAACGAACTCACCGCCGATGTAGTTGCCATAACGGGGCTTGAAACTGACAAGGGCATCTGGGGTGCCGGGTGCTGCGTAAATCATGCGCAAACCTCTGCTGATCGAGGCCTGCCGAAGGGCAGGCAGTGGTTCGATCTTAGCCAGCAGGTCGATAGCCGCGAATGAGCCGTTGGCAGCGGGCGGCTCATTATTTGGTAGTAGGTCTGGGAGGCGTCGTAGCACCTTGGCAAGGCCTGGCTCCCACCGCCCAATGTCTGCGGGAGCAGGCCTTGCCGGCGAGCTGGTGCCTTAACGGTCCTTGAACTGTGCTTCGCGCTTGGCGATGAAAGCCGCCATGCCTTCTTTCTGGTCTTCAGTGGCGAAGGCCGCATGGAACACGCGACGCTCGAAGCGCACACCTTCGGTGAGGTTGACTTCAAAGGCGCGGTTGACGCTTTCCTTGACCATCATGGTCATCGGGATCGATTTGCTGGCGATCACGGCAGCGACCTTCAGCGCTTCGTCGAGCAACTCCGCCTGAGGTACGACACGGGCAACCAGCCCCGCACGCTCGGCCTCTTCAGCGCCCATCAGGCGACCGGTCAGGCACAGTTCCATAGCCTTGGCCTTGCCTACGGCGCGCGTCAGGCGCTGAGTACCGCCCATGCCCGGCAGCACACCCAGGTTGATTTCCGGCTGGCCGAACTTGGCGTTGTCAGCGGCAAGGATGAAGTCGCACATCATCGCCAATTCACAACCGCCACCCAAGGCGAAACCGGAGACGGCAGCAATGATCGGCTTGCGGCGATTGGCGATACGGTCAGCGTCGCTGAACAGGTCATCGACGTAGATCTGCGGGTAACGCAGGTCGGCCATTTCCTTGATATCGGCACCGGCAGCAAAGGCCTTCTGGGAGCCGGTAAGCACCACGCAGCCGATGTTCGGGTCGCGTTCGAGCTGGTCCAGCGCCTGGTTGATCTCACTCACGATTTGCGCGTTCAGGGCATTGAGCGCCTGCGGCCGATTGAGGGTGATCAGACCGACCTTGTCACGGATGTCCAACAGGATGGTTTCGTACGTCATGCAAACGGCTCCCTTCAAAGATTGCGCGCAATGACCATGCGCTGAATGTCGCTGGTGCCTTCGTAGATCTGGCAAACCCGCACATCGCGGTAGATCCGCTCCAGCGGGAAGTCGCTCAGATAGCCATAACCGCCCAGGGTCTGCAAGGCATCGGAGCAGACCTTCTCGGCCATTTCCGAAGCAAACAGCTTGGCCATCGAGGCTTCCACCAGCGCCGGACGCCCTGCATCACGCAAGGCTGCGGCATGATGCACCATCTGCCGCGCCACGGCGATGCGCGTTGCCATATCGGCCAGACGGAACGCGACAGCCTGATGCTCGATCAACGGTTTGCCGAAGCTTTGCCGCTCGCGGGCATAATCGCGGGCCACTTCAAACGCTGCGCGGGCCATACCCACCGATTGCGCGGCAATGCCGATGCGCCCGCCCTCCAGGTTCGCCAGCGCAATCTTGTAGCCTTCGCCCTCCTCGCCGAGGCGGTTGGCCACCGGCACGCGGACGTCATCGAAAACGATCTGGCAGGTGTCG
Organism: Pseudomonas sp. TE3910; assembly: GCF_056279025.1. Classification (NCBI taxonomy): domain Bacteria; kingdom Pseudomonadati; phylum Pseudomonadota; class Gammaproteobacteria; order Pseudomonadales; family Pseudomonadaceae; genus Pseudomonas; species Pseudomonas sp. TE3910. The sequence continues at coordinate 1,686,212 of NZ_JBWBQN010000001.1, forward strand.
GAGGCATGCTGACCCAGCTTGTCTTCGACCCTGGCGACCTGGTAGCCCGGTGAATCCGTCGGCACGATGAAAGCGCTGATGCCACGCTTGCCGGCTGCCGGGTCCGTCACGGCAAACACGATCACCACACCGGCATTTTGCCCGGAGGTGATGAACTGCTTGCAGCCATTCAGCACGTAATGATCGCCATCACGGCGGGCGCGGGTTTTCAGGCTGCTGGCATCGGAACCGGCCTGCGGCTCGGTCAGGGCGAACGCACCGAGCATGGCGCCACTGGCCAGCGGGGTAAGGAACTGGGCTTTCTGCTGGTCATTGCCAAACTTGAGGATCGGCACACAGCCCACCGAGTTGTGCACGCTCATGATGGTCGAGCAGGCGCCATCACCGGCAGCGATTTCCTCAAGGGCCATGGCGTAAGCCAGGTAACCGGTGTCACAACCGCCCCACTGCTCCGGCACCAGCATGCCGAAGAAGCCCAGTTCAGCCATTTCGACCATGGCTTCTTTCGGGAAGCGGTGCTCACGGTCCCACTGTTCGGCAAAGGGCCGCAGACGCTCTTGGGCAAACTGCCGGGCGGCGTCGCTGATCTGCTGTTGTTCGTCATTCACTAACATGGTGGACCTCAATACAGGCATTCAACGGCCATGGCCGTGGCTTCACCGCCGCCGATGCAGATCGCCGCCACACCACGGCGCAGGCCTTTCTGGCGCAGGGCCGAGAGCAGCGTGACGAGAATCCGCGCACCCGACGCACCGATCGGATGGCCAAGGGCGCAAGCGCCACCGTGGACATTGACCTTGTCATGGGGCAATTCGAGCGCTTGCATGGCGGCCAGGGTAACCACGGCAAAGGCTTCGTTGATTTCAAACAGATCGACTTCGCCGAGGTTCCAGCCGGTGCGCTTCATCAGCTTTTCGATGGCGCCAATCGGTGCAACCGGGAACAGCGATGGCGTGTCAGCGAACGCTGCGTGACCATGGATCACTGCCAGCGGCTTGAGGCCGCGTTGCTCAGCCTGGGAACGGCGCATCAGCACCAGCGCGGCTGCGCCGTCGGAGATCGAACTGGAGTTGGCCGCCGTTACGGTACCTCCGTCACGAAAGGCCGGTTTGAGTTGCGGGATCTTGTCCAGGCGCGCCTTGGGCGGCTGTTCGTCATCACTGATCAGACGCTGTTCCTTGCCCACGGTGACTTCGACCGGAACGATCTCGGCGGCGAAGCTGCCGTCCTTGATCGCCTGCTGGGCGCGGGTCAGCGAGGCAATGGCAAAATCGTCCTGGGCTTTGCGACTGAAGCCATTCTTCTCGGCGCAATCCTCAGCGAAGGTGCCCATCAAGCGGCCCTTGTCGTAGGCATCTTCCAGGCCATCGAAGAACATGTGATCGATGATCTTGCCGTGCCCCATGCGATAACCGCTGCGGGCCTTGTCCAGCAGGTACGGCGCGTTGGACATGCTTTCCATGCCACCGGCCACCACCACATCGGCGCTGCCTGCCAGCAGCAGGTCATGGGCCATGATCGCGGCCTGCATGCCCGAACCACACATTTTGTTCAGGGTTGTACAGGTAGTGCCCTTGTCCAGGCCAGCACCGAGGGCTGCCTGACGGGCCGGCGCCTGACCAAGACCGGCAGGCAGTACACAGCCGAACAGCACCTGCTCGACGCTATCGCTGGCAATACCGGCGCGCTCTACGGCCGCACGGATGGCTGCAGCGCCGAGTTGCGGGGCCGTCAGGCTTTTCAGGTCACCCTGCAGCCCACCCATGGGGGTACGCACGGCGCTGACAATGACAATTGGATCGTTGGCGAGGGTCATGATGGTTACTCTCTGATTACTTGGCAGCCATGCGCAGCGCACCGTCGAGACGGATCACTTCGCCGTTGAGCATGCTGTTCTCGATAATGTGACGGGCCAGCGCCGCGTATTCCTGCGGACGCCCCAGGCGTGGCGGATACGGCACACCTGCAGCCAGCGAATCACGCACTTCCTGAGGCATACCCGCCATCATTGGGGTCTCGAAGATGCCTGGGGCGATGGTCATCACGCGGATACCAAACCGCGCCAGTTCACGGGCCGCCGGCAACGTCAGGCTGGCGATGGCGCCCTTGGAGGCAGCATAGGCTGCCTGGCCGATCTGGCCATCATAGGCAGCGATGGATGCGGTGTTGATGATCACTCCGCGTTCACCCTCGGCACCGGCCTCAGTTTCAGCCATGGCCGCCGCAACCAAACGCAGCAAATTGAAGCTACCGACCAGGTTAATGTTGATTACCCGACTGAAGCTGTCCAGGCCGTGCGGGCCCTGTTTACCGAGGATCTTCTCGGCACCGACCACGCCGGCACAGTTGACCAGCCCGTGAAGGCTACCAAAGGCTTCAACTGCGGCATCCACAGCAGCCTTGGCGGCGGCTTCCTGGCTGATATCGGCAACCGCGTAACGCGCCTTGGGGCCAAGGGCCTGCGCCTTGGCCGCTACAGCCTCGGCATTGAGGTCGACCAGCATGACCTGGGCACCGGCCTCGATGAGCATTTCGGCGGTGGCCGCGCCCAGCCCGGAGGCCGCGCCGCTGACGATGAAGTTTTTATTGGCAATGTGCATGTTCGGGTTCCTCAGGCGCTGGCGGTCTGACCCAGCGCGGCTTGTTGTTTGGCGATTTCCTGATTGCGCAGGATGAAGCGCTGCAGCTTGCCGCTCGGGGTTTTCGGCAGCTCGCTGACAAATTCGATTTCACGTGGGTAGGCATGGGCATACAGGCGTTGGCGCACGTGCTGGCGCAGGGTTTCGGCCAGTTCGGGGCTGGCGCTGTGGCCATTCCCCAGCACCACGAACGCCTTGACCAGCTCAGTGCGCTCTGGGTCGGGTTTGCCGATCACCGCGGCCTCGACTACCGAAGGGTGTTCGATCAAGGCGCTCTCGACGTCGAACGGTCCAACCCGGTAACCGGAGGTGGTGATCACGTCGTCACTGCGGCCGACGAAGCTGATGCTGCCGTCGTCGTTCAACTCGACGGTGTCGCCACTCAGGTAGTACTTGCCGACAAAGGCCTTGGTTGGCAGGCCGTGATAACCCGCGAACCAGCACAGTGGTGACTGCTCACGGTCCACGGCGAGAATGCCCGGCTGCCCGGCAGGCAGTTCACGCTGCTGCTCATCCAGCACGACAATGCGATGCCCTGGAACGGCAAAACCTGCGGCGCCCATATGCACCTTGTGCGCAAGGCCATGGTGATTGCACAGGACCATGCCCAGCTCGGTCTGGCCATAGTGGTCATGGATAGGCACATTCAACTGCTCGGCGAACCAGCGGATCACTTCTGGGTTGAGCGGCTCCCCAGCGCTACTGACCACCCGCAGGCAACCCTTGATCGGCGCCGAAAAGTCCTCACCGGCAGCAATCAACATACGGTAGGCGGTCGGCGAACCGGCGAGGTTGGTAATGCCGTATTTCTTGATAACCTTGCAGGTGCTTTCAACGCTGAACGGGCCATCGAAGAAGGTCGTCGCGTGGCCCAGCGACAGCGGGCCGGTAACCGCATAGTAGAGCCCGTAAGCCCAACCCGGGTCGGCCAGGTTCCAGAAAGCGTCTTCCGGGCGCAGGTCGATGGCGTCGCGCATGTACCCCTGGAACGCGACGATCGCGCGCAGCGGCACTTCCAGCGGCTTGGCCGGGCCGGTGGTGCCGGAGGTGAACATCAGCAGAAACGGTGCGTCGGCGCTCAGCAGCACAGGCTCGCATTCACTGGCCGCAGCATTGAGTTCGGTATGGAAGTCGAGGTCGCCGGAATCGGCCTGGGCGAGTACCGAGATAATCCGCGGGCAACCCTCGACGTCATCGAGCTTGCTGCGGTTGTTGCGGTCGGTGATCACCACCTTGGCACCGGAGCTTTCCAGTCGGTGCTCGATCGCCTTGGGGCCAAATGCGGTGAACAGCGGCTGGTACACCGCACCCAGGCGCCAGGTACCGAGTATCGTCACCAGCAGCTCCACGGTACGTGGCAACAAACCCGCCACACGGTCGCCGGGGCCTACACCCTGAGCCTTGAGCACGTTGGCAAACCGCGCGGCGCGGGCCTGCAGATCGGCAAAACTGTAGTGCGTGCTGTTACCGTCACGGTCTTCGCAGTTCAACGCAATACGCCCGTCCTGGGCATGTCGGTCACAGCACTCAACACAGGCGTTAAGCGCCTCAAGGTTACCTGCAAGGGCCTCGTCGGCGGCCTGCTGATAGTTGAAGCTGCTCGCAGCCACGCTGTATTCACGCATCACCAGACTCCTCGTTTCTTATTTTTGGAATAAACGAATGATCTGTTGATAGTCGCGCTGGTCACTGCCTGCGGCAATGGTCAAAGCGCGCAATCTGGATGACTGGTTTGGCCACTCAGTCGGTCGGCAGAAGAATCAGGCTGCGGTAGTGCCCCGGGTTACTGCCGGTCCATTTGCGGAATGCCTTGTAGAACGAGCTGGTATCGGCAAACCCCAGGCGCGCGGCAATGTCAGCAAAACTGACGTCGGCTTCGGCCAACCAGGTAATCGCCAGTTCCCGGCGCACACTGTCTTTCAAGCCCTGATAGGTCTGCCCTTCATCGGCCAAGCGCCGCCGTAACGTCGAAGCGGAAATGCACAGGCGCTGGGCCAGGGCTTCGGTCTCTGGCCAGGCAGCAGCGGGCAGCGCGCGCAAGTCGTGGCGAATACGCCGCGCCAGGCTGGCCGGGTCGCGGTACTTGACCAAAATGTTGGCGGGCGCTTCGGCCAGAAAGCGTTGCAACTCATCGACGCTGCGTCTGACGGGAAGATCAAGGCACTCGGCCGCAAAGATCATCCGCGTGCGCGGGCGACCGAACTGCAGGTTCTCGGAAAACATCACCCGGTAGTCGTCGCAGAAGTCCGGCTCGGTACAGCGCAGTTCGATGGCCAGGATCGGAATACGCCGCCCTGCCAGCCAGCAGGCGACACCATGAACGATCATCCAGAAGGTGAAGTAGGTAAACGCCCGACGAGGTGCATCTTCAGGTTCGCCGACCACGATTTCGGCCAGGCTCTGCTGGCGCACCAACACCGGTTGCAGGTGCTCCAGCATCAATGACAGGAAGCTCAGCGCCGACTCCAGCGCGGCGCCCAGCGTGGGCTGCGCCATGGAAGAACGGCACAAAAATGCCAGGCTGCCGCTGCGCAAGCCGCGCGGGTCCATGCAGAAAAACTCATCGTGACAACGTCGCGCCAACAGCCGCCATAGCTGCGCATAGGCACTGGCCGGCACACGGGCATCGAGCTGGCCCAACTGCTGCGGGTCGATGCCGACCCGTTTGAGTACCTCGCTCGTGGCGCTGCCTGCTGCACAACTCTGCAAAAGGGCCTCACGCACCAGTTGCATGGAGATCGTGTCTTTCTCCGTCATCGCTTGTACTTCACCTTCCCTTGAGGTAGCCGGTCGACATCTTAGAGCTCCGCCAGCGAAAACGCTCGTTTCAGCCCTGCTGTGCCAGGTCCAGAAATGCCCGTATCAGCCGAAGCTCACGGCGCCGTTCCAGACAACCCAGCATATGCTGGTTGATCAGCCCCGGGCCGGCAATCGGCCGAGCCACAACACGCGGGTCGTGGCTGACTTCGACCGAGGCGACAATGCCGATACCCAGCTCTGCCGCCACGGCTTCGGTCACTGCTTCGCGGCTATCCAGTTCCAGCAGGACCCTGGGCTGCACCTGCGCTTCGCTGCACGCCTGATCGAAGGTGCGCCGGGTAATCGAACTGGGCTCGCGCAGCACCATGATCTGTTTATCCAACTGGTCAATGGGCAACTGCGCAGTACTGGCAGCCCATTCATGCCCGGCCGGAATCAGTGCACAGATATGCGACGGCCCAAGGCTCTGCAAATACAGCCCCTTGCGCGGTTCCACCTCGGTCAGTACCGCCACATCGGCATGTTCGGACAACAACGCCGCAAGGGTTTCCTGCGCATTGCCCAGGCGCAGGTTGACCGTAATGCCCGGGTAGCGGGCGCGCAATTGCGCGAGCATCGGCATGACCCGGTGCGGGCCGTCTGCGGCCACTTCCAGGCGCCCGGTCAGCAACTGCCGGTTGGCTTCAAGCATCGCCTGGGCCTCTTCAGCCAGGCTGAACATGGCACGGGTGATCGCCGCCAGGCGGGTGCCCTCCTCGGTCAGTTCCACCCGGCGCGCCGTACGGCGCAACAAGGTGATCTGGTAATGCTCTTCAAGTGCCTTGATATGCCCAGTGACCGCTGGCTGGCTGATGAACAAGCGATTGGCGGCCCGGGTAAAACTGCCTTCACGGGCCACGGCATCAAAGGCGCGGAGCTGGAACAGGTTCATCAGTATCGGCCCCACTTATAGTTGGCATAACAACAAACAATTTGATTGATGGCGCGCGGAATTGCAACTTAAGCCCCGTACCTTCAGCCCACAGTTTGTGAGGACCACCACCATGAGTACTGCCGCTCCGATCCTGCTGACCCCTGGCCCCCTGACCACTTCGGCCCGTACACGGCAAGCAATGCTGGTGGACTGGGGCTCGTGGGACCGTGACTTCAACCAACTGACCGCCAGCCTGTGCCAACAACTGCTGGCCATCATCAACGGCGCCGGGACACACCATTGCGTTCCCCTGCAAGGCAGCGGCACCTTCGCCGTGGAAGCAGCCATCGGTACCTTGGTACCGCGCGACGGTAAAGTGCTGGTACTGATCAACGGCGCCTACGGCCAGCGCCTGGCAAAAATCTGCAAAGTACTGGGGCGCGCCTACAGCACGTTCGAAACCGCAGAAGACGAGCCGACCACGGCTGCCGATGTCGACCGCCTGCTGCAAGCCGACGCCAGCATCACCCACGTGGCGCTGATTCATTGTGAAACCAGTACCGGCATTCTCAACCCGCTGCCCGACATCGCCCGGGTCGTCGCCAACCACGGCAAGCGCCTGATCATCGATGCCATGAGTTCGTTCGGAGCCTTGCCGATCGACGCCAGCGAAGTGCCCTTCGATGCCTTGATCGCCGCTTCCGGCAAGTGCCTGGAAGGTGTGCCGGGCATGGGCTTCGTATTCGCCAACCAGGCATCGCTGGCCGCTGCCGAAGGCAACTCGCACTCCCTTGCAATGGACCTGCACGATCAACACAGCTACATGGCCAAGACCGGCCAATGGCGCTTCACCCCGCCCACCCATGTGGTCGCGGCCCTGCATGAAGCCCTGCTGCAGTACAACGAGGAAGGTGGCCTGCCCGCTCGTTATCAGCGCTACGCCAGCAACTGCAAAACCCTGCTCGATGGCATGGCCGCCATTGGCCTGCGCAGCTTCCTGCCGGCAGACATCCAGGCACCGATCATCGTCACCTTTCACGCCCCTCGTGATGCACGCTACGCCTTCAAAGACTTCTACGAGCGGGTCAAGGCCAAGGGGTTCATCCTCTACCCTGGCAAGCTCACCCAAGTGGAAACCTTCCGCGTCGGTTGCATCGGCTGTGTTGGCCCGGACGGCATGAGCGCCGCCGTCAACGCCATTGCCGAAGTGCTGCGCGAAATGGAAGTGCTGGATATCTGAAGCCGTTTTCAATCCGCCCGATGGCATGACCGATCAAGGAATTCACCGATGAACTACAAAAACCCAACACACCTGCAAGCCGCGATCCTCGACTGGGCCGGCACCGTGGTCGACTTTGGCTCATTTGCACCCACGCAGATCTTCGTCGAAGCCTTTGCCGAGTTCGACGTCGAGGTTTCTATCGAGGAAGCTCGCGGCCCGATGGGCATGGGCAAATGGGACCATATCCGCACCCTCTGCGACCAACCGCAGATTGCCGAGCGCTACCGCAAGGTGTTCGGGCGCACCCCGACCGATGATGACGTGACCGCCATTTACCAGCGTTTCATGCCGCTGCAGATCGAGAAGATCGCCGTGCATTCGGCACTGATCCCCGGCGCGCTGGACACCCTCACCGGCCTGCGTCAGAACGGCCTGAAGATCGGCTCGTGCTCGGGCTATCCGAAAGTGGTGATGGACAAGGTGGTCGAACTGGCGGCAAAGAACGGCTATGTTGCCGACCACGTAGTGGCCACTGACGAAACCCCTAATGGACGCCCTTGGCCGGCGCAAGCGCTGGCCAACGTGATTGCCTTGGGCATCGACGACGTCGCTGCATGCGTCAAGGTCGATGACACCGTGCCAGGCATCCTCGAAGGCCGCCGCGCCGGCATGTGGACCGTCGCCCTGGTCTGTTCCGGCAACGCCCTGGGCCTGACCTACGAAGGCTATCGCGCCCTCGACCCGAACACGCTGGAAGCCGAGCGCAAACGCATTCATGCGATGTTCGAAGGTTCGCGCCCGCACTACCTGATCGACACTATCAATGAGTTACCCGGCGTGATCGCTGACATCAACCAGCGTCTGGCCCGAGGTGAGATGCCGCAAGCGGTTTGACTGCGCAGTGCCGGCTCCTGAAAGGAGCCGGCCTCACCTCAACGCTGATGCAGCGCGACCCAGCGCGCATAGCTGTCAATGAACCCCTGCAGAAACGGCCGGGTTTTCTCCGAAAGCTTGCCATGTTCATCGAACAGGCTCCCCGCCCCGCCTACATATGCCTCAGGCTGCTGCATGCAGGGCACGTCGAGGAACACCAGCGACTGGCGCAAATGATGGTTGGCACCAAAGCCCCCCACCGCACCCGGCGACACACTGATTACGGCGCCCGGCTTGCCGCTCCAGGCACTCTGCCCGTAGGGCCGTGAACCCACATCAATGGCGTTTTTCAGCACACCTGGGACCGAACGGTTGTACTCAGGTGTCACAAACAACAGTGCATCGCTGTTGCGAATCTGCTCACGAAAAGCCGTATAGGCAGCGGGTGGCGTGCCATCAATGTCTTCGTTGTACAGCGCCAGCCCGCCAATTTCGACAATACTCAATTTGAGACTGGGGGGCGCCAACTCGGCAAGCGCGCGAGCGACCTTGCGATTCAAGGACTCCTTACGCAGGCTGCCCACCAGCACCGCAACTGAATAGACCGGACTCATAGCGCTCTCCAACCTGAAAAACATAGGGAATTTTAGGTATAGACGATCAGTGCAGCTCCTCAGTTTTTTTCTACACTGGCAAAACTCCCCGCAGTTACAGCGGTCTATGGCTGACAGCGCATTTTTATTTCAGAGGTTGCACGTTAAATGACAGCAGTACTGGTCGGACAATTTCATGCACGGGATGCTGAAGGACGTATCTACCCTGTACATGAGTTCCAGGAATCTACCCTGCAGGCCGATGGAACTGCCGCCTCGCTCCCCGTTACCACCTACCGCCTGGCGATCGGTGACCGGGTCAACCACCTGGGTGAGGACCGCTTTGAACTGGTGCAAAGCGGTGTGGAGATCATCCGCATCCCCTGAGCCGATTCAGGGCGTAATGCAATCGACGGTATAGACCCGCCCCTGGGCGGTGTCTTCATGCTGCAGCCCATGCACGTCCGCGACAAAGCCGGGAAAACCGGTGTCGAAAGCCCGCGCGAAGGCCAGGTAGTCGATGATTGAGCGTGTCGCCTCGGTGAAGCGCTCACCCGGCATGATCAAGGGTATGCCCGGCGGGTACGGCACCAACATCACGGCGGCAATACGCCCGATCAATTGGTCGATGGGCACCGCCTCGACCTCCCCCCTGATCAGTTTGTCGTAGGCGTCGGCCGGTTTCATGACCACCTCCGGCAAACGGGTGTACAAACGCTTGAGTTGCTTGGCCGTGGCATTGCTGCGGTAACAGTCGTGCAACTGGTCACACAGGTCACGCAGGCCCAACCGCTGGTAACGCGACGGGTCCAGGTTTGCCACGCACGGCAGGCTTTCGAGCAAGTCGGTATTGGCGTCGTAATTGCGCTTGAACTCCAGCAGCTCGGTCAGCAAGGTGCTCCACTTGCCCTTGGTGATACCCATGGAAAACAGCACCAGGAAGGAATAGAGCCCGGTCTTTTCCACCACCAGCCCTCGCTCCCAGAGAAACTTGCTGACCACGGCCGCCGGAATCCCGTGCTCGCCCAGCGCACCGTCCGCAGTCAGGCCCGGCATGACCAGCGTGACCTTGATCGGATCGAGCAGCACATAGTCATCGGCCACCTCGCCAAACCCGTGCCATGCGGCCTGCGGCTGCAGCAGCCAGTCAGCAGTAGCCACCGCCCGCGCACCTTCGACCCGTGGTGGTTGCCAGACACTGAACCACCAGTCATCGGCGGCGATATGCGTGCGCAGGTTGGCCAGGGCCCGCCTGAAGCTCAACGCTTCATCGAACATTTCCTGTAGCAAAGAACGCCCGGCCGGGCCTTCCATCATCGCCGACGCCACGTCGAGCGACGCCAGGATGCTGTATTGCGGCGACGTGGAAATATGCATCATGAACGCTTCGTTGAAACGGTCTCGGTCCAACTGCCGAGCCCCGCCATCCTGCACATGGATCATCGAAGCCTGGCTGAAGGCTGCCAGCAATTTGTGGGTCGAATGGGTGCTGAACACCAGCGGGCTGTCCGCACTGCGTGACGTTCCCATGGCGAAACGCCCGGCGAAAAACTCATGAAACGCCGCATAGGCATACCAGGCTTCGTCGAAGTGCAGCACCTCGACACTGTTGCCGAGCATCTGCTTGATCAGCTCGGCGTTGTAGCACAGGCCGTCATAAGTCGAGTTGGTCACCACGGCCATTCTCACCTTTGGCGCGCGGCCCTGCGCCAGCGGGTTGGCCTCGATCTTGGCCTGAATCGACTCGCGGCTGAACTCACTCAGCGGGATCGGCCCGATGATGCCCAGTTCGTTGCGTTCAGGGCACAGGTACAAAGGGATTGCACCGGTCATGATAATGGCGTGCAACACTGACTTGTGACAGTTGCGGTCAACCAGCACCAGATCATCGCGAGCGACCATCGCATGCCAGACAATCTTGTTGGCCGTAGAGGTGCCGTTGATCACAAAGAAGGTGTGGTCCGCACCAAAGTTGCGCGCAGCCCGCGCTTCAGCGTCAGCCAGTGGCCCGGTGTGATCGAGCAGCGAGCCAAGCTCCGGTACCGACACCGAGAGATCCGAGCGCAAGGTGTTTTCACCGAAAAACTGGTGGAACGCCTGGCCCACCGGGCTTTTGCGATACGCCACGCCGCCGCCGTGACCCGGCGTATGCCAGGAGTAGTTGGACTGCGCAGTGTGTTGCACCAATGCCTTGAAGAACGGCGGCAACAGCCCGTCCAGGTAATTGTGCGCAGCCCGTGCCACCTGCCGCGCCAAAAACGGTACCGTGTCTTCAAAAAGGTAGAGGATACCGCGCAGCTGGTTCAGCTCGCTCATGGCTTCTGCCGGCGCATTCTCCAGCGTCACTTGCTCGCCCAGGGCAAAGATCGGCAGGTGTGGCGCACGCAGCCGCGCCAGGCGAATGAGCTCGACCATGTTTTGCAGCAGGTGAGTATTCTCCCCCGCACCCTCGGCAGCGATCAGCATGCACGCCAGGCCATGGTGAGTGGACGCCACCAAACGTCCTTCGGCGTAATCCACTGCCGAAAGAATCGCAAAGCCGTCTTGCGTCAGCTCCTGGGCAATGGCGCGTACGCGCTCGCCAGCAACCGTATCAGCCTTGATATCGCGGTGAACGATCAGAACGGGAAACTTAAGATCCTTGTACATGCGCCACCCCACCCCGGAAACGACAGGCCCGAAGAGCCTTTCACTTCACAGGTTAGAAGGTTGCCGCCAGTGTGCAGGAACGACTTCAGTTCGCCTCGTTCATCTGTTGCCACAACGACGGACCACCCGCGGACTTGGCGATCGCTTCCAGGCGGGCAAGATGGGCTTCAAGCTCGCTGGCGTTAGCCCGAATGATTCGTCCAGGCTGACGATCAGCCGGCAACCGGCGAATTTCGCTGCCCTGAATGCTGTTGCCGTTACTGTCTTCGGCACCGTCGGCAGCCAACGAAAGGCTGGTCTGCCCGCCGGTCATGGCCAGGTAGACGTCTGCCAGCAACTCGGAGTCGAGCAACGCGCCGTGCAAGTCGCGACCGGAGTTGTCGATACCGTAGCGTTTGCACAAGGCATCAAGGCTGTTGCGTTGCCCCGGATGACGTTCCCGCGCCATCATCAGGGTGTCGAGCACGTCGCAGTATTGGGTGATGTCAGTGCGGTCGGCGTAACCGGCCAAGGCGAATTCGTTGTTGATGAAACCAACGTCGAACGCCGCGTTATGGATGATCAGCCGCGCACCCTTGATGTATTCATAGAATTCATCGGCGACTTCGGCAAAGCGCGGTTTGCCAATCAGGAACGCATCGGTGATGCCGTGAACGCCGATAGCGCCCTCGTCACTCTCCCGATCCGGTTGCAGGTAAACGTGGAAGTTGCGGCCCGTCAGACGCCGACCAATCACCTCGACACAACCGATCTCGATGATCCGGTGACCGTCGGTAACCGGCATACCGGTGGTTTCGGTATCCAGCACTACCGACCTGTTGTTATGCATCTCCACGCCGGTGATCTCCTGCCGCGCACATCTAGAAAACCGCACCCCGTCGCTGATCCGGCCAAGCCGACAGTGACAGGGTGCTCAATTGGGAAAGCCGGGAATTCTACCTCAGCTCCCAGGCATTTGCCGGACCGATTTACGCTCAGCGCAGACCGCGCACTTCGTCGACACCGCGGTTGGCCAACTGGTCGGCACGCTCGTTGCCGTCATGGCCAGTGTGGCCGCGCACCCACTTCCAGGTCACCTGGTGCCGACCGACCTGTTCGTCAAGCTGCTGCCACAGGTCGGCATTCTTCACCGGTTGCTTGGCAGCGGTTTTCCACCCGCGTTTCTTCCAATTGACCATCCACTCGTTAATGCCCTTCATGACATATTCCGAGTCGGTGACCAACAACACTTCGCAACTGCGCTTGAGGGCTTCCAGCGCACGGATGGCGGCCATCAACTCCATACGGTTGTTGGTCGTCTCGCGCTCGCCCCCCCACAACTCTTTTTCCACACCCTTGCAAATCAGCAGGGCGCCCCAGCCACCGGGGCCAGGGTTACCCTTGCAGGCACCATCGGTGTAGATCTCGACGCTTTCGCTCATGTACAGCCTTTTTCATCAGTAATTGCCCCGAGCCTGCACGCTCAGGGTTCGGAATTGCGTCGGTTGACCTTGGCCATCGGGAGGGGCAGCAACTTGCCCATGGGTTCGCGACGCTCCTGGCGCAGCGGCCGCAGGCCAACCACCATTTTGCGCGCTACCAACAGGTAGACACCACCGCCGACACCCTGCCATCGGCCGGCCAAGCGCTCCCAGCCTTCCAGACGCTGTTGCCAGGCGGCGGAAGCGAGCGGCGGACGATAGCACCCGAAGCGGCGTTTCTCCAGCGCGAAGCCCAGCAGGTTCAACCAGTCGCCGACGCGAGAGGGCGAGATGCAGCGCGCCTTGCGCAAGGCATCATGGGCAAAGAAATGACGCACTCCCCAGGTACTCCAGGGGTTGATACCGACGATCAATAAATGCCCACCAGGGCGCACGCTGCTGGCGGCCTCGCGCAGCAGGCCATGCGGCGAGAGGCTGAAGTCCAGCCCATGCTGCAGCACGACCACATCAGCGGCGTGCTCACTCAACGGCCAGGCCTGCTCTTCACAGACAATCTCCACCCCTGGCAACGGCGCGCCCAGGCGCACATTGCGTTGCACTTGCGGCGCATTGGGCGGAGCCTCGGCACAAGGGCCGTAATGCACCAGGTAGCCACCGAAGTAACGCCCCAGTTCCTCCTCCAGCAGCCGCTGCTCTTCTTTGAGCAACAACTGCCCCAATGGCCCGCCGAACCAGTCTCTCGCCAGACTGATCAGCTCAAGCCAGTCCGGATCAGCCTGAGCGAACGCTTTGTCGGTCATAGCCCTCTCCCGCTTGCCGGGTTCTCGTGGAACCCCATAGCCTCTAAGATGCACCAATGTCCCACGCTTGGCGAATCGCACCATGATACAGATCGATGCCCTGCCCGCTTTCTCCGATAATTACATCTGGCTGTTGCAGGACCCTGCCAGCCGCCGTTGTGCGGTCGTCGATCCGGGGGACGCCGGCCCCGTGCTCACCTGGCTCGACCATCACCCTGGCTGGCAGTTGAGCGACATTCTGATCACCCACCACCACCACGATCATGTCGGCGGCATCGAAACGCTAAAGGCGACCACCGGCGCCCGGGTGTGCGGCCCGGCTACAGAGCCAATCCCGGCCCGCGACCTGGCCCTGAACGACAACGACCGCCTGCACGTGCTGGGCCTGACGTTCCAGGTGCTGGCAGTGCCCGGTCATACACTGGGGCATATTGCTTATTACAGTAGCCAGACACCAACACCGCTACTGTTCAGCGGCGACACGCTATTCGCCGCAGGCTGCGGTCGCCTGTTCGAAGGCACTGCAGAGCAAATGCACCAGTCACTGCAACGCCTGGCAGCCCTGCCAGCCGAGACGCTGGTCTATTGCACACATGAATACACCCTGAGCAACCTGCGCTTTGCCTGTGCGGTGGAACCACAAAACCCGCATATTGCCCAACGCTTCGCCGACGTTACCCAGTTTCGCGCACACGATCGCATCACATTACCCTCCACGCTGGCACTGGAGAAGCTGACGAACCCCTTTTTGCGCACCGGAGAAACATCCGTTAAAGAAAAAGTGGACGAACGGAATGGCACCCCAAGCGCCTCTCCAAGTACTGTTTTTGCTGGCTTAAGGGCTTGGAAAGATACGTTCTAAGCAGACGCGGCTGGGCACCAAAAGTTCTGAGAGGTTGACCACCCCCCGGCTGCTTTCTAGAATCGCCCGACATTTTTGCCAGGAACTTACTTCCAGCCAATGTCGTCCCTTAGCCGCAGAACCCTCAATTCCGTCACCCTGACGCGCGTCGCACAAGCTGTCGCGCTGGCTCTGACTGCCACGCTCGTGGGCTGCCAGAGCACCAGTCATTTGGGTGACTCCGAGAGCGTTCGCGCGCACAACTACCAGGCCCGACTGAAGCAAAAACCGGTCTTCATCCACGACAAGCCTGCACAACAGGCACCGGATGATGTCTGGGAGCGCATGCGTCAGGGCTTCAAGTTGCAGGACGATATCGGGGTCAACCCGCGCATCGAGCAACAGCGCCTGTGGTTTGCCAGTAACCCTTCGCACCTGGAAACAGTCGGTGACCGCGGCAGCCTGTACATGCATTACATCGTCGAGCGTCTTGAAGAGCGCGACATGCCGCTGGAACTGGCGCTGCTACCCGCGATCGAGAGCGCCTACAACCCCCTGGCGTATTCACGCGCCCATGCGGTCGGCCTATGGCAGTTCATCCCCTCGACCGGGCGGCACTTCAACCTGCGCCAAACGCGTTTCTATGATGGTCGGCGCGACATTACCGCGTCGACCAACGCAGCGCTGGACTACCTGTCACGCCTGCACGACATGTTCAACGGCGACTGGCTGCTGGCACTGGCGGCCTACAACGCTGGCGAAGGCACCGTGAGCCGCGCCATTGAGCGTAACGAACGCCTCGGCCTGCCGACCGACTACTGGAACCTGCCGCTCCCCAAGGAAACACGCGACTACGTGCCCAAGCTGCTGGCACTCTCGCAAGTTGTGCTGACACCACAGGCTTACGGCGTCAACCTCAACCCGATTGCCAATGAACCCTACTTCGAGGCCATCGAAATCAAGGACCGCCTGGACCTTTCGCGCGTGGCGGCCCTGGCCGAAATCGACGAAGACGAGATGTATCAGCTCAACCCGGCCTTCAAGAAACGCATGACGGTCGATGGCCCACAGCAACTGCTGGTCCCCACGGCCAAAGCGCAACTGCTCACGACCAGCCTGTCGAACATGAAGCCCGAAGAGTTGCTCAGCTTGCAGCCCAAGCCGGCCGTGTTCAAAGCCGCATTGGCCGAAGAGGAACCCAGCACAGCGGGTACCGCCCGTAGCTACCGGGTCAAGCGGGGGGACAACCTCGCCAGCATTGCCAAAGCCAACCGTGTCAGCGTCAACGATCTGCAACGCTGGAACAAGCTTTCCGGGCGCAACGTCAAGGTCGGCCAGACCCTTGCCTTGCGCGACACCAAAGGTGCCGTGAAGCAACGCTCCACCCAGTACAAGGTGCGCAAAGGTGACTCGCTGTACATGGTCGCCAAACGCTTCAACGTCGAAATGCAGCACCTCAAACGCTGGAACCCGAGCACCGCGCACGCACTAAAACCAGGCCAGACACTGACCGTCTATCTGCCTCATTGAGGCCACACGGCACATCAACTCGGTGCCGCGCCGCCCCTGTGCGACCCGGTACTCTTTTTCCTGTCGATACAAGCTGTTACTGTAGCCAGACCAAAGCCCAAGCCGCCTGGAATGGATCCCCGACTTGATACGCCCCCTCCTGCTGTCAATCAGCCTGGCCTTGAGCTTTCCTGCGGGCGCAACAATCATCGAAAGCCATGGTTACGCCCAGTTTGGCACGCTCAAGTATCCAGCCAAGTTCACCCATTTTGACTGGGTCAATCCGCAAGCGCCCAAGGGCGGTACGTTGCGGGCCATGGCCTTTGGCACGTTCGATACGCTCACCCCCTATACTTTCAAGGGCAGCAGCCCGGTAACCACGCCGAACTTCCTGCAGTATGGCGTGAGCGAGCTGAACGAAACCCTCATGGTCGGTACCGGCCAGTACGATCCTTCCGGCGATGAGCCGACGTCCAGCTACGGCTTGATCGCCCGCTCGGTCGAGTACAGCGAGGACCGTAGCTGGGTGGTGTTCAACTTGCGTCCTGAAGCGCGCTTCCACGACGGCGTCCCGATTACCGCGACAGACGTCGCGTTTTCCTATCGCACGCTTCTCAAGGAAGGCCATCCGCTTTACCGCACCAACCTGCAGGAAGTACAACGGGTCGACATCCTCAGCCCTCAGCGGATTCGCTTCGTGTTCAAACGCGCTGGCAATCCACTGTTGATCCTGCGCCTGGGCGAGATGCCGGTACTGCCGCAGCACTACTGGAAAACACGCGATTTCAAGGCCACGACCTTCGAACCGCCCTTGGGCAGCGGACCGTACCGCATTGTTCAGGTACAGCCCGGCAGAAGCCTGGTGTTCGAGCGGGTCAGTAACTATTGGGGCAAGGACCTGGCGGTCAATCGTGGCAAGTACAATTTCGACCGGGTTGAGTTCGAGTTCTACCGCGACAGCGATGTTGCGTTTGAAGCCTTCAAGGCGGGCGAATTCGACATCTATATCGAACACCAGGCGAAGAACTGGGCCAACGGCTATACCTTCCCTGCCGTACGCCGTGGCGAGGTGATCAAGGCGCAGATCCCGCACCAGATTCCAACCCAGACCCAAGGCCTGTTCATGAACAGCCGCCGGGCGACCTTTGCCGACACCCGGGTTCGCCAGGCGCTGGGCCTGATGCTGGATTTCGAATGGACCAACCGCACCCTGTTCAGTAGCGCCTACCAGCGCGCGACCAGTTTCTACCCAAACAGCGAGTTCAGCGCCACTGGCTTGCCTGTCGGGCAAGAATGGCTAATGCTTTCGCCCTACCGCAACCAACTGCCGCCAGAGCTGTTCACCCAGCCGTTCAAGGTCAGCAGCACCGAAGGCCGGGGCATTGGCCGGGATACCTTGCGCCAGGCCCTGACACTGCTCAACCAGGCGGGCTGGAAACTGAGCGGACAACGCCTGCTCAACGCCAAGGGGCAACCCTTGAAACTGGAGATCCTGCTGGTCAACCCAAACCTGGAGCGGATTCTGCAACCTTATGTCGAAAATCTGGCGAGCATCGGGATCGATGCACGCTTGCGCACCGTTGACCGCGCCCAGTACAAACAGCGGCTGGACCAGTTCGATTTCGACATGATTCTGATGACGCTCAACCAGACCCTCAGCCCGGGTCTTGAACAGTGGCAGTATTTCCATTCAAGCCAGGCCGCGGTCAAAGGCAGCAAAAACTATGCAGGGGTCAAGGACCCGGTGGTCGACCACTTGCTGGAGGTACTGCTCGCCGCAAAAAGCCGGGACGAGCAGGTTGCGGCCACTCGCGCACTGGACCGGGTACTGCTCTGGCAGCACTACATGATTCCCAACTGGTACCTGAACAATCACCGCCTGGCCTACCGCAATCGGTTCGCCTTCGTCGCCACACCGCCCTATACCCTGGGCCTTAACAGTTGGTGGCTCAAGCCTTCGGAGAATGCCCAATGACGCCATTGCCCGGCTTTCGCATACTGGCTGGCCTGTTGCTTGCTGGCCTCAGCCTGCAGACCCTGGCCGCGCCGCAACATGCGCTGACCCTGTACAACGAAGCGCCGAAGTACCCAGCCAACTTCAAGCACTTTGATTACGTCAACCCGGACGCGCCCAAGGGCGGCACCTTCCGCCAGAATGGCTTCGGCAGCTTCGACAGCCTAAACCCATTCATCAACAAGGGCGTCTCGGCGGACAACCTCGACCTGATCTACGACACCCTGGCCCGCGCCAGCCTGGACGAACCGTTCAGCGAATACGGCTTGCTGGCACAACAGATCGAAAAGGCCCCGGACAACAGCTGGGTGCGCTTCTACCTGCGCCCGGAAGCCCGCTTCCACGACGGCCACCCAGTACGCGCCGAGGACGTGGTGTTCACCTTCAACATGCTGATCAAGCACGGCGCCCCACTTTACCGCGGCTACTATGCCGACGTTGCGGAAGTGGTCGCCGAAGATCCGCTGCGGGTGCTGTTCAAGTTCAAGCACAACAACAACCGCGAGCTGCCGCTGATTCTCGGGCAGATCGCCGTATTGCCCAAACACTGGTGGGAAGGTCGTGACTTCACCAAGGGCAACCTGGAAATCCCGCTGGGCAGCGGGCCTTACACCATCGCCGAGGTCAAGCCCGGGCGCTCAATTCGCTACGTGCGCGACAAGAACTACTGGGGCAAGGACCTGCCGGTCAACCGCGGCTTCTACAACTTCGACCAGATGACGGTCGATTACTACCGAGACAACACCGTCGCCCTGCAGGCACTCAAGGCAGGGCAGTTCGATTATTGGCTGGAAAGCAGCGCCAAAAACTGGGCAACGGCCTACGACACCCCAGCGGTACGCGAAGGTCGCCTGATCCGTGAAGAAATCCCCAACGGCCTGCCCACCGGCATGCAAGGCTTCGTCTTCAACCTGCGTCGTCCTGTGTTCCAGGATGTGCGGGTACGGGAAGCCCTGAGCCTGCTGCTGGACTTCGAGTGGACCAACAAGCAGTTGTTCAACGGCGCCTATACCCGCACCGGCAGCTACTTTGAAAACTCCGAGATGGCTGCCCGTGGCCTGCCTGATGCCGCCGAACTGAAGATCCTTGAACCCCTGCGCGGCAAGGTTCCCGAGCAAGTCTTCACCCAGGCCTTCGCCAACCCGGTCACCGATGGCAGCGGCATGATCCGTGAACAGCAGCGCAAGGCCTACAAGCTGCTGCAAGAGGCCGGCTGGAGCATCAAGGATGACAAGATGGTCGATGCCCAGGGCAAACCGCTGAAAATCGAATTTCTGCTGGCCCAGACCGAGTTCGAACGTGTCCTGTTGCCCTACAAACGCAACCTGGCCGACCTTGGTATCGATCTGACCCTTCGCCGGGTGGACGTTGCCGAATACGTCAACCGCCTGCGCTCACGTGACTTCGACATGATCGTCAGCGGCTTCCCGCAATCCAACTCCCCGGGCAACGAGCAGCGTGAGTATTGGCAAAGCGCCAGTGCCGACAACCCGGGCAGCCGCAATTTCATGGGCCTGAAAGACCCCGCCGTGGATTCGCTGGTGGAATCGCTGATCAACGCCGAATCGCGGCAAGACCTGATCGCCCATACCCGCGCACTCGACCGCGTATTGCTATGGGGTTACTACGTGGTACCCAACTGGCACATCAAAACCTGGCGCGTGGCCTACTGGAACCATATCGGCCATCCGCAAACCCCGCCCAAGTTCGACATTGGCATCAACACCTGGTGGATCAAACCCAGTACTACCCCTGTGATGCCCGTAGCAGCACCGACCGAGACTGCATCGACGAGCGGAGCACACTAGTATGCTGGCCTATACCCTACGCCGCCTGCTGCTGATTATCCCGACCCTGCTGGGCATCCTGGTCATCAACTTCATCATCATCCAGGCCGCCCCCGGTGGCCCGGTAGAGCAGATGATCGCCAAACTCGAAGGTTTCGAGGGGGCCACCAGCCGGATTGCCGGCGGCGGCGCCGAAGTGTCGGTAGCCGGTTCCAACTACCGCGGCGCGCAAGGCCTGGACCCGGCCCTGATCAAGGAAATCGAGCGCATGTACGGCTTCGACAAGTCGGCGCCGGAACGCCTGTGGATCATGATCAAGAACTATGCCCGGCTCGATTTCGGTGAAAGCTTCTTCCGCGATGCCAAGGTCATCGACCTTATCGCAGAAAAGCTCCCGGTCTCGATTTCCCTGGGGCTGTGGAGCACCCTGATCATGTACCTGGTCTCGATCCCCCTGGGTATCGCCAAGGCTACCCGCCACGGCAGCCATTTCGACGTCTGGACCAGTTCGGCGATCATCATCGGCTACGCAATCCCGGCGTTCCTGTTTGCCATTCTGCTGATCGTACTGTTCGCAGGGGGCAGCTACTTCGACTGGTTCCCGCTGCGCGGCCTGACGTCGAACAACTTCGATGAACTGAGCACCACCGGCAAGATCCTCGACTACTTCTGGCACCTGGTACTACCGGTGACCGCACTGGTAATCGGCAACTTCGCGACCATGACCCTGCTGACCAAGAACAGCTTCCTTGACGAGATCAACAAGCAGTATGTGATCACCGCCAAGGCCAAGGGCCTGAGCAATAACCGTGTGCTTTACGGGCATGTGTTCCGCAATGCCATGCTGCTGGTGATTGCCGGCTTCCCTTCGGCTTTCATCGGCATTTTCTTCACTGGCTCGCTGTTGGTGGAGGTGATTTTCTCGCTCGACGGCCTGGGCCTGATGAGCTTCGAGGCAGCCATCAACCGTGACTACCCGGTGGTGTTCGGCACGCTGTTCATCTTCACCTTGCTGGGGCTGGTCGTGAAACTGATCGGCGACCTGACCTACACCCTGGTCGACCCACGTATCGACTTTGAAAGCCGGGAGCAATGAGATGAAACTGTCACCGCTCAATCGCCGGCGTTTTGAACGCTTCAAAGCCAACCGCCGTGGCTGGTGGTCGCTCTGGCTGTTCCTGATCCTGTTCGGCCTGAGCCTGGGCGCGGAACTGATCGCCAACGATAAACCCCTCGCCGTGCGCTACGACGGCCAATGGTACTTCCCGGCGGTCAAACGCTACCCGGAAACCACCTTTGGCGGCGAGTTTCCGCTGGAGCCCAACTACAAGAGCCCGTACATCCGCGAACTGCTGGCCGCCAAGGACAGCTGGGTACTCTGGGCGCCCATTCCTTTCAGCTACCAGAGCATCAACTATGACCTGAAAGTCCCCGCCCCCGCGCCACCCTCGGCACAGAACTGGCTGGGCACCGACGACCAGGGGCGCGATGTGCTGGCGCGGGTAATCTATGGCTTTCGGATCTCGGTGCTGTTCGCGCTGACCCTGACAATCCTGAGCTCGATCATCGGCGTGATCAGCGGCGCCCTGCAGGGTTTCTATGGTGGCTGGGTAGACTTGGCCGGGCAGCGCTTCCTGGAGATCTGGTCAGGCTTGCCAGTGCTTTACCTGCTGATCATCCTGGCCAGTTTCGTGCAGCCGAACTTCTGGTGGCTACTGGGCATCATGCTGTTGTTTTCCTGGATGAGCCTGGTCGACGTGGTGCGTGCCGAATTCCTGCGCGGGCGCAATCTGGAATACGTGCGTGCGGCGCGAGCCCTCGGCATGCAAAATGGCGCGATCATGTTCCGGCATATCCTGCCCAACGCCATGGTCTCGACCATGACCTTCATGCCCTTCATTCTCACCGGCGCAATCGGCACCCTGACCGCACTGGACTTCCTCGGCTTCGGCCTGCCGCCTGGCGCCCCATCGCTGGGTGAGCTGGTCGCACAGGGCAAGTCCAACCTGCAAGCACCGTGGCTGGGTATCAGTGCGTTTGCGGTACTGGCGCTGATGCTTAGCCTGCTGGTGTTCATCGGTGAATCCGCCCGCGATGCCTTCGACCCGAGGAAATAAGATGAATCAGGACAATTTGATCGAAGTCCGCGACCTTTCCGTCGAATTCGTCGTCGGCGACCAGATACAACGGGCCGTCGAACATATCAGTTTCGATGTTCGCCGCGGCGAGACGCTGGCCCTGGTGGGCGAAAGCGGCTCAGGCAAATCGGTGACGGCTCACTCGATCCTGCGCCTGCTGCCCTACCCGATCGCCCGCCACCCCTCCGGCAGCATCCACTATGAGCAACGCGACCTGCTGAAACTGGACGAAAAGCAAATGCGCCACATCCGTGGCAACCGCATTGCGATGATCTTCCAGGAACCGATGACCTCGCTGAACCCGCTG
Source organism: Pseudomonas sp. TE3910 (assembly GCF_056279025.1). Classification (NCBI taxonomy): domain Bacteria; kingdom Pseudomonadati; phylum Pseudomonadota; class Gammaproteobacteria; order Pseudomonadales; family Pseudomonadaceae; genus Pseudomonas; species Pseudomonas sp. TE3910. Next base: position 1,708,678 of record NZ_JBWBQN010000001.1, read on the forward strand.
CACACCATCGAAAAGCAGATCAACGAAGTACTGCTGCTGCACAAAGGCCTGACGGGTAAAGCCGCCACCGAGCGCACCCTGGAGTTGCTGGACCTGGTGGGAATTCCCGAACCGGTCAAACGCCTCAAGGCGCTCCCGCATGAGCTTTCTGGTGGCCAACGTCAACGGGTAATGATCGCCATGGCCCTGGCCAACGAGCCGGAGTTGCTGATCGCCGACGAACCAACCACCGCCCTGGACGTGACCGTCCAACTGAAAATTCTCAACTTGCTCAGGGAGCTGCAGTCGCGGCTGGGCATGGCCATGCTGCTGATCAGCCATGATTTGAACCTGGTAAAAAGAATTGCACATCGCGTATGTGTCATGCAGCGCGGTTGCATCGTCGAACAAGCGTCGTGCAACGAATTGTTCAGTGCTCCACAGCATCCGTATACCCAGATGCTGCTGGGCGCAGAGCCCAGTGGGCAGCCTGCGAACAACCCGATCGGCAAGCCGCTACTGGAGGTCGAAGACCTGCGTGTGTGGTTCCCGATCAAAAAAGGCCTGATGCGACGAACAGTCGATTACGTCAAGGCGGTGGACGGCATCAATTTCAGCCTGCCTCAGGGCCAAACCCTAGGGATTGTTGGCGAGAGTGGTTCCGGAAAGTCCACGCTGGGTTTGGCGATTCTGCGGTTGCTGCACAGCCAAGGTGCCATACGTTTTCAAGGAAAGGCGCTAGACTGCCTTTCTCAGCAACAGGTTCGACCGTTCCGACGGCAGATGCAAGTGGTCTTCCAGGACCCTTTCGGCAGCCTCAGCCCACGTATGTGCGTGAGCGATATCGTCGGTGAGGGCCTGCGCATCCATCGGATTGGCACGGCAGCAGAACAGGAACAGGCGATCATAGAGGCACTCAAGGAGGTAGGGCTGGATCCGGAAACCCGGCACCGCTACCCTCACGAGTTCTCTGGAGGCCAGCGACAACGAATTGCCATTGCCCGGGCATTGGTATTGAAACCGGCACTGATACTGCTGGACGAGCCCACTTCGGCGCTCGACCGGACCGTTCAGCGCCAAGTGGTGGAGCTGCTGCGTTCGCTGCAGACCAAGTACAACCTGACCTACTTGTTTATCAGCCATGACCTGGCGGTGATCAAGGCGCTAAGCCACCAACTGATCGTGGTCAAGCAGGGCCAGGTGGTTGAACAAGGTCCGGCGGCAAGCATTTTCGCTGCACCGCAACATACTTATACACAGCAGCTGCTGGAAGCGGCCTTTTTGGCCCCAACAGCTGTCGATTAACCTGAAGAGGAACAACACATGGGTTTTCTCGCCGGTAAGCGCGTACTGATCGTCGGTGTCGCAAGCAAACTGTCCATCGCATCCGGTATTGCTGCCGCCATGCATCGCGAGGGCGCAGAACTTGCCTTCACCTACCAGAACGAAAAGCTCAAGGGCCGCGTCGAAGAGTTCGCCGCTGGCTGGGGCTCCAGCCCTGAGCTGTGCTTCCCCTGTGACGTTGCCAGCGACGAAGAGATCGCCAAGGTCTTCGAGGAACTGAGCAAGAAGTGGGACGGCCTGGATTGCATCGTGCACTCGGTTGGCTTCGCTCCGGGCGACCAACTGGATGGCGACTTCACCGAGGTCACCACCCGCGAAGGTTTCCGCATCGCCCACGACATCAGCGCCTACAGCTTCGTCGCCCTGGCCAAGGCCGGTCGCGAAATGATGAAAGGCCGTAATGGCAGCCTGCTGACCCTGTCCTACCTGGGCGCAGAGCGCACCATGCCGAACTACAACGTCATGGGCATGGCCAAGGCCAGCCTGGAAGCCGGCGTACGCTACCTGGCCGGCAGCCTGGGCCCAGAGGGCACCCGCGTGAACGCCGTTTCCGCTGGCCCGATCCGTACACTGGCTGCCTCCGGCATCAAGAGCTTCCGCAAGATGCTGGCTGCCAACGAAGCCCAGACCCCACTGCGTCGTAACGTCACCATCGAGGAAGTCGGCAACGCTGGCGCCTTCCTCTGCTCCGACCTGGCGTCGGGCATCAGCGGCGAAATCATGTACGTAGACGGCGGCTTCAACACCACCGCCATGGGCGATCTCTCCGAGTAAGCCACAGCCGTAGTTGCAAACAAACCCCCGCTTTTTAGCGGGGGTTTGTATTTGTGGGCCAACGATACAGACGCCAAGCCTGCATCCCACAGGAAGCTGTAGGCCGTGGCACTTGCCCCAAACAAAAGCCCCTGGCCTTTCGGTCAGGGGCTTTGTCGGTTGCCGTTGCTGCTCTAGAGGAACGTCACTCAGTAGCGAGTGATGTCCGCCTTGGCTTCCAACTGCTTGCGGTAGGCTGCAAAGTCTTGCTGGCCAGCACGCGACGCCAGGAAGCGACGGTAGGCCGACTTCTCTTCGTCAGTGGCCGCAGAACCTTCGTTGACGCCATCCAGACGCAGTACAACGAAGCTGCCATCGGCCAGGCTGACACTGCCGAAGAGCGGCTTGTCCTTGGCTTCAGGCTTGCCCATGCGGAACAGGGCTTGCAGCTCTACAGGATCAATACCGTCCTGATTACGCGTCACTGCTTCCTGTACCTTCCAGCTCTGGCCCTCATACGCCGCTGTCGGCGCGATCTTGCCGTCACGCAGGCCGGCAATCAGGGCTTCGCCTTTAGCCTTCACAGCAGCACTGGCGTGCTCCTTGGCCAGGTGCTTGCGAATGCTGTCGGCGACCGCTTCCAGCGGCAGCTGGGCCGGCTTGCGATGCTCTTTGACGCGAATGACCACGACCGTTTCAGGGTCCAGCTCGATGGACGAACTGTTAGCGCCCTCTTCCATGACTTCAGGGCTGAACGCCGCCTGAATCACAGCACGGTTAGCCGTCACGCCTTCGCCACCTTCACGACCGAAAGGCTCGGACGTCTTGACCTTCAAGCCCAGCTCCTGAGCTGGCTGGCTCAGGTCGGAGGCCTCGAATGCGGAGTCAACCAGTTGCTTGGTCGCTTCGACAAAGCGCTGCTCGACCTGCTGCGTCTTCAACTCTCGCGTCAGCTTGTCTTTCAGGCTGGCGAAACTTGGCACCTCAGGTGCTTGCACACCCAACAGCTTGATCAGGTGAAAGCCGTAGTCGGTACGAACCGGGGCCGACACTTGATCCTTGTCCAGCGCGTACAGCGCCTCTTCGAAAGCCGGGTCGTAAACGCCCTGACCCGCAAAGCCAAGGTCACCACCATTGCTGGCCGAGCCCGGGTCCTGCGAAAACTCCTTGGCCAGCGCGGCAAAGTCTTCACCTTTGGCCAGGCGCTGTTGAATCTCTTCGATACGAGCCTTGGCCTGCGCTTCATTCACCTTGTCGTTGACTTCGATGAGGATGTGCGCGGCATGACGCTGCTCGGCGAGGCCGGAAATTTCTTTCTCATACAGCGCCTGAAGCTCATCTTCATTGACACTGACCTGATCGAAGAACGCGGACTTCTTCAGCTCCAGGTAGTCGATGACCACTTGATCCGGGCTCATGAACTCCTTGGCGTGCGCGTCGTAGTGAGCCTTGATCTCGTCGTCGCTCACCTTGCTCGCAGCAACATCTGCCTTGAAGGTGATGGAGGCGAAGTCACGGGTCTGCTTTTCCAGACGGGCGAATGCCTCAACCTGCGAGTCGGTCACAAAGCCGCTTCCGGCAAGGCCGGTACGCAGTTGGCCAATGAGCATTTCCTGCGCCAGCATCTCGCGGAACTGCAGACGGCCGTAACCCATCTGCCGAATGACCTGGTCGAAGCGCTCGGCACTGAACTTGCCGTCAACCTGGAACTCAGGCGTCTGCAGGATCAGTTGATCCAGCGCCGCTTCGGAGAACGCGAACTTGGCGTCGCGAGCCCCCTGAAGCAGCAGTTTGCGATCGATCAGCCCCTTGAGAGCCGCTTCGCGCAACATGTTTTCATCCAGCAGGGAGGCATCGAAATCCTTGCCCAACTGTTGCATCAGCTGGCGACGTTGCATGTCGACCGCTTGGCTCAGCTCGTTCTGGCTAATGGCATCGCCATTGACCTTGGCAGCGTCCTGGCTGTGGCTGGTGGCCCGGAAGATGGCATCGAAGCCGGTCAGCGCCATCAAGGCTACGATGACACCGATGATGGTCTTGGCAATCCAACCTTGTGAATTGTCCCTGATATTCTGCAGCATGCGTCCCCCAGAAACGGTTGTACTGATAAAGCAACCGCGGAGCGTGGGTAGAGTCCTGATAGAAGAAAGGCGCATCCGAGGATGCGCCTTCTCGTAGCTGGCGAAGCGGTCGAAAGCCGGATATCTAAGCTTTCGGAGGAGACGCCTCTCGAGAGGCTTGCCCCCTTTGCGCTTCGCTGTCGAACCAGGCCATGGCCTGACTCGACGAGGCGTAAGCCCGAAAGAAGCGACTTAGTTGACGGCTTCTTTCAGTGCTTTACCAGCTTTGAAGCCTGGCTTCTTGGCAGCAGGGATTTCCAGAGTCTTACCGGTTTGCGGGTTACGGCCGGTACGCGCAGGACGGTCGGTCACGGAGAACGTGCCGAAGCCTACCAGTACAACCGAGTCACCTGCCTTCAGGGCGCCGGTGACGGAGTCGATTACTGCATCCAGCGCACGGCCAGCTACAGCTTTCGGGATGTCAGCAGATGCAGCGATAGCGTCAATCAGTTCCGACTTGTTCACTCTAAGTCCCCTTATATCTCTATTGAGTTTGTTTCTAAGTATGTAATCAAAGCAAAACGATGCTGGGTGGCCAGTTGGCATTTAAGTGCCGCCCTATAACAAAGGCTCTAACTGCCGCCAACCAAGCCCCCCAACCAAATACGTATTAATGCGTGCTGATTCTTTCCTTGGAATCACCGTCGCGCTTTTCATCCTTTGCGACAATCTCGGGAGCCACATCTGGCAAGGGCTCCGGGGCGTATTGCAGCGCAATTTGGAGGACTTCGTCAATCCATTTCACGGGTTTAATCTGCAGATCCCGCTTAATATTCTCAGGAATTTCTTTCAGATCCCGCACATTCTCTTCCGGAATGATCACCGTCTTGATTCCGCCACGGTGTGCGGCCAGTAGTTTTTCCTTCAAACCACCAATCGCCAATACCTGACCACGCAGGGTAATTTCACCGGTCATTGCCACATCGGCACGCACCGGAATCTGGGTCAGTGCCGACACTAGCGCGGTGCACATACCAATACCCGCACTTGGACCGTCCTTCGGCGTGGCCCCTTCCGGCATGTGGATATGGGTGTCACGCTTCTCGTGGAAGTCAGCGGGAATACCCAAGCTCCGTGCCCGGCTACGGACGACGGTCTGCGCCGCGGTGATCGACTCAACCATGACATCGCCCAACGAACCGGTCTTGATCAACTGGCCCTTGCCTGGCACCACAGCCGCTTCGATGGTCAGCAATTCGCCACCCACCTGGGTCCAGGCCAGCCCAGTAACCTGGCCAACCTGATCCTGCTGCTCAGCCAGACCATAACGGAACTTGCGAACGCCGAGGAAATGCTCGAGCTGATCGCCACTCACCTTGACGGCCACCTGCTTGTGCCCGGTGTGTTCCTTGACCACCTTGCGACAAACCTTGGCAATCTGACGCTCAAGGCCACGCACACCGGCTTCACGGGTGTAGTAGCGAATGATGTCGCGAATCGCCGTGGTGTCGATATCCAGTTCGCCTTTCTTCAAGCCGTTGGCCTTGATCTGCTTCGGCACCAGGTACTTGACAGCGATGTTGATCTTTTCGTCCTCGGTGTACCCCGGCAAACGGATGACTTCCATACGGTCCAGCAGGGCTGGTGGAATGTTCATCGAGTTCGAGGTGCAGAGGAACATCACGTCCGACAGGTCGTAATCGACCTCAAGGTAGTGATCGTTGAAGTTGTGGTTCTGCTCTGGATCCAGCACTTCCAGCAGCGCCGACGCCGGGTCGCCACGCATGTCGCTGCCCATCTTGTCGATTTCATCGAGCAGGAACAGTGGGTTGCGTACACCAACCTTGGTCATTTTCTGGATCAGGCGACCCGGCATCGAGCCGATGTAGGTACGCCGGTGGCCACGAATCTCGGCCTCGTCACGCACGCCGCCCAGCGCCATGCGCACGAACTTGCGATTGGTCGCAGCCGCGATCGACTCCGCCAGGGACGTTTTACCGACACCGGGCGGGCCCACCAGGCACAACACCGGACCACGGATCTTTTTGACCCGCTTCTGTACGGCGAGGTACTCAAGGATGCGCTCCTTGACCTCTTCCAGGCCATAGTGGTCGGCATCGAGGATTTCTTCGGCCTTGGCCAGGTCCAGGCGGACCTTGCTCTGAGCTTTCCACGGTACCTGAACCAGCCAGTCCAGATAGGAACGCACCACGGTCGCCTCAGCAGACATCGGCGACATCTGCTTGAGCTTGTTCAGCTCGGCTTGCGCCTTGGCGTAGGCATCCTTGGGCAGGCCTGCCTCGTCGATGCGCTTTTTCAGCTCTTCGACTTCGTTGTGACCTTCTTCGCTATCGCCCAGCTCTTTCTGAATGGCCTTCATCTGCTCATTCAGGTAGTACTCGCGCTGGCTGCGCTCCATTTGTTTCTTGACCCGGCCACGGATGCGCTTCTCGACCTGCAACAGGTCGATTTCGGCATCCAGCAAGGCCAGGACATGCTCAACCCGGGCACCCAGGTCGATGATTTCGAGGATTTCCTGTTTCTGCTCGATTTTCAGCGCCATGTGCGCGGCCATGGTGTCGACCAGACGACCCGGCTCATCGATGCTGTTCAGCGACGACAGGACTTCAGCCGGGACTTTCTTGCCCAGCTGGACATATTGTTCGAACTGCGAAAGCAGCGTGCGCACGAACACTTCGGATTCGCGGTCAGCGGCTTCCGACTCGTCGATCAGTGCGACTTCGGCACGGATGTGCCCGTCAACTTCGTTGAAACGCTCGACAGCACCACGCTGCTCACCCTCGACCAGCACCTTGACGGTGCCATCAGGCAGTTTCAGCAGCTGCAGAACGGTAGCGATGGTGCCCACACGATACAGGGCGTCTTCGCCTGGATCATCGTCGGCTGGATTCTTCTGGGCCAGCAGGAGGATCTGCTTCTCGCCCGTCATCGCGGCCTCGAGGGCCTCGATGGACTTCTCGCGCCCCACAAACAGCGGGATAACCATGTGCGGATAGACGACGACATCACGCAATGGCAAAAGAGGCAAGTCGAGGGTTGTCTTCATGATTTCGCCTCTACAGCGGCCTTGTGGCCGTAAAACCGATGGAATTTGAGCTTGAACCTAATGTGGGGGCAGCCCCGGAAAAAAACAAGCTCTACGACAGGAAAAGCAAAGGGGCCCGAAGGCCCCTTGCTGATTCGAGCCGGTGAAGGGCTCAGGCATCAGGTGCAGCTTTGGCTTGCGGCTCGCTGTTCTCATAGATCAACAGCGGCTGCGAAGAACCATCGATGACACTCTCGTCGATCACCACCTTGCTGACATCCTTCTGCGAAGGAATCTCGTACATGGTGTCGAGCAGGATGCCTTCGAGAATGGAACGCAGGCCACGTGCGCCGGTCTTGCGCTCCAGTGCCTTGCGAGCAACGGAACGCAGCGCGTCGTTGCGGAACTCCAGGTCCACGCCTTCCATCTCGAACAACTTGGCGTACTGCTTGGTCAGGGCGTTCTTCGGCTCGGTCAGGATCTGCATCAAAGCAGCCTCATCCAGCTCGTCGAGGGTTGCCAAAACGGGCAAACGACCGACGAACTCAGGGATCAGGCCAAACTTGACCAAATCGTCCGGCTCGACTTCACGCAGCGACTCGCCAACCTTCTTGCCTTCCTGCTTGCTGCGTACTTCGGCAGTGAAGCCGATGCCGCCGCGGGTGGAACGGCTCTGGATCACTTTTTCCAGGCCAGAGAACGCACCGCCACAGATAAACAGGATGTTGCGCGTATCGACCTGCAGGAACTCCTGCTGCGGGTGCTTGCGGCCACCTTGCGGCGGAACGGAAGCGACCGTGCCTTCGATCAGCTTGAGCAGCGCTTGCTGCACGCCCTCACCCGACACATCGCGGGTAATCGACGGGTTGTCCGACTTACGCGAAATCTTGTCGATTTCGTCGATGTAGACAATACCCATCTGGGCTTTTTCGACGTCGTAGTCGCACTTTTGCAACAGCTTCTGAATGATGTTCTCGACATCCTCACCGACATAGCCCGCTTCAGTCAGCGTGGTGGCATCGGCGATGGTGAACGGCACATTCAGCAGGCGCGCCAAGGTTTCAGCGAGCAGCGTCTTGCCCGAACCAGTCGGGCCGATCAGCAGGATGTTGCTCTTGCCAAGTTCGACGTCGTCGTTTTTCTTGTCGCGTTGGTTCAGGCGCTTGTAGTGGTTGTACACCGCTACGGCCAAGACCTTTTTCGCGCGCTCCTGACCAATGACGTACTGGTCCAGGATGGCGCTGATTTCTTTCGGCGAAGGCAATTTATGCGCACTGCTCTCGGCCTGGGCTTCCTGCACCTCCTCACGGATGATGTCGTTGCACAGGTCGACGCACTCGTCGCAGATAAATACCGAGGGGCCGGCAATCAACTTGCGCACTTCATGCTGGCTTTTGCCGCAGAAGGAGCAATAGAGCAATTTGCCGTTGTCCTCGCCGTTACGGGTGTCAGTCATTCGATCGATCCAATCCGGTAGGCTTGCAACACAAGATGAAGGCAATTGCGGGCTTTTTCAAGTCCGCAGGTGGCTGGGCGGGCCCAGCACCTGCTTTTGAGTCGATCAAGCAGTCATTTGACGCTTGTCGAACACCGAGTCGATCAGGCCGTACTCGGCAGCGCGTTGAGCGCTCATGAAGTTGTCACGGTTGGTGTCACGCTCGATGGTTTCGATCGACTGACCGGTGTGGAACGCCAGCAGTTCGTTCAGACGCGAACGGATCGAAAGAATTTCCTTGGCATGGATGTCGATGTCCGACGCCTGACCCTGGAAACCACCCAGCGGCTGGTGAATCATCATCCGCGAGTTCGGCAGGCAATGACGCTTGCCCTTGGCACCACCGGCCAACAGGAACGCACCCATGCTGCAGGCCTGGCCGATGCAGATGGTGGAGACGTCTGGCTTGATGAACTGCATGGTGTCGTAGATCGACATGCCCGCAGTCACCGAACCACCCGGCGAGTTGATATAGAGATGGATATCCTTGTCCGGGTTTTCCGCTTCAAGGAACAGCATCTGCGCCGCTACCAAGTTAGCCATGTAGTCCTCTACCGGGCCAACCAGGAAGATGATCCGCTCCTTCAAGAGGCGCGAATAAATATCGTAGGCACGTTCGCCACGAGCGGATTGCTCGATAACCATCGGGACCAGGCCGCCTGCGGCCTGGATGTCAGAGCTCTGCTGATAATAAGAATTGCGGGACATGTCCTGCACTCACTCCCAAATAGTCATGTCTTGAATACGCATAAGCCAGCACGAAGGCTGGCTTATGGTGTTTTCCTACGAGAGAAGGAAATCAGTCGGCAGTTGGTGCTTGCGCCGGCTTGACAGCTTCTTCGTAAGAGACCGATTTATCGGTCACAGTCGCTTTCTGCAGAACAGTATCCACAACTTGTTCTTCCAGCACAACCGAACGGACTTCGTTCAGTTGCTGGTCGTTCTTGTAGTACCACGCCACGACTTGCTCAGGCTCCTGGTAGGCCGAAGCCATTTCCTGGATCAGCTCACGTACGCGGTCTTCGTCCGGCTTCAGCTCGTTCTGCTTGACCACTTCGGCGACGATCAGGCCCAGCACGACGCGACGCTTGGCTTGCTCTTCGAACAGCTCAGCAGGCAGTTGCTCTGGCTTGATGTTGCCACCGAACTGTTGAACGGCTTGAACGCGCAGGCGGTTCACTTCGTTTTCCAGCAGGGCCTTTGGTACTTCGATCGGGTTGGCAGCCAGCAGGCCGTCCATTACCTGATTCTTGACCTTGGTCTTGATCGCCTGACGCAGCTCACGCTCCATGTTCTTGCGAACTTCGGCGCGGAAACCATCGACACCGGCTTCCTTGATACCGAACTGGGCGAAGAACTCTTCGGTCAGCTCAGGCAGCTTGGGCTCGGAAACGCTGTTAACAGTAACGGTGAACTCGGCAGCCTTGTTGGCCAGATCCAGGTTCTGGTAGTTCTCAGGGAAGGTCAGGTTCAGAACGCGCTCTTCACCGGCCTTGGCACCGACCAGACCTTCTTCGAAGCCTGGGATCATGCGACCGGAACCCAGCACCAGCTGAGTGCCCTTGGCCGAACCGCCGGCGAAGGCTTCGCCATCGATCTTGCCAACGAAATCAATGTTCAGTTGGTCTTCGTTCTGAGCAGCACGCTCTGCCACTTCGTAACGGACGTTCTGCTTGCGCAGTACTTCCAGCATGTTGTCCAGGTCGGCGTCAGCCACTTCGGCGCTCAGGCGCTCAACGGCGATCGACTCGAAACCGGCAACGGCGAACTCAGGGAATACTTCGAAGGTGGCAATGTATTCCAGGTCCTTGCCCTTTTCGAACACTTTTGGCTCGACGGCAGGGGCGCCGGCAGGGTTCAGCTTCTGCTCAACCACAGCTTCATAGAACGTGGCCTGGATCAGGTCGCCCAGGGCTTCCTGACGGGCTGCGTCTTCGTAACGCTGACGAATCACGCTCATAGGCACTTTGCCAGGACGGAAGCCTGGGACCTTGGCGCGACGGGCAGTCTGTTGCAGACGCTTGTTGACTTCGGTCTCGATGCGCTCGGCCGGAACGCCGATGGTCATGCGGCGCTCGAGAGCGGAAGTATTTTCAACAGAAACTTGCATGGATATTCCTCGTTGCACAGACGTTAGCCGGCGATACCCGACTCCAGAATCAAGGGCAAGCATTCTAGTAGCTCAAACACCAGAAGTCACCCCGTTCAAGACGACGGGAAACCACACCGGTCCTTTTATATGAAGGGGTACCGGCCAAAATGGCCAGACACCCGCAAACCAAGGCGCGCCGGGCACTACGAGACGGTGCTCGATTGTGCCCACACCCTTGGCAAATCTTTTCAAAACACTACACGACGCTCATCACGGCGCGGCTTCATCGAGCTCATTGAGCCCGCAGTACTCTTCCCAGCTCATGCCCAATGCCTCGGCCACTTCACGATGCACTTCCAGGCGCATGGCCTGCAATTCCTCGGGAGATGCTGCAATCAGCTGCAGCGCCAGCTCCCAAGGCTGGAGCCCCTGCGTCTCGGCTTCATCTTCGAACGCCCACTGGATCTGTTGCGCCTGATCATGCTCGCTAAGCTGGGCAATTTCAGCCAGCAACTGCGGATTGGCCTCGGCGAAACGCTCCAGGGCAACCGCCTGGCGGAACTCTTTTGCGATCATATAGTTCTTCCTTCTGCAGCCGACAGCTCGACCACTACCTCAACCGGCTGAAATCTATCAGCTTTCAGGCCATTGTCACCACCCGTGCGCACGCTGAACACCTTGACGCCACGGGTCTTTGCGACGCCGACGATCAGATAGTGCTCATCTGATCCAGATCAAACCCGGCCAGGCCTTTTGCGATTCAATTGAAACCTGAGCATCAAGACAGCCCCTCGCACACCAACCCCAGTGCTTGGCTCGCCCTCCATATTCCGGGCAAATCACCGCGCAAACAAAGACAACAACTGTCGAAAATCACTGTAAAGGAGATATGAAAATGGCTAACTCCGTAAAAAAAATGCCGGTCCAGCAAGAAGAAAAACCCGGCCAGCACTTGGCCACCTCAGATATGTGGCGCCCCTTCGAAAAACTCCGTCAGCAGGTTGATCACCTGTTCGAGGATTTCAACCGAGGCTCGCTTTCCACCCCATTCGGCCGAGGCCTGTTTGACGCCGAACCCTTCTGGCGCAGGGAACTGATCAGCCGCAATGTACCCGCCGTGGACATTTCCGATAAAGAAAAAAGCTACGAAATCACGGCCGAACTTCCCGGCATGGATGAAAAAAACATCGAGGTCAAACTGTCCAATGGCAGCCTGATCATCAAAGGCGAAAAGAAAGAAGACAAGGAAGAGAAAAGAAAGGGCTACTACCTCTCCGAGCGCCACTATGGCTCGTTTGAACGGGTATTCAACCTGCCCAAAGAGGTCGACGCCGACAAAATCGAAGCCAGCTTCAGTAAAGGCATATTGACCATATCGCTACCGAAAAAGCCTGAAGCCATCAAGCCAGAAAAGGTCGTACCCATTAAAAGCAGCTGATGCTGCACCCTTGCCCCTTGTCGCGCCCACGGCAAGGGGCGTCTGGAAAAATGCCACAGACCCTAACAGGGCAACCACCTTGATTCTTGATGCGTCACCGACCGCTGCACCTCAGTACGCATCGGAGAGCAGCAATGGACAAATACCAGCACAGCCAGAAAGACAAGCTGTTCAAAACAGACAAAACAGATCCATACCTGGAAGCGCACCGACCTGGTGGCTCAGCGCAATGTCCGGAATGTGGCGCCAAATACCATGCAGGTGAGTGGTCATGGCATGCTGACGCATCCCACGTTTCAGTCGAAAATTTTGTCTGCCCGGCCTGCAGGCGTATCGCCGATCGCGCAGTAGCGGGCCAGGTGCGGCTGGCAGGAGCATTTCTGCAAAAGCACCGCGAAGAACTTGTTCATCTTGTCCGCAATACAGAAGCAAGGGAAAAGGCCGAGCACGCCTTGGAACGACTGATTGATGTAACAGAGGATGGCGATGAGGTTCTGGTTACCACGACCGGCCTGCACCTGGCCAATCGCATCGGCCACGACCTGGAAGCTGCTTATGACGGAGACACCAGTTATCGCTACAGCGACAGCGAGTTCTACCTCAGCGTGGACTGGCGTCGAGACTGATTCGGCACAGATCAAACTCAGAGGTAAAAAACAGCAGTCAGAAACGACAAAGGGCAGCCACATGGGCTGCCCTTTTCGCCTGTTCATTCCCAAAGTGTTCACAAAACGTTCCCATTTGAAGGGAAATCTTGAAAAACGCCTTTAAAAACAAACGCTTAGATGGTGCGGACGAAGAGACTCGAACTCTTACAGCTTGCGCCGCTGGAACCTAAATCCAGTGTGTCTACCAATTTCACCACGTCCGCGTAAAGCGTTTAAAGCAAAGGCGCCGGACTATTCATCGGGCGCCTTTTAGAATATGGGGTGGACGATGGGGATCGAACCCACGACAACAGGAGTCACAATCCTGTGCTCTACCAACTGAGCTACGCCCACCATATTACGTTACTGCTTCACTTGTGCCAAAGCTGCCTTAATGGCGCACCCGGCAGGACTCGAACCTGCGACCATCCGCTTAGAAGGCGGATGCTCTATCCAGCTGAGCTACGGGCGCATATTTAATCTGCTTTCGTTTAAGATTACAAACTAACTTTTCAGTCCCGCCAAACGAGCTTAAAATCTGCTCATTCTGCCTGACCTTGCTAACCAGTGCTAGGCTCTGCCCGACAAGTGCGACGAATGTTATAGACGAGTGGCAGGGTCGTCAACTCTTTTTTGAAAAAAATTCATTTTATTTAAGGGCTTAGAGCATTTGCCAGACCAAGCGCCTTTGCCCTAGGGCTGTGTCATGCGAGAATGCGCGCTCATTTTATTCCCTCTCGATGGTTAATCACGCGTCATGACTGCACAACTTATCGACGGCAAGGCGATCGCCGCCAACCTGCGCCAGCAGATCGCCCAACGTGTCGCGGAGCGCCGCCAGCAAGGCCTGCGCACTCCTGGCCTGGCAGTGATCCTGGTCGGCAACGACCCCGCCTCTCAAGTCTATGTTTCGCACAAGCGCAAGGATTGCGAAGAGGTCGGCTTTATCTCCCAGGCCTTTGACCTGCCCAGCGATACCACGCAGCAAGCCCTGACCGATCTGATCGATCGCCTTAATAACGACGCGAACATCGATGGCATCCTGTTGCAGTTGCCGCTTCCGGCACACCTGGATGCATCGCTGCTGCTTGAGCGCATCCGCCCAGACAAAGACGTCGACGGCTTCCATCCTTATAACGTCGGTCGCCTGGCTCAGCGCATTCCCCTGCTGCGCCCTTGCACGCCGAAAGGCATCATGACCCTGCTGCAGAGCACCGGTCAGGACCTGTACGGCATGAATGCCGTGGTGGTGGGGGCTTCGAACATCGTTGGCCGCCCAATGGCCATGGAGCTGCTGCTGGCAGGCTGCACCGTGACCGTCACCCACCGTTTCACCAAGGACCTGGCAGGCCACGTCGGCCGTGCCGACCTGGTCGTGGTTGCCGCCGGCAAGCCAGGCCTGGTCAAGGGTGAGTGGATCAAGGAAGGCGCGATCGTCATCGACGTCGGCATCAATCGCCAGGAAGATGGCAAGCTGGTCGGCGATGTGGTTTATGAAACCGCCCTGCCACGCGCAGGCTGGATCACGCCGGTTCCAGGTGGTGTAGGCCCGATGACCCGTGCCTGCCTGCTGGAGAACACCTTGTATGCGGCAGAAACGCTGCACAAATAAGGCATCAGGCAACTGAAAGAACGGCACCTGCGAAGGTGCCGTTTTTGTTGGCGCCCGAAAAACCTGATCGCCCTTCAAACCCGCTCGCCCCCATCATCACAGCCGATTCCGCTGCATCACGACCGCATTCAGCTTTCCCGGCTGAGCGCCACACCGGCTTCAGCCGGGATTTACACGGCATCCCACGGACAATAGGCACATAGCCACCCTGGATGCGTGCCTCAATGCAAACCACCAATACCGTCTTGATGATCCGCCCGGCGCGGTTCGCCTTCAACCCGGACACGGCCTTCAACAACCGCTTTCAGCAACCCTTTCTCGCCCCCGAACAGGCACAGCAGAAAGCGCTGGAAGAGTTCGATGGCTACGTCGACACCCTGCGCCAGCACGGCGTAGACGTACTGGTGGTGCAGGACACCCCTGCCCCTCACACCCCGGACTCGATCTTCCCCAACAACTGGTGGAGCAGCCACGCGGACGGCAGCCTGGTGCTGTATCCGATGGAGGGCCAGAACCGTCGCCTGGAGCGCAACAAAGGCGTACTGCGCGTTCTGGAAGAGCGCTTTGCAATTAACACCACCATCGACCTGAGCCCGCTGGAGCAGCACAGCATGTTCCTCGAAGGCACCGGCAGCATGGTGCTGGACCGCGAGCACCGGATCAGCTACGCCTGCCACTCCGGGCGAACCCACACCGAAGCGCTGCGCCAGTTCGCCGAACAACTTGATTACCGCCTATGCGTGTTCCATGCCGTCGACCGGCACCACGCGCCGATCTACCACAGCAACGTGATGATGAGCGTTGGCACTGAGCTCTCGGTGGTGTGCCTGCAAGCCCTGCCCGATGCGAGCGAGCGGCAGGCACTGGAGCGCTCCCTGCGCGACACCGGCAAAGACATCCTGGCACTGGACTTCGACCAGCTTGAAGGCTTCGCCGGCAACATGCTCGAAGTCCACGACAAGCAGGGCCAGCCGCTGCTGGTGATGTCGCGTAGCGCCTGGGCTTCGCTGAAGCCCGACCAACGCGAACAGGTCGAACAGCACAGCCGCCCGGTGGTGGTGAACATCGACAACATCGAACGCATTGGCGGTGGCAGCGCCCGCTGCATGCTCGCCGAAGTCCACCTGCCCGTGCGCAACTAAACTGATTATAAGAAGGAGAACAGCATGACCCGTTATCTGGATGTCACCGACCTGAGCCACCTGGTCACTCGTAAAGGTTTGAGCACCTGCCTGCGCGAGATGGCCGAGTACATCCGCCAGGACTATCTGCGCTGGCACGACTTTGAAAAGTGCGCGCGCCTGGCCAACCATTCGCCCGATGGTGTCATCGAATTGATGCCGGTATCCGATGCGAACCTGTATGCCTTCAAGTACGTCAATGGCCACCCCAAGAACACCCAGCGCGGCATGCTCACCGTCATGGCGTTTGGCGCGCTTGGCGATGTCGATACGGGCGCCCCGGTACTGCTGAGCGAGATGACCCTGACGACCGCCCTGCGAACCGCCGCAACCTCGGCCCTGGCCGCACGCTACCTGGCGCGCCCGGGCAGCCGCAGCATGGCGCTGATCGGCAACGGCTCGCAGAGTGAATTTCAAGCCTTGGCATTCCATGCCCTGCTGGGCATCGAAGAGATCCGTCTGTACGACCTCGATCCGCAGGCGACCGCCAAGCTGATCGCCAACCTCAGCACCTTCCCGGCACTGAAACTGATTCAGGCCAGCTCTGTGGCCGACGCCGTTCGCGGCGCCGATATCATCACCACAGTCACCGCCGACAAGGCCTACGCCACCATCCTCACCCCGGAGATGATCGAGCCAGGCATGCACCTCAACGCTGTCGGTGGCGACTGCCCAGGCAAGACTGAGCTGCACCGCAACATCGTCGAAAACGCCCGAGTGATTGTTGAGTACGAGCCACAAAGCCGTATCGAAGGCGAGATCCAGCAGATGCCGGCCGACTCACCGACCACCGAGTTCTGGCAAGTCGTGAACGGCCAGGCAGCAGGCCGCGAAAATGACACCCAGGTGACCCTGTTCGACTCCGTCGGATTTGCCCTAGAGGACTATTCGGCCCTGCGCTATGTACTGGACGAGGCCACGGCACTCGGGATAGGCCGCCAGATCGAGCTGGTGCCCGAACTCAGCAACCCGAAAGACCTCTTCGCCCTGCTGCGCAACCCTGCCGAAACCCTGGCAAAAAAACGCGCCTGAATCCGCCAAACCTGCTGCGCCCAGGCGCGGCAGGTCGGAAACGGCTGTGCAAAAGCCAAAACAGGCAACACCACAGCCGAATCGGCTGCACGGCAACCGTTAACAGCAAATTACGGTCGCCACGGCCGGCTGAAACGACACAAAAAAAAACCGCTCATCGCGCATTCTGAGGCCAGACCGAAGAGTCACTTCAAGACCCAAACAGCCTCACGATTTTTTACTGCCCTAAATCAATTACAAAACCAAGGGATACCCTCATGACTTCGTTTCGAAAGCCCCTTAGCGTGTTGCTCCTTGCGCTGTGCGCAAGCGCGGTTCAGGCTCAAGAATGGAAAGAAATCCGTTTTGGTGTCTACCCTGAGTACCCGCCGTTTGAATCGGTAGCAGCCGACGGCAGCCTGCAAGGCTTCGACATTGAGCTGGGCAATGCCATTTGCGCCAAGCTGCAGGTCAAGTGCACCTGGGTCAACAACGAGTTCGATGGCATGATTCCGGCACTGCGTGCGCGCAAGTTCGACGCGATCATGTCCTCCATGGCCGTGACCCCGGCACGGCAGAAGCAGATCGACTTCACTGACCGCCTGTTCCTCAGCCCGACATCCGTGATCACCCGCAAAGGTGCTGATTTCGGCGACACACCGGAATCGCTCAAGGGCAAGCAGGTCGGCGTGCTGCAAGGCTCTCTGCAAGAGGCCTACGCCCGCGCCAAGCTGGCGCCGCTGGGCGCACAGGTCAAGGCCTACCAGGCCCAGGACCAGAACTATGCCGACCTGATGAACGGCCGACTCGACGCCACCCTGACCGACAAGCTGGAAGCCCAACTGAACTTCCTGGCCAAACCCGAAGGTGCCGACTTCAAGACCGGCCCAGCCATCAAGGACCCCACCTTGCCGCTGGACATCGCCATGGGCTTGCGCAAGAACGATAGCGAACTGAAGGCCTTGCTGAACAAAGGCATCGCTGAGGTCCTTGCCGATGGGACCTTCGCCGAAATCCAGAAAAAGTACGTCGGCGACCTGGATATCTACAACGAGTAAATCTGTCTGCGGCCAGCCATCCTGCTGGCCGCAGCGGTCTCCACTCCAGCTTCTGACGAGACTCTCCCGTGAATGACCTCCTCCACTCAATCGGCCTGCAGGCCCTGAGCCTGCAGGGCTTTGGCCCGCTGTTGGCGCAAGGGACCTGGATGACCCTGAAACTGGCGTTGCTGTCGCTGGCATTAAGCCTGAGCCTGGGCCTGATCGGCGCCTGCGCCAAGTGCTCACCGCTACGCCTGCTGCGCGCTCCGGCCACGCTTTACACCACGCTGATACGCAGCGTGCCGGACCTGGTACTGATCCTGCTGATCTTCTACACCCTGCAATTGTGGCTCAACGATTTCACCGAAATGCTGGGCTGGAACTACGTCGAGATCGACCCGTTCATGGCCGGTGTGATCACCCTGGGTTTCATCTACGGTGCCTACTTCACCGAGAACTTTCGCGGTGCCATTCTCAGCGTACCGGCAGGCCAGCTTGAGGCTGCTACCGCCTACGGCCTGAGCCGCGCCCAGCGTTTTCGCCTGGTACTGTTCCCACAACTGATGCGCTTCGCCCTGCCAGGGCTGGGCAACAACTGGCTGGTACTGCTCAAGTCCACGGCACTGGTCTCGATCATCGGCCTGGCCGACCTGGTCAAAGCCGCGCAGAACGCCGGCAAGACCACCAATAACACCCTGTATTTCCTGATCCTCGCCGCACTGGTCTACCTGGTGATCACAACCCTTTCAAACCGGCTATTTAAACGCCTGGAACGGCGCTACAACACGGGCATCAAGGGGCTGGCATCATGATCGAACTGCTTGAGCAATATGGCCTGGCCTACCTCTACAGTGATGGCGCCGGTTTTTCCGGGCTGGCGATGACCCTGTGGTTGTTTATCGTGACGACCGTCCTGGGTTTCCTGCTGTCGCTACCCTTGGCCCTGGCCAGGGTTTCACGCCAGCGCTGGCTGCGCTGGCCAGTGGAGTTCTACACCTACGTCTTTCGCGGCACACCGCTCTACATCCAACTGCTGATTTGCTACACCGGCCTGTACGGGCTGGAAGTCGTTCGCGACAACGCCTTGCTCGACGCGTTCTTCCGCAACGCGCTGAACTGCACCCTGCTGGCCTTCGTCCTCAATACCTGCGCCTACACCGTGGAGATCTTCGCCGGGGCGATTCGCAATATCCCCCACGGCGAAATTGAAGCGGCCCAGGCCTATGGTCTGTATGGCTGGCGCCTGAACCTGTTCGTGATTCTGCCAGCCGCCCTGCGCCGTGCGCTGCCGGCCTACAGCAACGAACTGATCCTGATGCTGCACGCCACCTCCCTGGCCTTCACCGCAACCATCGCCGACATCCTCAAGGTCGCGCGCGACGCCAATGCCGCAACCTTCCTGACCTTCCAGGCCTTCGGTGTCGCGGCCCTGCTGTACATGCTGCTGTCCTTCGTGCTGGTCGGGCTGTTCCGCCTTGCCGAACGCCGCTGGATGCGTTTTCTTGTTCCTGTCCGAGGCTAAACCATGACCCTTTCTGCACACGCCTTGTCGTCCCATCGCGAGCCACTGCTTGAGCCACTTACGACAGCACGTCAGGCCAACGTCGCCCAGACAGCGGCGGTCAAACTGACCGTCGAAGACCTGCACAAACACTACGGCGATCATCAGGTACTCAAAGGCGTCTCGCTGCAAGCGCGCAAAGGCGATGTCATCAGCCTGATTGGTGCCAGCGGCTCGGGCAAAAGTACAATGCTGCGCTGCATCAACTTCCTTGAACAACCCGACGCGGGCGCGATTACCCTCGATGGCCAAACCATCGAGATGCGCCAGGGTCGCGCAGGCGTGCGCGCACCGCACCCTGCCCAATTGCAGAACCTGCGTACGCGTCTGGCCATGGTGTTCCAGCACTTCAACCTGTGGAGCCACATGACTGTGCTGGAGAACATTTGCCTGGCCCCTCGCCGTGTGCTTGGTGTCAGCGCACAGGACGCCGAAGCCCGCGCTCGCGCCTACCTGGACAAGGTTGGGCTGCCATCGCGCGCAGCCGATCAGTACCCGGCGTTTCTCTCTGGCGGGCAACAACAACGGGTTGCCATCGCCCGCGCACTGGCCATGGAGCCGGAAATCATCCTCTTCGATGAACCCACCTCGGCGCTCGACCCAGAGCTGGTGGGCGAGGTGCTCAAAGTCATACAGACGCTGGCCGAGGAAGGTCGTACCATGCTCATGGTCACCCACGAAATGGGCTTTGCCCGGAAGGTGTCCAGCCAGGTGTTGTTCCTGCATCAGGGCCGGGTCGAGGAACAAGGCAGCGCCGCGATACTCGACCACCCGCAGAGCGAGCGCCTGCAGCAATTTCTATCCAACCGTTTGAAGTGAAGCAGACCCGCATGGAAAACAAGGCCAACAGCCCCCACTGCGCGCCCCCTCTGGACCGGATCGATGAAGCCATCATTGATGTACTGCGCCATAACGGGCGGATCACCTATGAGAAGCTTTCATCACTGGTGCATCTGACGCCTCGCCCGTGCCTTGAGCGGGTGCGCAAGCTGGAAAGGCGCGGCGTGATTCGAGGCTACGGCGCGATCATCGACGTGCAGATGGTTTCACCGGGGCTGTCGCTGCTGGTGCTGGTTGCCCTCTCCAACCAGAGCGGGCGCGCAGCGCAACGCGCGTTTGAGGCCTGCGTTCGGGCTTGCCCACAGGTTTTTGAGTGCCAACTGATCAGCGGCCACTTCGATTACAGCCTGCGCATGCGCTGCCGGGACATGGAGCACTACCGGGTGCTGACCGAGACCTGGATGAACAACGACGAACTGCACATCGACAAATTGGTCGCGCACCCAGAGCTGGCCGTGGTGAAAAACACCGCAACCCAACTCTAGGCACCCGTGATGCAGGCGATGCCATCGGCGCCTGCATCGTCAACACCGCTGACGCCTATACCGTCAGCGGTGCCCGTGCAGCCCACTCCGCGGGCTGCGCATAACCCTCGACCCACAGCGTCACATCGGCAGCGGGCATTGGCCGGGCAATGCAGTAGCCTTGCGCCATGTCGCAGCCCAAGTCCATCAGCAACTGGCCATGTTCAACCGTTTCCAGGCCTTCGGCGATCACCTGACGGCCGAACGCCCGCGCCAGGCTAATCACGGCGCGGGTCAAGGCCAGGTCATCCTGGTCGTGGAGGATGTCACGAACAAACGACTTATCGATCTTGATTGTCTGGGTTGGCAGCCGCTTGAGGTAACTCAGCGATGAGTAACCTGTGCCGAAATCATCAAGGGAGAATTGCACGCCCAGCTCCTGACAGGCATCCAGACATTGGCTGACCCGCTGAATGTTCTCGATGGCCACCGATTCGACGATTTCCAGATCCAACATGCTTGGCGCCACCGCTGCGTGGCGGGCCAGCAGTCGTTTCAACCGCTCGACAAAGTCCGAACGCTGGAAATGCCGGGCCGCAATGTTCACGCTCACCGACCAACAGAAACCCTGCAGTTGCCATTGATGCATTTGCGCCATGGCCTGATCGATCACCCATTCACCGATATCGACGATCAGGTCAGTCTGCTCTACCAACGGTAAAAACTCCACCGGCGGCACCAGCCCCTTGACCGGATGCTGCCAGCGCAACAACGCCTCAAAGCCAATCACCGCACCGGTGCGCATATTGACCTTAGGCTGGTAGTACAGGCGCAACTCACCCTTGGCCAACGCCTGGCGCAAGCGCTCAACGGTCTGGTGGGTGGCCTTGACCTCCTTGTCCAGCGAGACGTCAAACACATGGTAGCGGTTACGGCCACTTTGTTTGGCCACATACATGGCCTGGTCGGCATGGCGCAGCAAGGTGTCGGCATCGTCATTGTCGAGCGGAAACAGCGTCACCCCGATGCTCGCGCTGACGCTCAAGTCCTGACCGTTGATGGCGTAAGGCGATGCAACGGCGGCGAGTACCCGCTGCAGGGCAATGTGCAGACGATAGTGGTCGTGAACGTCACGCAGAATCAGCACGAACTCATCGCCTGACAACCGCGCCACGGCATCACCGCCGCGCAGGATGCCCTTGAGACGGGCGGCCACCTCGACCAGCAACAAATCGCCACTGGCGTGACCATAGCCGTCGTTCACCGCCTTGAAACCATCCAGGTCAAGCATGCACACCGCCAGTTGGGTGCCCTCTTGCCGGGAAAAATCCAGAGCTTGCGTCAACAGGTCAGACAGGTAGGCCCGGTTGGGTAGGCCGGTCAGCACATCGTGGCTGACCCGCCATTGCAAGGTGCGCAGCAACTGGCGCTTCTCGCTGACATCGAAACGAATCGAGACATACTTGCGTACCTTCCCGCTCAATGGGTCCATCAATGGCACCATCGTACTGTCGACCCAGTACAACGAGCCGTCCTTGGCGCGGTTGCAGATCTCGCCTTTCCAGACCTTGCCCATCACCAGGGACCGCCACATCTCCTGGAAAAACTCCGGATCATGCAGGCCCGAATTGAGGATGCGGTGATTGGCCCCAAGCAGCTCTTCGCGGCTGTAACCGGAAATGCTGCAAAACTGTTGGTTTACGTAGGTAATCCGACCCGTCAAATCGGTTTCGGAAAAAATCGCGGCCGCATCGACGGCCGCGCGGTAGTTATCGTCCATGACGTCCTCTACACCCTGCCGGCTATCGATTGAATCGCTCGACCAGAGCGCGCAGGCTCGAAGAAATGCGCTCCAATTCACCGCCCCGTGTCGCCGCGGCATTGGCATTCTGCGCGGTTTTCTGCACCGTGCTGGCCACCGTATTGATCTGCCGCGAGACATCTTCGGCGACATTTGACTGTTCCTGAGAAGCAGCAGCCATCTGATGGCTCATGTCACTGATACGCTCTACGGCTTCGCGGATACCTTGCAAGGCACGCTGTGCTTCCAGCACCTGCGCAACCCCCTGCTCTGCTTCCTGAATACCCAGGTTGGCGATGCTCACGGCCTCCTCCGCACCCGTACGAAGGCTTTCAATGACGCCCTGAATTTGCAGGGTCGACTGACGGGTCTTGCCGGCCAATGCCCGCACTTCGTCAGCCACCACCGCAAAGCCGCGCCCTTGTTCGCCGGCGCGAGCGGCCTCAATGGCAGCGTTGAGCGCCAACAGGTTGGTCTGTTCGGCAATCGAGCGGATCACGCTCGCAGCCATCATGATGTCCTGGGTCTGCCCGGCCAGGTTTCCGACTGCCTGGTTGATCTGGGTGACCGTACTGGCCAGCAACTGGATCGCTTCGCGGGTAGTACCGGCCACCTGACTGCCCTGATCGGCCAGGAGGTTGGCGGTTTGCGCTTCGCCTGCCGTTTGCTGCACATGCTGGGCGACCTCAGCGATGGACGCGGCCATCTCAGTCATCGCCGCTGCCGTCATGTCGGTTTCGGCACGCTGTTCGAGCAACGCCGACTCCGTGCTGCTGGACAACCGACTGGAATCGGTCGCTGCCTCAGCCATCTGCCTGGCCAGATCGCTCAAGCGTGTGAGGGCTGTTTTCAACCGCGCCTCTTCACTGATCAGGATCATCTGCAGTTGAGCACTCGGCCCCACGGCATCGGTGTAGGTCATAGCAACGATCGGGTCAGCAAAGGTATTGGGCGTAGACTGCACGATCTGTTTAAGCTCGCGCCCAAGGCGGCTGTGGCCATAAAGACCAACCAGCCCGAAAAGCCCAAGCGTGGCGCCCTGGCCAAGCAGACCGGGAGCGGCCTGGTTTAGCACAATGGAAACCCCGGCAGCCAGCACCGGCAACGCCAGTACCTTGCCGATCACCGCAGCGCGGCGCAGCACTGGCACGGCGGGCTTGCCTTCACGCAAACGCGCATACAGCGTCTCGGCACGCTGCACCTGCTCGCGGGTTGGCTTGACCCGCACAGACTCGTACCCCACCAGGCGCCCGTCCTCGAGCACCGGCGTGACGTAGGCACTGACCCAGTAGAAGTTGCCGTTCTTGCAGCGGTTCTTGACGATCCCCATCCAGCTCTGGCCGGCCTTGAGGTACTGCCACATCTGCTGGAACACCTCTGGCGGCATGTCCGGGTGACGTACAAGGTTGTGGGTACTACCGATAAGTTCTGCCTGACTGAAGCCGCTCATGGCGGCGAATTCGGCATTGCAGTAAGTGATCTTACTGGTGGTATCGGTTGCGGAAACAAGGCGTTGATGTTCCGGAAACGTCTGTTCGACAGAGGTTACCGGCAAATTGAGACGCACGTTAGAACTCCGTTAGTGGCGGTCGTAATCCTGGATCCAGTCCATGTTGAACCAGGCATTCAGACTTTTGTCTGACAATCCAATTCTACGAATTACATCACGTTTATGACAGTAATGTTACAGAATCTGGCGTTGCCTAGCTCGACCAAATACCGTTAAGTTCTTGATTCTAAATGGGAATTAAGCGATGACAATTTCAGGTTTGGGTTCAGCCATAAAGCGCTACCGCAAGGTGGCAGGGCTTACTCAGGCTGAATTCGGCGAGAAAACCGGTTTTGATCCCAAAACCATCAGCCGCTTTGAAACCGGCTCCTACACCCCAAGCGTTGAAGCACTGTTCAAATTTGCCGAAGTGCTGGGTATAAAGCTGAAAGCTTTTTTCTCGGAGTTGGGCGATGAAGACGAGCAAAGAGCCTATCTGTTCAACGTCGTACACAAAGCCCCCCCAAAAGACCTGGGAAAGCTGATCGCGGCGGTCGATATGGCCCTGTCCAGGCGTTAACGCCAGCAACAGCAAGCAGACAGGCTTATCGCTAAACAGCGCTGCCCCATTTTAGGGGCGCGGAGTATATCTGATTCAGCCCCCGGATGGGGGCTGAGGCTTGGCAGCGCCCCGCGTTTCTAGAAGCGCCAGAACGACGGTGTGAACAGCACCAGAACGGTGAGGATTTCCAGACGCCCCAGCAGCATGCCGACGGTCAGCAGCCACTTCGCAGCATCGGGCAGTGAGGAGAAGTTACCGACCGGCCCGATCACCGGCCCCAACCCCGGCCCCACATTGCAGACGGCCGTCGCCGCACCGGTCAGTGCAATGGTCCAGTCCAGGCCGATCAGGGCCAGCCCCAGCGCAATGGCGGCGATGGTGGTGGTAAAGAAAAAGCAGAAGGTCAGCAGCGAACGCACAATGTCCTCATCCAGCGGATGGCCGTTGTACTTGCTGCGAATCGTTGCGCGCGGGTGAATCAGTTGCGACAGGCTGCCATGCAGTAACTGGCCGGCGACCTGGAAACGAAAGATCTTCAAACCACCGGCGGTTGAGCCCGAACAGCCACCGACGAACGTCAGGTAGAAGAAGAACAACACCGAAAATGTGCCCCACAGGGTGTAGTCACCCAGCGCAACGCCCGTTGTAGTCACCACCGACGTGACGTTGACCGCCACCAGGCGCACCGCCTCCCACCACCCGTATGGCCCGTTGAAATGCAGCCAGGTGCCGACCAGCAACCAGGTCAACACCAGAAAGCCAATGAAGCCACGTACCTGATGATCCTTGAACAAGGCGCCTCTATTGCCTCGCAGCACCGCCACATACAACGTAAAGGGCAAGCTGCCGAGGATCATCACCCCTACCGCGACCCAGTGAATGGCCGGCTGCGACCAGTGCGCCAACGAACTGTCCGAGGTCGAGAAGCCACCGGTGGATATCAGCGACATTGAGTGGTTGATCGCCTCGAACGGCGTCATCCCGGCCCACCAGAACGCCAGGTAGCCAATCCCGGTCAACACGACATAGACCAGCAGAATGTATTTCGCCATGACATGGGAGCGCGGCAGCACTTTGTCCGACCAGTCCGACGACTCGGTCTGGAACAAGCGCATCCCCCCGACGCGCAGCAACGGCAGAATCGCTACCGCCATACCGATAAAGCCGATGCCGCCCAACCAATGCAACATCGAGCGCCAGATCAGCAAGCCTGGGGACGCGGTGTCCAGCCCGGTCAGCACGGTCGAGCCGGTGGTGGTGATACCCGACATCGTTTCAAAAAACGCATCCGTGTAGCTGATATCCCGTATGAACACCATCGGCAGCGCCGCAAAGGTACAGACCACGACCCAACTGGCCGTCGTCAGCAAATACATGTCTCGCGGGCGTAAATGAGCGTCCTCGGGACGCCCTTGTGCGACCAGCGCAATACCGGTGAGAAAGGTGATGACACCTGAACGGACAAATGCAGAAAGCCCGTCCTGCTGCTCATAAAGCATCAAGGTGAACAGAGGGATCGTCATGCTCACCGCAAGGGTGATGAGGAAGACACCGAGGATGAAACCAATCAAGCGGATTCTGGCAAGTGACATGTACGGGCTCTGACTGAATGGCGCGCGCAAGTATCGTTATAGCGCAGCACACAGACGCGTAAAGAATCCGTAAAAATTCAGTGGCTTCACACCTCATACTGCAGCCGCCCGCGCAGCCACTGTTGCGCCAACAACAGCAGCGAAACTGTTGCCCCAGCAACAGCCATTCAACAGGGCGCACTTCAAGCAACACTTGAGTACCCCGCAAAAAGCTCATAACAATCTGATAAATAAAGACTTTTCACACATGGAACAACTCTTGCTCCTGCCCCTGTACCTTCAACAGCAACGGGCCTGTAGCCATGAGCACTCCAATCAAAGTCGTCGCCGTTTCCGGTGGCACGTTCCGCCCTTCGCGCACACTGGTTCTGACCCAGGCCATCCTGGCTGAACTGGCGCAACAACTACCCATCGAGAGCAAGGTCATTGAACTTGGGGATATCGTCCGCCCACTGGGTGGCGCACTCTCGCGTAAAGAGCTGCCGGAAACCGTAGAGCATGAGCTGCGCGCAATCGAGTCCGCCGACCTGCTGATCGTCGCGGCCCCCGTCTACCGTGGCACCTACCCCGGCCAGTTCAAGCACCTGTTCGATCTGATTGGCCAGGATGCCTTGATTGATACGCCAGTACTGCTCGCCGCAACCGGTGGCAGCGAACGCCATGCGCTGGTCATCGACCACCAACTTCGCCCCCTGTTCAGCTTCTTCCAGTCGGTCACCCTGCCGATCGGGGTCTACGCCGCCGAAGCCGATTTCAGCAACTACCAGATCACCAGCACGGCCCTGCAGGCACGTATCCGCCTGGCCGGGGAAAAAGCCGCCGAGCAGCTCAACGGCCACCGCGCTGTTCTACGTAAAATTGCCTGAGGCGCCGACATGAATGTTTTCTGGTTTCTGCCCACCCACGGCGACGGTCATTTGCTGGGTACCAGTCAGGGCGCCCGCCCCGTCACCCTGCCCTACCTCAAACAGGTGGCCCAGGCCGCCGACAGCCTCGGTTACTACGGTGTACTGATACCCACCGGACGCTCTTGCGAGGACTCCTGGGTGGTGGCCTCTGCCCTGGTACCGCTGACCGAACGCCTGCGTTACCTGGTAGCGATCCGCCCCGGGATCATTTCGCCGACGGTCTCTGCACGCATGGCCGCGACCCTTGATCGCTTGTCCGCAGGCCGCCTGTTGATCAACGTGGTAACCGGCGGTGACCCGGACGAAAACCGTGGAGACGGCCTGCATCTCAGCCACAGTGAACGCTATGAGGCCAGTGGCGAGTTCCTGCATATCTGGCGGCGTGTGCTGCAGGGCGAAGCCGTGGACTATGACGGCAAGCACCTTCAAGTGCAAAACGCCAAGGCGCTCTACCCTCCCGTGCAAAAACCCTATCCACCGCTGTATTTCGGCGGTTCTTCCGACGCGGCCCACGAGCTGGCCGCCGAGCAGGTGGATGTCTACCTGACCTGGGGCGAGCCACCGGCGGCTGTCGCCGAAAAGATCGCCGATGTCCGTGCCCGCGCAGCCAAACACGGGCGCACCGTGAAGTTCGGCATTCGCTTGCATGTGATTGTCCGCGAGACCGCCGAACAAGCCTGGCAAGCAGCCGACAAGCTGATCGCCAACATCAGCGACGAAACCATTGCCGCCGCGCAGCAGTCCTTCTCGCGTTTCGATTCCGAGGGGCAACGGCGCATGGCCGCACTGCATGGTGGTCGGCGTGACCAACTGGAGATCTACCCGAACCTCTGGGCGGGCGTTGGCCTGGTGCGTGGCGGTGCAGGCACGGCCCTGGTCGGTGACCCGCAACAAGTGGCCGGGCTGATCAAGGAATATGCCGACCTCGGCATCGAGAGCTTCATCTTCTCCGGCTACCCACACCTGGAAGAGGCCTATCGCTTTGCCGAACTGGTCTTTCCGCTGCTGCCGGAACCCTATGCGAGCCTGGCAGGCCGCGGTGTCACCAACCTCTCAGGCCCCTTTGGCGAAATGATCGCCAACGACGTGCTGCCCACCCAGGCAACAGCGCAACCAGCCTGATGGACGCGCCTCAAGCCACCCTACCCCCCCGATGAGGACAGCCTGTGACTGCTATTCATCAATCCGCACGCCTGACGCCACTGCAGATTGCCCAAGCGCTGGCCAGCACCTTCGCCGAAAGCGCCGCGGAACGTGACCGCCTCGGCGGCACACCGAAAGCCGAGCGCGATGCGCTGCGCCAGAGCGGCTTGCTGGGCTTGATCATTCCGACGCAATACGGCGGCCTGGGCGCCAACTGGACAGAGACGCTGAACATCGTTCGCGAATTTGCCAAGGTCGACAGCTCGATCGCTCACGTCTTTGGCTTCCAGCACCTGATGCTGGCTACTGTGCGCTTGTTCTCCCGGCCAGACCAATGGCAACCGTGGTTCGAGCTGACAGCACGCAACAACTGGTTCTGGGGCAACGCCCTCAACCCGCTGGATACCCGTACCGTCTCGAAAAAACTCGCCGGTTGGCGTGAGTTCTCAGGGCGTAAAAGCTTTTGCTCGGGCTCGGCCGACTCGGAAATGCTGATTGCCTCGGCGCTGGATGAGTCCACCCAGGGCAAACTGCTGATTGCCGCCATCCCAAGCGGGCGCACCGGCATTACCCTGCACGGAGACTGGGACAACATTGGTCAACGGCAAACCGACAGTGGCAGTGCGACCTTTGAACGGGTACGGGTCGAGGAAAACGAGTTGCTGCTCGAACCCGGCCCCTTGAGTACGCCCTTCGCCTGCCTGCGCCCGCTGATCGCGCAGCTCACCTTCGTCAACATGTTCCTTGGCATTGCCGAAGGCGCCTTCGTCGAAGCCCGCAACTACACCCTCAAGGAAACCCGCCCGTGGTTCAAGGCCAAGGTTGAACACGCCAACGAAGACCCTTACATCCTGGGCCACTATGGCGAGTTCTGGGTCGGCCTGGAAAGCGTGCGATTGCTCACCGAACGGGCGAACGCGCTGCTCGATCAGGCCTGGCGCAAGGAGCATCAACTGCATAGCGAAGAACGCGGTGAACTGGCCGTCGCCATCGCAACCGCCAAGGTGGCGGCAACACGCATCGGCCTGGACCTGACCAGCCGCTTGTTTGAAGTGACCGGTGCCCGTTCCACCCACGCGGCCCTGCGCCTCGACCGCTACTGGCGCAACCTGCGCACACAGTCTCTGCATGATCCTGTGGACTACAAACTGCAAGAGCTGGGTGACTGGGCGCTGAATGCTCAACTGCCAACCCCGACGTTCTACTCCTAGGGTGGTGGCCTCGCGTCCTCGCAGCGGTTCATCAACGGCGACCCGGTCGTTGCCCCAGACAACACCGGGACAACACCACCGGAACAACACCGGGGCACATGTGCCCCGGTGTCGAGGCAGCATCAGGAGTCTTTGCTGCAGTCGCGCGGGGTGATGCCTTTCTCCTTCGCGTACTTTTGTGCAGAGGCTTCGATGATTGGCCGCAACAGTGCGCGGTCGGCCTGCACCCAATCGCTGATCAGGTTCCACTTCTCCCCATCCCACTGCTGGAAGCGCACGGCACCGCCGCCCTCATGGTCGGAGCAGGACAGTTGCAGGGGTTGCACCAGGCCTAGCGCGCCCAGTTCCTTGAGCCGCGCCTCATCCAGCTTCAGGTGCTCAAAGCCCCAGCGCACCTGCTCGCCACTCAATGGCTTGTGGCCGTACTTTTCCTGCGCCAGGCGTACCGCCTCGACGTTGAGGATGCCGTTCACCACACCCAGGTTGTAGTAGACGGTACCGAAGCGTTTTGGATCGGCAAGGTCGCCATGACCGGCATCGATAACGTCCTTCTTGATCCCTTGAGTCACCGGGAACGTGGTCCCGGACGGGTGCGTGGTAATCGAGATAAAGCCCTTGGCTGCAGCCCCTGCCGGTGCGGCGTCTTCCTCGGAGTTACTCCAGATGTTGCCGATGATTCGGTCCGCCGGGAAGCCGACCTTCTGCGCGCTCTTCAAGGCAACCGGGTTCATGACACCCCAGCCTCGCAGAATGACCCAGTCCGGCTTGGCGCGACGGATGTTCAGCCACTGCGATTGCTGTTCGTTGCCAGGGTGCGGCACCTCCAGCAAGGTCAGGGTAAAGCCATACTTGTCGGCCAACGCCTGCAGCACCTCATTGGTTTCCTTGCCATAGGGAGAACCATGGTAGAGCGTGACGATCTTCTTGCCACTCAACTTGTCCAGGCCACCCGACTGCTGGCCGATGTAGTTGATGATCGCCGACACTTCGGAATACGGGTTCAGTTGCAACGGGAAGGCATAGGGGAACACGCTGCCATCGGTAGAGTCCGTGCGCCCGTGGTTGATGGTGATCAAGGGCAATTTGTCTGCCGTCGAGCGGTCCAGGGTGGCGTAGGCAATACCTACCGAGAGCGGGTTGGTCGCAGCGGCCGGCGCCCCGTTCAAACCGTTCTTCAGGCGTTCGTAGCACTCAACGCCCTTCTCCACCACGTACTCGGTTTCGCACTCGCTCCAGGTCAACTTGACGCCATTGACCCCACCATTGGCGTTGACGTACTTGAGGTAATCGATAAACCCGCCAAAGAACCCGGTACCGCCTGCCGCGTAAGGGCCAACACGGTAGCTTTGCAGCGGGAAGTACTGCTCGCCATCGGCCTTGGCGATGAAGGCAGTGGCACTCAAGCTCACGGCCAGCGCGAGGCTGCTGAGCAAAGATCGTTTGAACATCGCGTGTTTCCTTGTCGAATCGTTGAGCTATGGCTTGCGCCTGAAGGGTGAACTGCGGAGCACGCTCCGCCTGCAGGGATTCGCTCAGTAGCGCAGCGGCCATCGCCGTGCGCGCTCGCGAAAGCGTTGCCAGAGGCGCGCCAGCCCCTCTGGTTCCTTGATCAGGAAAAGGATGATCAGTGCGCCGAACACCATCTTTTGCAGGTTCTCGACCTGCCCGGCATCGATCAGGCCCGCAGGCAACAGCCCGGCCAGGTTCGAGAGCAGGATCGGGAACAGCACGATGAACGCTGCACCGAGGAAGTTGCCGAGCAAGCTGCCCAAGCCACCGATAATGATGATGAACAGCACCTGGAATGAGCGGTTCAGGTCGAAGCCATGCGGCTCTACCGTACCCAGGTAGGTGAAGGCCCACAGTGCGCCGGCAATGCCGAGGAAAAAGCCGCTGATGGCAAAGGCCAGCAGCTTGGTCTTGAGCAGCGGAATACCGATGACTGCAGCGGCAGTGTCCATGTCGCGCACCGCCATCCAGTTACGCCCCAACTCACTGCGCACCAGGTTTTTGCCCAGCCAGAACAGCACCACGACCACCCCAAGCGTGAACAGGTAACGGCCCGCCGGCGAACTGAAATCGACCCCCATGAGGTGTAGCGGCGGCGCACTGATCACCCCTGAGGCGCTGTCATTGGAAAACCAGCTGAACTTGGTCAACGCCCATTGCACGAAGAACTGCGCAGCCAGGGTAGACACCAGCAAGTAGAAGCCTTTGATGCGAAGGCTGGGCAAACCGAACAGCAACGCCGTCAGGGCCGCACAAACGCCGCCCAGCACAAGGCTTAGCAGTAGCGGCAAACCCGGTACTCGCAGTTCGATGTTGTAGGTAGCAAAGGCCCCTACCGCCATGAAGGCCGCCGAACCGAGGGAGAGTTGCCCGGCATAGCCCGTCAGCAAATTCAGCCCAAGCCCGGCCAGCGACAACACCAGAAAAGGAATCAGGATGGCACTGAACCAGTAGTCATTGCCCAGGTAAGGCACCGCCACAAAGGCAAACAGCAGCAGCGCCAGCAATGCATGGCGATCCTGACGCAAGCGGAACACTCGACGATCCTGGGCGTAACGGGTACTGAACTGACCGGCTTCGTTGTACAACATGGCACTCTCCCTCAAACCCGCTCAATGGCACGTTCGCCAAACAATCCGGCTGGACGCACCAGCAAAAACAGCAACGCCAGGACATAGGGGAACCAGTTCTCGATCCCCCCGCCCACGAACGGCCCGAGGTAGACCTCGGCAAGTTTCTCGCTGGCGCCGATGATCAAGCCGCCGACAATCGCCCCACTGATCGAGGTGAACCCGCCAATGATCAGCACCGGCAAGGCCTTGAGCACGATGAGCGAAAGGGAGAACTGCACGCCCAGGCGAGCGCCCCAGAGCAGCCCGGCGACCAGGCCGACAAACCCTGCCACGGCCCACACCACGGCCCAGATGTGCTGCAAGCGAATGCCCACGGCCAAGGCTGCGACGGGATCGTCGGCCACGGCCCGCAACGACAGGCCAATACGGGTCTTGCTGAACAGCAATGACAGCACCAGTACCAGCAGCGCTGCCGTGGCTGCCGCAAACAGGTCGAACGAAGACAGCAACATGCCGCCCAACGCCAACGGCTCATCACTGATGCCCAGGTCAAGGCCGTGCACCTGCGCGCCCCACAGCGCCTGGGCAAAACCTTCGATCATGTACGACAGGCCGAGCGTGGCCATGAACAGGGTGATCGGTGAGCGGTTGACCAACGGCCGCAGCACCACCCGCTCAACCGCCAGGGCCAACAGCACCATCGCCGCCAGGGTCACCACAAACGCCAACCAGAACGGCAACCCGCGCTCCAGCAAACTGACAAAGGTCAGCGCGGAGAACAGCACCATCGCGCCCTGAGCGAAATTGAACACGCCGGAGGCCTTGTAGATCAGCACAAACCCGATGGCCACCAGGGCATACATCACCCCGGCCAGCAAACCGCCGATCAGTACTTCAAAGAAAAAATCCATGTCGTTTCCTGCTTTTCGGGCAATACGAAGCCAACCGCCCAACGCAGGACGGCAAACACGTAAACGCGCGTTAGTGTCGGGTACCGAGGTAAGCAGCAATGACCTCAGGGTCTTGCCGGACCTGATCCGGCGGGCCATCGCCAATCTTGCGGCCGTAGTCCAGCACCACCACATGGTGCGAAATGCCCATGACCACGCCGATGTCGTGCTCGATCAAGACCACGGTGGTACCGAATTCGCGGTTGATGTCGACGATGAAACGGCTCATCTGCGCCTTCTCTTCGGCATTCATTCCGGCCATTGGCTCATCCAGCAACAGCAAGGTAGGTTCCGCGGCCAAGGCACGGGCCAACTCAACCCGCTTTTGCAAACCGTAGGGCAAGGTGCCGACAATCGCATCACGCCACGGCTGGATCTGCAGAAACGCAATGACCCGTTCTGCCGCAGCGCGCTGAAGGTCATCTTCAGCCGCGACTCGCCCCACCCGCAGCACTTGCTCCAACCAAGTGCTACGCCGTTTCAGGTTGCGCCCGGTCAGGACGTTGTCGAGTACCGTCATGCCCTTGAACAGCGCGATGTTCTGAAAGGTCCGGGCGATACCGCGTTGCGCCGCGTCGTGAGGACGCATGCGGCGCCGCACCTGGCCGGCAAAATGAATGTGGCCTTCCTGTGCCTGGTACACACCGTTGATCACATTCAACAACGAACTCTTGCCGGCACCGTTAGGCCCGATCAAGGCGCAGATCTCACCGGGCGCGACCGAAAAGCTGATGCCGGTAACCGCCTTGACGCCCTTGAAGGACAGGGAAATATTGTCCAGCGCCAGTAGCGGCGCCGGAACAGCAGAGTGGCTTGTGGACATCGTTCGCTCTCCTCATCAAGCCAATTGTGGATGGTCGTCAATCCAACCACTGATACGGCTGGCAGGCTCACTCGGCGCCACCTGCCAACGTGCGGGGTCTGGCCAGGTCCGCACACGAATGTCCAGCGCGGCAAAAAAGGCCTGCGCTGGTTCTGCCAACGGCTCCCCGACCAACAACGGTGCCTGTATGCGGCTGAAGCCAAGGATGTCGCGCAGCGCACGCCGCACCAGCCAGTAACCGAGCGCACGCCTGAGTACGCCCGGCTGCGCCGCCAGCGCCCAATCCACCAGCCGCCGCTGCCAAGTGCCCACATCCGGCAGGCGTGCCAGCACCTCCTGGTACAAGCGGCCATAGGTCTCCCGGGTCCCGGCCACCAAGGTTGGCCCCAGCTCACGGCGATCGCGGTCACGGGTGTGCAGGCTCTCGGGGAAATTCAGGCGAAACCCGGCAATCAGCCAAGGCGCCAGCAAGTAGCGCGCCTGACCACTGGCGGCAAAGGCCCGCGCAGCCAGTGCTTCCTCGCCCGGCCCAAGGTGTTCGAGCTGCACCAGACGCGCCCCTTCGCGCACCAGCTCTGCATGGCTGATGCGCTGCAATTCGATGTGCTGGCCCTCATGCAAACGGTAGAAGATGAAGGCGCTGCGCTCCGTGCGCGCCTTCAGCTTGAGCGCCGGGTCGGCCGCCCGTGCCACAAGCACGGCATAATCGAGCGCTGTTTTTGCATGCTCGGCGGCCAAGCCTCGACCATCGGCATAAAACAGCAGAGCAGCATTCAGATTCGCCGCACCGACCTGCGCCAGTTCCTCAGCGCCTTCAGCAAAGAAGTAACCCGGGTTCAGCTCACGCAACAACTCAACCTGAGCAGCACCGCCCTGCAACGGATCGAACAACACCGCGACACCGCCCAACCATTGCGCAGCGAGTGCTGCGATCAGGGCTTCCGGGCGTGGACGGCTCAACACCACGAGGGTGTTCGCCTCGGTAAAACCACGCAGTTGAAGCGCCGAGGCCAAGCGACGGACTTCATCCGCCAACTGCTGCCAGGTACGCACCTGCCAGACACCCAGATGCTTGTGCCGCAGGGCCAGACGTGTACCGTGGTCAGCCGCCTGTCGCTGCAACCATTCAGGCAAGGTGCCAGGGGCATCTGGGCTGTGCTGCGCAAACTGAACCATAACGACTCCCGCTTCAGGCAACGGCCTTGTCGACCAAACGTCGGGCTTCCAGTTCACGGACCAATGGCAGTACCTTACGCCCGAAGTACTCGACTTCCTCCTGGAAGTGCAGGAAACCACCCAACACCAGATCCACCCCCACGGCTTTCAGGGCGACGATGCGTTCGGCGATCTGCTGCGGCGTACCAATCAGGTTGGTCTTGAAGCCATCGTTGTACTGCACCAGGTCCTCGAAACTGGACTTGGCCCAGTTGCCTTCGCCTTCCGGGCTGGCCTTGCCGGCTTGCCGCGCCGCATCGCCAAAGGCGTTGACCGCTTCCGGATCGGCCTTGTCGATAATCTCGGCGAGTACCGCGCGGGCCTCTTCCTCAGTGTCGCGGGCGATGATGAATGCGTTCACACCGACCTTGACCGTATGGTTATTCGCCGCAGCCTTGGCCTTGATGTCATCCACCTGAGCCTTGATGCCTTCGACGGTATTGCCGTTGGTGAAGTACCAGTCAGACACCCGTGCCGCCATATCGCGAGCGGCCCGCGAGCTGCCACCCTGGAAGATCTCTGGATGCTGCTGCAGTGGCTTGGGCTGCAAGGTGTAGTTATGGAAGCGATAGAAGTCACCGCGCTGGGTGAAGTTGTCGGTGGTCCAGATACCTTTCAGTGCAGTGATGAACTCTTCCGAACGACGGTAGCGTTCATCGTGTTCCAGCCACGGTTCGCCGATCGCGGTGAACTCACCCTTGAACCAGCCCGACACCACGTTGATGGCCACCCGCCCACCTGTCAGGTGGTCGATGGTCGCAATCTGCTTGGCCAACAACGCCGGAGTCCAAGGCCCTGGCAGTACCGCAGCAATCACCTTCAGGCGCGTGGTGGCGGCGAGCAGTGCATGGCTGAAGGTGACCGATTCATGCTGGTACTCCGCGCCATAACCGGCGGTGAAGCGGATTTGCGACAGCGCATACTCGAAGCCGGCGTTCTCGGCGATTTGCGCGAGCTTGCGGTTGTAGTCGATGTCCCAGCTGGTGCGCTGTTCGATCTTGCTGACCACCAGACCACCGCTGACGTTAGGCACCCAATAGGCAAACTTGATCTGTTCTTGGCTCATTGCAGGTACTCCATTGAGTTGAAAGGGCTGAATCAGGCTGCGCTGGCGTTGCGCTGAAAACGTGGGCCGAGGCTTGCGACCGCAGCCTCGACCGCCCGCTCGATACGCTCGCGCAGCTGCGTGTTACTGATGTGGTAGTTATCGAAATCGGCTTCTGCGGCGTACACGCCAACTGGCAGGCTGAGCGCCTGGAAAAAGCCGAACAACGGTCGTAGCTGATGGTCGATGATCAGGGCATGGCGCTCCGAACCACCGGTGGCGGCCAACAGCACAGGGACCTGCTTCAAGGCCTCGTGATGAACAAAGTCGAACAGGTGCTTGAACAGGCCGGTATAGGACGCGCGGTACACCGGGGTTGCCGCAATCAGCAAATCGGCGCTTTCGATGGCCTGCAGGTCTGCCTGTACCGCGGCGGGGCAAATCCTCACGGCGCAGCACACCGGCGAATTGCGGGCCGACCTTGGCCAGCTCAATCAGTTGCAGCTCAATGGGCACCTGTTGCGCCAGCTCTGCCACCAGCGCGTTAAGCAGCACCAAGGTGCGTGAGGGCTGTTGCACGCTCCCCGAGACTGCGACGACTTTCAGTATTCTGCTCATTGATCGACCCCTGCCTGGACATGCCACCGCGGCATCCACACAAGGGCTATAGCAGCAACTGTGCCACTGTATTAATTTCTTATATTTCAATGACTTAACATAAATCAGCGAACATCGCTCGATGTACCGCAGCAGGCAAGCTGCTGATCATCTGTTGCAGGGCAAACACTTGCGCGCAGCAGGCCACGGCAGTCATGCCTGCACAGCCTCCTGCCACAGCTGTTGCCTGGGCAGCAGCAGTTCCACAACGTGCCCGCCAGCCGACATCAAAAAGCAGCCAAAACGTGCCAGACACCACGGATTATGGGGCCTTCCATGCTGGGCATGGCCTGTGCATTACACCGTAAGACAGCGACCAGACCGGTTCGCGGCTTTGTTTAATGCCCTCACAGGAGCGACAGCATGACTGCCCAGCAACAGCACATTCCGCACCCCCTCTCCACCGGAACCGACTATGAACAACTGGCCGCGCGATTCCGGCCGATTTTCACCCGCATCGCCGCTGGCGCCCTCGAACGCGAGCGCACCCGCAGCCTGCCCTATGAGCCGGTGAAATGGCTCAAGGAAGCCGGCTTTGGCGCCGTGCGCGTACCGGTGCAATACGGCGGCGCCGGCGCCTCATTGCCACAATTGTTCCAACTGCTGATCGAACTGGCCGAAGCCGACTCCAACCTGCCGCAAGCCCTGCGCGGCCACTTCGCCTTTGTCGAAGATCGCCTCAACGCTCACGCCAACACGCCACAGGACGTCTGGTTCAAACGCTTTCTGGACGGTGATCTGGTGGGTAATGCCTGGACCGAAGTAGGCGCCGTGAAACTGGGACAGGTGATTACCCGCGTCTCGCGCCAAGGCGATCAGTGGCGGGTCAATGGCACCAAGTACTACAGCACCGGCAGTATCTTTGCCGACTGGATCGACCTCTATGCCCAACGTGACGACACTGGCGGCGATGTAATCGCTGCGGTTCGTGTCCAGCAACCCGGCATTACCCTCAGCGACGACTGGGACGGTTTTGGCCAGCGCACCACTGGCAGCGGCACCTCGGTGTTCGATAACGTTGTGGTCGAAGACGAAAACCTGTTCGACTTCGCCACCCGCTTCAAGTACCAGACAGCGTTCTATCAGTTGGTACTGCTGGCGGTACTGGCGGGCTCCGGTCGCGCAGCCGTACGCGACATCGCCGAAGAAGTGCGCAAACGCACGCGCATTTTCAGCACGGGCAATGCTGCAGCGGCCAGTGACGATGCCCAGGTTCAGCAGGTGGTCGGCAAGGCTTCGGCCCAGGCCTATGCCGCCGAAGCCACGGCACTGCGTGCTGCCGCTGCCGCGCAGCGCGCCTACGAGAGCCACTTTGGCAATGATGCTGAAGCTGAGCGCGCAGCCAACATCGCCGCCGAGCTGGAGTCGGCTCAAGGCCAGGTCGTCATTGCCGAGCTGGTCCTGCGCGCCACCAGCGACCTGTTCAACGCCCTCAGCGCTTCGGCCACCAGCACCAGCAAACTGCTCGACCGTCATTGGCGCAACGCCCGCACCGCCGCCTCGCACAACCCACTGATCTACAAGGAACGGATCATCGGTGACTGGGAGATCAACGGCACCGAACCACCGTATGTCTGGCAGATCGGTGGTGGTGCTAAACAGGGCTAATGCAAACGCCCCCTCGTCACATCGACGAGGGGGCGGCTCAATCATCGTGGCCTGTTATCCCGCCGGGATCAGGCCAGTACTGAAGTGTCTTCTTCACGTGCTGCCAACGCGGCGAGATCGCGGTAATCGGCAGCAGGATGATTCTGTGGCAAGCGCGGGCCTTCGCCGAAGAGTTTTTCGCGCAAGGTGCCAGGGGCGTACTCCGTCTTGTAGACACCGCGCTTCTGCAACTCTGGCACCAACAGTTCGACCACATCGGCGAAGGTTTCGTGAGCCAGGGCATAGGCCAGGTTGAAACCATCCACGTCGGTTTCCTCAACCCATGCCTGCAACTCGTCCGCCACCGTTTGCGCACTGCCCACCAACAGCGGGCCAAAGCCGCCAATGCCCACCCAGTCGGCCAACTCTTTTACGGTCCATTGCTTGTTCGGGTCGGCCGTGGAGAACGTTTCGACCGCCGACTGAATAGCGTTGGTATGGATGTGCTTGAGGACCTGATCCGGTTGGTACTCGGAAAAGTCGATGCCGGTCCAGCCCGAAATCAGGGCCAAAGCGCCTTCATAACTGGTGTACGACTTGTAGTCCTGCCACTTGGCCTGGGCCTGGGCATCGGTTTCGCCGACGATCACCGTCAGCAGGTTGAAGACCAGCACCTTGCGCGGATCGCGACCGGCTTCGGCAGCACGTCGACGAATGTCCGCCACGGTCTTCTTCAACAAGATTTTCGACGGAGATGCAACAAACACACATTCAGCATGCTCCGCCGCGAACTGCTTGCCACGGCTGGAGGCTCCCGCCTGATACAACACCGGGGTGCGCTGGGGCGACGGCTCGCAGAGGTGAATGCCCGGAACCTGGAAATGCTTGCCGGCATGCTTGATGCCATGGATCTTGCTCGGGTCACTGAAGATACGCCGCTCACGATCACGCTGTATCGCACCCTCCTCCCAACTGCCCTCAAACAGCTTGTAGAGCACTTCAAGGTACTCGTCGGCATAGTCGTAACGGGCATCGTGATCGCTCAAGGCTTTCTGCCCGAGGTTACGCGCACCGCTGTCCAGGTACGAGGTGACAATGTTCCAGCCAATACGCCCCTTGGTCAGGTGGTCGAGGGTGGAAAGGCGGCGGGCAAACGGATAGGGGTGCTCGAAACTCAACGACGCGGTCAGACCGAAACCCAGATGCTCGGTCACCAGCGCCATCGGGGTGATCAGCGCCAGCGGATCGTTGACCGGTACCTGGGTCGACTGACGGATCGCCGCATCGCCATTGCCGTTGAACACATCGTAGATACCGATGACATCCGCGATGAAAATGCCGTCGAAACGGCCGCGCTCCAACAACTTGGCCAGGTCGGTCCAATACTCCAGGTCCTTGTACTGCCAGGAACGGTCCCGGGGATGCGCCCACAGGCCAGGAGATTGATGACCGACGCAGTTCATCTCAAAAGCATTCAAACGAATTTCACGGGGCATGGGGGTTCTCCAGTACGCAACAGGTTCTACGCCACATCAGGCGCTCTTGCCGAGTACGTCTCACAAACCATGCCAGCTACTTAGTTCTTTATTATCAATAACTTATACAAACAAAACGATCGAATGCCTGTGTAACCGGCGACACCTTGTTGATCCACTGTATGTGAGACAACAGCAAGCCCATGTGTTTGCAGCAAGACAGCACGTGCCGGGCGGAAGCCGTAAACCCTGAATTTTCGAGGCAAAATATATAGTACTAATACTATACAACGCAGGTAGTACTTCCATAATTGACCGACATTGTTATATAAGGTGCGCGGAGCCATCTGCGCTGCTTCCCACCGACAAGGGTGCAGCAAACATCAAGAGCTAATAATCAGCCACCGGGTGCCAGTTATGTCGATCTTCACACAGGGACCAGTCCCTGCACGCGCGCGTCTTATTACCTTCAATACGCTCTACCCGAGCGAACCTGGCGCCGGCTTTTCCCACATTCCCCCGTTTTGATCAGTCGATTCCGAGTGAGCTGAAACGCTGCGCGACATGATTCCGCCGGCGTAACACAGCACTCGACGCTTACCCGTTTTTCCTGGCGAAAGGCTGCTGCCCATCGCCACGACGCCGTGCACCCAAAAAACGGCTGCAGGGCACACCAGGCAATAAAAAAAACAAGGAGCCACACCGATGAAAAACGCTGAGCTGTCCCATGCGCAGAGTTGCGACCGCATCCGCGCCAACCCCAAATTCCAACGCCTGGTTCGCAGCCGTTCGCGCCTGGCCTGGTCATTGAGTGCCGCCGTGCTGGGCGCCTACTACCTGTTCATGCTGGTGGTCGCGTTCTACCCGCACGTGCTGCATGCCCCTCTGGCCGAAGGCCGCCAACTGACGGTAGGGATCCCGGTCGCGGCGGCGATCATCGTGCTGTCCTGGCTGCTCACCGGCTGGTACGTGCGCAGCGCCAACACCCGCTTCGACGCACTGAGTGCCGACCTGCTGGAGGAGTTGAAATGAGCCGTCGCCTCGCCTCCCTTGGCCTTGCCAGCCTGCTGCTGGCACCGGCCGCAGCCTTTGCCGCCCCCCTCGTCGTGGCGGAAAAACAGCCGATCAACCTCCACGCCATCGGTATGTTCTTCGTGTTCGTCCTTGGCACCTTGATGATCACCTGGTGGGCTGCACGGCAAACCAAGTCGACCTCGGACTTCTACACCGCTGGCGGCGGCATCAGCGGTTTCCAGAACGGCCTGGCGATTGCCGGTGACTACATGTCGGCGGCCACCCTGCTGGGCTTGTCCAGCCTGGTCTTCGCCAAAGGCTATGACGGTTTCATCTACACGGTGGCGTTCTTCGTCGGCTGGCCGATCATCACCTTTCTGATGGCCGAGCGCCTGCGCAACCTGGGGCGCTACACCTTCGCCGACATCGTCTCGTACCGTCTGGACCAGACCAAAATCCGCACCTTCGCAGCCTTCGGCTCGCTCACCGTGGTGTGCTGCTACCTGGTCGTGCAGATGGTCGGCGCGGGTCAATTGATCAAACTGCTGTTCGGCCTGGATTACTCCACTGCCGTGATGGTGGTTGGCGTGCTGATGCTGGTCTATGTGATCTTCGGCGGCATGATCGCCACCACCTGGGTACAGATCATCAAGGCTGTACTGCTGCTGGCTGGCGGCACGACCCTGGCCCTGCTGGCCATGGCCGAGTTCGGCTTCAGCTTTGAAACCCTGGCAACCCGCGCGGTTGAAGCCCACGCTACGGGCTGGAACATCATGGGCCCCGGCTCGATGCTCGCCGACCCGATCAACGCGGCTTCGCTGTCGCTTGGCCTGGTGTTCGGTATTGCCGGCCTGCCGCATATCCTGATGCGTTTCTTCACCGTGCCGAACGCCAAGGAAGCCCGCAAGTCGGTGTTCTTTGCCACCGGCTTCATCGGTTTCTTCTTCCTCGTGGTCATGGTGCTGGGTTATGCCGCGATTGTGATCGTCGGCACTGACCCGCAGTTCTATGTCGGCGGCGACCTCAAAGGCGCATTGATCGGCGGCGGCAACATGGTTGCCATGCACCTGGCCAAGGCCGTGGGTGGCAACCTGTTCCTCGGCTTCCTCTCGGCCGTGGCCTTCGCCACCATCCTGGCCGTCGTGTCGGGCCTGGCCCTGGCCGGTGCGTCGGCGATCTCCCACGACCTGTATGCCACCGTACTGAAGAAAGGTACCGCCAGCGAAAAAGACGAGATGCGCGTAACCCGTATCGCCACGGTCGGCTTGGGCATCATCGCCATCCTGCTGGGCATCCTGTTCGAGAAGCAGAACGTCGCCTTCCTGGTTGGCCTGACCTTCGGCATCGCCGCCTCCACCAACTTCCCGGTACTGATCATGGCCATGTACTGGAAAGACCTGACCACCAAGGGTGCCCTGGCCGGTGGCTTCGTCGGCCTGATCACCGCCCTGACCCTGGTGATCCTGTCGCCTGCGGTCTGGGTGTCGGTGCTTGGCAATGCGCAGGCGATCTACCCGTATGACCACCCGGCACTGTTCTCCATGCCACTGGCCTTCCTGGTGATCGTGCTGGTGTCCAAGCTCGACCGCAGTGCGCAAGCCGCCCGCGAACGTGCCGCATTCGACGACCAGTTCGTACGTGCCCAAACCGGCCTGGGTGCCGCCACGGCAGTCGCCCATTGATCCGCGTAAACCGCTGACCGCATCACCTGCAACCACCTGCACCGATCGCAACCGCGACCGGTGCAGGCCATGCCGTCCCCCATTCAATAACAATAAAAGGGCTTTACCATGTACCGCACGCATCCCATCGCTACCCGCCTTTTGGTTTCGGCAACGCTGGCCGGCCTCTGCGCACCTGCCAACGCAGAGTTTCTCAAGGACAGCAAAGCCAACCTGGAGCTGCGTAACTTCTACTTCAACCGCGACTTCCGCCAGCACGACGCGCCTCAGAACAAGGCTGAGGAATGGGCCCAGGGCTTTCTGCTGCGCTATGAGTCCGGCTTCACCGAAGGCACGGTCGGCTTCGGCGTCGATGCCATCGGCCTGCTCGGGGTCAAACTCGATTCAAGCCCGGATCGCAGCGGCAGCGGCCTGCTGCAACGTGACCGCGAAGCACCACGCCGCGCTCAGGACGAGTACGGCGAACTGGGCATGACCGCCAAAGTACGCGTCTCCAAGAGCGTACTGAAAGCCGGTACGCTGCTACCCAAACTGCCAGTGCTGATGGCCAACGACTCCCGCCTGCTGCCGCAAACCTTCGAGGGCGGGCAACTGAACTCACAGGAAATCGACAAGCTGAACGTCGACCTCGGTCAGGTGCGCCAGGTGAACCAGCGCGACTCCACCGACTATGAAGACATGGCCATCACCACCGGTGGGGCGAAGAACATCAAGGCCCGCAGCACCACCAGCGACCAGTTCAACTTCGCCAACCTCACCTACAAGTGGAGCGACAGCCTGAACACCACCTATGGCTACGGCGGGCTGGACAACTTCTACCGCCAGCATTTCCTTGGCCTGAACCACGTACTGGCACTGGGTGAAGGGCAATCGCTGAAAAGCGACCTGCGTTTCGCCCGCTCCCTTGATGAGGGTGGCAGCAACGTCGACAACAAGGCATTTGGCGCGATGTTCACCTACGGTATCCAGGGCCACGCCTTTGGCCTGGGTTACCAGCGCATGAGCGGCGACACCGGCTTTGCCTACATCAACGGCGCCGACGCGTACCTGGTGAACTTCGTACAGATCGGTGACTTCGCCAACAAGGACGAACAGTCCTTGCAGGCGCGCTACGACTTCAACTTCGCCAGCGTGGGCATTCCCGGCCTGACCTTCATGACCCGCTACCTGCAGGGCGACAACATCGACCTCGGCGCCGGCAAGCCTGAAGGCAAGGAATGGGAGCGCGATACCGATATCGGCTATGTGGTCCAGAGCGGTACGTTGAAAAACTTCGGCATCAAATGGCGCAACGCTACCGTGCGTACCAGCCACTTTGGCAACAAGCTGGACGAGAACCGCCTGATCCTGAGCTACAGCATCGCGCTGTGGTAACGGCCGCGGCCATCACCTGACGCAGCAACAGGGGCATTGACTCCAATGCCCCACTCAACATCTGGTTATAACCTAATAGCACATAATTATATTTGGCTATAAAAAAAGCCGTTATGCTTCTCGCGCCCCGCTCACAGCTCGTCTGGTGCTTAGATAGATTATGGATGCAGGTTACTTAGGTTTTTCCGTTGCAGGCTTGGTTGTCGGTTTCATCGTCGGCATGACCGGCGTTGGTGGCGGATCGCTGATGACTCCGATCCTGCTCTGGTTCGGCATCAACCCGGCTACGGCGGTAGGCACCGACCTGCTCTACGCTGCCATCACCAAGGGCAGTGGCGTCTGGGTTCATGGCAAGAACAAGAACATCGACTGGAAAATCACCGGCTGGCTCGCGCTCGGCAGTGTTCCAGCCGCAGCGCTGACACTCTGGTTCCTCACCACCCTGCACACTGACACCCAGGCCTTGAACGCGGTGATCAAGCAGGGTCTGGCCGTGGTACTGGTACTGACGGCACTGGCGATTCTGTTCAAAAGCCGCTTGCAGGCCTTCGCCAGCAAACACGCCAGCGACCACTACCACCTCAGCGACAAGACCCTGAACATCCTGACCGTGATCACCGGCATCGTGCTTGGCATCATGGTTTCCCTGACGTCCATCGGCGCTGGCGCCTTGGGCACCGTGGCACTGTTCCTGCTCTACCCGTACCTGGCTACCCGTCGCCTGGTCGGTACCGAAATCGCTCACGCCGTGCCCCTGACCCTGGTCGCCGGCCTCGGCCACGCCAGCATGGGCAACATGGACTGGACCCTGCTGGGCTACCTGCTGCTTGGCTCGCTGCCCGGGATCTACATCGGCAGCCACCTGACCGGCCGTATCTCCGACAACGT
The DNA here is from genome assembly GCF_056279025.1 of Pseudomonas sp. TE3910. Taxonomy (NCBI): domain Bacteria; kingdom Pseudomonadati; phylum Pseudomonadota; class Gammaproteobacteria; order Pseudomonadales; family Pseudomonadaceae; genus Pseudomonas; species Pseudomonas sp. TE3910. The sequence continues at coordinate 1,753,239 of NZ_JBWBQN010000001.1, forward strand.
ACTGCGCCCTTGCCTGGCCTGCATGCTGCTGCTGATTGGCTACAAACTGGCCTTCTGATCACGATACCGGCGCCGCCATCGCAGGCAAGCCTACTCCAACAAAGCCCGCACAAGCTGTAGGAGCCGGGCTTGCCCGCGATGCAAACACCGCGAACTCACGGACACCCCGCCGAAGCCATCGCAGGCAAGCCAGCTCCAACAGACCCCGCACAAAGCTGTAGGAGCGGGTCTTGCCCGCGATGCAGCCACCGCGAACCCACTGACACCCCGCCGAAGCCATCGCAGGCAAGCCAGCTCCAACAGACCCCGCGCAAAGCTGTAGGAGCCGGGCTTGCCCGCGATGCAGACACCGCAAACCCACTGACACCCCACCGACGCCATCGCAGGCAAGCCTGCTCCAACAAAGCCCGCACAAGCTGTAGGAGCCGGGCTTGCCCGCGATGCAGCCACCGCGTACTCGCTGAGACCCCACCGACGCCATCGCAGGCAAGCCTGCTCCAACAGAGCCCGCGCAGCCTGTAGGAGCCGGGCTTGCCCGCGATGCAAACACCGCGAACGCACTGACACCCCACCGACGCCATCGCAGGCAAGCCAGCTCCAACAGAGCCCGCGCAAGCTGTAGGAACCGGGCTTGCCCGCGATGCAGCCACCGCGAACCCACTGACACCCCGCCGAAGCCATCGCAGGCAAGCCTGCCCCAACAAAGCCCGCGCAAGCTGTAGGAACTGGGCTTGCCCGCGATGCAGCCACCGCGAACGCACTGACACCCCACCGACGCCATCGCAGGCAAGCCAGCTCCAACAAAGCCCGCGCAAGCTGTAGGAACCGGGCTTGCCCGCGATGCAGGCGCCGCGAACTCACTGACACCCCGCCGAAGCCATCGCAGGCAAGCCTGCTCCAACAAAGACCGCGCAAGCTGTAGGAGCCGGGCTTACCCGCGATACAGACGCCGCGAACTTGCGGACACACCGCCGACGCCATCGCAGGCAAGCCAGCTCCAACAGACCCCGCGCAAAGCTGTAGGAGCCGGGCTTGCCCGCGATGCAAACACCGCGCACTCACTGGCACCCCGCCGACGCCATCGCAGGCAAGCCTGCGCCAACAGGTAGCCGTTAGAAACTCAACAACCACAAGCTGAGAGCGGGGAACGCGACCAGCAACACAATGCGCAGCAGGTCCGAACACAGGAACGGGACGATACCTATCGCGGTTTCACTGTAAGGCACGTCGCGCGCGGTGCGCTGGACGATGAACAGGTTCATGCCCAGCGGAGGGTGAATCAGCCCGATCTCCACCACCATCAAGGCCAGAATGCCAAACCAGATCGATTTTTCCGAGGCGTCCAGGCCATAAAAATCCAGGCCCATGATCATCGGATAGAAGATCGGGATGGTCAGCAGAATCATCGCCAACGAATCCATCACACAGCCCAGCAGCAGGTACAGGCCGAGGATGACGACCAGCACCAGCATCGGTGCAAGACCACTGTTGATCACCCACGCGGCCAACTCCGTGGGCATCTGGGTCAGGGCCAGGCCGGAGTTGAGCAGGTCTGCGCCCAGCAGCACGAGAAAAATCATCGCCGAGGTTTCTGCCGTACCCAACAGGCTCGCCCGAATACCGTCCCAGCGCATGCCACCTTGCTGAACCGCAAGGATGCCGCAGGCCGCCGCACCGATCGAAGCCGCTTCGGTGGGGTTGGCCCAACCACCATAGATGCCGACGATCACCACCAGGAAAACGCCAATCACTGGCGACACCTGAACCAGTGCCTTGAGCCGCTCCACCCGCGTTGCCTTCGGCGACACCGTGGCCTGGCTTTCGTCACGGGAGACCATGATCCGCAACACGATCATGTAACCGATGATGGCAACAACCCCCGGCACGATCGCCGCCACAAACAGCTTGGCGATCGATTCCTGGGTCAGCACGGCATAGATGATCAACGGCACAGACGGCGGAATCAGGATACCCAGGGTGCCACCGGCAGCAACGGTCGCGGTCGCCAGACGACCGGAATAGTTGTGCCGGCGCAGCTCGGGCAATGCCACATGGCTCATGGTCGCCGCCGTCGCCAGGGACGACCCGCAAATCGCCCCGAAACCCGCGCAAGCACCAATCGCCGACATGCCCATGCCGCCCTTCCAGTGGCCGATGAACGCCGACGCACAGCGAAAGATCGAACGTGACAGGCCACCGTGGGTGGCGAACTGGCCCATCATCACAAACAGCGGGATGACTGCCAGGTCGTAGTTGGACAGGCGCGAATAGGCCAGATCATTGAGGGTGAACAACAGGCTCGACAGATCGCCGTTGTTCACCGCCCAGAAACAGGCCGCGCCACCGATCAGCATGGTGATGCCAATGTGCACCCGCAGCAACAACAGCACCATGGTAATGGACAGCGCAATCAGACCCAGGCTCAGACCGCTCATGCGCGACCTCCCATACGGTGGAAAATGTCGGCAATACGCGCCAGCGCGCACACACCCAATAGCACCAGGCTAGGCACGATCAGCATTAACGGAATCCACAGCGGGAACGACAGCAATGTGGTGACATCGCCGTTCTCATGGTTGTCGAACATCTGCTGTGTGGTGCGCCAGGCCATAATCCACGCCACGGCGCAGCACAGCAGGTGTGCCAACACATCCAGCAGGTCACGCACCCGTGCTGGCAACCACTGGGTCAGCGCATCGACCTTGATGTGCTGACCGCGCAGCTCGCACAACGGCAGGAACGCAGCGATGGCAAAGGAGGCACCCACCTCCATCAACTCCATGTCCCCCCGGATCGGCGCCGAAAACAGCTTGCGCCCGACAATGGAAACCAGCGACATGCCGATCAATGCCATGAACGTCAGCCCGCCGGCCAGGGCAAAGCCCTGGGCCAGCTGCATCAAGGCCCTTCGGCCACTCCCCTGTGTTACGTCCGAGGCGACGTTGAAGTCCAAGGATTCGTTCATGGGCGGTTACTGCGCTGCGCGGGAGAGCTTACGCACGCCGTCCACCAGCGCCTGGCCGTCGAGCCCCTTGCCGGCCACTTCCTTGACCCATTGATCGACCGCCGGCGCAGCCGCCGCCTGCATGTCGGCGTAGGCCGCACCATTGATTTCGACCAGGCCTTCAGCCGGGGTAGCGTCGTGGGCGCGGTCCATGGCGTTGTCCCAGGAGTTGGCAAAGCGTTCGGACAACGCCTTGCCGCTGTTGCGCTCGATGATCGCCTGCAGGTCCTTAGGCAGGCTGTCGAACTTGCGCTGGCTCATCAGCATGGCCAGTACGGTGTAACCGAAGGCCGGCTGCCCGGCCGGCGTGGCGCTGTGGTACTGGGTCACTTCATTGAGCTTGGTCGCCGGCACCACTTCCCAGGACGCCAGGGCGCCATCCACCACACCTTTGGAAATGGCTTCAGTCATCTGCGCGGGCGGCATGCTCACCGGCGTAGCGCCCAGGCTTTCGATGGTCTTGGCGGCGGTACGGCTGGAAGCGCGCAGTTTCAGGCCTGTCAGATCCGCCAGGTTCTGCACCGCCTTGCCGCGCGTGTGCAGGCTCATGCCGCCGTCACCGTGGATCACCAGCACCTTGTAGTCCTTGAAGTCGTCCTTGGCGTACTGCTCGTAGTAATCCCAGATGATCTGGTTACCAACCTTGCCGCCGTAAGGCAGCACGAAAGGTAGTTCCAGCGCCTCGACCCGCGGGAACTTGCCGGCGGAGTACGACGGGCCGGTCCAGACGATATCGGCGACCCCGTTACGGGCCATATCCGCGAGCTTGGCCGGTGTGCCGCCCAACTGCATCGACGGATAGAGCTGGCATTGCAGGCGGTCCTGGGATTCCTGGCGCAGTTGATCGCACCACGGCTGGATGATGTTGACCTGAACGTTGGAGGTGGACGGCAGGAAATGCGCGACCTTGAGGGTGTAGGTCTCGGCATGAGCAGACAGGGCACCTGTCATCGCCATGCACAGGGCGGCAGCTTTGATTTTCTTCATTGTGGTAGCTCCGTTTTGTTTTTGTAGTCGTGTGCGCAGCCGTGGTTCGCGCCGGCATGGGAGGCATTGATACGTTAACAGGTTAATTTTATCAACCAGCTCGTCACGCCTGAAAATGAGCTGAAGCTACCAAAAATCCCGACAAAAAATTTAATAACTCTTAAAAATCAGTGAATTAGCCTGATTACTCAGCTTTTCAAATGAAGCTCCTTCGGCTAAAAATCTAAAAAAATGTTGTTAACAGCTTAACAAGTAGCTAACTTTCAGCTGCAAGCCCCTGCCGCGCAAAGGGGCCTTCATTCCAAAAACAAAAATGCCTAGAGATAACAATAATGATAAGGAAATTGGGCTCACTGCCCCTGCTCTCCTGTGCCATCGCCAGCAGTTTCAGCGGCGTCGCACTGGCCGATTTCATCGGTGACAGCACCGTACGCATCGAAGCGCGCAACATGTACATGAACCGCGACTTCCGTCAGGACAATGCCCCTCAGGCCAAAGCCGAAGAGTGGGCACAAGGCTTGACCGGCCGCTTCGAGTCAGGCTTCACCGAAGGCACGGTGGGTTTTGGGGTGGATGCACTCGCCCAGGTCGGGATCAAACTCGACTCCAGCAGTGACCGCCGTAATACCGGCCTGCTGCCCTATGGCCGGCAAAGCCTGGAGCCGGAAGACAACTACAGCGAACTGGGCATGACCGCAAAACTGCGGGTATCGAAAAGCGTGCTCAAGGTGGGGACGTTGCAGCCCCTCCTGCCCGTAGTCTCGTATAACGACACGCGCCTGCTCTCCTCCACCTACTCCGGCGGCCTGCTGACCTCGCAGGAAATCGACGGCCTGACCCTCAACGCCGGGCGCCTGGACAAGATCAACCTGCGCGACTCATCGAGCAACGATGAGATGAACTACGGCGGCGTGGAAAGCGATCACCTCGACCTGGCCGGCGGTAGCTACAACCTCACCCCGAACCTGACGGCGAGCTACTACTTCGCCAAGATGGAAGACATCTACCAGCAGCACTTCGCCGGCCTGGTACACACCTGGAAACTGGGCGAAGGCGTCAGCCTGAAAACCGACCTGCGCTACTTCAGCACCGGCGAAGACGGCGAGAAACGCTTTCGCGGTGCGGCACGGGTCAATGGCGGGCACATCGACAACCGCTTCTTCAACGGCATGACTACCCTGGCGGTGGGTGCGCATAAATTCGGTTTGGGCTACCAGAACCTGTCGGGAGATGGCGACTTCGCGTTCCCGGGCGTAGACCCGTACTCGGTCAACCTGGTGACCTACAACGCCTTCACCAAAGCCGAGACCGACGCCTGGCAAGCCCGTTACGACTATGACTTCGCGGGCCTGGGCATTCCCGGGCTGGCTTTCATGACCCGCTACGTCAACGCCAAGAACGTCGAGACTGCCGCCGTGCAGGGCGGCACAGAGTGGGAACGCGATACCGACCTGGTCTACACCTTCCAGGACGGCTCACTGAAAGGCCTGAACATACGCCTGCGTAACGCGACCTTCCGCTCCGGTGACGGCCTGAAAACCGCAATCGACGAAAACCGCATCATCCTCGGCTACACGCTGGCACTGTTCTAAGCTTGACGCGCACCTGCCCGCAACCCTGGGCAGGTGCGACACACTCAGGGCTTGATCTGCTTGAGCTCTTCCAGCAAGCCAAGCAGTTGCTGCAGCTTCTCCTCGCCCATCTGTTGCTGAATGCGCCGATAGTTCGCCTCCACCTCGTCAATCATGGACACGAAGCACTGCTGCCCCTTTGCCGTCAGATTGATCATGACCCGCCGCTGATCATGGGCAAGCTTGCGCCGGCTGACGATACCGTCGCGCTCCAGACGCCCCAGCACCCCGGTCATGCTCGGCTTGAGAATGCAGGCCTGCTCCGCCAACTGATAATTTTCCATCTCGCCCTGCTGACGCAGAATGCGGATGACCCGCCATTGCTGCTCGGTGAAACCGTGCTGGTTGAGCAATGGCCGAAAGAACGCCATGGCTGCTTCGCGGGCCTGTAGCAGGGCGAGCGTGAGAGAGGGGCTGGTAACGGGCATGAGGGGTAATGGGCTCCGACGTGTTATGAGTTATTCAACGGCGCTGACACCAGACTGCCCAACAGAGGGTGCAGCGTCAATTGAATAGCGGTCTGGCGCTACCGGCTCATCAGGTACTTGGCCACGGCATGGTAGGCCGGCAACGATGTCGCATCGTTGGCCGCGTTGGCGGCGACGGGATGGCTGGCGAACCGTGCGATCACCACCTCGGCCTTTGGATCAACATAGAGTGCCTGGCCATAGACTCCTCGCGCCATGAAGGCACCATGCTCGTTATGGGTGTTCCACCACATGTCGTGGTAGCTCCAGCCGGCCAATGTGGCGTAGCCGGCCTTGGCAAAGGCCTCCTTGCTGGCACCGCGGCGAATGTCATCCACGGCAGCCTTAGGCACGACCTGCTGCCCGTTGTACCGCCCTTCGTTGCGGATCATTTCACCGAACCGGGCCAAATCACGCAGCCCCGCATTGAAACCACCACCCGCAAACGGCGTACCCGTCGAGTCGACCGTCATGTAGGCATCCTGCTCCGCCCCAAGCTTGCTCCAGATACGCTCGGAAAGCAGCTGCGCGACGTTTTTACCACTCACCCGCGCCAACACCCAGCCCAAGGCATCGGTATTGGCCGTGCGGTAATGGAACGCCTCACCGTGAACACCTTCTGGCTGCACGGTTTGCAGGAACTCATAGTACGAACGCGGGCCGGTGTAGTCTTTCGGCTTAGGCAGAGGGCTACCGGCGGCAGCATGCGCCCACACTTCAGCCTTGGGGTCGGCGTAGTTCTCGCTGAAGCGTATGCCCGCGGTCATGTCCATCAACTGGCGCACGGTCGCACTGCCAAACGCCGACTTGCCCAGCTCTGGCACGTACTCAACCACCTTGCGCTCAGGATCAAGCGTGCCCTCGGCCACCATCATCGCCGCCAGCGTGCCGATGAACGTCTTGGTCACTGACATCCCTGCATGCTGCCCTTCGGGCTTCAATACGCCGAAATAGCGCTCGTACACGACGCGCCCTTTGTGCAGCACGACGATGCCATCGGTGTAGTTCGCCAACAACGAATCGCGCCAGGTCATCGAGCGGTCGCCGCCCATCGGGACAAAACTCACCTCATCAATGCCCGCCTGCAGCTCACGCTCGAGCGTGTTGGGTGCACCAATGCCACGCGACACATTAATCGTCGGCATCAACTCCCTGAAGTGCGCGACACTCCAACGCCACTGCGGATACTGGAAGTAACTGCCATCTTCGAAGCGAATAATACGCTCGGGTGGGGGTGGCGACCCGACCATCCAGCCCATTTTGGCTGGGTCACTCTCCAGCGCATTGGAGGTGGGTGGGCTGCTGAATGCAGCACTCGGCATCATCAATGCCAGCACTGCACACACGAGAGGAACACGAACAGCGCGTTGCATCCGACCAAGCTTCATAGCTCAACTCCCTTTTGGCTTATCGCCACCATACCGATAACCGCCTAAAGCCGCTCGCTTTAGCGTGCCATGATACGGCGCCGTACCGCGATCAAAACACGGCCGTTTGGATTAGGTATGCAGATGCTGCGATGGCGTCGGTGGGGCGTCAGTGAGCCCGCGGCGCCTGCATCGCGGGCAAGACCCGCTCCCACAACTGGCGCGGACCCTGTTGGAGCTGGCTTGCCTGCGATGGCCTCGGTGCGGTGTCCGTGAGTGCGCGGCGCCTGCATCGCGGGCAAGCCCGGCTCCTACAGCTGGCGCGGGCTCTGTTGGAGCTGGCTTGCCTGCGATGGCGTCGGTGGAGTATCAGTGCGTTCGCAGCGCCTGCATCGTTGGCAACATGCACTGTCTTTGGCTTAAAAAGCCTCGCCGCAACCCTCGATCAACGCATCCACAACCGCCTTGGCGCTGCTCAAGGTATGCCGAAGCAGCCAGGCAGCATTGCCCTGCAGCGGCACGTCGCCCATCGCCGCGTCATACAGCACGCCCTGCATCGTACCGAGCAATTCAGACACACTCTCCAGCGCATCAGGCATGGCGACACCGGGCACAACAGCGAACAACTTGCCCTGCTTTGCTGCGTCGCCAGTGCCATGAAACAACGCACCTCGGCCGGTACTAATAACGAACCTCTGCCGCTCTTCAGGCGTCATTGGGCACCGCCTTGCCTGGCTGGCGGGCAAGCGTTGGGCATGAGGGTGTGGGGATGGGAGAGGCTGAATATCTGCATGATGGGCTCCAAGTTTGCTCTGGAGCTGCCACGATCCTTCCTACGGGATTGGGTGGCAGCTGTGCATGGGGTAGGAATACCGGGAGACTTGGAACCCGGCCAGGCCGAAGCCTGCCCACACACAGCCGCCATAACGCGAACCACACGCTCAAAAAAGATGCGTGCAATCGCTATGGAGACGCGATGTGCGCCAAGTTATCCAACGGGTTCCTACGCCCGGCCACGGGATTGACCGTGACTTTCGCTGACGAGTCAGCGACGGGCGAACCATACCGAGCCTGACCGCAGGCTGCAACCCGGTTTACAGCTGGGGTTCTGCACACCTCGCCATGACCGCACATGCTGCACAAGGGATGGTGCAGCGTGACAAAGAGCATCCAGGTCGCTACAGAAAAATACTACAAAGCATTAAGCAATAAACCTACAGCAGACTGTGAAATTCCTGACGCGAAGTGCGGAAACTGACGAATGCCGAGGTGAGTACACTGTGTAAAAATCGGAAACTTTCATACAAGTCAGCCCCCCAGCACTTGCTAGTAGTACCTCCAGACAACTCAATCACTCAACGACACACTAAAAACCAACCAACAATAAGACCAACACCGACCTGGGATACCACTTGAAAAACCACAACCTCCTATTGCTAATCACAGCAACGCTGCTCACAGGCTGCTCAACAACACCAGATGAGCCCGACCTGAACAGCACACTCCCCACTCTATCGCTACAAACATTACTCCCTACCGCAGCACCTAACGATTACTGCAACAGCACGATGGATAGCGACATCCTCTATGGAACCGGCCAATTCTTATACGACGCCAAAATATATGCACTAGCCGAAAGCTGCCTTATTATGGCCGCACCCAAACACAAAAGAGCACTTTGCTATTTATCTAGCATGGCCGAGCAAGACCAATCAAAACCCGAAAGCGAAAGAAACACTAAAGCATTCAACTACATGGCTTACTCCGCATCAAAAAATGATTCATGCGCAGCGTACGGCATGTACCAGACCTATCTATACGGCCAACGCGGCCAAGAGCGTGATGAAACACTAGCACTGCGATGGCTAGAACGTTCGGCCAAGCTTGGAGACCCCGAGGCACAAAGAACACTAGCCTTTCGTTACGAAGAAAAAGGTGATTTGGCCGCGAGTTACGCCTGGACAAAAATATTCAACAACAATGCAGACACTACAGACTTTCTAAAAAGCCTTATGACCCCCAAACAAATTTCAGCGGGCGAAAAACTATACAGCACACTCGAAAAAACGGTCACCAGCAAAAAATCTGTACTTGAACAAGGCCTGAAAAACGAAGCAATGATATTTTCGGCAGATATTTACAGAGCAGCTCCAAGCACATTCAATGGCGTGAACACTGAAGAACGCCAGAACTTTGTAAAAACAACAATCGCCACCGCGCGCGAACATGCAAAATTAAAATCACGGGGCAGCGTCGTCAACTACATTATCGTCGCCTGGCACGCCAAGCAAAAACTTCCAGCCACGAAAATTCTGGACAACGAAGAGGTAGTTAAAAAACTAAACAACATCGATCAAGGCATCGACGACACAGTATCTCAAGTACTGGATATTTTAGAAAAAGCCTAGCCACATACTTACACACTGTGTGCTTTGTTATAAATGCAAGGCACACAGCCTAACGCGCCAACAACCGCCTTGGCGCTGCTCAAGGCATGCCATAGCCTGCCGAGCCGCATGACCTAAATACCCTGTTGCAATCCACCCACAAAAATACACGGTTAAGAGGTCAAATTGACCAGGCCTCAGACTCAGCTGCAACCTTCATGCTTCAAATTAACTGACAGGCACTTCCCATGAAGAAGGACGGTAAAGACGACCCTTTTTTCGAGCCATCCTGGAAACCGAAACGCCCAAACGGTGGTGCCTCATGGGCTGCATGGCAAAAACCGGCTGCGCCAGAGCCGGTGTACATGCCAAAAGATGAGTGGCCACCTCCCAAGCAACGTACTGACTTGGTCTTCGCCAAATCCTGCGTTGCTGAAAACTGGTGCAACACAGATGCGGGGACGGCCACCGAGCCAGCCTCCAACTTCGGCAACGTCATGGTGGTCGCTTCCATGCTTTTGCCTTCCGCGTCAGATGCCATTGCAATGGCCATCGGGGCTGATGCCGGACTCGCCCGTGTTGCGGGTGGCGGTATTATGCAAAAACGTATGACCTGGGCAATACGGGGCACGGGAGGACCGGTTAGCGTTTTTATCTTGGGCATGCTCCCCACGAAAATGGGGGACGGCACACTCCATACTGACGAGCAACTGCGGAGCATGAGTAAGGCCACAACACGGGTGCGCTTTCAGTTCCGACGTGATGCCGAAGGCGTACTACAGATTTACGGCATTCACACCGGCGCGTCAGGTGATGACTCAGTACGCATCGTGCAGGTGAAGTGGAACGCAACCAAGACTGCGTTGGAGGCCGAACTAAATGGGATCACCATCCTCTGGACGCCACCACACAGCTCGTCAAGAATGCCTCCACTGACTTACCCTGACGAAAGCGGCAAGCAACTGGACACCATCCTCGTACACCCGATCCCGGAGAACACGGACAGTCAGCTTGAAGGTCTTCCCGGCGATGACATTACAACCGACGAATGTATTCTGGTCTTTCCTGCTGATACTGGCCTGAAGTCGCTGTATGTGGTGTACGCAAAACCGCTTGGTGGTGACCATAGCTATCATCCACCACCTAAAGGGCTGACGGCGTTCCCTGATGCTGTAAAAGCAGATGCTAAAACCAGAGTGCATGGCGGGGGAGCAATTCGTAGGCGTTGGAAGGACCGTAAGGGTCGTATTTATGAATGGGACAGTCAGCATGGAGCCGTTGAAATTTACGATAAGCAAGGCAAGCATTTAGGTGAGTTTGACCCTGAAACTGGCGAGCAAACAAAACCTGCAAAACCGGGCCGAAAAGTAGAAAAATAGGAGTGTGTATGTACCTGTGTATCAGTGGTTTTTTACCTAACGATCCAGAGGATGACTTGATTAAGTTTGAGCTTGATGTAGATCATTCTTTTAACGATCAAATCGTTCAAGCTCTCGGTCATAAAAGCATTAACGCAATGGCAGAAGGCGAATGGCTGTTAACTAGTGAGCAGGTAGCACGGATTTCAGAAATTTTAGGTCAGAAACTCCCAACCGACTTGAAGTTATTCGTTGGCGTTGAGGTATAGGGATGGTCTGAATGTAGTCGCGTGTTTCTGGTCGAGTTCATCGCACGCCGATTATTAAAACAGCCCTTGCGCAGCCGAAACCACCCTTTTCCTGATAAACTCCACGACAGCCGCAATCGCCCCAATCGTACCTCTACAGACACTCCCAATGCCCTCGAACACCGCCAAAACCATTACATCAGAGCCTTCTCGGCGCTTTTCTGTTGCGCCGATGATGGACTGGACTGACCGCCACTGCCGTTTCTTCCTGCGGCTGCTGTCGCAAAACGCCCTGCTCTACACCGAGATGGTCACCACCGGTGCGTTGCTGCACGGTGATGCGGAGCGTTTTCTGCGTCATGACGAGGCTGAGTACCCGTTGGCGTTGCAGTTGGGCGGCAGTGTTCCGGCGGACCTGGCGGCCTGTGCGCGCCTGGCGCAGGGCGCGGGCTATAACGAGGTGAACCTGAACGTCGGCTGCCCGAGCGACCGTGTGCAGAACAACATGATCGGCGCCTGCCTGATGGGGCATCCGGCGCTGGTTGCCGATTGCGTGAAGGCGATGATCGATGCGGTGGATATTCCGGTAACGGTCAAGCACCGTATCGGGATCAATGGCCGCGACAGTTATGCCGAGCTGTGCGATTTCGTCGGCCAGGTGCGTGAGGCCGGCTGCCGCAGTTTCACCGTGCATGCCCGTATCGCGATTCTCGAAGGCCTGTCGCCGAAGGAGAACCGCGAGATCCCGCCACTGCGCTATGACGTGGCGGCGCAGTTGAAGCAGGACTTCCCCGACCTGGAGCTGATCCTCAACGGCGGGATCAAGACGCTTGATGAGTGCAAGGTGCACCTGCAGACGTTCGACGGGGTGATGCTGGGCCGCGAGGCATATCACAACCCTTACCTGTTGGCCGAAGTCGATCAACAGTTGTTCGGCAGCACGGCTGCGGTGATTTCGCGCAGTGACGCGCTGGCCAAGCTGCGTCCGTACATCGCGGCGCACCTGGCGGCAGGTGGTGCGATGCACCATATCACCCGGCATGTTCTCGGCCTCGGCCAAGGTTTCCCGGGGGCGCGCAAGTTCCGCCAGTTGCTGTCGGTGGACATCCACAAGACCCAGGATCCTCTAGGCCTGCTCGATCAGGCCAGCCAGCTTTTGCAAGGGCGCTAAGCCGGGAACCTGTAAACGTTTTACGACTCGAAGGGTTATCGACCTCCTGCCTGCCAGCACGGCCCTTGAGCGGCTGGCAGGGCTCGGGTAATGTCGTAGGAATCGCACAGGACAGAGCACGCTCATGACTTCCAAGCTGGACCAACTCAAGCAGTTCACTACCGTGGTTGCCGATACCGGCGATATTGATGCAATCAGCCGCCTCAAGCCCGTCGATGCCACCACCAACCCGTCGCTGCTGCTCAAGGCTGCGGCGATGCCCGGTTACGCCGAGCTGCTCGACCAGGCCGTGCGTAACAGCAAAGGCGACCTGGGGCTGGCCTGCGATGCCTTCGCGGTGGCCGTCGGCAGCGGTATCCTGAAAGTCATTCCAGGGCGTATTTCCACCGAAGTGGATGCACGCCTGTCGTTCGATGAGCCGGCCCTGCTGAGCAAGGCGCGCCAACTGATCGAGCTGTACGACAAGGCCGGCGTTGGCCGTGACCGCGTACTGATCAAGCTGGCTTCGACCTGGGAAGGTATTCGCGCTGCCGAAAAGCTCGAACGCGAAGGTATCCAGACCAACCTGACCCTGCTGTTCTCTTTCGCACAGGCTGTGGCCTGCGCCGATGCCGGGGTGTTCCTGATCTCGCCATTCGTAGGCCGGATCTATGACTGGTACAAGAAGTCCACCGGCAAGGAGTATGTCGGTGCCGAAGACCCGGGCGTGCAGTCGGTCACGCGCATTTACAACTACTACAAGGCCAATGGCTACGACACCGTGGTCATGGGCGCCAGTTTCCGCAATATCGGCCAGATCGAACAGTTGGCCGGCTGCGACCGCCTGACCATCAGCCCGGAGCTACTGCAGCAACTGACCGACGACCAAGGCGAACTGGTGCGTAAACTCAGCCCGGGCCATGCTGGCGAGCCGCGCCAGCACCTGAGCGAGAGCCAGTACCGCTGGGCCATGAACGAAGACGCGATGGGCACCGAAAAACTGGCCGAAGGCATTCGCCAGTTCGCCCGCGACCAGGAAAAGCTTGAAGCCTTGCTGGCCGCAAAAGCCTGAGGCAATGCGCTGCCGAAGCAGGTTCGCCTGCTTCGACGCCCTCCCCGCGCATGCCACTCCCCGCCTGAGTTGACCTGAGTTGCCGATGCCCGAAAACCCTACCTTGCCGCTGGTGCTGGCTGGCCCGTTGTTACGCCGCCTGGAACCTTCGCGGTTGGTGATGTGGCTGGTCGCTTCACAGCCGCTACAGCCTGATCTGTTGTTGTACTGCACGGGGACAGCCCCCATTGAACTGCCCCTGGAAGGCGAGCGTTGTCGCATTGTGCCAATTGGCCGCCATGCCTTTGTGCACTTGATCGACGTGAAGCTGGACACCCCCTTGCCCGTCGATGAAGCGATCGGCTATGACCTGATCATTCACGGCGCCAGCGAGCCGCAGCGTATCGCCGACTGGGCACCGCACCTGCTGTATGACGGCAAGCAACGCCCTGACTTCGTTTTGCGTGCACAACTGGACAACGTGCTGCATGGCTCTTGCCGTAAACCGCACTTCGACGCGGCAGACGGCCTGCTCTGCGCCGACCGACTGCTGGCGACCGAGCACACTGCGCAGGCACGCCCGGCACTGCTGATGATGAGCGGCGACCAGATCTACGCCGACGATGTCGCTGGGCCCATGCTGCGTGCTATCCATGCCTTGATTGCTCGCCTGGCGCTGTTCGAGGAGCGTTTGGAGGGCGCTGTGGTCGAGGACAGCACCGCGCTGTACGAGCACCCTGCCAGTTACTACCACCGCGCTGACCTGCTGCCTGAAATCAAGAGCAACGAAACCCTGCGCGAGCGGTTTTTCGGCGGTGCCAGCAAACCTATTTTCACCAGCAGCAATGCCGACAATCACTTGGTCACCTTCGCTGAAGTCATGGCCATGTACCTGCTGGTGTGGTCGCCCGTCTGCTGGACGCTGATCGATCCGCAACCGCCAGCACTGACGCCTGAGCGCCAACAACGTTACGACGATGAGCAAGCCGTGATTCGCAGGTTCGTCGCAGGCCTTGGCCAGGTTGCCCGCGTGCTGGCGCACCTGCCGAGCCTGATGATCTTTGACGACCACGACATTACCGACGATTGGAACCTGTCGGCGCAGTGGGAGGAAAGTGCCTATGGCCACCCCTTCTCGCGACGCATCATCGGCAATGCACTGATCGGTTACCTGCTTTGCCAGGGCTGGGGCAACAATCCGGACGCATTCACGCGGTTACTGGCAAGCTGGCAGGGCCTGGCCGACGGCGCCATGAACGACCGCTACCTGAACAGACCGCAACAGGATGCGCTGATCGGTGAGCTGCTGCGTTTCCAGAACTGGCACTATGCGCTGCCCAGCACCCCAGCGCTGCTGGTACTCGACACCCGCACCCGCCGCTGGCGCAGCGAGAGCAACCTCAAGCGCCCTTCAGGCTTGCTTGACTGGGAAGCCCTCAGCGAACTGCAACAGGCCCTGCTTGACCACCCTTCAGCGATTATCGTCTCGCCGGCGCCGATCTTCGGCGTCAAGCTGATTGAAACCGTACAACGGGTATTCAGTTGGCTAGGCTATCCGCTGCTGGTGGATGCCGAGAACTGGATGGCTCATCGGGGGGCAGCGCAGGTGATCCTGAATATTTTCCGCCACTCACGCACACCCGGGCATTACGTGATCCTCTCGGGTGATGTGCATTACTCGTTTGTCTACGAAGTGCTGATTCGTCACCGCCAACGCAGCCCACACCTCTGGCAGATCACCAGCAGCGGTATCAAGAACCAGTTTCCACGGCGCCTGCTGGAGACCTTCGACCGCCTCAACCGCTGGCTGTATTCACCCCGTTCGCCACTGAACTGGCTGACCAAGCGTCGGCGTATGGAAGTCATTCCGCGCACCCCGACACACAGCAAGGCTGGCGAGCGACTGTGGAACAGCGCAGGCCTGGGTCAGGTGTTTTTCAACGCGCAGGGGCAGCCGGAGCGAGTTTTCCAGCTCAACGCAGACGGCTCGCCGCCCACAGAGTTTCCTCGCGGGCAACGCCAGTAGTCAGGGAAGTTACCAGGGAGCGCAGAAACGCGCCCCTGGGCACGATCAGGTTCGCTCGAGGGCGTTGACCAGGTCGTGGAAAGCTTCGCGATTGGAATCGTTCAGGCCCATGAGGATCTTGTGCGCCTCAAGTACCTTGGCCCGTACCACGTCCTCGCTCTGGTCCTGAGACGGCAGGTCGGTGAGGCATTCCGGGCACGGGATCGGCCGGTCGACGATGTTGAATACCTGATCGAAACCCATCGACTGCAACAGCCGGGTGATGTCGGCGTGGGTGGTGACCACGGTCGGCAGCAGCCCAACCTTCTGCCGCGAGAGAATCGACAGCTTGGCCAACAGGCCCAGGGTGGTGCTGTCGATGCTTTGGGTTTCGGTCAAATCAATCACGATCGCCGAAAAATTCAGCGCGGTGAAGATTTTTTCAATAGTCGCATCCAACGCCGAACACAGGGTAAGGCGTACTTCACCGACGAACTTCAGAACGAAGGTGCCATTCTGCTCGGCGAACTGGATTCTACCAGTACTCATTGAAGGTTCCTGCTCAACACCAATAGGGCGATATCATCCGGCATCTCCCCAAGCGTAGCCAATCCGAATCGTTGCCGCAGCCCATCCAGGCTGCCGCCCGCTGCCTTGACGATTTCCGGCAAGGCGGCTTCTTTATCTTTGAGTGTGCTGCCAGGCAAAAGGTCCAGAATGCCATCAGATAGCAGCGTAAGGCTGAATGCTGGTGGCAACTCCATGACCAGGTCCTGGTAGGTGGCTTCCTCGAACAACCCCACCGGCAGCCCGCGACCGTCGAGGTAGCGGCTCTGGCCTGGGGTATACAACACCGGCAACGGCAAGTGCCCGCCAATACTGTAGGTCAGAAGACCGGTGTCTTCATCGATCACGCCACCTACCATAGTGACATGTTTGCCCAGCTTGCAGTTGATCAACCCTCGGTTGATGTGCCCGAGCACTTCCGAGGGTTTGAAATCACGCAGGGTGCCACTGCGCTTGAACTCGAACAACAGGCGCGTGGTCATGAACTTGAGCAGCACCGTGACGAAGGCGGACGACGCCCCATGGCCGGAAACATCCGCCAGGTAAAAGGCAATACGGCGCTCGTCGACACGGAAGTAATCGGCAAAATCGCCCGAGAGATAGAGCGACGGAATGATCTGGTGCTCGAATGAAAAGCCACCAGCCACCCAGGGGCTTTCCGGCAACATGTTCATCTGCACCTGACGACCCGCTGTCTGGTCCTCCTGCAACAGGTGCAGGCTGGCTTCCAGTTCGCGGTTGGCCGCTTCAAGTTTCTCCCGGTAGCGCTGGTTTTCCAGTACCAGTTGCGCACGGTCCAGTGCTCGACGCACCGAGTGCTCAAGTACTGCAAGGTCTTCCAGAGGCTTGATCAGGTAATCGGCAGCACCCAGCCGCAGCGCTTCGACGGCGTCATTCATGACCCCGGCGCCAGACACCACAATGACCGGCAGATCAGGCGTGCGCTCAGTCACCTGGCGAATCAGCTCCAGGCCACCCATCTGCGGCATGCGCAGGTCGCAAATCACGAGATCGGGCTGGTTCTGCTCGAAGACTTGAAGACCCTGCTGGCCATTACTCGCTTGCAGGACATTGAAACCGCTGTCTTCGAGGTAGGCGGCGAGACTGGCACGTACTACGTCGTCATCGTCGATTATCAGCAGCGTTGCACTGGTTTTCTGCATGTGGGCAAACGGCGCCAGAAATAGGTTGGGGTAGGCGGCTCGGTCGGGCCGGAGCGCACTTACTGGATTCACTTCTAGCCTCTCTTCTATGAGTTGTAGGACAAGATGACCTGCCCAGCAAATATCAGAGGTGCCCTGTAAGGCGCAGACGGTACTCCCATCTGCCGGGTGTTTCAAGCTCACGCCGATGGTCGCTGACGCTCTTTACAGCGCAAAGAGCCGGGAGTTATAAAAACGGCTTTGACCGCAACCCAATGGAAGGATGCAGGTATGAGTCGAATCCACGCAGACTACAGCGAAAAGCGCGATTTCATTCGAATGAAAGTGGACAAGGATGTCAGCCTGATCCACGCCGACCAGGTCATCGCCGCTGTATGTCTGGATCTTTCAAGCAGCGGCCTGCAGGTTCAGGCCCCCCGCTCGTTCAAGGTCGGTGACGCGCTTGAGGTGCGTATCGAGTCTGATCACCCCGCCCTCAAAGGGCTGGAGGCCAGTACCCGGGTCGTGTGGATCGCCGATCAGGCCGAAGGCCAGCAGAAACTGGGCCTGCGCATCATCGAAATGCACTGAGCCACGCCCAGGAAAGAGGTGCACGCTTGCTAAGCAGCAGCGATACCATCACAGGCAAGCGTGCTCCCACGGTGCAGGAGCGGGTCTTGCCAGCGATGCACGCGCTGCGTATCGGCCGACGGCGGCCGGGACGCCTTTTAGCGCTTCTGCGGATCAGAAGTCGTCTTCGACCTGCCCATCCTTGACCTTGAACTCACGGTTTTGCAGGTAGGCGTTGCGGATGAAGGTGTACTTGTCGCCACGAATCATCTTCTCGGCTGACAACAGGCTGGCACGGGTATCCACTACATCAACGCCAATACTGGTGTTACGGGTCGGGATATGGCCCATGTAACGGAAGGGTTCGGTGTAAGTGTCCGGGTACTTGGAAATGGCATCACGGACGTTGCTTGGGCCCAGGAATGGCAATACGACGTATGGGCCGCTGCTTACGCCCCAGTAACCCAGCGTTTGGCCGAAGTCTTCATCGTTGCGCTCCAGCCCCATCTTGGTGCCCACATCGAAGAAACCGACAAGGCCAAAGGTGGTGTTGAAGATCAGCCGTGCGGTATCGACCCCGGCAGCACGAGGCTTGAGCTGCAGGACATCGTTGGCCAGGTTGCCAACATCACCGATGTTACGAAACATGTTGTGGATACCGTCTTCCAGAAACTGTGGCGTGACGGCCTGGTAACCCTGCGCCAAAGGCTTGAGCGCATAGGTGTCGATCGTATCGTTGAAGCGGAAGATGGGCCGGTTGATGCTCTCCCATGGGTCTTCCTCGGTTGCCGCCTGGGCCGCCAGGGGCCCCAGCAGCAGCCCGGCACAGACGCAGACACGGGTCATCCGATCAATCAAGCCTGTACCAATCCTGCGCATACACTCACTCCTCGACAATCACAAGGCGCTATCCGCGCCCCAAACTCAAAAATGAGATCAGTATAAAGGGTATGTCTCAGATTAGTCAGCGCGACATGGCCGGGATCAGCAAAATGTAAACAATTGCCACAGTGTTGATCGTCATCTGGCTGTCACCCGCTGAGCGTAGCCTGCAAGGTTATTTCAGGGACGATGCCATGCCCCAATCACCTGCTTTAACCGCACTGCTATTCGGACTACGCGGCTGCCTGGTTGACTTTGGCGCACGTAGCAATAGTTTCGAGCATTCGCCACAGGCGACTCCCGGCGCACTGCCGGCATTGGCGCGCCTGCGCAGGCAAGCCGTGCCCTGCGGCTGGATCGATGAAATCCCGATCGCTGTGGCCGAACACTTGAGCCGCCCATTGCCCGATTGGCTCAAGCCGCACAGCAGTATGCACGACACGCCCTGGCCGGCACCGGACGCGTGCTGGCATGCGTTGATGGCGCTGAAAGTAAGCCAACTGGATGGCTGCGTGCTGGTCAGCGGCGAACCCAGGTTGCTGCAGTCCGGGCTCAACGCGGGTCTCTGGACCATAGGCCTGGCGGCATGCGGCTCATTATGTGGCTTGAGCAGCAGCCAGTGGCAGGCCTTGAGCCCGCAAGAGCAGGCACACAAACGCGGCAAGGCGACACTGCAGCTCTATGCCTTGGGCGTGCACTCAGTCATCGACCATCTGGAAGCGCTCGACGATTGCCTCGCCGATATCGGCCAGCGTCGACTCAAAGGCGAAAAGCCCTGACACACCACCGTTGATCCGGGTCATGCAAAGCAACGCCGAGTGGATTACCCTGTCAGACATGGCATGGACCTTTCGCCAGTGGCGGTGGTCCATGGCTGTGCCTATTCATAGAGGGAGATCACCATGCCTGCCCGCGAACTGCAACAGCAAATCGAGGCCCTGCGCGAGCAACTGGAGCAAAATCCACCGCTCTCACTGGAAGAGCGTGAAAACCTGCAACAGCTGATGCAACAGATCGAAGCCGAGCTCAAACTGGAGCAATTCTCCACAGAAAACAACCTGGTAGACGGGGTGAACCTGGCGGTCGAACGCTTCGAAGTCGACCACCCTGGCCTGACAGCCACCTTGCGCAATATCGTTCAGAGCCTGCAAAGCATGGGTATCTGAGAGTACCAGAGCCAGCACCTGCAGCCCTGCAGGCGCTGGTGCTACTGGCGTACCAACCGCGAATTGCCCAGGCTGATCGTATCGGTACTGCGGTAGGGGTTGATGTCCAGCCCGCCACGGCGCACATAACGCGCATACACCGTCAGCGTCTCAGGCTTGAGCAGACGCTTGAGGTCGAGGTAGATCCGCTCCACGCACTGTTCATGGAAGTCCGCATGCTGGCGGAAGCTGATCAGGTAGGCCAACAGGCTGGCAGGGTCGAGTGCCGGGCCACGGTAATGCACGGTCACGCTACCCCAGTCCGGCTGGCCGGTGACCGGGCAGTTGGATTTGAGCAAATGGCTGTGCAGGGTTTCTTCAATTACCCGTCCGGTATCGCAGCGCAGCAACTCCGGCTGAGGATGCTCGTACTGGCTGATGCTGACATCCAGGTCATCAATACAGACACCCGGCAACGCCGCTACGCCCTCCCCTTCGACCTCAGACAAGGTACGCACGCGCACACCGACCGGCTTGCCAGCGGCCGCCGAAAGGTCTTTTTCCAGGCAGGCCTGCAGCGCTTGCACCGAGGCGAATACAGTCTGGTTCAGCGAATTGAGGTAGAGCTTGAACGACTTCGACTCAATGATGTTCGGCGAATCGGCCGGGATCGCAAACTCACCGATGGCCACCACCGGCTTGCCGGACGGCAGCAGCCAGGACAGCTCAAAGCAGTTCCAGTAGTCGACACCCTGCCACGGCAAGGTGTCGGCGCTGACACCCAGCTCAGCCCACTTCGCCGCACGCGGGATCGGGAACAACAGGGACGGGGTGTAAGTGGCGATGTATTCGCTGGACTTGCCCAGCGGGGAATGTTCGGCGGCGGGGTGCATGGCTCAAACCTGAAGGACGAAATACGCCTAGTTTATCGGGTTTGTGCCATGCGTTGGGCAATCACCTGTCACTGAGCGATGGTCAGCTTGCCCACCATGCCGGCCTGGTAGTGGCCCGGAACGTTGCAGGCGAACTCGATCGGGGTCGACTGAGTGAACGTCCAGGTCAGTTCTGCGGTCTTGCCGGGAGCGACCATTACCACATTGGCATCGTCATGGGACATCCCGCCCCCGTGCATCATCCCGCCATGATTCATCGTCATGTGGCTCATGTTTCCATGTTCCATTTTTGCGTGATCCATCCCACCCGGCATGGCGAGCATTTCCTGTTGATGCCGAGCATGCATGGCCGCATCACCGAGGTTGAACTCGTGTGGCAACTGGCCCTTGTTGATCAGCACGAAACGTACGGTCTCACCCGCCTTGACCTGCAGCGCACGCGGGGCAAAGTACATATCGCCAAGTTCCACCTCGACAGTACGGGTTGCCTGGTCTGCGGTAGCGGGATGACCGAAGGCAAAGGGTTGCGCCGGCGCAGCAAACAGCGGCAGGCTGAACAGCGCCAAGGCGCCGGCAAGGATAAAACGTGACATGGTCGGTTTACTCCGGGGTTGTCTCGATATGACAGCCACTCTAGCGAGGTGCCACTGGCAACCAGCTGACGAAAAGATTACAACTTTGTCAGCTTTGCCTTTTGCCATTCACACCACGGTATAACGCCCTGCCCACCCTTACCATGAGCGCCCCATGAAACTGCTGATCGTCGAAGACCAGGCCAAGACCGGCCAGTACCTGTGCCAGGGCTTGAGCGAAGCCGGGTTCAGCGCAGAGCTGGCCACCGATGGTAATACGGGCCAGCACCTGGCGCTCAGCGGCGATTACGCGCTGTTGATTCTCGATGTCATGCTGCCGGGCCGTGATGGCTGGCAGATCCTGCAGGCGGTGCGCGCTGCCGGGCTGGATACCCCGGTACTGTTCCTGACGGCGCGCGATGCCGTGGAAGACCGCGTGCACGGCCTGGAACTGGGTGCCGACGATTACCTGGTCAAGCCGTTCGCCTTTTCCGAATTGCTGGCGCGGGTACGCACCCTGCTGCGTCGCGGCAGCAGCCCGACACAAGAAACCCTGCTGGGTGTGGCAGACCTGAGCCTTGACCTGATCCGCCGCCGGGTGGAACGCGCCGGGCAACGCATCGACCTGACCGCCAAGGAGTTTTCCCTGCTTGAACTGCTGCTGCGCCGCCAAGGCGAAGTACTGCCAAAATCGCTGATTGCCTCGCAGGTGTGGGACATGAACTTTGAAAGCGACACCAACGTGATCGAGGTCGCTATCCGCCGCCTGCGCCTCAAAATCGACGACGCACACGACAACAAGCTCATCCATACCGTGCGCGGCATGGGCTACGTCCTCGAAGAGCGGACGGCCTGATGCGCCGTCTTTCACTCGGCAACCGCCTGGCGCTGCTGTTTGCGGCCTGCACGGCGGTGGTCTCGCTGTTTGCTGGCGTACTGTTCAGTCGCGCCAGCGAAACTCATTTCATCGAGTTGGACCAGCAATTGCTCAGCGGCCGCCTGTCGTTGATGCGTCAGCTACTTGAGGGCGTGCATGACCCTGCAAGCCTGAACACGCGGCTGCCTGCGCTGCAGACGGAGCTAAGCCATCAGGCCGATCTGGCCGTGCGCATCCGCGGCAATGACGGACGCCTGTGGTTCGATAGCCAGCCCGGCCTGCCGGACTCGCCAATGTCGCCCGGCCTGAACACCCTGACGAGCGACGGCGCCGACTATCGCAGTCTCAGCGAACCCCTCGACGGCGACGGCACACCGAACCTGACACTGTTCCTCGACATCACCCATCACCAGCACTTCCTGCAGCGCATGCAACGGCTGATCTGGCTGACCGTGGGTCTCTCGGCACTGGCCACCGCCCTGCTCGGTGCCTGGGCCGTACGCAGTGGCCTGCGCCCCTTACGGCAGATGGGTGAAGTGGCGGCCGGGGTTTCGGCCCGATCGCTGACCACTCGCCTGCCGGTAGCCCAGATGCCGATTGAGCTCGCGGACCTGGCGAACACCGTCAACGCCATGCTTGAGCGACTGGACGATGCCTTCCAGCGCCTTTCGGCATTCTCTTCCGACATCGCCCATGAGTTGCGTACGCCGCTGTCCAATCTGCTGACCCACACCCAGGTCACCCTGACCCGTCCGCGCAGCCTGGAAGAGTACCGCGAGGCCCTGCACGGCAACCTTGAAGAGCTGCAGTGGGTGGCTCAACTGGTCAACGACATGCTATACCTGGCCAAGGCCGATAACGGCCTGCTAATGCCCAGCCGCCAGCCGCTGGCATTGGAAGATGAGGTTGGCGCACTGCTGGAGTACTACGCACCATTAGCCGAGGACGCCCAGGTTCGCTTGAGCCATATTGGCCAGGCGCGACTGGAAGGCGACCGCCACATGTTGCGCCGGGCACTGTCCAATCTGCTGGACAATGCCTTGCGGTTTACCCCGGCTGGCGGCGATATACGCCTGAAGATTGAGCAGCAGGATGCGGGTGTGCGGCTGGAAGTGGCCAACAGCGGCGAGCCGATTGACCCAGCGCTGATACCGCGGCTGTTCGACCGATTCTACCGCGTCGACCCGGCCCGCCATGAAGGTAACAATGAGCACGCAGGCTTGGGCCTGGCGATCACCCAATCGATCATCAAGGCGCATGGCGGAACCATTCATGGCGAATCAGCGCAGGGCTGGACGCGCTTCGTGATTGAGTTGCCGACAGCGTAGGGGGGCTGCAGCCCATCCTGTAGGAGCCGGGCTTGCCCGCGATGGCATCAGCGTGGTGCCAGCAGGTTCGCGGTGCTTGCATCGCAGGCAAGCCTGCTCCAACGCATCCTGTAGGAGCCGGGCTTGCCCGCGATGGCATCGGCGCGGTGTCAGCAAGTTCGCAGTGCTTGCATCGCAGGCAAGCCTGCTCCAACGCATCCTGTAGGAGCCGGGCTTGCCCGCGATGGCATCGGCGCGGTGTCAGCAGGTTCGCGGGGCTTGCATCGCAGGCAAGCCTACTCCAACACATCCTGTAGGAGCCGGGCTTGCCCGCGATGGCATCAGCGTGGTGCCAGCAGGTTCGCGGTGCTTGCATCGCAGGCAAACCTGCTCCAACGCATCTTGCAGGAGCCGGGCTTGCCCGCGATGGTATCAGCGCGGTGTCAGCAGGTTCGCGGTGCTTGCATCGCAGGCAAGCCTGCTCCAACACATCCTGTAGGAGCGGGGCTTGCCCGCGATAGCATCAGCGTAGTGTCAGCAGGTTCGCGGTGCTTGCATCGCAGGCAAGCCTGCTCCAACGCATCCTGTAGGAGCCGGGCTTGCCCGCGATAGCATCAGCGCGGTGCCAGCAAGGTCGCGGTGCTTGCATCGCAGGCAAGCCTGCTCCAACAGGGCTGCAATGGGCTTACTCATAACGCAGGGCGTACGCTGGCTCTACCTGCGAGGCACGCCACGCTGGATACAGCGTCGCCAGGAAGCTCATCACCAGCCCTGCACTGCAGATCAACGCCACATCGCCCCATTGCAGCTCCGACGGCAAGGTACTGACGAAGTACACGTCGGAGGTGAAGATATGCTGCCCGCTTACACGCTCAAGCCAACCGACCAGTTGGCTGACATTGATCGCGGCGATCACCCCGAGTACGCCCCCGATCAGCGTGCCGACGATACCGATCAATGTCCCCTGCACCATGAACGTGCCCATGATCTGCGCGGGCGTGGCGCCGATGGTGCGCAGGATCGCGATATCCGCGCCCTTGTCATTCACGACCATGATCAGGGTGGCAATGATGTTGAACGCCGCCACCGCGATGATCATCATCAACAGCAGGCCAATCATGGTCTTTTCCATTTTCATGGCACTGAACAGGCTACCCTGGGTGTGGGTCCAGTCATCGGCGCGGTACTGGTCACCCAACTGACCGACAATCGCTGCCGACACCTGAGGTGCGCTGTACAGGTCCTGCACCTTGATGCGTACACCCTGCACCTGGTTCGGCGCCCAATGTTGCATCTGCGCCGCATCGGCCATGTGGATCAGGCCCATGGAGCCATCAAGCTCGGCACCAACCTTGAACACGCCCACCACGTTCAGGCGCTGCATGCGCGGGGTAATACCGCCTGGCGCGGTGCTGACTTCCGGCACGATCAAGGTGAGCTTGTCACCGACATTCAAATGGAAGCGCCGCGCTGTAATCTCACCGATCACCACGCCGAACTCATCCGGCTTCAGGTCATCCAGGCGCCCCTGAACGATGTGACTGGCAACGATCGACACCTTGGCTTCCTGAGCCGGGTCGATACCGCTGATCTGGATCGGCTGCATCATGCCCTTGTAGGACAGCATGCCTTCAAGCTCTGTCAGCGGTGCTGCGGCAATCACCTGCGGGTTCTTCAGCGCACTAGCGGCCACGGCTTGCCAGTCATCCACCGGCTTGACGCCCAGCAGGGCAGCATGGGGCACCATGCCGAGAATCCGTGCGCTCATTTCACGCTGGAAACCGTTCATGACCGACAGCACCACGATCATCGCCAGCACGCCCAGGGCCAGGCCGATCATCGAGGTCATGGAGATGAACGAGATAAAGTGGTTACGGCGCTTGGCGCGGGTGTAGCGTGCGCCAATGAAAATAGACAAGGGTCTGAACATGAACTGAAGCACCCGGAAAAAGAGAAAGAACACGGTGCCGGCCATTCACGACCGACACCCTGTACGGCCAGATCAGATCGGCACCAGACGCCCTTCTTCCAGGCGCAGTACGCGGTCCATCTGCCGGGCCAGGCTGAGGTCGTGGGTTACCACCAGAAAGGCGGTCTGCGACGAACTGCTCAGCTCCTTCATCAGTTCCTGGATACCTTGGGCGGTATGCTGGTCGAGGTTGCCGGTCGGCTCATCAAGCATGACCAGGCCAGGGCGATTGACCAGCGCTCGCGCAATGGCCACGCGCTGACGTTCGCCACCAGACAGTTCAGACGGTTTGTGGCTCAGACGATGCCCCAGCCCTACCCGCTTGAGCAGCGCTTCAGCGCGCTCGCGCGCCTCAGGAATGGCGGTACGACCAATCAGCAGCGGCATGCAGACGTTCTCCAGCGCGGTGAACTCTGGCAACAGGTGGTGGAACTGGTAGACAAACCCCAGCGCACGGTTGCGCAACAGGCCTCGGGCCCGCTCACCCAGCGCCGAAAGCTCTTCACCAGCCAGCCAGACACTGCCCTCGGTGGGCGTATCCAGGCCACCCAGCAGGTTGAGCAAGGTACTCTTGCCCGAGCCGGAACTGCCGACGATGGCAATCCGCTCACCCGGGTGCAGTTCCAACTGCAGGCCCGAGAGCACCCGAACCGACTCCGGGCCCTCCTCATAGGACTTGCCCAGGTTGCGGCAACTCAGCACAGCTTTATTACTCATGCCCAACTCACTCATAACGTAGCGCCTCCGCTGGCTGGGTGCGTGCCGCACGCCAGGCCGGATACAGGGTGGCGAGGAAACTCAGGACCAGTGCCGCGCCACAGACCATCCAGACATCCTCGGCCATCACCTGGGACGGCAGGTAGTCGATGAAATAGACGTCGGCATTGAGGAATTTGTGGCCGATCAACGACTCAAGGCCGGCGATCGCAGCACTGACGTTCAGGGCAGCGGCAATGCCGATCACCGCACCGATAAGCGTACCGACCACGCCAATGACCGTACCCTGGACCATGAAGATTGCCATGATCTGCCCCGGGGTTGCCCCCAGGGTGCGCAGAATGGCGATATCGCCCTTCTTGTCGTTCACCACCATCACCAGCGTGGAGATGATATTGAACGCAGCGACAGCGACAATCAGCAGCAACAACAGGCCGATCATGGCTTTTTCCATGCGGATGGCCTGGTACAGGTTGCCGTGGCTGCGGGTCCAGTCGCGGGCGTAGAACTCCTGGTCACCCAGTTTCTGGGCGATGCTCCAGGCCGTGCGCGGCGCCTGGAACAGGTCATCGAACTTCAGGCGCAGGCCTTGCACCTGGTCGGCTTTCCAACGGTGCAAGCGCGACAGGTCGGAGAGGTTGGTCAACCCGAGGTAGCCGTCGATCTCGCCAGCGCCAACATGGAAGATGCCGACCACGGTGAAACGCTTCATGCGCGGGAACATACCAGCAGGCGTCACGGTCACTTCAGGTGCAACGAAGGTCAGCTTGTCGCCAATGCCGACGCCCAACTTGGTCGCCGCCTTGTCGCCGATCATGATGCCGAACTCACCGGGCACCAGGTCATCAAGCCGGCCCTGGCGGATAAAGTCATCGATGATCGAGACCTTGCGCTCCTGACCTGGGTCAATGCCGTTGAGCAAGACTTTCTGCACCTTGCCATCGTGAGTCAGCAACCCTTGCATCTGGGTGAACGGTGCCACCGCCACCACCTGCGGGTTCTGCTTTACTGTATCGGCAAGTGCAGGCCAGTTATTGATGGGCTGGCCGGTTTCAAGCGTGGCATGGGGCACCATGCCCAGTACGCGGGTACGCATCTCATGATCGAAGCCATTCATGACCGAAAGCACCACGATCATCACCACCACGCCCAGGGCGAGGCCGATCATCGAGGTCAGGGAAATGAACGAGACGAAGTGGTTGCGGCGCTTGGCACGGGTATAACGCGTACCGATGAATACGAAGAGAGGTCTGAACATGTCGGGGCTTGTTCGGATGAAAGAGGAACGTCCTTGTGGCGGGGCTTGGACAGCAGCTTTACACTCAGACCACCGCCGCTACCATGGGTTCGCCATGTCGACATTAGATGAAGAAGATCGCCGCGAATACTACCGTATCGAGGATAGGATCGCACTGGAAATTCGCCCACTGAACGTTGCCGATGCGTCTGGCACAGAGTTGTTGCAAGATGCGTCACCGCTGTTCAACCTGCTCAGCGAACTGCACCTGAGCGAATTCGAGTCACAGCACCTGTTGCGCCAGCTCAGCGAAAAGGACCGCACCCTCGCAGCCTTTCTCAAAGCCCAGAACAAACGCATCGATTTGCTCAGCCAGGTAGTCGCCCAGAGCCTGCTCGGGCAGATCGGCGAACCGCACGCCGTAAAACTCTCCGAAGGCGGCATCGAGGCCCGCCAGCGCCAGGCGCTGGCTGTGGGCAGCCGCGTCGCGGTGAAAATGGTGTTGATGCCGCAAGCCCTGGGGCTACTGCTACGCGCCAAGATCACGCATTGCGACAGCAAGCCTGACGGGCTGTTCGATATTGGCGCCGAGTTCGTCGACATCACCGACGCACAACGCCAGCTACTGGCGCGCTACATCCTGCAACGCCAGGCGCAACAACGGCGCCAGGCACTGGAGCAGAACAGCGCAACGCCCACCTGAGTTTCACTCTTTACCTTGAAGGAACAAACGTGACCCAGATCTACGGCCACCGTGGCGCCAAGGGCGAAGCGCCCGAGAATACCCTGACCAGCTTCCAGCAATGCCTGAGCCATGGCGTGCGGCGTTGCGAACTCGACCTGCACCTGTCTGCCGACAATGAACTGATGGTCATTCACGACCCGACACTCAAGCGCACTACCGGTCGACGCGGCAAGGTGGTTGAGCACAACGCCAGTGACCTGGTGACCTATGACGCACGCAAGGGTGGGCCGGGCTGGGTACACCCCTGCCCCATCCCGCGCCTTGAGGAACTGTTCGAGAAGTGCGATTTCGAGCACTGGCAACTTGAGGTCAAGAGCGCCTCACGCATGCGTGCCGCCACCACGGTACTGGCTATCCGCGAAATGGCGCTGCGCTTTGGCCTGCTCGACAAGATCACCATCACCTCCAGCTCACGGGAAGTGCTCGCTGCCGCCCTGGAATTGACCCCGGACATCTCGCGCGGCCTGGTAGCCGAATACGCCTGGCTCGACCCACTGAAGGTCGCCCAGAACTATGGCTGTGAGATGCTTGCGCTGAACTGGACACTGTGCAGCCCGGAACGCCTGGCAAAAGCTCAGCGCCAGGGCTTGCACGTGTCGGTGTGGACAGTCAACGAACCGGCGCTGATGCGCAGGCTCGCTGACTTCGGCGTAGACAGCCTGATTACAGACTTTCCCGGTTTGGCCACTGCCACCCTCGAGAATTGCTGAAATCGGTCTCCCCGGCCGGCTCAGGCCACCGGCCGGAGCCGCTCAAAAAAGCCGGTTGAGGCCGTCGTAGGCCGCTACCCGATAGGCTTCAGCCATGGTCGGGTAGTTGAAGGTGGTGTTGACGAAGTACTTCAGGGTGTTGCACTCACCCGGCTGGTCCATGATGGCCTGGCCAATGTGAACGATCTCCGACGCCTGATAACCGAAGCAATGTACGCCGAGGATTTCCAGGGTCTCGCGGTGGAACAGGATCTTCAGCATGCCCTGGGGTCTCACCGGCGATCTGCGCACGCGCCATGCTCTTGAAGAACGCCTTGCCGACTTCGTAAGGCACCTTGGCCTGGGTCAGCTCCTGCTCGTTCTTGCCGATCGAGCTGATCTCAGGAATGGTGTAGATACCGGTCGGCACGTCGTTGACGAAGCGCCAGCTGCCGTTATCAACGATGCTGCCCGCTGCCGAACGACCCTGGTCGTGAGCGGCACTGGCCAGACTCGGCCAGCCGATCACATCGCCCGCGCCGTAGATGTTCGGCACACAGGTGCGGTAGTTCTCGTCCACTTCGATCTGGCCACGGCTGTTGACCTTGATACCGATGTTTTCCAGGCCAAGCTTGTCGGTGTTGCCTGTACGGCCGTTGCACCAGAGCAAGGCGTCCGCCTTGATCTTCTTGCCCGACTTCAGGTGCAGGATCACGCCGTTATCCAGCCCTTCAACACGCTCGTAGTCTTCGTTGTGACGTACGGTGATGTTGTTGTTGCTGAAGTGGTAGCTCAACGCCTGGGAGATTTCCGAGTCGAGGAAGCTGAGCAACTGACCACGGTTGTCCACCAGTTCAACCAGTACACCCAGACCACTGAAGATCGAGGCGTATTCGCAACCAATGACACCGGCACCGTAAACGATCAGCTTGCGCGGCGTATGGCCGAGGCTGAGGATGGTGTCGCTATCGTAGATACGCGGGTGATGGAAATCGATATCGGCCGGGCGATAAGGACGCGAGCCGGTAGCGATGATGATGTGCTTGGCTACCAGTTTCTCGACCACGCCGTTGGCGCAGACCACTTCGACGGTCTGTTCGTCAGCGAAGCTGCCGGTACCGAAGAACACGTCAACGCGGTTACGTGCGTAGTAGCCGGTGCGGGAAGCCACCTGCTTGGCGATTACCTTCTCGGCGCTCTTGAGCACGTCCGGGAACGAGAACCAGCGCGGCTCACCAATGGCCCGGAACATCGGGTTGGTGTTGAACTGCATGATCTGGCGCACCGAGTGACGCAGGGCCTTGGACGGGATGGTGCCCAGATGGGTGCAGTTGCCGCCGACCTGGCGACGGCTATCGACCATCGCCACCTTGCGCCCTGCTTTGGCGGCATTCATTGCCGCCCCTTCTCCTGCCGGGCCGGACCCCAGCACCACTACGTCGTAGTTGTAGACAGCCATGCGTACTCCTTCAGAACAGGCCCGCTCGCCACGCCGGCGATCGGGGCTAGATCATGCCGCCAAGAGCGTCATGAAAATATTCGGGTGCAGTCTAATCAAGCGTGAACGCCGCGCACATTAACCCTTGGTCGCGTCGTAGGCTATTTTTCTCTGCACTACATCTCACACTGCAACAGTCTGTTACTGCGCGTGCATCAGTCGCTCAAATGCAGGCGTCGCATGGGAGACGAAGCCTGTATCGGCACGGGTCACGAAAACTGCTGCTACATTGTATTTCAAGGCAAACGCCCAGCCCTGTTCAGGGCCGAGGATCAGCAACACCGTGGACATGCCATCGGCCATCAGCGTTGAGGGATCAAGCACCGTGACCGAAGCCAGACGATGGCTGACCGGTGCACCAAGCCGCGCATCAAAGACATGCGAAAAACGCTGGCCATTCTGCTCGAAAAAATTGCGATAGTCTCCTGATGTAGAAACACCGTAACCCTCAAGCGCCAGCACTTGCTGAGCGACCTGCTGATCGGTACGCGGCCATTCCAGCGCAATGCGCCACGGATTGCCATCCGGCTTGCGCCCCACCGCCTTGAGTTCACCTGTCACTTCAACCAGGTAGCTGCTCACACCCAGCGCACGCATTCGCTCGACCAGCAAATCGACGGCATGGCCGGCAGCGATGCTGTTGAAGGCCAGCTCCAGCGGGGCATCCTTGCACAACTGCAGCCCGTCGATCTGCAGGTGTTCGTGGCCAACACGCCCGCGGGCTGCAGCCAACGCCTGCGCACCGGGCACCTGTTCACCCCGGGACTGCGGGCCAAAGCCCCACACATCAAGCAATGGCTCAACGGTCAGGTCAAAGGCGCCCTGGCTTTGCCGCGACAACTGCTCACCCAACTGCACCAGTTGCAGCACGTCTGCCGGCATGACCTGACAACTGTTGGCCGGCAAACGGTTGAACTGCGCAATCAGTGAGTCGCTGCGGTAGGTAGAAAACGTATGGTCGATCTGCTGGAGAACCGCTTCTACCGCAAGCCGGACCTGCTCCGGCGCCGGGCCCTGAGCCGTACGCACATACTGCACCGTGTAGGTACTGCCCATGGTCGGGCCACTGATGCGCTCCAGCGAAGGCGTACGGTCGCAACCGCACAGCCACAGCGCCAGAATCACCAGCCCCCCACCTGCCCACCGCGCCATTACGCCTCCTTGAGCCCAGACACAAAAAACGGGAACCCTGGGGTTCCCGTCTTGTGCAACCTGATGACCGCTTAGTGCGGGAATGCAGGCGGGTTGACCCCGGCCATGTCTTCCATCACACGCACGACCTGGCAGCTGTAACCGAATTCGTTGTCGTACCAAACGTACAGGACAACGCGGTTATCGTTGCAGATGGTCGCTTCGGCATCGACGACGCCCGCGTGGCGCGAACCAACGAAGTCGGTGGAAACCACTTCCTGGGAGCTCACGTAGTCGATCTGCTTGTGCAGGTCCGAGTGCATGGCCATCTGGCGCAGGTACTCGTTGATCTCTTCGCGAGAAGTCGCCTTCTCCAGGTTCAGGTTCAGGATAGCCATCGAGACGTTAGGCGTCGGAACGCGGATAGCGTTGCCGGTCAGCTTGCCCTTGAGCACTGGCAGTGCCTTGGCGGCAGCGGTGGCAGCACCGGTCTCGGTGATCACCATGTTCAACGGAGCGCTACGACCACGGCGGCTGCCTTTGTGGAAGTTGTCGATCAGGTTCTGGTCGTTGGTGTACGAGTGAACGGTTTCGACGTGGCCGTTGACGATGCCGAACTTGTCATTCACAGCCTTGAGCACCGGCACGATGGCGTTGGTGGTGCAGGAGGCCGCCGAAATGATCTTGTCTTCAGGGCTGATTTCGCCGTGGTTGATACCGTGAACGATGTTCTTCAGGGCACCTTTGCCAGGCGCGGTGAGGATCACACGGGAAGCACCCGGGCAGGCCAGGTGTTGACCCAGGCCCTCGGCATCACGCCATACACCGGTGTTGTCGACGATCAGAGCGTCCTTGATGCCGTACTGGGTGTAGTCGACTTCACTTGGGCTCTTCGCGTAGATCACCTGGATCAGGTTACCGTTGGCGGTGATGGTGTTGTTTTCTTCATCGATGGTGATGGTGCCATCGAATGGACCATGTACCGAGTCACGGCGCAGCAGGCTGGCGCGCTTGACCAGGTCGTTGGTAGCACCTTTACGCACGACAATGGCGCGCAGGCGCAGGCCGTCGCCACCACCGGTCTTCTCGATCAGGATACGGGCCAGCAGGCGACCGATACGACCGAAGCCGTACAGGACCACATCAGTGCCCTTGCGTGCCGAAGCGTTCTGCTTGCCGACCACGTCGGCCATTTCTTCGCGCACGAACTGCTCGGCGGTACGGCCGTTGCCTTGTTCCTTGAACTTGACAGCCAGCTTGCCCAGGTCGACCGAGGCGGCGCCCAGCTTCAGCTCGCTCATGGCCTTGAGCAGCGGGAATGTCTCGTGGACAGACAGTTCGGATTCGTCGGACTGGCGATGACGCGCAAAGCGGTGGGCCTTGAGGATCGCAATCACTGAACGGTTGATCAGGCTACGGCCATAGATCGAGCTCACCACGTTGTTATTGCGGTAGAGCTGACCGATAAGCGGGATCATCGCTTCTGCAAGCGCTTCACGATCAATCCACTCACCAAGACACTGGTCGGGCTTCTGAGTCACGGGAACCTTCCACATGTAGGGACAGAAAAAAGGGGCTACATTATGACGCCCCGAGGTGTTTCGAGCAATGCGCGCCTGTCGCTCCTCTTATCGCGGCATCACATCCGTGGTTTTTTGCCCCCTTCGCGCCTGACAGGCCGCCCCCAGGCCCGGTACAATCGACCCTTTGTCGCAACGCTTGGAGCTCGACCGCCCGTGCCAGTTCTGCGTCTTCCGCACCTGCCGGCCACCGCCGGCAAACACACCTGGAGCAACCTGCCGGGCGCCGCCCTGAGCCTGGCTATTGCCGAAGCCGCCAGCGCCGCCAAGCGCTTTACCCTGCTGCTGACCGCCGACAGCCAGACGGCCGACCGCCTGGAGCAGGAACTGCGCTTCTTCGCACCGCAGTTGCCGGTACTGCCCTTCCCCGACTGGGAAACCCTGCCGTACGACCTGTTCTCGCCGCATCAGGACATCATCTCTCAACGCGTGGCCAGCCTGTACCGGCTGCCGGAGCTCGACCACGGCATTCTCGTGGTGCCGATCACCACCGCCCTGCACCGCCTGGCGCCAACACGCTTCCTGCTGGGCAGCAGCCTGGTGCTGGATATCGGTCAGAAGCTCGACGTCGAGCAGATGCGCCTGCGCCTTGAAGCCAGTGGCTACCGCTGTGTCGACACCGTTTATGAACACGGCGAGTTTGCCGTGCGCGGGGCCCTGATCGACCTGTTCCCGATGGGCAGCAAGCTGCCTTACCGGATAGACCTGTTCGACGACGAAATCGAAACCCTGCGCACGTTCGACCCGGAGACCCAGCGCTCGATCGACAAGGTCGATTCGGTACGCCTGCTGCCCGCGCGCGAATTTCCGCTGCAAAAGGACGCCGTGACCCAGTTCAAGGCGCGCTTTCGTGAACGTTTCGACGTCGACTTCCGCCGCAGCCCGATCTTCCAGGACCTCACCAGCGGCATTATTCCCGCAGGCATCGAGTACTACCTGCCACTGTTCTTCGAGGAAACCTCGACGCTGTTCGACTACCTGCCGCAGGACACCCAGGTGTTTTCCCTGCCGGGTATCGAGCAGGCCGCCGAACACTTCTGGAGCGACGTGCGCAACCGTTACGACGAGCGCCGCATCGACCCGAACCGGCCATTGCTGCCCCCCGTCGAACTGTTCATGCCGGTAGAAGACTGCTTCGCCCAACTCAAGCGCTGGCCGCGCATCGTGGTCAGCCAGGATGACAGCGAGGGCGGTGTTGGCCGCGAGCGCTTCGCCGCGCAGACGCTACCGAACTTGGCCATCGAAGCCAAGGCCAACCAGCCGCTGGCCGCACTGTCCAGTTTCCTTGAGCAGTTCCCGGGCCGCGTCTTGTTCACCGCCGAATCGGCGGGGCGCCGCGAAGTGCTGCTGGAGCTGCTCGAACGCCTGAAGCTGCGCCCACAGACCCTCGACAGCTGGGACGAGTTCGTTCAAAGCAAAGAGCGCCTGGGGATCACCATCGCGCCACTGGACGACGGCCTGCTACTGGAAAGCCCCGCCCTGGCACTGGTCGCCGAAAGCCCACTGTTCGGCCAGCGCGTCATGCAGCGTCGACGCCGCGAGAAGCGCAGCGACGGCACTAACGATGCGGTCATCAAGAACCTCACCGAACTGCGCGAAGGCGCGCCGGTGGTCCACATCGACCACGGGGTTGGCCGCTACCTGGGCCTGGCGACGCTGGAGATCGACAACCAGGCCGCCGAGTTCCTGACGCTTGCCTACGCCGAGGGCGCCAAGCTCTATGTACCGGTCGCCAACCTGCACCTGATCGCGCGCTACACCGGTAGCGACGACGCCCTGGCACCGCTGCACCGCCTGGGCTCGGAAGTCTGGCAAAAGGCCAAGCGCAAAGCCGCCGAACAGGTCCGCGACGTAGCCGCCGAACTGCTCGACATCTACGCCCGCCGCGCAGCGCGCAAGGGTTATGCCTTTGCCGACCCGGCAGCCGACTATGCCACCTTCAGCGCCGGCTTCCCGTTCGAGGAAACCCCGGACCAGCAAGCCGCCATCGAAGCGGTACGCGAGGACATGCTCGCCGCCAAGCCGATGGACCGCCTGGTCTGTGGCGACGTCGGCTTCGGCAAGACCGAAGTGGCCATGCGAGCCGCGTTTATCGCTGTGCATGGCGGACGCCAGGTGGCCATCCTGGTGCCCACCACCCTGCTCGCCCAGCAGCACTACAACAGCTTCCGCGACCGCTTTGCCGACTGGCCGGTGACCGTGGAGGTGATGAGCCGCTTCAAGTCAGCCAAGGAAATCAACGCCGCCGTCCAGGACCTGGCCGACGGCAAGATCGATATCGTCATCGGCACGCACAAACTGCTGCAGGACGACGTCAAGATGAAAGACCTTGGCCTGGTGATCATCGACGAAGAACACCGTTTCGGCGTGCGCCAGAAGGAACAGCTCAAAGCACTGCGCAGCGAAGTCGACATTCTTACCCTCACCGCCACGCCGATCCCACGGACACTGAACATGGCCGTGTCCGGCATGCGCGACCTGTCGATCATCGCAACCCCGCCAGCGCGACGACTGTCGGTGCGCACCTTTGTCATGGAGCAGAACAAAAGCACCATCAAGGAAGCGCTGCTGCGTGAGCTGCTGCGCGGCGGCCAGGTCTACTACCTGCACAACGATGTGAAGACCATCGAAAAATGTGCTGCCGACCTCGCCGAACTGGTGCCGGAGGCGCGTATCGGCATTGGCCACGGGCAAATGCGCGAGCGTGAACTCGAACAGGTGATGAGCGACTTCTACCACAAGCGCTTCAACGTCCTGATTGCCTCGACCATCATCGAGACCGGTATCGACGTACCCAGCGCCAACACCATCATCATCGAACGCGCCGACAAATTCGGCCTGGCGCAGCTGCACCAGCTACGTGGACGCGTGGGGCGCAGCCACCACCAGGCTTATGCCTACCTGCTCACACCGCCACGCCAGCAGATCACCGCCGATGCGGAAAAGCGCCTGGAAGCCATCGCAAACACCCAGGACCTTGGGGCAGGTTTCGTCCTGGCGACCAACGACCTGGAAATCCGTGGTGCGGGCGAACTGCTCGGCGAAGGCCAAAGCGGCCAGATCCAGGCCGTCGGCTTCACCCTGTACATGGAAATGCTCGAACGTGCGGTCAAAGCCATTCGCAAGGGCACGCAACCCAACCTCGATCAACCGCTCGGCGGCGGCCCGGAAATCAACCTGCGCGTGCCAGCACTGATTCCCGAGGACTACCTGCCGGATGTCCATGCACGCCTGATTCTCTACAAACGCATTGCCTCGGCTACCGACGAAGACGGCCTCAAGGACCTGCAGGTGGAAATGATCGATCGCTTCGGCCTGCTGCCGGAGCCGACCAAGAACCTGGTGCGCCTGACCCTGCTCAAATTGCAGGCCGAGCAGCTCGGCATCAAGAAAGTCGATGCTGGCCCACAAGGCGGGAAGATCGAGTTCGCCGGGGAAACCCCTGTCGATCCACTGGTACTGATCAAACTGATCCAGAGCCAACCCAAACGCTACAAGTTCGAGGGCGCAACGCAGTTCAAGTTCATGGTTCCCATGGAGCGCGCAGAAGAACGCTTCAATACCCTCGAGGCGCTGTTCGAGCGCCTGACCCCGACATCCGCTTAAGGAAAACCGATGCGCCTGATTCGCTCCCTGGCCCTGCTGGCCGCGCTCTGCTCCACCAGCGCCTTCGCTGACGGCCTGTATCAGATCGAGATGATTCTGGTTCGGCAAAACAGCGTGCCGGCCATTACCAGCCAGTACGCCCCGGAAGACTGGGCCGCCGACGCCAAGACGTTAAGCAGCACCGACGAAAGCAAACCCGCGATGAACGACGAAGCGGCAAAGCTGCAGGCCGACAGCCAGTACACGATCCTGCTGCACAAAGCCTGGCAACAGAACCTGAGCGCCGAACCGGGCAAGGTCGCCATCAGTGACGGCAAACAGCATTTCGGCCACTTCCCCGTGGAAGGCAACCTGAGCCTGAGCGACGGCCGCTTCATCAGCGCTGACGCCAGTTTCTGGGTCAACCGTTTTGCGGCCGACGGCAGCATTACCCAGACCGAACAGTTCAAGCAGAGCAACAGCAACATGCGCCTTGGCGACCTGAACTACCTTGACGGCGGCCATCTGGCACTGCTGCTCAAGGTCACGAAGCTTTGAAATGCCCGACCGTGTGATAGCCCCGCTTCTACCCCAGCCACGCCTGTGGCTGGGCAGCATTGAGTTCAGCGCCTTCGAGCCTCGAAACGGGCGCATGCAGCGTTACACCCAACACCGTGCCGCACTCGCCTTCGGCTATGCCGGCGACTATGTCAGCGGCACCCTGCATGCGCGTCAGGCGCAACCCCTGCAGCGCCACCTGAGCGCCGAGCAAAGCCTGCGCGAAACACTCCTGAGCCTGGGCTTCAAGGTTGCCACCCGGCAGAGCAAAGCCTTGCCGGAAAGTGCCGGCGAGCCGTTCGAGCTCCCCAGCGAGGCAGCCTGGTTACGCTTTGTCCTCAATGACCTGCCACACTTGCGCGAGCAAGGCTGGCAAATCATCTGCGCTGACGACTTCGCTTTTGACCTCACCCCGGTCGACGACTGGTACGCCCAGGTCGTCGAGACGCCCGAACGCGACTGGTTCGACCTCGAGCTGGGCATCGTGGTCAATGGCGAGCGCTTGAGCCTGTTGCCGATCCTGCTCAACCTGCTGCGTACCCACCCGGAATTGCTCAACAGCGCGCACCTGGCCAAACGCCGTGACGACGAGCAGATCCTGGTGCCCATCCCCCACCCTCATGCACCGCGCAAGACGCTTCAGATCGCCCTGCCGTACGGGCGGCTCAAACCGGTATTGGCCACCCTGGGGGATTTTTACCTGCGCGAGCCGGGCGAGACCACCGTACGCCTGGCCAGCCCTGACGCGGCGCGCCTGAACGCCCTGCTCGAGCTGCCACTGACCTGGGAAGGCGGTGACCGGGTTCGCGCTTTGGGCGAACGCCTGCGCGATATTCGTACCCAGGCCGTCACCACCCCTGAAGGCCTGAAAGCTACCCTGCGCCCCTATCAGCTTGAAGGCTTGAGCTGGATGCAGGCGCTGCGCGAACTGGACGTCGGCGGCATCCTGGCTGACGACATGGGCCTGGGCAAGACGCTGCAAACCCTGGCCCACCTGCTGACTGAAAAAAACGCAGGCCGTCTTGATCGACCGGCAATGGTGGTAATGCCCACCAGCCTGATCCCCAACTGGCAGGATGAAGCCGAGCGCTTTGCTCCGCAGTTACGGGTACTGGCATTGCAAGGCATTGGTCGCCGGCAGTACTTCGACAAGCTGGCGGACTACGACCTGCTCCTGACAACCTATGCGCTGCTGCCCAAGGACCTTGACCACCTCAAGCACCTGCCACTGCACGTACTGATCCTGGACGAAGCCCAGTACATCAAGAGCCCCACCAGCAAGGCCGCTCAGGCTGCGCGACAGTTGGAGGCGCGGCAACGCCTGTGCCTGAGTGGTACGCCACTGGAAAACCACCTGGGCGAACTCTGGTCACTGTTCCACTTCCTGCTGCCGGGATGGCTGGGCGACAACAAGGCGTTCAACCGCGATTACCGGGTGCCTATTGAGCGCCAGGGGGACGAAGAACGCTTGCAGCACCTGAATGCACGGATAAAGCCCTTCCTGCTGCGCCGAACCAAGGAGCAAGTGGCAACCGAACTGCCGGCCAAGACCGAAATGATCCACTGGGTCGACTTGACCGAAGCACAGCGCGACGTCTATGAAACCATGCGCCTGGCCATGGACAAGAAAGTACGCAACGAGATCAGCCGCAAGGGTGTTGCCCGCAGCCAGATCATCATTCTTGAGGCACTGCTGAAGCTGCGCCAGGTCTGCTGCGACCTGCGCCTGGTCAAATCCGAGGCAGCCGGCCCATCACGCAGCGCGAACTCGGGCAAACTCAACAGCCTGCTGGAGATGCTTGAAGAATTGCTCGCCGAAGGCCGTCGAGTGCTGCTGTTCTCGCAGTTCACCAGCATGCTTTCGCTGATTGGCGAGGAACTGCAACAGCGCGGTATCGACTATGCGTTGTTGACGGGTGACACCCGCGACCGACGCGCACCGGTTGCAGACTTCCAGAGCGGCCGGCTGCAGATCTTCCTGATCAGCCTCAAGGCCGGTGGCGTCGGCCTCAACCTCACGGCAGCCGACACCGTGATTCACTACGACCCATGGTGGAACCCGGCAGCCGAACAGCAAGCGACCGACCGTGCATACCGCATTGGCCAGGAAAAACCGGTGTTCGTCTACAAGCTGATTACCCGCGGCACCGTGGAAGAGAAGATCCAGCAACTGCAGCAGGAGAAGTCTGCACTGGCAGCCGGTGTACTGGATGGGCGCCAGGCCGGAGACTGGAAACTGGCCGACGACGATATTGACGCACTACTGGCACCCTTGCCAGGCCGTCGTCACCCGCCTAAAAGCGGGTGAGCCCGGTGTTAACGAGGGTGTCAGCGGGGCGCCAGCGCGATCAAAGCAGCGGCACAATCAGCCCGCCAACACTCGCGCCAAGGTCGACTTCACCTTGCCCATGCCACCGTGCAGTGCCTGCTCGATTTCGGCCATGGTGATCACGGCGGTTGATTTACCCGCCGCCGGGTTCACCACCAATGCCAGGCAGGCATAGTCCAGCTCCAGCTCGCGTGCCAATGCGGCTTCCGGCATGCCGGTCATGCCGACGATGTCGCAGCCATCACGCTCAAGACGGGCGATCTCGGCAACGGTTTCCAGGCGTGGCCCTTGGGTGCAGGCATAAACACCATGGCTGCTGTAACCGACACCTTCGGCTGCCAGCGCGGCAATCAACCGGGCACGCAGTGGCTCGCTGTAGGGGTAGCTGAAGTCGATGTGCGTGACCTGCTCCAGGTCATCGGCAAAATACGTGTGCTCACGACCGCTGGTGTAGTCGATCAGTTGATGCGGCACACAGAAATGCCCGGTCCCCATCGCCGCATGAATGCCACCCACGGCGTTCACCGCCAGGATTGCCTCAGCACCCGCCTGCTTCAATGCCCACAGGTTGGCACGGTAGTTGACCTTATGCGGTGGAAAGCGGTGCGGATGACCATGACGGGCCAGGAACAGCACTTCACGACCGGCATACTCACCCACCAATACATCAGCCGACGGGCGGCCATAGGGCGTGTCCATCGGCAGCGCCTGACGAATGTTCAAGCCCTCAAGCTGGGTCAGGCCGGTACCGCCGATAATGGCGTAAACAGTCATTGTGTGTCCTTAATCGATCAACTGGGCTTCTTGCAAAGCCCCTAAAGCCGCTAGCCAGCGTGGCTGTTGGCGATACTCGGTAGTGGCAAAGCCTTGCCCGCGCATGCGCGCGATACGTGGCGAGGGCTTTACCTTCATGCGCTGGGCTGCCGACAACGCAAGCTCTGCCGCCGCCCGATCGTTGCACACCAGCCCCATGTCACAGCCTGCACTCAAGGCGGCCTCGATTCGACTGGCAGCGTCACCAACAACGTGCGCACCGGCCATCGACAGGTCATCACTGAAGATCACACCGTCAAAACCCAGCTCACCACGCAGAATGTCCTGCAGCCACCGCCGCGAGAAACCGGCAGGCTGATTATCGACCTGCGGATAGATCACGTGCGCCGGCATCACAGCAGCCAACTGCCCACTCAGGCGAGTGAACGGAACCAAGTCGGCGGCGCGGATCTGCGCGAGGCTGCGCTCATCGGTCGGGATCGCCACGTGCGAATCCGCCTCGGCCCAGCCATGGCCGGGGAAATGCTTGCCACAGGCCGCCATGCCGGCCGCGTTCATGCCACGGATGAAGGCACCGGCCAGCACGGTAGCGCGCTCGGGGTCACCTTCAAACGCACGGCTGCCGACCACCGCACTGCGCTGATGATCGAGATCCAGCACTGGCGCGAAGCTGAGGTCCAGGCCTACCGCCAGCACTTCGGTCGCCATCAGCCAGCCACATTGCTCTGCCAGATACTCGGCATTGTCGTTGTCGGCAATGGCGCGCATGGCCGGCAAACGCACAAAGCCCTGACGCAGGCGCTGCACCCGGCCACCCTCCTGGTCGACCGCCAGGATCAGGTCGGGGCGAATGGCGCGAATGGAAGCGGTCAGCTCGCGCACCTGGCGCGGGCAGTCGATGTTGCGGGCAAAAATGATCAGGCCCGCCACTTCGGGCTGGCGCAGGAGTTGACGGTCTTCGGCGGTCAACCAGGTACCGGCGACGTCCACCATCAGGGAGCCTTGCAGGCTGGCACTCATAAATGATCCTTCAGTTGAGGGAGGTCGTGGCCCACTCGGGGCACGCGGCTTCTTCGATCTGCACAGGGCAATGCACCGGCACCTGCTCGAACAGGCTCACCAGGTCGGCACTGCGTAGGCGCACACAACCATGGGACAGCGGAACGCCCATGGGTTCCGTGTCCGGCGTGCCATGCAGGTAGATATAGCGGCGGAAGGTATCGACCGGCCCAAGGCGATTGCGCCCTGGCTCACAGCCACTGAGCCAGAGGATGCGCGACAGAATCCAGTCACGCCCGGGAAACTGCTCATGCAGTGCCGGCGTCCAGGTTTCA
Organism: Pseudomonas sp. TE3910; assembly: GCF_056279025.1. Taxonomy (NCBI): domain Bacteria; kingdom Pseudomonadati; phylum Pseudomonadota; class Gammaproteobacteria; order Pseudomonadales; family Pseudomonadaceae; genus Pseudomonas; species Pseudomonas sp. TE3910. The sequence continues at coordinate 1,794,995 of NZ_JBWBQN010000001.1, forward strand.
CCCGTCCAGCGTCGCCCCCTCAGCACCGCGCCGCAGGGCAAGCCCGCGCCAATTTTTGCGCGAACCTGATGGCGACCGCGAGGGGTACATCCGGAACCACTGGTTTCCCCCGCACCATTGAGCGCGGTAGACACTGGAAGACGCACGACCAGGCGCCCCTCGGCAAACCCATAGAGGCATTGATCGGCGATGGAAATATGCAGTAAATCGAGAGTAGGCATGGGGCGCTAGCTTAGCTGAAGCGCCCCGCCGTTGCATCAGGCCTTGGCAGGCATTGGCGCACTGCCCGACTTGCTGCGCGGACGCAATTGCGCAGCGGCCATGGCTTCGTCGGTCACACCGCTTTCGGCGCGCATGCCGGCCGCCAGGAACGGCACCATGAGGCGCATGACCTGCTCGATCGAGGTGTTGACCCCGAAATCGGTTTCGGCGATTGCGCGCAACGCCTTGATGCCGGACATGCTGAACGCGGCGGCACCGAGCATGAAATGCACACGCCAGAACAGTTCGATTGGCGGAATACGCGGCGCCGCTTCGTTGACCAGCAACATGTAGCGACGAAACACCTTGCCGTACATGTCTTCCAGGTACCGCCGCAAGTGCCCTTGGCTCTGGCTGAACGCCAAACCCAGCAGGCGCATGAAAATGGACAGGTCGTTGCCACTGCGCGGCTGCACCGCCAGCGCCTGCTCGACCAACATTTCCAGCAGCTCTTCGAGTGTCGGCTTTTGCTCCGGACGCGCCTGACGACGCTCCAGCTCACGCTCCAGGCTGGCACAGAACGGGCCAAGGAAACGCGAGAAGACGGCCTGGATCAGCGCCTTCTTGGAACCGAAATGGTAGTTCACCGCCGCCAGGTTGACGCCGGCCTTGCTGGTAATCAGCCGCAATGAGGTTTCGGCAAAACCTTTTTCCGCGAACAACTGTTCTGCTGCATCGAGAATGCGTTCAACGGTTTCCGACTGGGCCATGACTACTCCGCCTGACAAACACTTGTTTGAAACATACGTTTCAAGCAAGGGTATTGTCAAGTCTGGGCGGCCGTTTTCTGGCTCACGGGTCACGTATTTAATCACAGCTTCAAGGCGCAGGCTTCAGGCAACAAGCCCACGCAAGTCGACGTCGTTGCAACGCCAACAGCCCGTCAGGTGAAGCTTATGTATTGCCAACCCTCTTCCACTGTATATAATCCCAGTCACTGTATAAAAAGACAGAGCGATCGACATGCTAAAACTGACGCCACGCCAAGCTGAGATTCTGGCTTTTATCAAACGCTGCCTGGAAGACAACGGCTTCCCGCCAACACGTGCGGAAATCGCCCAGGAGCTGGGCTTCAAATCGCCCAACGCTGCCGAGGAACACCTCAAGGCACTGGCCCGCAAAGGCGCGATCGAAATGACCCCGGGCGCCTCTCGCGGCATCCGCATCCCAGGCTTCGAGGCCAAGAGCGACGACAGTGGCCTGCCAATCATTGGTCGGGTCGCTGCCGGTGCACCCATTCTCGCCCAGCAACACATTGAGCAATCCTGCAACATCAACCCAAGCTTCTTCCACCCCAAGGCCGACTACCTGTTGCGCGTTCACGGCATGAGCATGAAGGATGTCGGCATTCTGGACGGTGACCTGCTGGCCGTTCACACCTGCCGCGAAGCCCGTAACGGCCAGATCGTCGTTGCCCGTATCGGCGACGAAGTCACGGTCAAACGCTTCAAACGCGAAGGCAACAAAGTCTGGCTGATAGCCGAAAACCCTGAGTTCGCGCCCATCGAAGTCGACCTCAAAGAGCAGGAACTGGTGATCGAAGGCTTGAGCGTCGGCGTCATTCGCCGCTAATTAGGAGGCGTTATGCAGTTCCCCCATGTACCTCAGCAAGCCCAACTGCCGTTGTTCGAGGCGTTCCTGGCCCAGCCGATCCTGCCCCGCCTGAAGCCGGCAGAACCTGTGCGACCGAACAACGATCCCGAGGTATTCAGTGAGCTTTCCTTCCGAGGTGCACTGGGGAACTGCCAAAGCCTGTTGGCCCCAATGCTTCGTGAACTGAGCGAAGAACAGGATGCCCGCTGGCTGACCCTGATCGCACCGCCTACCAGCCTAACTCAAGCCTGGCTACGCGATGCCGGCCTGAACCGCGAACGCATCCTTCTGCTACAACCACGCAACACCCAGAGCGCCCTGCAACTGGCCTGCGACGCCTTGCGCCTGGGCCGCAGCCACACCGTAGTGAGCTGGTTAAACCCGGTCAGCACGTCGGCCCGCCAACAACTGATCAATGCTGCACGTGCCGGGCACGCGCAAAGCCTGAACATCCGCCTCGGCTGACGTTCAGCAGGTCAATACATCTGCAGGCAAGGCTTCTCCAGAACGGAGAAGCCCTCAAGGGCGATTAATGCAGAACCCGTGGGCCGTCTTCACGCTCGATCTCGCCTTCAACCAGCTTGCCAGCCATCTGCACGCCCACGCTGAGCATGGCCTTGGCCACTTCTACGTGCTGCCCTTGCAGAAAAGCCTTGGCGTCCTCAGAGAAATCCAGGGTAACCAACGACCCTTCGTCCTCGGCGCGGCGCAGTTCGATGCGGCCGTCAGGTAACTCGACAATTTCTAGAAAGGACGTTGGCATAAAAGGCTGTTCTCCACGAAAGGCTGGCATTGTACCAGCCACCGATGAACTCAGCACTCACTCAAGCCCTCACGGAAACGAACTGTCAGGCTTTTGAGATTCTGCCGCCAGAGCTCCAACGCCTCCCGCGATAGCGGCTCAACCTCAGGTTCATCAAGGCTGACCGCCTGAATCAATGGCTGAGTAACGTCGGTTTTCGGCTTTTTTGCCGCGACAGGCGGTCGGAACAAATTGGCATAAGCACTTATCAGTTGCGCCAGCCAGGTTTCCGGCTGACGCGCCAACTCGATCAGCTCGGCCATCTCGGGGATGGCCACCGCCTCAAGCACTTCAGGCGTCAGCAACAGCTCGACACGCGATGCGCCGGCTTGTGGCAAACGGTAGAAGCCCGCAATTTCGTGGCACAAGCCCAGCAACGCCCCATAGAGATGGAAGAGTGCCGACTCACGCTCGGCCTGAACCAGCGCCTGGGCATTCATCGCCCGACTCTCCTGCGCCTTGCCAAGCGCCTCAAGGGCCAGGCCAGCGAAATAGATCTTCTGATTGGTGCGGGTATAGAGTTCCTGGGCCATCTGGATGCCCTCCGAAAGGCTGCAAGGCGGGCCTGCCAGTTTCAGGGATGCCCTGCCCGACCGCAAGCAGTGTCTGGCCCTGAAATGAAAAAGGCCGCATCCGACACACGTCGGATACGGCCCTCGACTGCGCCAGAACGATCAGCGCTTGTCTTCGACCTTCCAGGCATTGCCATCGTAGAAGGCACGCCAGCCGGTAGGCTTGCCGTCCACCTCGGTCTGCACGTACTGCTCCTTGGTCTTGCGGCTGTAACGGATAACCGCAGGACGACCCTCAGGGTCTTTCTTGGGCGCTTCGCACAGGAAATGGTACTTCGGATCGATCTCGTCCTTGTGCGGAACGATCTCGATCACCAGCGGCGCACGGGTCTCACGGTTTTTCGGGAACTGGCTGGCGGCCAGGAACAAGCCCGAGGCACCGTCGCGCAGCACGTAGGTGTCATCGACCTTCTCGCACTTGAGCTCCGGCATCTTCACCGCGTCCATCTTCGGCGGCGCCGCCTCACCGCTCTTGAGCAGCTTGCGGGTGTTCTTGCACTCGGTGTTGGTGCAACCGAAGAACTTGCCAAAACGGCCCGTCTTCAACTGCATCTCGCTGCCGCACTTGTCGCACTCAAGGCTCGGACCCTCATAGCCCTTGATACGGTAGTTGCCCTCTTCGATTTCGTAGCCGACGCAATCCGGGTTGTTACCACAGATATGCAGCTTGCGCTTCTCATCGAGCAGGTAGGCATCCATCGCCGTGGCACAGATCGGGCAACGGTGCTTGTTGCGCAGCACCCGCGACTCGGACTCACCCTCATCATCGGCAGCAATCTCGTCACCCGGCACCAGGTTGACCGTCGCCTTGCAGCGCTCTTTCGGCGGCAGGCTGTAACCGGAACAGCCGAGGAACACGCCGGTCGAGGCGGTACGAATCATCATCGGACGACCGCAATCACGGCATGGAATATCGGTCAGCGTCGGCTGGTTGGCACGCATGCCGTTTTCGCTCGACTCGGCCGCCTGCAGCTTGCTGCTGAAGTCGCCGTAGAATTCGTCGAGAACGCTCTTCCAGTCACGCTCACCCTGGGCGACGTCGTCGAGGTTTTCTTCCATCGCGGCGGTGAAGCCGTAGTCCATCAGGTTGGAGAAGCTCTCAGACAGGCGCTCGGTGACGATATCGCCCATCTTCTCGGAGTAGAAACGGCGGTTGTGCAACGTGACATAGCCGCGGTCCTGGATGGTGGAAATAATGGCGGCATAGGTCGACGGACGACCAATACCACGCTTTTCCATCTCCTTGACCAGGCTGGCTTCAGAGAAGCGTGCCGGCGGCTTGGTGAAATGCTGGCTAGGGTCGAGCTGGATCAGCTTCAGGCTTTCGCCCTGCTCCATTTCCGGCAGCACGTCATCGTCGCCCGGCTTGCTCTGTTGCGGCATGACCCGGGTGTAACCGTCGAACTTCAGGATACGGCCCTTGGCACGCAGTTCGAACTCACCGGCTTTCACACTGACAGTGGTCGACAGGTACTGTGCCGGCGGCATCTGGCAGGCCACGAACTGACGCCAGATCAGCTCATAGAGGCGCTCAGCGTCGCGCTCCATGCCACTGAGCTTGCTTGGATGTGTATTGACGTCAGACGGACGAATCGCTTCGTGAGCCTCCTGAGCACCCTCCTTGCTGCCGTATACAATCGGCGCATCAGGCAGGTACTTCTTGCCGAACTCGCTTTCGATGTAGCTGCGCGCCATTTCCACGGCATCGACCGACAGGTTGGTCGAGTCGGTACGCATATAGGTGATGTAACCGGCTTCATACAGACGCTGGGCCATCATCATGGTTTTCTTCACGCCGAAGCCCAGGCGGTTGCTGGCAGCCTGCTGCAGGGTCGACGTGATGAACGGTGCCGACGGCTTGCTGCTGGTCGGGCGGTCTTCGCGCTTGACGATGCTGTAGCTGGACGCCTTGAGCTTTTCCAGCGCAGCCATCGCCTGGGCTTCGTTGAGCGGCTTGAACGCTTCACCGTTCTCACGTGCCACTTCAAAGCGCACTTTGGCGTTCTTGGCGGTGCCCAGGTCGGCGTGAATCTCCCAGTACTCTTCCGGGATGAACGCACGGATCTCGCGCTCGCGTTCGACCACCAGCTTTACCGCGACCGACTGCACACGACCGGCCGACAGGCCACGGGCAATTTTCTGCCACAGCAGCGGCGAGACCATGTAACCCACTACACGGTCAAGGAAGCGCCGCGCCTGCTGGGCATTGACCCGATCGATATCCAGTTCGCCCGGCTGGGAGAACGCTTCCTGAATAGCCTTCTTGGTGATCTCGTTGAACACCACGCGCTTGTAACGATCGTCATCACCACCAATGGCTTCGCGCAGGTGCCAGGCAATGGCTTCCCCCTCGCGATCCAAGTCGGTTGCGAGGTAGATGGTGTCAGCATCCTTGGCCAGACGGCGCAGTTCCTCGATGACCTTTTCCTTGCCGGGAAGGATCTCGTACTTGGCTTTCCAGCCGTGGTCTGGATCGACACCCATGCGCGCGACCAATTGCTTGCGCGCCTTCTCCTTGGGCGTGAGTACCGGCCCCTCTGCCGCGGCAGCCTTGCCGCGCTTGGCAGCAGGCTCCTTGCTGGCGCTGGCCGAACCGCTGGTGGGCAGGTCTCGGATATGGCCGATACTCGACTTCACCACGTACTGGTTGCCCAGGTACTTGTTGATGGTCTTGGCCTTAGCCGGGGATTCCACAATGACCAGCGATTTGCCCATGGATCGGAAAATTCCTGAATACTGAAAATAAAAACACGGCAGGTACCTGACGTGGCACCGCTATATATAGTGGCAACAGAGTGAGGTCAAGCGCAGTGAACTAGCCTGCTTCGGCATCGCCACGGGTAAACAACGTCTCTTCGGCCTTGACCAAAGCAAAGCGCGGCACCTGCTCGCCGTCAACCTCGACCGACTCGAGGAACATCGAAAGAGGCCGCACCCACAGGCCGAACTCGCCATAGAGCGCTTGATAAAACACCACCCACTCCTCGGTTTCGGAGTGTTGGGCGACACTGAATACACGATACTCAGGCCCTTTGTAATGCCGGTATACGCCTGGTTGTATCTGCATGCTGCCTGCCCTCTTGAGAAAATTATCCTGCACAAACAAAAACCGGGGCACAAGGCCCCGGCTTCCTACCACCCAACGCTTAGACGCGTTCGAAAACAGTGGTAATGCCCTGGCCCAGGCCAACGCACATGGTCGAGACACCGAAGGTACCGCCATTCTGCTTCATGACATTGAGCAGCGTGCCGGAGATTCGAGCGCCGGAACAACCGAACGGGTGACCCAATGCAATCGCGCCGCCGTGCAGGTTAACCTTCTCATCCATCTTGTCGAGCACTTTCAGATCCTTCAGCACGGGCAGGGCCTGTGCCGCGAAGGCTTCGTTCAGCTCGAAGAAGTCGATATCGGTAATTTTCAGGCCGGCGCGCTTGAGCGCTTTCTGCGTAGCCGGCACCGGGCCGTAGCCCATGATCGCCGGGTCTACACCAGCCACCGCCATCGAACGAATCACCGCCAACGGCTGAATGCCCAGGTCCTTGGCACGCTGCGCCGACATCACGATCATGCACGAGGCACCGTCGGTGATCTGCGACGAGGTACCTGCCGTCACGGTGCCGCCCTTCGGATTGAACGCCGGCTTGAGTGCAGCCAGGCTTTCCAGGGTGGTGTCCGGACGAATGGTTTCATCGTAGTCGAAGACTTTCAGAAAACCATTCTCGTCATAGCCCTGCATCGGGATGATCTCATCCTTGAACTTGCCTTCGACCGTCGCCTTGTGGGCGAGCTGGTGCGAACGCAGACCAAAGGCATCCTGCTGCTCACGGGTGATGCCATGCATCTTGCCGAGCATTTCAGCCGTCAGGCCCATCATGCCCGAGGCCTTGGCCGCATACAGCGACATGTGCGGGTTCGGATCGACCCCGTGCATCATGCTCACGTGACCCATATGCTCGACGCCGCCGACGACGAAAACGTCACCATTGCCGGTCATGATTGCCTGGGCGGCGGTGTGCAGCGCGCTCATCGAGGAACCGCACAGACGGCTGACCGTCTGCCCGGCAGCGGTGTGCGGGATCTGGGTCATCAGCGAAGCCATGCGGGCGATGTTCCAGCCCTGCTCCAGGGTCTGGTTGACGCAGCCCCAGATGACGTCCTCGACTTCGCCCGGATCAACCTTGGCGTTACGCTCCAGCACTTTGCTGATCAGGTGCGCCGACATGTCTTCAGCGCGGGTATTGCGGTGCATGCCACCCTTGGAGCGGCCCATCGGGGTGCGACCGAAGTCGACAATCACCACGTCTCTTGGATTCAGGCTCATAAATTCATTCTCGCTCTATATCGTTGGGCGCTTAACCGAAGAAGCTCTGGCCGTTGCGGGCCATTTCACGTAGCTTCGCGGTGGGGTGATACAGCGGCCCCAGATCGGCGTACTTATCGGCCAGGGCAACGAACTCAGCCACCCCGATCGAGTCGATGTAGCGCAGCGCACCGCCACGGAAGGGAGGGAAACCAATGCCGTAGACCAGGCCCATATCCGCTTCGGCAGCGGTTTCGACAATGCCATCTTCCAGGCAGCGCACGGTTTCCAGGCACAGCGGGATCATCATCCAGTTGATGATGTCTTCGTCGCTCACGTCGCGCTGTTCATAGATGATCGGCTTGAGCACTTCCAGCACCGATGCATCGGCGACTTTCTTCGGCTTGCCGCGCTTGTCGGTCTCGTAGGCATAGAAGCCCTTGCCATTCTTCTGACCCAGGCGCTTGGCCTCATACAGCACATCGACGGCCGAACGACGGTCGTCCTTCATGCGATCAGGGAAGCCTTCGGCCATCACGTCACGACCGTGGTGGCCGGTGTCGATACCCACTACGTCCATGAGGTAGGCAGGGCCCATTGGCCAACCGAACTTCTCCATGATCTTGTCGATGCGAACGAAGTCGACACCGGCGCTGACCAGTTTGGCGAAACCACCGAAGTAAGGGAACAGTACGCGGTTGACCAGGAAGCCCGGGCAGTCGTTGACCACGATCGGGTTCTTGCCCATCTTCTTGGCGTAGGCCACGGTGGTGGCAACGGCAACATCACTGGACTTCTCGCCACGGATGACTTCGACCAACGGCATCATGTGCACCGGGTTGAAGAAGTGCATGCCGACGAAGTTTTCCGGACGCTTGAGCGCCTTGGCCAGCAGGTTGATGGAAATGGTCGATGTGTTGGAAGCCAGGATCGCATCCTCCTTCACCTGACCTTCCACTTCAGCCAGCACCGCTTGCTTGACCTTCGGGTTCTCGACCACGGCTTCGACGATGATGTCGACGTTGGCAAAGTCGCCGTAGGACAGGGTCGGGCGAATCGCGTTCAGCGCTTCAGCCATTTTCGCCGGGGTCAGACGGCCTTTTTCGACGCGATTGCCGAGCAGCTTGGAGGCTTCGTTCAAGCCCAGCTGAATGGCTTCCTCGCGAATATCCTTCATCAGGATCGGCGTACCCTTGACCGCCGACTGATAGGCGATACCGCCGCCCATGATGCCGGCGCCGAGTACAGCGGCCTGCTTCACATCGCGAGCGATTTCGTCATGGGCCTTGGCCTTGCGCTTGAGCTCCTGATCGTTCAGGAACAGGCCGATCAGGCTCTGGGCAACCGAGGTCTTGGCCAATTTGACGAAGCCGGCTGCCTCAACTTCCAGGGCCTTGTCACGCCCGAAATTGGCCGCTTTCTGAATGGTCTTGATCGCTTCGACCGGCGCCGGGTAGTTCGGGCCAGCCTGGCCCGCAACGAAGCCCTTGGCGGTCTCGAAGGACATCATCTGCTCAATCGCATTGAGCTTGAGCTTGTCCAGTTTTGGCTGACGCTTGGCCTTGTGATCGAACTCGCCACTGATGGCACGCTTGATCAGATCCAGAGCCGCAGCCTGCAGCAGTTCAGGGGCAACGACAGCATCGACGGCCCCTACCTTCAGCGCGTCTTCAGCCCGGTTTTCCTTGCCGGCGGCAATCCACTCGATAGCGTTGTCGGCACCGATCAGGCGCGGCAGACGGACCGTACCGCCAAAGCCCGGGTAGATCCCCAGCTTGACTTCAGGCAAGCCGATCTTGGCGCTGCTGGCCATGACGCGGTAGTCCGCGGCCAGGCACATTTCCAGGCCGCCACCCAGGGCGATGCCGTTGATCGCGGCCACAGTCGGCACCGGCAGATCTTCGAAATCGCTGAAAATACGGTTGGCTTCCAGGTTGCCGGCGACCAGTTCGGCCTCGGGCAGCTTGAAGTTATCGACAAACTCGGTGATATCCGCGCCGACGATGAACACGTCCTTGCCACTGCTGACAATTACGCCCTTGATCGATGCATCGGCCTTGATAGTGTCCACGGCCTGACGCAGTTCGTTCAGGGTAAGACGGTTGAACTTGTTGACGGACTCACCCTTGAGGTCGAACTTCAGTTCGACGATGCCGCTTTCAAGAGCCTTAACCGTGATGGCTTTACCTTCGTAAATCATCAACTGATCTCCACGATATGGAAGCTGAACAGTACACGCCGATCGCTGAAGAAAGGTTCGACAGGCCACAAGCCTGCGTTTATCGGACCCTTGCTCCAGGCACACCCGTCAGCGCGATAGTCGGGATTCTGTAAGCGCGTTCTTGTAATACAAACGCTCAATTCATACGCCCGTTTGATTGGGTGTGCACACATTCTCCGAAATCCTTTCGGTTGTCAAATGCACAAAAGTGTCGTGAAAACGCGACTTTCCGGTCATTTTTCCTGGGCGACAGGAAAACCACGGCCAGGTTGATCGACCATCATTCATATCAACGATAGTCGTCGCAGCCCTGCCGCAATCAGTGGACATTCAGAGTATGAGAGAAAAGAAAAATCAGAATGTGCATGCCTGAGACGACAGCACAGCTACACTCGAACCATCACGAACGATAGCCGGCCTGCCTGGCCTGTAGCCCGATCACAAATGGATCGGGCTTTTTTCTTGAAGGGCTTGAAGGCTCACGCCAGGATGCGGAGCACTTCGGCAATATCTTGCAATACAGCCGACTCCCCCTTCTCGCCCCAGTACAGCGCGATCATCTGCGGCCCCGCCTCGACTTTGTAGACGCTATCGGGCAGCTTGGTGAACTGCTCCAGCAAGTGAAGATCGGTACAGGGTTCGCGCCACTGATTCTGCCACTGCCCGGCCTCGACCTGCCAATAGCACCAGCTGTCCACCCGCCCTTTGCGCCGGGCCCGATGGTACTGCGCACACGTGCTGGGAGGCTCCTGCGGCAGCCAGTGCGGCCAGGTTTGCGGCGACAATTGCATGGCCAGCCCCATACGCCGGGCCTCCATGCGCAAGGCCATGCGCCCACTCTGCCGATGGGACGGCAACAGCCACGCCATGGGGCTGAGAATCAGCGCAAGGATTGACACCACCAGCCAGACCGTCATATCTGTTGTTCCTAATTGAGCCTTAAAGACGAACTGATTGATCTCAGTCCAGAACAATCAGCCTGAAACCGACCATACTTTAACCATTGTGATTGCCAGGAGAGCCTCTCATGTCGTACGAACACATACTGGTCGCTGTAGACCTGACCGAAGAGTGCGATCCGGTCATAAAGCGTGCCCGCGAACTCGCCAGCACCGACGAAACCAAAATATCGCTGGTGCATGTCATTGAGCCCATGGCCATGGCCTTTGGCGGCGACGTGCCGATGGACCTGTCGCAACTGCAGCAGCAACAAATCGATCAGGCCAGGGAGCGCATGCATCGCGTCATCAACAAATACCCTGAACTGAGCGAGAACAACGTCCACCTGCCCTATGGCCAACCGCGCCAGGAAATCCATACGTTGGCCAAGGAACAGGGTTGTGACCTTATCGTGGTTGGCAGCCATGGCCGCCATGGCCTGGCCCTGCTACTGGGCTCGACCTCCAATGACGTCCTGCATGGCGCTCCCTGCGATGTGCTTGCCGTACGCCTGATGAAAAAAGCCGAGTAAAACACCAGGCCCGGCGCGCAATCGCATGCCGGGCCCGCCGCCTCAGCTGTCGAGCTCAGCCCAGCGCTCTACCAGCACATCCAGCTCACCCTGCAGGGACTCCAGCTGCGCCAGCACCTTCGAGGTCTCGTCGATCGGGCGCTGATAGAAACCAGCGTCGGCGATTTGTGCCTGAACAGCAGCCATCTTCTGCTCAAGTTCATCGATCTGCCCCGGCAAGGCATCCAGTTCACGCTGCAGTTTGTAGCTGAGCTTCTTCTTCGCCTCTACCGGTTGAGCAGCCGGCGCGGGCTCAGGCTCAGGTGCGCTGACCACCGCACTGTTGAGTTCAGGCTTGCCAGACTTGTTCTCGGTCACACCGAGCAGTTTCGGCGAACCACCTTGACGGATCCAGTCCTGATAGCCACCGACATACTCACGCACACGGCCCTCACCCTCGAACACCAAGGTGCTGGTGACCACGTTGTCGAGGAACGCCCGGTCGTGGCTGACCATCAATACCGTACCCTTGAAGCCGGACAGCACCTCTTCGAGCAGTTCGAGGGTTTCCACGTCCAGGTCGTTGGTCGGTTCGTCGAGTACCAGCAGGTTGGCCGGCTTGCTGAACAGCTTGGCGAGCAACAGACGCGCACGCTCGCCACCCGACAGGGCCTTTACCGGGGTGCGGGCGCGTTGTGGGCTGAACAGGAAATCACCCAGGTAGCTGAGCACGTGACGGCTCTGACCATCGATATCGATGAAGTCGCGGCCTTCGGCCAGGTTGTCGATAACGGTTTTTTCCAGATCCAGTTGGTGGCGCAACTGGTCGAAATAGGCCACTTCCAGGCGGGTACCGGACGACACCGTACCGCTGATGGGCTGCAGGTCGCCCAGCATCAGCTTGAGCAGGGTGGTCTTGCCGGTACCGTTGGCGCCGAGCAGACCAATACGGTCCTCGCGCTGCAGCACCATTGAAAAGTCATTCACCAGCTTCGGGCCACCGGGGTGAGCAAAGCTGACATTTTCCAGCACCATTACCTGCTTGCCGGATTTCTCGGCGGTATCGAGCTGGATGTTGGCCTTGCCCTGACGCTCGCGACGCTCACTGCGCTCGACGCGCAAGGCCTTCAGTGCACGCACACGGCCTTCGTTACGGGTACGCCGGGCCTTGATGCCCTGGCGAATCCAAACCTCCTCTTGGGCCAGGCGCTTGTCAAACAGCGCATTGGCGGTCTCCTCGGCGGCCAGCATGGCCTCCTTGTGCACCAGGAAGCTGGCGTAGTCGCCGTTCCAGTCGATCAGGCCGCCACGGTCCAGCTCAAGGATGCGGGTCGCCAGGTTCTGCAGGAAGGAACGGTCGTGGGTAATGAACAGGACTGCGCCGCCAAAACCGCTCAAGGCATCTTCAAGCCAGGCAATGGCGCCGATGTCCAGGTGGTTGGTGGGCTCGTCGAGCAGCAACAGGTCGGGTTCGGACACCAGCGCCTGCGCCAGGAGAACACGACGACGCCAGCCGCCGGAAAGCTCGGCGAGGGTCTTGTCGGCAGGCAACTGCAGGCGGCTCAGGGTGCTGTCGACCAACTGCTGCAGGCGCCAGCCATCACGCGCCTCAAGGTCATGCTGAACATGCATGAGCTTTTCCAGGTCGGCATCATTGGTGATGTTCTGGCTTAGGTGATGGTACTCGGCAAGCAGCGCACCGACACCGTCCAGGCCTTCGGCGACGACGTCGAACACGGTCCGTTGGTCGGCGACCGGAAGCTCTTGCGGCAGTTCGCCGATCTTCAACCCTGGCGAGCGCCAGATTTCACCTTCGTCGGGTTTCTGATCACCCTTGACCAGGCGCATCATGCTCGACTTGCCAGTACCGTTGCGGCCGATGATGCAGACCCGCTCGCCACGGGCGATTTGCCAGGACACTTTGTCCAGCAACGGCATCGCGCCGAAAGCCAGGGACACATCGCTGAATTTGAGCAGGGTCATGATCTTCTCCAAAAACCGGGCGCGCATTCTACCCGGTTTGCGACACACTCACATCAAGGAAGCACCTTCTATGCGCCAAGCCCTTCATTACAACTCGATACAAGCACAGTGCTTTGATCAGCCCCCGGCAACCGGCTAAGCTTAACCACGTAATACCCATCAGTGCTGGCGACGCCGACACTTGTTCTGGTCAAACTGTTCGGAAGTATCATGCGCCGTCGCCTGTACACCCTCGTTTCATGCATTGTTCTCTCTGCCTCTGCGGTCAGCGCCGCACAGGCGGCCGATATCACGCTGCAGCGCCAGTATTACGATGAAGCCAAGCGCGCCCTGGCCAAGGGCGACAGCGGCCCGTATCGGCGTTACGCCCAGGCGCTGAGCGATTATCCGCTGGAGCCCTACCTGGCGTATGACGAACTGACCGCTCGTCTGAAGACGGCAAGCAATGCCGAAATCGAGAAGTTCCTTGCTGAACACGGCGACCTGCCGCAAGCCAACTGGATGAAACTTCGCTGGCTGCGCTGGCTGGCCGATCGCGGCGAGTGGGACACCTTCGCCCGTTACTACGACCCCAAGCTCAACTTCACCGAGCTCGACTGCCTCAACGGCCAACACCTGCTGATTCAGGGCAAGCGCGCCGAAGGCTATGCCAGCGCCGAGAAACTCTGGCTGGTCGGCAAGTCACAGCCCACCGCCTGCGATGCACTGTTCGACCGCTGGGCCGCCGAAGGCCAGTTGACCGAGGAAAAACGCTGGCAGCGCCTCAAGCTGGCCGCCCAGGCGCGCAATTACGCCCTGGCGAACAACCTGGTCAAGACCTTGAACAGCCTCGGCCCGCAAGGCCGGCTGCTGATCGACGTCGCGCAGAAGCCTGAACTGCTGAATCAGCCTGGCCGCTTTGCCCCAGCCAACGAGGCAATGGCCGACGTGGTCAGCCTCGGCTTGCGGCGCCTGGCTCGCCAGGACCCGGAGCGGGCCATGGCCCTGCTCGACGACTACGCCAACCGCATGCACTTCTCGCGCGACGAGAAGGTTGCGATTGCCAACGAAATCGGCCTGACCCTGGCGCGCCGCTATGACCCGCGCGCGCTCGAGCTGATGACCCGTTATGACCCGGAGTTGCGCGACAACACGGTCACCGAGTGGCGCCTTCGCCTGCTGCTGCGCCTGGGCCGCTGGGAGGATGCCCACGAGCTGACCAAACGCCTGCCACAAGACCTGGCCAGCAGCAGCCGCTGGCGCTACTGGCAGGTTCGCAGCCTGGAATTGGCGCAGCCGAAGAACCCACAAGTCCCGCTGCTGTACAAGAACGTCGCCCGTGAGCGCGATTACTACGGGTTCCTTGCTGCCGACCGCGCACAAACGCCTTATCAGCTCAACAACAAGCCGTTGATGCTGAGCCAACAGGTCATCAACAAGGTTCGCAATACCCCAGGCATACGCCGCGCACTGGAGTTCCATGCCCGCGGACAAATCGTTGACGGGCGCCGCGAGTGGTATCACGTCAGCCGCCACTTCAACCGCGACGAGATGGTTGCCCAAGCCAAACTGGCTTATGACATGCGCTGGTACTTCCCGGCCATTCGCACCATCAGCCAGGCGCAGTACTGGGATGACCTGGATATCCGCTTCCCCATGGCCCACCGCGATACCCTGGTACGTGAAGCGCAAGCCCGCGGACTGCATTCGAGCTGGGTATTTGCCATTACCCGCCAGGAAAGTGCCTTCATGGATGATGCGCGCTCCAGTGTTGGCGCCAGTGGCCTGATGCAACTGATGCCCGCCACCGCCAAAGAGACAGCACGCAAGTTCAGCATTCCCCTGGCATCCCCAGCGCAGGTATTGAACCCGGAGAAAAATATCCAGCTGGGCGCCGCCTACCTGAGCCAGGTTCACGGCCAGTTCAATGGCAACCGGGTACTCGCTTCAGCCGCCTACAACGCAGGCCCGGGCCGTGTCAGACAATGGCTGCGAGGCGCCAACCACCTGAGCTTCGACGTCTGGGTTGAATCGATCCCCTTCGACGAAACGCGCCAGTATGTGCAAAACGTGCTGTCCTACTCGGTGATCTACGGGCAAAAGCTCAACTCACCGCAGCCCATCGTGGACTGGCACGAACGCTATTTTGACGATCAGTAAGCCACCCGCCTGCCGCGACATGGAGCCCTGATGGGTTCCATGCCAGCAGGCTACCCAGCCCGAGGGAACAGCAGGGTTACTCCAGCACCGTCACCGGCATCCCCACCTCGAGCACACCCTCGCCGTCGGCCACCAGGTTTTGCCCGAACATCACATCGCCATCCTTCTGCCGATACGTCTTCAACGTAGTCAACGGCTCACGGTCGGCGCTGCGCTCACCCGTCAGTGGATCAATCGTGGTCAGGATGCAGCGGGTGCACGGTTTGAGCACGCGAAATGCCTGTGTGCCGATACGAATGCGCTTCCAGCCGTCCTCGGCAAACGGGGCACTCCCCTCAATCACCAGATTGGGCCGAAAACGCTGCATTGCCAGCGGTCGGCCAACGCGCTGTACCAGGTCATCAAGCGAGGCCTGGCCAATCAACAGCAAGGGAAAACCGTCAGCAAAGGCGACACGGTCGCTGTTCTCGCCATACCCGGCAGGCAGGTAGCGGGTTCGCTGTTCAGGCACATGAACCAAGCGTACAGCGGTACCCATGAATACGCTCAACCAGTCCGCCGCTGCATCACCGGCGTCCGGAACGCGCAAGGTATCGCGCCAGACCGTTACACCGCGCAAGGCGTCATCGGGACTCGGTACCGAAACGTGAAGTGCATCCTGGCCAGCCGCGCTCAACACCAAGCCCCCCTCGGCATCATAAAGGGCCGACAACTGACTCATCCGGGGGTACGCACGCTGGGTCAGGAAGCGTCCGCTCTCACGCTCCACCACCATCCAGCGCCGGTCTCCAGTCAGCCCCAACAGCCCACAAGACGACTGCTGCAATGATTCTCCCTGGGCCGACTTGAGTGGGTAACGGTATAACGCGCTCAACTGCATGTGGCCTGCTCCCTGAGATGTCAAAGGCAGCAAGCTTACACCGACAGCCGGGCTGGCGCTGCCCGGCCTGCTCCCGTCAGGCGGTGGCCGTGTCCAACATCAGACGCTCGCGCACCACGTCGACCAGCTTGTCGGGCTGAAACTTGGAGAGGAAGTTGTCACAGCCGACCTTCTTCACCATCGATTCGTTGAAACTGCCGGACAACGAGGTATGCAAGACCACATACAAACCACGCAAACGCGGATCGTTGCGGATTTCCGTGGTCAATCGGTAACCGTCCATCTCTGGCATTTCAGCATCGGTGAACACCATCAACAGCTTCTCGCAGATGTCTTCACCGGCGTCGGCCCAGGCCTTGAGCATGCGCAGCGCCTTCAGCCCGTCACTGGCCACATGCATTTTCACGCCAAGTTGAGACAGGGTGTCGCGCAGCTGGGCGAGCGCCACCGTAGAGTCATCCACCAGCAACACCTCACGACCAAAAGCGCGCGCCAACAAGGGATCCTCGAGCTTGTCGCGGGATACCTTGGCACTGTACGGAACGATTTCCGCCAACACCTTCTCAACGTCGATGACTTCGACCAGTTGATCGTCAACCTTGCTGATGGCCGTAAGGTAATGCTGCCGGCCCGCACTGCTGGGCGGCGGCATGATAGCCTCCCAGTTCATGTTCACGATCCGGTCGACACCGCCGACCAGGAAGGCCTGTACGGAACGGTTGTACTCGGTGACGATAATGGTGCTGTTCGGCCCGGGCTGCAGCGGGCGCATGCCGATCGCCTGAGAAAGATCGATCACCGGCAGGGTCTGCCCACGCAAGTTGACGACACCACAGACAAACGGATGGCGCTGAGGCATCAGCGTCAACTTCGGCAGTTGAAGCACCTCTTGAACCTTGAACACGTTGATGGCGAACAACTGCCGACCTGCCAGACGGAACATGAGGATTTCCAGGCGGTTCTCGCCTACCAGCTGCGTCCGTTGGTCTACCGTGTCGAGAATGCCAGCCATTAGAAGAACCCCTGTTTCGCAAATTAAATGCATTAACCGTATATCGGCCGTTTTTCGCCCAGCTTGACCCCTCAAATAAAATGCTGGGCACCCCATTGATGTCACTTTAGCATCATGCTTTACTGCGCTCATCCTCTTCATGCCCTTCCACGGGCACCTCAGACAGCATCAGGGAAACCCCTAGCAGCAATCGGGTGAGACCTGATGTTCGCAATATCCATTAGCCATTAATGTGACGCCATTCTCATTGCATGAATGGAGTCAGGCTTTTGTTTGCTATCGCTCGGTTGTGGCCAGCTTCTGCTCCGGCACTGCAAAACGTCCGCTGCCAGGCAGATTATCGGCACTTCGCCAACCTGCGCCCTGCGGGAGCCGCATAATGCAAGACGACTCACCCAACACGAGCGCGCTACAAGACTTTCTGATTGATGCCGAGGTTCTGCTGACCAAGACCCAGGAATGCCTGACGCACCTGGAACTGATCGGCAACGATCCGGATGCCATCGACTGCATGGTCGACACACTGGGTTCCCTGGCTAATCGCGCACAGGCCCACGACCAATCCGAGATTGCCGAATTCTGCCTTCAACTACGACTTCTGCTTGAGCCAGAGCGATACCGCAATCGTTTGCACGGTGAGGCGCTAACCGTGCTTTCGGACTGCCTGACACTGCTTTCCTGGCAACTGGAGTTGATTGATCCGCAAACCGGCATTCTCAGCCTGGATAACCAAGAGCAACTCGAGCTGATCGGCAACCTGACCAACACCTTGGACCCGCAAGAGGCGAGCCGCGCAGAATGAGCCGAGTCGCCCCATGCCAGCCGCTGTTTTCCAAGGCCAACTAGCCTGAACTAAAGTCAAACTAAGCCCGCGATAGAGCCGTTACCTGAACGGTGCAGAAAACACACTAAGCCATAACTTTGAGCGCGTTCGACTAGTTCCAGGTAAAGCGCTTAAATCCCACCCGACCTTGATGTAAGGGAAGGTATCTTTACTGCGCCTGTGATAGCGAAGTGCTACAATCACTCAAAAGCGGAACGACCGTACCACCCAGTAAAATCTGACCATTCAGACACCTTCGGCACCCGCGACCAAATGTATATGAAGTGCTAATATGCGTCCCTGCGGTCGACACACAGCATCGCAGTGCTTAATTCATGGCATTGCCTGTTGGTTGAAAGCGTGGCCACCATGCCAATGTAAAACCAACAATCAACAAGTTGTTTAAGGCAATACGACCAATACCTCTTGTTCGACCTTTGACAGGCTTTCAACAGCGATATATTCAGTGGCTTCATTCCCTATGCTCCTACGCCTCATGACGTTCAAGCGCTGGTCACCCGGAGCCGCCCTATTACGCTGGTTGACCGCTGGGCTTTGCCTGAGCTCGATTGCCGCAAACCTGTACCTGTACCTGCATTCGATGCCCATGCCGGGCAGTTTGCTGGCACTGCAGGCCTTGGCCATGCTGTGCATTGCATGGCAATTGCTGCGAAGCGCGCGCTCAATCGCCTTGCGCCCGCAGGAACTTGCCGAGCGCATGCTGAAAGTGCAGGAAAGTGAGCGCCAACACCTGAGCCGCGAGTTGCACGACGATATCGGCCAGTTGCTGACCGCCGCCAAACTTCAAGCCGACTGGCTCTATCGTCGCCTGCCGGCGGAGTTGCAGGAACACTGTACAACCCTGCGCAAGACACTGGACGATACATTGGCCAATGTCCGCGATGTCTCAGCGATCCTCAATCCCCGGCAACTGACCAGCCTTGGCCTGGAAGCAAGCCTGCGCGCGCACCTGCTGCGCACGCTGGAGAATACCGATGTGCTGTGGAGCCTCGATTGCAGACAACGCATGGACGGTATCCCGCAGGAAACCGCAATCGCCGCCTTTCGGATTACCCAAGAGGCCGTCACAAACATTTTGCGACACGCACGCGCCAGCAATCTGGTCGTCTGCATTCAACGCCTGCCTGAAGGCCTGTCACTCTCGATCACCGATGACGGCCAAGGTTTCCTGGCCACAGACAACCCTGCCGAGGGCGGCCAGCGCGGCTTGGCCGGCATGCTCGAACGCGTGAACCTGCTGGGCGGCAGCCTTTCGGTAGACAGCCAGCCCGGCCACGGCACAAAGATCCAGGCATTGTTCCCATGGGCACCACGAACCCTCGAACGCGCCAATGCAAGTAAGACCCCATGACCTGTAAATTACTGCTAGTAGATGACCATTCACTGATTCGAGCCGGCGTACGCGCACTGGTATCCGACATTCCGGGCTACACCGTGATAGGCGAAGCCAATGATGGCAACCAGTTGCCAGAACTGGTTCGACGACTTGACCCGGATATCGTCCTGCTGGATATCTCCATGCGCTCAACCAGCGGCCTTGACGCCCTGGCACAGCTGCGCGCAACCGATAGCCGCTGCAAAGTCTTGATTCTGTCGATGCACACTGACCCGGAGCTGATCATGCGCGCCCTGGAAACCGGCGCCCACGGCTACCTGCTCAAAGACACCACTGCCACCGAGCTTGAACAAGCGCTTGCCGCACTGCGTTGCGACGAACGCTACCTGAGCCCGGCCATTGCCCATACGGTCATCAACCAGGCATTGCTCAAAGCCAAGGCGAACAAGCCGGAAGCGGCCGATAATCACAACCTCACGGCACGCCAACTGGAAATTTTGCGGTTGATTGTGCGCGGAAAGTCCACCCGGGAGATTGCCAACGGCCTGGGCCTGAGTATTAAAACCGTAGAAACCCATCGCTCGCAGATCATGAAGCGCCTGCAGATTTACGACGTGGCTGGCCTGGTTCTGTTTGCCGTACGTGAGCAAATCATCAGCCTGGACGACTGAGCACTGAATACGCCTCGGGCAGACGCACTCGCAATGCCCCTCAGCAACACCGCGGGCCGCAGGCTTGCCACCCAAAGCGCCCTGCCATCCCGATTGAACGCCCTCTGCGTACGCCTGACACCCCCAGGCGCTGACATGCCCCCTCGCGCCAAGGTCTATCGAAATTCCAGCTGCAACGTCACGCAGCACCGATATCGATATCGACCTCGGCACAGCAAGAGCGGGGTACGATCAGCGGTCGGAAAACACCCGCATTCATGGAAATGCCATTGAAAGCATGCCGCCTAACGTGCATTATTCGACAAAATATTGGCAATCAAGGACGACGCCGGTGAAAAAAGTCGGTTTATTGACTCATTGTGCAAGCGCCTGCCAGGTACCTGTTCCTTCCTGTCGCGCTGCACGATCGCAGCGCCCTTGCTTCGAGGCTATGTGAGATGAGTGTACTGATTCCCTGCATCATCGCTGGCGGCGCTGGCACAAGGCTCTGGCCGGTTTCCCGCGAAGCCATGCCCAAGCCATTCATGCGCATGCCAGATGGTCAGAGCCTGCTACAGAAGACCTTCATCCGGGCCAGCAACCTGAAGGATGTCGAGCGGGTGCTGACCGTGACCAACCGCGATGTTTTCTTCCGCACCCTGGATGAGTACCGGGCACTGAACCAGGCCCGCGTCGCACTGGACTTCATTCTCGAGCCTTGTGGCCGCAACACCGCGCCCGCCATTGCCGCCGCCGCCCTGCATTGCGCACGCCACTACGGTGAGGACGCGCAACTGCTGGTACTGCCAGCCGACCATCTGATCAGTGATCTGCAGGCCTTCGAAGCCGCCGTTGGACATGCCAGGGAACTGGCCGAACAGCGCTGGCTAACTACGTTCGGCCTGGTCCCCAGCCGCCCGGAAACCGGCTTTGGCTATATCGAGAAGGGCCAACCGCTGGGCGCTCACGGCCATCAGGTTGCGCGCTTCGTTGAAAAGCCTGACGCAGCCACCGCACAACGCTACCTGGAAGAAGGCCAGCACCTGTGGAACGCCGGCATGTTCTGCATGCGTGTGGATGCCATCCTGCACGAACTGGAGATGCATGCACCGCAGTTGCTCGCGGCCGTAAGCGCATGCCTGGAACGCAGCCAGAGCAAAACCGGTCACGGTGAGTTGCAACTGGAACTGGATGCTGACAGTTTTGCGCAAGTCCCGGACATCTCCATCGACTACGCAGTGATGGAGCCCTCAAAACGGGTTGCGGTACTTCCCAGCGAACTGGGCTGGAGCGATATCGGATGCTGGCAAGCCGTACGCGAACTGAAGGAAAGCGATCACAACGGCAACCAATGCAACGGCGAGACCGTACTTCACGACGTGAGCAACTGCTACATCGATTCGCCTCGCCGCCTGGTCGGAGGCCTTGGCCTGGACAACCTGATCATCATTGATACGCCCGATGCGTTGCTGATCGCGGACGCGCAGCGCAGTCAGGAGGTCAAGTTGATCGCCCAGGAGCTCAAGCGCCAGGGCCATGACGCCTATCGCCTGCACCGCACCGTGACGCGTCCTTGGGGCACCTACACCGTGCTGGAGGAAGGCCCGCGCTTCAAGATCAAGCGCATCATGGTTCGCCCGGAAGCGTCGCTGTCGCTGCAGATGCACCATCACCGCAGTGAACACTGGATCGTGGTCAGCGGAATGGCGATGGTGACCAACGGCGAAGAAGAATTTTTGCTCGACACCAATGAGTCAACCTTCATCAAACCCGGCTGCACCCATCGCCTGCGCAATCCGGGGGTCATCGATCTGGTGATGATCGAAGTACAAAGTGGCGAATATTTGGGCGAGGACGACATCGTACGCTTTACTGATATTTACGGACGCGCCCCAGAGCCAATCATCGGCTGACTCAGGCAGGCGCGCCTTTCATATCGGCCAGCGTTACCCGCCCGGCGATAGAGGAAAGGGTTCATGCGCGTACTCTGGACACTGCCCAACCTGCCCTGGCCAACCACCAGCGGTGGCAAGACCCGGCAATACAACCTGCTACGCGGTCTGGCCCAACGGGGCCACCGCATCACCTTGTTGGTGCAATCGAAGGTTCCCCTCGGGGACGCGGCACGGCAAGCGCTCGAACCTTGGGTCGAGCGCTTGATCGTACTACCCAGGCGCCCGCTGCGCAGCCCGCTCAACCTGCTCGCAGCGTTCTATGTCAGCTACCCGATGCGGGCCAGTATCAACGGCCTGGCGCCCCACCTGCGGCATTGCTTCGAGCACTTGCTGCAAGAACACTGGGACGTGATACAGATCGAGCACAGCTACAGTTTTCAACCCTTCGAAAAAGCCCTGCAATCGAGCGGACTGCCGTTCATTGTCAGTGAGCACACCGTCGAATCCATTGCCGGTGCCGCCCGCCAGGACCGACTGCCCTTGTGGCTGCGCCCTTTCAATACCTTTGACCGCTGGCGCTACCGGTACTGGGAAACACGGGTACTGCGCCAGGCCAGCGAAGTGATTGCGGTCAGTGAAGACGACGCCGGCCTGATCAGCCGAATGACTGGCCGCCCCGCCCATGTGGTCATCAATGGCGTCGACTGCGAGTACTACCAGTCTGTGAGCCCGGCACTGCACAGCCAACGCCTGTTGTTTGTCGGCAATTTCGAGTACGGCGCCAACCTCAATGCCATTGAGTGGGCCCTCGACGACATCATGCCAAAAGTCTGGCTGAGCAACCCGGCGGTTCGCGTGGCAATCGCGGGCCATGCCCTGCCGGAACAGTTGAAACTGCGCTGGAATGACCCGCGTATCGAGTGGGTCGGCTACCTGCCCGACCTGCGCGACATACAACGTCACTCGGCGATTTTCCTCGCCCCGCTGCGCCATAAAGGTGGCTGCAAGGTCAAGGTGCTGGAAGCCATGGCGGCCGGCCTGCCCGTAGTCACTACCCGCGATGGCGTCGCCGGCCTGACCGTAAACAATGGCGAACACTACCTGGGCAGCGACGACAGCGATGGCCTGGCCTTGATGATCACCCAACTGCTCAACCAACCCTGGCGCATGCAACAGCTGTCGGACGCTGCTCGCCAGTTCGTCAGTACAACGCACGACTGGAGCGTTGCAGCGGCACAACTTGAGGCAGTACACGCGCGCCTCAGCGCGCTACCCAGGGCACACGGCCCCCACCTGGACAGCGAACTGCTGAGTCGCTCAGCCGAGTAGCTCGCTCAACGGGATGAACTGCAGCATGTCGCCTGGCACGAGCGTCTGGCCCTCACGAACCTCGACCAGTCCCTCTGCCCAGGCGGCACTGCGCAGCACGCCAGAACTCTGGTTTTTGTAGATCCGCGCCTGCCCGTGCTCCATTCGCCCACGCAGGTATTCCCGGCGACTGCCGGCCTTGGGCCATTCAAAGCCAGCTGGCACGGCAAACTGCAGAGGCGCGACGTCCTGAACACCCTGGCGGCGCAACAGGTAGGGACGGGTCAACAGGCCGAACGTCACCAGCGTCGACGCAGGGTTACCGGGCAGCCCGACCACAGGCACACCGCGGTAATGCCCGAAGGTCAGCGGCTTGCCTGGCTTGATCCCCAGCTTCCAGAGCCCCAACTCGCCTTCCTCACGCAAGGCGATACCCAGGTAGTCGGCTTCACCGACCGAAACACCGCCGGTAGAGAGGATCAGGTCGACGTCAGAGAGACGTCCCAGGCATTCGCGGGTCTTCTGCAGGTCATCCTCAAGAATGCCGACGTCGACCACTTCACAACCCAAACGCTGCAACCAGGCCGCCAGCAGCCGTCGATTGCTGTTGTAGATCTGCCCGGGGCCCAACGGCAAGCCAGGCTCAACCAACTCATCACCGGTGGACAGCAACGCTACCCGCACACGCCGAACCACCGTCAGCTCAGCGCAGCCCAATGAGGCTGCCAAGCCCAACTCGATAGGCCCCAGGCGTGTGCCGGCAGCCAGCACCTGCTCACCGGCGCGTGTTTCCTGGCCTTGAGGACGAATGTTCTGACCAACGCGCAACGGCTGGGTGAAGCGCACCCGCTGATCGGCCAGAACCTCGGTATTTTCCTGCATTTCCACACAATCGGCGCCCGCCGGCATTGGCGCACCGGTAAAGATACGCGCACAAGTGCCGGGCTCCAGTGGTGCGGGCGCATGACCGGCAAATATCCGTTGGCTCACCACCAGCGGCTCACCCTGCCAATCGGCCAGGCGCAAGGCATAACCGTCCATGGCGCTGTTCGGCCACGGCGGCAGGTCCAGGCTGGCAACCAGTTCACGGGCCAGTACGCGGCCTTCAGCCTCAGCCAGGCGGACCTGTTCATACTCACGAACAGGCGTGCTATCGGCCAACGCCAGCAGGCGCTCAAGGGCCTGCTCGACGGACATCAGCGGCTTCACCGCCGCAGCCTCAGCCACGGCTCTGGCAGGGTTCGGCCTGCTTGAGGTGGGTTACAAAATTGCACGGGCGATGACGGGCATCCAACTGCTCGGCCAGGATGCCGTCCCAGCCGGTACGGCATGCATTGGTCGAACCCGGCAGGCAACACACCAGCGTGCCATTGGCCAGGCCCGCAAGCGCGCGCGACTGGATGGTGGAGGTGCCGATATCGGCCAACGAAATGTGCCGGAACAGCTCACCAAAACCATCGACCTGCTTGTCCAGCAAGCACGTCACCGCTTCGGGCGTGCTGTCGCGACCGGTAAACCCTGTACCACCGGTAATCAGCACCACTTGAATCTGCTCATCGGCAATCCAGGTCGCGACCTGAGCCCTGATTTTGTAGAGATCGTCCTTGAGCAATACACGCGCCGCAAGGGCGTGCCCGGCCGTCGTCAGGCGTTCGACGAACACCTCACCCGAGGTATCGGTTTCAAGCGTACGGGTATCACTGACGGTCAACACCGCGATGTTGAGCGGCACAAAAGGTACATCAGCCTTGGCTTTCATGGGACCTTGAATCCATTGGTAGGAACACATGCCCGGTGTTATATCACAGGCCACATCAACTCGCGCCCAGCACTACCCTGACCACGATCAGCCCCTGACAGCTATGCTTCAATCAACAAGGAACTTGCTGTAAAGGTATGCATCTCAAGAACCGTACAGCGTCCCATCCATGACTGGAGATACACGATGATCCAACGAACACTCCCAGCGATCCTCCTCGCACTGGGCCTGGGCACCCTGGCAGGCTGCTCATCGCCAGCCGTGATCACCCTCAACGACGGACGCGAGATCCAGACCATCGACACGCCAACGTATGATGATGACTCCGGTTTCTACGAATTCGAGCAACTGGACGGCAAGCGCAACCGCGTCAACAAAGACCAGGTCCGCACGGTCCAAGACCTCTGAAACGGGGCGGCTCGCGTGCTACGCCGATGGTCAGTGTCGATTGCCGGCATCGAAGAACACCCTCAGAATACGCGCCCTTTTCTCCTGTTTGAGGTTGTTTCACATGCGTAAGACTCTTGCCGCCATTACTCTGGGCCTGCTGTGCGCACAAGGCGCAGTGGCGGGCGATGGCACGACGGCAATCGGCGGCGGCCTGGGCGGCGTTCTGGGTAACGTTGTCGGGCAAAAACTGGGCGGCAGCACCGGTGCAGCTGTCGGTGCCGGCGTTGGCGGTGCAGCGGGCAGCGCAATGGCCGCGAAAAAGGGCAACAAAGCCGAGGCAGCGCTGGGTGGCGGCCTGGGGTCGGCAGGTGGCTCGCTGATTGGCGGCAAGCTCGGTGGTAGCACCGGCTCGGCCATCGGTGCAGGCTTGGGCGGTGCAGCCGGTGGTGCTCTGGGCAACAACCTGGCCGACGGCAACAAGAAGCGTCGCCACTGATTCAACGCCTGCGATGGCATCAGCAGGGTGCCCGCGGGTTCGCGGCACCTGTATGGCTGGCAAGCCCCGCGCCAACAACCTTGTGCGACCGTTGTTGAAGCGGGCTTGCCAATGATGTGCCTTACATCGCCGCCTGGGCAGGCGCTTCCTCAGGCAATACCGGTACGAAGTTCAGCTGCAAGCGCTCGCTGCTCCAGGCACGGGTCTTGTTGGTCAGCTCAAGGTTGTTGTTGAGCTTCTGGCCATAGGTTGGAATGATTTCCTTCAGCTTGGCCTGCCACTCAGGGGTCTTGATACGGTCCTTGAAGGTCTTCTCCAACACACTCAGCATGATCGGCGCAGCAGTCGAAGCACCAGGTGATGCACCCAGCAGTGCGGCGATGGTGCCGTCCTCGGACGCAACCACTTCGGTACCGAACTGCAGGATACCGCCGTGCACAGGGTCTTTCTTGATCACCTGAACCCGCTGACCGGCCTGAAGCAGTTTCCAGTCTTCGTTCCGGGCGTTCGGGAAATACTCACGCAGGGCTGCCATGCGGTCGTCGAAGCTCAGCATCAACTGGCCCATCAGGTAGGTGCTCAGGTCGATGTTGTCGATACCGGCGTGGGTCATTGGCATGATGTTGTGGCGGGTCAGCGCAGCGAACATGTCAAGCAACGAGCCATTCTTGAGGAACTTCGTCGAGAACGTGGCGAACGGGCCGAACAGCAGCACTTCCTTGCCATCGATCACTCGGGTGTCCAGGTGCGGAACCGACATCGGTGGCGCACCGACCGAAGCCTTGCCGTACAACTTGGCCTTGTGGCGGGCAACGATGTCCTGTTTGTCCGTCATCAGGAATTGACCGCCGACCGGGAAGCCTGCGTAGCCTTCGGCTTCAGGAATACCCGACTTCTGCAGCAACTTGAGCGCACCACCACCGGCACCAATGAAGACGAACCTGGCCTTGACGCTGGTTTCGACGCCTTTGTTGGCCAGGTCGGCAACGACCACGGTCCAGGTGTTGTCTGCATTGCGAACAATGTCGCGGACTTCATGCTGAACGTGCAGCTTGACGTTATCGTGTTGGGTCATCGACGCGAACAACTGGCGGGTAATCTCACCAAAGTTGACGTCGGTGCCGATCGGCATGCGTGTGGCTGCGATCTTCTGGTCGGCGGCACGGCCTTCCATGACCAGCGGCACCCACTGCTCGATCTGCTTGTGGTCTTCGGTGTATTCCATGCCGCGGAACAAAGAGCTGTGTTGCAGGGCAGCATGACGCTTCTTCAGGAACTCGACGTTCTTGTCGCCCCAGACGAAGCTCATGTGCGGCACATTGTTGATGAACGACTTAGGATTGTTCAGCACATTGCGCTCGACCTGATAGGCCCAGAACTGCTTGGAGATCTCGAACTGCTCATTGACCCCGACAGCCTTGCTGATATCGATCGTTCCGTCGGCACCTTCGCTGGTGTAGTTCAGTTCGCAGAACGCCGAGTGACCGGTACCGGCGTTGTTCCAGGCGTTGGAGCTTTCTTCGGCAACCTTGTCCATGCGCTCATAGATGTCGATGGACCATTCAGGCTCCAGCTCGTTGAGGTAGGTCCCAAGGCTTGCACTCATGATGCCGCCGCCGATCAGCAGCACGTCTACGGTTTTCTCGGGCTCATTGGGCTTGGAGCAACCGATGACGCTCAGGCACAAGAGCGTCAGCAGGATTTTTTTCATAGTTCAATCCAATTGAAGTGAAGTAATTGGCAATGACTGCTCGCCCCGTTGTGCACGCCCGATTTTTGTTTTTGCTCGCGCAGGCCAACGCAGAGGGCGACCCGGTACTCAGGCAGCAGGCCTGGACACCGGCGCGATGGCTGGCGGCTGGGGTTGTTCGATGGATCGGGGAACAGTCGTCACGCCGTGCGGTCATCTGAAGCGGCAACCGCCGGGTGCTTGCATGGCCTTAGCCAACGCCGCCTTAAAGCAGGAAGCGGGCCAACTGCGCTCACACCAACGGCCAATGGCTAAAACGTGTCAGCCCGCGCATATTCAGCGGTTTTCATGGCGACAATCCGCCACATTGCCACGCCTCAGCGGCTGGCAAGTGGCGGATTTCCCCCGCCTGTGGCGATCAGGCGCTGAGGCGAGCGGTAACGGCGCCCAGTTGCCCGGACAGCTCGTGCAGGCGACCACCGGCCTGCTCGGTATGTTCCACCGCTTCCTGGTTGGCGGTCGCAATCCGCGTGATTTCCACCAGGTTGCGCGAGATATCATCGGCCACGCTGGTCTGCTCCTCCGCAGCCGTGGCGATCTGCCGGTTCATGTCGCGGATCGCTTCCACCGCCAAGGTGATGCGCTGAAGCATTTGCCCCGCACGTTGAACTTGCGCGGCCCCCTCCTCACTGCGCACCTGACCGCTCTCAATGGCCTTGACCGCCTCCATGGCACCCGACTGTACAGCGCTGATGATCTGATTGATCTCGGCAATCGACGCGCCGGTGCGCTGAGCCAGGCTGCGCACTTCATCGGCAACGACCGCAAAACCACGGCCCGCTTCGCCGGCACGCGCCGCCTCAATGGCCGCGTTGAGTGCCAGCAGGTTAGTCTGCTCGGCGATACCGTGAATGACCTCCAGCACTTTGCCAATCCGCGCACTGTCGTGCTCCAGATTGCGAATAACGCCTGCGGTACCGACAATTTCCTGATTAACGGCGGCAATCGTATCGATCGTCGCCTGCATCACCTGCTCGCCTGCCTGGGCATTGTGATCTGCCTCGTCGGCGGCACGCGCCGCTTCAGCTGCATGGCGTGCGACCTCCTGCGCCGTGGCAGACATTTCATGCATGGCCGTCGCGACCTGATCGGTACGCTGAAACTGGTCATCCGTGCCACGAGCCATGCCGCCGGCGATGGTCCGCAACTCGCCGCTGGCCGACTCAAGGTCTACCGCGTTGCTCTGCAGACGCCCAAAGGTATCGGCAAGGAAATCACGCAAGGTATTGGCCGCTAACGCCAGGCGCCCAAGCTCATCCTGACGGTCACTGGCAACACGCGCATCGAAACGGCCATGACTGAGGTTCGCCACATACTCAATCAGCGTGCGGATTGGCTCGACAATGTTGCGGTTTACCAGCAACACACTAAGCAGCCCCACGAGCACAGCCGAGCCGAACATGATCAACAACCCCAGCCAGACCGTGCGCTGCGCCGCCTCACTGATGTGTGTAGCGCGCGCCTTGGCATCCGCGCGCAACTGGCTGACCAACTCACTCATCTGCTCACTGGTTGCCCGGTCGACACCCTTTACCGCCTGATCGCCTGCAACAGGATCACCGCCTGCTGCCAAAAAGGCTTCGCGGCCTTTGGCATAGGCCGCACCCAGTTGACGATGGCTGTCCTTGAGTTGCACGAGGCGCGCCTGGAGCTGAGATTCTTGTGCGTTGCTGTTGATCAATTGCGCAAGAATGCCCTGCACTTGCTGCTCGCGTGCCTGGAACTGCTGCCAGTACTTGTCCAGTTCCGCAGGTTGTTTGCCACGCAGCAGGACGTTTTTCCACTCCTGAACCTGGACCTTGAATTGCAAGTTGGCCTCATCGATCAGCTGTGAGGCCTGTAGCGGCCCATCGACCAACTCACCATATCCACGCACGCTGGCAGAGAGAAACTGGAAGCAGACCAGAGCAATCAGCAGCATCGCCAACACGCTTCCGCCAAGCAGAGCGAGGATTTGCATCCGTAGAGATTTACGCAGGAACATCGGGCAGGGTCTCACAACAAGGTAGAGGTGTGTGTACCAATGCAAGACGCGGAGACATCCTTATCTCCCTTGGCAAGCAGCCAGCATCAGCAAAAAAAAACGGTCATCCGTGACGGCCGGCAAGCATTCAAGTGCTACGCAACAACGGGTTACGATAGTCTCAGGGGATTACTACAGAAATGTGACAGGCGGTATTGAGGCTGTCATAAAACTGTAAAGACCTCACTTACACCTTGTTATCGGCTTCATGTGGCGTATCTGCAGCACTGAACTGCAACGCCGCCAGCCGGGCATACAGCGGGCTTTCGGCAATCAACTGCCGATGAGTGCCGACCGCCACCAGCCGGCCCTGATCGATGACAGCGATCCTGTCGGCATGCTGCACGGTTGCCAGGCGGTGAGCGATCACCAGCGTGGTTCGTCCGGCCATCAACCCTGGCAAGGCTTGCTGGATCAAGTGCTCGCTCTGTGCGTCCAGCGCACTGGTCGCCTCGTCGAGCAAGAGGATCGGCGCATCCACCAAGAGCGCCCGGGCAATGGCCAAGCGCTGACGCTGACCACCGGAAAGCCCAAGCCCGGACTCGCCCAGGTGGGTTTGATAGCCTTGAGGCAACTGCAGGATGAACTCATGGGCGTAGGCACTGCGTGCAGCGGCCTCGACCTCGGCGCTGCTGGCATCGGCACGACCGTAGCGGATATTGTCCTCGACCGTGCCGTAGAACAACGCCGGGTTTTGTGCGACCAGCGCGAAGTTTCGCCGCAAGTCCTGAGGGTCCAGTCGATCAACAGGCTGGCCGTCGAGCAGGATCTGCCCGGTTTGCGGATCGTAAAAGCGCAGCAGCAGATCAAACAGCGTTGATTTACCAGCACCCGACGGCCCGACCAACGCCAGGGTCTCGCCGGGCGCCACCACCAGGCTCAAATGATCAATAGCGGCCGGGTTCGGTCGCGACGGATAGGCAAAGCACACCTCACGCAGTTCCAACTGGCCGCTGACCCTTTCCGGCAAGTGCATCACGCCGTGCTCCGGCGAAACGATCTCACTGCGTGCGGCCAACAGCTCAGCAATACGTTCCGCCGCGCCCGCAGCACGCTGAAGCTCACCGATCACCTCACTCAAGGTGCCAAACGCACTGCCGACGATCAGGCTGTAAAAAACGAACGCAGCCAGCTCACCGCCGGAAATCCGCCCCGCGATCACGTCCATGCCACCCACCCAAAGCATCACCCCCACTGCACCGAGCACCAGCACAATGACCAGGGTAATCAGCCAGGCGCGCTGCAGAATGCGTTTGCGCGCGGTGTCGAACGCCGCTTCGACCGTCACAGCAAAACGACGCTGGTCGCTGGCCTGATGGTTGTAGGCCTGCACGGTCTTGATTTGCCCCAGGGTTTCGGCCACATAACTGCCAACATCCGCTACCCGGTCCTGGCTCTGACGCGACAGGCTACGCACCCGCCGACCGAAAACCAGAATCGGCACCAGCACCAGGGGCAACGCCAACACCACAATGCTGGTCAGCTTCGGGTTGGTCACGAACAGCAGCACAACGCCACCCACCACCATCAAGGCATTGCGCAGAAACAACGAAAGCGAAGAGCCGATCACCGATTGCAGCAACGTTGTATCGGCGGTCAGCCGCGACTGAATTTCTGAACTGCGGTTGCTCTCGAAAAAACCGGGGTGCAGGTAGACCAAGTGATCAAACACCTGCTGACGGATATCGGCAACAACACGCTCGCCGATCCACGACACCAGGTAGAAGCGCGTAAAGGTGCCAACCGCAAGGGCCAGCACCAGCAACAAGAACAACCCGATAGACTGATTCAGCAGTGTTGGCGACTGCGTCATGAAACCCTGGTCAACCATCAAGCGAATCCCCTGCCCCATCGACAGGGTAATCGCCGCCGTCAGCACCAGCGCGACCAGCGCGGCGATTGCCTGTTTTCGATACGGGCGGATAAAACGCCATGCCAGTTGAATGGCCTGGCGTTGCCGGGAAGACACACGGAGGATCATGACAATGCCACTTTCAGTCGATTTGCAGCAGCCTACACCCGAGCAGCAGCATGAGCACAGCACTTAAGCCGCATCCCTGCAGTGCCTAGTAGATTTCGTTCTAAAGTGCTACTGGCAGTTTGTATGGCTTTCTGGTGGACTTGGCACATGCGCGGCGACTCGCGAAGGACCTTGTCACAAGGCGGTCATCGCGCCTATCTAGGCTGAGCTTGCAACCTGATGAGGAGACAGGATATGAGCTTGCAGAACAGCAGCACATCGCAACAAGCGTCGCCCCACGCCAACCCGGCCTGCGGCGCGATCATTGATGCTCAGGGTCGTGAAATCCCGATCACCGAGCAGATGATCCAGAAAGCTTGCCAGGACCTGGAAAAGAGCCGGGAAAAAACCGCCAAAAAAGCCTGATCGGTACCGACTTCCTGAACCCGGCGCCAGCGCCGGGTTTTTATTGCCTGCCGTTCAGACCTGCACAGCCCCCAGCGCTGCGATCATCTGCCGCAAGGCTGGCGATTCGCCATTGACCTTTACGGCAAGGCCTTCGATTTCCCGACGCGCCGGGTACTGCTTGCGCAAGAGGTCGAAGGCTGCTCGCTGCTTACCCGGGTCACGGCTAAGGCTACGGCGAAAATCTGCATCGTCACGGCGCGGGTCATACACGGCACGGCACAGCGTGGCCAAGGCCCAGGCCGAATCGGTTTCGGCTTCAAGGCTCAGCTGCGCCAGCCATGGCCGTGGCAACAGATCGACCAGTTTCACCTGCTCGGGCTCGCCTCGCCAGGCACAGAATGCCTGATAGATCTGCGCGGTACCGCGCTGCTTGCCATCCAGGCTGTAGCCAGCAATGTGCGGCGTGGCCAGTACACACAAGTCGGCAAGTGCCAGATCAACCTGTGGTTCGCCTTCCCAGACATCCAGCACGGCCTGGACATCGTCACGGGCGAGCAACAGCTCACGCAGGGCGCTGTTATCCACCACGGGCCCTCGGCTGGCGTTGATCAGCCAGGCACCTGGCCGCAGGCGCGCCAGTCGCTCGCGATCGAGCAGATGCCAGGTTGCGTGCTCACCGCTACGGGTCAGCGGCGTGTGCAGGCTGATCACGTCGCACTCGGCGAGAATACGCTCCAGGCCGACATAATCCCCGCCCTCGCGAGCCTGCCGCGGCGGATCACAGACCAGCACCGACCAACCCAGCCCGCGCAGCACCTCGACCAGCCGACGTCCGACTTCACCAGCCCCCACCACACCATAGGTACGCTTGGCCAGATCAACGCCATCCAGTTCGCCCAGCGTCAGCAGGCTTCCGAGTACATAGTCCACGACGCCGCGGGCATTGCAGCCGGGTGCACTGGACCAGCGAATGCCTGTCTGCTCGAAATAGTCCAGGTCGAGGTGGTCCGTACCAATGGTGCAGGTACCGACAAAACGCACCGTGCTGCCTTCAAGCAAGGCCCGATCAACCTGAGTCACCGAACGCACCAGCAGGACGTCGGCGTCCCGCACACAGGCGCTGTCGATGGCTCGCCCCGGGTAACGGCGAATTTCACCGAAGCCGGCAAAAAAAGCATCGAGCAGCGGAATATTTTCGTCGGCAACAATAAGCATGGCGATCTCCTGTCGGGGAGCGCAGTTTAGGCGCATCGGCCCCGGCCAATCCAGTCACAGGTTATTTCCTGACCGATCCGTCAACGGTTAGACTAAGCAATTTTCCACACCTTCAATGGGGACACCTGCCTTGTGACACTCATGACCACCGACACCACCCCGCTCTCCCGCCCTGCTCGTGTTCGCGCCGAATTGAGCACCCTGATGCGCCTGGCCACCCCCATAATCATCGCGCAACTGGCAACGACCGCCATGGGCTTCGTCGATGCGGTGATGGCCGGGCGGGTCGGCCCGCGGGACCTTGCCGCCGTAGCGCTGGGCAACTCCATCTGGGTGCCGGTGTTTCTATTGATGACCGGCATTCTGCTGGCGACCACGCCCAAGGTTGCCCAGCGCTTCGGCGCCGGCCAGCCTGCCGAGATTGGCCCGTTGGTGCGCCAGGCACTGTGGCTGGCACTGGCGGTCGGAATTGCCGCCAGCCTGTTGCTGATCAGTGCCGAGCCAATCCTGCACGTGATGAAGGTCGACCCGGAGTTGATCGCGCCCTGCATGGGTTATCTGAAAGGTATAGCTTTCGGCCTGCCGGCCGTAGGCATCTACTTTGTGTTGCGCTGCTGCAGCGACGGCCAGGGGCTCACACGCCCGAGCATGGTACTGGGGCTTGCCGGGCTCATGCTGAATATCCCGTTGAACTACATCTTCATCTATGGCCACCTGGGCCTGCCGGCCATGGGCGGTGTCGGCTGTGGCTGGGCCAGCGGCATCGTCATGTGGTTCATGGCCCTGTGCATGGCGGTCTGGATCGCCCGGGCGCCGGTCTATCGCCCAAGCGAGGTGTTTGCCCGCTTCGACTGGCCGCAGTGGGCCCTGATCAAGCGCCTGCTCAGTATCGGCCTGCCAATCGGCATCGCGGTGTTTGCAGAGTCGAGTATCTTTGCCGTGATTGCCCTGCTGATCGGCAGCCTCGGCTCAACCGTGGTTGCCGGGCACCAGATTGCCCTCAACGTCAGCTCCCTGGTGTTCATGATCCCCTACTCGCTGGGCATGGCCGTCACCGTGCGGGTCGGCCAGGCCATCGGCGCCGGCGAGCCACGCCAGGCACGTTTTGCTGCGGGCGTCGGCATGGCCACGGCGTTGGCCTACGCCTGCTTTTCAGCAAGCCTGATGCTGCTGATGCGCGAACCGATTGCCTCGATCTACACCGCCGACAGCGCAGTCATCCAGATTGCCTCGATGCTGATCGTCTACTCGGCGCTGTTCCAGTTCTCCGACGCGGTCCAGGTCACTGCCGCCGGCGCACTGCGTGGCTATCAGGACACGCGGGTCACCATGATCCTGACCCTGTTCGCGTACTGGGGCATTGGCCTGCCGGTGGGTTACCTGCTCGGCCTGACCGACTGGCTGGGCACGGCCAGCGGGCCAAGCGGCCTCTGGGAGGGCCTGATTGTCGGCTTGACCTGCGCCGCATTGATGCTCTCGGTGCGCCTGGTGCGCAGTGCACGCAAACGCATCCGGCAGGCAGCGGCTTAATCGAGCTTCTTGCGGATCCAGTACAGGTAAGTACCAGACAGCTCCTGCTGCTCGACCAGTTCATGGCCGAGGAATACGCAGAACTTGGGAATATCGCGACGGGTCGAAGGGTCTGTCGCGATGACCTTGAGCAGGCCACCCGCGCCAAGATCGCGCACGTACTGATGCAGCATCATCACAGGCTCAGGGCAGTTCAGACCACTGGCATCAAGGACCGCATCGGCGGTCAGGGTAGAATCGGTGTCAGTCATGCTTTTCTCCGAAGACTAGGTAACAACTGTCTTGCACTGCCTGGCTGGGCCAGTGCGACGTGCAACAGCCTCAACGTGGTTTCATATCCAGTCGGCGCAGATGGCAGGTGACCTCTTCACGGTCGTGATACAGCTGCTTGCAGCCAATCGATACCTTGACCTTGCGCGCCTTGAAGCCTTCTTCGATGCGCTCCAGCAAACGCCGAACCTCGGCATAGCGCTGCTTCATCGGCAATTTCAGGTTGACCACCGCTTCGCGGCACAGGCCCTCGCCCAGCCAGGTTTCCAGCAGTGCTGCACTACGCGCCGGCTTCTCGACGATGTCACAGACCATCCAGTCTACGGTCTGCTTGGGCTTGTAGGTAAAACCATCGGCCATCAAGTGCTGGACCAGCCCGGTGTCCATCAAGCTTTCAGCCATTGGCCCATTGTCGATAGCCGTCACCAGCATACCGCGCTTGACCAGTTGATAGGTCCAGCCACCCGGTGCGGCACCCAGGTCGACCCCGGTCATATCTTCAGACAGGCGCTGCGGCCATTGATCGCGTGGAATAAAGTGGTGCCAGGCTTCTTCCAGCTTCAGGGTTGAGCGGCTTGGGGCTTCACGCGGGAATTTCAGCCGCGGGATCCCCATCGGCCACATGGCCGAATTGTCCGCCGCTGCCAACCCGACAAACACCCGCCGGCCACTGACAAAGGTCAGCAGCAAGCGCGGCTTGGCGGCGTCGTCCACCAGCCGGCCAGCGTTGAGCAACGCCTTGCGCAGCGGCCCCTCGAACTTGCGGCAGAACGTCGACAGTTCCTTGCCGTCGTTACTGTCCATGACCTCCAGCCAGAGGCTGCCGCACACCGGGTACTCGGCCAGGGTATCCAGCAGCACGCTGATCCGGTCGGTTTCAGGCAGTTCGACAAAACTGCCACGGGCCCATTGCCGAGGGAAAATCAACTGCGAGAAGCGCAGTTCACGCATCAACCGCTCGGCACCTTCGGCGTCGTTGCAAATGAACTCGGCGCACGCGCTTTGCGGTTTGGCCTTGGCATAACCGGCCACATTCAGCCGTGCGGCATGCTCGGCGATTTCGGAACAGACTTCGCCTTCGAAACCGGGTCGGCAATGCATAAACAGGGTATTCATCAATCACTCCAGGACGGTCGGCAGCACACACAGCAGACCCTGGCCGAGCGCACGGCGCAACGGCGGCAAATCGGCGAATGATAAAGGAGTTTAGGAACCAGTGACACGTCCCGCCGGTCCAGTATTTAGCCAGGCCCGGCAATCAGGTCTAACCTGACCCTTCAGCCAGGTCCGTGCGTTGCGGACCGACACCTTGACGGTGAATTCGGCGACCGCAGGGCGATTGCCGATCACCGGCCCAGAAGGAGTTGACCCATGCCCTCGCTCGACAGCCTGAATACCCTCAAGACCCTGACGGTAGGCGACCGCCTCTATCACTATTACAGCCTGCCTGAGGCCGCCCGCAGCCTGGGCGACCTCAGCGCACTGCCCCTGTCGCTCAAGGTGCTGCTGGAAAACCTGTTGCGCTGGGAGGACGGCAAGACGGTCACCGGCAGCGACCTGTATGCCCTGGCAAAATGGCTTGAAAATCGCCGGTCCGACCGCGAAATCCAGTACCGCCCGGCGCGGGTACTGATGCAGGATTTCACCGGGGTACCCGCGGTGGTCGACCTGGCGGCCATGCGCGCTGCCATGGCCAAGGCCGGGGGAGACCCTCAGCGCATCAACCCGCTGTCACCGGTGGACCTGGTGATCGACCACTCAGTGATGGTCGACCGCTACGCCAGCCAGCAGGCTTTCAGTGAAAACGTCGACATCGAAATGCAGCGCAATGGCGAACGCTATGCCTTTCTGCGCTGGGGGCAAAACGCGTTCGACAATTTCCGTGTGGTACCGCCAGGTACCGGCATTTGCCATCAGGTCAACCTCGAGTACCTGGGGCAGACCGTCTGGACCCGCGAGGAGGACGGCCGTACCTACGCCTTTCCCGACACACTGGTTGGCACTGACTCGCACACCACCATGATCAACGGCCTGGGCGTACTGGGTTGGGGGGTGGGCGGCATCGAAGCAGAGGCAGCCATGCTCGGCCAGCCAGTTTCCATGCTGATCCCCGAAGTGATTGGTTTCCAATTGACCGGCAAACTGCGCGAGGGCATCACGGCCACCGACCTGGTGTTGACCGTCACCCAGATGCTGCGCAAGAAAGGCGTGGTCGGCAAATTCGTTGAGTTCTATGGCGACGGCCTGGCCGACCTGCCCTTGGCCGACCGCGCAACGATCGCCAACATGGCCCCGGAATACGGTGCCACCTGCGGCTTCTTCCCGGTCGACGACATCACCCTGGATTACCTGCGCCTGTCGGGTCGGCCCGAGGCAACCGTGAAACGGGTCGAGGCCTATTGCAAAGCGCAAGGCCTATGGCGCCTGCCCGGCCACGCGCCCGCCTTTACCGACACCCTGGCACTGGACCTGAACAGCGTCGAAGCCAGCCTTGCAGGCCCGAAACGCCCGCAGGACCGCGTGGCGCTTTCGCAGGTCCGCCAAGCCTTCGATGACTTCATGAGCCTGCAACCCAAGGCGAGCGCGCGCAATGGCGGGGTGACTACTGGCAGCGATTATCCGGCTCTGCAAGAGGGGGCGGTGGTCATCGCCGCCATAACCTCCTGTACCAACACCTCCAACCCCAGCGTAATGATGGCTGCCGGGCTGGTGGCCAAAAAAGCCGTGGAGAAAGGCTTGCAACGCAAACCCTGGGTGAAGAGCTCGCTGGCACCCGGCTCAAAAGTGGTGACTGACTATTACCAGGCAGCAGGCCTGACCCCTTACCTGAACGACCTTGGCTTCGACCTGGTGGGCTATGGCTGTACCACCTGCATCGGTAACTCCGGCCCTCTGGACGCGCCCGTCGAAAAGGCGATCACCGAACATGACCTGACCGTAGCGTCGGTACTCTCCGGCAACCGCAACTTTGAAGGCCGTGTGCACCCTCTGGTGAAAACCAACTGGTTGGCTTCGCCGCCGCTGGTGGTGGCCTATGCCCTGGCCGGCAGCGTACGTATCGACCTGAGCAAAGAACCGCTGGGCACTGGCCGGGACGGCCAACCCGTCTACCTGCGCGACATCTGGCCCAGCCAACAGGAAATTGCCATGGCCGTGGCCAGCGTCGATACGGCGATGTTCCATAAAGAGTATGCCGAAGTCTTTGCAGGAGACGCCCAATGGCAAGCCATCGAGGTACCGCAGGCTGCCACCTACGCCTGGCAGAACGACTCGACCTATATTCAACACCCACCGTTCTTCGATGACATCACTGGCCCGCTGCCACAGATTCAGGACATTCACGGCGCACGCATCCTGGCATTGCTGGGTGATTCGGTGACCACCGACCATATCTCGCCAGCCGGCAACATCAAGGCTGACAGCCCGGCCGGGCGCTACCTGCGCGACAAGGGCGTGGCCCCGCCTGATTTCAACTCCTACGGCTCACGTCGCGGCAACCATGAGGTGATGATGCGCGGCACCTTCGCCAATATCCGTATCCGCAACGAAATGCTCGGTGGCGAAGAAGGCGGTAACACCGTGCATATTCCCAGCGGCGAGAAACTGTCGATCTACGATGCCGCCATGCGCTACCGCACCGACGGCACGCCACTGGTGGTGATCGCTGGTCAAGAGTATGGCACCGGGTCCAGCCGCGACTGGGCTGCCAAGGGTACCAACCTGCTGGGCGTCAAAGCGGTACTGGCGGAAAGCTTCGAGCGTATCCACCGCTCCAACCTGGTGGGCATGGGCGTACTGCCCCTGCAATTCAGGCCCGGACAAAATCGCAAGACCCTGGCGTTCAAGGGGGATGAGCGTATCGATATCCTTGGCCTGAGCGGGACCGTCCTTTCACCGGGAATGGCGCTGCGCCTGCGTATCACCCGGGACAACGGTCGCGAGGATAGCCTGGAGGTCTTGTGCCGCATCGACACCCTGAACGAAGTGGAGTACTTCAAGGCAGGCGGCATCCTGCACTACGTGCTGCGGCAGCTGATCGCCGGCAAGGGGGCCTGATGGATGGCCCTGCGGCCATCGTCGTTGCCCCGTAAAAAGGCGTGTCTTTTACCGTGCAGTTCAAGTCCAACATCGCGGACTTCACCGTAAGGTAATCGACATGCCATCACCTCGTGGGGTTGCCCTTGCCCTGCTCTGCCTCGGTTACGCCTTCGCGCTGAGCCAGGGCCAACTGACACGTGCCGCCCTACCCGGGTTAATCCTGCTGCTGTGTGCGGCAGCGCTTGTGCAACGACCTCGCAGCAGCTGGTTGAAGGCCTGCGGCCATGGGTTGTTCGTGCTGCTCGCGGCGGGGCTGGCCCTGCATTGGCTTCCCGGCTTCAACAGCGCCAAAGTCATCGACGCGCAACGCTTCAGTACCGACGCCGCACCCTACTCGATGTACCTGAACCTGGATAAGCCGCTGATCGCGTTCTGGATACTGCTGGCTTGCCCGTGGATGCTGGCCGGCACACGCAACACCTCCACCAGCGTCCCCATGATTGCAACCATGACCGCCGTGATCGCTATGGCCTGCCTGGGCAGTGCACAATTGCTCGGCATGGTCGCCTGGGCACCGAAATGGCCAACACAGGGCTGGCTATGGCTGGCCAACAACCTGCTGCTGGTGAGCGTGACCGAAGAAGTGCTGTTTCGCGGGTACATTCAGGGTGGCCTGCAACACCTGCTCAGGCACCGTGAGCATGGCCAGCGCCTGGCGCTGCTATTGGCCGCAGGCGTATTCGGCCTGGCCCACCTCGGTGGCGGTTGGCAATGGGTGGTACTGGCAAGCATTGCAGGCGCAGGTTACGGCCTGGTTTACCGCCATGGCGGGCTGCTGGCAGCAGTTGTCAGCCACTTCACCCTGAACCTGCTGCATTTCAGTTTGTTCACCTACCCAATGCTGAATAAATGAGCCAAAGTGTGAACGACTGGTCAGTTGCTGACTTTTATGTCAAAAGCATGAAAGAATGCTTGCAATTCTCTGAAAGCTGCAGCTTTTTCGCATAACTCAGGTCATGATTGAAAACCCTGCGCTCGATCAATGGCTGCAAAAATCGACTCAATAAAAACAACTCGCTGCCGATACCCCTCGAAAGCCTTCCGGATTGAACAGCTAATGCGTAATAACCAGCCGATTACCCAGCGCGAACGGACGTTTCCAGATCAACAACGTTTGATTTCGACTACCGATGCCAAAGGTCTGATTACCTACTGCAACGATGCCTTCGTCGAAATCAGCGGTTTCTCGCGAGAGGAGCTGTTGCGCGCCCCACACAACCTGGTTCGCCATCCGGACGTGCCGCCGGCGGTATTTGCTCACATGTGGGGCACCCTGAAACAGGGGCTGCCATGGATGGGTATCGTCAAGAACCGCTGCAAGAACGGTGATCACTACTGGGTCAACGCCTACGTGACTCCTGTTTTTGAAAACAATCAGGTCGTCGGCTACGAGTCCGTGCGGGTAAAACCGACAGCTGAACAAATACGCCGCGCCCAAGGGTTGTACGAGCGAATCAACCAAGGCAAGTCGGCTATTCCAAAGCGTGACAAGTGGCTGCCGGTGCTGCAGGACTGGCTACCGTTCATTCTGGTCAGCCAGATCGGTTTCCTGATCGGTAACTGGCTCGGCCATTCGTGGGGCTTTGCCCTGGCCGCTGGCTTGTCCGTGCCACTGGGCCTGATGGGCCTGACCTGGCAACAACGCGGCCTCAAGCGTCTGCTGCGTCTGGCCGAGCAGACCACCTCTGACCCGCTGATCGCCCAAATGTACAGCGACAGCCGTGGTGTTCAGGGCCGCCTGGAAATGGCCATGCTCAGCCAGGATGCACGCCTCAAGACCTGCCTGACCCGCCTACAGGACACCGCTGAACACCTGAACGAACAGGCGCGTCAATCCGACACCCTGGCGCATAAACAGCTCCTCGGGGCTGGAGCGCCAACGCGTTGAAACCGAACAGGTCGCCGCTGCCGTCAACCAGATGGCCGCCACCACTCAAGAAGTGGCCAACCACGTTCAACGCACCGCCGATGCCACCCAGGAAGCCAATCGCCTGACTGGACGCGGCCGGGATATCGCCGGGGAAACCCGCGAGGCCATCCAGCGCCTGTCCCAGGCCGTCGGCGAAACCGGGCAGACCGTGACGCAACTGGCACGTGACAGTGACGAAATCGGCGGCGTGGTGGATGTGATCAAAGGCATTGCCGACCAGACCAACCTGCTGGCACTGAACGCTGCCATCGAGGCTGCCCGTGCCGGCGAAATGGGCCGCGGCTTCGCGGTCGTCGCGGATGAAGTTCGTCAACTGGCACAACGCACCAGCGAATCGACCGGCCAGATCCACGGGCTGATCGCCAAGCTGCAGCAAACTGCCAGCAACGCCGTACAGACCATGGAAGCGGGCCATCGTCAGGCCGAAGAAGGCGTGGCTCGGGTCATGGAAGCCGACCAGGCACTGCTGGGTATCAGCGAAGCGGTGGCCAACATCACCGACATGACCACCCAGATCGCTGCCGCCACCGAAGAGCAGACTGCCGTGGCCGATGAGATCAGCCGCAATATCAGCACCATTGCTCAACTGGCCGATCAAACCTCCGAGCAGGCCCAGCACTCTGCCCTGCTTAGCGAAGAGTTGACCCGCACCGCCACCAGCCAGTACTCGCTGGTCGAACGCTTCAACCGCTGAACCGGTCAGGCGCACAGCCACAAGGCTGTGCGCCGACACCCCATCTACCAGTCGAGCGTCAGCTCGCTCTCGAAGTAGCGCTCTTCACCACTTAACGGGTCCTTGAAACGCAGGCTATGCGCCAGCAGTTTCAGCGGCTTGCTGTAATCGTCGTCCTCGTGACGCACCTCTGGGTAGAAGGGATCGTTACAGATGCTCGCCCCCAGCGCAGTCATGTGCACGCGCAACTGATGCGTCTTGCCGGTCACTGGCGACAGCCCATACCGCCAGAACTCGCCATTTTTTTCCAATACGTCGGCCAGCGTCTCGCTGTTACTGACCCCGTCTACTTCCTGCATGCGGAAAAATGGCTCCCCGCTGACCAGGCGGCTTTTATGCACCAAGGGGAACGCCAGTGCTGGCAAGGCAGGGGCAATAGCCTGATAACGCTTGTCGATCTGCCGATTGGGAAACAATGATTGATACGCGGAACGGCTCTGTGGATTGGCAGAAAACAGCACCAGGCCTGCGGTGTGTCGATCGATACGATGCAACGGTACCAGGTTCGGGTTATCCAGACGACGGATCAGCCGCCGCAGCAGGGTCTGCTCGACATACTCGCCCGTGGGCGTTACTGGCAAGAAATGCGGTTTGTCGGCCACCACCAGGTGCTCATCCACATGCACCAGGGTTTCCTGCACGAGAATCGGCTTTTCGTTAGGCACTTCACGAAAGTAATGGATGCGCAGCCCCTGGCGATAGGGCAGGTCGACCGGGATCGGTGCACCCTGAGCATCCAGCACACGGCCCCGGGCAATACGGTCAAGCCATTGTTCACGCCCGATGGCCTTGAAGTGATCACATAGGCAGTCCAGTACCGTTAACCAGGCACCTGGAGGGAGACAGACGGTGCTGGCTTGATGCTGTGCCGGATCGAATGAAGCGAAGGCCATGGGAACACCCAGAGGATAATGGCCGACCATTATCCCGCATGGCACTCAGCTCAGCCAGCCTGAACCGCTGCCGCTTCGGTGAACTCCTTGAGCCAGCGCAGTACATCGACGGCGTCCCAGCGCGTGGGGTCATACAGCGCGTACAGCAACCCCTGATAACCGACCACATCCAATGGGCGGTGATAGCCGGCACGCTGAAACAAGGCTTCTATTTCAGCGAAGCAGGTGTTGAAGTGCAGTTTGTTGAAGGGTGTCTTGCCCTCAAGCACAAGCCCGTCAAGGCGCAGTTCAAGCACCGCCTCACTGACCATCTCGACCGACATGCGATTGACGGTGTACTTCAGTTGTTCGACGTTGACCATGTTTCGAGTCCTTGAGCGTAACCGCCCGCAAATACTGTATCTATATACAGCATATTGAGTGACCTGCATGCCGTCAATGACAGCACCTCACTTACTGCAGGCCAGGCAGGTAACCGGTGCCCTTGCGAATCGTCAGGATCTGCCGACGCTCGGCAGAGGCCGATAACCCCAGGTGCACCCAACTGTCGAACTCCAGTATCAGTTGATCAAACGCCAGCGTGCTTTGCGCTATCAACTGCGCCAGCTCCAGCGGAGCCATGCCCGCAACACTGATGTCTGCCGCCAACCCCAGCCTGTGTGTACTCTTGGGCGAGCCACCCACTGCGCGGTTGAGTGCGGGCGAACGGTAGCCGCTGCTGACCAGCACGGGCCGGCCAACCAGGCTGCGCACCTGCTCCAGCGTGGCGCAAAGGCGCTTGAGATTGATCAAAACCTCATCGTTCGGGGTGTTATCGATACCCAGGCGACTGGCGGTCCGGGACGCGGTCATCTCGGACAGGGTGAAGTGTTTGGAAAGGTTCATGGATGCCACTCCTTTGGCTGAATAGGTCACACACGCTGCCGCTCCCGAGGCAACGGAGTAGAGTGTGAACCCGTCCAGGCCCGGTGTGCGCCAGGAAAAAGCCACCGGGAAGAAACGACATCAACGGAGAAAGGCGACGACCTGCTCGGCATCAAAAGGCCAATTCAACTCGGCACCGCTGTCGCAACGACGCAGCACGGGAATTCGCAGCCCATAACGCTCGACCTGCATCTCGTCCTCGGCAATATCCACCAGTTCGACCAACAGGCCATGCTCGACAAACGGCATCAACAGGGCTTCTGCCACTTCGCACAAGTGACATCCCAGGGTGCCGAACAGCTGGCATTCAGGAAGCATTGACAGTTACCGATAAAAAGAATGAATGGGTATTTTAGGTCGAGGGTACAAGGCCGTCGAGGCACTTGCCCCACGCCATCCCTGACGCCTGCGATACTGATTCGAATCAAGGAGCCACGCAGCACCTGGCGCTATGCTTTTGTGTTTTTTTGCTGTTTTCGTACATGGAGTATGTTGTGTTTGCAAACCTGTTGATCATTCTGGCGTCATCGCTGGTCGTCATTGCCATCTTCCGCCGGGTGCAGCTACCACCTGTGCTCGGCTATCTCTGCGTTGGCCTGTTCGTTGGCCCAACCGCGCTGGACTGGGTCAATGAAAGCGAAGAGCTGCCGGACCTTGCCGAAATGGGCGTGGTGTTCCTGCTGTTTTCCCTCGGCCTGGAGTTTTCCCTGTCGAAAATGATGGCGCTGCGCAAAGTGGTGTTCGGCCTCGGCAGCCTGCAGGTCATTTGCTCCACGTTTGTACTGGCCGGGCTACTCGCCCTGCTCGGCATGCCGACCAACGCAGCCTTGCTGCTGGGAGGTGGCCTGGCGCTGTCGTCCACCGCAATCGTCAGCAAGGAGCTGACCAGCCTCGGGGAAATTTTCAGCAGCCACGGGCAGAATGCGATCGGTGTATTGCTGTTCCAGGATGTCGTGGCGGTTCTGCTGCTGACCCTGGTACCGGTGTTTGCCGGGCAAAGCGGCCAGGCGTGGTACCTCGC
Organism: Pseudomonas sp. TE3910; assembly: GCF_056279025.1. NCBI lineage: Bacteria > Pseudomonadati > Pseudomonadota > Gammaproteobacteria > Pseudomonadales > Pseudomonadaceae > Pseudomonas > Pseudomonas sp. TE3910. The sequence goes on from NZ_JBWBQN010000001.1 coordinate 1,839,642, forward strand.
ACTGCCACTCACGCTGGGCAAGACGGTGATCCTCTTCGTCGGCCTGCTGATGGCCAGCCGCTGGTTGCTGCCGCGACTGTTCCACGAAGTGGCCAACTCTCATTCGGCGGAACTGTTCGTTCTGTTGGCGCTGGTCATCGTGCTGCTGACGGCCTGGCTGACACACCTGTTGGGCCTGTCTCCGGCACTGGGCGCGTTCCTGGCCGGCATGCTGCTGGGTGAAAGCCATTATCGCCATCAGATCGAGGCGGACATTCGCCCCTTCCGCGACATCCTGCTGGGGCTGTTTTTCGTCAGTATCGGCATGCTGATCGACCTGCAACTGTTCGCCAGCCATGGCCTGGAGATCCTCGCCTTGACCCTGGCCCTGCTGGTTATCAAGGGCGCGGTTGTGGCTGCCCTGGTTCGCGTTCGTGGCAGCGACAGCGAGACCGCATGGCGCAGCGGCCTGGCACTGGCCCAGGGCGGTGAATTCTGTTTCGCCCTCATGGCCCAGATGCAACACAACAAACTGCTGCCCGAGGCGCTCGGCGACCTGCTGCTGGCGGCAACGTTCTGCTCGATGCTGGTCACCCCCCTGCTGCTGCGCGCGGCGCCCTCTATCGCCGCACGCCTGCACCGCAAACCCAACCAGGAAGTTCAACTGGAAGAAATCGGCGCGCAAAGCGCGGCCCTGAGCGGCCACGTGCTGATTTGCGGTTATGGCCGGGTTGGCCAGTCGATCGGACGCTTCCTGCGCCAGGAGCAGCTCGCCTTCATCGCCCTGGATGACGACCCGGTGCGCGTGCAGGAAGCTGCAGCGGGCGAACACAACGTCCATTACGGCGACTCACGCCGCGGCGAACTGCTGGCGGCGATCGGCCTGGACCGGGCGCGCCTGCTGGTCATTGCCGTGGACAAGACAGAAGTTGCCTTGAATGTGCTCAAGGCGGCACGCCAACTGAACCGTGACGTTCCAATTCTCGTGCGTACCCGCGATGACAGCCAGCGCGAAGAACTACGCGCCGCCGGTGCCAACGCGGTGGTGCCAGAGTTGCTGGAGTCCAGCCTGATGCTGGCCTCCCATGCACTGGTCATGCTCGGCCTGCCGCAGGACCAGGTGCAAAAGCGTGTCGACGAAGTGCGCAAGACCCGTTATCGCCTGCTCCATGGCTTCTATCATGGTGCGCAGACCAGCCTGATCGACAGCGAAGGGCAACCCAAAGTGCTGCTGCACGCTGTGAGCCTGGGGGCCGACGCCTATGCCTGTGGCCGTCCGCTGGGCGAACTGGCCCTTGAGACACTGGGTGTCGAGTTGCAATCCGTACAGCGCCAGGGTAACGATTTGAAACTCGATGCCAGTACCTGCCTGCATGCGGGCGACGCCGTGGTGCTCAGCGGCCCGCTGGAAGCGATAGAAGCCTGCGAATCACTGCTGCTGGGCGGTCGCTAGTCGGCCTCAGTCCTGACTGGTGGCGCCGATCTTGTGGATCGACAAATCGGCGCCGTAATACTCCTGCTCCTGACTCAGGCGCAAGCCATGCACACGCTTGATCACACCGTACACGCTGAAACCACCAGCCAGTGCCACCAGCACACCCGCCAGGCTGCCAATCAACTGGCTGATCAGGCTGACACCGCCCAATCCACCCAAGGCACTCTGGCCAAAAATGCCACAGGCAATACCGCCCCAGACCCCGCAGACGCCGTGCAATGGCCAAACCCCCAATACATCATCAAGCTTCCAGCGGTTCTGCGCCGCGGTAAAACACCAGACAAACAGCGCACCGGCAATTGCACCGGTTGCCAGCGCACCAACGGGGTGCATGAGGTCCGAACCCGCACAGACAGCCACCAACCCGGCAAGCGGTCCGTTGTGCAGAAAACCAGGGTCGTTACGCCCCACCAGCAGCGCTGCCAACGTTCCACCAACCATCGCCATCAGCGAGTTGACCGCCACCAGGCCACTGACGGCCTGCAAGGTCTGCGCACTCATGACGTTGAAGCCAAACCAGCCGACGATCAGAATCCACGACCCCAAGGCCAGAAACGGGATATTGGAGGGTGCAAAGGCCACCAGGCGTCCCTCACGGTAACGACCATTGCGCGGCCCCAGCAACAACACTGCGGCCAAGGCCAGCCAACCGCCCATGGCATGCACCACCACAGAGCCGGCAAAGTCATGGAAGCCAGCCCCGAAACGCACCTGCAACCAGGCCTGGACACCGAAATTGCCGTTCCAGACAACCCCCTCGAAAAAGGGATAGACAAAGGCAACGATCAGCGCGGTGGCACACAACTGCGGCACAAAGCGTGCACGCTCGGCGATACCACCGGAAATAATCGCCGGGATCGCTGCCGCGAAGGTCAGCAGAAAGAAGAACTTGACCAATCCATAGCCATGATCGGCACCCAGCGTGGCGGCCGGATGCATGAAGCTGACACCATAGGAAATCCAGTAACCCACAAAGAAATAGGCCAAGGTCGAAATGGCGAAGTCACTGAGAATCTTCGACAAGGCGTTGACCTGATTCTTGTGCCGCACAGTCCCCACCTCAAGGAAGGCGAAACCGGCGTGCATGGCCAGGACCATCACGGCCCCCAGCAAGATGAACAAGGTGTTGGAGCCATGAACCAATGTGTCCACGGCGCTTTGCAAGTTTTCCATGTAAAGGCAGGCCTGCAAGGGGAGAAAAAGCACCAAAGCAGTTCGCGCACCCCTTGCGACGCCCCGATTTGGCGCACCCACAAGGCCGAACGCACTACCTGCTTGAGTTTTTTCTGGGGTTTGTCTTGGATTGGGTTAAGGTTTATCCACCAGCCTCGGGCCTTACGCCCACATTCAGCGCAAGAACGAGCCCGGATGCACCACAGCACAGCAAAAGCTGTACCAGTGAACCTTTGATACCGCTGCACACTCGAACTATTCACATGCCTCTGAGGGAAACGCCCATGACCAGCAAAATGGCAAAGAATGCTCAAGAAACCCTGATGGCCGATTTCCAGACCCTGGTGCGTGACACCGAAAAACTGCTGGAGCATACCGCGACGCTGGCCGGCGACCAGGCGGATGAACTGCGCACCCAAATCCACGACAGCCTGCTGCGCGCCCGAGAAACCCTGAAATTGACCGAAGACTCTCTGCGCGAGCGCGGTCAGGCAGCCTTGGGCGCCACCGAGGAGTATGTACAAAGCAACCCATGGCGCTCGGTGGGTATCGCGGCGGGTGTCGGCCTTCTGATTGGCCTGCTGGCCAGCCGTCGCTGAGGCCCTGCGGTATGGAAACCGAAACAACCAACAACGGGCCGTCTTCCCGACGGCTCGGTGCCGCCGTTCTGGGCCTGCTGCACGGCCATGTGGAACTGTTCGGTATCGAGTTGCAGGAACAGAAAACGCGAAGCCTAGGCCTGCTGCTGCTGGCCGGGCTGGCCTTGGTGTTCACACTGCTGCTGCTGGGCGCATTGTCCGTGCTGGTACTGATCCTGCTCTGGGACAGCTACCGACTGGCCGGGATCATTGGCCTGTGTGTGTTCCATGGATTGGCGGCGCTGTTTTGCGGCTTGCGCCTGAAGGCGCTGATATCCGACGAGACCTCCCCCTTCAGTGCAACCCTTGAAGAACTGGCCAAAGACCGGGAGCGCCTGTTGCCATGAGCCTGTCCCAGCTACCCCACAAACCTAACCGCCATGACCTGCGCAAGGCGCTGGTGCGCTTGCAAATGGAAATGCACCGCCAGGAAATCCGCCAGGCCTCGGGTGAGCTGCTCGAGCCACTGACTCGCCTGAAAAAAATGACGGGCAACCTGCAGGATGGCCTGGGTATCAAACACGCGCCGCTCTGGGGGCTGGGCGCCGTTGTCGCCTTGGGTTTCCTCACCGGCAAGGGCGCCAGAAGCGGCAATCTTGCTCGCCTGATTCGCCTGGGCAGCAGCCTGATTCCCTTGATCAGGGTATTCATGCAGCCCCCCTCTGGCAGACCCTGAGCAAACTGGCTGCATTCTTGCAGCGTCGGCCAGCAGGCCTTGCACTGGCAAGGCCTCGTTGCCAACCCACTTCACCTGAGGAGCCGCCGTGTTCGACGGGCAACCGCTCGCCTGCTTTCAGCCCTTCATCGATACTGCCACAGGCCGTATCGCCGGCGTGGAAGCCCTTGGACGCTTGCGCCAAGCCGACGGCTCGCTGCAGAGCGTCGGCGCGCTGTTCAACGATCCTTCACTGCCCATAGACAACCTGCGCGAACTTGATCGACAACTGCGTCAGCATGCCCTGCGACAGTTCCATCTTGCCCCTGAGGACTGGTTTCTCAGCCTGAATATCTCCCCACGCTGGGTCAGTGAGCTGGCGACCGGGCAACCACTGCCAAGCTTGATGCAGTTAGAAAAAGAGGGCATCGATCCACAGCGGGTGGTCTTCGAGATCACCGAACTCAGTGGTGACCCGCAACGCCTGGCCGAGGTGGTCAAGCGCTATCGCCAAGCCGGTGCAAGGATCGCCATTGATGATTTCGGTGCTGGCTACTCCCAATTGGACCGGGTGCTGGCGCTGCAGCCCGACATCCTCAAACTGGACATGCGCCTGTTTCAGGCCGCCGCTCGAGGCGGGCCCAGTAGCGAAGTGGTAAAAGCCCTCGCGCAGATGGCGGAAAAGACCGGCTGCTGGATCATCGCCGAAGGGGTCGAGACTGAAGCGGAGCTGAACTTCGCGCTCGAGTGCGGTGCACGCTTCGTCCAAGGGTTTCTGTTTGCACAGGCCGAACTCGAATTCTTCCCGGCCGAGGCTTTTGTCGAACGTTTTGCTCATCTGCGCCAACAGTACGTCCATGGCAAGCTTGACGAGCGCAAACGCTTGATGGACATGCGCCGCAAGCTGAGCACCCTGATGCCACAACTGCACGCCTGGGCCATGGCGAAGGCACCGCTCAAGCAGCTGCCACAGCTGGACGCCTATCCCTGGGTATTACGCTTTTTTCAATGTGACCGCCATGGTACCCAACTGACCCCGAATCTGGAGTGGCGGGAGCGTCGCTGGCATAGCGATGCCAGCTATCTGGGCCACAACTGGTCATGGCGCCCCTACTTCTATCAACTGCTCGCCGAAGGCTGGGAAGAACGTCGACTGATCCTCTCGACCACCTACCGCGATGCCACCAGCAACCAGTATTGCCTGACGGCAGGACAGTTTTTCGATGAAGGTCGACGCTTGTTGTTGATCGATGTCGACGCAGCCGGGCTGTAAGGCTTGCAGCCGAGCGCTCGACACAGGAAGCTAGGGCAATGACTGCCTTGCACCTGACCTGGAGAAATGGCCTTGGATTGGCACACCCTGCTTACCCGCGAACGCCTTGGTAAAACCCTGCACAGCCCCGAAGAGCTCGGCGCGTAGCCCGTTCCACAAAGACCATGACCGCATCATCTTCTCCGGCGCCTTCCGCCGCCTGGGGCGCAAGACCCAGGTCCACCCGGTGTCAAGCAACGACCATATCCACACCCGCCTGACCCACTCCCTGGAAGTCAGTTGCGTGGGCCGCTCACTGGGCATGCGCGTCGGCGAAACCCTGCGCGATAGCCTGCCCCAATGGTGTGAACCCAGTGACCTGGGCATGGTGGTTCAGTCGGCCTGCCTGGCCCATGACATTGGTAATCCACCGTTCGGCCATTCTGGCGAAGACGCCATACGCCACTGGTTTCAGCAAGCGGCCGGGCGCGGCTGGCTGGATGCAATGAGCGACGCCGAGCGTGCCGACTTCCTCAACTTTGAAGGCAATGCCCAGGGTTTTCGCGTGCTGACGCAACTGGAGTACCACCAGTTCGATGGCGGCACCCGTTTGACCTACGCAACGCTGGGCACCTACCTGAAATACCCGTGGACCGCGCGCCATGCCGACGCGCTTGGCTACAAGAAGCACAAGTTCGGCTGTTATCAGAGCGAACTGCCGCTGCTTGAGCAGATCGCCCGAAAGCTGGGCCTGCCGCAACTGGAAGAACAGCGCTGGGCGCGCCATCCACTGGTCTACCTGATGGAGGCAGCAGACGACATCTGCTATGCCCTCATCGACCTTGAGGATGGCCTTGAGATGGAACTGCTGGACTATGCCGAAGTCGAGTCGCTGTTGCTTGGCCTGGTCGGCGATGACCTACCGGAAACCTACCGCCAGCTCGGCCCCGCTGATTCGCGTCGACGCAAACTGGCGATCCTGCGCGGCAAGGCCATCGAGCACCTCACCAACGCCGCGGCCCGCGCCTTTGTCGAGCAGCAACCCGCGCTGCTCGCCGGCACGCTGCAGGGGGATCTGGTCGAACATATGCACGGTCCGGCCAAGCGTTGCGTACTCCAGGCCAAGGACATGGCGCGCAAAAAAATCTTCCAGGACAAACGCAAGACACTGCATGAAATCGGCGCCTACACCACACTGGAAATTCTCCTCAACTCGTTCTGTGGTGCAGCCTTGGAACAGCATGGTGGGCGCACGCCCTCGTTCAAGCACCGTCGCATTCTCGACCTGCTCGGCAACAATGCGCCGAACCCGGCAGGCTCCCTGCACAACTCATTCATGCGCATGATCGACTTCATCGCCGGGATGACCGACAGCTATGCCAGCGAGATGGCGCGCGAAATGACCGGGCGCTCGAGCCTGGTCTGAGCCGACGCCCGCCCACAAGAGTCCTGCCCGTCAGGACTCTTGTACAGCAGAAGCTTACATACCAAATTAACTCGCCCTGTAAGAAACAACCTACAAATACAACAAACAACTTAAACAGTTCGTAAAACGCGCAACAAATTGATTAAAAAACAGCATTGACACAACAAGTATCGAGCTAAACGCGTAGTCCTACACTGTTTAAATTGTAGGAATTATCCCATATTGGCCACTCTCCCCCCTGTATGCCTGCGCACCGCTCTACATCTGAGCTAAGGTGCGCCCTCCTATTGGTTCCCACCGGAAGAGGCCTATGTATTCTGTTTTTATTGTTGATGATCACCCGGTCATACGTTTAGCCGTGCGCATGCTGTTGGAGAATGAAGGCTACCAGGTAGCCGGCGAATCGGATAACGGCGTAGATGCCATGCAAATGGTTCGAGAATGCCAGCCAGACCTTATTATTCTGGACATCAGCATCCCGAAACTCGACGGGCTGGAAGTGCTTTCACGCTTTCATGCCATGTCGCTCCCCTTCAAGATACTGGTGCTGACGGCCCAGTCCCCAACACTGTTTGCCATGCGCTGCATGCAGTCGGGCGCCAGCGGGTATGTGTGCAAGCAAGAAGACCTCAGCGAACTGCTCAGCGCCATAAAAGCGGTACTGTCGGGATACAACTACTTCCCTAGCCAAGCCCTTACTCACGCCCGGGATGCTGAAAACACCAACAACGAGATTGATCTCTTCAAACACGTCAATGACCGGGAACTTATGGTGCTGCAACTCTTTGCCCAAGGCAGGAGTAACAAGGAAATTGCCAAAGGCATGTTTCTCAGTAACAAGACCGTGAGCACTTACAAGAAGCGCCTGATGCAAAAGCTCAGGGCAAACTCGCTGGTGGAATTGATTGAAATGGCAAAACGCAATGCACTGGTATGAAGAGCGCCATGGTGAAGCACTTCACTGCCGCATGCATGCTGGCGATATCCGCCTGTACCTTGCAGGCGGCAATGGCCGAGGTCGACCAACCGGGTCAGTATGCCCTGCTTAGCCGCTCGGGCCCGGTTCGGATCAACATCACCCTGACACCAGAGCAGACGGAATGGCTCAATGACAAACACGAACTGATACTGGGTACCTCTGCGCCGGATTACCCCCCGTTCGACATGACCGCCAGCGGCCGTGACTACGAGGGCCTGACGGCGGACTACGCCGGCTTGCTGAGCAATACGCTCGATATCCCGATTCGCGTCGAACGTTTCGCCAACCGAGAGGATGCCGTTCGCGCACTGACCGAGGGCAGGATCGATCTGCTGGGCAGCGCCAACGGCTACGAGGCCGGCGCACAGGGCGTCGTACTCTCACACCCCTACGCGATTGATCAACCGGTACTGGTCACCCGCGAAGACGAAAGCAGGCCGCTCAACACCGGCCTGGCCAATCTGCGCTTGAGCATGGTTTACCATTACTTGCCACTGGACGAGGTACGCACCACCTACCCCAAAGCGACCACCCACACCTACGTGTCCTACCAGCACGCACTCAATGCCGTGGCGTTCGATCAGGCCGATGTTTTTCTCGGCGATACCATCTCGACACACTACATGATCAACCAGGGCTACTTGCAGAACGTCAAGATGGCCAACTTCGGCAAACACGAACCCGTGGGCTTCAGCTTTGCCCTGCGTAGCGACAACAAGATGCTGCTGGGGATGGTCAACGCAACACTCAGCGCGGTATCCAGCGCCACGCGGGAACGCATCTTCCAGCGCTGGAGCGCAGGTAGCGGAGTCTTGCTGAGCGACCGCAAACTGCAACTGTCCAAGCGCGAAGAGCGCTGGCTGGGTGAACATCCCGTGGTACGCGTGGTGGTCAACGAAAACGCTGCACCACTGACCTTCTTTGACAGTTCCGGCAATTTTCGCGGCATCGCCGCCGACCTGCTCGAACTGATTCGCCTGCGCACAGGGCTGCGCTTCGAGGTGCAACGCACCACGGGCATCAGCGACATGATCCACCGTATCGACAACAACAATGCCGATGTGATCGCCGCCATTTCGCCCAGCGCCGAGCGCGATGCCACGCTCGCGATCAGTCGGCCCTACCTGGAAAACTCCTATGTCCTGGTGACGCGCAAGGGATCGGATCAGCCAACCAGCCTGGAGCAATTGCAAGGCAAGCGGGTAGCACTGACCCGAGGCAGCACGGTCATCAACCTGCTGCGCCAACGTTTTCCAACGATTCAACTGGTCGAGACAGAAAGCACCTCAACGTCAACCTCGCTGCTCGCCCAAGGCCAGGTGGACGGTACGATCACGGCGTTGATCAATGCCAATTTCAGCATGGCCTCCGAGCCGGATCTGATCATTCGCTCGACGGTCGGCGCCGAGCCGTCAAACTTTTCGATGGCCACGGCCAAAGGCGCCCAGGAACTCAGTTCGATTCTCGACAAGGCCTTGCTGAGCATCACCCCCGAAGAGCTGGGCGTCATCAACAGCCGCTGGCGCGGCTACAGCGCCGGTGGTGACTCGTACTGGCGCAATCATCAGCGCCTGATCGTGCAGATCATTCTCGGCACCGCTGCGCTACTGCTGCTATCGCTGGCCTGGAACGCCTGGATGCGTCGGCAGATCAAACAGCGTGAAGCGGCTGAGCGCGCCCTCAACGACCAGTTGGCCTTCATGCGTGCAATGGTCAACGGCACCCCACACCCCATCTATGTCCGGGATCGCCAGGGGCTGCTGCAAACCTGCAACGAAAGCTACCTGGAGGCGCTTGAGGCCAAAGCGGAAGCGGTGCTCGGCAAGCCGGTGCCATCCGGCGGAAAAGGTGGAAAGCGCCAGGCGCGAAAGATCCATGCGGACTACGAGATGGTCATGAAGCAGGGTACACCGCTGATCGGCGATCGCCCCCTGCTGCTCAAGGACCGGCAATTGACCATCTATCACTGGATCCTGCCGTACCGCGACTCGCTAGGTGAGGTTCAGGGCATCATTGGCGGCTGGATCGACATCAGCGAACGCCGCCAACTGATCGAAGACCTGCGCCTGGCGAAGAAACAGGCCGACGAGGCCAACCGTGCCAAGAGCACCTTCCTGGCCACCATGAGCCATGAAATCCGTACCCCCATGAATGCGGTGATCGGCATGCTTGAACTGGCGCTCAAACGCGCCGAAAAGGGTCAGCTCGACCAACTGGCCATCGAAGTCGCACACAACTCGGCGACCGACCTGCTGGCATTGATTGGTGACATTCTGGACATTGCCCGCATCGAATCCGGCCACCTGAGCCTGGCGCCGGAGCGCGTCAATCTGGCCGAACTGGTGGAGTCAGTAGGACGGGTGTTCGACGGGCTGGCTCGTCAGAAAGGCCTGCGCCTGAACATGGACATCGCCATCAATGCTCAACGCGATGTATTGCTCGACCCGCTTCGCTTCAAGCAGATCCTGTCCAACCTGGTCAGCAACGCCATCAAATTTACCGAACGTGGCCATGTCACTGTACATGTGTCCCTGTACCCGAACCCGGGTGCCAGCGGGCTGACCCTGGAAATGTCGGTGCAGGACACCGGCATCGGCATCAGCCAAAGCGACCAGCAACGCCTGTTCCATCCCTTTGCCCAAGTCTCCCCCGAGAGCCAGTTAGCCCGCAGTGGCACCGGCCTGGGCCTGGTGATCAGTCGCAACCTGTGTGAAATGATGGGTGGCCGGCTGATCCTTCACAGTCAACCGGGGCACGGTACCGATGTTCAGGTCACCATGCCGCTGACCGGGCTTGAGGCCTGCACCGAAACCCAGGCACCGGAACCGGAAACACCCGCAGTGCCGGCGGAAATGAGCGTACTGGTCGTCGACGATCACCCGGCCAACCTGTTGTTGATGGCTCAGCAACTGGATTATCTGGGCGTGCGCCATACCAGCGCCGAGGACGGCCTGAGCGGGCTGCACGCCTGGAAGCAGGGGCATTTCGATGTACTTATCATCGATTGCAACATGCCGCGAATGAATGGCTACCAGCTTGCCCAGGCCATTCGCGAGCATGAGCAGCAACACGGGCTGACTCGCTGCACCCTGTGGGGTTACACCGCCAACGCCCAGCCAGAGGCCCGTGGGCAGTGCCTGCAGGCCGGCATGGATGACTGCCTGCTCAAACCGATCAGCCTCAGAGCCCTTGGCCAGCGCCTGGCACAAGCACCGCTGCTGCCCCATGCGCCACGCGTGGCACACGTCGCCGAACTGGACCTTGAGCGCCTGGAACCTGTGGTAGGTAGCTCTCGCAGCGATCTGCGCCGCCTGCTCGAACAACTGCTGCAAAGCAATCAGCGCGACCGGCAGACATTGCTGGAGCTCGACACACAGGGGTCACCAGAAGCCTTGATGGACCATGCCCACAAGGTACTTGGGGCGGCACGCATCGTTCAGGCATCAGCCTTGATGGAAGCCTGCGAGCAGTTGGAGCGCGCGTGCAGCAAAAATGCCCAGGAACCGGTAATCCGGCGTCGGCGCCAACGGCTGTTGCGGGAAATGCAGACGTTCGAACTGGCCTTGCAGGAAAAAATTACAGAGCTGAGCGCTGTAACAAGCCTGCAGGAGGAGTGAGGAGAAAGCAAAACAAGGCAGGCAAAACTGAAAACGGCAGCCCTGAGGCTGCCGTTTCACTGGATATCAAGGAACCGGATTGATTTCGTTTTCCGGGTACCAGGCATCGAGCAGCGGGCTGAGCTCGATCTTGGTCAGCTCGTTGCGAGCCTTCAACCAAGCCTCGACAGCAGCGCGTTGCGCTTCAGTCACCGAGCCACGCTTGGCCGAGCAGACCAGGCCGAAGTCGTCGCCGCCGACATAGTCCAGGCCGTTGGCGTCCATGGCTTCTACAAGAAAGGCATCGAGGAAGGCATCGACAGCTTCTTCGGTCAGATCTTCCTTGAACTCCAGGTTCAGTTCGAAGCCCAGCTCCTGGAATTCACCCACGCAGAGCTTTTTACGCAAACGGCGGGAACGGTTGGTCGCCATGAAACAATCCTCTTAAGTAATAACGCGGCGCACTCTATCAGTTTTGCCTCCCCGGTGCCCGATTAAAACGCCACGGCAGGAAAACCGACTGCCATGAACAGGAGGCTTTCAAGTCAAAACCAAGGTCGATGAAGCCGCCCATCGCTGCGCAGCTTGGGGCATAATGCACGCATTATTTTTGTCATACCGGGGCGTCCATCTTATATCGCCTCGTTTTTTTCACCCCTCGCTCGCAGGGTTCTACCTCAGATGATCAAATCACTACGCCCTCTTCTTGTTGCCGGCCTTTTACTGCCACTGGCATTGCCAAGCCATGCGGCTGCCGTCAACACGACCCTTTCGCCGAAAGTCGAACAGGCCCTGAAGACCAACAAACTGCAGGAATCGGCCCTGTCGCTGGTGATGCTGCCGCTCAATGGCCCCGGAACGCCCACCGTGTTCAATGCCGATGTCTCGGTCAACCCGGCCTCGACCATGAAACTGGTCACCACCTATGCCGCACTGGAGATGCTCGGCCCCACCCATCAGTGGAAAACCGAGTTCTACAGTGACGGCCCGCTGAGCAACGGGGTGCTGCAAGGCAACCTGTACCTCAAGGGTGGCGGCGATCCCAAGCTGAACATGGAAAAACTCTGGCTGCTGATGCGTGACCTTCGCGCCAATGGCGTTCAACGCATTACCGGCGACCTGGTGCTCGACCGCAGCCATTTCGTCCAACCCCAACTTCCCCAGTTCAATGACGACGGCGGCGATGAGAACAAGCCGTTTCTGGTCAAGCCCGACGCGTTGATGATCAACCTCAAGGCCCTGCGTTTCGTTGCCCGTAACGATGGCGGCAAAGTGCTGGTGTCGGTCGAACCACCGATCGCCACCATACACATCGACAATCAGGTCAAGGCCGTAGCCGGCAAGCAGTGCACGGGCGATGTGCGCTACAACCCGATAACACGGGCCGATGGCATCACCGTGGTCGTCAGTGGTCAATTGGGCGAAGGCTGCAATTCTCAAACCTACCTCTCCCTGCTTGATCACCCCACCTATGCCGCCGGCGCAGTGCGGGCAATCTGGAACGAGCTGGGCGGCAGCATCGACGGCCGCGACCGGGTCGACGCCCTGCCGAAGAATGCCCGCCTTCTGGCTCGGGCATTCTCCCCGGACCTGGTCGAGATCATTCGTGATATCAACAAGTACAGCAACAACACCATGGCCCAACAGCTGTTCCTCAGCCTGGGCGCGCAATACCGCACCGACGCCGATGGCGATGATGCGCGCGCCGCTCAACGCGTGGTCCGTCAGTGGTTGGCGAAAAAGGGCATTACTGCGCCGCACCTGATCATGGAAAACGGCTCAGGCCTGTCGCGTGCCGAACGGATCAGCGCGCGCGAAATGGCGACGCTGCTGCAAGCCGCCTGGAAGAGCCCCTATGCCGCCGAGTTCATCAGTTCGATGCCGCTGACCGGCATGGATGGCACCATGCGCAAGCGCCTCAAGCGCACCGCCATGGCCGGCGAAGCCCACATCAAGACCGGTACCCTGAACACCGTACGCGCCATTGCGGGCTACAGCCGCGACAGCAACGGCAATACCTGGGCCGTGGTAGCGATCCTCAACGACCCAAAACCTTGGGGCGCTTCGGCGATTCTTGACCAGGTGCTGCTGGACCTGTACCGCCAACCCAAGCTGGTGAACAGCACAGCGGCCGTACAACCCTGAGGCCAAGGGCCTAACAGGGACAGATAAGCACCGAAGGCTGTACAGGTAGCGCACCTGGACAGCCTTCGGCGGTTTCGGGGCACCCTCGCCGAGGCTTGATAACCACGGCGTGGAGCACCCCACAATCAAACGGACTCAGCGCGCCTGAATCTTCCAGGCACGGTGGATCTTGCTGTTGCGTGCAAAGTCCGGGTCCAGTGTCTGGGCGCTGATTTCCTCTACGGCATACCGCTCGCTCAGACGCTCATCCAGCTGGAACTTGCGGAAGTTGTTCGAGAAGTACAACACACCGCCCGGCGCCAGCCGTGCAACCGCCAGGTCCAGCAACTCGACATGGTCACGCTGAACGTCGAATACACCTTCCATCCGCTTGGAGTTGGAGAAGGTCGGCGGGTCGATGAAGATCAGATCGTACTCGTCGCGACACGCCTGCAACCAGGCCATCACATCACCCTGCTCCAGGCGGTTCTTGTCCGAGAAGCCGTTGAGCGAGAAATTGCGCCGCGCCCAATCCAGGTAGGTGCGTGACAGGTCGACACTCATGGTGCTGCGCGCACCGCCCTTGGCCGCATGCACGCTGGCCGTGGCGGTGTAGCAGAACAGGTTGAGGAAACGCTTGCCCGCTGCTTCACGCTGGATGCGCATCCGCATCGGGCGATGGTCGAGGAACAGGCCGGTGTCCAGGTAGTCAGTCAGGTTGACCAGCAGCTTCACCCCGCCCTCATTGACTTCAGTGAACTGCCCCTGAGTGTTCTGCCGTTCGTACTGGCGAGTACCGGACTGCCGCTCGCGGCGCTTGACCACCACACGGCTCTGATCGATACCGAGGGCTTGAGGAATGGCCGCCAAGGCGTCGAACAAACGCGCCTGCGCCTTTTCCGGATCGATCGAACGGGGTGCCGCGTACTCCTGCACATGCACCCAATCCTGATAAAGATCGATGGCCAGTGCGTATTCCGGCATGTCAGCATCATAAAGGCGGTAGCAACTGATGTTCTCGCGCTTGGCCCACTTGCCCAGTTGCTTGAGGTTCTTCTGCAGGCGGTTGGCAAACATCTGTCCGCCTTCACTCAGGCGTGCAGGTTCGCTGGCCGATGCGGCGGTCGGTTGCGCGGTGTCATTGCCATCGCGCTCAGGCTGACGACGCTCACCCGTGACGAACTGATCCGGTTGCACCTTGATCAGCAGCAGCTTGCACGGCAACGCGCCGTTCCAGAAGGCATACTGCTTGTGGCTGCGAATGCCCATGCGCTTGCCCAGATCCGGCGCACCGGTGAACACCGCCGCCTCCCAGTTCAGGCAGGCCTGACGCAGGCGCTCGCCCAGGTTCTGGTAAAGGTAGAGCAAGCTGGCTTCATCACCCAGACGCTCGCCGTAAGGCGGGTTACAGATGACCAGGCCTTTCTGATTCTGGTCTGGACGCGGCTCGAACGAACCCACCTCGCCCTGATAAATCTTCACCCAATCGCTCAGCCCTGCGCGCTCGACGTTATTGCGCCCCGGCTGAATCAGTCGCGGATCGGCTTCATAGCCACGAATCCACAGCGGTGGTCGCGCCAGGCCAGCCTCGGCACGCGCCAGGGCTTCGTCATGCAGCTTGCGCCACAGCGCCGGGACGTGGCCCAGCCAGGCACTGAAACCCCAGCGCTCGCGCTTGAGGTTCGGGGCGATGTCGGCAGCGATCATTGCCGCTTCGACCAGGAACGTACCAACACCACACATAGGGTCGGCCAGCGCGCCACCTTCGGCGGCAATGCGCGGCCAACCGGCACGGATCAACACCGCAGCGGCAAGGTTTTCCTTCAGTGGCGCAGCGCCTTGCTGCAAACGATAACCACGCTGGTGCAGGCTGTGCCCGGACAGGTCCAGCGACAGAATCGCTTCACCGCGGTCCAGGCGCAGGTGCACACGCAGGTCCGGGTTGAGCTTGTCGACCGACGGGCGCTCACCACTTGAAGTGCGCAGCTTGTCGACGATGGCGTCCTTGACCTTCAGGGCACCGAAGTGAGTATTGTCGATACCCGAGCCATGACCGCTGAACTCAACGGCCAGTGTCCCGGCGGCATCCAGATGATCGGCCCACTCGACGTCATGCACGCCGTAGTACAGGTCGTCGGCGTTCTTCATCGAAAAGCGCTTGAGCACCAACAGCACGCGGTTACCCAGGCGCGACCAGAGGCACAGGCGATAGGCAGTTTCCATGTCGGCCACGCCGCGAATGGCGGAAGTGTGCTCGCGCACCTCTTCAAGGCCAAGCCCGCGCGCCTCCTCGGCTAGCAGGCCTTCCAGGCCCTTGGGGCAGGTTAGGTAAAGTTCGAAACGGTCCGACATGAGTTTTCCAAGCCTTGAGCAATAAGTGAAAGGGCAAGCGCATCGCCCTTTCGATGTTTGATCGAACGCCCTTCCATCAAGCATTCGAGTGGTACCCGAGCGGGGTACCGGACCACCCGGAAGAACAGACCTGTGCATGCGACAACGCAGCACTGATCACCGGGCAGAGTGAAAATATCCGTTACAAAAGAATCGTGATGACCCTTCGTCGTTTTCTTGGTTCAACTGAAGGTGACCTTCAGCACTGGCCAACTGACGTCATCTACGGGCAAAGCCTGATGATAGCGGCCTTTTCCGAGAATCCATCGCAGTAGCAATTTTTTACTTATCCTTGTGACCCTATGAAAGGTTACGTCCTTATGACAAATCGATCATTCACAGTGTGTCGTGCATTGGTTAGAAATCAAACTATGTTGTCACCGCAACGGGGCAACACTTACTGCTCGCCACGCCGGCAGCGAGCGCACACCGGCAGAACGATTCTGCCCGGCCTCAGACGAGGCCGACGGGACATTACAGTCAACAAGTGAGGGCAACACCCTATGAGAAGACTTAAGCGTGATCCGTTGGAACGAGCATTTTCACGTGGCTACCAATATGGGGTCACCGGCAAATCCCGCGAGCTTTGCCCTTTTACTCTACCGTCGGTTCGCCAAGCCTGGATCAACGGCTGGCGTGAAGGACGAGGCGACAACTGGGACGGTATGACCGGCACTGCGGGTATCCACAGACTCAACGAACTTCACGCCGTTGGCTGAACGAGGATCGAATTCGATTAACCATGCCAGCCCTATCCGGGCGGCGGGCTAAGGCCCAAGGGCCCCTGACGGGGCCCTTTTTTATGCCTGCGGTTCAGCGGCCTGGTAACGCGGCAATCGCGTCTACTGCTTCGCGAATCAGCGCAGGTCCTTTATAGATGAAGCCCGAGTAAATCTGTACCAGGCTGGCGCCAGCAGCGATTTTTTCTGCTGCATGCCGCCCCTCGGTAATACCACCTGCGGCGATTATAGGCATTTTACCGGCCAGTTCACCGGCAAGAATCTTCACCGTATGGGTACTCTTCGCCAGCACCGGCGCGCCGGAAAGACCGCCCGCCTCGTCAGCATGCGGCAAGCCTTCGACCCCTTCGCGACTGAGGGTGGTGTTGGTTGCGATCACCGCATCCATGCCCGACTCCAGCAACGTTGCAGCCACCAGCGCAGTTTCTTCGTCGCTCATGTCAGGCGCGATCTTGATGGCCAGCGGCACACGCTTGCCGTGCTGCGTCACCAGTTGCTCACGACGCTCGGCCAGGGCTTCAAGCAATTGCTTGAGCGAGTCACCGAACTGCAGGGTGCGCAGGCCGGGCGTATTCGGCGAGCTGACGTTGACCGTCACATAGCTGGCATGGCTGTAGACCTTGTCCAGACAGATCAGGTAGTCATCCACTGCACGCTCGACCGGCGTATCGAAGTTCTTGCCGATATTGATGCCGAGCACACCGCGGTATTTGGCGGCCTGCACACGGGCAAGCAGGTGGTCGACCCCAAGGTTGTTGAAACCCATGCGGTTGATGATTGCCTGAGCTTCAGGCAAGCGGAACAGGCGCGGCTTGGGATTACCCGGCTGCGGCCGCGGGGTGACGGTACCGATCTCGACGAAACCAAAGCCCAACTGAGCGAAACCGTCGATGGCCGCGCCATTCTTGTCCAGGCCAGCGGCAAGACCGACCGGGTTGTCGAACGACAGCCCCATCACGGTCACCGGCAAACGGGCCGGCGCCTTGGTCAGCAAACCGTTGATACCCAGACGACCACCGGCACCGATCAGGTCCAGGGACAGGTCGTGGGAGGTTTCCGGGGAAAGCTTGAACAGCAGCTGGCGGGCCAGGTTATACATGGGC
Organism: Pseudomonas sp. TE3910; assembly: GCF_056279025.1. Lineage (NCBI taxonomy): Bacteria > Pseudomonadati > Pseudomonadota > Gammaproteobacteria > Pseudomonadales > Pseudomonadaceae > Pseudomonas > Pseudomonas sp. TE3910. Next base: position 1,857,193 of record NZ_JBWBQN010000001.1, read on the forward strand.
GGGCTTAGCTCGACGGAAATAAAAGCGCGATTATAGCGGCGGCACAGGCCCGAGGACAGCGCCACGACCCCGGTCTGGCATATGGGTTGCTTTGTCACCTCCACGAAACCTGTCTGCATTCGGGCAGGCAAGAACGACAGAGCGGTCAACATCACGTGAACACTACACTCCCGGCAAACCCACTGGCCTGGGTCAATGGCAGCGATGCGCCAGAAAAGCACAGCCTGGATATCGGCTTCATGGCCCTGACCGACTGCGCCCCACTGGTCGTGGCCGCCACCCAGGGGTTTGCCCAGCCCTACGGGCCTGACCCTCAACCTCAAGCGCCAAAGCTCATGGGCCAACCTGCGCGACAAGCTGATCAGCGGCGAACTGGATGCCGCTCACAGCCTGTATGGCCTTATCTATGCGGTACACCTGGGCATCGGGGGTGGCACCACCACCGACATGGCGGTGCTGATGGGGCTTAATCAGAACGGGCAGAGCATCAACCTCTCCAAGGCGCTGCAAAACCTGGGCGTGACCGATCCTGAAGCATTGGAGCGCCACGCGCACCAAAACCAGACAAAACTGACCTTCGCCCAGACCTTCCCGACCGGCACCCACGCCATGTGGCTGTACTACTGGCTCGCCAGCCAGGGTATTCACCCATTGGAAGACGTCAACAGCGTGGTGATCCCGCCAATGCAAATGCCCGCGCACCTGCAGGCCGGCCGGATCGACGGTTTTTGTGTGGGTGAGCCCTGGGCAGCCAGTACTGTCGAGCAGGGGTTGGGCTTCACGCTGGCGACCAGCCAGTCGATCTGGCCAGACCACCCGGAAAAAGTACTCGGCTGCACGCTCGCCTTCGTCGAGCGCTACCCGAACACAGCGCGGGCACTGGTGATGGCGGTGTTGGCTGCCAGCCGGTTCATCGAACAAAGCCCTGAAAACCGCCGCAGCACCGCGCAACTGCTCAGCGACCGCAGCTACCTCGACACCCCGGTCAGCCACATTGAACCGCGCCTGCTGGGCGACTACCACGATGGCCTCGGCAACCACTGGCACGACCCGCATGCCTTGCGCCTGCACGATAACGGCCGCGTCAACCTGCCCTACCTGTCAGACGGCATGTGGTTCATGACCCAGTTCCGCCGCTGGGGCTTGTTACGTGACGACCCGGACTACCTGGCGGTCGCCCAACGCATTCATCAGTTGACGCTGTACCGCGAAGCCGCCGGCGCATTGGGCGTACCTTGCCCGGAATCGGCCATGCGCAGCAGCCAACTGATCGATGGAACGCACTGGGACGGCACCGACCCGTATGGATATGCCCGCAGCTTTCGCCTGCATGCCCTGGCCGACGCGCCCGTGGCGCGCGCCCAGCACTGAGAGGAAAGGCCCCTATGCTGCGTATCCTGCTGATCGACGACACCGAGAAAAAAGTCGGCCGACTCAAAGCTGCGCTGATCGAAAGCGGGTTCGAGGTTATTGAAGAATCCGGGCTGACCATCGACCTGCCGTTGCGCGTCGAAACGGTGCGCCCGGACGTCATTCTGATCGATACCGAGTCACCCGGCCGCGACGTGATGGAACAGGTGGTATTGGTCAACCGTGATCTTGCCCGACCGATCGTGCTGTTTACCGACGAACACGACCCCAAAATCATGCGCCAGGCCATCCACGCCGGCGTCAGCGCGTATATCGTCGAAGGTATTCAGGCCAGCCGCCTGCAACCGATTCTCGAGGTGGCCATGGCCCGCTTTGAGAGCGACCAGGCCCTACGTGCGCAGCTGCAGGCGCGCGACCAGCAACTGGCAGAACGCAAGCGCATCGAACTGGCCAAGGGCTTATTGATGAAGATGAAGCATTGCAACGAAGAAGAGGCCTACACCTTGATGCGGCGCCAGGCCATGAGCAAGCAACAGAAACTGATTCAGGTTGCCGAGCAGGTCATTGCCATGAACGACTTGCTTGGCTGATCGCCATTCTGGCCCGGCTCTTGCTAATTCGTAGTCACAGGTAGCCAACGGCGGTTGCCACACATTTCCGACAAAGACGTCGCTCGCCCTCCAGCTCAGGCTGGTCGGGCAGCGGCGTTTTTTTCGTTTCGCCCTCCGGGGTACGACTTCCGTTGCAATGCTGACCGAGGTGTTCGATGAATACGAGCTTCTGGAAATCCGGCCATATCCCAACCCTGTTTGCCGCCTTCCTGTATTTCGACCTTAGCTTCATGGTCTGGTACCTGCTGGGCCCGCTGGCCGTGCAAATCGCCAGCGACTTGCAGTTGACCACCCAACAACGCGGCCTGATGGTGGCGACACCGATTCTGTCGGGTGCCATCCTGCGCTTCATCATGGGCGTGCTGGTTGACCGATTGTCGCCGAAAACCGCCGGACTGATCGGCCAGGTGATTGTCATCACCGCACTGTTCTGCGCCTGGCGCATGGGGATTCACAGCTATGAACAGGCGCTGCTGCTTGGGGTTTTCCTCGGTGTGGCCGGCGCCTCCTTTGCTGTCTCCCTGCCGCTGGCTTCACAGTGGTACCCGGCCCAACATCAGGGCAAGGCCATGGGCATTGCCGGTGCAGGAAACTCCGGCACCGTGTTTGCCGCCCTCTTGGCTCCGGTGCTGGCCGCCGGCTTTGGCTGGAGCAACGTCTTTGGTTTCGCCCTGATACCGCTGATCCTGACCCTGGCACTGTTCACCCTGCTGGCGCGCAACGCCCCGCAGCGCGCGAAACCCAAAGCCGTAGCGGATTACCTCAAAGCCCTCGGTGATCGTGACAGTTGGTGGTTCATGTTCTTCTACAGCGTCACCTTCGGCGGCTTTATCGGCCTGGCCAGTGCCCTGCCCGGCTACTTCAACGACCAGTACCATCTGGACCCCGTCACCGCCGGTTACTACACCGCGGCTTGCGTCTTCGGTGGCAGCCTGATGCGCCCGCTTGGCGGCGCATTGGCTGACCGCTTCGGCGGCATCCGCACACTGCTGGCCATGTACAGCCTGGCAGCCATCTGCATCGCCGCGGTCGGCTTCAACCTGCCCAGCGCCGTGGCCGCACTGGCGTTGTTCGTCAGCGCCATGCTGGGCCTGGGTGCGGGGAACGGCGCTGTGTTCCAGTTGGTTCCGCAGCGCTTTCGCCAGGAAATCGGGGTAATGACTGGGCTGATCGGCATGGCCGGAGGCATCGGCGGTTTCCTTCTGGCAGCCGGCCTGGGGACAATCAAGCAACACAGCGGCGACTATCAACTGGGGCTGTGGTTGTTCGCCAGCCTGGGCGTACTGGCCTGGTTTGGCCTGCACGGTGTTAAACGCCGCTGGCGCACCACCTGGGGCTCGGCGGCGGTCACCGCCGCCCGCGTCTGAGGTAGCCATGGGCCTGCAATTGAGTGTTGCCCAGGCCAGCGCCATCGGCCCGCGCGAGGAAAACCAGGATGCACTGCGCCTGGTGACCCCCGCCCCCGAGCTGGCAGCCTGCAAGGGCTACCTGTTCGCCCTGGCCGACGGCGTCAGCCACTGTGCCGACGGCGGCCTGGCCGCACGGGCCACCCTGCAGGCCCTGGCCATGGACTACTACAGCACCCCGGCGACCTGGGGTGTCGCTCAGGCGCTGGAGCGCCTGCTACTCGCCCAAAACCGCTGGCTGCGGGCCAATGGCGGTGGCCAACCGCTACTGACCACACTGACCGCCCTGGTGCTACGTGGCCGACGCTTTACCCTCGCGCATGTCGGCGACTGTCGCGCCTACCGCTGGCATGCCGGTCAATTGCAGCGCCTGAGCCAGGACCATGTCTGGGATCAGCCCGGCATGCAGCACGTACTCAAACGCGCCCTCGGCCTGGATGAGCATCTGTTGGTGGACTTTCTCGAAGGTGAACTGCAGGCCGGCGAATGTTATGTGCTATTGAGCGACGGTGTCTGGGCCAGCCTGAATGAGCAGCAGATCGCCGCTCATTTGCGCGAGCAGCCAGACCTGGACCAGGTGGCCCAGACACTGGTCAGTGCCGCCCATCACGCAGGCAGCCAGGACAATGCCAGCGCCTTGCTGGTGCGTATTGAGGAACCGGGGGCGGCCAACCTGGGCGACAGCCTTGCACAATTGCAAGACTGGCCGTTGCCTCCCAGCCTGCGCCCAGGGCAGGTTATCGATGGCTGGACCGTCGACAGCCTGCTCGCCCACAGCCGCCAGTCACTGCTCTATCGCGTACATGACAACCAGCACCAGCACTGGTTGCTGAAAACCCTGCCAGCCACACGTCAGGACGACCCAGGTGCACAACAGGGCCTGCTGATGGAGGAATGGTTCCTGCGCCGGGTTGCCGGACGCTATTTCCCCGAGGTGCACACTGCTGGGCAACGCCAACACCTGTACTACCTGATGCGCGAGTACAACGGCCAGACCCTGGCCGAGCTGTTCCAGCACGAAGGCCCCTTGCCATTGGAGAAATGGCAGAACGTCGCCCGCCAACTGCTGCGGGCGGTCGGCCAACTGCACCGACGCAACATCCTGCACCGCGATATCAAACCGGAAAACCTGCACCTTGCCGGGGACGACCAACTGCGCCTGCTGGACTTTGGTCTGGCCTACTGCCAAGGGCTGTCCGAGGCACCTATGGAGGACTTGCCCGGGACACCTTCGTTCATCGCTCCAGAAGCCTTCCAGGGCTGCCCACCCAGCGCACAACAAGATCTCTATGCAGCCGGCGTAACGCTCTTCTACCTGCTGACCGGTCAGTACCCCTATGGCGAGATCGAAGCCTTCCAGCACCCGCGCTTTGGCACACCCACCAGCGCAGCGCGCTTGCGACCCGATGTGCCCGACTGGCTGGAACGCAACCTGAGCCAGGCCATTGCTGCCGACCCACAACAACGTTATGAAACGGCCGAACAATGGCTATTGCAGCTTGAGCAGGGCGACCAACAGTCGTCAACACTGCGGCCTCGGCCACTGCTTGAGCGTGAACCCTTGAAAGTCTGGCGCGGCCTGGCGCTGCTGTCCCTGCTGCTCAACCTGATTCTGCTCCTGCACCTGCTGAAATCTTGAAATGCTCACTAAATCGCAGGCAAAAAAAGCCCGGCCTAAGCCGGGCTTTTCAAGCGTCAGACCAATTACTTGGCTTGAGCTTCAACCTGCGCTTCTACGCGACGGTTTACAGCACGACCAGCGTCGGTAGCGTTATCGGCAACCGGACGGGTTTCACCGTAACCAACGGACTGAACGCGGCTCGACTCAACACCGTACTGCTGGGTCAGAACCTGCTTGACGGCGCCAGCGCGACGCTCGGACAGCTTCTGGTTGTAAGCGTCAGGACCGACGGAATCAGTGTGACCTTCAACAGTGGTGGTAGTCTGTGGGTACTGCTTCATGAAGTCAGCCAGGTTCTTGATGTCGCCGTAGCTGTTTGGCTTCACAACCGACTTGTCGAAGTCGAACTTGACGTCCAGCTCTACACGAACGACTTCAGCAACAGCTGGGCAGCCGTCAGCGTCAACGGTAACGTTGGCTGGGGTGTCAGGGCACTTGTCGACGTTGTCGCAAACGCCGTCGTTGTCGCTGTCGGAGCAGACTTCAGCAACAGGTGCTGGAGCTGGTTCAGCTTTCTTCGAGCTACCGCCGAAGTTCAGACCGATACCGACGCTTGGCGCCCACTCGGTGTCGCCCTGGTCGATGTTGTACTGAGCTTCAACGCCAGCACGGGCGTAGAAGTTTTCAGTGAAGTACAGCTTGGCACCGCCGCCCAGGTTGGCGAAGGTGGAACCGTTACGACCGCTACGACCGTTCTGGCCGATGCTCTGGTCCGAGAAACCAGCGGAAACGTAAGGACGCAGCAGGTCACCTGGGTTGTTGAAGTGGTACAGAGCATCCAGGGCAGTGTTGGAGCCCTTGATGTTACGACCGTCTTCAGCACGAGCGTTGTGGACTTCGTCATAACCCAGACGCAGTTCAACGTCGTCGGTCAGGAAGTAACCAATCGAGCCGCCGAACAGGTTGCCGTTGTTTTTGAAGTCACGAGCGCTGTCGAACATCTCTTTCTTGGCGAAACCTTCCACCTCGACTGCGCCTTGGCCTTGTGCCAGAGCGCCGAACGAAGTTGCGGCTACAAGAGAACCAATGGCAATGCCCAAGGTGTTTTTCAATTTCATCCGTTAAATCCCCATCTGGTGATTGTTAAGCAGTCCCACCAAATCCGGGGGACAACTCGCGGGCAAGTTTAGCAGAACTTGCCGGTACGTTAGAGATATTTGCGCGCTACTAAGTTTCGGAGATGCCCGCAAATTTCTCACGTAGCTTGTCGAGCGCCCGCTTGTACCGCATTTTCGTGGCGCTCAGACCCATGTGCATGATGTCGGCGATTTCCTGAAATTCCAGCTCTGCGACAAAACGTAGCACCAGAATTTCACGATCAATCGGGTTCACATGCACCAGCCATCTGTCCAGTCCGCCCTTCTCTTCCGGTTTCGGGGCCTTGTCGTCCGAGGCCTCCTCGACCGGGTCAAGACTCAGGGCATCCATCAAGCGACGCTTGCGTCGCTCTTTGCGGTACTGGGTAATGCACTCGTTGTAGGTGATGCTGTAGAGCCAGGTCTTGAACTTGGATTTACCCTCGAAGTTCTTCAGACCATACAGCACCTTGAGCATGACCTCCTGACAGACATCGTCGGCGTCCCGATCGTTCCCCAAATAACGCGCACAGACGTTGAACAGGGTACGCTGGTAGCGCCGCATGAGCTCTTCATAGGCGCGGGTAACATGAAACAGCTCCTCATGCGAACGCGCCACCAACTCCTCATCAGTGAGCTCGCGGGGGTCGTAACGCATGGACAGCGAGTGAACTTTATTCAAAACAGATCTGGCCGAGAGTCAGGTCAAATGCCCCACAAAATAGCCCGAGGCCATTTTGCGGCGGCATACATTAGCAGAAATTGCCCGATCAGCGGCTACTGACTCGCTGTTCCAGCAGAATCCGATTGGACAAGGACACCAATTCACCATCATCTGTCAGCAGGGTCGTCTTGACCGTACCAATCTCCTCGATCTGCCCCTCGACCTCGCCAACCCGCACCTGCTGGCCAACCTGATAGAGTTCACGCACGTAAATTCCGGCCAGAATCTGCCCGGCAATCTCGCGGCTGCCGAGGCCCATGGCCAAGGCAACGGCCAGACCAACGGTTATCAAACCAATCACAATCACGTGGTTGAGCAGGTCAGTCTTGACTTCCAACTGGCTGATCGCCACGGAGATACTGATGATGATCACCAGCCCCTGAACGATCCGCCCAACGCCGGCGGCGTACTCCAGGCCTATGCCTTCTGCCGCACCGCGCACCAGGCCATTGGCAACCTGGGCCAGCAGCACACCAGCCAGCAGCACCAAGGCCGCACCAAACACTTTAGGCAAGTACAGGGCAAGCATGTCCAGCGTAGCTGAAACCCGCTCCAGCCCCAGAGATTCAGCTGCAGAAACCAGAAAAATCAGCAATACGAACCAGTAGACGACCTTCCCGACCAGGGTAGAAATCGGCACCTGGATACCCACCCGACCCAGCATCTTGGTCAGCCCGGTACCCGCCATCAGGCGATCCAGGCCGACCTTGGCCAGCAGTTTCGACAACAGGGTGTCGAGCAGCTTGGCGACGACGAAGCCAAGCAGCACCACCACCAGGGCACCGAACAAATTGGGAATGAAGTTCGCCACTTTGGTCCACAACGCCGTCATGGCGGTGACCAGGCTCTGGGTCCAGAGATCTAGTTCCATATTCAATCGGCCTTATCAGCTTTACGGGCAGAAGCACTGCGGCGTACCGGCGCAACATGCGCCGAGCCATTATTGAGGGCAATCATCAGCGCCTGGATCCAGCGACCCAGCAAGCTGAAAAGATCACCGGCACCGACCTGGCGGTTGGCGGTTTTCAGGACACGGCCCAGGCAAGCGTCATCGTCACGCTCGCGGCCGGAAGGCGAAGCCTTTAACAGGTCTCGCAGAGATTCTTCAAACGGATCGTGCATAGGCACCTCGCGCAGTATCTGTCAAAGACGAGGCCGCCGTGGCATCGGTCACATGGGCCACACCGGGCACCTGCATCATCATGTGACGCCTCAGACCCAACGCAAGCGACGAAACAACCACCACTGCCCCAGGGCCAACGCGATCAGCAGGACACTGGCGAACAGAAAGCCGTAGGGGCTTTCGGAACCCGGAATACCGCCAACGTTGATCCCCAACAGGCCTGTCAGAAAGCTCATGGGCAGGAAAATACAGGTAATGATACCGAAGCGGTACATGGTTCTGTTCATCCGCTGGCTCAAACGCCGGTCTTCGTTCTCCAGCACCAGCGCGACACGCTCACGGGTCAGCTCCAGCTCTTCGAGGTAACGAATCAGGCTGTTGTTCAGTTCGTTCCAGTAATCGGCGTCTTCTTCGGCGAACCACGGTACCTTGTTACGGGCCAGTTGCGCGTAGATTTCCCGCTGCGGCGCCAGGAAACGGCGTAGCCCGGCAGCACGACGACGCATCTGCAGCATGCTGCCATGCTCAGGCGCATACCGCTCGTCGGTTTCCAGCTTCTCTTCCTCGCCGTCCACCTCTTCGGAGAGATCACTGACCAGCGCCTGAACCTTTTCGGTCAGCAACTGGGCTAGCGCCAACAGCAGTTCCGAGGCCGATTTCGGGCCGCGGCCCTCTGCCAACTGCTGCAACACTTCATCGGACGCGCGCAGCGGCCGTAGACGCAGGGAAATAACCCGCTGCGCCTCGGCAAAAATGCGTACCGAAACCATATCTTCCGGCTCGGCACCCGGGTTGAGATTGACGCCGCGAAGAAACAACAGCATCTGTGCATCGGGCAGCGGCAGCAAACGAGGCCGCGTGTTTTCCTCAAGCAACAGGTCACAGGCGAACTCGTTCAGGCCGCTGTCGCGACGCAGCCAGGTCTGGGTCTGCGGGTGACTGCGATCCCAGTGCAACCAGAGGCTTTGCTCGGACTGCAGTTGAAGATCATCCAGCTCAGTCCGGGCAATCGAACGCGCACCGCCTTTTCCATCCAGCACCAGGGCATGGACCAGCCCCCATTGCGCGTTTTCTTCCTCGAACATCCCCACCCCACAGACCGGCTTCAGAACTTACTCAGGCATTTTCAACGGGCTTGGCGAAACGATCACACCGTTGTTGTCGGCGTAGATGTATTCACCTGGACGGAAGGTCACACCAGCAAACGTCACGACCACATTGAGGTCGCCAATGCCGCGCTTGTCGGTCTTCTTCGGGTGGCTGGCCAAGGCCTGAACGCCGATATTGGTCTGGGCAATGGCGTCGACATCGCGGATACAGCCATAAATCACCAGGCCTTCCCAGCCGTTTTTCGCCGCCTTTTCCGCGATCATGTCCCCCAGCAGGGCACAACGCAGGGAGCCGCCACCATCAACCACCAGTACTTTGCCCTTGCCATCAAGGTCGGCCTGCGCCTTGACCAGGGAGTTGTCCTCGAAACACTTGATGGTGACGATCTCGCCACCAAAGGAATCACGACCACCGAAGTTACTGAACATCGGCTCCAGCACCTGCACCAGCTCAGGGTAGGCGTCGCACAAATCGGGCGTAAGGTAATGCATGGGAAACTCCTGTCACTTGCCAAGACAATGGATGTCGGAACTCACAGTTTCTTGCGGTTGACGAGACATGGCGATCCGGCTTTAGGCCAAGGCTACACGTCGATGCCAATTCGGTCACCCTCATAGGCGAGGCTGAACACCTTCAAACTGGTGCAGGCAGCCTGCTGTACCGGCTGCCCACACGGCAAACGAAATTCGAGGCCGTGCCGCTGGCAGCGCAACACATTCCCTTCCAGGGTCGCACTGTGCAAGGGCGCGCCCTGATGCGGGCAGCGGTTCTCAATCAACAACGGCTGATTGTCGACCACCAGCAGCAACAGCTGCTGACCACTCACCTGAAAGGTCTTGCGGTAGCCCTCCTGCAGATTGATCAGACGCTCTAGTGCAACAAACATAGCCCTAACTCAAACACAAAGTGACCGAAACGACGACAATCGTCACATATTAGCCGTAACCAGGCTCTGGAGAAATGCTCTGTTCGCGACTGCCCAGCAGCGGCAGCAGCGGATCGCGCAACCAACGCTCGACCATTGGCCAGACTTGCACTTGAGCGGGTTTGCTCACCAGCATGTCGACATGCCCGAAGTTGTCAAAACCCTCCTCCACGCCCAGCCGTACGAACTGCTTGTGCTCACTGCCCATTTGCTCGAACAGCTTGCGACAGGCCCAGACGGGGTCCTGGTGATCACCTGCCCCTGCCACCGCCAGTATGGGCACCTGAACATCGGCAAGGCCGGCCCACCAGTCCTGCTTCTTGTCACCGAAGCGGCCGAACAGCCCATGCCAGCGCATGCTTTCCAGCGCCAGGCCGATCGGTTCGTCCTCTGGGCCACGCCCCAGCCTGGCACCGGACAAATGCACAAAGCGCTTTAGCAATAGCCGAGAGGTCCATTCCACCGGTGGAATCTTCAGCGGCCAGTAAATGCGACTGACCTGCGTGCCAAAGAATGCCGCGCTGGCCACCTCTTCAGCGCCCAGCCAACTGCCCCCCAGTGCCGCCGCCAGGGTCGTCCCTCCCAAGGAGTGCCCCAGCCAATGCGGCACCTGGCCCGCCTGCTCACGCACAAACGCGGCAATCGCCGGCAGGTCATAGCGTGCATAGTCGGCCACGCGGTTTTGCCGGTACTCGCGGTTACGCGGCGACAGGCCATGCCCACGCATTTCTGGCATCCAGACATCGAAACCGGCCCGAGCCAGATGGGCACCTAGGCCGATACCCCGCGGCGAGTACCAAAAACGCCGGTTGGAAAAACTGCCGTGCAGAAGAATCACCGGCACACCACGAACCTGCTCCTGATCAGCCAGGCCCAGTCGTGTCACCGCCAGTTCTACCGTGCGATCAGGGCTGTTGCCAGCCTTGAGGCGGTAGACATCTTCGCTCAGGTCTCCCCGGCGCTCGGCACTGAGCAAGGCCACGGGGAAAAGGCTACTGCTGCTTTGCATAGATCTCTTGCACAAAAAAGGGCGAGCACCATCACTGGAACACGCCCTGAAAAATTCGGTGGAAGCGCTCGAACGCCAAACTCCGGCGATCGAGCGCTTCATTTCAGCGCATCAGTTTGCTGCGCCTTGCCCCTCGGCCAGGAAGAACCAAGTCTCAAGCACGGAGTCAGGGTTCAGCGAGACGCTCTCGATCCCCTGTTCCATCAGCCACTTGGCCAGGTCCGGATGGTCGGATGGGCCTTGGCCACAGATACCGATGTACTTGCCGGCCTTGTTGCACGCCTGGATGGCGTTGGCCAACAGCTTCTTGACCGCAGGGTTACGCTCATCGAACAGGTGGGCGATGATCCCGGAGTCACGGTCCAGGCCCAGGGTCAGCTGGGTCAGGTCGTTGGAGCCGATGGAGAAACCATCGAAGTACTCCAGGAACTCATCGGCCAGGATGGCGTTGGATGGCAGTTCGCACATCATGATCACGCGCAGACCGTTCACGCCACGGCCCAGGCCGTTCTCGGCCAACAGGTCGACCACCTGGCTGGCTTCGCCAAGGGTGCGGACGAACGGTACCATGATCTCGACGTTGGTCAGGCCCATTTCGTTGCGCACACGCTTGAGCGCACGGCACTCGAGCTCGAAGCAGTCGCGGAACGACTCGCTGATGTAACGCGAGGCGCCACGGAAGCCCAGCATCGGGTTTTCTTCTTCCGGCTCGTAGAGCTTGCCGCCGATCAGGTTGGCGTATTCGTTGGACTTGAAGTCCGACAGGCGCACGATCACCTTCTTCGGCCAGAACGCTGCTGCCAGGGTGCTGATGCCTTCGACCAGTTTCTCGACGTAGAAGCCCACTGGGTCATCGTAGCCGGCGATACGCTTGTCGACGCTGTCTTTCAGCTCTTGCGGCAAACCGGCGTAGTTCAGCAGTGCTTTCGGGTGCACGCCGATCATGCGGTTGATGATGAACTCCAGGCGCGCCAGGCCGACACCGGCGTTGGGCAACTGGGCGAAGTCGAATGCACGATCCGGGTTACCGACGTTCATCATGATCTTGAACGGCAGGTCAGGCATGGCGTCGACCGAGTTCTGACGCACATCGAAGCCCAGCTCACCTTCGAAGATGAAACCGGTGTCGCCCTCGGCGCAGGAAACCGTCACGCCCTGGCCGTCTTTAAGCACCTGGGTGGCGTTACCACAACCTACGACGGCAGGAATACCCAGCTCACGCGCAATGATCGCGGCGTGGCAAGTACGGCCACCCCGATTGGTAACGATCGCGCTGGCGCGCTTCATGATCGGTTCCCAGTCCGGGTCGGTCATGTCCGATACCAGCACGTCGCCTGGCTGGACCTTGTCCATTTCGGCGATATCGTGGATCACGCGCACCTTGCCAGCGCCGATGCGCTGACCGATGGCACGGCCTTCCACCAGCACTTTGCCGGTTTCCTTGAGCAGGTAGCGTTCCATGACATTGGCACTGGAACGGCTCTTCACCGTTTCAGGACGGGCCTGAACGATGTACAGCTTGCCGTCATCACCGTCCTTGGCCCACTCGATGTCCATCGGGCGCTGGTAGTGCTGCTCGATGATCATGGCCTGCTTGGCCAGCTCGGTGACTTCGGCATCGCTGAGGCAGAAACGGGCGCGGTCGGCACGATCAACATCGACGACCTTGACCGAACGACCGGCCTTGGCCTCGTCGCCGTAGATCATCTTGATTGCCTTGCTGCCCAGGTTGCGGCGCAGGATGGCCGGACGGCCTGCCTGCAGGGTGTTCTTGTGGACGTAAAACTCGTCCGGGTTCACCGCGCCTTGCACCACGGTCTCGCCCAGGCCGTAGGCGCCAGTGATGAAAACCACGTCACGGAAGCCCGACTCGGTGTCGAGGGTGAACATCACACCGGCGGTACCGGTTTCGGAGCGGACCATGCGCTGCACGCCAGCCGACAGAGCGACCAGCTTGTGGTCGAAGCCCTGGTGCACACGGTAAGCAATGGCACGGTCGTTGAACAGGGAGGCAAATACCTCCTTGGCGGCGCGGATCACGTTGTCCACGCCACGAATATTCAGGAAAGTCTCCTGCTGACCCGCGAACGAGGCGTCTGGCAAGTCTTCGGCAGTGGCCGAGGAACGCACGGCGACGGCCATGTTCGGGTTGCCCTGGGACATTTCAGCAAAGGCGGTGCGGATTTCGGCATCCAGACGCGCCGGGAACTCTGCGTCCATCACCCACTGACGAATCTGCGCACCGGTTTTTACCAGGGCGTTGACGTCGTCCACGTCCAGCGCGTCGAGTGCGGCGTGGATACGCTCGTTCAGGCCACTCTGCTCAAGAAAATCACGGTATGCCTGAGCCGTAGTGGCAAAGCCGCCAGGAACCGATACACCGGCGCCGGCAAGGTTACTGATCATCTCGCCGAGGGATGCGTTCTTGCCCCCCACATGCTCCACATCATGGACGCCGAGCTTATCGAGGGAAACTACGTACTCTACCAAGGTGATCTCTCCACTAACTGTATTGGAAAAGCTCAGGACGCCGGCGATTTCGCTAGGAACGTGCCGGGCGCTTGTGGCCTGGACCTGGAAAATAAGTGAGAATGCCGACAAGGGTTGTTCGGCAAACCGAACCTATCATATCCAAGATTCGTCACCAGCTTAAGGCCCATGGCGCAAATGAAACGATCTGCTTTCTTTATTTCCGATGGCACCGGCATCACCGCCGAGACCCTGGGACAAAGCCTACTAGCGCAGTTCGAGAACATTCCCTTCAATAAATTCACGCGACCGTATATTGATAGCGTGGAAAAAGCGCACACCATGGTACAGCAAATCAATGCTGCCGCAGAACGCGACGGGGCGCGTCCGATCATCTTCGATACCATCGTCAATCAGGACATTCGCGAGGTGCTGGCGACCTCCAATGGCTTCATGATCGATATCTTTTCAACCTTCCTCTCCCCTCTGGAACAAGAGCTGACCGCGCACTCTTCCTACTCAGTGGGCAAATCCCATTCGATCGGTGGCAACTCCAACTACATGGAGCGTATCGAGGCGGTGAACTTCGCGCTGGACAACGACGACGGCGCGCGCACGCACTACTACGACAAGGCCGACTTGATTCTGGTGGGTGTATCCCGTTGCGGCAAGACCCCGACCTGCCTGTACATGGCCATGCAATTCGGCATCCGCGCAGCCAACTACCCGCTGACCGAAGACGACATGGAACGTTTGCAGTTGCCCACGGCACTGAAAAAACACCAGCACAAGTTGTTCGGCCTGACCATCGACCCGGACCGCCTCACCGCGATCCGCCACGAGCGCAAGCCCAACAGTCGCTATGCCAGCTTTGCCCAGTGCGAATTCGAAGTGCGTGAAGTGGAAAACCTGTTCCGCCGCGAGAACATTCCGCACATCAACTCCACTCACTTCTCGGTGGAAGAGATCTCCGCGAAGATCCTGGTGGAAAAAGGCGTAGAGCGGCGCTTCAAATAACACCCAGGAACGCGTGGGAGTAAGGTCGGATGCATGGCCTCGGTGCGGTGCCCGTGAGATCGCGGCGTCTGTATCGCGGGCAAGACCCGCTCCCACAGCTAGCGCGGCCTCTGTTGGAGCAGGCTTGCCTGCGATGGCCTCGGCGCGGTGCCCGTGAGATCGCGGCGCCTGCATCGCGGGCAAGACCCGCTCCCACAGCTAGCGCGGACTCTGTTGGAGCAGGCGTGCCTGCGATGGCCTCAACGCGGTGCCCGTGAGTGCGCGGCGCCTGTATCGCGGGCAAGACCCGCTCCCACAGCTAGCGCGGACTCTGTTGGAGCAGGCTTGCCTGCGATGGCCTCGGCGCGGTGCCTGTGAGTGCGCGGCGTCTGTATCGCGGGCAAGACCCGCTCCCACAGCTAGCGCGGACTCTGTGGGAGCAGGCTTGCCTGCGATGGCCTCAACGCGGTGCCCGTGAGTGCGCGGCGTCTGTATCGCGGGCAAGACCCGCTCCCACAGCTAGCGCGGACTCTGTTGGAGCAGGCTTGCCTGCGATGGCCTCAACGCGGTGCCTGTGAGTGCGCGGCGTCTGTATCGCGGGCAAGACCCGCTCCCACAGCTAGCGCGGACTCTGTTGGAGCAGGCTTGCCTGCGATGGCCTCGGCGCGGTGCCCGTGAGATCGCGGCGCCTGCATCGCGGGCAAGACCCGCTCCCACAGCTAGCGCGGACTCTGTTGGAGCAGGCTTGCCTGCGATGGCCTCGGCGCGGTGCCTGTGAGTGCGCGGCGTCTGTATCGCGGGCAAGACCCGCTCCCACAGCTAGCGCGGACTCTGTTGGAGCAGGCTTGCCTGCGATGGCCTCGGTGCGGTGCCCGTGAGATCGCGGCGCCTGTATCGCGGGCAAGCCCGGCTCCTACCCTGTTGGAGCAGGCTTGCCTGCGATGGCCTCGGCGCGGTGCCTGTGAGTGCGCGGCGCCTGTATCGCGGGCAAGCCCGGCTCCTACCCTGTGGGAGCAGGCTTGCCTGCGATGGCGTCGGCTCGGTGCCTGTGAGTGCGCGGCGTCTGTATCGCGGGCAAGACCTGCTCCCACAGCTAGCGCGGCCTCTGGGATGCCTGCATCGTTAGCCTAAAAACAAACCCCCGCTAAAAAGCGGGGGTTTGTCAGCAGCCTGGTTCTGTTACCCCGGCATCAGAGCGTCGACTGACCGCTCAACGCCAGGTCCACCAGTTCACGGTTAGCCACGGCATACATCGCGTAGTCCGTCCCCGTCGCCGCACGCAACTCCTCAAGCATGACGCGCCAGCGCTGCACCATCACCGCATGCTGCCCCATCCACAATGCCACCCGGGCGTCCATGTCCTGCGGGGCATCGACCATCTGCAATACCGAGATGGTAATTGCTCGCTGCTGCAGGTCGATGTCGTCACGGAACGCTTCGCGTGCCAGGGCCTGCCAGTTGTTTTCCACTGGCAGGTTGCTGATTTCCTGCAGGTACCAGGTCAGGTCCAGGGCGCTGCCCACGGCGAAGAAGGCCTTGGCCACTTCGGCCGGGTCTTGCCCGGTTACGTCGGACGCTTCGATGATCGGCAACAGTGTGTACAGGTGCGTCGTACCGGCAACCATTCGCGCCAGCAACTCCGGCACACCGGCTTCGACGAAGCCCTGGTAGCGGGCCTGCCAGCGTTCACGGGTCGGGCCTTCCAGCAGCTCGTCCAGTTTCAGGCCCAGCGCAGCGATTTTCGGCCCGAAGTGCGCCGCGTCGCGCCCGGCATCCTGTTCGTTACGACGGCTACGCAGGAACCAGCGAGTAGCGCGACGCCCAAGACGCATCAGCTCGTCCATCAGGGTCAACTGCACCTCGGCCGAAACCTGATAGTCCAGTGCCTCGATCTGGCGGAACCAGTGCGGCAGGTGGAAGATGTCGCGCACGATGACATAGGCGCCGGCAACGTTCGCCGGGCTCATGCCCGTGGACTCCTTGAGCCGCTGGACGAAGGTGATGCCCATGTTGTTGACCAGGTCGTTGGCGATCTGGGTACTGACGATCTCGCGTTTCAGGCGATGGCGACGCATGGCCTCGGCGAACTTGTTGACCAACGACGGCGGGAACGCCGTCTCCATGTCACGGGTCAGGTAGTCGTCGTCCGGCACCAGCGACTTGAGCAGCGCCTCCTTGAGGTCGATCTTGCTGTAGGAGATCAGTACCGACAATTCAGCGCGGGTCAGGCCCTGGTTTGCCGCCAGACGCTCAGCCAGTTGCTCTTCGCTCGGCAGGAACTCGATGGCGCGGTCCAGCTTGCCACGGCTTTCCAGGTCAGCCATCAGGCGCTTGTACTCGGCAATGCGCTCCTTGGCACGGCGTGCGGCCAGCGACAACGCCTGGGTCTGCTTGTAGTTGTTGCCCAGCACCAGCGCGGAGACTTCCTCGGTCATGCTGCCCAGCAGCTGGTTGCGCTGCTTCTCGGTCATGTCGCCAGCCTGCACCACTTCGTTGAGCAGGATCTTGATATTGACCTCGTGGTCAGAGCAGTCCACGCCACCGGCGTTATCGATGAAGTCGGTGTTGGTTGCACCGCCGTTCAGGCCGAACTCGACACGGCCAAGTTGGGTCATGCCGAGGTTGCCGCCCTCGCCCACCACTTTGCAGCGCAACTCGTTACCGTCGACGCGCAGGGCATCGTTCGCCTTGTCGCCCACATCGGCGTGGCTCTCTTCGCTCGATTTGACGTAAGTGCCGATACCGCCGTTCCACAGCAAGTCAACCGGCGCCTTGAGCAACGCATTGAGCAGTTCGGTCGGGGTCAGCTTGTCGGCTTCGATAGCAAAGCGCGCTTTCATCTGCGGGGTAATCGCGATGCTTTTGGCGCTGCGCGGGAAGATCCCGCCGCCTTCGGACATGATGCTGGTGTCGTAGTCGCTCCAGGCTGAACGCGGCAAGTCGAACAACCGCTTGCGTTCGGCGAAGCTGCTGGCGGGCTCCGGGTTCGGATCGATGAAAATGTGCAGGTGGTTGAATGCCGCGACCAGTTGCAGCTTGTCGGACATCAGCAAGCCGTTACCGAAGACGTCACCGGCCATGTCGCCAATGCCGATCACACTGATCGGGTCTTCCTGTACGTTGATACCGCGCTCGCGGAAATGCCGCTGCACACCAACCCAGGCGCCGCGGGCCGTGATGCCCATCTTCTTGTGGTCGTAACCGGCCGAGCCGCCCGAGGCGAAGGCATCGCCGAGCCAGAAGCCGTAGTCGATGGCAATGCCGTTGGCGATGTCGGAGAAGGTCGCGGTGCCCTTGTCGGCCGCGACCACCAGGTACGGGTCATCGTCGTCGTGGCGCACCACATTGGCAGGCGGCACCAGGGCGCCGTCCTTGAGGTTGTCGGTAATGTCCAACAGGCCAGAGATGAAGATGCGATAGCAGGCGATACCTTCAGCCTGAATATCATCACGGCTGCCGCCCAGCGGCAGGCGACGCGGGAGGAAACCACCCTTGGCACCGACCGGGACAATCACCGAGTTCTTCACCTGTTGCGCCTTCACCAGGCCCAGCACTTCAGTCCGGTAGTCTTCCTCACGGTCGGACCAGCGCAGGCCACCGCGCGCTACGTTGCCGAAACGCAGGTGCACACCCTCGACCCGTGGCGAATAGACGAATATCTCGAACTTCGGCACTGGTTTTGGCAGTTCCGGGATCAGCTTCGGATTGAACTTGAAGCTGAAGTAGGACTTGTTATGGCCATTGGCATCGGGCTGGTAGAAGTTGGTCCGCAGGGTGGCCTTGATCAGGTCCAGGTAGCGTCGCAGGATGCGGTCTTCGTTGAGCACCTGAACGTCGTCCAGGGCACTGAGGATCGCCTGCTCCAACCGTTGCTGCTTGTCGTCCAGGTCTTCAACGTTGAGTTTGCGCGCCAGGTAGAAGCGGGTCTTGAACAGTCGCACCAGCTCGCGGGCGATATCCGTGTGGTTGTTCAAGGTACTGGCGATGTAGCCCAGATCGAAGCCCAGGCGAATCTGCTTGAGGTAGCGGGCATAGGCACGCAGCAGCGCAACATCGCGCCATGGCAGGCCTGCAGTCAGTACCAGACGGTTGAACGCGTCGTTCTCCGCATCGCCATTGACGATGTGGACAAAGGCATCCTGCAAGGTGTCGTTGAGTTGCTGGATGTCCAGGTTCAGGCCTTCGCTGTAGGTGAAGGCGAAGTCATGAATCCAGAATTCGCGACCATTGGCATGACGCAGGCGATACGGGAACTCGCCCAGTACGCGCAGGCCAAGGTTTTCCAGGATCGGCAGCACGTCAGACAGCGCCAACGGCGTATCGGCGTGGTACAGCTTGCAAAACAGTTGATGCTTACCGGTCTGGGTCAGCGGCTGATAGAAACTCATTACCAGCGGCTTGTGCTCGGACAGCGCCAGCAGGTGCTGCATGTCGACCACCGCCGAATGGGCGGCAAAGCGCTCGCGGTAACCGGCCGGGAAGCCTTTAGGGAAGTCCGCCAGAACATTGGTGCCCTGAGCTTCACCAAAGCTTTCTACGGTCAGGCTGACGTAGTCGTCCTGCCACGAACGGCAGGCCTGAATGACTTCGTTTTCCAGCTGCTGCGGATCGATTTCGATGCGGTTCTTCGGGTCAACCCGCAAAATCAGCTGCACACGCGCCAGCACGGACTCGGAGAAGAAGGTCCAGAACTCGCAATCGGTGGCTTTCAGGCGATCCATCAGGACCTGCTGGATTTTCTGCCGCACTTCGGTGGAGTAGATGTCACGCGGCACATAGGCCAGGCAGTAGCAGAAGCGGCCGTAAGGGTCCTTGCGCAGGAAGACGCGGATCTTGTTGCGTTCCTGGATCTGCACAATCGACATGACGGTAGTGAACAACTCGTCGACTGGCGTCTGGAACAGGTCGTCGCGGGGCAGGACTTCCAGCACCTGCGCCAGTTCCTTGCCCAGGTGCGCCTTGGGGTCGAAGAGCGAACGACGCTCGATTTCGGCAACCTTGCCGCGAATATAAGGAATCGCCCGCACGCTCTCCCCGTACACCGTCGAGGTGTAGAGGCCCATGAAACGGCATTCCTTGATCACCTTGCCGTCAGCATCCAACTGGCGAATCGACACGTAATCCGGGTAGGCCGGACGGTGTACCCGACTCGGATGAGCCGCCTTGGCAAAGGACAGCAGCAACGGTTCCCTGAGGTAGTTGACCGCGTAGTCTTCAATGCGCAATTCATCGACGGTCAGGCCGGTGCGCAGCAAGCGGGCCAGGCCCAGGAAGGACTGTTCGTCGTACTGCAGATGAGCGCCTTGGGCATCATTACCGACCACGAACTCCTCGTAGCCAAGGAAGGTGAAGTGGTTGCCCACCAGCCACTCTAGGAACCCCTTGACCTCGGCCTTTTCAGCCTCGGCCGGGGCATAGGCGGTCTGCTCGACCAGCGCGAGCATTTCTCGCACCTTGGCTTTCATCGGCTCGAAATCGGCGACGGCAACCCGCACTTCAGCCAGCACCTGCTCCAACTCGCGGGTCAGCAGGTTCAGCTCGGCAGCGTTGGCGCAGCGATCAATCTCCAGGTACATCAGCGATTCTTGCAGAACGCCCTCTGCCTGGGTGCCCTTGGGCAGAATGTCCAGCAGTTCGCCCTTGGCGCCGCGGCGGACACTCAATACCGTGGTCTGCAGCGTGTGGATGCTGTAGCCGCGCCGGTTCAGCTCGGTGCGTACCGAGTCGACCAGAAACGGCAGATCATGATGCAGCACTTCGACGGCGGTATGCGTCGACTGCCAGCCATGACGTTCGTAGTCGGGGTTGTAGACACGAACCTGCGGCTGGGCGTGATCGAAACGCTCCAGCATGCGCCAGGCTGAAAGGGTGCAGCCCGCCAGGTCGGAAAGGCGACGCTGGGTCAGTTCGTCCAGAGAGATGATGCCGAAGAATTGCTCGGCGAACAGCGCCACTTGTGGCAGTGCCTGTTCGCTGATGTGCTGCGCCAGGGCCGCTTGCAGTTGATGCTGGAAGTCGGCTTTGCTGGCTGCGGTGAAGAACGCCATCTGTGGTACTCCGCTTGGGCTTTATTATTGAGAGAAGCGTCGTGCGCGTGCGCCTGATACGGGTCAACGATAGCCAACCCTGAGCAGGAAGACGGTAAAACCATTGGTCACATTCACCAATTCAACGGATGAGCATCTGCAAAAACGACTGCCGCTCCAGAGCTAGGCTGTGTCTTTACGGGTGACCATCGACAACGCAGCTTAACGAGGCCTGGGAGGCACCTGCTTGCGCCCCTGCGACATATTCGGTCATTGACGTGCAGGCTGACGTTTATCCGCCAGCTGAACACTGGCAGAATCATGCCTCACCTTATTGATCGAGCCTTCCATGCAACTGACCACCGCCCAATTGATGGCCACCCCGTGCGACGACGAAGAAGACAACATGGCGACGCTGTGTTGCATCAGTGACAAGGGCGAAATGTTCCTGATGACCCGTTACCCGGACGAAGACGAGGTGGAAATCACCCTCGACGACGAGCCTTCGACCCTCGACGGCCTGAAGATCACCCTCGGCCCGAAACGCCTGTTGATCGAGGTTGCGCCTGGCGACGCGGATGCACTGGGCGGTGACGATCACCTGGAAATCACTCACAGCACGCCGGACAGCGACCTGGCTGAAGTCGAAGAAACCCTGCAGAACATCCTCAAGGGCACCGGCACCTACGTCAGCGAACTGTAAGGAGGTTAGTCGCCAAGCCCCTGGATAGATTAAAGTATCAACCCCTGCCGACGGCTTTTTCAGACTGCACCTCGGCTCTTTATCCAGGAACCCTCGACGATGGAACATCGTGAAGCGCTGATCGCGCTGCGCACCTTTCTTTCAACCCAGATTCTTGGCCAGGAAAAACTGGTCGAGCGCTTGCTGATCGTGCTCCTTGCCGATGGCCATATGCTGGTGGAAGGAGCGCCGGGCCTGGCCAAGACCAAGGCGATCAAGGAACTCGCCGAGGGCATCGAAGCCGAGTTCCACCGGATCCAGTTCACCCCGGACCTGCTTCCGGCCGACATTACCGGCACCGAGATCTACCGTCCGGAAACCGGCAGTTTTGTCTTCCAGCAAGGCCCCATCTTTCACAACCTGGTGTTGGCCGATGAAATCAACCGGGCACCGGCCAAGGTACAGTCGGCCTTGCTTGAAGCCATGGCCGAGCGTCAGGTCAGCGTCGGGCGCAGCACCTATGAGCTCTCGCCCCTGTTCCTGGTGATGGCCACCCAGAACCCGATCGAACAGGAAGGCACTTACCCGCTGCTGCCTGAAGCACAGCTCGACCGCTTCCTGATGCACGTGAAAATCGGTTTCCCGGATGCCGCCGTCGAGCGACGCATTCTTCAACAGGCTCGTGGCGAAGCCCTCAACGGCGAAACCAAGCCGGAACGTCGCGTCAGTCAGCAGGCCATTTTTGCCGCACGCAAGGAAATCCTCGGCCTGTACATGGCCGATGCGGTGGAGGAATACCTGGTACAACTGGTCATGGCCACCCGCACTCCAGCCAAATTCGACACCGAGATGGCCGACTGGATCGCCTATGGCGCCAGCCCTCGTGGCTCCATAGCCCTGGACCGTTGCGCAAGGGCTCACGCCTGGTTGGCGGGCCGAGACTTTGTCAGCCCCGAAGACATTCAGGCGGTACTGTTCGACGTACTGCGTCACCGCATCATTCTCTCCTTTGAAGCCGAAGCCGCCGGTATTGACCAGGACCGGGTGATCCAGCGCATCCTCGACGTCGTTGCCGTGGCCTGATCCCATGCCCTCTCAACTGCTGGCGGCCCCAGGCATTCGCATCGGTCTTTCAGAACTGATCGAAATGC
This sequence comes from Pseudomonas sp. TE3910, assembly GCF_056279025.1. Taxonomy (NCBI): domain Bacteria; kingdom Pseudomonadati; phylum Pseudomonadota; class Gammaproteobacteria; order Pseudomonadales; family Pseudomonadaceae; genus Pseudomonas; species Pseudomonas sp. TE3910. Next base: position 1,879,553 of record NZ_JBWBQN010000001.1, read on the forward strand.
GGCATCGCGTGCGCGAGGTGCAGCTGTTTGCCGCCCCCGGCCAACGCAGCCCGCTGATCGGCTTGCACCATTCGAAGCTGCGCGGACGTGGCGTGGACTTCGATCAGGTGCGGGTCTATCAAGCCGGAGACGACGTGCGCAATATCGATTGGCGAGTGACGGCGCGCACCCAGGAGCCGCACACCAAGCTGTTCCACGAAGAGCGCGAGCGCCCCATCTACATCCTGGTGGAACAAAGCCAGCGGCTGTTCTTCGGCTCCGGCCTGATGTTCAAGTCGGTACTTGCCGCCCAGGCTGCGGCGCTGATTGGCTGGGCGGCGCTGGGCCACAATGATCGTATCGGTGGCCTGGTGTTCGGCGACAACGCCTATTACGAGATCAAGCCGCGGCGCAGCAAGCAAAGCCTGCTGCAGTTGCTCAACCGACTGGCCCGTGCCAACCAGGCGTTGCACACCGAAGCGCAACCGCAAGGCGATACCCTCGGCATGGCCTTGCGCCGCGCGCGGGAAGTTCTGCGCCCCGGCAGCCTGGCCATCGTCATCTGTGACGAGCGGGCGCTGAGCACCAGTGTCGAACAACAACTGAGCCTGCTCTCACGCCATTGCGACCTGCTGCTGTTGCCGCTTTCCGATCCACTGGATCATGCCCTGCCGGCAGCCGGTTTGTTGCGTTTCGCCCAACGGGGGGCGCAACTGGAGCTGGACACCCTCGACGCCAACCTGCGTCAGAGCTACCGCAGCCAGGGCGAGGCGCGCATCGAGCGCTGGGAGCTGCTGGCACAGAAGCTGAGGGTGGTACTCATGCCCTTGAGCACCCAGAGTGAAATGATCGAACAACTGCGCGAGTACCTCAATCCGCAACGTCCAGGGCAAAAACGATGAACGGCCTGGAACAATTGCAGCCCTTGATCGCGCCGGAGCCGATTGGTCTGTGGCCACCCGCACCTGGCTGGTGGGCCTTGCTCCTGCTCCTGCCGCTGCTCGGCTGGGGCGCCTGGCACCTGCGTCACTGGCGGCCGGGGAAAAAACCCATCGTGCGTGCCGAGCTGCCGCTTGACCCCATACGCATTGAGGCCCTGGCCGAATTGGCGCGTCTGACCAAACCCTACGACGGTGCGCCTGCCGGTGCCTGGTTGCAACAGATCAACGCGCTGCTAAAGCGGCTCTGCCGCAATCATTACCCTGGCAGCCATAGCCACACCCTCAATGGTCGGCAATGGCTGGCGTTTCTCGACAATCGCTGCCCGGCTGCGGGCCTGACGCGTTGGATGGTGCTGGTCGAAGGTGCCTACAAACCCGAGTGCAAGCTCGATGACAAAGCAATCGCCGGGCTGACCCAGGCGGTTGAGATCTGGATCCGCAAACATGTTTGAGTTGGCATGGCCGTGGGTCTTCGCCCTTTTTCCCCTACCCTGGCTGGCGCGCTGGCTGCTGCCCGCCGCCGACAGCGGCGAACCGGTGCTCAAGGTTGCCTTCCTCGATGAACTGGAAGGCCTGGCCGGACGCCGCGCCCGGCTGAACCTGCCCACGTGGCGGCAACAGACGCCGTTTATCGTCGTCTGGCTGTTGCTGTTACTGGCCGCCGCGCGGCCCCAATGGCTCGGTGAGCCTGTGCCCGTGGCTGCCAGCGGCCGTGATCTTATGGTCGCCGTGGATGTTTCCGGCTCGATGGACTTTCCCGACATGCGCTGGCAGGACGACGACGTCAGCCGCCTGACCCTGGTAAAGCAGCTATTGGGCGATTTTCTCCAGGCCCGTCAGGGTGACCGCATCGGCCTGATCCTGTTCGGCAGCCAGGCCTACCTTCAGGCCCCCCTGACGTTCGACCGGCGCACCGTGCATACCTTCCTCAATGAAGCGCAGATTGGCATCGCCGGCAAGAACACCGCCATCGGTGATGCCATCGGCCTTGCCGTCAAGCGCTTGCGGCTGCGCCCGGCACAAAGCCGGGTGCTGATTCTGGTCACCGACGGCGCCAACAATGGCGGGCAGATCCATCCGCTGACCGCAGCACGCCTGGCGGCTCAGGAGAGCGTGAAAATCTACACCATCGGCATTGGCGCAGACCCCGAACAGAGCGGTACTGCTGGCCTGCTTGGCATCAACCCAAGCCTGGACCTGGATGAAGCCTCGCTCAAGGAGATTGCCGAGTTGACCCATGGCGCCTATTTCCGCGCGCGCGACGGCAAGGAATTGACGGCTATCGGCGAAACACTCGACCGCCTGGAACCCGTCGCCCAACAACCGACGCAGGCCCGCACCGCCGAGGCGTTGTACAGCTGGCCACTGGCACTGGCGCTGCTGCTGAGCGTGTTGCTGGTGGTGCGTGAGCGCTGGCACGACAATCCACTGCAACGCCTGCTCAGCAACCGACGCTTCCTGCAACCGCACCCTGAATGGCGCGAACGCCTCAAGCGTCTGCGCCTGCGGAGGCGTCGATGATCGAGCTCTGGCCACAATGGCTACGCCCTGCCTGGCTGCTGGCATTACCGCTGCTGGGCTGGTTACTGTGGAAGCTCTGGCATCGCCAAAAGCGTGCCGGGCGCTGGCAGATGATCTTGCCTCCGGCATTCCACGCCGTACTGCTGGGTGGTGGCAGCGGTCGCGACAGCAAGTTGCCGTGGGTGGCATTGGGGGTGGCGTGGCTCGTGACGGTCATCGCCTTGCTGGGACCAAGCTGGCAGCGCCTGGAGGAAACCCGACAGCGCCCAGCCGATCCTCTGGTGGTATTGCTGGAGCTGACACCGCAAATGCTTGCGACTGACAGCCCACCCAATCGCCTGGAGCAGGCACGGCGAAAACTGCTCGACCTGCTCGAGCATCGCCGCGACAGCCAGACCGCGATCATCGTTTATGCCGGCAGCGCACATACACTGGTGCCGCTGTCCGACGACCTGGACACCAGCCGCAACCTGCTTGAAGCCCTGGACCCCTCGATCATGCCGCAAACCGGGCAGCGCGCTGACCTGGCCGTACGCAAAGGCCAGGCCCTGCTGTCACAAGCAGGCCTTGGCCAAGGCCGTTTGCTGCTGATTGGCTCCTCGTTGAGCACCGAGGAACGGCAAGGCATCGTCCAGGCGCTGGGCCGCAAGGGACCAAAGCTGCTGATGCTGGGTATTGGCAGCGCAGAAGGCGCACCGGTAAAACAGAGTAATGGCGAATTCCTCAAGGATGCCGAGGGCACGATTCTCATGCCCCGCCTGGACAGCGCAAGCCTGAGGGAGTTTGTCATGGAAACCGGCGGCAAGTACCGCCATGCCCGAATCGACGACCTGGACCTGCGCGGCCTCGGCCTGTTCGCCCCGCCCCGGGCATTGCATGACGATGGCCAGACGGTGCAGTTGGACAGTTGGGCCGATCAGGGCTACTGGCTGCTGCTGCCGCTCTTGTTGCTGGCGGCCTGTGCGGGCCGTCGCGGCTGGCTGTTCTGCCTGCCGTTGCTGTGGGTGCTGCCACAACCCAGCCATGCCTTTGAACTTGATGACCTGTGGCTACGCCCAGACCAACAAGGCCAGCGCCTGCTTGAACAACAACGCCCCGCCGAGGCAGCACAACACTTCCAGAACCCGCAATGGAAAGCCCTGGCACTGTACGAGGCCGGTGACTATGCCGGCGCGGTGCGCCTGTTCGCTGAAAGCAACACGGCGGCTGCTCACTACAATCGCGGTAACGCCCTCGCACGCAGCGGAGAGTTGGAGGCTGCCGTGGATGCTTATGAACAGGCGCTGGAGCGCCAACCGGAACTTCAGCCGGCCATTACGAACAAAGCACTGGTCGAGCAACTGCTGCGCCAGCAAAAAGCTGCCGAGCAGGAACAGGCGGCGACCACTGAAACGGAAACCGAACAGAACGCGCCCGGCACAACGACTGACAGCAACACGGACAGCCGCAGTACCGCCGCGGCTGAAAGCGAGCAAGACACTCAAAGCGTACAAGAACAGCAAGGCCAGAACCCGTCGTCAGGGGCAGAACAAACGCAGCAAGGGAACAGCGGCGACCAGGATGATGAAACCACTCATCCGCCGCAACGGCCAAGCGACAGCAGCCTTGACGCCGAACAGCGCCAGGCCCTTGAGCAGTGGTTGCGACAGATCCCGGACAACCCTGCCGAACTGCTGCGCCGAAAATTTTGGTATGAACAGCAACAACACCAGGAAACTCATTGATGAGACGCGCCTGCGCCCTCGTTTTCAGCCTTGCCCTCAGCCTGCAGGTACAGGCCGCCGCGTTGCTTGCCAGCGTCGACCGCACACGCCTGAACGCCGGTGAAACGCTCGAGCTGACCCTTCAAACCCAGGACATCACCCAGTTTGGCAAGCCAGACCTGGAGCCCCTGCAGGCCAATTTTGAGGTTCGCGACACTCGCCAGGTGAACAACCTGACCACCCTCAATGGCGAAACCCAAGCCAGTACACGCTGGATCATCACCCTGCTTCCGCGTCAAAGTGGCAGCCTGCAAATACCCGCGCTGCAGCTGGGCGAGGTCAGCAGCCAGCCGATTGAGCTTCAGGTGCTGCAAGCACAGGATAACGTGGTCGAAAACCTGGCTCCGGTGTTCATCGAAGCCAGCCTCGACCAGGACAGCATTTATGTTCAGGCCCAAGCCGTTTTAACCCTGAGGATCTACCACTCGGTAGCCCTGTACGATGACAGTAGCCTGAGCCGGCTCCAGCTGGAGGGCGCGAAGGTAGAACCGCTGGGCGAATCACGGACCTACGAGAAGGAAATCAACGGTGTACGCCATGGCGTGATCGAAATGCGCTATGCGATCTACCCACAGCAAAGCGGCAACGTGACCATTCCGTCCCTGACCTTCAGTGCCACCACCGTAGAACCGGCGACAGATCAAGACAGCGCCCCGCGCAGTGGCAAACAGACCCACGTGAGCTCTGCACCGATTACCTTGTTGGCCAAACCCATACCAGCCACTTACCCGGCCAACACGCCTTGGCTACCGGCGCGCAACCTGACCCTGGAAGAACACTGGAGCCCGGACCCGACGCAAGCCTCAACCCAGATTGGCGACTCCCTGACCCGTACAGTGACCATCAAGGCCGAAGGCCTGTCCAGCACACAGATACCACCGCTGGCGAACACTGAGGTCATAGGCCTGCGCCACTACCCTGACCAACCGCAACTGCGTAACGAGATCAACGACCGCGGCCTGCTCGGTAGTCGCGAAGAGCGCGAGGCGCTGGTGCCAACGCATGCGGGCACACTGGAGCTGCCCAACCAGGAGGTCATTTGGTGGAACACCCGAGAAGACCATCTGGAGCGCAGCAGTCTGCCCGCGCGAACCTTGCAGATTCAGGACAACCCGGCACTCAGCGCTGAAACGCCGAGCACGTCGATCCCCCTTGAAAACGGCCCGCTCTGGCCCTGGCAACTCAGCACACTGATACTGGCCCTGACCACCTTGAGTGGCTTTGCCCTCTGGTGGCGGGGCCCGCTCACAACCGGCCGTGCTGCGTGCGGCTCAAAGCGGCCCGAGCCCGCGCACCCTGCTCGACGACCTCAAACGCGCCTGCCAGGCCAACGACCCGCAGGCCACCCGGCAGGCCCTCGACGCCTGGGCGCGCCAGCAACCCGAAACCCTTGCCGAAATGGCGGCTCGCTTCGTTCCATTGTCCGATGCCCTGGATGGTCTGAACGGCGCGCTTTACAGCGAAACCGGACAATACTGGCAAGGCGAAGAGCTGTGGCGGGCCATTGGCACTATCCCAACCGCTGAACAGACTCAACCGACACCCGGCGAAAGTAGTAGCCTGCCACCCCTCTATCCTAAGTAATCAGCCGCTCTAGCCTGCGCACCTTCAGGCTTCCTTAAGAAAACTCGTCGACACTTGCTCCCAACGATATACAGGAGCAAGCACGATGCCTGAGCCCACCGACACCATTTGGCCCTTCGCTTTACCGCTTCGGCTGGCACCTGAGAACAGCGCGATGTTGAGCCTGGCGCACGCGTTGCCCAACAGCGATGAGCGCCCACTGTTCGAGGACTTCATCCGCCAGCGTTTTAGCTTGGTACATGGCGCCGACATACGTCACTTCATGCCTGAGCTGTTTGGCCTGAAAGACCAGAACAATGCCTTGTGTGCCGTCGCAGGCCTTCGCCGCGCCAGCACCTCACGGTTGTTTCTGGAACAGTATCTGGATGCGCCAATCGAGCACTACATCCCGTCAGAGAACGAGCAACCGACGCAGCGCGACTGCATTGTCGAAGTCGGCAATCTCGCCGCCAGCGATACCGGCAGCGCCCGCCTGAGCATCATCACCATGACCTGGCTGCTAGGTGCTGCAGGCTTTCAGTGGGTCTCGTTTACCGGCAGTACCGGCCTGGTCAACAGTTTCCATCGCCTCGGTTTGAAACCTACCACCCTGTGCGCAGCAGATCCTCAGCGCCTGGGCGATGAGCGCCACACGTGGGGCCAGTATTACGACAGCCGCCCGAGTGTCCACATCGGCAACATCTGCAGTGGTTTCCAACACTTGGCCAAGGCCGGGCTGTTCAAACGACTTGGCCTGCCACCCGTCGACCGGGAGACCTGCAATGTCGCCTGAACTGAGCCTGTTTGAAAATCAACTGCAACGCCATGCACAGGAGCGCCCTTTTGCTCTGGCCCTATGGGGTGACGAACTGCGCCTGGACTATGAAGCGCTGTGGTCAGAGGTCAATTATCGCCGCCGGTTACTCAGCGAGCAGCCTGAAGGCTGTGTAGTGCTCGCGCTGGACAACAGCCCCGAGGCGATGCTGTGGGACCTGGCCGTGCTCTTTGAAGAGCGCCCATGCCTTACCCTGCCGCCCTTTTTCAGCCCTGCGCAACGCCTGCACTGCCTGGAGCAATGCCAGGCACCGCTGGTCGTCGCTGAGTCCGGCATGGCAAGCGAACTCGAAGCGGCAGGCTACCGCTTCCAGGGCACCCTGTGGAGCAAGGCCGCGGTCTCAGCGGTGGTACTGCCAGAGGGAACCGCGAAGATCACCTTCACATCGGGCACAACCGGCGCCCCCAAAGGCGTGTGCCTCAGTGCCGACAGTTTCCTGCGGGTGGCCCGAGAGCTGGCGGCGGCCAGTGAGCCTGTAAAGCCTGATCATCACCTGGCACTGCTGCCCTTGGCGATCCTGCTGGAAAACCTCGGTTGCTATGCCGCCCTCTTTGCAGGTGCGGTGCTAAGCCTGCCTAGCCAGGCCCGCCTGGGTATTCGTGGCGCCAGCGGCGTCGATACCCCCACCTTCCTGCGCTGCCTGGCAGAACGCCGCCCACACAGCCTGATTCTGGTCCCGCAATTGCTGCAACTGCTGGTCGGCGCCACGCAAGCGCAGGCATTCGATCCTTCCTGCCTGCGCTTTGCCGCGGTAGGCGGTGCACGGGTATCCCCAGGCCTGCTTCAAGGTGCACACCAACTCGGCATACCGGCCTATGAAGGCTACGGCTTGTCCGAGTGCGCCTCGGTGGTGTGCTTGAACGTACCTGGCGCTATCAGGCCGGGAAGCGTCGGGCGGCCATTGCCCCATGTAGAGGTCAAGCTGGCTGATGACGGCGAAGTACTGATTCAAGGCTCGACCATGCTCGGCTACCTGGGCAACCCGGCCCAACCGGCAACGTGGCTGGCCAGTGGCGACATCGGTGAGTTCGATGACGAAGGCTTTCTGTACATCAAGGGCCGCAAGAAGCATCAGTTCGTCACCAGCTACGGCCGTAACGTCAATCCTGAGTGGGTGGAAGCAGAACTCACCCAAGGCGGGGTCATTGCCCAGGCATTCGTGCATGGCGAAGCCCTGCCCTATAACGCAGCCCTGCTCTGGCCTCATGACCCGAGCTGCAGCGACCAGGCCCTTGCCGATGCCGTAGCCAAGGCCAATACAGCCCTGCCCGACTACGCACGCGTTCATCACTGGCTGCGTTTGCCTCAACCCTTTACCCCTGCCAATGGCTTGCTGACCGCCAATGGCCGACCACGCCGCGATGCCATCCTTGAGCAATACCACGCGGCACTGGAATCCTTTAATCGTTCTGAGGAACTGTCGTCATGAGTTTTTTTGAAACCCTGCAAGCTGCAACCGCCCAGGAACGCAGCGCGCTGTTTGAAGTGCCGGTCATCCGCAAGGCACTGGCCGGTGAGGTCACACTGGAGAGCTATCGGGCCTTCCTGATTCAGGCCTACTACCATGTTCGCCATACCGTACCGCTGATGATGGCCTGCGGTGCACGCCTGCCCGAGCGACTGGAGTGGTTGCGCCACGCAGTGTGCGAATACATCGAAGACGAGTACGGCCATGAGCAGTGGGTACTGAACGATATCGTCGCCTGTGGCGGCGACCGTGAAGCGGTGCGCACCGGCCAACCCGATCAACCCATCGAGCTGATGGTTGCGTTTCTCTATGACCTGATCGCACGTGGCAACCCGGTGGGCCTGTTCGGGATGGTCAACGTGCTTGAAGGCACCAGCATCGCCCTGGCAACCCATGCCGCCGAACGCATTCGCGACCGCCTGGCACTGCCTGAGGAGGCCTTCAGCTACCTGAACTCCCATGGCGCGCTGGATATCGGGCACATGCAGACCTACCGCAAGCTGATGGATCGTCTCGACGACCCAGCTGATCAGGCCGCGGTCATTCATGCCTCGAAAGTGGTCTACCGGTTGTACGCGGACATGTTCCGGGCACTGCCGCAAAACACCCAGGCGCCAACCCTGCTGGAGAGCAATCATGCGGCTCAATGAAGCCCGGGTCGTGCTCACCGGTGCCAGTGGTGGCATTGGCCTGGCAATCACCAATGCGCTGCTCGCCAGCGGCGCTCAGGTACTGGCGGTGTCTCGCCATGAAGACGCCTTGCGCCCAAGCATGACGCGTTACCCCAGCCAGCTGCGCTGGGTGTCGGCAGACCTGACCAGCGCCACAGACCGGCATAAAGTGCAGAATGCCGCCCAGGCCATGGGCGGCATCAACCTGCTGATCAACGCCGCCGGGGTAAACCAGTTCGCCATGCTTGAGCAACTGGAAGACAGCGACATCAGCCACATGCTGGACCTGAACATCATCGCCCCGATTTCGCTGACACGCTTGCTGTTGCCACTTCTCAGAGAGGCCCCAGCAGCAATGGTGGTCAATGTCGGTTCAACCTATGGTTCGATCGGCTACCCCGGGTACTCCCCCTACTGCGCCAGCAAATTCGCCTTGCGCGGCTTTTCCGAAGCACTGCGTCGAGAGCTGGCCGATACCCGGGTGAACGTACTTTATGTGGCCCCACGAGCGACCCAGACACGCATGAACAGCGCGGCTGCACAGGCGCTCAATGACGCCCTGAAAGCCAATACCGACGACCCGGAAATGGTCGCCAACGCCGTGATCCACGCCATTGCCGGTGACCGCCGCGACCTTTACCTGGGCTGGCCTGAGCGTTTTTTTGTAAGCCTCAATAACCTGCTGCCAAGCCTGGTAGACCGCGCCCTGCGCAAGCAGCTGCCGTTGATCAGACGCTTCAGCCATATTGGCTCCACGGAGAAAAACAAACCATGAAAAAACTGCTGATCGCCCTGCTGGCCACCGTATCAAGCACCTCACTGTGGGCCATGGACGCCACCGACCAACAACGCCTGAGCGATATTCAACAGCAATGGGCAAAAATCCAGTACGAAACACCCGAGGGTAAACGCGCCGATGCCTTCGAGCAGTTGGCCGCCAAGGCCAATGCCTTCTCCAAGGAGCGCCCAACCGCAGCCGAGGCCTGGATCTGGTCTGGCATCGTCACCAGCAGTTGGGCAGGCGCCCAAGGCGGGCTCGGTGCCTTGGGCAAGGTCAAAGAGGCGCGCAGCGACCTGGAAAAAGCCTTGTCGATCGACCCGACGGCGCTGCAGGGTTCCGCCTACGCCAGCCTCGCTGCACTGTATGATCGAGTGCCTGGCTGGCCGGTTGGCTTCGGTGATAGTGACAAGGCCGATACGCTGCTCAAACAAGCACTGCAGATTAACCCCAACGGTATAGACAACCTGTACTTCTGGGGCGACCATCTCTACCGCCAGAAGCACTACGCTGAAGCCAAGGCTGCCTTGCTCAAGGCACAACAGGCTCCTGCTCGTCCGGGTCGAGAAAGCGCCGATAAAGGGCGACACAAGGACATACAGGCGCTGCTGGTTGAAATAGACAAAAAACTCAACTGACCAAGGAGCCGGCATGCGACTGCTGCTGATCGAGGACGATGTTTCGCTGGGTGAAGGTATCTACCAGGCACTGAGCCGCGACGGCTATACCACCGACTGGATCAAAGACGGTAGCAGCGCGTTGCACTCGTTACTGAGTGAAACCTTCGACCTGGCCATCCTCGATCTTGGCCTGCCGCGCATGGACGGGCTGGAGGTGTTGCGGCGTCTGCGCAGCAGCGGCTCGAACCTGCCCGTGCTGATCCTGACCGCGCGTGATGCCACCGAAGACCGCATTGCCGGCCTTGATGCCGGTGCCGACGACTACCTGGTCAAACCTTTCGACCTGGCCGAACTCAAGGCGCGCCTGCGCGCCTTGATGCGACGCAGTGCCGGGCGGGCCCAACTGCGCATCGAACATGCTGGAATCAGCCTGGACCCTGTCAGCCATCAGGTCACCTACCTGGGGCAGCCAGTTTCATTGACCCCCAAAGAGTACCAACTGCTGTACGAGCTGCTGTCACCCCCCGGCCGGGTCATGACCCGCGAACGGCTGACCCAGTTGCTCTACGGCTGGAACGACGAAGCAGAAAGTAACACGCTTGAGGTCCATATCCACCACTTGCGCAAGAAGCTCTCCAGTGACTTGATCCGGACCATTCGCGGCGTTGGCTACCTGGTGCAAGAAGCACGATGAAATCCATCCGGCGGCGAACCCTGACCCTGATCATTGGCCTGTTGATCGGCGGCCTGATGACCCTGTCTGTACTCAACCTGCATGACAGCAACCACGAAATTGCCGAAGTCTATGACGCCCAACTGGCACAAAATGCCCGCTTGCTGCAGGGCATCATGCGCATGCCAATGCACAGCAGCGATCACAGCGAACTGTACCGTGCGTTCAACGAGGCGCTGGGTCAGGCATCCCCTAAGGTCGATGGGCACCCTTACGAAAGCAAAATGGCCTTTCAGGTCTGGAACCTCGATGGCCAGTTACTGGTGCATACCGCCAGTGCACCGAGCTTCACTGCACCGCCGAGCGATGCCGGCTTCAATGATGTGGTCGACCTGAAGAACCAGCAATGGCGTACCTTCGTGCTGGTCGACACCGAGCATTCCCTGCGAATCTGGGTTGGCGAGCGCGACGATGTGCGCAACGACCTGGTCAACCGCATCGTCCGCCACACCTTGGGCCCCAACCTGATTGGCAGCCTGCTGTTAGCGACGATGATCTGGTTTGCCATCGGCTGGGGGCTCAAACCACTGGCCAATATGGCCACGACACTGCGCGCCCGCCACCCCGGGTCGCTGGAGCCCATACAACTGTCACCATTGCCCAATGAGCTGGAGCCGATGCAAGCCGCACTCAATCGGCTGCTGGGACAGATTCAGGAAGTCCTTGGCCGGGAGCGACGTTTCATCGCCGATGCGGCCCACGAGTTGCGTACCCCGCTGGCAGTGCTAAGGGTACACGCGCAGAATCTGCAGGAAGCGCGCAACGACGCGGAACGCCAACAGTCCCTGCACAACCTGATTGCCGGTGTGGACCGAACCTCGCGCCTGGTCAATCAACTCTTGACCATGGCACGCCTGGAGCCACGGCTTGGCAGCGCACCACTACAGCCCATCGACCTGACTGCCAGTGTGCGTGACTCATTGGCACAACTGACCCCCTGGCTGCTCGACAGGGGCCTTGAGGTGAGCCTGGAAGCGCCTGAGGCGCCCCTGCGGATACTGGGCGATAGCGCAACCCTCGATATTGCCTTGAACAACCTGGTCACCAATGCCGCGAATTTCTCACCCAAAGGCGGGCTGATCACCGTGCGCCTGGAGGAGACCGCCAGCGAAGTGCTGCTGAGCGTCGAAGACCAAGGCCCTGGCATCGACCCTGAACACCGTGATCGCCTGTTCGAGCGCTTCTTCAGCCGTGGCAACGACCAAGGCGCCGGCCTCGGCCTGGCCATTGTACAAACCATCGCCAAGCGCCTCGGCGCAAAAGTCAGCCTGGACAACCTGCCGCAGGGTGGCCTGTGTGCAAGCGTGCACTTCCCCCTGGCGCATGCCTGAAGTTCGCATGCCGCCGGTTGTCTCGGCCCTGCTGATCCCGGAAACTGGCAACCCCTGGGCGTAGTCGCGCTACCATAGCCGACCGCCCCTGCTGGCCAACGCTGCCCAGAGCGACCCGGTTTCCTCTGCACAGGACTTTCAATGCGTCTGTTTCACACCTCCGACTGGCACCTGGGGCAAACCCTCCACAGCCAGGAACGTGACTTCGAACATGCCTGCTTTCTCGACTGGCTGCTCGGCCAACTGGCCCTGCGTCAACCCGATGCCCTGCTGATTGCCGGCGACATCTTCGATACGGTCAACCCTCCGGTCAAAGCCCAGGAACGCCTGTACGACTTCATCGTCCGCGCTCACGAACAGCAGCCTGCGCTGGATATCGTGATCATCGCCGGCAACCATGACTCCGGTGCCCGTATCGAACTGCCGGCACCGTTGATGCGCCGCCTGCGCACCCATGCCCTGGGCCGTGTGCAGTGGCTGGATGACGGCCAGCTCGACAGTGATCGCTTGCTGATCCCGCTGACCGATGCCAAGGGTAAAACCCGCGCCTGGTGCCTGGCGCTGCCCTTCCTGCGCCCGGCCGAAGTGACCGGCGCACACGTGGGTGACGATTACCTGCGCGGCATCACCCAGGTACATGAACGCCTGATCGCTGCCGCTGAAAGCCGACGCAAACCGGGGCAGGCGCTGGTCGCCATCAGCCATGCGCACATGGCTGGCGGGTCGATTTCGGAAGACTCCGAGCGCAGCCTGATCATCGGCAACGCCGAAGCACTGTCGGCCAAGCTGTTCAGCGACTCGGTGGCGTATGTCGCCCTGGGCCACCTGCACAAACCGCAGCGGGTCAACGGCGAGGAACGCATTCGCTACAGCGGCTCGCCGCTGCCGTTGTCGTTCTCGGAAATTGGCTATCAACACCAGATACTCGAGGTGGAACTGGACGGCGCGGCACTGCGCAGCGTCGAGCCACGGCTGGTACCGCGGGCCGTGCACCTGCAACGCCTGGGCCCTGCCTCCCTGAACGAGGTGCTGGAACACCTGGCAGCGCTGCCGGAAGTCGACCTGCTGGCTGACCTGCAACGCCAGCCCTGGCTGGAAGTGCGCGTGCGTCTGGATGAACCACAACCGGACCTGCGCCAGCAAATCGAACTCGCGCTGAACGGCAAGGCCGTGCGCCTGGTACGGATCGCCGTCGAGTATGCCGGCGCTCAACAGGATGACGACGACAGTAGCCCCTTGATTGAACTGGGCCAACTCAGCCCGCAAGACCTGTTCAGCCGCGCCTGGGAGCAGGCCTATGGCAATGCCGTGGACGAGCAGACACTGGCCGACTTCGCCCAACTGCTGCAGGACGTGCAACAGGAGGAGGAGCACCCATGAAAATTCTCGCCATTCGCCTGAAAAACCTTGCGTCCCTGGCCGGCCCTTGCGAAATCGACTTCACCGCCGAGCCCTTGGCCAGTGCTGGCCTGTTTGCGATCACCGGCCCCACCGGCGCGGGCAAGAGCACCTTGCTCGATGCCTTGTGCCTGGCACTGTTCGGCGCTGTACCACGCCTGAACAGCATTGGCCGGGAAACCAAACTGCCAGAAGTCGACAGCGAGATCCTCACCAGCGACCCGCGCACGCTGCTACGCCGGGGCACCGGCAGCGGCTTTGCCGAAGTTGATTTCGTCGGTATCGACGGCCACCGTTACCGGGCACGCTGGGAGACCAACCGCGCCCGCGATAAAGCCAACGGCAAGCTGCAAGGCAGCCGTCAGAGCCTGCATGACCTGGACGGCAACCAGTTACTGAGCAGCCAGAGCAAAAGCGAGTACAAACAGCTGATCGAGGCCAAGCTGGGGCTCAACTTCGAACAGTTCACCCGTGCGGTCATGCTGGCCCAAAGCGAGTTCAGCGCCTTCCTCAAGGCTGACGACAAGGACCGCAGCGAACTGCTGGAAAAACTCACCAACACAGCGATCTACAGCCAGTTGGGCCGACGCGCCTACAGCAAGAGCAAAGAAGCCGAAGATATCCACAAGTCCTTGCAACAACAGGCCAGTGGTATCACCCCGCTCAGCCCGGAGGCACGCGCCGAACTCGACCAGCGCGTTGAGCAGGCACAACGCCAATTCAAGACCGAGCAGGCGCAACTGCGCCAGTTCGAGCAGCAGCGCAGTTGGCTGACAGAGCTAGGCAACCTGCAGGCGCAACAACGTGCCGCCGCCGAGGACGCCCACAGTGCCCAGCAACACTGGGAGCAACTGGCCACAGAGCGCCTGAACCTGGAGCGGCTGGAACAGTTGGCGCCGCAGCGCCATCAGTTTGCCCGACAACTGGAGCTGACCGGCCAGCGCTCGCCACTGACCGTTGCCATTGAACAACAGCGCCAGCAACAGGTTGAGTTGCAGGCCGCCCAGCAACAACTGGAACAACACCTGCACCATGCACGCGAGGCACTGAGCCAGGCACTGGCTCATCAGGCGCAGAACGCGCCGTTGCTGCGCCAGGCCTTCGCCGAGCAAGACACCCTGGCGCGCCTGGAACAGGAACTGGCCGACAGCCTTGCCCTGCACCAACAGGCCGAGCAGGCCTCCCGCGAGGGCCAGCAGCAGCTACACACCCTGATCGAACAACAGCAGCGTAATAGCGAGCGTCTGAACCAACTGGGCGAGCAACTCGCACACAGCGCGCACCTGTCCGGCCTGGGCGACGCCTGGAGCGCCTACCGGGGCCAACTGCAGCAACTGATGCTCATTGGCAATCGGCTCAACAAAGGCCGAGAGGAACTGCCCGCCCTGCAGCAACGCGCCACGGATGCGGCCCGCCAACTGGAAGAACAGCGCACTCACCTGGCGCAGATCTACCACGAAGCCGGCGCTGAACCCGAGGCCCTGGCAGAGCAGATCAGCCTGCTGGGAACGCTGCTGCAAGACAACCGCAAGCAACAGCGTGCGGTCGAAGAACTGACCCGGCTCTGGAACAGCCAGCAGGATCTGGACAAACAAATCCACGCCTTGCGTGAACGCCAGCAGACCGCGCAGCAGCAACGCGAACAGTTGATCAGCGAGGGGCTGCAAGGCAAACAAGAGCTGATTGCCGCCGAGCAGGCACTGAACCTCACACGACAGCTGCTTGAGCGTCAGCGCCTGGCCCGCAGCGCCAGCGTCGAAGAGCTCCGAGCGCAGCTACAGGACGACCAGCCTTGCCCCGTCTGCGGCAGCCAGGAGCACCCGTACCACCAGCCCGAAGCGCTGTTGCAAAGCCTTGGCCGACATGACCAGGATGAAGAAGCCAACGCCCAGCGCCTGGTCGACGGGCTGAAAGAAAAACTGGATGAACTGCGAGCGAAACTGGCCGGCGTCAATGGCCAGATCAAGGAATACCTGCACCAGCACGAGCACCTTGTCACTCAACAGCAGGCGTTGGCCCCCAGCCTCGATGCTCACCCGCTCTACGCCCAGTTGGCCCATCAGGACAGCAACGCCTGCTCGGCCTGGCTGGAGCTTCAACTGCGCCGCCTGAACGATGACATCAACCGGGACGAGCAACGCCAGCACACACTGCTTACGCTTCAGCAGGACGCCGCCCGCCTGCAGCAACAACTGCAGGTGGCCGTCGAGGCCAGCCAGCAGGCAACGCTGCACGTGAGCCAGCAACAGCAGGCGCTGAGTGACGACGAGGAACGCCTGGAACAGGCACTGGCAAGCTTCGCCGGCCTGCTGCCCGCCGACATCCTGCAAGCCCTGCGTCAGGAACCGTCAGCCGCCTTCCTGCAACTCGACCAGCAACTGGCGCAGCGCCTGGAACTGGTAGACCGGCAAAAAGACGAGCAACAGGACTACAACGACCGCCAGCAGCAACTGGAAAAGGCCAGCCTGCAACAACAGGCACGGGTACAGAAGCTGGAGGAGCTGCAGCAGCAGGTCGTTGCCCGGCAAACCCAACAGCAGCAGGCAAAAGCAACGCTAGACGGCCTGCTTGGCGAGCACGAAAACGCCCAGCACTGGCAACAGCAACTGGAGCAGGCCGTTGAACAGGCGCGCAGCGTCGAAGCGACCACCCAGCAGCAACTGCAGGACAGCCGCGCCCGCTCGATCGAGCTGACAGCCGAGCTCAAGGCCAAAGCGCAACAGCGAGATGCCCTGGAAGAGGAATGCCGTCAACTGGAGGCCGTCATCGGCCAATGGCGACACGCCCATCCTGAATTGGACGATGCCGGCCTGACGCAATTGCTGGCGTTCGATGACGAACAGATCGGCCAGTTGCGTCAGCGCCTGCAAAACGCCAGAAAAGCCATCGAGCACACTCAGGTCCTGGTGCAAGAGCGCGAACAGCGCCTTCAGCAACATCAGGCCCAAGCCAACGGGGAACTGCCAGCCGATCAGTTGGAACAGGCCATGGCCACGTTGCAGCAACAGCTGCACACCCGCGAGCAACAGTGTGCCGAACTGCGCGCCGAACAAGCCGACGACCAACGCCGCCAGCAGGCCAACCAAGCGCTGGCAGAACAGATTGCCCTGGCCTATACCGAGTGGCAGCGCTGGGCACGCCTGAACGCCCTGATCGGTTCTGCCACTGGCGATACCTTCCGCAAGATCGCCCAGGGCTACAACCTCGACCTGCTGGTGCACCATGCCAACGCACAGCTGCGTCAATTGGCCCGCCGCTATCGGCTCAAGCGCGGCGGCAGCCTGTTGGGCCTGCTGGTGCAGGATACCGAGATGGGGGATGAACTGCGCTCGGTACACTCCTTGTCCGGGGGCGAAACCTTCCTGGTCTCGCTGGCGCTGGCACTGGGGCTGGCGTCGATGGCCTCGAGCACGTTGAAGATCGAGTCGCTGTTCATCGACGAAGGCTTCGGCAGCCTCGACCCCGAATCGCTGCAACTGGCCATGGATGCACTGGACGGTTTGCAGGCTCAAGGGCGCAAGGTCGCGGTGATCTCTCATGTGCAGGAAATGCACGAGCGAATTCCGGTACAGATCCAGGTTCGTCGCCAAGGCAATGGCCTGAGTACCCTGGAGGTCAGTGGATGATCCTCTACTCGTTTCGGCGCTGCCCTTACGCCATGCGTGCACGCATGGCCTTGCGCTACAGCCAATGCCCGGTCGAGATCCGCGAGGTCAGCCTCAAGGAAAAACCGGCCGACATGCTTGCCTTATCGCCCAAAGGTACGGTGCCGGTGTTGAGTATCGAGGGCAAGGTGCTGGAGGAAAGCCTGGACATCATGCGCTGGGCCTTGGCCCGGCATGACCCGCAAGACTGGCTGCTGAGTACCGACTCACAGGCTGCGCAACAGGCCAACGCACTGATAGCGCGTAACGACAGCCTGTTTAAAGTCAGACTCAACCACTACAAGTATGCCGAGCGCTACCCGGCGCATTCGCGTGAGGAATACCGACAGCTGGCCTGTGAAATCCTTGATGACCTGGAGGCACACCTGGCGCAGCACGACTACCTGCTCACCTCGCACCCAAGCCTGGCGGATGTAGCCCTGATGCCGTTCATTCGCCAGTTCGCCGGGGTCGAACCAGACTGGTTTGCCCAAGCCCCCTACCCCAGGCTGCGAGCTTGGCTGCAGGGTTGGCTGGACTCGGCACTGTTCAAGGCAATCATGGCCCGCTGAAGCCACCCGCCCTGTTGTTGCAGGCTGGCCTGCGATGGCGCCGGTGGGGTGTCAGTGGCTTAGCGGCGTCTGCATCGCAGGCAAGACCTGCTCCTACAACTTTGGACTGCCCACCAAGGGTTGGATTTGTGTCCAATTTCTCGGGGGCAGTCCACCTGTGGGAGCGGGCTTGCCCGCGATGGGGGCCGTGGTGTATCAGCAGGTGCGCGGCGCCCGCATCGCAGGCAAGACCTGCTCCTACAACTTGGACTGCCCACCAAGGGTTGGATTTGTGTCCAATTTCTCGGGGGCAGTCCACCTGTGGGAGCGGGCTTGCCCGCGATGGGGGCCGTGGTGTATCAGCAGATGCGCGGCGCCCGCATCGCAGGCAAGACCTGCTCCTACAACTTGGACTGCCCACCAAGGGTTGGATTTGTGTCCAACTTCTTGGGGGCAGTTCACCTGTGGGAGCGGGCTTGCCCGCGATGGGGACCGTGTTGCATCAGCAGGTGCGCGGCGCCTGCATCGCAGGCAAGCCCGCGATGGTCAATTGACGAACTTCAGGTCCGAAGGCGCATCCTGGGCAAGCTTCTGCACAGTCTTGCCCAGCAGGCCGGTGTGCCGGTCACGCTGGATGACCACGATCTGGTTGCTCTTATGGTTGGCAACCAGCACATAGCCACCGCTCGGGTCAAGGCTGAACTCGCGAGGATGATCACCTTCCACCGAGCGCCGTTGCAGCGGCGTCAGCGTACCCAGGGCCGAGTCGATTGCGAACACCAACAGCTCGTTGGCGGTACCGCGATTACTCACGTACAGGAAGCGCCCGTCCGGCGAGAGGTGCAAGGCCCCCGCCGCTTTGCTGGCCGGCGCCTGAGAGTCGCTCAAGGGCAGCCGTTGACGCTCGATGAGTACGCCATCCTGTACATCGAACACCACCACTTCGGCACTCATCTCCAGGGTCAGGTAAGCCTGTTTGCCAGTGGCTGCGAACACCAGATGGCGTGGCCCGCTGCCCGGCGGCAGGTTGACCGCCGCAGGGCGGGCCGGGCTCAAGGGGCGCTCGGGGTTGGCGCTGTCGTAGCGATAGATGAACACCTTGTCGGCGCCCAGGTCGCAGGCATACAGGTAGCGCCCATCCGGCGACGACACCGCCGCATGCACATGGGAGCCGGACTGGCGCTCCGGGTTGACGTAGCTGGGCGGATGGCGTTCTTGCTGCACCACCGGCAACAAGCGCCCGTCTGCCGCCACGGGCAGCACCGACAGGCTCCCGCCCGGGGTTGGCTGCACCGCATAGTTGGCAACGAACAGGTAGCGGCCGTCATTACTGAGGCTGGCGTGGGTCGGCTCGTCACCCAGGCTGTCGAGCCGGCTCAGCGGGCTTATCGCACCGCTGCCGGGGGCAAGCGCAAAGCTGCTGACCTGGCCACGCCCGGCGCCGTTTTCGTTGACCGCAAACAACAGGCGACGGTCACTGGACACGACCAGCCAGGACGGGTTGACGCTCTGCACCACCTGCAGCGGCTCTGGCTCGATCTGCCCGCTCTGGCTGTCAAAGCGGTAGCGATAGATCCCCTCGCTGCTGCCCTGGGTGTAGCTACCGACCAGCAGTTCGTGGCCTTGCGCCGTAGCCGTCATGGCAACAGCACTATTGATCAATAGACACGTCAGCAGACGTTTCATCGTCATCCTCTTCCGAGGCGCGCAAGGCACTCATGCACACCAGACGGTGCTCGACACCGTCGGCCGCGATCAACCAGTCGCCGCCGTCCGCGCGGGCGGCATTGATCTGCTCAATGCTGAACTGCCAGCGTTTGAGTGCACGGCCATCCATGCATTCAACCTGCAGACCGGTCTCATCGAAGGTGAAATCAAAGGCATGCAGGCCGTCGATCAACAGCATGTCGCTGGCTTGCAGGGCGTGGGAAAGGGTCGTCATGAGAGAGGCATCATCGTGCGGAAAAGCACAATGATACTCCAATGCAAACAACATCGCCGGCACCCAAGCCCCCGTAGGGGCCGGCGTTGCCGGCGATGCGCTCAACCGAGGCGATCAGTGGGCGAAAATCGACCCACCCTCCTTGCCCACCAGTTTCTCTGGCTTGATCAGGAAACGAGCCAGTGCCGGCAACAACCACAATGCGCGCCGAACATGTTCCAGAGCAACATGAAGGTCAGCATCAAGCCCATGTCAGCCTGGAACTTGATTGCCGAGAAGATCCAGGTCGCGACGCCAATGGCCAGGCACAAGCCGGTGAACAGCACCGCCTTGCCGGTGGACTTGAGGGTTTGATAGTAGGCCTCTTGCAGCGGCAGCCCGGCGCGCAGGAAGCTCTCCAGCCGACTGTAGATGTAAATGCCGTAGTCCACACCGATACCCACCCCCAGCGCCACCACAGGCAGGGTCGCCACCTTCACACCGATGCCCATGAAGGCCATCAGCGCATTACCCAGCACCGAAGTCAGCACCAGCGGCAGCACGATGCACAAGGTCGCGGCAAACGAGCGGAAGGTGATCATGCACATCACGGCCACGCAGATGTACACCAGGATCAGGATGGTCAGCTCGGCCGACTTGATCACGTCATTGGTCGCGGCCTCGATCCCGGCATTACCCGCTGCCAGCAGGAACTCCAGGCCGTCCTTGTTGTGTTCATCGGCGAAGGTCTGGGCCGCCTTGATCACGCGATCAAGGGTCTCGGCCTTGTGATCGTTGAGGAACACCAGCACCGGGGCCAGCGAACAGTCGCTGTTGTACAAGCCATCGGCACGGGAGATCGAACTGTTCAGCACATCCGGGTTGCGCGACAAGGTCTCCCATTTGAGGTTGCCCTCGTTCATGCCCTTGATGACCTGCTTGGACACCGTCACCAGTGAAATCGCCGATTGCACGCCCGGGGTGTTTTCCATGGTCCACATCAACTCATCGATCGGCGCCATGGTCGAATAGACCGAGCAGCCTTCGGATGGCGTCTTGACCATGATCACCAGCACATCCGAGCTGGTCGAGTAGTTACTGATGATGAAACGGTTGTCCAGGTTATAGCGCGAGTCCGGGCGTAGTTCAGGCGCTCCCTGGTCGAGGTCACCGATCTTCAGGTTCTGGCTGTACCAGAGGCCACCACCGAACGCGAACAGCGCCAGCACCACTGACACAGGCGCTACCTTGGCACTGGCAAAACCGGACAGCAGCCGCCAGAACGGGTGCTCACGCGTGGCATCGCGCTTGCTGCGCTCGATAGCCTTCTTGCTGATGCCGACATAGGAGATCGCCACCGGCAGCAGGATCAGGTTGGTAAAGACGATCACCGCCACACCGATGGAGGCACCAATGGCCAACTCGCGGATCACCCCGATATCGATGATCAGCAGGGTGATGAAGCCCACCGCGTCGGCCAGGATGGCAATCATCCCCGGCAAGAACAGTTGGCGGAAGGTTCGCCGTGCAGCGGTCAGGGCATTGTCGGCATTGCTGGACTGCAAGGCGATACCGTTGATCTTCTGCACCCCATGGGAAATGCCGATGGCGAAGATCAGAAACGGCACCAGCATCGAGTACGGATCAAGGCCAAAGCCCACCGCGTGCATCAAGCCCAACTGCCAGACTACCGCCACCAGGGTGGTGATCAGCACGGCGATGGTGCTACGGATACACCAGGTAAACCAGTACAGCAGCACCCAGGTGATGGCCAGGGCGATGCCGAAGAACATCGCGACCATCATCAGGCCATCGATCAGGTCACCAACCTTCTTGGCGAAACCGACGATGTGGATTTTTACATTGGGGTTCTGTGCCTGGAACTTGTCGCGGATCTTCTCTTCCAGCTGATGGGAGAACTGCTGGTAATCCAGCTTGATCTGCTTGCCCTGGTCCTGCGGGTCGGGGTAGGACTCCAGCAGCGGTACATCGACAATGCTGGACTTGAAGTTGTTGGCCACCAGACGGCCTATCTGCCCGGACTTGAGCACGTTGCTGCGCAGTTCATCCAGGCTGTCGGCGGAACCATCGTAGGTCTTCGGAATGACCTCGCCACCGGCAAAACCTTCTTCGGTCACCTCGGTCCAGCGAACGTTCGGGCTCCACAACGACTTGAGCGCAGAACGATCGACACCGGGAATGTAGAACACCTCATCATGGATCTGACGCAGGGTTTCCATGTAGTGCTTGTCGAAGATATCGCCATCGACTGCCTCCACCGAGATACGCACCGTATTGCCAAGGTTGGCCAGGTCGTTACGGTGCTCGAGCATTTTCTCGATAAACGGATGCTCAAGCGGGATCATTTTCTCGAAGCTGGTCGAGGGGCGGATCAAGGTGGCCTGCCAGAACAGGAACAGGCTGACGACCAGGCAGATGAAGATGACAGCAGGCCGGTTGTTGAAAATCAGGCGTTCAAGAACCGACGCCTTGTCGTGATGGTGCTGGTGGGTGCCGAACGATTCCCGACTGGTCATGGTTGTACCCTCTCAGCGCCAGATGACGTGGCAACATGGACGCCGCCCTGGCCTACCAGAATCAGCTTTCCATCCGTGACTGCGCTGGCAGCCGCCAGCGCGATACGATCGGCCCGGTTATAGACACTGAAGCTTGCACCATCGTCGGTGCTGCGCAGGACGCTACCGCCATTACCGACCAGCACCAGGCTGCCATCGTCCAGAAGGGTCGCGCTGGACAAGCCGAACTCCAACTGCCCGCGTTCGGCATGCAGGGGAATGGTTTGCCAGGTGTCGCCAAAGTCGGTGGAGCGGAACAGGTTGCCGCGCAAGCCATAGGCCAGCAGCGTGCGTGCTTGCGCCGTACCGACCACACCGAACAACGAGCCCTGGTAGGGCCCTTCCACCCGGTTCCAGGTTTGCCCAGCGTCGGCTGAGCGGAACATCACGCCCTGCTCTCCAACGATGAACAGCCCTGCATCCTTCACCGCCGCGACGCCATTGAGGTGCAGTTGATCTTCGTTATCCAGACGGTCGCTGACCTCTTGCCAGGCTGCGCCGCCATCAACGGTTTCAAGCAGAGCCCCATAAGCCCCCACAGCAAAACCGTGCTGCGCGTCCTGGAACCACACATCCAGCAAGGGCGCTTCACGCTTGAGGTCTTCGAATTGCTTGCTCCAGGTCGCGCCGCCGTCACTGCTGGCGAGGATCTGCGCATCATGGCCTACCGCCCAGCCATGGAGGGCATCGGCAAAGTAAACCGCAGTGAGCATCTGCCGGGTGGGCACCCGTGCCTGGGTCCAGGTCTGCCCCTGGTCATCGGAGAAAAGGATGTGGCCACGGTCACCAACCGCTACCAGCCGGGCGCCGGCCTTGGTGACGTCAAGCAACAGACTGCGAGCGGCCTTATCGGACTCAATGGCGTAGACCGTTGCCGAGGCTGCAGACTCCTGCGCCTGCGCCGCCTCGATAGCATTGGCAAACATGCCCAGGGCCAACGCCAGAAGGCTGCTGCCAACCAACACGGTCGGCCCCCTGCGCCCTTGTCCTGCACCATACCCGGTGCGCGCCATGACGGGCTCACCCATAGATCTCTCCCCCGATTTAATTGTTATTTGGGTCAAATCCAGTTGCGGGCACAGCCAAAAACCCTGTTCCAGAGCCCCGCAATAGCTGAGAACCATCCTATCGGGGTTTAGAAAGGGCTGACAACGAACAAGACGTTATCTTTTGTTAAGCGCGGGAAAGGAGGCTGCGGGCGCGTGGCGCCTGCATCGTTGGCAAGCCAACGCCCACAGGGCCTTGTGTAGCCCTGTGGGCGCCAACTTGCCGGCGACGGCATCAGCGAAAGCAGACGCCGACAAGCGTGTCAAAAACCCGATCAAGCCAGGCTTTTGCTGACCACTTCATAGACATCAGTGGACAGCGCGCCGGAGGCAAGAATGCGCTCCAACTCACCCTTCATCAGCGCCTGACGCGCAGCGTCGTACTTGCGCCAGCGAGTCAGCGGTGCCAGTTGCCGCGAGGCGATCTGCGGGTTGAGTGCATTGAGTTCAATCACCAGGTCCGCCAGGAAGCGGTAGCCGGAACCGTCTGCCGCATGGAAGTTGACCAGGTTCTGCCCGGCAAACGCACCAATAAGGGCGCGCACCTTGTTCGGATTCTTCATCGTGAAGGCCGGATGCTGCATCAGTGCTTTGACTCGCGCCAAACCGCCCGGCAAGGTGCTGGCCGCCTGGACGCTGAACCACTGGTCCATCACCAACGGATTGTCCTTGAAGTGGTCGGCGAACGTCTCCAGCGCCTTGGCCCGCTCGGCCTCGAACGACGAGTTGACCAACACGGCCAGCGCGGTCAAACGCTCTGTCATGTTGTCACACGCGTCGAACTGCTCCAGGGTCGCTTCCAGCACCTGTGGTTTGCCACTGAGCATCAGGTAGGACAACACGATGTTCTGCAGGCTGCGACGGGCAAAATGCTCGGCTTCGGCCACATACGCGGTCGTGCGCGACACCGCGCGATTGGCTTGGTAACGGGCCCACAGTGCGTCGAACAACTGCTCGGACAGTTGTTTGCGGGCGAATTCGCGGGCCGCATGGATAGCATCGACATCCGCCACTTCACTGATTTCAGTGAGGTAGGCCTCGCTGGGCAGCGAAAGCATTTCAGCGACCATCGCCTGATCCAGTTGATCATTGCTCAGGACGCTGCCCAGTGCAGTTACCAGGCGCGGGTCGAGTACCAGCTTGGCGCCCTGTTTGTACTGTTCGATCAGCTCTTGCAGGACCTGCACCGACAACTGCTGGCCGGCTTCCCAACGGTTGAAGCCGTCGCTGTCATGCTGCATCAGGAACATCAATTGGTCGCGGTCATAGGGGAAGCTCAGCTTGACCGGTGCGCTGAAGCCACGCAGCAATGACGGCAGTGGCTTGGCCGCCACATCGACAAAGGTGAAGGTTTGTTCAGCCTCGGTAACTGACAGTACGCGGGTGGTGCCCTCGGCCGCCGCCTCACCGAGCAGACGCAGTGGCAAGTCATTGCCCTGGGCATCAAGCAGGCCCAGCTCTACAGGAATGACGAAGGGCTGCTTTTCCTGTTTGTCCGGGGTTTGTGGATAACTCTGCCGGAAGGTCAGGCTGTAGGTCTGCGCTGCGCTGTCATAGGCATCGCTGACCGCCAGGCGTGGCGTGCCAGCCTGGCTGTACCAGCGTTTGAACTGGCTCAGGTCGACGCCGTTGGCATCTTCCATGGCCTTGATGAAGTCGTCACAGGTGACCGCCTGGCCGTCATGACGCTCGAAGTACAGGTCACTGCCCTTGCGGAAGCCTTCAACGCCCAACAGGGTACGCACCATGCGCACCACTTCCGAGCCCTTCTCGTACACGGTCAGGGTGTAGAAGTTGGAAATTTCGATGAAGCTGTCCGGGCGCACGGCGTGAGCCATAGGGCCGGCATCTTCGGCAAACTGGTGGGTACGCAGGTAGGCCACGTCTTCGATACGCTTGACCGTACGCGAGTTCATGTCAGCCGAGAACTCGGCATCGCGGAACACCGTGAAGCCTTCCTTGAGCGACAACTGGAACCAGTCACGGCAGGTCACGCGGTTGCCCGACCAGTTGTGGAAGTATTCGTGGGCGACCACCGCCTCGACACGCTGGTGCGCAGCGTCGGTGGCGGTTTCGGCGCGGGCCAGTACGCAACTGGAGTTGAAGATGTTCAGGCCCTTGTTTTCCATAGCGCCCATGTTGAAGTCGTTGACCGCAACGATCATGAAGATGTCCAGGTCGTACTCACGCCCATAGACCTCTTCATCCCAGCGCATGGACTTCTTCAGGCTGGTCATGGCGTGCTGGCACTTGTCGATGTTTTCCGGCTCGACATAGATACGCAGGGTGACGTCACGCCCCGACTGGCGAGTGAACGTGTCTTCGACACACCACAGGTCGCCCGCCACCAGCGCAAACAGGTAGGCCGGCTTCATGAACGGGTCTTCCCAGGTCGCCCAATGCCGACCGTCTTCGCCAGGCCCGGTGCCGACCGGGTTACCGTTGGACAGCAGCACCGGGTAGCTATGCTGCTCGGCAATCACCGTGGTGGTGAATTTGCTCATGACGTCCGGACGGTCGAGGTAATAGGTGATCTTGCGAAAGCCCTCGGCTTCGCACTGGGTGCAGAACATGCCGCTCGACTTGTACAGGCCTTCCAGCGCGGTGTTGCTTTCCGGATGGATCTTGACCGAGGTGTCGAGGGTGAAGCGCGCCGCCGTCGGCTGCAGGGTCAGGTGACTGTCGTTCAGCTCATACTCGGTAGCGCTCAGTTCGCGGTCGTCGAGCTGTACCGACAGCAGTTCCAACTGCTGGCCATCCAGCACCAACGGTGGCAAGCCAGCGCCCCGCGCCGGGTTGCGGCGCATGACCAACTGCGCGTGGACCAATGTGTGGTCCTCGAACAACTCGAAGGTCAGGTGGGTCTCGTCGATCAGGTATTCGGGAGCCTGATAGTCCTTGAGGTAAATCACTTGCGGCTGTTCGGTACGCATGTGGCGATCCTTTTACTGATGCACGGCGAGTTGATAGGCCGTGTATTTGCGAATATTGATCACGCCGGTGTCGAAGATCAGGTACTGGCCCTTGATGCCCAGCAGCGTGCCTTCAGCCAGGGGATTCTTGTCCAGGTTGAAGCTGACGATCTTGCTCGGATAGGCCTCGACCGGATAGCGAATGTCGACGGTTTGAGCATCTGACAACGGTTGAATGGCCTGCAGGCCAAAGCGTGCGTGCAGTGCCTGGAGGCCCTCGGCGCACTGCTCGAACAGTTGATCGCGCACGGCGACCAGGTCCACCGCCTCGGCATCGCCCTTGAGCAACGCACGCCAGTTGGTACGGTCCGGTACATGGGCGCGGAACAGGTCCTCGACCAACCCTGACTGTTGCCGCGTGGCCACACGCATGATCGGCAGCGCCTGGCTGGCGCCCTGATCGAGCCAGCGGGTGGGCAACTGGCTGGCTCGGGTGATGCCGACCTTGAGCCCGGACGAGTTGGCCAGGTAGACGATATGATCCGTCATGCAGAACCGTTCGCCCCAGGCCGGCTCGCGGCAGGTGCCCTGGTCGTAGTGACACTTCTCCGGGGCCATGATGCAGACGTCGCACTGGGCCAGCTTGCTCATGCAGGGGTAACAGTAACCCTGGCTGAAACTGGTCTTGGTCTTGCGCCCGCAATGGATGCAGTGAATTGCCCCCAGGTACTCGAGGCGCACGGTGGTTCCCAACAAGGGGTTGACCGGTACTTCGCTGTCGCCAAGACGAAACGCGTACTGAACCAGGGGCGTCTCAAGACGCGCCGACATTTTGCTGATGGATCCGCGACCGAGCTCGATCAATGGAGCGCATCCGACTTGAACAGAATGTTCGGCACCGGTGCCGACTTCGACGCGCATTCCTGCGGGCCCATGTAGCCGGTGCGCTGCTCTTCCGGCAGGTTCTGCATTTCCCAGGCAATGACGGCCTGCAACGACAGTTCTTTCTGCTCGGCGGTGAGCTTGCGCCCGTCGGACCATTTACCGATTTCCACGGCGAGCTTCAGGCTCTCGTAGATTTCCGGGGTAATGTTTTCGATCATTTGCGAAAAAGTGGACATAGCGTCTCCCAAAATCAAGTCGTCAGTTTACGCCGGGCCAGCGCCCCGCCCAAGAGCCCGCTCAGACAACCGACCAATAACCCACCGACATGGGCGGCGTTGGCGATCTGGCCGAAGCCGAGCAAACTGACAAGGCCGGACAGGCACAGCAACAGCCAGATCAACATCATGACCAACACCCCGCGCGGCATGCGATAGAGCGGGTTGGGCGCGAGCCACTGGTACAACCAGATATACCCCAGCAGGCCGTAAAGCACCCCGGACAAACCGCCAAACAGGCTCGGCCCACCGAACAGGTACTGCGCAGCGTTGGACACCACGCCAAACAACAGCGTCAGGCCGAGCATGACCCAAGCGCCCTGGCGCCACTCGATACGGCGGCCCAGCTCCCAAAACCACATACCGTTCATGGCCAGGTGCAATAGGCCGAAATGCACCAGCATCGGTGTTGCCAGGCGCCACCATTGGCCAGCGGCCAGGCTCTCGGCCAGCGGTGTGAAGTACAGGTAGTCACCGTGCACGGTGAAATCGAGAAACGTCAGCCAGCTCAAGGTCGAGAGGTTGTCACCCAGGCCGGTCAAGCCCGCCACCACCAGGCATAGCAGCAAGATCGCCGTTGTCGCCTTGCTCGCGCGAAGCTGATCGATAAAGCCGGGGCGTGTCGGTTCACTGTTCGGTAAAGACTCGGCGGCAAACTCAGCATTGCCTTCAGGGAAGCGCTGATACAACGCCAGCACCTCGCCCGCCAGCGGCTCGCTGACCCATAACACCTGCTCGCCGCCCTCCTCACTGACCCGGTGAGGCACCTGCAGGCGCCTCAGCAGGCCGATGAACCCGCTCAGGTCGATGCTCAACGGCAAGCGCAGCACCTCGACCACATTCACCACGCTCATACATTGGCCTCCGGCCGCTCGACATCGACCCAGACGAACTTGTGCGGATCGAGCCGGGTTTCATTGTCCAGCCTATAGGCCACCAGCTTGCCGTACAGTACGGCGCTGTAGTCCAGGCAAGCCAGGTTGGGGCGAATCGGCGCGGGCTTGCCGCTGCGCCAGTAATGGCCGACGAACAGCATAGGCTCGTCCTCACCGTAGCGCAGCAGGTTACTTTTCTGCGTGTGGGTCAGTGGCGTGCTGGCAACCTGCTCGGGCAAGGCATCGGGTTGGAAAACGATGTCGCCGTAGGTCTGCGGGTCTTCTTCCCAGAACTTGGTCCGGAAAAATGCTCGGGTCAGGCCATCGCCACCGGTCAGGGTCAAGCCGCCCGGCAAGCGCATGTCGGTACCCCGCAACAGGCGATTGCATACGACAGAGGCAAAGCTGTCGGACACCGCCGACGCCTGGACAAAACGCTCGTCGATACAACCGTTCGGACGCTCCTGGCGCAGCGGCTCGATCAGGTTGGCGTCCCAACAAGCGTGAACCAGGCGGAAACGCCCGGCATCGAGGAACAACGGCAGCTCATAGAACCAACCGAGGAAATCGTGCCAGTCACCAGGATGCTGGGCGAACTGGGTGAGTGTTGCGTCAATCAGGTGGGCATGACGTGGGGTGTGTTCACGCACATAGGTCTTGCCACTACCCGGCAAGGCCGGCGTGCTCCAGCCCAGCGCGCTGAATTCGTGGTTGCCCATGATGCACCGGGCCTGACCGGCCTCGACCATGTCATGAACAAGGTGCAGCGCCTCGCGGATCCGTGGCCCACGGTCAATGATGTCGCCCAGAAACAGTGCCTGACGCTGCGAATGCCGCCAGACCCCTCCCAGGCGTCTGTAGCCAAGGGTTTCCAGCAGGTGTTCAAGGGTTTGGGCGCACCCATGTACATCACCGATCAGATCGTAACTGCGCGCGGGATCGAGCATCAGTCGCCTCCACCACCCAAACGGCTGCCCCAGCCGAGTTTGGTTCTGCACACCTCGTAGTAATTGTGGTCCAGCGGGTGAATCAAGCGCAGCTTTTGCGGCTTTTTGTTCACCGTGATGGTGTCGCCCGGGGCGCAGGTAAAGTGGTTCTGGCCGTCACAGGAAACCTGCGGGTAAATCTGCAGGTCCTTGGACACGACGATCTTCAGCTCGCTGTTGCCATCGACCACGATCGGTCGCCCGGACAGCGTGTGCGGGTACATCGGCACAATGACGATAGCGTCGAGCTTGGGGTGCATGATCGGCCCGCCCGCCGACAGCGCATAGGCGGTCGAGCCGGTCGGGGTGGCCACGATCAGGCCGTCGGCCTTCTGGCTGCAGACAAACTGCCCATCGATGTAGATCTCGAACTCGATCATGCGTGTCGACTTGCCCGGATGCAGCACCACGTCGTTCAGTGCATCGCCCTGGCCAATGGCCTCGCCATGCCGACGGACTTCGGCCTGAAGCAGGAAGCGGTTTTCCACCAGGTAATGGCCATCAAGCACTTCGGCGACCTTCACCTCCAGCTCATCGGGCCGGATATCGGTGAGAAAACCCAGGCTGCCGCGGTTGATCCCCAATACCGGAATGTTGTGACGGGCCAAGGCCCGGGCAGCGCCCAGCAGGCTGCCATCGCCACCGACCACGATGACCATGTCGCAGACTTCGCCAAGCAGCTTGCGCGACGAAGTTTGCAGGCCGTGACCTGGCAGCACTTCGGCGATGGTGTCCTCAAGGATGACGTGCAGATGCCGCGCCAACAGGAATTTTTTCAGTCGGCGAATGGTATCGAGTACCTGGGAACTGCCAAGGCGACCGATGATACCGATATTGCGAAAATGCTCCATGGGGCTCCTGCAAGGCTCTGCGGCGGGTGAAATGGCCAGTGGGCGAAAGACACCGATTATGGGCGAAAGCGCTGTGCAGCGGCAAACGCTGGCGTTTTTTCGCACTGCAGCGGGCATCAGGGCTATGCTCGCAGAATGAACCCATTTCCTGACCTGACCGACCTGCCCCGCCAACTGCGCCAAGCGCAAGTGCGTGATCTGGCCTGGGTCATCCTGGCCCCGCCCATGCTCAGCGCCACGCCGTGGCCTCAACGCCACCCGCTGCAGGGCAGTGACTGGGTACAGCAACCGACGCACCTGAGCCAATGGCTGCAGCGCCTGGACCAGGACAGCAGCGCACTGCTGCTTTGGCTGGCACAGGCCGCCAACCGTCGACTGGGCCTGTACTACGAACGCCTTTGGCAGTTTGCCCTGCATCATGCCCCCGGGATCGAACTGCTGGCCGCCAACCTGCCGATCCGTGACGGTGGGCACACGCTGGGCGAACTGGATATCCTCCTGCGTGACCGCGACGGGGTACATCACCTGGAGTTGGCCATCAAACTCTACCTCGGACCACAGGCAGGCGACGGCAGCGATCCGGCGCAGTGGCTTGGCCCCGGCTGTCATGACCGCCTTGATCTTAAACTGGCCCATCTGGCACAGCACCAGCTTCCCATCTCGGCCCGCGCCGAGAGCCGCGAAGCCTTGGCGGCGCTGGACATCGCGCAGCTCAGCGCACACCTATGGCTGGGCGGTTACCTGCTCTACCCTTGGCCGGGTCATGCCGCATCACCACGCGGGGCCCACCCCGAGCACCTCAAGGGTCGCTGGCTGCACCAACGCGACTGGCCGGCTTTCTTTGCGCAGAGCCCGACCGGCCGCTGGCAACACCTGCCGCGCCATGCCTGGCTGGCACCGGCGCGCTACCCGACTGAACAGACCTGGACGGCCGAGCACCTGCAGACCTGGCTAAGCGCCCTCGATCCAATGGCCCCTGCGCAACTCATGGTAAGGCTGGTGGAAACCGGGCCCGGCGATTGGGAAGAAGCCGAGCGCGTGTTTCTGGTGGCGGATACCTGGCCGAATCTGCCCGGCTGACACACACCCTTGGCGCCGTCTAGACAACCGTCAAACGCAGTGCCAGCGCCATCAGGGTGAGTAGCAGCACCGGCACGGTGAGCACGATGCCGACCTTGAAGTAGTAGCCCCAGCCAATGTGCACCCCTTTACGCTGCAGCACATGCAGCCAGAGCAGGGTCGCTAGGCTGCCGATCGGGGTAATTTTCGGCCCCAGGTCACTGCCAATCACATTGGCATAGACCATCGCTTCCTTGACGACCCCAGTGGCCTGGCTGGCGTCGATGGACAAGGCGCCAATCAGTACGGTCGGCAAGTTGTTCATGATCGACGACAGGACGGCGCTGAGCAGCCCGGTGCCCAGTGCCGCCCC
Organism: Pseudomonas sp. TE3910; assembly: GCF_056279025.1. Taxonomy (NCBI): domain Bacteria; kingdom Pseudomonadati; phylum Pseudomonadota; class Gammaproteobacteria; order Pseudomonadales; family Pseudomonadaceae; genus Pseudomonas; species Pseudomonas sp. TE3910. The sequence goes on from NZ_JBWBQN010000001.1 coordinate 1,911,108, forward strand.
CCAGACACCGGAGCGGGCGAACGTGTCGAGCCAGGTGGCCAGTTGCCCGGTCAACCCGGCATTACGCAAGCCATACACCACCAGGTACATGCCCAGCGAGAAGATCACGATATGCCACGGGGCTTCCTTGAGGACCTTGCGTGTGGAAATGGTGTGGCCGCGGGCGGCGACCAGCAGCAAGACAGCCGCACACACCGCCGAGATCGCGCTGATGGGAATGCCGAGCGGCTCCAGGGCAAAACACCCCAGCAGCAAGATCAACAACACCAGCCAGCCGGCCACAAAGGTGGCCGGGTCTTGAATCGCACTGCGTGGCCGATCCAGTTGCAACGGGTCGTAATCGCGCGGAATGTCACGTCGAAAGAACCACATCAGGATACCCAGGGTGGCGCCGCCACGCTGACCAGGTTCACCGGCAACATGACGGCGGCATAACGGTTGAAGCCGATGCCGAAGAAATCCGCAGAAACGATGTTCACCAAGTTAGACACGACCAATGGCAAGCTGGCGGTGTCGGCCACGAAGCCCGCAGCCATGACGAATGCCAGAGTCGCCGCTGGCGAGAAACGCAAGGCCAGTAACATGGCAACGACGATAGGTGTAAGGATCAGCGCTGCGCCGTCGTTGGCAAACAGTGCCGACACCAGCGCCCCCAGCAACACGATGTAAGCGAACAGCCGCCGCCCGCTGCCACGCCCCCAACGCGCCACATGCAGGGCCGCCCAGGCGAAGAACCCCGCTGCATCAAGGAGCAGGCTGATGATGATCAACGCAATGAAGGTACCGGTAGCGTTCCAGATGATCTGCCAGACCACCGGAATATCGCTCCAGTGCACCACACCGCTGATCAGCGCCAACAACGCCCCGAACGTCGCGCTCCAGCCGACACCGAGGCCCTTGGGTTGCCAGATCACCAGGGTGATGGTCAGCAGGAAGATCAATGACGCCATCAGCATGAGACAACAGCCTTGCAGAAAGTAGAGGGGAAAAGACGGCGGATTTTAACGAGTGTTCGTTTGGTCACTAACGAAATTTTGCTGCTATTTCTCCTATGATCTCTGAAACAAACAATTACAGTTAATGCCCAGCGCCAAGCAAGAGCGCGAAATACGACCTGATAACGAGGAGCTCATATGACGCTAACCAACACCCGGGACCGCTACGGCAGTCTGTCGATTGCCCTTCACTGGCTGATGCTGATACTGCTGGCAGCGGTGTACGCCTGTATCGAGCTACGGGGTATGTTCCCCAAGGACAGCGCCGAGCGCGCCCTGATGAAAGACCTGCACTTCATGCTCGGCCTGAGTGTCTTTGTGCTGGTCTGGCTGCGCCTGTTGCTGCGCGTCATCAGCCCGACACCCCGTATCGAACCTAACCCACCGGCCTGGCAGCGCGGCCTGGCCACACTGATGCATTGGGCGCTGTACGCGATGATGATCGGCTTGCCTGTGGCCGGCTGGCTGATTCTCAGCGCCAGCGACAAACCGATCCCCTTCTATGGCTTCAACCTGCCCGCCTTGATTGCGCCAGATCCAGACCTGGGCAAGCAGATCAAGGGCTGGCATGAGCTGATTGCCTCGCTGGGCTACTGGCTGATCGGCCTGCACGCCCTGGCTGGGCTGTATCACCACTATGTCAGCCGCGACAACACGCTGCGGCGCATGCTGCCAAAAGGCGACTAAACCAGCCCCCGACGGCCTTGCAGGCCACCGGTGTGCAGGAATATCAGCCGCGTGCCGGGCGCGAAGGCGCCCTGTTCCACCTGCTCGCGCAAGGCGAGCAGGGCTTTCCCCGTGTACAGCGGCTCCAGGGGAAGGCCCGACTGCACTTCGCTCGCCTCAATGAACGCCAACAGTTCTGCATCGACCCTGGCAAAACCTGCGCGGCTGGCGTCGTGCAGCACGTAACCTGCCCGGCATGCTCCCAGCAGCCCATCGACCTGTGCGGCAACACCATGATCCCCGGGCACCGCCAAAGCACCCTGCACCCAGTGCGCGCCTGTTTCAGCCGCCACCAGACCGGCCAATGTGGTACCGGTCCCGACCGCCAACCACCAACCATCGTAGTCAGGCCAACCCAGTGCCGAAAGCTGACATCGCGCCTGCTCTACAATCTGCGCACACCCTTTGACCCCCAACGCACCACCGCCACCTTCCGGTACACAATGCCAGCCAGGGTAGCGGGCGTGCCAAGGTGTCCAGAAGCCCGGTTCATGCCGCGCCCGATAGCCGCCATAACCCAGCCAGTGCAGCTCCATGCCGAAGGCGCGCAGGTCACGGACCGTCGGTGTGTCCTGCGGATGACCGCGCAGCAACCCGACAGTAGCGAAACCAAAGCGCAGGCCTGCCGCCGCGAGTGCATGAAGGTGATTGGAATGCGCGCCACCGAGGCTGATGACGCCAGGAGCCCCGGCAGCACGGGCCTCACGCAGGTGCTCCAGCAGTTTGAACCACTTGTTGCCGCTGATCAGCGGGTCGATGAGGTCAAGGCGCAGCACCGCCGCTTCAACACCGGCACGGCTCAACCAGGGCAGTGACAGCGGCTGGAGTGGGGCCAAGGGAAGTGAATCGAACATTCCGACAACAAACTCGGTACAGGGCGGGAAGCGCAGTCTAGCGCACCCCGCCGTACCTGCCGCATCAGAGTTCGGCAGCCAGCCGTGAACCCTGATTGATTGCGCGCTTGGCATCCAGCTCGGCCGCAACATCGGCACCACCGATCAGGTGCACCGACTGACCGGCGGCGTGCAAGCCATCGTACAGCTCACGCAGCGGATCCTGACCAGCACAGATAACCACGTTGTCGACCGGTAGAACCTGCGGCTCGCCCTCGCCAATACGGATATGCAGCCCTTCATCGTCGATACTCAGGTATTCGACACTGTTAAGCATCTGCACCTGCTTGTTTTTCAAACCCGTGCGATGAATCCAGCCGGTGGTCTTGCCCAGACCGTCACCCACCTTGGATTTCTTGCGCTGCAACAGAAACACCTGACGGGCCGGCGCATGCGGTTGTGGACGTATCCCGGCAACGCCACCACGGGCCTGCAAGGTGGTATCGATGCCCCACTCCTTCCAGAAGGCCTCACGGTCCTGGCTGGTCGCTACTCCCTGGTGAACCAGGAACTCGGACACATCAAAGCCGATCCCGCCGGCACCGATGACCGCCACGCGCTGGCCTACCGGCTTGCGCGCCAGCAAGACATCCAGATAGCTCAACACCTTAGGGTGCCCGATACCGGGAATAGCCGGCAGACGCGGTGCGATACCGGTAGCGAGAATGACCTCATCGTAGCCGCCCTTGAGCAGTTGCTCGACACTCATGCGCTGCTCAAGGCAAACCTCGACACCGGTGGTCTGCAGCTTGCGCTTGAAGTAGCGCAGGGTCTCATAGAACTCTTCCTTGCCCGGCACACGCTTGGCCACATTGAACTGGCCGCCAATTTCACTGGCCGAGTCGAACAGGGTGACCTGATGCCCCCGCTCTGCAGCCACCGTGGCAGCCGCCAGGCCCGCCGGACCTGCACCGACCACCGCAATTTTCTTCAACAGGCGGGTCGGCAGGTAGTTGAGCTCTGTTTCATGACAGGCACGCGGGTTGACCAGGCAACTGGTCAGCTTGCCGCCAAAGGTGTGATCCAGACACGCCTGGTTGCAGCCAATGCAGGTGTTGATTTCGTCAGCACGACCGGCAGCGGCCTTGTTGACGAACTCCGGGTCCGCCAGGAACGGACGCGCCATGGAGACCATGTCGGCATCGCCCTCAGCGAGGATCTGCTCAGCGATTTCCGGGGTATTGATACGGTTGGTGGTGATCAGCGGAATCTTCACCGAACCGCGCAACTTGGCGGTGACCTTGCTGAAGGCGGCACGCGGTACCTTGGTGGCAATGGTCGGAATACGCGCTTCGTGCCAACCGATACCGGTGTTGATCAGCGTGGCGCCAGCCTGCTCGATGGCTTTGGCCAACTGCACGATTTCGTCCCAATCGCTGCCCCCCTCGATCAGGTCGAGCATCGACAGGCGGAAGATGATGATGAAGTTCGGCCCGACCGCTTCACGCACCCGACGAACGATCTCCACCGCCAGACGCATGCGGTTCTCGTAACTGCCACCCCAGCGGTCAGTACGATGGTTGGTATGGGCGGCGAGGAACTGGTTAATGAAATAACCTTCCGAGCCCATGATCTCGACGCCATCGTAGTCGGCGCTCTGTGCCAGCGTTGCACAGGTTACGAAGTCCCGGATCTGTTTCTCGATCCCCTCCTCGTCCAGCTCCTTGGGCTTGAACGGGTTGATCGGTGCCTGAATGGCACTGGGTGCGACCTGCTTGGGGCTGTAGGCATAACGCCCGGCATGAAGGATCTGCAGGCAGATCTTGCCACCGGCTTCATGCACCGCCTGAGTCACGATACGGTGCTTCCGGGCTTCCTCCGGCGTGCTCAGCTTGGCCGCACCGGCATACACGCCCCCTTCTTCGTTCGGGCCAATACCGCCGGTCACCATCAGCCCCACCCCACCCCGGGCGCGCTCGGCAAAATAGGCCGCCATGCGCTCAAAACCACCCGGTCTTTCTTCAAGGCCGGTGTGCATCGAGCCCATCAGGGTGCGGTTGCGCAACGTGGTGAACCCCAGGTCCAGCGGAGCCAACAGATGCGGGTATTGGGCAGCGGCCATAACGTACTCCACAACAAGCGTTAATCACGGAATGCAGGCCTCTCACCCGGAGGTGGAACCCGTCAGTTATCTGAGGTCGACATTAAAGAGCTGTTACCCGTCGCTCAATGACCGAAAGTGACAACTTATTGATCCAACCGCGCAGCACGACTACCCTAACGGCTTAAATCCTCAGTCGGCCTTGCCCGCCTCATGCAAAAACTCCTGCTCGGGGCTCTCGCCCTGGTTGTCATCACCATGCTTTGCGGCTACGGGCTATGGACAGAACAACGTCCCGCCGGCCATTACCTGTCCGACCTGCGTGTCGAACTGACACTGAACCAGGGCATCCCCGCGAACCAGGGCAACCTGCTCGGTATCGAGCCTGAGCTGTTCCCCGGTGACTACCAAAGCCTGCAACGCTTGCACCTGAAGCTGGCGGCTTACTTGCAGCACGCACGTGAGCAGGGCCTGATCAGCCGTAAAACCGTTGTCATCCTGCCCGAACACATCGGCACCTGGCTTTGGGCGCTTGGCGAAAAGAGCGAGATGTACCAGGTCACCCACCTTGATCAGGCCCGGCAGTGGCTGGAGTTGAGCAACCCGTTGCGCTATGGGCTGGCGATGCTTGGCGCCACAGGGGATGACCGCCGCGCTGACGCACACTTGCGCATGAAGGCGGCCCAGATGGCGAGCGACTACCAGCAACTGTTCGGCGGCCTGGCACGCGAGTTCGACATCACCCTCGTAGCAGGTTCCATCGTCCTGCCCGAGCCGTATGTAGACGGCGGCACTCTGCGGGTGGGCTCAGGTGCCCTGTACAACAGCAGCCTGGTGTTCGCCAATGACGGCTCAATACTGGGCCAACCAGTACGCCAAAAACACCCGGACAACGGCGTACGCCGCTTCATTCATGCCGGCGCACAACCCTTGCAAGTACTCGAGACGCCGGCAGGACGCCTGGGCGTCCTGGTGGGCAGTGACAGCTGGTACCCGGACAACTACCGCCAGCTTGAGCAACAGGCGGTGCAGGTGATCGCCAACCCGGCCTTCATCGGCGTCAAGCATGGCTGGCGCGCGCCCTGGCGTGGCAACCGCCATCAGCCGCTGGCGACACAACTGCCACTCAAACCCGGTGAAGTGAGCGAGGGCGAAGCCTGGCAGCGTCTGATACTTGCCAACAAAGGCCGCGAACAGGCGAGCATGAGCGTGTTCCTGCAGGGGCGCTTCTGGGAAGTCAGCACCGACGGCGAGGGCTTTGCCAGCCGTAACGGCCAGAACTTTAGTGTCAGCGCCAAACCTGGCGCGCGCCTGCTCAACCTCTGGCTGTAAGACGATGCCTCGTCCACGGGTACGCCTGGGAGATCTTTCGGTAGGGTTCGTACAGAGCCTGGAGGAAACCGTCCGCTACCTCGGCCACGACCCCGCGCCTCTGCTTGCGCACTATGGCCTGGAGCCGGCGCGCCTGGCCGAGCCAGGTGCCCGGCTGTCGATACCGCGCTACATGCACCTGGGCCATGCCGCCATCACCCTCACGGGCAACCCGGCCCTGGGCCTGCACATGGGCCGCCTGAGCCGCCTGAGCCAGACAGGCCTTGCCGGGGTGACCGCAGCCCAGGCGCCCACCGTCGGCGAAGCCGCTCGCACCCTGCTGCGCTTTGAACCCCTGTATGCCGCCAACTACCGCGGTCAGTCGACGTTTCATGAAGACCCGCAAGGTGCCTGGCTGCGCTTCTACTCGATCAGCCCATACAACGCCTACAACCGCTTCGTGGTCGACTCACTCCTGGCGGGCTGGCTGGCGCAACTGTCGAGCGTGGCGGGCATGCCGCTACACGCCGAACGTATCGATATCGAATTCGAGGCCCCAGCTTATGCCGAGCAGTATCAGGGGTTGTGCCTGACGCCGGTTCATTTTGCTGCCGAGACCAACCAGCTACGCCTGAACCGTAACCAGTTGGAGTTGCGCAACAGCACCCACTGCCCCAGCACCTGGCAGCACCTGTTGCAGTTGTGCGAACTTGAACTGGAACAGCGCACGCGCATTCGCAGCCTCAGCGAGCGCATCGTGCAACTGCTGGGGCCGCTGCTCAGCGGTGGGCATGAGCCGGACCTGGAAGAAATCGCCAACCGTCTGCAGCTTCCGACCTGGACGCTACGACGCAAACTGGCTGAGGAAGGCACGCAGTTCCGAACGATTCTGAACGACACGCGGCGCGACCTGGCGATGGCCTACATCCGCGATACGGAGCTGGCCTTTGGCGAGATCGCCTACCTGTTGGGATTTGCTTCGGCAGAGGCCTTCCAGCGTGCATTCAAGCGTTGGAGCGGGGTTACCCCTGGCGACTTCCGTCGCAGTCAGCGGCGCACCACCTAGAGCTCTGTAGCGTCATCTGCAGGCTCTGGCAGATCGAGTTCGTAGGCGTTGTAGTCGAGAAGCTCTTCTTGATAGTCGTCCATTATCTGCTCCGTTTTTCTCATTCATCTCATTGATTCGTCATTCACCTTAAAGTTGCGCAGTGACGAAAAAATGACAAGACCGCTGTTTGAAATAAACGTAGCAGACGCCGGACGATTTATCCGCGCCGCCTACTGAACCGGTTGCTCCGCACTCACCGTAGGGTTGACCGCAGGTGTCGGCTCACTGAGTGCAGGCGCGAGCGGAGCGGCAGGCACCTCCTGAACCGTGATTGGCGCGGCCTCAACCGGAGGGGCAACAGGCTTCGAAGCTGCACCGTCATCGACTACCGGCGTGGCAGATGGCGCGGCGGGCGGCGCAGCGGGTGCAGGCGCCAAGGGAGCAGGTTCAGGCACGCTGGCTGCAGCTGGCGGAGTCGGGGCCTGAGTCGGGGCCGACGCCGGGTTGCTTTCCGGCACACCCAGTTCAACGGCTGGAGCAGCCGCAGGCGCCGGCTCTGGTGCGTGCTCTGGCGCCTTCTCTGGCTCAGTCGCCTTCTTCTGTGGCTTCTTCTGTTCTTTGGGCAAGAAGCTCTCAACCAGCGCGAAGTAGCGCTCATAGAACTTGGCCGAGGTTACGGTCTCGCTGGCCACCTTGACCATCGAGTCGTCGGTAGAGCCAATCGGCATCGACACCGAACCCAGCACACCGACACCAAGACTGGCCGAGGTATTGGATTTTTTCAGCGCATAACGGTCTTGCAGGGCGTTGGCGAACATGGTTGAGCGCTTGGCGCTGCTGTTGTCAGCCGCACAGACCACGTTGAAGCTGATCTGCATATGAGTGTCGCCAGTCTGCTGGAAACTCTTGTTACCCGTGACCTGACCAGCACTGCTGGTAGTGATGATGTAGCCCTGACTGAGCAAGGCACGCCGCGCAGCTTCGCACGAACCGGCTTCGCTCACCGGAAAGCTGCGCGAGAAGGTGCCCGAATCGTCGAAATTCTCGTGTTCGTAAATGGCGGCTTTTTTCGAGGAGCAGCCGGAAACACCCGCCAGCACTAGGGCCAGCCCGAGCGCACCGAAGACGGTTGACTTTGACATTGCAAATCCTGGGGAGAACGTTCGGCGCCTATTGTGCTACACATCGGCGCATCACTGAAGTGTCGAGGCAAGATTGGGCGGTAAATTGCCCGGAAGCCCCTTTCGAGATTGAAGCAGTGACCCAAACAAAAAAAGCGACCCTAAGGTCGCTTTCTCTGTTGCTTCGAGGAGTTCAAGGGCCTCGAAGCGGATATGGCGCAGCGGACGGGACTCGAACCCGCGACCCCCGGCGTGACAGGCCGGTATTCTAACCGACTGAACTACCGCTGCGTATCGCACAGACTTTCGTCCGTTTGAAACTGGGATCTGGCCTGAAGGTTTCGGTACCTTCCGACCTCAAACCGGCTGTTAAACCGATCTGGAGAAAAGTGGCGCAGCGGACGGGACTCGAACCCGCGACCCCCGGCGTGACAGGCCGGTATTCTAACCGACTGAACTACCGCTGCGCATATGGACTTGCGTCCTGTTCCTCTCAATTAGGTGCCTTCTTTCAAAAGCGCCTGGGTCAGGAACATCTCAGGAAGTGGTGGGTGATGACGGGATCGAACCGCCGACCCTCTGCTTGTAAGGCAGATGCTCTCCCGGCTGAGCTAATCACCCGTGTGCTTCGCTGAGGTGGCGAAATTTACGCAGGTATCGAACCTAAGTCAATACCCCTGTTGAAGTTTTTTTAAAAAACCGCAAAAAAGTTGCTTCACCCTTAAGCGACAAGCTGCCCGCAAAAGCAGAAACCGCCGTGTACCTCATGAAGCGCCCAGCGTAAAACCTGTTACTGGTAAATCATCTTCTTGGTCATGCCACCGTCGACCACGAACTCCTGCCCAGTAACAAAGCCGGAATTCTTCGACAACAGCCAGGCCACCATAGCCGCCACATCCTCTACCGTCCCTACCCTGCCCGCCGGGTGCTGAGCATGGTCGGATTCAGTCAGCGGTTCGGCACGGCGCTGGGAGGGGTCACGGGCATCGATCCAGCCCGGGCTGACGGCATTGACCCGGATCTCCGGGCCAAGGCTCACCGCCAGGGCGTGGGTCAAGGCCAGCAAACCGCCCTTGCTCGCGGCATAGGCTTCGGTATCAGGCTCGGACTGCGCCGCCCGGGTCGAAGCCAGGTTCACGATAGCGCCACAATGCGCACGCAGGTAAGGCGCACAATGCTTGGCCAGCAGCATCGGCCCACCCAGGTTGACCGCCAGCACACGGTTCCAGTGCGCAAGGCTGAGGCTTTCCAGGGTCGTGTTGTGAGGGTCGGCAATGGCGGCATTGCACACCAGTGCATCAAGCCGGCCGAACTGGCCCAGCACCTCGGCCACACCGACGGCGACCTGGGCCTCATCCGCGACATCCATGGCAACGAACCAGGCATTGTCACCCAGCACTTTGGCGGCCATGGAGCCACGCGCACGGTCAAGGTCGGTCAGCACCACCTGCCAGCCTTCACAGATCAGCCAGGCAGCAATGCCAAGGCCAATCCCCCGTGCCGCACCGGTGACCAGTGCGACACGACCGTTATGGCTGCTTTCGGGGGTTGACCAGTCGATCACAGCGCCGCCAACCCGCGGGCCAGATCGGCCTTGAGGTCAGCCACATCTTCCAGGCCGACCGCAACACGGATCAGACTGTCGCGGATACCCGCCGCCTCACGCTCCTGCGGCGACAGACGGCCGTGCGAGGTGGTGCCCGGGTGCGTGATGGTGGTCTTGCTGTCGCCCAGGTTCGCGGTGATCGAAATCAAGCGGGTGGCATCGATGAAGCGCCAGGCTCCTTCCTTGCCGCCCTTGACCTCAAAGCTCACCACCGCACCGAAGCCCTTCATCTGACGCTCGGCCAGTTCATGCTGCGGATGGCTCTTGAGCCCGGCATAGTGAACCTTCTCGATGCCATCCTGCTGCTCCAGCCATTCGGCCAGTGCCTGTGCGTTGGCACAATGGGCACGCATCCGCAGGTTGAGGGTTTCCAGGCCCTTGAGGAAGATCCAGGCATTGAAGGGGCTCAGCGACGGGCCTGCCGTACGCAGAAAACCCACCACTTCCTTCATCTGCTCGGCGCGACCTGCAACCACACCGCCCATGCAACGACCCTGGCCGTCGATGAACTTGGTCGCCGAGTGCACGACAATGTCGGCGCCCAGCTTCAGCGGCTGCTGCAAGGCCGGCGTGCTGAAGCAGTTGTCGACCACCAGTTGCGCGCCCTTGGCATGGGCCACGCTGGCCAACGCGGCGATATCCACCAACTCGGCCAGCGGGTTAGACGGCGACTCGACGAACAGCAGCTTGGTATTGGCCTTGATCGCCGATTCCCAGGCAGCCAGATCCGTCAACGGCACATAGTCAACCTGCACACCGAAGCGCTTGAAGTACTTCTCGAACAGGCTGATGGTCGAACCGAACACACTCTGCGACACCAGCACATGATCGCCAGCGCTGCACAGGGCCATCACCGTAGAGAGAATGGCCGACATACCCGTCGACGTCGCAACCGCCTGCTCGGCGCCTTCAAGGGCGGCGATGCGCTCCTCGAAAGCCCGAACGGTCGGGTTGGTGTAGCGCGAATAGACGTTGCCCGGCACATCACCCGCGAACCGCGCGGCGGCATCAGCCGCCGTACGGAACACATAGCTGGAGGTGAAGAACAGCGGATCGCTGTGTTCACCTTCCGGCGTGCGATGCTGACCGGCACGTACGGCCAGGGTATCGAACGCAACCCCTTCAAGGTCGCTGTCGAGGCGCCCGGCATCCCATTCCTGTGTCATGCCGCTGCTCCCACTCAGTTGTTGTAGAGGTCGATGATCGCGCTGACCGCTTGATTCTTGACCTTGGAGGCGTCGTTACGCGCCTGCTCGATCTTCTCGAGGTAGGCTTCGTCGATATCGCCGGTCACGTACTGGCCATCGAACACCGCGCAGTCGAAATTCTCGATCTTGATCTTGCCGCCGCCCACTGCGTCGATCAGGTCCGACAGGTCCTGGTAGACCAGCCAGTCGGCGCCGATCAGGTCAGCGACGTCCTGAGTGGTGCGGTTGTGTGCGATCAGCTCATGAGCGCTCGGCATGTCGATGCCGTAGACGTTAGGGTAACGTACCGCTGGCGCCGCCGAGCAGAAGTAGACATTCTTCGCACCCGCTTCACGGGCCATCTGAATGATCTGCTTGCAGGTGGTGCCGCGCACGATCGAGTCATCGACCAGCATGACGTTCTTGCCACGGAACTCGAGCTCGATGGCGTTGAGCTTCTGCCGAACCGACTTCTTGCGCGCGGCCTGGCCAGGCATGATGAAGGTACGACCGATGTAGCGGTTCTTGACGAAACCTTCGCGGAACTTGACGCCCAGGTGGTTGGCCAGCTCCAGCGCAGCGGTACGGCTGGTGTCGGGAATCGGGATGACCACATCGATATCGTGATTCGGGCGCTCGCGCTGGATCTTCTCGGCGAGCTTCTCACCCATGCGCAGGCGAGCCTTGTAGACCGAAACGCCGTCGATGATCGAGTCAGGACGCGCCAGGTAAACGTGCTCGAAAATGCACGGCGAGTATTTCGGATTGGTCGCGCACTGACGGGTGTGCAACTGGCCATCTTCGGTGATGTATACCGCTTCGCCCGGCGCCAGGTCACGAATCAGGGTGAAACCCAGTACGTCCAGCGAAACGCTTTCGGAGGCGATCATGTACTCGACGCCTTCGTCGGTATGACGCTGACCGAAGACGATCGGACGGATGGCGTTCGGGTCGCGGAAGCCGACAATCCCGTAACCGGTGATCATGGCCACTACGGCGTAGCCACCACGGCAGCGATTGTGAACGTCGGTGACGGCAGCGAAGACGTCTTCTTCAGTCGGCTGCAACTTGCCACGCACCGCCAACTCATGTGCGAAGACGTTCAGCAGCACTTCCGAATCGGAACTGGTGTTGACATGACGCAGATCGGATTCGTAGATTTCCTTGGCCAACTGTTCGACGTTGGTCAGGTTACCGTTGTGCGCCAGCGTAATGCCGTACGGCGAGTTGACATAGAACGGCTGAGCCTCGGCCGAGGTCGAGCTGCCCGCAGTCGGGTAGCGCACATGACCAATACCCATATGCCCCACCAGGCGCTGCATGTGGCGCTGCTGGAACACATCACGCACCAGGCCATTGTCCTTGCGCAGAAATAACCGGCCATCATGGCTGGTCACAATACCGGCAGCGTCCTGGCCGCGGTGCTGGAGGACGGTTAGCGCGTCATACAGCGCCTGATTGACGTTCGACTTACCGACGATACCGACGATGCCACACATGCGACGCAACCCCTACTTAATGAAACTGGACTGAACAGCACTCAAGGCGTCTTGGGCCCCAGGAGCTGCTCCTTGAACGGGAGATCAACCGGTGCGCTGATCCCGCTGGCGAGCCACTGGCTGGTAAACCCCAGAATAAGGTTTTTCGACCAGTCAGCGACCAATAGAAATTGTGGCAAAAGCCGGGACTCCTGCCACCACGGATCCTGTTGTACCGGCCCCAGGCTCAGCAGCCCGACCGCCACGACAACCAGCAAGCCACCCCGCGCGGCGCCGAAGGCCATGCCGAGGAAACGATCGGTCCCGGACAACCCGGTGACACGAATCAGCTCGCCGATAATAAAGTTGATCATTGCCCCCACCAGCAAGGTGGCGACGAAAAGAATGGCGCAGCCGGCGATGACGCGGGCCGACGGCGTCTGGATATAGCTTTCCAGGTATTGCGATACACCGCCGCCAAACATCCAGGCCACAGCCCCGGCGATGATCCAGGTAAGCAGCGACAAGGCTTCTTTGACAAAGCCGCGCTTCAAACTGATCAGCGAGGAAATGGCGATAATCGCGATGATCGCCCAGTCGACCCAGGTAAATGCCACGGTGCTGCCTGCAAACGGATAAGGCGGCGCATTTTACCAGAGCGATGCGCTATCGGTAAGCGGTGATTTGCCGTCCGGTAACGACCGGACGGCAAGGCTTAGCTGCGTTCTGGCTGAAAACGAACGACAAAGCCCTTGAGCTTGTGCTGACGCCCCAGCAGATCACGCAAGCGCTCAGCCTCGGCACGTTCGATCAACGGCCCGACAAACACCCGATTCATGCCGTCAGAGGAACGAATATAGGCGTTGTAGCCCTGGCTACGAAGGGTTTTCTGCAAGGTATCGGCACTGGCACGGTTGGACAGGCTGGCCAACTGCACCGACCAGCTGACCGGCAGGCCGTTGACATCGACCTTGCTCGGCGCAACCGGCTTGGCCGCTGCAACAGCCGCAACCGGAGCAGTCGTCGGCGCTGGCTTACTCACCGGCGCTGCCGCTGGCGCGACCGGCTTGGCCGCCGCAGGCACCGGCACAGGCGTGGTGGCCGGCGCGGGAGCGGGCGCTGGAACAGGCGTTGCTACCTGTGCGACCGGCGTACTCGGGGCCGATAACGCAGGCACTTGCTGCACCACAACCGGCTCCTCAGGCAACGGCTGCGGCTCGGGCACCTGCACCGGTTCAACCTGAACCTGCGGCAAATTCGGCATGCCAGGCGCTTCCGGCGCCTCGACCCGCACCTGACGCAACTCATCCTCACGCGAGAACAACATGGGCAGGAAGATTACCGCCAGCGCAACCAACACCAATGCGCCGACCATACGTTGCTTGACGACCTTATCCAGCGACGCCATCTACCTCGTCCTCCTTGGCCTGCCGAGCGAGCCACTCAAGGGCTTCACCGACACAGAAAAATGATCCGAACAGCAGTATTTCATCATCTGCCGTTGCGTGCGCACACTGCCCTTCAAGGGCCGCTGCGACACTTGGATAAGACTGCACGTTCGCACCAAGATTCTCTAGCGCTACCTGCAACTCGACAGCCGGTCGGCTACGGGCGCTCTGCAGCGGCGCCACCGCCCAGCCCTGAACCTGCTTGCACAACGGTTCGATAACGCCCGCCAGGTCTTTGTCACTGAGCAGGCCAAACACCGCCAGGCGCCTGCCTTCAGGCGCTCGCGCTGCCAGTCGCTGCGCCAGGTATTGCGCTGCATGAGGGTTGTGCCCCACGTCCAGCAGAATACTCAGACGCTTGCCCTGCCAGGTGAACTGCCGACGGTCCAGGCGACCCACGATCCGGGTCGCCTTCAAGGCAGTGACAATCTGCCCGGCATTCCAGGGCAAATCCAGCAACAGGTATGTCTGCAAGGCCAGCGCCGCGTTTTCCATCGGCAGGTCAAGCAACGGCAAGTCCTGCAACTCGACTACATTGCCGCGTGCATCAACGCCGCGCCACTGCCAATACTGGTCAGTACTGGACAGATCGAAGTCACGACCACGCAGGAAAAACGGACAGGCCAACTCACGCGCCTTATCCAGCAAGGGCTGTGGCGGATTGAGATCACCACACAAGGCCGGCTTGCCCTGGCGGAAGATCCCGGCCTTTTCAAAGGCGACCGATTCGCGGGTATCGCCCAGCCAGTCAGCATGGTCAACACCAATACTGGTGACAACAGCAAGGTCGGCATCGACCAGATTGACAGCATCCAGCCGACCGCCCAACCCGACTTCCAGCACAACGGCATCCAGCGCCGACTGCCGGAACAGCCAGAACGCCGCCAGGGTACCCATCTCGAAGTAGGTCAGGGAAATGTCGCCACGGGCGGCCTCGACCGCCACGAACGCCTCGCACAACTGCGCATCGCTGGCCTCGACACCGTCGATCTGCACGCGCTCGTTGTAACGCAGCAGGTGCGGCGAGCTGTAGACACCCACCTTGAGCCCCTGCGCCTGCAACAGTGCCGCCACGAAGGCGCAGGTCGAACCCTTGCCGTTGGTGCCGGTCACGGTGATTACCCGTGGCGCCGGCTTGCCCAACCCGAGCCGCGCCGCAACCTGTTGCGAGCGCTCCAGGCCCATGTCGATGGCCGACGGATGCAACTGCTCCAGGTAGGCAAGCCAGTCGCCAAGGGTACGCGAGGTCATACCGTGGCAGGCGCCGGCGGAACAACCACAGGCTCGGCAACCGCAGCAACGATCTTCGGCGTCGGCAGCCCCATCATCTGGGCCAGCAGCGTGCCCAGACGTGCACGCAACTCCTGACGCGGAATGATCATGTCGATGGCGCCGTGCTCAAGGAGGAACTCGCTGCGCTGGAAGCCTTCTGGCAGCTTCTCACGTACGGTTTGCTCGATGACACGCGGGCCGGCGAAGCCGATCAGCGCCTTGGGCTCACCAACGATCACATCACCCAGCATTGCCAGGCTGGCAGAGACGCCGCCATACACCGGGTCGGTCAGCACCGAAATGAACGGAATGCCTTCTTCACGCAGACGCGCCAGCACGGCCGAGGTCTTGGCCATCTGCATCAGCGAGATCAGCGCTTCCTGCATGCGCGCACCACCGGAAGCAGAGAAGCAGACCATTGGGCAACGGTTTTCCAGGGCATAGTTGGCCGCACGAACAAAACGCTCACCGACGATGGCACCCATCGAGCCACCCATGAAGGAGAACTCGAAAGCACTGACCACAATCGGCATGCCAAACAGGGTGCCGCTCATGGAGATCAGCGCGTCTTTTTCGCCAGTCTGCTTCTGCGCACCGCTCAGGCGGTCCTTGTACTTCTTGCCATCACGGAACTTCAGACGGTCCACCGGCTCCAGGTCGGCACCCAGCTCCGCACGGCCTTCGGCGTCGAGGAAAATGTCCAGGCGCGCCCGCGCACCGATACGCATGTGGTGATTACACTTCGGGCAGACATCCAGGGTCTTTTCCAGCTCCGGACGATAAAGTACCGCTTCGCAGGATGGGCACTTGTGCCACAGCCCTTCAGGCACGGAACTTTTCTTCACCTCGGAACGCATGATCGAAGGGATCAGTTTGTCTACCAACCAGTTGCTCATGCTTTCTTTCTCCAGTAGCGGCGACCGCAGACAGCGCACTGTCGGGTCACGCGTATGCCCTTGAGCCAATTCGTGTTTATAAGAAGGTGGCGCGGACCCGCGAGGTCTCGCGTCGATCCCGCACCCCATTCACTCTTTACAGGCGATGCCACAGGCACCACCCGGTAATTTCGACCGGCCTTGCGGCACAGCCAGGCAGCATCAGGCTGCGATAGCTATGGACGATGGCCCGCCGCCAACCGTCACATCCGCGTATCACGCCTGACGCACCGCACGTAAAAACGCTTCGATACGGGCCGGGTCCTTGATCCCCTTGGCCTGCTCGACCCCGCCACTGACATCCACCGCATAAGGTCGAACCTGGGCAATGGCCGACGCCACGTTGTCTGCCGTCAGGCCGCCGGCCAGGATCACCGGCTTGCTCAATTTCGCCGGCACCAGCGACCAGTCGAAAGACTCACCCGTACCACCCGGTACGCCCGCCACGTAGGTATCAAGCAGCACCCCACTGGCGTTGTGATACCGGCGGCAACTGGCTTCCAGGTCATCCCCCGGGCGCACCCGCAGTGCCTTGATCCAGGGCCGATTGAATCCCTCGCACTGCTCAGGCGTTTCATCACCATGAAACTGCAACAGGTCCAGCGGTACGGCGTCGAGAATTTCGTTGAGTTCACAGCGGCTGGCGTTGACGAACAAGCCCACCGTGGTAACAAACGGCGGCAACGCGGCAATGATCGCTCGCGCCTGATGCACATCAACCGCCCGCGGACTCTTCGCGTAAAAGACCAGCCCAATGGCGTCAGCGCCCGCCTCGGCCGCTGCCAGCGCATCTTCTACACGGGTAATCCCGCAGATTTTGCTGCGAACTGCTGACATACTCGGTAAAACCTCAGCTGAACCGGAAAGCACCGGATGTTAGCAAATGACTTGCCGGTCGTCAGCCGCCAATGCTTCGAAGCCGGTCAGGAAGTGCGGACCGATAAAACGCTCAGGCAAGGCGAACTCTTCGGGGTACTCGACCTGTACCAGGTACAACCCGTAAGGATGGGCCGTAACGCCCGCACTACGGCGGTCACGACTTTCCAGCACGTCTCGCGCCCAGACCACCGGGCGTTCGCCCGCGCCAATGGTCATCAGTACGCCTGCAATATTCCGAACCATATGGTGCAGGAAGGCACTGGCGCGAATATCCAGCACAATCATCTTGCCGTGACGGGTCACGCGCAGATGATGGATTTCCTTGATCGGCGACTTGGCTTGGCACTGCCCCGCACGAAACGCGCTGAAGTCATGCGTCCCGACCAGGTACGCGGCCGCCTCGGCCATACGCTGAACATCCAGCGGACGATGGTTCCAGGTCACTTCCTGCCCCAGGTGGGCCGGACGGATCTGATCGTTGTAGATCACATAGCGATAGCGCCGGGCCGTGGCCTTGAAGCGCGCATGAAAATGCGCCGGCATCTCCTGCGACCAGGCAACACTGATGTCATGGGGCAAGTTGATGTTGGCGCCCATGACCCAGGCCTTGCTACTGCGCACGACCTGAGTGTCGAAGTGCACAACCTGGCCGCAACCATGTACGCCGGCATCGGTACGTCCTGCACAGACCAGGGAAACCGGTGAGTCCGCCACCTTCGACAGGGCTTCCTCAAGCGTCTGCTGCACGCTCAATACGCCGCTTCGCTGACGCTGCCAGCCGTGATAGCGCGAGCCTTTGTACTCGACGCCCAGGGCAATTCTGAAAAAGCCTTCGGCCGCTGCTTCGGCGGCCGCGTTATCAATGATGTCCAAGGGGATACAACCTGTCGATTTACGCAATGGCGGGGAGTATAACGACAACGGCAGCCACCAGGGCTGCCGTTGGACTTGCAGGAAAAGACTCAGGCCAGTCGCGAACGCATTTCGCTGGCTTCGCGGCGCTGCTCCTGATCACCCTCCTTGACCACTTCATCAAGAATATCGCGAGCACCTTCATTGTCGCCCATGTCGATATACGCCCGAGCCAGATCCAGCTTGGTCGCTACCTCATCGGTGCCAGCCAGGTAGTCGAACTCGGGTTCGTCATTCAGACTGGCGGCATCTTCAGCGGTAAACCGCGGCGCGACCGGCGGCAGCTCGAAACCCTGCGACAGCTTGTCGAGCTCGGCATTGACGTCCTCCAGCTCGGACGCAAAGCTGGCGGAAGCCGCATCCGAATCCCCCGACACGCTCAGGTCGAAATCATCAGGGAAGTCCAGATCACCCAAGCCTGAAAGCTCTGGCAGGTCGGCTTCAAGCCCTAGCGACTCATCAAATGCCGCCAGTTCAGCCTCGATATCCCGAGGCGCCTGGGCGACCGAAGGCGATGGCTGATCACCCACATCCAGGTCGAAATCAGCCAGGTCATCCAGTGGCTCGGGCTCGGGTTCAGCTTCGACAACCACTTCAGGCACTGCTGCAGGCTCAGGCTCAGGCTGCGGCGTTGGTTCAGGTACCTGCGGTGCGGCCACCTGCTCCTGCAGCACCGAATCAAAGCTCAGATCATCTTCAGTGTGCGCAGCTACCTGCTCGGTCAACTCCGGCACAACGGCCTCTTCGACAACCGTGGCATCCGCCAGGTCCAACCCCTCCAGATCATCCAGGCTCAGGTCAAAGGCATCACCCAGGTCATCCTCAGGCACCTGCGGCGCAACCTCGGCCGGTGACTCGTCCTGGAGCAGTTCCTTGACGTACTGTGCGTCCAGTTCTGCAGCAAGGGCAGCCGCACCACCCGCAAGGGCGACCATCGCCGGGAAGCGGCTCTTCAGCGCTTCAACATCGGCGTGATTCTGCCCCGTGGCGATCAGTTGACGCTCATGACCGGTAAAGGCATCGCGATCACCTTGGCGCGCGTAGACCTCCATCAACTTCAAACGCAGATCGCTGCGCTGCGGCGCTTGTTCAACCGCTGGTTCAAGCAACTCGGCAGCATGGTTCAAACGACCACGCGCAATGCTCAAGTCAACCTCAGCCAACAGGGGGTCTACTGGCTCAGCCACAATTTCGGGCTCAGCGACCAACTCTGGCTCATCCTCAACCACTGGAGCAGCCTTCACCACTGGCTTCGGCTCAACGGCTTTCGGCGCAGGCTCTACCGGCGCCTGTTCAGCGGCCGTGGCCGCTGCTGCGGATGCAGCCACCACGGCAGGAGCCAGCTTGACGCTTGGCGCCGACACTTCCAGCCCCTCGAAGCTGCTTTCCGGCAGGTCCAGGTCAGGCCCCAACTCGGACTCTTCAGCCAGTGCACGCGCCATGCGCAGGTGCTTTTCCGCCTCCTGCTGAGCCTTGCGCTTACGCGCCAACAACAGCAAAAGCAGCAGCAACACCAGCAGCGCCGAACCTGCGATCAATGCCAGCAGCAGCGGATTGCCCAACAGATCATCCAGCGAAGTCTTGGCTGCCTGCGACTCTACCGATACCGGCGCGGTATCGGTCGCAGCGGGCGCAGGCGTGACGACAGGGTTGGTCGCCGCCGGCTGCAATTGTGCAGCAATCACCGGCTGCTCCGGCGCCGCATTCGCTGCAGGCTCTGGAGCAGCTGCAGCCTGAGCTTCAAGCCGGGCCAATTGATCATTTTTCAGCTGAATAAGGCGCTGAAGCTTGTCCAGCTGGCTTTGCAGGTCCGCCATGCGCTCTTTCAGCTCGGCGTTATCGCGGCGGCTGGTGTCGAGGGTTTCCTGAGTGGTTGCCAGCTTGTCAGCCAGCGCCTTGTTGCCCGAAGCACCCTTGGCGCCAGGCGTCACCAGACGCAGGTTGTCCTGCTTGACGATACGGGCGGGTGCAGCCTGAGCCTTGACGCGGTGCGTGGCGTCCAGTTGACGCGCGCGCGGGCCCAGACGGCGCCCTTCACGCCAGGCCGCATACTGCTCGGCCACTTCCTTCACGGCCTGCGGCTGGGGTGTGCTCTGAATCTGCTGGGCGTCGGGCAGGCGCAACACCTGGCCCGTCTTGAGCTGATTGATGTTGCCATTGATGAACGCATCCGGGTTCAGGGCCTGGATAGCCAGCATGGTCTGCTGCACCGAACCACCCTGACGCGCCTTGGCGGCAATTTCCCACAAGGTGTCACGGCGAACCGTGGTGTAGCGTGCCGGCGCGGTCACCGCAGGGGTCACTGCAGCCGCCTGCGCCGACTGAGGCGAGAACTTCGCCTGATCGATCAGTACGCTGTAGTCACGCAGCAAGCGCCCGTTGGGCCACATGACCTGAACAAGGAACTTGACCATCGGTGCCGGCAGCGGCTGACTGGAGGTCACCCGCAGCACACTTTTGCCGGCCGGATTGATCACCGGCGTGAACGTCAGGTCATTGAGGTAGCCCAGGCGCTCCACACCGGCCTTGGCGAACTCTTCGTTCGGTGCCAGGCTCGGCGCGATTTCGGCAGCGGTCAGGTCACGCACATCGAGCAATTCGATTTCGGCATACAGCGGTTGGTTCTGCGCCGACTTGAGGGTCAGCTCGCCCAAGCCGAGGGCATGCGCCATACCGGACGACAGCGCCGACGCGGCAGCTATTGCTAACACCAGTTTGCGAATTCGAAGCATGACCTCATCCTTTGTGTGAGCCTTCCCCGGCAACCGAGAAGAAGTGAAAAACTGCCCTTGGGCATCGACCGGCATTGAGCTGCGAGCCATGTTTGCAACCTGCCCCGCAAGCGCCCAAGGGCCGCTCACTTCCAGCAATCCAGAATCTTTATGCAAAGTGTTGCCAAGTATCTTTTACGCAAGGTCTTTTATCAACAATTCCGCCAGTTGCACTGCGTTCAAGGCCGCGCCTTTGCGCACATTGTCCGTAGTCAGCCACAGGTTGAGTTGTTCGGCTTCGTCGATACCACCACGCACCCGCCCTACATAGACCACATCCTGCCCCACCGCGTCACCGACCGGCGTCGGATAGTCACCGGCATCGACCAGCTCCACGCCCTCAGCCGACTCCAATGCAGCATTGACCGCCGCCAGATCAACCGCCGTACGACTGTGCAACGACACACTGTAGCTATCGCCAAAAAACACCGGGACTTGAACGCAGGTCACGGAAATCTTGAGTAAAGGCAAATCCAGCAGTTCACGCAGCTCGGCCACCAGACGACGCTCCAGCACACCATGCCCCGCATCATCACTGGCGCCGACCTGAGCCAGTAGATTGAAGGCCATCTGCCGGTCGAAGAAGCGTGGCTCCAGTGGACGTGCATTGAGCAGCTCAGCCGTCTGGCGAGCCAGCTCTTTGACCGCCTCACGCCCTTGGGCCGAAACTGCCAGGCACGCGGTCAGTTGCACACGCTCCAGCTCCAGCAAACCCTTGAGTGGTGCCAATGCCACCGCCAGCGCCACCGCGGCGGCACTCGGGCTA
Organism: Pseudomonas sp. TE3910; assembly: GCF_056279025.1. Lineage (NCBI taxonomy): Bacteria > Pseudomonadati > Pseudomonadota > Gammaproteobacteria > Pseudomonadales > Pseudomonadaceae > Pseudomonas > Pseudomonas sp. TE3910. Next base: position 1,932,497 of record NZ_JBWBQN010000001.1, read on the forward strand.
CGCAGTTGCTTGGGCGAGGCCAGGCCGGCAATCAGGGCGGCATTGGCTTCTGGCACGACGGCAGGCGCCTGCTCGGCCGACAAGGCGCCGGACAGGTCGATCACCGCACACCCGGCGGCCTGTGCTCGCGGCGCAAAACTCAGGGTCACGGCCGGGCTGGCGGCAAAGAACGCCAACTGGACCTGACTGAAGTCAAACGCATCCACCTCGCGCACGCGCAGGTTCTTGCCACGGTAGGCCACCGAGCTGCCGGTCGACTCGATGCTCGCCAACAGGTGCAACGTACCCAGCGGAAAATCGCGCTCCTCAAGAATCTGCACAAGGGTTTCGCCGACCGTTCCGGTGGCGCCGATCACGGCAATATTGATGGGTTGGCTCATGAAAAATCCTCTGCGGGTACGGCGGGAGCGGCACTTTACTTGGATTCTGCCCCAAGGGACACCTCAAGCGGGCAGGAAGCAACCTCGACCAGTGTGACTGAAAACAAAAAACCCGCGCTGTCAGACAGCGCGGGTTTCGGTGTCAGCTACAGAAGCTGATCAACGCTCCAGCAGGATCCGCAGCATGCGGCGCAGCGGCTCGGCAGCACCCCACAGCAGTTGGTCACCCACGGTGAACGCGCCCAGGTACTGGGAGCCCATGTTCAGTTTGCGCAGACGACCCACCGGGATATTCAAGGTGCCGGTAACGTTGGTCGGGCTCAGCTCACGCATGCTGATTTCACGCTGGTTAGGCACCAGCTTCACCCACGGATTGTGCTGGCTGATCATGCCTTCGATATCGGCGATCGGCACATCCTTGTTCAGCTTGATGGTCAGTGCCTGGCTATGGCAGCGCATGGCGCCGATGCGCACGCAGATACCGTCGACCGGGATCGGGCTCTTGAAGCGACCCAGGATCTTGTTGGTCTCGGCCTGTGCTTTCCATTCTTCACGGCTCTGGCCGTTTGGCAGTTCCTTGTCGATCCAGGGGATCAGGCTGCCAGCCAGCGGCACACCGAAGTTCTCGGTCGGGTAAGCATCGCTGCGCATGGCCTCGGCAACCTTGCGGTCGATGTCGAGAATGGCACTGGCCGGGTTGGCCAGGTCGTCGGCAACGGCAGCATGGGTAGCGCCCATCTGACGGATCAGCTCACGCATGTTCTGTGCACCGGCACCGGACGCGGCCTGGTAGGTCATGGCACTCATCCACTCGACCAGACCAGCCTCAAACAGCCCGCCCAGGCCCATCAGCATCAGGCTGACGGTGCAGTTGCCACCGATGTAGTTCTTGGTACCGGCATCCAGTTGCTGGTCGATCACCTTGCGGTTGACCGGATCCAGCACGATGACCGCGTCGTCCTGCATGCGCAGGCTGGAAGCGGCATCGATCCAGTAACCCTGCCAGCCGGCTTCACGCAGCTTTGGGAACACCTCGTTGGTGTAGTCGCCACCCTGACAGGTCAGGATGACGTCGAGGGTCTTGAGCTCTTCAATACTGTAAGCATCCTTGAGAGGGGCAATTTCCTTGCCCACTGCCGGACCTTGTCCACCCACATTGGAGGTGGTGAAGAACACCGGCTCGATAAGATCGAAATCCTGCTCTTCCAGCATCCGCTGCATGAGCACGGAACCGACCATACCGCGCCAACCGATCAGACCTACACGTTTCATCGCAACTACACCTTTGCTAAAAAGTGGGCCGCTGCCTTAAAGGGAAAAAATCGGCAGCGGGCCAGAGAGATTACAGATTCCGCAGCGCTGCGACTACTGCGTCGCCCATTTCCTGCGTACCCACCTTGTTGCAACCTGCCGACCAGATGTCGCCCGTACGCAGGCCTTGATCCAGCACCAGGCTCACCGCCTTTTCAATGGCATCGGCCACTGCGGTCTGATTGAAACTGTAACGCAGCATCATCGAGACCGACAGGATGGTCGCCAGAGGGTTGGCAATACCCTGCCCGGCGATGTCCGGTGCCGAGCCGTGGCAAGGCTCATACATACCCTTGTTGTTGGCATCCAGCGACGCTGAAGGCAGCATGCCGATAGAGCCGGTGAGCATGGAAGCTTCATCCGACAGGATGTCGCCAAACATGTTGTCGGTGACGATCACGTCGAACTGCTTGGGCGCACGAACCAGTTGCATGGCCGCATTGTCGACGTACATGTGGCTGAGCTCGACGTCCGGGTAATCCTTGGCCACCTGCTCGACCACTTCACGCCACAGTTGGCTGGAAGCCAGCACGTTGGCCTTGTCGACCGAGCAGAGCTTCTTGCCGCGCACGCGTGCCATGTCAAAGCCGACACGGGCGATACGACGCACTTCACTCTCGCTGTATGGCAGGGTGTCATAGGCCTGACGCTCGCCACCTTCCAGCTCACGGGTGCCACGCGGGGCGCCGAAATAGATACCACCGGTCAGCTCGCGAACGATGAGGATGTCCAGGCCGGCGACGATTTCAGGCTTCAGCGACGAGGCATCCGCCAGTTGCGGATAGAGGATCGCCGGGCGCAGGTTGCCAAACAGACCGAGCTGCGAACGGATCTTCAGCAGGCCACGCTCAGGGCGAATGTCACGCTCGATCTTGTCCCATTTCGGCCCACCGACAGCGCCCAGCAGCACGGCGTCAGCCTTGCGCGCACGCTCCAGGGTTTCGTCGGCCAGCGGCACGCCATGCTTGTCGATGGCCGCGCCACCGATCACATCGTGCTCAAGGCTGAAGCCCAGTTGGAACTTGTCGTTGGCAAGCTCCAGCACCTTGACCGCTTCGGCCATGATTTCCGGACCAATACCGTCACCAGGGAGAATCAGAATCTGCTTGCTCATGCTTTCCTCTATTCAATTCAAGCGGTGTGCCGACACAGGCCCACCCAAAAAACTAGCGCTCGGCCCACAGTACCAGCACGTCGGTGCTGAAGGAGCCATCAGCTTCAATCTGGTAATACTGCCGCACTTCCTCACCCATTGCCTGCTGCAATTGGCGTATGGCCGCACGCATCGGCTCAGGGGTACGCATGCGTTCCACCCACGAGGTGTACTCGAGACGTAAACGCTGACGGGTGTGGCTGCGCGTGAACAAGCCGGCTTCACTGACCTGCTGCAGCCACTCGGCGGCCGAGTAATCACGCACGTGACTGGTGTCACGCAACACTTCCACGGTTTGCAGGTAGGTGTCGAGCAACGGGCTGCCGGGCGACATGACATCAATGAACGCCACAACCCCGCCCGGTTTCAACACACGACGCACCTCACGCAACGCCAGGCCCAAATCGCTCCAGTGATGCGCCGAGTAACGGCTGAACACGAAATCGAACGAGGCATCGGCAAACGGCAGGCGTTCAGCCGCACCACGCTCGGTAACGATATTGCCCAAGCCACGTTCAGTGGCCGCAGCTGCCACCACATCGAGCATCTGCTGCGACAGGTCGTAGGCGACGACCTCAGCCACCAACGGCGCGACGTGAAAACTCACATGCCCGGCGCCGCAGCCCAGGTCCAGTACACGCGCACTGCCCTGGTCGCGCAACGCGGCCTGCAACAGCGCAAATTCGGTGCCTTGGGCATGCACGGCGCTACTCAGGTAGGCGGCAGCCTGCTCGCCGAACTGGCGCTGGACGACTTCGGTGTGAACGGTGCTGCGGGTCATCGGCAGATCTCCTGGGCCCTATCGCCGGCAGTGCCAGCGATAGCCTCGACAAACTCAATACAGCAATCAGGCGTCACGAAACAGCCAGGGCTGGCTGGCGCGATGCTTGGCTTCAAACGTCGCAATGGCATCACGGTCCTGAAGGGTCAGGCCGATATCGTCCAGGCCATTGAGCAGGCAATGCTTGCGGAACGCGTCGATCTCGAAGCTCAACACCTTGCCATCGGGACGGGTGACGGTCTGCGACTGCAAATCGACCGTCAACTGATAACCTGGCGCCGCTTCAACCTGCTTGAACAGTGCGTCGACTTCCTCATCGCTGAGGATGATTGGCAGCAAGCCGTTCTTGAAGCTGTTGTTGAAGAAGATGTCGGCATAGCTCGGCGCAATAATGGTACGGAAACCATATTCCTCAAGCGCCCACGGCGCGTGCTCACGGCTGGAACCGCAACCGAAGTTTTCCCGCGCCAGCAGCACACTGGCACCCTGATAGCGCTCATGGTTGAGCACGAAATCCGGGTTTACCGGGCGCTTGCTGTTGTCCTGATAAGGCTGACCGACATCCAGGTAACGCCACTCGTCGAACAGATTCGGGCCGAAACCGGTGCGCTTGATCGACTTCAGGAACTGCTTGGGAATGATCTGGTCGGTGTCGACGTTGGCACGGTCCAACGGGACGACAAGGCCGGTATGCTGGGTAAAGGCTTTCATGCTGCGCTCCCTTGAATCAACTCGCGTACATCGACAAAACGACCGGTAACGGCGGCGGCCGCGGCCATTGCCGGGCTGACCAGATGGGTACGTCCGCCAGCACCCTGACGGCCCTCGAAGTTACGGTTGGAGGTCGACGCACAGTGCTCGCCCGACTCCAGACGGTCCGGGTTCATCGCCAAACACATCGAGCACCCTGGCTCACGCCATTCAAAACCGGCTTCAAGGAAGATCTTGTCCAGGCCTTCCTGCTCGGCCTGGGCTTTCACCAGGCCCGAGCCGGGTACCACGATCGCCTGCTTGATGGTCGAGGCAACCTTGCGGCCTTTGGCAATTTCAGCGGCGGCACGCAAGTCTTCGATCCGCGAGTTGGTGCAGGAACCGATAAATACACGATCAAGCTGGATGTCGGTGATCGCCTGGTTGGCCTGCAAGCCCATGTACTTCAAGGCCCGCTCGATGGAACCGCGCTTGACCAGATCGGCCTCGGCAGCCGGGTCCGGTACGCGCTGATCGACAGCAAGGACCATTTCCGGCGAGGTGCCCCAGCTGACTTGCGGTTTGATCTGCGCAGCGTCCAGTTCGACGACGGTGTCGAACACGGCATCAGCATCGGAAACCAGGTCTTTCCAGGCTTCGACCGCGAGCGCCCACTGCTCGCCCTTCGGCGCATACGGGCGGCCCTTCACATACTCGACCGTCTTCTCATCGGTAGCGACCAGACCGACACGGGCACCGGCTTCAATGGCCATGTTGCAGATGGTCATGCGCCCTTCGACAGACAGGTCACGAATCGCGCTACCGGCGAACTCGATGGCATGGCCGTTACCGCCAGCGGTACCGATCTTGCCGATCACGGCCAGCACGATGTCCTTGGCAGTCACACCGAACGGCAATTGGCCTTCGACGCGCACCAGCATGTTCTTCATTTTCTTGGCGACCAGGCACTGGGTAGCCAGTACGTGTTCGACCTCGGAGGTGCCAATACCATGGGCCAAGGCACCGAAAGCACCATGGGTGGAGGTGTGCGAATCGCCGCAAACCACGGTCATGCCTGGCAGGGTCGCGCCCTGTTCCGGGCCGATCACGTGGACAATGCCCTGGCGCACATCATTCATCTTGAACTCGACGATGCCATACTCGTCGCAGTTTTCATCGAGGGTCTGCACCTGCAGGCGCGACACCTGGTCGACGATGGCCTCAATGCCGCCCTTGCGCTCAGGCGTGGTCGGCACGTTATGGTCAGGCGTGGCAATGTTGGCATCGATGCGCCAGGGTTTGCGATTGGCCAGACGCAGGCCTTCGAAGGCTTGCGGCGACGTCACTTCGTGAATGATGTGACGATCGATGTAGATCAGCGCCGACCCATCGTCGCGCTGCTTGACCAAATGCGAATCCCAGAGCTTGTCGTAGAGCGTTTTGCCGGCCATCAGACTGTTCCTCATCAGCGTCTTTCTATGCCAATAACCACTTGGCTTGTACGGACGATGCTATGAGGTTAGATTGAATAACTCAAATTCATAATTTTTATACTTTGGATAACCAAAAGGAATCCGAGTAGTGGACCTGGCCAACCTCAATGCTTTTATTGCCATCGCCGAAACCGGGAGCTTTTCCGCTGCCGGCGAACGCCTGCACCTGACCCAGCCGGCCGTCAGCAAACGCATTGCCGGGCTTGAGCAACAATTGGACGTACGACTGTTCGACCGCCTGGGTCGCGAAGTGAACCTGACCGAGGCCGGGCGTGCGCTGCTGCCGCGGGCCTACCAGATCCTCAACGTGCTGGACGACACCCGCCGCGCCCTGACCAACCTGACCGGCGAAGTCAGCGGCCGCCTGACTCTGGCCACCAGCCATCACATCGGCCTGCACCGTTTGCCGCCATTGCTGCGAGCCTTTACCCGAGCGTACCCGTCCGTCGCACTGGATATTCAGTTCCTCGACTCGGAAGTGGCCTATGAAGAAATTCTTCATGGCCGCGCCGAAATCGCCGTCATCACCCTCGCGCCCGAGCCTCACGCCCTGGTTCGCGCCGTGCCCGTCTGGGACGACCCGCTGGACTTCGTCGCCGCCCCCGAACACCCGCTGGCACGCAAGGGCGCTGTAAGCCTGGCCGATATCGCACACCACCCAGCGGTTTTCCCCGGCGGCAACACCTTCACCCACCATATCGTTCAGCGCCTGTTTGAAGCGCAGGGTCTTACCCCCAACATCGCCATGAGCACCAACTACCTGGAAACCATCAAGATGATGGTGTCCATCGGGCTGGCGTGGAGTGTGCTGCCACGTACTATGCTCGATGATCAGGTCGCATCCATCGCGTTGCCAGGCATACAACTGTCGCGACAACTAGGCTACATTCTGCACACTGAGCGAACGTTATCGAATGCCGCCAAAGCCTTCATGGCTTTGCTCGACAGCCACGCAGTATGACCTTGAGCCCAGGCTGAACGCTTACAGAAGGCTCTGATCCAAAGGATGTGTTACTCGCCAAAGGTCTGGTATCGATGCCCAAATCAGCAAACCGGTTTCCGCGCCTGCCCCGTATACACGCCGCCGACCCTCAGGAATCCGAGCAAACCTGGGAAAGCGCCACGCAATTGCTGGCTGCTCTAAACGGCGCGCACCTGGGCGCCTGGTTCTGGGATGTGGAAAGCGGACGCCTGAGCTGGTCACGCGGAACGCAGGCACTGTTCGGTTTTGACCCGCAGCAGCCACTGCCCAACGACCTCGACTATCTCGAGCTGTTGCCCGTGGAAGACCGCGCCCGCACCCTGCAGACCTTTTATGCGGTAATGGCCGGCGAGCCACAGGACCAAGCCTTGCGCCATCGCATCCGCTGGCCGGACGGTAGCGTTCACTGGCTGGAGATCAATGGCAGCCTGACCCATGACAAACAGGGCAAGCCACAGATGATCGGGGTCATACGCGAGATTACTCGCCAGCGCGAGCGGGAAGCGGCGCTGATCAACTCCGAGAAGCGCTTCGCCACCCTGTTCCACCTCAGCCCCAACGTGATCCTGCTGACCCGACGCATCGATGGTCAGATCTATGAAGCCAATCAGCATTTTGAGAAAACCCTGGACTGGCCCTGCCACCAGGTGATCGGCAAGACCACACTGGAGCTGGGCCTGTGGGTCAATCCGCAACAACGCCATCAGGTCCTGGAAGCCACCCGCAACACCAGCGACCCCATCACCCTGGAAGTGCAGTTTCGTGCAGGCAGCGGACAAATCCATGACGGCATACTGAGCACCCAGGGCATCGAGATGGAGGGCGTCGCCTACCTGCTCAGCACCTTTGTCGACACCACTGAACGCAAACGTGCCGAACAGGCACTCAAGGACAGCCAGGAGCGCCTGGACCTGGCGCTGGACTCCGCGCAACTGGGTACCTGGGACTGGCACATTCCCAGCGGCATGCTCTATGGATCAGCCCGCGCCGCACAGCTGCACGGCCTTGAGCCCGTTCCATTCCATGAGTCTTTCGAAGCCTTCTTCGAAGGCGTGCCCGAGCAAGAACGCAGCAGCATGCGCCAGGCCTATCGCAGCCTGCGCGAAGGCCCAGCCGGCAACTACCAGATCACCTACCGTATACAGCTGGAAAATGGTACCTCGCGCTACATCGAGAGCCGCGCGCGCCTCTACCGCGACGAACAGGGTAATCCTCTGCGCATGGCCGGCACCCTGCTGGACATTACCGAACAGGTCGAACGCGAACAACGCCTGACCAGCTCGGAAGAAAAATTCGCCAGCCTGTTCCAGGCCAGCCCAGACCCGATTTGCGTAACCCGCCAGGACAGCGGTCAATTCATCGAGATCAACCCGGCCTTTACCCAGACCTTTGGCTGGCAAGCCAAACAAGTACTCGGACGCACCGCTGAACAGATAGGCCTGTGGGCCGAGTCGAACGAACGGGCCAAGCGTATTGAACAGGTTATTCGCGATCAGGCCCTGAACAATGTCGCCGTGCTGGTCAACCACAAGGATGGCCACCCCCTGACTTGCGTAATCTCCAGCCGCCTGATCAAGGTCGACAATGAGCCGTGCAGCGTTACCACCCTGCGTGACATTACTCAGCAACAACGCGCCGAAGCGGCACTGAAAGCCAGCGAAGAAAAATTCGCCAAAGCCTTCCACTCAAGCCCCGACGCGATCACCATCACCGAACGAGAGAGCGGCCGCTACCTGGAGGTGAACGACGGTTTCTGCCGTTTGACCGGTTACAAAACCGCCGAAGTCATTGGCCGTACATCCCTGGAGATCGGTGTCTGGGCTGACGACAAACAGCGGGCAGCACTGCTTGCCGAACTGCAGGAAAAGGGACGAGTCCACCATCGGGAAATGCTTGGGCGCAACAAGCGCGGTGAAGTGCTCACCCTGGAAGTGTCGGTAGAACCCATCACGCTCAATGAAACCGAGTGCCTGCTGCTGACCGCACGCGATGTCAGCCAACTGAAAAACGCCCAGGCGCAGATTCGCCACCTGGCTTATCACGACCCGCTGACCAATTTGCCAAACCGTGCCTTGTTGATGGACCGCCTGAGCCAACAGATCGCCTTGCTCAAACGTCACAACCTGCGCGGCGCCCTGCTGTTCCTCGACTTGGACCACTTCAAGCACATCAACGACTCGCTGGGCCATCCGGTGGGCGATACCGTGCTGAAAATCATCACCGCTCGCCTGGAGGCCAGCGTGCGCCTGGAAGACACCGTGGCGCGGCTCGGCGGGGACGAGTTCGTTGTCCTGATCAGCGGCCTGGAAGGTAGCCGTGAAGAGGTCGAAGACAAGGTTCGTAGCCTGGCCGACACCCTGCGAGCACTGCTGGCGGAACCGATGTCACTGGACGGACAACGCCTGCAAGTAACCCCGAGCATTGGTGTGGCACTGATTCCCGACCATGGCTCGACCCCGGCCGACCTGCTCAAGCGCGCCGACATCGCCCTCTACCGCGCCAAGGACTCGGGCCGCAACACCACTCAACTGTTCCACAACACCATGCAAAAGGCCGCAAGCGAGCGCCTGCGCATGGAGAATGACCTACGCCTTGCACTGGCACGGGGTGAACTGGCACTGCACTTCCAGCCGCAGGTCGACGCCCGCGATAACCGCATCATCGGCGCCGAGGTCTTGCTGCGCTGGCATCACCCGCAACTGGGCCAGCAACCGCCCAGCCAGTTTATCCAGGTGCTGGAAGAAAGCGGCCTGATCCTTGAAGTCGGCAGCTGGATTCTCGACGAAGCCTGTGATGCCTGCGCGCGCATGCTGCAGGACGGCCTGATCGATGCCGATGAGTTCAGCCTGTGTGTCAACATCAGCCCACGGCAGTTCCGCCAGAACGACTTCGTTGAACGGATACGCCGCAGCCTGGATGACTATGGCCTGCCCTACCGGATGCTCAAGCTGGAGATTACCGAAGGCATCGTGATCCAGAACCTGGAAGACACCATCAACAAAATGCGCGAACTCAAGACGTTTGGCGTCAGCTTCGCCATGGACGACTTCGGTACCGGCTACTCGTCACTGACCTACCTCAAACGACTGCCGGTTGATGCACTGAAAATCGACCAATCGTTCGTTCGCGACGCGCCAGTAGACCCCAACGACGCCGAGATCGTCCGCGCCATCGTCGCCATGGCCCGCAGCCTGGACCTGGCGGTGATTGCCGAAGGGGTGGAGTTGTCCGAGCAACTGGAATTTCTTGAACAGCTGGGTTGCCACCTCTACCAGGGTTACCTGCACAGCCGCCCACTGCCGCTGAACGAGTTTCGCGAACTGCTGCAGGAAGCCCCCGAGGATCGCTAAAGCCTCTGGGGGATGCAGGCTTGCCTGCGATGGCCTCGGCGCGGGGCCTATGAGTACGCGGCGCCTGCATCGCGGGCAAGACCCGCTCCTACAGCTGGCGCGGGCTCTGTTGGAGCTGGCTTGCCTGCGATGGCCTCGGCGCGGTGCCTGTGAGTGCGCGGCGTCTGCATCGCGGGCAAGCCCGGCTCCTACAGCTTGCGCGGGCTCTGTTGGAGCTGGCTTGCCTGCGATGGCCTCAGCGCGGTGCCTGTGAGTACGCGGCGTCTGCATCGCGGGCAAGACCGGCTCCTACAGCTTGCGTGGGCTCTGTTGGAGCTGGCTTGCCTGCGATGGCGTCGGTGGGGTGTCTGCGAGTGCGCGGCGCCTGCATCGCGGGCAAGACCCGCTCCTACAGCTTGCGCGGGCTCTATTGGAGCAGGCTTGCCTGCGATGGCGTCGGTGGGGTGTACGTGAGTTCGCGGTGGCTGCATCGCGGGCAAGCCCCAATCCCACAGCTGGCGCGGGCTCTGTTGGAGCTGGCTTGCCTGCGATGACGTCGGTGGGGTCTCAGCGAGTTCGCGGCGTCTGTATCGCGGGCAAGCCCGGCTCCTACAGGCTGGCGCGGGCCCTGTTGGAGCTGGCTTGCCTGCGATGGCGTCGGTGGGGTGTCCGTGAGTACGCGGCGTTTGTATCGCGGGCAAGCCCGGCTCCTACAGCTTGCGCGGGCTCTGTTGGAGCTGGCTTGCCTGCGATGGCGTCGGTGGGGTGCCTGTGAGTACGCAGCGACTGTATCGCGGGCAAGCCCGGCTCCTACGGGCTGCGCGGGCTCTGTTGGAGCTCTGCGATGACGTCGATGGGGTATCCGTGAGTTCGCGGCGTTTGCATCGCGGGCAAGACCGGCTCCTACAGCTTGCGCGGGCTCTGTTGGAGCTGGCTTGCCTGCGATGGCGTCGGTGGGGTGCCTGTGAGTACGCAGCGTTTGCATCGCGGGCAAGCCCCGCTCCTACAGGCTGGCGCGGGCTTTGTTGGAGCTGGCTTGCCTGCGATGGCGTCGGTGGGGTGCCTGTGAGTACGCAGCGACTGTATCGCGGGCAAGACCCGCTCCCACAGGCTGGCGCGGGCTTTGTTGGAGCTGGCTTGCCTGCGATAGCGTCGGTGGGGTGTCCGTGAGTTCGCAGCGTTTGCATCGCGGGCAAGCCCGGCTCCTACAGGCTTGCGCGGGCTTTGTTGGAGCTGGCTTGCCTGCGATGGCGTCGGTGGGGTGTCCGTGAGTGCGCGGCGTTTGTATCGCGGGCAAGCCCGGCTCCTACAGCTTGCGCGGGCTCTGTTGGAGCTGGCTTGCCTGCGATGGCGTCGGTGGGGTATCCATGAGTACGCGGCGTCTGCATCGCGGGCAAGCCCGGCTCCTACAGGTTACGCGGGCTTTGTTGGAGCTGGCTTGCCTGCGATGACGTCGGTGGGGGGCCCGCGAGTTCGCGGCGTTTGCATCGCGGGCAAGACCCGCTCCCACAGGCTTGCGCGGGCTTTGTTGGAGCAGGCTTGCCTGCGATGGCCTCGGCGGGGTGTCCGTGAGTTCGCGGCGTCTGCATCGCGGGCAAGCCCGGCTCCCACAGCTAGCGCGGGCCCTGTTGGAGCAGGCTTGCCTGCGATAGCGTCGGTGGGGTATCCGTGAGTTCGCGGCGTCTGTATCGCGGGCAAGCCCGGCTCCTACAGGCTGCGCGGGCCCTGTTGGAGCAGGCTTGCCTGCGATGGCGTCGGTGGGGTCGCAGCGAGTTCGCGGCGTCTGTATCGCGGGCAAGCCCGGCTCCTACCCTGTTGGAGCTGGCTTGCCTGCGATGACGTCGGTGGGGTGTCAGCGCGTGCGCGGCGCCTGCATCGCGGGCAAGCCCGGCTCCTACAGGCTTGCGCGGGCTCAGTCGGTGGGGTGTCTGCGCCAGCATGTCTGGGGCTTAAAAAAACGAACCCCCGCTAAAAGCGGGGGTTCGTGTGCAGCGTGAGGGCACCCAGAGGCGCCCCTTTCATCGCCATGCGCACTCAGTTGAGTGCAGGCTGGTTCCCATTGATCGGGATACGCTTGGCCTTGGCCTCTTCCGGAACGATGCGCAGCAGGTCGATGCTGAGCAGGCCGTTGGCCAGGGCTGCGGCCTTGACCTCAATATGGTCGGCCAGCCGGAACGACAGTTTGAAAGCCCGCTGGGCAATGCCCTGATGCAGGTAGGTCACGCTTTCGGCGTTGCTGTCGCGCTTGCCGCCAACAACGGTCAAGACGCCTTTCTCCACTTGCAGGTCAAGGTCCTGCTCTTGGAAGCCAGCAGCGGCAACGACGATTCGATAGTGGTCATCGCCATGCTTTTCCACGTTGTAAGGTGGGTAGCTGCTACCCGCTTCATTACGTGCCGCCGATTCGAACAGGTCATTAAAACGGTCGAAACCAACGGAATGGCGGAACAGTGGAGCCAAAGAAAAAGCAGTCGTCATGGTACATCTCCTGATAATCAGCGAGGGATTCAACGCGACCCGAATTCGGCATCGCGTACTCCCTAGATGTGGACCCGACAAACGATTTCAAGCGCCCTCTGAAAAATTTTTCAGGCCGCCTCAGTGAACGGCATACCGAGCAATTGCCCGACGCGATCACAGTCGGTTTCCCGGCGCAATTCGGTGAACAGCGCGGTCGCTTCGGGGTAGGTACGGGTCAGCATCGCCACCCACTGTTTCAGGCGCCCAGGTGCCGCACGTGGCGTCAGCTCGGCCCTGGCCTGGCGCCAGAAGTCCTGGAGCAACGGCATCAGCGCCTGCCAGTCCAGCGGCACAAATTCGACCCGATCGCGCTCGGCGGCGATCTGCCGCGCCAGGTCCGGCCGGGATACCAGGCCACGACCCAGCATGATGTCCTCGACACCACTGATTTCACGGCAACGTCGCCAGTCTTCCAGGGTCCAGACCTCACCGTTGGCAAACACCGGCACCTTGACCACGTCCTGCACCCGCGCCACCCACTCCCAATGGGCAGGCGGCTTGTAGCCATCCACCTTGGTGCGCGCATGCACCACCAGGTGCGCCGAACCGCCTTCGGCCAGCGCCGTGGCGCAGTCAAGCGCACCGTCCGGGCTGTCAAAACCCAGGCGCATCTTCGAGGTCACCGGAATATGCGCCGGCACTGCCCGCCGCACCTCGCGAACAATGGCGTGCAGCAGCTCAGGCTCCTTGAGCAATACTGCGCCACCGCGCGACTTGTTCACCGTCTTGGCCGGGCAACCAAAGTTCAGGTCAATCACCGGCGCGCCAAGCTCACAGGCCAACGCGGCGTTCTCGGCCAGGCACACCGGGTCGGAACCCAGCAATTGCACGCGCAGCGGTACGCCGGCTGCGGTTTGCGCGCCCAAGGCCAACTCAGGCGCCATCTTGTGGAAATGCGCAGCCGGCAACAAACGGTCGCAGACCCGAATGAACTCAGTGACACACCAGTCGATGCCGCCAACCCGGGTCAGGACGTCGCGCAGAATGTTGTCGACCAGCCCCTCCATGGGGGCCAGGGCAATTTGCATAGGTTGTGTCTCGAGCGAAGAAGGCGCGCAGTCTAGCAAAAAGCCAGGTCTATCGGGCCCCGGCCATCAGCGCCTGACCATACCCCTCAAGAAACTCTGCGGGCATGCGCTTAGGCTTGCCTGTGGACAACTCGATGCAGACAAAGGTGGTCTGCGCCCGTAGCAAGGTGGCGCCATCGCTGGGACGCACCAACTGAAAACGACGTGTCATTTTCAGGCGCTGATCCCAATCGACGATCCAGGTCGCCAACTGCAACTCATCGTCCTGATACGCACTGGCCAGGTAATCGATTTCATGCCGAACCACAGCCATCGCCCGGTCAAGTCGCCGATACTCGACCAGATCCAGGCCCAGGCGCTGCGAATGGCGCCAAGCGCAACGCTCCAGCCAGGTCACATAGACCGCGTTATTGGCATGACCAAGGCCATCGATGTCTTCTGCGCCAACGCGCAGGTCGATGACGAATGGCGTTTCAAGATCCCAACTCATGCCCGCTCCAGGTGCTAGGTAGACCGACAGAGTGTAACGGATGCTCAGGCCGATTGGCGCGCCGCCAAGGTAATGCGCTCAAGCAATGCCAATACCGCCTCGATGAACTGAGGTGCCGACAACACCCGTTGATGCCCACCCTCAGGCAACAGCAACAAGCGACTGTCAAACCAGGCGTCATGAATGACTTGTGCTTCACTGGGCGAAATCCGCTCGTCGTTCTGCGCATGCACGATCAACCCGGGCAGCTCGAGCTGATAGCCGTTAACGTCAAGCCGTGACACCTGCACACCGACGTCCCGCTCAACCTGCCGAATGAACGCGGCTCGCGCCCGCGACGGCATGCCCAGATGCTGGGCAAAACCACGCAGCACCTCAAGCAGACGCGCCGGGGCTGCCACACTCACCGCGGCGTCAGCGCGCAAGCCCCACTGCAACGCCAGCAGCACGCTGGCACCGCCCATCGAGTGCCCGATCACCGCACGCAACGGTGGCAGTTCGGCGGCAGCTTCCAACAAAGCGCGGGCGAACAGCACCACATGCGCCTGCTGCCCTGGGGAATGGCCATGGGCCGGCCCATCCAGCGCCACCACCGTATATCCGGCCGCCACCAGCGCCTGGATCAAATGCGCGAACTGAGTGGGCCTGCCTTCCCAGCCGTGCATCAACAGTACCGCTGGCCCCTGCCCCCAACGCAGTGCTGAAAGCCCGAACCGCAGGGTTATCCGCTCGGCACTGGCCAGCAGCGGCAACTCCCAGGCCTTGGGCGGCAGGTTGCGTGGGGTCATGAAGGCCTGGCGCATCGTGCTCGCCACACGCTCAGGCACCAGCCGGCCAAGGGTACCGTTCACACCACGAATCCAGCTCAAACGGCTCATCGCTTTGCTCCTGTTACACGATCAGATCACCGCCGACTTGGCGGCACGCAGGACACGGTCAGACAGCTCATCGGTACCAAGCGCACGCGCCAATGCCAGACCACCCACCATCAAGGCCAGATCAGCCAGGACCTTGTCGGCGTCCTCAGGACGATCGGCCAGTTGAACCATCATCAGCTCGATGTGCTCGGCCAGGACCTGACGGAAGCTGTCGGGCAAGCGCGTCATTTCGCTCAAGGAAGTGGGCAGCGGGCATGCATGCTCGGTCGCATCTCGGTGCTTACGTGACAGGTAGAATGCCGCCACCAGGGCCCGACGGCCTTCACCATCAAGTGCCGGATCGACCTGTGCCAGCAAGGATCGACGCTCGCCCAACAACTGGCGAAAGGCCTCGAGCATCAACGCATCCTTGCTTTCGAAATGAGCATAAAAACCACCGACGGTAAGCCCAGCCGCCCCCATCACCTGGTTGACGCTAGGCTCTACCGGACCGTGCTGAATCAACGCACTGCAAGCGGCGTCGAGAATCCGATCGCGGGTCTTGACCTTCTTGTCGTTCATGGCACACCTCAAAATATTATGATCGAAATATTATCTACATAATATTTTTTGGCAAGCAAAAAAGCCCGCCGCTCATCGCGCCAGGCTCAAAACTTTTTTCGGAACAAAAACAAAAGGCTCATTCAATAATCGAATGAGCCTTGAAATCCCGCAAAGCGGGTAAATTGGCGTCCCCTAGGGGACTCGAACCCCTGTTACCGCCGTGAAAGGGCGGTGTCCTAGGCCACTAGACGAAGGGGACATGTAACCTTCGTGCAGATCCGTTTTCACGAATCCTGGCAAAATTGGTGGAGCTAAGCGGGATCGAACCGCTGACCTCCTGCATGCCATGCAGGCGCTCTCCCAGCTGAGCTATAGCCCCAGATTTTTCGCCTCGCGGCGCAGCGACCTCTTACGACATCGCTTGTGTAAAACTGGCGTCCCCTAGGGGACTCGAACCCCTGTTACCGCCGTGAAAGGGCGGTGTCCTAGGCCACTAGACGAAGGGGACGCAACCCTTCTACCAATCGATCAGACTTCATCCTGATCGTATTCGCAGTTAGACAACAACTGCGAACCTGGAAATTGGTGGAGCTAAGCGGGATCGAACCGCTGACCTCCTGCATGCCATGCAGGCGCTCTCCCAGCTGAGCTATAGCCCCACAAGTCGCTTTGAACTGAATCGCTGGGCTGGGTGCTTCGCGTTTCGTTTCGTTCATCGCTGTGGACGGGGCGCATATTAAGATCGGATCAAAGACCTGTCAAATAAATTTTCAACAAAATCCAAAGTTTTTTTCCGAGATAACAAACACTTACCGCCCTCACCGGGAAAACACCCGGTAATTCAGGGGTGTACGCCCCCGTGAGGCCGGGGTTGCCGGCGCCACAGGGGCGTTATGCAAGGCAGCACGCTTACGCGATGGACGCGAACAGCTTCTCCCACTCCTTGTTTTCTTTCTTCGACACACCACCCAGCAGGTCCAGCGCCTGGCGCAAGCGGTAGCGGGTCAGGTCCGGGCCAAGGATTTCCATGGCGTCGAGCACCGAGACCGAACTGGCCTGACCGGTAATCGCGGCAAACATCAGCGGCATGGCATCGCGCAGCTTAAGCGACAACGCCTCGACCACGGACTGAATGCAGCCGGTGATGCGATCCTTTTCCCACTGACGCAGGCTTTCCAGTTTCCACAGGATCAACTGCATCAGTTGACGAACCTGATCAGCGGACAGTTTCTTGTGCTCGAACAGCGTCGCATCGAGCTTCAGGCCACCTTCAAAGAAGAACCCGCCCAGTGGCGCGATCTGGCTGAAGGTTTCCACCCTGCCCTGCACGTGCGGTGCGATCTTCATCATGTAATCGCTGTTGAAGGCCCACTGCTGAACGCGAGCAGCAAACTCCTCGACCGGCAGATCGCGCAACCACTGACCGTTGAGCCAGGACAGCTTCTCGATATCGAAGATCGGCCCACCCAGGGAAACCCGCGACAGATCGAAATGCTCGACCATCTCGGCCAGGGAGAACTTCTCACGCTCGTCCGGCATCGACCAGCCCATGCGCCCCAGGTAGTTGAGCATGGCCTCGGGCATGAAGCCCATACGCTCGTAGAACGTCACCGAGGTCGGGTTCTTGCGCTTGGACAGCTTGCTCTTGTCCGGGTTACGCAGCAGCGGCATGTAGCACAGCACCGGCTGCTCCCAGCCGAAGTACTCGTAGAGCTTGATCAGCTTCGGTGCCGAGGGCAGCCATTCTTCACCGCGCAAGACGTGGGTGATGCCCATCAGGTGGTCATCGACGACGTTGGCCAGGAAGTAGGTCGGCAGGCCATCGGTCTTCATCAAGACCTGCATGTCCATACGGTCCCACGGGATTTCGACGTCGCCACGGAGCATGTCCGGCACCACGCAGACACCTTCGGTCGGTACCTTCATGCGGATAACGTGAGGCTCGCCCGCGGCCAGACGGCGCTGTACTTCCTCAGGCGAGAGCAGCAAGGCGCGACCGTCATAACGCGGCGTCTCGCCACGCGCGATCTGCTCGGCACGCATCTGGTCCAGTTCTTCGGCGGTGCAGAAGCACGGGAAGGCGTGCCCCATGTCGACCAGTTGTTGAGCGTACTGCTTGTAGATATCGCCACGCTCACTCTGCCGGTAAGGGCCGTGCGGGCCACCGACGTCCGGCCCCTCGCTCCACTCGATACCGAGCCAGCGCAGGGCGTCGAAGATCTGCTGCTCGGACTCACGGGTCGATCGCAGTTGGTCGGTATCTTCGATACGCAGGATGAACTCACCGCCGTGCTGCTTGGCAAAGCAGTAGTTGAACAGGGCGATGTAAGCGGTGCCGACATGGGGATCGCCAGTCGGCGATGGCGCGATTCGCGTGCGAACGGTGGTCATTGAGAGTCTCGAACAAGAGATGAAACAAAGGCTGGATGTTAACAGGGAGCGGGCACTCGGCTCCAGCAATGGGCGCGATCGTCACTTGTGCCAGCGGATCCAAACGCTGTTAAATCTGCTTACATTTTTAGAACGATCGTACCCATGCCTGCCCAACTCAAACGTCGCCTGCTGATTTTCTTCACGCTGGCTCTGCTCATCGCCCTCGCCTTCCTGGCGCACTGGTACCTCAAGGGACGCTTCTACGAAACCACCGACAACGCCTATGTTCAAGGTGAAATCACGCGTATTTCCAGCCAACTTGGCGCACGTATCGACGAGGTACTGGTCGAGGACAACCAACGGGTGGAGAAAGGCCAGGTACTGGTTCGCCTGGAACGTGACGACTTCGACCTGGCGGTGGAACACGCTCGCGCCAACCTCGCGACACGAGAGGCCGAGCGCTTGCAAGCCGAAAGCCGCCTGACCCAACAAGCCAGCCTGATCGCCGCAGGGCAAGCACAGGTTGCCGCCAACGAAGCCACGCTCGAGCGCACCCAATTGGACCTCAATCGGGCAGAAGCACTGCGTAAACCCGGTTTTGTCTCGGAGGAGCGCGTTACCACGCTGTCAGCGGAAAGCCATGTCGCACGTTCCCAGGTGAGCAAGGCCCAGGCTGACCTGCAGGGCCAGCGCCAACAGGTCAACGCCCTCAGTGCCGAGATCAAACGCCTCGACGCACAGATCGCCAGTGCCCGCGCCGAGCTGGCCCAGGCCGAACTGAACCTGACGCGCAGCGAAATCCATGCGCCGATCAGCGGCTTTATCGGGCAACGTGCCGCGCGCAATGGCCAATATGTGCAGGCCGGCGCCTACCTGCTGTCGATCGTTCCAGACCAGGACATCTGGGTTCAGGCCAACTTCAAGGAAACCCAGATCGGCAAGATGCAACCCGGCCAGCGCGCCGAACTGCGCTTCGACAGCTACCCGGATACGCCGATCGAAGCCCGGATCGACAGTCTGTTCGCAGCCTCTGGCGCCCAGTTCAGCCTGCTGCCACCGGACAACGCCACTGGCAACTTCACCAAGGTGGTTCAGCGCATTCCGGTGAAACTGACCTTCGCCCCAGACAACGCACTGCACGGCAAGATTCGGCCTGGCATGTCTGTCACTGCCACAGTCGACCTGCGCAGCACCGGCAACCCTGACAATGGCCGGTGACGCCTTGATCCGCCCCATCGGCGAACCGAGCCGACGGGACTGGATTGCCGTCATGAGCGCGATGCTTGGCGCGTTCATGGCGGTGCTGGACATCCAGATCACCAACGCCTCGCTCCAGGATATCCAGGGGGCGCTGTCAGCGACCCTGGAAGAAGGCTCCTGGATTTCCACCTCGTATCTGGTCGCGGAAATCATCATGATTCCGCTCACCGCGTGGCTGGTACAACTGCTTTCGGCTCGACGCCTGGCGACCTGGGTATCGCTGGGCTTTCTGGGGTCATCCTTGCTGTGTTCGATGGCCTGGAACCTGGAAAGCATGATCATCTTTCGTGCAATGCAGGGCTTCACCGGCGGCGCACTTATCCCGCTGGCCTTCAGCCTCACCCTGATCAAGCTACCGGAACACCACCGCGCCAAGGGCATGGCCATGTTTGCCATGACCGCCACCTTCGCGCCCTCCATCGGCCCGACACTGGGCGGCTGGCTGACCGAAAACTGGGGCTGGGAATACATCTTCTATATCAACATCCCGCCCGGGCTGCTGATGATTGCCGGCATGCTCTATGGCCTGGAGAAAAAGGCGTCGCACTGGGAGCTGCTAAAAAGCACCGACTACGCAGGCATCGTCAGCCTGGGTATAGGCCTGGGCTGCCTGCAGGTCTTCCTGGAGGAAGGTCACCGCAAAGACTGGCTCGAATCGAGCCTGATCGTCAGCCTGCTCAGCATCGCCACCTTCAGCCTGATTACCTTTGTCATTCTGCAGTTTTCCAAACCCAACCCGCTGATCAACCTGCGCATCCTTGGCAACCGTAATTTTGGCCTGTGCAGTATTGCCAGCCTCGGCATGGGCTTTGGCTTGTATGGCTCGGTCTACCTGCTGCCGCTGTACCTGGCGCAAATTCAGCACTACAACGCCCTGCAGATCGGTGAAGTCATCATGTGGATGGGCATCCCCCAGCTGTTTCTGATTCCGCTGGTTCCACAATTGATGAAGGTGATTTCGCCAAAAATCCTCTGCACGCTGGGCTTTGCCCTGTTCGGCATCGCCAGCTTCAGCTCCGGGGTACTGAACCCGGACTTTGCCGGCAGTCAGTTCAACCAGATCCAGATCATCCGCGCCCTCGGCCAACCGATGATCATGGTGACCATTTCGCTGATTGCTACCGCTTACATCCTGCCCCAGGACGCGGGCTCGGCATCGAGCCTGTTCAATATCCTGCGCAACCTCGGGGGTGCCATCGGCATTGCCCTGCTGGCAACCTTGCTGGACGCCCGCACCAAGGTCTACTTCGACTATTTGCGCGAATCACTGGTGCCCAGCAATCCGCAGGTTGCCGAACGCCTGGGGTTGCTCGCGGAGAAGCTGGGCAGTGAAACCGCAGCATTGGGCAAGCTCAGCGAGATCACCCATCAGCAGGCGCAAATCATGGCCTACAACGATGCGTTCCACTGGGTTGGGCTCGGGTTGGCAATCAGCATGCTGGTGGTCCTGCTGACACGTAAACTGCCAGCAGGACTCAAGGCCGGGGAAGCACACTGACCTGTGCGGTCAGACCGTCAACAAGCGCTCACGCAAGGCCGCGATCTCGTCCCGCAATTGGGCCGCGGCCTCGAACTCCAGGTCTCGGGCCAACTGGTACATTTTCTCTTCCAGCTGCTTGATGCGCTTGGTGATCTCGGCCGGTGAACGCAGTTCGGCTTCGTAACGCGCACTCTCCTCTGCCGCCTTGGCCATGCCTTTGCGTTTCTTGCTGCGCGAACCGGGGACAGTGGCTCCTTCCATGATGTCGGTGATGTCCTTGACCACGCCCTTGGGCACGATGCCATTGGCCAGGTTAAAGGCCACCTGCTTCTCCCGACGGCGCTCGGTTTCATCGATGGCGCGCTGCATCGAACCGGTCATACGGTCGGCATAGAGAATCGCCCGGCCATTGAGGTTCCGCGCAGCCCGGCCAATGGTCTGAATCAGCGAGCGTTCCGAACGCAGGAAACCTTCCTTGTCGGCATCGAGAATGGCCACCAGCGACACTTCCGGCATATCCAGGCCTTCGCGCAACAGGTTGATGCCTACCAGGACATCGAAGGTTCCAAGGCGCAGGTCGCGGATAATCTCGACCCGCTCGACCGTGTCGATGTCCGAGTGCAGGTAACGCACCCGAACATCATGATCAGCAAGGTAGTCGGTCAGGTCTTCAGCCATGCGCTTGGTCAGGGTGGTCACCAGCACCCGCTCCTCGACCGCGACACGCTTGCGGATTTCCGAAAGCAGATCGTCCACCTGCGTGGTTGCCGGACGTATCTCGACCTGCGGATCGACCAGCCCTGTCGGCCGCACCACCTGCTCGACCACCCGCCCCGCATGCTCGGCCTCGTAAGGCCCCGGGGTTGCCGAGACAAAAATGGTCTGGGGGCTGACGCTCTCCCATTCATCGAAACGCATCGGTCGGTTATCCAGCGCCGACGGCAAGCGAAAACCGTACTCGACCAGGGTTTCCTTGCGCGAACGGTCGCCTTTGTACATGGCGCCAACCTGAGGAACACTGACGTGGGATTCGTCAATGACCAGCAAGGCGTCATCGGGCAGGTAGTCGTACAAGGTTGGCGGCGGCGCACCGGCAGGACGTCCCGAGAGGTAGCGCGAGTAGTTTTCGATACCGTTGCAGTAGCCCAGCTCAAGGATCATCTCCAGGTCGAAACGGGTACGCTGCTCAAGACGCTGCGCCTCGACCAGCTTGTTCGCCTTGTGCAGGTACTCCAGACGCTCCTTGAGCTCCTCCTTGATGCCCTCCACCGCCTCCAGCAGGGTTTCACGCGGAGTGACGTAGTGACTCTTGGGGTAAAAGGTGAAGCGCGGCAGCTTGCGAATCACTTCGCCAGTCAAGGGATCAAACGCGGCAATGTTCTCCACTTCGTCATCGAACAACTCGATGCGAATGGCCTCCAGGTCCGATTCGGCCGGAAACACATCGATCACATCGCCGCGCACGCGAAAGGTGGCACGAGCAAAATCCATTTCATTGCGGGTGTACTGCAGGTCGGCCAGACGACGCAGCAAGGCACGCTGGTCGAGCTTGTCGCCACGGTCCACGTGCAGCACCATTTTCAGGTAGGTCTCCGGGCTGCCCAGACCGTAGATGCAGGACACGGTGGTCACGATGATCGCGTCGCGTCGCTCCAGCAACGCCTTGGTCGCCGACAGGCGCATCTGCTCGATATGGTCGTTGATCGACGCATCTTTCTCGATGAAGGTGTCAGACGACGGTACATAGGCCTCAGGCTGGTAGTAGTCGTAGTACGAAACGAAGTACTCCACGGCGTTGTTCGGGAAAAACGCCTTGAATTCGCCGTACAACTGCGCCGCAAGGGTCTTGTTCGGCGCCAGTACCAATGTTGGCCGCTGAACCTGAGCGATGACGTTGGCAATGCTGAACGTCTTGCCAGAGCCGGTCACACCGAGCAGGGTCTGATGTGCAAGCCCGGCCTCGATACCTTCGACCATCAGGCGGATGGCTTCTGGCTGATCACCAGCTGGCTGGAAACGGGTGACGAGTTGAAACTCGGACATGACAAACCCCTGAAATGTACGGATACAGGCAACTGTATTTATAGACAGTATTTATACCGAATGAAGGGCACCTGACGCCAGTTTCAACCTGACATGCGGTGCTTTTCCTGCATTCAACCCGGTAAATCGACTAACGGTAAAAAAATAATCGGCCAAACAGCAGGAAAAGCTGCGTCAGGCTGTCGCCGTGACCGATGGGTATCACTATACTGACTCCCCGTTTATGCACCGCTCTAGTGCATCCGACTGGAGCGTGCGACCTCTTTCACCCTCCATTCAGAGCCAAGGTAATAATGAGCCTGTTTTCCGCTGTCGAGCTGGCACCACGCGATCCCATTCTGGGCCTCAACGAAGCATTCAACGCCGATACCCGCACCAACAAGGTCAACTTGGGTGTAGGGGTCTACTGCAACGAAGAGGGGCGCATTCCACTGCTGCGCGCGGTCATCGAAGCCGAAACCCAACGCGCCGCCCTGCACGCCTCCCGTGGCTACCTGCCGATCGACGGTATTGTTGCCTACGATCAGGCGGTACAGAAGCTGCTGTTCGGTGCCGAGTCGCCACTGCTGGCCGCTGGCCGCGTGATCACCACCCAGGCCGTCGGTGGTACCGGCGCACTGAAGATTGGTGCCGACTTCCTCAAGCAACTGTCGCCAAACGCTGTCGTCGCCATCAGTGACCCAAGCTGGGAAAACCACCGCGCGCTCTTTGAAGCCGCTGGTTTCCCGGTACAGAACTACCGTTACTACGATGCCGCCACCAATGACGTAAACCGCGCCGGCATGCTGGAAGACCTGAACGCCCTGCCGTCGGGTTCCATCATCGTCCTGCACGCCTGCTGCCACAACCCGACTGGCGTCGACCTGAGCCCAGAAGACTGGAAAAACGTCCTGGAGGTCATCAAGGCCAAAGGTCACGTGCCATTCCTCGACATGGCCTACCAGGGCTTTGGCGACGGCATCACCGAAGACGCCGCTGCTGTGCGCCTGTTCGCTGAGTCGGGCCTGAGCTTCTTCGTTTCCAGCTCGTTCTCCAAGTCGTTCTCGCTGTACGGTGAGCGCGTTGGCGCACTGTCCATCGTGACCGAGTCGAAGGAAGAAAGCGCGCGGGTACTGTCGCAGGTCAAACGCGTTATTCGCACCAACTACTCCAACCCACCGACTCACGGTGCAAGCATCGTCGCCGCCGTGCTCAATAGCCCGGAACTGCGTGCCATGTGGGAAGCCGAGCTGGGTGAAATGCGCCAGCGCATCCACGGCATGCGCAAGCAGATGGTCGAACTGCTGGCCGAATACGGCGCCAAGCGCGACTTCAGCTTCGTCGGTCGCCAGCGCGGGATGTTCTCCTACTCCGGCCTGACAGTTGAGCAGGTTGCCCGCCTGAAGAGCGAATTCGGTATCTATGCCCTGGATACCGGCCGCATTTGCGTCGCCACGCTGAACCAGAGCAACATTCACGTGGTGACCAAGGCAATCGTCGAGGTGTTGTAAGCTGTTTTTTGCCAAGGGGAAGTTAGCAAAAGCTTGACTTCCCCTTAGCAATCAGTAAGATACGCCACAGATTCCGCGATAGCTCAGTCGGTAGAGCAAATGACTGTTAATCATTGGGTCCCTGGTTCGAGTCCAGGTCGCGGAGCCAAACATATGAAAAACCTCCAGTTGCGCAAGCACTGGAGGTTTTTTCGTTTCAGCACACTGACAATCCGTACTGACAATCAATGTGCTGAACGACCGCGCTGTCAGGTTCGACCGATCGGGAAGAAACGCCCCCCACTCCACACACCCAGCCAGTCTTCCTCATCAATCCGCCGATGCACCGCCAGCTCCACCAACTGGTAGAACACATTGCGGTGGATAAGCGCTTCAAGGTTGCTGCGCATGTGTACGTAGGGCGAAGGCTCCTGCGTTAGCGGGTCAATTTCAAAACGCAATGGGTGCTCAGCACCGGCCTCGACCTGCTCGTCGACGTTGCTGGTAAAGCGCAGCAGTTGCTGCTCGCCACTCCCCTGCACCTCCAGGCTGACAGCAACGAAAGGCGCATCGTCAACCTTGATACCTACCTTTTCTACCGGCGTAATCAGGAAGTAGTCATCGCCATCTCGACGGATGATGGTCGAGAACAACCGAACCATCGGCTTGCGACCGATCGGGGTACCCATGTAGTACCAGGTGCCATCACGGGCGATACGCATGTCGATATCGCCACAGAAGTCCGGATTCCACAGATGCACCGGTGGCAGCCCCTTTTCTGTTTTGGGGATCTGCGCCAATAAATCGTTAGCCTTGCCGGTACCGTCCATCATCCCTTCCTCAAAGACTCATGCCCAACAGGCTGCGAGCGTAGTCTTCCAGCGGCTGGGCAAGCAAATCTTCCGGTTTATTGTCGTGGAACGTCAGCAAACCGCCACGACTCTTGATCCGAGCCGTATCGATCAAGTAGCGGGTATTGGTTTCGATCAACATCAACTGAATCACACCGGTGTCGATCCCCAGACGATCGACCGCCTGCTGGTCATACCATTCGTCGCCATTGCCAATACGGTCATCGGCCTTGGCAAAGCGTGCATACAACAGGTAATGCGCCCCCACTGACCGCGCCTCATTCAACGCGTCTTCGAGCCCCAATGGCCCCTGAGCACGACGCACCATCGGGAAGTACTCAATGAACCCCTTGAACGCCTCTTCAGCCACAACGTTAGGGCGCGGGTAAGCGCCGCCAGGCGGTACGAACGCCCCCTGACCGATATAGATAAACGAGTCGGGTTGCAGCCGCAATGACATCGAGCGCCGAGTCTCACTGTGATCGAGCAAGCCGGCATCGCTCAAATGGTAACGGGCACCCTCGCCCATATCGCTGACATTCATGCAGCCGCTCAGCGCCGTCAGCGCCAGCAGCACAACCAGGCTACGCATCTTTCCTCCAATGGCCGGCGACGGAAAACCGGCGAATAGCCGGCAGATGCAGATTTTGCGCCAGCTCCAGAAGGACCAGGTTAACCACCGATGATTTTCATCACCGTTGCACCACCCGAGAAGGCCACCGGCTGCTTGTCAGCCAATGCCTTGACCAGCAAGCCCTGCAACGCGGGAAGTGCCTGGTGGCGCGGCTTGTCCAGAAGATCACCGACATAGTGACGATTGCTGGAAGAGAGGCAGCCATGCAACCAGCCTGTGGACGACAACCGCAAACGCGAGCAGGTACGACAAAACGGCACGCTTTCATTGGCAATCACACCAAAGAAGCCCTGGCCGGGAATGCAGTAGCGCAAGGCGGTCGCATCGACCGGCGCATCGGCCTGCAAGTACTCGTAGCGCTCACCAATTACCTGCAGCAACTGCTGCAGGCCAACAAACTGCTGCAAGAAGGCATTACTGTCGCGCGCCAGATGCCCCATGCGCATCAACTCGATGAAGCGAAGCTCATAGCCGTGCTCCAGGCAGTAATCCAGCAGCGGTAGCACCTGATCAAGGTTCTGCCCGTTCAGCGGCACCATATTGACCTTGATCTTCATTCCCGCAGCGCTGGCTTGACGCATGCCGTCGAGCACAGTGGCCAGGTCGCCGCCACGCGCAATGCTGCGAAAGGCTTCGGCATTCAGGGTATCGAGGGAGACGTTAAGCCGCGCAATTCCGGCCTCTATCAGCAACGGCAGCTTGCGCGCCAGCAATTGGCCGTTGGTGGTCAGGCTGATTTCATCCAGGCCGAAACCGGCAACGGCCTTGAGAAAGGCTTCAAGTTTCGGGCTGACCAGCGGTTCCCCGCCCGTGATGCGCAGGCGCTCGATACCGGCCGCCTCGATCAGGTAGGCAACACCACGCGCCATTGCCTCAGCCGACAGCTCATCCTGAGCCGCGACCAGCCGCTTGCCGTCCGGCACACAATAGGTGCAGGCGTAGTTGCAGGCGGCAGTAAGGCTGACACGCAAATTGCGAAAGCGTCTGCCTTGATGATCGACGATCATGATGACTCCGGCACGAATGAAGTTGGCTTGCAAAACCTGACTCAAAAATCAGGTATTTGCAAGCCTCATCCTCGAGTATATTCCCGAGTGACTCACGCCAGTAGCACTAAAGCTCTGCCGAGCGGCTCAGTTACCGGAGGCTTCGGGGTCACGCTTGCGCTTGTTGCCCATACGCACACCGATATCCATCAGGAACTGGAAAAAGCCTTCCTGATCTTCCAGCACATTGCTCCAGAACGGCGAGTGATAGAGCGCTACGGCACCATGCACCAACGCCCAGGCGGCACAGTAATGGAAGTATGGCGGGACATCCTCAAGCTTGCCTTCACTGATACGCCCTTTGATCAACAGGGTCAGACGGTCGAAGTTGGATGCGCGGATCTTGTGTAGCTCCTCGACCATCTCCGGCACCTGATTGCCCTTGACCACCTTTTCTTCCAGGCGGTCGAACAACCGGTAGCGCTGCGGATCACGCATCCGGAATTCGAAATAGGCACGCGACAGGGCTTCCTTATCGCGGTCGACGTCGGCAGAGTGCAGCAATTGGTTCAAATCGCGCTCATAGTCGAGCATCAGGCGCAGGTAGATCTCCGCCTTGGACTTGAAGTGCTTGTAGATCGTGCCTTTGCCGATACCGACAGCATCAGCGATCATCTCGACGGTGACACTGTCTTCACCCTGTTCGAGAAACAGCTTGAGCGCGGTGTCGAGAATCTCTTGCTCACGGCGACGAAACTCACGGACCTTACGAGGTTCTTTCTGCATAAGAAGGACTGGATCAAAATCGAAGCCAGGTATTATGCCTAACTTGCGCCAAAATGCACGGATCATCCAACCATGTCTATGTTTCATGATGAGTTCCCACACGCTGACGGCCTCCGCTATCTGAACCATGCCGCCGTCG
The DNA here is from genome assembly GCF_056279025.1 of Pseudomonas sp. TE3910. Taxonomy (NCBI): domain Bacteria; kingdom Pseudomonadati; phylum Pseudomonadota; class Gammaproteobacteria; order Pseudomonadales; family Pseudomonadaceae; genus Pseudomonas; species Pseudomonas sp. TE3910. Next base: position 1,960,096 of record NZ_JBWBQN010000001.1, read on the forward strand.
CCCCTTGGCCAAAACGCGCGAGCGAGGCGGTCTCACGCTTCGCCAACGAGAACGTTTTGATCGGCGCCCGCGACTATCCAGACTGGATGGCCATGGAGCAGAGACTTCGCGAACGGCTCAAGCGCCTGACGAACGCACCGTCGACGGATGATATCGCGCTGGTCAAAAACACCTCGGAAGCACTGTCGTTCGTCGCCTTCGGCCTCGACTGGCAGGCTGGCGATCAAATCGTCATCAGCGATGAGGAGTTCCCTTCCAATCGGGTGGTCTGGGAGGCGCTGGCCAACCAAGGCGTGAAGGTCCGACAAGTCAGCCTCAAGGGCCACGACCCGGAAGGCGACCTGCTGGAGGCCTGTGATGCGCGCACGCGGCTACTGGCAATCAGTGCCGTGCAGTTCGCCAGCGGGCTTCGCCTGGACCTTACGCGCCTGGGGCGCGGCTGCCGCGAGCGCAACGTGCTGTTCTGCATCGATGCCATTCAGCAACTGGGCGCCCTGCCCTTTGATGTCCAGGCCTATGACTGCGACTTTGCCATGGCTGACGGCCACAAGTGGATGCTCGGCCCGGAGGGGCTCGGGGTGTTCTACTGCCGCGCCGAAATTCGGCCACAGCTGGAGCTCAGCGAGTATGGCTGGCATATGCTTGAACATATGGGTGATTACAACCGTACCACCTGGGAACCGGCGCGCAGTGCACGGCGCTTTGAATGTGGCAGCCCGAACATGCTCGGTGCTGTGGCCCTGGAGGCCAGCCTGTCGTTGCTGGAAGAAGTGGGCATGGAGCGCGTGGCCAGCGCCATCGAAGAACGCGTGCAATGGCTGAGCAATGGGCTTGCCGCCATCCCCGGCGTGCGCCTGCACAGCCCACTGGAGCCCTCCCGCCGCGCCGGGATTGTTTCGTTCAGCATCGATGGCCAGGAACATGCGCAGGTGTACCAGTCACTCAAAGCCGAACAGGTCGTCTGCATACCGCGAGGACCGGGTATACGCTTTTCCCCACATTTTTACACAGATAAGCGCGTGATCGACGAAACACTGGCCTTGGTACGCCGGCTTGCAGAGCAATGAGTGCTCAACAACCCCACGCGTATTCCAAATTTGTTTAAAAATCGACCAACCTGCAGTGGAATAGCGCCAATCCTGACCAATACTTGAACTGTTAGCGCGGCATACCCCCCCCAAGTGTCGCGCTGATAAAGGTGCGAAAGGATTGAGTACCTTTGTTTTACTCCTAATGGTCTTAACCCGGATTCACCCCCCAGAACCCGGGTTTTTTTTGCCTGCGATTCAGTGCTTGGCGACACGCGCCAATGGAAACAGGCGCTTGAAGTTAGCTGTAGTCTGCTCGGCAAGCCGCTCGTAGGTTTCCCCACGCAGCATGGCAACGAACTCCGCAACTTCCCGCACATACTGCGGCAGGTTTGGCTTGCCGCGGTATGGAATCGGCGCAAGGTACGGCGAGTCGGTTTCCACCAGCAGGCGATCGACCGGCACCTGGCGTGCGACATCGCGCAAGGCATCCGCATTACGGAAGGTGACGATGCCGGAAAGGGAAATGTAGAAACCCAGGTCCAACGCAGCCTTGGCCATGTCCCAGTCCTCGGTAAAGCAATGCAGCACGCCAGCCTGCGGCAATGCAGCTTCACGCAGCAGTGCCAGGGTATCGGCGCGCGCCGCACGGGTATGCACGATCACCGGCTTGCCGGTGATACGCGCGGCATCCAGGTGCAGGCGAAAAGAGTCCTGCTGCAGCTCGGCAGCTTCAGGCTCGTAGTGATAATCCAGGCCGGTCTCACCGATCGCCACGACATGGGGGTGATTCAGCTCCTGCAGCAACCAGTCCAGGGCCGGCTCGGCACCGGGTGCCAGGTCTAGTGGGTGAACCCCTACCGAACAGTCGACATCACCGTAGCGCTCAGTGACTGCCTTCACCGCTGCGGCATTCTCCGCACTGACGCCAATGCACAGAAAGTGCCCAACCCCCCTCGCCCTGGCAGCATCCAGGGCAGCATCCAGAGAGCCCTGGCAGGCGGTAAGGTCGAGACGGTCGAGGTGGCAATGGGAATCTACAAGCATGAGGTCTTTACACAGAAGTAATTGAAAAATCGGCGCTCAGCGCTGAGCCGTAAGCATCGCCCATGAGGCCAGCAAGGACTCGAGCAGCAACACGCGGTTAAGGTTGGCTTTGGCCAGCACCTTCTGGCGCTGGGCAAGAATCCAGTCCTGAATTTCCAGCACCTTGCCCTGGCTGCTTTTTTGCGCAAGGTACTGCACCACCTTGCGCATGTCGGCGAGGCCAAGCCCCTCCTCATCCTGGGTCAACTGGTAGCGCAGGACCAGGTTGGACCAGTCGCAAAACCAGTCGAACAGCAACAGCAGCGGCACCGCGCTCCAGGCCTCGGCAAGCTGGCTGGGCGACGACTGTTGCTTGAGCAACTTCTTCACCCCGTCGACCACCAGCGCACGCTGCTCGCGCACGCCCTGTGCCTGCAAGCTGACAGCCGCCAGCGGCGAGCCCGCAGCCAAGGTCAACAACTCCAGGCGCTCTTGCTCGTCACTGTCGGGCAACGCCTTGCCGAGCCAGGCCAGGCTCTGCTCGAAACCCGGTAACGGGCAAGCTTGCTGCAGGCAGCGGCTCTTGATGGTCGGCAGCAGCCGGCTGGGCTGGTGGCTCACCAACAACAACACGGTATCGCCGGACGGCTCCTCAAGGCTCTTGAGCAGGGCGTTGGCCGCATTGATGTTCATCGCTTCTACCGGCTCGATCAGCACCACCTTGCGACCACCCAACTGGGCAGTCTGGACGATGAACGACACCAGGTCACGCACCTGATCGACCTTGATCGGCTTGTCGGTATCTTCCGGCTCCAGGACATAGTTGTCCGGATGGCTGCCAGCCGCCAGCAACAGGCATGACTTGCACTCACCGCAGGCCTGCAGCCCCTTGGGACGCTGGCACAACAGCAAGGCCATCAGGCGCTCGGCCAACGCCCGCTTGCCGATGCCCTGAGGACCGTGCAGCAGGTAGGCATGAGCATGCTGCGTACGCCCTGCCAACTGTTGCCACAGCGCGTCCTGCCAAGGGTAGGCCTCAGCCACGGCAACGCTCCAGGATTTCAGGCAGCAAGGCATCAATGGCACGCTGCACCTGCTCCAGCGGCAAGGCGGCATCGATCAGGCGATAACGCGCAGGCGTGGCCTCGGCACGCGCCAGATAAGCCTGACGCACAGCCTCGAAAAACGCCTGCCCCTCCTGCTCGAAGCGGTCGAGACGGCCACGCGCGGCAGCGCGCGCCAGGCCAACCTCCACCGGCAGATCGAACACCAGGGTCAGGTCAGGGCGCAACTCACCCTGAACGAACTGCTCAAGCGTGGCAATGCGCTCTAGCGACAAGCCGCGACCGCCACCCTGATAAGCGTAGGTCGCATCCGTGAAGCGATCACAAAGCACGACGGTGCCCCGTGCCAATGCCGGGCGGATCACTTCGGCCAGGTGCTGGGCACGCGCAGCGAAGACCAACAACAGCTCGGTATCGGGGTGCATCAGCTCTTCACTGGGCGCCAGCAACAGCTCGCGAATACGCTCCGCCAGCGGCGTGCCACCCGGCTCCCGGGTCAGCAGCACGTCCACGCCCTGGCTGCGCAGGTGCTCGGCCAGGTACTCGCGGTTGGTGCTCTTGCCCGCACCTTCAGGGCCTTCCAGGGTAATAAACAAGCCGCTCACAGGCAGTCCTTAATTTTGATCAGTACGGGAGGACTCATCGACCGCTGTCGAAGACTCGCTCGGTTCGACGACCATGTCATCGGGTGTCGACTGTTGGGCTTGCGGTGCCGGGCTCGAGCGATAATCGGCGCGACGCTTGAGCTGATACTCACGCACCGCCGAATTGTGCGCGTCCAGGTCATCGGAGAAGACATGACTGCCATCGCCACGCGCCACGAAGTACAGGCTGCTGCCAGGCAATGGGTTCAACGCCGCATGAATCGCCTCACGCCCCACCATGGCAATTGGCGTCGGCGGCAAGCCCGCATTCACATAGGTGTTGTAAGGGGTCGGCTCGCGCAGGTCAGCACGGGTGATCTTGCCGTTGTAGCGCTCGCCCATGCCATAAATCACCGTTGGGTCCGTCTGCAGCAACATGCCGATTTGCATGCGTCGCACAAATACACCCGCGATCTGGGCACGTTCCTGAGGAACGCCGGTTTCCTTTTCCACCAGCGAAGCCATGATCAGCGCCTGATAAGGATCGCGATAAGGGGTTTCAGGGGCACGGGCATTCCACTCCTGAGCCAGCACCTCTTCCAGGCGCGCATACGCTTGCTGGAGGAACTCGACATCGGTCATGCCGCGCACAAAGCGGTAGGTATCCGGGAAAAAGCGCCCCTCCGGAAACACACCAGCGTGCCCGAGCTTTTCCATGACCTCGCTGTCGCTCAGACCGTTAAGCGTCTGTTCGATTTTTTCGTGCTTGGCCAAAGCGGCGCGCACCTGACGGAAGTTCCAGCCTTCAACCAGCGTCAGGTTGTACTGCACCACCTCACCGCGACGCCACAGCTCGAAAAGCTCGCGCACGCTCATGCCTGGGCTGAGACGATACTCGCCTGTGTGCAGCGGCACACCGACCATATTGAAACGCCAGTACAGGCGTAACCAGAAAGCATCCTTGAGCAAGCCATCCGTTTGCATACGGTAGAACATGCGATTGGGCGTCGTACCGGTCGGCACATCGAGCAACTGCTCCTGGGACACATGCAGCGGCTGCTGAAGGGCCGAGTTCAACTTCCAGGCGGAGTACCCCAACAGCAGGCCACCCAGGATCAGGCCGATCTCCAGCAGTACCAAGAATTTACGTCTCACAAATCAGGCATCCAGTAACGTACGGGCAATGGCCTGCAGTTTACGGGTGACCGGGCCCGACGACCAGTTCATCGATCCACACGAGCACACCGGCCAGATACCGTAAACACTGTTACAGAGAAAGACCTCATCGGCTCGCGCAAGATCCTCAAGGGCCAGGTCGCCGACACGAACGTCGATCCCGAGGCGCGCAGCCTCGACCATCAGCGCCGCACGCATGACCCCGGCAACCCCGCAACGGCTGAGGTCGGCAGTCAACAACACGCCATCCCTGACCAGAAACAGATTGCTGTAGACCCCTTCGACCACGCGGCCGGTGATGTCACGCATCAACCCTTCGGCATAGTCGGGATCCTGCCACTCGGAACGGGCCAATACCTGCTCAAGACGATTGAGGTGCTTGAGCCCCGCCAACAGCGGCTGTTCCGCCAGGCGGGTACGGCATTCGAACAGCTTCACACCATGCTCGGCATTGCCAGCGGGGTAAGCCGCTGGCGGATTGCCCTGCAAGATACGCCGCGGCGGCACGCCAGCGGCGGGCGCATAGCCACGCTGACTGTCACCCCGGGTCAGAATGAGCTTGAGCACGCCCTCGCCCAGCAGGCTGGCGTAACGGCTCAACTCATCGCGAATCAGTGCCAGATCGGCGTTAATCGCAAGGCGCTGGCAACCCAGCGCCAAGCGTTCGAGGTGATACTCGAACAATGATGGCCTGCCGGCCTTGACCGCGATGGTCTCAAACAGACCATCGCCGTAGGCCAACCCTCGACTTTGCAGTGCCAGGGTATCGGCCGGCTGACCATCGACCCAGCTTTGCATCAACCAGCGAACCGGCGGAACACCAGCGAGCCGTTGGTACCGCCAAAACCGAAGGAGTTGGACAACACCACATCGATCGACATTTCACGCGCCTGATGCGGCACGAAGTCCAGGTCACACCCTTCGTCCGGCTCATCGAGGTTGATGGTCGGTGGAGCCACCTGGCCGTTGATCGACAGCACGCTGAAGATCGCTTCCACAGCCCCGGCAGCGCCCAGCAGGTGACCGGTCATGGACTTGGTGGAACTGACCGCCAGCTTGTACGCATGCTCACCAAACACCGACTTGATCGCCGATGCTTCCGCCAGGTCACCCGCCGAAGTCGACGTGCCATGGGCGTTGATGTAGCTGACTTCGCTCGGGTCGAGGCGAGCATCACGCAGGGCATTGGCCATGCAGCGTGCAGCACCGGCACCGGTTTCCGGTGGCGAGGTCATGTGATACGCGTCGCCGCTCATACCGAAACCTACCAGCTCGGCATAAATGGTCGCACCACGGGCCTTAGCGTGCTCCAGCTCTTCAAGCACCAGCGCACCGGCGCCGTCGGCCAGAACAAAGCCATCACGGCCCTTGTCCCATGGACGACTGGCACGGGTCGGCTCGTCGTTGCGGGTCGACAGCGCACGAGAAGCGCCAAAGCCCCCCATACCCAAGCCACACGCAGCCATTTCAGCACCACCGGCAATCATCACATCGGCTTCGCCAAAGGCGATATTGCGTGCGGCCATGCCAATGCAATGCGTACCGGTCGTGCATGCCGTGGCAATGGCGTAGTTAGGCCCCTGTACGCCCAGGTGGATCGACAGGAAGCCGGAAATCATGTTGATGATCGAGCCTGGCACGAAGAACGGCGAAATACGCCGAGGCCCCTGCTCATGCAAGGTGCGGCTGGTTTCTTCGATATTGGTCAGGCCACCGATGCCCGAACCCATGGCCACGCCGATACGCTCACGGTTGGCATCGGTCACTTCCAGGCCAGCATTACGCACTGCCTGAAAACCGGCCGCCAGGCCGTACTGGATAAAAAGGTCGAGTTTGCGAGCTTCCTTGACCGACAGGTACTGCTCAACCTCGAAGCCCTTTACCGAGCCGCCAAAACGGGTGGAGTAAGCAGAAAGGTCTGTATGTTCGATCAGACCAATGCCACTGCGGCCAGCCAGAATGCCCTGCCAACTGCTCGGCACGTCCGTACCCAGTGGCGACAGCATACCCATACCGGTGACCACGACGCGTCTACGCGACACAGCACTCTCCTTTTTCTAAGGTCTACATCTCTCGCAAAGAAAAAACCGCACGCCAGTGAAGGCAGTGCGGTTTTTCCATGACAAGAAGCGACGACTACAACGTCTTAAGCCTGGTGGCTGGTGACGTAGTCGATAGCTGCTTGAACAGTAGTGATCTTCTCGGCTTCTTCGTCAGGGATTTCGGTCTCGAATTCCTCTTCCAGAGCCATCACCAGCTCAACGGTGTCAAGGGAATCGGCACCCAGATCTTCGACGAAGGAAGCAGTGTTCACTACTTCTTCTTCTTTAACGCCCAGTTGCTCGGCGACGATTTTCTTGACGCGTTCTTCGATGGTGCTCATACCTTGTTTTCACTCCTAATGGACATATGTCAGGCAGCTGGCCGGGGTGTAAGTGTATAGAAAGAGTTTGGCTTTTCAAGCGCCAAGCGCTTCTCGAACGTCACACCCAACCGCTGACTAGAATTTGGTTGCAGCTTTATAACGGATTTTACACGCCACGTATGACATTTTTTTGAAGCAATCCGTCACATTTGCCTTACATGTACATCCCGCCGTTGACCGGAATGGTTGCACCGGTGACATAACCTGCACCCTCGGACGCCAGGAAAGCCACGACTTTGGCGATTTCCTCGGCTTGTCCCAGACGCCCCAGAGGAATCTGGGTCTGCAGGGCTTCGCGCTGCGCTTCTGGCAGCTCGCGCGTCATGTCAGTGTCGATGAAACCAGGCGCCACCGAGTTGACGGTGATCGCACGGGAGCCCACTTCACGCGCCAGCGCACGGCTGAAGCCTTCCAGGCCAGCTTTGGCAGCTGCATAGTTGACCTGACCGACGTTACCCATGGCACCGACTACCGAACCGATGCTGATGATACGACCCCAGCGCGCCTTGGTCATGCCGCGCAGCACGCCCTTGGACAGACGGTACAGGCTGTTGAGGTTGGTATCGATAACATCGAACCACTCATCATCCTTCATCCGCAGCATCAGGTTGTCGCGGGTGATACCGGCGTTGTTGACCAGGATCGTCGGCGCACCGAACTGCTCCTGAATCGCGGCCAGGGTGGCGGTAACCGACTCATCACTGGTGACGTTCAGCTCAAGGCCGGTACCCGCGATACCGTGCTCCTTGAGGGTCGCAGCGATGCGCTCGGCACCAGCAGCCGAGGTGGCCGTACCGATGACCGTAGCGCCCAGGCGACCCAACTCCAGGGCGATGGCCTGGCCAATGCCACGGCTGGCACCAGTCACCAGTGCAACTTTACCTTGCAGGCTCATGCAAGCTTCTCCTAATTTCAGGCCAGCGCCGCACGGGTGGCGGCGACAGCGTCTGGGGTATTGAGGTTATAGGTGGTCACACCGTCAGCGCAGCGCTTGTTCAAACCAGCCAGGACCTTGCCTGGGCCGCACTCGACCAGCGAGGTAGCGCCTTGTGCTGCGAGGTACTGAACGCATTCAACCCAGCGCACTGGCTTGAACAACTGCTCCAGCAAGTCGCGCTTGAGCGTGTCCAGATCAGCAGAGACCGTCGCGTTGACGTTCTGCACGACCGGAATCTGCGGCGCCTGCCAATCGATGGCAGCAACCGATTCAGCGAACCGTTCAGCAGCCGGGCGCATCAGTTCACAGTGCGACGGCACGCTGACCGGCAGTGGCAAGGCACGCTTGGCGCCACGCGCCTTGCACCCTTCGATTGCGCGCTCGACAGCGGCCTTCGAACCGGCGATGACGACCTGGCCAGGCGAGTTGAAGTTGACCGCGCTGACGACGTCACCCTGTGCCGCTTCAGCGCACACAGCGATGACATCCGCATCATCCAGGCCCAAGACCGCAGCCATGGCGCCCTGCCCGGCCGGTACGGCCTCCTGCATCAGCTGACCGCGACGCTCGACCAGTTTCACGGCATCGCCGAGGGACAAGCTACCCGCGGCCACCAGGGCGCTGTATTCGCCCAGGCTGTGACCGGCGACGAACGCAGGGCGAGCACCACCCTCCGCCAACCACAGGCGCCACAGGGCGATCGAAGCGGTCAGGATAGCCGGCTGAGTTTTGTCAGTTTGATTGAGTTGCTCTTCCGGGCCCTGCTGGGTCAGTGCCCAGAGATCATAACCCAGAGCCTCGGAGGCCTCGCGGAAGGTATCGATGACCAGTGGGTACTGGGCGCCCAGCTCGGCCAGCATGCCGAGGGACTGCGAACCTTGACCCGGAAAGACGAATGCGAGGGATGCAGACATTGAACAAGCCCCTAATGATCTTGTCGTCGAAAATTGAGCGAACAGTCGCAGGACTGATCGCAAGAAACTGAAAATTGGATGGTAACGAGAACCAAGCGGTCACATTTAACCACTTCCTTGCCGATATGCCTAAAGCAACAGATCCTCAAGACGCCCATGCAAGCGCTGCGGCAGATCTTCCTGGATTTCGATCAGTGCACGCTGAATAGCACTCTGAAACCCCTGAACGCCCGCAGAACCATGGCTTTTGATAACAATACCCTGCAACCCCAGAAAGCTCGCACCATTGTGTCGCGCTGGCGCAAGATCGGCCTGCAAGCGCTTGAGCAATGGCATGGCCATGGCACCTGCCACGCGAGCAAACACCCCCTCACGGAACAGCGCCTGAATACGCGCACCGATCATGGTTGCCAGGCCTTCACTGGATTTGAGCAGGATATTGCCGACAAAACCGTCGCAGACCACGACATCAGCCTCACCACGGTACAAGCCATCACCCTCGACGAAGCCGATGTAGTTCAAGCCCTTGGCATTCTGCAACAGGCTGGCAGCCAGCTTGACCTGCTGATTACCCTTGATGTCTTCAGTGCCTATGTTGAGCAGCGCCACGCGCGGACGATAGACACCCAGCGCCTGAGCCGCCACCGAGCCCATCACTGCAAACTGATAAAGGTGCTCGGCACTGCAATCGACATTGGCCCCCAAATCAAGCAACTGACAGTAGCCTGCCTGCGTAGGAATGGCTGCCACCATCGCCGGGCGATCAACACCTGGCAGCGTTTTCAGCACATAACGCGACAGCGCCATCAGCGCACCGGTATTGCCAGCACTCACGCAGGCCTGAACCTTGCCATCACGCAATAATTCAAGGGCGACGCGCATGGACGAATCCGGCTTGCCACGCAACGCCTGCGAAGGCCGCTCATCCATGCCGATCACTTCACTGGCCGCAACAATCTGCAGACGCGAGCGATCCGCTGCCGACTGGCCAGCGATCAAATCTTCAAGGAGGGAGGGTTGACCAACGAGGGTCAGGTGCAGCGAGGGGGTAGCCGAAAGGCAAGCAATGCTCGCCTGAACAATGCTGCGGGGACCGAAGTCCCCGCCCATTGCGTCGATCGCGATGATCTGAGCGGACAAGGATTACTCGTCAGCGCCCTTGTCGATCACTTTACGACCACGGTATACGCCTTCTGGCGATACGTGGTGGCGCAGGTGAACTTCACCGGTGGTTTTTTCTACGGACAGAGCGCTGGCCTCGAGGGCGTCGTGCGAACGGCGCATGTCACGGGCAGAGCGGGATTTTTTGTTCTGCTGAACAGCCATAATTGATTAACTCCTAAACGTTTGGGTCACGCTTTAACTGCGCCAATACACTGAACGGGTTGGACCGCGTTACCTCGTCCTCGCTCGGCTCGGGCTCATCGGCGCCCGCCGGCTGCTGGCATTCTTCCGGATGATGAGCAGGCACAATGGGCAAGGCGAGCAAAAGCTCCTCCTCGATCAATGCCTGCAGATCCAATGGATCTTCGCCCAGTTCCAGCACGTCATAACCTTTCGGTAACGACTGGGTATTCGAACCCTCCTTCACCACAGCGTAAGTACATTCGCTATGGATCGGCAGGGTAACCAGCTCAAGACAACGCTGGCAAACCATTTTGACTTCGACGTTGAGGTCAGTGTGTATAACCACTGTCTTCTGCTCGTCTCGCTCAAAATCGAATTTCGCCTGCACCATACCGACATTGTCGGAAAGCGGGTCGCAGAGTCTCTCCAAATCGGCCAGCAGCACTTTCCCTTCAAGGGAAACGCCACGATCTGCCAATTTGCGCGGGTCAACGTGAGGTGGAATCGGGTCATTCAACATAGGCGCAGCATTCTAGGGATGCCCCCCGCCCCTGTCAAAGGAAATTAGGCCCCATGGCTCATGTTAGAATTGGCGAACCCGCTCAGGAGTTCATCATGCTGCCTTTATTACTGGCTTCAAGCTCACCCTACCGGCGCGAATTGCTGGCGCGCCTGCAACTCCCCTTCAATTGGGCCGCCCCGGACATTGACGAGCGACGCCTGGATGAAGAGCCCGCCGTAGAGCTGGTGAAGCGCCTGGCACTGGAAAAAGCCGAAGCGCTGGCCACCACCCACGCCAACCACCTGATCATCGGTTCCGACCAGGTCGCGGTACTGGGCGAGCAGATTCTCGGCAAGCCGCACACTTTCGACAAGGCCTGCGAACAGCTGCTGGCAGCCAGCGGCAATCATGTCACCTTCCTCACCGGGCTTGCCCTGCTCAACAGCAGCACTGGCCACGCTCAGGTTGACTGCGTGCCTTTCACGGTCAACATGCGCGAACTGGATCTGCCACGCATCGAGCGCTACCTGCGCACCGAACAACCCTATGACTGCGCCGGCAGCTTCAAGGCCGAAGGCCTGGGCGTCAGCCTGTTTCAAAGCACCCACGGCGTCGACGCAACCAGCCTGGTGGGCCTGCCGCTGATTCGCCTGGTGGACATGCTGCTCAAGGAAGGCGTCACCATTCCTTGAGGCGCAAAAAAGCCGACCCTCAGGTCGGCTTCTGCCTAAACACGCAACACCGCGACACGATCAGCGCAGCGTCGGCCCCTGAAAACCCATCCACATTGCCAAATGCTCGGCAACACTGGCCCCCAGGCGCTTGGAGAAGCGATCAAACGGCGACTCTTCAATCGTAAAGTCCACCAGGTTTTTCTCGCCGATCACATCGCGCGCGACATAACTGGCACTGCCAAGGCCGTCCACCAGCCCCAACTTCACCGCCTGCTCGCCCGACCAGATCAGGCCGCTGAACAACTCTGGATGCTCTTTATCCTTGAGTCGCTCACCTCGCCCCTGCTTGACGCTGGCAATGAACTGCCGATGAGTGGTCTCCAGCACACCCTGCCAGAACCTGGTTTCTTCAGGCTTCTGCGGCTGGAACGGATCCAGGAATGCCTTGTGCTCGCCGGCCGTGTAGGTACGGCGCTCAACACCCAGCTTCTCCATGGTTCCGACAAAGCCATAACCTGCAGCAGTCACACCAATCGACCCTACCAGGCTGGCCTTGTCGGCATAAATCTGATCAGCCGCACTGGCGATGTAATAGGCACCAGACGCCCCCAGGTCACTGATGACGGCGTACACCTTGATCGCCGGGTACTGCGCACGCAGACGAAGAATCTCGTCATAAATGTACCCAGACTGCACCGGGCTGCCGCCCGGGCTGTTAATGCGCAGGATCACGCCCTTGGTCTTGGGATCTTCAAACGCCGCACGCAAGCTACCGACTATGTTGTCGGCACTGGCAGGCTCCTGATCAGCGATCATGCCACGCACTTCGATCAGCGCGGTATGACTGGAGCCACGAGCCGCCGCCTTCTCGACATCCATCAACGGCGTGAACAGCATCAGGGCGCCAAACAGATAAGCGAAGGTCAACAGCTTGAAAAAGATGCCCCAGCGCCTGGCGCGCCGCTGCTCCTGCACGCCGGCCAGCAGCGTTTTTTCAAGCAACTGCCAGCTTTTCTGCTCTTCATTCTTTTCAGCGCTGGGCGCTTTCCATTCATCAGCCATGCTCACCTACCCTGGGATACCGTCACAGCCGACCGGCGCGCCAGCAAGGCCCAGCCAATCCTGCAACTGAGAAAAATGATCGATGGACAGCCGAGGCTCATAGGCGCGCAACACCTCCAGCGACATCGCACCATGACCGACCGCAACCGAATGCACACCTGCATTGCGCGCCATCAACAGGTCAAACGCCGAATCCCCGACCATCAGCGCACGCGCAGGCTCGACACCACAATGCGCGAGAATCTCTTCCAACATCAAGGGATGGGGCTTGCCCCGGGTCTCGTCAGCGGCACGGGTGATATCGAAGAAATGCTCCCAGCCATTGGCCTGGAGCACCCGATCAAGGCCGCGACGCGCCTTTCCGGTCGCAACCGCCAGCCGATAGCCATCCGCGCGAAACGCCTCAAGCGCCTCGACAACCCCGTCGTACAACGGCGATGGCTGCTGATCCAGCGCCATGTAAACGTCAGCATAGTGCTGCCGGAACGCCGCCACCGCCGACGCATCAAGCTGCGGATACAGCGTGCTGATCGCCTCAGGCAAGGCCAGGCCGATAATCCCCTTGACCGCCTCGACTTCGCTGCGCGGGTGGCCGCCACGATCTGCCGCCAGGTGCATCGCCTCGACAATACGCCCGATCGAGTCGGTCAGCGTGCCGTCCCAATCGAAGATCAGCAGGTCGTACTCACGACGCACTCAGACGCTCCACAGTCTTGGACCACATGTCATCCACCGGCGCCTCAAGCTTGAGCACGCCGCCATCAGGCATCGGCACATTCAAGGCATAGGCATGCAGGAACAAGCGCTTGCCACCCAGCTCACGGATCTCGCGAGTGAAGTCTTCATCGCCATACTTGCTGTCGCCAGCAATGCAATGCCCGGCATGCAAGGCATGCACCCGGATCTGGTGAGTACGCCCCGTCACCGGACGCGCCTCGACCATCGTGGCGAACTCACCGAAACGGCGCAGAACACGGAACAGCGTCAACGCCTCCTTGCCTTCAGGGTTCACCTCGACCATCCGCTCACCGGAGCGCAGGTTGCTCTTGAGCAACGGCGCGCTGACCTGCTTCTTGGCCGTCGCCCAATGACCGCGCACCAGCGCCATATAGCGCTTGTCTACGCCGTCACCGCGCAAGGCCGCGTGCAGGTGGCGCAGCATGCTGCGCTTCTTGGCGATCATCAGCAGGCCAGAGGTATCCCGATCGAGGCGGTGGACCAGCTCCAGCTCCTTGGCATCGGGGCGCAACTGACGGAAGGCTTCAATGACACCGAAGCTCAGGCCGCTGCCACCATGCACGGCGATCCCGGCAGGCTTGTTCAGCACGATCAGTGCCTTGTCTTCGTAGACAATGGCCGCTTCCAGGCGCTGCAGCAAACCCTGGGCAACCGGCGCCGGCTCGTCGCGCTCGGGCAGACGAACGGGCGGCACGCGCACCACATCGCCCGCCTGCAATTTGTACTCAGGCTTGATCCGCCCCTTGTTAACCCGCACTTCGCCTTTACGCAAAATGCGGTAAATCAAGGTCTTGGGAACGCCCTTGAGTGCAGTGATAAGAAAATTGTCGATACGTTGGCCGGCAAGTTCCGGCGCGACCTCAATCAGCTGAACGCCGGGGGTCGGAGGGGTATTGGTCGTCATTTGCGCATCATAACAATTTTTTATGGATTTGAAGCACTTAATGATTGCTGCTATAGTCGCGAACGCCGCCAAAAGCGGCTGGCCAGCGGACCAATGGCTTTGAGCCGGCCCTGACCTACGCAATTCTTGAGGACGCGAGGCCGTCCGACGGGGTGTTTGCCAGTTTACAAAATGCCTGGAATAGCCACCAGCGCAGACGAGAGAAGACCGATAAAAAACAAAAAGAGCGGTGCATTACCCTCCCTTCACGTTTTTTTCGATGCCACTCCGTCAGTGCAATCGCTTCCGCGCAGTTATGGCGAACGCTTCGGAAATACAAGCCTTAGCCATAAATGCGCGGGCTCCCGTACGGAGCCGGCGATAAATGCAACCCGTTGCGGATTCAGCGCGCGGCAGCACCCGAATTATCAGGGATACGTGTAGGGTGGAGATGCACAACCGTCGGACCGTGTAGTAATGCGTCCGGTCGACAGGCCTCTACGGGCCCACTCGTCCAGACCCGTTCTTGATCAAGATGCCCCCGTGGCGTCCATGGCCGAAGGCTGATTCCTCCTCCTGACTGAGTGCATTTGACACCACAGCTAGCAGGACGCGTCGTCGCGACTTCGGCAGCACTGGATTCCAGTCAGGCCGAATCTCGCTAGACACGGGAGTGGCCCGCCACCCCTGACGCACCCTGACACCGACCGTGAGAAGTCGTGTGTGCCGAACGCCGTTTCCGGCAGCCCGGAAACCGACGGTACTACATGAAAAGAATGCTGATTAACGCAACTCAACCCGAAGAGTTGCGTGTTGCTCTGGTGGACGGCCAACGTCTCTACGACCTGGATATCGAGTCCGGCGCTCGCGAGCAGAAGAAAGCCAACATCTATAAAGGCCGGATTACCCGGATCGAACCCAGCCTCGAAGCCGCATTTGTCGACTTCGGTTCTGAGCGCCATGGCTTCCTGCCACTGAAAGAAATTTCCCGCGAATACTTCAAGAAGGCCCCAGAAGGCCGCGTCAACATCAAGGAAGTATTGAGCGAAGGCCAGGAAGTCATCGTCCAGGTCGAGAAAGAAGAGCGTGGCAACAAGGGCGCCGCCCTGACCACCTTCATCAGCCTGGCTGGCCGCTACCTGGTACTGATGCCGAACAACCCGCGTGCCGGTGGCATCTCGCGCCGCATCGAAGGCGAAGAGCGCAACGAACTGCGCGAAGCCCTCAATGGCCTGGTCGCCCCTGCCGACATGGGCCTGATCGTTCGCACTGCCGGCCTGGGCCGCAGCAGCGAAGAGATGCAATGGGACCTGGACTACCTGCTGCAGCTCTGGACTGCAATCAAGGAAGCCTCCCTGGACCGCGCGGCTCCTTTCCTGATCTACCAGGAAAGCAATGTCATCATTCGTGCCATCCGCGACTACCTGCGCCAGGACATCGGCGAAGTACTGATCGACAGCATCGACGCCCAGGAAGAAGCCCTGACCTTCATCCGTCAGGTGATGCCGCAGTACGCCAGCAAGATCAAGCTCTACGAAGACAGCGTCCCGCTGTTCAATCGTTTCCAGATCGAAAGCCAGATCGAAACCGCCTTCCAGCGCGTGGTCGAACTGCCGTCGGGCGGCTCGATCGTCATCGATCCAACCGAAGCCCTGGTCTCCATCGACATCAACTCGGCGCGCGCCACCAAAGGTAGCGACATCGAGGAGACCGCGCTGCAGACCAACCTGGAAGCAGCCGAAGAAATCGCTCGCCAGCTGCGCCTGCGCGACATTGGTGGCCTGATCGTCATCGACTTCATCGACATGACGCCGGCGAAAAACCAGCGCGCCGTCGAAGAGAAGGTACGTGAATGCCTGGAAGCCGACCGCGCACGCGTTCAGGTTGGCCGCATCTCGCGTTTCGGCCTGCTGGAAATGTCCCGCCAACGCCTGCGCCCATCTCTGGGCGAGAGCAGCGGCATCGTCTGCCCACGCTGCAGCGGCACCGGCATCATCCGTGACGTCGAATCCCTGTCGCTGGCCATCCTGCGCCTGATCGAAGAAGAAGCCCTGAAGGACCGCACTGCTGAAGTGCGCGCCCAAGTGCCGATTCCGGTCGCAGCGTTCCTGCTCAACGAAAAACGCAACTCGATCACCAAAATCGAACTGCGTACCCGTGCACGCATCGTGATCCTGCCAAATGATCACCTTGAAACCCCGCACTTCGAAGTGCAGCGCCTGCGCGATGACAATCCAGAAGCGCTGAGCGGCCAGTCCAGCTACGAAATCGCCGCCACCGAGACCGAAGAAGTCCAGCCAGTTGCCGCGACTCGCACCCTGGTTCGCCAGGAAGCTGCGGTCAAGACTGCACCGGCCCGCGCCAATGCACCGGTACCTGCCGCACCAGAACAGCCTGCCGCCCCCGTGCACGTTGCGCCGGAGCCAAGCCTGTTCAAAGGCCTGGTCAAGTCACTGGTGAGCCTGTTCGCCAGCAAGGAAACGCCTGCCGCCGCACCGGTTGTCACCGAGAAGCCGGCCGCCGAACGCCCACAGCGCAACGAAGAGCGCCGTAGCGGTCGTCAGCAGAGCCGCAGCCGCAACGGTCGTCGTGACGAAGAGCGCAAGCCACGTGAAGAACGCGCCGAGCGTGCCCCACGCGAAGAGCGTCAGCCGCGCGAAGCCCGTGAAGAAACCCCGGCCCGCGAAGAACGCGCACCACGCCCGCCGCGCGAAGAGCGCCAACCACGCCCACCGCGTGAAGAGCGTCGCCGTGACGAACGCGTTCGTGAACTGCGCGAGCCCCTGGATGCCACTGCACCGGCTGCTGCCGCCGCACCGGCCGTACGCGAAGAGCGTCCTGAGCGCGCCCCTCGTGAAGAACGCGTAGCCCGCGAAGAACGCGCTCCACGCGAAGAGCGTGCACCGCGTGAAGAACGCGCGCCACGTGAAGAGCGTGCACCACGCGAAGAACGTGCACCACGCGAAGAGCGCCAACCGCGCCCACCACGTGAAGAGCGTCAGCCACGTCCTGCCGAGGTTGCTGCCGAAGCGACCGAAGAGCAACTGCCAAACGAAGAGCTGCTGCAAGAAGAAGCCGAAGGCGCCGATGGCGAGCGCCCACGTCGCCGCTCTCGCGGTCAGCGTCGCCGTAGCAACCGTCGTGAACGTCAACGTGATGCCAATGGCAACGTCGTTGAAGGCAGCGAAGAAGCGGCTGAAGAGTCGAGTGCCGAACAGGCAGCGGGCGTTGTCGTTGCTGCAGGCGCAGCCATCAGCGCTGAAGCCGAAGCACAGGCCAACCAGCAAGCTGAAAACGCTACCGCTGCTGTCGAAGCACCTGTAGCCGCTACCGAGGTCGTCGCAGAGGCTGCACCTGCAGTCGAAGCAGCACCGGTAGAAGCCGCACCTGCGGTAGTTGAAGCTGCAGTAGTTGAATCTGCCGTGGTCGACATTGCCCCTGCCGCCGAACAGCCTGCGGCACCTGTCGAAGCCGTTGAACCCGGCGCAGCTCCGGTGGTGGAAGTCACCTCAGCCCCAGCTGAAGTTGTGGTCGAGGCCCCGATCGCTGCTGCCAAGGAGGCCGAGCCTGCAGTCGAAGCACCTGCTCCGGTTGTGGTTGAAGCACCCGCTGCCGAGCCGGTAGTCGCCGCCGAAGCACCTGCCCTGCCGCTACCAAGCAGTGGCCGCGCACCAAACGACCCACGCGAAGTGCGTCGTCGCAAGCGCGAAGCTGAAGCTGCTGCAGCCGCGGCAGCCGCTAAAGCCGCAGAGGCACCTGCTGCAGCCGTCGAGGCCCCAGTAGAAGCCCCCGCACAAGCTGAGCAACCGTCCACCGAAGCTGTCGTAACGGCAGAAGAAGTGACCGAGCAAAGCCCAAAAGCCCTGGAAACCACAGAAGAGCCTAAACCGCTCGCCTGATTCCAACGGCTGAAAAAAAGCCCCGCCAGCTAACGCTGGCGGGGCTTTTTTATTGGCTTGAAACTCAACTCGGACTCACCGCGACACCGCACACGGCGGCTGCGCCACACTCAGTACAGATTAGGCTCCATCTCCAGTTCGACACCAAAACGCTCAAGGATATCGACCTGGATCTTCTGTGCCAGCCGATGAAGCTGTGCGCCACTGGCCTGACCGTAATTGACCAGCACCAATGCCTGAAGTCGGTGAACTCCAGCATCGCCATCACGATAGCCTTTCCAGCCGGCCAGTTCGATCAACCAGCCCGCCGCCAACTTCACCCGACCATCTGCCTGAGGGTATGCCACAAGCCCTGGATGAGCCTGACGAATATGCTCAGCCAACGCAGCAGACACCACTGGGTTCTTGAAGAAACTTCCCGCATTGCCCAATTCAGCAGGGTCCGGCAGTTTTTCCCGGCGAATGCTGCAAATCGCATCGCTGACATTCTGCGCCGTTGGCTGTTCGATACCCTGCTCGCTCAAGCGCTGACGCACTGGCCCATAGTCCAGATGCAAGTGCATGACCCGGCTCAGCGCAAAGCGCACACGCAGGATCAACCAACGCCCGGGATTACGCTTGAACAGGCTGTCACGGTAGGCAAATGCACAGTCTTCAAGGGCAAACTCATGCAGTTCACCGGTCTGACGATCCAACGCAGTCAGCCCGACAAATACATCCTTGATCTCTACGCCGTAAGCACCGATGTTCTGCATCGGCGCAGCACCGACCGTACCCGGAATAAGGCTGAGGTTTTCAAGCCCCGATAGCCCCTGCGCCAGGGTCCACTGGACAAACGCATGCCACGGCTCACCAGCCTCGGCCTCCACGATGACCCGCTGCCCGTCATCGGCGAGAATCCGCACCCCCTTGCTGGCCATGCGCAGTACCAACGCGTCGATATTGGCCGTGAGCAACAGGTTGCTGCCGCCCCCAATCACCAGCACCGGCCACTGCTGCGCAGCCGCATGGGCCAATACCTCACGCACCTCCGCATCGGTGTGCGCTTCGGCAAAATGCGCTGCACGCACATCAATACCAAAGGTGTTGTAAGGCTTGAGCGAAACACCTGATAGCACCTGTACGCTCATAAACGCCCCTTCAACTCGACAACCAGCCCCCGACAGGCGCTCTCGATCAGGTCGAGCACCCGCTCAAAGCCCTGCTCGCCACCGTAGTAAGGGTCTGGTACTTCATCGACAGCACCCTCGAAGCGCCGCAGAAACAGGTCCAGCTCTGCCTTGGCCTGCGCTGGACGCATCGCCTGCAAGTGCCCCAGATTACTGTTATCCATCGCCAGGATCAGGTCGTAACGCTCGAAGTCGGCGACACTGACCTGCTGCGCACGCTGCTGGGACAGATCATAGCCACGCAACTGAGCCGCACGCCGGGTACGGCTGTCTGGAGGGTTGCCGACATGCCAGTAACCAGTTCCGGCCGATGCCACCTCGATCACCTCAGCCAGGCCCGCCTCCTTCAACTGATGGCGCAAAACACCCTCAGCGGTCGGCGAGCGGCAGATGTTGCCCAGGCAGACAAAAAGAACCCGCATCAAGCCTCCAGCAAGCGCCGCACGCGCTCAAGATCTTCAGGGGTATCAACCCCCACCGGCGGGGCCTCCAGGGCATCGGCCACATGGATACGCACACCGTTCCAAAGCGCCCGCAACTGCTCAAGCGACTCGGTTTTCTCCAACCAGCACGGCCCCCAGCCGACGAAGTCCTGCAGGAAACCGGCACGGTAGGCATACATGCCAATGTGTCGGCGATACGGAACACCCGGCGGAAGCTGATCGCGGCTCTGCGCAAAGGCATCACGGGCAAATGGCAACGGGGCACGACTGAAGGTCAGGGCCAGACCGTTGCAATCACTGACCACCTTGACCGCATTCGGATTGAACAAGGCCTCGACCTCGGTAATCGGTTCGGCCAGGGTAGCGATACCGGCCTCCGGGTGAGCGGCCAGGTTAGCCGCCACCTGATCGATGATCACGGGCGGAATCAGGGGCTCGTCGCCCTGCACGTTGACCACGATCGCGTCGGCAGGCAGGCCCAACTGGGTCGCCACTTCGGCCAGACGGTCGGTACCCGAGTCATGATCCTCACGGGTCATCAGCACTTCAGCGCCAAAGGCCTCACAGGCCTTGAAGATCTCGGCATCATCGGTGGCCACGACCACCCGTGCCGCGCTGCTCTTGCGCGCCTGCTCCCAGACATGCTGGATCATCGGCTTGCCGGCAATCAGCAGCAGCGGTTTGCCCGGCAGCCGGGTGGAACGCAAACGGGCCGGAATCACAACCGTGAACGCTTGACTCATTTTTCCAGGCGCTCTTCGTCGGTCAGGGTGCGCGCTTCGCTCTCCAGCATGACCGGGATACCGTCGCGAATCGGGTAGGCAAGACCGGCGCCCTTGCTGATCAGCTCGGTCTTGTCAGCGCTGAGCTTGAGCGGGCCCTTGGTGATCGGGCAAGCAAGGATATCGAGCAATTTGGTGTCCATGGAAATTCCTCAGGCCTGTGGCCGGAAAAAGAAAAGGTTCAGGGTTGCCGATGCCCGGGCAGCAAACGCGCCAGTTGGCCGTCGAACCAGCGGGCGAAGGACGGCGAAGGCACCGCATCTACAGCAAGGTACCACCAGTCGGCAGCGGCGAAGGCACGGCATTTCACCGCATCCTTTTCGGTCATCACCAGCGGCAAGGACGGCGTAAAGTTCAAGGCCTCGGCGCTATAGACCGCATGATCGGCAAAGGGATGTGGCTCTGGTCGCCAGTTTAGCCCCTGCAAGGTATTGAAGAAACGCTGCGGATTGCCGATCCCGGCCACCGCATGCACGGCCTGACCAGGCGGAAAATGCTCGACGCCACGACGCTCGCCACTGCGAACATTGACCAGCGCGGTCGGCTCAAGCCCAAAGGCATAGCCTTCGTCACTGTCGGCCGCAGCACCATTGAACAGTACCGCATCGACCTCATGCAGGCGCTCGACCGGCTCACGCAGTGGGCCCGCCGGCAGGCAGCGACGATTGCCCAGGCCGCGTGCAGCATCGATCAGCACCAGTTCCAGATCGCGGGCCAGCCGATAATGCTGCAAACCGTCATCACTGAGGATGAGGTCCAGCGGCTCGGCAGCCAACAACGCCTGGACCGCGCGCGACCGGTCGGGATCGATCATCAGCGGCACACCGCTACGCTGGACGATCAACAACGGCTCATCGCCCGCCTGAGCAGCAGACTGGTCGGCACGCACGCGCCAGGGGAGCTGCGGCGGTGTGGCGCCATAGCCGCGGCTCACCACACCGACACGCAGCCCCTGGCGGCGGCAGTGTTCGATCAGCCAAAGAATCAGGGGGGTCTTGCCGGTACCGCCGACGGTGATATTACCCACTACCACCACCGGTACCGGGGCACGGTAACTGCTGCTCTCACCGGCCAGAAAACGCTGGCGCTTGCGCAACACCACGCGCCGGTAGAGGGCTTCCAGCGGCCGCAACAAGCCAAGGGCCGGATGCCCGGCATACCAGGCCTTGAGCAATCGATCGGCAAAGGCCATCAAGGATTCCCCGGCGCCGCCTCGACCGTGGTCATGCGTAACTGGCTGAAGCCCAGCTTGCCCGCCGCATCCATCGCGGTGACCACCGCCTGATGCGGCGTCTTGCCATCAGCGCTGATCGACAACGGCAGGCGGGTGTCCCCACCCGACTCTTTTTGCAAGGCATCGATCAGCGTCGCCAGATCACTCTTGGGCAGCAGGTTATTGTTCAGCGAGTACACGCCCTCAGCACTGATGGTGATTTCCAGCTGCTTGAGCTCCGACTCCGGGGCCGGCGTACCACTGACCGCCTCCGGCAACTCGACGCGCAACTGGGTTTCACGCGTGAAGGTGGTGGTGACCACAAAGAACAGCAGGAGGATGAACACCACATCGATGAGTGAGGCCAGGTTGATGTCCACGGTCTCCCGTGGCTTGCGCCGGAATTTCACGCCCTGCCCTCGGCCAGATCAACATCACGGTCGCCCTGAACCACTTCGACCAGCTTGATTGCTTCTTGCTCCATACCCACTACCAGCTCGTCGATACGTCGCTGCAGGAAGCGGTGGAAAAAGACCGCAGGGATACCCACCATCAGGCCGGCCGCCGTGGTGATCAACGCCTTGGAAATACCGCCCGCCAGCACCGAGGCGTTGGCCGACATGCCCGTGCCCATGAACGAGCTGAAGATATCGATCATGCCCAACACCGTTCCCAGCAAGCCGAGCAGTGGTGCCATGGCCGCAATGGTGCCCAGTGCATTGATGTAGCGCTCCAGCTCGTGAATGACCCGGGCAGCGGCTTCCTCAATGCACTCTTTCATGATTTCGCGACCGTGCCGCGAGTTCGCAAGGCCCGCGGCGAGGATCTCGCCCAGTGGCGAATCGGCGCGCAAGGCCTTGAGCTTTTCGCTATTGAGTTGCTTGTCCTGAATCCAGCGCCAGACCTGACCCAGCAGGTGTGGCGGGGTGACGCGGCTGGCGCGCAGGGTCCACAGGCGCTCGGCGACGATCGCCATGGCGGCGATGGAACTCAGAATGATCGGCAGCATCATCCAACCGCCAGACTTGACCAATTCCCACACAGTAACGACCCCCTCGAAAAAGTCCGCCACTTTACCATAGGGCTCCCACCGCCCGCAGGTCGTCATGTCGGCTAACGCCAGAAGCGCCGCTGGCTGCGTATCCCTTCAGGCTCGTCAAAACGTCCCAAGCGCAGCGACAGCGCACCTTCCACTGCGCTGTCGTAGGGCGTGATACCCAACATCGCAAAACGCGCCATCACCTCGGGATGAGGATGGCCGAAGGCGTTGTAACGCCCGCGCGAAATGAAGACCCCCTTGGGTGCCAACGCCTCAAGAAAAGCCAGGCTGGAAGCGCTGCGGCTACCATGATGGGGCGCCTGCAGCCAGTCGACGTGGGGCGCTGTCGCGGCCTGGAGCCAAGCGCGCTCACCGTCCGCATCGATGTCCCCGGTGAGCAGCAAACGCTCACCCGACGCCTCGACCCACAACACGCATGAGCCTTGATTGCTGTCGGCGGCATCGTGCCATTGCCATACAGAAAAGCGTACGCCATCCCACTCCCAGTGTTCACCGGCAACACAGGGCTGCGCCTGCAAGGCCTGGGGCAACCTCTGCACCTCACCGGCCAGCACCCGCGCAACCGGTAAACCACGCTTCACCGCCAGCGCGCCTCCGGCGTGGTCGGCATCGGCATGACTGAGCAACATCAGGTCGAGCGTACTCACCCCCAGCTTAAGGAGCGTAGGCAGTACGATGCGCTCCCCCAGATCGACCTCCCCCATGGCCGGCCCCGCGTCATACAACAGGGTGTGGTGACGGGTACGCAGAATGAAGGCCTGCCCCTGCCCTACATCCAGTTGCCAGACGTCCAACTGCCCCTCTGGCACCTCATCACGCGGGGCAAACGCCGCCAGCAGGACAGCCGGCCAACCCAATACCCGCATCGGCAGCCCTTTGGGCAACAACACCAGGAACACCCCAAGGCAGACCAGCAGCCATGCCCATAACGGCAAGGCGGCCGGCACCCACGCTGGCTGCCAATCGGCGACCTGCCCGAGCAGACCAAACAGCACATCGAGCAAACCACCTGCCAGCCACAGCAGGCTTGTACCGAGAACCGGCACACCCAGCAGTAACGTCCCTGCCAGGGCGACGGGCAACACCAGCACACTGATCCAGGGCACCGCCAGCAGATTGGCCAGCGGCGCACTGAGGCTCACGGGCAACCCAAGCACCAGCAAGAATGGCAGCAACCCCAAGGCGATCATCCATTGCGCCCGGGTCCATGCCTGCCAGACACGCCAGGCACCCAGCCGCCCGCTAAAGGTGAAGATCAGGATCGCGACAGCACCAAAGGACAACCAGAACCCCGGCTGCAGGCTGGCCAGCGGTTCAATCAGCAATACCGCATTGAGCGCCAGCAGCCACGGCAGCGTTACCCCCAGATGACGGAAACGCAGACGCCAGAGCAACACCACCGCCAACATGATGCAGGCTCGACGCACTGGCACCTGAAACCCGGCGAGCAGGCCGTACCCCAGCGCAGCGGCAAGCGCCAGCAAGCAGGCCGCGGGCAACCAGGGCAGCGCACGCGGCCAGAGCCCGAAACGCGCCAGCCCCGCCACCACCGCATAGACCAACCCGGCCAGCAAACCAATGTGCTGCCCTGAGATCACCAACAGGTGTACCGTGCCGGTGGCCTGCAACGCCTGCCAGTCAGCGCGTGCCAGGCCACTACCATCGCCTAGCACCAGGGCAGCCAGTACCCCTTCGCGCCCTTGGGCATCGACCGCCATTAGCCGTTGTCGAATCGCGTCGCGCCAGGCCATGCTCGCGGGCGCCAGGCGCTCACCGTCCTTGACACTGCCGGTCGCGCCGATACGACGCGCCAACAGGGTCATTTCCTGATCGGCCGCATGAGGGTTGAGCAGGCCCGCCGGACGCTTGAGGCTGACGGCAAGGCGCCAGCGCTCTCCGCTGTTAACAGGCGGCCCGCCATACCAGCTCAGACGCAAGTGCTGAGGCAGCTGGGCGCGGCGTGAGGTGACCTCGGCAAGTTCAAAGCGCACCGACTGCGCCGTGTGTTCAGGCAAGCCAACCACTCGCCCCTCCACCCACAGCGTGCGGCCGTCCAGTTCTGGCGACAGGCGATCATCCAGCGCGCCTTGCGCCGATACACAGGCCCAGCAAAAACCCAGCAGGAAACACCCCAAGGGGTACGCCCGCGACGGCAGACAGCACAGCCCAAGCAGTATCAGCGCAACCCACACCCCGACCGAAGGCAGTGCAGGAAGCCAACGCAGGCATAACAGCCCGAGTGCAAGCGCAATCATCCCTGTGCGCATGATCTGAAGCTCCTGAAAAAGAATCACCCCAGAGGCTTAGATCAGCGACGGCATATGCTTGCTTATTAATTGTCACAAAGTCTGAATTGGAGGCTTTTAGAATCCGTGCATACTGGCGGATCAAGAACGCCGAGAACCCACATGCCGCGTCGACTTTTCAAACGCTACATGCCCGATCCGACCAGCATTCGGGAACACAAATCCTTACGCTTTCTCGGGCGACTGCTGCACGACCCCAACCTCTGGCACCTGAATCGCCATTCAGTGGCACGCGCCATGGCTGTCGGCCTGTTCGCCGCATTCATACCGATCCCGATGCAAATGTTGCTGGCCGCCAGCCTGGCAATACTGGCGCGGGGCAACATGCCGATTTCCGTCAGCCTGGTCTGGCTGACCAACCCGATTACCATGCCGCCGGTGTTCTTCTGCACCTATCAGATGGGCGCCTGGCTGATGCAGATCCCTCCCCGCACCCTGCCCGACGAGCTGACCTGGGAATGGATCACCGATCAGCTCTCGACACTGTGGCAACCCTTCCTGCTGGGCTCAGTGGTCTGCGGCCTGCTGCTGGGTGGGCTGGCCTACTGCCTGACCATGCTCTATTGGCGCTGGTGGGTGGGCAGGCAGTGGCGCCAGCGCAAGGAAAAATCAGCTACGCATTCCTCGACCACTGACCAGTAGCCGCACGCAGCCGACGTACAGCACGGCGGTCGCGACCAGCATGAAGCTGATGGCCACGCCAATGCGAATATCGGACACGCCCAGAATGCCGTAGCGGAACGAGTTGACCATGTGCAGCACGGGATTGGCCAACGATACCGTCTGCCAGAACGGCGGCAGCAGGTTGATCGAGTAGAAAACGCCCCCCAGGTAGGTCAACGGGGTCAGCACGAATGTCGGGATAATCGAGATATCGTCGAAATTACGTGCAAACACTGCGTTGATGAAGCCCAACAGCGAGAAGATCGTTGCCGTCAGCAACACCACCAACACCGTTACACCCAGATGGTGCACCTGCAGTTGGGTAAAGAACAGTGACAACAGGGTCACGATGACCCCTACCGCCAACCCGCGCAACACGCCACCCAGGGTGTAGCCAATAAGGATGGTGTGTGGCGACACTGGCGAGACCATCAGTTCCTCGATGGAGCGCTGGAACTTGCTGCCAAAGAAACTGGAAACCACGTTGCCATAGGAGTTGGTGATCACCGACATCATGATCAGGCCCGGCACGATGTATTCCATATAGGTGAAGCCACCCATATCACCGATCTGCCGACCGATCAGGTTACCGAAGATCACGAAATACAAGACCATGGTGATCGCCGGCGGCAGCAGGGTCTGCGGCCAGATCCGGGTAAAACGGCGCACTTCGCGGTAGACGATAGTGTTGAGGGCGACCAGATTGCCGCGCAGCTCCGAACTCATACCGCCACCTTCGCCAGATTCTTCTCCACCAGGGACACAAACAGCTCCTCAAGACGGTTGGTTTTGTTACGCAGGCTTTGCACCTCGATGTTCTGCAGGGCCAACTGGCCGAACAGCGCGGTGATGCCCGCGGCCTTGTCCACCTGGACTTCCAGGGTGTGCGGGCTGATCAGTCGGCACGGGTAGCCGGCCAACTGCGGGGCCTGTGGCAACTCCTGCTTAAGGTCGAGCAGGAAGGTCTCCACATGCAAGGAACCCAGCAGTTTGCGCATGCTGGTGTTTTCGACAATGGTGCCGTGATCAATGATGCCGATGTTGCGGCACAGTTGCTCAGCCTCTTCGAGGTAATGCGTCGTCAGGATGATGGTGATGCCCTGCTCGTTCAGCTCAGTCAGGAAACTCCACATCGAACGCCGCAACTCGATGTCCACACCAGCGGTTGGCTCATCGAGGATCAGCAAGCGCGGCTCATGAACCAGCGCCCGGGCAATCATCAGGCGGCGCTTCATGCCACCGGACAACGAACGCGATGGCACATCGCGCTTGTCCCACAGCCCCAGTTGGGTCAAATACTGCTCGGCACGGGCCTTGGCCACCTTCGACGGAATGCCGTAGTAACCCGCCTGGGTCACGACGATGTCGAACGTCTTCTCGAACTGGTTGAAGTTGAACTCCTGGGGCACCACGCCAAGGCAGCGCTTGAGCGCGGCCGGTTCGCGGTCCAGGTCATGGCCAAAGACCTTCACGGTACCGCTGGTCTTGTTCACCAGCGTGGAGAGGATGCCGATGGTGGTGGATTTGCCGGCGCCGTTGGGGCCGAGCAAGGCAAAAAAGTCACCTTCGGCGACATCCAGGTCAATGCCCTTGAGGGCCTGGAAGCCGTTGCCGTAGGTCTTGGTTAGCTGCCTTATGGACAGAGCAGAACTCATAACGGGTCTATGCACCAGTGTGGAAGGGTTTAAGAACAACAGGCTGAGTGGCCATGGTGAGGGGCGCGGCCACACAAGTACAGTCACGTGTATCGATAATAACTATCAGAATAAGCGCTGCAATCAGGTCAGCGCCGTCATCACGGCAACCTGATAGGCCGGGCGCTCTTTCAGCCGTTCATACCAGGCACGCAGGTGACGCATCTCTGGACGCTCAATGGGCATCTCGAACCAGGCATAGGCGAAACAGCCCAGCGGCACATCGCCAAAGCCGAGTGCATCACCGCTGAGGTAAGGTTGCCGCGCCAGCGCCTGATCGGCAATTGACAAGACCTGGGCGCAGGTCTTGTGCGCTGCGTTGATGGCGACCCAATCACGCTGTTCTGCCGGTGTCCGCAGCATGCCCCAAAACAATGGGCGAAACGGCGTAGCCAAGGAGGACGTTACCCAGTCCATCCATTTTTCCGCCTCGGCCCGCTGCCGAACATCACTCGGGTACCAGCTCGAATCCGGCGCATGACGTGCCGCCAGATAGCGCACGATGGTGTTGGACTCCCACAGCACCAGGCCGTCCTCTTCGATCAGTGGCACCAGCCCATTCGGATTCTTCGCCAGGTATTCCGGCTCTTGCACCACCCCGAAAGCACCGCCAGCGTCAATCGACTGGTAGTCCAGGCCCAGCTCTTCTGCACACCACAGTACCTTCCTGACATTGGTCGAGTTCTTTCGGCCCCAAATCTTGAGCATGACAAATCCTTAAGCCATTTGTGGTGCCCTCAGTCTAACCCAGTCGTTTGCTCAGGTAATCGTTCGACACACTCACTACTGAACACCTGCCCAGCGCCACGGTCAGTGATCTGAGGCGGCCGTTTGGGCGATGCCGTCTACGCTGTCAGGGACGACCCGTTGCCCTGACGTTTCACGGAGGAAGACCTATGTTGCTGTTGTGGTTCGTGGTTCTCGTAGTCGGTTCAGCCTACTTGATGCATCGCCGCATCGCTGTACTGCCGATTCTGGGCATCGTTGCTGCCTACTTGCTGGCAATGGGCCTGTTCAGCAGCGCCCCCACGTGGTTGATGACCCTGCTCTGGTTGATGCTGATCATCAAGTCATGCATTTTTGTGCTGCCAGAATTGCGCCGTAAATGGTTCAGCGCCCCCTTGTTTGCCTGGTTCCAGCGCACGCTCCCCCCCCTGTCACAAACCGAGCGCGACGCAATCGATGCCGGTACGGTGTGGTGGGATGGCGAGCTGTTCAGCGGTCGCCCGAACTGGAACACCCTGCTGGCGTACCCAAAAGCACAATTGAGCGAAGAGGAACAGGCCTTCATTGACGGCCCGACCGAACAGCTCTGCGCCATGGTCAGCGACTGGCAGATCAGCCAGGATCTCGACCTGCCCCCTGAGGCCTGGGCCTTTATCAAGGAACAGGGCTTCTTCGCCCTGATCATTCCCAAAGCATATGGCGGCAAGGGGTTCTCGGCCTATGCCCACTCACAGGTCGCCATGAAACTGGCGACCCGCAGCGGCGATCTGGCCTCCACCGTGATGGTTCCCAACTCACTGGGCCCTGCCGAACTGCTGCTGCACTATGGCACCGAAGCACAACGCAACCATTACCTGCCTCGCCTTGCACGCGGCGATGAAATCCCCTGCTTTGCCCTGACAGGGCCACTGGCCGGCTCCGATGCCGGGTCGATGCCCGACACCGGCATCGTCTGCAAGGGCCAATGGCAAGGTCAGGAAGTGCTCGGCCTGCGCCTGAACTGGGAAAAGCGCTACATCACCCTTGGCCCGGTAGCCACCCTGCTGGGCCTGGCCTTCAAAGCCTACGACCCCGAACACCTGCTGGGCGACGTAGACGACCTCGGCATCAGCCTGGCGCTGATTCCTACCGACACGCCCGGTGTCGAGATCGGCAAACGTCATCTACCGCTCGGTGCCGCCTTCATGAACGGCCCAAACAGCGGCAAGGATGTGTTCATACCGCTGGATTACCTCATCGGCGGCCAAGCCATGCTGGGCAAAGGCTGGATGATGCTGATGAACTGCCTCTCGGTGGGTCGCTCCATCTCACTGCCGGCTGTGGGTACAGGCGTTGCCAAGTACACCAGCCTGGTGACCGGCCAATACGCGCGAATTCGTGAGCAGTTCAACGTGCCGCTGGCCGCCTTCGAAGGAATCCAGGAATCCCTTGCGCGCATCGCCGGCAACGCCTGGTTGATGGACAGCGCTCGCATACTGACGGCCAAGGCGGTCGATCTCGGGGAAAAACCGTCGGTCCTCTCTGCCATTCTCAAGTACCACCTGACCGAGCGCGGCCGCGAATGCATCCAGCACGCCATGGACGTTCATGGCGGCAAGGGCATCATCATGGGGCCGAACAATTACCTGGGGCGCAATTGGCAAGGTGCGCCAATCTTCATCACCGTCGAAGGCGCCAATATCCTTTCGCGCAACCTGATGATCTTTGGTCAGGGGGCCATCCGCTGCCACCCCTTTGTACTCAAGGAAATGGCCTTGGCCGGGCGCGAGGACCACGATCAGGCACTCAAGGAGTTCGACGCCCTTGTGCTGCGCCACATCAGTTTTGCCATGGGCAATGCCGCCAGCACCCTGATACTCGGCCTTGGCCTGGGGCATTTCGAGAAAGCGCCGGGCGACGCACTCAGCCAAGGCTATTTCCGCGCCCTGAATCGCCAGGCTGCCGCCTTTGCCTTGCTGGCAGACCTGTGCATGATGCTGCTGGGAGGCAGCTTGAAACGGCGCGAACGGCTTTCGGCTCGCCTGGGTGATGTGCTCAGCCACCTGTACCTGAGCTCGGCAGCACTGAAGCACTATTACGACCAGGCGTCACCCAATCACTTGCAACCGTTGCTGCGCTGGGCCATGGAAGAAAACCTCGGCCAATCTGAAAAAGCCCTGGACCGCCTGCTCGACAACTTCCCCAATCGCTTTCTCGGCTGCGCGCTGCGGCTGCTGGTGTTTCCGTTTGGGCGCCGCCATACCGGCCCAAGCGATGAACTGGACGCTGAAGTCGCGGCGCTGATCGGTCGAGCGCAAGGCGACCCGGCACTGGAGGCGCTGCTGTCCGGCTGCTACCGGCCAGAGAACCCCGAAGACCCGGTTGGCGCCCTGCACCATGCCAGCCAACAACTCGTCGCCAGTGAACCATTGCAGCACACCCTGCACCAGGCCCTGAAAAGCGGTCAGGTAGTGCCCGCGCCCGGGCAGCCCCCCATTGACGCAGCCTTGCAGGCTGGTGTGCTTCAGGCCAGCGAAGCACTCACCCTGCACGCTGCAGAACGGGCGCGACGCCGGGTCATTGACGTGGACGCCTTCGACAAGGATGCACTGCTACCGGTCGCCGGCAAGGTGCGCTAAAGGCAATCGAACCGGGACATCGGGCGCCGGGGGCCGTATACTCCCGCGCCCGTTTTGCTCAAGAGGATCGCCAGCATGGCCAACGCGCATCTGGATTACCATCTCAACCTGCTCAACCACCTGCGCACCATCCTGGTTGCACTGGGCGAAGCCGAACAGGTACCGGAAGAGAGCCATGCCCTGTTCCTCGAACGCTTCGACGAACTGCTGACGCAACTTCCACAAGACCCACTGGAAAGCCAATACCTGGGCCAGGACCTGATGTGCCAGGTCATTCAGCGTTACCCACAGATTGCCCACCTGGTGCCACGCGACCTGCTGTGGTTCTTCGGTGGCGATTGCCTGCATTTCATGCCAGACGATGAGCTGGACCTGTATCAGGCACTGGAAGAGCGCCGCTACGAAGCGGAGCAGAATGACGAGCCATTCGACTGGAACCAGGAAAAACAGCTGCTGAGCATGTCGAACGACGACAGCAAGCACTAAGACAACGCAAAGGTGAAGGCAGGGCTCTTCAAGGGCGCTGCCTGAACACCGCTCAAGGCCACTGACACAACGACCAGCGCAGCAAAGCCAGAGCAGCAAACCGCACAGGCCTGATCCTGAGGCGGAAAATACCGTGCATGGGCTTTTCAAAGGCAAAAAAAAACGCCGTTCAATCGAACGGCGTTTTCTTTGAATTGGAGCGGGAAACGAGACTCGAACTCGCGACCCCGACCTTGGCAAGGTCGTGCTCTACCAACTGAGCTATTCCCGCAAAATGGCGTCCCCTAGGGGACTCGAACCCCTGTTACCGCCGTGAAAGGGCGGTGTCCTAGGCCACTAGACGAAGGGGACGCTGCCCAAAACATGCAACGCATGTTTCAGTGACCAGATCAGAATCTTAGACCCTAACCTGGATTTTCTTACCAGCCCTGCCCTTGAGCAAGACCGTTAAAACTGGAGCGGGAAACGAGACTCGAACTCGCGACCCCGACCTTGGCAAGGTCGTGCTCTACCAACTGAGCTATTCCCGCATTGGCGTCCCCTAGGGGACTCGAACCCCTGTTACCGCCGTGAAAGGGCGGTGTCCTAGGCCACTAGACGAAGGGGACACACTACAACTTTTCACTCCCTGCCGCGTTTCGCTGTGTGCTTTACGCTGCAAGTGGCGCGCATTCTAGGGGTGCTTTGAAGAGTCGTCAACCCCCAGATACAAATTTATTTAAATCAATGACTTCCCCCTGCTTTCCAGCACGCTCAAGGCTCGGCAGGATCAGCCGACACAGGGGAAGGCACTGCGCCTTTACTGATAAGCGACGACCCTCGAACAGGTCTATCCGGTTAAAAGCTAAGCCACTACACTCAAACGGTAAATAACCCTGCATGAGGCGTTAACGGTGACACCACTTCTGATCACCCTGCTTATAGTGGCCGGGATCGCACTATTGATCGTGATCGGCTACCTGAACAATGTAGTCGAGAACAACAAGCTGGAGCGGGCCCGACTGAAAGTCGAGCTGGCCGAACGCCTGCGCCGTTGTGGCGAAATCACAGAAACCTTTCCTGGCCAGTTGATGACCCCGGCATTGAAGCTGCTGCTGACTCGCCTGGAGCTCAACCTGAACCTGCGCCAACTGGCGCTGGACAAGCACAACAGTGAGATCAAGGCACGCATCGCCGAACTGGAAGGATTGATTGCCAAAGGTGAGGCCTTGCCGGTAAACAATCCGCCAGGGCCGATCCAGACCGAAGCCCGCGCCAAGGATGTGCGCTTTCTACTTGAAGGCTTGCACAATCAAGTGACCCGTGCAGCCCAGGAAGGTTTCCTGCCGACCAACGAAGCCAAGTACTGGGTCAAGGAAGTCCGTCATATTCTGGTGCTGCTGCATATCGAGTTCTTCAACAACCTGGGCCAACAGGCCTTGCAGCAGAACCAACCGGGCCATGCCCGCCTGGCCTTCGAGCGCGGCGTGCAATACCTGCGAAAGCAGCCGGAACCTGCTGTCTACCAGGAGCAGCTCGCTTATATGGAGAAGCTGCTGGCGCGCGCCAATGCACAGGTGCTGAGTACGCTTGAACCTGCCGAAGACGAGGTCAACGAACTCACCGAGGGCTTGAAGTCCGACACCACGGAAGACTGGAAGAAGAAAGTCATCTACGACTGAAACAGGAAACACCCCCTGCAACGGCATCAGGGGGTGTCAGTGAGAACACAACGCCTGCAATGTTAGCGAGCCCCGCTTCCATACCGTGTGCAACACCCTGGAAGCAGACTTGCCCGTGAGCAGCGTGCTGCCTACCTCCCCCGGGAGCAGTCCGTTGAGCGCAGGAAGATCTCGGCAAGACGTTCCAGCCCGGCCTGATCCTCAACCGTAAACCGCGCAAGCTTCGGGCTGTCCAGGTCCAGCACCCCAATCAAGCACCCGTCCTTGACCAGCGGGATCACCAGCTCGCTGTTCGAGGCGCTGTCGCAGGCAATGTGCCCTGGAAACGCATGCACATCTTCAACCCGCTGGGTCTGCCGAGTAGCGGCAGCGGCACCGCACACCCCACGGCCAAACGGAATACGCACACAGGCAACCTGCCCCTGAAACGGCCCCAACACCAACTCTTCGTTACGATTAAGGTAGAAGCCCGCCCAGTTCAGGTCATCGACCTGGCTATAGAGAAAGGCCGAGAACTGAGCAGCATTGGCAATAAAGTCGCGCTCGTCAGCCAGCAAGGCCTCCAGTTGCGCAGCCAGCAGACCATAGCCAGACAAGCCGGCACCGGTTGCATTCAAATCAATCATGTTTCTGCTCCAGCAATTTAAGTCCTACCCAGTAACGGGCGAACTGATAAGCACAACGGCCATTACGATTGCCACGCCCCGTGGCCCAGCGAATCGCAGCCTTTTCCAGTGTTTCATCACGCACCCAGACCAGGTCCGAGGCTTGCGCCAGCTGACTGATCCAGTGCTCGACCACATCCAGAAAGTGTTCCTGAGTGAAGGGATAGAACGACAGCCACAGGCCAAAACGGTCAGACAGGGCGATCTTGTCCTCCACTGCCTCGTTGGGGTGAAGCTCGCCGTCGATCATTTTCCAGTTTTCATTGTCGCTCTGCTTCTCTGGCACGAGGTGCCGACGGTTGGACGTGGCGTACAACAGCACATTGTCCGGCGCCTGCTCCAACGAACCATCCAGCACACTTTTGAGCACGCGATAGTCGCTCTCCCCGGCCTCGAACGAGAGGTCGTCACAGAACAACACAAAGCGCTGAGGCAGTTTGTGCAACTGCTCAACCACCCGCGGCAAATCCGCCAAGTGGTCACGCTCGATTTCGATCAACCGCAAACCTGCCGTCGCATACTCCGCCAGCAACGCACGCACCAACGACGATTTACCCGTACCACGCGATCCCCACAGCAGCGCATGATTGGCCGGCATGCCATCGAGAAACTGACGGGTATTGCGCCTTAACTGCTCACGCTGCTGATCGATGCCGATCAGGTCGGACAAACGCATGTCCAGGCTCACGTCCAGCGGCAGCAGGAAGCCACTGCGCCCTTCACGCTGCCAACGGGCAGCCAGGCAATGCCCCCAATCAATGGCCGGGCGTGGCGCAGGCAAAAGAGGTTCCAACCGCGCCAATACAGCTTCAGCGCGCTCAAGAAAAGCATTCACACGAGAGTCCACATCAATTCCTCAAGACAGATTCAGGCAAATGGGCAAGCGGAATATGCAACAGGACGTGCCAGGAGCCGGGGCTGATCGGCTATGCTTGCGCAGCGCACGGAATGTGAAACTGGCTCGGAACCCATGGATATCAAGTTCACCAATCGCCTGTCCTATAAGCAAGCCAGGCTGACAGTCCTGGCAGGCTTCGTCCTGGGTACCTTGCTCAGTCTTCTCCAGATCGGCATCGATTATGCCAGTGAAGACGCCTCCATCAACCGCGAGATGCGTGCACTCCTGGAAATCAGTCACAACCCGGCCTCCCGAATTGCCTACAACATCGACTCGGAGCTCGCCCAGGAACTGGCTCAGGGCCTGCTGCAGTCTCCCGCGATCATCCAGGTACGCCTGATCGACAACAACGACACCGTATTGGCTGATGTCCAGCGCCCACGCCTGGAAAGCCGCTACCGGGTGCTCAGCGATTTTCTGTTCGGCGAACATCGTGAATTCCAGGAACGCCTGCAGCTCAGCCACATGCCGGATGAGTACCTCGGCACGCTGTTTCTGGAAGTCGATACCTTCGCCTTCGGCAGCCGCTTCCTGAAACGTGCGGAAGTCACCCTGCTCAGCGGCTTTGTACGCAGCCTGGTGCTGACGTGCATTCTGCTGACCCTGTTTTACTTCATGCTGACCAAACCGCTGGTTCGGGTAATCCGTGCGCTGAGCAACAGTGACTCACGCAACCCCAACCAAAACAAGCTCTCCTTCCCGCCAGGCCATGAACAGGATGAGATTGGGGTATTGGTAAAAGTCGCCAACCAGCAATTCGTCAGCATGGCGACCGAGATCCAACAACGGCGCAATGCCGAAAATCGCCTGACTGACTACCTGAGCGAACTGGAAAACATCGTCTCGGCACGCACCAATGAACTGCGGGCCAGCAACGCAAGCCTCAGCCGTTCCAATGAAGAACTCGAAGTCGCCCGACGCCGCGCCCTGGACATGGCGCAGGCTCGAGCAGCCTTCCTGGCCAACATGAGCCACGAAATCCGCACACCGCTGAACGGTTTGCTGGGCATGATCGCACTTTCACTGGACAGCCCACTGAATGCCGAACAGCGCCAGCAACTGTCGATTGCCCACGACTCGGGCAAAGTACTGGTGGAACTGCTCAACGATATTCTGGACCTCTCCAAGTTCGATGCCGGACAGCTGGAACTGGAACGAATCCCGTTCGACCTCGGCACGCTGGTGGAGGACACCGCCAGCCTGCTTTCGCAGAATGCCGCACCCAGCGTCGAACTCACCTGCCTCATCGATCCGAAATTTCCAGCACTGGTGCTTGGCGACCCGACTCGGGTAAGGCAGATCGTCAGCAACCTGCTGTCCAACGCCCTGAAATTCACCCGCTTTGGGCGCGTGGACGTACGCCTGCGCAGCGAATCTGGCGGCGTACGCCTGGATGTCTGCGATACGGGCATCGGTATTCCCTACGATGCACAAGTCAGGATATTTCAACCCTTCACCCAGGCCGGGGCTGGCATCACACGCCAGTATGGTGGCACCGGCCTGGGCCTGACCCTGACCAATAATCTCTGCGAGGCCATGCAAGGCCGTCTCAGCATCAGTTCCGAAGCAGGTTTTGGCAGCCAGTTCAGTGCCGAGTTACCGTTGCCAGCCCACACGCTGGCAATCGCACCGGCACCGTTACAAGGACGGATTGCTGCCATCAGCACTGCAGACAGCGGCCTGGATGAACTGCTGGCGACACTGCTGCCTGCCTGGGGCCTTGATTATCGGCGGCACGACAACCTCGACACGCTGCCCGAACAGCAACCTGATCTGCTGATCACCGACAACCTGAGCGGGCTGTTCGACCTGCGCCCCACCGTCAAAGCACCGATCCTGCTGATCACGGCATACGGTAACTTCCTGTCCAGCGAACACGCCGCACAACTGGCGCCCTTGCAACAACAAGCACGCCCCCTCACCCGCAGCGCCCTGTACCAGTCATTGCAACGCGCCCTGCACGGCTCAGACAGCCCCACCTCGCCGCCCCAGCAGGGCAGCCTGAACAGCGAGCGTCGAGCACACATCCTGCTGGTCGAGGACAACCCGGTTAACCAACTGGTCGCGAAAGGCATGCTGGCCAAGCTCGGCTGTGACGTCAGTGTCGCCAAGCAAGGCGTGGAGGCTCTGGAACAGCTTGAGCGAAACGACTTCGACCTGGTGCTGATGGACTGCAACATGCCGGTGATGGATGGCTACGAGGCCAGCCGGAGGATCCGCCAGAGCGGACGCTGGCCAACGCTGCCGATTATCGCCCTGACCGCCAACGCCATGCCCGAGGAACGTGAGCGCTGCCGCGCGGCGGGCATGAACGACTACCTGGCCAAACCGTTTCGCCGCGAGGAGCTGCTCACCCTGATCAATCAGTGGGTGCCCCTGTAACACGCCGCATACTGCCGACAGTGCTCACTTGAGCAGCGACTCGATCTGCTCCACCAAGGCCTCCGGCTTGGTACTGGGCGCAAAACGACTGACTCGGCCCGTTGCCGGATCGAAGAGGAACTTGGTGAAGTTCCACTTGATCGCCTGAGACCCCAGCAACCCCGGGGCTCGCTTTTTCAGCTCAACGAACAAGGGATGAGCCGCAGGCCCGTTGACATCGACCTTGGCAAACAGCGGAAAGCTGACGCCGAAGTTCAACTCACAGAAACCTGCAATGGCCCGTTCATCACCCGGCTCCTGCTTACCGAACTGATTGCAGGGAAATGCCAGCACCACCAGGCCTCGCTCACGGTAACGCTGCCAGAGCTGCTCAAGGCCCTTGTACTGCCCGGTGAACCCGCATTCGCTGGCGGTATTGACCAGCAACACCGCCTTGGCCGGGAAGTCCACCAGGGTTTTCTGCTCGCCCTTGATCGTGGTGCAAGGGATGCTCAACAGTGCGTCAGCCATGACCGACTCTCCTTGAATAGTCTACAGGTCAGGTTCGAGGAACCAGGTCCAGGCACACCGAATTGATGCAATAACGCAGGCCTGTCGGCGGCGGGCCATCGGGAAAGACATGCCCAAGGTGAGCATCGCAGACCGCGCACGTCACCTCGGTACGGATCATGCCGTGCGAGGTATCACGGATTTCGATCATGGCGCTGTCGGCAATCGGCTCGTAAAAGCTGGGCCAGCCGCAGCCCGAATCGAATTTTGCCCGAGAGTCGAACAACGGCGCACTGCAGCAGATGCAATGGTAGACGCCATCAGTCCTGGTTGCGTTGTACTTGCCACTGAACGGCCGCTCGGTGCCCTTCAGACGACAGACCTGGTACTGCTCCGGGTCAAGCATTGCACGCCATTCGTCGAGGGTTTTGTCGATCTTGTCCATGGGGAAACCTCTGTAACGGAAAAAGCCCGCGTCGTGTCTTTTCGGCAACGCGGGTGGCACGTATTATTGCGCCTCATCAGACGCCAGTCTGGCACCCGCGTTACACGCATTTCAAACGTTTTCACAGCGCAATGCGCGGCGATCTTTTCTAATCGGGATCACATCATGCAGGTCAGCAAATCGAACAAGCTCGCCAATGTCTGCTATGACATTCGCGGCCCGGTGCTCAAGCACGCCAAACGCCTGGAAGAGGAAGGCCACCGCATCCTCAAGCTGAACATCGGCAACCCGGCGCCCTTTGGTTTCGAGGCACCGGAGGAAAT
This sequence comes from Pseudomonas sp. TE3910, assembly GCF_056279025.1. Classification (NCBI taxonomy): domain Bacteria; kingdom Pseudomonadati; phylum Pseudomonadota; class Gammaproteobacteria; order Pseudomonadales; family Pseudomonadaceae; genus Pseudomonas; species Pseudomonas sp. TE3910. The sequence continues at coordinate 1,998,378 of NZ_JBWBQN010000001.1, forward strand.
TCTCCAGGATGTGATCCGCAACCTGCCGACTGCACAAGGCTATAGCGACTCCAAAGGCCTGTTCAGTGCGCGCAAGGCCGTAATGCAGTACTACCAGCAGAAACAGGTAGAAGGTGTCGGTATCGAAGACATCTACCTGGGCAACGGCGTGTCCGAACTGATCGTGATGTCGATGCAGGCACTGCTCAACAACGGTGACGAAGTCCTGATCCCGGCACCGGACTACCCACTGTGGACCGCAGCAGTCAGCCTGGCGGGTGGCAAACCGGTTCACTACCTGTGCGACGAGCAGGCCGACTGGTTCCCAGACCTGGACGATATCAAGGCCAAGATCACGCCAAACACCAAGGCCATGGTGATCATCAACCCGAACAACCCGACCGGCGCGGTGTATTCCCGCGAACTGCTGCTGGGCATGCTCGAGCTGGCGCGTCAGCACAACCTGGTGGTGTTCTCCGACGAAATCTACGACAAGATTCTCTATGACGAAGCCGTGCACATCAGCACCGCCTCGTTGGCACCCGACCTGCTCTGCCTGACCTTCAACGGCCTGTCCAAGTCCTACCGGGTTGCGGGCTTCCGTTCCGGCTGGCTGGCCATCTCCGGGCCCAAGCTGCATGCCCAGAGCTACATCGAAGGCATCGACATGCTGGCCAACATGCGCCTATGTGCCAACGTACCGAGCCAGCACGCCATCCAGACCGCACTGGGCGGCTACCAGAGCATCAACGACCTGGTACTGCCACAGGGGCGTCTGCTCGAGCAACGCAATCGCACTTGGGAACTGCTCAACGACATCCCCGGCGTCAGCTGCGTGAAACCGATGGGTGCGCTCTATGCGTTCCCGAAAATCGATCCGAAAGTCTGCCCGATCTTCAACGACGAGAAGTTTGTTCTCGACCTGCTGCTCTCCGAGAAGCTGCTGATCGTCCAGGGCACTGCGTTCAACTGGCCATGGCCGGACCACTTCCGTGTCGTGACACTGCCACGTGTGGATGACCTGGAACAGGCAATCGGTCGTATCGGCAATTTCCTCAAGACGTACAAGCAGTAACGCACCGCAAAACCAGCCTGCGCCGCCCCTGGCGCAGGTCTCACACCTAATAAGGTTTTTTCCTACAGCCATTACAGCGTTGGCGCGCGAAAAAATCCGGTGCCTGCCACGCGGGTAAGTACACAGTTTGAAATAGTCCCCCGGTTGAATCAGCGGGGCGGGCACCTTATATACCCGCATACGCTACATTTTTATCCGTCAGGAGAACGTAACAACCATGATGCGCATCTTGCTGTTTGTGGCCACCAACCTCGCGGTTGTGCTGATTGCCAGCATTACCCTGAGTCTGTTTGGCTTCAACGGGTTCATGGCAGCCAACGGGGTTGACCTCAACCTCAATCAACTGCTGATTTTCTGTGCTGTGTTCGGCTTCGCCGGCTCGCTGTTCTCGCTGTTCATCTCCAAGTGGATGGCGAAGATGAGCACCGGCACGCAGATCATAAGCCAGCCGCGCACGCGTCACGAGCAATGGCTGCTCCAGACTGTTGAAGAGCTCTCCCGCGAAGCCGGTATCAAGATGCCGGAAGTGGGTATTTTCCCTGCCTACGAGGCCAACGCCTTCGCGACCGGCTGGAACCGCAATGACGCCCTGGTAGCGGTCAGCCAAGGCCTGCTGGAACGCTTCTCACCCGACGAAGTACGAGCAGTGCTGGCCCACGAGATCGGCCACGTTGCCAACGGCGACATGGTTACCCTCGCGCTCATCCAAGGCGTGGTCAACACCTTCGTGATGTTCTTTGCCCGCATCATCGGTAACTTTGTCGACAAGGTAATCTTCAAGAACGAAGAAGGCCAAGGTATTGCCTACTACGTTGCGACCATCGTTGCCGAACTGGTACTGGGCATTCTCGCCAGCATGATCGTCATGTGGTTCTCGCGTAAACGCGAATACCGCGCTGACGAAGCCGGTGCCCGCCTCGCCGGCACCAACGCCATGATTGGCGCCCTGCAGCGCCTGCGTTCGGAACAGGGCGTACCGGTGCACATGCCTGACACTCTGAATGCCTTCGGCATCAATGGCGGCCTCAAGCATGGCCTGGCGGGTCTGCTGATGAGCCACCCACCGCTGGAAGACCGTATCGACGCCCTGCGCCGTCACGGCTGACCGTTACGCAATAGACAAAAGGGCGACTCAGGTCGCCCTTTTTTTGTGTGCAGAACGCTGCATTTCCTGTGGGATGCAGGCGTGCCTGTGATGGCGTCAGTGGGGTGCCTGTGAGTGCGCGGCGTCTGCATCGCGGGCAAGCCCGGCTCCTACAGGTTGCATTAGCAGGCTTGCCTGCGATGGCGTCGGTGAGGTGCCTGTGAGTACGCGGCGTCTGCATCGCGGGCAAGCCCGGCTCCTACAGGTTACGCGGGCTCTGTTGGAGCTGGCTTGCCTGCGATGGCGTCAGTGGGGTGCCTGTGAGTTCGCGGCGTCTGCATCGCGGGCAAGCCCGGCTCCTACAGGTTGCGCGGGCGCTGTTGGAGCTGGCTTGCCTGCGATGGCGTCGGTGGGGGGGGGGCAGTGAGTTCGCGGCGTTTGCATCGCGGGCAAGCCCGGCTCCTACAGGTTACGCGGGCTCTGTTGGAGCTGGCTTGCCTGCGATGGCGTCGGTGGGGTGCCTGTGAGTGCGCGGCGTCTGCATCGCGGGCAAGCCCGGCTCCTACAGGTTACGCGGGCTCTGTTGGAGCTGGCTTGCCTGCGATGGCGTCAGTGGGGTGCCTGTGAGTTCGCGGCGTTTGCATCGCGGGCAAGCCCGGCTCCTACAGGCTGCATTAGCAGGCGTGCCTGTGATGGCGTCAGTGGGGTGCCTGTGAGTGCGCGGCGCCTGCATCGCGGGCAAGCCCGGCTCCTACAGGCTGCATTTTCTGTTGGAGCTGGCTTGCCTGCGATGGCGTCAACGGGGTGCCTGTGAGTTCGCGACGTTTGCATCGCGGGCAAGCCCGGCTCCTACAGCCTGCGATGGCGTCAGCGGGGTGCCAGGCCTGTGGTCAGCGTTCGAGCCGATACACATGCTCCAACAAGCCCGCGCTTCCCGCTGCCTGGAACTTTGGGCTCTCCGCGAGAATGTCTCGTGTCTCTCCAAGGGTAACCCGCCACCCTGCGTACAGGGCACGGACTTCTGCCTCAAGTACGGCAAAGGGCGGCCCGTCGATCGTTGATTGATCGTAGTCCAGTGTGATCAACAGCCCCTTGGCGTGTGCCGCCAGCAACGCTTGCAGGTGGCTGGCATAGCGCTGGCGCATCGGTGCGGGCAAGGCAATCAGCGCTGCACGGTCATACAGGGCCGAGCAATCGCCAACATCTTCGGCGGTCAGGGCAAAGATATCGCCACACCAGAGCTCAAGCCCCTCGCACTGGTAGACCTTGAAAGCGCCACGTCGAGATACCTGCGGATGCAACTGATGCTCGCTGAAAAACGCCTCTACCGCGCGCTCGGACAACTCAATACCCTGCACCCGCAATCCCTGCCCGGCCAACCAGAACAGATCAAGACTCTTGCCACACAAGGGCACCAGCACCTTGTCGCCTGCCATCAAGCCGAGGCTGGGCCAGTGTCGCTGCAGGTAAGGATTGACCTGATCCAGGTGAAAACCGATCTGATTACGCGCCCAGCGGTCATGCCAAAATTCCGGCTGCATGAATGGCTCCAAAATTTCGATCAAATGATACGAAAACTTATATTAGATTTAGATAAATGAACTGACAGAAGATAACCCCATCTTAACCTCAGGACCTCTTCCATGCTGCCCAGTCTGTTTATTTCCCACGGTTCGCCCATGCTCGCCCTGGAACCCGGCGAGAGCGGCCCTGCCCTCGCACGACTGGCAGAAGCACTGCCTCGACCCAAAGCCATCATCGTGGTCTCTGCGCACTGGGAGAGCCAGGCGTTGTGCGTGAGCAGCCACCCAAGCCCGAAAACCTGGCATGACTTTGGCGGCTTTCCACCGGCACTCTTTGCCGTTCAGTACCCCGCCCCCGGCGCACCAGCACTGGCAGCCCAGATTGTCGAGCAGCTCAAGAGCGCCGGCCTGACGGCTTCGCTCGACCCACAGCGCCCATTCGACCATGGCGCCTGGGTACCGCTGTCACTGATGTATCCACAGGCCGACATTCCGGTCGTAGAAGTGTCCCTGCCCAGCCACCTGGGCCCACAGTTACAGGAACTGGTTGGTAATGCCCTGGCTGCGCTGCGCCAGGAAAACATCCTGCTGATTGGCTCCGGCAGCATCACCCACAATCTGCGCGAGCTATCCTGGCACGCAGGCCCGGACAGCGTAGAACCCTGGGCACTGGCATTCCGCGACTGGATGGTGGAAAAGCTCGAAGCCGGTGACGATGCCGCGCTGCTGGACTATCGCCGCCAGGCACCGTTTGCGGTGCGCAACCACCCCAGCGATGAACACTTGCTGCCGCTGTACTTCGCTCGCGGCGCAGGCGAGCATTTCAGCATTGTTCACCAAGGCTTCACCCTGGGTGCATTGGGAATGGACATTTACCGCTTCGACTGAGCCATTCACCCAGCCGACAGGCAAAAAAAATCCCCGAACCAGTCGGGGATTTTTTTATGACGCGCGGATCAATCTTCGCGGTAGCGACGCAGCTTCAGCTGCTTGCCGGCAACGCGAGTGTCCTTGAGCTTGGTCAGCAGACGCTCAAGACCGTCTTCTGGCAGCTCAACCAGGCTGAAGCTGTCACGCACCTGGATGCGACCGATTGCTTCACGTGCCAGGCCACCCTCGTTGAGGATAGCGCCGAGCAGGTTCTTGGCAGCGATACCATCACGCGCACCCAGCGCGGTACGGCAACGAGCGCGACCTTCGCCCAGCGGCATTGGCGCACGACGCTCACGATCACTGCGCTCTGGACGATCACCCGCAGTACGCTCACGCGGAGTGTAGGTCGGCACCAGTGGCTGCTCACGCTCAACCGCTTCCAGGGTCAGCGCCTGACCGTTGGTTGCTTTGCGCAGCAGGGCAGCAGCCAGGGCACGTGGGCTGCAACCGATGTCGGCGGTCAGGCGGTCCAGCAGGTCGCCATGAGTCGACTCAGCGTCGGCTACCAGCGGCGCCAGGCTGTTGGTCAGCTTCTTGATACGCGCATCCAGAACAGCCTGGCCGTTCGGCAGGCGAACTTCGGCAACTTTCTGGCCCGTTACACGCTCGATAACCTGCAGCATGCGACGCTCACGCGGGGTGACCAGCAGCAGTGCACGGCCTTCACGACCTGCACGGCCAGTACGGCCAATACGGTGAACGTAAGACTCAGGATCGTACGGCATGTCAACGTTGAACACGTGAGTGATGCGCGGTACGTCCAGACCACGAGCAGCAACGTCGGTCGCGACGACGATGTCCAGACGGCCATCCTTGAGCGAGTCGATGACGCGCTCACGCTGGTTCTGGGCGATGTCGCCGTTCAGTGCTGCAGCCTTGTAGCCTTTGGCTTCCAGGGCGCTGGCCAGGTCCAGGGTCGCTTGCTTGGTACGTACGAAGGCGATCAGCGCATCGAACTCTTCAACTTCCAGCAAACGCAGGACAGCGGCTACTTTCTGGTCCGCGTGGACCATCAGGTGAGCCTGCTCGATGGCCGTTACGGTCTGGGTCTTGCTCTGGATCTTGACGTGCTTCGGATCGCGCAGGTGGCGCTCGGCGATGGCACGGATAGAAGCAGGCAAGGTCGCCGAGAACAGTACGGTCTGACGGCTTTCCGGCATGGCCTTGAAGATGACTTCCAGGTCGTCCATGAAGCCCAGCTTGAGCATTTCGTCGGCTTCGTCGAGCACCAGGTGATTGACGGTCGCCAGGACTTTCTCATCACGACGCAGGTGGTCGCAGAGACGGCCCGGGGTAGCAACGACGATTTGCGCGCCGTTACGGATTGCTTTCAATTGTGGGCCCATTGGGGCACCACCGTACACGGCCACCACGGTTACGCCCGGCATTTGCTTGGCGTAGGTTTCAAAGGCGGTGGCTACTTGCAGCGCCAACTCACGGGTTGGCGCCAGGATCAGGGCTTGCGGCTCGCGCTTGCTCGGGTCGATGCGATTCAGGATTGGCAGTGCGAAGGCAGCGGTTTTACCGGTACCTGTCTGCGCCTGGCCGATCATGTCATGACCGGCGAGAATAATCGGGATCGATTGTTGCTGAATGGCGGATGGCTCTTCGTAGCCGGTAGCCAATACAGCAGCAACAATGCTCGGATGAAGGTCGAGAGCGGCGAAGCCGCCGGTTTCCTGGGTCATGGGTCTGCCTCTAAGTGCATCCGCAAAGACCCATGCTCCAAAGCTGCGCATGCCTTGTAAGACCCACGGGTCACCCTGGCAGCTTTGTCGGCGGGGATTTGCGAAAACGATTGAAGAAAAAGGAACGTCAAGGAGAGTCCGCTGTGCGGACGCGCAGCCGAAGCTGGCTTCGGGAAATTGCACTACCTAAGACGAGGTCTAGTAAAAGACCGGCGCGTACTATACCTGAAATAGCGCTTCACGTGAGAGTTTTTTATCGAAAGATGACAGCATAGAGCGGCGCCCCGGATTACGCGCATATCGCCCCGGGGCATGGGCTGAATCGATTATTTCAGCAGCAGCCGCCTCAACTCGCCGGGCGGATCGCTCCGATCAACGGTTGCAACGAGTAGCCCAAACGTGGTGCCAATGCATCGGCCCGAGCGACAAGGCCAGGCATGTCCAGCGTCTGCTCGAGGTCTGCCGGAACCAGCAGAATGACGTTACCCTCCTTCACCGGCAGCTCCCAGTAGTGCCGATGATACAGCCCGCGCAACAACGCAGCCCCCAGCGGCTTGCCGTCATCCGCCGCCCACTGGTTGATCACCAGCCAACCGCCGGGATTGAGGCGTTTCTGGCAGTTCTCCAAAAAGCGCCAGGCCAGATGCCCCACGCTCGGCCCGTGATCGGTATACAGGTCGACGAAAATCAGGTCGGCGGTTTCGGCGGTTTCCAGCAGCTCCACCGCATCGCCCACGCGGATATACAGCCGCGGGTCGTCGTCCAGCCCCAGGTACTCAATGGCCAGGCGCGGCACATCCGGGCGCAGCTCGATCACCTCGACATCGTCCAGCGGCAGGAACTTCAGGCAGGCCTGGGTCAGGGTGCCGGCACCAAGCCCGAGGAACAAGGCACTTTCCGGCTCGGCATGGCACAACGCGCCAATCAGCATGGCACGGGTGTAGTCGTACTCCAGCCAGCTTGGATCGGCCGTGAACACACAGCTCTGCTCTATGGCCTCACCGAACTCAAGGAAGCGGTAGTCCTCGACCTCCAGCACACTGATGGTGCCGTACTCGTCGTGAACCTGGGCCAGCAGCCGCTCTACCCGTTCCTCTGTCATTTCGTCTCCCGGCACCGATGCCTGCCCAAGCAAAACCGCCATTGTCCGCCAATGCAGGCAGTGCAACAAGGCGCCTTGCAACTGTTACCATGACCCCAGCCCTCTTTATAATCTGATAACAACCGAGTCTGCGATGAGCCAACCCTGGAGTCCTGACAGCTGGCGCGCCCTGCCGATCCAGCAACAACCGACCTACCCTGACGCGACGCACCTGCACAAGGTCGAGCAGACGCTGGCACAGTTATCCACCGCTGGTGTTTGCCGGCGAAGCCCGCGAACTGCGCCGTCAGTTCGCGGAAGTCACCGAGGGCCGCGCCTTCCTGCTGCAAGGCGGCGACTGCGCCGAAAGCTTCGCGGAGTTCTCAGCGGCAAAAATTCGCGACACTTTCAAAGTGCTCCTGCAAATGGCCATTGTCATGACCTTTGCGGCCGGCTGCCCGGTGGTGAAAGTCGGCCGAATGGCCGGACAATTTGCCAAACCCCGTTCGGCGGGCGACGAAACCATCGCCGGTGTCACCCTCCCCGCCTATCGCGGCGACATCGTCAACGGCATTGGTTTCGATGAAAAAAGCCGCGTACCGGATCCAGAGCGCCTGCTGCAGGCCTACCACCAGTCCACTGCCAGCCTGAACCTGCTGCGCGCCTTTGCCCAGGGCGGGTTTGCCGACCTGCATCAGGTGCACAAATGGAACCTGGACTTCATCGCCAACTCGGCCCTGGCCGAGAAGTACAGCCAACTGGCCGACCGCATCGACGAAACCCTGGCCTTCATGCGCGCCTGTGGCCTGGACAGCGCACCGCAGTTGCGCGAAACCAGCTTCTTCACCGCCCATGAAGCGCTGCTGCTCAACTACGAAGAAGCCTTCGTGCGCCGCGACAGCCTGACCAACGACTGGTACGACTGCTCGGCGCACATGCTCTGGATTGGCGACCGCACCCGCCAGCTCGACGGCGCGCATGTCGAGTTCCTGCGCGGGGTGAACAACCCCATTGGGGTCAAGGTCGGCCCAAGCATGAACACCGAGGAATTGATTCGCCTGATTGACGTGCTCAACCCGGAAAACGACCCGGGGCGCCTCAACCTGATTGTGCGCATGGGCGCGGAAAAAGTCGGCGACCACTTGCCGGCGCTGATTCGCAGCGTGGAACGCGAGGGGCGCAAGGTGCTCTGGAGCTCCGACCCCATGCACGGCAACACCATCAAGGCGAGCAGCGGCTACAAGACCCGAGACTTTGCGCAGATCCTCAGCGAGGTCAAACAGTTCTTCCAGGTTCACCAGGCCGAAGGCAGCCATGCCGGTGGTATCCACATCGAGATGACCGGGCAGAACGTCACCGAGTGTATCGGCGGCGCCCGTCCGATCACCGAAGATGCACTGTCGGACCGCTACCACACCCACTGCGACCCACGCATGAACGCGGACCAGTCACTGGAGCTGGCCTTCCTGATTGCCGAAACCCTCAAGCAGGTGCGTCGCTAGACCTGTACGCGCCGACACAAATGCCAAAGCCCAAGCCACGGTCCTGACACTCAAGGACCCTGGCTTGGGTAGCACACCGATGTGTCCGCCTCACACCTTGAACGCCAGCATCACCGCACACAGCACCAGAAACCCGCAGAACAGCGAACGCAGCACCTTCTCCGGCAAGGCATGGGCCAGTTTTACCCCCCAACTGATGCTGAGCAGCCCGCCCAGCGCCAAGGGAACGCCCATGCTCCAATCCACGTGCTGATGCACGCCATATGTGACCAGAGTTACCGCCGTGCTGGGCGCCGCCAAGGCCAGCGAAAGGCCTTGGGCGACCACTTGAGTCGTGCCGAACACGCTGGTCAGCACCGGCGTGGCAATCACCGCACCGCCCACACCGAACAGGCCACCCACAACACCGGCGCCACTGCCCAGCACGCCCAGCCACGGCCAGGGTTGGCGCAACTCGCTCGAGGGCGGCGTGCTGCGCATGAACATGCGCGCCAGGTTCCAGACCACCAGCGCGATCAGGAAACCGACAAAGCCCAGGCGCATCGCACCAGCATCCAGGCCCACGGCCCAGATCGACCCCAGCCAGGCAAAGACAAAGCCCGCTGCGGCCAGCGGCAACGCATGCTGCAAGGCAATCCGGTTGCGCTGATGGTAGCGCCACAGGGCCAGCAACACGTTAGGCACCACCATCACCAACGCAGTGCCCTGTGCCAACTGCTGATCGAGGCCAAACAGCAGGCCCAGCGCAGGAATCGCGATCAAACCGCCGCCGATGCCAAACAACCCACCCATCGTACCCAAGGCGGCGCCCAACGCGATGTACATCATCCACTCGATCATTCCGGCCCCTTGAAGGTCATCAATCGTCACATGCTACCCAGCCAGGGCTAGTAGGGAAACGCACAGCAACGCACAATGGCTATGCCAATTACGCAAAGGCGATACAGCCGATGAACCCTGATGCCCTCACCGAACAACTCAGCCTTTTCCTCGATGTTCTAGCGGCAGGCAGCTTTTCCGCGGCCTCCCGACGCCACCCGCTAACGCCGTCTGCTGTGGCCCGGCGCATCGATGCCCTGGAGGCCGCCGTAGGCAGCCGACTGTTTGTGCGCAGCACCCACGCGGTGCGTCCCACCCCAGCTGGCAAAGCATTCGCCGAGCGCGCCCGGCGTATCGTTGAAGAACTGCGCCTGGCACGGGCCGAAGCCGTGTCACTGAGCAACGCGCCTGAAGGCCTGATTCGCATTGATGCGCCCGCCGCGTTCGGACGCCGTCATCTGGCGCCTGCAATCGCTGATTTCCTGGTGGCCTACCCGGGTCTGGATGTTCAACTGCGCCTGATCGACAGCTTCGTCGACCTGCATGGCGCGCATCTGGGCGAAGTCGATCTGGTGTTGCGTGCCGGGCCACTGGCCGATACCCGCCTGGTAGCGACACCCTTGGCCTACATGGTGCGCATTGCCTGCGCCAGCCCGGCCTACCTGGAACAGCGCGGTGTGCCGAGCAGCCCGCAGGAACTGCCAGAACATGATGGCTTGGACTGGGACGGCCTGGCCCCGCCGTTCGCCTGGCGTTTTGCCATCGACGGACAGATGCGCCTGCTGCGGCCCTCACGCATGCGCATGAGCGCCAACAACGCAGAAACCCTGTTGTTCGGCGCACTGGCCGGGCTGGGCATCGCCCACCTGCCGACCTGGTTGATCAGCGAGTACCTGCTACGCGGGGAGCTGCTGCCGCTGTTCTGCGACAACGGCCTGCCAGCAGCGGAAAGCAGCGGCATCTATGCCTTGCGCCTGGAGCACGAAACCAACTCCCGCAGCCGCTTGCTGCTTGAGTTCCTCAAGAGCCGCTTCAGCCCGGTACCGCCATGGGACCTGGCGTTGCGCAGTGAGCTGCGCTGGCAGTAAGCCCCCCTTTCACGGCACTGCAGACACAAAAAAACCCGGCAAAGGCCGGGTTTTTCGTGGGTGCCAGGAAATTACTTCTTGGAACGGCCCTTGAAGCTGTTGTCGCGAGTGTCGATGTCGATCCACTCGTCGATCTGGATGAAGTCAGCAACCGAGATCTCGGTACCGTTCTTCAGTTTGGCTGGCTTCATGACCTTGCCCGAAGTGTCGCCACGTGCGGCGTTTTCGGTGTACACAACCTGACGGCTGATGGTGGTCGGCAGCTCAACGGAAACCAGACGGCCTTCGAAGAATACGGCTTCGCAGACGTCTTCCATGCCTTCTTCGATGTACGGCAGAACGGCCTCGATGTCTTCGGCGTTCAGTTCGTACATGGTGTAGTCGGAGGTGTCCATGAAGGTGTAGGAGTCACCGCTGATGAACGACAGGGTCGCTTCTTTGCGATCCAGGATCACGTCGTCCAGCTTGTCGTCTGCACCGTAAACGGTTTCAGTCTTGTAGCCGGTCAGCAGGTTTTTCAGCTTGGTCTTCATGATCGCGCTGTTACGGCCCGACTTGGTGAATTCCGCTTTCTGAACCAGCCACGGGTCGTTGTCGATCCGCAGTACGGTACCGGGTTTCAGCTCTTTACCAGTTTTCATTACGAGATATCCGAATTTGGATGGATTTACAAAAATCGAGGCCGCATATCATAGCCAATTTCGGTAAAACTGTACCAGCGTCGTGGCAAGGTCCGGCTGAGCGGCCTGCGTAGCGCACCAACGCCGGGCGTGCGCGTCCAGTTCCGGCCAGTGCGCAAGCAGCTGTTGCCAGGCCGGCCCCATATCACGATCCATGTTCCAGGCACGCCAGAGATCCACCAACGCGGCACTCGCCGCTGCCGACAGACCTTGGGTGTAGTGCTCCAGAAAGGCCTCGAGTTTTTCCCAGTGGGCGTACGCTTCCTGCACATAGATATGCCAGAGCAGTGGGCGCCCAGCCCACTGCGCACGGACAAACGAGTCCTCCCCGCGCACCGCATTGAAATCGCAGCACCACAACAACTGGTCGTACTCGTCCTGGCTGACAAACGGCAGGATCTGCACGGTCAATGCACCACGGCGAGCGATGCTGCCGGGCGCCAGCCCCGTCTCCCCCAGCCATGCCTGCACATCACCCAGAATGCGCCCTTCGGGCACCAGCAGATGGTTGGGCCGACTGTCGGTAGCCAGGGCCTCGAGCCAACTGGCCACCCCTGGGTTTTCGTAGGCAAACAATGAAATCAGCCGGGCATTGCCGTGTGGTTGCACGCCAATGCCCCGCAAAAACGCCTGCCGCGCCAGCGGATCCTGCTCAAACGCCTGACGCCGCGCCAACAGGCTCGCTTCACGTAGCAGCCCGCCCGTCCTGGCGGTAAAACCCGGAAAGAAAAAGACCTTGCGTAGCCCATTGGCCTGAGGCGACGGCAACCCGTGACACCCCTCAACCCAATCCTCGGCACTGAGGTACTCAAGGTTCAACCACAGTACCGGCGTCGGGTGTTCCAGCATGGCCTGAACGTAGGCAGGCGGCAGCTGACAGCCAAAGGCTCCGATCACGACATCGGCCACCGGGGTTGGCTGCCAATCGACGGACCACTGGCAGACCTGAACGCCCTGCTGCCACTGTTGCCCGGCAGCCGGATCAGCCTGTGGACAAATACGTACGAACGCCCCCAGATCATCCACCCACAGACGCACCGCCAGCCCCTGTTCCGCCACCAACTGCCGGGCCAGGCGCCAGGTGACGCCGATATCGCCATAGTTATCGACCACACGACAGAAGATGTCCCAGGAAGCATTCATGTGAGGCACCTCAGGTATCGGTCAGAAAAAAGCGTGGATTGTCCGGATAAATCATCGCAGACAAAAGCACCGACACTGAAAAAACCCGGAACGGCATGCGACAATTGCATTTTCCTCGCCCTGGCCAGGAGGCTGCCATGCCCCTTCGCGCACGACGTCACGCCCTGAGCATTACCCTAAAACCGTTTCAATTGATCATCTGCATTGCCCTGGGCCTGTGGCTGGGGTTCGCCGCCATCGCGCTGACCATCTGGCTGGCCCTGCATTTTGCGCCGCAAGCCACCGCGCCGCTGAGCCAGGCGGTTGAAACCCTGCGCCCAGCTCCGGTACAGGCGCCTCAACAACCTGCTGCGGCCGATAACCCAATGTTCGAGCGCTACAAGGAAATACTGCGCAAACAGGAAGTGCAGCAGGCCGAGGAGCAGATGGAAAGCAATCCACGTAACCTGTCCAACCCCAAGTGCCAGTTCTGGCTGCAACAGAACCGCACTGCACCAACCGATAAAAGCCGCGCCAACGTCCTGGAATTTTGCAACTGACATGAACAAGGCCGAACTGCTGCAACAGATCATCGAAAAACTGGGTATTGACCTGGAGGTTGCCCAGCGCGCGGCCCAGACCGCTTATGAAACCGCGACCCACGAAGAGAACATCGCCGAGAACAAATACGACACCCTGGGCCTGGAAGCCTCATACCTGGCCACAGGCCAGGCACGCCGCACAGAAGAAATCCGCCAGGGACGAATTGCCTACCAACAGCTCCTGCTGCGCCCCTACGACCCGGAACGCGGCATTCAGGTCAGCAACCTGGTGACCCTGGAAGCGGAAAACGGCCATCAACGGCATCTGTTCATCGGCCCCGAGGCCGCCGGCCTCACGATCACCCAGGCGCAAACCCTGATTACCGTCATCACCCCCCGCTCGCCACTGGGCCAGAGCCTGATGGGCAAGCAGGAAGGCGACGCCGTCAGCCTGGTTCTGGCCGGGGTACGCCAGGACTATGAGGTGATTGCCGTTCAGTAGTTGTTGGCCCTGGCATCAAGACAGCGCTCCAGCACCTGCAGGAACGCCTTGGCGGCCGGCGACGGCGAATTCGACCAAATGGCGTAGACATGGCGCACAGGGGCATCACTGACCGGCAAGGCAACCACCCCCTTGAAACCTCGGGCAATGGGTGCGGCCACCAACCCCAGGGCCAACCCGCGCTGAACAAACTTTTCCACCAACATCACACTACCGACCTCGAACTGCACCCGATGGCGCACCCCGGCGGCGGTGAAGGCTTCATCGGTCTGGCGCCGAGCGCCTGTACCCGCTGGAAAGTCCACCAGCGGTTGGTCTTCCAGGTCGGCCAGACACACGCGTGACTGGCAGGCCAACGGATGCCCCGCAGGCAACAACGCCACCAGTTCTTCCCTGGCCAGCAGCCGCGACGCCACCCCCTCGATCGGTTCACCAGGCCAGACACCGATAAAGGCAACATCCAGGCGCCGCTCCCGCACATCCGCCATCAACACCTCGCTCTTGTTGATCAGCCAGCGAATATCAACCTGCGGGTACTCATGATGGAAACCTGCCAACAGGTCGACCAGATCCAGCTCTGTCAGAGAGCTGATCTCGCCTATGGACAAGCGCCCACGCACTTCTCCACAGGCGGCGGCGACATCATCACCAATCCGCCGGGCGGCCTCCAGCGCAGCCTGGCCGCTGACCACAAAGGCTTCGCCGGCGGGCGTCAGGCTCACCCGTCGCGAGCTTCGCTCAAACAGTCGCGCCCCCAAGGTCTCTTCAAGCCGGGCAATCTGGTGGCTCAATGCCGACTGCACGACATGGCAACGCTGCGCAGCCAGGGTGAAACTGCCGGTATCGGCAACAGCCAACGCGTACTCGATCTGCTTGAGGTTCATACATTCATCTGTTTTATAGATTGATCGAATGAAAACGATACATTGGCGTCATATTAAGGCGCTGTCGATACTAGGCACCAGCACGCACCAACCACCGATACAGGGAACGTCCGATGACCGCCGCCACGCCACCACTGAGCCGCGCACTGATTCTGCTGATGGCCATCGCCACGGGCCTCGCCGTCGCCAGCAACTACTATGCACAACCACTGCTGCACAGCATTGCCCAGCAGTTCAACCTCAGCACCGCAAGCGCGGGCAGCATCGTCGTTACGGCCCAACTGAGCTACGGCGTCGGGCTGCTGCTGTTGGTGCCACTCGGTGACCTGTTCGAACAGCGACGCCTGATTGTCACCATGATGAGCATCAGCACCCTCGGCCTGCTGATCAGCGCCTTATCTGCGAGCCTGCCCTGGTTGCTGCTGGGCACCGCGTTGACCGGCCTGTTCTCGGTGGTGGCCCAGGTACTGGTACCCATGGCCGCCGGCCTGAGTGATCCGGGGCAGCGCGGCCGGGTGGTAGGCACACTGATGAGCGGCTTGTTGCTGGGCATCCTGCTGGCGCGCACCGCAGCCGGCTTTATGGCAACCCTGGGGGACTGGCGCAGTATTTACCTGCTGGCAGCCGGGCTGATGACCCTGTGCACCCTTGCCCTGCTGCGCGCCCTGCCATCGCGCCATCAACCTGCAGGCATGCGCTATCCCGCCCTGATCGGCTCGGTGTTCCGCCTGTTCGCCGAAGAGCCGGTGTTGCGCCTGCGCTCACTGCTCGGCCTGCTGGCCTTCAGCCTGTTCGCGCTGTTCTGGACACCGCTGGCCTTCCTGCTGTCTGCCGAGCCTTATCACTACACCGACGCGATCATCGGCCTGTTCGGCCTGGCCGGTGCCGCCGGCGCCCTGGCCGCCAACTGGGCCGGACGCCTTGCCGACCGAGGCAAGGGCTCAATGGGCACCCTGGTCGGCCTGCTGGCATTGCTGCTGGCCTGGTTGCCGCTGGCCTTCGCCCAATCGTCACTGGCTGCATTGCTGGTTGGCGTGCTGGTTCTGGATCTGGCGGTACAACTGGTACACGTGAGCAACCAGAATGCGGTGATTGCCCTGCGCCCGGAGGCACGTAACCGGCTGAACGCAGGCTATATCACCTGCTACTTCATCGGCGGCGCACTGGGTTCATTGCTCGGTACACAACTGTTCCAGGCTTATGGCTGGGACGGGATCGCGCTGGCCGGAACGATCATCGGTGGCCTGGCGCTACTGGTATGGCTACTGGCACAGTACAAACGCGCTCGCCTGACCAGTCCCGCCTGAAAATCAGAACACGACCCTCCGTCGCCTAGTGATTGACTTGTCATAGCGCAAAGGGCTGAGTAGGGCGTTGGTCAACAGCCCCTTTACTCACTGGGAAGCGCTATGACAAGACTCACGGTTCAAGCCGGCGATTTCTTGCAAGGTGAGGGCGAGTACCGCAATGGATCGCTCACACTCAAGACCTGCAAAAACCCCATGCCCGGAGAAAAAATCACCCTGTCACGCATCAGGGACATGAAAATCGCCAATCAGGAGTTTAATCGCAGCCTGAGCAGCGCCCTTGGCTGGGGCGTGGCCGGCGCACTGATGGCAGGCCCTCTTGGCTTGATCGCCGGCCTCTGGCTGGGCGGCAAGGAAGAAGAGGTGACCTTCGTGGCCACACTCAAGGACGGGCGCAAACTGATGGCTGTCACCGACGGCAAGACCTGGTCAAAGCTTGACGGCCAGTGGCGTAAACACAAGCCATCGTCGCCGCCGTCAGAGCACTAGAGCCCTCCCCCCTTCTTACAACTCACTGAATTTTCGGTGAACTCAGGGGCGCCTTGTCCATGGCGCCCCTGCTAAGATAGCGGCCGTTTCTCGCCCCCGCAGCTGTCCGGCGCAATGCCGGTAGTTATCGCGTTCTAGCGCACTTAATGTTTCGCCGCACCGGGCCTCCAGCACTTGGGTAGCAGCCGAGCTATAACGGCGCACCCGCTGCAGGCCCTCAAGGAGCTTTTCGCATGACCCTGCACCGCCTGCCCCTCGGCCTGCTGAGCTTCAGCCTGGCCTTGAGCTCATCGCACACCATGGCCGAAAACGGCATCACACTGGCACCGTTGACAGTCTCTGAGCAACTGGACGAGGGCTACCAGGCCCACGAAGCGACCGTCGGTGGCTTCCAGCCCGCCCCACTGCTCGACACGCCCGCCTCGGTCTCGGTGTTTACCGAGTCGCTGATTGCCGACCGCCAGGTGCGTCTGCTCAGCGAAGTGCTGCAAAGCGATGCCTCTGTCGGCGAAAACTATGCGCCCGTGGGCTACTACGAGAACTTCATGGTGCGCGGCTTCAGCCTGGATGCGGCCAGCAGCTACAAGATCAACGGCCAGACCATCGCCGGGGAACAGAACGTAGCACTGGAAAACAAACAGCAGGTGGAACTGCTCAAGGGGCTCTCAGGCTTGCAGAGCGGCGTATCCGCGCCGGGCGGAGTGATCAACTACGTCACCAAACGCCCTGAGGACGTTCGCTCACTGACCCTGGCAGGCGATGATCAGGGTGAGCGCTACATGGCCGCCGACCTGGGCGGCTGGTTCGGCAGCGAACGGCAATTCGGCCTGCGGGCCAACCTGGCACATGAAGACATTCGCTCGTATGTCGAACACGCCGATGGGCAACGGGATTTCGCGTCGCTGGCGTTCGACTGGCAGCTCAACCCCGACGCCCTGTTGCAGTTGGACGTCGAGTATCAGCAGCGCGAGCAGCGTTCGGCGCCTGGCTATCAACTGCTGGGCGGCAACAGCCTGCCGCACAGTGTCGACCCCGAGGATCACCTGGCCTACCAACGTTGGGCCAAGCCCGTGACGATTGACTCGCTGAACCTGGGTGGGCGCTTCGAGTACCGCTTCAGCGATATCTGGACCGGCAGCCTCAGCGCCTCGCGCAGCAAGGTGGTGATCGACGACTACAGCTCGTTTGCCTTTGGTTGCTGGGATGCCACCTGCAACAACCCTCCGCCAGGCAACTTCTTCAGCCCCAGCGGCGACTACGATATCTACGACTACCGCAGCCCCGATGATACCCGACGCATCGACGAAGCCCAGATTACGCTCAATGGCCGTTTTACCGCTGCCAGCCTGGAGCATGACCTGACGGTCGGCAGCAGTGCGCAGCGGCGAACACTGGATCAACGACCTACTGTTTCCAATCCGGTAGGCACTGGCAATATTGCTCAGGATCCTGCAACGATGCCCACAACCGAGGCGGATGTTGGCCAGAGCACCCGCCGCCTCGACAGCCGTCAGTACGGCCTGTTCATCAGTGACCGCATCAGCTTCAACGAACAGTGGCAGACCGTGCTAGGCGCGCGCGAGGTGCGCCTGGATGAGCACGCCTTCGATGAAGACGGCAATTCAACACGCACCACACAGCGCTACGAACTGCTGCCCAATGCCGCGCTGATCTACAAACCGCGCCAGGACATTTCGATCTACACCAGCTACAGCAAAGGGTTGTCGTCGGGCGGCACCGCACCACTTTTTTCCAGCAACGCATCAGAAACCCTGGCCCCTACCCTGTCACGCCAACTGGAAGTCGGCATCAAACGCGACTGGCAACGCCTGAGCCTCAGCGCAGCGCTGTTTCAGTTGCGCCAGGCGTACCAGTACATGCGCCCGGACGGCGCCGGGGCGTTCACCTATGTGCAACAGGGCCAACAGAAGAACACAGGCCTGGAACTGGGCGCGAGCGGCTGGGTGACGTCAAACCTGCAGATCAATGCCAGTGCTGCGGCGATTCGCGCCCGGGTCGAGGGAAGCGACACCGCCGATTACGAAGGCCACCAAGCCCTCAACATACCGAACTTCCGCGCCGCCCTGCAGGCCGACTACAGCCTGCCCGGCCTACCCGGCCTGGCGCTGCTCGGCGGTGCCCGCTACAGCGCCAGCAAATACGCCAACCATGCCGGCAGCGTGGCCGTCGGCAGTTATGCCGTGTTTGATCTTGGCAGCCGCTACCGCACCCGCATCGGCGGATACGACACGGTACTGCGCCTGACAGTGGACAACCTGTTCGACCGCCGTTATTGGCGTGACGCCAGCGAGTACCTGGGGGATGGCTACTTGTTCCCCGGTGCGCCACGCACAGCCAGGGTATCGGCGTCGGTCAGCTTCTAAGGTCGACACGGCAGCGGTCGACAGCCGCCATCGCGCCAGTGGCGGGCGATGGCGGCCGCTGGCATTAAAACGACTCGCTGCCTTCGCGAATCTCGACACCCAGGACCTCGGAAACGGTCGCCATCACAGGCGCCGCGTCTGGGCGACTGATCCAGCCGCCATATGCATCACCCTCGGTGTCCCAGTTCCACAGCACCAGGCCTTGCGCGGCCAGTTCGGCGTGAGCGCGGAGCATCAATTCAGGCACCTCGACTTCGTCGAGAAATTCTTCGGCCAGCGGGTCTTCAACGCCGAAGCTCAGCGTCACACCGCGGCTTTCGGCAAGCTCGCCCATGCATTCGACGAAAGACTCCGTGTCACTCCAGTCGACGTAAAAACCGGTTTCCCAGTCGATGATGTCCTTGATGATCCACAACAGCCGGGATGGGTCGCCCTCAGCCTCCTCGGCGTCATCGCCATCCAGCTCGGTTTCGCGCAACATTTGCAGATGGCGATCACGCAGCTCGTCCGAAGCGCTGATGGCAATGATCAATTGCTCAGCCGCTTTCACCTGTGACGCGTTGAAATATTCACTGATCATATGAAACGCCTTACTCCCTGATTCCATGGCATAAACAAAAAAGCCCCGAACTACTGGAGTTCGGGGCTTTCATTTGTCTGGCGGTGAAGAAGGGATTCGAACCCTTGATACAGTTTCCTGTATACACACTTTCCAGGCGTGCTCCTTCAACCGCTCGGACACTTCACCGGATCTCGTCAAGCTGTTCAGCCTGTCGAGGGGCGCTAATGTAGTCGAAAGTTTTTCTTTTGGCAAAGGTTTTTTTCAGAATTTTCATGCGCTTAAGGGCCACGGCCACGCTTGCCTGCCAAATAGGGCAAAGCCGCCAATCTATAAAGCGCTTTACCCGCCTTTCACCGTCGCCCCCCAGCGTACGGGGCCGCAGGCGCCAGCGCTGACCGGCCAGTCAGCCTTGGCGCTTTACCTGGCTGCAGAGGCTGAGTAACGTCTGCCTCACTCTTAACAAAGGATCCCTCTCATGAGTGAGCTGATTACCTACCACCTGGACGAGGGTATCGCGACCCTGACCCTGAACAACGGCAAGGTCAACGCGATCTCTCCCGATGTGATCGCCGCGTTCAACAGCGCGCTGGATCGTGCGCAGCAAGACCGTGCAGTGGTAATTATCACCGGCCAACCGGGCATCCTCTCCGGCGGTTATGACCTGAAGGTGATGACCTCCGGGCCACAGGCGGCCGTGAGCCTGGTCACTGCAGGCTCTACCCTGTCACGGCGCCTGCTCGCTCACCCGTTCCCGGTGATTGTCGCCTGCCCCGGGCACGCCGTGGCCAAGGGTGCCTTCCTGCTGCTCTCGGCTGATTACCGTATTGGTGTCGAAGGCCCTTTCAGTATCGGCCTGAACGAAGTACAGATCGGCATGACCATGCACCACGCGGGCATCGAACTGGCCCGCGACCGCCTGCGCCGCTCGGCGTTTCACCGCTCGGTGATCAATGGCGAGATGTTCGACCCGATCAGCGCCGTCGACGCCGGCTTCCTGGATAAAGTCGTGGCTGCCGAGCAGTTGCAGGAGGCCGCCCTCGCCGCTGCCCGGCAACTGAAGAAAATCAACATGAGCGCGCACAAAAACACCAAGCTCAAGGTGCGCAAGGCCCTGCTCGACACCCTGGACGATGCAATCATTCTCGATCAGGAACACCTGGGCTAACGTCTCCGGCGCATCGCAGGCGAGCCTGTTCACCACAGGCCCCACACAAGGCATTGGCTTTCACACCGGGCCGACCTTACCTGCGATGCCTTGGCCCTCGGCCAGCACCATCAGTGTTTGCCCCCACGAGTGCACAGCCGTACACTGCGCCGCGTTTGCCCAGTGTGAGTCACTCGATGCTTTATCTGATCCGTATGCTTCTGTTGGGCATACACTTTCTGCTGGCGGGTACGCTTGGCTTGTTGATTGGCCTGTGCCGCCCCTTCAACCCAGACAACAGCCGGATTTTCGCTCGCCTGTATGCCTGGCCCATTGGCGGGTTGCTGCGCCTGCGGGTCAAGGCCGAAGTCGGCCCCTTGTTCGACCAGCCGCCCGGCTGCGTGATCATCGCCAACCACCAGTCCAACTTCGACCTGTTCGTCCTCGGCGGTGTCGTCCCACCACGCACGGTGTGCATCGGCAAGAAAAGCCTGGGCTGGATACCCTTTTTCGGTCAGATCTTCTGGCTTGGCGGCAACATTCTGGTCGACCGCAGCAACGCCTACCATGCACGGCAGGCGCTCCATGCCACCACCCAGATAGTGCAGCACAACAACACCTCGATCTGGATTTTCCCGGAAGGTACACGCAACCCCGGCAACCAGTTGCTGGACTTCAAGAGCGGTGCGTTCCGCTTGGCAATTGAAGCAGGGGTTCCCATCGTCCCGGTGTGTGTCAGCCGTTATGCACAACGCATGCGCCTGAATCGCTGGAACAGCGGCGACGTCATCATCCGCTCGCTGGCGCCCATCTCGACCAGCGGCCTCGGCAAAGAGGACATCCCGGCGTTGATCCAACAGTGCCGGGAACAGATGCAGCGCTGCATCGACACGATGGAAAACGAACTGCCGCCGGCCTGAGCAGTTGCCGGATCGATGCAGTCATACCAAGCTGACAGGATCACCTGAAGAAGCGAGCAGTCATGGGACGAGTCGTTGCAGCCGCGGTGTACAGCGCCGGCAGAAAAGTTACGTCAATCGAACTGGACGAAGGCAGCCACTGGGCCAGCAAGCCAGGGCACTTTGTCTGGATCGGCCTGGAAGAGCCTGATGCGCAGGCGCTGGCCAATCTGCAGCGCCAGTTCAACCTGCACGAACTGGCCATTGAAGATGCCCTGGAAAAACACAGCCGGCCGAAGCTGGAAACATTCGGCGACGCGCTGTTCATCGTGACGTATTCGCCCGTGCGCCACGAGGGCAAGCTGGAGTTCATCGAGACGCACATCTTCGCCGGCAAGGGGTACATCATCACCTGCCGCAATGGCCACTCGAAGTCCTACGCGCTGGTACGCCAACGCTGCGAAGCCCGCCCGCTGCTGCTGGAGCATGGCGAGGACTTCGTCCTCTACGCCCTGCTCGACTTTGTCACCGAAAACTATCAGCCAGTCAGCGAAGCGATTCACGGCGAAATCGAAGAGCTGGAACAGAGCGTACTGAGTGGTGCACTCAACGAAGACGACATCAAGCGCCTGCACGGCCTGCGCCGGGACATTCTGCGCTTGCGTCGCTATGTGGCGCCGATGGTCGAGATCAGTGAGGAACTGCAACGCCTGACGTTCCCGTTCATCGACAAGAACATGCGCCCGTACTTTCGAGATGTGCAGATTCACGTGACCCGGCAGATGGAAGACCTGGCCGGTATTCGTGACATCGCCAGCCAGACCATCGAGATCGGCATGCTGCTGGAGTCATCGCGGCAAAGCATCGTCCAGCGCAAGTTCGCCGCCTGGGCGGCGATACTGGCCTTCCCCACCGCCGTGGCCGGTATCTACGGCATGAACTTCCAGAACATGCCTGAGCTTGGCTGGCAGTACGGCTACTTTGCCGTACTGGGGGTGATCACCGTAGGCTGCTCCGCACTCTTTGCCAGTTTCAAGCGCTCCGGCTGGCTCTGAGGTGCACCCTCAGGCCGTCGTGCCTTCGGGCTTATGGGCCACGAAGCGCATCATCCATTCGGCCACGGTTTCACCCTGGTGCTCGCTGGACAGGCTGGCCAGCCCTTGCCGATAGACCTCATCGCCCAGGTGCTGCTGACGCAAATCAAGCAGCGCCCGTGAGTAATCGTGAACGAACTCGGGGTGCCCCTGGAAACACAGCACCTGATCGTCGATGTGATAGGCCGCATACTGGCAGAACTCGCTGGACGCGATCAGCGTGGCGTTTTCCGGCAACCGGGTGACCTGGTCCTGATGGCTGATCAACAAGGTCAGGTCTTCGATCGCCGGGGTCATCCACGGCTGCTGTGCGTTCAGGCGATAACGGTGAATACCGACGCCCCAGCCCTGCGTCGCACGTTCGGTCTTGCCCCCCAACAGCAGCGCCAGCAACTGATGACCAAAGCACACGCCAAGCAACTTGTCGCCACGCTGGTAGCGCTCAAGCAAAAAAGTCTTGAGGGTTTGAATCCAGGGATCGCTGCCAAACGAATCGGCCTTGCTACCGGTAACCAGGTAAGCATCGAACGATTGCTCATCGCTGGGGTACTCGCCGTTCATTACGTTATACAGGCTGAACTCGGCGGCGATGGGTTGGCGGGCAAACAGTTGCTCGAACATCCGGCCGTAGCCCTGAAACTGCTCGACCAGTTCCGGCCGCAGGACGTCGGTTTCAAGGATGCAGATGCGTAGCGACATAGAGATAGTCCCGAACGACAAAGGCGAAATGCGTGCTAGAGCCTGCCGCGATTAAGGCCTGTAAGCAAGTAGAATGCACTGACGAACGGTCATGCAGACTGGATCCACCGACGAACTGCACGCACGTGTCTAGCAAGGGCGATCATCATGGCATGGCAAAACGCCTGATAGCCAAAGCAAAGATTCTAAACGCTGGAAATACCAAACCGTTCTAAAAGATGGGTGACGTTGACCCTAAGGTTAGTTGTATACCCACTTTCAGCAGGTTTGTGTCGGCGCCTGGCAGGCCCGAAATCACACGTAAAACCTTCGACAGGGAAGCCACTCGGCATTCAGGAATAACAACAAAAAGGCAGTCAGCCATGTTCAAGCACACGAAAGTACGTCAGGCAGGGCTCATCCTCTTTGCCACTACCCTACTCTTGATTCTGCCGAATCTATCGCGGCTGTTCGGCTGAGCGACGCGCACGCCTCAGGAACCTATCAGCCGTAGTGTATGCTGCCGGTCTCATTGGTTGGAGACTGTTCCATGCGACGCTGCCTTGCCCTGCTGTTTGCCGTGCTGAGCCTACCGTTACAGGCCGCTCAACTGGTTCTGGAACTGGGTGATGCGCCGATCAACTGGCAAACCGAAGACTTGCTCAAGCACCCGCAAGCGCAGTCGATCAGCATCGCGGACGATGTTTCCTACAAGAAAGCCATGCACTACCGCGCCATCCCCCTCAGCACCCTGCTGACCGGAGTTTCGGCACAGGATCACCTGCAGGCAGTTGCGCTGGACGGCTTCGCCGCCGAGATGCCAGCGGCGCCACTGCTCGCCAAGGGGCCAGCACGGGCCTGGCTGGCCATTGAGGACCCCGCCAAACCCTGGCCGGGCCTCGGCAAAGGCAAACCAAGCGCAGGCCCCTTCTACCTGGTATGGACGAACCCGCAGGCAGGTCATATCAGCCCTGAACAGTGGCCTTTCCAGGTTGCCAGCATTCGCCGCCTGGACGCCGTCGCCGAACGCTTCCCGGCCATGCGCCCCGCACCTGGGCTTGCAGACAATAGCCCGGTCAACCTCGGCTTTACCGTGTTCCAGAAAAACTGCCTGGCCTGCCACACGCTCAACGGCGCCGGCGATGCACAGTTTGGCCCGGACCTGAACCTGCCCTACAACCCGACCGAGTACTTCCACCTCGACCACCTGCGCCGCTACATCCGTGACCCGCAAAGCCTGCGTCAGTGGCCACAGGCGAAAATGCCCGGCTTCAGCAGCAGTGTGCTCAGCGACGGCGAGCTTGACGCCCTGCTCGCCTATCTCCAACACATGGCCGGGCGCAAGCAGCCCTAGGGCTATTGCTGCTGCGCGCCGAGGGTCGGGGTGACCAGCACCTTGGCGTGCATCTGCTCAAAGCCACCACCCCGACGCATGCCGCGCACCGGGCACGCGTCCAGATAATCCAGGCCGACCGCCAACTTCAGGTGCCGTTCGGGGCGCTGCAGTTGGTTGGTGACATCAAAGCTGTACCAGCCATTGTCCAGCCAGGCCTCTGCCCAGGCATGGCTGGCCAGGTGCTGGCTGTCGCTGTCGAACAAGTAGCCAGACACATAACGTGCCGGAATGCCAAGGCTGCGGGCGCACGCCAGGAACGCGTGGGCGTGGTCCTGACAGACGCCCGCACCACCTGCAAACGCTTGCGCGGCACTGGTCTCCACCGCCGTCGCCCCGGGGGTATAGGCAATGCGCTCGTGCAATCCCTGCATCAGGTCAATCAGCGCGGAACGATCACGGCGCTTGCGGCATTGGCGCTCGGCAAATGCGCGCAGTGCTTCGTCGGCCTCGGTCAACCGCGTGAAACGCAAGAACGGCAGTGCCGAACCCGCCTCATGTTCAACCTCGAACTGCTCGTCGATCTCCACCTGCCCCCGAGCCCGGATAATCAATTCGGAATGCGGTTCATCCAGGCTCAACACGTGCAGGATATTGCCGAATGGGTCTACTTGCGCCCGTGCCGGTCGTGGCAGGTCGAGGTGCCAATTGAACACCTGCTGCCGCTCGGTGTCGTGTGGGGTCAGGCGCAGGTACTGGATGCTGGTGCGTACCGGGTCTTCATAGTGATAGGCGGTTTCATGACTAATGGTCAGTCTCATACGACCTCCAGGTAAGCGCTGTGAATGGCGTTGCCCAACTGGCGTACCAGCGGGATGTAGTCGCTCAACCAAGGGTGCAGGCCCGCATCGAGGATTTCGTCGATACCGGTGTAGCGCAGGCGCGCATCCACCTCGGCAGCCAGGCGCTGTGCCGGACGGCCGTTGGCGCCAGGCAGGCTGGCCAGGATCTGGTCGATCTCTTCAGTGCAAGCCCTTAACGAACGCGGCACATCCGCACGCAGCAACAGTAACTCGGCCACATGCCGCGCCGCAGGTGCATCGCGGTAGATCTCGGTGTAAGCCTCGAAAGACGACAGGGCCCTGAGCAAGGCGCTCCACTGGTAGTAACCCCGGGCCGAGCTGTCACTGACCGCATCGGCTTCATCACCAAGCACTTCATAGCGGGCGTCGAGCAGGCGCAACGTGTTGTCGGCACGCTCGATAAAGGTGCCCAGCCGGATAAAACGAAAGGCATCGTTGCGCATGATGGTGCCGTAGGTAGCACCGCGAAACAGGTGTGAGCGCTCCTTCACCCACTCACAAAAACGGCTCAGGCCATAACGCCCTACGCCCTGCTCGGCAATGCCACGGATTTCCAGCCAGGCCGCATTGATGTTCTCCCACATGTCGGCGGTAATTCGCCCACGAACCGCATGCGCACAGGCCCGTGCCGAGCCAAGACAACTGTAGATACTGGCCGGGTTGCCCTGGTCCAGGGCGAAATGCTGCAACAGTCGCTCGGCGTGCAGTTCGCCATGACGTTCGAGGTAGTCATCAAGGGTGCCCGTGATCAGCAACGGCATCGCCAACTCATCAAGGCCGCCTCCACGGCCGTCCTGCGGCATCAGTGACAGTGAATAACTGACATCAAGCATCCGCGCGAGGTTCTCCGCCCGCTCCAGATAACGCGACATCCAATACAGATCCGAGGCCGTTCTACTCAACATGATTCAATCCTCAACGACCCAGGTGTCCTTGGTACCGCCCCCCTGGGACGAGTTGACCACCAGCGAGCCCTCACGCAGCGCCACCCGGGTCAAACCACCGGGCACCACGCGGGTTTCCCGGCCGGACAAGACGAAGGGACGCAAATCGATATGCCGTGGGGCAATGCCGTTCTCGACAAAGGTCGGACAGGTCGACAACGACAACGTCGGCTGCGCGATGTAGGCCGCAGGGCGCGCTTTGATCCGCGCCGCAAAGGCTTCGAGTTCGGCACGGCTGGCGGCAGGCCCGACCAACATGCCGTAGCCGCCCGAGCCCTGGGTTTCCTTGACCACCAGCTCCGGTAAATGCGCCAGCACATGGGATAACTCAGCCGGTTTGCGGCATTGCCAGGTCGGCACGTTCTTCAGAATCGGCTCCTCGTCCAGATAGAAACGGATCATGTCGGTGACATAGGGGTAGATCGACTTGTCGTCGGCGACCCCGGTACCAATTGCGTTGGCCAGTACCACGTTGCCGCAGCGGTAGGCAGACAACAGGCCGGGCACGCCCAGCATTGAGTCAGGGTTGAAGGCCAGCGGATCGAGGAAGGCATCGTCCAGGCGCCGGTAAATCACATCGACCGCCTTGGGGCCGTCCGTGGTGCGCATGTACACACGCTCGTCCCGTACAAACAGGTCCGCGCCTTCGACCAGTTCCACGCCCATTTCACGGGCGAGAAAAGCATGCTCAAAGAAGGCACTGTTAAAACGACCGGGGGTCAACACCACAACACTGGGGTTATCCAGCGGGCTGGAACTTTTCAGGGTGTCGAGTAACAGGTTCGGGTAGTGATCGATCGGGGCAATGCGTTGAGCGGCGAACAACTCCGGGAACAGGCGCATCATCATTTTGCGGTCTTCGAGCATGTAGCTCACACCGCTGGGGGTACGCAGATTGTCCTCGAGTACGTAGTAGCTGCCGTCGCTGTCGCGCACCAGATCGACCCCGGAGATATGCGCGTAGAGATCACGGTGCAGATTCAACCCCTGCATTGCCAACTGATACTGCTCGTTGGCGAGCACCTGCTCGGCCGGAATGACGCCGGCCCGCAGAATGCGCTGATCATGGTAGAGGTCGGCGAGAAACAGGTTGAGGGCCTTGACCCTCTGGATGCAGCCCCGTTCGATCACGCGCCACTCAGCGGCGGGAATACTACGGGGAATGGTGTCGAACGGGATCAGGCGTTCAGTGCCTTGCTCATCGCCATAGAGGGTGAACGTAATACCGGCACGATGAAACAGCAGGTCGGCTTCCCGACGACGCTGTGCCAACAGTTCCGGCGGGGTCTCGGCCAGCCAACTGGCGAATCCGCTGTAGTGCGCTCGGACTTCACCGTTGCCGGCATACATTTCGTCATAAAAGCTGCGGATCATGCCGAACTCCTTGTCATCCGGACCAAGACGTCATCGCAAGCCCCGTGCCATCGGCATAAATGCTTTTATTTCAAGTGGTTATAGAAGCGAGGGAAAAACACCGCACCAGAGCAGTGCGAGATACACCGTCAACCGGGCGACGGCGCCTCATTGCGAGGCAGTGCCCGGCTGACGGTCGATGGGCTCAGGCCAGCAAACGCTCTTGCTTGACCCCCCAGCCTTGAACCTCACCACCCAGCGGTGCGATCACCGCCTCAAAGCCCTGTTCGAACTCATCGATGCCGCCATGGGTGGCATACATCACCTTGCTCAACTCCAGATGCCAGCCGCCATCTGCACATTCACAGACCTGTGCATTGAGCGACTCGCCGCGGAATTTCCCGGCTGCTCTGCGGGCACGCTCCTCATCGGGGAAAACGGCATAGAACTCGATGGGGTGGATACGGGCAAAGTCGAACCCGCCTTCCTTCATGCTGCGCAAGACATTAATGCTGATGTCATCATATTGGCTGCTCATGAATCGTCCTCCGCAAATACCGATGGATTAACCTTCAGTGCGTGACGCTATCGCCCACAGTAGAGGCGCGGGCCTTCGAGCTAGTGATCAAGACAGGGCCGGGAAGCGTGAATCAGGTAGACCCTGAGTGCATCCTAGCGCTTGCGCAGCGCTCGTGCCAACCGATGTAAGTCGTATCGACACATCAAAAAACAAAAGCCCCGATAAATCGGGGCTTTGGTCAAACAGGCATCACGTAGTACCGGTGATCAGTCCGGCATGCCGTGAACCACACCGGCGGTGTTGTCCAGCAGGCTCTTGGTCGCCGTCTGGATGAACGACTCCAGCTTGCGCGTCAGTTCAGCCTGGTCCGGGCTTTCGATTCGCTCGGCCTTGAACTCGCGACCCAGTTGGTAGCGGTACATGCGTGGCGACATGTCCTTGGACTCGATCAGAATCCGATCACCCGTTACCAGGCCAACGGTCTGCTCGCTACCCGACGGTTTGATCATGCCAAAACCCTGGTCGCCTTCCGGCAGGTTAAGCAGGTCACGCCCCCAGCACTGATGACGGGTTTCGCCACCGAGGCGACCCATGATGGTCGGCACGATATCGATCTGGGTACCCACGGTGTGGCTGACCGCACCGAACTTCTCCTGGATACCCGGCGCAATGAGCAGCAGCGGTACGTTGAAGCGGCTCAGGTCGAGTTCGGTGACCTGCTGGTTGTTGCCGAAACCATGGTCGCCAACAATAACGAACAAGGTTTCCTTGAAGTACGGCTCTTTGCGCGCCTTCTCGAAGAACTGACCCAATGCCCAGTCGGAATAACGCATGGCGGTCAGGTGCTCGTCGAGACGACCCTGGCCCGTCACAGGCTCTACCGGCAGGTTTTTCGGCAACGCGTACGGCGTGTGGTTGGACAGGCTTTGCAGCAAGGCATAGAACGGTTTCTTGCCATAGTTTTTCGCCAGTTCTTCAGCACCACGGTCGAACATGTCCTGGTCAGAAACGCCCCAGGTAGGGTCGGAGAATACTGGATTGACGAAATCGTTACGGCCAATGAAAGTGGTCATGCCCTGGTTGCTGAAGAACCCGGACTGGTTGTCCCAGGCGAAGTCGCCGTTATAGACATAGACGTCATCGTATTTGCGTGCACTGAGCAGCGCTGGCAAACCCGACAGTTTGTGGCTGCCTTCAGGCGTCTGCATCAGGTATTCGAAACCTGGCAGGTTGGGGAAGCAGCCCATGGTGGCGAACATACCCTGGTGGGTATGGGTGCCGTTGGAGAAGAAACGGTCGAACAGCAACCCTTCCTTGGCCAGTTTGTCGAAGTACGGCGTAATGTTGGTGGTGGCACCCAGCGCACCCACCGAATGCCCGGCGAAGCTTTCCAGCAGGATCACCACGACGTTCTTGATCGGCAGGGTTTTCTCGACTGGCGGGGTGAACTCACGGCGCACAGCCGCTTCATCGGCATCGACCAGCTTGTCGTGAGGCGTCAGCAACATGCTGCGCACGGTCTCCTGCGCTTCATCCTGCGGCAGGGTGGCCTTCCAGATGTTGTCACGCTCTTCGGACATCCGGCTCTTGGCAGCGGTGATCAGGGTCAGCGTACCGTTCAGGCCCAACTGGTTGGCAAAGTTCGAATCGGTGGTGTAAGCGTCGCCCCAACGCATCGGCGGGCCTTGACGCAAGGTACCGCGTGCGGCAACCACGGCCACCAACAGCACCATGAAGAACACGCCGCCGCGCACATACCAAGGCGCTACGCTACGCGCACCGGCCACACTGCTGCCGTATACGCCACGAGGCCGCGTCATGCGGTCGACACCTTTGAACAGCAGGCTCAGCAACCAGGTCCCGAAGGCCCAGGCCAACAGGTAACGTACGACAGGGAAGCCGTACCACAGCATGCTCAGTACGGTCTTCGGATCTTCCTTGACGTACTGGAAGACCAATCCGTTAAGGCGCTGGTGGAATTCACGGTAGAAGTCCATCTCCATCAGGCCGAGGAACATGGCCACACTGGCGGTCACGGTCAACCAGAAACGGAACAGGCCGCGTGCGGCCATCGCCCGAACACTCAACAGTGCCAGCATCAGCGGAATGCAGAGGTACACCACCAGGCGCAGGTCGAAACGCAGGCCGTTGGCGAACGCCTCAGCCAACGTCGAGACCGGGGTGTTGCCGATCTGATCGCTGTTGTAAACCAGCAGCGCCAGCCTCACCAGGCTGAGCATCAGCATGATCACCAGGCCGCTCAGCAGCGTATAGGCCAGGTGCGATTTGACGGTCGGTTGCAGCGCGCGCGAAGCAGCACGCTGATGACTCAAGGCGTCCGTGTTAGCCATGAATAGGAAGATCCCAAAGATTCAGATTTGAAAGAAACGAAGAGCAAAATAACAAGCCTGCCCTAAACAACCGGGCACTGGGGAGCCATTCGTCGAACAGGCATTTGAGCGCACGAATTGTCGGCAATCGAATGTGAAAATTCTGTTCAGAAACTTGCCACGCTTCATGAAATCGACTACGGCGCCCTAAGGCGCCGTAGTGCAGCATCAATCGTTGCTGGGCTTGTTTACAGCCTGCAGCACGTATTGCGGCAAGGCAAACGCACCGATGTGAATCTCCGGGTTGTAATAACGCGTAACGATTCCACTGCCGGCGAAACGCTGACGCAGGGTTTCCAGCGGCAGTTTGCGGTAACTGGTGTTGGTAGCGCCCCACGCGAAGGTCATTGCACCGCCGATGTAGGTCGGTACCGCGGCCTGGTAGAAGTGCCAATCGGCGAACAGGCTGCGCATGCGGCTTGCGGTGGTTTGAACTTCAGACAACTGCATGAACGGCGTGCCGTTCTGAGTGACCAGAATACCGCCGTCGTTCAGGCAACGGTGGCAGGCCTGGTAGAAGTTCTCGGAGAACAGCACCTCTCCCGGACCAATCGGGTCAGTGGAGTCGGAGATGATGACGTCGAACTTCTCTTCGGTGGTGGCGACGAACCGCATGCCGTCATCAATGACCAGATTCAGGCGCGGGTCATCGTAGGCGCCCTTGGAGTGCTCCGGCAGGAACTCCTTGCACATGTCGACCACGGTACCGTCGATCTCGACCATGGTGATGTGCTCGACGCCACGGTGCTTGGTCACTTCACGCAACATGCCACCGTCACCGCCGCCGATGATCAGTACGCGCCGCGCAGTGCCATGGGCCAGGATCGGGACGTGGGTGAGCATCTCGTGGTAGATGAACTCATCGGCCTCGGTGGTTTGGATCACACCGTCCAGCGCCATCACGCGCCCCATGCGCGGGTTCTCGAAAATCACCAGGTGCTGGTGCTCGGTACGAACCTCGTGCAGCAGCTTGTCCATGCGAAAGCGCTGGCCATAGCCTTCGTACAACGTCTCCAGGTAGTCGCTCATTGCGGGACCTCCAATAAAAGCGGCTGACAACGGGCGCAAACGCACCCGCCATAGAAAAGGGCGCAGTGTACGTTGTCGATCATGACAGGTCGAATATTCGTCGAGGTACCGCAGGCCGCGCAGGCACCTACAGACGGACATTGCCCCGGGGGCCGGCAATCGCCCAGATGATCAGGCCCAGCACCGGCAACAGCAGGATCAGCAGCACCCAGAGCACCTTGGGCCCGGTCCCTACGCTGCTTTTAATCACGTTGATGATTGCCCAGATGTCCAGGGCCAGGATGATCAGGCCAAGAAAGCCATTAAATGTCGAACCCATGATGCCGCTCCTGTGACGGGATGTGCCACTGAGCATAGCCAGCGCTCAACACCCTGGTGTCCACACCGACTTAAACGTGCAAGGCCAGCCGCAGTGCTTCAAGCGACGGCGCGGCGGAAATCCCGACTTCGGCAGACAACTCAAGCACCCGCTCCAGGTCGTTGCCGTAAACCAGCACGACCTGCAATTCATCGTCGAGCGGCTCACTGAAGTCGAGCAACACATAGCCGCCCGCCTCTTTGTTCATGCTGCTCATCTGGATCTGGATGCGGTTGAGTGCGGTCAAGGCTTCAGTCTTGGCCAATTGCTTGGGCTTGATGTTGAACGCCACATCGGGGCCGAAGGAGGCGACGATCTGGGCGAACAGGTCCTGGTAGCTGTCAGCCTGGAACAGCACGGTGTCCGGCAGGCTGCCCACCACAACCCATTCACCCAGGGGAATCGGGAAGGTGTCGTCGTAGTTGATATCGGGGTTGGCGGCCAGAAACCCGGCTGGATCGGCATACGCCTGAGCGGCTTCGTCAGCGATCCGCTCGATGTCATCCTCACGCAGGCAGCCGGAGCTGATTTTGCCGATGAGTTCGACCAGTTGGTTTTTCATGAGGGGCCCCTTACGACGATAAAAGGCGCCAAGGATAACGGTAAACACCCACCGAGGGTTAGCCGGCCAGCGCTTGCAACTGCGTCACGGCGTCCTGTGCGCCCATGGCCTGGGCTGCGCCTAATGCAGTCATGCCCTTGGCATCTGCACGTTTGGGGTCGCCCCCCTGTGCCAGCAGATAGTCCACGATTGCGGTTCGGTTGAACATCGCCGCCATCATCAATGCCGTACGACCATCAGCCGTCGCCGCCTCGACGCTGGCGCCCTGCTCCACCAGCAGTTGCACCATGGCCAGGTCGCCCTTGAATGCGGCGCCGGCAAGCGGCAGTTGGCCATTGTTGTTGGCGACGTGCGGATCGGCACCGTACTGCAACAACACACGCACCGCCTCGACATGGCCATGGTAGCTGGCAAGCATCAACAGGCTATCGCCTTTGTGGTTGCAGAGATTGGCCGGCAGCCCCTGCTGCAACAAGCGCTCAAAAGCAACGGCATCACCTTGACGGGCGCAATCGAAAACCTGCTCGGCAAAGGCAATGGCTTCGTCGTTGAGTTGTTCGCAAGTGAGTTGGTCGGACATGGGGGGCTCCTGGCTGCCGGAAAAGCCCAAGTCTTGGCCAGCACGGGCTGGGGGTCAAAGCGGAATAACGCATTGATGCAACAGAAGAAATCTATTGGTACGCAGGGGTGCCCGCGAGTTCGCGGTGGCTGCATCGCGGGCAAGCCCGGCTCCTACAGGCTGCGCGGGCTCTGTTGGAGCTGGCTTGCCTGCGATGGCGTCGGTGGGGTGTCCGTGAGTGCGCGGTGGCTGCATCGCGGGCAAGCCCGGCTCCTACAGGTTGCGCGGGCTCTGTTGAAGCTGGCTTGCCTGCGATGGCGTCGGTGGGGTGCCTGTGAGTGCGCGGCGTTTGTATCGCGGGCAAGCCCGGCTCCTACAGGTTGCGCGGGCTCTGTTGGAGCTGGCTTGCCTGCGATGGCGTCGGTGGGGTGCCTGTGAGTGCGCGGCGTTTGTATCGCGGGCAAGCCCGGCTCCTACAGGTTGTGCGGGCTCTGTTGGAGCTGGCTTGCCTGCGATGGCGTCGGTGGGGTGCCTGTGAGTTCGCGGTGGCTGCATCGCGGGCAAGCCCGGCTCCTACAGGTTGCGCGGGCTCTGTTGGAGCTGGCTTGCCTGCGATGGCGTCGGTGGGGTGCCTGTGAGTGCGCGGCGTTTGTATCGCGGGCAAGCCCGGCTCCTACAGGTTGTGCGGGCTCTGTTGGAGCTGGCTTGCCTGCGATGGCGTCGGTGGGGTGCCCGTGAGTTCGCGGTGGCTGCATCGCGGGCAAGCCCGGCTCCTACAGGCAGGCTTGCCTGCGATGGCGTCGGTGGGGTGTCAGTGAGTTCGCGGCGGCTGCATCGCGGGCAAGCCCGGCTCCTACAGGCAGGCTTGCCTGCGATGGCGTCGGCGGGGGTGCCTGTGAGTGCGCGGCGTTTGCATCGCGGGCAAGCCCGGCTCCTACAAGCAGGCTTGCCTGTGATGCAAAGCGTCAGAACTGGTTTACGTCGATCAAGGCGAAGCTGACTACATTGCTGTGGCCCGCCAGTTCCCCACCCTGGCGTACCAGCCCGCAGGTCGCCATGCCGGCCTGCTGAGCCGCATCCAGTTCTTCGACGATGTCCGAGAGGAACAGGATCTGCTCTGCCGGCAAATCAATCGCCTGGGCGATGGTGCGGTAGGATTGCGCCTCGCGTTTACCACCGGACGTCGTGTCGAAATACCCGCTGAACAGCGGGGTCAGGTCGCCGGCTTCAGAGCAGCCGAAAATCAGCTTCTGCGCCTGAATGGAGCCCGAGGAGTACACGTACAGGGCATAGCCTTCCTGATGCCAGCGCTTGAGCGCTTCAACCGCATCCGGGTAGACATGGCCCTTGAGCAGCCCCGCCTGATAGCCCTCGGCCCAGACCATGCCTTGCAACGCCTTGAGTGGCGTGGCCTTGCGGTCTTCAGCAATCCACTGCAGCAAGATTTCAATTACCCGCTCAACGTCAGCAGCGGGCTCATTGCTGTCGGTGCGCACAGCCTGCAATTGGGCCGCCACGGCAGGCTCAGCCGCATGGGTACGGACAAAATCGGGCAGGTGCCTGGCCGCGAACGGAAACAGCACGTCGAAGACAAAACTCACCGCGCTGGTAGTGCCTTCAATGTCGGTGAGGATGGCTTTGATAGTCATGCAGGCTCCGGTCAGTCGTCGATACGCGGGAATTGATCGGCGATTTTGTCGCCAGTGAACTGCGCTACCCAACCTTCAGGGTTGTTGAACAGGCGAATGGCAACGAAATGCGGGTTCTCGCCCATGTCAAACCAGTGAGGGGTGCCAGCCGGCACCGAGATCAGGTCGTTCTTCTCGCAGAGCACGGCGTAGACATACTCGTCGATGTGCAGGGTAAACAGGCCTCGCCCGGCGACGAAAAAGCGCACTTCGTCTTCCGCATGGCGGTGTTCATCCAGAAACTTGGCACGCAGTTCGGCCTTCTGCGGGTGATCACTGTTCAGGCTCACCACATCGACGGTGATGTAGCCGCACTCGGTCATCAGCTTGTCGATCTGGGCCTGGTAGGCCGCAATCACCTCTTCCTGGCTAGCGCCCGGCTGGATCGGCGCATTGGCGGCCCAACGCTCGAAACGCACGCCCTGCTCTGCCAGGGTCGAGGCGATGTCCTCAACGTGGGTCAGCACCTTGTTCGGGATGTCCGGGGTGGACTGGTGGTACACGGTCAGGCTGCTCATCAGGGGCAACTCCTAGTTGTAGCGACTCAACGACCGGTAACCGATCGCACTTTCAATTCACACTCGAAGAGGAATTCGAAGGCTTCGACCTGACGCAACGCATCACTCATGCGCGGGCCCCAGGTGTACAGGCCATGGCCACGGATCAGGTAGCCGACGCAGTCGGGGTGCGCCTCAAGCCAGGGCTGAACCTTGGCCGCCAGGCGGGCGATGTCCTGATCGTTCTCGAAAATCGGCACCTGCACCGTCGACTCGTGGGTCGAGATACCACTGAAGGCTTTCTGCAGTTCATAGTCTTCGAACACCAGGTAGTCCCCAGCGGTCACTCGTGACAGCACCGTGGCATTGACCGAGTGGGTATGCAGCACGGCCCCGATGTCTGCCCGCCAGGCGTACAACTGGGTATGCAGCAAGGTTTCCGCCGAGGGTTTCTTGCCCGGCTCCAGGCTATTGCCAGCGAGGTCGGTGGCCAGGACATCGTCCATGCCCAGCTGACCTTTGTGCTTGCCGGAGACCGTCAACAGCGCCTGATCCGCCGCAAGGCGGGTGGAATAGTTGCTGCTGGTGGCCGGCGACCAGCCACGGCCATAAAGAAAGCGCCCGGCTTCGATGATTTCCAAGGCCAATTGTTCACGGGTAAGGCTCATGCCCTGTCCTCTTTCATTCGAGTCGCAATGATAACGGCTGCCGCCACGGCAGCGACGCTGGCAATACTAAAGGTTGTAGTGGGGCCCAACGCATTCCAGCTGTAGCCCGAGTACAAGGCACCCAATGCGCCACCGGTGCCGGCCAATGCGGCATACAACGCCTGCCCCTGCCCTTGCTGGCGCGCCCCGAAGCTGCGCTGCACGAAGGCGATGGCCGCAGCATGAAAACTGCCGAAGGTGGCCGCGTGCATCAACTGCGCGACCAGCAACACGGCCAGGTGCTCGGCGTACTCGCCCAGCAGCATCCAGCGTAACGCTGCCAACAGGAAACTGGCCAGCAGCACCCGGCGCAACGACACCCGCGCCATGATCCA
The DNA here is from genome assembly GCF_056279025.1 of Pseudomonas sp. TE3910. NCBI lineage: Bacteria > Pseudomonadati > Pseudomonadota > Gammaproteobacteria > Pseudomonadales > Pseudomonadaceae > Pseudomonas > Pseudomonas sp. TE3910. The sequence goes on from NZ_JBWBQN010000001.1 coordinate 2,034,575, forward strand.
GCTCATGGCCAGAAACATCAGCACCTCGGCCACCACGCCCAACGACCAGAGCAGGCCAATGGTGCCACGGCTGTACCCCAGGCGCTCAAGGTGCAAGGTCAGAAAGGTGTAATACGGCCCATGGCTCAATTGCATCAGGGCCACACAGGTATAAAAAGCCAGCACGCCGGGGCGAAGCAATTGCCGGATAAACCCCTCGCCAGCATCGCGCACATGCTGCCCGGGCGGGTGTGCATTGGGCACCCACAGGCTGGCCAGGACGATACCGGCCATGATCACTGCCAGCGCCACCGGGTAGATATCCAGGCTGAGCCATTCGAACAAGCGGCCCAGCCCCGCAACCGTCAGGATAAAGCCGATTGAACCCCACAAGCGGACCTGGCTGTAGCGTGCGGTCTGCCCCTGCAGGTGTGCCAGGGTAATGACCTCGAACTGCGGCAGCACCGCGTGCCAGAAGAACGCATGCAGGGCCATCACCAACGCCAGCCAGGCGTAGCTCTTATCGATGAAGATCAGCGAAAAACTCGCCAGCGTCGACAACGCACCAAGCCGCACGATCAGCAGGCGCTGGCCGGTGCGGTCCCCCAGCCAGCCCCACAGATTCGGCGCCACGCAGCGCATCAGCATGGGGATGGCCACCAGCTCGCCGATCCGCGCACTGGAAAACCCCAGGTGATCGAAGTACAGCGCCAGGAATGGCGCTGTCGAACCGAGCAAGGCGAAATAGAACAGATAGAAGCTGGACAGTCGCCAGTAAGGGATCGGCGCCACGGCTCAAACGGCCATGGCGCGATCGAACACTCGGGGCATTACAACTGGCCCAGCACCGGCGTGCTGACCTTCACATCGGCATTCTGCCCACGGTGACGCAGCAGGTGGTCCATCAGCACGATGGCCATCATCGCCTCGGCAATCGGGGTGGCACGGATGCCTACGCAAGGGTCGTGGCGCCCTTTGGTGATGACGTCGACCGGGTTACCGTCGATATCGATCGAACGGCCCGGGGTGGTGATGCTCGACGTTGGCTTGAGCGCCAGGTGCACGACAATCGGCTGACCCGAGGAGATCCCACCCAGAATGCCGCCAGCGTTGTTGCTGAGGAAACCTTCCGGGGTGAGCTCGTCGCGGTGTTCGGTACCGCGCTGGGCCACGCTGGCGAAGCCCGCACCGATCTCCACACCCTTGACTGCGTTGATGCTCATCAGTGCATGAGCCAGCTCGGCGTCCAGGCGATCAAAGATCGGCTCGCCCAGGCCAGGCATGACGCCTTCGGCGACAACGGTGATTTTCGCCCCGACCGAGTCCTGGTCGCGACGCAGCTGGTCCATGTAGGCTTCCAGCTCTGGCACTTTGTCCGGGTCTGGGCTGAAGAACGCGTTCTGCTCAACCGACTCCCAGGTCTTGAAGGGGATTTCAATCGGCCCCAACTGGCTCATGTAGCCACGAATGGTGATGCCCTGGCTGGCCAGGTACTTCTTGGCGATGGCACCGGCGGCCACCCGCATCGCGGTTTCGCGCGCCGAGCTGCGGCCACCGCCACGGTAGTCACGTACACCGTACTTGTGGTGGTAGGTGTAATCGGCATGCGCCGGGCGGAACAGGTCCTTGATCGCCGAATAGTCCTTGGACTTCTGGTCGGTGTTGCGGATCAGCAGGCCAATTGCGCAGCCGGTGGTACGGCCCTCGAAAACGCCGGAGAGGATTTCGACTTCGTCGTCTTCCTGGCGTTGCGTGGTGTGGCGGCTGGTGCCAGGCTTGCGCCGGTCCAGGTCGTGTTGCAGGTCGGCCAGCGAAAGCTCGAGGCCCGGCGGGCAGCCGTCGACAATGGCGACCAACGCCGGACCATGGCTTTCGCCAGCGGTGGTGACAGTGAACAGCTTGCCATAGGTATTGCCGGACATGCAGGACGCTCCGCGAATCAGCCTGATTTGAACAAGGCCGCCAGTATACGCAGGCTCACCGGCGAGTTCATCCCTGTTGGCGAACCTTCTAGCCCGGCGTGTGTCCAACTTTCATCTCTCCAGCAGCGGCCCTGTAATGTTACGCGCCCTCACCCTGCTTCTTCTGTGCCTCAGCAGTCTCGCCCAAGCGGCGGCCCCAAGCGTTCTACAGCGGCCCCTGGACCTCGATACAGGCGCCGGCATCTTGCGCGGCAGCCTGCTGCTGACCCGCAGCGAGCGACCGCCGCCCGTGGTGTTGATCATTGCCGGCTCAGGCCCGACCGACCGCGATGGCAACAACCCCAACGGGGCTCACACCGACAACCTCAAGCGCCTGGCGCTGCTGCTCGCACGCAACAATATCGCCAGCGTGCGCTATGACAAACGTGGCGTTGCCGCCAGCCTGGAGGCGACACCCGACGAACGTGACCTGAGCGTCGAGGGTTATGTGGCCGATGCCGTAGCCTGGGGCCGTGCGCTCAACGCCGACCCACGCTTCGGCCCACTGGTGCTGCTGGGCCACAGCGAAGGTGCATTGATCGCCAGCCTCGCGGCCGAACCGGCCGGGGCCAGTGCAGTAATTTCAGTGGCTGGCAGCGGGCGCCCGGTGCATGACGTGCTGCATGCCCAGATTGCCGAGCGCGTACCTGATCGTTACCAAACACGGGCCCAGGCGATCATCGACCAGCTCAAAGCCGGCCGTACATCGAGCGACGTGCCCCCGCCCTTGCAGGACATTCTGCGCCCCAGCGTTCAACCCTATTTGATTTCACTGTTCCGGCAAGACCCGGCAGCCGCCTTTGCCCGTCTGAAAATCCCGGCGCTGATCGTGCAAGGCAACCATGACGTGCAGGTCAGTGTCGACGATGCCCTGCGCCTGAAGGCCGCCAAACCCGATGCCGAACTGGCACTGATCGAGGGCATGAACCATATGCTGCGGATCGCCCCGGCTGACGTGCACCAGCAACAGCAAAGCTACCTCAACCCGGCGCTGCCACTGGCCAGCGCACTGGGCGAGAGAATCGTCGAGTTTATTCGTCGATTGCCGGCAGCTTGAGCAGAAGTTCCGGAAAAATGCACTCCAGTCCAGGCCAACCCTGCCGATAAGCCGGTGCTGGCATCCAAATTACGGCCAGCCTGCTGCGCACAAGAGGATTGCCGTGATGACCGATGTCCCACCCCAGGATGCCCCCGAAGCAAGCGCCGAAACGGTCGCTCCAGAACCTGCCCCGCTGCCGTGGGAAGACCTGAAGCCGGAGCACTTTCGCATGCTGCGCCTGGCCCCACTGCCGACCGACCGGGCCACCGGTGCGCGGCCCTTGCGTTTCGTCCAGTACGGCTATGCCGAACGGCACAGCAAGACGCACAGCCTGCTGCGCATGGAGATTCGTCTGCCTGGGCAAAAAGTGCGCAAGGAGCAGAATCGCCTGGACATCCGCGTCGACCATGAGACGCACCACGTGAGCTTCGGCCCTGACAGTGGCCTGCAGATGGAGCCCCTGAACCGTGGCCTCGGACGTTTTCTGCTGGCTCAAGGGGTGCAGTGGGCACAACAAAAGTGGTCGCACTACCGGATCGAGGGTGCGGCACTCCCGAGCAAGGACGCGCTGAACGAAGACACCCGCCAACGCCGTGACCATGTGCTGAAAAACGTCGGGCTGGAGGTCGAGTACGCCGATGTCCAGCACATGAAAGGCCGCTACCTGGAAGTGCAGGTGGGTGAGCTCAAGGGTGGCTGGAACAACGAGAAGGTCCAACAGGTCGAGATCATCGAGGCTGCGGGCATGCTCCAGCAGGCCGAACAGACCCTGCAGGAAAAAGAAACGCAACTGCGTGAGCGGGACGAGCGCGTGAACAAATACAAGCGCGAGGACAGCGGCCTGCGCTTCACCATCACCTGCCTGGTCGCCTTCGCCGTGTTCCAGGCCGGGCTGCTGATCTGGATTGCAACCCAACGCTGACAACCTGCAGGTGCTATCGCTGGCAAGCGCCCCACCGTACTTGTGGGGTTTGGCTTGCCAACGATACAGACGCCGCTAGCGCTTACACCCGCGAAGCAAACAGCGCCTGATGCTCACGGCACTGCTGCGCCGTCAGCATGAATACGCCGTGACCACCGCGCTCGAAGTCCAGCCAGGCAAAATCCACCTCGGGGTACAAGGCCGACAGGTGCACCTGGCTGTTGCCCACTTCGACAATCAACAAGCCCTTCTCGGTCAGGTGATCCGCCGCTTCAGCCAGCATCCGCCGGACCAGGTCCAGGCCATCGTCGCCACAGGCAAGGCCCAGCTCAGGCTCATGGTGGTACTCCTGCGGCATGTCGGCGAAGTCTTCGGCATCGACATACGGCGGGTTGGACAGGATCAGGTCGAAACGCTGACCCGGCAGCCCCTCGAAGCCATCGCCCTGAACTGTAAAAACCCGCTCTTCCAGGCCATGACGCTCGATGTTCTGATTCGCGACTTCCAAGGCCTCGAAGGACAGGTCGGCCAGCACCACTTCAGCGTCCGGGAACACTTCGGCACTGACGATACCAATGCAGCCAGAGCCGGTGCACAGGTCAAGAATGCGCTGCGGCTCTGCCGCCAACCACGGCTCGAAACGCTTTTCGATCAACTCGCCAATGGGTGAGCGCGGAATCAGTACACGCTCGTCGACGATGAACGACATACCGCAGAACCACGCCTCACCCAACAGGTAAGCCGTCGGAACGCGGTCTTCGATACGACGCTTGAGCAGTGCCTGAAGGTGCGCCACTTCCTCGTCTTCGAGGCGGCAGTCAAGGTAGCTGTCGGCCACTTCCCATGGCAGGTGAACTGCGCCCAGCACCAGCAGGCGCGCCTCGTCCCAGGCGTTGTCGGCGCCATGGCCGAAGAACAGCTCCTTCTCGTGAAAACGGCTGACAGCCCAACGAATATGGTCGCGCAGGGTGCGCAGGCGGGAAGTGGTCACGGTAGACTCCTAGAGAAACGACCGGCGATTCTAACAGCCTGGCCAGGAATATGGCTGCCCATGACGTTTTAAGCGATTGGCCAACATGGCTGCAGGCCACTAACCACGCCGCTTGTACGCTAAGCGATTCACATCTGCGTCCAAGCAGGGGAGAATAGGCGAAAAGCCCTATCCAAAGGAGCCCCTGATGTCCGTTCCAATGACGATGTTCCACCTCAGCGGTCGCGGTTATCCGCCGGCCAAGCTGAGTAACGCCAGCCTGGTGATTATCGATGCGCAGAAAGAGTACCTGAGTGGTCCTCTGGCGCTGTCAGGCATGGACGAAGCCGTGGCCAACATCGGCAAACTGCTCGACGCGGCGCGCAAGGCCGGCCGACCAGTGATTCACGTACGCCACCTCGGCACGGTTGGCGGCCTGTTCGACCCACAGGGCGAACGTGGCGAGTTCATCCCCGGCCTCGAGCCACAGGGCGATGAAGTCATCATCGAAAAACGCATGCCTAACGCGTTCAAGAACACCAAGCTTCATGAGGAACTGCAGAAACTCGGTCATCTGGACCTGATTGTCTGCGGCTTCATGAGCCACTCCAGCGTCAGCACCACCGTACGTCGGGCCAAGGACTACGGCTACCGCTGCACCCTGGTCGAAGACGCCTGCACCACCCGCGACCTGCCCTTCAAGGGCGGCGTGATACCCGCAGCGCAGATCCAGCAAAGTGAAATGGCGATCATGGCCGACAACTTTGCCTGCGTGACCCAAGTCGCTAGCCTGATTTGACCTGACAGCTGGCGGAACCACATCGGTACTTTCAGGTCGAAGGCCCGATATCCATAGAGGAAATCGGAATGAAGTTATCCGATGGTTTCGACGCCAAGCGCCTTCGCTCACGCGAACCGCGTAATTGGTCAATGCGTTTTGCGGCTGCCTTTTCGGCCCTGCTGGCGACCCTTGGCGTACTGCTGGCGATGGCTGGCACCGCCAGCCTGTTGGGCCATGCACCGGCCTTGGGCGAGCTGGCCAACAACCGTGCCGCGGCGGCTGTCATCGTCGGCGCGGGCGTGTTGCTGCTGTGGCTGGGCGTATGGCTGTGGCGCCGTTGCCGGGCACGGCTGCGGCGTGGCCGGGAGCTGAACCTGGCGCCACACTTGATGAAAAAGCACGATTGAATTAACGAGACGCGGGGAGTCGCGTAAACTGCGCCGCCCAGGCGGAGGCTTACATGCAAGACGACGATTTTTCCCTGTTCAAGAGCGAAGTGCGCGGCGTCAAGCCGATCAAGCATGATCGCGCCGAAATTGGCAAACCCAAGGCCGACCGCAAGCAATTGGCCGGCCTGCGCCAAGCGGCGACCGTGCGCAGCGACCAGACAATAGTCGATGGGCTCTCCGACCAGTTCGTGATCGATGTCGGCCCGGAAGATGACCTGCACTGGAGCCGTGACGGTGTCCAGGAAAGCCAGATGCGCAAGCTCAAGCTTGGGCAGATCGCCTTTGAGGGCAGCCTCGACCTGCATGGCATGAGCGTGGAAAAAGCCCGGGAAACCCTCTGGGACTTCCTCGCCGAAGCCACCCGCTTCGAGGTGCGCTGTGTACGGGTCACCCACGGCAAGGCGGTACGCCTGGATGGCAAACGGCCAATGATCAAGAGCCACGTCAACACCTGGCTGCGTCAACATCCGCAGGTGCTGGGTTTCACCTCCTGCCAGGCCCGTCACGGCGGCACTGGCGCGGTGTATGTCATGCTCAAACGTACCATGCTCGAAGGACGCGACGAGTAAGCTGTGCTTGCAGCGCCGCCGCCGCCGCCGTACCCTTCGCGTTTGCGATTATTCCCCACAGGTAGATCCATGTCCCTGGAACAGAACTACACCGCGATCCTCGGCCAACTGGGCGAGGATGTCTCCCGCGAGGGCCTGCTCGACACGCCCAAGCGTGCCGCGAAGGCCATGCAGTACCTTTGCCGCGGTTATTCCCAAACCCTGGAAGAGGTGACCAACGGAGCGCTGTTCAGCTCCGACAACAGCGAAATGGTCCTGGTCAAGGACATCGAGCTGTACTCGCTGTGCGAGCACCACCTGCTGCCGTTCATCGGCAAGGCGCATGTCGCCTACATCCCGTCTGGCAAGGTCCTGGGCCTGTCGAAAGTCGCGCGTATCGTCGACATGTACGCCCGCCGCCTGCAGATCCAGGAAAACCTCAGCCGCCAGATCGCCGATGCTGTCCAGCAAGTGACTGGTGCCCTCGGCGTGGCCGTGGTCATTGAAGCCAAGCACATGTGCATGATGATGCGCGGCGTAGAAAAGCAGAACTCGTCCATGGTCACCTCGGTGATGCTGGGTGAGTTCCGCGAAAATGCCGCCACCCGCAGCGAGTTCCTCAACCTGATCAAGTGATCGGTTGTACACCTTCAAGCCGACCTCACGGGGTCGGCTTTTTATTGTGAGATGCCGTCATGATCGTCAAAGCCCTTCGCATTGGCCTCGGCCAACTGATCGTCGTTCTCGACCTGATCACCCGCCCGCGCAAACTCAAGCGTGACCCGGCCGCACAAGCCAAGATCGAACAGCATGCAAAAGGCCTGAGCCTGTATCAGTTCCACGCCTGCCCCTTCTGCGTGAAGACCCGCCGCACCCTGCACCGCCTGAACGTGCCAGTGGCCCTGCGTGATGCAAAGAACGACGAACAGCATCGCCAGGCCCTGCTTGAAGGTGGCGGCAAGATCAAAGTACCGTGCCTGCGCATCGAAGAAGACGGCAAGACCACCTGGATGTATGAATCCAAGGCGATCATCGCGTACCTGGATCAGCGCTTCTCAGCAGCCTGAGGCGACGCCATCGCAGGCAAGCCTGCTCCAACAGACCCCGCGTAACCTGTAGGAGCCGGGCTTGCCCGCGATGCAGGCACCGCGAACTCACTGTCACCGCGCCGACGCCATCGCAGGCAAGCCAGCTCCAACAGACCCCACGTAACCTGTAGGAGCCGGGCTTGCCCGCGATACAAACGCCGCGCACTCACGGACACCCCACCGACGCCATCGCAGGTAAGCCTGCTCCAACAGACCCCACGTAACCTGTAGGAGCCGGGCTTGCCCGCGATACAAACGCCGCGAACTCACTGACACCCCACCGACGCCATCGCAGGCCAGCCTGCTCCAACAGAGCCCGCGCCAGCCTGTAGGCGCCGGGCTTGCCCGCGATGCAACCGCCGCGAACCCACGGGCACCCCACCGACGCCATCGCAGGCCAACCTGCTCCAACAGAGCCCGCGCAGCCTGTAGGAGCCGGGCTTGCCCGCGATGCAGGCCCCACTAACCCACTGACACCCCACAAACGCCATCGCAGGCCAGCCAGCTCCAACAGAGCCCGCGCCAGCTGTAGGAGCCGGGCTTGCCCGCGATGCAGACGCCGCGAGCTCACTGACACCCCACCGACGCCATCGCAGGCAAGCCTGCCCCAACAGGCCCCGCGCAACCTGTAGGAGCCGGGCTTGCCCGCGATGCAGACGCCGCGAACGCACTGACACCCCGCCGTCGCCATCGCAGGCAAGCCTGCTCCAACAGAAAACCCACATGCCCTGCGCGGCCCACCGTGGCAGGCGACGCGACTTCAGGACAGTTAGCCCAGCATGGTCACATGGCGCGGATGGCTGGCCACGCGCTTGAGCCATGCCTGGATCGCCGGGTAACCAGAAAGGTCGAAGCCGCCTTCATGGGCGACATGGGTGTAGGCATACAAGGCCACGTCGGCAATCGAATACTCATCGCCCACCAGATAAGGCGTTAGCTGCAGCTGCTTCTCCATCACCCGCAGGGCCTTGTGCCCGCCTTTTTGCAGCTTCTTGTACTCGTCCAGCCGGTCTTCAGGCAGCCTCAGGTAGAACTGGATGAAACGCGCCACGGCCAGGTAAGGCTCATGGCTGTACTGCTCGAAAAACTGCCATTGCAGCACCTGGGTTCGCAGGCGCGGCTCGGTGGGCAAATACTCCGTACCGTCCGCGAGGAAGTTCAAAATGGCGTTGGACTCCCACAGGCAGGTGCCGTCCTCAAGCTCCAGCACCGGCACCTTGCCGTTAGGGTTCTTGGCAAGAAACTCGGGGGTCTCGGTGTCGCCACTGAGGATGTTGATGGGGTGCCACTCATAGGGCAGGTTCAGCAGGTGGAGCATCAGCTTGATCTTGTAGCAGTTGCCCGACTGGTAATCACCATAGACCTTGTACATTTCCCCTCCCCTTTTGAGTGCTGAAACGAAACTGTCTGCAATAGTTGGTGACTGTACGGCCAAATGCAACGATTGCTGTACTGCAAACATCGCGGTAGTGCAGGTTAGTCTGAAAAATCTGCTTACACACGAACAAGGACTGCCCGCATGACCGACGCCACTTCTGCGCACCTGCGCCCACTGGCCGATTCTTCACCCTCCGCAGTGGTCGCCGGCTTTATCGCCATGCTCACCGGCTACACCAGTTCATTGGTGTTGATGTTCCAGGCGGGTCAGGCGGCTGGGCTTAGCAGCGGGCAGATTTCTTCCTGGATCTGGGCCCTGTCGATTGGCATGGCGGTTTGCAGCATCGGCCTGTCGTTACGCTACCGCACACCGGTGACCATCGCCTGGTCAACCCCGGGGGCAGCATTGTTGATTACCAGCCTGGGCGGCGTCAGCTATGGCGAAGCCATCGGCGCCTACATCACCTGCGCAGTGCTGGTGGTGATCTGCGGCCTGACCGGGAGCTTCGAGCGCTTGGTCAAGCGCATCCCTGCCTCGCTGGCGTCGGCCTTGCTGGCGGGCATTCTGTTCAAGATTGGCAGCGAGATTTTCATTGCAGCCCAGCACCGCACCCTGCTGGTACTGGGGATGTTCTTCAGCTACCTGGTGATCAAGCGCCTCTCGCCTCGCTATGCGGTGCTCGCGGCCTTGCTGGTGGGTACGGCGCTGTCCGGCGCCCTTGGCCTGCTGGACTTCAGCGGCTTCAGCCTGGAAGTGGCAACGCCGGTGTGGACAACCCCGTCCTTCTCACTCGCCGCCACCATCAGCATTGGTATCCCGCTGTTTGTCGTCGCCATGACGTCGCAAAACATGCCAGGTGTTGCCGTGCTGCGCGCCGATGGTTATCAAGTGCCGGCCTCGCCACTGATCACGGTCACCGGCCTGGCCTCGCTGGTGCTAGCACCATTCGGCTCGCACGGCATCAACCTCGCAGCGATCAGCGCGGCGATCTGCACCGGCCCGCACGCGCATGAAGACCCGAGCAAGCGCTACACCGCCGCCGTCTGGTGCGGGATTTTCTACGGTATTGCCGGGGTATTCGGGGCGACGTTGGCGGCCTTGTTCGCGGCGCTGCCCAAGGAGCTGGTGCTGTCGATTGCCGCCCTGGCGCTGTTTGGCTCGATCATGAACGGGTTGACCGTGGCCATGAACGAAGCCAAGGAGCGTGAGGCAGCACTGATCACCTTTATGGTCACCGCCTCGGGCTTCACGCTGTTTTCCGTGGGTTCGGCGTTCTGGGGGATCGTGGCCGGGGTGCTGACGCTAATGATTCTGAACTGGCGCAAGGCCGCCTGAGCGCAGCGGCCTTAGGTGGGCAGCGCCAGCCCTCACAAGCGGAAGTGCCCGACCATCCCTTTCAACTCGGTGCCCAGCTGTGCCAGTTCAATACTTGAACTGGCATTGCCCTGCATGGCCAGCGCGGACTGATCGGCACTGCAGCGAATGTTGCTGACGCTACGGTTGATCTCCTCCGCCACCGAACTCTGCTGCTCGGCAGCGGCGGCAATCTGCTGGTTCATCTGCTGAATCAACGACACTGCAGCCGCAATACTGCCCAAGGCACTCTCCGTCTGCAGTGCATCGGCAACGGCCAGTTTGACCAGCTCACCACTGCCCTGAATCTGTTCAACCGAAGCCTGGGCGTTACTGCGCAGGCTGCTGACCAACCGCTCGATTTCTTCGGTGGACTGCTGGGTACGCTTGGCCAGTGCCCGCACCTCATCCGCGACCACCGCAAAACCACGCCCCTGCTCGCCTGCCCGTGCGGCTTCGATGGCCGCGTTGAGCGCCAGCAGGTTGGTCTGCTCGGCCACACTCTTGATCACCTCGAGCACCTTGCCGATGTTCTGCACCTCGGCACTCAAGCGCTCGATGCCTTCACTGGCCGACGTAGAAGCACTGGCCAACGCCTCGATACGCTGCATGCTCTGGCGCACCACCTGATGGCCGCTCTCAACCTTGTCATCCGCCGCCTGGGCCGCTTGAGCGGCTTCTTCGGCATTGCGGGCCACATCGTGAACGGTCGCGGTCATCTGGTGCATGGCCGTGGCAACCTGTTCCGTTTCCTCCTTCTGGCTGCTGACCTCACGGTTAGTCTGCTCGGTGACGGCCGACAACGACTGAGCATTGCCGGCCAACTGCTCGATACCTACCTGCAACCCACTGACGATACCCGCCAGGCCACTGCCCATCTGCTGCATGGCCAGAAGCAACTGGCCCACCTCATCATGCCGATCAACGGCAATGTCGCCGCTCAAATCGCCAGCAGCGATCTGCTGAGCACGGCCAATCACCCGGCGCAGCGGCCCAACGATTGCCCGCGTAATCAACCATGCGGCAACAACACCGACCACCAGCGCCAACAGTGAAGCGGCAATAATCAGCCAGGTGTTGCGCACAAGCTCAGCCTGCATGGCCGCTTCTTCGGCGGTCGACGCCTGATCGACCTGTGCCATGACCTGCTCGGCGCGCTGCTGCAGCTGCTGTTTAAGTTGTTGTTCGCGGGCCAGCAGGTCGGTGTATTCGCCGAGTTTCTCGCCAAAGCTGGCAATATGGGTGGCCACCTCCGTGAGCACGGCCTGGTAACCGGCATCCTGCACACTGCCCTTCAATTGCGCGACCAGCGCTGCCGCTTGCTCCGCCTGCTCGATACGCCCCTGACGAACGTCCTCCGCGCCCTTGCGGCTCTGCTCCAGCCGTACCCGGGCCTCGTCCATGGCCAGCAGCATCAGCCGCGCCACCTGGGCGACCTGACCGGCCTGCTCAACGAACTCTGCCCCTCGCGTGCCCTGCGAGTCTTTCAGGGTCCAGGTGCCGTCATCCGCGAGCCCGGCTTGCAAGACGTCAAGGTTGTTGGCCACGCTGGAGACCGACCAATTGGCCATGTCCAGCGCCAGCTCCTTGGCCTGAGTCAACTCGACGACCTGGTCGAATGCCTGGCGATAGGCAAGCAGTGACGGCTCAACACTCGCGCTGGCCAGCTGCGGCAGTTCGCGGGCCTGCGCCTGCAAAACCTCCACCCCTTGGTGCAAGGCTTCAACCGCCTTGGGATCGGACGTCAGCGCGTAGGTCTGCTCACGCAGGCGTACCTGCAACAACGCATCGTTGACCGCAGTCATTTGCTTGAGGCCATCGAACCGTTTGCCTACGCCAAACAACGCGGCAACACCCAGCCCCGCTACCAGCGTCGTCAACAACAACACCAGGCTAAACCCAAGGCCCATCTTGCGAGCCATTCCCCAATTGGCAAAACCACCCTTGCTGGCCGAATTCATTGCGCCCCGCTCCCCTGCTGCCATCCCGGAAACCCCGGAAAATCCCCAGGACGCAGAGTGGCAATCACGCAAGCCGCCGCACAAGCCTTTGGCGTCGGAATAATGGCAAAAAGCTAGGTGCGCGTCGTTTTCAGTAAGCTGAAGGTCGCGCTTACGATGCCTGGGTTACCGCCTGAAAATACCCGCTGTACGGGACAGGCCACATTCGGCAAACAGCCCCTCAGGCTCAATCACCCAGATCAATCATCGAGTATTTCGCCAAACGCTAACCCTTGCCGATACCGCCCGCAGGGGCTATGAACAGGCTTGACCTTTTCATTAGAGAACGACGCCATGCCCGCCTTGAACAACCGCCGTTTCCTGCTCGCCAAACGCCCAGTGGGCGCCGTGACGCGGGATGACTTCACCTTTGAGCAGGTGCCCGTCGACGAACCGGCAGACGGCCAGGTGCTGGTCAAAAACCTCTACCTGTCGCTGGACCCGGCCATGCGCGGCTGGATGAATGAGGGCAAGTCCTACATTCCACCAGTGGCTCTCGGTGAAGTGATGCGCGCCTTGGGCGTTGGCGAAGTGATCGCCTCGAAACACCCCGACTTCGCCGTGGGCGACTACGTCAACGGCGCACTCGGCGTACAAGACTACTACCTCGGGGCGCCCAAAGGCTTCTACACCATCGATCCACGGCTGGCACCGCTGCCGCGCTACCTGTCGGCACTGGGCATGACCGGCATGACCGCCTACTTCGCCCTGCTGGACGTTGGCGCACCCAAGGCCGGTGAAACCGTGGTGATATCCGGCGCGGCCGGTGCGGTCGGCAGCATCGCCGGGCAGATCGCCAAGCTCAAAGGGTGCCGCGTGGTCGGTATTGCCGGTGGGCAGGAGAAGTGCCGCTACCTGATCGATGAGCTGGGCTTCGACGGCGTCATTGACTACAAAGCCGAAGACGTCCTCGAAGGCCTCAAGCGCGAGTGCCCCAAGGGTGTGGATATCTATTTCGACAACGTTGGAGGCGACATCCTGGATGCCGTGCTCACCCGCCTGAACTTCAAGGCGCGGGTGGTGATTTGCGGCGCCATCAGCCAGTACAACAACAAGCAGGCGGTGAAAGGACCGGCCAACTACCTGTCGCTACTGGTGAATCGGGCACGGATGGAAGGCTTTGTGGTGATGGACCACGCCCCGCAGTTTGCCGCCGCCGCGCAGGAAATCGCCGGCTGGCTGGCCACCGACATGCTGAAAAGCCGGGAGGACGTGGTCGAAGGGCTGGAAACCTTCCCCGAAACCCTGTTGAAGCTGTTTAACGGGGAAAATTTCGGCAAGCTGGTGCTTAAGCCCTGATCTCGGCAACCACGTCGGCCAGCGCCTTGGCTGGATCGGCGGCCTGGCTGATCGGACGACCGATCACCAGGTAGTCGGAGCCGGCATCCAGCGCCTGACGAGGTGTCAGGATACGGCGCTGGTCATCCTGAGCGCTGCCCGCAGGGCGGATACCCGGGGGTGACCAGTTGCAGCGACGGGTGAGCTGCCTTCAGCGCCGGGGCTTCCAGAGCCGAGCAGACCAGGCCGTCCATACCGGCCTTCTCGGCCAGCGCAGCCAGGCGCAGCACCTGCTCTTGCGGCTCGATGTCCAGACCGATGCCGGCCAGGTCTTCGCGCTCCATGCTGGTGAGCACGGTAACACCAATCAGCAGCGGCTGAGGGCCGCTGCGCTGGGCCAGCACGTCACGGCAGGCCGCCATCATGCGCAGGCCGCCGGAGCAATGCACGTTCACCATCCACACGCCCATCTCGGCAGCCGCTTTGACAGCCATGGCGGTGGTGTTCGGAATGTCGTGGAATTTCAGGTCGAGAAACACCTCGAAGCCTTTTTCACACAGGCTCTCGACGATGCCCGAAGCGCTGCTGGTGAACAGCTCCTTACCGACTTTGACCCGGCACAGGCTAGGGTCCAGCTGATCGGCCAGCTTCAGGGCGGCGTCACGGGAGGGGAAATCCAGGGCGACGATAATAGGCGTCTGGCAGACGGACATGGGCAAGTCTCTTGGCAAGTCGAAATCGGCGCGCATTGTAGCCGATGCAGCGGCGCAAGGGGGCCCACTGATCACGAATTCGCCGTCAACCCGCTAGCCCTCTTATACTTCAGGTAATAGACCCAACACTAAACAAGGAGCACCCCATGCCCTGGTATGCCTGGTTGATCCTGGTGGTTGCCCTTGGCTCCATCATTGGCGGCCTGATGCTGCTGCGCGACACCGCACAAAAACTGCCGCTGACCGAAGAACAGCTCAAGCGCATTCACGAACGCAACGCCGAAATGGACGCCAAAGACGCCAAGGACCGCTAAACATGCGGGACCGAGCCCGCCCGAAAAAATGGACTGCCCACCAAGGGATGGATTTGTGTCCAATTTCTCGGAGGCAGTCCAAAAAGTGGGAGCGGGCTTGCCCGCGATGGAAGGCAACACCTCCCCAGCGCCAAACGCTCACAACGCCGCGCCGACACATCCGCCCCACTCCTGATCAGTTAACCGTCAACTTATCGCGATTACGCTCCAGCAGCGCTTTGCCAATACCCTTGACCTCCAGCAGCTCATCAACCGACGCAAAGTCCCCGTGAGCCTCACGGTAGGCGACGATAGCCTCGGCCTTGGCTTTACCGATACCGGTCAATTCACTTTGCAGGGCAGCGGCACTGGCTTTATTCAAATCAACCTTACCCACGCTTTGCTCAACAACAACCTGAGCGACAGGCTGGGCCGGGGCCGTTGGCGCCGCCGAAGCGGGCAATGAAAAGGTCGCGAACAGGGCTAACAGCAGAGAGGACAAGTACATATGGCGCATAAGGTGACACTCCTTAGGTCGTTTGCTTGCTGAGGCAGCTTTTCCTTGGCTGCCCCTGAAACCTAGCCCCTGAGTGCCGTGCGTCAAACGCGATAAGCCGAGGATTTTTTACTAAATTCGACAACGCGTTCACCCCCAGCCTTGCCTGCACACCTCAACAGACACCCACCCAAACGAATGCAAAATTCGTAAAGGAAATGTAAAAAAAATGTAAAAAAACCTAAAAATGCTATGTTCATCAGTCACATGGCATTTTGATATAGGGCTTCAAACGTGGGCAGGGATGCGAAACAACTGGTCAAGGACTTCCCTTTTACCTACACCCATCAGCGCTCGACCCTGCACTTCAGCACGCCGATTACGCCCCGTGTCGCCGATGCGATGAAACATTTGCTAAACCAGGCACGCCAAGACAAACGCGTGAGTGCGCCGGTACTCAGCAGCGGTTGCCGCCTGTTCGCAAAACGCCAGCCCATCGACACCTTCAAGAAAAAAATGCGTATCGCCAGGGGCAGCGCCAAACGCTGCGGCATGTATGACTGGCCCATAGAAGAGTTGATGAACACGGCTGAAGCCCAACGGCGCGGTGTACGCGTGCCGTCGTTGATCGCCTTTGGCTACACCCGCTCGCCTGTGGGGCTGGCAAACGACGTGATCATCATCACCGAGCTACTGCCCGACCACACCGATGGCCTGGAATGGGTGAATGCCAACCCTCATGGGGTAGAACACCTCATCGCAAAAACGTTCGAATTGCTGCAAGCCCTGAACAGCAAAGGCATCATCCACATGGACCTGTGGGCCGCGAATGTGATGCTCGCCAATACCGGCGACGCCCCTGCACATGCCATCGACCTTGAGAACTGCTTCCTGAAAGCGCCCGAAGACCTGAGCGAAACCCTGGGCTTTCAGTTTGGCTTTTTCTACCACCGGGAAATTTATCGCTTCATCACAGAAGCACGGTACGACGCGCTGGTGTACGACGCGCTGAAAGCGTACCCGGCTGTGGATAAGTTACGGTTTGCCAAGGTGTACGAGGAGAGCAAGCACCAGCATATTGGGCGCAAGGAACGGCGGGGGGTGTTTTGCGGAGAGGTGGTTTGTAAGCGCTCCATAAATCTATGGTCCCCCCCGTTTTTGCAATACTGATTAGCGGGGTGAAGTGGTTGGCTTGCTTAAATCAATCCAGCGCCTATTTGGGGCATGCCCCGCGCCACGATGAGAGTCGCGTCTAACGATCCTAAAAACTCCAGCGACTTCATATAGCCGGTTTCTGGATCGGGGTCTTCGCCAGGCCGGAGGGCCGTTCACATCATTCGTTATTCAACTACCGCAAAACCTGAAAGGTAAATCGTGGTACTGCAACAACCGCAGGGTTAGGCACTCAAGGTGTCTGGCCCTGCTTCGAACTCGCTATGGCAGGCCGCTATCGCCTAAGCGATCCGCGCCAGTTTTTTCGCTAGGGCACAAGCAACCTCATTGGAATGCGGTCGCATCAGTAGCGAGCGCACCCAATCGGCCAGCGCCCCTTTGCATGTAAACCCTCGCGCACTCAACCAGTAGTCGTCTGAGATTCTCGTCACCGCGCTTACTGATCCCCAGCAAATTCGCCCTGCAGCCCTTGCGGTACTGTCTGGGCACCAGGCCAACACACGCGGCGAAGTCGCGACTGCATCCATACTGTTGGCCATCACCCATTTCCACAGCCAGCAAGCTGGCGGTGATCAGCCCAACACACGGCAGACTCAGCAAACGACTGCCCAGATCATCGTTGGCCAGTTGGCCTGCCAGTTCTTTATCCAGCTCTTTGATCTGTCCATCCAAATAGACGAAGTGGTCATGCAGCCGTTGCAACAGCACCGTCAATCGAACAAGGAGTACATGTTCGGCCAGGACACTGGATAGGCGTTTCATGATAGCCAGCCTCTTGACAGCCTGATGCCAAACTCTAGCAAGAAGCCATGCATCTGGTTGGCAATTTTGGTGCGGTCGCGCACCAGCGACTCACGCAAACGATGCAATACGGAGAGCGTCTGCTGGGCCTCGGTTTCGGGCGAGACAAAGCACATCGACGGGCACGACGCGGCTTCACAAGTCGCTTCGGCATAGACGAAATCGTTTTTGTTGCCTATGACGAAGGGCCCAACGAACTGCGGGGAAATCAACTTGGCTTGATGCACCATGATCATAAGTTCGCGAGCGATGAAATGTGCACGAGCACAGGCTTCCATAACCACGGTACAGGCCGGTAGATTGCCGAAGAACGTCATCATCTGTTAACGAGAGCACTTTTTGCGAAACACTGCTCGACCCGATTTGTCCTAGCCGTGCAGGTGAAAACTGTGTTTGCCGATATCGATACCAACCAGCGCTGACTCGCTCATGAAGACGGCCTCCGAAAATAAAATACCCTGCGAAAGCGTAGCCCTTGCAGGGTATTGGGGGTGACCATAAATTTGTGGATCGCTTACGATACTGGCGGCACGGGTACGCTATGGGTTCAATCAACCTTGCGCGCTGGCTTGCATATGCTTTGCGTTTGCTGTGATTTCTTTGCATCCACCTAACTGGAAAGTGTTAATTTTGACATCCAGCACTTTCCACGCCTTGCTCTACTCAATCAATTACATTTTTCGGAAAAATAATTGATACAGTCTTTTTTGCAAGTGCCTTTAGTGCATCCTTGGCAAAAATCAATGCATATATTGGAGCCGTGAATATTATACAGAGAAAAAAGAAATCAAAACTATTTTCCTGAACCGTAAGCTTTGCACTTACATATATTGCGAACACATGATACAGGTAAAAATACATGCTATGCCTACCCATATAATTTAGAAGCGAAATTTTCCTACCTATAAAATTCGTCACTATTGAATATATCGAAAAACATAGTGCAATATTGATAAGCACACCAAGCGCCCTATCCGAAAAAAGAGTTCCACCATAAAATATGTAGGGTATTAGCGCTATTGATGGAAGTGTCAAATTCAGAATTGATGAGGGTATTTTTGGCGCGTAGTACCTAAGCGATATACCAATTGCAAAATACATTAAATTTGTGAGTCGCAGATCATAATAAACGTGTTCAGCAATAACATTCTGATTTAATGAGCCACCAATTGTTAGCGCCGCAAGCGAAATAGCTATTGACACCAAAAGCAATGCGAATACATGTTTTCCGTTAAAAATTCTTGAAAAAATATATGCATACAGCACATAAACCAAGAATGCCACTATGAACCATAGATGATAGAACGGATGCAAAAACGCCCTTACGTAGCCTTCCATCGTGTGGACTTTGATTACCACAACATAATAAGCCGTAACTGCTATAGCCCATGGAATAAATACATTAAGCATGTACTTACCCAGGAAATCCCCTACTGCTGTTTCACTTAGCTTTTTATAGTCGACAAGGTAGCCTGACACGAAGAAAAATAATGGCATATGAAAGGTATAAATAAAGCTCCTTACCAAGGATTCCTGCATGGCCCCTTGTATTATATGCCCAAGCATTACCAGGATTATCAAGCACCCTTTTATTAAGTCAACCGTTTCATTTCTCTGCATTTTCAGTCCAAATACCAAGATTGATTCTGATTCATGACGATAAACGAGCCTACTTCAGTCTTACCCAGCACATCTACTTTCTAAAATATCAAAGATTTACGTTTTCCCCATGAGTGCTATTTAGCACACCTTGTTCACATACCCAACGCCCCCAACCGCGGGCTTTTTTTCGGCATACGCTGACATAATCAACCATTATTGTGCTCCGCCGGCGAACAATGCTGCCTCTGGACAACGTGCTGGGGAATCTTCATAAGCGTCTTCCCCAGTTGAGCCGTGGCGCCTTGCATCGCTGTCTGATGCGTCACGGGATCAGCCAAACTACCAAGAACGCTAGCGCGGCCACGCGCGGAAAATTCGCGCTGACTGAAATGGGTTATATCCACATCGACAGCTCTGAACTGCGGTTGGAGAGAGTAAGCAGCATATGTTCGTCGCCATTGATCGGGGGAAAAATTCACGTACGTCGAATATTTCGATGCGGCAACGAAACGTAACGGCGCAGCGTTTACCGAGCAACCCAAGGTATCGAAGCAGCGCCACCAACCGTTTTGGGGGCATATCTTTGATCGCGTTAGCCACGAATACAGCATCAAACACCGCCTAACCAAGCCTTTCCATCCTTGGACTAACGGCCAAGTCGAACGAATGAATCGAACGATAAAAGAGTCGACGGTAAAGGCGCTCCATTAGCCAGATTTTTATGCTCTGAAGACCCACATATTGGCTTCCGTAATGGCTTACAACTTCGCTAGGCATCTAAACGCTTTGTGATGGCGTACAAACTTTAAGGTAGTCTGTAAGGCCTAGACTCAAAATCCAGACCACTTCACAATTAATCCGCACCATCTCATTCCATGACCAAATACCTAGCGTAAACATCTAACTCCTTGCCTACGCCGGAAATCAGAGCATACAGGACTGGGAATGAGTCGCTTTTTAGGTTTACTTATGTAGAGATGGGGTGCTTAGGCTGCTCAAAAATTGAAAAAGGCAGACGCCAATGCGCCTGCCTAAAAGCTACTAATTCAATACAGTGACTCTATCAGCGTTTTTAGACCGCATCGGCACCGCCAACAAAATCGCCACTGGCAACCAGAACAACGTCCAGTAGTCACCAGGTCGAGTAAAGATCCGCTCAACATCCGTCAGCATGGCGATCAGCGCAAAGACCAATGCCGGAAATGCAAGGCGTACCCAATAGTTGCTGCGCAGTTTCCACGCTTTATGGGCCAACCCCAGTAGACCCGCGCCTAGCAAGGCAAGCGAAACGATACCGCTATCGTAGACCTGTTGGAGGTACAAGCTATGGGCATGAGGGGAAACATGAACACCATCAGGCCAGCGATACTCGAATGGTGTGCCCAGCCCGTGCCCAACGGCCCAGTGACCTGTCATGACTTTAAAATAGTAGACCCAAATAGGCCCGCGCCCAGACAACTGTTTTTCCTGAAACTCGATGACCAACTGTGGCCAAAACTTGATGACCAGTGCAAGAACAAGCACTGTACCAATCCCCAGCAACCACCAACCGAGCCTGGAGTTTTGTAAAATGACGACAGCCACAATACCACCCAGCAAGGCGAACCATGCCCCCCTGGTATAGGTCAACAATACATAGAGGCTCAACAGCATGAAGATAGCGAGCCAAAACAGCACTGACTTGAACACCGTGCGCTTATCCAGTGCCACACCGAGCGCCCAAACAGCGATTGCACCGTGAAAAATACCGGCCACTACAGGCCAGCCGTAATTGGCAAAATTGCCGATACCCGAGCGATCTATACGGTAAGCACGATAGGCTAATGGTTTATCCAGAATGCCAAACTGATAAACAATACTGACAAGGGCACCTACAGCCACCATGACCACCCCTGCCAACAACGCTTTTTTCAGAAAGGCCTCATTGTAGGACATTAATAAGTAGATCGCTTGAAGATACAGGGCAATCAACAACCCTCGCTTCGCAAGCGAGAACGCATCCTTTTCAGACCCTGTTGCCCATAGTGCACTCAAGCCGACCCAAAGCAGAAAAAAAACCCACGGAATATAGTGAACCGACGGTACACATTTACTCCGAACGATCAATTTGTAGAAAACAAAAATTAACGCCGGCAAAAGAAGCCATATATATATTTGAGCGTTCCTCGCACTACCGGACTGAATCCAAACCTTACCACTCAACTGAATGAACAACCCGATAGCCAGCATCCAGATCAAAACAAGCTGCCAGCTTCGACCTCTAGAGCAATCACCTCGCAATACTTCTATTCCATTCATAACTACTACTACTTCCCCAAACAAAATCAAAATGCGTTTTTATTAATGAAGCCTTTAAAAACAGTAAGAAATATAATTTTCAGGTCAACCCAAAGTGACCAGTTATCGATGTACCAAAGATCGTACTCGACACGCTTTTGCATTTTTTCAAGCGTATCAGTCTCCCCGCGGTAGCCGCTGACCTGAGCCCAGCCGGTAATACCTGGCTTGACCTTATGCCGCTGCATGTAAGACTCGACCAAGTCCTTGTAGTACTCGTTATGCGCCAACGCATGAGGGCGAGGCCCAACAATCGACATACGCCCTTGGAGCACATTGAAAAACTGCGGCAATTCATCAAGGCTGGTACGTCGTAAAAACGCCCCGACTTTGGTCACACGCACATCGTTGCGCGTGGCTTGGGTAACGCCACCTTCGCTATGCACTACCATTGAGCGAAATTTGTACACTTTGAAATGTTTGCCGTTGATGCCCGTTCGATACTGTTTAAACAAAATCGGCCCTGGGGACGACACCTTGATTGCAACAGCAATCACCAGGCAAACCGGGAGTATCATAAGGCTGATCAAGCCTCCGATGATCAGGTCTTCAAGCCGCTTGACCACCAACGCCGAGCCATCCATCGGGCTGCAGCTAAGGTCCAATGAATACAAGCCGGCAATATGGCTCACCTTGTGGTTCAGCAAGCGGATATCACCCCATTCCGGAATGAAGCGAACTGCAACGGTGTGGTGGCGAAGGGCATACATGATGGAGCGAATGACGCCCCCTTCACTGAGCGGCAGGCACAGCCATACTTCATGCACGCCTAACTCATCAACTTTGGCGACCAGGTTGTCCATCCAGCCGTCGCTTTGACTAAACGCAAGGCTTGCGGAAATACGAAAACCGTCTTCTTCCAAGGTGCGGCCACTGTTTAGCTGGCTGGCGGACTGCCCTCCAGAATCAACCAGCAGTACACTCTTCAGGTTAAGCCCAGAGCCGCGTATGCGGCGTAAAAACAAAAATACGGAAAGGCGCAGCAACAAACACAATGCGCCCCCCGTAAATAACATTACGCTGAACCAGATGCGGGAATAGTTATCTGAAATCTTCAGGAAAAACGTCAACGATAAAAGAATGCCTGCAGCAGACAGCCAGCAAACCACCAGGACACTGAGTTGGCGCCAGAAGGACTGACCTCGTTGCGAGCCATAAACACCGCCCAACGCCAGGCAGATCACGACCACAATGGCCGTAATCATCGTTGCGGTGTTGTAACGCCCCGTCATTTCAAAGTGCTGAAAACGGTAATGGAAGGCAAACAAGCCCGCCACCAAGACGATGACCATGTCCGTTAACGCGACAAAAAAAGGAACGGGATACCGTTCTGCAAATGTTGGTTGATACCGATGAGTGACTTGCATGTCTTTGAACAGGCCCCAATCTCTATAAAACACTGGTTAGCGTGCACTGCAGCCAGGCACCGCCCCCGCAGCCAAAACCCCCAACCCTACACAGCAACTCAGAGGCGCCGGCACCGGCCAGCCCCGCCTGAGTCACTATCAGTCATGCTTTATTTTTTGGTTTGACACGCCCGTACTTGTCTTCAAAGCGAACGATATCGTCTTCCCCCAGGTACGTACCTGATTGAACCTCGATGAGCTCCAATGGGATAACGCCTGGATTTTCCAAAGCATGAACCTGGCCTATAGGTATGTAAGTGGATTGGTTCTCGGTGACCAGATAGGTTTTGTCGCCATTGGTGACACTCGCTGTACCACTCACCACAATCCAGTGCTCGGCACGGTGATGGTGCATCTGAACGGATAGCTTGGCTCCCGGTTTTACGGTGATACGCTTAACCTGGTAACGATGCCCACTGTCGATCGAATCGTATACCCCCCAAGGACGATACACTTCACGGTGATTGGCATGCTCATGGCGCTGGTCCTGCTTGAGCTGCTCAACAATCTTTTTGACGTCTTGCACATGACTCTTGTGAGCAACCAGGACAGCATCCTTGGTCTCAACAATAACCAGGTCCTCGACCCCTACCGTCGTCACCAAGCGATGCTCGGCATGCACATAGCTATGACGAGTACCGTGTTGAAGGACATCCCCCTTCAAGACATTCCCGTTGCTGTCCTTTTCGCTGACATCCCACAGTGCAGACCATGACCCAATGTCACTCCATCCAGCATCCAGCGGCACCATGGCGGCATCGGCCGTTTTTTCCATCACCGCATAATCGATCGAGTCGTCCGGGCACTGGCGAAAGGCATCTGCATCAATACGGGTGAAGTACAGGTCCTGCTCTGCCCCCGCCAATGCCTGACGGCACACCTTGAGAATGTCGGGCTGGAACGCCTCCAGCTCCGCCAAGTAGCGGCTGGCACGAAACATGAACATGCCACTGTTCCAAAAATAGTCCCCAGAGGCAACGTAATGCTGGGCTGTGGGCAGGTCGGGCTTCTCAACGAAACGGTTAACCTTGAACCCTTCACTACCAAGCACTTCGCCCTTCTGGATGTAGCCATAACCGGTTTCAGGGTAGGCCGGTACGATGCCAAAGGTAACAAGCTTGCCTGCTTTGGCTAACACCATGGCAGCCTCAATACTGGCATGGAACGCAGGCACGTCCTGAATCAAGTGATCGGCAGCCAAAACCAGCAGCAACGGATCCTGACCTTCTTCTATGGCCTGTAATGCCGCCAAAGCGATCGCAGGTGCCGTGTTACGCCCCATTGGCTCCAACAGAATGTTGGCCTGCTCCAGGCCAATCTGACGTAGCTGCTCTGCTGCAAGAAACCGATGCTGCTCGTTGCAAATCAAGCGCGGCGCTTGGGCGTCCAGCCCCTGCAGGCGCTCAATCGTTGCCTGCAGCATGGACTGATTCTGGTCGACCATCGGCAAAAATTGCTTAGGGTTAAGTTGACGCGAAAGCGGCCAGAGACGCGAGCCGGAACCGCCAGCCATGATTACCGGAAGCAACATGTGTTTTTGTCCTTTGAAGTCGTACTACCAAAAAATGAATTCTGCATGCCGTGCAGCACGCCCAACACATTACAACAAGAAAGAAAATTAAACCTCATCGATAAACCGAGCCAGAATCCGATCCTTGTCGAGAAAATCATGGGCATATGCTGTAGCAATCAGGTTAGGCAAGGGCATAGTCAGGCAACCCTCAATCCCCCTAAGCAATGCCTCGACAGACTCGGGCTCTACCCGTTCTGCAATGCCTGGATGGTCCAGGCACAACAAGCCCAGACTGGTCTCAGGGTCTGCGGTTATCACTGCATTGCCGCCTACTGCAAGGATGTTGGTCAGTTTTGATGGCAGTACCGCATCTGCAGCCCCGCGTTTCTGAATGACCAAATGGCAATCGGCACTGGCGAGCAGCGCGGGCAAGTCCTCATAGGGTTGCAAAGGTGCAAAGACCACATTAGACAGTTGCTTCGATGCTGCCAACGCTTGCAATCGGGCCTTACCTGCGCCTTCGCCAACGATCAGGAACACAAGCTCTGCCCGGCCCTTAAGGCGATCCGCTGCTTCGATTACACTTTCCAGCCCCTGCTTTTCGCCTATGTTCCCGGAGTAAAGCAGCACCTTCTTGGCTGGATCAATGCCCAGCCGCGCAAGCAATGCGTCATTACGCGCAACATTGGCAAACCGTGCGGTTTCAGACCAGTTAGGAAAAAAACGCAACTGCTCAACGCTGACACCTTTGCTCTGGGCGCGCCGCAGCATGGCCGCAGAAATGCTTGAAACACGGTCAAATGCACGCAAAATGAGCCGTTCTGCACCATAAGCAATACGTTTTAGCACGCCGCTGTTGGCAATCCCCAGACCAAACAATGCATCGACTTCAAAATCCTGAATGTGCAGAACGGACTTAGCGCCCGTCAGCTTAGCCAGCAGGAGCGTCTGAGGTGCACAAAATAGCGTCGGGACCACCAGAATGACCAGGTCTGGCTTCCACCTCAACTGTGCCAGCACTGCCAACGAAGATGAGATAGAAAAACTTGCCAGGTGCAACAAGCGCGTTAGTGCCGTCGGTTTAGCCGGCACATAGAGCGGGCACCGGTAAACACTGACGCCCTCCTCTTGAGTACAGTTAAAACGCCAGGACGAAAACGCAGGCCACACTTTCCAATCCGGATAGTACGGTGGTGCGGTAACAACCCGCACCTCATGGCCCTGCTCAGCAAGCCAGCGGGCCATTTCGCCGCTGTATTTACCGATTCCAGTCAGCTCTGGGCTGTAATTGATGCCATAAAGCAGAATTTTCATCAGTGAGTCCGAGCGTTTTGCACATTGTCGACGTACCACTGATAGGCACTCTGCAAGCCTTGCTCAAGGCCAATACTGGCTGTCCAGCCCAACGCGGCCAAACGCGAAACGTCCATCAACTTGCGCGGAGCACCGTCAGGCTTCGTCGCATCAAACGTCAGCTTGCCCTGAAATCCGGTCACCTTGGCAACCGTGTGCGCCAACTCAGCAATCGTGCAATCGACGCCCGTACCAACGTTGATGTGAGAAAGCATTGGCTGTGTGTGTGCCTGATATAGCTGGGGCTCGAGCTCCATGACATGCACGCAGGCAGCAGCCATATCGTCGACATGCAGAAATTCGCGCATTGGCTTGCCACTGCCCCAGATCACAACCTCGGTATCACCTCGCTGAGTAGCCTCGTGGAAGCGACGCAATAACGCTGGAATAACATGGCTGTTTTCAGGGTGATAATTATCGTGCGGGCCATAGAGGTTGGTTGGCATCACACTACGATAATCGCGGCCATGCTGACGGTTGTAGCTTTCACAGAGCTTGATGCCAGCAATTTTGGCCAATGCATAAGGCTCGTTCGTTGGTTCAAGCACACCTGTCAGCAACGCAGCCTCCGTCATAGGCTGCACTGCCAGCTTTGGATAGATGCAGGAAGAACCGAGAAATAGCAGCTTTTGAACACCACTCATGTGAGCAGCCTGAATGATGTTGGCCTCAATCATCAGGTTGTCAAAAATAAAATCGGCCGGATAGGTGTTATTCGCGTGAATACCACCCACTTTGGCTGCGGCAAGATAAACCTGGTCAATGGCATGAGTTTGAAAAAATTGCCGAACCGCCGCCTGGTCGAGCAAATCCAACTCATCCCGCGTTGCGGTGAGGATGTTCGAGTAGCCAAGCGTCTTGAGCCTGCGAACGATGGCTGAGCCAACCATTCCACGATGGCCGGCCACAAAAATCGACTGTTCCAGATTACGGGCCACAATCAGTTCTCCACAGATACAGGCAAGTCATGGCCGTGGGACTTCAGAAGCGCATGGCGCTGAGCTGCTTTCAAGTCCTCGCGCACCATCTCTTCGCACATTTGCTGTACGGTAATTTCCGGCACCCAACCCAATTTTTCTTTAGCCTTGGTTGGATCGCCCAACAAGGTTTCCACCTCTGCAGGCCGGAAATAACGTGCATCCACACGCACAACGACATCACCTACCTTCAGTGCCGGCGCCTTGTCACCTTCAATGTGTTCGACAATCGCATGCTCTTCGACGCCTTTACCTTCAAAGCGCAGCGTAAGACCAAGTTCAGCAGCCGACCACCGCACGAACTCACGCACCGAATATTGCACGCCGGTTGCAATCACGAAGTCTTCAGGTTGTTCTTGCTGCAACATCATCCATTGCATGCGGACGTAGTCCTTGGCATGACCCCAGTCACGTAGGGCATCCATATTGCCGAGGAACAAACACTTTTCCAGGCCTTGGGCGATGTTCGCCAAGGCGCGTGTAATCTTACGTGTTACGAATGTTTCACCACGACGTGGCGACTCATGGTTGAACAAAATGCCGTTGCAGGCATACATACCATAAGCTTCACGATAGTTTACTGTAATCCAGTAGGCATAAAGCTTGGCTACCGCATAAGGGGAGCGAGGGTAGAACGGTGTCGTTTCCTTTTGAGGAATCTCTTGCACCAGTCCATAGAGCTCAGACGTCGACGCCTGATAGAAGCGTGTTTTTTTCTCCAAGCCCAACAAACGAATAGCTTCAAGAATACGCAGTGTGCCCATGGCATCAACGTCTGCGGTGTACTCCGGGGACTCAAAACTCACTGCAACATGGGACTGTGCCCCCAAGTTGTACACCTCATCAGGCTGTACTTCCTGAATAATACGGGTGAGGTTAGAAGAGTCACTCAAATCGCCATAATGCAAAACAAAATTGCGATTATCTACGTGCGGGTCCTGGTAGATATGGTCAACACGCTGAGTATTAAAAGACGAAGCACGGCGCTTAATACCATGTACTTCATAGCCTTTCTCCAAGAGAAACTCAGCCAAGTAAGAGCCGTCCTGCCCTGTAACGCCGGTAATAAGTGCTTTTTTCATTTTTCCGCCTTAAAAATATCATCTTTATTGAGTGGGACATACTCAATAAAATCAAGCCAACCATGTTTAGAAGTATGCTTCAGAGACCTACCTGACGATTCAAAAATCTTTCGATAATACTCATATTGCACAAATACATTTTTCGCATTATCCAGATGCTTGATTATACCGTCACGCCAATTATCACCCGAGGTGGCATTTTTCCTTGGATCCTGACCTGCCTCATAAAAATTCTCAACAACGCCACCATAATCTTTTAATATATTATGATCACAACCAAGAAGAAACACTCGCTTATAGCCCATGTAATGGAGCACTGGCAAAACCATAATAGGGCTGGTCTGCGGAGCTAGCACAGGACGAGTAAGATCAATATCGCTTGAAATTTGGGATTTTTCCAAGCACAAATAATAAATAGACCTGGATTGAAAAATACCAAACTTTTCAACATCTACTTTGGTTTGCAAACCCAGCACTATAGATGTTTCCAAAGGCAACTCTTTATCAGCCTTAACAAGCCAAGAAATATACTCCTCATAAACCAGAGGCTCATGATATGGCGCAAAAAAATGAAACTTCGGCCTGATCACATTCAACTGCGGATGTAAAATAAAATTACTCACACTAAAGCAATCATTTCCAGCCAAAAAACCCAGATCAATTCCTTTCAAACTTGGTCCGGTCGCCAACAAAAAAGCATCCTTGCCGGCTGCAATATTTTTCAGATCCAAATTTTTCTTCAAAACCTGTTTATTTCGCGCAGCCAAAAAACGAAACAAAACAGCGACCCTAAGAACATAGGGCATAAAAATACGAGGAACAAAGTCCTGCAGCAAATAATAAAATCTTTTCTGAAAACTCATACGTCACTCCAAGTCGCCGACCAACTCACCATAGCCTTTGTGACTTGAAACAGCAGCGAGATGGCGCTGCCGTTCCAAGTCACTTGTAAAACGATAACGTATTACCTTTGCCGGCACCCCTGCAACAATAGCAAACGGCGGAACATCTTTCGTGACTACAGACTTAGCAGCGATTATTGAACAGGAGCCAACTTTCACTCCCGCCATGATTAGTGCATCTTGACCAACCCACACATCGTCACCGATTTCCGTTTGCTCCAGAAGCTGTCGACCAGAAAAGCAGGTCGGTACACCTACAATAGAAAACTCATGGTCGGAACCAATTATAGATACACCTGGGGCCATCAATAAAAATCGCCCCACCTTAACCCTAGGGTATATCGTGCAGCCTGCTCCCACAAAACCGTAATCTGAAAGCTCAAAATCTTTAGCTATATATTTTTGATCAGGAACAACCCAGCTTTTGTGCGAAATATTCTTCCAGCCATAGCGAAACTTCCTATATCGCATGACTTGCTCACGAAGCCACAAAAATAGAGTCTTATTGGACTTAATCATTGAGCGGAGCGACATCCTCACCTCCAAAATTACTCCTCACTATCCTGCCAGAGCCGAACAAAAGGATAACAAGCAAAACAAATGGGATAGACAACGCGAAAAAAATTGCCCCTTCAAAAAACCACCCAAAGAGTTCATTACGCACAGACATAATGAATCTAGGCAAAAATATAAGATAGATGAGCGTACCCCATACCCTAGAGCCGTAACTCAAAAAGGAAAAGAACTTACTGATATAAAAAGCTCCGACCCCTAAAAAAACTATGCCTAAATAACCCAGATAGTACCAAGCCTCCGCAATAGCGGAAGAGCCGAATGTCGTCCCGGTACGCTCATACAATTCAGGCTCAAAATACTGAGTAAGCGCAGGACCAAACGAGGTGTATGGAACAGAAAATTCAATACCTAGCACGCGTTCAAGGAAAACCGAAAGTACTTGCAGCGGCTTAAAAAATGGCGAAATATTGAAACCATCAGACTCCACAACAATTGCAGCCTTTAAGGTATCAACAGTAAACCCAAGAACCTTGATCAGATCATAGTAGCCCCTACCAAGATCAAACTGAGAAAAAGCAGAGTAACCTAGCACCCTCAAATCCTGAGTTAACATCAATAATGGTGGCGCACATACCATCATAACCAGCAAAACCGGAACCAATCTTACACGCCAGTGCGGATAAAAATAGAGCACACCAAAAAAAGCAAGTGTGGCGCCCGGCATACGGACACCTGTAAACATTGAGGTTAATGCATACACCATCAATGCAACAAAGCAAATACCACTTCTCACATACAAACCGAGAGAAACTAGAACCATAAATAATATTTCAAAAAGAAGAACAGCGAAACTTTTCTTAACCTCAAGCTCCCCTTTTTGAAACGCAACGTAACCTTGACTATAGATCGCATCCATCTCGGTCAAATTAAATGAAACCACAACCAAAAACGACAAACCGAGAAACAAGTAAAACAAGGGCTTACGCTTTATTCCTCTAGAAACATCGGGCGCCTCTAAAAACTGGGCCTCCCAATGCAGCGGTAACTACAAATGTCGACAAAAATAAAAAAATCACCTTGACTAAGGTAACCGTGTCTTCAGGCGCCAAAAAAATTGACCCTAAAATAGTACCGTGCTCTAAATAAGACTGGCCACCTAGAACTAAAACAGGAAGAATAAAGAAAACACCAAATATAACCCAATAAAATCGAGCGACAAAGTTTTTGGAATCAAGCAGAAAAAGTCCTAAGCACCATACAAAAACTGACCCATAGAGAAAAAACAAAAAATCATCAAAAAGAGCAACCGAAACAATTACCATCACAAAGAGCAATGGACTGAAAACCCTGCCTAAACCTAGCATACAGGCAACCCCTTATTTATTAGGTACGCCAGCACCAGAAAAACCAAATACTATTCTTAGGTAAGCTCGCCCTTGACGAGAACAAAAATTAGAAAAACCGAGCGCAACCAATGCAATGACTGAAACAGCAATTGCTGCACCAAATACTCCATGATAGAGCACAAAGGGCACACCAACTAACAGGGCACACAAAACGCCCAAAACACCACCCACTACAACATCTCTAGGACTATCAACTATTGAAAAATACGAAGATCTTAAGCCGAAAAAGAAAACTGGAACCGTAGAAAATATCAGAAGCGAAAGTAAATTTAGCACCTCATATGGGACATAGTCTGAAACCAGGACAGGAACCGAATAATAAAAAGCCTTAAAAATCCACACAACGACAACAACCAACAAAGACAGCAACAGAAAAAATATCGACAGCGAGCGGATCATATTATTAAACAACAAATATGACTCCCTGTGCGCCTTGACAAGTCTCGGATAAAAAAACATGTTAAGAGACAAAATCAAAACAATTGAAGCCTCTGTCAAACGAGCTGCAATCATATAATCGCCATACTCACCAGCAGCTACAACCCACTTCAAAAGAAACTGATCAAATTTACTATAAACTAAAAAAAGCCCGAAGCTAATATGAACAAACACTGACCCTCTCAAAACTTTTCTAACGGACTCAAGCACAGCCCCATGCAACTCTTTCGTGCCTCCCTTCGCTTTACAAAAAAAACACAAGGAGCCCGCATAGAAAATAGAAATACTTAACCACTCGATAGCTTGAGAATATATAAACACCTCAAGAGAAGAGCTAAAAAACATGATAGAAACAAGCAGAAAACAAAATGCAAGAAGCATAGAAAAAATTCTTACTACCGACTGAGTCAGTAAATCCCCCCTAGCTCTCAGGTACAACTCTACCAAATCAAAAGCGCGAAAAAACTGTAAAAAAATAACAGGAACTAGCAGCCAGCGAAGCTGACCGAATAACGCAAGCAGCACTATAGCAATTGATATAACCGCCAGAGAACCCAATATCCTTAAGGCAACCAAACGAACAAGAACATGAACAGCACCTTCAGCATTCGACACAAACTCTTTAATTGCGTAAGCATCAAATGAAAACCTTGAAAACATGTAACATGCCAGTCCAACCGTTAAATAAAAGCTAAACTCCGCGAACTCATCTCCCACGAGCTCACGTCTTGCGAGAAGCAGAATTCCAACGCCATAAAATAAGCGTAAGAAATTCTCAAAGTATGTTAAAGAAAGTCCAAGCAGACCTCGCTTGGACTCAAATATAACTTTAATGCTCACTTCAATACAGACTCAAGAAAGTCCAATGCCAACCAGAAACCCTCACCGCCGTTTTTATGCCCCTGCCAAACTTCAGGAATAAACTGAACACCCGGGTTTTTTTCTGCAAGCAATTTAGACAGCGCAGTAAAATCAACATCACCCTTGCCAATCTCAATGCCTTCACCGTCAACGCCTTTGGCATCAACAATATGCATGTGGACATTATATGGAGCTATGATTTCTACGAATTTTATGAGATCCCAACCATAGTAATTGCAGGACATCATTGAGTGAGAAACATCCAAGCAGATCTTAATCTCAGGATTTTCTTCACAGAATGCTCGTATTTCCTCAGCGCAGACAAACAAATTATGGTAGCTCTGACCGCCGAAATGCCACGGATAAGGAGGCATGGTCTGAACAGCGATCTGAACACCGCTCAAGTCCATACCGTTGAACGCATCAGCAATCTTTCTATACATTGCAGGCTTCAGCGCTGGATCAATAAACCCTTTGTTATCCCAACCACCCGCATTAACTACAATTACCGGCCGTTCAGTTTTCGGGAAAATCTTCTTCAGTTCACGGGTAATGCCAACCACTCGCTCGAGCTCCCGAATTGAGTGCTGGCGATATTCTTCATCATCGGCGCAGAGGTCCAGAATATGGTCACCGGCAAACAGCTCAGGGCTGTGTACTGCAAAGCCAATTGGCTCCTGGCCGTCGAAGAAGTCGTTCAGGTTCACTTCAAGGTCTTTGTAAGACAAGTGAAACTCGACAAAATCGAGGTTTGAGTCTGTCACGATTTTGCGATAATCGTGGTATCGAACTGGTACACCAAACGGGCGATCAAATTTATAGTCCGCGCGTTTCTGCACAACGCCTTTAATATCTGAGTCGTAGAAGAAACCGCCGGCGTCAATATCACGATTGGCAACCTTGCCGACCAGTTCATCGATACGGTTTGGCTGAATACCTTGGCCAGGGCTCTTGATAGCCACCATTGACCGCGTGATGATAGTGCCCTGCTTGATGGGCGTATTTGCAACCAAGCTCTTCGCCAGGTTTTCGCGGTTCATGAGTTCGCCTTGTGTAATTTCTCTTGGCAACTCGTCTGACCCCAGCCCCTCTTCGACGTTGCGAATCTGCCGTACCATCTCGGCAAACTCATCAGGCAGAAGACTGACTTTATGGTCAGTTCCTTCCAACCCCTGATCAACCGTCAAATGTTTCTCAATCACACAAGCACCTAATGCAATAGATGCAATAGGAACGCATATTCCACGCTCATGCCCAGAGTACCCAACGAGTTTTCCGGTAATTTTCTTCAACCGAGTCAGGTACTTCAGGTTTACGTCTTTGTACGGTGTCGGGTACGTAGAGTTGCAATGCAACAGCACATAATCCGCACCGAGGCGATCTAGAAAAGCAACGGTACTTTTAATTTCACTTTCGCTGGACATGCCTGTTGAGCACAAAAATGGTTTGCCCGTTTTAGCAATCGCTTCCAGCAACTCGTAGTTAGTGAAGTCCGCCGAGGCTACCTTGTAAGCAGGCATGCCATAGGCTTCCAGTGCCGCCAGTGAGTCATGGTCCCACGGCGTGCACAGCGGAAGTACGTTCTTTTCTTTACAGTAATCAAAAACCTCGTATAGCGCTTCGTTACTCAGCTGGAATTTCTCCAGCAGGTCCATCGTATACTGTGCCCCCAAATCCACCGAGGCATCGTTGCTGTTGCCTTCATTCTTGTAAAGCTGTTTGACGTTGCGCATTTGGAATTTTGCGCAGTCCACGCCTGCAGCAACAGCGTGATCAACCAGTTGCTTAGCCAGTTTAATATCGCCCTGATGGTTGTTCCCTATCTCGGCAATGATAAAAGACGGCGACTTCTCGGAGATTTCACGAGAACCAATATAGAAGCCTTCAGACTTCTGGAATGCCAACTGCACCAGATGCCCTGCCTCATCGACAACAGGCAGGCAATCAACACCGCTGTGAAACAATGAATTATAGGTGCTCTTCTCTTCACCTAGCACAACACGCTTGCATGCGGTGTTCATGATGCTATGTGCCGGCACATTAAGGTCAATTTCAGTACTGTTGGTCAACCAGCGACGAACGTCTCCGTCAGAAATACTACCCATTAGGACTGCATGCTCTGAAACGACAAATGCAATTCTAGACTTGTTTTCATTAATTTTTTTCAAAACATCAACCAGGGAATCCTCAGAAAAAACAATATATTTCTGAGTGCTTTTTGTAATATACATATTCAATTCCCTTCCAGCGCGGACATGATGCTTTCGCAAACTTTAAAATCTACCAAGGAGTCAATTTCATAGGACTCCTCTTCCGGTGTTATGTACATGCCGACCTTGCCACAAAGCCGGTTACGCGTGCTAACCAGATCATCCCAGCGGGTAATATAGAATGACCCTGTTTCCATGTATCTTCTATCAGACTCAGGAATATCCTGCCGACGAGGACGTTTCATGAAATCATATGATGCTTCAGGCGCAGATGGATTTTTCCAGAAAAAACGATGGGACGGTGTAACCGTCAACAAGCTATTGAACTGCTCCGCTTCAAAAAACCGGATCGCATCGTCGAAACGCCCCGCTGCTCGAATGGGCGATGTTGCCTGCACCAGCAAAAAGTTATCAAACTTCTCGCCACGGGCACTTAGCCACTCGCAATAGTGCAGCATTGCGCTTTCAGTTGTAGCAGTGTCACCCGAGATGTCAGCAGGCCTCATGAATGGCACTTCGGCACCGTACTGACGAGCACAGGCGGCGATTTCAGGGCAATCGGTAGACACAACAATCTTGTCAATCAGACTAGCGCTTTTCGCCTGTTCAATGCTCCATGCGAGCAGCGGCTTGCCAGCTATCAATTTGACGTTCTTGCCAGGAACCCCTTTAGAGCCGCCACGGGCGGGTATAAATGCAACCGTTGTCATCCGAGATACTCACTAAATCATCATATTCATCAGGATTGGAACGCTGGAGACAGTGCCTACCTTGATGCGCAATGCAGAAACCATAATTTAGGCACGCTACCGCCACAGGATTTTTCGTCTGTTTCCTGAAAACGTTGCCACACCATTTCTACCTCCAGCCTTCTGGCCAGATGCAACTCAATACGCTGAAACACTCGCCAACGGTAAACTCACCTGCTGCTGGCGGCTCAAAAGGTCAATCAACAACACGACACGCTCTTCTCCGTCCATTGCCATGAATATGGCATCAAGCGCTGAAAAACTGCCTTCTATGATCCGAACGTTTTCGCCTGTTTGGAAATTCGCAACACTATGACCGCCTGCTTGCTCTTGAAGGCGGGCAATCAGTTCATCCCCAACGGCCAGCGGCCGGCCTCCAAAACTGACAACACGGCTAACACCACGCGTTGAACGCAAAGGTGCCCAAGAAGACTCATCCGACATTTGAATGAACAGGTAGCCAGGGAACAATGACTCAGCCACTGTATGACGCTTTCCACGGCTAATACGCTCGCGGGTACAGATTGGGCGAGCACAGACATAGCCTTGGCGCGCCAAATTTTCTTCTGCCCTTTCGTCCTGGCGCGGCTTGCAATGCACCAGGTACCAATTTTTTTGAGGAATCATGCAGTACCGTTTTTAGGCAGTGACTCAACACCGATAAACTCGATCCCGTTCAAGCTGCATACGCTCGTTGGATGATGCTGTATGACATCAAAATAACAGCATCGCGACAGGCTTCTTCAGGGCTTACCAAGGTTCAACCAAACCGCCTCAAACCTCTGCAGCATTGATGGCAGTCATCCCTCACTGTGGCACATCTCGACACATCAAAAAGACATCTCAGCATAACAGAAGCGTTAGCGCGCTTGGATTGCCGATGGCTACTCTGAGCAAGCCCTCTTGCCCCCCCTAGCGTCACTTCATCCAAGGCATCCCAGAAAACAAAGCTTCACACTACCAAACCAGTGCGTCTGATCTGAAATCACCACGCCAAGGTGCCCCTCATACTCCTAATAATTTAACCGTGCGGCGCCTTATCGCAACGGGCTATCAGGCTGAATGGCAGCCCCGGTCATTTGAGACAATGCTGCAGGACTGGAACGGAGTAGGTGCATACGGCGAACCACCAACAAATGGCGGAAAACAGCCATCAACACGCCCAGCAAGCAACCCACTACCACCCCCAATGCAATGATCAGAACTTTCTTGGGCTTGACTGGATCGGCTGGCTCCACTGCGAGTCGGTCAACATTAACCAGACTCAATCCACGCATATCGGTACTGATACTCGACAAGCGCACACGCTCAGCTCTAAGTGGCGCGATATCACTCAAAAACACTTCTTCATTTTCCCGCTGGTTGAGCACCTCAACCTGGCGGTTCGTGTTCAACAACAAGAGCTCCTTGCGAATTTGCGCTACCCGCGGGTCGGCAAAATCGTCAGACGTGCGTTGACGCAAGGCTTTACGCTCTGCCTCGAGGGCGTCGGTGCCCATGAAGTACAGAGGGATTTGCTGGTTGTTGACTTCGGTTCGAATGATGTTGCTGCCCGACTCACCTTCGCTGGCCATGGACGATGGCGTTGACGGTTTTTTCAGGCCTAGCGAACGCGCAATGCTGATGGCTTCATCCAGTTGGGCGATACGGTCTTCACGGCGTACCTTTAGCTGCACGCGCAGCGCCTTGAGTTCGTCCTGCAACTGCGCACGCTTGAGGTTATCGGCCTCCAGCAAGGCCGCAATCTTGCCTTCTTTCTCGGCATCATAGGCAGCACGGGCGGCGTCCAGCTTGGTGTCCACTTCGCTCAAGCGGTTACTGATGATGACCTTCAGGTCGTCAGCGATCTGTTTACGTTCATTTTCAATGGCGTATTGAACAAACCCATTGAGAATTTCATCACCCTCTACCCCTTTGGGATAGCGCATTTGCAAGCCTATATAGGCGCTCAGCAGGTCAGCCTTTTTGGGGTCTGGCTGTACCAGCTTGAGTGAGTCGCGGTTGAACTCGTCAAACACCTGCTCGGGCGACTGCCCTGCCTTGCCAAACGCTTCAAACAGTTTGGGGTTGGCGCGAAAATAGCTGAGGCGTGTGTCGTAGGAGTCCAGCGCCGCACCTACTCGCACCAAGGCATTGCCAGGCGGTAGGGAATAGACCTCGGTACGGTTCAAGGCGTCCAGGTCGTTGAGGGCTGCAGGGCGCAGCA
This sequence comes from Pseudomonas sp. TE3910, assembly GCF_056279025.1. Classification (NCBI taxonomy): domain Bacteria; kingdom Pseudomonadati; phylum Pseudomonadota; class Gammaproteobacteria; order Pseudomonadales; family Pseudomonadaceae; genus Pseudomonas; species Pseudomonas sp. TE3910. Next base: position 2,071,355 of record NZ_JBWBQN010000001.1, read on the forward strand.
GCGTGCTCACTTCATACTCAGGCGTGGCCAAAAACGCATAAGCGCCGGCAATGGCGCCCACGAACAACGCCGTAGCCGCAATCAGCTTTTTTTGCTTCCAGATGGACTGCATCATTGCAAAAAGGTCAATTTCATCGTGGGCGACAACGGAAGGTACGCGGGTAATACTGGTCACACCAAATGCCTGTCTGATTGAGTTGAACTGACTCGCCCAAGACAGGCAAAAACGTCCATCGTCATCGCTGCCGACTACGATCCTCGAACACTCCCTGTCGTCAGACGACGCAAGGCGGCATTGTGACAGTTTCTGTAATAGTGAACCACCCTTGAAACTAAGTAACGCTAACGACTCTCGTTCAGACGCCCGCTAATGGGGAGCGCCTCGGCCTGAGCGCTTGCCGGAACAAGTGGCGCATCAAGGCCAACCCCACCCCCACCACCACACCTGCAACCAGGCCGAGCAGTACAATCAGCAACTTCTTGGGTTTTACCGGCTTGTCTGGCTGCTCTACCACACCGTCCTGCCGGTAAGCCGCAACCAACGCAGGGTCGATGCTCAGGTTGCGATAAAACGTCAAGGCTGCCTGTTGCTGGCGAAGGTTCTGAATAAATGGGTCATCGGACTGGCGCTTCTGCAGGTTTTCAATTTCTGCCTCCAGCGCCTTGCTGCCGCGCATATAGGTCAGCGAACCTTCCATGCCCGCAGACACTTCAGTGGAGAGGTTACCGGAAATGATCGGCGGCTTTTCCAGGCCAATGGACTTGGCGACCAGAAGCGCCTCTTTCAATTGCACGATGTCATCTTCGCGTTGCTTGCGTGAGGTTTCCTGCGCGGTCAGGATTTGCCGCTGCAGGTTGTTGGCCTTTACCGTGGCATCGCTTTTGATGTTCTTGAGCACTTCCTGCTTGGCGCGCTCCCCTGCCAACTGGGCATAGTTCGTCACCCATTCGGCAGCCTGCTGCGGGCTGTAAACGTTCGCGGTAATGGCAAAGCGCGTCGGGGTGTCCTTGGCGGCGACCGCCACAACCAGCAGCTTGTTGAAATCGCTGTACAACAGATCCTGAGAGCCTTTGCGCTCCTGCTCTGTGAGCGTAGGAAGGTAGGCGGTCTGGAAAAAGCTGCGGCGCAGCGACTCGGACTGCAGGTGTTTCACGTAGACATCGTAGATATCCTTGACCGTAAGCGTATCTAGCCCGGTGTCGGGACCGCGCCCATAGTTGAAGTGCGCGATGTCATTCTGCGTCGGGGGCTGGACGAATACCTTGGCTTCATAAACAGGCCTTGCCAGAAGCGCATAGGCAAGAGCTGACAGAAAAATCACGGCGGTCGTGACCATAATCAGCATTTTCTGCTGCCATAAGCCTTTGATCAGCTCAATCAGGTCGATGTCATCGGATGCGATCAAGCGTTCGCGGTCTTGGGCCATTTATTCTTTTTTTCCTGGATCCAAATTGTAAATGAGTTGTGATATCAACTCCTAAAACGTTCAGGGCACTCGCGAGCTGGAAATGACAGAGAATATGGCAATAAGCCATGAATTGAAGAACTGCCTTTTACCTTGCTTGTTTCTGACCTTACCGCTCGGTTTTTCTCCTGGTACCACGCAGTAAGGCCCCGCTTTTTTGCGCTCTATTTACAACTGTTCCATGTCAGAAAAATACAGATTAATACGACTCGCCAGATGAAGTGAAGTTCATTTCACCTGGCTGCCGATCGTCGAAAAAACTGCATTTATCATTAATGATAATAACTAGCAGTAGCGCTATTCACCTTGGGGCTTTATGCGGGTATTTCCACCGAAAGTGCCTTTCCTTGCTCGTTGTAACGGCACGTCAATGCGTGCGCCAATGCGGCCTTGGCCCGCTTCTCTCCGTGCACCAGCAGCACCCTTTCAGGCCACTGCTTCATTCCGGTGACGAAATCCACCAGGCCTTTTTGGTCGGCGTGGGCCGAGTAGCCACCCAGCGTTGCGACTTTGGCCTTGATTTCGTACATCTCTGCATCCAGGTCAATCATCACAAAGCCTTCGGCGCCCTCGCTGGCCTGGATCACCGCACCCGGCGTGCCCCTAGCCTGATAGCCCACAAACAGCACCTGGTGCCGCGGGTCGCCGAGCATGGCCTTGAGGTAGTTAACGATTCGCCCACCTGAGCACATGCCGTTACCTGCAATGACGATAGCAGGCCTGCCGGTGCTCGCCAGGTAGTTGACGGTTTTCTGGTGCTGCACATGGCTGTCGAGGGTGATCAGTTGCCTGAAGCGCAGCGGTTTTCGCCCCTCGCTAAGGCGTTGTTGGGCTTCATCGTTCCAGAAGTCGTTGAGTTCACGGTAGGCCTGGGTGAATCGGCTGGCCAGGGGCGAGTCAAGGATGATGGGCAGTTGCGGCCAGTCGATGGGCAGCCCTTGCGGCGCTTCCCGCTCGCCCGTGCAAGGCTCGGCAGGCAGCAGCGCCTTGCGATGGAGGATGTCTTCGATTTCGTAGAGCAGTTCTTGGGTGCGGCCGGCACTGAATGCCGGAATGAGGATGGTGCCATGGTCAGCCAAGGCCTGGTCTATTGCCTGTTCGAGCCGTTGCTGGCGGTGAGTGCGGTCTTCATGCAGGCGGTCGCCGTAGGTGCTTTCCAGCACCAGGATGTCGGCGCGCTCTGGCGATTTGGGCGGCTGCAACAACGGTGTATGGGCCGCACCAAGGTCTCCGGAGAACACGACGCGCTTGCTGGTCGCGGCTTTCGGGTAGTGGATATCGCACTCGATGTAAGCAGACCCCAGCACATGCCCCGCACGCTGAAGGCGGATGTTGCAGACCAGCTCCGGGGTATTGATGAGCGCATGCCACTGGTCATAGGGCACGGCAATGATGGCTTGCTCTACGCGCTTGAGGTAGCGATCTACCGTGTTCTGATCACGGGTAACGCTGAGTTTGAAAGCATCTTCCAACACCAGCGGCAGCAGCTTGGCAGAAGGCTGACTGCAGATGATCGGGCCATTGAAACCTGCGGCGAGCAGGTTGGGAATGCGCCCTACATGGTCGATGTGAATATGGCTGATCAGCAGGGCCTCGATGCCCTCGACCGGGAAGTCGACTTCAAGGTTAGCCGCAGGGCTCGACTCGTCACCCTGAAACAGGCCGCAATCGATCAGCAGGCTGTGGGCAACATCAAGATGAAGCTGGTGACAGGAGCCGGTTACGCCTTGGGTGGCGCCGTGGTGGGTAATAGCGGGAAAAACCATACAAGCCCGTTCCGTGCGTGTTTATGGAGCGCTATTACTCCACAGAATCGCGCGGGCACAGTGCCAGAATCGGAGGGGATGGTTGTAGGAAAAGCCCTATTTTTTAGTGCTCTCCAGTATTCCGTTGCCTGAAGCCAGGCTGGCCTCAGACACTGGAGCGGCGAGCACGGCCTTTGGCGCGCAGGGCGATGTACATTCCCAGCAGTGGGCCTACGGCGAGCCCCATCAATAGCGCCACCAGCACAATCACCGCAACGGGCAAGGCCGGTGCAGACCAACCAAACAAAACCAGCGCCACGGATTGTTGGTTTTCCAGCACAAACAGCAGCACAACCGCAGCCACCGCCAGAACGAACAGCACCAGCAGCAGGCGTTTAAGGTTGCGCATGTTTATCTCCTTTTCCAGACAGTATCACGCCTGTTCCTCGTCTTCATTGACCCGATCCCGTAACTCTTTACCGGGTTTGAAATGCGGCACGAACTTGCCATCAAGGCTGACAGACTGACCGGTCTTGGGGTTGCGCCCTACGCGGGGTGCGCGGTAGTGCAGCGAGAAGCTGCCGAAACCGCGAATTTCAATGCGGTCACCCGTCGCAAGGCACTGGGACATTTGCTCAAGCATGGTCTTGATGGCCAGCTCCACATCTTTGGACGAGAGCAGCCCCTGATGGGTGACAATACGTTCGATCAACTCGGACTTCGTCATATTTTTCCCTTCTTTATCAAGCAGCTAGATCATTGCTTCTTCTGTTTGTAGCATGCTCGGAGGGATTTGAACAGGGTGGATCTTGACTTAATCAAAAATTCAAAATTGCACCATGGTGGGGATGGCCCAGGATGATGGGCTGGCATCAGGAAGCGGGTGCCGGTCTGCAAGGGCTGGGTTGAGGCTGATGACGCTATCGCGGGCAAGCCCGCTCCTACAAAGGCCGTGCGAGCTATAAGAGCCGGGCTTGCCCGCGATGCAGGCGCCGCGAACTTATTGGCACCGCGCCGATGCCATCGCGGGCAAGCCCGCTCCCACAAGGACCTGCTCAGGGGTGCTTTTTTGCGGGCACAAAAAAGGGCGACCGAAGTCGCCCTTTTTCTTAACCAGTCAGAACTTAGTTCTGCTTGGCCATTGCCTCGCGCAGCAGGGCAGCCATGGTGGTGTCACCGGTGACTTCTGGAGCGGTTTTCAGGCTCTGGATCGCTTCGCGCTCTTCTGCATCGTCTTTCGACTTGATGGACAGGTTGATTACGCGGCTCTTACGGTCGACGCTGATGATCTTAGCTTCGATCTCTTCGCCTTCTTTCAGGACGTTACGCGCGTCTTCAACGCGGTCACGGCTGATTTCGGAGGCTTTCAGAGTAGCTTCGATGTCATCAGCCAGGGTAACTACAGCGCCCTTGGCGTCAACTTCTTTCACGATACCTTTGACGATAGCGCCCTTGTCGTTGACAGCAACGTAGTTGGAGAACGGATCGTCTTCCAGCTGCTTGATGCCCAGGGAGATGCGCTCGCGCTCTGGGTCAACCGACAGAATGACGGTTTCCAGCTCGTCGCCCTTCTTGAAGCGACGTACGGCTTCTTCGCCGACTTCGTTCCAGGAGATGTCCGACAGGTGAACCAGACCGTCGATACCGCCGTCCAGACCAATGAAGATACCGAAATCGGTGATCGACTTGATGGTGCCGGAGATCTTGTCGCCCTTGTTGAACTGGCCAGAGAAGTCTTCCCATGGGTTGGACTTGCACTGTTTGATGCCCAGGGAGATACGACGACGCTCTTCGTCGATGTCCAGAACCATAACTTCCACTTCGTCGCCAACTTGAACGACTTTCGATGGGTGGATGTTCTTGTTGGTCCAGTCCATTTCGGAAACGTGTACCAGGCCTTCCACGCCTTCTTCCAGCTCTGCGAAGCAGCCGTAGTCGGTCAGGTTGGTGACGCGCGCCATGACGCGGGTGCTCTCTGGGTAACGTGCCTTGATAGCAACCCATGGGTCTTCGCCCAGTTGCTTCAGGCCCAGGGATACGCGGTTACGCTCGCGATCGTACTTCAGAACCTTGACATCGATCTCGTCGCCAACGTTGACGATTTCCGATGGGTGCTTGATACGCTTCCAAGCCATGTCGGTGATGTGCAGCAGGCCATCGACGCCGCCCAGATCAACGAATGCACCGTAGTCGGTGAGGTTCTTGACGATACCTTTGACTTGTTGGCCTTCCTGCAGCGATTCCAGCAGAGCTTCGCGCTCGGCGCTGTTTTCGGCTTCCAGGACGCTGCGACGGGAAACGACAACGTTGTTGCGCTTCTGGTCCAGCTTGATGACCTTGAATTCCAGCTCTTTGCCTTCCAGGTGGGTGGTGTCGCGCACTGGGCGGACATCAACCAGGGAACCTGGCAGGAAGGCGCGGATGCCGTTGACGTCAACAGTGAAGCCGCCTTTGACTTTACCGTTGATAACGCCCTTGACCACTTCTTCGGCGGCGAAAGCTGCTTCCAGAACAATCCAGCACTCGGCGCGCTTGGCTTTTTCACGGGACAGTTTGGTTTCGCCAAAGCCGTCTTCGACCGCGTCCAGCGCAACGTGAACTTCGTCACCGACCTTGATGGTCAGCTCGCCAGCTTCGTTGTAGAACTGCTCGAGCGGGATGACGCCCTCGGATTTCAGACCGGCGTGGACAGTAACCCAGTCACCGTCGATATCAACAACGATACCGGTGATGATCGCACCTGGTTGAAGGTTGAGGGTTTTCAGGCTTTCTTCAAAAAGTTCTGCAAAGCTTTCGCTCATTTTAATTCCTGTAGATTAGGGCGAAACAGACGCCCAGCAACCACACTCCAGACAATGTGGGTTTCGTTCATAGTAAGGGCAGCCTGCAGGACGTTGACTGGTGGACCTGCAAACCTCCCTGATCACCCGGCGATGTCGCGCAGTGCGACTTCACTCATGATGCGTTCCAACACCTGCTCGATGGACAATTCCGTGGAATCCAGCTGAATTGCGTCGGGCGCCGGCTTGAGCGGGGCCACTGCGCGCTGGGTGTCGCGCTCATCGCGCGCACGTATCTCATCTAGCAGACTCGACAGACTAACATCATCGCCCTTGGCCTTCAACTGCAAGTAGCGTCGACGCGCACGCTCCTCGGCACTGGCCGTCAGGAAAATCTTCAGCGGGGCATCGGGAAACACTACGGTGCCCATGTCACGACCATCAGCGACCAGCCCCGGCGATTCCTGGAATGCACGCTGGCGCTGCAACAATGCATCCCGTACGGCCGGCAGTGAAGCCACCTTGGAGGCATTCGCCCCCACGGTCTCGTTGCGAATGACATCGCTGACGTCGTCGCCTTCCAGAATAATACGCTGCGGCTGGCCATCGCTGGCAGCGATGAATTGCACATCCAGATGAGCGGCCAGCGCCTTGAGCAGTTCTTCGTTGGTCAGGTCTACACCGTGGTTGCCAGCCGCATAGGCCAGCAAACGGTACAGCGCGCCCGAGTCGAGCAGGTTCCAGCCCAGGCGCTTGGAGAGCAGCCCGGCAATGGTGCCCTTGCCGGAGCCGCTAGGCCCGTCGATGGCGATGACTGGTGCTTGCTGGTTCACGACCTGCCCTCTTCAGCAACACGGATGCCGACTTCGGCACACAGCGCCAGGAAGTTCGGGAACGACGTGGCGACGTTGGCACAATCATGGATGCGAATCGGCGCATTTGCACGCAGCGAGGCAACACTGAAGGCCATGGCGATACGGTGGTCACCGTGCCCATGAACTTCGCCACCGCCGATAGGGCCGCCATCGATGATGATGCCATCCGGGGTCGGCTCACATTTCACGCCCAGGGTCAGCAGGCCATCAGCCATGACCTGGATGCGATCGGATTCCTTGACCCGCAATTCTTCGGCGCCACGCAGTACGGTACGGCCTTCGGCACAGGCGGCAGCCACGAACAATACCGGGAACTCGTCGATGGCCAGCGGTACCAGCGCCTCAGGAATTTCGATGCCCTTGAGCTTGGCGCCACGCACGCGCAGGTCTGCCACAGGCTCGCCGCCGACTTCGCGCTGGTTTTCCAGGGTGATGTCGCCGCCCATCAAACGCAGGATGTCGATGACACCAGTGCGGGTCGGGTTGATGCCAACGTGTTCAAGCAGCAACTCGGAGCCGTCGGCAATCGACGCTGCCACCAGGAAGAACGCCGCCGAGGAGATGTCGGCAGGCACTTCGATCGACGTGGCAGTGAGCTTGTGCCCGGACTCCAGCGATGCGGTCGCCCCCTCAACCGTGACCGGGTAGCCGAAGCCACGCAGCATGCGTTCGGTATGGTCGCGGGTCGGTGCAGGTTCGGTAACGGTGGTCTTGCCTTCGGCATACAGGCCCGCCAGCAGCAGGCAGGATTTCACCTGGGCACTGGCCATTGGCAGGGTGTAGTTCAGCGCCTTGAGCGTGTGACCACCACGGATGGTCATCGGCGGACGACCTTCGGCAGCGGTTTCAATGACCGCACCCATTTCGCGCAGCGGGTTGGCCACACGGTTCATCGGACGCTTGGACAGCGAGGCATCGCCGGTCAGTACGGTGTCGAAGCTTTGCGCGGCCAGCAGGCCGGACAGCAGGCGCATCGAAGTACCGGAGTTACCCAGGTAGATCGGCCCAGGTGGCGGCTTCAGGCCATTGAGGCCAACGCCATGGATGGTCACGCGGCCGTGATGCGGGCCCTCGATCACCACACCCATGTCACGGAAGGCCTGCAGGGTAGCCAGCGCATCTTCGCCCTCAAGGAAACCTTCCACCTCGGTGGTGCCTTCGGCCAGCGAGCCGAGCATGATCGAGCGGTGGGAAATCGATTTGTCGCCTGGTACACGAATACGGCCGGACAGGCGACCACCAGGATTTGCCAGGAAAATCAGATCGTTGGAGTTCATAGCGTCCACATAGGCCCGGCGGGCCAGGATTTTACTGAAATGCTCGCGAGCTACCCGAGCGCGGGTGAACACACCCAGCAGCTGGTGCCCGTCCCCTGCATCGACCGCATCGCGCAAGGCGTCGAGGTCGCTGCGAAATGTATCCAGCGTGCGCAGAACAGCTTCGCGGTTGGCGAGAAAAATGTCGTGCCACATGACCGGGTCGCTTCCGGCGATTCTCGTGAAATCGCGAAAGCCACCCGCAGCGTAACGGAAGATATCCAGGTTTTCGTTGCGTTTTGCCAACGAGTCGACCAGACCAAAGGCCAACAGGTGCGGCAGATGACTGGTTGCCGCGAGCACCTCGTCGTGGCGCTCGACCTGCATGTGCTCGACGTCGGCACCCAGCGCACGCCAGAGGCGATCAACCAGCGCCAAGGCGGCGGGATCGGTCTCGGCAAGTGGGGTCAGAATGACTTTGTGTCGACGAAACAGCTCGGCATTGGAGGCTTCGACGCCGCTTTGCTCGGAGCCGGCAATCGGATGCCCTGGCACGAAGTTCGGCAGGCGTGAGCCAAAGGCCTCGCGCGCTGCGCGCACGACATTGCCCTTGGCGCTACCGACATCTGTCAGTACCGCCTGCCCCAGTTCGAGCTGCGCGAGTTTGGCCAGGAGCTTTTCCATGGCCAGAATCGGTACGGCCAATTGAATGACATCGGCACCGACACAGGCCTTGGCCAGGTCGTCTTCGCAGCGATCGACTACACCCAGCTCAACCGCCAGCTTGCGCGACTGCGGGTCGAGATCGACCCCGACCACTTCACGACACAGGCCGCTTTCGCGCAGGCCCTTGGCGAAGGACCCACCGATCAGGCCCAGGCCGACAACGACCAGGCGCGTAATAATGGGCTCAGCCTTTTCTACTGTCACGTCAACCACAAACCGGCACCCTGTTCAGAACATCACGCATGGCTATACCTCAGAGTACGGCTTTCGGATAGGAGCCCAGTACTTTCAGGGCCACCGCCTCCTGGCTGATCTTCTCCAGCACGGCCTTGATCAGCGGATCGCGGTGGTGCCCGACGAAGTCGATGAAGAAGACGTAGGTCCATTTGCCGCTGCGCGACGGACGGGTTTCGATGCGGGTCAGGTCGATACCGTTCTCGTGGAACGGCACCAGCAGTTCATGCAGCGCACCCGGCTTGTTGCTCATCGAGACGATGATCGAGGTCTTGTCGTCGCCCGTCGGCGGGACTTCCTGGTTACCGATCATCAAGAAGCGCGTGGAGTTATCCGGGCGGTCTTCGATTTTTTCCGCCAGACGGGTCAGGCCATAGAGCCCAGCCGCCATGTCACCGGCAATTGCCGCGGAGTTCCATTCGCCCTTGACCCGCTTGGCCGCCTCGGCGTTGCTCGATACAGCAACGCGCTCGACGTTCGGGTAGTGCGCATCCAGCCACTTGCGGCACTGGGCCAGCGACTGGGCATGGGAGTAGATACGGCTGATGCTGTCGGTCTTGGTGTTCTCGCCCACCAGCAGGTGGTGGTGAATACGCAGCTCGACTTCACCACAGATCACCATGTCGTGTTCGAGGAAGCTGTCCAGGGTGTGGTTGACCGCACCCTCGGTGGAGTTTTCCACCGGCACGACACCGAAGTTCACGGCACCGGCTGCAACCTCGCGGAACACCTCGTCGATTGCCGCCATTGGCTTGCTGATCACGGCATGGCCAAAGTGCTTCAGGGCCGCCGCCTGGGTGAAGGTGCCCTCTGGGCCGAGGTAAGCCACTTTCAGCGGCTGCTCCAGGGCCAGGCAGGAGGACATGATTTCGCGGAACAAACGCGCCATTTCCTCGTTGCCCAGCGGCCCCGGGTTGCGTTCCATGACCCGCTTGAGCACTTGTGCTTCACGCTCGGGACGATAGAACACCGGGGTTTCGCCTTCGCTCAGGGACGCCATCTTGACCCGTGCAACTTCCTGGGCGCAACGCGCGCGGTCGCTGATCAGCTCGAGGATTTTCTCGTCGAGGCTGTCAATGCGCACGCGCAGCGCCTTGAGCTCCTGTTCGGACATCAGGCGTGTTCCTTCTCGAATTCAGCCATGTAGGCCACCAGTGCCTCGATCGCTTCAAGGCCCAGAGCGTTGTAGATCGACGCACGCATGCCGCCTACCGAGCGATGGCCCTTGAGGTTGAGCAGGCCACGGGCATCAGCACCGGCCAGGAAGGCTTTGTCCAAACGCTCGTCCGCCAGGCGGAACGGCACGTTCATCCACGAACGGGCATTGTGCGCAATCGGGTTGGTGTAGAACTCGCTGCTGTCGATGAAGCCGTACAGGCGGTCTTTCTTCGCCCGGTTACGACGCTCCATGGCCTCGACGCCGCCCTGCTCCTTGAGCCATTCGAAGACCAGCCCGGAGAGGTACCAGGAGTAGGTCGCCGGGGTGTTGTACATCGAGCCGTTGTCGGCTGCGACCTTGTAGTCGAGCATGGTCGGGCAGCTGCTGCGGGCATGGCCCAGCAGGTCTTCACGAACGATCACAACCACCAGACCGCTCGGGCCGATGTTTTTCTGCGCACCGGCATAGATCATGCCGAACTGCGAGACGTCGATCGGGCGCGAAAGGATGTCCGAAGACATGTCGACCACCAGCGGCACGTCACCGGTTTGCGGAACCCAGTCGAACTGCAGGCCGCCGATGGTTTCGTTGGAGGCGTAGTGCAGGTAGGCGGCGTCCTTGGTCAGGTTCCACTCGTTCTGCCCAGGAATCGCCAGGTAGTCGTATGGCTTGGCGCTGGCGGCAACATTGACGTGACCGAAGCGGCGCGCTTCTTCAATCGCCTTCTTCGACCAGATGCCGGTTTCCACGTAGTCCGCAGTGCCACCCTCGGGCAGCAGGTTCAGTGGAATTTCAGCGAATTGCTGACTGGCACCGCCCTGCAGGAACAGGACCTTGTAGTTGGAGGGAACAGAGAGCAGATCACGCAGATCCTGCTCGGCTTTCTCGGCGATGGCCACGTAGTCGTCGCTACGGTGGCTCATTTCCATGACCGACAGGCCTTTGCCGTGCCAGTCCAGCATCTCGGCCTGGGCACGCTGCAGCACAGCATCAGGAAGCGCAGCAGGGCCTGCGCAGAAGTTAAAGGCTCGTTTGCTCACATCCACTCTCGCTCTGCTCTTGATGTCTGCGGGATTCGCTGCGAGGCCGATTACCAGCCCCGCAGGCCCTCCCACATAAAATCCGCGTTTACACTATTCCTGCGGCGCTTCTTCTGCGTCCGCGTCAGCGCCAGCATCAACGTCGGTATCAACGTCTGCATCTGCATCGACGGCGGTGTCGGCTTCACCTTCGAAACCTTCCTCGTCACCTTCCTCTTCGGAAGGCTCCTGCACGCGCTCAAGGCCCACCAGGGTCTCGTCGCTCGCCAGTTTGATCAAGGTTACGCCCTGGGTATTACGACCCAGGCTGGACACTTCGCTGACGCGGGTGCGTACCAAGGTGCCCTGGTCGGAAATCAGCATGATTTCCTCACCGTCCTGCACCTGAACTGCACCGACCAGGCGGCCGTTACGCTCGTTGCTGACCATGGCGATTACACCCTGGCCGCCGCGTTTGTACTCTGGGAACTCGGTGATCGCCGTACGCTTGCCGTAGCCACGCTCGGACGCGGTGAGGATCTGGCTGCCCTCCTCCGGAATGATCATCGAGATCAGTTTCTGACCTTCGCCCAGACGCATGCCGCGCACACCGCGCGCGGTACGGCCCATGGCACGTACGTCGGACTCTTTGAAGCGTGTCACCTTGCCCGCGTCGGAGAACAGCATGACCTCACGCTCGCCATCGGTAATGGCAGCGGAAATCAGGATATCGCCCTCGTCCAGCTCCAGCGCGATCAGGCCAACGCTGCGCTGACGGCTGAACTGCTCCAGCGGGGTCTTCTTCACGGTACCGTTGGCGGTCGCCATGAAGATGAAGTGGCCTTCGGTGTATTCCTCGACCGGCAGCATTGTGGTGATGTGCTCACCCTCATCCAGCGGCAGCAGGTTGACCAGCGGACGACCGCGGGCGGCACGCGAGGCCTCAGGGATTTCGTAGGTTTTCAGCCAGTACACCTTGCCCTTGCTGGAGAACAGCAGCAGCGTGGTGTGGCTGTTGGCAACCAGCAGGTGCGAGATGTAGTCCTCGTCCTTGACGCCGGTCGCCGACTTGCCTTTACCGCCGCGACGCTGGGCCTGGTAGGCCGCCAGCGGCTGGGTCTTGGCGTAGCCGCCATGAGAGATGGTCACAACCCGGTCTTCTTCCGGAATCATGTCACCCAGGGTCAGGTCGAGGCGCGCGTCGAGAATTTCGGTGCGGCGCACGTCGCCGTATTCGGCACGGATCAGTTCCAGCTCTTCGCGGATCACTTCCATCAGGCGCTCGGCGCTGTTGAGGATGCGGATCAGCTCGCCGATCTGGTTGAGAATCTCCTGGTACTCGGCCAGCAGCTTCTCGTGCTCCAGGCCTGTCAGGCGGTGCAGACGCAGGTCAAGGATCGCCTGAGCCTGTTCAGGCGACAGGAAGTACTTGCCGTCGCGCAGGCCGTATTGCTCGTCGAGGGTTTCCGGACGGCAGGAATCGGCGCCAGCGCGCTCGACCATGACCTGCACGGCACTGGACTCCCAAGGGGTGCTGATCAGCGCTTCCTTGGCCTCGGACGGGGTTGGCGATGCCTTGATCAAGGCGATGACCGGGTCGATGTTGGACAGAGCAACCGCCTGGCCTTCAAGGATATGGCCACGTTCACGCGCCTTGCGCAGCTCGAATACGGTACGACGGGTAACCACTTCACGGCGGTGACGAACGAATGCCTCAAGCAGGTCCTTGAGGTTCAGAACCTTTGGCTGGCCGTCGATCAGCGCGACAACGTTGATGCCGAACACGCTTTGCAGCTGGGTCTGGGCATAGAGGTTGTTGAGAATGACCTCAGGCACCTCGCCACGACGCAGTTCGATCACGATGCGCATACCGTCCTTGTCGGACTCGTCACGCAGCTCGGTGATACCTTCGAGTTTCTTTTCCTTGACCAGCTCGGCGATTTTTTCGATCAACCGTGCCTTGTTCAGCTGATACGGCAGTTCGGTGACCACGATCTGCTGACGGCCACCGACCTTGTCGATGTCTTCGACCGTGGAGCGGGCGCGCATGTAGATGCGGCCACGGCCCGTGCGGTAGGCCTCGATGATGCCGGCACGGCCGTTGATGATGGCCGCAGTCGGGAAATCCGGACCCGGGATGAACTGCATCAGTTCATCGACCGTGATGTCCGCGTTATCGATCAGCGCCAGGCAACCGTCGATGACTTCGCCCAGGTTGTGCGGCGGAATGTTGGTGGCCATGCCCACGGCGATACCGCTGGAACCGTTGACCAGCAGGTTCGGGATACGGGTCGGCATGACCGCCGGGATCTGCTCGGTGCCATCGTAGTTGGGCACCCAGTCGACGGTTTCCTTGTGCAAGTCGGCCAGCAGCTCGTGGGCCAGCTTGGTCATGCGCACTTCGGTGTAACGCATCGCGGCTGCGTTGTCGCCGTCGACCGAACCGAAGTTACCCTGGCCGTCGACCAGCAGGTAGCGCAGGGAGAAAGGCTGAGCCATACGTACGATGGTGTCGTAGACCGCCGTGTCACCGTGAGGGTGATACTTACCGATCACGTCACCGACCACACGGGCAGATTTCTTGTACGGTTTGTTCCAGTCGTTACCCAGCTCGCTCATCGCAAACAGAACACGACGATGCACGGGCTTCAAGCCATCACGCGCATCGGGCAGTGCTCGCCCGACAATGACGCTCATCGCGTAGTCGAGGTAGGACTGTCTCAGTTCGTCTTCGATATTGACCGGGAGGATTTCTTTGGCCAGTTCGCCCATGAGAAGCCTGATTCCTTTTTCTGGTGAAACTCCGCCACATCCGTGATCGGACGAACGAAGCTCGCCGCCGCAAAGCTGCTGCCCTGCAACGACTTACGACAAATCAACGAGTTAAGCCATGGATCTGCGCAGTAAAGACAGCCAAATTGAGCGGTCTTGGAAACCGTCGGATGTTACCACAGTCGCCGAGGGCTTGGGAGTACGGCAAAGCGTCGCCGGTGCAGGCACCCTAGCACCCGCGACGATAAAGGCCGCCAAGGGCCACTCAGTCAATGCAGGCGCTTGCGGCACATCAATTGAGCCATTTTCGCGGTATCCGGGCGCTCGACGATGCCTTTCTCGGTGACGATGGCGTCGATAAGGTCCGCCGGGGTCACGTCGAATACCGGGTTGAAGGCATCGACATCGGCACCGACGCGCTGCCCGCCGACTTCCAGCAACTCACTGCCGGCACGCTCTTCGATCGGGATGTCATCGCCACTGGCCAGGCTCATGTCGATGGTCGAACTCGGCGCCACCACCATGAAACGCACACCATGGTGCATAGCGTTGACCGCCAGTTGGTAGGTACCGATCTTGTTCGCCACGTCGCCATTGGCAGTGATGCGGTCTGCCCCGACGATGACCCAGGTAATGCCCTTGGTCTTCATCAGGTGAGCCGCCGCCGAATCGGCATTCAGGGTCACCGGAATGCCTTCGTTGGCCAGTTCCCAGGCGGTCAGCCGCGAGCCTTGCAACCAGGGCCGGGTTTCATCGGCGTAGACGCGCTCGATCATGCCCTCCAGCCAGGCACCGCGAATCACCCCCAGCGCAGTACCAAAACCACCCGTTGCCAGCGCACCCGTGTTGCAGTGGGTCAGTACCGCCTGCTCGCTGCCCTGATGCTTGCGAATCAGCTCGACACCCAGCTGAGCCATGGTCAGGTTGGCCTCGCGGTCACTTTCGTGAATCGCGATGGCCTCAGCCTCCATGAGCGCCAGCGGGTCATCGGTACTCTTCAGGCGTTCCAGGCGCTCGCGCATGCGGTTCAGCGCCCAAAACAGGTTGACTGCGGTTGGCCGCGACTCGGCCAGAACAGTGAAATCTTCTTCCAGCGCCGCTTTCCAGTCGCCACCGGCGGCCAGGCGCTGACGCACTGCCAAAACGATGCCATAGGCAGCGCTGATGCCAATTGCAGGTGCGCCACGCACCACCATGGAACGAATCGCCTCGGCCACACCGTGCGCATCGGTATACGCCAGCCAGGTTTCCTCCGCTGGCAGGATGCGCTGGTCGAGCAGGTACAAGGCACCGTCTCGCCAATCGATGGCCTTTACCTTCTCTGCAGCCAACAGTCGATCGCGCATGCCTCACCCCACCATTCAGACATCAAAAGCGAATGATTATAACGATCCCCAGGCGCGGGCGCTCGGGTATACTTCGCCCTTACTCCTTTAGCCCTTGGATTTTCTGCCATGCCGAAGCTTGCCACCCCCCTCGACCTGTTGCTCCTGCCAACCTGGCTGGTGCCCGTCGAACCGGCCGGGGTGGTGTTCAAGGACTACGGCCTGGGCATCCGTGACGGCAAGATCGCCTTCGTGGGCCCACGCGAAGATGCCTTGCGCCACGGCGCCGGGGAGATCCGCGAGTTGCCAGGCTGCCTGCTCAGCCCCGGCCTGATCAACGCACACGGCCACGCGGCAATGACCCTGTTCCGTGGCCTGGCCGACGACCTGCCGTTGATGACCTGGCTCGAAAAGCACATCTGGCCGGCCGAGAGCCGCTGGGTCGACGAAGCCTTCGTGCGCGACGGTACCGACCTGGCTATCGCCGAGCAGCTCAAGGGCGGCATCACCTGCTTCTCGGACATGTACTTTTTCCCGAAGATTGCCAGCGAGCGCGTACACGAGAGCGGCATTCGCGCCCAGATCGCCATTCCCCTGCTGGACTTCCCGATTCCTGGCGCACGCAGCACCGATGAAGCGCTGCACCAGGGCGTCGAGCTGTTCGGCGACCTGCGCCACCATCCACGCATTACCGTGGCTTTCGGCCCGCACGCGCCTTACACGGTGAGCGACGAGAACCTGGAGAAAATCCGGGTGATCGCCGAGGAACTGGACGCGCCGATTCACATGCATATCCAGGAAACCGCCTTTGAGGTCCAGCAGTCGCTTGAGCAGCGTGGCGAGCGCCCTCTGGCACGCCTGGCCCGCCTCGGCCTGCTTGGCCCGCGCCTGCAGGCGGTACACATGACCCAGGTCAGCGACGAAGACCTGGCGCTGCTGGTAGAAAGCAACACCAACGTTGTCCACTGCCCGGAATCGAACCTGAAACTGGCCAGCGGCTTCTGCCCGGTCGAACGCCTGTGGCAAGCCGGCGTCAACGTCGCCGTTGGAACCGACGGCGCGGCCAGCAACAACGATCTCGACCTGCTCGGCGAAACACGCACTGCGGCCCTGTTGGCCAAGGCAGTGGCTGGCTCGGCCACCGCACTGGACGCACACCGCGCCCTGCGCATGGCGACCCTCAATGGCGCACGCGCACTGGGCCTTGATGCGATTACCGGCTCACTGGAGCTGGGCAAGGCCGCCGACCTGACCGCCTTCGACCTTTCGGGCCTGGCTCAGCAGCCGGTCTACGATCCGGTTTCGCAACTGATCTACGCCTGCGGCCGTGACTGCGTGAAGCATGTCTGGGTCAACGGCAAGCAACTGCTGGACGAGCGGCGCCTGACGCGCCTGGACGAACAGGCCCTGAGCAGCGCAGCCCGCGCCTGGGGCCAGCGCATTGGCGGCCATCACGAATAACCCGTCGCCAGCCCCACTGCCGACCCGTAACGTATTATTGAAGCTTCAGAGGACTGTTCCATGAGCAACGTCGACCACGCTGAAATCGCCAAATTCGAAGCCCTCGCCCACCGCTGGTGGGACCGCGAAAGCGAGTTCAAACCGCTGCACGACATCAACCCGCTACGGGTCAACTGGATTGACGAGCGCGTCAAGCTGGCCGGCAAGAAGGTGCTCGACGTTGGCTGCGGCGGCGGCATTCTCAGCGAATCCATGGCCCAGCGCGGCGCGACCGTCACCGGTATCGACATGGGTGAGGCACCGCTGGCCGTCGCCCAACTGCACCAGCTGGAATCGGGCGTGAACGTTGAGTACCGGCAGATCACCGCCGAAGCTCTGGCCGAGGAAATGCCAGGCCAGTTTGACGTGGTCACCTGCCTGGAGATGCTGGAGCACGTCCCTGACCCATCCTCGGTGATTCGCGCCTGCTACCGCATGGTCAAACCGGGCGGCCAGGTATTTTTCTCGACCATCAACCGCAACCCCAAGGCGTACCTGTTTGCGATCATTGGTGCCGAGTACATCATGAAGTTGCTGCCGCGTGGCACCCATGACTTCAAGAAGTTCATCCGCCCCTCGGAACTGGGCGCCTGGAGCCGTGAAGCCGGCCTGAGCGTCAAGGACATCATCGGCCTGACCTACAACCCGCTGACCAAGCATTACAAGCTGGCGGCCGATGTCGACGTCAACTACATGATTCAAACCCTGCGCGAGGAATGAGCATGCGTTTGCGAGCCGTACTTTTTGACATGGATGGCACCTTGCTGGATACGGCGCCGGACTTCGTCGCCATCTGCCAGGCCATGCTGGCCGACCGCGGCCTGCCCCCCGTAGACGAACAGAGAATCCGTGATGTGATTTCCGGTGGTGCCCGGGCCATGGTCTCGGCAACCTTCGCGCTGGACCCAGCCGACGCTGCGTTCGAAGCACTGCGCCTGGAGTTCCTTGAGCGCTACCAGGCCAACTGCGCGGTCCACAGCTGCCTGTTCGACGGCATGGCCGAATTGCTGGCCGACATCGAAAAAGGCAACTTGCTGTGGGGTGTGGTCACCAACAAGCCCGTGCGCTTCGCCGAGCCGATCATGCAACAACTCGGCCTGGCCGAGCGTTCGGCGCTGCTGATCTGCCCGGACCATGTAAAGAACAGCAAGCCCGATCCAGAGCCACTGATCCTGGCCTGCAAAACCCTGAACCTGGACCCGGCCAGCGTGCTGTTCGTGGGCGACGACCTGCGTGACATCGAGTCGGGGCGCGATGCCGGCACCCGCACCGCTGCCGTGCGCTATGGCTATATCCACCCCGAAGACAACCCGAACAACTGGGGTGCGGACGTGGTGGTCGACCATCCACTGGAACTGCGCAAGGTGATCGACAGCGCACTCTGCGGCTGCTGATAGCGACTATTTAGAGGTAAACACCATGTTCGACTACTCCGCCCGCCCCGACCTGCTCAAAGACCGGGTCATCCTTGTCACTGGCGCTGGTCGCGGCATCGGCGCAGCCGCCGCCAAGAGCTTCGCTGCCCACGGTGCGACGGTGCTACTGCTGGGCAAGACCGAAGCCAACCTGACCCAGGTCTATGACGAAATCGAAGCGGCCGGGCATCCACAACCGGTGGTCATTCCGTTCAACCTGGAAACGGCGCTGCCACACCAGTACGACGAACTGGCGGTGATGATCGAGAATGAGTTCGGTCGGCTCGACGGCCTGCTGCACAACGCCTCGATCATTGGCCCACGGACACCGATTGAACAGCTGTCTGGCGACAACTTCATGCGGGTGATGCATATCAACGTGAACGCCACGTTCATGCTGACCAGCACCCTGCTGCCACTGTTGAAGCTGTCGGAGGACGCTTCGGTGATCTTCACCTCCAGCAGTGTTGGCCGCAAAGGCCGCGCCTACTGGGGCGCCTATGGCGTCTCGAAGTTCGCCACCGAGGGCCTGATGCAAACCCTGGCAGATGAGCTGGAGGGCGTTGCCCCTGTGCGCGCCAACAGTGTCAACCCAGGCGCAACCCGCACCAGCATGCGCGCCCAGGCCTACCCGGGCGAAAACCCCGAAAGCAATCCGCTGCCGGCCGATATCATGCCGGTGTATCTGTACCTGATGGGCCCGGACAGCGCCGGCATCAACGGCCAGGCGTTCGACGCGCAGTAAGCTTCAGCCTTGCACCAGAGCCATCCGTTCGCGGGGGCTCTGGCGCTCATGCGACACTTCCATTTGCATGCAGCGCTCAAGGAACAGGTACATGTATTCGTAACTCTTGCAGATGGCCTGCCGCAGCTCGGCCTGCAAGGCCTTGGACGGGTTATTGCCAGCCAGCGTGCAGATGATCTCCAGCGCCTCCCATGGGTGCGCATCGTCATACTGAGCGTGCAGATTCAGCCACTTCATGGCGCGCTTGCGCTGCGCTTCCGGAAACGCCTCGGCATAGGCACCGGTAGAACAGACCAAGGCCGACCACTCGCCGGTAGCCCCTTCAATGGCATAGTTGGTCGCTGCAATCGCGATGATCAGTGGGTCTGCCGAGCTGGTGTGCCAGCACCAGTGGCTCAACGCCTGCAGCTCTGTCGGCACCTGCTGCGCCTGCAGGTCGTCGAGGCTGACGCCATGGGCATGGCACCAGTTCAGCCAATAATCGGCATGATTGAGTTCGACGCGAATGTTGCGCATCAGCCAGCGGCGCGCCAGGTCCTCACCGGGATGGCGGGCAAAGCGGGTCTTGGTCAGGTTCTGTGCCATGTACAGGGCGAACTGTTCAACCACCGGCCAGCCACCAATCAGGTACTGACGCATCGTTCGAGCCCCCAAGCGGTTATCTCGCATACGCTGGTAAAGCTCGTGCTCGACCACCTTTCGCTTACTTTCGCTGCAGGCTTCAATCAACTGTTGGGCCCAGAGCGGGTAACTGGCGGGATCCATCAACGGACCGATTCGAACAAATGCATCAGTCACTGTCAGCTCCTTTTCCTTGTGATTGTTAATGTTCAGCGAAACGTTCCTGGCGCCTTCATCATCTGAGCGCGCTCCGGCGCACGTTTGCGCTGCAGGCTGTCGCACGAAAACACCGCCGGACGCTCGATGAGGTACCCCTGTGCGTAGTCCACGCCAATTTCCCGCAAGGCCTGTTCAATCAGCGGGGTTTCGACGAACTCGGCGATCGTGCGTTTGCCCATGACATGGCCAATGTGGTTGATCACTTCGACCATCGCCCGATTAATCGGGTCATCCAGCATGTCCTTGACGAAACTTCCGTCGATCTTAAGGAAGTCTACTGGCAAATGTTTCAAATAGGCGAACGACGACATGCCTGCGCAGAAGTCATCAAGCGAGAACCTGCAGCCCAACCCCTTCAAGTCGTTGATGAAACGAATGGCGCTACCCAGGTTGGCAATGGCACTGGTTTCAGTGATTTCAAAGCAGACCAGCTGCGGTGGAATCGAAAACTCGCTGAACATGCGGTGCAGGTATTCAAGGAAGTTGTCGTCGCCGATACTGCTCCCGGACAGGTTGATCGCGCACATGGCCAACGGCCCTTGGCGCGGCCTGTCCAGGGCTTCGCGAATCACCTGAAACACGTTGCGCACGACCCAACGGTCCAGCGCGGTCATCAACCCGTATCGTTCGGCGGCCGGGATAAAGCTGTCAGGCAGGATGGTGCGCCCACTCTCATCGTGCAGCCGCAGAAGAATCTCAAGGTGCCCACCGGCATTGCCAGGCTCACCCAGTGCAGCAATTTCCTGGGAGTAAAGGCAAAAGCGGTTTTCTTCCAATGCGACGTGCAAACGCTGAATCCAGGCCATTTCACCAACGCGCATGGACAACTCGGTGTCGTCGGCATGGTAGACCTGAACGCGGTTACGCCCCTTCTCCTTGGCCATATAACACGCCATGTCCGCGGCCCGTAACGACGCTTCCAGGGTAGCCGGAGGCTGGCTGAGGGGAACCAGGCCAATACTGACCGTGGTCATGAACGGGCGCCCTTTCCAGACAAAATGCAGGCTCTGCACTGTCTGACGAAGGTTTTCGGCAATGCGCTCGGCCTGTTCCGGCGGGCAGTTTTCCAGCAGGATGCCGAACTCATCCCCCCCGAGACGCGCCAAGGTATCCCCTTCACGCAACCCACCCTGAAGCAAGGCACAAATGTGCCGCAGCAACTCATCACCCGCCGCATGGCCAGAGGTGTCGTTGACCAGTTTGAACTGATCCAGGTCCAGGAACAGCAATGAATGGCGCGCCGTACTTCGGCTCAGGCCTGCGAGCGCCTGCTCCAGGCGGAACTCGAATTCCCGGCGGTTGGCCAACCCTGTCAGGGCGTCATGGGTGGCCTGCCAGGACAGGTTGGCAATGTATTGGCGCTCCTGGGTCATGTCATGCAGCACCACTACAACGCCACTGATACGCCCTTCGTTGAGTATCGGCGCGCCCACCAGGGCGACGGAAACGGTGCTGCCATCGAGCCGCTGAATCAGCTTGGCATGCTCACCGCCTTCATGCAGGGTGCCGTTGAGAATGTGCTCAATCAGCGTCAGGCTGTCCTTCTCGGCATGCTCATCAAGCAGATTGAACAGTGCCGCCAAGGGCAAGCCCTGCGCCTGCTGGGCATCCCAGTGGGTCAACTGCTCGGCAGCCGGGTTCATGTAGGTAATACAGCCATCGACGTCGGTGGTTATCACACCATCGCCAATCGACGCCAGGGTGACTTGCGCACGCTCTTTTTCAACCTGCAGCGCACTGGCAAAGGCTTGGCGCTGAACCAGCAGCTTGTGCGAGCGCTTCCAGGCCAGGGCAATCAGGAACAATGCGGTCGCCACGTTGATGAACAGCAACAGGCGCAGGAGCACCCGCGAGCCTTCGCTCAAGGCATCGCTGAACGCCTTGGCGGCAGGCGCCACGCCCTCATTGATCGAGGCAATCCTGGCCTTCCAGTCGGCCACTTTCCTGGCCGAGGCCTTCCCACGCGCAAAGCCTTGGCGTATTTCCTGGGCAAGAGTGTCGAGTTGCTGCACGAAGCCGTCGCCGACGGCCCACAGTTGAATGGCCTTTTCCAGGTAACTGACATGACGAAAATTCAGGTACAACCAGATCACACTGGAGACGTCATCGGGGTGGTTGCCACCCTGCAACATGCCCTTGCGAGCCGCTGCGATGTCCGGTGTCGGCAAATCCAGTGCGGTGCGCAGCTCATGCCCCCCCATGGGCACGGCGATAGCCCGCTGGTACTTCTCGAACGCCGCCTGATCGCCACTGTCGGCATACAGCGTAAGGTAGTAGATGGCGTCCTTCTGGCCCTTGGACCAGAGGCTTTCGCCACCCACGTAACCACGCACAGCCGAGAGCGCGTAAAGGCTGATGCTTCCTAGCAACGCCTGAAACAGCACGACCGCGACAAATGGCCAAATGATGCCCAGCAACTTTGGCGCTTCGAGAGTCCGTTTTCCCTTCATGAGGTCCCTTGTTGCAGAGCCGTATGAGTCTAAACCTACAACAGACTAGGATATTTGCCACCAGGGCAAATGGCCTTTACCTCAAAATTCGCTTTTCCCGCTCAACTTTGTTGCAGATGCCCGTACAGTTTGGCGTATAAACCGCCATCAGCGATGAGCTGCTGATGGCAACCGTCCTCGGCAACATGCCCCCCATCGAACACCAGAACACGGTCTGCCTGCTTCACCGCCGACAGGCGGTGGGCGATGATCAAGGTCGTGCGGGCACTGAGAAAACGGGCCAGGGCCTGATGCAGGTTGTACTCGGTCGCCGCGTCCAGGGCAGACGTGGCTTCATCGAGGATAACCACCTTGGGCTCGGCCAGTACCATCCGGGCAATGGCCAGACGCTGACGCTGCCCACCGGACAGGCGTACCCCGGAGCGCCCTACCACGCTGTCCAGGCCCTGAGGCAGCGCAGCAATGGTGCCATCTAGCTGGGCAATGCCCAATGCCTGCCAGCATGCTTCGTCGGTGCAGTCGCGGCCCATGGTCAGGTTGGCGCGCACGGTGTCGTTGAACAGCGAGGGGTGCTGTAACACCACGGCCACCTGCTCACGCAAGGTTTCCAGGCCAATTTCCTGCAAGGTCGCGCCACCGAAGCGGATCGTCCCGGCTTGCGGTGTGTAGAGCCCCAGCAACAACTGCACCAAGGTGCTCTTGCCGCCACCGCTGGCACCGACTATCGCCACTTTTTCGCCGGGTGCGATCGACAGGTTGAGCTGGTCGAGCACCGGCTCCTCGCCGTAGGCAAAACGCAGGCCGCGCACGTCGATGCCAACGGTGTCACGGCCCTTGAACGGGTCGACGCCCCCGGCAAACTGCGGTTCGTCGTCACGCGCCAGCAGTTCGTTGATGCGGGTCAGCGCACCGCCAGCGGCGTAGTAGGCGTATTGCAGGTTCAACAACTGCTCCACCGGCCCGATCATGAACCACAGGTAGCTGAACACGGCCAGCATCTGGCCAATGGAAAGGTCGGAGAACAGCACGGTGAGCATTGCCGCCGCGCGGAAAATATCGATACCAAACTGGAACAACAGGCCACTGGCACGCCCACTGGCGTCACTCTTCCACTGCGAGGCGACGGCATAGTTGCGAACCTCCTGGGCACGTACCCCCAGTCGCCCAAGGAAATAGCCCTGGCGGTTACCGGCTCGAATTTCCTGAATGGCATCCAGCGTTTCGGCCAGCGCCTGGGTAAACCGCGAGGTGCTGTCGTTCTCCAGTTTTTTCAGGTGCTTGACCCGCTTGCCCAA
Organism: Pseudomonas sp. TE3910; assembly: GCF_056279025.1. Taxonomy (NCBI): domain Bacteria; kingdom Pseudomonadati; phylum Pseudomonadota; class Gammaproteobacteria; order Pseudomonadales; family Pseudomonadaceae; genus Pseudomonas; species Pseudomonas sp. TE3910. Next base: position 2,094,957 of record NZ_JBWBQN010000001.1, read on the forward strand.
TTGCACGGTGGCAAAAATCACCAACGGGTTGAACAGCAGGATCAACAGCGCCAACTGCCAATGCATCCAGATCAGGATGCCGGCCGTACCGGTCAAGGTCAGTACCGCTACTAGGAAGCGGCTGAGGGTTTCACCGACAAACTTGTCCAGGGTGTCGAGGTCGGTCACCAGGTGCGTCGTGACCGTTCCGCTGCCAAGGCTTTCGTACTCGCTCAGGGAGATGCGCTTGAGCCGCTCGATCAGGCGGATACGCAAGCGGTAGACGATGTCTTTGGCCAAACCGGCAAACAGCCTGGCCTGAACCACGTTGAATGCCAGCGCGAATACCCGCAGGCACAGGGTCACCAGAAGCATCAGGCCGATATAGCCAGCGGGCACGTGCCAAGCCTGCGGCAGAAACTGATTCATCCATTTCAGCGCGGCGTCGCCATGCCCCAGCAGCACTTCGTCGACGAGCAGCGGCAGCAACAGCGGGATCGGCACACTGCACAGCGCCGCCAGCACGGCAACGCCATTGGCGATCCACAGGGCTTTTTTATGTTGCAGTGCCAGGCGACGAATTTCAGCCCAGCTCAGACGATCGCCATGACTTGCCGGTGAACCCGGCACCGGGTCGGGTGAGCCCGGCAGGTCAAGCATGAGCGGCGCGCTCCAGCCAACGACCGAGCAACGGCGCCAACGCGTCTTGAGGCTGGTAGCCGTTGGTCAACAGCGCCAACTGGCCATTGCGCTCGGCCAGCAGGGTCGGGAAACCGGCAATACCCAAATCCTGCACCCAGACGAAATCGGCAGCCGTGGCCTGGCGTTGCTCGGCGCTGGTGAAGCGCTCGGAAAACACCGCACGCTCAAAGCCTGCCTGGGTAGCCAGTTCAACCAATTGCGGCGCACGGGTGACATCTTCGCTGCGCTCATAGAAGGCCTGCTGGATAAGCGTGAGCAGGCCCCACGCGCGTTGCGGGTCAAGGCTGCGTGCCGTCACCAAGGCGCGGCACGCAGGTTCGGTGTCGTAGACGAAACCCTCGGGCATCGCCCCTTCAATGCGAAACGGCTGGCCAGTCGCTTCGTGCACCGCTTGCCAGTGCTCAAGGATGTAGCGTCGGGTAGACACATCAAGTGCGCTGCTACCGCTACGCAGGCCACCGACCACCAGATGGGTCGGCACCCCCGCCGCGTGCGCCTGGGCGATCAGGGCCTCGGCCACTGGTGCAAAACCCCAGCACCAGGAGCACATCGGGTCCATCACATAGAGCAGGCGAGCGGACATCATCAAACCTCGGCAGCTTTGCGGTAATTATGGCCAATCGGGTGCGGCTGGTTGCGGGCCTTGGCCAGTTCGATCTGCTTCTGCCGGTCGATGGCGCTGCGGCGCGTCTTCTCGCTCAGGCTGTCCCAGCAGTGCGGGCAGCTGATACCTGGCGAGTAGTGCTCCGAAGCACGGTCTTCCACGCTGATCGGCGTGCGGCAGGCGTGGCACTGGTCATAATCGCCTTCGCTCAGGTCATGACGAACGGTGACCCGGTTGTCGAAGACGAAGCACTCGCCCTCCCAGCGGCTCTCTTCCTGCGGCACTTCCTCAAGGTATTTGAGGATACCACCCTTGAGATGATAGACCTCTTCGAACCCCTCGCCGAGCATGTAGCTGGAGGCTTTTTCACAGCGAATGCCGCCGGTGCAGAACATGGCGACTTTCTTGTGACGGCTTGGGTCGAAGTTGGCCTTGATGTACTCGGGGAACTCACGGAAGGTCGTGGTTTTCGGGTCGATCGCCCCTTCAAAGGTGCCGATGGACACTTCGTAATCGTTACGGGTATCGATCAACAGCACTTCCGGATCGCTGATCAGTGCGTTCCAGTCCTTGGGCTCGACGTAGGTACCGACCTTCTTGTTCGGGTCGACGCCCGGAACACCCAGGGTGACGATCTCTTTCTTCAGTTTGACCTTGGTGCGGTAGAACGGCTGCTCATCGCAGTAGGACTCTTTGTGGTCGATGTCTACCAGGCGCGCATCGCTGCGCAACCAGGCCAGCAGGCCATCGATGCCTTCACGGGTACCGGACACCGTACCGTTGATGCCTTCTTCAGCCAGCAACAGGGTGCCTTTGACGCCATTGGCGGTCATCGTTTCGAGCAGCGGTTCACGCAGTTCGACGTAATCTTCGAGGGTAACGAATTTGTACAGCGCCGCCACGACGATAGCTTGGGTCATGCCTTGATTCTCCAGGTGGCTGTCCTCGCAAAGGACGAACCGGGTGTCAAAAAAAACGCGCCGACGAGCGGCGCGTTGCACATTCTAACAAAAACCCGGCAGCAAAATCAGTGTTTGCTACCACCGGCACAGGTTGGCGAGGCCGGGGCTGCACCGACCTTTTCCCACTCCTGCGGCGTGTAGGTATGCAAGGCCAAGGCGTGGAACTGGCTCATCAACTCGCCCAGGGTGGCGTACACCTTCTGGTGGCGCTTGACGCTGTTCAGCCCCTCGAACTGCTCACTGACCAAAATCGCCTTGTAGTGGGTTTCCTGGCCACGGCTGTGCATGTGGCTTTCATCACGCACTTCAAGGTGCTGCGGGGCCAGGGCGGCCAGGCTTTGCTCAATTCGTTGCTGCATCGACATGACGGGCTCCGCTTACGGCTTCTTGGCCGGCGCGGCCTTGCCCGCGGACGGGTCCAGTTCGGTGGTCATGTCAGACAGCAGCTTGTTGACCACCGGTACTGCGCTTTCCAGTTTCTGCTGGGTCAACTGAGCCGACTGCTGGGTGACCATCGGCATTTTTTCCAGGACTTTCTTGCCCAGTGGCGACTCGTAGAACTTCACCAGGTCTTTCAGCTCGCTTTCGCTGAAGGTGCTGGTGTAGAGCTTAACCATATCGGGCTTGAGCTTGTTCCAGCCGATCGCCTGGTCAAGGGCGGCATTGGCCTTGGCCTGGTAGCTGTCCAGCACAGCCTTTTTCGAAGCAGGTGCCTTGGTCTGTTCAAAGCGCTGGGCGAACATCTGCTGCACTTGCATGTAGACCGGGGTTCCGAGCTTGTCGGCGTGCGCCAGCTTAAGGAAGGCTTCGGCGCTGGCATTGTGGCTGGCAGTATCGGCAAGCACCTGGCCGCTGGCACAAACCAGTACAACTGCGGTGCAAAGGGCGCGAAGACGGGTCATCGGAAATCCTTAATTGTCGGAAGAGGTGGCACCTCAGAGTAGAGCATTCTGCGCCGACTCGGGCTGAGCGCTCAAGTGGATCGACACGTAAAGAAACCGCCGTGTCGAATCAGGACCTAAACTGCGGAATCAGACGACAAAGGAGTGACCGCAGCATGAGCCGTAACGAGACAGACAGCCTGGGAACGGTCGAAGTTCCGGATCAGGCCTACTGGGGCGCCCAGACGCAGCGCTCGCTGATCAACTTCGCAATTGGCAAGGAACGAATGCCGCTGGCTGTCCTGCACGCCCTGGCGCTGATCAAGAAGGCGGCCGCCCGGGTCAACGTGCGTAACGGCAACCTGCCAGCCGACGTTGCCCGGCTGATTGAGCAAGCCGCTGACGAGGTACTGGCCGGGCAACACGACGAGCAGTTTCCGCTGATGGTCTGGCAGACCGGTAGCGGCACCCAGAGCAACATGAACGTCAACGAGGTGATTGCCGGCCGCGCCAACGAGCTCGCCGGCCAGGGCCGAGGGGGGAAAACCCCGGTCCACCCCAACGATCACGTCAACCGCTCGCAGAGCTCCAACGACTGCTTCCCCACCGCCATGCACATCGCCGCAGCACAGGCAGTACATGCGCGGCTACTGCCGGCGATCAGCGAACTGGCTGCGGGCCTGGCAGAACAGTCGGTGCGTCATCAGCACCTGGTCAAGACCGGGCGCACCCACATGATGGACGCCACACCGATTACCTTCGGCCAGGAACTGTCGGCTTATGTCGCCCAACTCGACTACGCACAACGGGCAATCCGCTCGACACTGCCGGCAGTCTACGAGCTGGCACAGGGCGGTACGGCAGTCGGTACCGGCCTGAACGCGCCGAAAGGCTTTGCCGAAGCCATCGCCGCAGAGCTTGCGGCCCTGGCCGGGCTGCCCTTCGTCAGCGCACCGAACAAATTCGCCGCGCTGGCCGGGCATGAACCACTGACGCTCCTGGCCGGGGCGCTGAAAACCCTGGCGATCACCCTGATGAAACTGGCCAACGATTTGCGCTTGCTCAGCTCCGGCCCGCGCACCGGGCTGGCGGAAGTGCGGTTGCCGGCCAACGAGCCGGGCAGCTCGATCATGCCCGGCAAGGTCAACCCGACCCAATGCGAGGCGCTGTCGATGCTGGCCTGCCAGGTGCTGGGCAACGACGCCGCGATCGGCTTTGCCGCCAGCCAGGGGCACCTTCAGCTCAACGTGTTCAAGCCGGTGATCATCCATAACCTGCTGCAGTCGATCGAACTGCTGGCCGACGGCTGCCATAACTTCCAGCAGCACTGTATTGCCGGGCTTGAGCCGGATCCTCAGCAAATGGCCGACCACCTGGAACGCGGGCTGATGCTGGTGACAGCGCTGAACCCGCACATCGGCTACGACAAAGCCGCCGAGATTGCCAAAAAGGCCTATGCCGAAGGCAGTACCTTGCGCGAGGCCGCACTGGCGCTGGGCTATGTCAGCGACCAGCAGTTCGACCAATGGGTACGGCCCGAACACATGCTCGATGCGGGCGACAACGGCTGAGTCAGCGTGCCAGGCGCACGCGCCTGGCACGCCAACCGGCAATCAGTGACGGCCCCAGCGCAATCAGCACCGAGCCAAGCACCACGATCACGGCACCGATGTACGCCAGGCCATTGATCTGCTCGGGTTGCACATAACCTGGCCAGAGCATGGCCGCCAGGGCAACACAGCCGAACGTCACCAGCGGGGTGATCGCCAGGGTCGCACTGACCCGCGATGCTTCCCAGTGGGCCAACGCTTCAGCAAAGGCACCGTAGGCAACCAGCGTGTTCAGGCAACAGGCCAACAGCAACCAGCCTTGCAGCGGGCTCAGTTGCAGCGCCTCCAGTGGGTGTGCCCATGGCGTCAGGATCAAGGCACAGATCAGGTAGATCACCATCATCACCTGTGGCGAGCTCCACACGGTGAGTAACTGCTTCTGGCCCAAGGCATAGAACGTCCACACCGCAGCGGCCAGCAGGATAATCAGAATGCCCTTGGTGTACGTGCCCAAGGAGGTCAGCAGCTCGTCCAGGCGCTGATTGAAGAACAACCCGAAGCCCAGCAGCAGAATGACCAGGCCGATCCCCTGCCCCAGGCTGAAACGCTCCTTGAAAACCACAACGCTACTGATCAACAGCAGCACCGGCCCCATCTGGATCATCAGTTGCGCTGTGCCGGGGCTGAGTATGTTCAGACCGATCAGGTAGAGCACATAGTTGCCGACCAGCCCGCCCACGCAGAGCAACAGCAGAAAACGCCCGTTTCGCCCCAGGGCACGCACGGAGGGCAGACGCCGCGTGGCGCCAAGAAAGGCCAGCAGCAGGCCACCAGAAACCAGCAGGCGGAACCAGGTGACAGTGACCGGGTCCATCACCAGCAACACCTGCTTGAGCTTGATCGGAAGGATGCCCCAGAGCACGGCCGTCAACAACGCCAGGAACAGACCGTAGACCCAGCGTCCGGAAGAAATATGCATGACCGCCTCGAAAAACCCTATGGTGGGGGGAGGCTTGATTCTACGGCGGTCACCGCAACTTACACAGTTACAGATATAGAAAAGAATTCAGCATCTCATTCCATGAAAGCCTGCAAGTGTTACGCGGGCTCTGTTGGAGCTGGCTTGCCTGCGATGGCCTGGGTGGGGTGTCAGTGGGTTCGCGCCGTTTGTATCGCGGGCAAGCCCGGCTCCTACAGGCTGCGCGGGCTCTGTTGGAGCTGGCTTGCCTGCGATGGCGTCGGTGGGGTGTCCGTGAGTTCGCGGTGGCTGCATCGCGGGCAAGCCCGGCTCCTACAGGCTGCGCGGGCGCTGTTGGAGCTGGCTTGCCTGCGATGGTGTCGGTGGGGTGTCAGTGAGTTCGCGGCGTTTGCATCGCGGGCAAGCCCGGCTCCTACAGGTTACGCGGGCGCTGTTGGAGCTGGCTTGCCTGCGATGGCGTCGGTGGGGTGTCAGTGGGTTCGCGGTGTTTGCATCGCGGGCAAGCCCGGCTCCTACAGGTTACGCGGGCTCTGTTGGAGCTGGCTTGCCTGCGATGGCGTCGGTGGGGTGTCCGTGAGTTCGCGGCGTTTGTATCGCGGGCAAGCCCGGCTCCTACAGGTTACGTGGGCTCTGTTGGAGCTGGCTTGCCTGCGATGGCGTCGGTGGGGTGTCAGTGGGTTCGCGGCGTTTGTATCGCGGGCAAGCCCGGCGCCTACAGGCTGCGCGGGCTGCGATGGCGTTGGTGGCTATTTCTTGTTGTTCTTGAACGCCGCTTCCAGCGCTTCGTTGATGGTGCGCAGCACTTTTACCCGGGCCCAGCGTTTGTCATTGGCTTCGACCAGGGTCCAAGGCGCAATTTCGGTGCTGGTACGGTCAACCATATCGCCCACCGCTTCGGCGTATTGCGGCCACTTGTCACGGTTGCGCCAGTCCTCTTCGGTGATCTTGAAGCGCTTGAAGGGGATCTGTTCGCGCGCCTGGAAGCGCTCCAGTTGGGTCTGCTGGTCAATCGCCATCCAGAACTTGACCAGCACCACGCCAGCGTTGTTCAACTGTTCTTCAAAATCATTGATCTCGCCATAGGCCCGCATCCAGTCTGCCTGCTGGCAAAACCCCTCGACTCGCTCCACCAGCACCCGGCCGTACCAGGAGCGATCGAACACGGTGAATTTGCCGCGCCCCGGGACGTGCCGCCAGAACCGCCAGAGGTAAGGCTGCGCACGTTCTTCTTCGGTCGGGGCGGCAATCGGCACGATTCGGTACTGACGCGGGTCCAGTGCTGCGGCCACGCGACGGATCGCACCGCCCTTGCCCGCCGCGTCATTCCCTTCGAACACGGCCAGCAAGGCATGGCGGCGCATGCGTTTATCACGCAGCAGCCCGGCCAGGCGAGCCTGCTCGGTAATCAGTTGCTCCTGGTATTCGTCCTTGCTCAGTTGCTTGCTCAAATCCAGGCTGCCCAACAAGCTGCGCTGATCAATGCTCTGGCTCAACGGCGCGATGTTACTCGGACGAACCACGCGCCCTTCGGTCTTCAGCGCGTTCTGCAAGCCTTCAAGCAGAATGCGCCCGACTGCCAGGCTTCGGTAATAGGGGTCGACACCCTCGATGACATGCCATGGCGCATAGTCTCGGCTGGTACGGCGCAACACCCGCTCACCAAAACGCACGAAGCGGTCATAGGTCTGTGACTGTTGCCAGTCCAGCGGGCTGATCCGCCAACTGTGCAGCGGGTCGTCCTGCAGGGACTTGAGGCGGGCTTTCATCTGTTTTTTGGACAGGTGGAACCAGAACTTGAAGATCAGCGCACCTTCATCACAGAGCATCTGTTCCAGGCGCTCGGCACCACCAATGGCCTGGTCGAGCACGGCGTCCTTGAACACACCATGAACCCGCCCCTGCAACATCTGGCTGTACCAGTTGCCGAAGAAAATCCCCATCCGCCCCTTGGCCGGCAAAGCCCGCCAGTAGCGCCAGGCCGGTGGATGGGCGAGCTCTTCATCGCTTTGCTGATCGAAGGTACGGACCTCAATCAACCGAGGGTCCATCCATTCGTTAAGCAGCTTGACCGTCTCGCCCTTGCCTGCACCTTCGACGCCATTGATCAATACAATGACCGGAAACCGTGCCTGCTGCTTGAGTTCGAACTGCGCTTCAAGCAACGCTTCTCGCAACGCCGGGACTTCAGCGTCATAGGTGTCCTTGTCGATGGCGTGACCGATTTCAGCAGATTCGAACATGTACCAGGCTCCCTTGGTTGATAAGCAAGCCTAGCGGATCAGCGCGGCTTTTGTCGGCAGAAAAATCAGTACCATGCGCCAAGTCAAACAGCGTTCAACCGATCGGCTAAAATGCCGGTCTTGCCGTTTTCGAGCCGAACATGACCGACGTAACCAACTATGCCCAGATTGACTGGGACGACCAGGGACGCCCGCATTCGCGGCAGTACGATGACGTCTATTTCTCCAAGGAACAGGGCCTTGAAGAAACCCGTCATGTGTTCATTGAGCAGAACAACCTGCGTCAGCGTTTCAGCGCCCTGCAGGACAACCAGTGCCTGGTGATCGGCGAAACCGGTTTTGGTACCGGGATGAACTTTCTTTGCGCCTGGCAGTTGTTCGCCGAATGCGCCGGCCCTGGTGCTCGCCTGCATTTCGTGACGGTCGAGAAATACCCCCTGAGCCGCGCCGATCTGGCCAAGGCCTTGGCCCTGTGGCCGGAGCTGGCAGATTTCGGCAATGCCCTGTTGGCCGAGTACGTGGCGGTGCATGAAGGCTTCCAGCAGTTTGTCTTCGAGCAGGGTCGGGTCACGCTGACCTTGATGGTGGGCGATGCGCTGGAGCAGTTGCCGCAACTCGATGCCCGGGTCGACGCCTGGTTCCTCGATGGTTTTGCCCCGGCGAAAAACCCGGAAATGTGGACCCCGGAGCTGTTCGCTCAGTTGGCCCGGCTCTCGGCCGAACAGGCCACACTCGGCACTTTTACCAGCACCGGCTGGGTTCGTCGCGGGTTGATGGCTGCCGGTTTCGCGCTGAAAAAGATCCCCGGCATCGGCAAGAAGTGGGAAATCGTGCGCGGCGTCTATGAAGGTTGCCCACCCGAGCAGGCTGCCCCGGCAACTGTCGCGCCCTGGTACGCCCGCCCGCCTGCCCTGCCGGGCCCACGCCAGGCGCTGGTGATTGGCGCCGGCCTGGCTGGCTGTGCGACGGCCGCAAGCCTGGCGGCACGGGGCTGGCAGGTCAGCCTGCTGGATCGCCATGCCCAACCGGCCAGCGAGGCCTCGGGCAACCCGCAAGGTGTGCTCTACCTGAAGCTCTCAGCCCACGGCACCGCCCTGTCGCGGTTGATCATCAGCGGCTTCGGTTATACCCGACGCTTGCTGGAACAATTGCAGCGTGGCCGTGATTGGGACGCCTGCGGTGTGTTGCAGTTAGCCTTCGACGACAAGGAAGATCAGCGCCAGGCCAAACTGGCCGAGGCCTTCGACCCGACATTACTGCAACGCCTGAACCGCACCGACGCCGAAACCATGGCGGGCATCGGTCTGGCCAGTGGCGGCCTGTTCTACCCTGAAGGTGGCTGGGTTCACCCGCCGGCGCTGTGCGCCTGGCAGGCCAAGCATCCGAACATCCGCCTGCTGATGCATCACCAGGTGCTGGAACTGCGCAAAGCCGATGGCCAGTGGCAGGCCTGGGAGGGCGAGCGCCTGTTGGCCAGCGCGCCGCTCGCGGTGTTGGCCTGCGCGGCGGAGATCCATCGGTTTGAGGGCTGCAGTGAACTGCCGCTCAAGCGCATTCGCGGGCAAATCACCCGCCTGCCGGCCACTGGGCAGAGTTCAACCTTGAGCACCGTGGTCTGCGCCGAGGGTTACGTTGCCCCACCGCGCCTGGGTGAACACACCCTCGGCGCCAGTTTCGACTTCACCGCCACCGAGCTGACGCCCACCGCCGCCGAGCACCAAGGCAACCTGGCGTTGCTACAAGAGATCTCCGCCGACCTGGCGATGCGCCTGGGCGCCGATCATCTCGACCCCGAGGTGCTGGAAGGCAGGGCCGCGTTCCGCTGTACCAGCCCGGACTACCTGCCAATCGTTGGCCCGCTGGCTGATCAAAAAGCGTTCGCTCAGGCCTATGCGGTGCTGGCCAAAGACGCCCGGCAACAACCGAGCACGCCCTGCCCTTGGCTTGAGGGCTTGTACATCAACAGCGGCCATGGCTCGCGTGGGTTGATCACCGCACCGCTTTCAGGCGAGCTGGTTGCTGCCTGGGCTGACGGTGCGCCGCTGCCACTGCCCCGTGCAGTCGCCGAAGCCTGCCATCCGAACCGCTTCATGCTGCGTGAACTGGTTCGCGGCAAGCGCAGACAGGGCGAAGCCAGCCAGTAACGATTCGCGTAGGATGTGGGCACTCTTAACTACGTCCAAGTCCTTTTATGCTGATTCCTTACGACCAACTGGAAGCTGAGACCCTGACCCGCCTGATCGAGGATTTCGTCACCCGCGACGGTACCGACAACGGTGACGAAACCCCGCTCGAAACCCGCGTACTGCGGGTTCGCCAAGCGCTGCTCAAAGGTCAGGCCTTTATCCTCTTCGACCTGGAAAGCCAACAGTGCCAGTTGCTGCCCAAGCACGAAGTCCCTCGGGAACTGCTGGACTGAATCAGTCCGTGCTCATCTTCTTGCCGGCCTGCTCGACAATACGCCGGTAGATTTCCGCCCTGTGCACCTCGATATGCCGTGGAGCGCTGATACCGAAACGTACGGTACCGCCTTCCACGGACAACACTTCGATCCTGATCTGACCATCAATGGCGATCACCTCACCTACCTCACGTCCGATAACCAGCATCGCTTTTTCCTCCAGCTTTTGGCGAATCTGGAGACTGCTGCATGGGCAAGGTGCCATCAATGCTGCGAGCGGGATTTAGACAGTTCCCACCGCACTTTCAGATTTTCCCTACAAATAAACTTAAAAAAGAGGCTTTCAGGCGCTGTGAAAACGCGGCCCCAATACAATGAGGGTGGCGCCCAGCACACACAGCAGCGCGCCCATCCAGTCCGTGCTCAACGGCCTGGCGCGTTCGATGACTGCCAACCAGATCAACGAGGTGACAATGTAAATACCGCCATAAGCCGCGTATGCCCGACCGGCATAGGCCGCCTCGACCCGGGTCAGGATCAGCCCAAACAGGGTCAGGCTGAACAACGCTGGCGCGATCCACCACGCGCTCTTGCCCAGTCGTAGCCAGAGATAGAAGGCATAACAACCGCCAATCTCGAAGACTGCAGCGAGGAAGAACCAGAAGTAATTGATCACGCCAGGGCACCTTGGGTTGTTCAGCAAAGGCGCCCAGAATACCTGAGGCGAACGCTCAAGCCTGCGTCGAGCGAGCCTTGCCGCACATTTTCTCGGCCATTGTGGCCATCTCGTCATACAGCGCCTGAGGGTTTTGCTGCTTGAGTTGCCAGGCCTGGCGACCTTGTTCGTGAGGGAGGATCATGAATTCGCCTTGCGCGACGTGCTGGTAGATATAGTCGGCGATGTCACTCGCCGTAATCGGCGAGCTTTCCAGCAACTTGCCCACTTGCGCTTTCATTGCTGGCGTCGGGCCACGGAACGAGTCCAGCAGGTTGGTCTGGAAGTACGAGGGGCACACCACGTGCACAGCGACCTCCTGTTGGCGCAACTCCACCAGCAGGCTTTCCGACAGGGCCACCACGCCCGCCTTGGCCACGTTGTAGTTACTCATGGCAGGGGCCTGCATCAAGGCCGCCATGGACGCAATATTGATGATCCGCCCCTTGCTGCGGGTCAGCAGGGGCAAGAACGCCTTGCAGCCCTTGACCACGCCCATCAGGTTGATTGCCAGTTGCCAATCCCAGTCCTCCAGCGACAACTCGGCGAAAAAGCCGCCAGAGGCAACGCCGGCATTGTTGACGACGACATCAACGCCACCGAAATGCTCTTCGCAGGCCTGCGCCAATGCTGTCAGCTGGCTGTAGTCGCGCACGTCGCAGCGCTGGGTAAAGCCTGTTCCACCGGCCTCACGCACCAGGGCCAGGGTGTCCCGCAAGCCGGCCTCATTGACATCGGCAAGTGCCAGTTGCCAGCCCTCACGCGCCCAACGCAACGCAATTTCCCGGCCCAGCCCCGATCCGGCGCCAGTGATCATCATGCGGTTTTGCATAGACGGATGCCTCGTTCAACCATGGATACGTTCGGCGAGTGTAGCGAAGGCATGGGCCGGCCCCATCCTTCATCAGGTTGCTGAATGGCGCAGGCTAAATGAACGGTGTGACCTGAAAGCACCGTAGGGCTGGAGACTTGAAACCAGCACCTGCGACGTAAAAGCCCCAAAAAAAATGCCAGTCAATCGACTGGCATTTTTCTGTGGCTTAACCGCTCAGCGTCTTAGTGCGATACCGCACCGCTGGCGCCCAGGCCGGTTTGCGAACGAACGAACTGCGGGTAGAACAGTGCACGTTCTTCATCAGCTGCTTTGGACTTGTCGGTGATCGAGAAGAACCAGATACCGACGAAGGCAATCAGCATCGAGAACAGCGCTGGATACTCGTACGGGTAGATGGCTTTCTCGTGACCGAGGATCTGTACCCAAATGGTTGGGCCGAGAACCATCAGGCCTACTGCGCTGACCAGGCCCATCCAGCCGCCGATCATGGCGCCACGGGTAGTCAGTTTCTTCCAGTACATCGACAGCAGCAGTACCGGGAAGTTGCAGCTGGCAGCGATGGAGAACGCCAGGCCTACCATGAACGCGATGTTCTGCTTCTCGAACAGGATGCCCAGGAAGATTGCCAGTACCGCCAGAGCGATCGTGGTGATCTTCGAAACGCGGATCTCGTCCTTCTCGTTGGCGCGGCCTTTACGGAACACGCTGGCATACAGGTCGTGGGACACTGCCGAGGCACCGGCCAGGGTCAGGCCTGCAACCACAGCCAGGATGGTCGCGAACGCCACCGCCGAGATGAAGCCGAGGAAGATGCTGCCGCCCACCGCTTTGGCCAGGTGGATAGCTGCCATGTTGTTACCGCCCAACAGCGCGCCAGCCGCGTCCTTGAAGTCCGGGTTGGTGCTGACCAGCAGGATCGCGCCGAAGCCGATGATGAAGGTCAGGATGTAGAAGTAGCCGATGAAGCCCGTTGCATACAGCACGCTCTTACGCGCTTCCTTGGCGTCGCTCACAGTGAAGAAGCGCATCAGGATGTGCGGCAGGCCAGCGGTACCGAACATCAGTGCCAGGCCCAGCGAGAACGCCGAGATCGGGTCTTTCACGAGGCCACCCGGGCTCATGATCGCTTCACCTTTAGGGTGAACGCTGATCGACTCGGAGAACAGCATGTTGAAGTCGAAGTTGACGTGTTTCATGACCATCAGTGCCATGAAGCTCGCACCGGACAGCAGCAGTACAGCCTTGATGATCTGTACCCAGGTGGTCGCCAGCATGCCGCCGAACAACACGTACAGCGCCATCAGGATGCCCACCAGGATCACCGCAACGTGGTAGTCCAGGCCGAACAGCAGTTGGATCAGTTTACCTGCACCCACCATCTGAGCGATCAGGTAGAACGCTACCACCACCAGCGAGCCGGAGGCCGACAGGGTGCGGATTTCCTTCTGCTTCAGGCGATAGGAAGCGACGTCGGCAAAGGTGTATTTGCCCAGGTTACGCAACCGCTCAGCGATCAGGAACAGAATGATTGGCCAGCCGACCAGGAAGCCGATCGAGTAGATCAGGCCATCGTAGCCAGAGGTGTACACCAGTGCGGAAATACCCAGGAAGGACGCCGCGGACATGTAGTCACCGGCGATTGCCAGACCGTTCTGGAAGCCCGTGATACGACCACCCGCAGCATAGTAATCCGCTGCCGAGTTGTTGCGCTTGGATGCCCAGTAGGTAATGCACAGGGTGGCGCCAACGAAAACCACGAACATCACAATGGCAGAGATGTTCAGGGGTTGTTTGTGGACCTCACCGGTCAGGGCTTCTCCCGCCCAGACGGCCGGCGCGAATACGCCGAAGGCCAGTGTTGCCAGTAAACGCCGGATCATTGCTGAGCCTCCTTGAGAATCGCGTTGTTCAGGTCGTCGAACTCACCGTTCGCGCGACGTACGTAGATCCCAGTGAGAATGAAGGCCGCCACAATAATGCCGACACCCACAGGAATGCCCCACGTAATCGAACTCTCAGGGCTGATCTTGGTGCCCAGAATCTGGGGACCATAAGCGATAAGCAGGATGAAGCCAGTGTAAAGCCCAAGCATGATCGCCGATAGAATCATGGCGAACCGCTCCCGTTTCGAAACCAGCTCCTTGAACCGCGGGCTGTTTTGTATCGAGAGGTAAATGCTGTCGTTCATTGTTTTTGTCCTCGCAGCACAGAGTAGAAAGAACTCACCGCTACTTTATGCTGCCTTGGGACTCACTCCAGACGACCTTAGTCTTAGATGTAAAACTCTTTTGCAGTTTCTGTAACAGCCAGAAATGCAAAGGGCTGCATGATCGCAACGATTCATGCAGCCCTGGAGCCCCGAAAAAAAGGCTTGAAGCCGTTACTTGGCGGTCCACTCCGCGACGCGCTCAGGGTGCTTAGCAACCCAATCCTTGGCGGCGGCCTCAGGCTTGGCGCCCTCCTGAATCGCAAGCATGACCTCGCCGATTTCGTCTTTCGACTGCCAAGAGAACTTTTTCAGGAACGTGGCGACTTCTGGCGCCTTGGTCGCCAGCTCTTTGCTGCCAATGCTGTTGACGGTTTCAGCAGCGCCGTACACCCCTTTTGGGTCTTCAAGGAAGCGCAGTTTCCACTTGGCGAACATCCAGTGCGGTACCCAGCCGGTGACCGCAATCGACTGCTGCTTGGCATAGGCACGCCCCAGCTCAGCCGTCATCGCCGCACCAGAACTGGCTTGCAGCTTGTAGCCGGTCAGGTCGTAGTCCTTGATCGCTTGATCGGTCTTGAGCATCACGCCGGAGCCGGCATCGATACCTACAATCTTTTTCTTGAAGCTGTCGTCAGTCTTCAAATCGGCCAGCGAAACAGCCTTGACGTACTCCGGCACGATCAGGCCGATCTTGGCGTCCTTGAAGTTAGGGCCGTAATCGACCACGTTGTCCTTGTTTTTACTCCAGTACTCGCCGTGGGTGACCGGCAGCCAGGCGGAAAGCATGGCGTCCAGTTTGCCGGTGGCGACGCCTTGCCACATGATGCCGGTCGCAACGGGCATCAGCTTGACGTCATAGCCGAGTTTTTCCTTGATCACTTGTGCCGCGACAAACGTCGTCGCGACGCTGTCCGACCAGCCATCGACGTAGCCGATGCTCACTTCCTTGGCCATCGCCTGCGTGGCGCCCATTGCCAGTACCAGGGCGGAGGCCGCCCCCAGGAGTCGTCGCATTTTCATCAAAGCTTCCCCTCGTTACTTCACGGAAAGTGCAGCGCCCGACGATGGTCGAGCATCGTCACGTTGTTTTGGTGCATGGCGCCCCCGTCACGCCCACTTACCAGGACAGCCGAAGCATCAGCGGAGTACTGATGCAAGGCATCATCAACCGACACGTCTCGGGAACCTGCTCTGGCAGCGACCTCAAGACACCGAGAAACGACATCATCAGGCCAGCAGGCCGGGGCGTGGTTCGAACGGCTGCCGGTTATGCCCGAACTTTGCATGCCAAGGCTTTAGCGGGCGGCGTTTGCAGGTACTATTGGCGGCTTTGTTACCAGACGGCGTCGATTAATGTCCTCTACCGCCCGCTTCCCCGTGCTGCCTTACCTGTTCGCCTGCCTGCTCGGCCTGTTTGCCCTTGCCGGGCTTTGGTACGGACTGGGGAAACCGGTGGTACTGCCCGACGCCGCCAGTGCTACGCACAAACTCCAATGCGCGTCCTATACGCCGTTCGATAAAGACCAGTCCCCGTTCGACCAGCCTTTCCAACTGCGCCCGGCGCGCATGGATGCCGACCTGGCATTGCTGGCCAAACGTTTCGAGTGCATTCGCACCTACTCAATGACCGGCCTTGAGGCGATCCCTGAACTGGCACGCAAGCACGGCCTGAAGGTAATGCTGGGTGCCTGGATCAACAGCAACCCGGCAGACACCGAGAAGGAAATCCAGGCACTGATTGCCTCGGCCAATGCCAACAAGGACGTCGTTCGTGCGGTGATCATCGGTAATGAGGCGCTGCTGCGCAAGGAAGTGACCGGCCCGCAACTGGCCGGCCTGATTGCCCGGGTGAAAAGCCAGGTCAGCGTGCCGGTGACCTATGCCGATGTCTGGGAGTTCTGGTTGAAACATCCTGAGATTGCCCCGGAGGTGGACTTTCTGACCATCCACCTGCTGCCCTACTGGGAAGACGATCCGAAGCGAATCGACGACGCCCTCGCCCATGTCGGCGAGATCCGCCAGGTGTTCGGCAACCGCTTCGCGCCCAAGGATATCCTGATTGGTGAAACGGGCTGGCCCAGCGAAGGTCGCCAGCGCGAAACCGCCCTGCCCAGCCGGGTCAACGAGGCACGCTTCATTCGTGGTTTCGTGGCCATGGCCGAGCAGCAGGGCTGGCATTACAACCTGATCGAAGCCTTTGACCAGCCGTGGAAACGCGCCAGCGAAGGTGCCGTCGGCGGTTACTGGGGGCTGTATGACGCAGACCGCCAGGACAAGGGCGTGCTTGAAGGGCCGGTGTCGAACCTGCCGCTCTGGCCGCAGTGGCTGGGCTTCGGTGGCGTACTGTTCCTGATCACGCTGTGGCTTGCCGGCCCCGTGCGCGGCACCCGCTCGGCCTTGCTGCTGCCTTTGCTGGCAGCAACCGGTGCCGCCAGCATCGGGCTGTGGGGTGAGCTTGCGCGAATCAACAGCCGGTTTGCCGGTGAGTGGTTGTGGGCGGGCCTGTTGGTCGGCTTGAACCTGCTGGTGCTGGCCCATGCGGCCCTGGCACTGGCGACACGTGAAGGCTGGCGTGATCGCGCCTTCAACTGGCTGGAGGCCCGAGCGGGATGGTGGCTGGTGGCGGCAGGCTTTGCGGCAGCGGTAAGCATGCTGGCGTTGGTGTTTGACCCGCGTTACCGCAGTTTTCCAAGTGCGGCATTGGTGTTGCCGGCACTGGTCTATGCCCTGCGGCCGGTACGTGCGCCACGGGCGGAGGTCGGTGTGCTGACGTTTATCATCGGGGCCGGTATCGCGCCGCAACTGTTCCGTGAGGGCCTGGGCAACCAGCAAGCGTGGATCTGGGCGGCAGTCAGTGTGGTGATGGTGGTGGGATTGTGGCGGAGTTTGAGGGTGCGTCAGTAACGTACAGACGCTACCACAGCTGGTGCGGGCGCTGTTGAAGCAGGTTTGCCTGCGATGGCGTCGGTGGGGTGTCAGCGAGTAAGCGGTGTTTGCATCGCGGGCAAGCCCGGCTCCTACAGGCTGCGCGGGTTCTGTTGGAGCTGGCTTGCCTGCGATGGCGTCGGTGGGGTGTCCGTGAGTACGCGGTGGCTGCATCGCGGGCAAGACCCGCTCCTACAGGTTACGCGGGCGCTGTTGGAGCAGGTTTGCCTGCGATGGCGTCGGTGGGGTGTCAGCGAGTACGCGGTGGCTGCATCGCGGGCAAGCCCGGCTCCTACAGGCTGCGCGGGTTCTGTTGGAGCTGGCTTGCCTGCGATGGCGTCGGTGGGGTGCCTGTGAGTGCGCGGCGTTTGTATCGCGGGCAAGCCCGGCTCCTACAACTTGCGCGGGTTCTGTTGGAGCTGGCTTGCCTGCGATGGCGTCGGTGGGGTGTCCGTGAGTTCGCGGCGTTTGTATCGCGGGCAAGCCCGGCTCCTACAGGTTGCGCGGGCTCTGTTGGAGCAGGTTTGCCTGCGATGGCGTCGGTGGGGTGTCAGTGAGTTCGCGGCGGCTGCATCGCGGGCAAGACCCGCTCCTACAGGTTACGCGGGCTCTGTTGGAGCAGGTTTGCCTGCGATGGCGTCGGTGGGGTGTCAGTGAGTTCGCGGCGGCTGTATCGCGGGCAAGCCCGGCTCCTACAGGTTGCGCGGGCGCTGTTGGAGCTGGCTTGCCTGCGATGGCATCGGTGGGGTGTCCGTGAGTTCGCGGCGTTTGCATCGCGGGCAAGACCCGCTCCTACAGGCTGCGCGGGTTCTGTTGGAGCTGGCTTGCCTGCGATGGCGTCGGTGGGGTGTCCTTGAGTTCGCGGTGTTTGTATCGCGGGCAAGCCCGGCTCCTACAGGTTGCGCGGGCGCTGTTGGAGCTGGCTTGCCTGCGATGGCGTCGGTGGGGTGTCAGCGAGTACGCGGTGGCTGCATCGCGGGCAAGCCCGGCTCCTACAGGTTACGCGGGCGCTGTTGGAGCTGGCTTGCCTGCGATGGCGTCGGTGGGGTGTCCTTGAGTTCGCGGCGTTTGGCTGCCACAGCAGGCTTACCTGCGATAGGCTCAACACGGTCTCAGGGGGTACGCGGCGCCTGCCTAACCAGGCGCAACGCCGCCAGCACCACGGCAAACACGGCCATACTGGCGGTGTACAAGACCAAGGCCGGAATCCCGAACAGTAATGCCAACACCGCCATGCGCCAGCCGGCACGCCCCGGGATCAGCATCGCCAGCAGTGCCAGGCCCAACGCCGTCCAGGCCAGTACCCGCCAGTGGATCATCAAACCCAACGTCGAACGCACCTGACACGACCAGGTCGTCGCCTGCTCCAGGCACAGGCCAACCCACTGTGGGTCTTCCATCAACACGTAACGCACCCCGTAGCTTGCGGCCAGCCACAACGGCAGCAAAACCAGCAAAGCGACAAACGGTAACAAGCGGGGCATGCGCAACTCCAAAATACTGAAAATCGGCACCCAGCATAATCGTCCAAACGGTCTATGCAAGGCGAAAGCGCCAGCCTGGGCTACTTTACCCGTATGACCAATCAAACCTGTTGTTGCAGCAACAGATGCCGCAACGGCACTATCGGCTGCGATGAATGCAACACCGCTTGGCAACTTTGCCAGCCTCAGGGTTGTCCTAACCTGCGCATTTCGCTTGTATTTTCCGGGGACTCGTCATGCTTCGATCACTGCACCTTGCCACTTTGTTGGGTGGCCTCCTGCTGAGTGCGTGCGCCTTGGCGGCCGATATCGATGCCGCCAGCTACGGTTACCCACTGACCAATCCCTTTGAAGCGACTATCGCCTCGACCCCGCCCGAGCTGCGCCCGGAGCTGCCCAGTGATGAGGATATCCGTCAGTCCGATTACAGCCTGAATCTCAGGCCTGAGCGGGCGTTCAGCCTGCCCGACAATTTTTGGCCCGTGAAAAAACTGCGCTATCGAATGGCCCGTCAGGACCACCCCGCACCGCTGATTTTCCTCATTGCCGGTACCGGTGCGCCTTACAACAGCAGCCTCAACGAGTACCTGAAGAAGCTCTACTACAAGGCCGGTTACCATGTAGTGCAGTTGTCGTCGCCCACGAGTTTCGACTTCATGACCTCGGCTTCGCGCTTCGCCACCCCCGGGGTTTCCAAGGACGACGCCGAAGACATGTACCGGGTGATGCAAGCAGTAAGGGCTCAGCACTCACATTTGCCCATTACCGACTTCTACCTCACCGGCTACAGCCTCGGCGCCCTGGATGCGGCGTTTGTCAGCCATCTGGATGAGACCCGACGCAGTTTCAACTTCAAGCGCGTACTGCTGCTCAACCCACCCGTGAACCTCTATACCTCCGTCAGCAACCTCGACAAGTTGGTGCAGACGCAGGTCAAGGGCATCAACAACAGCACCACGTTCTACGAGCTGGTGCTGGGCAAGCTGACCCGTTACTTCCAGCAAAAGGGCTACATCGACCTCAACGATGCCTTGCTCTACGACTTCCAGCAGTCGCGCCAGCATTTGTCCAACGAGCAGATGGCCATGGTGATTGGTACCTCGTTCCGATTTTCCGCGGCCGATATTGCCTTCACTTCGGACCTGATCAACCGCCGCGGCCTGATCACCCCGCCCAAGTACCCGATCACCGAAGGCAGTAGCCTGACGCTCTTCTTCAAGCGCGCCCTGCAGTGCGACTTCGACTGCTACCTGACTGAGCAGGTCATCCCGATGTGGCGTGCCCGTACCGACGGTGGCAGCCTGCTGCAACTGATCGATCAGGTCAGCCTGTATGCCTTGAAGGACTACCTCAAGGGCAGTTCGAAAATCGCCGTGATGCACAACGCCGACGACGTGATCCTCGGCCCCGGCGATATCGGTTTTCTGCGTAGCACCTTTGGTGACCGCCTGACGCTTTACCCACATGGAGGCCATTGCGGCAACATCAATTACCGCGTCAACAGCGACGCCATGCTGGAGTTTTTCCGTGGTTAAAAAACTTCTATTCCTATCGGCGCTGTTCACCGCAGGCCTGGCCCAGGCCGACGGCCCTTCGAACCAGACGCGTACGGCGGACGCGGATGGTTTTACCCAGCCGCTCAAGACCCTGAAGTTCAACCCAGGCCTGGACCAGCGCGAATTTGAGCGTTCGACGCTCACCGCCCTGAACGTCTACGACCCATGGGAGTCCTGGAATCGCCGGGTGTACCACTTCAACTACCGCTTCGATCAGTGGGTGTTCCTGCCCGTGGTCAATGGCTATCAGGCGATTACGCCGGGCTTCGTCCGTAGCGGCGTAAGCAACTTCTTCAGCAACCTGGGCGATGTACCTAACCTGTTCAACAGCCTGTTGCAGCTCAAGGGCAAGCGCTCGATGGAGGTCACCGCGCGCCTGTTGCTGAACACCACGATTGGAGTCGCAGGGTTGTGGGATCCGGCCACCAAAATGGGCATTCCGCACCAAAGCGAAGACTTCGGCCAGACACTGGGCTTCTATGGTGTGCCCGAAGGCCCCTACCTGATGCTACCGATCCTCGGCCCGTCCAACCTGCGTGATACCGGCGGACTGGTGGTGGACTATAGCGGCGAGACGCAGATCAACTTCCTCAACGTTGCCGAGGTCAGCAGCAATCACCCGGAACTGGTCGTACTACGCGCGGTCGACAAGCGCTACACCACCAGCTTCCGCTATGGCCAGACGAACTCGCCATTCGAATATGAGAAGGTGCGCTACGTTTACACGGCAGCACGGCAACTGCAGATCAATGAGTGATCAGAGCCCGAGAAACCGGCTGAGCTGCGAACGCTTGGCCAGGGCATCGCGCCGCCCCAGTTCAATCAGCTCACTGCAGTAGCTGGCCTCGAACAGCAGGTAGCTGAGCACTCCGGCGCCGCTGGTCCTGGTCGCCCCCGGCCCACGCAGGAACAGGCGCAAAGCCGCTGGCAACTCGCGCCGGTGACGGGCTGCGATTTCATCCAGCGGCTGGCTGGGCGCGACCACCAGCACTTCCACTGGCGTCAACCCCAAGTGCTTGGGGCGTCGCTCGGACGGCAACAGGTGGCTCAGGTGGTTAAGCCGCTGCAGTAACTCCAGGTCGTCTTCCAGGCTGTCAATGAAGGTACTGTTGAGCATGTGCCCGCCAATTTGCGCCAAGCTCGGGTGCTGGCCTCTGAAGCTGCGCTGATGCGGGTGAGGTACCGATGGCTGCTGGGGGTTACCACTGACCCCGACCACCAGTACCCGGTTCGCGCCCAGGTGCAGCGCCGGGCTGATCGGCGCCGACTGGCGCACCGCACCATCACCATAGAACTCCTGGCCCAACATGACCGGCGCAAAAAGCAAGGGGATCGCCGAGCTGGCCAGCAGGTGCTCGATGGTCAAGCGCGTGGGCATGCCGATGCGTCGGTGGCGCAACCAAGGGTCGATAGCACCACGCCCCTGATAGAAGGTCACGGCCTGCCCCGACTCGTAACCGAAGGCGGTCACCGCCACGGCGTGCAGGTGTTTTTGCTCGATCGCCGTGGTAATGCCATTCAGGTTCAAATGCGTATTGAGCAGACCGCGCAACGGGGAGCTGTCGAGCAACGCAACCGGTACTGGCCTACCCAGCCCCAACAGGCTGTGAAAGACAAAGCGCGCAGCCTGGCGCACCACGCCTGGCCAATCACTGCGCAGCACCTGACTGCTGCGAAAGCCTTGCCAAAGCTCGGTGAGCTTGTGAATCGTCTCGGAAAACTGCATGGCGCCGCTGGCCAGGGTGACGGCATTGATGGCGCCGGCCGAGGTACCGACAATCACCGGGAAGGGATTGGCAGCACCCGCTGGCAATAGATCGGCAATCCCGGCCAGCACCCCGACTTGATAAGCGGCACGGGCCCCGCCGCCGGAAAGGATCAGACCGGTGACCGGTTCTGCTGCTGCCATGCTGTTGCTCCCTGAGAACTCGCTGGAAAGTCCGTATATGGACTAACGCCGTTTTTCGTAAAGCTTCGGCGCCCCTGGTGGCCGCGATTTGAAGCGTCGATGCGCCCAGAGATACTGCTCAGGGCATTCACGGACCGAGGCCTCAACCCACTGGTTGATGCGCAGGCAATCGGCTTCTTCGGTCTCACCAGGGAAGTCAGCCAGCGGCGGATGGATCACCAACCGGTAGCCGCTACCATCGGCCAGGCGCTGCTGGGTAAAGGGGATCACCCTGGCCTTGCCCAGGCGGGCGAACTTGGTGGTTGCCGTCACGGTCGCAGCCTGAATGCCGAACAGCGGCACAAACAGGCTCTGCTTGGCGCCGTAGTCCTGGTCTGGCGCGTACCAGATCGCCCGGCCGGCACGCAGCAGTTTGAGCATGCCGCGCACGTCTTCACGCTCCACCGCCAGCGAGTCGAGGTTGTGCCGCTCGCGCCCCTGGCGCTGAACAAAGTCGAACAGCGGGTTCTTGTGTTCGCGGTACATGCCGTCGATGGTGTGTTTCTGGCCAAGCAAGGCCGCACCGATCTCCAGCGTGGTGAAATGCAACGCCATCAGGATGGCGCCCTGGCCATCACGCTGCGCGGCCTGCAGGTGTTCCAGCCCTTCGATGTGCGCCAGGCGTGCCAGGCGGGCTTTTGGCCACCACCAGCTCATGGCCATCTCGAAGAATGCGATACCGGTGGAGGCGAAATTTTCCTTGAGCAGGCGAGTCCGCTCGTCGGACGACAGCTCGGGGAAACACAACTCGAGATTGCGTGCGGCAATACGCCGACGCTCGCCAGCGACGCGGTACATGGCCAGCCCGAGGCCACGGCCGATAGCCAGCAATACCCGGTAAGGCAACTGTACGATCAACCAGAGCAGGCCCAGGCCCAGCCACAAAGGCCAGAAGCGCGGGTGCAAAAAATACGGACGAAAACGCGGGCGATCCATTCAAGATTCCGGAAAGACAAAGGCCGCGCATTCTACAACGGTTCGGTGCGGGTTGCGGCTAACGAACGATCTCGTTATAAGTCTGGGCACTTTTTCGTAACAAGTCGCCCGATGCAGACCATGAGCCAAACTCAGACGCCCGACCAAGAACCCGTGTTCCAGCTCAAGGGCAGCATGCTCGCCATTACTGTGCTTGAGCTTGCGCAAAACAACCTTGAGGGCCTGGATCGGCAATTGGCCGCCAAGGTTGCCCAGGCCCCCAATTTCTTCAGCAATACGCCGCTGGTACTGGCCCTGGACAAGTTGCCCGCCAGCGAGGGCGCCGTAGACCTGCCGGGGCTGATGCGCGTCTGCCGTCAGCACGGCCTGCGCACCCTGGCGATTCGCGCCAGCCGTATCGAGGACATTGCTGCCGCGATAGCCATCGACCTGCCCGTGCTGCCGCCTTCCGGCGCCCGTGAGCGGCCCGTGGAGCTGCCAGAGCCGGTGGTCGAGAAGAAAAAGCCCGAACCACCGGCAGAACCTGCGGTAAAACCGACCAAAATCATCACTTCGCCTGTACGCGGCGGCCAACAGATCTATGCTCAGGGCGGCGACCTGGTGGTGATTTCATCGGTCAGCCCGGGGGCGGAACTTCTTGCCGACGGTAATATCCATGTGTACGGGGCAATGCGTGGACGCGCCCTGGCAGGGATCAAGGGGAACACCAAGGCACGGATTTTCTGCCAGCAAATGACCGCTGAACTGGTCTCGATCGCCGGGCAATACAAGGTCTCCGAAGACCTGCGCCGCGATCCGCTGTGGGGGGCCGGGGTACAGGTCAGCCTGTCCGGCGACGTGTTGAACATCACCCGTCTTTAACGGATACTGCCGCCATTTTCCGCGCAACTTTTTTCGACGTTGCCGTTTTGTATTTTTTGGGACTGAACGTCCTTTTTTCTTTAGGGGTGATACACCTTGGCCAAGATTCTCGTGGTTACATCCGGCAAGGGTGGTGTGGGTAAGACCACCACCAGCGCCGCTATCGGTACCGGCCTCGCTCTGCGTGGCCACAAGACAGTCATCGTCGACTTCGACGTTGGCCTGCGTAATCTTGACCTGATCATGGGCTGTGAGCGCCGCGTGGTGTATGACTTCGTCAACGTCGTGAACGGCGAAGCCAACCTGCAACAAGCCCTGATCAAAGACAAGCGCCTTGAAAACCTGTACGTACTGGCTGCCAGCCAGACCCGTGACAAGGACGCGCTGACCCAGGAAGGCGTCGAAAAAGTCCTGATGGAACTCAAGGACTCGTTCGACTACGTGGTATGCGACTCGCCGGCCGGTATCGAGAAAGGTGCCCACCTGGCCATGTACTTCGCGGATGAAGCGATCGTCGTGACCAACCCGGAAGTCTCCTCGGTACGTGACTCCGACCGTATGCTCGGCCTGTTGGCGAGCAAGTCGCGCCGCGCCGAAAACGGCGAAGACCCAATCAAGGAACACCTGCTGATCACCCGCTACCATCCAGAGCGCGTGAGCAAGGGCGAAATGCTCGGCGTTGAAGACGTGAAGGAAATTCTCGCCGTGGCGCTGCTGGGCGTTATCCCTGAATCCCAGGCGGTGCTCAAGGCATCCAACCAGGGCGTTCCCGTCATCCTCGATGACCAGAGCGACGCTGGCCAGGCGTACAGCGATACCGTTGACCGCTTGCTGGGCAAAACCGTGGAGCATCGTTTCCTCGATGTACAGAAGAAGGGATTCTTCGAGCGCCTGTTTGGAGGCAACTAATCAATGAACCTTTTTGACTTCTTTCGTGCCAGCAAAAAAGTAAGTACCGCCTCGGTTGCGAAAGAGCGTCTACAGATCATCGTGGCGCACGAGCGCGGTCAGCGCAGTACCCCGGACTACCTGCCAGCCTTGCAGAAGGAGCTAGTGGAGGTGATCCGCAAGTACGTCAACATCGGCAACGATGATGTGCAGGTCGCTCTGGAAAACCAGGGCAGCTGCTCGATCCTGGAACTCAACATCACCCTGCCCGACCGCTAACAGACAGCCGGGCAAGCCACCACGGCGGCCGCCGGGCCTTCGCACTGCGAGGGCTCGACGGTCGCCGTTGGTGTTTACAGAGAGCACGCAATGCCGCTGTCCAACGTCCACATCCTGCACCAGGATGCCGCTGTCCTGGTGGTCAATAAACCGACCCTGCTGCTGTCCGTCCCGGGCCGCGCCGAGGACAACCGCGACTGCCTGATTACCCGCCTGCAGGAAAACGGCTACCCGGAAGCCCGTATCGTCCATCGCCTGGACTGGGAAACCTCCGGGATCATCCTGCTGGCACGTGATGCCGACAGCCACCGCGAGCTGTCCCGACAGTTCCATGACCGGGAAACCGAGAAGGCCTACACCGCACTGTGCTGGGGGCAACCGGAACTGGACAGCGGCAGTATCGACCTGCCCCTGCGCTACGACCCGCCAACCAAGCCACGCCATGTGGTGGACCATGAACAGGGCAAACATGCACTGACCTTCTGGCGTATCGTCGAGCGTTGCGGTGACCATTGCCGAGTTGAGCTGACGCCGATTACCGGCCGTTCGCATCAGTTGCGCGTGCACATGCTCTCCATCGGCCATCCGCTGCTGGGCGATCGGCTGTACGCCAACCCCGAAGCATTGGCGGCCCATGAACGGCTGTGCCTGCATGCAAGCATGCTGAGTTTTACCCATCCGGTGACCGGCGAGCGTTTGCGCTTCGAGTGCCCGGCGCCGTTCTGATCGATTGCATCGCCTCTATCGCTGGCAAGGCCAGCTCCAGCCCCCTTGCTGGAGCCGACCTTACTGGCGATTCGGGCCGCCCCAATCCCCAAGCAATACGTTAAACTCGCGCCACTGCTGTCTGGAGTGACTTATGCGCGATGCTCTGAATCAAGGCCTGATCGATTTTCTGAAGGCCTCCCCCACGCCGTTCCATGCCACCACCGGCCTTGCTTTACGCCTTGAAGCGGCGGGTTTCCAGCGCCTTGACGAGCGCGACAGTTGGGCCACCACCGCTGGCGGCCGCTACTACCTGACCCGAAACGACTCCTCGATCATCGCGTTCAAGCTCGGTCGACACTCGCCCTTGATCGACGGTATCCGTCTGGTCGGCGCCCATACCGACAGCCCGTGCCTGCGGGTTAAGCCACAGCCGGAACTGCAACGCCTGGGCTTCTTGCAATTGGGCGTGGAAGTTTACGGCGGCGCGCTGCTGGCGCCGTGGTTCGACCGCGACCTGTCCCTGGCCGGGCGGGTAACCTTCCGCCGTGACGGCAAGGTTGAAAGCCAACTGATCGACTTCAAGCTGCCGATTGCGGTGATTCCCAACCTGGCGATCCACCTCAACCGCGCCGCCAATGAGGGCTGGGCAATCAACGCCCAGACCGAGCTGCCGCCTATTTTGGCGCAGGTGGCCGGCGATGAGCGCGTTGACTTCCGCGCCCTGCTCACCGATCAACTGGCGCGTGAGCACGGCCTGAACGCCGACGTGGTGCTGGACTACGAACTGAGCTTCTACGACACCCAGACCGCCGCGCTGGTTGGCCTGAACGGCGACTTTATCGCCGGGGCGCGGCTGGACAACCTGCTGTCCTGCTACGCCGGCCTGCAAGCCCTGCTCGCCGCCGACAGTGACGAAACCTGTGTGCTGGTGTGCAATGACCACGAGGAAGTCGGCTCTTCCTCGGCCTGTGGTGCCGATGGCCCGATGCTGGAACAAACCCTGCGCCGCCTGCTGCCTGACGGCGATGATTTCGTCCGGACCATTCAGCGCTCGCTGCTGGTCTCGGCCGACAACGCCCACGGCGTTCATCCGAACTACGCCGACAAGCATGACGGCAACCACGGCCCCAAGCTCAACGCCGGCCCTGTGATCAAGGTCAACAACAACCAGCGTTACGCCACCAACAGCGAAACCGCGGGTTTCTTCCGCCATCTGTGCATGGCCGAGGAAGTGCCGGTGCAGAGCTTCGTGGTACGCAGCGACATGGGTTGCGGCTCGACCATCGGCCCGATCACCGCCAGCCACCTGGGCGTGCGTACCGTCGACATCGGCCTGCCGACCTTTGCCATGCACTCCATTCGCGAGCTGTGCGGCAGCAATGACCTGGCGCATCTGGTGAAAGTACTGACGGCGTTCTACCGCAGCCGCGACCTGCCGTAACACCCGGCCTGCAGAAGCAGGCCTTGCTGAGTATTTGAACCGGGCCGTGTGGGATCAAGCTTTGCCGGCGATGTGCGTATCGCGCACTGGCTGGCAGGCCGTTGATCCCATCGTAGGCAAGCCTACTCCCACAGGGAACTACGCAGAACACTGCATTTTCTGTGGTAGCAAGGCTTGCCTGCGATGCTGCCTTTTGCCGGGCCAACCACTGAAACACATCAACCCTGCGCCATAAGTTCCCAGATGGAGAACTCGGCGGGGAGTTTGCCGAGGCGTTGTTCTTCCTGAGCAAGAAAGCGTTCAACTTTCTCGCGATCACCCGCCGGATATCGCAAACGCTCTACAGGGCTGAGGTTGTCCAGAAACTCTATGTAACTGCGATAAAAAGGGCGAGCATCGCCTCCTGGAAAAATAAAGCTGGTTGAAGCCTGAAAATATTCGAAATCCAAGTCACTTTTGGCATGAAGCGCCACATAACGCTCTTCATCCGTATACTCACCGCTTTCGTACTCCACGATCGCCGCAAGTTCCGGACGGGACAGCCCTGCAAACGGGTTAGACGGCTTACCCTTTCCCTCATGAATGGACAGCAGAAAATCAAAAGACCTCTGCTTTCGAGACAGTTGCTCAGGCGAACAATCTGCCGACACCTCGGCCTGTTTGAAAGCCTCTGCGCCATACATCCTTACCCGTAAAAAGGCCGTTTTACCAAGGCCATGGGCACCGTAAATTCTTTCGTATTTATCCCTGGCTTGATCATTCTGGCGATCGACCTGCGCCATGTTGGCGCTCAACTTCAACCCCTCCGCCGAGAGGCTCACGCTCTCCTTCGTATTTGAGGTTGAAAGGTCTTCTGTGGGTGCTGGTTTTGGTGGTGCTCTAACAATAGCTACCGATGATGGAATTGTGCCTATTTTCATACTAATCCCTCCAACCGCTCCAATACAACGAGGCACTTATTCAAGTGCCTCGCTGAACGATTACTTAATAGAGAACTTCACGGTGTAATTGAAGGGTAGATTGGAATCTGCACCCACCAGTGTTGCGGTACAGGTTGCAGGGCTCGAACCAATAGACACTGCATCCTTCTTCCAGCTAGGCAGGTATCCACCCAGATGCATTTCAACCAGGTGCGATGCCGAGAACCGGCATTTTTTCGAGCCCACTGCGTAAGTAAATCGCATACCGGACGCAATATCACTTCCACTGGTATGAACAAACCTAATACTGGAGTTTTGTAATATATTTGTCGGCAGGGGATTAACACTTCCAAAAAAATACTCATAGCCGTACACAGCTTCTGCACTGGTTTCATTTACAACTGTCACAGTCGCCAGATTGGCCGCTTGTACCGCCCCACCCACCGTACACCCCAACACCACAAAAGAACCCAACAACACTTTCTTGATATTTATCATTCGCGACATCCATTCAAAGGTTAACGACACGCAGCTGTTGCTGCATGTCCGTGCCGGGGAGATTCATCGATCGCTCATGACGCTTTTAACCAGTCGGCAGGAAGCCTTGGGCGCTGTATCAGACGCGATCTGATATCGATGTAGGAAATTTCTCTGCTGTTAGAATCAGCACGGGCCGTGCCCACGCTGACCTCCATCAACCCCGGCCCAGCGATTCCGGCCTATGCTTGCCCCATGAAATTCCACGCTTTGAGAAGGTTCTTGCGCATGTCAGAGTTCCAGATGATGTTCCTCCCGGTGATCGCCGGCCTGATCCTGTTGACCGTCGGTTTCAACATGCGTGAGCGCAATATCGGGGTGCTGATGATGTGGATCGGAACCTTGGGCATGATTGGCATCATGGCCTGGAAGATCCTTGAGAAACTGAACTGACAAATACACTACACTCGGGCGATTGATTGCCTGAGGTCGATTTGCCAGTGCCTGCCTTTTTCCGTTTTTTCGCGCTGTTTCTGATACTGCTGGCGCCCGTCAGCCTGGCACAGGCAGCAGGTTTGCCGGGTTTGCTCGGCAGTAGCAAAGCCCAGCCCGAAGCCACCGAGCCGCTGAGCCAGTCCCTGGACGAGGTCATCAAGCGCCTGGAAAACGATCAGCAACGTGCCAGTTTGCTGGCCGATCTGAAGAAGCTGCGCGACAGCACCAAACAGGCGCAGCCGTCGGTAGAGCAAGGCGTACTGGGGGTGATTGGCAACACCGTGGCCAGCCTCGAGAAGCAGTTCAGTGGTGATGCCAGCCCCTTCACGCGGTGGTCGCAGGAGCTGGACCAGGCTCAGGAGGAGCTGGCCGCCCTGATGGTGCCAGTGAAAGAGTTGCCCGCCATACTGTTCGGCTTTGCCGCGGTCATCGCCCTCTGGAGCCTGTTGGCTTACGGTTTTATCTGGGTCGGGCATCGGGTGCGGCTACGCTTCGGCCTGACCGAGGAACTCCCCCATCACCCCAAAACCTGGGACATGGTGCGCTTCGCCTTGCGTAAGCTTGGCCCTTGGCTGGTGGCGCTGATCATCACCCTGTACCTGAGTTTTGCCCTGCCCTCGTCACTGGGCAAGTCAATGGCCATGGTGCTGGCCTACGCACTGGTGGTCGGCACTTGTTTCTCGGCCATTTGCGTGATTGCCT
Source organism: Pseudomonas sp. TE3910 (assembly GCF_056279025.1). NCBI lineage: Bacteria > Pseudomonadati > Pseudomonadota > Gammaproteobacteria > Pseudomonadales > Pseudomonadaceae > Pseudomonas > Pseudomonas sp. TE3910. The sequence continues at coordinate 2,124,634 of NZ_JBWBQN010000001.1, forward strand.
TTTCCCTGCTCGACGGCCCGCACCGCCATCATGCGCTGCACATTTTACGGCGCCGCGCGTTCCGCCCGCTGTGGCTGATCGGCAGTTTTGCCGCGTTCGGTGAGGCGATGAACGATCCGCGCCTGGCGACTGCGCTGGGCACACACCTGGCGCATAGCCTGGCAACGCTGGCGAATGTGCTGGCAGCCCTTTCCAGCGGGCTGTTCATCCTGCGTTTCCGGCGCCCTATCGCTCACCTGATCCGCAACCAACCGCTGTCGCGTCGCCTGACACGCCGTGCCCTGAGCGACACCATCGAGATTCTCGGCAGTTTCTGGTACCTGCCGGCGTTGGTGCTGGTGGCCATCTCATTGTTTGCCACGTTTATTTCAGCAGGCGACACCAGCACCGCACTGCGCCAATCGCTGATGTGCGCCGTACTGCTGGTGCTGTGCATGGTGATAAACGGCCTGGTCCGTCGCCATGCTGCAAAACCGCACCGGAGCAACCGCCGCCAACCGCTCTACTACGAGCGGCTCAAAAGTTTTGGCTACACCTTGGTACACCTGACGATCTGGCTGCTGTTCATCGAATTGGGGCTTCGGGTCTGGGGCTTCTCGCTGATCGGTTTCGCCGAGGGCGACGGCCATGACGCTGCCATGCGCCTGCTTGGCCTGGGCGGCACGCTGCTCGCCGCGTGGCTGGTGTGGATACTCAGCGATACCGCCGTGCACCATGCCCTGACGCGCTCACGCAAAGGCGCGGCCAATGCCCGTGCACAAACCATGATGCCGCTGATCCGCAACGTGCTGTTCGTGGCCATTTTCATCATTGCGGTGATCGTCGCCCTGGCCAACATGGGCATGAACGTCACGCCGCTGCTGGCGGGTGCAGGGGTCATCGGCCTGGCGATCGGTTTCGGCGCGCAGTCGCTGGTGGCCGATTTGATCACCGGCCTGTTCATCATCATCGAGGACTCCCTGGCCATTGACGACTATGTCGATGTCGGCGGCCACCTGGGAACCGTCGAAGGCCTGACTATCCGTACCGTACGCCTGCGCGATATCGACGGTATCGTCCATACCATCCCGTTCAGCGAGATCAAAAGTATCAAGAACTACTCGCGGGAGTTTGGTTACGCGATCTTCCGCATCGCCATTCCCCACAGCATGAACATCGATCAGGCCATCAGCCTGGTTCGCGATGTTGGCCAGAAGCTGCGCAACGACCCGCTGCAACGCCGCAGCATCTGGTCACCGCTGGAGTTGCAAGGCGTGGAGAGCTTCGAGTCTGGCTCGGCCATCCTGCGGGCGCGGTTCAAGACCGCACCGATCAAACAGTGGGAGGTTTCAAGGGCGTTCAACCTGGCGCTCAAGCGCGAGCTCGATGAAGCCGGCCTGGACCTGGCCACTCCGCGCCTGTCGGTGCAGGTGATCACCGCCGGTGGCGGCGCCGAGGGCAACAACGCTTAACCGGCATCGGCTCGAATGCGAATCGCATCATGCCGCCAATACTCCAGGTCGCAGTCGATCAAGCGCCCGTGCTGATCGCTGTTGACCCGAGTGATCTGCAGCCCGGGGCTGCCCGACGATACTTTCAGGGCCATACCCGCGGCGACGGGCAATGCCGTAGGCAGAATTTCAAAACACACCCGGCCGTACTGGATCCCGTAGTGCTCGGCGTACAACTCAGTCAATGACTGGCCCAGGTCGAAGCTGAGGATATCCGGAAAGTACTCAGGGTTCAGGTAGTGCTCGGCATACAGCACCGCACGCCCGTCGATACGCCGTAACCGACAGATCTGAATCACGCTGGACAGCGGCGACAGTTGCAAGCGCGCACAAATCGCGGCGGGCGCAGGTTGCAGACGTGCCGACAACAACTCGGTAGCCGGCACCCGTCCCTGGGCGCGCACCATGGCGTGAAAGTGGCTACGCTCGATCAGGTCATAGGTCAATCGCTCGGGTGCAACGAACCAGCCACGACGCTCCTCACGGTAGATCACTCCAAGGGCTTCAAGCTGCACCAGCGCTTCACGCAGGGTAATACGCGTCGTGTCGAACACTTCGCTGAGCTTGCGCTCGGCCGGTAACTTGCAACCGGCGGCCAGCAGGCCGTGCTCGATCTGTTCCTGCAACGCCTGGCATATGGCTGTTACTGCGCGTGGTGGCAGTGGACGCATCAAAGGTTACCTATCTGGACTAGTCCAGCGCCAATACTGAGCAGTAAAACGCTCAGAAAGGGGCGCACGGGAATACTTCAAGACTAGGCAATGCAGATGAACGCCAGATGACATTACCGCTCAACGGTCATCAAAACCCTCTCGAACAAGGCCTTCAGGCGTTGCGGATCAAGCACTTGAATCTGGTCTACGCTGTATTTTCAGAGCCAGCTGCCATGCCGGAACAACCCGCATCGACATCAAAATGTCATGCACCCGGCCTACCTTGGCTCAGGTATTGCTGACCTAGACCAACCGAATCGCAACAACGTCCAACACCCCATGCGTTTTGCAAGGCACCCAATAAGGAGCTTCGGATGAAACAGCTTTTCCTGGCGTCACTGTTAGGTTCTACCATTGCCCTGTGCACCTCGGCGATGGCCGCCGGTACCGACCTGAAAGCCCTGGAGGACGCTGCCCGTAAAGAGGGCGCGGTCAACAGCGTCGGCATGCCCGACGCCTGGGCCAACTGGAAAGGAACCTGGGAAGACCTGGCCAGCAAGTATGGCCTCAAGCATATGGATACCGACATGAGTTCGGCTCAGGAGGTGGCCAAGTTCGAGGCAGAGAAAGACAACGCCAGCGCTGATATCGGCGACGTTGGCGCCGCCTTCGGCCCGATTGCCGCAGCCAAAGGCGTGACCCAACCCTACAAGCCCAGCACCTGGGATCAAGTGCCTGCGTGGGCCAAGGACAAGGATGGCCATTGGGCGCTGGCCTATACCGGCACCATCGCCTTCATCATCAACAAACAGTTGGTGAAGGAAGCCGACATGCCAAAAACCTGGCATGACCTGGAAAAGGGCAAGTACAAGGTCGCGATCGGTGATGTTGGCACCGCCGCCCAGGCGGCCAACGGTGTACTGGCTGCCGCCATCGCTTACAAGGGTGACGAGAAGAATCTCGAGCCGGGCCTGCAACTGTTCACCAAGCTGGCGCAGCAGAAGCGTCTGTCGCTGGCCAACCCCACCATCCAGACCCTGGAAAAGGGTGAAGTGGAAGTGGGCGTGGTCTGGGACTTCAACGGCCTGAGCTACCGCGAACAGATCGATCCGAAGCGCTTTGAGGTCTTGATCCCGGCAGATGGCTCGGTGATCTCGGGCTACACCACCATCATCAACAAGTACGCCAAGAACCCCAATGCCGCCAAACTGACCCGCGAATACATTTTCAGCGATGCCGGGCAAACCAACCTCGCCCGCGGCAACGCCCGGCCGATTCGTGCCGAGCACCTGAAACTGCCCGCCGATGTACAGGCCAAGCTGCTGCCCAATGAGCAGTACAAGGCCGCTCAGCCGATCAAGGATGCCGCGGCCTGGGAAGCCACCTCGAAGAAACTGCCGCAGATGTGGCAGGAGCAAGTGATCATCGAGATGGAGTGAGGCTGTGGGCGCAACCGGGAAACCGTGTCGCCCCGATCGCCGGCAAACCAGTTCCCACAAGGCTCATGTGGGCGCTGGCTTGCCAGCGATGAAGCCCTCCCGCGTACTTCGGAGAAATCATGAAACACAACGTCATTCTGGTCCTGCTTGATGGCCTCAACTATCAGGTCGCACATCACGCCATGGGCCACCTGCATGCCTATGTCGAAGCCGACCGCGCAGCCCTGTACCGCCTCGAATGCGAGCTGCCGGCACTGTCCCGCCCGCTGTATGAGTGCATCCTTACCCGGCGTAGCCCCCATCGACAGCGGTATTGTTCACAACAACGTCACGCGCCTGTCCACACAGCGCAGCATCTTTCATTACGCCCACGAAGCAGGCCTGAGCACGGCGGCAGCGGCCTACCACTGGGTCAGCGAACTGTACAACCGCTCACCGTTCGACCCGTTGCGTGATCGCCACACGCACTCGCCGAAACTGCCGATTCAACACGGCCTGTTTTATTACGTCGATCACTACCCGGACTCGCACCTGTTTGCCGATGCCGAGTACCTGCGACGCCGGCATGCCCCGAACTTCCTGCTCGTGCATCCGATGAACATTGACGACGCAGGCCATCGCCACGGGCTGGACAGCCGTCAGTACCGTAACAGTGCACGCGGCGCCGACATCCTGCTGGCCGACTATCTGCAAGGCTGGCTCGACAGTGGCTATCAGGTACTCGTCACCTCTGACCACGGCATGAACAACGACCACTCGCACAATGGCCTGCTGCCTGAAGAGCGCGAAGTGCCGCTGTTCGTGTTTGGCGATGCCTTCAGCCTCGACCCTGCCGCCAAACCCTTGCAGACCGAGTTGTGTGGCACGATTTGCGAGCTGATGGGCATTGCCCATGACAAGCCGGTGTGCCGGGAGCTACTCACGTGAACGCGCTCACTCGCGGTAAATACCTGGCGCTGCTCTGCCTGCTGCCCTTTGCGGTGTTTTTCCTGGTCTTTCAAATTGCCCCGCTGGCCTGGGTCGCCATACACAGTGTTCAGGCCGAAAGTGGCTGGGGCCTGGACAACTTCAGCAAGGTGTTCAACTCGAAGTTCTACCGCCAGGCTATCCAGCACAGCCTGGAGATCAGTTTCTGGTCGAGCCTGTTCGGCATCCTGATCGCCATCCTCGGCAGCTACTCGCTGCGCCGGGTCGATTCGCGGCTGCGCGACTTCGTCAACGCCTTCGCCAACATGACCAGCAATTTCGCCGGGGTGCCACTGGCCTTCGCCTTCATCATCCTGCTCGGGTTTCAACGGTGCCCTGACCATGCTGCTCAAGCAGGCCGGGATCATCGAAGACTTCAACCTGTACTCCAAAAGCGGGTTGATCATCCTCTACACCTACTTCCAGATCCCACTGGGAGTGCTGCTGCTCTATCCGGCATTCGACGCCCTGCGTGAAGACTGGCGTGAGTCCGCCGAGTTGCTCGGTGCCAACGCCTGGCAGTACTGGCGGCACATCGGCCTGCCGGTGCTGACCCCGGCCCTGCTCGGCACCTTCGTGATCCTGCTGGCCAACGCGCTGGGGGCTTACGCCACGGTGTACGCCTTGACCACCGGCAACTTCAACGTGTTACCGATCCGCATCGCCGCGCTAGTCGCGGGCGACATCTCCCTGGACCCGAACCTGGCCAGTGCACTGGCCATGATCCTGGTCGGCTTGATGACGCTGGTTACCCTGGTTCACCAATGGATGCTGAAGAGGAGCTACCATGTCGCGCGCTGAACCCGCTTCGACCCACCTCTATCATCGGTTGGTGGTCTACGCCCTGTTTCTGCTGTTGCTGTTGCCCCTGGCCGGCACCTTGCTCTACTCCCTGGCCACCAGTTGGTCAGCGAGCATTCTGCCCAGTGGGCTGACCCTCAAGTGGTACCTGGCCTTGTGGAGCGACCCGCGCTTTCTTGCCGCATTCGGCCAATCGCTGCTGGTATGCGTGGGGGCGTTGATTCTCTCGGTACTGCTGATTCTGCCGTTGCTGTTCGTGGTGCATTACCACTTCCCCCGGCTCGACGCACTGATGAACATCCTCATCCTGCTGCCCTTCGCGGTACCGCCGGTGGTGTCCTCGGTGGGCCTGCTGCAGCTCTATGGCTCGGGGCCGCTGGCGATGGTCGGTACGCCATGGATCCTGATCGGTTGCTATTTCACCGTGGCCTTGCCCTTCATGTACCGGGCAATCACCAACAACCTGCAAGCCATTAACCTGCGTGACCTGATGGACGCCGCCCAATTACTCGGCGCCAGTACCTTTCAGGCCGCGCTGCTGGTGGTACTGCCCAACCTGCGCAAGGGCCTGATGGTCGCGCTGCTTTTGTCGTTCTCGTTCCTGTTTGGCGAGTTCGTCTTCGCCAACCTGTTGGTCGGCACGCGCTATGAAACCCTGCAGGTGTACCTCAACAACATGCGTAACAGCAGCGGCCATTTCAACAGCGCCCTGGTGATTTCCTATTTCCTCTTCGTGCTGGTGCTGACCTGGGCAGCCAACCGCCTGAACAAGGACAAGTCGTGATATGAGCTTCGTCAGTGTGCAAAATCTGCAGAAACGTTATGCCGGCAACCCGGTGTTCAATGACATCAACTGCCACATCGAACGCGGTGAGTTCGTCACCCTGCTCGGCCCTTCCGGCTGCGGCAAATCCACCCTGCTGCGCTGCATCGCCGGGCTAACGGCAGTGGACAGCGGCAAGATTCTTCTGGACGGCCAGGACCTGGTGCCTCTGAGCCCGCAGAAACGCGGAATCGGCATGGTCTTTCAGAGCTATGCCCTGTTCCCCAACATGACCGTGGAGCAGAACGTCGCCTTTGGCCTGCGTATGCAGAAGGTTGCCCCCGAAGAAAGCCGCAGCCGCGTGCTTGAGGTACTGCAACTGGTCGAGCTGCAAGACTTCGCCAGCCGCTATCCGCACCAGCTTTCCGGAGGCCAGTGTCAACGTGTGGCCCTGGCCCGCTCACTGGTGACCCGGCCACGCCTGCTGCTACTCGACGAACCGCTGTCGGCCCTGGATGCGCGGATCCGCAAGCACCTGCGCGAACAAATCCGAAATATCCAGCGTGAGTTGGGCCTGACGACCATCTTTGTGACCCATGACCAGGAGGAAGCACTGATCCTGTCGGATCGCATTTTCCTGATGAACCAGGGGCGTATCGTCCAAAGCGGCGATGCCGAAACCCTCTACACCGCCCCCGCCGATGCCTTCGCCGCCGGTTTTATCGGCAACTACAACCTGCTCGATGCCGACAGCGCCAGCCGCTTGCTGCAACGACCGATCAGCAGTCGCCTGGCCATTCGCCCGGAAGCCATCGTCCTGAGCCTGAACGGCGAACTGGAAGGCCAGGTACGCAGTCATAGTCTGCTGGGCAACGTGATCCGTTACCGGGTCGAGGCCCGGGGTGTCGAGTTACTGGTCGATGTACTGAATCGCTCGTCTGCCGATCTGCATCCCAATGGTCAACGGGTATCCTTGTCCATCGATCCCACCGCCCTCTGCGAAGTTGCCTGAGGGTTGCACAGGAGTTTGAGTGAAATGGCTTTAGCGATTTTCGATCTGGACGAAACCTTGATCCACGGTGACTGCGCCTCGCTGTGGAGTGAAGAAATGGCCCGCCTGGGTTGGGTCGAAGGTAAGTCTTTTCTGCGCCGCGACCGTGAGTTGATGGATGCATATGGCCGTGGCCACCTGGCCATGGAGGACTACATGGCGTTCAGCCTGGAGCCCATTGCCGGGCGTACCCAGGAAGAACTGCAGCACCTGGTGGAGCCTTGGGTCGAGAACATCATTGAGCCGATCATCTTCAGCGAAGCCTGCAAGCGGATCGCCGAACACCGCAAACGTGGCGACCGGGTGCTGGTGATATCGGCCTCCGGCACCCACCTGGTGGCACCGATTGCGGCGCGGCTGGGTATCGACGAATTTCTCGCCATTGATCTTGAGGTTGTGAACGGCGTGTACACCGGCAAGACCCGGGGTGTGCTGACTTACCGCGAAGGCAAGATCACCCGCCTGCTGGAGTGGCTGGATCAGGAAGAAGAGAACCTGGAGGGTGCCAGTTTCTACTCGGACTCGCGCAACGACTTGCCGCTGCTGCTCAAGGTGGACCACCCCGTCGTGGTGAACCCCGACCCGGTACTGCGCGGGCACGCCGAGCAACACGGCTGGCCAATCCTGAGTTGGAGCTGACCAGGGCTGTTCACTTGAGCCCTTGGAGTGCTTGATACGTCAATCAACCACATCAATGAATGGGTATGTTCACGAAGTGAGTGCCAATAGCCACAAACATGCGTTGCCCCTGATGGCGGCAGGCATATCCGTTTGCGATGTTGGGCCTGATACCCCGTTACGCCTTTACGGCGGGTCACTTTTGTCGGGGCAAAAGTGGGTCGCCGTAAAAGGCGAAACCAGCCGGTGGTGCCGCTGCAGGGAATGGATATGTTCGCGAAGTGAATGCCACACATCACAAGCGTGTATCGCCGCTGATGCAAGCAGGCATATCCATTCACGATGTTGGGCCCGATGCCCCGTTCCGCCTTTACGGCGGGTCACTTTTGTGCGGGACAAAAGTAACCAAAACCCCTCGTCCCAACATCCGGCCCTCCGCTGCGCTGCGGGTTCTCTCACTCCAGCAGTGCTCCCGCCGGGACCGCGCTGAAGGGCCTTCCTGGCCCTCAGCACTTGCCAGGCATCCTTGCCTGGCACCCGACTACGCACTGCCTGCGTTCGACCTCCTGAAGGGACAATTTGGCGGCGCCTGCGAGGTCAGCGTATGGAAAAGCATTGGCGCCAAGGTTGGCGCCTTGATGGATAGCGTCGATTTCCTGCGTGGGCTTTGTTTGTCAGTGCGCGCAGTGGCAGGCGCTGCAGGGTGTCCCTTCAGAAGGCTGAGTGGAGCCGTCGCGTAGTGGGGTGCGAGGCAGGGATGCCTCGCAAGCGCTGATGGGCCATGGATGGCCCGTCGGCGCGCCCCCGCGGGAGCGATGGCGTAAGGAAGGAACCCGAAGCGCAGCGTAGGGCCGGATGTCGGGACAGGGCGTTTTGCCCACTTTTGTGCCTTTCAAAAGTGGGTCGCCGTAAAAGGCGAAACCAGCCGGTGGTGCCGCTGCAGGGAATGGATATGTCCGCGAGACAAGTGCCACAAATCACAAACCTGTATCGCCGCTGATGCAAGCAGGCATATCCATTCGCGATGTCGGGCCTGATACCAGGCTATGCCGTTTCCTTGCGCAACGAATTACACCAGGCTTTCGTCAATCACCAGCACCAGCTTGCCCGACACCTGGTTACCCGCCAGTTCGGCAAAGGCAGCCTCGGCATCCTTGATCGGGTAACGACCGACCAATTGCGGCTTGAGCCGCCCTTCAGTGAACAACGGCCACACCTGCTGGCTCAGGTCACTGAGCAGGTCGGCCTTGAACTGATCATCACGGTTACGCAAGGTCGAACCGGTCACCTGCACGCGCTTGGCCAGCACCTGGGCCAGGTCCAGCTCGGCTTTGCGACCGCCCATCAGGCCAATGATCACCCAACGCCCATCACGCGCCAGCAACTTGAGGTTCAATGCCGCGTAACTGGCACCAACCGGATCGAGAATCACGTCAAACGGAGCGAAATCGTTCAGGCTTTCCAGGTCGTCACCACGCACTACACCGCCCGTGGCGCCGAGGCCCTGGCAGTAAGCCAGCCGATCGGCCGAGCCCACGCTGACCCAGCATGGGCTACCAAACGCCTTGCACAGCTGGATTGCCGCCGAGCCGACACCACTGGCGCCCGCGTGCAACAGCACCTTCTCGCCCGGCTTGAGCCCCCCCAACTGGAACAGGTTGAGCCAGGCGGTGGCATACACTTCAGGGATCGCCGCCGCTTCGTGCAGGCTCAGGCCTTCAGGCACGGGGAGCACGTGGCGGGCATCGACCACCACTTCCTCGGCCATGCCGCCACCGGACAACAACGCGCAGACCCGATCACCGACCTGCCAGGACGCGCCAGGGCCGACTTCGACGATCACCCCGGAACATTCCAGGCCCAGGTACTCGCTCGCGCCCGGAGGTGGCGGATAAAGCCCGGCTTTTTGCAGTAGATCGGCCCGATTGAGGCCCGCAGCCGCAACACGGATTCGTACTTGACCTACATCGCAGGTTGGACTTGTCGTCGTAACCCACTCCACATGTCCGTCAACGCCTTGCAATGCCTTCACAGTGCCTCCATAGTTGTGTTATCACGAGCCCGAGTGCGAATGCGTCGGGCTTTTTGCAGTATGCGTCCGGTTTTTATGGAACCGGCGAATTCAAAGACGGCCTAATATGCGTGATCAATTGCCCTTACGTCGAATCAGCATGAAGCATTTTCTGCCCAGTACCGCCCTCGCATTGTTGATCGGCCTTGGCAGCCTACCGCTGGTGGGCAATGCTTATGCCGCCAACAGTTGGGACAAACTGCAACCCGACCGTGACGAAGTGGTCGCAAGCCTGAACGTGGTCGAGCTGCTCAAGCGCCATCATTACAGCAAACCTCCGCTCAATGACGCTCGCTCAGTCATCATCTATGACAGCTACCTGAAGCTGCTCGACCCGGCGCGCAGCTATTTCCTGGCCAGTGACATCGCCGAATTCGACAAGTGGAAGACTCAGTTCGATGACTTCCTCAAAAGTGGCAATCTCGATCCTGGTTTCACGATCTACAAGCGCTATCTGGACCGCGTCAAATCGCGCCTGGACTTCACCCTCGCGCAATTGGACAAGGGCGTCGACAGCATCGACTTCAACACCCAGGAAACCTTGCTGGTCGACCGCAAGGACGCCCCGTGGCTGAAAAACGAAGCCGAGCTTGACGACCTCTGGCGCAAGCGCCTGAAGGACGAAGTGTTGCGCCTGAAGATCGCCGGCAAGGAACCCAAGGCCATTCAGGAACTGTTGACCAAGCGCTACAAGAACCAGCTGTCGCGCCTGGACCAGACCCGTGCCGAGGATATTTTCCAGGCCTACATCAACACGTTCGCCCAGTCCTACGACCCGCACACCAACTATTTGTCGCCCGACAACGCAGAGAACTTCGATATCAACATGAGCCTGTCGCTCGAAGGTATCGGCGCAGTCCTGCAAAGCGACAACGATCAGGTCAAGATCGTCCGCCTGGTGCCGGCTGGCCCTGCCGCCAAGACCAAGCAAGTCGCGCCAGCCGACAAGATCGTCGGCGTGGCCCAGGGCGACAAGGAAATGGTTGACGTGATCGGCTGGCGCCTGGACGAAGTGGTCAAGCTGATCCGCGGCCCGAAAGGCTCGGTGGTGCGCCTGGAAGTGATTCCAGCCAGCAATGCGCCTAACGACCAGACCAGCAAGATCGTCTCCATCACCCGTGAAGCGGTGAAGCTGGAAGAGCAGGCCGCGAAAAAATCGGTGCTCAAGCTCAAGCAGGATGGCCGTGACTACAAGCTGGGCATCATCGAGATCCCGGCCTTCTACCTGGACTTCAAAGCCTTCCGTGCTGGCGATCCAGAGTACAAGAGCACCACCCGTGACGTGAAAAAGCTGCTGACCGAGCTGCAGAAGGAAAAAGTCGACGGCGTGGTCATCGACCTGCGCAACAACGGCGGTGGCTCCCTGCAGGAAGCCACCGAATTGACCAGCCTGTTCATCGACAACGGCCCGACCGTGCTGGTGCGCAACAGCGATGGTCGAGTCGATGTGCTTGAGGACGAAAACAACGGTGCCTTCTATAAAGGCCCGATGGCCTTGCTGGTCAACCGCCTGTCGGCTTCCGCCTCGGAGATTTTCGCTGGCGCCATGCAGGACTACCACCGCGCACTGATCATCGGTGGCCAGACCTTCGGTAAAGGCACGGTGCAGACCATTCAGCCGTTGAACCATGGCGAACTGAAGCTGACCCTGGCCAAGTTCTACCGTGTTTCTGGCCAGAGCACCCAGCATCAGGGCGTACTGCCAGACATCGACTACCCGTCGGTGATCGACACCAAGGAAATCGGCGAGAGCGCCCTGCCCGAGGCGATGCCATGGGACACCATTCGCCCGGCGATCAAGCCTGCAAGCGATCCGTTCAAGCCGTTCCTGGCTCAGCTCAAGGCGCGTCATGACGAGCGCAGCTCCAAGGATCCAGAGTTCGTCTACATCCGCGATCGCCTGGCCCTGACCCAGAAGCTGATGAACGAAAAATCCGTGAGCCTGAACGAAACCGAACGTCGTGCCCGACACGCCACGATCGAAGGCAAGCAACTGGCGCTGGAGAACACCCGGCGTAAAGCCAAGGGCGAGGAACCGCTCAAGGAACTGAAAAAAGAAGACGAGGATGCTCTGCCGGCCGAGCCGGATGACACCAAACCCGAGGATGACGCCTACCTGGCTGAAACCGGGCGCATCCTGCTGGATTACCTGAGCCTGAACTCAGCGGTGGCCAAGCATTGAAGCACTAATGGCAAAATAATATGGCTGGACGCTGGCGCGTCATCAAACAGTCATTTATCTGTCGTGAAATAAGGGGCTGCGTACCACGGGTACGCAGCCCTTTTTTCGTAAGGAACGCCTGACATGACCGTGACCGAACAGCTTAGCGCGCTGAGCTCCATCCTGGCTCAAAGCGGCTTGCACAGCCTGTTCCAACCCATCGTCTGCCTATCAGAACGGCGTATTCTCGGTTATGAAGCCTTAAGCCGCGGCCCTTCCAACAGCCCGCTGCACTCCCCCATCAACCTGTTCGCGGTGGCCCGTCAGGCGGGTCGGCTGACTGAGCTGGAAGTGGCCTGCCGAGAAAGTGCCTGTCGTCGCTTCAGCCAGCAAAAACTGGAGGGCAAGCTGTTCCTCAACGTCTCGCCGGAGTCGTTGCTGGAGCCGCAGTATCAGTCGGGGCGCACCCTGAAAATGCTGGAAGACATGGGCCTGTCACCAAGCCGGGTGGTCATTGAGTTGACTGAACAGACCCCCACAGATGATTTCCAACTGTTGTTCAATGCCCTGCACCACTACCGCGACATGGGTTTTTCCATCGCCCTGGACGACCTCGGTGCCGGTTACTCGAGCCTGCGGTTGTGGTCGGAACTGCGTCCGGACTACGTGAAGATCGACCGCCACTTTATCGATGGCATTCACCTGGACGCGGTCAAACGAGAGTTCGTCGGTTCTATCCTGCAAATTGCCAAAGCCTCGCGGGCGCAAGTGATTGCCGAAGGCATCGAGTTGGCCGAAGAGCTCAGCGTGCTCACCGAAATGGGGGTGGACCTGGTTCAGGGCTACCTGCTGGGCCGCCCTCAGGAACAGCCACCGCGCAGTATCCAGAACGTGCTGCCAAGCCAGACGAACGTCAGTCAAACCCTCAGCGAGGAGAGTAGCGACCTCGAGGCGCTGTTGATCGACCAGCCGGCGGTGATGGGCGATACCCCTACCGCACTGGTACTGGAATCGTTCCGCCGCCAGGCCAACCTGAACTCACTGGCCGTGCTGGATGCCAACCAGCGCCCCTGCGGCATCGTTCACCGGCATGCGTTCTCCGACGCCCTGCTCAAGCCCTTCGCGACCGACCTGTTCGCACGCAAGCCAATCAGCCGGCTAATGAGCGAGGACTTTCTTGCCGTGGAGCTTAGCCAGTCACTGCAGCAGGTCAGCCGACTGCTGACCAGCCGGGCACGCCAGCGCATCGAGGAAGACTTCATCATCACCCAGCACGGGCAGTACCTGGGCCTGGGGCGGGTCATCGACGTGCTCAAGTTGATCACCGAGCAAAAAATCCAGCAGGCGCGCTACGCCAATCCCCTGACCTTGCTGCCGGGCAACGTGCCGATCCAGCAATGCCTGACGCACCTGCTGCAGCAGCAACGTGAGGCAGCCATCTGCTATGTGGATATCGATAACTTCAAGCCGTTCAATGACATCTACGGCTATGCCCGTGGTGATGAGGTTCTACTGTGCCTGGCGCAGTGCCTGAGTGAACGGGTAGACCCCAGCCGCGACTTCGTCGGGCATATCGGCGGCGATGACTTCATGCTGGTGCTCAGTGCCAGTGACTGGCACACACGCTTGAAGCAATTGCTGGAAGACTTTCAGAAACAGTGCCGACGCTTCTACCGCGCCGAACACCTGGAGGCAGGATGTTTCGTCGGCCATGACCGTCAAGGGCAGCGTCAGTCCTTTGAACTGTTGTCGCTGTCTATCGGCGTGGTACAGCTACACGCACAAGCGGGCCTGCAGCTCAATGCCGGGCAACTGGCAGAGTTGGCCTCCAAGGCCAAGCACCATGCCAAGGACGTCAAAGGCTACAGCCTCTACGTGATCGAAACCGCCGAACTGGCTCAGGCCTCAGCCTCGGCCGGGTAACTGTACTCGAACACCCGAACCACTTCTGACGCATGCCAGGACGCAGCAGCCATGCCATCGGACGGCCCGGAAAAACGCCCCAGGCGCTCGACACACTCGAAAAAGCCGGTGCGTGGCAAGCGACTGGCGCCTTGGCTGATCACCAGCGAACTGCGCAGCGGCTGCTCGGCACGGGCATCCAGCACGGCCAGGTACTCCAGTGCTGCGGTGAGGGTCTGCATGGCCGGGCTCGGCAGTTGCAGGCGCTCAAGCAAGGCGCGATAGGTCAGTAGATGGCGCTGCCGACGCGCGACGTCCAGCTCGCCCAGCAGGCTTTCCCACTGCTGGCGGCTGATACGCACGCTGCTCACGATGGATCACTCCAGCCAGGCACACCAAGTTCCCACGCCAGGCTACGGCGAATGGCGGCATCGGGCTGGCGCTCGCCACGCTCAATCATGCCCAGGTAGGCCGGGCTGATACCCACGGTTCGTGCCAGTTGCTCCGGGGCCAGGCCCTTGGCCTGACGCAACTGAGCCAACTCACTCAAGCTCGGAACACGGGCCGGTGCCGGCTCGACAACCGGCTCGCAGGTAACCTGCTGGCCGCTTGAATCAACCGCAGGCTGGCCGGCGGCCTTGAGCAGGGCCTGGTAGTGCTCCCAGGGTACGACCGCATATTCCGGTTGGCCGTCCCGGCTGATGACCTGAATACCCATTACAACCCCCTCGTAGGACAACTCGCATGTAATCGGTAGGCATAATCCTTATGCCAATTATATTACCAGCCAACGGAAGCGTGCGGCGTCAGCTTTTTTTATGCTCCAGGGACAATGCCTCAGGCGAATCAGGCAAACGCTCTACAACGCGCAGCTTCTCCGGTGCCTGCCGATCACGCCAGGCGCGAAAAGCCGCCATTTCATCGCCCACCGCCTTGAGCACCCAGGCCAGTACCGCGATGTCATCGAGCAAGCCCACCCCCAGCAACCAGTCTGGGATGGCATCCAAAGGGCTGACAAAGTACAACAGGCCCGCCACTACCGTGACCATGGCCTTGGGGCTGATTGCCCGATACTCGCCGCGCCACCAGGCCAGGCACAACGCCTGCAACAGGCGTACATCATCTTTCAGCTTGCCCAGCTGCGGCCCTTTGCGGGCCACGGCAAAAATCAGCGCAGGGAGCCGCCCACGGCTGAGCAAACGCTCGGCCAAAGGCAGAAAACGAGTGAAATTCCACGGAGCTTTCATGGAGCCTCCAAGCAATACCTCAGGGAAGGTTATCCACAATTATTGTGGATAACCTTGTGAACAGACCCGCTTTTGAGGCTCAGGGTGCCCGTAGCACAAGGGCCTTACTCAAATCGGGCGTTTTTTACACACCTGTTTAAATACGCAATCGTTCGGCTGCAGCGTCAACAGGTTGGGCGATTCAGACCTCGCCCTGCATGGGCCTGATGGTACAGGGAAATGTCGCCCTGCCCCAGAAACGACAACGCCCCGTGAGTACGGGGCGTTGTCAGTACAGGCGCAAACTTACTTGGCGTCAGCTTCGGCTTCTGGCTTCGGCTGATCCTTGATGCCCAGCAGTTCCAGCTCGAATACCAGCACGGAGTTGGCCGGGATCATCGGGCTTGGGCTCTGTGCGCCGTATGCCAGATCGGACGGGATGTACAGCTTGTACTTCTCGCCAACGTGCATCAGTTGCAGGCCTTCGACCCAACCCGGAATCACGCCGCTGACCGGCAGGTCAATCGGGCTACCACGCTCAACCGAGCTGTCGAAGACCTTGCCGTCGATCAGCTTGCCTTCGTAATGAACAGTGACCACGTCGGTCGGCTTGGGCTGAGCGCCATCGGCCTTCTTCACGACTTCGTACTGCAGGCCGGAAGCGGTGGTGACAACACCCGCCTTCTTGCCGTTTTCTTCGAGGAACTTCTTGCCGGCAGCGGCCGACTCTTCGCTCATCTTGACCAGACGTTCTTCGGCACGCTTCTGCAGTGCGGCGAAGGCTTCGACCAGTTCCTCGTCCTTGATTTTCTGCTCTTTCTTGCCGACAGCATCTTCGATGCCTTGAGCGACCGCCTTGGAGTCGAGGTCGTCCATGCCTTCCTGAGCCAGGCTCTTGCCCATGTTCAGGCCGATACCGTAGGAGGCTTTCTGTGCCGGAGTTTTCAGCTCGACGCTGGTCTGCGAATCGCAACCCGCCAGTACCAGGCCAACCAGGGCAACCGCAGCCGCCAACCGATGCTGTTTCATGCTATTTCCTTGTTCATGCGCCAATAGGGCAATCGAGTAAAGCCGCGAGCTTATCAGGCCGCCACGACCAATGGCTACCGGCATGAGAGCGAGAAAACGGGGATAAGTTCAGACAGATAAAACCTTCTTCATCCAGATGACAGCCAATGGCCGCTATCGCTCAGCGCGATACGCTCCGGCAACCTCGCGCAGCACCTCGCACAACCACTGTGCAGGCAGTGACGGGGGCAAGGCGGCATTGCTGCAAATACCAACCGAACCGCCCGGCTCACGCACGCCCAGGTCCAGTTCGCACAGCTCACCCGCATCAAGATCGACCCGTACGGCATCGCGTGGCGCGACCCAGACCGCATCACTGCCCAAGACATACCGGCGGCTCAAGGCTGGGGATAGGGTTTCCAGGCGTTGCAACGACGGCTCGATCGCGCACTGCACGAACAAACTGTCGGCATGTTTGCGGATGGTGGTCCCGGCCAACGGTAACACCAAGGGGTAATCGCCGACACGGTTGCGTTCCAGCGGCTGACGCTGCAACAACGGATGGCCCGGACGCACCACCAGGGCCATCGACTCGCTGTACAGGTGCTCGAAGATCAGGCCCTGGATTTGCGGGCTGTCGGTCATTCGGCCAATGACCAGATCCAGCTCGCCGACATGCAACTGCGCCAACAGATAGGCACCGGGGCCGGTGGCGACACTGACCACCAGCGCCTCATGACGCTGGTGCAAACGGCAGAGCGCCTCGGGCATCAACAGGCTTTCGACCGTGGACAGCACCCCGACCCGCACCTGCGGCGGTGCGTGCTCCTCACCGCGCACGCTGCTCACGCCCTCACGCAAGGCCTGCACGCTAGGGCCTGCATAACGCATGAAGCGAAATCCGGCCGGGGTCAGCTCAACGCCCTGTTTGCCTCGCTCGAACAAGCGCGCCTGCAGCAAGTCCTCCAGCTCCTTGAGGGTTTTGGAGGTTGCAGGCTGGCTGATTGCCAGGACATCGGCAGCCTTGGCGAAACTGCCCTGCCGGGCGATTTCGAGAAAGCACAGCAGATGGCGGTATTTGATACGGGTGTCGAGGTTCATGCCAGGCAGTGTAACGGCCTGCCGCGCAGGCGGCGACTGCTTTGAACAGCCACCACCGCCCGCTCAAAAGCCGCCGTGGCCGACGTGTGCTAAGGGGCAGCCACCTCGACGCAGTCGCCATTGAAGCGCACAGCCCATACTCGCAGTACCTGCTGCGGGTCTTCCAGACAGCGCCCGTCCAGCAGACTGAAATGCTGTTTGTACAGCGGCGCCGCCACGACCGGTTGCCCCTTGAGGCTGCCAATGATTCCACGCCCGATCACATTGGCGCCGGACTGCGGGTCATGGTTGTCCACGGCATACAGCGTCTGCGCAGCCTCCGGCAAGTAGAACAGCGCCACCTGAGCGTCGCCCAAGCGGGCCACCACCCCTGAATTGGGTACCAGGTCATGGCGGCTGCACACTGCCTGCCAGTCTTGCAGGTCAACACGTACCGCTTGATTCGACGGGTTCATCACAGCACCTCTTCAGTGGTCGGGATCAGGTGAAGCTCGGCCTTGCCCACCGGCCGGCGCTGACCGCGCTCCTTGACGAAATGAATCGCCGGATCTGCACGGTGGTCATTGACGAAAGTACGGAAGCGCTTGAGCTTCTCGGGGTCTTTCAGGGCATTGGCCCATTCACACTCGTAGCGATCGACTACCTGCTGCATCTGCGCTTCCAGCTCGGCGCCCAAGCCCAGGCTGTCGTCGAGAATCACCGCCTTGAGGTAATCCAGCCCGCCCTCAAGGCGCTCGCGCCAGACCGACGTGCGCTGCAGTTTGTCAGCGGTACGGATGTAGAACATCAATACGCGGTCGATGGTGCGAATCAGGCCGGCATCGTCCAGGTCCGTGGCGAACAGCTCGGCGTGCCGTGGACGCATGCCACCGTTACCGCAGACATAAAGGTTCCAGCCCTTCTCGGTGGCAATCACGCCGATGTCCTTGCTTTGCGCCTCGGCGCATTCGCGGGTACAGCCAGATACGGCGAACTTGAGCTTGTGTGGCGAACGCAGGCCCTTGTAGCGGTCCTCCAGGGTAAGCGCCATGGCCACGCTGTCCTGCACGCCATAGCGGCACCATGTGCTGCCGACGCAGGACTTCACCGTGCGGGTTGATTTGCCATAGGCATGCCCGGTCTCAAAGCCAGCGGCGATCAACTCGGCCCAGATCTCCGGCAATTCATGCAATTGCGCGCCGAACAGGTCGATGCGTTGGCCGCCGGTGATCTTGGTGTAGAGGTCGTACTTCTTGGCCACCTGACCAATCACGATCAACTTGTCCGGTGTGATTTCCCCACCCGGAATACGCGGCACCACCGAGTACGTGCCGTTTTTCTGCATGTTGGCCATGAAGGTGTCGTTGGTGTCCTGCAACGGCACCAGCGCGGCATCCATGATCGGCTGGTTCCAGCAGGACGCGAGGATCGAGCCTACCGTCGGCTTGCAGATATCGCAGCCCAGGTGGCCACGACCATGACGGGCGTGCAGGTCTTCGAACGTCGTAATGCCCTCGACCCGCACCAGCGCATAGAGCTCCTGACGGGTGAAGGCAAAGTGCTCGCAAAGGCTCTTGTCCACCGCCACACCGCGGGCGCTCAGCTCATGCTCGAAGACCTGCTTGAGCAAGGCGGCGCAGCCACCGCAACCGGTGCAGGCCTTGGTCTGGCCCTTGAGTTGTGCCAGGTCGCTACACCCCCCGTCGATGGCAGCACAGATCGCGCCCTTGCTGACGTTATGGCACGAGCAGATGGTGGCGGCGTCTGGCAAGGCATCTGCACCCAGTGCTGGCGTGGCGCTGCCCATTGGCAGGATCAAGCCGGCGGGGTCCGCTGGCAGGGCAATAGCATTCTGCACGTACTGCAACAGGGTGTCGTAGTAACGGTTATCACCGACCAGCACCGCCCCCAGAACGCGCTTGCCCTCGGCGTCGATCACCAAGCGCCGGTAGGCGCTGCCAGCCTCGTCGATAAAGCGGTAGCTGCGCGCACCGGGGGTCGCCGCGTGTGCATCGCCAATGGAACCGACATCCACCCCCAACAGCTTGAGCTTGGTCGACATGTCGGCACCGGCAAAGGCCTCGAATGGCTCACCCGCCAAGGCTGACGCCAGGTTGCGGGCCATGCTGTAACCCGGGGCCACCAGGCCAAAGACGCTGCCGTTCCAGGAAGCACACTCGCCGATGGCAAAAATCCGTGGGTCGCTGGTGCGGCATTCACCATCGATCACGACCCCGCCCCGTGGCGCGATTTCCAGCCCGCAGCCACGGCCCAGGCTGTCCTGCGGGCGAATGCCAGCCGAAAACACAATCAGGTCGGTTTCCAGGAACTGGTCGCCATCGAAATTCATCCGATAACGGAAGTCACTGCCTTCAACAATGCTCTGGGTGGCGCGAGACAGGTGTACGCCGACACCCAACGCCTCAATCTGGGCGCGCAGGGCCGCACCGCCTTCAGCATCCAGTTGCACCGGCATCAGGCGCGGCGCGAATTCCACCACATGGGCTTCAAGCCCCAGGGATTTGAGGGCGTTGGCTGCCTCCAGGCCCAGCAGGCCACCACCGATGACCACGCCACGCTGTGCGCCATAGGCCGCCGCGCGAATCGCATCCAGGTCGTCCAGGGTTCGATAGACCAGTCGCGCCGCACCGTCCGGCCCGGGAATCGGCGGCACGAAGGGATAGGAACCGGTGGCCAGGATCAACCGATCAAACGGGTAGCGGCCCTGCGCCGTCACCACTTCACCGGCCTCGCGGTCGATCTCGACGACCGCCTCCCCCAAGTGCAGCCGCACGCCATGCTCGGCATACAATTGCGCATCACCCAACGCCAGGGTTTCAGCATCGCTGCCACTGAAGTACTCCGACAGGTGCACGCGGTCGTAGGCACGCTGACGCTCCTCGCCGAACACCCGCAGGTCGAAGCGGGCCAAGGCGCCGCGTTCGATCAGTTGTTCGACGCAATGATGGCCCACCATGCCGTTGCCGACGATGATCAGACGTTCCCGTTGCTCGATGGTCGCTTGAGCGTTCATAGCGTTTCCTCACACTGGCCGATCACGGCGGCCGGAAAAACACCCACAAAAAAAGGCGCCTGGAGCCGAAGCTCCAGGCGCCTTTGCCTGGTCGTTCATAGTCGTGGTCCGTGGGGCGGATCGCCGTTGATCACCCCTGGACGTTGTAATGTGTCTTCAGCAGATACCGTGCCAACTGCGCCAACCCCGCCTATTCAAGGGCATCGCCGCAAACTCTAGGCCTCCCGCGGCGCCATCCTGGTGCAGTGCTACCCGTTCTGGGGCATTTCAGTACACATCTCGCCGGTAGCGTTTGGCCCGGCCTAACGCCGCAACATATTCGCCGGCCTGCTCGGTGCTCATCCCACCGTGCTCGGCCACCACCTGCTGCAGCGCGGCCTCCACATCCCGCGCCATGCGTCCGGCATCGCCACAGACATAGAAGTACGCGCCCGCCTCCAGCCAGCGCCACAGCTCGGCGCCCTGCTCCAGCATGCGCTGCTGTACATAGACCTTCTCTGCCTGGTCACGGGAGAACGCCGTGTCGAGCCGCGTCAGGTGGCCATCGCGTTGCCAGGCCAGCAACTCGTCGCGGTAGTAAAAATCACTGTCAGCGCGCTGCTCGCCGAACAGCAGCCAGTTGCGCCCTCGGGCGCCGCGCGCCTGACGCTCCTGGAGAAACGCCCGGAACGGTGCGATCCCGGTCCCCGGCCCGACCATGATCAGCGGCGCCGTATCATCGCTCGGTACGCGGAAATGAGCCGAGGGCTGCACAAAGATCCCAACCTGCCCGGCTTCGGCACGATCAGCGAGGAAGGTCGAACACACACCTTTACGCTGGCGGTAGCGCACCGTCGAAACCGTCAGGTGAACCTGCTGCGGGTGCAACAACGGGCTTGAACTGATGGAGTACAAACGCGGCTGCAGGGGTTTGAGCAGGCTCAGCCAGGTGTCGAGCGGCATGCTTACGGGAAACTGCTGCAGCAGATCGACCAGTTGCCGCCCCCATAGCCAGTCCTGCAACGCGGCGTTGTGCGCCGGCTCCAGCAGGCCTTGCAACTCAGGATCAGCACTGCAGCGGGCGACCTGTTCGAGCAGCGCAGGCGTGATACGGGCAATCTCCAGTCGATCGCGCAGTGCGCTACGCAACGGCATGGGTGGCTGGCCCTTGAGGCTGACACTCGCCTCCCCGTCAAGTTTCATGGCACTCAGCAGCTCTTCGACCAGTGCCGGGCAGTTGCGCGGCCAGACGCCCAAGGCGTCGCCCGCCTGATACGTCAGGCCGCTGCTCGCAAGATCGAACACCACGTGCCGGGTTTCCTTGGCGGCACCGGGCGCATTGAGCAGGCGGTTTTCCACCACCCTTACCGGCAACGGCTGCTGCTTGCTGAAGGTTGGCGCTGTCGCCGCCGAGGACGTGACCGCTGGCGCCGCTGCACTTGGCGCCTGCCCAAGGGCCGTCACCAGCGTGCCCAGCCACTGCTCGGCCGGCTCGTCGAAGTCCGGCTCGCACTCGACCCGCTCCAGCAGGCGCACAGCGCCAAGCTCCGCCAGACGCTGGTCCAGCTTGCGGCCGAAACCACAGAACTCTGCGTAGCTGGAGTCTCCCAGGGCCAGTACCGCGTAGCGCAGCCCGGTGCAGTGGTTGGCGGACGCGGCCTGCAGGGCCTGCCAAAAGGCCTTGGCGCAATCCGGTGCCTCACCATCGCCAAACGTGCTCGCCACCAGCAGCAGGCTGGCGGCGTTGCTCACCTGCTCAAGGCTGACCTGCTCCATGCTGCTCACCTGAACAGCCAGACCGGCCTCCCGCAAACGCTGCGCACAGTGTTGCGCCAGAGCCTGGCCGTTGCCGGTCTGCGAAGCCCAGAGCAGCCAATGGCTAGTGGCTTCGGCAGGCTCCGGGGCCTGGATTGCAGGGGCCTGTACCGAGGTACTGCGCGAAAACAACCCCGCCAGCAACCCTTCCACCAACAGACGCCGCGCCGGCGCCAGTGGTGCATTGACCGGCAAGCTCGGTACGCCCTGCTGAGGGCTGTTACGCAGACCCAGCACATAACCCTGCATATACAGTTGTTCATCCTCGGCCAAAGCCAGTTCAACGCGGTTGTTCAGGCCGAGCAGTTGGCTGAGGGTTTCGATCGGCATGGTCGCAGACTCCTGAAGCGTGTGGACCGGCAGTTCAACAGCGGCAATACGTTCACCGGCAACCCGGCTGAGGGCCACGGCGCAGTACTTGAACGCAGGTTGCAGGGAAACCGGGTCGATGGCATCGCTGGTCAGTGCATTGATCGCCAAACGCTCGCCATAGACATCATTCCAGTGAAAGGGGGCGAAGCAGTTGCCAGGCAGTACCCGCTCACTCAGGCGCGCCGGCAATAACGCCTCACCACGCCGGGAGCGAACCTGCACCTGATCGTGCTCAGCGATACCCAATTGCCGTGCATCTTCGGGGTGAATTTCCAGGTACGGGCCAGGCTCCAGCGCATTCAACGCGCTGACCTTGCCGGTCTTGGTCAGGGTGTGCCAATGGTGCTGTACCCGCCCGGTATTGAGCACCAGCGGGTAAGCTTCGTCCGGTAGCTCCGCTGGAGGCAGGTAGGGCCGGGCAAAAAAGCGTGCTTTGCCACTGACCGTAGCAAAGGCGAGTGACGGCCGCTGGCCTTGGGCGTCCTCGTGCAGCCGCTGACTGATACCGTCATTCAGGTAGCGTTGCGGGTGCCGTGTATCAGCCTGATCGGGTGCACAGGGCCATTGCCGTGGCGCCTGGCGCAACAAGGGGTAACTGATACCGCGCAGGTCGTAACCTGTGTCGGGGTTCCAGGCCTGGCGCAGTTCATCGAAAATCTGTTCGGCACAGGTGTAGCTGAACGCAGCCTCATAGCCCATCGCACAGGCCACTCGGGCGATGAGTTGCCAGTCCGCCAGGCTCGCGCCCGGTGGCTCGACGGCCTGCGCCGTGAGGGTCAGGTTGCGCTCGGAGTTGACCATTACCCCATCGGCTTCAGCCCAGAGCGCTGCCGGCAGGAGGATATCGGCATAGCGATTGGTTTCGGTATCGAGAAAGGCGTCCTGGGTGATGACCAGCTCGGCCGTTTGCAGGCCCTCGATCACCTGCTGACGGTTGGCGACACTGGCCACTGGGTTACTGCAGATGATCCAGCAGGCCTTGATCCGCCCTGCAGCCATGCCCTCGAACATGGCGACGGTGCCGTCTCCGGCCTCGGCCCTCAGGCTGCCACGCGGCACCTGCCAGAGGTCCTCAACGAAATGACGGTCAGCCTTTACCAGCGCCGAACGCTGGCCGGGCAACCCCGGCCCCATGTAGCCCATCTCACGTCCGCCCATGGCATTGGGCTGGCCCGTCAGCGAAAACGGTCCGCAGCCGGGGCGGCAGATCGCCCCGGTGGCCAGGTGCAGGTTGCACAGCGCATTGGTCTGCCAGGTGCCGTGAATACTCTGGTTCAGGCCCATGGTCCAGCAGCTGAGCCACGCGGGTGCTTGGCCGATCCACTCGGCGGCCTTGCGGATATCGGCTTCGGCCAGGCCAGTAATCTGCGCCACCTGCGCCGGCGCATAGTCCTGCAGGAAGTCCGGCATGGCCTCCCAGCCCTCGGTAAAGCGCTCAACGAACGCCGTATCCACCGCGCCGTTGATCAACAACAGGTGCAACAGACCATTGAGCAGTGCCAGGTCGGTGCCGGGTTTGATCTGCAAGAACAGGTCGGCCTTTTCCGCTGTCGCGGTGCGCCTGGGGTCGACCACAATCAGCCGGGCACCGGCCTTGCGCCGGTCAAGCAGGCGCAGAAATAGGATCGGATGACAGTCCGCCATGTTGGCGCCAATGACAAAGAACAGCTCGCTGTGGTCGAAGTCCTCATAGCTGCCAGGCGGGCCATCCGCGCCCAGCGAGAGTTTGTAGCCACTGCTCGCGCTGGCCATGCACAGCCGGGAGTTGGACTCGATATGCCGGCTGCGCACGAAGCCTTTGGCCAGCTTGTTGATCAAGTACTGGGCCTCCAGCGACAGCTGCCCGGAAACGTAAAACGCCAGGGCATCCGGGCCATGCTCGACGAGGAGGGTCTTCAGGCGCCGGGCCGCCTCGTCGATCGCCTGATCAATTGCGGTCTGCACCGGGTCGCGCTGACGCGAGTGACGGACAAAGGCCTGCTCCATGCGCCCCGACTCGCGCAGCGGCTGATGGCAGGTCTGCCCTTTGGTGCAGAGTCGCCCGAAATTGCTTGGGTGCTGTTTGTCACCACTGACCTTGATTACCCGGTTTTCGGCCACGGTCATGACAATGCCGCAGCCGACGCCGCAATAGGGGCAGACGCTGCGCACGGTTGTCTGGGTCATTACCCGGTCTCCTGCTTAGGCAAAACAAAAAGGCGCCCTGCCGCTCCTGCTTGCGTTGCAAGCGGGAGCGACACGGCGCCTTTGTCGTGAATAGAGCAATCTGCGTTGATTGCCTGATGAACAAGCCAAAGCAAGGGCCGCGCCAAACTGCAATACCCCGTTATCTGCGGCGTCAAACCAACACCACAGGGGTAGCAACGCACCATTGCGGAACAACCCGCACCAGTGCGAGGCAGGTGCTGAAGACTGCAGTTTGCTGCTAACCAGCCAGGTCTCTACAATTCGCGCCAATTAGTGCCGGCGCTCTCCACTCCCCCGCCGGCTCAGGAGCATTTTTCATGGAAGAAATAGAACAGCGCTGGCTGTACGCCCTTTCTGCCCCCATGGCAGCCCTCAACGGTTCCAGTTACACCGCCCCGGACTACATCGAGATGGACCTGCAGGACGGCTGGGGCATCAGCAATCGCGAGCAGTTGCTCGAGATGCTCTACATGGCCGACCGTGGCCATGCCAGCGGGATGCTCGAGGCTTACTGGAACTGGCAGCGCTGCCTGCCCAGTGAATGGTCGGCCCTGCTCGACGGCCTGGCGCCACGGCAACGCGCGCTGCATGAGTTTGCCAGTCGGACCTTCAGCGAATGCGGCCACGGCGGCATTCGTGCCTGGGACCTGGGGCGCATGGGTTTCCTGCTGCGCAACGGCCTGCGCAGCGGCTGGATCAACCTTGATGAAAGCCTCTGGCTACACAGCCGACTGGCCTTGAGGGCACGTCATTACTACAACAGCTGGAGCACCTACCTGGGCGGCTACATGACCGGCCGCATGTACTGGTGCTGCCTGGACAGCGCAGACGACGAGCTCGGCCACGCCCTTGACCGCGAAGGCTACGCCTACTGGAGCCGCTGCAGCGCTCGGGCCCTCGCTCAGGACGCCGCCGAACTGTTTGCCGAACTGCCTTGGGACCTGCCCCTGAACCTGCCACAAAAACCTGACTCGCTTGCGGAGTTCAACTGGTCATGAGCTGCTGGATATCCCTGGGCATCGAGCCTACCCGCGATCAGGACGCCATCCGCAGCGCCTACCGTACGCGCCTGCCAGAGCATCATCCGGAAACCGACCCACAAGGTTTTCAGGCCTTGCGTGAAGCCTACGAGGCCGCACTGAAGGAAGCCCGTAGCGTCGAAACCGCAGACGCCGACGATGAGCAAAGCCCGGCCCGCGAGCTGCTGGACGCATTCGACGAACTGTTCAGCGACGGCGCACGACGTTTCGACCCGGCCGCCTGGCGGAGCTATATCGAACGCTTCGACAGCGTCTCACTTGAGGTTGTCGAAGCGCTGCGCTGGAGCCTGCTGGAGCGGCTGATCGACAGCGGGCCGATCTCCAACAATTGCGCACGCCTGTTGGCCGAGCGGCTGGACTGGCAGGGCAACCTGCTGCGTATCGATAACGTCGAGCAGGTCGAAGCGTTTATCGAACGCATCGCACAGCCAGACCTCTTCGATACCGCAACGATCTCGTCCTGGCCACCACCGGCACAGATCGAAACCCTCTGGTACCTGAACACCCTGGAACACCTCTATCAGGAACGGCCGCTGGACGAGCTCCGCGACTTCGTCAACCAGCCTACCTGCCTGCCGCTGCCGAACGACGACGCCTGGCTGCAGCGTCTGCTGGTACAACTCACCCAGGCCGATGTTGCGAGCAAGACCTTCTACGCACTGTGTGCTGAAAAACATCGGCACGCACCGGATAATGTCGACTGGCTGTACCTGCTGGCCCGTCAGTGCAGTGCCCTTGGCCTGGAAGAGCAAGCCCTGAGCAACTGGTTGCGCCTGTGGCGCGAGCACCAACATCCGCAGGCCGCACAGTGGCTGCTCGAACTGTGCGGCAAACATCAGCCACAGCGCCTGCCGCTGTTGATTCAAGCGTTCGACCGCCGCGAGCATTTCCGCGACTGGCCGAACAACCTGAGTGAGCCAGCCCAGGCCTGGGGCAGCCCGGCGCAGCGCCCGGAGACGTTGACCCGCTGGCTCAATGCGGGTCGCCAGAACCTCGGAGGCCTTGCCGGAGCTTATGTGAACTGGCGCCTGGACGGCGATGAACTGCCATTGCTGGCGTTACTGCTCGATGAGCCTGGCGATGCGGTGTTAACGAACCTGTATCGCCAGGCCTGGGCATTGCACCGTGGCGACACCGCCCTGCTGGAACGCCTGCTGGCCGAACCCGACAGTAACGATGTGCTCGATTCACTGGTGCTGGAAGGCCTCAAGTACCAGGCCGAACAACACCTGTACTGGCTGCAGCACGCTCCCATTCCACAGGCGTTGACAGCCTTTATCAACGCCCCGGATGACAGCGTGCAACTGAACCCGCTGTTGGGTCAGGACCTGGCACTGGACGTCACCCAACATTGGCTGCGCCGGCTCAAGGCCTTTACTGCAGCGCAATGGACGCGCCTGGACAGCGCCTTTGAACAGGAGCTCATTGCCTCGCTACCGTTTGGGGTAAAGATGCTCGCGCTACTCAATCGCGAGGGCGTCGTGCTGCCGCCCCAACCTGACGGTGAACAGCTGTGGGAATGGCACCGGCAAGCGCTGTTCTTCATTGCCCTGATGTCCGACCCGCTGCGCTGGCTGACACTGATTTCCCCTGCACTGCTTCACAGCATGCGTGCCGACACCGGGCATCCACTGTCGCGCGTACTGCCGCTGTTGCAGCGCGTGCATCAACAGGAAGGCCACTTCAATGGCTTGCTGGGCTGGCTGTCAGAATGAGGAGCCTGTGCAGAACGACGTCGCACTGAACCTGCTCACCGTGCCTCAGGCGTTGGGCAGTGCCAGGCTGCTGAGCAACACACGCCTGTACGACTGCGTCGTGAGCGATTACGACACCTTCAGCGATGATCTGCTGGGCTTGATGTTGCTCTGTGGCGTGCTCTATCAGGACCCGACCTTGGATGCCGAGCAGCACCGTGTACTGCTGAACAATATCGCCGGGATCGCCTGCTCCGATGCCTGGTTCGAGTCATTCCGGGATGGCTTGATCAAGGGCGAACCGGTACGCCCACCCCGGGAGATCCTCGAAGAGCAGCAAGGCATCGACAGCAGCGCCTTCTATCTCGGCGTCGATACCCTGAGCAGGCTGGTGCTGGTGGAGAACCGTACCGGCGTGCCGCGCACCAAGGTTCTGCGCCAACTGCAGCAGGCCAAGGATGATCCGCGCCATGGACCAGGCCTGCGCCTGGCCTTGGCGGCGCTGTTGTCCTGGAGCGAGCGCCTGATGCTGGCCAGATCGGGCAGCCAACCGGTATCAGAATGGAACATGCTGAGCCTGAACAGCCGCCTGGGGCGTGTTGCCTGCGCCCAACAGAGCCTGATGTGCCAGGGATTGGCTGTTTTTCTGAGCCTCGCCAGCGGCAACGCGCAGGTGGCGCTAGGGATCGTGGCCGTTACCGTGCTGGTGCAACTGAGCATCATCCTGCGGCGGCTGCATGACATCGGGTTTGGCGTAGCCATGCTGCTGATTGGCATGGCCCTGACCATCGTGCTGCCGTTCCTGCCGTTGGTGCTGCTGGTCTTGCCCGGCGACAGCCTGCCGAACCGTTACGGTGTACCACCCGGTGGCGAAAAGCATGCACTGGAAGGCGGCCTGCAAGCCGCCCTGCGGCGCCTGAACGCTTAGCGGCTCAGAGGCCCTGCTCGTCCAGCGCTGTATTCAGGCGCTGGCGAGTGCTGTTGATGTCCTGCGCATGCTGGTTACCCAGCACTGCAGTAAAGGCTTCAAGCCACTGACCGACCTGATCACGCTGCTCACCCAGGCATTGCATCCAGGCACGCTCCAGACGCGCCAGCAGTGCACGGTTGGGCAGCGCATCGCGCGGGTGAATCTTCAACGCCGCCAGGCGACCATGGCTGGCCGCCCGGGCCGCGTCGTCGAGCCCTGCGGGGCTGCGGTCGATCACATGACTGTGGCGCTCGCCGTCCTCCAGGGCAACATCCACTTCCAACAGGCCATTGATGTCGTAACTGAAACGCACATCCATGGACTGAATCCGGCCGGCCTGCGGCAACTCGATATCGAATGCATCGATGAAGATGTTGTCGCTCACCCAGGGTCGCTCCCCCTGATAGACCTCAATGCGCACGGTTTTCTGTTCGGGATGAGTACTCTGAAAGCGCTCGACCCGCGAGGTTGGAATGACCGTATTACGCTCGATGATCGGCACAAATGCTTGGCGCCGGCTTTCACCGCGCATGGCTGCAACACCCAGTGTATAGGGGCACACATCGGTCAGGATCAGCTCTTCGATGGCCTGGTCACGTGCCCTGCACGCGGCCTGGCTGGCCGCCCCCAAGGCAACGATGGTGTCGGGGTCCAGGTGCCGGTAAGGCAAACGCCCAAACAAGGTGGCAACCATCTGCTGGACCACCGGCATACGCGTGGCGCCTCCCACCAGCACCAGGCTATCGAGGTCACGCGGGTTCAGCCGGGCATCACGCAACGCCTGCTCCACCGGGGCGCGCAGGCGCGTCAGCAAGGGTTCCCAGATCTTTTGCGCACGCGCTTCATCCAACGACCACTCGCGCAGCTCACCGGCACAACGCCACTGCACGTGCTGCGGACCTTCGCTGAGCTTGCGCTTGATCTGCTCCAGAGCGTCGTACAGCGAAGCCAGGGCTTGCGGCTCAACGCTGTCGGTCGCCAGTTGCAGGTCCTTGAGACAAGCCTGCAGCAGTGCATGGGTAAAATCCTCGCCCCCCAGGTAGTTGTCGCCAGTAGAGGCATGCACCTCGATCAGCGGCAAGGCGTACTCCAGTACGGTCACATCGAAGGTGCCGCCACCCAGGTCGAAAATCAGCGTGCGCTCGAATTTCTGCTCATGCAGACCGTAGGCCATGGCGGCAGCGGTAGGCTCGTTGATCAGGCGCTGTACCTTGAGCCCGGCCAGCTCGGCAGCAAAACAGGTGCGTTTACGCTGTTCATCGCTGAAGTAAGCCGGCACCGAAATCACCGCCTCGCTTACCGGGCAACCCAGCCAGGCTTCCGCGTCCTGTTTGAGCGCACCGAGCACCAGTGCAGACAACTCTTCAGGGCTGAAGGTCTGGCCGGCAAGCTCCAGACGTTTTTCACTGCCCATAAAGCGTTTGAACGCTGCTGCGCTACGTTCCGGGTGCGTGGTCAGCCGTGAGCGAGCCGCCTGACCGACCAGAATACTGCCATCCTCATCGATGCTGACTGCGGACGGGGTAAGCCATTCGCCAAGGGCGTTGGGGATCAACTGCGCTCGCCCGTCCTGCCAGACGGCAATCAGGCTGTTGGTGGTACCCAGGTCGATACCCAGCAAGGGCGTACGGGGGGTGCTTGCATCCTGCATCATGGGACTCTTCCTGAGTAGCGGGAATGAGAAACAAAAAAAGCGACCCTAAGGTCGCTTTCTTTGTGGCTTCCGGGTGTTCAGTGGGCCCTGGAAGCTTGAATATGGCGCAGCGGACGGGACTCGAACCCGCGACCCCCGGCGTGACAGGCCGGTATTCTAACCGACTGAACTACCGCTGCGCTAACACTGAGAAGTGGTGGGTGATGACGGGATCGAACCGCCGACCCTCTGCTTGTAAGGCAGATGCTCTCCCGGCTGAGCTAATCACCCATCGTCTCGGTGTGGTGCGCATTCTACGGAGCACCTTAGAGTCTGGCAAGCACTTTTTTAAAAAAATTTTTCAAGCCTTCCAACGACTTAGCAGACTTGGCCTGAGACGGCTGCTCGGAGAATAATGCCCCCCTTATGTGTTAAGGAGAGATGCACCCCATGTGGTTCAAAAACCTGCTGATCTATCGCCTGACCCAGGACATCCCGTTTGACCCCGAGGCGCTGGAAACCGCTCTGGCCAGCAAGCCAGCGCGCCCTTGTGCCAGCCAGGAATTGACCACCTACGGCTTCGTCGCGCCATTTGGCAAGGGTGAAGACGCTCCACTGGTGCATGTCAGTCAGGACTTCCTGCTGATCGCCGCACGTAAAGAAGAACGTATCCTGCCTGGCAGTGTCGTACGCGATGCGGTTAAAGAGAAGATCGACGAGATCGAGGCCGAGCAAATGCGCAAGGTCTATAAAAAGGAACGTGATCAGATCAAGGATGAAATCATCCAGGCGTTCCTGCCACGTGCCTTTATCCGTCGCTCGGCAACCTTCGCCGCCATCGCCCCCAAGCAGGGCCTGATTCTGGTCAACGCCTCCAGCGCCAAGCGTGCCGAAGACCTGCTCTCCACCCTGCGTGAAGTGATGGGCTCGCTTCCCGTACGACCACTGAGCGTGAAGATCGCCCCAAGCGCGACCATGACCGAGTGGGTGAAAACCCAACAAGCCGCCCCAGACTTCTATGTCCTGGATGAGTGCGAGCTGCGTGACACCCATGAAGACGGCGGTATCGTTCGCTGCAAACGTCAGGACCTGACCAGCGACGAGATCCAGATGCACCTGGGCACTGGCAAGCAAGTCACCCAATTGTCGCTGGCCTGGCAGGACAAGCTGTCCTTCGTGCTCGACGACAAGATGGTGATCAAACGCCTGAAGTTCGAAGAGCTGCTGCAGGATCAGGCCGAGGAAGACGGTGGTGATGAGGCCCTGGGCCAACTCGATGCCAGCTTCACCCTGATGATGCTCACTTTCGGTGAGTTCCTGCCGGCCCTGTTTGAAGCGCTGGGTGGCGAAGAGATCCCCCAGGGGATCTAAGCGCAACGTCTAGATCGCGAGCAAGCCAGTTCACCTGCATGAGAGCGGGTGGCTGGTGTTGCCCGTGATAGAGGCACCACGCACTCACTGGCACCTCACCGATGCCATCGCAGGCATGCCTGCTCAAGCCGCATGGGTTCCCCTAGGGTCTGCATGAAAAGTCTTGAGACGAAGGTCAGGCAAGGCGAAAACAGCCGAGGAAGCGGAGTTTACGGGTTGTAAATGAGCATTCCGAGGCTGTTTTCAACGCAGCATCACCGAGTATCAAGGCTTTTCGTACAGAGCCTAATACTCTTCACTTAAGTCCTTTGAGTGTTCAAGCGTGCTCAAGCAACCGCGTCACGGCCAAGCGTTCAGGAGCGCTTGGCTTTTAGTGCGCGAAGTGGCGGGCGCTGCAAGGCGTCCCTTCAGGAGGCTGAGTGGAGCCGTCGCGTAGTGGGGTGCGAGGCATGGATGCCTCGCAAGTGCTGATGGGCCATGGATGGCCCGTCGGCGCGTCCACACGGGAGCGATGGCGTAAGGAAGGAACCCGAAGCGCAGCGTAGGGCCGGATGTCGGGACAGGGCGTTTTGCCCACTTTTGTGCCCTTCAAAAGTGGGTCGCCGTAAGAGGCGAAACCAGTCGGTGGTGCCACTGCAGGGAATGGATATGTTCGCGAAGTGAATGCCACACATCACAAGGGTGTATCGCCGCTGATGCAAGCAGGCATATCCATTCGCGATGTCGGGCCCGATACCCCGTTCCGCCTTTACGGCGGGTCACTTTTGTCGGACAAAAGTAACCAAAACCCTCGTCCCAACATCCGGCCCTCCGCTGCGCTGCGGGTTCTCTCACTCCGGCAGTGCTCCCGCCGGGGCCGTGCTGAAGGGCCTTCCTGGCCCTCAGCCCTTGCCAGGCATCCTTGCCTGGCACCCGACTACGCACTGCCTGCGTTCGACCTCCTGAAGGGACAATTTGGCGGCGCCTGCGAGGTCAGCGTATGGAAAAGCATCGGCGCCAAGGTTGGCGCCTTGATGGATAGCGTCGATTTCCTGCGTGGGCTTTGTTTGTCAGTGCGCGCAGTGGCAGGCGCTGCAGGGTGTCCCTTCAGTAGGCTGAGTGGAGCCATCGCGTAGTGGGGTGCGAGGCATGAATGCCTCGCAAGCGCTGATGGGCCATGGATGGCCCGTCGGCGCGTCCACACGGGAGCGATGGCGTAAGGAAGGAACCCGAAGCGCAGCGTAGGGCCGGATGTCGGGACAGGGCGTTTTGCCCACTTTTGTGCCCTTCAAAAGTGGGTCGCCGTAAAAGGCGAAACCAGCCACCGGTGCCACTGCAGGGAATGGATATGTTCACGAAGCGAGTGCCAATAGCCACAAACATGCGTCGCCCCCTGAGGTACTCGCCGGCGTATTGCCCTACCCCTCGAGTTTGTGCACTCTATATGCCCACAGTGAGGACGACCTCACGACGCATCGCGTGATCAATCCGGGGACGGCCCCATCACCTGATGGAGACACTGCATGTCCTGGATCATTCTGTTTTGTGCCGGCCTGTTCGAAGTCGGCTGGGCTGTCGGCCTGAAGTACACCGACGGCTTTACCCGCCCATTGCCAACCCTGCTGACCATTGCAGCCATGCTGGTCAGCCTGGGTTTGCTTGGCCTGGCCATGAAGGAGCTGCCGCTCGGCACGGCCTATGCCATCTGGACCGGCGTCGGCGCAGTGGGCACGGTGATCGCCGGGGTTATCCTGTTCGGCGAATCCATGGCCCTGATGCGCCTGGCCAGCGTTGCCCTGATCGTCACCGGCCTGGTCGGGCTGAAGGTCAGCGCCAGCTGACCTGCCCTACCCGGGTCAGCGCACCGTGCCACGCAACGCGCTGACCCGCTCGCGCAATACGGCCGGCTCTGCCGCCTCAACCGGGACGGCGGTACCGGCCACCAGGGTCACCCGCGACCACAAGCGACGGAAGAAGCCCTTGGCCGGATCCCGGCTGAAGAAACTCCCCCACAAGCCCTGCAAGGCCATCGGGATCACCGGCACGGGTGTCTGCTCGATGATCAGGCGTACACCGCCTTTGAACTCATCGATTTCACCGTCCGAGGTCAGTTTGCCTTCCGGAAAGATGCACACCAACTCACCCTGCCGCAGGCACTCGGCTATTTTCTCGAAAGCCCGTTCATAAATGTGCGGGTCTTCCTTGCGCCCGGCAATCGGGATGGCCCCAGCGGTGCGGAAGATGAAGTTGAGCACCGGCAGGCGGTAGATCTTGTAATACATCACGAAACGGATCGGCCGCCGCACCGCACCACCGATCAACAATGCATCGACGAAGGACACGTGGTTGCACACCAGCAGGGCTGCACCATCATCGGGAATCAACTCAAGGTCGCGGTGTTCGACACGGTACATGGAGTGGCTGAGCAGCCAGATCATGAAACGCATGGTGAATTCGGGGACGATCTTGAAGATGTAGGTGTTGACCGCGATGTTCAGCAGCGAGACCACCAGGAACAGCTGTGGAATGCTCAGCTTGGCCACACTCAACAGCACAATGGTGACGATGGCCGAGACCACCATGAACAGTGCGTTGAGGATGTTGTTCGCAGCAATGACCCGGGCCCGCTCATTCTCGGCGGTACGCGACTGGATCAAGGCATACAGCGGCACGATGTAGAAGCCGCCGAACACGCCCAGCCCGAGGATCGACAGCATGATCCACCAGGCCTGACTCATACCCAGCAGGGTCAGCCAGTCGTGCGGCTGCGCCCCGGCCACGACATCGCCCGAATGCCACCACCAGAGCAGGCCAAACAGGGTCAGGCCAAAAGAGCCGAACGGCACCAGGCCGATCTCGACCTTGCGTCCGCTAAGCCGCTCACACAACAGCGAACCGAGCGCGATACCCACTGAGAACAGGGTCAATACCAAGGTGACCACGGTCTCGTCGCCGTGCAGCCAGTCTTTGGCGTAGGCAGGAATCTGGGTGAGGTAGATCGCCCCGACAAACCAGAACCAGGAGTTGCCGACGATCGAACGCGACACCGCCGGGGTCTGATTCAAGCCCAGGCGCAGGGTCGCCCAGGACTGGGTGAAGATGTTCCAGTCCAGTTTCATCTGCGGCGCAGCAGCAGCGGCACGCGGAATCCATTGACTGGACAGGTAACCGAGCGCAGCCACCGATACCACGGCGGTCGCAACCACAGGGGCATAGTGACCACTGGACATCATCACACCCGCGCCAATGGTGCCCGCCAGGATGGCGAGAAAGGTGCCCATCTCAACCAGGCCGTTACCCCCCACCAACTCTTCCTCATGCAGCGCCTGCGGCAAGATCGAGTACTTGACCGGGCCGAACAACGCCGAATGGGTGCCCATGGCAAACAACGCCAACAGCATCAGCGCCAGGTGATTGGTGAGAAAACCAATGGCACCGACCGCCATGATGCCGATCTCGGCCAGCTTGATCACACGGATCAATGCGTCCTTGGCGAACTTTTCGCCAAACTGCCCGGCCAGTGCAGAGAACAGAAAGAACGGCAGGATAAACAGCAGCGCACACAGGTTGACCCAGATCGACCGGTCACCCTCGATGCTGAGCTTGTAGAGAATGGCGAGAATCAACGACTGCTTGAAGATGTTGTCATTGAAGGCACCCAGCGACTGGGTAATGAAAAACGGCAGAAATCGGCGCTTGCCGAGCAATGTGAATTGCGAGGGGTGACTCATCGTCCGTGTACCTGCATGGGGCTTTGTTATTGGAGGTCAGCTGTGCCGTAAAAGCCACAGTTGTAGCACAAACGCCCTTGCAGGAGCCGGTCTTGCCAGCAACCGAGCCACCTGCAAGACCAGCACCTACAGAGCACTCAGGCCCGAAGATCCGCAATACACGGCGACACGAACAGCTCACCACGCCAGGCGCCACGCAGCGTCCGGCTGGCCACCAGCAGCCAGAGGCCGATCAGCGCCAGCACCAACACACTGCCGATGATCTGAAAGAAGCCCAATTCAAGCCAGGCGGCGAGCTTCAGCGTTGCCAGGGCATACACCCCCAACGGAAAGGTAAAGCCCCACCAACCAAGGTTGAACGGCATGCCGTGGCGCATGTATCGCAGGGTAATCAGCACTGCCGTCAGCAACCACCATAAGCCGCAGCCCCACAGCACGATGCCGGCGATCAGGCCAATACCCCGGGCAATTTCGCCGAGCCCGCCCAGGCCGTTGGCGGCAAACACGGCAGGTGCATCGCTGCCCAGCAACAACATGCCCAACGCGCCGGTACCAATCGGCCCCAAGGCCAGCCAGCTTGAAGCCGCCATGCTGGCATGGGGCAACTTGTGCAGGGCCATGCGTAACAAGAGGATGGTCAGGATGCTGAACGCCACCGGCAGCGAGACCGCCCACAACACATAGCTGACGATCAACACCTGGAACTGCTGATGCGGATCCGCCAGATGCGGCGCCAACAGGCCACCGCTGGCCGCCGCCACCTCGGCAGCCACCACCGGCAATAACCAGACGGCGGTCATCTGATCGATGCTGTGCTCCTGACGGGTGAACATCAGGTACGGAATGGCCACGCCGCAGAGCACGGCCAGTGCCACGTCGAACCACCACAGCGCCTCGACCCACGGCAAGATTCCCTGCCCCCAGCGTTCAAGGCCGAACAGCAGGGCACCATTGAGAATCGTTGCCAGGCCCATCGGAATCGTCCCAAAGAACATGGAAACCGTAGAGTGGGCAAAGATCCTGCGTGCCTCATGAAAGTACAACACCCAACGCGCCGCATAGACGCCGCTGAATAGAATGAATAAAGCGATCGTCAGCAGCCACAAGGCCTCGGCCACGCCACTCAGCGCTGGCATCGCCTGCTTGAGCGCCAAGGCAAGAACACCGGTCCCCATGGTGACGGCGAACCAGTTAGGCGTGAACTGGCGAATCACTTCGCGTGGATGGGCCAGTTGATGGAACGGACGCAGCGATACGGCGCTGCTGGTCGGGCATGGCATGGTTTGCACTCCTGTCCTCTGGTGAGGTAGAGCCCATGGTAGAGGCGCCTTTAATATCTATAAAACGGGTAATTTCTCTAACTGTTATCTATTTTGCCGATACAACCTGATAATTCGTGGTGTGCTTCAGACCCCGGCATTGCGATGGCCTTCAATCGGCTGCTGATCACGGTGCAATGGATGACCCTCCGTGATGCCCCTGCGACGCTGCGCCACTGCTACCATGGTCGGCACTGACTAAGCACGAACGGCATGCCAGACTGATAGATCGAGGTATACCGTTAGGCTGGAGGTGTACTCCCCCTTTTCTTCGGAGTTGTCATGTCGCTGTCCAGTGGGCTGATCGCCTTGGTCGCCCTGGCCTATATGGCCATCATGTTCGCCATCGCTTTCTACGGCGACCGCCGCAGCAAGCCGCTGCCCCCGCGCCTGCGTGCCTGGGTGTACAGCCTTTCGCTGGCCGTGTACTGCAGCAGTTGGACATTCTTCGGTTCGGTCGGCCAGGCCGCCGAACAACTCTGGGCATTCCTGCCTATCTACCTCGGCCCGGTGCTGCTGATGCTGTTTGCACCCTGGGTGCTGCAGAAGATGGTGCTGATCAGCAAGCAGGAAAACATCACCTCGATTGCCGACTTCATCGCCGCCCGTTACGGCAAGTCGCAGGCACTGGCCGTGGTGGTCGCACTGATCTGCCTGGTGGGTGTGCTGCCGTACATCGCCTTGCAACTCAAAGGCATCGTATTGGGGGTCAACCTGCTGATAGGCGCAGGCGCCGACGCCACTGGCAGCCGAGTGCAGGACACCGCTCTGGTGGTCTCGCTGGTGCTGGCACTGTTCACCATCGTCTTCGGTACTCGCAGCCTGGATGTCACCGAACACCACCGTGGCATGGTGCTGGCTATTGCCTTTGAGTCGCTGGTCAAACTGCTGGCGTTTCTCGCCGTCGGCGCCTTCGTCACCTTCAACCTGTATGACGGCTTCGACGACCTGTTCAGCCAGGCACGATTGGCGCCCCGCCTGGAAACCTACTGGCAGGAAACCATCAATTGGCCGTCGATGGTGGTCCAGACCGGTGTGGCAATGATGGCGATCATCTGCCTGCCGCGGCAGTTCCATGTCACCGTGGTGGAAAACATCGACCCTCAGGACCTGCGCCTGGCGCGCTGGGTGTTTCCGGCCTACCTGATCCTCGCCGCACTGTTCGTAGTCCCGATAGCCCTGGCCGGGCAGATGATGCTGCCCGACTCGGTCATCCCCGACTCATTCGTGATCAGCCTGCCGCTGGCCGAAGCCCACCCGGCCCTGGCGTTGCTGGCATTTATCGGTGGCGCATCGGCGGCTACCGGCATGGTGATCGTCGCCAGCGTGGCGCTGTCGACCATGGTCTCCAACGACATGCTGCTGCCGTGGCTGCTACGGCGTAACAACGCCGAGCGCCCCTTTGAAGTATTCCGCCACTGGATGCTCTCGGTTCGCCGGGTATCGATCGTTGCGATCCTGCTGCTGGCCTATGTCAGTTACCGCCTGCTCGGTTCCACGGCAAGCCTGGCAACCATCGGCCAGATTGCTTTTGCCGCCATCACCCAACTGACCCCAGCCATGTTTGGTGCGCTGTACTGGAAACAGGCCAACCGCCGTGGTGTTTTTGCCGGTCTTGCAGCCGGTATTTTCATCTGGTTCTACACCTTGGTTCTGCCCATCGCCGCTCACAGCCTCGGCTGGTCGCTCAACCTGCTCCCAGGCTTGGCGTGGCTGCACAGCAACCCACTGAACCTGCCGATAACCCCGCTGACGCAGGGTGTGGTGTTGTCGCTGGCCGGTAACTTCACCCTGTTCGCATGGGTGTCGATCCTCTCCCGCACACGGGTATCAGAGCACTGGCAGGCAGGCCGCTTCATCGGCCAGGAAACCAACGCCCGCCCGAGCAACCGCTCGCTGCTGGCAGTACAGATCAACGACCTGCTGAACCTGGCAGCCCGGTTTGTCGGCGAAGAGCGTGCGCGCCAAAGTTTCATCCGCTTCGCCTACCGCCAGGGCAAGGGCTTCAACCCTAATCAGAACGCCGACGGTGACTGGATCGAGCATACCGAACGACTGCTCGCAGGCGTGCTCGGAACCTCTTCGACCCGGGCCGTGGTCAAGGCGGCCATCGAAGGCCGCGACATGCAACTCGAAGATGTCGTGCGTATCGCCGACGAGGCTTCCGAGGTGCTGCAGTTCAACCGGGCACTCTTGCAGGGCGCCATCGAAAACATCAGCCAGGGCATCAGTGTGGTCGACCAGTCACTGCGCCTGGTGGCCTGGAACCGCCGTTATCTGGAACTGTTCAATTACCCGGACGGCTTGATCAGTGTCGGCCGGCCAATTGCCGACATCATTCGCTACAACGCCGAACGCGGCCTGTGCGGCCCCGGCGAGGCTCAGGTCCATGTTGCCCGACGCCTGCACTGGATGCGCCAGGGCCGCGCCCACACGTCCGAGCGCTTGTTCCCCAATGGCCGGGTCATCGAACTGATCGGCAACCCGATGCCGGGTGGCGGGTTCGTCATGAGTTTTACCGACATCACGCCGTTCCGCGAAGCCGAACAAGCCCTGAAGGATGCCAACGAGGGCCTCGAGCAGCGGGTTGCTGCGCGAACCCACGAACTGTCGCAACTGAACCTGGCCCTGACCGAAGCGAAAAGCCACGCCGAAGCCGCCAACCAGTCCAAGACCCGTTTCCTCGCGGCGGTCAGCCACGACCTGATGCAGCCACTGAACGCCGCCCGGCTGTTCTCCGCCGCGCTCTCCCACCAAGGCGACGGGCTGTCCACCGAGGCACAGCAACTGGTTCAGCATCTGGACAGTTCGCTGCGCTCCGCCGAAGAATTGATCAGCGACTTGCTGGACATCTCCCGCCTGGAAAACGGCAAGATCACCCCCGACGCCAAGCCGTTCGCCCTGAACGAGTTGTTCGATACCCTGGGCGCCGAGTTCAAGGTACTGGCCCGGGAACAGGGCCTGGACTTCCGCGTGCGCAGTAGTCGTTTACGGGTGCAAAGCGACATGAAACTGCTGCGGCGGATCCTGCAGAATTTCCTGACCAACGCCTTCCGCTACGGCAAGAGCCCGATCCTGCTTGGCGTAAGGCGTAGCCAGGACAACCTGTGGCTGGAAGTCTGGGACCGCGGCCCGGGCATCGCCAACGACAAGCTGCAGGTGATTTTCGAGGAATTCAAACGCCTGGACAGCCACCAGACCCGCGCAGAAAAAGGCCTCGGCCTGGGCTTGGCGATCGCTGACGGTCTCTGCCGCGTATTAGGCCATCCGTTGCAAGTACACTCATGGCCTGGCAAAGGCAGCGTGTTTCGGGTCTGCGTACCACTGGCCACGACGCCAGTCGCACCACCCGCGCCTGTTGCCGAACAAGCCGGACAACCCCTGGCGGGGATGCAGGTGCTGTGTGTCGACAACGAGGACAGCATCCTCATCGGCATGAACAGCCTGCTCAGCCGCTGGGGTTGCCAGGTCTGGACTGCGCGCAACCGCGACGAATGCGAGGCACTGCTGGCCAAAGGGCTGCGCCCACACTTGGCACTGGTGGACTACCACCTGGATGATGGCGAAACCGGTACCGAACTGATGGCCTGGTTACGTACACGCCTCGGCGAGCCAGTACCGGGCGTGGTGATCAGTGCCGACGGTCGGAGCGAAATGGTTGCCCAAGTGCATGCCGCCGGCCTCGACTACCTGGCCAAGCCGGTCAAGCCGGCAGCGTTGCGCGCCTTGCTCAATCGGCATCTGAGCCTGGTCCAGTAAGCACCTCGGCAGCCAGACCATCGTTGTCGCTCAGTGCCCGTTCAAGCAGGTCGGCGGGCAGGCTCTTGCTGGCCCGGGCACCGAGCAGCTTGAGCTGCTCGCTGCGACTGATCAGGTTGCCGCGCCCCTCGCACAGCTTGTTGCGCGCTGCCGCATACGCCTTGTCGACCTGCTGCAGACGACTACCGAGCTCGTCCAGGTCCTGGATGAACAGCACAAACTTGTCGTAGAGCCAGCCTGCACGCTCGGCAATTTCCCGTGCGTTCTGGCTTTGCCGCTCCTGCTTCCAGAGGCTGTCAATTACGCGCAGGGTCGCCAGCAAGGTGGTCGGGCTGACGATCACGATCTGCCGATCAAAGGCTTCCTGGAACAAATTGGGTTCAGCCTGCAGCGCCGCCGAAAACGCCGCTTCAATGGGGACGAACAACAGCACAAAGTCGAGACTGTGCAACCCCTCAAGGCGGTTGTAGTCCTTACCGGATAACCCTTTGACGTGGTTGCGCAAGGACAGCACATGCTGCTTGAGCGCCGCTTGAGCGATCTCGTTGTCAGCCGCTGCCACATATTGCTGGTAGGCCGTGAGGCTGACCTTGGAGTCGACGACCACTTGTTTGTCGCCCGGCAACATGATCAACACATCGGGCTGGAAACGCTCGCCGTCAGCACTCTTGAGGCTGACCTGGGTCTGGTACTCACGCCCTTTTTCCAACCCTGCGTGCTCAAGTACCCGTTCAAGAATCAACTCGCCCCAGTTACCCTGGGTTTTCTGCCCCTTGAGCGCCTGCGTCAGGTTGGTAGCTTCGTCACTCAGGCGCAGGTTCAACTGCTGCAAACGCTCCAGCTCTTTTGCCAGGGAAAAGCGCTCGCGGGCCTCCTGTTGGTAGCTGTCTTCAACACGCTTCTCAAAGGCCTGGATTCGCTCCTTGAGCGGGTCGAGCAGTTGCCCCAGGTGCTGCTGGCTGGTCTGTGCAAAACGCTGCTCACGCTCGTCGAAGATCTTCGTGGCCATCTCGGCAAACTGGGCGCGCAGTTCATCACGCGAGCCCTGCAAGTCCTGCAGGCGCTGCTGATGGCTGTCCTGCTGCTCACGCAGCTCGGCAGCCAGCGCGGCACAGTGGGCATCCAGCCGGCGTAGCTCAGCCTCCTTGGCGGCGCGCTCAAGTTGCCAGGCATGAGCGGCATCGCTGGCGTTGTCACGTTCGATCTGCAGCAGTTCGAGCTCGCGTGCCTGTGCGGCCAGAGTCGCCTGCTTGGCGGCATTGGCCTGCCCCAGGTCACTGACCTCATCACGGCAGGCATCCAACTGCGCAACCAAGCCCTCTTGAGCCAGCTGAGCATTGCCCAGCCGCTCCTCAAGCAGCGCACTTTCAGCCTGACGAGCAGCCAAACGACGCTGCAACTGCAGGACCAGGCCCAAACAGGGCAACGCAGCCGCCAATACGCCCAGCAAAATACTGGTCAGATCCACCGCCATAGCCATCTCCCAAGGAAAAACTGCCCCAGCTTAACAGCCCCGGACAGCGCGCTGTATCTAGCGCTCGAGCAATTGCTTGAGCAGGCGTGCGGCCTCCTGCGAGCCCTGGCCTGCGGCCTGCTCCAGCCAGTGACGGGCCTGCTCAGGCGCGTTGAACTGAGGCTGGGCACAGAGTCGGCCATATTCCAACTGAGCACGGCGATCACCGGCACGGGCGGCCTGGCGCAAAAGTTCATGACCGATTCGTCGGTCGCGGGCATTACCACAATCGCGGCAGAGCATTTGCCCCAAGCGACTTTGAGCAACCACTACGCCCTGGCGAGCGGGCTGTTTGAGCAGACGACCCGCAATGTGCTTGATGTTGCGGTTATCACCCAGACGCGGGCTGTCGAGCAACCACAGGGCAACCTTCAGCGACAGGCGTCGTGGTTCGGGAAGCGGCATTTGAACAAGGCTGGACGCGGGGACTTTACTGCGAAACTTCATAAAAACGATGGAGGTAACTCGAGAGGCGCGCCACTCTACTCCTTTTATTCAGCAATGGCTCAACCGGACTCGACAGTTTTTTTCGTCCGTTCGGCACATTTTTTCTTGACGCTTTCACAGAGACATTTCACACAAACCACCACCACCCCGGATTGTCAGACAGCAAGCAAAAAGCTGGAACGCCCGTCCTAGAGCAAGCGCTCGGGACAATCCACAGAAGCTGTGGATAACTCGGTGGACAACCCCCCTTCACACCCCGCAAAGCCCCATAGAATGTGGGCTTCAGTCAAACTGTCGATTTTTTCACCAGCTAAAAAAAGTGTTTTTTTTCATTGACTTGTCCCTGAGAGCGAGTCATTGGCCGGCCACCGAACACCTGTTGCATCGCTGCGACAGTGCGTGCTCCATGTGTGTACAACCGCCCTAAAGAAAGGCGACCCCCTGCACGGATTTGGCACAACGCCTGGCACAGAGGCTTCACAGAAGGCCCAAAAGCAGAGATACTGGCCGGCTCGCCAGAAACAAACCAATAGCGCTTGCCAAACCAAAGCCGGCACGGTAGTCTTGCCACCGTTAGTACCAAGCTGAAATTCAATTCTGGCCAAAGCGGTCCTTGCAGGCGATGCTCATCTCAAACGATAGCGCGCTGCTGAAACCAGGACCGGCCACCTGATGGTTCGCACACAAGTCTCTTTGTTCGCATGAACCAACCTGCAGATTGAGCAGTATTTCTCTCACCCAGCGTCCAAGAACCTTGACTCTGGCGTGTTGCCTGCCCTCTGAGTACCTACCAGTCAGCCCAAGCGCCACATGATAATGCGCTCCAAACTGGCTGCCCTGTTCCAGTCAGGTTCTTCGCACCGGCCTAAAGCCAGGCGTTACTGGAACGTTTAAAGCGTACACGGCTCCATTGCCGTGTCTTTTGCAGGAACTTCCAATAATGATGAAACATAGCACCCATACTCAGGCTGCGATTCGCACCCTAAGCCAGGCATTTGCCCCCCTGAACTGCTTGATCCTTGCTTCACGCAAGGGCAGCTTCAGCTTCACCCTGGTCAATGAACACGGTATCGCTCAACACACCGAGCGACTGTACCCGGACCAGTACACCGGCGCCAAACCGCTGCAAGCGGTCATCGACCGCGCACGCCAGTCGCTGGTTGCGTAACCCGACGTTACGCAACACCCCCAAGCCCCGCCCTTGCAGCGGGGCTTTTTTTTGCCCGCTGCGCATACACCAACGATCACCCGCTAAGCACCCAAGTGCATATGCGCTATAACCACGCACCAGAAACGATTTAAAAACAGCCCTTTACACCACGAATATGACACTACACTTCAACTCAAGCGGTACAGACCGCTTCCGGCGGGCCTGACCGATTCTCCAGCTGCCAAGCACCAGCGCCCCGCCGGCCACTTTCAAGTGCGAGGGCATTATGGGTATCGCCGCGAGCGAGTTAAGCCAGCACGTGATCCGCCCCACGCTGCTCTATCTGAATCGCCATTGCGCCAGCGCAGAGGCACTGTTACTGGGCATAGCGGCCAGCCAATCCAGGCTTGGCGACGCCCTTCACGATCGTCGCGGCCACGGCCTGTATCGAATTTCCGAGCCGCGCCACCAATCGCTCTGGGACCGCTTCCTCGCCCGCGACCCCGAACTGGCCAGCCTGATCCGCGGCCTTGCCAGCCAGCATGCATTCCTCGCCGGACCTCACCTGGAACTGACAGTCAACTTACGCTATGCCACCGCTATCGCCTGGATGTTGATCGAAGAACAACGCCCACAATTGCCAGACGCCAATGACCTGCTGGGCCTGGCACGTATCTGGCGCCAGATCTTCCAGCCCCAGGGCCGCCTGCGCGACTTCACCCAGGCATGGCACCTGTGCATCGACCCGGTACACCTTCAAGCCTGCTGAGAACCCCTTGCCATCGAAACGCAAAAAAAAGGAATTTTGGTCAGATTGTCCTACAAAAGCGCGCTATCTCCCGGGATATGCCCTATAGCGCGACGGACAAAATGTTGGTAGTTTGCGAGCCGGTGATCCCAAGGAGTTCTAATAATGAAAAAAGCAATACTCAAAACGTCGCTAGGTCTCGCTGTCACGCTCGCGTCCACTCAACTGTTCGCCAGCGGCTTTGCTCTTAACGAACAAAGCATCAGCAGCATGGGAACCGGCTTTG
Source organism: Pseudomonas sp. TE3910 (assembly GCF_056279025.1). Taxonomy (NCBI): domain Bacteria; kingdom Pseudomonadati; phylum Pseudomonadota; class Gammaproteobacteria; order Pseudomonadales; family Pseudomonadaceae; genus Pseudomonas; species Pseudomonas sp. TE3910. Next base: position 2,168,890 of record NZ_JBWBQN010000001.1, read on the forward strand.
CGGGTCGCTCTTCTTCTGCCGATGATGCCAGCACCGTATTCGGTAACCCTGCAGGCATGTCACGCCTCAAGCGCGAACAAGTGACCGTTGGCGGCGCCGCTGTCATCGCCAGGTCCGATATCGACGGCACGGGTACCTTTGGCGGCACTAGCAACGGCAACATGGTCCCGGTAGTTGGCGTGCCCATGGGCTATTACGTCAAACCTATCGACGAACACTGGGCATTCGGCCTGGGCATGTACGTACCTTTCGGCCTGCTCACCGACTATGAAAACAGCTTTTCCGGCCGCTACTTCGGCAGCAAGAGTGAGGTACGAGTCGTCACCCTGCAGCCAACCATTAGCTATGCGTTCAACGACAAGGTTTCCATCGGTTTTGGCCCGACCATCAACCGCATTGATGGCACCCTGGAGTCTGCTACGCTGAATCCCGCAAGCCCCGGCACAAACGACGGAAAGGTAAAAATCTCTGGCGACGACACCGCCATAGGCTACAACATCGGCATCCTGGTACAGGCCACCGACAGCACACGCGTCGGCCTGACCTACCACTCGATGGTCGACTACAAGCTCAAAGGCGACACCGAGATTAACGGTACTGGTTTCGGCCCATTCAGCGGCAGCAAGTACGACGCCTCGCTGAAAATCAAGACGCCAGAATCGGTAGACTTCTCGCTCACCCACGAACTGGACGACCATTGGACCCTCTACGCGGGCAGCACCTGGACCCGCTGGAGCCGCCTGGAAGCCATCACTGCCAACAATGAAGGCGTTCCGGCCCCACTAGCGCCAAGCTTGGGGCAGATCAGCGAAGAACAGAACTGGCATGACACTTGGGCATATGCCGTCGGTGCCGCCTACAAAGTGAACAAGGAATGGACCCTGCGCGCAGGTTTCACCGTTGACCAGTCGCCAACCAATAACGTCAACCGCTCGCCACGCATTCCGACCGGCGACCGCAAGGTGTTCAGCCTTGGCGCAGGCTGGAGCCCAAGCGACGACATGACCATCGACGTCGCCTACTCCTATCTAATGGAAGAAGACACCACCGTCAATCAGTCCAGTTTGGACCCTGCGCACTTCAAAGGCACCTACAACGCCAAGTACGAGAACAGCGCACACGGTGTGGGTGCATCGCTCACCTACCGCTTCTGATCTCATGCACGCGGCAGGTTACCGCCGCCCGTGCAATACAAACGCCCCGACGAACTCGGGGCGTTTGTGTTTCTAGGCCTGCCCTGCCGGCACCCGGTAGTCTTCCATCGGCTCGGTCTGCCCATAGCCCCTCAGGGCTGTGAAGCGATGGCCTTGTCGATGGCCGCCTTGAATTGCGGGTCATCCGGCTTGGTCAGGCTGGAGAAACTGGCGACGACCTTACCCTGACGGTCCACAACATATTTATAGAAGTTCCACTTCGGCGCACTGCTCTGGCGTGCCAGCTCCCGGAACAGGTGCGTAGCATCGTCGCCACGTACGGCCTGCGGTTCGGTCATGGTGAACGTGACGCCGTAGTTGGCATAACAGACCTTGGCCGTCTCGACACTGCTGGCAGCTTCCTGCTTGAAGTCATTGGACGGCACCCCGAGCATTTCCAGGCCTTGCTCGTGATAGGCCTGGTAAATCGCCTCAAGGCCTTCAAACTGTGGCGCAAAGCCGCAGTAGCTGGCGGTATTGACCACCACCAGCGGCTTGCCGGCAAACTGTTCACACAGGTTGATCTGCTCCTTGGCGCGCAACTTGGGCAGCTCACCTTGCAACAGTTCAGGGCATTGGCCGGCAACAGCCGCTGCCCCGGAAACAAGCGTTAACAACGGAATCCACAACCAGCGTGTACGCATCATGCCTCTCCTGTGAATGCAGTCCGAGGGTTCAGAATACGCCTAGCAAGCGCCCATGCCCAATTGCATCAAAGCCAACCCGCCCTGATGCCAGCCCCACCAGGCGAGGCCAAGCACCAACAGGCCGCCTGCCAGCACAAGCCAGCGCAACGCCTGGGGGCTCACGCCGCCCCCACTTGCGCTTGCAGCCGCGCAACCGGACGTTCGCGCACAGGCCAGTTGAGCGCCGCAGCCAATAGGCTGAGCAGGATCGAGATCTGCCAGACCAGGTCATAGTTACCCGTACGGTCATACACCACACCGCCCAGCCAGCCCCCCAGAAACGCACCCAACTGGTGGAACAGGAAGACAATCCCACCCAGCATCGACAGGTTACGCACACCGAACAAGGTGGCGACGGTGCCATTGGTCAAGGGCACCGTGGACAGCCAGAGCAAGCCCATGGCGATACCAAACAAATAGGCACTGACGGCCGATACGGGCACCCAGATGAACAGCACAATCACGACGGCACGCAACAGGTAGAGTGCCGTCAGCAGGCGCGGCTTGGACATCCGGCCACCAAGCCAGCCGGCCGTGTAGGTACCGAAAATATTGAACAGGCCAACCAGCGCCAGCACCGTAGTGCCGATGGTGGCAGGCAGGTGCTGGTCAACCAGGTACGCCGGCAAGTGCACCCCGATAAACACCACCTGAAAACCGCAGACAAAAAAGCCCAGCGCCAACAGCCAGAACCCTGAGTGCGAACAGGCCTCGCGCAAGGCTTCGCTCAAGGTCTGCTCATCTGCGTGGCTCGGCAATGGACGGTCGCGCAGCATGCCCACCAGCGGCACGATCAATGCAACCAGCAGCCCCAGTACCAGCAATGCCGCTGACCAACCGAGCCAGCCAATCAGGCTCAGCGTTCCTGGCAGCATCGCAAACTGGCCAAACGAGCCAGCAGCACTGGCAATACCCATGGCCACACTGCGCTTCTCTGCGGGTACCGCACGGCCCACGACCCCAAGGATCACTGAGAACGAGGTGCCTGACAGGCCAATGCCAATCAACAGACCAGCGCTGAGTGATAACGACAGGGGCGAATCGGCCATCCCCATCATGAGCAGGCCGACGGCATACAGAACCCCGCCGATAATCACTACCCGAGCGGCGCCTAGACGGTCAGCCAGGGCGCCGGCAAAGGGCTGCGCCAGGCCCCAGATGAGGTTTTGCAGGGCGATGGCAAAGGCAAAAACCTCGCGCCCCCAACCGAACTCGGCGCTCATTGGCGCCAGAAACAGACCAAAACCGTGCCGCACACCAAGCGATAACGCCAAAATCAGGGCTGCGCCCAAAAGTATCCAGCCGCTCGTTCGCCATACCGTGGTCATTATTATTGTCTCCCGACTGCCGCAAGGTTACGCGGGTATATACCCGCGTTTAGGGTCATGTTTCACGCCAACTGCTTCAGCAAGCGCACCAGTTCGTCGCGTTGCGCTTCGCCCAACGCCGCCAGCATCTTCAACTGCGCCTGCTCCCAGGCAGGCTCAGCAGCCAACAGCCGCGCCTTGCCCTGCTCGGTGAGCAGTACCAGGCGATTACGCAAGTCATCACCCTCAGCCAGCGCCACCAGGCCATCGGCCTCCAGCACCCGCAGGTTGCGCCCCAAGGTGCTGCGGTCCAGGCCCATGGCTTCGGCCAGGCTGGAGATGCTCGGACGGTCGAGGCGCTGCAAGTGCCGCAACAAGGAAAATTGGGCAACATTGATGCCGAAGCCTTCAAGGGCTTCGTCATAACGGCGGCTCACCCCTCGGGCAGCGCGACGCAAGTGGGTACAGAGGCATTGGCTGGTCAACATGGTACGTGTATATACCCGCATCGGCTTCAACACAAGCATTAACGCAGAACATCGCGCGATCACAGGCCAACGGCAGGCGGCAATCGCTACAACGCCAAGCCGACCAGTACCGCCAACTCAAGCAGCTCCAGCAAGGCGCCAGCCGTGTCACCCGTGGTGCCGCCCAATCGGCGCACCATCAGGCTGCGCAGCCAAAAGAACACAACACATGCCAGCAACAGTGCCTGCACGCCTTGCCAGCCAGCGAGTAGCACACAGGCCACGCCACTGAGCACCAAGACGATGTGACCGCTGCGCCGCGGCAGGTGCTCGGCCAAAGCCTGACCCAGCCCGCCAGCGCGTACATAAGGCGTACAGAGGAACAACCCAAGCATGGCCGCACGCCCGATCAGAGGCGCCAGCAGCAACGCCATGCTCTGCCCGGCCTGAACCAGCGCCAGCAACGCCGTGAACTTCAACAACAACACCAGAACCAGGGTAACCACGGCAATTGGCCCGCTGCGCGGGTCTTTCATGATCGTCAGGGTTCGTTCACGATCACCAAAGCCACCCAGCCAGGCGTCAGCACTGTCAGCCAACCCGTCCAGGTGCAACGCGCCACTGAGCAACACCCAGAGCGTCAGCAGCAGCGCAGCATGCAGCAGCAACGGGCTTGCGGCCAGCAGGCTGTCAAAGGCCCACAGCAGCACGCCGAACAATAGCCCCACCACGGGGTAGAACAGCAACGAACGCCCCATCTGCTCGGCAGCCGGCATGCCCGGCAGACGCACAGGCAGGCTGCTGAGGAACTGCAAGGCAATCCAGAAGGGCAACATCAGCGGGCCTCTTGCCATTGTCCGTCGGCATCCAGCACCAGTCGCACCAACGCTCCGTGCCCGACCTCGACCTGCAACAACTGCTCACGTGGCAACCCTCTGGCACGCGCCAGCAACAGCCGCATCACCCCACCGTGGGTGACCAGCAACAGGTGCTCGCCCACATATCGCTGCTGCAAGCGCGCCAAGGCACGCAGCACTCGGGCCTCAAACCCTGCAACCGGCTCGCCACCGGGCGGGGTAAACGCATAGGGATCAGCCCAGAACTGACCCAGTTCCTGCGCATGGGTTTCCATCAACGCCGCCGCGCTGCGTCCTTCCCACTCACCAAAGTGCAGCTCCTGCAACTCTGGCTCCAACTCACATGGCACGCCCAGTTGCCCGGACAGGGCCTCGGCAAAGCGTGCACAACGCTGCAGTGGTGAACTGATCAGCCGTTGCCACGGTGCGCGGCTGGCGGTCGCCGCGCGCATCTGCGCCCATCCCTGATCTGTCAGGGCGTCATCAAGGCTGCCACGCAAGCCGCCCCCCTGTTCGGTTTCGCCATGACGCAGCAGGTCAATGATCATGCCGGACGATCCGCAACGGCGGCCTCGGCAAAGGTCGCCATCTGCCCATGCAGCTCACAGGCAAGACGCAGCAGCGGCACCGCCAACGCAGCACCACTGCCCTCTCCCAACCGCAAACCGAGCTCCAGCACCGGTTCGGCATCCAGCTGCGCCAATACCAGGCGATGACCTGGCTCGGCACCACGGTGCCCGAACAGCAGCCAGCAGTGGGCCTGCGGGTTCAGACGAACCGCCAGCAATGCGGCGACTGTGCAGATGAATCCATCGACCAGCACGGCGATACCTTCCTGAGCGCAGGCCAGGTAAGCACCCACCAACGCGGCGATCTCAAAACCGCCGAAGCAAAGCAGAACCTGCAGAGGGTCATCACCGGAAACGGCATGCTGTTTCAGGGCCCGCTCAATCACTTCGGCCTTGTGCCGCACACCTGCCGCATCCAGACCAGTTCCTGGGCCGCTGAGGTCGCTGGCCGCACACCCGAGCAACGCACATGCCAGGGCACTCGCGGCGGTGGTGTTGCCAATGCCCATTTCACCGCCAATAAACAACTGCGCGCCGTTCGCAGCAGCCCGCAAAACGCTTTCACGCCCAGCCTGCAAGGCCTGCAACCCCTGCTCAAGCGTCATCGCCGGCGCCTTGGCGAAGTTGGCAGTCCCCGCGCCGATACGCACATGTCGCACGCCCGGCAAGTCGTCTTGCAGGGTGGCTGTACCGAGGTCGACCACCTCCAGACGCGCGTCCAGCTGGCGCGCCAGAACGCTGATCGCCGCACCACCGCTGACGAAGTTCTGCAACATTTGGGCAGTGACGGCCTGCGGATACGCAGAGATGCCTTCCGCGACAACGCCATGATCCCCCGCGAAGATCGTGATCCAGACCTGTGCCAAGTCAGGCTTGAGCCGCCCTTGCAGGCTGGCCAACTGCACCGCAAATCCCTCCAGACGGCCCAGCGAGCCCGCCGGTTTAGTCAATTGTTGCTGTCGCTCCAGTGCTTGCTGGTGGATCGCTTCATCCGGTGCCTGGCAGGGGTTCTGCCACCAGTTCTGACTCATAGTGCAGGTCCTTTCAAAACGAGGGGCAAGCCGGCAACAGTCAGCACCACACGCTGACAGCGCTCGGCAATGGCTTGATGCAGCCAGCCGGCTTCATCGACATAACGGCGGGTCAGTTCGCCCATGGGCACAACCCCCAGGCCAGTCTCATTGCTCACCAGAATGATCTCGCCCGGCAGGTTGGGCAGACAGTCAAGCAACGCGTTGCGCTCATCGTTCAAGCGCTGCGTGTCTTCAAGCATGAGCAGGTTGGTCAGCCAGAGGGTCAGGCAGTCCACCAACAGACAACGCCCGGGTGCGGCGTTTTCGATCAAGGTTCGGGCCAGTGCCAGAGGCTCTTCAATCAGCCCCCATTCAGCAGGCCGACGCTCGCGGTGCAGTTGCACCCGAGCATTCATTTCGCCATCCAGCGGCTCGCTGGTGGCAATGTAGGTCACCGGCAAGGCGCTGTGCTGCGCCTGCTGTTCAGCCAGGCGGCTCTTGCCAGAGCGGGCACCACCGAGGATCAGATTGAGCATGTCAGTCAAGCCCACACAATTGTCGTAACCGAGAGGTATCCAGATGCCTGTCGACCAGGTCGGCCAGGCGCTCGATGTCCAATTCACGCAGGGCGTGATAGTCGACCTGTTCAACGTCGTCCAAGCCTGCCCAGCGCAACAGTGCGCTGCAGGAAGCGGGCGACTCGAACAAGCCGTGCAGGTAGGTACAGAGGATCTGCCCGTCGGCACTGATCGCACCGTCATGGCGACCATCGCTCAAGTACACGGCGGGCTGCTCCAGTGCCGGGCCACGGCTGACCCCGGCATGGATTTCGTAGCCGCTGATCGCCGCGGCTTCCAGCGACAACTGACCGGCGACATTGCGCAACTGCTTCTCAGCTTCCAGTTCGGTGACAAAGTCCAGCAAGCCCAGGCCCGGGCTGGAACCGGCGGTACCTTCCAGGCCCAGCGGGTCGTCCACCCGCTGACCGAGCATCTGCAAGCCGCCACAGATGCCCAATACTTTCCCGCCGTAGCGCAAATGACGCGCGATAGCCGCTTCCCAGCCACGCTCACGCAATTGCGCCAGGTCGCCGCGCACGCTCTTGGAGCCCGGCAGGATAATCAGGTCGGCAGGCGGAATCGCCTGGCCGGGGCCGATGAACTGCAGGTCAACCTGCGGGTGCAGGCGCAACGGGTCGAAATCGGTGTGGTTACTGATACGCGGCAACACCGGGACAATCACCTTGAGTACCTGCGCGACCTTGTCGCCCTGACGCTGATCGAGACCGTCCTCGGCCTCCAGGTGCAGGTCCATCACATAGGGCAACACACCCAACACCGGCTTGCCGGTGCGCGCTTCCAGCCAATCGAGGCCAGGCTGAAGCAGGGCGATGTCACCACGAAAACGGTTGATCACAAAGCCTTTGACTCGCGCCTGCTCCGTTGGCGACAGCAGTTCCAGGGTGCCGACCAGGTGCGCAAATACCCCACCCCGGTTGATGTCGGCGATCAGGATCACCGGGCAATCCACCGCCTCGGCAAAGCCCATATTGGCAATATCGCCGGCACGCAGGTTGATTTCCGCCGGCGAGCCCGCCCCCTCGACCATCACCACGGGATACGTCTCGCTGAGCCGCCGATGCGATGCCAACACCGCCTGCATGGCGATGGCCTTGTAGTCGTGATACGCCACGGCGTTCATGTTGGTGACAGCACGCCCATGGACGATGACCTGGGCACCGGTATCACTGTTCGGTTTGAGCAGCACCGGGTTCATGTCGGTGTGCGGCGCCAGGCCTGCAGCCTGGGCCTGTACAGCCTGGGCTCGACCAATCTCGCCACCGTCGGCGGTTACCGCGCTGTTGAGCGCCATGTTCTGCGGCTTGAACGGTACGACGCCAACCCCCTGGCGTACCAGCCAGCGGCATAACGCGGTCACCAGGGTGCTCTTGCCAGCATCCGAGGTGGTGCCTTGCACCATCAGGGTCGTCATGGCTGCTCCTTGCAGTAGTCATTCAACGCGAGGCTCAAGCGCTGCCAATCGTCTTCCGTATCGGGCAAACCAAACCGCAAGCTGGCCGGTTGCTCGAACAAGCGCAGCAAAATACCGCGTCGTGCCATGAACTCATGGATGTGGGCCGCCCGCTCAGTCACCAGGTACTGGAACAGGTCACAGCCACCACTGGGCGGCAGGCCGGCAGCCTCCAGCAAAAGGGCCAGGCGCCGGCTCGCATCGGCACAACGCTTGATCTGCAATTGATGAGCGGCCCGGTCCTGCAGGCAGGCCTGCCCCAGCACACGGGTTGGCCCACTGACCGCCCACGGCCCGAGCTGCTCAGCCAGCAGTTGCAGCATTTGCCGCTCGGCCACGACAAACCCCAAACGCACCCCGGCAAGCCCGAAGAACTTGCCGAACGAACGCAACACAATCAGGCCGGGGCGATCCGCGTAAGCCGCAATGCTCTGCGCGGGGGTGTTGTCCATAAACGCCTCGTCAACCAGCAACCAGCCACCATGCTGGGCCAGGCGCGCATGCCAGTTCAGCAGCTGCTCTGGCGACACGACGCGCCCGGTCGGGTTGTTGGGGTTGACCACCACCAGTACATCAAGGCTGTCGAGGTAGTGTTCGATCTGCGTCTCGTCCAGCTCACGCACCCGGTGCCCGGCACGCCGCCAGCCCTCGGCATGTTCGGCGTAACACGGCGACAGCACGCCGACCTTGCCAGTACGCCGCAGGCGCGGCAGCGCCTGAATAGCCGCCTGGGAACCCGCGACCGGCAGCAGGCGCTTGACGCCATAGTATTCGGCGGCAGCCTGCTCCAAGCCATCGTCGGTCTCCGGCAGCCGTGCCCAGGCCCGCAACGGAATCGGCGGGACACTGAATGGCCAGGGCGCGATGCCACTGGACAGGTCAAGCCAGCACTCCTGAGCAATACCGTACTGCTGGATCGCCCGCTGCAGGCGCCCTCCGTGTTCAAGCATAGAATTCTGCTCCCAGGCACAACACCAGCAACCACAACCAGACACCACGGCACACCAGTTGCCAGCCACGCTCGATAGCGTCGGCATCGGCTGCAGGGCCCTCGCCCAACTGAGCTCGCTCATGCAGTTCGCCATGGTAGACCGCCGCGCCACCCAACTCGACACCCAGCGCGCCGGCCCCGGATGCCATCACCGGCCCGGCGTTCGGGCTGTCCCATTGCGGCGCCTGGCGACGCCAGCAGCGCAAGGCCAGGCGAGTCTTGCCCAGCACGGCATAGGTCAGGGCCACCAACCGCGCAGGAATATAATTGAGTACATCGTCAATGCGCGCCGCCGCCCAACCGAAGCGCTCAAAACGCTCGTTGCGATAGCCCCACATGGCATCCAGGGTGTTGCTCAGCCGATAGAGCACCACTCCCGGCGCACCGGCGACGACAAACCAGAACAAGGCGGCAAACACGGCATCGCTGCCATTTTCCAACACCGACTCGGTAGCCGCCCGGGCGACGGCCGTCTCGTCCAGCTCACGGGTCTCGCGACTGACCAGAAAACCGACCCGACGCCGTGCCTCGTCAAGGTTGCCTTGGCGCAAGGCATCGGCCACTGGCATGACATGCTCGCCGAGACTGCGCAGCCCCAAGGCACAATAGAGGGCGAGGATCTCCACCCCCCATCCGATGTAGGGCAACCAGGACAACAGCGTAGCCGCCAGGGTCAGTGGTACCACAGCAAGAAACCAGGCCGTGACACCATGGCTGCGCCAGCCACGCCCACCCGCATTGAAACGCTGTTCCAGGCGCGAGGCGAAGCGCCCGAAAGCGACCAGCGGATGGCGACGCTTTGGCTCACCCAGCAGCGCATCCAGCGCCACACCGGCCACGCTCAGCAAAGCCACACTCATCAACGCTCTCCCCAATGGTTTTCATACAGCATGTCATCGAGCGGACGCGCCTTGGTCCAGCCTTCCAGTTCAAGCATTGGCGCAGGATAAAATGCCGCCACCGGCCCCAGGCAGAGCACGGCCAATGGCTTGGCCCCTTCGGGCATCCCCAGCAAATCCGCCAGTGCCTGTGGCTCGAACAACGATACCCAGCCCATCCCCTGCCCTTCGGCCCGCGCCGCCAACCAGAGGTTCTGGATAGCGCAGGAGAGTGACGCCAGGTCCATTTCCGGCAGCGTACGGCGACCGAAAATATGCCCCTCGCGCTTATCCATCAATGCCGCCACCAACACCTCGGCACAGTCGCTGATGCCTTCGACCTTGAGTTTCATGAAGTCGTCGGCACGCTCGCCAAGCGCTTCGGCCGTGCGCACCCGCTCCTGCTCCACGACCACCTGGATACGCTGACGCAAGCTGCGGTCAGTAATACGGATAAAGCGCCAGGGTTGCATCAAGCCAACGCTGGGGGCCTGGTGCGCAGCCTGAAGCAGGCGCGCCAGAAGCTCAGGTGCCACCTTGCCGCCGATGAAGTGACGCATGTCACGGCGCTCGGCAATCACGCGGTACACCGCTGCCCGTTCGTCCGCGCTGAAATCGTGTTCGCTCATGGTGCCAGTAGCGCCGCCGACGCGTGGGGGTTGGAAGGAAAATAGAAATGCACATAGGAGGCGGTCAGCCGCCCACAGCGATAGACCGCTTCGGCTCCACGCCCACCATTGGGGCTCTGCCCGCGAGCAATCGGGGTCAACTCGGTCTGGGTCAACGAATGGTGGTAGGTGTGCCCGCGCAAGGTGCCTTCCGGCAATGCCACCGCTTGCAACGCCAGCGCCGCCAAGCGCTTTTGCATCACGGCCTCACCGGGCAACAGGCCGAGCAACTCGGCACGCTCACCCGCCACATCAGTGAGGGCATCCAGCAGGTAGAGCATGCCACCGCACTCGGCCAACAGCGGCTTGCCCAATTGATGATGGGTACGAATGGCCGTCAGCATGGGTCTGTTGGCCGCCAGGGCCTGATGGTGCAGTTCAGGGTAACCGCCCGGCAAATAGAGGCTGTCGGCCTCCGGTAACTGTTCGTCATGCAGCGGCGAGAAAAAGCTCAGTTGCGCGCCCATGTCGCGGAGCACATCGAGGTTGGCGCCATAGGTAAAGGCAAACGCCTCATCACGGGCCACTGCGATGCGGACACCGGCCAACAAAGGCTCAACCGTGTGCGGTTGGGGGGCTGAAAATGCTACGCTCGGTGGCAACGCCGATTCGCAACTTCCCCCCAGCGCCGCGGCGGCCGCATCAAGGCGAAGGTCGAGGTCGTTCAGTTCACTGGCCTGAACCAGCCCCAGGTGACGGCTTGGCAACTCGATGGCGGTTTCCCGTGACAGGCCGCCATACCAGCGCAGCCCCTCGGTGAGGCTACCCTCCAGCAGTTGTGCGTGGCGCAATGAACCGACGCGGTTGGCCAGTACGCCAGCAAATGGCAGGTCTGGCTGATAGCGTGCCAGGCCCAACGCCAGCGCACCGAAGGTTTGCGCCATGGCTGTACCGTCGATCACCGCCAGCACCGGCACACCAAAGTGCCGAGCCAGATCGGCACTGGATGGCGTACCGTCAAACAGGCCCATGACGCCCTCGATGAGAATCACGTCGGCTTCAGCCGCTGCTTCCCACAGCAAGCGTCGGCTCTGCTCGGCGCCAATCATCCACAGGTCCAACTGGTAGACCGGGGCGCCGCTCGCACGCTCAAGGATCATCGGATCGAGAAAGTCCGGGCCACATTTGAACACCCGCACCTTGCGACCCTGGTTGCGGTGCAGCCGCGCCAGCGCCGCAGTGACCGTGGTCTTGCCCTGACCGGACGCCGGCGCCGCAATCAATACCGCCGGGCAATGCCGGGTTTCACTCATAGTTCGACGCCTTTCTGGGCACGAATACCGGCCTGAAACGCATGCTTGATCATGCCCATCTCAGTGACGGTATCGGCCAGTTCGATCAGCTCCGGCTTGGCACCGCGACCGGTAACGATCACATGCTGCATCGGTGGCCGGGCCTGCAGGTCGGTGAGCACCTGTTCCAGGTCGAGGTAGCCATGTTTGAGTGCGATGTTCAGTTCATCGAGCACCACCAGGCTGATGGTCGGATCCTGTAGCAACTCGCGCGTCACCACCCAGGCGGCTTCAGCCGCGGCAATGTCACGCTGCCGGTCCTGGGTTTCCCAGGTAAACCCCTCGCCCATCACGTGATAACGCACCTGCTCGGGGAAACGCCGGAAGAACAGTTCTTCTCCGGTGCTGTTGCGGCCCTTGATGAACTGCACCACGCCGCACTGCATGCCGTGGCCCATGGCGCGGGCAAGCATGCCGAACGCCGAACTGCTCTTGCCCTTGCCATTGCCGCTCAATACCAGCAGCAAGCCGCACTCGTTCGGGGAATTGGCAATACGCTCGTCGATCACCGCTTTTTTACGCAGCATGCGCGCCAAGTGGCGTTCGTCACGCTCGGTGGATTCAGTCATCGCTAGTCTCCGCAGGCAACTGTCGGCCGGGCACCACAGGCCATCGTCAGCAACGACGACCGGCACGGGCTGGGGTTTGGAAAGGCCACTGGGCGGCGCGACAGATGAATGGACAAAGCACACGAAAAACGCGCAGGGCTGCGGCCAGAGGCCGGCGTACCGCGCATCACCCTCCGTGATGCCGTTGGCTGTAACAGGCCGGTCTCCGGGCTTGTGAGCGGGGTCATGCACACCCTGGCGACGCGCCTTCCCGGGTCGTAGACCCCGTGGCCCTGCGTAACCTTGACTCACCTACCGTTGCGGGGGCAGCGCCGGAATCGCGCTGCAAGCGCCCACCGGCTTCCCTGTTTCACCCTGCCAACCGCCACGGCTGCAGAGCACCTGAAACAAGTCGCGAAGGTTAGAGGGTTGGGCCGGGAGCGTCAATTAAAGCTGTCAGAACACCTGCTGACGCCGTGCCATGCGCGAGGCACGACAGACACGTTCAGCGCTTGCGGCATAAGGTCAGCCCATCCCCCAGCGGCAGCAACGACAAATCCACCCGCAGGTCGTCCTTCAATGCCGCGTTCAGCGCCTGGATTGCACGGGTGTCTTCACTGTCCGGTACGACCTGAAGCACGCGCCCACTCCACAGGGTGTTGTCGAACACCAGCAGGCCACCCGGACGCAGCACGCGCAAGGCTTCCTCCAGGTAACGCGGGTAATTGGCCTTATCGGCATCAATGAAGATCAAGTCGAAGGCTTCTGCATCGAGCGTTGCCAGGGTTTGCAGCGCCGGCCCCAGGCGCAACTCGATACGCTCGGCAACACCGGCCTCTTGCCAGTAGCGCTGTGCCGTGGCGTTGTAATGGCCTGGCAGATCGCAACACAGCAGATGCCCCCCATCCATGGCTTGCGCCATGCACAGGGCGCTGTAGCCAGTGAAGGTACCCACCTCGATGACTCGACGGGCACCGATCAACCGTATCAGCAAGGCGAGCAACTGCCCCTGTTCTGGCGCAACCTGCCAGCGCGCCTCTGGCAACGCCTGGGTTTCAGCACGCAGACGCGCCAACAGCGGCGTCTCACGCAGTGAAACACCTTGCAGGTAGAGATAGAGGGCATCGTCGAGGTAGAGCGTCTGACCGGTCATCGCCCACCTCGATTCAGATCAGGGGTTGCGTGCCAGGTTCGGCTGCGGCGGTTGCAGCACACGCTTGGCGTTCAGGTAAGCCTTTTGCCAATAGCTGTTCGCGAGGTAGTCCAGCCGCACCGTACCACCGGTACGAGGCGCATGGACAAAACGCCCTTCGCCCACATAGATACCGGCATGGCTGACCTCGGAGCCACCATTGGTGGCAAAAAACACCAGATCGCCAGACTGCAGCGCATTACGTTCGATGTTCGGCGCACGAATGCCGATCATCTCGCGGGTAGAACGCGGCAGGGAAATACCTGCGGCATCACGATAAACATAGCCGATCAGGCCGCTGCAATCGAATCCGGAGTCTGGCGTGTTGCCACCCCAACGATACGGCGTACCCACCAGGCCCAAGGCGCGGAACAGTACATCTTCGGCAACCGGGGAGAAATAGACTTGCGGTGCCATGACCGCAGGCTCGACCACTCGCGGGGCCGGAGCCTGGGTTGAGCAGGCGCCCAGCAGGGCTGCCAGGGCAAGTACCGCGAAACGCGCCATCATCGACATAGTCAGAACATCCTGTCTGAAGCCGGCTGGCACTTGGCCAGAAAATAGTGGTAGTGAAGATTAGACGCTTTCTAAAAACAAGCACGGCGACGCACCCTAGGGCTACGTCGCCGTGTCAAACCTGATCGAGGCTCAGTTACGCGAAATGGTGGTCGGACCCGCCATTGCCAGCGCGCGCTTGGCTTCGATGAAGGTTTTGCTCCAGTAGCGATCGCCAAGGCTGTCGATTCGCACACCACCGCTGCGACGGCTGCTGGAGTGAATGAACTGATCGTCACCCAGGTAGATACCGGCGTGGCTGACACGACCGCGACCATTGGTGCTGAAGAACAGCAAATCGCCTGGCTTGAGGTTGTTACGCGCAACCTGTGGCGCCTTGACGTTGATCATCTCGCGGGTAGAGCGAGGCAGCTTCATGCCAGCTTCTTCACGGAACAGATAACCGATGAAACCGCTGCAATCGAAGCCCGAGGCCTCGGAAGTACCGCCGAAACGGTAACGTGTACCGATCAGGGACATACCGCGCTCAAGAATGTTATCGGCCAGCGCAGGCAGCTGGTAAGGCTTGCTGCTGCCGAACTCGCTCAGCTCTTCTTCAGTAGCCAGTTCTTCATCAAACACCGAAGAGGTGCCAGAGGATTTGACCGAACCGTGATGAGCAGCGATGGATTGCTGCTCCTGCTGCTGCGATACAGGGCTATGCGCCGCGCAGCCAAAAAGCAGGGTTACAAGTGCGAGGGGCACGAGGGGTGCGAAGCGATTTAGCATGGGCACGACCGTGTCTAGAGTTCAATGAGGGGGAAACTATGCCCTCTATCGAGTCGATTTGCAAATTCAATCGAAAAAAATGTGACTTTTATGTGCCGAGGCTCTAGATCGCCGCTACCAGCCCAGGGTCTCCTTTAGAAAGGGGATCGTAAGCTTGCGCTGCGCTTGCAGCGACGCCTGATCGAGGCGTTCGAGCAGATCGAACAGCGCACTCATGCTGCGGGTGCCACGAGTAAGAATGAAGTGCCCAACCTCATCGGTCAGGTGCAGGCCACGGCGCGAAGCACGCAGTTGCAGGGCGCGCAGCTTGTCTTCATCGGACAATGCACGCATCTGGAAGATCAGCGCCATGGTCAGGCGCGACTTGAGGTCAGCCAGCTTGATCGGCAGCTCGCGAGGCGAACTGGACGCGGCAATCAACAACCGTCGACCGCTGTCACGCAGGCGGTTGAACAGGTGAAACATCGCCTCTTCCCACTCTGGCTTGCCGGCAATGGCCTGCAAGTCGTCGAGGCAGACCAGTTCGTACTGTTCGAGGTTATCCAGCAGTTCTATGCCACGGTCGAGCAACTGCGCCAGCGGCAGATAGACCGCCGGCTCGCCCATCTGCTCAAAACGCAGGCAGGCCGCTTGCAACAGGTGAGTGCGACCCACGCCCTGCTTGCCCCACAGATAGATAAGGCTTTCGGTCCAGCCGGCGTCGGCTTCGCAGAGTCGCTCGACGTAGCCCAATGCTGCGGCGTTGGCACCCGGATAGTAGTTGATGAAGGTGGCGTCATCACGTAGACGCACACCCAGGGGCAACTGGATCGGTTTCATGCTGGCTGGGCGGCTTGGGAAGCCGCAAAGGGCCTTTCTTGAAAAGTCTGCAAAGTTTATACCCGTGAGGTCACTCGCACAATCGCAGAAGACCATAAGCAAAATCAAAGGCTTGCATTAGATGCCTGGCGCGAGTGCAAGCCTTCTGATATCAGCCTAAAGATCAGGATCGATCTGGCCCGCATAAATATCGGATTCTTTATAAAGGTCATGGACATGCCGCACCAAAACCATGATCACCGCCGCAACAGGCAAGGCCAGCAACACACCGGTAAAGCCGAACAACTCACCGCCGGCAAGTATGGCGAAAATCACCGCCACCGGGTGCAGGCCAATGCGATCGCCGACCAGCATGGGCGTCAACACCATCCCTTCGAGCATCTGGCCAATCATGAACACGGCGACAATGCCGAGCAGCGGATACAACTCGCCGCCAAACTGGAACAGCCCGGCGACTATTGCCGCGCCAATGCCGATGATAAACCCCATGTACGGCACGATGGCGGCCAGCCCGGCCAGCACACCGATCAACAAGCCGAGCTCAAGCCCGACCAGCATCAACCCGGCCGCATAGATCACGCCCAGCGCCAGCATTACCAGCAACTGGCCACGAACGAACGCCCCCAGCACTTCGTGACACTCGCCAGCCAGCACGACCACTTGGGCCTCACGCTGACGCGGCAACAGGCTGCGCAACCGGGCCATCATCAGGTCCCAATCGCGCAGCAGGTAGAAACCCACCACTGGAATCAAGACCAGGTTGGCCAACCAGCCGAGCAACGCCAGGCCCGATGCCGTCGCCTGAGACAACACCACACCGACGATGTCGCTGGTTTGCCCCATATGCGCACTGATCGCGGCCTTGACCTTGTCGAAACGCCAGAAACCGTCCGCCAGCCCCAGGCGCGCCTGCACCCAGGGCAATGCTACGTGTTGCAACCAATCCAGCATCTGCGGTGTCAGCTCATAGAGCCGCACCAGTTGCTTGGCCAGCATGGGAATCAACACCAGCAACAGGGCCAGCAACACCAGTCCGAACAGGCTGAAGACCACTACCACACCCCAGGTGCGTGACAGCCCTGCACGTTCCAGCCGATCAACCAGCGGGTCGGCCAGGTACGCCAGCATGATCCCGACCAGGAATGGCGAGAGAATCGCGTGCAACCAATACACCAGGGCTGCACAGAGCAACGCCATGCCCAACCACACCCAGCGGCGCGTACCCGTCATCAGTAACTCCCTTTACCAGCGAAAACGCAGGCCATTGAACGGCTGAACAGACGCAGCGCTTGTACCGGCAACCGCCGGATCAGCGCTGACCGGCGCAGTCGCGATCGGCGTGCTTGCAGGCACCTCCTGCAACCTGGCCAGGCCAAGCTGGGCACGCAGTTGCTCACTGCTACCGGTGACCGAGTAGGTCAGTACGTCCTTCTCGGCACTGACCAAGCGTGCACCAAATGGCTCCAGCACACGGCCCAACTCGGCATAACGCTCCAGATTCGCACCTTGCACCTGTAGCTGCATTTCACTGCTGGCTCCCGGGCGCGCAACGAATCGCGACGCCAAACGACTGCTCACTGCCAGCATTACCGCATCGGCCAGGGCTGCTGGGTCCGCACCCTCAACCTTGCCCTGCTCACGCTGGTCGCCCTGCCAGAGGCGCCAGGTACCCTGCCATTTGCCGTCGGCCTCGGTGGCATGCACTGCCAACAACGCATCGGCACCATAACGCTCGGAGGCATCGCGCAACGGCGCCGGGTCGGTACCTTCCAGGTTTTTCGCGGTAGCGACCAACTGCTCGCCCAGATCCCCCAGCGGCAAGCGCAGAGGCAGACCACGGTGCTGGGCCGCACGACGCAACGCCACGGCACTGCTTTGCCCGTCGCCGACCAGGTTCGAACCTTCAGCGCTATCGTTCAACCACCAACCGAGAATCGCCGGACGATTATTCCCCCATAGGGCCAAGCCCGCCTGGCGCAGCGCCCGATCAGTTGTGCCCGGGTCGAAGTCCACCAACAGGGTTTCGGGCGGGCCGGCTTCATAGCCAAACTGACTGATGATCTGTTGCGGGTCTTTGCGAAGGGCCACGACGGCGGGGTTCTGCAGGGCTTTACTGTCACCGGTCAGGCGCAACACCAGGGTATTGAGCGCCTGTTCGGTAGCCTGGGTGCGTGCCTCGGCGCCTTGGCCGCTGACCGGTTGACGCACCTGGTACAAACCGGAGAGGGTTTCGGCCTGAGCGGTCAGGCCAAACAGCGCGACACAGCCGAGGACCAGATATGAGCACAAACGCATGTGGGACTCCCGTCCATTCATAAATAGAGGCACCGCTTGACCGCGCCCGGGGTTGAGACCACAGGCCCCGGTAAAACATTCAATCGTCACGGCATTTTCATCAGTACACCATGGCTATACCTTATACAGCCCATGGCGCGGCAACCAGTCGCAGGTGGTTAATCATCATTTTTCTATCGATTGAGGCTCTACCCGTCGGCCTGAGGATGGCCGCTACCCGGTAACCCTGATAAAATCGCGCGCCTTCGCAGACCGGCGACGGTCAGGCAGCAGGAAAACCTCCGCTTTGCCTGGCAGGTCACGGTCGATTCCCCCGAATCCCTCCCCCCTAAAGGCCTGGATCATGAGCAAGCAACCCTCCCTGAGCTACAAGGACGCCGGTGTAGACATCGACGCCGGTGAAGCATTGGTCGAACGCATCAAAGGCGTGGCCAAGCGCACGGCGCGCCCGGAAGTCATGGGCGGCCTGGGCGGTTTTGGCGCCCTCTGCGAAATCCCGGCCGGCTACAAACAGCCGGTTCTGGTCTCGGGTACCGACGGTGTCGGCACCAAGCTGCGTCTGGCGCTGAACCTGAACAAGCACGACAGCATCGGCATCGACCTGGTCGCCATGTGCGTGAACGACCTGGTGGTCTGTGGCGCCGAGCCACTGTTCTTCCTTGACTACTATGCCACTGGCAAGCTCAACGTCGACACCGCAGCCCAGGTGGTTACCGGTATTGGCGCGGGTTGCGAACTGGCTGGCTGCTCGCTGGTCGGTGGTGAAACCGCCGAAATGCCGGGCATGTACGAAGGCGAAGACTACGACCTGGCAGGCTTCTGCGTCGGCGTGGTCGAGAAAGCCGACATCATCGACGGCTCCCGTGTTGCCAACGGCGACGCGCTGATCGCCCTGCCATCGTCCGGCCCGCACTCCAACGGCTACTCGCTGATCCGCAAGATCATCGAAGTCGCTGGAGCGGACATCGAGAACATCCAGCTCGACGGCAAACCGCTGACCGACCTGCTGATGGCCCCGACCCGCATCTACGTCAAGCCACTGCTCAAGCTGATCAAGGAGACTGGCGCGGTCAAGGCCATGGCGCACATCACCGGCGGCGGCCTGCTCGACAACATCCCGCGTGTACTGCCAAAAGGCGCACAGGCGGTTGTCGATGTCGCCAGCTGGGAGCGTCCAGCCGTGTTCAACTGGCTGCAAGAGCAAGGCAACGTCAACGAGACCGAAATGCACCGCGTACTGAACTGCGGCGTCGGCATGGTCATCTGCGTGGCTCAGGACGATGTCCAGCGCGCGCTGGACGTGCTGCGTGAAGCCGGCGAGCAGCCATGGGTGATCGGCCAGATCGCCGCCGCTGCCGAGGGCGCTGCCCAGGTCGAGCTGAAAAACCTCAAGGCGCACTAATGCCGAGCACGCTCTGTGATGTAGTGGTACTGCTGTCGGGTTCCGGCAGCAACCTGCAAGCGCTGATCGACAGCACCCGCACCGAGGGCAACCCGGTGCGGATCCGCGCGGTGATTTCCAACCGCGCCGATGCCTACGGCCTGCAACGCGCCCGCGATGCAGGCATCGACACCGCCGTACTCGACCACAAGGCCTTCGATGGCCGCGAGGCGTTCGATGCGGCGTTGATCGAGCTGATCGACGGCTACTCACCGCAACTGGTCGTACTGGCCGGGTTCATGCGCATTCTCAGTGCCGGATTCGTCCGCCACTATCAGGGCCGGCTGTTGAACATCCACCCCTCCCTACTGCCCAAGTACAAGGGCCTGCACACCCATCAACGCGCGCTGGAAGCCGGCGATCGCGAACATGGCTGCAGTGTCCACTTCGTCACCGAGGAACTCGACGGCGGACCACTGGTCGTACAAGCAGTAATACCGGTAGAGTTGGACGACACGCCAGAAAGCCTGGCACAAAGGGTTCACCGCCAGGAACATCAGATTTACCCGCTGGCTGTTCGCTGGTTCGCTGAAGGTCGTTTACGCTTGGGCGAAACCGGTGCGTTAATGGATGGCCAGCCTCTGGCGGCCAGCGGCCACTTGATTCGACCCTAGGAGATTTTATGCGTCGCGCCCTGCTTTTCGCCCTCGCCGTGCTTGCGTTACCGCTTCAGGCAGCCGAGCTGAAGCCCTACTCGGCCAGCTACACCGCCGACTGGAAACAGCTGCCCATGAGCGGCACCGCCGAGCGCAGCCTGGTCAAGAATGCCAACGGTACCTGGAGCCTCAACTTCAAGGCCGCGATGATGATCGCCAGCCTGACCGAGCAAAGCACCTTGCGCATGGACAAGGACACCCTGCTGCCACAAACCTACCACTTCGAACGTGGCGGCTTGGGCAAGGCGAAAAAAGTTGATCTGGACTTCGACTGGTCAAGCAACATGATCACCGGCACCGACCGTGGAGATGCCGTAAAGCTGCCACTCAACCGTGGCGTGCTGGACAAGTCCTCGTATCAGCTTGCACTGCAACATGACGTTGCGGCTGGCAAGAAAAGCATCAGCTACCAAGTGGTCGATGGCGACGAGATCGACACCTACGACTTCCGCGTCCTGGGCACCGAGAAAGTCTCGACCAAGGCCGGCCAGGTTGACGCCATCAAGGTCGAGCGCGTACGCGACCCAAGCCAGAGCAAGCGCATCACTGAACTGTGGTTCGCCAAGGACTGGGACTACCTGCTGGTACAACTGCGCCAGGTTGAAACCGACGGCAAGGAATACGTGATCATACTGCAGGACGGTACGGTCGACGGAAAACCTGTCAAAGGCAACTGAAGCCCGACAGCACACCTGAAAACCCCGCGCTGTGCGGGGTTTTTAGTATCAGCGCCAATAACGACAAACCCCGCCGAAGCGGGGTTTGTCGCTTTACCACATCAGATCATCAGGGATCTGATAGGCCGCGTACGGATCATCGGCATCCGGCTCCTCAACCTGAGTGTTGAGCAGGACGATACGCTTGGGATCGCGCTCCTGGATCTTCAGCGCAGCTTCACGTGGAATCACTTCGTAACCTCCACCGTGATGAACGATAGCCAACGAGCCACTGCTCAGCTTGCTCCGCATCAGGGCGTTGACCGACAGGCGCTTGACCTTCTTGTCGTCCACGAAGTTGTAGTAATCCTCAGTGTTCAGCTTGGGCAAGCGCGACACTTCAATCAGTTGCTTGACCTGAGCAGCACGGGCCTTCTGCTCGGCCTTCTCCTGCTGCTGACGGTTCAGTTCCTGGTCGCGCTTGGCCTTCTCGGCCATGGCTTCCTTGGCCAGCCGCTGCTGGGTGTCATCAACTTCTACCTGGCCTTTATGCTCCAGGCGTTTTTGCTTCTTCTGCTCTTTGGTGACCTGCTTGACCTGCTTCTGGTTGACCAGACCGGCCTTGAGCAATTGGTCACGAAGGGAAAGACTCATGGATGCTTACTCACTTATGCAACAGTTCAGCCGCAGCTGGACAGGTTCTTTTCCTGACGTTTGGCCTCGCCCCAGAGCGCGTCCAAGTCTTCGAGGGTGCAATCTTCGATCGGACGGCCCATATCGCGCAATGCCTGTTCGATAAAACGGAAGCGTCTTTCGAACTTGCCATTGGCGCCACGCAGCGCGGTTTCCGGATCGACTTTCACATGCCGCGCCAGATTGACGGCGGCAAACAACAAGTCGCCCACCTCGTCGGCCAATGCCGCCGGGTCATTGTCGGCCATGGCCTGGAGCACTTCATCGAGCTCCTCACGGACCTTGTCCAACACAGGCAAGGCATCAGGCCAGTCAAAGCCGACCTGAGCCGCACGTTTTTGCAGCTTGGCCGCTCGCGACAAGGCCGGCAAGGCTGCCGGCACGTCATCGAGCAGCGACAACTGCTCAGGCTCGGCCTTCTCGGCGCGCTCCTGAGCCTTGATTTCTTCCCAGCGCTGCTTGACCTGGCCTTCATCGAGGCGCGGCGTATCCAGCGGCGCATACAGCTCCCCCGTTGGAAACACATGGGGATGACGACGAATCAGTTTGCGAGTGATGCTATCGACTACAGCCTCAAACTCGAAGCGCCCCTCCTCCCGCGCCAATTGGCTGTAATACACCACCTGAAACAGCAGATCGCCCAACTCACCTTGCAGGTGCTCGAAATCACTGCGCTCGATGGCATCAGCCACCTCGTAGGCTTCTTCAAGCGTGTAGGGAACAATGCTCGCGTAGGTCTGCTTGAGGTCCCACGGGCAACCGTACTGCGGATCACGCAGGCGCGCCATGAGATGAAGCAAGTCGTCTAGGGTGTACATCTTGGGTTCTCTGTGTCGGAGGGCCTGGCATCATCGCCCGCACTGCAGCTCCCGGGGAAACTGGCAGTGCGGGCGAAAGCACCTCAGGAAGTACGATTACGCCGCGTCTCGATGATGTTCGGCAACTGCGAAATACGCCCCAACAAGCGTCCTAGTGCATCAAGCCCCGGAATTTCGATGGTCAGCGACATCAGCGCAGTGTTGTCTTCCTTGTTCGAGCGGGTGTTGACCGCCAGCACGTTGATCTTCTCGTTAAGCAGCACTTGAGAGACGTCACGCAGCAAGCCCGGACGGTCGTAGGCACGGATGACGATATCCACCGGATACGTCTGCACCGGTACCGGCCCCCAGCTTACCTGGATGATCCGCTCCGGCTCACGCCCGGCCAACTGCAACGCCGAAGCGCAATCCTGACGGTGGATGGTCACGCCGCGGCCCTGGGTGATATAGCCAACGATGGCATCCCCCGGCAGCGGCTGGCAGCAACCCGCCATCTGCGTCAGCAGGTTACCCACGCCCTGGATCTGGATATCACCGCGCTTGCCCGGTTTGATACCAGTCGCCTTGCGGGTGATGAACTCCAGTTGCTCAACACGCTCCGGCTCCACCAGTTGCTGTGCGGCGTTGACCAAATGGGCCAGGCGCAAGTCGCCCGCGCCCAACGAGGCAAACATGTCCTCGGCGGTCTTGACGTTGGCTTTTTCCGCCAGGCGCTCAAAGTCCACCTGGGGCAGACCGAGCCGCGTGAGCTCACGCTCAAGCAAGGTCTTGCCTGCGGCAACGTTCTGATCACGGGCCTGCAGCTTGAACCAGTGTACGATCTTGGCCCGTGCCCGCGAGGTGGTGACATAGCCCAGGTTCGTGTTCAGCCAGTCACGGCTCGGATTACCGTGCTTGCTGGTGATGATTTCGACCTGCTCACCGGTCTGCAGGCTGTAGTTGAGGGGTACGATCCGCCCATTGATCTTGGCGCCGCGGCAGTTGTGGCCGATTTCGGTATGCACGCGGTAGGCGAAGTCGAGCGGGGTCGCGCCCTTGGGCAGGTCAATGGCATGCCCGTCCGGGGTAAAGACATAGACCCGATCCGGCTCGATGTCGACCCGTAACTGTTCAGCCAGGCCGCCAATATCGCCCAGCTCTTCATGCCACTCGAGGACCTGACGCAGCCAGGAAATTTTCTCTTCATAGTGGTTGGAGCTGGATTTGACATCCGTGCCCTTGTAGCGCCAATGCGCACAGACGCCGAGCTCGGCCTCTTCATGCATGGCGTGGGTACGGATCTGAACCTCCAGTACCTTGCCCTCTGGGCCGATAACCGCGGTATGCAGCGAGCGGTAACCGTTCTCCTTGGGGTTGGCGATGTAGTCGTCGAACTCCTTGGGAATGTGCCGCCAAAGGGTATGCACGATACCCAGCGCGGTGTAACAGTCGCGCATTTCCGGAACCAGCACGCGCACAGCCCGCACGTCGTAGATCTGGCTGAACTCCAGGCCCTTGCGCTGCATTTTGCGCCAGATCGAATAGATATGCTTGGCACGGCCACTGATGTCAGCCTTGACCCCGGTAGCCAGCAGTTCGTTCTGCAGCTGATTCATGACATCAGAAATGAAGCGCTCGCGATCCAGCCGGCGCTCATGCAGCAACTTGGCGATCTGCTTGTACTGTTCAGGCTCCAGGTAGCGGAAGGACAGGTCTTCCAGCTCCCACTTGATATGCCCGATACCCAGGCGATGCGCCAACGGCGCGTAGATATCGAACACTTCGCGGGCGACCCGGTGGCGCTTCTCGTCGTCGGCACTCTTCACCGCACGGATCGCACACGTGCGCTCAGCCAGCTTGATCAGGGCCACGCGCACATCGTCAACCATGGCCACGAGCATCCTGCGCAGGTTTTCAACCTGCGCCTGAGAGCCAAGTACCAAGGAATGACGCGGATTGAGGCTATCGGTGATGGCCGCCATACGCAGCACACCATCGATCAGCTTGGACACGACCTGACCAAAGCGCTGGCCCACCTCGGCCAGGGTTACCTTGCCTTCGCGCACAGAGCGATAGATGACCGCGGCCACCAGAGAATCCTGATCAAGCTTCAGATCAGCGAGAATTTCCGCGATCTCAAGCCCGGCCTGAAAACTCGACGTACCGTCGGCCCAGGAATGCTTGGCCGGGTTGCCCTTTTTCTCGACATCCTGGGTGAACTCACAGGCGGCCTTGAGGGCTTCCCGGTCCAGCGCCGTATCGACGCTGACCACATGATCCAGCCATGCCTCGAGATTGATACTACCGTCGGTGTTGACCGGCTGGTGCACTCTCACCTGTACCATCTTTGTTTACCTTTCCCTACCGCGCATACGTAATGCGCTTGAAATCACAGGCGTTGCCCCTGCCGGATCCAAGGGGCAACCGCCGAACGGGCTTGCTACGCTAGCCCGCCTCGAATAACGCCATGGCCTCGACATGGGCCGTCTGAGGAAACATGTCGAGTATCCCGGCACACTTTAACCGGTAACCCTGCCCGAGCAACGCTTGGGTATCGCGCGCCAGAGTGGCCGGGTTACACGAAACATAGACCAGACGCTTGGCACCCAGGTTCGCAATATTTCTGACCACCTCAAGCGCACCGTCCCGTGGTGGATCCAAGAGTACCGCAGAAAAGCCCTCACCGGCCCACTCCATGCCTGCCAGAGGTTGGGACAAATCGGCCTGAAAAAAGCGCACGTTATGCAAATTATTACTGCGGGCGTTTTCCGCGGCACGCTCGACCATGGTCTGCACCCCTTCCACCGCCACGACTTCGCGGGCTTGTCGGGCGAGTGGCAAAGCGAAGTTACCCAGGCCGCAGAACAGGTCAAGCACACGCTCGTCATTCTGCGGTGCCAACCAGGCCAGTGCCTGTTCGATCATCGCGGTATTGACCTGGGCATTGACCTGAACGAAGTCACCTGGGCGGTAAGCCAGCTCCAGGCCCCACGGCTCAAGAACAAAACCCAACGCCTGGCTCGGATCAACCGCGGTCGGCTCACCCTCTCCCTGCAACCAGAGTTGCACGCCAGCGTCGTTACAGAACGCCTGCAGTTGCTGAAGATCGCCCTCCGCCAGCGGAGCGGTATGGCGCAGCAACAGCGCCAGCGCCGTACCGCTGAACAATTCGACATGGCCGATCACTTGAGGTTTGCGCAAGCCGCGCAACACGGCAGGCAACTGCTGCATGATCGGCTGCAGGGCGTCGACCAGCACCGGACATTCATCGATCGCAACGATATCCTGACTGGCCTCGGCACGGAAACCAACCTCCAGGTGTTTGGCGCGGGCATCCCAACGCACTGCAACGCGCGCACGCCGCCGGTAGCCGAACTCAGGCCCACTCAGCGGCGGTGCCCAGTGCTCAGGCTCAACGCCCGCTACACGCTGCAACTGTTCGGCGAGCAGGCGCTGCTTGAGCGCCAACTGCTCGGCATGGGGCAGGTGCTGCAGGTTGCAGCCACCGCAACGGGCCGCATGCGCGCAAGGGGCCGTACGCCGCAGCGGGCTGGCGCTGAATACGCGCTCCAGACGTGCCTCGACCACCTTGCCATGGGCGCTGAGCACCCGCGCTTCGACCTCTTCACCCGCCAGCGCACCGCTGACAAACCAGGTACGCCCCTCAACAAATGCGATGCCACGGCCGTCGCCGGACAAGCGTTCGAGTGTCAGGCGCTGCTTCTTGCCAACAGGAACCTGTGGGGTACGGCTGCCGCCGGCCGGCTGAAAGCGCAGGCCGCTATTACGTTTATTCTTGGACATCAGTTACCAGCGTCAAAAATGCCGGTCGACAGGTAACGGTCGCCACGGTCGCAAATGATCGCCACCATGACCGCGTTCTCTACCTCGCGAGACAGGCGCAACATGGCCGCCACGGCACCGCCAGAGGACACGCCACAGAAAATACCTTCTTCACGGGCCAGACGGCGGGTGGTGTCTTCTGCCTCGGCTTGGGACATATCGACCACACGGTCAACGCGCTCGGCCTCGAAGATTTTCGGCAGGTACTCGTGCGGCCAACGGCGAATGCCAGGAATAGCAGAACCTTCCATCGGCTGCAGGCCGACGATCTGCACCGCCGGGTTCTGCTCCTTCAGGTAGCGCGAGCAGCCCATGATGGTACCGGTGGTACCCATGGAGCTGATGAAATGGGTAATGGTGCCCTGGGTCTGGCGCCAGATTTCCGGGCCAGTGCTGACGTAATGGGCTTCAGGGTTGTCACCATTGCCGAACTGGTCGAGCACCTGGCCACGGCCTTCGGCCTGCAGCCGCCCGGCCAGATCACGGGCACCTTCCATGCCCTCTTCCTTACTGACCAGGATCAGCTCGGCACCGTAGGCGGTCATGGCCGCCTTGCGCTCGGCGCTGGAGTTGTCCGGCATGATCAGAATCATCTTGTAGCCCTTGATCGCCGCTGCCATGGCCAGGGCAATCCCGGTATTACCCGAGGTCGCTTCGATCAGGGTGTCACCCGGCTTGATCTGCCCGCGCAGTTCGGCACGGGTAATCATCGACAACGCTGGCCGGTCCTTGACCGAACCTGCCGGGTTATTGCCTTCAAGCTTGAGCAGGAGGGTGTTGCTCGTATCGCCAGCAATGCGCTGCAGGCGAACCAAGGGCGTGTTGCCGACGCAATCGGCGATCGTAGGGTACTGCAAGGTCATGGCGTATTCGCAATCCAGACTGCGGGGGTATTCATCATACCGGCAAACGGCGTGCGCCCATATCACGCAATGTATGCTCCTTATAGCCTTGAGCTATAAGCTCGGTTGCAGCAGGCAATTGCATCAGCAGCCGCAGACCTTCATCAGTATTCTGCGCCCATAGCTGCCCGCCTTGGCGCGTCAGCGCATTGCGGGCGATGCTCAACCCCAGGCCAAAGCCGCCATCACCGGGGCGTGAACCATCCAACCGGGCGAAAGGATCGAAAATACGTTCCAGTTCGCCCTTGGCCACGCCGCCACCCTGATCATCTATCCAGAGGACCCACAGGCTGCCGCTACGGCGCCCACCCAGACGAATCACACCTTCGGCAGGTGAATGCCGAATGGCATTGCGCAGAATGTTTTCCAATGCCTGGGCCAGACTGTTGAGGTTACCCAGCACCCAGCAGGAGCCGTCCAGCGAGCACTGCAGTTGATCCGCCGACCAGCCACTTTCAAAGCAGGCATCCTCGACCAGCATCTCCCACAGTGCCTGAACCTGGATCGGCTCTCTGGTCAGAGGGCTTTGCTCAGCATCAAGCCATGCCAGTTGCAGCGCATCTTCAACCAGCCGCTGCATGCCGTCGACCTCGCGGCTCAAGCGCTCACGCAAGCCCCGCTCATCAACCTCCGAGTCACAGGCAACACGCAACCGACTGAGGGGCGTACGCAACTCATGAGACAAGTCTCGCAGCAACTGCTGCTGCAGAGTAACGGTACGTTGTAGCCGTTGGGCCATATCATCGAATGCACGCCCCAGCTCGCCAAGTTCATCACGCCGGCTGGTGGTCGTACTGGCTACCCGCGCTGAAAGCTGATTGGCCCGCCAGGCGTTGGCCTGGTGACGCAGTTGGTTCAACGGCATGATCAACATGCGGTAGAGCCCGACACAGAACAGTAACGTCAACAGACCAGGAATCAGCCCGTTGATAACCACGGCCCAGAGCAACGTGACATGGCGCTGGGGCATCAATCGCTGCGGCAACTCGATGACCAGACTGCCCTGAGTGGCGTCCAGGGGAAAAGGCAGCTTGATCCAGGGGGGCTGCGTGGCGCGGCGACTGATCGGCCAATCAACCCCGCGCAGGGCGGTCAGGCGCTGGCTTTCGGCGTCACTCAAAGGCAGGCTGCCAAGGGATTGCAAATCACGGCCAATGACCCCGACCCAGACACCTTCACGGCGACGCACACCTTCCAGCCAAGCATCGACCGCCGCCTCTGAGCCGCGTCGCCAGGCCTGTTCGGCGTCTGCTGCATACGCCTCGAGCGTTGCTCGTGCGGTGCTTGAGAGAAAGGCTGTACGGGTCTCCATTTGACGGCCCCAGGTCCAGCTCAACGCGATCATCAGCAGGCAGAAGCCCACCAGCAGAACGGCCAGCTTCCAGAACAGTGAATAACGACCGGGCACTTAACCGGCCTCGACAGCGCTGAGCCGGTAGCCTTTGCCCCAAACAGTCAGCACTTGCCGCTCCAGGTAACCAATGCGCTTCAGTTTCCGGCGAATCTGGCTCACATGCATATCCAGGCTACGGTCGTGCCGGGAGTAACCGCGCTGCAGTACCTGCTGGTAGAGGAACGGCTTGCTCAGTACCTCTTCGACATTGCGCTGAAGGGTTTCCAGCAGGCGATATTCACTGGGGGTCAGCCCGGCCCAGCGCTGCTCGAAACACACATCAGTGATCCGCTCATCGAACAGCAGCCCGCCTGAAAGCATCGGCTCGGGTTGCTGGTGGCGTCGCTCCAGTGCAACCCGGCGCAGGATCGCTTCGACCCGCACCCGTAACTCAGCAATGCTGAAGGGCTTGGGCAAGTAATCGTCCGCGCCTCGCTGAAAGCCACTGATACGGTCGGCCTCCGCGCCTAGGGCGGACATCAGAATGACCGGTGTCGAACTGCACGCACGCAACTGCGACAAGGCATCCAGGCCATTCAATCCCGGCAGCAGGATATCCATCAACACGACATCGAAAGGCTCACGCGTTGCCAGCGCCAACCCCTCACCGCCATCCCGGCACCAGGTCACCCGAAAGCCACTGCGTTGCATCTGTTCATGCACGTAGCTACCCAGGATCGGGTCGTCTTCGATTGCAAGAATGTTGGGGACAGGCGTAATTACGGGACTCATTGGTAGACGCTAGTAATTCTCAATAACATGATTATTCAGATTACATACGCATCAAGCAACCAATTACCGACAAACATCTAGGAAAATTCCCACAAAAAGATAAAAGTAGATACAAATGAGTGCATTGCTTCGATAGTCGCGGTAATTTTCCGACTTGGGCCGCCACTTGGATCTTACGGCGTCTTACAGCAATTGCCTGAGCACAGGAGAGTGGCGTGCTGAATAGATTGGGTATCAGAAGCCGTGTGCTGTTGCTCGCGCTCTTGCCGACCAGCCTGATGGCGCTGGTACTGGGTGGCTATTTCACCTGGCTGCAGCAAAACGAGTTGCAGTCCCAACTGCTGCAACGCGGCAAGATGATTGCGGAGCAACTGGCCCCTCTGGTGGCACCGGCACTGGTCAGCAACAACCCCGCACAACTGGAGCGCATCGCCGCTCAGGCACTGGAACAAGCCGATGTACGTGCGGTAGGTTTTCTTGCGCCCGACCGCAGCAGCCTTGCCCATGCCGGACCGAGCATGCTCAACCAGGCACCCAATGGCGACACAACCCAGTTGTTGCAGCGCAGCGGCAGCGACGCGACGCGCTATCTGCTACCGGTATTTGGCCGCCATCGCGATCTGGCGGGCGAATTGATTCCCGGCGAATCCCACCGCCTGCTCGGCTGGGTGGAAGTCGAACTGTCCCATGACGGCACACTCCTACGGGGCTACCGCAGCCTCTTTGCCAGCATGCTGCTGATTTTCATCGGCCTGGTTGTAACCGCCCTGGTTGCCTTGCGCATAAGCCGGACCATTAACGGCCCTCTAGGGCAGATCAAGCATGCGGTGAACCAGCTCAAGGACGGCAACCTGGAGCAACGCCTACCTAGGCTGGGGAGTTACGAACTGGATGAGCTGGCCGACGGCATCAACCGCATGGCCCAAACCCTGCAAAACGCCCATGAAGAACTGCAGCACAGCATCGACCAGGCAACAGAGGATGTTCGCCAGAACCTGGAAACCATCGAGATCCAGAACATCGAACTGGACATGGCGCGCAAGGAAGCCCTGGAAGCCAGCCGGATCAAGTCAGAGTTTCTGGCCAACATGAGCCATGAGATCCGCACCCCGCTCAACGGCATCCTCGGTTTTACTCACCTGCTGCAGAAAAGCGAGCTGAGCCCGCGCCAGCTTGAGTACCTGGGCACCATTGAGAAGTCTGCCGACAACCTGCTGGGCATCATCAACGAGATTCTCGACTTCTCGAAAATCGAGGCTGGGAAACTGGTGCTAGACAGTATTCCGTTCAACCTGCGCGACGTCATTCAGGAAACCCTGACCATTCTCGCCCCTTCGGCCCACGCCAAGCAGCTTGAACTGGTCAGCGTGATTTACCGCGACACCCCATTGTCGCTGGTTGGTGACCCGCTGCGACTGAAGCAGATCATCACTAACCTGGTCAGCAACGCCATCAAGTTCACGCGTGAGGGCACCATCGTCGCACGTGTGATGCTAGAGGATGACGACGATGATCAGGAGGACAGTGTCCACCTGCGCATCAGCGTTCAGGACACAGGCATCGGGCTGTCGCCGCAAGACGTGCGCGCCCTGTTCCAGGCATTCAGCCAAGCCGATAACTCCCTCTCCCGCCAGCCAGGCGGAACGGGGCTGGGGCTGGTGATTTCCAAGCGACTGATTGAACAGATGGGCGGCGAAATTGGTGTCGACAGTACCCCGGGCGAAGGCTCTCAGTTCTGGGTCAGCCTACGCTTGCCTAAAGCCCTGGATGATGCTGAAGACCTGCCGCCATCGTCGCTGCAGGGACGCCGCACCGCCATAATCGACCCGCACCCCCTGGCGTGCCAGGCCCTGCAGCACCAACTGCAGGACTGCGGGCTGAGCATTACGGTGTTCAACACGCTCGATCAGTTGCTCAATGGCATGGATGCGGCTCGCCTGGCCGGCCAGCCATTTGAGTTGGCGGTGCTCGGCGTAAGCCTTGCCAACCTGTCCCCTGAGCGACTTGGTCAGCACGTGCAAACCCTCGAAAAACACGGTTGCCAGACCATGGTGCTGTGCCCGACCACCGAGCAACGCGCGTTTCAAGCCTGCCTGCCGAACCCGCACAGCCAATTGCAGGTCAAACCAACCTGTACCCGCAAACTGCGCCGCGCTCTGCTGGATTTGACCGAACCACGACGAAGTGAGGCAGAACTGACGCGTCAAGTGCCGGGGCAGCGCCAACCCAAAGTGCTGTGTGTCGACGACAACCCTGCCAACCTGCTCCTGGTACAAACACTGTTGGAAGACCTTGGCGCCTCGGTAGAGGCCGTCGATAGCGGCAGCGCGGCGATCAAGGCGGTACAGGAGGACTGCTTCGACCTCGTTCTGATGGACGTACAGATGCCGGGCATGGATGGACGCGAATGCACCGAACAAATACGTCTCTGGGAAACCGCAAACGATAGCGCAGCGCTACCGATCGTGGCACTGACCGCCCACGCGATGGCCAACGAAAAACTCGCCTTGCTGCACAGCGGTATGGACGACTACCTGACTAAGCCAGTCAGTGAGCGGCAATTGGCCCAGGTCCTGCTGAAATGGACGGGGCTCTCACTGGCCAAGCCGCCTGTAGAACGTTTCAGCGAGCGCCCGGTCGACAGTGCCGAACTCAAAGTACTCGACCCGGAAGAAGGCCTGCGTCTGGCCGCAGGTAAACCGGACCTGGCGGCTGACATGCTGGCAATGCTGCTGGCCTCACTGGACGCCGACCGCGATGCCATCCGTACCGCACGCCATGCGAGTGACCGCACCGCGCTGATCGAACGGGTTCACCGTCTCAATGGCGCCACCCGCTATTGTGGTGTGCCGCAACTGCGCGCCGCCTGCCAGCGCTGCGAGACGTTACTTAAACAAAATGCGCCGCAAGCCCAACAGGCCCTCGACGAACTGGATCGCGCCCTTGCCCGGCTCAGCGCCCAGGCGCGGCTGAGCGTCTGACCTGAGGCAAAGCCAGCGGCGTGGCTGTTGTTTAAACTGGCGGCATTCGATGCCAAGGAGCTTTGCCATGCGCGCACTATTTTTCAGCAGCCAGACATACGACCAGGAGAGTTTCCGTGCCGCGCCCGCCATGGAAGGGCTGACCCTGAACTTCCAGGCTGCGCGCCTGACCGAGGCTACCGCCATGCTGGCGGCAGGCCATGAGATTGTCTGCGCCTTCATCAACGATGATTTATCAGCACCGGTGCTGGAGCATCTGGCGGCCGGTGGCACGCGGCTGATCGCCTTGCGCTCGGCCGGCTATAACCATATTGACCTGAAGGCGGCCAAACGCTTGGGGCTGAGCGTGGTGCGCGTACCGGCCTATTCACCGCACGCCGTCGCCGAACACGCCGTGGCATTGATTCTGGCCCTCAATCGACGCCTGCACCGGGCCTATAACCGCACCCGCGAAGGCGACTTCAGCCTGCATGGGCTGACAGGCTTCGACCTCTACGGCAAAACCGTCGGGGTGATCGGTACCGGCCAGATAGGCTTGGCCTTTGCACGGATCATGGCCGGCTTCGGCTGCCAGCTACTGGCCTACGACCCCTTCCCCAACCCTCAAATGCAGGACCTTGGCGCACGCTACCTGCCGTTGCCGGAGTTGTTGGCTCAGGCACGCATCGTCAGCCTGCATTGCCCCTTGACCGAGCAAACCCGCCACCTGATCAATCAGCAGAGCCTGGCGTTGATGCAACGCGGGTCGATGTTGATCAACACCGGCCGTGGCGCGCTGGTGGACACCCCAGCTCTGAGTGATGCCCTGAAAAGCGGCCAACTCGGCTACCTGGGCCTGGACGTCTACGAGGAAGAAGCACAGCTGTTCTTTGAAGATCGCTCCGACCAACCTCTACAGGATGATGTGCTGGCGCGGCTGCTGACCTACCCCAACGTGATCATCACCGCCCACCAGGCGTTCCTTACTCATGAAGCCCTGGCCGCCATTGCCCAGACCACCTTGGAGAACATTGCCCGCTGGGCGGTCGGGAATCCGCAGAATCTGGTCGAAGGTTGATGCTAGGATACGCGGCAGATTTGGAGGACCCATGGTCGAACACGATTTCCGCTACAACCTGTTTAATCCGCAACACACCCTGATCGAATGCCGCTCTCTGGCACCAGGTCGCTACCAGGTCACTGGCAATGGTGGCTCAATCCACAATGACGATGTCTTGCTGGTGACCCTCAAGGGCAGCAAGACCCTGTCAATGCGCCTGACCGTGGAAAAAGTACGCCACCTGATCAACCCGCCCGGTCAATGGGTAGCCGTGGCCAGTGGCCCGGTCTTCGGCGAACTGGCGATCCATCAGTGGCAAGTCAACTGCGACAGCTGCCAGGCCAGCCTCGACTTCGAGTTCGCTGTAGACGCCAAGCTGGGCAACAAGGCCCAACAACCCGCCGCCGTGGCGCGTATTGCCGAACTGGGTTGGACCACCCAGGGCGACAAACATACGTGCCCGAAATGCCGGGGGCAGGCGCAGTGAAACAACTTCTGTTATCGGCCCTGGCAGCCGCAGGCCTGGTCGGCTGCGCTGCCGAACCAATGAAGCTGGAGCAGGAGCAAAGCTACATACTGGAATGGATTGGCGAACGGCCACTGATGGACTACAGCCACCTGACGCTGACCTTGGCAGCCGATGGCCGGGCGTATGGCAATGCGGGCTGCAACCACTGGTTCGCGCCGTATCAGTTGGACGGAAACAAACTGAGCTTCGGTAAAATTGGCAGCACCCGCAAGCGCTGCGCACCGGCACTGATGGAACAGGAGCAACGTTTCCTGCAGGCATTGGGAGAGGTACAACGCTGGGACATCTCGCCAATCGAACAGGTACGGTTCTGGCCAGCACAAGGCAAGCCACTGCGTTTTTGGCCTGAAGAAGGCTAAGTACCCGTCATGTTCTGCAGGGGCCGGCATTGCTGGCCCCTGCAGGGACGCGCAAACCACTGCCTGGCTGCGCGGGATACCGACGGATCAGGCGCCCTTGAGTGCGGTCAGCTTCTCGGTAATGCCCGCTGCGGTCTGCTCACCCAGCAACTGCTCGCGCACCTTGCCCTTGTCATCAATGATGTAGGTGACCGGCAAACCCTCACTGCGCGGCAACTCAAAGCGCTCGGCCGGGTCGTCAGCAAGCACGGTGAACCCTATCCCCAGCGCATCACTGGCCTTTTTCAACTCATCACCGCGCAGGCCGTCGAAATTCACCCCGAGCACCGTCACGCCCTTGGCCTGCAGGTCTTTGGCCACCGCATTGAGCTCCGGAATCTCCGTACGGCACGGGCCACACCATTCAGCCCAATAGTTGAGCACCAGCCAACGCCCATCCACGTGTTCGGCCGCCACTTTGCGGCCATTTTGATCCAGCCCATAGTCTGCGCCGCAACCGCCGAGCAACAGGCTCGTAGTGATCGCCAGTACTGCTGCCAATCGCCTTGTCATGGGTCAATCCTTATTGAATATTCAAGCAAAATGCGAAGTCGCTGCGGTTAGAATAGCCGCCACTTCATGCTGGATGCGACCCGAACATGACCGACTTGACGCTTTACCATAACCCACGCTGCTCCAAATCCCGTGGTGCGCTGGAACTGCTCGAGGCCCGTGGCCTGGCGCCAACCGTAGTACGCTACCTGGAAACACCACCCGACGCGGCGACGCTGCGCAGCCTGCTCGGCAAACTGGGAATGACAGCCCGTGAACTGCTGCGCAGTGGCGAAGACGAGTACAAGAGCCTCGACCTGGCAAACCCTGCCCTATCCGAAGATGAACTGATTGCCGCCATGGTCAGCCACCCGAAACTGATCGAGCGACCGATTCTGGTCGCGGGCGACAACGCCGTGATTGGCCGGCCACCCGAAAAGGTGCTGGAGATCCTTTCGTGAGCACGCCCTACATCCTCATTCTGTATTACAGCCGCCATGGCTCCACCAGTGAGATGGCCCGGCAGATTGCCCGTGGCGTTGAACTGGGCGGCCTGGAAGCCCGTATTCGCACCGTACCGGCCATTTCCAGCGAGTGCGAAGCCGTTGCCCCGAGCATCCCGGAAAACGGTGCGTTGTATGCCAGCCTTGACGACCTGCGTAATTGTGCCGGCCTGGCACTGGGCAGCCCGACTCGCTTCGGCAACATGGCCGCACCTCTCAAGTACTTCATCGACAGCACCAGCAGCCTCTGGCTGAGCGGCGGCCTGGTCGGCAAACCCGCCGCGGTGTTCACCTCCACTGCCAGCCTGCATGGCGGCCAGGAATCGACGCTGCTGTCCATGCTGCTGCCGCTGATGCACCATGGCATGTTGATCATGGGCCTGCCCTACAGCGAGTCGGCACTGCTGGAAACCCGTGGAGGTGGCACCCCTTATGGCGCCAGCCACCACGCCGGAGCTGACGGCAAGCGCGCCCTGGACGCCGATGAAATCGCCCTGTGCCGGGCGCTAGGCCAACGCTTGGCGAGCACCGCTACGCTACTGGAGAACGGCCGTGGCTAAGAAGCCGAAAGTACTGCCCCCACTGGAGTGGTTGGCTCCACGTGTGCGTATCAGCCGGGCGCTGAGCCTGGCGACATTCGTCGGCTTGATCGCCCTGTTGAGCGTCAACACCCTGCTGTTCGCCGAGCTGCATGGCGCGCGCTCCTGGGTGATTCTCGGCGTCGAACTGGTACCGTTGCTGATACTGATGCCGGGCATACTGCTGGGCAGTGCCCGCGCTCATGCCTGGATCTGCTTCGTGGTAAACCTGTATTTCATCAGCGGTGTACAGGCCACCTTCGTCCCGGACCGGGCACTGTTCGGCTGGCTGGAAGTGCTGCTGAGCCTGGCGCTGTTCATCAGCGCCTTGCTGTATGTGCGCTGGCGGTTTCAGTATGACCGCAAACTGGCGGGTGAAGGCTCGGCGCAACACTGAGCCCAGCGATCCCCCACCCGCCTTGACCTCAATGGTTAACGGTATGCGCCAGCATCACTGAGAGCTGACACAGTGGCCGCCCGCTTTCGGCGTGCCACTGATTGAACGCCGCCTGCACCCGCGCCAGGTCCCGCAGGCTGGTCGGCGCCTTGTCGATGATGTCCTGAGCCACAAGGGCCGCAACCATGTCGTCGGTAGGGATAAACGTATCCTTGCCGACCATGCGCAGAAAACGGGGTGCCGACAAGCCACCAAGCTGGTTGCCATGCTTGGCCAGGTACTTCCACAAACCGACGATGTCAGTCACTGGCCAGTCGGCGATCAAGGCGCCAAAGCTCCCCCTCTCCTTTGCCACATCCAACACCATCTGCGCATTGCGAGGCACGCTCTTGAGCTTGCCCAGGTGACGGATAATGCGGGTGTCCTGCATCAACCGTTCCAGATGCTCAGCGCCCATCAGCACGACCTTTTCCGGGTCGAAGCCGAAGAATACCTGCTCAAACGCCGGCCACTTGGCATCGACCAGGCTGTGCTTGAGCCCGGCACGAAACACGCGCAGGGCCAGGGTCGACAGATAACGGTCGTCACTGATCGCACGCAACTGCGCCGGGGTGCGCGGCACCGGCAGATACGCCTCCAGTGCAGCGGCAGAGCCGAATCGGTTCAGGCAGTACTCATGCAGCCATTGATAATCACGCATGGCGGTTCCTTGCCGAGTGGTTCGTCAGATGTTCAGCACGTCGAGGAAACGCGGCGTCGCGGTGTCGTCGATGCGCAGATTGACGAAATCGAACAGGTTGCGGTCGGCCAGTTGCGACGGCACCACGTTCTGCAGGCCACGGAAGATACTCTCGGTACGCCCCGGCGACTTGCGTTCCCACTCCTGAAGCATGTCCTTGACGACCTGACGCTGCAGGTTTTCCTGCGAACCACAGAGGTTGCACGGGATGATCGGGAATTCTTTCATGTCCGAGTAGGCCTGAATGTCCTTCTCGCTGCAGTAGGCCAACGGCCGGATGACCACGTTGCGGCCATCGTCGGCCAGCAGTTTTGGCGGCATGGCCTTGAGCGTGCCATTGAAGAACATGTTGAGGAAGAATGTCTCGACAATGTCATCACGGTGATGACCCAGGGCCATCTTGGTCGCGCCGATTTCGTCAGCGAAGGTGTACAGGGTGCCACGACGCAGGCGCGAGCACAGCGAGCAGGTGGTCTTGCCTTCCGGGATCAATTCCTTGACCACCGAGTAGGTGTCCTTCTCGACAATGTGGTACTCGATACCCAAGGTCTTGAGGTAGGCCGGCAGCACGTCCTCGGGGAACCCCGGTTGTTTCTGGTCCATGTTCACCGCAACGATCTCGAACTTGATCGGTGCCACCTTCTGCAGGTGCAGCAGAACATCGAGCATGGTGTAGCTGTCTTTGCCGCCCGACAGGCAGACCATGACCTTGTCACCGTCTTCGATCATGTTGAAGTCGGTGACAGCCTCACCCGCGCCAGGCGGCGAAGGCGTTTTTGCAGTTTGTTCTGATTGACCGAAAGGGTGCCCATAGCGCTTGGAATCCGCGAGGTATGACAAAAGCCGGCTATTTTACGCATAAACCGACTGGCGGCGTAGGCCAATCCGATAAAGACTGCATCGTGATTAATACATCGCCTGACAGCGCAATTTGCTCTAAAAAACCCGGTTTTATGCAGCGAACTCCTTCCTATACTGCCACATAGGGCCACCGTGTATGTGACCTGGTCGTATGGCCCGAACCTCGGGCCAGCAAGCGCTCCTCTGGGGGGCGATGGCAACAACGAAAGGAGTGACTGGCATGATCCATCACGTTCTGGGGCTGTTTACCCATCCCGATCAGGAATGGCGAGAGATTCGTGGCGAAGAGGAAAGCATCAGCCACATGTACTTGACCCACACGTTGATACTGGCGGCCATTCCCGCCGTATCGGCATTTATCGGCACTACCCAGGTAGGCTGGGTCATCGGCGAGCGTGCGCCCGTCATGCTGACCATGGAAAGCGCGCTCTGGATGAGCATCATGTCGTACCTGGCCATGCTTGGCGGTGTTGCCGTCATGGGCGCGTTCGTCCACTGGATGGCCCGCACCTATGATGCCAACCCCAGCCTGGCGCAATGCATCGCGTTTGCAACCTACACCGCCACCCCACTGTTCGTCGGTGGTCTGGCGGCGCTTTACCCACACCTGTGGCTGGGGATGATTGTCGGCACGGCAGCCATCTGCTACACGGTCTACCTGCTCTATGTAGGCCTGCCGACCTTCATGAACATACCCTCGGACGAAGGCTTCCTGTTTTCGAGTTCAGTGTTGGCGGTGGGACTGGTGGTGCTGGTAGCCATCATGGCCTTCACGGTAATCGTCTGGGGACTGGGCGTGGGCCCCGTCTATACCAACTAGAAACACAGCAACATAGGTGCAACAAACCTCAGGCCGCCGCAAGGCGGCCTGATGCCGTGCATGGACCGGCGGTCTCGGCAGTAATGCTCAGGTTGCGGCATAATCGCCGGTCAGGAGTGTTCCCCGATATGCCCGAGCAACTCAAATCCCGCGTCGAAACTTGTTTCCAGCAGGCTGAAGCCTTTTTCAAACGCCCCTTCCAGCGCCCCGAAGTCAGTTTCAAGCTGCGTGGGCAGAAGGCCGGCGTGGCACATCTGCATGAGAACCTGCTGCGCTTCAACCTGCAGCTGTACATGGAAAACCGTGAAGACTTCCTGAAACAGACTGTCGCCCATGAAGTGGCCCACCTGGTTGCCCACCAACTGTTCGGAGGCAGCATTCAGCCCCATGGCGAAGAGTGGCAGTTGATCATGCGCGGGGTTTACGAACTGCCGCCGAATCGCTGTCACAACTACGCGATAAAGCGCCGTAGCATGACCCGCTATATCTAC
Source organism: Pseudomonas sp. TE3910 (assembly GCF_056279025.1). Taxonomy (NCBI): domain Bacteria; kingdom Pseudomonadati; phylum Pseudomonadota; class Gammaproteobacteria; order Pseudomonadales; family Pseudomonadaceae; genus Pseudomonas; species Pseudomonas sp. TE3910. The sequence goes on from NZ_JBWBQN010000001.1 coordinate 2,207,921, forward strand.
CGCTGCCCCTGCGCAGGTAGCGACTTCCCCTTCTCTGCCCAGCGCCATGGCCTGGTACGCCAAGGGCGGCGCTATCTGTGCAGACGCTGTCGGCAGACCTTGGTGTTCAGTGGGGAAACACGGGTGGAATAAACGACATCGCCGGCAAGGCTGGCTCCTGCATGAGGAGCCGACCTTGCCGGCGATGAGCACACCCCAGAATGCTTAGCGGGCAGCGCCTTCAGCCACACCCAGGTCATCGACTGGACGGGTGTCGATGATCGACGTGCCACCAGAGGCCAACTCGGCCTGCAGCTTGTCTTCGTCCAGTTCATTGACCCACTTGGCCACTACCACTGTCGCCACGGCGTTGCCAATCAGGTTGGTCAGAGCACGGGCTTCGGACATGAAGCGGTCAATACCCAGGATCAGCGCCAGACCGGCAACCGGCAGGTGGCCAACGGCCGACAGGGTAGCGGCCAGAACGATGAAGCCGCTACCGGTCACGCCAGCAGCACCTTTAGAGGCAACCAGCAGCACCAGCAACAGGGTGATCTGGTGCGTGATGTCCATGGTGGTGTCGGTGGCCTGAGCAATGAACACGGCAGCCATGGTCAGGTAGATCGAAGTACCGTCAAGGTTGAACGAGTAACCGGTTGGGATCACCAGGCCGACAACCGACTTCTTCGCACCCAGGCGCTCCATCTTGATCAGCATGCGTGGCAGGGCCGACTCGGAAGACGAAGTACCCAGCACGATCATCAGTTCCTCACGGATGTAGCGGATCAGTTTGACCACGCTGAAGCCGTGGGCACGGGCGATACCGCCAAGCACCACCAGAATGAACACCACACAGGTGATGTAGAAGCAGACCATCAACTGGCCCAGTTGAACCAGCGAGCCCACGCCGTACTGGCCGATCGTGAAGGCCATGGCACCGAACGCACCGACCGGTGCCAGCTTCATGATCATGTTGATGATGTTGAACATCACATGGGCGAAGCGGTCGATCAGGTCCAGCAGTGGCTTGCCATAAGCGCCCAGGCGATGCAGGGCGAAACCGAAGATCACCGAGAACATCAGCACTTGCAGGATGTCGCCGTTGGCGAAGGCACCGACGACCGTGTTCGGGATGATGTTGAGCAGGAAGCCAACGGTGGTCTGCTGTGCGCCCGCTGCGGCATAGGCCGCGATGCTGCTGGCGTTCAGGGTCGACACGTCAATGTGCATGCCAACACCCGGCTTGACCACGTTGACCACAACCAGGCCAATGATCAGTGCGATGGTGGAGACAATCTCGAAGTACAACAGCGCGTAGCCGCCGGTCTTGCCAACCGACTTCATGTTCTGCATACCCGCAATGCCGCTGACCACGGTGCAGAAGATGATGGGGGCGATGACCATCTTGATCAGCTTCACGAACCCGTCACCCAGTGGCTTGAGCGCCACGCCGGTCTCAGGATAGAAGTGACCCAGCAGGATACCGATGGTGATCGCTACGATCACCTGGACATACAACGATTTGTACAGCGGCTGACGCGTCGTCATGGCTAATTCCTCAAGCGTACCGACCATCATCCTTCCCAGGATGCGGTGGTACCAAAAGCGCGAACCCTCCTGCACTGGAGGGATTTGTTTTGTCGAGCTGCCTGGCAGGACTCTGAGGGCTATTTAGCAATCACGATGCCAACGTGCGCTTTCTGGGTGCGAACCAGCGTTTTTCGGGGCTTGCATGCACTAGGAGGTGGCATAAAAAACGCTGCGCATTGGCGGATTTCCGCACGCAACCGGCGAAAAAACCTAACCAATGGCGGTAATCCGCCCACGCAGCCAGGGTTCGCCCTCAACCCGTTGCAGGATGGAGCACGGAAGCTAGAGTAAGCAGGACATCCTGAACCGTCGCTGAGCGCAGTCCAAACAGCGGCTGAACACGATGGATCGACTCAAACGAGGAGTACCCGCCATGCGTTACCTGCTCGCACTTGCCTTGATCGGCGCCACAAGCCTGGCCCAGGCCGCCGTACAGACCCGCGAAATTGCCTATCAGGATGCCGACGGCAAGCGCCTGGTTGGCTATTACGCCTATGACGACAGCGTCGAGGAAAAGCGCCCAGGCGTAGTGGTGGTGCACGAGTGGTGGGGCCTGAATGACTATGCCAAACGCCGTGCGCGCGAGTTGGCGGGGCTAGGCTACAGCGCACTGGCCATCGACATGTATGGCGATGGCAAGCACACCGAACACCCGGCAGACGCCATGGCCTTCATGCAGGCGGCCATGAAAGACCCTGACGCGGCGGCCAAACGCTTCGATGCCGGTGTAGAGCTGTTAAAAATCCAACCGCAAACCGACAACAATCGAATTGCCGCCATCGGCTACTGCTTCGGCGGAAAAGTGGTGCTCGATGCCGCCCGCCGAGGCGAGCCTCTGCTCGGGGTCGTCAGCTTCCATGGCCCGCTGGCAACCAGCAACCCGGCAACACCCGGTAGCGTAAAGAGCAAGATTCTGGTGGAGCACGGTGCAGCAGACAGCATGGTCCCCCAAGAACAGGTGGATAAATTCAAGGACGAGATGAATGCGGCCGGTGCATCCTATGAATTCGTGAGCATCCAGGGCGCCAAGCATGGCTTCACCAACCCGGATGCTGACCGCCTCAGCCACGGCGAGCACGGCGGACCAGACATTGCCTACAACAAAAGCGCCGACGAAAGCGCTTGGGCAGACCTGCAGGTTTTCTTGAAGAAGGTGTTTACGCTGAACTGAAGTGCTGAGGGACGGCGCTTTGGCAGAAAGGATGGACTAGAAGGGGCACTGGCCTGACGCCATGGATCGCGGCACAATACGGCCATGAAACGACTCCCATCTTGCTGCGCACCACTCCAGCACCACTGGCCTCTGCCTCGCGCAGTACCCGGCGCAGCACTGGTCAGTTGCTCGTTCGACCCCGCTCAACTGGCTGCCGATGACTTCGTCCTGGCGGGTATAGAACACACCAGCAGCCTGCAACGCTCGGTGGCCAAGCGTCAGGCCGAGTACCTCGCTGGCCGGGTCTGCGCCCGTGCAGCACTGCAAGCGCTGGATGGTCGGGAGTACGCCCCCGGTACCGGCGAAGACCGTGCGCCGATCTGGCCAAGCGATATCAGCGGATCCATCACCCATAGCCACGGCTGGGCCGCTGCGGTGGTTGCCCCTAGTCACCAGTGCGCGGGCATTGGCCTGGATCAGGAAACCCTGCTCAGCCACGAACGCGCTCAGCGCCTGGCCGCAGAGATCCTCACAGCCGATGAACTTCACCGAATGGACCCAGACCTGGCTGCCTTGGCGGTCACCCTGACCTTTTCCCTGAAGGAAAGCCTGTTCAAGGCCCTCTACCCTATCGTGCAGCAGCGCTTCTACTTTGAACACGCGGAGGTGCTGGAGTGGTCCACCGATGGCCATGCACGCCTGCGCCTGTTGAAAGACCTGTCCACTGACTGGCGCCAGGGCCACGAGCTGGAAGGCCAGTTCAGCATACAGAATGACCAGGTCCTGACCTTGGTCAGCATCTGAGTCAGGGGTTGAGCGGGCAGTGCGTACAGTGCCCCACCCACGCCACCTTGTAACTCAGGCAACAGGTTCGCCGACGCCGCAGGCCGTGCGCATCGTAGCTGACTGCCGCAAACAACGGGCCGCCAGGGCGATCCAGCAGGTCACGCGCCTCAACGAGGTCGACCTCCAGGGCCTGCAGGCACTGCTCCAGGCAATCGCCAGCATTCCCCCAGAGCACGGCAACCGGCACCGAGCCCAAGGCTGCCAGTTGCTGGACCAATGGCGTCAGGTGGTGCTCCAACAGGGCCTGCAAGCTATCGCTGCCTGCAGCCAGCGGCTCAAACGCCAACGGCAGACCACGATCGTCCAGGCTCACGCCGACATTGTTCGGCAGCGCCAGCCCTCGCCCGGCACACCGGGCTGACACGGCCTCGCGCCAGAACAGCGCGAAATAGTACTTGGACCACTGCGACACCAGCACAGGCAACTGGGCTGGCATCAACTCAGGCCCATAGAGCGCCAGCAGCAGCCTGCGAAAGTACGCCGGACGTAGCAGCTCACTCAGCGTCACGGTCTGCTTCATTATGCACCAGAGGCCTGGCTACGCGGCCAACTCAGGCTGAAACACGCCCCACCCAGGCGCTCGCTACGGCTGACCGAGGCCCGCCCTGCATGCCAGTAGATAATCCTGCGTACGATGGACAAGCCCAGACCGTGCCCACCGGAAGCCCGGGCGCGGCTGTCGTCGAGGCGAGTAAAGGGGGTAAAGATTCGGTCCCAGGCAGGCTCGGGGATGCCCGGACCATCATCTTCCACATCAATCCGGCAGCGCTGGGCACCTAATTGATAGCTCAGGCAGACCTGTGACTCAGCATGGCGCATGGCGTTGCTCACCAGGTTCTGCAAAGCCCGGTGCAAGTAGCGTGGCTCCGCTTCTACCCATGCGCCGTCAGCCTCTTCTGCCATTTGGCAGGGGCCGCGAACCACGCTCACCTCGCGACGCAATGGCGCCAGCTCGGCGATCACCTGGTCGAGCAGGGCATCCAAGTCGATCAACTGAAAATGCAACGCCGGTGAGCCCTGCTCCAGACGGGCATAGGTGAGCATCTCATCGACCAGTTTATCGAGGTCCTGAATGTCACCATCCATACCCTCCAGGTACTTTTCCCGAGCCTGATCGTTACTGGCCCCGGCGATCATCTCCAGGCCGAAACGTAAACGGGCCACTGGCGTGCGCAGCTCATGGGACACGGCACGCACCAGCTCACGCTGAATACTCAACGACCGTTGCAAATGCTCCGCCATACCATTGAAGGCCGCAGCCAAGCGTCCAACCGAGTCATCATCATCGGCCGTCACACGGGTTTCCAGGCTACCCTGGGCAATGCGTGTGGCAGCAAACTCCAGGGTCGACAGGCGACGCTCCAGCTGACGCACCAGCAAATAGACGATCAAACCAATCAGGCACAAGCCCAGCACGGCAATCACTGCCAGCAACTGGGGTGGGTAGGCATTCATCTGGTACAGCGGACCGAGCTCCAGCACCCAGGGCGTACCGGCAAGGCCGGAAAATACACGAATCGAGTCACCGTCCTTGCCAAGGGCCATCACCGTGTCGCCCTCCTCGACCCGTCGACGCTGGTCGTCATCCAGGTCAGCCTTGGTCATCGAAAGCAAGCGCAGGTCAAAGCCAAAACCCTTGGCTTCCTTCAATTGCGCAAGCCGCCCAGGCTGCTCCGCAACCGGATAACGCACCAACTCATCCGCCAGCAGGTAAATCGTGGCGCGGGCCAACTGCTCACTGATCTGCTTGACTTCACCCATGAGCAAAAACGGCTGGTCGCCAACCTGACGCATCACCCTGGCCGCATGAGGCCCGGTCTTCTCTACCAGTACCTGGCCACGCTGCAACAAGCTACGCTGACGCCCATCGAGCCCGGTGTGGGCCAAGGACTCCAACGCCAAGGGAATGCCCAGCAAGCGCTCCCAGATCGCCAGCGCACGCGTACGCTCCACCTCGCTGAGCGGCACCAGGTTGTCAGCCATCAGGGTGAAGGTCCCGTGAGCAAGCCGCTCACGGTATTGATCCGCGCGCACCTCGTTGAGCAGGTGCAGGCTCAAGGCGCCGAGCATTGCCACCAGCACCAGAGCGCTCAGCATGCCGCCGTAGATGCGCAGGAAAATCGAGTTCATGCCTCACGACCCATGGCCTGGGCCGCCTCGGCTACAAACAGGTAGCCTTTGCTGCGCAGGGTCTTGATCATCTTCGGATGGATTGGATCGTCACCGATTTTGGGGCGAATGCGTGAAATACGCACATCGATAGAGCGGTCCTGACCGTCATAACCCACACCTCGCAACGAGGTGAAGATCTCCTCGCGGGACAACACACGCCCGGCATTGCTCACGAGTAGCCAGAGCAGGTCGAACTCGGCGCTGGTCAACTCGATGCTCGCGCCCCGCAGCCAAGCCTCGCGCAGGGTGTTATCGACCCGCAACGGGCCGAACACCAATGCCTGGTGCTCACTACTGGGGGCATCACTGCGACGCAACAGAGCATTGATCCGGGCCAACAACAAGCGGGGACGCACGGGCTTGACCACATAGTCGTCGGCCCCCAGGTCCAGCCCCTGCACCTGATCAAGATCGTCGCTGCGTGCGGTGAGCATCAGAATTACCCCCGCATAGCGCGGGCGTACCTTGCGACAGATGCTCAGGCCATCCTCGCCAGGCAACATCAGGTCAAGGATCACCAGATCAGGCTGCTCATCAATGATGCGCTGGGCCGCCTTGGCACCGTCGCCCTCCACCGCTACCTCAAAGCCGTTGGCCTGCAGGTACTCGCCCGTGAGGTCGGCCAATCGCTGGTCATCCTCGACGATCAACACCTGACTGCGCTGCTGCTCCACGGACACCTCTGCTGGGCTTGTTGTTCTTGGAAGACCGCCCGTCAACAATGGGCAATAATGGCACCGGATACTACGACGCGAACCCACACATTCCAACCGCCACCAACGGCACTGAAAAGCCGTGCCAGGAGCGCTGGACAATGGGGCTTTTTGTGATAGGGTTCGCGCCCGCAAAATTCCGTGTTCGGGGCGTCGCCAACGTAAAAAAAGAGTGACCAACGGCACAATGGCGGTGAGACGCGGCCTACAAGGCGTTGCCCGGAATCACTCACAAAATACGCACAAGTTATCCACAGAGCATCGCCTTGCAATACCCCCGATACCGCATTATCTTGTATCCCTATCGAAACAAAACACTATATCTTGGGTTTTCACATAATTCCCAAGCACAAGTCGAGCATTAAACTCAAGCCTTGCAAAATGCTTTTTTTGCTTGAACTTTGAAAGAAATCAGCAGCCAAACCGCTCCTGCGGAGGCGACCGTTGCAAGTTCACCAGAGGGCTTGTTTCGGGTACGGGTGTTGCACACTAGGGCACATCCGACAGCAACAGTTTTGGGCCCCGGCCCGAGACCTTTGACTTCGGCCAGGGAGCGGCGAGCGATTGCCCCTTTTTCCTGATCTGTCCCGAAGTAGGTAAGCCCTGCCCCGCACGCTGCCCTTGCGTATGCCTGCGGGTCGGTTGTCGAGCTTTTGGACGGAACGGTTGGCACCTACCCGGTGCCTAAACAAACATAGAAAACGTGGAGACCCCCATGCAAACCGACACAACTCGCGAGAACCCGCAGGCCAAGGCGCCGCAGGCCGCTGATTCGAACCAGGATCTGGCTGCCACCGCTCCGGGCCAACTGCGTGTGATCAAGCGTAACGGTACTGTCGTCGCCTACACCGATGACAAGATCACCGTTGCCATCACCAAGGCGTTCCTTGCAGTTGAAGGCGGCACTGCTGCTGCCTCGTCGCGTATCCACGACACCGTTGCCCGCCTGACCGAACAAGTGACAGCGACCTTCAAGCGTCGCATGCCATCGGGCGGCACCATCCACATCGAAGAAATCCAGGACCAGGTCGAACTGGCCCTGATGCGTGCTGGCGAACAGAAAGTAGCCCGCGACTACGTGATCTATCGCGACCAGCGCGCCAAGGAACGAGCCACCCGCAGCAACAGCGACGTAGCGGTACAGCCACACCCAAGCATCCGTATCACCCTGGCCGATGGCAGCCTGGCGCCTCTGGACATGAACCGCCTGAACACCATCATTTCGGAAGCCTGCGAAGGCCTGGCCGAAGTCGATGGCGAACTGATCCAGCGTGAAACCCTGAAGAACCTGTACGACGGCGTGGCCATCAAGGACGTCAACACCGCTCTGGTGATGACCGCCCGTACCCTGGTCGAGCGTGAGCCGAACTACTCCTTCGTGACAGCTCGCCTGCTGATGGACACCCTGCGCGCCGAAGGCCTGGGCTTCCTGCAGGTTGCCGAAAGCGCGACCCACCACGAAATGGCCGACCTGTACGCCAAGGCCTTGCCGGCCTATGTCGCCAAAGGTGTGGAGTTTGAACTGCTCAACCCAGCCATGGCCGACTACGACCTGGAAAAACTGGGCAAGGCGATCAACCACGAACGCGACCAGCAGTTCACCTACCTGGGCCTGCAGACCCTGTACGACCGTTACTTCATCCACAAGGACGGCGTACGTTTCGAACTGCCACAGGTGTTCTTCATGCGTGTGGCCATGGGCCTGGCGCTGGAAGAGAAAGACAAAGAAGCCCGCGCGATCGAGTTCTACAACCTGTTGTCGTCCTTCGACTACATGGCCTCGACCCCGACCCTGTTCAACGCTGGCACCCTGCGTCCACAACTGTCGAGCTGCTACCTGACCACCGTCCCGGACGACCTCTCGGGCATTTACCACGCGATCCACGACAACGCCATGCTGTCGAAATTCGCCGGTGGCCTGGGCAACGACTGGACGCCAGTACGTGCGCTGGGTTCCTACATCAAGGGCACCAACGGCAAGTCCCAGGGCGTCGTACCGTTCCTGAAAGTGGTCAACGACACCGCCGTTGCCGTAAACCAGGGTGGCAAGCGCAAAGGCGCTGTCTGTGCCTACCTGGAAACCTGGCACCTGGACATCGAAGAATTCATCGAGCTGCGCAAGAACACCGGTGACGACCGTCGTCGTACCCACGACATGAACACCGCCAACTGGATCCCTGACCTGTTCATGAAGCGCGTCTTCGATGACGGCAAGTGGACCCTGTTCTCGCCTTCGGAAGTACCAGACCTGCACGACCTGACCGGCAAGGCCTTCGAAGAGCGCTACGAGTACTACGAAGCGCTGACCGAGTACAACAAGATCAAGGTATTCAAGACCGTCCAGGCCAAAGACCTGTGGCGCAAGATGCTCTCGATGCTGTTCGAAACCGGTCACCCATGGTTGACCTTCAAAGACCCGTGCAACCTGCGCAGCCCTCAGCAGCACGTGGGCGTGGTCCATAGCTCGAACCTGTGCACCGAAATCACCTTGAACACCAACAAGGACGAGATCGCGGTATGTAACCTGGGCTCGATCAACCTGCCGAACCACATCGTCGACGGCAAGCTGGACACCGCCAAGCTGCAGCGCACCATCAACACCGCTGTGCGCATGCTCGACAACGTGATCGACATCAACTACTACTCGGTACCGCAGGCGCGCAACTCGAACATGAAGCACCGCCCGGTCGGTCTGGGCATCATGGGCTTCCAGGACGCGCTGTACCTGCAGCACATTCCTTATGGTTCGGACGCAGCCGTCGAGTTCGCCGACCGCTCCATGGAAGCGGTCAGCTACTTCGCCATCCAGGCCTCCTGTGACCTGGCCGACGAACGTGGCGCCTACGAGACCTTCCAGGGCTCGCTGTGGTCCAAAGGCATCCTGCCGCTGGATTCCCAACAGATCCTGATCGAAGCCCGTGGCCAGAAGTACATCGACGTCGACCTGAACGAGACCCTGGACTGGGCACCGGTTCGCGCACGCGTTCAGAAAGGTATTCGTAACTCGAACATCATGGCCATCGCGCCGACCGCGACCATCGCCAACATCACCGGCGTATCGCAGTCCATCGAGCCGACCTACCAGAACCTGTACGTGAAATCGAACCTGTCGGGCGAGTTCACCGTGATCAACCCGTACCTGGTTCACGACCTGAAGGCTCGCGGCCTGTGGGACGCGGTCATGATCAACGACCTGAAGTACTACGACGGTTCGGTTCAGCAGATCGAGCGCATCCCGCAAGAACTCAAAGAGCTCTACGCGACTGCCTTCGAAGTGGAAACCAAGTGGATCGTCGACGCTGCCAGCCGTCGCCAGAAGTGGATCGACCAGGCTCAGTCGCTGAACCTGTACATCGCCGGCGCCTCGGGCAAGAAACTGGACGTCACCTACCGCATGGCCTGGTACCGTGGTCTGAAAACCACCTACTACCTCCGTGCCCTGGCCGCGACCAGCACCGAGAAATCGACCATCAACACCGGCAAGCTCAACGCCGTGTCCAGCGGTGGCGACAGCGCCCCGGTGCAAACCGCCCCGGCGCCTGCACCCGTGCCTAAGGCCTGCGCGATCGACGAACCTGACTGCGAAGCCTGCCAATAAGGTGCGCACGGCCGGCTCCGACAGGAGTCGGCCTTATCGGCGAAAGGGCTGCCAGGCAGCCCCCTTCGCCACCAGATACAAAGGCCTGGAGCACCACCCGCTCCAGCCCACCAGAGGGGCCTCCCCCTCAAGCATTCAAAAGTTTTGCGTGCACTGCTGTACCCGACGCGAGCTACGCAACCCAAGATCCATCAGGCCATACTGAACATGGCCCTCACGCAGGAGACCCACCATGCTGAGCTGGGACGAATTCGACAAAGACGACGGCGAAGTCGCCGCTAAAAACGCTGGTGCTACCCAATCGATTGAAAACGGTATCGACAAACTCGACAGCGCTGGCGGTGCCGCCGCCCTTGAGGCCCGTGCCGTCACCGCAGCTGACTCTGCTGCCGTAATCCGTGCCAAAGCGGCACTGGATGAACTCGACATCGCCGAAGGCCTGGCCGAGCTGGAAGGCTCTGCAGCCCGTGTAGCCGTTGATGAGAAGCGCATGATCAACTGCCGCGCCGACCTCAACCAACTGGTTCCATTCAAATACGACTGGGCCTGGCAGAAGTACCTGGACGGCTGCGCCAACCACTGGATGCCGCAAGAGGTCAACATGACCGCGGACATCGCCCTCTGGAAAAACCCGGAAGGCCTGACCGACGACGAGCGCCGCATCGTCATGCGCAACCTGGGCTTCTTCTCTACCGCCGACTCCCTGGTTGCCAACAACCTGGCACTGGCCGTGTATCGCCTGATCACCAACCCGGAGTGCCGCCAGTACATCCTGCGCCAGGCCTTCGAAGAAGCGATCCACACACACGCCTACCAGTACTGCATCGAATCGCTGGGCATGGATGAAGGTGAAATCTTCAACATGTACCACGAGATCCCATCGGTCGCGAAAAAGGCCGCCTGGGGCCTGCGCTACACCCGCTCGATCTCCGACCCGGAATTCGATACCGGCACCGTCGAGACCGACAAGGAACTGCTGCGCAACCTGATCGCCTACTACTGCGTACTCGAAGGCATCTTCTTCTACTGCGGCTTCACCCAGATCCTGTCCATGGGCCGCCGCAACAAGATGACCGGTGTTGCCGAGCAGTTCCAGTACATCCTGCGTGATGAATCCATGCACCTGAACTTCGGTATCGACGTGATCAACCAGATCAAGATCGAAAACCCGCACCTGTGGGATGCCGAAATGAAGGAAGAAGCCACGCAGATGATTCTGCAGGGCACCCAGCTGGAAATCGAATACGCCCGTGACACCATGCCGCGCGGTGTACTGGGCATGAACGCAGCGATGATGGAAGACTACCTGAAGTTCATCGCCAACCGCCGCCTGTCGCAGATCGGCCTGAAGGAAGAGTACCCGGGTACCACCAACCCGTTCCCTTGGATGAGTGAAATCATGGACTTGAAGAAAGAGAAAAACTTCTTTGAGACCCGGGTTATTGAGTATCAGACCGGTGGGGCTTTGAGCTGGGATTGATGCTGGCTTGAGTTCACAAGAAGGCTGCCGAAAGGCGGCCTTTTTTGTGCCTGGAAATACTGTTGTATTGCAGGAGATAGAGACACACGCTTTGCAGCAGGCTTACCTGCAGCGGTCAATCCGATTCCGGGCCGTGATCTTGAATCTCATACCAGGCGGCCTTGGTTCCGACATGCAGGTGCTTTTGATGGCCAGGCGTGAAAGAGGTATCCAGGCAGCCCAGGGCTATTGAGACCCATCCAGAAAATTCACCTTCACTTGTCGACCAAAACAACGACGAGCCACAGTGGCAACAGAACTGCCGCACAACGCTTGCAGAGGACTGGTAGCCCTTGAGGCTCTCGCTACCCTTGGTGATGTGCAGGTCGGCGCGAGGCACGCTGCCATAGCTGGCAAATGCAGCACCATGCCCTTTTCGACACTGGCTGCAATGGCAGTGAGATACCGCTTTGGGGCGAGACGACACTCGATACGCCACCGCGCCGCACAGGCAGCTTCCCGAGAAAATACGCGTCAATGCAATAGCCCTTCTTGAAGAAACAGTACTTTAGCCAGCAAGGCTGCACGCCTACGCTTACTACCAGTTCATCACCAGCGGCAAGCCAGGCCGCAAGTCGCGTGTCTGCCCTTGAACACCGTGGTCGATCTCCAACTCCATCAGGTGCTCGTTACCCTGGATGATCTCAAATTCGCTCAGCTGATTTGCACAAGAGGCCGTTGCGGAGAATGCTTCGCCGCTGGCTGTTGTGACCCGTACTGCGGTGATTTGGCGAAAGCCATTGGCATGCTCAATAGGCTGAGCTCGCTCGGGCGGCATCTGGTCTGGGCGTTTGGCAAAAGACAGAAAGAACCACATGGGCTCTGAGACAGGTGCGCGACCTACGTCCACTTTAAGGCTGGCTGGCAAGTAAGCAGGGCGATACTCCCAGGCGGGAAAAGGCAGCGCCTCGTTTGCGGTAGTAGGCCTGAAGCACACGCCAAAGGGTGATACCTGGCTATCTGTTGCGCTGAGGCGCTCGAAGAGCTGCGTGGGGGCCGTTAATGGGCTTTGCGCTTCCTGGGCATCCGTGAGGTACAACAACTCAATGAATGTGTTTTGGAAGAAGAACCTGCGGTTCGCGGTCCCTTGCCCAGGGTGAACGTTCGGTGTGCCTTCGACAAGACCCAGGGCGCTCAAGGCGGCGCTTTGGGTGGGATTGGTTACGCAGATAAAAAGGTGATCAACTTCCATGTCTAATTCCTTTTAGGGCAACTTGGCTACGGCCAGCTATCAAAAACGCCACAAAGACAAAACCCCTACCTGCATGTGCAGATAGGGGTTTCGGAATTTAATCTTGACGATGACCTACTCTCACATGGGGAAACCCCACACTACCATCGGCGATGCATCGTTTCACTGCTGAGTTCGGGATGGGATCAGGTGGTTCCAATGCTCTATGGTCGTCAAGAAATTCTGTGTACCAGACCGTCTTTCGACGCTCCAGCAAATCGGGTATGTGATAGTTGTGAGTCGCAAACTTTCGGTTCGTTTCGTCTTCACAACACCGCAATCTGGCCTTTCGACGCAAATTGCTTGGGTGTTATATGGTCAAGCCTCACGGGCAATTAGTATTGGTTAGCTCAATGCCTCACAGCACTTACACACCCAACCTATCAACGTCGTAGTCTTCGACGGCCCTTCAGGGAGCTCAAGGCTCCAGTGAGATCTCATCTTGAGGCAAGTTTCCCGCTTAGATGCTTTCAGCGGTTATCTCTTCCGAACATAGCTACCCGGCAATGCCACTGGCGTGACAACCGGAACACCAGAGGTTCGTCCACTCCGGTCCTCTCGTACTAGGAGCAGCCCCTCTCAAATCTCAAACGTCCACGGCAGATAGGGACCGAACTGTCTCACGACGTTCTAAACCCAGCTCGCGTACCACTTTAAATGGCGAACAGCCATACCCTTGGGACCGGCTTCAGCCCCAGGATGTGATGAGCCGACATCGAGGTGCCAAACACCGCCGTCGATATGAACTCTTGGGCGGTATCAGCCTGTTATCCCCGGAGTACCTTTTATCCGTTGAGCGATGGCCCTTCCATACAGAACCACCGGATCACTAAGACCTACTTTCGTACCTGCTCGACGTGTCTGTCTCGCAGTCAAGCGCGCTTTTGCCTTTATACTCTACGACCGATTTCCGACCGGTCTGAGCGCACCTTCGTACTCCTCCGTTACTCTTTAGGAGGAGACCGCCCCAGTCAAACTACCCACCATACACTGTCCTCGATCCGGATGACGGACCTGAGTTAGAACCTCAAAGTTGCCAGGGTGGTATTTCAAGGATGGCTCCACGCGAACTGGCGTCCACGCTTCAAAGCCTCCCACCTATCCTACACAAGCAAATTCAAAGTCCAGTGCAAAGCTATAGTAAAGGTTCACGGGGTCTTTCCGTCTAGCCGCGGATACACTGCATCTTCACAGCGATTTCAATTTCACTGAGTCTCGGGTGGAGACAGCGCCGCCATCGTTACGCCATTCGTGCAGGTCGGAACTTACCCGACAAGGAATTTCGCTACCTTAGGACCGTTATAGTTACGGCCGCCGTTTACCGGGGCTTCGATCAAGAGCTTCGCGTTAGCTAACCCCATCAATTAACCTTCCGGCACCGGGCAGGCGTCACACCCTATACGTCCACTTTCGTGTTTGCAGAGTGCTGTGTTTTTAATAAACAGTCGCAGCGGCCTGGTATCTTCGACCGGCATGGGCTTACGGAGCAAGTCCTTCACCCTCACCGGCGCACCTTCTCCCGAAGTTACGGTGCCATTTTGCCTAGTTCCTTCACCCGAGTTCTCTCAAGCGCCTTGGTATTCTCTACCCAACCACCTGTGTCGGTTTGGGGTACGGTTCCTGGTTATCTGAAGCTTAGAAGCTTTTCTTGGAAGCATGGCATCAACCACTTCGCGCTCTAAAGAGCACTCGTCATCAGCTCTCGGCCTTAAGATCCCGGATTTACCTAAGATCTCAGCCTACCACCTTAAACTTGGACAACCAACGCCAAGCTGGCCTAGCCTTCTCCGTCCCTCCATCGCAATAACCAGAAGTACAGGAATATTAACCTGTTTTCCATCGACTACGCTTTTCAGCCTCGCCTTAGGGACCGACTAACCCTGCGTCGATTAACGTTGCGCAGGAAACCTTGGTCTTTCGGCGTGGGAGTTTTTCACTCCCATTGTCGTTACTCATGTCAGCATTCGCACTTCTGATACCTCCAGCAAGCTTCTCAACTCACCTTCACAGGCTTACAGAACGCTCCTCTACCGCGTCACCTAAGTGACACCCGTAGCTTCGGTGCATGGTTTGAGCCCCGTTACATCTTCCGCGCAGGCCGACTCGACTAGTGAGCTATTACGCTTTCTTTAAAGGGTGGCTGCTTCTAAGCCAACCTCCTAGCTGTCTAAGCCTTCCCACATCGTTTCCCACTTAACCATGACTTTGGGACCTTAGCTGACGGTCTGGGTTGTTTCCCTTTTCACGACGGACGTTAGCACCCGCCGTGTGTCTCCCATGCTCGGCACTTGTAGGTATTCGGAGTTTGCATCGGTTTGGTAAGTCGGGATGACCCCCTAGCCGAAACAGTGCTCTACCCCCTACAGTGATACATGAGGCGCTACCTAAATAGCTTTCGAGGAGAACCAGCTATCTCCGAGCTTGATTAGCCTTTCACTCCGATCCACAGGTCATCCGCTAACTTTTCAACGGTAGTCGGTTCGGTCCTCCAGTCAGTGTTACCTAACCTTCAACCTGCCCATGGATAGATCGCCCGGTTTCGGGTCTATACCCAGCGACTAAACGCCCTATTAAGACTCGCTTTCGCTACGCCTCCCCTATTCGGTTAAGCTCGCCACTGAATATAAGTCGCTGACCCATTATACAAAAGGTACGCAGTCACCTAACAAAGTAGGCTCCCACTGCTTGTACGCATACGGTTTCAGGATCTATTTCACTCCCCTCTCCGGGGTTCTTTTCGCCTTTCCCTCACGGTACTAGTTCACTATCGGTCAGTCAGTAGTATTTAGCCTTGGAGGATGGTCCCCCCATATTCAGACAAAGTTTCTCGTGCTCCGTCCTACTCGATTTCATTGATAAGAGATTTTCGCGTACAGGGCTATCACCCACTATGGCCGCACTTTCCAGAGCGTTCCGCTAATCTCAAATCAACTTAAGGGCTAGTCCCCGTTCGCTCGCCACTACTAAGGGAATCTCGGTTGATTTCTTTTCCTCAGGGTACTTAGATGTTTCAGTTCCCCTGGTTCGCCTCTTGCACCTATGTATTCAGTACAAGATACCTAGGTTATCCTAGGTGGGTTCCCCCATTCAGAGATCTCCGGATCAAAGTCTGTTTGCCGACTCCCCGAAGCTTATCGCAGGCTACCACGTCTTTCATCGCCTCTGACTGCCAAGGCATCCACCGTATGCGCTTCTTCACTTGACCATATAACCCCAAGCAATCTGGTTATACTGTGAAGACGACATTCGCCGAAAATTCGCAATACTCTTAAGACTTAAGAGACACTCACAAATTTTACCTTAGCCTGAATAAACACCAGTGAAAGTGCTATTCAGTCTATTTCTATCACATACCCAAATTTTTAAAGAACGATTCTGAAAAAGTTCAGAAATCAATATTCGACGCGAATATTCATTTCTAAGCTTTGACGTGGTAAGCAAGTGGAGATGGTGGAGCCAAGCGGGATCGAACCGCTGACCTCCTGCGTGCAAGGCAGGCGCTCTCCCAGCTGAGCTATGGCCCCGTATTGCTACAGGCTTTCACCACAAGTAATTGGTGGGTCTGGGCAGATTCGAACTGCCGACCTCACCCTTATCAGGGGTGCGCTCTAACCAACTGAGCTACAGACCCAATCGTCTTCTTCAATGAATCAAGCAATTCGTGTGGGAGCTTATGAAGCAGCTGATGTCGTCGATTAAGGAGGTGATCCAGCCGCAGGTTCCCCTACGGCTACCTTGTTACGACTTCACCCCAGTCATGAATCACACCGTGGTAACCGTCCTCCCGAAGGTTAGACTAGCTACTTCTGGTGCAACCCACTCCCATGGTGTGACGGGCGGTGTGTACAAGGCCCGGGAACGTATTCACCGCGACATTCTGATTCGCGATTACTAGCGATTCCGACTTCACGCAGTCGAGTTGCAGACTGCGATCCGGACTACGATCGGTTTTGTGAGATTAGCTCCACCTCGCGGCTTGGCAACCCTCTGTACCGACCATTGTAGCACGTGTGTAGCCCAGGCCGTAAGGGCCATGATGACTTGACGTCATCCCCACCTTCCTCCGGTTTGTCACCGGCAGTCTCCTTAGAGTGCCCACCATAACGTGCTGGTAACTAAGGACAAGGGTTGCGCTCGTTACGGGACTTAACCCAACATCTCACGACACGAGCTGACGACAGCCATGCAGCACCTGTCTCAATGTTCCCGAAGGCACCAATCCATCTCTGGAAAGTTCATTGGATGTCAAGGCCTGGTAAGGTTCTTCGCGTTGCTTCGAATTAAACCACATGCTCCACCGCTTGTGCGGGCCCCCGTCAATTCATTTGAGTTTTAACCTTGCGGCCGTACTCCCCAGGCGGTCAACTTAATGCGTTAGCTGCGCCACTAAAATCTCAAGGATTCCAACGGCTAGTTGACATCGTTTACGGCGTGGACTACCAGGGTATCTAATCCTGTTTGCTCCCCACGCTTTCGCACCTCAGTGTCAGTATGAGCCCAGGTGGTCGCCTTCGCCACTGGTGTTCCTTCCTATATCTACGCATTTCACCGCTACACAGGAAATTCCACCACCCTCTGCCCTACTCTAGCTCGCCAGTTTTGGATGCAGTTCCCAGGTTGAGCCCGGGGATTTCACATCCAACTTAACGAACCACCTACGCGCGCTTTACGCCCAGTAATTCCGATTAACGCTTGCACCCTCTGTATTACCGCGGCTGCTGGCACAGAGTTAGCCGGTGCTTATTCTGTCGGTAACGTCAAAACAGCAAGGTATTAGCTTACTGCCCTTCCTCCCAACTTAAAGTGCTTTACAATCCGAAGACCTTCTTCACACACGCGGCATGGCTGGATCAGGCTTTCGCCCATTGTCCAATATTCCCCACTGCTGCCTCCCGTAGGAGTCTGGACCGTGTCTCAGTTCCAGTGTGACTGATCATCCTCTCAGACCAGTTACGGATCGTCGCCTTGGTGAGCCATTACCTCACCAACTAGCTAATCCGACCTAGGCTCATCTGATAGCGCAAGGCCCGAAGGTCCCCTGCTTTCTCCCGTAGGACGTATGCGGTATTAGCGTTCCTTTCGAAACGTTGTCCCCCACTATCAGGCAGATTCCTAGGTATTACTCACCCGTCCGCCGCTGAATCAAGGAGCAAGCTCCCGTCATCCGCTCGACTTGCATGTGTTAGGCCTGCCGCCAGCGTTCAATCTGAGCCATGATCAAACTCTTCAGTTCAATACTGCTTGGGTTTTGAGAAAACCCTAAACTTGGCTCAGCAATCTCAAATGACTATTTCGATTTCTCGTGTAGTCACTTGTGATGCTGATAATCTTTTTGACTATCAGTCTGATTTCACAAGCACCCACACGAATTGCTTGATTCGATTGTTAAAGAGCGGTTGGTTAAGAGCTTTTCGTCTCAACCGAGGCGCGCATTCTACGCTTTCCCCTGTCTCTGTCAAGCGTTTATTTTGAAGTTTTTCAGAATTTTCCGTTCAACTTCAACCACTTGACTCGCTTCGATCTCTCGTTAGCGGGAGGCGAATTCTACAGCATTTCAACTCGCTGTCAACCACCTTTTTCACCGCTACCGATCTATTCGACCGAAGCACTTCCAGCACCCTCGTTAAACATCTAACTCATTGATTACCAAGGAGTTTTCCGTTTCGACTGCGCCGGAAGAGGTGCGCATTATAGAGAGATGAAACGGGGCGTCAAGCACTAATACTGGAAACGCCGCAAAAAGAAGAATCGCTACTTATATAGCTATCTGGAAAGCCCGACCTTTCCTCTCCGGCAACAGCCGTGACCACAAAGCCGCCCCCGCTGAAGGGGTTAATCAGATCGGCTACGAGGCGCCGTCTTCTGGAGCGCGCTGCGCCAGAAAATAGCCATTCAAGGCGCGAGCGGCGACAACAATGGGTTCGATCGACGCGGAATGCTCTTCTTTAGTAAGCGCTTCTACTTTGGAGAGGTTTTCTTCCAGGCCGTGCAGTTCAATAGCGGCCAGGTGGGCTGCCTGCTCTACCGGTAGCTCTGGCCATTGCGCAAGCTGAACCCCGCGCATGTAACCGAAACACCAGTCTTCAATCATGTCTGCGACACCTATTCCCTCGCTGCAGCCCAGGAAAGGCGGTTCAAACCGGTCGGTAGCATCCTGCAGGCTTTGCTCGATACTGTTCATATGTCGCAGCAACAGCGCGTAGTAAGCCTCTCCCTCGGCCTCCTTTTTGAACTTCACCTTTCGCCCACCACTGATTTCAGGCAGCCATTGGCTTGGCATCAATGCACTTGGCGAGCTAGCCAGCGCAACGAACAGGCCATCCAGCTCGGACAGGGTCTGTATTGCATCGTCGTTGCCGTACTTGAGCAGGAGGTCATCCAGCCTACCCAGTTCACGGTCATTCAAAGGCTGCAGATAGGCGGCATACATAGCGTCATCCCGGAGCGTCGAGGTTTGAAACACACTATAGCAATGCAACACGTGCGTCGGAGCCATCAGTGTCGACGCCGATTACAGTCAATCAACTTCGTGCCGATAAGCATTGCGATTTACTTCTGTTTTTCATGCTCAAAAGGATTTGTCATGCGCTACCCGCACGTCGCTCTCGCCGCCATGCTGCTTTCCAGCAGTGTTCTGGCTCAAGACTTTCAACCCGGCCAAATCTGGTCTTATAAAACCCGGCCCAACGAACAAGCCTCAACCCTGACCATTCTCAAGGTCGAGCACTACCCCGACATGGGCGATGTGTTGCATGTTCGCGTCGATGGGTTCCAAATGCCGAACGCCCGGGCTCAGGGTAGCTACAGCGCAATGCCACACATGCCCTTCGCCAGGTCGGCCATTGAGGCCAGCGTTACGTCACTTAAAGGTAAAGGACCCGTACCAGACTTCACCCAAGGCTACGCGTTCTGGAAAGCCGGCTACATTGCAGGTAATGCGGGCGTGTTTACCGCTCCCGTCGACCAGGCATTGAACCAGTTGTGGCGTGCCAATTGGGCTCAGGCCGATGCCAGTGAGAGCAGCGAATAGCACGCCCTCCGCATCAAAAGGCCATTACTTTGTGTTGCTACCCGTAGCAACCGTGAAATGGCCTGTAAAGCCACTCCGCAATCGCAACCGAATACTCAACAATATTCATGCAAATTATGCAATAAACGGCGCCCCAAAAAAGATCGACGACTATGACGGAACACCAACACGGGAAAGGGACATCATTTGTCAGGCGAATCTATCTGCCACGCATCATCGGCCTGGGGATCGGCCTGTTCAGTGTCTGGGCAGCACTGGGCAGTGTTTCCGTTGCGCCATGGGTCTGGGTGCTGCTGTTTATCAACGGCCTGGCTTGGCCGCACATTGCTTATCGAATCGCATTGAGATCCAGAACACCCTACGACGCTGAACGCCGAAACCTGTTGGTCGACTCGTTGATGGGTGGATTCTGGGCCGCAACCATGCAATTCAACCCGCTGCCCAGCGTAACCATCCTTTCGATGATGACGATGAACAATGTGGCCGCTGGCGGCAAGCGTCTGTGCCTGTCAGGGCTGCTGGCTCAAGGTACGGGCATGGCCGTGTCTATTGCCCTGTTCGGCCCCGGCCTTCAGTTGCACAGCACCTCACTGCAGATCTATGCCTGCCTGCCGATGCTCACCCTTTACCCGCTGGCAGTGGGAGGCGTCTGCTACCAGTTGGCAATCAAGCTAGCCGAACACAAGCGTGCCTTGAGTACCTTGAGCCGCACCGACAGCCTGACCGGCCTGCTCAACCATGGTTCGTGGAAAGACGCCCTACAGCTCAAGTTTCAGAGATGCCAGCAGGACTGTCGGCAAGCAGTTATTGCCATTATCGACATTGATCACTTCAAGCGTATCAATGACACGTACGGTCATGTCGTCGGTGACTGTGTATTGCGCCAGTTGGGCACCGAGATAAAGAAAAACCTGCGTGAAGACGACCTGGCCGGGCGCTATGGGGGCGATGAGTTCTGCGTGATCCTGCCAAACATCGACATAGAGCAAGCCGTTCAGATCATGGAACGCCTGCGCGAAAAAATCAGTGCCTACCGCAACGAGCAGCTACCCGATCTGCGCATCACCCTGAGCATTGGCCTGGCCCTTTGCCACGAAACATTCGACGACCCAGTGAGCTGGCTCGATGAAGCCGACAAAGCGCTTTACAGCGCCAAGAACAACGGCCGCAATCAAGTCAGCTTCGCCGCTGCACGACATACGCCAGCGTTAGCCTAGCCTGAGGCCCGCGGCATCTCCCCGTGCGTATTGACCTGATCGCTGGCGGTTATAGACGCGTTCATTGTCCTTGGCAGAACACTCAAGCCACTATGCGGCGCCGCGCCGAGATCTCTGGAAGATCGTTACGCCGCAGATAGACCCGTAGAGGCTCACTGATGTTTAGCCGCTCGTCGATGTTCTGCGCCAACAACACCTCGATGAGATCACGCCCCAGTGTCATGACCTCATCGCTGCTGCGCCTCCAGACGAACTCACTGCTGGGCGTGATGCTGTCTTCAGCCACGTCCATGCCAAATGAGTCCTCGCTGAATCGCACGATGTGCTTATCGAGCTTACGATTGAAACCGACGAAGCCCTTGAGCTGATCGGCTGCGGCGCAAATGTCCTGGGACGTGATGTGCATGTCCAACCTCACTGATACAGAAAAGGAATGGCACGCCTGGCAACGGAAAAAACACCGAGGTTCCCTCTGCTGGGGAATTGATGCGACTTAGCCTAATGGAAATAAGCCTGCGTCGGAAAAGGTTTTTGATGCTCTGTATTCCGGGTAAGGGCGTGTCACCCTCCACTGCCCCATAGCACTGAAACTTCAGTTCTCCTGAACCTGAACGCTGGCAGTCATGCCGGCACTCAGGATGACGTCCTTGGGAGCCTGATCGAGCTTGATCCGCACCGGAATGCGCTGGGCCAGACGCACCCAGTTGAAGGTAGGCTCGACTTCGGCCAGTAACTGGCTGTCGGGGGTAGCGTTGCGGTCAGTAATGCCGCGACTGATGCTCTCGACATGGCCTTGCATTGGCTCACCAGCGCTCATCAGCCAGACTTTCACCGGCGCTCCGACCTTGATGCGCGGCAGTTTGGTTTCTTCGAAGTAGGCCTGGACATAGAAGGTCGAATCATCCACCAGTGCCATTACCGGTTGGCCGGCGTTGACGTAGTTACCTTCAGCCAGCCGCAGGTTGGTGATGTGCCCGCTGCGGGGCGCCCGAACGTCGCTACGCGCCAGGTTCAACGCGGCAGCCTTTACCTCCGCCCGGGCTTCACGCAGTTCACCACGAGCAACAGCAGCAATGATCTGGGCATTTTCGCGCAACTCGGCACTGATCGCTTGCGGCCCCAGCGCCGCACGACGTGAAGCTTCCTGCTCGCGCAAGCGCAGTTGATGCTGGCGGGTTTCGGCGACCGCATTGGCCTTTTCAAGTGCCGCCTCGAAGCGGTCCCGATCAATCGACATCAGCAGATCACCCGCCTTGACCGCCTGGTTGTCATGGGCCTTGAGTTCTCGCACCCACCCGGAAACGTCCGGGGCGATGATGACTACATCGGCACGAATCTTTGCGTCACGGGTCCAGGGTGTGAGCATGTAGTAACGCCACAATTCAAGCCCGGCAAACACCGCGACAACGACCAGACACAAGGTCACGGCAACACGGACATAAGCACGCATGGTCAAACTCCTTACAGAGGCCCGAGCACACGCGTGATCAGGGTCAGGATACAAACAAACAACGCACAATCGAACAGCGCCTCATGCCATGCCCAACTGCCCAAAGGGGTCAGCCTTAGCAGCAGACGCAGCACACCCGTCAGCAGCAAGGCCAACAGCACGTACACCAAAAACGGGCTGAGCAGCACGCCGCCCACTGCCCACTCACGCAAACCCATGCAGTTCCTCCTGCCGAAGGCACCATTTGCCCCAGCTCTTTTGCAGTTGCAGTACAGCACCTATCGCCAGGCGCAGAGGGTCACTTGACGGTTGTCGCTGCAACACCGCGATAAAAGTCGCACTGGCTTCATCCAATAGTCCCTCACGACCAGCCCCTGGCCCCAGCGCCAGCACCTGCTCAAGCTGCTGTAGATACGCACGCTGAGCCTGAAGCGAAGGCATTTGGGCAACCTCGAGACACATGCGCAAGTGCAGCAACTCATCACCGATATCCAGCCCATGCAGGCCATCGTCCCAGCGCTCACGTGCTTGCACCGGCAACGCGGCGTAGTGTCGCGCCATCTGTAGCAGACGATCTGCCATACGCCCGCCAAACCAGGTTTCCGCATCCCGTAGATCACGCCGGGTCAAGCGCACCAGGTCGCTCTGCGTCGCAGCCCGCAGACGGCGGCCATGCCAGGCGGGATCACGTAACACCAGCAGTTTGAACGCCAACACTGCAGCGCCGACACCGACCATCATCGCCTGGGCACTGTTGAGGAACACCGCCACATCAAAATGCATGGCGTTGAGTGGCGCGACCAGGACGATGAAATGCAGGCTGTACGAGGTGGCCGTAGCGCCGATTTTCGGATTGGCCATACCTAGCGCGCCGAAAAACAACGGCACCCCCATCGCCATGCACAACATGGGGAAACCACTCCACTGTGGCAGCAGGATTTGCCCCACGAAAAACGCTGTCGGAATAGCGAGCAGCATTCCCCGCAAGAAGCTCAGACCGATCTGCGCACCATTTTCGCGGCTGGCGAACAGGCTGCAGACCACGCAGGTCAGCACCAAGCCACCCGGCGCTGATAGCCAGCCAGTGGCCAGCCAAAAACTGGCCATCGCCAGGAACGCCAGCGCACTGCGCGAACCGAACAACAATGCCAACGGTAGATCGCGGTGCACTGCCAGGCTGTCAGGCAGGTCGGCCGGCGCCTTACCCTCCTCAACCGCATGTAGCGCGACGGTGGCGTTCATGATCTTATCCAGCAACAGCGTCAACCGGGCCAGACAGTAGTGTTCTGCAGAGCTGCGCGCCTGATCACTGGCAGCCTCCCAAACACGTTGGCGCAGCAGCAACAGGCTAGCCAGATCCGGCGCTGCCAGGGCCTCGTAAACCTTGCTGAACCAAGGTGCCACCTGTGCTGCCTCGCGCTCATCCAGCTGTCGCCACTGGCGTCGCACCGAACGCGCTATACGCAGCAGAACTAGCAACGTCTGGCTCAAGCCGCGAATGGCCCGCCCCCGCTCACGCCCCAGATGCCCCTCGAACCAGGCATGTTCACGCTGCGAATCGACCGCAACAATGCGCCCAAGAATATCCAGCAGTTCTCTACGGTCCTGCTCTTCGCCGATCAGGGAAGCTCTCGCGGCCTGCATGCCATTCACCCATGCCTGACGCGCTTGCCCGGCCAGTTGCTGTTCAACCCGCAATGGCCAGAGCAGCGCACTGGTCAGGGTGGCACATAAGATGCCCAGGCAAATCTCGGTGCAACGTGCCACGGCCTGATCGAACACCAACAACGGATGATCAACCGCCGGCAGTGCAATAATGGCCACGGTGTAACCGGCCAGCACGAAGGCGTAAGCCCAAGCACTGCGCAACAGTGTCGAGCAGGCCGTACACAGTGCCAACCATAAGGCCAAGGCCAACAGGAACAACCACGGCGTCTGCGCAAAAAGGCCGATGAACAACACCGACATGACCGTGCCAACCAGGGTCCCCAGCAAACGGGCCAACCCCTTCTGCACCACCATTCCTGATAGCGGCTGGGCAACGATAAAGGCTGTCATCAATGCCCAGGCAGGCTGCTCAAGCCCCCAACGCAACGCTAGCCAAAGCGCCAGCCCACCGCCCAGAAGCGTCTTCAGGGCAAATTGCACAGCGCGCATGTTCGGCGCCAACAGGGCCTGCAGAGTGATCGGCACGAGACGAACCTTGATGAACAGTAATCTAACGATAGACAGTTAAGCGGCAATGAATCAGAGCCAGATTATTAGCTAGCTAACTATTATTCGTCCAGCAGTTTGTTTCCGCGCCATCATCACCCACTTGCCCGCCGACCTTGCAAGCGATACCCATGCCTGCAGAAGCGTGCTAGCGCGAGCGCCTGGTTTTTTTCAGGCAAAAAAAATGGGCGACCGAAGTCGCCCTAAATGCCTTGCGTGCTCGTTGTATCGGAAGAATCAACGCGATTTGCGTTTGCTCGAATCCTTCCAGATGAAAATGCCCAGGCCCGCGAAGAAGAGCAGCATCAGCCCGACTGTCACAACGCCAGCGATAACCACATTATCGAAGAACATATCGGCCTCCATTCGCCTGCACCTGTTTGATGGAGCCTAAGTTAGCGAATAAGGCGGGAGGGAAAATTGACCGAGGTCAATAGCGCCCACCAGAGCTGGGGGCGAGGCAGGTGCAGGGTTGACCTGCATCAAGTTTTCAACGCTTCTTGGGTTTGCCCTTGGGCTTTTTCTTGCCCTTGCCCAACGGCATGGCCTGTTCAAATGCCTGACGGACTTCATTCAGGCGCTTCTCGTTGAGGTCGTGAACGCGCTTGGCACGCTCGGCACCGAAGTCGATCAGATTGTCTTGGCTCATGGTTAGCTCGAAACGCTGACGGCAGAAGTGGCAATAATGAAGGCTAAGGCTCGCGCTGACCAGTACAGCGGTGTTTCTTCAGACTTCGATGTCGACCAGCAGCCCCTGACGTGGCTGCTCACCCATCAGCGGCGCCACCGGCACCGTATTGTCGGCATTGACTTCGTCGCCCGGTACGGCATCGTACTGCTCGTCGTGATCTCTGCGGCGACGCTGTTGGCGGCGCTGTTGCTCACGCATTAAGTAGGTGTCCTGTTCCGGGTCACGCTGCTTCAGGTTAATGCTGCCATCACCGGAGCTCGGTTGGGCTGGCACCACGGGTGGGATGTCCGGCGTCGGCTTGACCGGATCCAGTTGCGAGGTTACGGGCGCAGCACTGAGCGGGATGATAGGCGGCAGCATGGGTGGGTCTCCTGTCGCCAGTGTGTCGGCCGCAACCCCATTACCTTGAGCCGAGACGAGCACATTCGCGCCTGATGAGATGGGCGTCCTGAACGATCAGTATAGCCTGGGCGACTGGCACCGCTATTGAGCCGCGTTGTCGCCACCACCGTCGATATGGCTCCAGGGGCGCTTGTAGACTTTGCTCCAGACAGCCTCCAGATGATCACGCAGTACTTTGGGGGCATTCGTCAACGACGGGCTGTCTTTGCGCTCACCCCCGTATGAACCGTCACCAGGCACATTTACCAGCGACTGCCCTTCGATGGCGTAATACGCCTGCCCCTCACGCAACTCGACCATGATAGCGTGAGGGTCGATACCTCCGCCGCAGAAGGCGTGGCTAGCGATCGTCAACTCCGCCACCCCATCATTGTTCAGGTCACTGACCTCCGTGACATCCGGGTAGAACCCGACATCAAGGTCCAAGCCAGCGCAGGTGGTTTCGTTGTCGATCTG
Source organism: Pseudomonas sp. TE3910 (assembly GCF_056279025.1). NCBI lineage: Bacteria > Pseudomonadati > Pseudomonadota > Gammaproteobacteria > Pseudomonadales > Pseudomonadaceae > Pseudomonas > Pseudomonas sp. TE3910. The sequence continues at coordinate 2,234,182 of NZ_JBWBQN010000001.1, forward strand.
CCAGCGCGACTTGAACGGTTCATCGGCCGTCGTTCGACCATAGAGTGTCGCGATCAACACCACTTTATCGACATCCTCAGCCGTTTCTTCGTCGGTTGCCTGGCCGTCGGTACGGCTCAATACCAGCAAGCCCTCACCGTCTTTGTCGCGAAAATGCACCGTCTTCAACGGGGCGTCGACACCCAGCGCATCAATCTGCGCAGCGGGCAATGGTGCAAGCACTTCAAAGCCGCCCTGTCCACAGGCTGAAAGCAGTACCAGGCCGCTCACGATGAAAGGACGAAGTAACCACAAGCGCTTTACAGACATGGCAAGACAGTCCTTCTGTTGCGGGTCATGCAGCATCGGCAGATTTCGTCGACGAAGTTGCTAGACTCTTTGGTCTACAGAGACCTATCCGTTAAGATAGTCGGCTTTTCATGGCGGGAGTCAGGCAGTATGGCGCAGCAGTATCAACCGGGGCAACGCTGGATCAGCGACAGCGAAGCCGAGCTAGGTCTGGGGACCGTTCTGGCACAGGACGGCCGCTTGTTGACCGTGCTCTACCCGGCCACTGGCGACACTCGCCAGTACTCCCTGCGCAATGCGCCACTGACACGGGTGCGCTTCTCGCCTGGTGACCAGATCACCCATTTCGAAGGCTGGAAGATGACCGTGCGTGAGGTCGATGATGTCGACGGTCTGCTGGTTTACCACGGACTGGATGGCCAGAATCAGGCCTGCACCCTGCCGGAAACCCAGCTGTCGAACTTCATCCAGTTCCGCTTGGCCAGTGACCGTCTGTTCGCAGGGCAAATCGACCCACTGCCGTGGTTCTCGCTACGTTACAACACGCTGGAACATACCAGCCGTCAGTTGCAGTCGTCACTGTGGGGGCTGGGTGGTGCGCGCGCCCAACCCATCGCCCACCAGTTGCACATTGCCCGCGAAGTTGCTGACCGTATTGCGCCACGGGTTCTGCTGGCCGACGAAGTGGGCCTGGGCAAAACCATCGAAGCCGGCCTGGTTATCCATCGCCAACTGCTCTCGGGCCGTGCCAGCCGCGTGCTGATCCTGGTACCGGAAAACCTCCAGCATCAGTGGCTGGTGGAAATGCGTCGTCGCTTCAACCTGCAGGTTGCCCTGTTCGATGCCGAGCGCTTCATCGAAAGCGATGCCAGCAACCCATTTGAAGACACCCAGCTGGCCCTGGTGGCTCTGGAGTGGCTGAGCGAAGACGAAAAAGCCCAGGATGCGCTGTTTGCCGCGGGCTGGGACCTGCTGGTAGTCGACGAAGCCCACCATCTGGTCTGGCACGAAGATCAGGTGAGCCCTGAGTATGCGCTGGTTGAACAACTGTCCCAGATTATTCCTGGCGTTCTGCTGCTGACAGCAACCCCTGAGCAACTCGGTCAGGACAGCCACTTCGCCCGTCTGCGTCTGCTTGATCCGAACCGCTTCCATGACCTGGCCGCCTTCCGCGCCGAGAGCGAGCACTATCGCCCGGTAGCCGAAGCCGTCCAGGAGCTGCTCGATGAAGGCCGCCTGTCACCCAAGGCCCACGCGACCATCCAGAACTTCCTGGGCGCCGAGGGCGAAGCCCTGTTGGCGGCGGTCAACGACGGCGATACACAGGCCAGCGCCCGCTTGATTCGCGAGCTGCTCGACCGTCACGGTACCGGCCGAGTTCTGTTCCGTAACACCCGTGCCGCAGTCCAGGGCTTCCCTGAGCGCCAACTGCACCCGTATCCGCTGCCCTGCCCCGATCAATATATGGAGCTGTCTCCGGGCGAACATGCCGAGTTGTACCCGGAAGTCTCATTCCAGGCCCAAGGCGACACCGGCGAAGACGAACGCTGGTGGCACTTCGACCCACGGGTTGACTGGCTGATTGATACCCTGAAGATGCTCAAGCGGGTCAAGGTTCTGGTGATTTGTGCTCACGCCGAAACCGCCATGGACCTGGAGGACGCCCTGCGTGTGCGCTCCGGCATTCCAGCTACGGTCTTCCACGAAGGCCTGAGCATCCTGGAGCGCGACCGTGCCGCCGCCTACTTCGCCGACGAAGAATTCGGTGCTCAGGTACTGATCTGCTCAGAGATCGGCAGCGAAGGCCGCAACTTCCAGTTCTCTCACCACCTGGTACTGTTCGACCTGCCCGCTCACCCGGACCTGCTCGAACAACGTATTGGCCGCCTGGACCGTATCGGCCAGAAGCACACCATTGAACTGCATGTGCCGTACCTGCAAGACAGCCCGCAAGAGCGCCTGTTCCAGTGGTACCACCAGGCCCTGAATGCCTTCCTGGCCACCTGCCCTACCGGCAACGCCCTGCAGCATCAGTTCGGCCCGCGCCTGCTGCCGCTGCTGGAAGACACTGATGTCGAGCAATGGGAAGCGCTGGTCACTGAGGCGCGCACCGAACGCGAGCGCCTTGAGGCCGAGCTGCACAGCGGTCGCGACCGCCTGCTGGAGCTCAACTCCGGTGGTGCCGGCGAAGGCCAGGCACTGGTCGAGGCGATCCTGGAACAAGATGACCAGTTCGCCCTGCCGATCTACATGGAAACCCTGTTCGACGCCTTTGGCATCGATAGCGAAGACCATTCGGAAAACGCCCTGATCCTCAAGCCAAGCGAGAAGATGCTCGACGCCAGCTTCCCGCTCGGCGACGACGAAGGTGTGACCATCACCTACGACCGCAATCAGGCGCTGTCGCGGGAAGACATGCAGTTCCTCACCTGGGAACACCCTATGGTGCAGGGTGGCATGGACCTCGTCCTGTCCGGTTCGATGGGTAACACCGCTGTAGCCTTGATCAAGAACAAGGCGCTCAAGCCTGGCACCGTGCTGCTTGAACTGCTGTACGTCAGCGAAGTGGTAGCGCCACGCGCCTTGCAGTTGGGCCGCTACCTGCCACCAGCCGCCTTGCGCTGCCTGCTCGACACCAACGGCAACGACTTGGCCGCGCGGGTCTCGTTTGAAACCCTGAACGACCAACTGGAGAGTGTGCCCAAGGCCAGCGCAAACAAGTTCATCCAGGCTCAGCGCGATGTGCTGGCGCCACGGATCAACGCAGGCGAAGCCAAGATCATGCCGCGTCATGCCGAACGCGTAGCCGAAGCGCAGCGTCGCCTGGCTGCCGAGACCGAAGAAGAACTGGCACGCCTGACCGCCCTCCAGGCCGTCAACCCGAGCGTACGCGACAGCGAAATCGAAGCCCTGCGCAAGCAAGGTAGAGATGGCCTGGCCATGCTCGAAAAAGCTGCACTGCGCCTGGAAGCCATCCGGGTACTGGTTGCCGGCTGATCGGTATCGGAACGTCTTGCTGGCAAACCCGGCGTCTACAGCACAATGAACAGTGTGCTGTAGACGCCGGCCTTGGTATCAGTCCTTGCGCCGATACAGCTGCACCAGGGTTGCCGGATCTTTTTGCAAGTACCCCTGACTACCATGCAGACGCATCAATTGGGCAGCAAGCCCGCTGATGGGCGTAGCTGAACCCTGCTCACGCGAAAACTTGACGGCAGTATCAAGGTCCTTGAGCAAGGTGCGCACATGCCACTTGACCGGTTCAAAATGGCTTTCGGCCATTTGCGGCGCGAGAATCTGCAAGGGCTTGGAGTCGGCAAAACCGCCAGCAAGGGCTTCGGCAATGAGGCGTGCATCAACCCCAGACTGCTCGGCCAGCGCTACCACTTCAGCGATCACCAACGCATTACAGGCAACAATCATCTGATTGCACGCCTTGGTCACCTGCCCTGCTCCAACCGGCCCCATATGGGTAACACGCTGGCCCAGGGTCAGTAAAACCTGCTGCACCCGCGCCAGGTCCTGCGCAGCACCGCCGACCATGATCGCCAGGGTGCCGGCCTCAGCGCCCGGTGTGCCTCCTGACACAGGTGTATCCAGCCAACTCATGCCGTTGAGCGCCGCCAGCTCGGCAGCCATCTCACGGGTGGCACCAGGCTCAATACTGGAAAAATCCACCAACAACTGCCCGGCCCTGGCACCATTGGCCACGCCGTTTTCACCAAACACAACCTCACGGACCACCGCAGTGTCGGCCAAACACAGCATCACGACATCGGCGTACTGGCACAATTCGGCAGGTGTAGTGGCCAGGCGAGCCCCCGCGGCAACCAAGTCTGCACACTTTTCCGGTGAACGATTCCACACCGTCAACGGGTAGCCGGCCGCCAAAAGCCGCTTGCACATGGGTAGCCCCATAAGACCGATACCAGCAAACCCCAACGAAGGTCGTGCAACACTCATGAAACACTCCAGAAAGTTTGATTAAAGAAGTTGCGCAATTGGACGATCAAGATTGCAGGCGTAAACAGAAAAATTTACCTACAGAGTTTTAGGGAAAATCCCAGGACTCACACAGACGGCTCGTGACTAAACCCGCACAACCGGTTCCGTGAGTACTCTATGATGTTCCCTTTGAACAGCCATCCCCCCAAGGCACACGGCACACAATGACTTCCAAGAACACTCCTGCCAATGTGGTTTCCGAACTGATGTCGTCTACTGCCACGTACACTGCTACAGGGTCTAGGGAATACTACGGCACTCGCACGCTGAACCCACAGCAGTACCTGTACTACACAGAAACCGACATCCAGCGCATCCTCGACAACCTCGACGGCCTGCGCGACCTGGTCTTTCCGCCAAGCCCACATCAGGAAGATGAAAGCCAACTGCGCCTTGATCAACAGTTCCCATCGGTCTGTCTGATCGGTTTGGGCCGTTGCGGCTCGAACATTGCCTTGGACGTCGCAGAACTGGTCTACAACGCACGCACCTTCTACCTCAATGAGTTCAACAACGAGGAAAGGGTCAGCAACGACATCAGCTACAGCCCGGCGCGATGGATCCGCAACAACCTGCGTCTGGTGCAGAACAAGAGCAGCAAACCGGTCTTTCTGGTTGAACCACTGGTGATGCTGGGCGACCTGGACAAAGACATCGCCGGGCGCATCCGTTTCTCGCGCAAAGGCGAGACCAGCGGTTTTATCCGCGATTACAGCAAAATGAAAATCATGGACCTGTCCGAGGTTCATGCCGGGGGCGCCGGTAACGCACCGATCCTGGGTCAGTACCTGGCGAAGATCATCCTGAACAAGGAAACCCAGCGCTTCTCCAGTACTGACTGGAAGCTGATCCATTCGTACCTGATCGACTCCTGTGGCATCAAAGCCAACCAGTCGCGCCTGTACTTCTACATTTTCAGCGCCGGTGGTGGTACCGGCTCGGGCATGGCCTCGGAGTTCGGCCTGGCCCAGCAGTACTCCTACATGAACAAGACATTCGACACCAAACCGGCTGACGAGAATGACGGCAAGAGCGGACACTCGTTCGTCTTTGAGCCGATCTTCACCAGCGGTATCTGCGTACTGCCGAACATCTCCGACCACCGTAGCGAGATGTCCGAGGCCCTGCACATCAACGCCGGACGCCTGCTGTGCAAGTATCTCTCGGAAGAATGGGACTTTTCCTACAACTTCGACAATGAAGACAGCAGCGAAGCCAGTGTCATGGGCCGTATTCGCCCCTGGAACGCGATGATGCTGATCTCCAACGACATCATGCGTTATGCCGAAGAAAGCGATGACGGCACTATCCAGAACATTGATGTCAATGCGATGGAAAAGCACGCTAACCAGTACATCTCGCAGCAGATCTTCAACATCCTTACCGCCCAGGCGGTAACCACCGACTACGATCAGGCCTACTTCCGTCGCGCCGGTATCGATATTGGCGAAACCATCCGCCTGGATGCCAATGACCTGTTCATGAGCCTGGCAGGCCCGGTGGCCATTGCCTACGCCGAATCAGTGGTACCGGAACAGCAGGCCCCGAGCTCGGACAAGTTCAAGGTGTTCGAGAAAGAGCAGCCTCGCCTGGATATCGACGACCTGTTTTTCCGCTCCATCGACTTGCCGCACTTCAACAAGCAGACCCAGGCCATTGAAGGCATCAGCCTCTTGCCGATTGAGTCCAAGCGCTACCGCGCAGCCCTGGAGCAGTACAAGACCTCAGGTTATGACGCAGCGGCACTGCATGATCTGCATTTCTTCAAGAACTGCTCATCGGTGGTCTCGATCGTCTCGCTGCCCAAGGACTACAAGCTCTCCTACATGGACCTGAACCGGCTCAAGACCCACCTCAACAGCCTGTTCCCCAATACGACGCTCAAGCGCTATGCGCTGGTCATCGGCGCCTCTGCCAACCTGTCGCTGACCACCCTGATCGCCAAGAGCCCGTGCCTGTCGGACGACTTCCTGACGCTGATCGTGGCCTTCATCAAGCGTTGCTTTGCGCGTAACCCGTACCGTTTCGACGATACGCTGGACAACGCCATGCTCGACTTCATCACCAGCGATCACTTCGACGAAAACCACATCGATGAGCTGCTCAACGAGTTCGAGAATCCGGCCAAGATCCTCGATACCAACTGGTACGCGATCAAGCCGATGTATGAGAAGAAGTACCGTGAGCTGATCAATGACAAGAGCAAGTTTGTCTCGATCAACGACATCCGGCTTTCACGCGAATGCGTGAAGAAAGCGGTGAAATACCTGCGAGAAATTTACCGTCACCGGATTGGCAAGACACGGGTTATCTCCCTCAACACCCATACAGGCAAGGTTGATTACTGAGATACCCGTGATCAGGGCCCGGTTTCGCCGGCGCCAAGATCTGCGCAGCCTCGATGGCTGCGCAGACCTTCCTCACCCGCAAAGCGGCTCTTATCAATCGGTACGGACTGTTACCGACACCCCTTGAAGTCGCTGGACTGTTACCAAGTGTCACCCCGGCTGAACAGTACCGCGCACCAACCATGAGCCACTGTGCATTTTTGCGCACCAAATCAGGGCGCCGGTTTTTCCTGAATCACGATCCAGGGGGAAACCACCACCGCCCATATCTGCGGATCTCGCGCCTGAAGGTCTAGCGCCTGCTCATCAGAGAGTTTGCCGACAGCACCCTCAGCGTGCCATGCAGCAAAGGCTTCGCCCCGGTTTTCGGCCATCGCCTCGGCGACCTCGATCAGGTCCAGTGTCGGCTTGACCCAAATCAGGTCACCCTTGGCCCAAAAACGCTCCAGTGCTTTCCACTCAATGACCGCGGTCTCGCCGAGCAGTTTGGCATAGAGGGTGCTTACTTCATCAGTCATGGGTTCCTACCAGAAATAATTCGGCTGCTAAAAGCCGGTATTTTTGCAGAAAACCCAGTTTCAAATAAGCAATTGATCGGTGAGTGCAGGAAAAGCCAAGGATTGCCGACATATAGGGCAAAACTGAAGACGCTTTTTTATAACTTTCAGTCAATTAAGCGACCGCGCCCAGGTTTTGCCTCTGCGAGCCCGCTTTTCAAGCGATGAAGCGGCGCTCTACACTGTACCGGTACAGTTGCCGGGGGTAAGGCCGGGGAAATTCGGGTCTGCGGTATGAGGCGAGGCCTCGACGGAGAACCTGATCCGGTCCTGTAGCTTTGGCCGCCAGGACTATAAAAAATACAACAGAATGAGTGGAGCACTATGAGTAAGGCTACTAAGCAGATTTCCAAGCTGTTTGCCGCAATGGTTCTGGCCGGGGTTGCCAGCCATTCGTTTGCCGCCGATACCATCAAGATCGGCATCGCAGGTCCCAAGACCGGTCCGGTCACTCAGTACGGCGACATGCAGTTCATCGGTGCCAAAATGGCCATTGAGCAGATCAACGCCAAGGGCGGCGTCGACGGCAAGATGCTCGAAGCCAAGGAATACGACGACGCTTGCGACCCTAAACAAGCCGTGGCCGTAGCGAACAAAGTGGTCAACGATGGCGTCAAGTTTGTCGTCGGCCACCTGTGCTCCAGCTCCACCCAACCTGCCTCCGACATCTATGAAGATGAAGGCGTGATCATGATCACCCCGGCAGCCACCAGCCCGGATATCACTTCCCGTGGCTACAAGATGATCTTCCGCACCATCGGTCTGGACAGCGCCCAGGGCCCAGCGGCTGGCAACTACATTGCCAACCATGTGAAGCCGAAAGTCGTTGCCGTTCTGCATGACAAGCAGCAGTACGGTGAAGGTATCGCCACCGCCGTGAAGAAAACCCTCGAAGAGAAAGGCACCAAGGTTGCCGTCTTTGAAGGCCTGAACGCTGGCGACAAGGACTTCTCCTCGATCATCCAGAAGCTCAAGCAAGCCAACGTCGACTTCGTCTACTACGGCGGCTACCACCCAGAGCTGGGCCTGATCCTGCGTCAGTCCAAGGAAAAAGGCCTGAACGCCAAGTTCATGGGCCCAGAAGGCGTCGGCAACGACTCCATCTCGCAGATCGCCCAGGACGCCTCCGAAGGCCTGCTGGTTACCCTGCCGAAATCCTTCGATCAGGACCCTGCCAACAAGGCACTGGTACAAGCCTTCGCCGACAAGAAGCAGGACCCGACCGGCCCGTTCGTGTTCCCGGCCTACTCGGCTGTAGAAGTGATTGCTGAAGGCATCAAGGCCGCCAAGAGCGAAGACACTGCCAAGGTAGCTGCTGCTATCCACGCGGGCACCTTCAAGACCCCGACGGGCGACCTGTCCTTCGACGACAAAGGCGACCTGAAAGACTTCAAATTCGTGGTCTACCAATGGCATTTCGGCAAACCTAAAACCGAAGTTTCGCCTCAATAACCCAGTCTGACCATTGACTAAGAAGCCCACTGTGCGAGCAGTGGGCTTTGTTTTACGAGGTTCATGGACCTGATTCCCGCGATCCGGGAGCTGGTTCACCTGAAAATCTTAAAACCGTCACCAGCGGTTCGCTGGCAGGTGCTGGTACCGAAGTGGCCAAAGACCACAAGGCACCACACGGGGCTCCCCCACCAGTGAAATGCGTATCAGGTTTTTAGGAGCGCTGTAATGCCTGAGATCTATCACTTTTTCCAACAGCTGGTTAATGGTCTGACCATTGGCAGCACCTATGCCTTGATAGCCATTGGCTACACAATGGTTTACGGCATCATTGGAATGATCAACTTCGCCCATGGCGAGGTCTACATGATCGGTTCTTACGTGGCCTTCATCGTCCTTGCCGGGCTGGCCATGATGGGGCTTGATTCTCTGCCGCTACTGATGACCGCCGCGTTTCTTGCGACGATCGTCGTGACCAGTGCCTATGGCTACAGTATTGAACGGGTCGCTTACCGTCCCTTGCGTAACAGCAACCGGTTGATCCCGCTGATTTCTGCCATTGGTATGTCGATTTTCCTGCAAAACACGGTACTGCTCTCGCAGGACTCCAAGGACAAGTCCATTCCCAACCTGATTCCGGGGAGTTTCTCCTTCGGCCCAGGTGGTGCTGAGGAAGTCCTGATTTCCTACATGCAGATTCTAGTGTTCGTGGTCACTCTGGTGGCCATGACCGGCCTCACCCTGTTCATCTCCCGTTCGCGCTTGGGCCGTGCCTGCCGTGCCTGTGCCGAAGACATCAAGATGGCCAACCTGCTGGGGATCAACACTAACAACATCATCGCCCTGACCTTCGTCATCGGTGCCGCACTGGCAGCCGTGGCGGCCGTGCTGCTGAGCATGCAGTACGGTGTGATCAACCCTAACGCCGGTTTCCTGGTGGGCCTGAAGGCCTTCACCGCAGCGGTCTTGGGCGGCATTGGCAGTATTCCGGGCGCCATGCTCGGTGGGCTGGTGCTCGGGGTGGCTGAAGCCTTTGGCGCCGATATCTTCGGTGACCAGTACAAGGACGTTGTGGCATTCGGCCTTTTGGTTCTGGTGCTGTTGTTCCGGCCGACCGGCATTCTGGGCCGTCCGGAGGTTGAAAAAGTATGAACAGACATCTCAAATCGGCGTTTTTCAGCGCCTTGCTGGTATGGGCCGTGGCCTTCCCGGTACTGGGGCTCAAACTGAGCATCGTCGGTATCAACCTGGAAGTTCAGGGCACTGGTCCTCTCACCCTCACCGTGATCGCCGTGTGTTCGGTGCTGATGTTCCTGCGTGTGCTGTTCGACAAGCAGTGGAGCGCACTGATGCGGTCCGCGCCGAAAGGCTCGCTGGTATCGCCCAAGGTCAGCAACTTCCTGACCCTGCCGCGTACCCAGCGCTGGATCATCCTCGGCTTGGTCGTCGCGGCGCTGATCTGGCCGTTCTTCGGCTCCCGTGGTGCGGTCGATATCGCCACCCTGATCCTGATCTATGTGTTGCTCGGGCTGGGCCTGAACATCGTGGTCGGTCTGGCCGGTCTGCTCGACCTGGGTTATGTCGGCTTCTACGCCGTCGGCGCCTACAGCTACGCGCTGCTGTCGCACTACTACGGCCTGAGCTTCTGGATCTGCTTGCCGATTGCCGGCCTGATGGCAGCCACCTTTGGCTTCCTGCTCGGTTTCCCGGTACTGCGCCTGCGCGGTGACTACCTGGCAATCGTGACCCTGGGCTTCGGTGAAATCATCCGCCTGTTCCTGCGTAACCTGACCGGGCTGACGGGTGGCCCCAACGGTATCAGCAACATCGAGAAGCCAACCTTCTTCGGCCTGACCTTTGAACGCAAGGCCGCCGAGGGCATGCAGACCTTCCACGATTACTTCGGCCTGCAGTACAACTCGATCAACAAGGTGATTTTCCTGTACCTGGTGGCATTGCTGTTGGCGCTGTTTGCACTGTTCGTGATCAACCGTCTGCTGCGCATGCCGATCGGTCGTGCCTGGGAAGCCCTGCGCGAAGACGAAATCGCCTGCCGTGCCTTGGGCCTGAACCCTACCGTGATCAAGCTTTCGGCCTTCACGCTGGGTGCTTGCTTCGCCGGCTTCGCGGGCAGCTTCTTTGCCGCGCGCCAAGGCCTGGTGACACCGGAGTCGTTCACTTTCATCGAGTCGGCGATCATCCTCGCCATCGTCGTGCTGGGCGGCATGGGCTCGCAATTGGGCGTGATTCTCGCGGCCATTGTGATGATCCTGCTACCCGAACTGATGCGTGACTTCAGCGAGTACCGCATGTTGATGTTCGGTGCCCTGATGGTGTTGATGATGATCTGGCGTCCGCAAGGTCTGCTGCCTATGCAACGTCCTCACATGGAGCTGCGTCGATGAGCCGCGAAATTCTTCAAGTCAGCGGCCTGAGCATGCGCTTCGGCGGCTTGTTGGCGGTCAACGGCGTGGCCCTGACCGTCAAGGAAAAACAAGTGGTTGCCCTGATCGGCCCGAACGGTGCCGGCAAGACCACGGTGTTCAACTGCCTGACCGGTTTCTACAAGCCCAGCGCGGGTACGATTCTGCTCGACGGCCAGCCGATCCAGGGCCTGGCCGGTCACCAGATCGCCCGCAAGGGCGTAGTACGAACCTTCCAGAACGTGCGTCTGTTCAAAGAGATGACCGCACTGGAAAACCTGCTGATTGCTCAGCACCGGCACCTGAACACCAACTTCCTCGCCGGCCTGCTCAAGACCCCAGGCTTTCGCCGCAGTGAGCGCGAAGCGATGGAGTACGCGCACTTCTGGCTGGACAAGGTCAACCTCACCGAGTTCGCCAACCGTACGGCCGGTACCCTGGCCTACGGTCAGCAGCGTCGCCTGGAAATCGCTCGCTGCATGATGACCCGTCCACGGATCCTCATGCTCGACGAACCCGCTGCCGGCCTGAACCCAAGGGAAACCGAAGACCTCAAGGCACTGATCGGTGTGCTGCGCGAAGAGCACAACGTCACGGTCCTGCTGATCGAGCATGACATGAAGCTGGTCATGAGCATCTCCGACCACATCGTTGTGATCAACCAGGGCACCCCGCTGGCCGACGGTACACCGGAACAGATCCGCGATAACCCTGAAGTGATCAAAGCCTACCTGGGGGAAGCGTAAATGCTGCAGTTTGAAAACGTTTCCACTTTCTACGGCAAGATCCAGGCGCTACACAGCGTCAACGTTGAGATCCGCCAGGGCGAAATCGTCACCCTGATCGGCGCCAACGGCGCTGGCAAGTCAACCTTGCTGATGACGCTCTGTGGTTCGCCGCAAGCCCACAGCGGTAGCATCCGTTACCTGGGCGAAGAGCTGGTTGGCCAGGACTCTGCCCGCATCATGCGCAAGAGCATTGCGGTGGTTCCGGAAGGTCGCCGCGTGTTCTCTCGTCTGACCGTCGAGGAAAACCTGGCCATGGGCGGTTTCTTTACTGCCAAGGGCGACTACGAAGAGCAGATGGACAAGGTGCTGCACCTGTTCCCACGGCTCAAGGAACGCTTCAGCCAGCGCGGCGGCACCATGTCCGGTGGCGAGCAGCAGATGCTTGCCATCGGCCGTGCGCTGATGAGCAAACCGAAGCTGTTGCTGCTCGACGAGCCATCACTGGGCCTGGCGCCGATCATCATTCAACAGATCTTCGACATCATCGAACAACTTCGCCGTGATGGCGTGACGGTGTTCCTGGTGGAGCAGAACGCCAACCAGGCGTTGAAGATCGCCGACCGTGCCTACGTGCTGGAGAACGGTCGGGTGGTGATGGAAGGGACAGGGGAAACCTTGTTGACCGATCCGAAAGTGCGTGATGCCTACCTGGGCGGTTGATAACCGTTTTTAGCGGTCAATGAAAAAACGATCCTTCGGGATCGTTTTTTTGCCCAACCGTCTTACGCCACGCACTCACAACTGCCCCAATACGGTACTGCCACGCTGAAACCAGCGCCTCAGGTAGTCGGCCAGTACCTGAACCTTTTTCGGCATTGCGCTCTGGTAGGGATGTACAAGAAACAGCGGCGTGCTACGGGTCTGAAAGTCCCGGAGCAACCAATGCAGTTGGCCGTTACTCAACTCTGCCGCCAGCATGTAAGACGGCAGGCGAGCAATCCCGACGCCGAGCAAAGCCGCCTTTTTCAGCAAGCTGTAATGGTTACTCGCAAAGGAACCGCTGACCGGCACACGCAGCAATTCGTGTTGTTGGTGATACAACCACTCCTCGCGACCACGGTAGTGACTGTTCAGCAGGCAGCGGTGCTCGCTCAACGCCATTGGGGTCTTCGGCTCACCAAAGCGCTCCAGGTACGCGGGGCTGGCGCACGTCAGTTCCTGCATGGCCAACAATGGCCGGGCAACTAACCGGGCATCGCTCTGGACTTCGGTACGAATCGCCAGATCGAAACCTTCACCCAACAGATCCCGATAGCTATTGCTCAACTCAAGCTCTACCTGCAACTGAGGGTGCGTCTCGGTGAACTCGAGCAACAAGCCTTCAAAGAAGGTCTCACCCAGCGACACGGGCACCGTCAATCGCACGGGGCCAGACAGGTCATCCTTAAGCATGGCCAAGGCCTGCCTTGCCCCATTCATCTGCCGGACTAATGCCTGGGCCTGCGGCAACAGCATGGCGCCGGCGGCCGTGAGGCTCAGGCGACGGGTCGTGCGATGCAGCAACTTCACCCCATGGCTGCTTTCCAACTGACTGATCCGCTTCGACAATTGCCCTTTGCTCCACCCCAACTGCCCTGCGGCCAGGGTGAAACTACCGGCATCCATCAAGACAGCGAAGGCCGCCAAATCGTCCAGCTCACTCATGGATTGTTTCCATAGAAAAACAAAAGGTTGCCTATTAGCACGCTTATCGACGCAAAAATCCACCGTAGACTTGGGCCATTCCCCCAAAGGAGCGTGCGATGAAAATTCTGTTGATCGGTGCCAGCGGCACCATTGGCTCGGCAGTGGCAAACGAGCTGGAACAGCGCCACGACGTGCTGCGCATTAGCCGCACCCGCGGCGACTACCAGGTGGATATCAGTAGCAGCGCGTCTATTCGGTCACTGTTCGAACAGACCGGCCGTTTCGATGCCCTGGTCTGTGCAGCGGGCAACGTGACCTTCGCCGCACTGGAGGATATGACCGAGGAGCACTTCGCCCTGGGCCTGAACGATAAGCTCATGGGCCAGGTCAACCTGCTGTTGATCGGCCGCGAGTTCATCAATGATGGCGGCTCCTTCACCTTCACCACCGGCATCACCAGCCACGACCCGATCCGCACCGGCAGCTCGGCAAGCCTGGTCAACGGCGCCATCGACGCCTTCGTCAAGGCAGCCGCTATCGAACTGCCGCGCGGCCTGCGAGTCAACTCGGTCAGCCCGAACGTGCTGGTCGAAGCCATGTCTGCATACGCCCCTTACTTCCGCGGGTTCAAGCCTGTGCCCGCTGCCGATGTAGCACTGGCTTATGCCAAGAGCGTAGAAGGCCTGCAGACCGGCCAAACCTATCACGTTGGCTAAACCCTTGAGATTGAGCGCCAGCCTGAGTAACGTGGCGACACTTTTCCGGTTGAGACCTGGAGCTCTTTCGATGCGTGTCGCCCCTTCCCTGTTGTTAGCCGCCCTGCTGCCGTTGTTCGCCGGTTGCCAGATGTTTGCCGAGAAGACCTCGGTCTCTACGGCGGGAATGACCCGTCTGCAGGGTGAGCTCAAGGCCGAGGGCGGCAAGCTGCTGTTCCAACCCTGTGGAGAAAGCCGCCGCTTTGTGGTTCAGGACAGCGGCAACACCAGCCTCTTGCAGGAAGCCGCTACCCTGGCCAGCGAGCCCGGCGCACTGTTTGCCGACGTACGCGGTACGCTCAGTAGCAACAGCGGCAACGATGGCCAGTTCAACGTACACCAGTTGTACCGGGTCGAGCGCTCCAACAGCGCCTGCAGCGACCCCAACTTCAAGCGCCTGACCTTGCGCGCCAGCGGCCATGAACCCGACTGGAGCATGAAGGTCAGTGGCAAGGGCATGGTGCTTGACCGCCCTCAGGAAGCCTCCCTGGCACTGCCCTATCTGGAAGAACAACTGCCCGATGGCCGCTTCAACCTGAGTAGCGAAGCCAATGGCCAACGCGTAGAACTGTGGGTAGCGCCGCAACGTTGCGTCGATAGCATGACAGGCGCTGTACAGCACCTGAGTGCAGAGCTGCGTATCAACGGCAAGACCTTGCGTGGCTGCGGTTACTACGGTGGTTCACGCAACGACTGACCGTCGGCGCGTTTATCCTGCCTGAAGCGCTGATGAAAGGCTTATACTTGGCGGTTTGTGCAAAGCTGCCGGCCCTTCCATGGCCGGGATACTGGACCCTGTCATGCTACGAATCACTGAACTGAAGTTGCCGCTGGACCATACTGACGAAGCCCTGCGCGAAGCCATTGTGCAACGCCTGGGCATCAGCGATGACCAGTTGCTGGACTTCACCCTGTTCAAGCGCAGCTACGATGCGCGCAAGAAGAACACCGAACTGCTGTTCATCTACACCATCGATGTGAACGTGCGTGACGAAGCCGCGCTGCTGCAAACGTTCGCCGATGACCGCAACATCGGCCCCGCTCCGGATGTCAGCTACAAGCCGGTGGGCCAAGCCCCTGAAGGCCTGACCGAGCGCCCGATCGTGGTTGGCTTCGGCCCCTGCGGGATCTTTGCAGGCCTGTTGCTGGCCCAGATGGGCTTCAAGCCGATCATCCTTGAACGCGGCAAGGAAGTACGCCAGCGCACCAAGGACACCTGGGGCCTGTGGCGTAAAAGCGTACTGAACCCAGAATCCAACGTGCAGTTTGGCGAAGGCGGTGCCGGGACCTTCTCCGACGGCAAGCTCTACAGCCAGATCAAGGACCCGCATCACCACGGCCGCAAAGTGCTGAACGAGTTCATCAAGGCCGGCGCGCCAGAAGAGATCCTCTACGTCAGCAAACCGCATATTGGTACCTTCCGCCTGACCGGCATGGTCGAAAACATGCGTCATGAGATTCAGGCGCTCGGAGGCGAGGTTCGTTTCGAGCAGAAGGTTACCGACCTGCTGATCGACAACGATCAGTTGCAGGGTGTGGTGTTGGAAAACGGCGAACAGTTGCATTCCCGGCATGTGGTTCTGGCCCTGGGCCACAGTGCCCGTGATACCTTCCGTATGCTGCACGCCCGTGGTGTGTTCATGGAGGCCAAACCGTTCTCGATCGGCTTCCGTATCGAGCACCCGCAATCGCTGATCGACAAGGCGCGCCTGGGCAAATACGCCGGCCACCCCAAGCTCGGCGCAGCCGATTACAAACTGGTTCACCACGCCAAGAACGGTCGGGCGGTCTACAGCTTCTGCATGTGCCCAGGCGGTACCGTGGTCGCTGCGACCAGCGAGCCTGGCCGCGTGGTCACCAATGGCATGAGCCAGTACTCGCGCAATGAACGCAACGCCAACTCCGGTATTGTCGTGGGTATCACCCCCGAACAAGACTACCCGGGTGGCCCGCTGGCAGGCATTGAGCTGCAGGAGCGCCTGGAAGCGCATGCCTATGTACTGGGTGGCAGCAACTATCAGGCCCCGGCACAGCTGGTCGGTGATTTTGTCGCAGGTCGCCCCTCTACCGCACTGGGTAGCGTCGAGCCTTCCTACAAGCCAGGTGTAAGCCTGGGCGACCTGGCGCCAAGCCTGCCGGACTTCGCCATTGAAGCGATCCGCGAAGCCCTTCCGGCCTTCGACCGCCAGATCAAAGGCTACAACCTGCACGATGCCGTGCTCACAGGGATCGAGACGCGCACCTCCTCGCCGCTACGAATCACCCGTGGTGCGGACATGCAAAGCCTGAACATCAAAGGCCTGTACCCGGCTGGTGAAGGTGCCGGTTATGCCGGCGGCATTCTCTCTGCCGGCGTCGATGGCATTCGTATCGCCGAAGCCGTCGCGCGGCAGATGCTGGGCCTCAACGACTGATCCGATCTGTCGGTGCCTGCAAGCGGATTGCAGGTGCCGACAGCTGTACGGGGGCTCTACAGACCAGCGTGCAACACGCTTTCCGGTAGGGGCTCTGCGCGCTCTGCGCAGGCGGCGACGGCTGCAATCAGGCCGTCAAGCTGATACCCCTGCCCATTCAACCAGGCCTGATCGTAATAAGTGGTGGCATAGCGCTCGCCACTGTCACACAGAATGGCAACAATCGACCCCGCCTCCCCCGCAGCCTTCATATGCTGCGCCGCCGCCAACGCGCCGATCAGGTTGGTCCCGCTGGAACCGCCGACATGCCGGCCAAGACGCTGTGCCAGGTAATGCATGGCCGCCAGCGACAAGGCATCGGGCACCTTGACCATCGCATCGATGACCTGCGGTAGAAACGAGGCTTCAACCCTTGGCCGACCTATGCCTTCGATGCGCGAACCACACTCCAGCCGCAACGAGCGGTCACCGCTGCAATAGCTCTCGAAGAACACTGAACGTTCGGCATCGGCACACAACACCCGGGTGGCATGCTGGCGGTAGCGCACATAGCGCCCCAACGTCGCGGTAGTGCCGCCGGTTCCTGGGCTGGATATCAGCCAGGCAGGCTCTGCATGGCGCTCAAAGCGCATCTGGGTAAAGATCGACTCGGCAATGTTGTTGTTCGCCCGCCAGTCGGTGGCGCGTTCAGCATAGGTGAACTGGTCCATGAAATGCCCGCCGCTCTCGCGGGCCAAGCGTTCAGACTCTGCATAGATCTGCGTGGGATCCTGTACCAGATGGCTCTGACCACCGTAAAAAGCGATCTGTGCGATCTTTTCCTGGGACGTACTGGCCGGCATGACCGCAATGAACGGCAGCCCCAGAAGCCGGGCAAAGTAGGCTTCAGAAATCGCCGTGGAACCGCTGGATGCCTCGATAACCGGCGCACCAGGGCGCAACCAGCCGTTGCACAGCGCATACAGGAACAGCGAGCGGGCCAAACGGTGCTTGAGGCTGCCCGTTGGATGGCTGGATTCGTCCTTGAAGTACAGCTCAACGCTTGGAAATCCAGGCAGTGGCAAAGGAATCAGATGAGTATCAGCACTACGCTGAAAGTCTGCTTCAATGACTCGAATGGCTTCACGCGCCCACTGACGTTGGTTGCTCATACTGGACTCTCATGGGTTGTGGTCAATGACCCCAGCGGGTCATAAGGAAAATTCCTACAAGACAGACAGATACGGCTGCACTCAAATTTCCGACTCGACTGCTAGGCTGGCCGTCCTAATGCTGAGCAACAGCTTATAACAAAAAAGAATATAATTTTTGTTTTAATGCCTAAGCTCACAGGTTAGGGTGTATCCCTTTTTTGAATTTCAGGATGGAGAGCGACCTTGCCTCTGCGTAGCACTTTCACTCGTTTCTTTCAGTTGGAAGCTGCCAGCGGTCTGTTGCTGATTGCTGCAGCCGCCCTGGCACTTATCGTCAACAATTCACCCCTGTCCTTTCTCTACAATGGCCTGCTCGAGGTGCCTGTCGTTGCCCAGGTCGGCGCGCTTAAAATCGCCAAGCCTCTGCTATTGTGGATCAACGATGGCCTGATGGCGCTGTTCTTCCTGCTCATTGGCCTTGAGGTCAAGCGCGAGCTGGTTGACGGGCACCTGTCCAAACCCTCGCAAGTGGTTCTGCCCGGCGCAGCTGCGATTGGCGGCATGGTTGTACCGGCGCTGATCTACTGGTTCCTGAACAAGGACAACCCGGCTGCCGTGGCGGGCTGGGCTATCCCTACCGCGACCGACATTGCCTTCGCCCTGGGCGTGCTCGCGCTGCTCGGCAAGCGGGTCCCGGTATCGCTCAAGCTGTTCTTGATGACCCTCGCGATCATCGATGACCTGGGCGCGATCGTTGTCATCGCCCTGTTCTACTCCGGTGAGCTGTCGAGCCTGTCGCTGATGTTGGCGGGCGCCTGCCTGCTGACACTGATCGCGATGAACCGACTGGGCGTCATCAAGCTTGGCCCCTACATGATCGTCGGCCTGATCCTCTGGGTCTGTGTACTCAAGAGTGGCGTACATGCCACGCTGGCAGGCGTCACGCTGGCACTGTGTATCCCGCTGCGCACGAAAAACGCCGAGCCGTCTCCGCTGATGAGCCTGGAGCACGCCCTGCACCCATGGGTCGCCTTCGGTATCCTGCCGCTGTTTGCCTTCGCCAATGCAGGCGTTTCATTGGCCGGTGTCACGGTAGAGAGCTTCACCCACCACGTGCCCATGGGCATCGCCGTCGGCTTGCTGCTGGGCAAGACCGTTGGTGTATTCGGCCTGACCTGGATAGCCGTAAAGACTGGCCTCGCGGCCTTGCCGACCGGCGCCAACTGGGGGCAGATTCTCGGCGTGGCGGTTCTGTGCGGCATTGGCTTCACCATGAGCCTGTTCGTCGGCTCGCTGGCGTTTGAGCCGGGTAGCAGCGAATTTGCCGGCATGGACCGAATGGGTATCCTGACTGGCTCGATCCTTGCCGCACTGATCGGTTATGCAATCACGGCAATGGCCAGCCGCAAGACCGCCAAGGCCTGAAACACGCAGGCAATAAAAAACCCCGACCGGCCAAGCCGCGTCGGGGTTTTGTTTTTTATGCGCCGGGGTATCAGCGAGTCACGCGGCTGGTGCCGTCGACGGTCATGATGCGTACACGGTCACCCACGCGGAAAATCTCGTTTTCCTGAACCTGTTGCACATAGGCGCGCATGCTCCCGTCATCTTCGCGCACGGTGATTTCAACACCCTGAGTACGCGTAATGCCCTCTTCTGCCGCAGAGCCGAGCAGGCCGCCGGCAACCGCGCCAATCACGGCGGCCACCACGCTGCCACGGCCACCACCAACGCCACTGCCGGCTACGCCACCAACGATGGCACCCGCACCACCACCGATGGGCGTCTTGGTACCTTCGATTTTCACCGGTCGCAGAGACTCAATGGTCCCCATGCGTACGGTCTGCACGCGCCGAGCCTCATCACGGGAGTAGGAGTCACCGGTCAGGCTGGACGCACAACCACCAAGAAGCAGTGACAGGGTGGTCACGGACGCTACCAGCAGAACAGATTTACGCATAGGATCATCTCCAAAAGACAAGTTGCCATTAGACTCCGCGCGTTGACGGCTGTCACGACAGCGGCAGTATAAAATTGCTTCCATACAGCATCCGTACAGGCGGCCCATCGACCGGTCTGTAAAAACTGTTTTTACTGCGCAAGGATAAACATGGATTACTTCATCATCGCGGCCACTACCGTCGCGGGTTTGTACTTCCACTGGTGGCTCTACGTCCGCATCAAGCGCTGGTCGGACCGTGACCTGGCGCTCTCGTTGGCAGGTAGCGATCCCCTGAAGCGCGAGTACATGCTACAGCGGTTAGACAGCGCCAAGACCCAGAAGGTCAAACGCCGTGACCTGGCAGCCTGGCTGGAACGCGAAGCTGCCGGGTATCAGGCGAGTTAAGGCGCCAGGCGCTCACGGACCCAGTGCCCATCCACCAAGCGGTAGTTGAGGCGGTCATGCAAACGGCTTGGACGCCCCTGCCAGAATTCGATGCGATCGGGCAGCAAACGGTAACCGCCCCAATGCTCAGGGCAATGCGGCTGGCTGTCGCTGAAGCGCTGCTCAGTGTCCTTGAGCAACGCTTCGAGCTCTGCACGGTCTGCAATCACCTGGCTCTGCGGTGAAGCCCAGGCCCCCAGGCGACTGCCCAAAGGGCGAACCTGGTAGTACGCATCGGACTCCTGTGGCGACACCTTGACCACCTTGCCTTCAATGCGCACCTGCCGCTCCAGGGCTGGCCAGAAGAAGGTCATGGCGCCATAAGGGTTGTACAGCAGTTGCATGCCCTTGGCGCTGTCATAGTTGGTAAAGAACGTGAAACCCTGCTCATCCAGCCCCTTGAGCAACAACACGCGACAATGTGGACGGCCATCTGCATCGACCGTCGCCAGGGTCATGGCGTTGGCCTCTACAGGTGGCTGTTCGGTTTTAACAGCTTCAGCGAACCATTGGTGGAACAGAACGAACGGCTCGCTCGGTGCCTGGGCTTCAGCCAGTCCATCACGGGTGTAGTCACGGCGCATATCGGCCAGAGTCTGGGTCATAGCAGCGTTCCTTGACGATCAGTTGGTCTTCGCGGTACTGACGGCAGCAACATCCTTCGCCGCTGGCGCTTTCTTGGCCGTTGGCTTGGCAGCTGGCTTGCTGGCTGCAGCCTTCTTCACCGCGGTGTTCTTCTTCGCTACGGTTTTCTTGGCCGCCGCGGCTTTCTTGGTCGGCGTCTTGGCCGATGGTTTGGCTGCGACCTTGGCCGGTGCTTTGGCATCCTGTACCGCAACCAGCTCAGCCGGGCTTGGCGTTGGTTGACTGTACTTGCTGAGCAACGCCAACATGGTGTCTTGCGGGGTCAGTACCATCTCCACCCGACGGTTCAACGCACGGCCTTTCTGGCTGTCATTGGCCGCACGCGGCATCAACGAGCCCATGCCACGCAGCATCAAGCGGTCACGTTGCAGGCCGCTGAGACGGAAAATCGCTGCCACCGACTGTGCCCGCTCCTGGCTGGTCTTCTGGTTAGCCGCTGTCGCACCGCTGGTATCACCATGCCCCACGACCAAAACAGCTGTTTTTGGATCGCTCTCGATGACCTTGGCCACCTGAGTGATCGGCCCTAACGTGACCGGCAGCAACATTGCAGGGCGATCAGGGTTGAATGAGCTGTCAACCGGCGCAGTGATGACCAGCACATTATCACGGCGCTCCAGTTCGAACTTGCTGCCCTTGATCGCTTCACGCAAGCGCGGTTCATAGTTGTCGAGCCAGGCCTGGGTCACCTTCGGATCAGGCATCTTCAAGGCTTTAGGTGCATCTACCTTCTTGCTCTCGCCAAATGGCCACCACCCGTGGCTCTCACTTTCAGACTTGGCGTCGGCCTTGGCCACTTTCTCATCGATCGCTTTTTTCACATCCTGATCAGCAACCTTTTCGCTACCACCAAATGGCCACCAGCCATGGTCGTTTTTCGCCGAAGCGTTCTGCGGGTGCTGGGCGCATCCGGTTACCGCAAGGCACAAAGCAAGCGCGAGCGTTTTATGAGAGTACATCAACGATACACCGTAAAAAGGATTAAGAATCGGCCGATACAGCCGGGCCGTTGGAAAGCAAAATGGGCCATGGGTTCCAGCACCTGGTCGACATGACTGGTCACAGGCACGTCGCTAGCACCCGTACAAGTTTCTGGGCACGCGGGTCCATCAACACATAGGGGCCCAGGGTGTTGGTGACAAAGCCAAAGGCAACATCGTATTCAGGGTCGGCAAAGCCAACCGAACCACCCGCTCCCGGGTGCCCGAACGCCCTGCGCCCGAGGCCAAAGGTGGCATTGGGAACGTTTGGTTGATCCAGCATCACGCCCAGGCCGAACCGGGTCTGCGTCAGCAAGGTCAGGTCCTGGCCGATACTGTGCTCGCGGGTCAACTCATCCAGAAGCTCCGCCTCAAGCAGGCTGCCCTCCAGCAAACCGGCATAGAAACCGGCCAGGCTTCTGGCATTGCCATGACCATTGGCCGCTGGCTGCTGCATACGGCGCCACTCTGGCTTGTTGGTGCTGGTGAGCACCGAAGGCGGGTTGGTAAACGCTCGTGTCGATAATGCCTGGGGCTCGCGCATGGTCACTTGCAGCAGGCGCTGGGCCGCTTCATCCCCCATCACACCTTTGCCACGGGCGACGTGAGCAACGCGGTGAAACGCTTCATCGGCCAAGCCGATGTGGAAATCCAGGCCCAATGGCCGTGCGGTACGTGCAACGATTGAGGTACCCGGCTCCCGACCATCAGCGCGGCGAATCAATTCGCCAACCAGCCAACCGAAGGTAATCGCGGCATAGCCATGGGCAGTACCGGGCGTCCACCAGGGGGCTTCGGCGGCAAGGGTATCGACCATTGTCTGCCAGTTGTACAACGCTTCGGCAGGCAGTAATTCACGGATGGCAGGCAGGCCGGCTTGATGGCAAAGCAACTGGCGCAGGGTGATGGCTTCTTTACCTGCCGCTGCGAACTCCGGCCAGTAGCGCGCCACTGGCGCGTCGAGCTGCAACTTGCCCTCACCGACCAGTTGCAGTGCAGTCACGGCAGTAAAGGCCTTGGTGCAGGAGAACACATTGGCGATGGTGTCGCTGTGCCAGGCCTGCTCGCCGTCCTTGTCAGCGCTACCGGCCCAAAGATCGACCACCGTCTCTCCGCCAACCTGAATACACAGCGCTGCGCCGCGCTCCTGAGGATCGTCGAACAAGCCGGCAAAGGCTTCGCGTACCGCTTCGAACTGAAGTTCGTAATGACCCTGAATCTGCACCTGCCGACTCCCTGCACAACCCGTGTTCTAAATGGCGTGCATTGTTCCAGCCTGACGCCGATTTGGGAACAGATAGCTGGCGAATGGTTGCGCGGGACAATACCGCCCAGATCGGCTCCTGCAACAACCGCAGGAGCCGAGAGTTGAACCCTACTTGGCGAGCTGTTCCTGAGCCTGCAGGTTGGCCTTGCGTACGGCACCGATAAAACCCTGGAACGGTACATCGGTAATGCCGACCAGACCAAAGTGACCGTTTTCACCGTCGAGCAAACGTCCGCTGGCAGGCTGGTCCATGTATTGGAACCAGTGCGCGCCAACAATCATAGGCTCGGCCAAAGCGGCCTTGAGGAAGTTCGCATAGGCAGGCCCTCGGTCTTCTTCCCGGGCAACCTCCATTGGCCCGGGCCAAAACGGCCCACGGTCCCGTGAGCCGAACTGAAACTCAGACACCAGTACCGGCTTGTCCAGTGCCTTGAGCTGAGTGAAGTCATAGCCATCTTGAGGCGTGGGTGTGTAGAAATTGAAACTGATCACATCACAGTACTCGGCACAGGCTGCAACCGCCTCCGGACTGCTCACCGCATAGCGGCCGCCCAGCAACAGGTGGTTGGGCGCATGCCAGTTCAACGCGTCGTCGATGGTCTTGAAGTAGGTTTGCGCAAATACCTTCTGGAAATACTGGTAATCCGCTTCTATCTCGGGGTGCTCAGGATTAGGCAGTGGCGCCTCGAATCCCGGGTCTTCCATGAGTTCCCAGGCCGTCAGCTGGATGCCCCAGGCCTTGGACAGCCCCTCCTGGTTGCGGTACTTGTCTCGCAGTTGCTTGAGAAATGCGCGCTTGGCGGCCACGTCCGTAGTCTGGCGCAATGTACCGAACGCCAAGGCATAGCGGGCCTTCGGGTCGTCGCCCGGTGCCGCCCAGGCCAGTTCGTTATCCGCGAAGTATCCGATCAACCACGGATCATCCCGGTGATCACGCGCAGCGATGGCCACTGCGCGCTCGGTCGCCATCGCAAAACGCGGATCAAACGGGTCGGGCATGGCCCCCCACCAGTCCATCCCGGTACTGATACTGCTGTAGTCGCCCACGATGGCCAGCGGCAGGGTGTAAGGCACGCGACCAAGTTGCCCCAAGGCCGGGTCGCTCCAGTTACCCAAGGTGTTGAAGCCCCAGGCCTGCAATCGGTCGAGGGCATGAGACTGCCAGCGCTTGGCATCAAGGCTCACCGCAGGACAGTGACTGGCATCGGCACAGGGCTGGCCGTAGCTGCGCTCAAGGTTGGCAGCATAGAAATCGAACCAACGGCCCTGATCGAACGCGCGACCACGGGAGGAACCATTGCCATCGTGATTGTTCCCTTCACCATAGAGGGACGCCAACCGCTCCTGGCCTTGCGGCAGGCTCGTAAACATCGCCTCACGGCCCTCGACATAGGTACGGCCACCGTCTGCAGCCACGGTGTTGACCCCTAGCGAGTAGAACGGATGCCCTTCAGGTGTGACAAGGTACCAGCGACCGTCGCGCTTCTCGGTACGAAAGAAGCCCTTGGCCTCAAAGGCCAGCCCGCCCTTCCAGCCACCGAAGGTATCTAGCGGCAACTTGGCACGCTCAACCAGCCACCCCTTGAGCTGTTGCTGTTCCTTGGCAGCAGCGCTGCGCAGTTGCTCATCACTGGTCACCTTCTCAGGCCAGCGACCGCGACTGAACTGGCCATAGCCATCGATAATGCCGGCATAAGCGGCCTTTTGCAGTTGATCGTCGTCCTGTGTGCCGAAACGCTCGATGAGCACGCTTTGGACGACATTGGGCTTGGTCATCGACAAGGTCACTGACACCACCTGCGAGAGGTCCAGTTCGCCCGCACTGCTGGTCAGCAACACGCGCTGGCCCTCATGCACCCAGGGCATCGGCGGCCCGGCACGCATGCCCTGGCTCAGCGGTGAACTGGCCTTGAGCGGCACCCATACAGTCTGCGCAGGGCCGGCAGGCAGGTCGATGCGACTGGTAAGGGTCTTGCCATCGCTGCTCTGGAGCGTGACATCCAGCGTCAACGCCCAATCCATTGCACTTTGCAGGCGCAAGGTCATGGCGCTTGCATTTGACCAGTCCCAGGCTCCCGTCTGCGGGCTGAGGCGCAGGCTCGGACGCTGCGCCGGGTTGAAAACCACACGCCGCAGCACCTCGCCTTCCGCCGTTTGCTCTGCATTGTACTGCGGCAAGCTGGCATCCTCGGTCGCGACCTGCACCACGGCGGTCGGACGAACGAAGCTGAACAGCGTCTGTTGCCCGGCCAGAAGCGGCTGAGCGAACAACAGGGCGAATACGGCAGGCAGGGTGCGGTGAAGCATAAGGCTGGAGCTCTCCTTGATGACCCGGGTGGGCCTTGATCTCAGTGATAGACAACGCCCAGGTACATTAAGCTCCGGGCGTCAGGAAATTTCCCGGCGAAACGGTGGCAATGCATTGAGAATAGCCTTGCCATAGCGTTGGGTGACCACGCGACGATCAAGCAGGGTAATGATGCCGCGGTCTTCCTCTGTACGCAGCAGGCGACCACAGGCCTGGATCAGGCGCAAGGACGCATCCGGGACAGCAATCTCCATGAACGGATTACCGCCTCGCGCTTCGATCCATTCGGCCAACGCGGCTTCAACCGGGTCATCGGGTACCGCGAAGGGGATCTTGGCGATGACCACATGCTCGCAGTAGGCCCCCGGCAGGTCGACACCTTCAGCAAAACTGGCCAGGCCAAACAGCACACTGGAATCGCCACCGTCCACCCGCGCCTTGTGCTTGTTCAAGGTTTCCTGCTTGGACAGGTTGCCCTGGATAAACACCTGCTTGCGCCAATCACGGTCCAGGCCATCGAAGACGTCCTGCATCTGTTTACGCGACGAGAACAGCACCAGCGAGCCCCGCGAGCCTTCGACCAACTCAGGCAGGTCGCGGATGATCGCGGCTGTATGTGCAGCCGCATCACGCGGGTCGGCGCGCAAATCAGGCACACGTAGCACGCCTGCGTCGACATGGTGAAACGGGCTCGGCACAACCGCAGTCACAGCGGCCTTGGGTAAACCCGCACGCATGCGGAAACGGTCGAATTTACCCAGGGCTGTCAGGGTAGCGGAAGTAACCAGTGCGCCATGGGCCACGCTCCAGAGGTTGCGCCGGAGCATTTCGGCGGCAAGGATCGGGCTGGCGTTAACCTCAATGTCAAACAATGCGCCGCTTTCAGCCAAGGTCAGCCAACGCGCCATGGGCGGGCTGTCCTCAGGATCTTCGGCGGTAAAGGCAGTCCACAGCTCCCAGTTGCCTTGGGCGCGCATCAACAGGCTGCCGAACAGCGGGTACCACTCTTCAGCCTGATGGCTGGCGATGCCGATGTTCACCTCGCCATCCATACCCTCCTTGAGCAACTCGGTCAGGCGGGTGAACAGGTCGTTCAAGCGCGAAAAGCCTTTCTTCAGCTCGATACCCATTTCCCGCATGTGCTCAGGCACCACGCCTGCCACAAAGCGGTGACGCGGGCGCTCACGGCCCTCCATGTCTTCACCGGCACGGAAATCCGCCAGTTGCTCGCAGGCCGTGAACATGAACTGTTGCTGCGTCTTGATCTCTCGCGCTAGCTCCGGCACCTGTTCGATCAGCTTGCCGAGATCGCCCGGCAGTGGATGCTGGGCCAACAGCTTGGTCAGGTTCTTGGCCGTTTGCTCCAGCCAGTCGGCGGTTGAGCGCAAACGCGTGTAGTGCGCGAAATGGCCAATGGCCTTGTCCGGCAGGTGGTGCCCTTCGTCGAAGACATAAATAGTGTCGCGCGGATCGGGCAGCACTGCACCACCGCCCAGGGCCAGGTCGGCCAGGACCATGTCATGGTTGGTCACGATGACATCGACCTTGCCCATGCCTTCACGGGCCTTGTAGAAGGTACATTGCTGGAAATTCGGGCAATGTCGGCCGGTGCATTGGCTGTGATCAGTGGTCAACCGTGCCCAGTCCTGATCCTCCAGAGCCTGAGGCCAGCTGTCGCGGTCACCGTCCCATTTATTGCCGGCAAGTTTCTCGATCATGCTGGTGAAGAGCTTCTGGCTGGCTTCGTCCACCTCGATCTTGAAGCCTTCTTCCTCGAACAACTGGGCCGTCGCCGACTGTGCATGGCCTTCCTGCAACAGCAGGTCGAGCTTGGACAGGCACAGGTAGCGCCCACGCCCCTTTGCCAGGGCAAAGCTGAAGTTCAGGCCACTGTTGCGCATCAGGTCCGGCAGGTCCTTGAATACGATTTGCTCCTGCAGGGCAACCGTGGCGGTGGCAATCACCAGGCGCTTGCCAGCAGCCTTGGCCGCCGGAATCGAAGCGAGGCTGTAGGCCACGGTTTTACCCGTACCGGTACCGGCCTCGACCGCCACCACCGCAGGGTCGCCGCTGCGTCGTCCCTCGTCGTCGCACTCGATATCGCCCAATACTTTGGCGACTTCGGCAATCATCAGGCGCTGGCCATAGCGCGGTTTGAGGCTCTTGGCTTCGAGAAAACGCGAGTAGGCGCCCTGAATTTGGGATTTGAGTTCGTTGCTGATCATGGTGTCGGGGCGCCCGAAGGGCTGGATATATTTTCAGTGTTTCGATTGGGCCGCTATCATAACCCGCTATTGCCCTTTGCGCTGAACGGAGTTCCTGATGACCGCCTTTGCCATCCCTTATAGCCTGCATGTTCTGGCCGCCCTGGTCTGGGTCGGCGGCATGTTCTTCGCCTGGCTGGTACTGCGCCCGGCCGCTGTTGCCGCCCTGGACGGCCCTGCTCGCCTGCGCCTCTGGGTAGAAGTGTTTCAGCGTTTTTTCGTGTGGGTCTGGATTGCCGTCGCGGTGCTGGTGATCAGCGGCATGGGCATGCTGCACCTGCGCTTTGCCGGTTTTGAAACGGCCCCACGCTATGTACAGGTGATGATTGGCGGCGCTATCGCCATGTTGGCGCTGTTTATTCGTATCCAGACGTTGCTGCTGCCTGCACTGCGCAAGGCCGTGCAGGCTGAAGACTGGTCGGCAGGTGCCGGTGTACTCGGGCGGATTCGTCGACTGGTCGGCGTAAACCTGTTGCTGGGCCTGGCCGTGGTAGCGGTGGCCTCTTCACGTCTGCTGGTGTGATCTCACAAGGCTGATCGGCAGGAGGCGAGCGTGCCAGCGCTACAGACGCTGCGTACGTGCCGCCCCCGCCGAGGGTTTTACAAACGCTTCAGTGTGAAGGCGCCTGCCGCGCCCGCCAAACCGGGCTGCCCTGGTGCGCCAGGTTTGCCGCTTGCGCCGCCTTGGGTACGGTACACAAAGCACCCTTTGCTCGCCCCGCCTTTCCCCGGTTTACCGGCAGCCCCAGCCAGGCCCGGCGCCCCACCATCCACTCGCACCTTGATCTGAGCCTCGGGGTAGCTGGCGGGCAGCGCCAACAGCACACGCCCACCTGCTGCGCCGTCATGGCCATCACCACCGTTCTGGCCGTTCGCCCCGGGTTCAGCCTGCCCCCAGGTACAGCCACCGGCCTTGCCATTGGCCCCATCAAGCCCGACATACCCAGGCGCACCTGCCCCTCCGCGAGCGTCAATCGACAGTTGCGCGGCCTGCAAACGATGCAGGCGCAACTCAAGGTCTCGTCCCGGCATGGCAGCTTTCTCGAATGTCCCGGGGGCACCGTGGGCAAGGATCTGGCTGCCATCCGCCAACTCGGCAGCGCCAGCTTCAATACGTAGCGCCTGCCCAGCCGGTACAACCGCGATCCGCGCCTCTCGGCCCAGGCGCAACGAGCCGACATTCAGTTCAGTCAAACTGGCCGGCAACAGCAAGGTCCCGTAGTCCGCCACATCAAGGCGTTCGAGTTGAACCACGCTGCTTTTGTTGGGCAGACGCAGTACTGAATGCGCTCCGACACTCAGGCTCTCGGCCATTGCCAATGGGCTGACCAATGTCAGCAACACCATGAATTTACGCATGACCTGCCTCCTGGCGCGGTGCCGGTATCGATTGGATGTGGAAAATACCGACAAGCAGGATCTGCAGACGGTCGAACCAACGATGGCTGCGCTCACGCAGAAGACGGTTGAACACCAGCACTTCCAGGACATGCAATGCCAACACTGTCGCCCCAGCGGCGTTGATCAGCAGGTGGAAGGGTTTTTCCGCAGGACTGAGCAGATTCATCAACACCACCCACCAGAACACCACTGTCAAGGCCTTGCCCAGGCCCCAGAACACCTTCATACGCGCCCGCCCCTCTCGACTTGTTCTTTTTATTGGCAATACCAAGACCTCAATCCCTTGGCATCGCCTGCAACAGTAACCCTGCCTCCCGACTTGCGCCAGAGGGTAGCGTCATCGGAAAGGATTCGGTATTCACGTTGATACAGAGACAACGGCAGGCCCACGGCACGTCTTGAGCCGTGGGCCTGATAGAGGCTCAGCGCTCGATCCGGATTTCCACCCGGCGGTTCATGCTGCGGCCATCGTCCGTTTTGTTATCAGCCACTGGCTGACTTTCGCCTGCGCCCCGTACCGATACGAAGCTACTGCGCGGTACGCCGCTTTCAACCAGATAATCGGTCACTGAATAAGCGCGGCGCTCAGACAGTTTCTGGTTGTAGGCATCGCTGCCGACACTGTCGGTATGCCCGGTCACGCTCAGCCTGGCGCCCGGTGCCTCGCTTTTCAGACGACTGGCAACCTTGTCCAGGCGCATTTTATCCGCGGCGGTCAGCTTGGCTGAGTTGAACATGAAGTGGACATCACGAATAACGATCACTTCTTCCTTGACCACTACCGGTTGCTCAACAACCGGTGCAGGTGGACAACCGTTGGCATCGACCTGAACGCCGCGCGGTGTGCCCGGGCACTTGTCGCGGCTGTCCGGCACGCCATCGTGATCTTCGTCACCGTCGCCATTGGCCCAGCAGTAGCCGGCTGCCAGGCCGCCACCGAGCAACGCGCCCCAGCCTGCCCAGCTGGAACTCTCGATTGCACCCAACGCAGCGCCGCCGACGCCTCCGACGGCGGCACACTTAGGCCAGTCGGTTTTTTGCAAACCTGCACAACCAGTCAACACGCTGGTTAGCAGAACCAGAGGTAATGCTGTGCGTACTATGCTCATTTGATGCGTCTCCTCGGGGAATCGGTGCATAACCGATGCTCAGTTGAGTAAAGACCGCACACCCCAACTCCGCCAGCAATAAGCCATGACTCAGTGTAGTCTTGGATTATCTGATTTGAGGACTGCTGATGACCGAGAGTTTTTCCCAACGCACCCCACAGCAGGCATTGGCTGCTCTGCTGGAGCGCCAGGCACCGCAACGCTTGTTGGTCGTAGGCAGCCGTTTCCCGGCTCTGGATGCGTTCGCGCAAGCCCACCCGCAGGCTGAGATTCACGTCACCAATCCTGGCCCCCTCCCCCTTGAACTCGCCTCGCAACGCTTTGATTTGGCACTGTTGGTCGACTGCCTGGAGCATTTGCCCAGACGCCAAGGCCTGGAACTGTTGGGCGGTATCCGAAACCTCAACGCCAGTCGGGTTGCGGTACTGGCCGACCTGCCCGCGTGCGGCTGGAAAGACACCGACTTCTTCGCCCTGGCCCTCCAGGCCAGTGAACGCTTCCAACGCGACGAGCAGGTGCTAAGCCTGTTCACCTATGATCTACGAGAATACAAGCAGGTTCCGGACTGGCTGAATGCCAAGTTCTGGGCCAACCCGCAGAATTTTGGAAAGTACTGGTGGTAGAACAATGAGTGTCACGGTTTGTCCCTGTGGCAGCGGCAACCTGCTGGATGCCTGCTGCGGCCACTATCACGCAGGCTCGCCGGCCCCTGACGCACAGACGTTGATGCGTTCGCGCTATAGCGCCTACGTATTGGGGTTGGTCGATTACCTGGTGGCAACCACCCTGCCCATTCAGCAAGCAGGCCTGGACCGCAACGCCATTGCCGAGTGGAGTACGCAGAGCACCTGGCTGGGGCTGGACGTGGAATCTGCGGAAGTCTTTGGCGGGCAACCGGAACATGCCTTCGTGACCTTCACCGCACGCTGGCATGACAGCACCGGTGAGCACGCCCATCGCGAGCGTTCGGCATTTGTGCAGAACAAGGGTACCTGGTACTTCATCGACCCGACGGTTGGATTGAAAGCCGGGCGCAATGACCCTTGCCCCTGCGCTAGCGGACAGAAGTTCAAGAAGTGCTGTGCCAGCTATCTAGGAAGCTAGCCTGATGCCTATTCGAACCAGCCTCATGCTGATAAGCCTTCTACTATTGAGTGGCTGTGCGAGCTGGTTCGGAACTCCCTACCAAGACCCAGAGGTTCATCTGGTCAAGGTCGAAACCGTCAAGGCACGTCTGCTGCAACAAGAGTTCGTACTGCATTTTCGCATCGACAACCCCAACGATTCACGTCTGCTGGTCAGGGCACTGCGCTACAAGGTGCGGCTGAATGAGCTGACGCTGGCCGAGGGCGAGTCCGACCAGTGGGTCAATGTGGCCGCCCACAGTCACAAGACATTCAAGGTGCCAATAAGGACCAACCTCTGGGAACACCTCAAGGACGTCGTCAAGCTGCTCAAGCATCCTGAACGACCGATCCACTACCGACTGGATGGCGACCTGAGCAGCGGATTTTTCTGGCCACGCAGCCTGCACTTATCACGCAGTGGTGAGATAATTCCCGGAGATTTTATTCCGGAGTAACCGCAATGACCCAGCAACCTCATGTTCATGGCCCCGATTGCAACCACGATCATGACCATCACCACGATCACGACCATGGTCATGTCCATGGCCCGCACTGCAACCACGCGCCTCAAGAGCCTGTACGCAATGCCCTGAAGGACGTTGGCCGTAACGACCCATGCCCATGCGGCAGCAACAAGAAATTCAAGAAGTGCCACGGGGCCTGAGGCCAGCCGTGTAGATCAACGCTGCATCGAGGTCGCACCTTGTGATATCCATAAGGCGACCGCTGCGCCCAAGCGCAGCCTGGCGGCAGCGACATTGTCGCTGCCGAACCCTCGACGGAGCGTGCCATGATCGACCTGTATTACTGGACTACCCCCAATGGCCACAAAATTACCCTGTTTCTTGAGGAAACCGGGCTGCCCTACCGCATTCACCCGATCAACATCGGCAAAGGCGAACAGTTCGCTGCCGACTTCCTGAAGATCGCCCCGAACAACCGTATTCCAGCGATCGTCGACCATGATCCGGCCGACCATCAGGCGCCGCTGTCGCTGTTCGAATCGGGCGCCATCCTGCTGTACCTTGCGGAAAAAACCGGACACTTCCTGCCCAAGGATCTGCGTGGCCGCCAGGAAACCCTGCAATGGCTGTTCTGGCAAATGGGCGGCTTGGGCCCGATGGCCGGCCAGAACCACCACTTCAGCCGGTTCGCGCCCGAAAAAATCCCTTATGCAATCAAACGCTACGTGGATGAAACCGCGCGCTTGTATGGTGTGCTGAACAAACGCCTGGCCGACCGACCGTTCGTCGCTGGAGCCGAGTACAGCATCGCCGACATGGCCATCTACCCGTGGATTGTTTCCCATCAGTGGCAGAGCCAGAACCTTGATGATTTCCCGGCACTCAAGGCCTGGTTCGAGCGCATCAAGGCACGTCCTGCCACACAGCGGGCCTATGCCCTGGTCGAAAAGATCAACCCGCCGCAACCCTGAGTCACAGGCAAGGGGTGCAGCACGTTGAAAATAAAGGCTGTGCCCCCGCTTGCATGGTGTGGTCGCGCTCACTAACGTAGCGCCTTTCCGCCGCCATACCCTGCAGGAGCCTTACCATGGCCTCGCCAGCCTTACCCCCTTTTCTTCCCCGATTCGGCGTTGCCGCAGCGATGCTCGGGCTACTCAGCCTCGGCGGCTGCCAGATGGGCGGCTACCACGACAGCGTACCGCCGACCACGGGTGTACAGCCTCTCAAGGGCCTGGCGCAAAACGTTTCGGTGCGGCGCAATGCCATGGGCATGCCGCTGATCGAGAGCAGCACCTTCCATGACGCACTCTTCACCCTGGGCTATGTGCAGGCCGGCGACCGTATTGGTCAGATGGTTGGCATGCGTCTGCTGGCCCAAGGACGCCTGGCAGAAATGGCCGGCCCAGATGCCTTGGAAGTCGACCGCCTGATGCGTGCGGTCAACCTGAAGCAGAGCGCCAACCAGCTCTACGCCGACGCCTCACCACGCCTCAAACGCTTCTTTGAAGTCTATGCACGCGGGGTCAACGCCTATCTGTTCCGCTACCGCGACAAGTTGCCAGCCCCGTTGGCCCAGACCGGCTACCGTCCGGAGTACTGGAAGCCAGAAGACTCGGCGCTGATTTTCTGCCTCTACAACTTCAGCCAGTCGGTGAACCTGCAGGAAGAACTCGCGGCCTTGGTACTGGCGCAGAAAGTCGGCAGCGACAAACTGGCCTGGCTGCTGCCGAACTATCCGGATGAACCACTTCCACACGCTGAAGCCGATAAACTTGGCGGACTGAACCTGAGCAGCCAACTGCCCAACCTGTCTGCACTCAACGCCGTGAGCCAGCAGTTGGCTGCATTCAACCTGCTCGGCGCCCCCGGCTCCAGCAACTGGGCCATAGCCGCGCCGCATAGCCGCAGTGGCAAGAGCCTGCTGGCCAGTGACAGCCAAGGTGCATGGGCCTTGAGCCCGGTACAAATCCGTGCACCGAAATATCAGGCTGCCGGCTTCACCCTTGCAGGCCTTCCACTGGTCCTGTCTGGATTCAACGGCAAACTGGCCTGGAGCACCAGTGCGGTCATGGGCGATAACCAGGACCTGTTCCTGGAAAAAATCCGCCGTGAAGGGAACCGCCTGTTCTATCAGGTAGACGGCAAATGGCAACCGGCCATGGCCCGTAACGAAACATTCTTCATCAAGGGTCAGCGCCCAATCCGCGAAACCCTGTATGACACCCGTCACGGCGTCCTGCTAAATCCGGCGCAGAATGCAAACCTCGCCCTTGCCTTGCAAACCCCGGCGCTCAAAGGCGACAAGAGCCTCGATGCGTTCTTCGACCTGTCGCGCAAGGCCAACGTCGAAGGCGCCTTTGAGACCAGCCGCGAGATTGGTGCTCCGGCACTGAACCTGGTGTTTGCCGATGCCAGCAATATCGGCTGGCAGGTCACCGGCCACTTCCCCAACCGCCGTGAAGGCCAGGGTCTGTTGCCTTCGCCCGGCTGGGAAGGACGTTACGACTGGGACGGCTATGCCGACCCGATGCTCCATCCCTATGACCAGGACCCGCCTCAGGGCTGGCTGGGCAACGCCAACCAGCGCAGCGTACCGCGCGGTTACGGCATGCAACTGTCCAACACCTGGTACTACCCCGAGCGTGCGGAGCGCCTGGCGCAGATGGCAGCCAACGGCAAACATGACAGCCGTAGCCTGATGACCATGCAGAACGACCAAACCACGCTGTACGCTGCCAAGCTCAAAAGCATGTTCCAGGCACCGGGCATGGCCCAGCCTTTGAAACAGGCTATCGACGCCCTGCCTCAGGATCAACGCGCCAAGGCCCGCGAAGCCTACGACCGCCTGATGGCCTTTGATGGCCGTCTCAGTGCCACCTCGGCTGACGCAGCGCTGTACCAGTTGTTCCTGCAGGAAAGTGCCAAACTGACCTTCCTCGATGAATTGGGCCCGGAGACCGGTGCTGCTTGGCAGGCCTTTATCAGTAACGCCCGGCTTTCCTACTCGGCACAGGCCGATCATTTGCTCGGACGTGACGACAGCCCATTCTGGGATGACCGCAACACCGCGCAGAAAGAGGACAAACCGACGATTCTCGCGCGTAGCCTGGCGGCTGCGATCAACGTCGGTGAGCGCGAAATGGGTAGCGACCACCGTACCTGGCAATGGGGCAAGCTGCATCAGTACCGTTGGCCGATCGCCAGCTTCCATGGCCTGGGCGATACGCTCAACCGTGGGCCGCTGGCCGCTGGCGGAGACCACACCACGCTGAACAGTTCAGCCTATGCCTGGGGGCAGGACTTCAATGCGCGCCTGATGCCGTCCATGCGCATGGTGGTGGATTTCGGCCTGGCCGAACCCCTGCAAGGCATCAGTAGCAGCGGGCAGTCGGGCAACCCAGCCAGCAGCCACTTTGCCGACGGGCTGGATGCCTGGTTCAAAGGCCGCTACGTCAGCTTCCCGATGCAGACACAAAACTTCGAACGTGCCTATGGCAGCAAACGCCTGACCTTGGTGCCGGGTCGATAGCCTCATAACCGCCTTGCGCCCTTGCCCCGATCAAGGGCGCGCCACGGTGCATCCCCCTACAAAGCCGGGGCCAGCTTGGCCTCGGCTTTGCGCCTGATACTCACATCAAAAAACATCAAGGATTGCCCCAATCCTGGGAAAGCGGTCGACGCACGCTATTGAGGCCTGAAAGCAACAGTCAGGCGCTCTCGGTGCGCCTGGCCTCTTACATTGCTCCATTCCTGAGCATTAAAGGTACTACAGTCTCCTTGCGACAGGCCCGGTTCAGCGCCTGCTAAGGCCATGCGCAGATATGGTGCGAAATTTGCTATCACATTGATGTCTCACTTCGGTCGGTAACGGCCGGGACACACTTAAAGCACCCCCTCGGACGCAAGGACAACACAATGAAAAAAGCATGGCTGACGCTTTCCGCACTTGCATTGTGCCTGGCCGCTAACACTGCTATGGCCAAGGAGTACAAGGAGTTGCGCTTCGGCGTCGACCCTTCCTACGCACCGTTTGAATCCAAGGCCGCTGATGGCAGCCTGGTGGGCTTCGATATTGATCTGGGCAATGCTATCTGTGCGGAGTTGAAGGTCAAATGCAAGTGGGTTGAAAGTGACTTCGACGGCATGATTCCGGGCCTCAAGGCCAACAAGTTCGACGGTGTGATCTCGTCGATGACAGTCACGCCCGCTCGAGAAAAAGCGATCGACTTCTCCGATGAACTGTTCTCCGGCCCAACCTCGCTGGTTTTCAAGAAAGGCGCAGGCCTGAGCGCCGACCCGGCCTCACTGGCCGGCAAGACCGTCGGCTATGAACAAGGCACCATTCAGGAAGCCTACGCCAAGGCCGTTCTGGACAAGGCCGGGGTGAAGACCCAGGCCTATCAAAACCAGGATCAGGTTTACGCCGACCTGATCTCTGGACGCCTCGATGCCTCGATCCAGGACATGCTGCAGGCTGAACTGGGCTTCCTGAAAACCCCACAGGGCAGCGGCTATGAAGTCAGCAAGCCCGTCGACAGCGAACTGCTACCGTCCAAGACAGCCATCGGTATCCGCAAAGGTAACAGCGAGCTGCAAAAACTCCTCAACAAAGGTATCAAAGCGTTACACGATGATGGCACCTACGAAAAACTGCAGAAAAAACACTTTGGTGACCTGAACCTGTACAGCGGCAAGTAAGCCGCAGAAGCCGGCCTTGCCAAGGGAGGCTCCTGCGCACTGGCGGTTCAGTGCATACGCCTGAATCGCCAGTGCCGTCGGCTCCTGCACTGCCGAATACTGTTTTTTCACCACGGCCATAGGGTCATGTCATGTTCGAAGACCTGCTGCAGCATCTGGGGCTCTCGGCATTCAGCTTGAAGGGGTTCGGCCCACTGCTGTTAAAAGGCACCTGGATGACCATCAATCTGTCGCTGATGTCACTGCTGGTCAGCGTCGGCCTGGGCCTGCTCGGCGCCAGCGCCAAACTCTCTTCCGTACGCGTGCTACGGATTACCGCTCAGGTCTACACCACACTGATTCGTGGAATACCCGATCTTGTGCTGATGCTGCTGATTTTCTACAGCCTGCAAACCTGGCTGACCAGCCTGACCGAAGCGCTGGAATGGGATTACATCGAGATCGACCCGTTCGCGGCCGGGGTCATCACCTTGGGCTTCATCTATGGCGCCTACTTCACCGAAACATTTCGCGGTGCGATTCTCGCGGTTCCCCGTGGCCAGGTCGAAGCGGCGACAGCCTATGGACTCAAACGCTTCCAGCGCTTTCGCTTTGTGGTCTTTCCGCAAATGATGCGTTATGCATTGCCGGGTATCGGCAACAATTGGATGGTCATGCTCAAGGCCACCGCACTGGTGTCGATCATCGGCCTGGCCGACCTGGTCAAGGCAGCCCAGGACGCCGGCAAGAGTACCTATCAGCTGTTTTACTTCCTGGTGCTGGCGGCGTTGATCTACCTGATGATCACCAGTGCCTCGAACGTTGCCCTGCGCTGGCTTGAACGGCGCTACAACGCAGGTACCCGGGAGGCACTACGATGATCGAACTGCTGCAGGAATACTGGCGTGCTTTTCTCTACACAGACGGCACCCATATCACTGGGCTGGCGATGACGATGTGGCTGCTCTCGGCCTCGCTGCTGATCGGCTTTCTCGTCTCCATTCCCTTGTCGATCGCACGGGTTTCGCGGTCTTTCTGGATCCGCATGCCGGTACAGTTCTACACCTACCTGTTTCGTGGCACCCCGCTATATATCCAACTGCTCATCTGCTACACCGGCATCTACAGCATCGCGGCCGTGCGCGCGCAACCGTTGCTCGACAGTTTCTTTCGCGACGCGATGAACTGCACCATCCTGGCGTTTGCCCTGAATACCTGCGCCTACACCACGGAGATTTTCGCCGGAGCAATCCGCAGCATGGCCCATGGCGAGGTAGAGGCAGCCAAAGCCTATGGCCTGCGCGGCTGGAAACTCTATGCTTACATCATCATGCCGTCGGCCCTTAGGCGCTCGCTGCCGTTCTACAGCAATGAGGTGATCCTGATGCTGCACTCGACCACCGTGGCTTTTACCGCCACGATCCCGGACATCCTCAAGGTCGCCCGCGACGCCAACTCGGCTACATTTCTGACATTTCAGTCGTTCGGTATCGCGGCACTGATCTACCTGAGCGTGACCTTCGCCCTTGTGGGCCTGTTCCGCTTGGCCGAACGACGCTGGCTGGCCTTTCTAGGCCCTGCTCACTAGGACTGTTCATGCATCACAAAACCCACGAAATCCTGGCCCCGGTACCAGGTATCGCCCGGCAAATCCACAGCTTCCATTTCGGCCCCAAAGGCGCCGGTAAAATCTATATCCAGGCGTCACTGCATGCCGACGAACTGCCCGGCATGCTGGTGGCCTGGCACTTGAAGCAGCGTTTGAGCACACTGGAAACCCAGGGGCGCCTGCGACAAGAAATCGTTCTGGTACCCATTGCCAACCCGGTGGGCCTCGAACAAGTGCTCATGGACGTTCCACTGGGCCGCTACGAGCTGCAAAGCGGGGAAAACTTCAATCGAAACTTCGTCGATCTCAGCGATGTGATCGGCGATCAGATCGAGGCCAGACTGACGCAGGATGCACAACACAACATCGAGCTGATCCGTCAAAGCCTGCGCCGGGCCCTGGAAGAGCATTCAGCCCTGACACCCCTGCAGTCGCAGCGCCTGACCCTCCAGCGCCTTGCATGCGATGCCGATATGGTCCTCGATCTGCACTGCGACTTCGAGGCCGTCGAACACCTGTACACCACGCCAGAGGCCTGGCCGAAGGTCGAGCCGCTGTCGCGCTACCTTGGCGCGCAGGCCAGCCTGCTGGCAACCGACTCCGGCGGCCAATCCTTCGACGAGTGTTTCACCCTTGTCTGGTGGCAACTGCAACAGCGCTTCGGCAAGCATTACCCGATCCCCCAAGGCAGCTTCTCCGTCACGGTAGAGCTACGGGGTCAAGGCGACGTTAGCCACCCACTGGCCCAGACCGACTGTGAAGCGATCCTGCGCTACCTGGTACATGCCGGTGCCATCGAAGGCGAAGCGGCCCCACTGCCCGCGCTGCGCTACCCCGCCACGCCGCTGGCAGGCGTAGAGCCGGTGGCAACACCATTGGGGGGACTATTGGTGTTCCACGCCAAACCGGGCCAATACCTGCAGGCAGGCGAGCTGATCGCCGAGGTCATCGACCCGCTCAACGATCGCGTAACCCCGGTATGCAACACGCAACCCGGCCTGCTCTATGCGCGCTCGTTACGACGCATGGCAACTGCCGGCATGGTCATTGCCCACGTGGCAGGTCGTGAGGCCTACCGCAGCGGCTACCTGTTATCGCCTTGAGAGCCGCGCATGTACAAACTGACAATCGAAGACCTGCACAAAAGCTATGGCGAACATCATGTCTTGAAGGGTGTTTCGCTAAAAGCCAACGCAGGTGATGTCATCTGCCTGATCGGCGCCAGTGGCTCGGGCAAGAGCACCTTCCTGCGCTGCATCAACTTTCTGGAACAGCCTGATGATGGTCGTATGACCCTTGATGGCAAACCCGTTGAAATGCGTCATGACCGTCACGGCATGCACGTCGCCGATCCTGATGAGCTGCAACGAATCCGCACACGGCTGGCCATGGTATTCCAGCACTTCAACCTGTGGAGCCACATGACCGTGCTGGAGAACGTCAGCATGGCGCCACGCCGCGTGCTCGGGGTGAGCAAACACGAAGCAGAGGAACGCGCCCGGAAGTACCTGAACAAAGTAGGCCTCGCCCCGCAACTGGCGGAGCAATTCCCGGCCTTTCTCTCCGGCGGTCAACAACAGCGCGTGGCCATCGCCCGTGCGCTGGCCATGGAGCCGGAAGTGATGCTGTTCGACGAACCGACCTCCGCGCTCGACCCGGAACTGGTTGGCGAGGTGCTAAGGGTAATTCAGGGGCTCGCCGAGGAAGGTCGCACCATGATCATGGTCACCCACGAGATGGCCTTCGCACGGCAAGTCTCAAGCCAGGTTCTGTTCCTGCACAAAGGGCTGGTCGAGGAACAAGGGTCGCCGCAGGAGGTACTGGGAGCCCCGAAAAGTGAACGCCTGCGTCAGTTCCTCAGCGGCAACCTGAAGTAAGGTAACGTGAAGGGACGACGGCTCAAGCCACAGGCGCTGGCGGCGGCTCGTCAGGCAACGTCGGCTCGCCCGGCTCCATCGGCTGTGGCGTGCCCGGCTCAGGGGTATTCGGGGTGTCGGGGTCCGGCTGGCCGGGGATCCCGCCTGCACTGACAGGATGTGGGTGCGCAAGCAGCGACCATGCCAGCACACCAACCTGGTTGGGCTGCAGTATCGCCAGCTTGGCGCTGAGGGTCGGGTCGATTTTCATCAGTCACTCCCAATCAGGGCCGGTACACGTAGTGTGCGCCGGCGGCCTTCATTGGAGTACAGCATACACCCGGAATTCCCTCGCTTCGTCGCCTCAGGCGCGCGGCAAGGTCACGCCACGCTGGCCCTGGTACTTGCCACCACGGTCCTTATACGACACCTCACACTCTTCGTCTGACTCCAGGAACAGCATCTGTGCCACGCCCTCATTGGCGTAGATCTTGGCCGGCAACGTCGTGGTATTGGAGAACTCCAGGGTGACGTGACCTTCCCACTCCGGCTCCAGCGGCGTTACGTTGACGATGATGCCGCAACGGGCATAGGTGCTCTTGCCCAGGCAAATGGTCAGCACATTGCGAGGAATACGGAAGTACTCGACCGTGCGTGCCAAGGCGAAGGAGTTCGGCGGAATGATGCAAACGTCACTTTTGATGTCGACAAAACTGCCGGCGTCGAAGTTTTTCGGATCGACGGTCGCCGAGTTGATGTTGGTGAACACCTTGAACTCGTCGGCACAACGCACGTCGTAGCCGTAGCTGGAGACGCCAAAGGAGATCAGCCGGTCGGCACCCTCACCGCGCATCTGGCGCTCGACGAAAGGCTCGATCATGCCGTGCTCTTGCGCCATGCGGCGAATCCACTTGTCCGATTTGATGCTCATGGCGGTGTCCTGAAAATAGCGAGGTGAAAAAATCTGATGCGCATCTTACCGGGCCGGGCGCCGGGTTCAAAGTTCCGTGCAGCGGTGGCCGTCAGATAGCGGCCGGATGGCACTTGGACAGGCGCGACATGCACCGTCAGTCATGCATTTGTGCGAAAGCTCAACAAGACCATTGGCACGTTCTGGAAAAAGGGTTAAGGTGACGTCACTGTGCTGCACAATGTCACTGAGAATCTCTACCTGATGCAAGATTTCGATCAACACATCTTCATGAATTTTCCTGCTCTTTGCACTCAGTCTCGGCCAGGGCGTTTCCTGAACCGTAGTTAACTTTGTCCAAGGAGACATCCAATGTCCAATCGCCAAACCGGTACCGTTAAGTGGTTCAACGATGAAAAAGGCTTCGGCTTCATCACTCCACAATCCGGTGACGACCTGTTCGTACACTTCAAAGCCATCAAGGCTGACGGCTTCAAGAGCCTGAAAGAAGGCCAGCAGGTTTCTTTCGTCGCTACCCGCGGCCAGAAAGGCATGCAGGCTGAAGAAGTAGAAGTTATCTAACTTCCGCTTTTTAGCTTGAAAGAACCCCGCCCTCAACAGGCGGGGTTTTTTTATGCCCTCAGTTTGCCCGGCACTGAAATAACCGGCATTGCCGGCGATAGTATCGCCGGCGCCTACAGGCATTAGTCTTCGCTGATGGTGATGCTCGGCATCGCCGGGGTTGCGGCTTCCTGCAGCACGATCCGTGCACCGACCTGACGAGCCAGTTCCTGGTACACCATGGCGATCTGGCTCTCGGGCTCGGCGATGGCTGTTGGCTTACCACTATCAGCCTGCTCGCGAATCAGCATCGACAACGGCAATGACGCTAACAACTCGACCCCGTACTGTGCCGCCAGCTTCTCGCCACCGCCTTCACCGAACAGGTGCTCGGCATGACCACAGTTCGAGCAGATGTGTACGGCCATGTTCTCAACCACACCCAGCACCGGAATGTTCACCTTGCGGAACATTTCCACACCTTTGCGGGCATCCAGCAGGGCCAGATCCTGAGGCGTAGTCACAATAACCGAACCCGCCACCGGCACCTTCTGCGCCAAGGTCAATTGGATATCGCCCGTGCCCGGCGGCATGTCGATCACCAGGTAATCCAGATTGTCCCATGCGGTCTGTGTCACCAATTGCAGCAAGGCGCCAGAGACCATCGGGCCGCGCCACACCATCGGTGTGTTGTCGTCGGTCAGGAATGCCATGGACATGACCTCAACACCGTGAGCCTGAAGTGGCACGAACCACTTCTGGTCCTTGACCTTCGGTCGGGTGCCTTCGGGGATGCCAAACATCACACCTTGGCTCGGACCATAGATGTCCGCATCCAGAATACCCACACGAGCACCCTCGCGGGCCAACGCCAGCGCCAGATTGGCAGCTGTTGTCGACTTGCCGACGCCGCCCTTGCCGGAGGCTACGGCAACGATGTTCTTGACGTTGGCCAACCCCGGAATCTGCGCCTGGGCCTTGTGTGCGGCGATCACGCAGTCGATCTCGACCGTGGCCGCAGCGACACCCTCCATCCCTTCGATGGCGGTCTGCAGCACCTGCGCCCACCCTTTCTTGAACAGCCCGGCGGCATAGCCCAGTTGCAGCTTCACGCTGACGCGCTCGCCCTGGATATCGATGGCCTGGACACAGCCAGCGCTGACCGGATCCTGGTTCAGGTAAGGGTCGGTGTATTGACGAAGGACGGATTCGACGGCTGCGCGAGTGACGGCACTCATGGAGACTCCCGATAAAAGACTGAGCAAAACAGGTCACTATGCTAACCCGTGAAACACGCCCAGATACGTGCACGGGGTGAAATATATTTCCCGGCGTTTTATAGTGACCGATCTTCGTTTCATCTCTTGTAGCCGAAAGTAGCCGAGCCCCCATGTCCGAGCCACGCCAGATTCTAGTCACCAGCGCCCTCCCCTATGCCAACGGTTCCATTCACCTTGGCCACATGCTCGAATACATCCAGACCGACATGTGGGTGCGTTTCCAGAAGCTTCGCGGTAACCAGTGCATCTATGTATGCGCTGACGATGCCCACGGCTCGGCAATCATGCTGCGCGCCGAAAAAGAAGGCATCACTCCCGAGCAACTGATTGCCGGCGTGCAAGCTGAGCACAGCAGCGACTTTGCTGACTTCCTGGTGGACTTCGACAACTTCCACTCGACCCACGCCGAAGAGAACCGGGCGCTGTCGAGCCATATCTACCTGAAGTTGCGCGACGCCGGGCACATTGCAACCCGCTCGATCACCCAGTATTTCGACCCGGACAAGAAAATGTTCCTGGCCGACCGCTTCATCAAGGGCACCTGCCCGAAATGCGCGGCAGAAGACCAGTACGGCGACAACTGCGAGAAATGCGGTGCCACCTACGCACCAACTGAACTGAAGAACCCCAAGTCGGCAATCTCCGGCGCCACACCGGTACTGAAAGACTCCCAGCACTTTTTCTTCAAGCTGCCAGACTTCCAGGCCATGCTGCAGAGCTGGACCCGCAGCGGCACCCTTCAGGACGCGGTAGCCAACAAGATCGCCGAATGGCTCGATGCCGGCCTGCAGGAGTGGGACATCTCCCGTGACGCACCGTACTTCGGCTTCGAGATCCCGGACGAGCCAGGCAAATACTTCTACGTCTGGCTGGATGCGCCGATCGGTTACATGGCCAGCTTCAAGAACCTCTGCGAACGCCGCCCGGAGCTCGACTTCGACGCGTTCTGGAACAAGGACTCGAAAGCCGAGCTGTACCACTTCATCGGCAAGGACATCGTCAACTTCCACGCCCTGTTCTGGCCTGCCATGCTCGAAGGTGCCGGCTATCGCAAGCCTACCGGCATCAACGTCCACGGCTACCTGACGGTCAACGGCCAGAAAATGTCCAAGTCGCGCGGCACCTTCATCAAGGCCCGCACCTACCTGGATCACCTGTCGCCGGAATATCTGCGCTACTACTACGCCGCCAAACTCAGCCGCGGCGTGGACGACCTCGACCTGAACCTCGAAGATTTCGTACAGAAGGTCAACTCCGACCTGGTTGGCAAGGTGGTGAACATTGCCAGCCGTTGCGCCGGTTTCATCCACAAGGGCAACGACGGTGTGATGGTCGATGGCGACGCAGCACCGGAACTGACCGAAGCCTTCCTGGCCGCCGCACCCGGCATTGCCGAAGCCTACGAGAACCGCGATTTCGCCCGCGCCATGCGCGAGATCATGGCCCTGGCCGACCGCGCAAACGCCTGGATTGCCGACAAGGCACCTTGGTCACTGGCCAAGCAGGAAGGCAAGCAGGAAGAAGTCCAGGCGATCTGCGCCCAAGGCGTTAACCTGTTCCGCCAACTGGTGATTTTCCTCAAGCCGGTGCTGCCAGTACTGGCCGCCGATGCCGAAGCGTTCCTGAACGTTGCCCCTCTGACCTGGGCCGACCATCAGACCCGCCTCGTCAACCATAAGTTGAACCCGTTCAAGGCCCTGATGAGCCGTATCGACCCGCTCAAGGTCGAGGCCATGACGGCTGCCAGCAAAGAAGACCTGGAAGCGACCCAGACCAGCGTAGCAACTGGCAACGGCGAGTTGGCCAAGGATCCACTGTCGCCGGAGATCGACTTCGACGCCTTTGCGGCGGTCGACCTGCGTGTTGCCTTGATCCTCAAGGCCGAAGCAGTGGAAGGTGCCGACAAACTGCTGCGCCTGACCTTGGACATCGGTGACGAACAGCGCAACGTGTTCTCCGGCATCAAGTCGGCCTACCCGGATCCGGCCAAGCTGGAAGGTCGGCTGACCATGATGATCGCCAACCTGAAACCACGCAAAATGCGCTTCGGCATCTCCGAAGGCATGGTAATGGCTGCCGGCCCTGGCGGTGAAGAGATCTACCTGTTGAGCCCGGACAGCGGTGCAAAACCGGGTCAACGCATCAAATAAGTGATATCCGCCCCGGTCATCTCAGACCGGGGCGTTCTCTTCCCCTCGTCGTTGCCGGATAATGGCGGACAGCCCTGATTTTTCGGCCCTCCAATGACAGAACTGATCGTTACGCTCATCGGCGCTGCATTGATCAACAACATCGTCCTGCACCAGGGGTTG
Source organism: Pseudomonas sp. TE3910 (assembly GCF_056279025.1). Lineage (NCBI taxonomy): Bacteria > Pseudomonadati > Pseudomonadota > Gammaproteobacteria > Pseudomonadales > Pseudomonadaceae > Pseudomonas > Pseudomonas sp. TE3910. The sequence goes on from NZ_JBWBQN010000001.1 coordinate 2,279,127, forward strand.
GCCCTTGATCCCGCCCTGCGTATTGATGGCGCTGCAGACCGACACAAGATCCATGCACTGGGATTGACCACCGGCCTGCTGATGCTGAGCAGCACCCTGATCGGTCAGCTCCTCTATCGCTACCTGCTCCTGCCCTTGCAGCTGGACTATCTGCGCCTGTTCGTGTTCCTGCCATTGTGCATCGTACTGATCACGCCACTGCTTACCCTTGTCAGTCGCTGGCAGCCCCAACTGTCGCAGACGGGTCTGAAGCCTCTGCTGCTTGGCAATGCCGGCGTGCTGGCGCTGAGCCTCACCGCCAGTAGCCCTGAACTCGACGTGCTGCAGGTCATAGCCTTGAGCATAGGCAGCGGCCTGGGCTTTTGGCTGGTACTGATACTGCTCGACGACCTTAGACAGCGTACCCTCGACAACGACGCCATACCCGAGTCCTTTCGCGGCCTGCCACTGGAGCTGATTGGCGCCGGTATCATGGCCATGGCCTTTCTCGGCCTCAACGGATTGTTTACATCATGAGTCTGATTCAACGCATCGACGCCCTGCTGCCACAGACCCAATGCGGCAAATGCGGCCACGGCGGATGCCGCCCATACGCAGAAGGCCTGGCCAAGGGCGAGGCCATCAACAAATGCCCGCCAGGCGGCGACGAAACGATCGCCGCCCTGGCCGAGCTGCTTGACGTACCGATTCTAGCGCTGGACCCCGAGCGCGGCAGCGCACCGGCTCAGGTCGCCTACATCAGGGAAGCGGAATGTATCGGCTGCACCAAATGCATCCAGGCCTGCCCGGTGGATGCGATTGTCGGCGCAGCCAAACTGATGCACACGGTCATCAGCACCGAATGCACCGGCTGTGACCTGTGTGTTGCGCCCTGTCCGGTCGACTGCATCGACTTGCTGCCCTTACCGGCGAACAGCGCAATCATCCCCATCGTTGGCGGGCTGGCAACCGATGCCGAGCAACGGGCTGCACGAACCGCCAAGCGTGACCACTCCAGGCAACGTTACGAACAGCGCAATGCACGCCTGCAGCGTGACGAGGCTCGCAAACAAGCCGAACGCCTTGCCCGCAGCCAACGCCCAGCGGCCAATGCCACGACCGAAACGGCAACCGATGACCCAATCAAGGCAGCTATCGAACGCGTCAAGGCTCAAAAGATCGCCGCAGCCGATGCGGCCCTGAAGCAGGCGAAGATCGCCGCAGCCATGAGTCGCGCCCAGCTGAACAAGGCCCGTACGGCGTTCGGTGAAACCCCGAGCGACGCCCAGCATGCCCAATTACTGGAACTGGAGCGCGAATCTCAGGCTGCGCAAGCGCACCTTGAATCGCTCCAGGCAGTGAGCGAGCATGGCCGCGGCTGATGTCAGCGAGCGTCTGCGCTCCACCATGGGGCTGGTGCTGCTGGCCTGCTCCCCAGGGCTTATGGCGTTGCTCTGGTTGCACGGCTGGGGCTTGCTGCTCAACCTGCTGCTGACCAGCGTCGGAGCGCTGGCAACCGAGGCTGGCTTGCTCATGCTGATGCAGCGCCCTGTTCGGGTCGCGTTAAGCGACGGCAGCGCCCTGGTCACCGCGACATTGCTGGCCATTGCACTGCCCGCCTATGCGCCCTGGTGGTTGCCGATGATCGCCGCCAGTAGCGCGATTGCGATAGGCAAACACCTGTACGGCGGTGTGGGCAAGAATCCATTCAATCCCGCCATGCTTGGCTATGCCCTGGTCTTGCTGTCGTTCCCGGTTGCGATGACCCAGTGGCCTGCCCCCCAACCGCTGGACCTTGGCAGCAGCCTGCACCAGGTGTTTGGTATCGCCAGCAGCACACAACCCGACGCTTGGGTACAAGCCACCGTACTGGATGGCTTGCGCAACAACAGAAGCCTGACCATGGATGAGTTGTTCGCCCAGCACCCCGGATTTGGCCATTTCGGCGGTAAAGGTACCGAGTGGGCCAGCCTTGGCTTCTTGCTGGGCGGCGTGTTCCTGCTCCAGCGCAAGGTATTCAGCTGGCATGCGCCCATAGGGCTGCTGAGCAGTCTGTTTATCATCAGTTTGTTCTGCTGGAACGGTTCGGGCTCCGACTCCCACGGCTCGCCACTGCTGCACCTGTTATCCGGCTCAACCCTGTTCGCGGCGTTCTTCATTGTCACAGAACCGGTGTCCGGCCCCAGGAGCCCCAAGGCCCGCTTGCTGTTCGGCGCGGGAGTCGGGGTATTGATCTACCTGATCAGAACATGGGGCAGCTACCCCGACGGCATAGCGTTCGCAGTGCTGCTGATGAACCTTGCGGTGCCAGCCATTGAACGTTGGGCCGGCCGCTGGGAACGGGAGGCAACATGAAGCGTACAGGACTGCGCAGCGGCATGCTGCTGGCTGCCCTTGCGTTACTGGCAGTCGCGGTCAGCATGACCTGGCATCACTACGCTGCCGCGCCGATCAGGGTCGCACAGGAACAACTCAAGGCACAGACATGGCTAAGCGTGCTGCCCGCTGAGTCCTATGACAATAGCCCCTTGCAACACCCCATCCGCCTGAGCGATACCCGCCTGGCACACAGCACACTGCGCGCAGGCTACCGCGCGCTACTTGGCGGGCAGCCGAGCGCCGTGGTACTGCATAGTCGTACGCAGGGCTACGGCGGCGCGCTGGACATACTGATTGCCATAGACCCCAGCGGCCGGCTGATGGGCCTGAAAGTCCTGCAACAACAGGAAACCCCGGGCCTTGGCGCGCAGCTTGTAGAACCCGGTAACACCTGGCTGCAGCACTTCATCGGCCATGGGCTCACGACTACGCCCGATGCCGCCTGGGCACTGAAACGCGATAATGGCCAGTTCGACCAACTGGCCGGCGCAAGTGTGACCTCTCGCGCCGTGATCCAGGCCGCTACATGACGCCCTGCGCTACTTCGATGAGCATGCCAAAGACCTACTCGAAGGGGCCACAGATGAATAGACACTGGCTTGCCGGCCTAAGCCTGGCACCGCTGCTGGGCGCCACGCAAACGCTCCTGCAGGGCGCTTCGATAGCAGCGCTCAGCCTACTGGCAATATTGTTGCATCGCCTCGGTATGACGCCCCTGAGGCGGCTACTGACGGGTATCGGTGCAGAAGTCGCCAGCATGCTTTTGGCTGCGACAATCGTCACCTGCCTGGAACTGAGCCTACGCGCCTACGCCTTGGTGCTTTACCAGAGCCTGGGCCTTTACACCGCACTGATCGCGCTGCAGTGCGTGCTGTTCGAGCATGCGCTGGGACACGCCAAAAGCTGGCGCCTCCCGCTGAGCCTGTTACTCGGGTTCGCTGCACTCTGTATCAGCCTGGGTGTGGCTCGTGAGCTGATGGGCAGCGGTATGCGCCTGGCCCATCTCACCCCTGGGGCCCTGTTCCTTCTTGGCCTGTTGCTCGCCCTGTACAATAGGGCCTGGCGCCAACGTGCGTCCTCTCGCTGCCAAGGAATTCGCTGACCCATGAATGCTACAAAACGCCTGGAAATATTTCGCAGGCTGCATGAAGACAATCCAGAACCGAAGACCGAGCTTGCCTACACATCGCCCTTCGAGCTGCTGATTGCAGTCATCCTGTCCGCACAGGCTACCGACGTTGGGGTCAATAAGGCTACTGCACGCCTGTTCCCGGTGGCCAATACTCCAGAGGCAATATACGCACTAGGCGTCGAGGGGCTGTCGGAGTACATCAAGACCATTGGCCTGTACAACAGCAAAGCGAAAAACGTTATCGAAACCTGCCGATTACTGGTGGAAAAGCATGGCAGTCAGGTGCCGGATAACCGTGAAGCCCTTGAGGCACTGCCTGGGGTGGGTCGAAAAACCGCTAACGTGGTGCTCAACACCGCCTTCCGACAACCCGCAATGGCTGTCGACACCCATATTTTCCGTGTCAGCAACCGCACGGGTATAGCCCCCGGCAAGAACGTTCTAGAGGTTGAAAAGGGGCTGCTGAAGTTTGTACCCAAGGCTTACCTGCTGGACGCCCACCACTGGCTGATCCTGCATGGTCGCTATGTGTGCCAGGCGCGCAAGCCACGTTGCGGCAGTTGCCGGATCGAAGACCTGTGTGATTACAAGCACAAGACTTCAGACGATTGAGCAAATAGCGAAAAAGCTGATTAGCCGATTGAAAAAATCTTTTTTACCGGACCTGAGAATCTCGTTATAAGGTGCGCCAATGGCCCTCTTGCCGTGGAGTGACTTATGAGCACCGATAAAGAAGACCTGGATCTGGATGACGACTTTACTGCCAGCGAAGATTCGCCTGTCGCGGATGTTCCGGTAGAGACGGCAAAAACCAATCTGAGTAAACGCCGCACCATTGACAACCTGCTGGAAGAGCGCCGTTTGCAGAAACAGTTGGCGGACTACGACTTCGACCTTTAACGAACAGCCGCCCAATCAAGAGGGCGGCGAGTAGTGGGTCATCAAAAAGCCTCCTTGTAGGGAAGCTATTTTGAAGGTCATTTCATACCAGATCGTTACGTTGAGCGAGCTCAATCAGATCGACCAGGGAGCGGGCGTTGAGTTTCAGCAGCAAACGCGTCTTGTAGGTACTGACCGTCTTGTTGCTGAGGAACATGCTATCGGCGATTTCCTTGTTGCTTTTGCCGCGCGCCAATTGTTGCAGCACCATCATTTCCCGACCCGAGAGGCGTTCGACCATCTCCGCTTCACTGGCCCCTCCCAGATTGGAACGAACCGAATGCAACGCCTGATTGGGAAAGTAGCTGTAGCCCGACAGCACAGCCTTGATTGCGCTGAGGAGCTCGGTCAAATCCTGTTGCTTGCAAACATAACCGGCAGCCCCCGCCTGCATGCAACGCATTGAAAAATGCCCCGGCGCCTGGGATGTCAGCACCAGCACCTTCAACGCCTCCCCTGTAGAGGCCAAGCGGGTAATGACCTCAAGCCCGTCGAGTTTAGGGATTCCAATATCCAGAATAACAATGTCGGGAAGATATTCCCGGGCAAGTTGCAGTGCATCTACACCATTATCCGTCTCCGCAATGACTTCGTAACCATGCCGTTCCATCAGCATGCGTACAGCCAAACGAATGACTGGATGATCATCCACGATCAGCACTTTATTCATGGGCAAATCCAAATTTTTGCTGTTCGGTTTTTAAGCTCGCACAATATCCCATTCATTCGAAATATTGCATTCTGCTCCCGCCAAGCACTTACACTCAAAGACACGGCCTACAAAATCATAGGACAATTCCTACAAATTTTATTAATGCCAAACTCAGAAAACAGCAGCGCCCGCCAAAGAAAACGCAAGTAAAATCCGCTGTAAAACAACACTATCATCATTCAAAGTCACAACCTATGAAGCGATGCCACAATCGTTGAAGGAAATTTCCCATAGTGCCATTAGATTAATAGAAGTTCGTAGTCCTCTTTAAAAATCACCCCATACAGCAGCCTTACGGATTGCTTGAAACAACACATAATTACCCACCTGTACGGACTATTCGAGCGATCCTTCTGAGCATGGCGGCCCGTCATGCATCTCCGCCAAAATGAGCAGAAGGTACTGAATTATGAGCAACGCCGAACCCAAAAGTCCGTTGACCATCATCGCCATCTTCGCCGGAATCATTGAGGCCTCTGCGCTGGCCTCCCTGCCATTTCTCGGTGAAGACAGCCAAGAAATTTACACGTGGTTTCTTGTAGGGTTTCCGCCCTTCCTGACACTGCTTTTCTTTCTTACATTAAATTTCAACACACGATCACTGTATGTCCCTGACAATACTGAATCACCCACAGAGCACGCACAGGAAACAGCGGCATCGAACTGCTTGACCCAAGAAAAAAACAGCAATGAAGAGCCCATAGCCGAGCACTCTTCAAGTGCAGTTGAATATTCAACGACGAGCACGGTAAAACGCGAACAGTGTCGAGATGATCCCAATGACACACTTCATGAGAAACTCAATGAGCTGTGCGAAAAACTCGCACAATTAGAACTCATGATAAACACGCCGAACAGCCCGGTTTTACCCGACAACACACCCCCATCCAGCATCTTTCTATCCGGCAGCGGCGCGAATCAGTTTATTGAACATCATGTATTAAGCGCGCTGAAGCAATCACGACTTTCACCCAGTAACGGAAGTGGAGAGTCGTTGGTTTTTTACAATATGGATGCTGGTATTCAAACGACGATTACCAATAAACCCATGTCCTCCACACCCCATAAGGCATGGCCATGTACAGACCCACAGTAATAAAAACGATGAATAAAAAAACCCGGCCAAGGCCGGGTTTTTTTCAAACGAGGAGAACGCTTAAATCAGCGAACGACCCTTGTTTGCGGCAATGCGCATGCGCAAGGCGTTCAGCTTGATGAAGCCCGCTGCATCGGCCTGGTTGTAAGCACCGCCATCTTCCTCGAAGGTAGCAATGTTGGCGTCGAACAGCGAGTCATCAGACTTGCGACCTGTCACGATCACGTTGCCCTTGTACAGCTTCAGACGTACAACACCGTTCACGTTCACCTGCGAAGCATCGATCATTTGCTGCAGCATCAGACGCTCTGGGCTCCACCAGTAACCGGTGTAGATCAGGCTGGCGTACTTCGGCATCAGCTCATCTTTCAAGTGAGCGACTTCACGGTCGAGGGTGATCGACTCGATGGCGCGGTGTGCACGCAGCATGATGGTGCCGCCCGGGGTTTCGTAGCACCCACGAGACTTCATGCCGACATAGCGGTTTTCGACGATATCCAGACGCCCGATGCCGTTCTCGCCGCCGATGCGGTTGAGGGTTGCCAGCACGGTAGCGGGGGTCATTTCCACGCCGTCGATAGCAACGATGTCACCGTTGCGGTAGGTCAGTTCGATGTAGGTCGGTACGTCCGGCGCGTTTTCCGGCGACTTGGTCCAACGCCACATGTCTTCTTCGTGCTCGGTCCAGGTATCCTCAAGCACACCGCCCTCATAGGAGATATGCAGCAGGTTGGCGTCCATCGAGTACGGCGACTTCTTCTTGCCGTGACGCTCGATTGGAATCGCGTGCTTCTCGGCATAGTCCATCAGTTTTTCACGCGAGAGCAGGTCCCACTCGCGCCACGGCGCAATAACCTTCACGCCTGGCTTGAGCGCGTAGGCACCCAGCTCGAAACGTACCTGGTCGTTGCCCTTACCGGTCGCGCCATGAGAAATGGCATCGGCGCCGGTTTCGTTGGCGATTTCGATCAGACGCTTGGCAATCAGCGGACGAGCGATGGAAGTACCCAGCAGGTACTCACCTTCGTAAACGGTGTTGGCGCGGAACATCGGGAACACGAAGTCACGCACAAACTCTTCGCGCAGGTCGTCGATGTAGATCTCTTTGACACCCATGGCCTGAGCCTTGGCACGGGCCGGTTCGACCTCCTCGCCCTGCCCCAGGTCAGCGGTGAAGGTCACCACTTCGCAGTTATAGGTATCTTGCAGCCACTTGAGAATTACCGAAGTATCAAGGCCGCCGGAATACGCCAGTACGACCTTTTTTACGTCCGCCATGCCATCACTCCACGGGGTTGTACGGAAAACCAATGATTCTACCGGTCTTACCGCAACATTTACAGTGGGGCGACAGCTTGTGACGACAAAGCGACAGGAACGGTCGAGGGCGCGACGGACGGTCGCCCCTCAACCTCAGGATTTAACGGCCGGCTTGGCAACAGAGGTGTTGACTGCAGGCACTTGGCCCGGTGCTGTCGACGCTGCATCAGGTGCCTTGCCAAGCGGTTTTTCGCTAGCGGCTTCTACCGGCTTTTCAACGGGCGCCACTCGGTCCAACTGAATGTTCACGCGGCGATTGCGCGAGCGGTTGGCCGGGCTGTTGTTCGGTGCAAGTGGATAGCGCTCACCGTGGAAACGCAGCGTGATCTGCTCTTCTGCAATACCGTGGCTTTTAAGGTAGTCCATAACGGCCAGCGCACGCCGGCGCGACAGATCACGGTTGGTCAGGCGATTGCCACTGTTGTCCGAATGGCCATCAAGCTCAATATGATTGACCGTCGGATCAGCCTTGAGGAAGTCGAGGATGATGTCCAGTCGCGCTTGGGCATTGGCATCCAGGTCGATACCGCCACCCGGGAAGTCGACCCGGGTCTGACGCACCTGGTCGTAGTTCATCGGCAACAACTTGGCCGCACAGACCTGGTAGTCACCGTAGGCCTGGCCAAACTTGACCGGCAACACGCGCACTTCCATCGCCCGCCCCGCTTCACCCGCATAATTGCGGACCACGGTACTGCGGCCGTCCAGCAGGCCATTGATCAAACGGCTGGCCTGGCCTTGCGTGCTGTTGAACAGCACACCGTTACGGGCCATGCGCACAGTGCCCAGGTTGATATCGCCACGCCCGGGCTGCCACGGCGCGGCGGCGGCCAGCAAGGTTGCCGAACCTGTACCCAGTACATTGCTGTTCGAACGCAACTGGAAGGTCGGCTGTTCGCCCGCGCGACGCACGAACTCACCGGAGCCGAAATTGGCAATCGGCTGGATCAATCGGCACTCGAACTGATCACCCTCGACCTTCCACTCGACGCTTTCCAGGCGCGTCTGGAAAGTAAGTGCCATGGCAGGCAGGCTGGCAAACATGCTGAGCAGGGCTAGATAATGCTGGCGCACGGGCGGCTCCACAAATTTTTCACGGCATACCTGCAAGGTATCGGTAGGCCCTGGCAAAACTTGATAGCGAGTGCTCGGACCCGGCTTTTCCGGTAGCATTCACCTTGAGTTCGACCCGCCTGGAATCCCCAATGTCCGACCGCCTGACCCTCCTGCGTCCTGACGACTGGCATATCCATCTTCGTGATGGTGCCGTCCTGCCCCACACCGTTGGCGATGTGGCGCGCACCTTTGCCCGCGCGATCATCATGCCAAACCTGGTACCACCAGTGCGCAACGCCGCCGAAGCCGGCGCCTATCGCGAGCGTATCCTCGCGGCCCGTCCGGCTGGTAGCCGCTTCGAGCCGTTGATGGTCCTGTACCTCACCGACCGTACCCAACCCGAGGAAATCCGCGCGGCCAAAGCCAGCGGTTTCGTCCACGCCGCCAAGCTTTATCCAGCGGGTGCGACCACCAACTCGGACTCGGGTGTCACCAGCATCGACAACATCTTCCCGGTGCTCGAGGCCATGGCTGAAGTCGGCATGCCGCTACTGGTCCACGGTGAAGTAACGCGTAGCGAGGTCGACGTCTTCGACCGCGAGAAGCAGTTCATCGACGAACACATGCGCCGCGTAGTCGAGCGTTTCCCGACGCTTAAAGTGGTCTTCGAACACATTACAACGGCCGATGCCGTGCAGTTCGTGACAGAAGCACCGGCCAACGTCGGGGCAACCATTACTGCTCAGCACCTGCTGTACAACCGCAACCACATGCTGGTCGGTGGCATTCGCCCGCACTACTACTGCCTGCCGATCCTCAAGCGCAATACGCACCAGGTCGCCCTGCTCGATGCCGCTACCAGCGGCAACAGCAAGTTCTTCCTGGGCACCGACTCGGCGCCGCATGCCCGTCACGCCAAGGAAGCCGCCTGCGGTTGTGCCGGCTGCTACACCGCCTACGCCGCTATCGAGCTGTATGCCGAAGCATTCGAGCAGCGCAATGCGCTGGACAAACTCGAAGGTTTCGCCAGCCTGCATGGCCCTGCGTTCTACGGCCTGCCGACCAATACCGACACTATTACCCTGGTCCGCGAAAGCTGGACCGCCCCGGATAGCCTGCCATTCGGCGAGCACACCGTGGTACCGCTGCGCGCCGGTGAACAACTGCGCTGGCGCCTGCTGGAGACAAATGCGTGAGTGATGATCACTTCGACCTCGACCAGGAAGGTCATAGCGGCGGCCCGCGTCACCCCATGGCCGAACGCTTTCGTGGTTACCTGCCAGTAGTTGTGGATGTCGAGACGGGCGGTTTCAACTGCGCAACCGACGCCTTGCTGGAAATTGCCGCCGTGACCATCGGCATGGATGAGAAAGGTTTCCTGTTCCCCGAGCACACCTATTTCTTCCGTGTCGAACCGTTTGAAGGTGCCAATATTGAACAGGCCGCACTGGAGTTCACCGGCATCAAGCTGGACCATCCGCTACGCATGGCCGTTAGCGAGGAGGCCGCGCTAACCGACATTTTCCGTGGTGTGCGCAAGGCCTTGAAGGCCAATGGCTGCAAGCGGGCAATTCTGGTCGGCCACAACAGCAGTTTCGACCTGGGCTTCCTCAATGCCGCGGTAGCCCGGAACGATATGAAGCGCAACCCGTTTCATCCGTTCTCCAGTTTCGACACGGCTACCCTGGCGGGCCTGGCCTATGGCCAGACCGTACTGGCCAGGGCCTGTCAAAGTGCCGACATCGACTTTGACGGACGTGAAGCACATTCGGCTCGCTATGACACCGAAAAAACCGCCGAGCTGTTCTGCGGTATCGTCAACCGCTGGAAACAAATGGGCGGCTGGCAAGACTTCGACGACTGAAGTCGACAGCCACGCATAAAAAAACCGGCCACTGGGGCCGGTTTTTTTATGCGTGGTGCTTACAGCTTGCCAGCATTTTCGCTCAGGTAAGCAGCAACGCCTTCTGGCGAAGCGGTCATGCCCTTGTCGCCTTTTTTCCAGTTGGCAGGGCAGACTTCGCCGTGCTCTTCGTGGAATTGCAGGGCGTCGACCAGACGCAGCAGCTCGTCCATGTTACGGCCCAGCGGCAGGTCGTTGACGATTTGCGAACGGACCACACCGTTGGTGTCGATCAGGAACGCGCCACGGAAGGCTACGCCGCCTTCGGACTCAACGTCATAGGCCTTGCAGATCTCGTGGGAGATGTCAGCGGCCAGGGTGTATTTGACCGGGCCGATACCGCCGTTGTTGACGGGGGTATTACGCCAAGCATTGTGGGTGAAATGCGAGTCGATCGAAACACCGATGACTTCGACGTTACGCGCCTGGAAGTCAGGAATACGGTGGTCCAGGGCGATCAGCTCGGACGGGCAGACGAAAGTGAAGTCCAGTGGGTAGAAGAACACCAGGCCGTACTTGCCCTTGATGGCCGAAGCCAGGTTGAAGCTGTCGACGATCTCGCCATTGCCGAGTACGGCTGGAACCGTGAAATCCGGGGCTTTTTTGCCTACGAGCACGCTCATTCGATATCTCCTGATGTAGTGGAATGGTATACACAGCAGGGCACATGGCCCACCTGGCATCGCATGGACTGACCATCATACACCGCCCAACGTGTACCGCCGAATTTAAGGGCGGTCACTGACCAGGCTGCCGTCCGTCGCGGCGAACGGGACCGCTCAACAAAGTGCTTTGACAAGCATTCTCATTAACATTAAGATCCTCCGCATTGAGCCTTTAGCCACGATGGTCTCCTCTATGTATGTGTGTCTTTGTGTTGGTGTTACCGACGGACAGATCCGCGATGCAATCTACGACGGCTGCTGTAGCTACCGTGACGTACGCGAAGCCACCAATGTGGGCACTCAGTGCGGCAAATGCGCCTGCCTGGCTAAACAAGTCGTACGCGAAACCCTGACCGAGCTGCAAGTGAGCCAGGCTGCACTGCCTTATCCAGTAGAATTTACTGCAGCATAATTCAGACTTTCCAAGAACCGGACCCAGCGTCCGGTTTTTTTATGCCTGCAATTCAAGTGCTTAGGACTAAGACGCGGAACAAAAACATTCTTATTCCTATTAGTTTCTATTTATTATTCAAGAACTTAGGTTTGACAGCAAAAGTTGCCCGGCTCACACTCAGGGCTATTGAGCTCACCTATAGGGCAGGACCCCATCATGAAAGGCGACGTTAGCGTCATCCAGCATCTCAACAAGATCCTCGGAAACGAGCTGGTCGCAATCAACCAATACTTCCTGCATGCCCGTATGTATGAAGACTGGGGCCTGGATAAGCTCGGCAAGCACGAGTACAAAGAATCCATCGATGAAATGAAGCACGCTGACAAACTGATCAAGCGGATTCTGTTCCTCGAAGGCATCCCGAACGTGCAGGACCTTGGCAAACTGTTCATTGGTGAGCACACCAAGGAAATGCTCCAGTGCGACCTGAAAATCGAGCAGACAGGTCTAGCCGATCTCAAGGCCGCGATTGCCCACTGTGAAACGGTTGGCGACTTCGGTAGCCGCGAGCTGCTGGAAGACATCCTCGAAGCCGAGGAAGAGCACATCGACTGGCTGGAAACCCAACTGAGCCTGATCGACAAGGTCGGCCTGGAAAACTACCTGCAGTCGCAGATGGGCGAGTAAGCCCGTCTTTCTCGCAGCCAACAAAAAGCCCCGCAATGCGGGGCTTTTTGTTGGCTGACAAGAATCAGGCTTCGGCAGCCTTGGCCTTGGCAGCCGCTTCCTTGATCAGCGTCTGCAGTTCGCCGTTGGCAAACATCTCGGTCATGATGTCACTGCCGCCGACCAGCTCACCGGCCACCCACAATTGTGGGAAGGTTGGCCAGTTGGCGTACTTCGGCAGGTTGGCGCGAATTTCCGGGTTTTGCAGGATGTCCACGTAAGCGAACTTCTCGCCGCAACCCATTACAGCTTGCGCCGCTTTGGCGGAGAAGCCGCACTGCGGGGCATTGGGCGAGCCTTTCATGTAAAGCAGAATGGTGTTGTTGGCAATCTGCTCTTTGATTGTTTCGATGATATCCATGGAGCACCTCGGCTGAACTTTCCGACGCGGTTGTCGGCACGGTGACGCATTGTATCGGAAAGCCGAGCGTGGCGCTCGGCCTTGCCAACATCCCCCTTCGCTCACCGTCCAGGGGCAAATTTAGCGCAACTGGAGCCGTCCGGAGGGCCACGCTTGAGTGAGCAGATACCTTGCGCCGGATATGCGAATGAGCAGCTAGCCGGTGCGGTTATGCACTCAACAGCGTGAGCAGCGTTTGCCAAGCCGCTGGCAGGCAGTGTAAAACCTTGTGGCGTACACAAAAAAGCTGTTCCCCATTGGGTTATCGCAGATTCGGCAGTGCCGATGTTGCAGCCCCTCTTGGTAAGACGCGACATTTAATTATAGTATTGCGTCTCCCCCTAATTTCGTCGCCACGTGCGGCTTTCGCCGCAGGTCTCACCCGTTTTTCCAAAAACCGGCTTTAGATGATCTGCGGTCTGTTGCAAAAAGGTAGTCAATGATGAACGCAAGGCACTTTCTCTCCCTGATGGACTGCACCCCCGACGAACTGCTCGGTGTGCTCCGTCGTGGCATCGAGCTGAAGGACCTGCGTAACCGAGGCGTGTTGTTCGAACCCCTGAAGAACCGCGTACTGGGGATGATCTTCGAGAAGTCTTCGACCCGCACCCGCCTGTCATTCGAGGCTGGCATGATCCAGCTCGGCGGCCAGGCCATCTTCCTCTCGCCGCGCGACACCCAGCTGGGTCGCGGTGAGCCGATCAGCGACTGCGCCATCGTCATGTCGCGCATGCTGGATGCGGTGATGATCCGTACCTTCGCCCACAGCACGCTGACCGAGTTCGCCGCCAATTCGCGGGTACCGGTGATCAACGGCCTGTCCGATGACCTGCACCCTTGCCAACTGCTGGCCGACATGCAGACATTCCTCGAACACCGCGGCTCGATCCAGGGCAAAACCGTGGCCTGGATCGGCGACGGCAACAACATGTGCAACAGCTATATAGAAGCCGCCATCCAGTTCGACTTCCAACTGCGCATCGCCTGCCCGGAAGACTACGAGCCGAACCCTCAATTCGTCGCCCAGGCCGGAGACCGCGTCACGATCGTCCGTGATCCGAAGGAGGCTGTGCGGGGCGCCCATCTGGTGAGCACCGATGTCTGGACTTCCATGGGGCAGGAGGAGGAAACTGCACGGCGTCTGAAGACGTTCGCGCCTTACCAGGTAACGCGCGAGCTGCTCGACCTCGCTGCCCCCGATGTGTTGTTCATGCATTGCCTGCCCGCTCACCGCGGCGAGGAAATCAGCATGGACCTTCTCGACGACCCGCGCTCGGTCGCTTGGGACCAGGCGGAAAACCGTCTGCACGCACAGAAGGCGCTTCTTGAATTCCTTGTTGAACCGGCTTACCACCACGCATGAGTCAACCTTTACTGCTCAACCTTCGCAACCTGGCCTGTGGGTACCAAGGCCAGCGCGTTGTCCAGAACCTCAACCTGCACCTGAACGCCGGCGATATCGGTTGTTTGCTCGGCTCTTCCGGGTGCGGGAAAACCACCACGCTACGCGCCATCGCCGGCTTTGAGCCCGTGCATGAGGGCGAGATACAGCTGGCCGGCGAAGTCATCTCCAAAGCAGGGTTCACCCTCGCGCCAGAAAAACGCCGAATCGGCATGGTGTTCCAGGACTATGCACTGTTCCCTCACCTCACCGTGGCGCAGAACATTGCATTCGGCATTGGCAAACACCCACAACAGCAACACGTGGTCGAGGAAATGCTCGAGCTGGTCAAGCTCGGTGGTCTGGGCCAACGTTACCCTCATGAGCTTTCTGGTGGCCAACAGCAACGGGTTGCCCTGGCCCGCGCCTTGGCGCCCGAGCCACAACTGCTGCTGCTTGACGAGCCGTTCTCGAACCTTGATGTCGAACTGCGTCGACGCCTCAGCCATGAAGTGCGTGACATTCTAAAGAGCCGTGGTACCAGCGCGATCCTGGTTACCCACGATCAGGAAGAAGCCTTTGCGGTCAGCGACCATGTCGGTGTGTTCAAGGAAGGTCGACTGGAACAGTGGGATACGCCCTACAACCTGTACCATGAGCCCCTGACCCCCTTCGTGGCCAGCTTCATTGGCCAGGGCTACTTCATTCGCGGTCAACTGACCAGCCCGGAGTCGGTACAGACTGAACTCGGCGAGCTCTGCGGAAATCGCGCCTACACCATGGCCATTGGCAGCGCAGTGGATGTACTGCTGCGGCCAGACGATATCGTCTATGCACCTGACAGCGAGCTCAAGGCACGCATTGTCGGCAAGAGCTTCCTCGGCGCGTCCACGCTGTATCGCCTGCAACTGGCAACCGGCAGCCAGCTCGAAGCGATATTCCCCAGCCACATCGACCATTTGCCTGGCAGCGAAGTCGGTATCGTGGTTGCGGCAGACCACCTGGTACTGTTTCCGGCACCCGGCAGCGTTGCCGCACAACTCCAGCCAGGCGACAACGGCGTGCGTCGTTACAGCCCGGCCGCTTGATAGCCAGGGGCGGGCTTGCTCGCCCCACACGCCTTATCGATCCACACAGCTGCTATCAGTCGCGGGCGATCTCGGCAAAGCTTGCCTGCGTGTGGGTCGCCAATACGTCAGCCGCCAACTCAACCTCCAGGCCACGCCGCCCGGCACTGACAAAAATCGTCGGCAGCGGCTGTGCAGACTGATCAATGAACGTGCGCAAGCGCTTCTTCTGACCCAGCGGGCTGATGCCCCCCAACAGATAACCCGTGGCACGCTGAGCAGCAGCGGGGTCGGCCATCTCGCACTTCTTCACCCCGGCAGCATGGGCCAGGGCCTTGAGGTCCAGGGAACCTGCCACCGGCACCACCGCCACCAGCAACTCGCCCTTTTCACTGCAGGCCAATAGCGTCTTGAACACCCGCGCGGGCTCCAACCCCAACTTCTCCGCAGCCTCCAGCCCATAAGAAGCCGCTTTGGGGTCATGTTCGTAACTGTGTACGCGATGTTCGGCACGAACCTTTTTCAATAGATCGAGAGCGGGGGTCATGCGGACTCCTGGCAGGCCGTAAAGACAAATTTCGTCGGCTACTTTAGGACAAAACCCACAGAGCAGCTACACAGGGGGCTACATCACGTCCAAGCACAGCCCTTGCAGCGTCCAGCACCATCCTGCAAACCAATAGTCAGATTGTGAATGGCCGTTCACTTTCGACCTTTGACATAAGCGTTCTCTTGTCTATATTTTTTCGATTTTGAATATAAGCCAACACCCCCAAAGCCCCTTCCAGCAGAAATTGGGGAATTTCTGCCGGAGCATGTCGAGCGCCAAAGCGCCTCACAACAACAAGAACCGAGGTAACGAATGACCATTGCCCAGCAACAACCGACACTTTCCAGCCAGTGCATGGCCGAGTTCCTGGGAACAGCCTTGTTCATATTTTTTGGCACGGGATGCGTTGCAGCGCTCAAGGTCGCCGGCGCCAGCTTCGGATTGTGGGAGATCAGCATCATCTGGGGCATTGGCGTGAGCATGGCAATCTACCTGACCGCCGGCATCTCCGGCGCTCACCTCAACCCTGCGGTCAGCATTGCCCTGTGCCTGTTCGCAGGTTTTGAAAAACACAAACTGGCGTTCTACATCGTCGCCCAGATCGCCGGTGCTTTCTGCGGCGCTGCGCTGGTGTACACGCTCTACAGCACGCTGTTCTTCGATTACGAACAAACCCATCAGATGCTGCGCGGCACCCAAGGCAGCCTTGAGCTGGCCGCCGTGTTCTCGACCTATCCGCACCCGGCGCTCTCTACCGGCCAGGCTTTCCTGGTTGAGGTGATCATTACCGCCATCCTGATGGCGGTGATCATGGCCCTTACTGACGACAACAACGGCTTGCCACGCGGCGCGCTGGCACCCGTACTGATCGGCCTGCTGATCGCAGTGATCGGCAGCGCGATGGGCCCGCTGACCGGTTTTGCGATGAACCCCGCACGCGATTTCGGGCCTAAACTGATGACCTACCTTACGGGCTGGGGACCCATCGCCTTCACCGGTGGCCGTGAGGTGCCCTATTTTCTGATCCCGGTAATTGCGCCGATCATAGGGGCAAGCCTTGGTGCCGCCCTGTACCGCGGCGTGTTCGCCCGCAACCTGCCCTCTGCAGCGAACATGACCGTCCAGACCGACGACAACCCTCAGGGCAAGACCCAGGCATCCTGATGCCGGGCCAGCGGGCCAACGCCCGCCCTACCCTGACTCCACCTTATTTAGTGCAAGGCCAACGACATGACAGACACCCATAACAAGAACTACATCATTGCCCTGGACCAGGGCACGACCAGTTCGCGGGCCATCATTTTCGACCGGGACGCCAACGTGGTCGGCACCTCGCAGCGCGAGTTCGCACAGCACTACCCTCAGGCTGGCTGGGTCGAGCACGACCCCATGGAGATCTTCGCCACCCAGAGCGCAACCATGGTCGAGGCGCTGGCCCAGGCAGGCCTGAGCCATGATCAAGTGGCGGCCATCGGCATCACCAACCAGCGCGAAACCACCGTGGTCTGGGACAAGGAAACCGGTCGGCCGATCTACAACGCCATCGTCTGGCAGTGCCGACGCAGCACCGAAATTTGCGAACAGCTCAAGCGCGATGGCCTGCAGGACTACATTCGCGAAACCACAGGCCTGGTGACCGACCCCTACTTTTCCGGCACCAAGCTCAAATGGATCCTCGACAACGTCGAGGGTGCCCGCGAGCGCGCTGAAAAAGGCGACCTGTTGTTCGGCACAATCGATACCTGGCTGATCTGGAAATTCTCCGGCGGCAAGGTTCACGTCACCGACTACACCAACGCCTCGCGCACCCTGCTCTTCAACATCCACACCCTGGCGTGGGACGAGAAGATGCTGCAAGTCCTGGGCATTCCTCGCCAAATGCTGCCTGAGGTTCGCGCCTCCTCCGAGGTATACGGGCACACCAAAAGCGGTATCGCCATTGCGGGCATCGCCGGCGACCAGCAGGCCGCACTGTTCGGCCAGATGTGCGTGGACGCCGGGCAGGCAAAAAACACCTATGGCACCGGCTGCTTTCTGCTGATGAACACCGGAACAAAGGCCGTCACGTCGTCTCACGGCCTGCTCACCACCATCGCCTGCGGCCCTCGCGGCGAAGTGGCTTACGCCCTGGAAGGCGCCGTATTCAACGGTGGCTCCACCGTACAGTGGCTGCGTGACGAACTGAAAATCATCAATGACGCCCACGACACCGAGTACTTCGCCAGCAAGGTCAAGGACAGCAACGGGGTCTACCTGGTGCCAGCGTTCACCGGCCTTGGCGCCCCTTACTGGGACCCCTATGCCCGCGGCGCGCTGTTCGGCCTGACCCGAGGCGTCAAGGTTGACCACATTATCCGAGCGGCCCTGGAGTCGATTGCCTACCAGACCCGGGACGTACTCGACGCCATGCAACAGGATTGCGGCGAACGCCTGAGCGCCCTTCGCGTCGATGGCGGTGCAGTCGCCAACAACTTCCTGATGCAATTCCAGGCCGATATTCTCGGCACCTGCGTTGAGCGCCCACAGATGCGCGAAACCACCGCCCTCGGTGCTGCTTACCTCGCCGGCCTGGCATGCGGCTTCTGGAGTAGCCTGGACGAACTGCGCGGCAAAGCGATCATCGAACGCACGTTCACCCCGCAACTGGATGAAGTGCAGAAAGAAAAACTGTATGCCGGCTGGCTGAAAGCCGTAGACCGCACCCGTGACTGGGAACCGCACGACGAGAACTGAAACCACCGCAGTGCCCCTTGAAGGCAGCGCGAAAACGCTGGGCGTCGGCTTTGCCGGCGCCAAGGCCGCAGGTCAATGCAAGGCGTTGTGCCATCCTCCGGGCTGGTCGTAGGAGATTTCCTCCGGCATCATGGAGAAATTTGCCCGGCCGCCCAAAGGACAGCCCATGAACCTGCCTCCTCGTCAGCAGCAAATCCTCGAACTGGTCCGCGAACGCGGCTATGTCAGCATCGAGGAAATGGCCCAACTGTTCGTCGTGACGCCGCAAACCATTCGGCGGGACATCAATCAACTGGCCGAAGTCAACCTGCTGCGCCGTTACCATGGCGGCGCCGCCTACGACTCCAGCATCGAAAACACCGCCTACGCGATGCGCGCCGATCAGATGCGCGACGAAAAACAACGCATCGCCGAAGCTGTCGCAGCGCAAATTCCCGACCATGCGTCCGCTATTCATCAACATTGGTACCACCACCGAGTCCATTGCGCGCGCGCTGCTCAATCACAACCACCTGAAAATAATCACCAATAACCTTCACGTGGCCTCGATCCTGAGTGCAAAAGACGATTTCGAAGTGCTGCTGGCCGGTGGCAACGTACGCCGCGACGGCGGTGTGGTCGGCCAAGCCAGTGTCGACTTCATCAACCAGTTCAAGGTCGACTTCGCCCTGGTCGGCATCAGCGGCATCGATGAAGATGGCAGCCTGTTGGACTTCGACTACCAGGAAGTGCGTGTATCCCAGGCCATCATTGCCAATGCACGGCAGGTCATCCTGGCCGCCGACTCCAGCAAGTTCGGGCGCAACGCGATGGTACGCCTGGGATCAATCAGCCTGGTGGACTGCCTGGTCACCGATCAGCAGCCCGTCGCCGCACTGACTCAGTTGCTCAACCAGCAGAAGATCCGCCTGGAAGTCGTCTAGCCCCTCCCCTCACGGCTGCCGCCAGCGACAGCCGCTCATCATGTTCGTTATTTTTCATTTAGACCTATAGATCAGCATTTTCTATCAAGTCCGGCTAGCGGCGGCTATGCCATTGCGCTAATATTTTCGAAAATGAACATCAATGTTCACATTCAAATTCAGGAGCCGCCCGTGTCCCTCTCCCGCCAAGCGCCCACTACCCTCGATGAAACCTATGACATCGCCGTGATCGGCGGCGGTATCAATGGCGCAGGGATTGCCGCAGATGCAGCAGGGCGCGGGCTGTCCGTGTTGCTTTGCGAAAAAGACGACCTGGCCAGCCATACCTCGTCTGCCAGCAGCAAGTTGATCCATGGTGGCCTGCGCTATCTGGAGCATTATGAGTTTCGCTTGGTACGCGAAGCATTGGCAGAACGCGAAGTACTGCTGGCCAAGGCCCCGCACATCGTCAAGCCGATGCGTTTCGTACTGCCTCACCGCCCTCACCTGCGCCCGGCCTGGATGATTCGCGCGGGCCTGTTCCTCTACGACCACCTGGGTAAACGCAAACGCCTCGGTGCATCGCGTAGCCTGCGCTTCGGCCCGAGCAGCCCGCTTAAGCCGGTGATCACCCGTGGTTTCGAGTATGCCGACTGTGCAGTAGATGACGCCCGCCTGGTGGTACTCAACGCCATGGCGGCCCGGGAAAACGGCGCACACATCCTGACCCATACCCGCTGCCTCGGCGCTGATCGCGTCAACGGCCTGTGGCGTGTACAAATCGAGCGTGCCGACGGCACCCAACAGACGATCCAGGCCAGGGCACTGGTCAATGCCGCAGGCCCTTGGGTTGCAACGTTCATCAAGGATGACCTGAAGCTCGATACCTCCTACGGGATTCGCCTGATCCAAGGCAGCCACCTGATTGTGCCGAAGCTGTACGAAGGCGAGCACGCCTACATCCTGCAGAATGAAGACCAGCGCATTGTGTTTGCCATTCCGTATCTGGAGCGCTTCACCCTGATTGGCACGACAGACCGCGAGTACAATGGCGATCCCGACAAGGTGGTCATCACCGAGGCGGAAACCGACTACATGCTCAAGGTGGTCAATGACCACTTCAAACACCCGTTAAGCCGTGCCGATATCGTCAACAGTTACTCTGGTGTTCGTCCGCTGTGCAATGACGAGTCGGACAATCCATCGGCCATCACACGCGATTACACCCTGTCCCTTTCAGCCGAGGCTGAACAAGCGCCTTTGTTGTCGGTGTTTGGCGGCAAACTGACCACTTACCGCAAGCTCGCCGAGTCGGCCATGCGTGAGCTGGCGCCATTCTTCACGCAAATGAAAGGCAGTTGGACTGCCACCGCCCCACTGCCAGGCGGCGAAGACATGAGCACACCCAAGGCGCTGAGCGAGAGCATCCAGGCCCGATACGACTGGCTGCCAAGTGCCATCGCTCAACGCTGGGCATTGACCTACGGCAGCCGCGTCTGGCGCCTGCTCGAAGGCGTCCAGGGTCCCGAAGACTTGGGCGAAGCCATGGGTGGGGGATTGTTCGCCCGCGAGGTGGATTACCTGTGCAGCGAAGAGTGGGCTACCAGCGCCGAGGATATTCTCTGGCGGCGAACCAAGCTTGGGCTGTTCACCAGCCCAGCCGAGCAAGAGAAACTAAAGCAGTACCTGCTCCGCGTCGCACTGAACCGCAGCAAGTCCGAAGCGGCCTGAGCCGTTTGACTCACAGGTGACAGCGCATAAAAAATCCGACACCAGAATCTGGTATCGGATTTCCGAGAGGCCCGCTCACGCTCATGTGCCGAACCAAACGGCACTAAGCCTGAGCGGAACTTTTCGCCCGGATGAGACGAACCTAAACGGTTACGTTCGCCCGACTCAGGTCAAGCCTTGCGCCAGCCGTGTCCATTCTCGGCATCTTCGTCGTCATCATCACCGCCGTTGCTGGATTCAACGAAATACTGCTTCATTGCTGTGCTCATGATGCACTCCTTGTAAGTTCTCTGGCTCCGTTGCCAGCAAGGTCATACTGCTTTCTCGGCATTACCGGGAGCAGCAGGCAATGTTTCCGGGCGCCCGCCGTTTGCGGGATCAACCGATCTCAACAACCCCGCCCTCTGGAAATCAACACCTGCACACGTACGTTTGCCACCCTAAAAGCGTTCGGCCTTCCGAACGCGCCACATGACGATGTTCGGCAAGCCGTACGAATAAGCGCCATCAAAAACCGAAAAATCAAATTAATATTCAATAAAATCATAGCGTTACAATAGATTCCGGGGCTTGGCACGACTCATGCTCTACACTCAGTACCCGAATGCGCAAACCGCTTGATTGCAGTGTTCGCTGAACGAATGAGCCCAGCAAAGGCTCCATAAAAAAAACAACGTCGAGGAAATTTTGATGCGTATCGTTCCCCACCTGTTGGGCGCCGCTATCGCGGCCGCTTTGATCAGCACGCCAGTATTTGCCGCCGATCTGACCGGCACGCTGAAGAAAATCAAGGAATCGGGCACCATTACCCTGGGGCACCGCGACGCTTCCATTCCGTTCTCCTACATCGCTGACGCATCGGGCAAACCAGTCGGTTATGCACACGACATCCAGCTGGCAATCGTCGAGGCCCTCAAGAAGGACCTGGACGCACCAAACCTTCAGGTCAAATACAACCTGGTGACCTCGCAAACCCGTATTCCGCTGGTGCAGAACGGCACAGTGGACGTCGAGTGCGGTTCGACCACCAACAACGTCGAACGCCAGCAACAGGTCGACTTCTCGGTCGGCATCTTCGAGATCGGCACCCGCCTGCTGACGAAAAAGGATTCCAAGTACAAGGACTTCCCGGACCTGGCCGGCAAGAACGTGGTCACCACCGCCGGCACCACCTCCGAGCGCATTCTCAAGGCGATGAACGCCGATAAGCAGATGAAGATGAACGTCATCTCGGCCAAGGACCACGGTGAGTCCTTCCAGATGCTCGAGTCCGGTCGTGCCGTTGCCTTCATGATGGATGACGCCCTGCTCGCTGGCGAAATGGCCAAGGCCAAGAAGCCAACCGACTGGGAAGTGACCGGCACCCCGCAGTCCTATGAGATCTACGGTTGCATGGTGCGCAAAGGCGATGCGCCCTTCAAGAAAGCCGTCGATGACGCGATCGTTGCACTCTACAAATCAGGCGAGATCAACAAGATCTACGATAAATGGTTCCAGCAGCCAATTCCGCCAAAAGGCCTGAACCTGATGTTCCCGATGAGCGACGAGCTCAAGGCGCTGATCGCCAACCCCACTGACAAAGCTGCAGACGAAAAGAAGTCCTGATCCCAGGCAGTGACTAACCTTTCATCCGAGGGCGCCCTGTGCGCACTCGGATGCTCGAAGGTGCCCGTGAAACAACTGATCTGAGGGGAGACCCCGATGAATTACAACTGGGACTGGGGCGTTTTTTTCAAGTCCACCGGCGTAGGCAGCGAGATCTATCTCGACTGGTTCATCTCCGGGCTAGGCTGGACCGTCGGCATTGCCGCCGCCGCCTGGGTCATTGCGCTGTTGCTGGGTTCGGTACTCGGCGTCATGCGCACCGTCCCGAACCGTCTGGTATCGGGTATTGCCACGGCCTACGTGGAACTTTTTCGTAACGTACCGCTGCTGGTGCAACTGTTCATATGGTACTTCCTGATACCGGACATGCTGCCCGAAGGCCTGCAAGAGTGGTACAAGCAAGACCTCAATCCGACCACCTCGGCCTTCATCAGCGTGGTGATCTGCCTGGGTCTGTTTACGGCTGCACGGGTCTGCGAGCAAGTCCGTACCGGCATCCAGGCGCTGCCACGAGGCCAGGAGTCCGCCGCGCGCGCCATGGGCTTCAGCCTGCCGCAGATCTACTGGAACGTACTGCTGCCGCAAGCGTATCGGATCATCATTCCGCCGCTCACCTCGGAATTCCTGAACGTGTTCAAGAACTCCTCGGTGGCCTCGCTGATCGGCCTGATGGAATTGCTGGCACAGACCAAGCAGACCGCCGAGTTCTCCGCAAACCTGTTTGAAGCCTTCACCCTGGCCACCCTGATCTACTTCACCCTGAACATGAGCCTGATGCTGCTCATGCGTCTGATCGAGAAGAAAGTCGCCGTGCCTGGCCTGATCTCCGTGGGAGGTAAATGATGGACTTCAGTGGAATCATTCCCGCCCTGCCGGCCCTCTGGAACGGCATGCTGATGACCCTGCAACTCATGGTCCTGGGGGTCATTGGCGGTATTGCCCTGGGTACCGTGCTGGCGCTGATGCGCTTGTCCTCCAACAAGCTGCTGGCCAATCTCGCGGGTGCCTACGTCAACTACTTCCGCTCCATTCCGCTGCTGCTGGTCATCACCTGGTTCTACCTGGCGGTACCGTTCGTGCTGCGCTGGATTACCGGCGAAGACACACCCGTCGGGGCGTTCACCTCGTGCCTGATCGCGTTCATGATGTTCGAGGCGGCGTACTTCTGTGAGATCGTTCGTGCCGGCGTGCAGTCGATCGCCAAAGGCCAGATGGGCGCGGCTCAGGCACTGGGCATGACCTACGGTCAAACCATGCGCCTGATCATCCTGCCTCAGGCCTTTCGCAAGATGACCCCACTGCTGCTGCAACAGAGCATTATCCTGTTTCAAGACACCTCGCTGGTCTACACCGTCGGCCTGGTAGATTTCCTCAACTCCGCACGTGCCAGCGGCGACATCATCGGGCAATCCAACGAGTTTCTGTTGTTCGCCGGTGCCGTGTACTTCGTTATCAGCTTCTCCGCCTCCTTCCTGGTCAAGCGTCTGCAGAAAAGGTTAACCGTATGATCTCTATCAAGAACGTCAACAAGTGGTACGGCGACTTCCAGGTACTGACCGACTGCAGCACCGAAGTCAAAAAAGGCGAAGTGGTCGTGGTCTGCGGCCCGTCGGGCTCGGGTAAATCGACCCTGATCAAATGCGTCAACGCACTGGAGCCGTTCCAGAAAGGCGACATCATTGTCGACGGCACCTCGATTGCCGATCCGAAGACCAACCTGCCGAAACTGCGTTCGCGAGTGGGCATGGTGTTCCAGCATTTCGAGCTGTTTCCCCACTTGACCATCACCGAGAACCTGACCATTGCCCAGCGCAAGGTGCTAGGCCGCAGTGAAGCCGAAGCGACCAAGAAAGGCCTGGCCTTGCTGGACCGCGTTGGCCTCAGTGCCCATGCGAAAAAGCACCCGGGGCAACTCTCAGGTGGTCAACAGCAGCGTGTGGCAATTGCCCGCGCGCTGTCGATGGACCCGATCGTCATGCTGTTCGACGAACCGACTTCGGCACTGGACCCTGAGATGGTCAACGAAGTACTGGACGTCATGGTTGAGCTGGCACACGAAGGCATGACCATGATGTGCGTTACCCACGAAATGGGGTTCGCTCGCAAGGTCGCCAACCGGGTGATTTTCATGGACCAGGGCCGGATCATCGAAGACTGCCAGAAAGAGGAGTTCTTCGGTAATACCGATGCGCGCCATGAGCGTACACAGCACTTCCTCAGCAAGATCCTGCAACACTAATGCACCACTGCCGCCTGTCCGGTGTTCGCCGGGCAGGCGGCGCTGGTCGTACCAAGGCCACTGTGATGAAATGCGACCCTACGCTCTTTCGCCCAGCCAAGCCTGCACTTGCCGTGAAACCCCGTCTGATCCGTCACCTGTTTCTGCCGCCACTGATCCTCCTGCTGATGATCGGCCTGGGCGTGGCCGGCTTTCTGATCAGCGAACACAACGGCATACGCACCTTGAGCGAAACAGGCGAACGCCAGCTTGAGCTGCATGCGCGAGCGGTCGAGAGCGAAATCAGCAAGTACACCTACCTGCCAAGCTTGCTGGAGTTGGAGCAGAGTGTCTCAAGCCTGCTGAACGAAACGGATGGCGAACATCGCCAGGCCGTCAATGAATACCTCGAGGGCCTGAACCGACGCAGCCGCAGCCGGGCGATCTATGTCCTGGACACCAGCGGCCGGGTACAGGCCACGAGCAACTGGCGCGATGTCGACAGCTACCTGGGCGAAGACCTGTCCTTCCGTGCCTACTTCCAGGATGCCGTGCGCGGCCAGCCTGGACGTTTCTATGGCATTGGCAGCACCACGGGCGAACCCGGCTATTACCTGGCACACGGCCTGGAAGAGCATGGCAAGATCATTGGCGTTGCAGTCATCAAGGTGCGCCTTGAAGCCCTCGAAGAACGCTGGCAACGGGCACGTCTGGAAGCCTTCGTCAGCGATGAGAATGGCATCATCATCCTCTCCAGCGACCCTGCACGGCGTCTGAAGTCAGTACGACCACTGACACCGGAAACCAAGGAGCGCCTGGCGCGCAGCCTGCAATACTACTGGTGGCCACTCAACGAACTGCAGCCGCTGTCGCGCGAGAAACTGGGCGACGGCGTGGAGAAGCTGAGTTTCCCGGCCAATGCCGAGCTCGGTGACAGCCACCATGAAGTCGCCTACCTGGCCCAGACTCGCCGCCTGAGTGATACCCCCTGGCACTTTACCCTGCTGACACCACTGCAGGACCTGCGCCGCGAGTCCATCGTTCAGGGGGTACTGGCGGCCGTGGCTTTCGCACTGCTGGCCATCCTCCTGATTGCCTGGAACGAGCGGCGTAAAGTTATCGCCACGCGCTTGGCCGCCAGAGAAGCCCTGGAAGAAGCCAATAGCCAACTGGAGCGCAAGATCGCCGAACGAACAGCCGATCTGCGCGCCAGTAATGAACGCCTCAAGGGCCAGATCCGTGAACGGCGCCATGCCGAGCAGACACTGCGCCATGCTCAGGACGAACTGGTTCAGGCTGGCAAGCTGGCGGCCATCGGCCAGATGTCTACCAGCATCGCTCATGAACTCAACCAGCCGCTGGCGGCATTACGCACACTGTCCGGCAACACCGTTCGCTTCCTCGAACGCGGCGCGCTGGAAACAGCCAGTACCAACCTGCTGACCATGAACGACCTGATCGATCGCATGGGCCGCATCACCGCCAGCCTGCGCTCATTTGCACGACGTGGTGATGACGGCGGCCAAGCCTCCTTGAGCAAAGCGGTGGAGGCCAGCCTGCAGGTACTCGGCAACCGTATCGCGAGCAGCCAGTTGCAGGTGCACAACGCGTTCGACGATCAGCAACTGGCCATCGACCAGACGCGGCTGGAGCAAATTCTGGTCAACCTGATCGGCAACGCCCTCGATGCCATGGCCGCGCAGCCCCAACCACAGCTATGGCTGGAAGGCGAACTGCTGAATGACAAGTACCGTCTGCGTGTACGCGATAATGGTCATGGCATTGACGATGAAACACGTAAGCACCTGTTTGAACCTTTTTTCACCACCAAACCCGGAGAGCACGGCCTGGGCCTGGGCCTGACCTTGTCCGCCAGCCTTGCCGCCGCTGCCGGCGGCAGCCTGAGTGTCGAACATCCCGCCAGTGGCGGTACCGCGTTCATCCTCAGCCTGCCCCTGGTGTCCGCCGCCTCAGAACCTGCCGAGTCCTTATGAACCAAGCGCCACTTACCGTCCTGATCGTCGAAGATGACCCGCATGTGTTGCTCGGCTGCCAGCAGGCATTGGCACTGGAGGACATCGCCAGTGAGGGTGTCGGCAGCGCTGAAGAAGCACTGCAGCGGATCGGCGATGACTTCGCGGGAATCGTCGTCAGTGACATTCGCCTGCCTGGCATCGACGGCCTGGAGTTGCTCAGTCGACTCAAAGCCCGCGACCCTAGCCTGCCGGTGGTACTGATCACAGGTCACGGCGACATCAATATGGCGGTGGGCGCCATGCGCAATGGCGCCTATGACTTCATGGAAAAGCCCTTCTCGCCAGAACGTTTGGTCGACGTGGTGCGTCGCGCCCTCGAACAGCGTGGCCTGGCCCGCGAAGTGTTTGCCCTGCGTCGTCAGCTGGCCGAGCAAAGCACCCTGGAAGGCCGGATCATCGGCCGCTCGCCGGCCATGCAGGAGCTGCGTGAGCTGATTGCCAACGTCGCCGACACCTCGGCCAACGTGCTGATCGAAGGTGAAACAGGTACCGGCAAGGAATTGGTGGCGCGCTGCCTGCACGACTTCAGCCGACGCCAGGGTCAACCGTTCGTTGCACTCAATTGCGGTGGCCTGCCAGAGAACCTGTTTGAAAGCGAAATCTTCGGCCATGAGGCCAATGCCTTCACCGGGGCCGGCAAACGCCGGATCGGCAAGATCGAACACGCCAATGGTGGAACGCTGTTCCTCGATGAAGTCGAAAGCATGCCGATCAACCTGCAGATCAAACTGCTGCGAGTCCTTCAGGAACGCACCCTGGAGCGCTTGGGCTCGAACCAGAGCATCGCGGTCGACTGCCGGGTAATTGCCGCCACCAAAGCCGACCTCGACGCCCTCGGCCAATCCGGCCAGTTCCGCAGCGACCTGTACTACCGCTTGAACGTGGTGACGCTGGAACTCCCACCGCTGCGCGAGCGCCGTGAAGACATCCTGCAGTTGTTCGAGCACTTCCTGCTGCTGGCATCATTGCGCTTTGATCGCGAAGTACCAGCGCTCGACAGCCAGACCCTGTCACGCCTGATGGCGCACGATTGGCCGGGCAATGTCCGCGAACTGCGCAACGTTGCAGAGCGCTATGCCTTGGGCCTGCCGGCCTTCAAGAAAGCCGGTTCCAGCCCTGCACAGGGCCTGGGTTTTTCCGAAGCTGTCGAAGCCTTTGAACGCAACCTGCTCAGCGACGCCCTGCAACGCACCGGTGGCAACCTCAGCCAGGCCAGCCAGGAATTGGGCATGGCCAAAACCACGCTGTTCGACAAGGTCAAGAAATACGGCCTGGCCTGATGCCCGGGCGTGATGCCACTGGATAGAGAATCAACGTGGACCTGCTACTCAAAGCCTGCCTCGGCGCTGCTGTCGTGGTGATACTCGCGGCCCTGGCCAAAACCCGCAACTACTACATCGCCGGGCTCGTCCCGCTGTTCCCCACCTTCGCCCTGATCGCCCACTACATTGTCGGCAAGGGCCGCTCCGTGGACGATCTGAAGACCACCATCCTGTTTGGCATGTGGTCGATCATCCCCTACTTCCTCTACCTCGCCGCACTCTACCTGCTGGTAGACCGCCTGCGCCTTGAAGCCTCACTGGCCCTGGCCGCTGTCGCCTGGCTGATCGCGGCAACGGTACTGGTAAGCGTCTGGGTACGCTTTCACTAAAGCTGAGCCCAGTGGCTGAGGTCTTCGCGATGCTGACGCAGGTAAGGCAATACGGCCTCAAGCAAAGGCGCCTTGAACGGCTCCTGAAAGCGGTGCGCCAAGCCGGGAATCAAGCGTAACTGGCTGCCCTGAATATGCGCGGCCAGGTGCACACCATGCATCACCGGCAACAGCGGATCAGCCGTGCCATGCACCACCAGTGCCGGCAGCCGCAAACGGTTGAGCAGTTCGACACGGCTGGGTTCGGCTAGGATTGCCATGATCTGCCGCTTGACCCCATCAGGGTTGAACGCACGGTCGTAGGATGCCGCGGCCTGTTGCAACAACACCTGCCGGTCGTCCATCACCTGCGGGCTGCCCAAGGCGGCAAGCAGGTCGGCTTGCTGCTCAATGGCTGCATCCCGGTTCGGTGCTCCACGCCGGGCCAGTTGCTCCACCAGTGCCGGGTTCGGCGCAGGCAACCCGGAAGCGCCGGAACTGGACATGATCAGCGTCAGGCTTTCTACCCGCTGCGGCGCGAGGTCAGCCAGGTGTTGAGCGATCATCCCGCCCATGCTCACACCCAGAACATGAAAGCGCCTGACCTGCAACGCGTCCATCAACCCCAGGCCATCTTCGGCCATGTCCGTCAGGGTATAAGGCGCCGACACCGGCAGCCCGAGTTTGTAGCGCAGTACTTCGTAGGTCAGGTTGGCGCCGACCGGTGGTTGATTCCAGGCCGACAACCCAACGTCGCGGTTGTCGTAGCGAATGACCCGAAAGCCTTGCTCGCACAGCGCAGCCACCACCTCATCCGGCCAATGGATAAGTTGCCCGCCCAGGCCCATGACCAACAACAGCGCAGGGTCGGAGCGACGCCCAATACTTTGATAAGCCAGGCTGACCTGCGCCAGTTCGACCCGCTCAGTTGGCACGTTGACGTCACAGCGTGACGCGGCGAACGCAGGTGCACCGCACAGCAGTGCTACAAAAAAGAAAAATGCCCGCATGACAGAAACACCAGAATGCAAATCCCCAGTAGAGCGCGAGTCTGATGACTTTCATTCGGGCGCGCTGCCACAAAACAGTGACCGTTTCATGACAATCGCCAAATGGTCAGACCTGCGGCGAACGCCGCAGGCCCATTGCCTTATGCAAGCTGGCTGCGCAACTGCCGTGCCGCCGCCACCATGTTCACCAAGGCTGCTTCGGTCTCCGGCCAGGCACGCGTCTTCAGGCCGCAATCCGGGTTCACCCAGAGGCGCTCGGCCGGAATACGCGTGGCGGCCTTGCTGATGAGCTTGACCATCTCGGCGGTGTCCGGCACCCGTGGTGAGTGAATGTCATAGACACCGGGGCCAATGTCATTGGGGTAGTCGAACGCTTCAAAGGCCTCCAACAGCTCCATGTCCGAGCGCGATGTCTCAATGGTGATGACATCGGCGTCCATTGCCGCAATGGCCTCAATCACATCATTGAACTCGCTGTAGCACATGTGGGTATGAATCTGGGTATCGTCACGCACCCCGCTGGAACACAGCCGGAAGGCCTCCACCGCCCAGTCCAGATAGCCCTGCCATTGAGCCTGGCGCAATGGCAAACCCTCACGGAAAGCCGCCTCATCGATCTGAACGATCTTGATGCCAGCCTTTTCCAGATCCTGCACTTCATCGCGAATCGCCAACGCCAGTTGCTGCGCCTGAACCTTGCGCGAGACATCTTCACGCGGGAAGGACCACATCAACATGGTGACCGGGCCTGTCAGCATGCCTTTCATGACCTTGTCGGTCTGACGCTGAGCGTACGCGATCCAAGCCACCGTCATGGCTTGCGGCCGGCTCAGGTCGCCGTAAATGATCGCCGGTTTGACGCAACGCGAACCATAGCTCTGCACCCAGCCGAAACGGGTGAATACATAGCCATCCAGTTGCTCGGCAAAATACTCGACCATGTCGTTACGTTCGGCTTCACCATGCACCAGCACGTCCAGCCCCAGGCGCTCTTGCACCTTTACCGCATGACGAATTTCGCTGTGCATGGCATCGGTGTAGTCGCTGGCCGACAGCTTGCCTTGCTTATAGGCCTGACGTGCCAGACGAATCGCCGACGTCTGCGGAAACGAGCCAATGGTGGTGGTCGGGAAGGCAGGCAGCTTCAATCGCTGCCGCTGCGCTTCGATACGCTGGGCGAAAGGTGACTGACGCTGACTGTCGCGAGCACTCACCGCAGCAACCCGCGCCTGAACCTGCGGTTTGTGAATACGTGACGATTGCGCCCGGCTGTGTTTTACCGCGCGACTGTTGCTCAAGGCGGCCTGCACGTCAGCGTCCTGCAGGTTGTTCAGCGCCTTGGCCAATACAGAAATCTCACTGCATTTCTGCACGGCAAAAGCCAGCCAGCCTTTCAGTTCGGCATCGAGCTTGTCCTCACGCGCCAGGTCCACCGGGCTGTGCAACAGTGAGCAGGAGCCGGCGACCCAGAGGTTGCTGCCAAAGCGCTGACGCGCCTGCTGCAGTTGCTCCAGCGCCTGGTCCAGGTCGCAACGCCAGACGTTACGGCCATTGACCACGCCCAACGACAGCACCTTGTAGCTCGGCAGACGATCAAGCACTGCCGGGAGTTGCTCCGGCGCACGTACCAGGTCGACATGCAGGCCATCCACCGGCAGGCTGACGGCCAGCCCCAGGTTGTCCTCCAGGGCCCCAAAGTACGTCGCAACCAGCTTTTTCAGAGGGGAATACTGAAGAATGTGATAGGCCCGCTCAAAGGCACTCTTCCACGCCTGCGGCAGATCCAGGCACAGGATTGGCTCATCGATCTGCACCCACTCCACGCCTTGCCGAGCCAGGCGGCTGAGAATCTCACCGTACACGGGCAGCAGTCGCTCAAGCAGGTCGAGCTTGTCGAAGCCCTCGCCCTTGGCCTTGCCAAGCCACAAGTAGGTCAGTGGGCCGATCAGCACCGGCTTGACCGCATGGCCCAGCGCTTGCGCTTCAGCGACCTCATCGAACAATTGTTCCCAACTGAGCAGGAAACGCTGATCGGCACTGAACTCTGGCACCAGGTAGTGATAATTGGTATCGAACCACTTGGTCAGTTCCTGAGCGTACTGGGCTTGCCCCTGCGAACTAGTGCAGCAGGTCGTTGCACCACGCGCCATGGCAAACACGGTATCGAGGGTTGGCAGACCGTCATCGCCCCTGGTCGCGGCAAAGCGCTCAGGAATGGCGCCGAAGGCTACCGAGTGCGCCAGTACCTGGTCGTACCAGGCGAAATCACCGACCGGCAGCAGTTCGATACCCGCCTCTTTCTGAACCTGCCAATGGCGTGCGCGCAACTCACGGCCAACCGCCAACAGCCCTGCCTGATCCAGGTCGCCCTTCCAATAGGCCTCCAGGGCTTTTTTCAATTCACGGTCAGCGCCGATGCGCGGAAAACCAAGGTTGTGGGCCAGTGCCATGACAAAATGTGCTCCCTGTAAAAGATGACGCTATTGTCGACAGCCGAGGCAACTTGAGACAAACTCAATAAATTCGTGTTCATCTCAAAGTTTACTCATGGAGCCTTCCGGTGCTTGAAATTCGTCACCTGAAAACCCTGCACGCCTTGCGCGAGGCCGACAGCCTGGTAGAGGCAGCAGAACGCCTGCACCTGACCCAATCGGCGCTGTCGCATCAATTCAAGGAGCTGGAAGAGCGCCTGGGTATGCAGCTGTTCATGCGCAAGACCAAACCCCTGCGCTTCACCAGTGCCGGCCTGCGCCTGCTGCAGTTGGCCGACGCCACCCTGCCCTTGCTGCGCAGCGCCGAACGCGATATTGCGCGTTTGGCCGGCGGTACTGCAGGGCGCCTGCATATGGCCATCGAATGCCATAGCTGCTTTCAGTGGCTGATGCCGACCATCGACCAGTTCCGCGATGCCTGGCCGGAGGTCGAACTTGACCTGGCCTCGGGTTTCGCCTTTGCACCGCTGCCCGCACTGGCACGTGGTGACCTGGACCTGGTGGTGACCTCCGACCCACTGGAGTTGGCCGGGATCACCTATGTTCCGCTGTTCACTTACGAGGCCATGCTGGCCGTCGCCAATCAGCACCCTCTGGCGGGCAAGAGCTATGTCGTACCCGAAGACCTGTCCAGCGAAACCCTGATTACCTACCCGGTGGAGCGCGACCGCCTGGATATCTTCACCCGTTTCCTGGAGCCGGCCGACATCGAGCCCGCACAGGTGCGTACCGCGGAGCTGACGGTGATGATGATGCAGTTGGTCGCGAGCGGCCGCGGCGTCTGCGGCATGCCACATTGGGCGCTGCACGAGTACAGCTCACGTGGT
Source organism: Pseudomonas sp. TE3910 (assembly GCF_056279025.1). Classification (NCBI taxonomy): domain Bacteria; kingdom Pseudomonadati; phylum Pseudomonadota; class Gammaproteobacteria; order Pseudomonadales; family Pseudomonadaceae; genus Pseudomonas; species Pseudomonas sp. TE3910. Next base: position 2,312,010 of record NZ_JBWBQN010000001.1, read on the forward strand.
TATGTGAAGGGCAAGCGTCTGGGCGAGAAAGGCCTGTTCGCCACGCTGTACGCGGCGGTACGTACCGATATGCTCGACGCCCCGTACATGCGCGACTTCCTGCTGACCGCCAAGGACACCTCCTTCTCCACGCTCGACGGCGTCAGCGCGGTGCGTTGAAGGATCAGGCTGGAGCGTGCGTCAACGTTCTGTAGAGCGGCAGAATCCAGTCTCGGGTCAAGGGGGCCAGTTCAAGGTTCAGGGTCGCGTTTGCATCGACCCAGACGGCCTCCTCGATTTCTGCTGCGGGCTCGACACTGGCGTCGGTATGAACCTGGAACAGCTCCGCCTGCACCTCAAACCCAGGCTCGTTGGCCGCTGGCGCGCTGAATACGCCAAGGTAGCCTGCTTTCAAGGGGTCGATCTGCAAGCCCAGTTCCTCGTGCAGCTCACGGGCCAGGGCAGCGACAGGTTGCTCATGGGCTTCAATCTTGCCGCCTGGCTGCATGAACGCCTGCGTACCACGCTTGCGCACAAGAAGGGTTTGACCCTGCGGGTCGATCAACAGGGCAGCGGCAATGCGAATGATCTTGGTCATGGTCGGCTCTTCACGGAGAACGCGCAATGATACACGCAAGATCTCTGAACACAGACCTCACCGGGAGACCCTGGGCTGGCGTTTGAATCCTGAACCGGGCTATGGTCCAGGATTGCCCAGGCCCTGAGCCTGACCGAGCCATCGCAAGGACCCTGTATGAGCCTGTCACTTCTCAGTCGCTACGCCTTTTTTGTCTGTTGTGTACTGTTCACCCTCGCCAGCCTGCCGTTTCTTGAAAACGACTGGCTTTGGCCCTTCACCCTGACCACAGGCGTACTTAGCCTGATTGGCCTGGTTGATTTGCTTCAGAGTCGCCACGCCGTCAGGCGCAATTACCCGATTTTGGGCAACATCCGCTACCTGGTCGAAGGTATTCGACCGGAAATCCGCCAGTACCTGCTGGAAGCTGACAGTGATGCCCTGCCCTTCTCGCGCGCGCAGCGCTCACTGGTTTATGCCCGAGCCAAGAACGAGGCCTCGGACAAGCCCTTTGGCACGCTGATCGATGTCTACCAATCGGGCTTTGAGTTCATTGGCCACTCCATGCGCCCGGCGCCACTGAGCGACCCGAACAGCTTTCGGGTCATGGTTGGCGGCCCGCAATGCACACAGCCGTATTCAGCCTCGGTGTTCAACATCTCGGCCATGAGCTTTGGCGCACTCAGCGCCAATGCCATTCGTGCGCTGAACCAGGGCGCCAAACTCGGCAACTTCGCCCACGATACTGGCGAGGGCAGCATCAGCCCTTACCACCGCGAGCATGGCGGCGACCTGACCTGGGAACTGGGCAGCGGCTACTTCGGTTGCCGCACGGCGGAGGGTCGCTTCGACCCTGAGCGCTTCGCCGAACAGGCGCGCAACCCGCAAATACGGATGATCGAAATCAAGATGAGCCAAGGGGCCAAGCCCGGCCATGGCGGCATCCTGCCCAAGCACAAGGTCACCCGTGAAATCGCCGAAACCCGTGGCGTAGCCATGGGCGAAGACTGCATCTCTCCCTCACGACACAGTGCTTTCTCGACCCCAATCGAGCTGATGCAGTTCATCGCTCAATTGCGCGAACTCTCCGGCGGCAAGCCAGTAGGCTTCAAATTCTGCCTGGGCCACCCGTGGGAATTCATGAGTATTGCCAAGGCCATGCTGGAAACCGGCATTCTCCCGGACTTTATCGTCATCGACGGCAAAGAAGGCGGCACGGGCGCGGCGCCCGTGGAGTTCACCGACCATATCGGCGTGCCGATGCGTGAAGGCCTGCTGTTCGTACACAACACACTGGTCGGGCTGAACCTGCGCGACAAAATCAAGCTGGGGGCCAGCGGCAAAATCGTCAGTGCCTTCGACATTGCCAGTGTCCTGGCCATTGGTGCCGACTGGGCCAACTCGGCGCGCGGCTTCATGTTCGCCATCGGCTGCATCCAGTCGCAAAGCTGCCACACCAACAAGTGTCCAACCGGTGTCGCAACCCAGGACCCACTGCGCCAGCGCGCCTTGGTGGTACCCGACAAAGCCCAGCGGGTGTTTCACTTCCACCGCAACACCCTCAAGGCCCTGGCCGAAATGCTCGCGGCGGCAGGCCTGGATCACCCTTCACAGCTGCAAGCCAAACACCTGGTACGGCGCATGTCCGCGACCGAGATCAAACTGTTCTCGCAACTGCACGTGTTCCTCAAGCCCGGTGAACTGCTGACAGGCGAAGTCAGCGGCGAGTTCTACCAGCGTATGTGGCGCATGGCCCGGGCTGACAGTTTTGAGGCGCACACAGACGTAGCCTGATTCAATGGAAAACCGGCCGAGCTTGCTGTGGGATGCCGGCGCTTCGGCGGGGTGTCAGCGCCTTCGCGGCGCCTGCATCGCGGGCAAGACCCGCTCCTACAACTGGCGCGGGCTCTGTTGGAGCTGGCTTGCCTGCGATGGTGTCGGGTGGGGTGTCAGTGAGTTCGCGCCGTTTGTATCGCGGGCAAGCCCGGCGCCTAAAGGCTGCGTGGGCTCTGTTGGAGCTGGCTTGCCTGCGATGGCGTCGGTAGGGTGTCAGTGGGTTCGCGGTGTTTGCATCGCGGGCAAGCCCGGCTCCTACAGGCTGCGCGGGCTCTGTTGGAGCTGGCTTGCCTGCGATGGCGTCGGTGGGGTGTCAGTGAGTTCGCGGTGGCTGCATCGCGGGCAAGCCCGGCTCCTACAGGTTACGCGGGGGTCTGTTGGAGCAGGCTCGCCTGCGATGGCGTCGGTGGGGTGCCTGCGAGTCCGCGGCGCCTGCATAGCGGGCAAGACCCGCTCCCACAGCTGGCGCGAGCTCTGTTGGAGCTGGCTTGCCTGCGATGGCGTCGGTGGGGTGTCCGTGAATTCGCGGTGGCTGCATCGCGGGCAAGACCCGCTCCTACAGCTGGCGCGGGCTCTGTTGGAGCTGGCTTGCCTGCGATGGCATCGTTGGCTTGGAAATACAAACCCCCGCTAAAAAGCGGGGGTTCGTCAGCAGCCTGATCCGGTCACTGGACCGGGTTTTCTATCAGGACACAGAGCGCGCCACGGCCACACTGTCCTCTTTCGGGGACAGCTTGAACACGTAGTACAGCACCGTCAGCAGCACCAGGAAGGCTGGGCCGACGTACAGCGCGATACGGGTTTCCTCAAAGTACGCCATCAGGCCTACCACCAGGATCAGGAACGCCAGCGCCAGGTAGGAGCTCAACGGCCACAGCCACATGCGGAACTGCAGACGGTCACGTTCGGCCTTGGACAGGCCAGCACGGAACTTCAGTTGCGCCAGCAGGATCATGACCCAGGTCCAGATCGCACCGAAGGTAGCGATAGCGGTGACCCAGACGAACACTTTTTCCGGTACCAGGTAGTTGAGCAGTACACCCAGCAGCAATGCCGCGATCGACAGCAGCAGCGCGTTGCGCGGCACGCCGTTGCTTGAGGTGCGGGCAAAGGAGGCAGGCGCCTGGCCATTCTGCGCAAGGCTGTAGAGCATACGACCGGTACTGAAGATACCGCCGTTGCAGGACGACAGTGCCGCAGTGATCACCACGAAGTTGATGATGCCGGCAGCGGTCTTGATGCCCAGACGTTCAAAGGTCATCACGAACGGGCTGCCCTGGCTGCCAATTTCGTTCCATGGGTAGATGGACAGGATCACAAACAGTGCGCCGACATAGAACAGCAGGATGCGCCAGAATACCGAGCCAATGGCATGCGGAATGGTCTTTTGCGGGTTACGCGCTTCGCCGGCAGTCAGGCCGATCATTTCTACGCCAAGGTAGGCGAACATCACCATTTGCAGCGACATCAGCACGCCGGTCACGCCGTTAGGCATGAAGCCGCCATTGCTCCAGAGGTTGGAGATGCCCAGCGCGACGCCATCGTTACCGAAGCCAAACGCGATCACGCCGATACCGCCCAGTACCATCGCGATGATGGTGACGATCTTGATCAGGGCGAACCAGAACTCGAACTCACCAAACGCCTTGACTGCGATCAGGTTGACCCCACCCATGCTTGCCAGGGCCGCCAGGGCCCAGATCCAGCGAGGTACATCAGGGAACCAGATGCCCATGTAGATGGCCACCGCCGTGATTTCAGCAACACAGGTCACCAACCACAGGAACCAGTAGTTCCAGCCGGTCAGGAAGCCTGCCAATGGGCCGAGGTAGTCTTGCGCGTAACGGCTGAAGGAGCCGGCGACCGGGTTGTGAACGGCCATTTCACCAAGGGCACGCATGATCACCAGGATCGCCAGACCGCCAATGATGTACGACAGCATGATCGCAGGCCCGGCCATTTCAATGGCCTTGGCCGACCCCAGGAACAGGCCGACACCGATACAGGCACCCAGTGCCATCAGGCGGATGTGACGCTCTCCGAGTTCTCGCTTGAGCGGACCGCCTTGGGCGGTATCACCGTGAGAAGGGTGGTTGCCGACTGACATAGAAATACAACCTCATTTTGTTATTGGATATAAACCGATCGTGCAGACCTGGCACCGCCGATAGGCAGGTACGAAGCCTTGCCGGACCAACCTTTTGGGTGAGCCCGTCAGCCCGCAAAACACCACGCAGGCTGAGCAAAAGGGGCGAGCAGTATAAAAAGGCCATCGCAGGTCTTTTCACTATAAAAACCAGGATCTTTGGCGAGAAGTCTCGGCAAAATCCGCTTATACGGAGTGGCATTCCCCGCGCTTACCCCGCCCTCAAAAACAGGGCGGGTAAAATAGCACCAAACCAGGGCATTACAACCACAACCAAAGGCGCATGCTCCGATTACGCTCCGAGAAATGCCTTACAAGCTTCTACAAATTTTTCACCTAAGCTGCTCAGCGTCTAAGCTTCAGGCAAGCAAGACGAATACACGTAGCCGGGCTAAAGACTATGGGCGCACTGTGGCAATCGGAACCAACAACGGCTGAAGCCCCTTCTGAACGTCTGGAAGACGTGCCTCCACCCAAAAGCCCTCGCAAGCGTCGCGTCTGGTGGCGGCTGCTGTGGCCCTTGTGGTTATTGCTACTGATCGCCCTCATCGCTGTGGGCTTCGCCATCGCCGAAGAAATGCAGACGTCACGTTTGCAGTCACGTGAATTCAGCCACTTTGCAGCAACCCTCAGTTACTCGATGCACAAAGGCCCGAGCGACGCGATCATGTATCCGGGCGATGGCCCGTTCGATAAGCGCCTGGGCTACAGCGCACTCGGTGACTTCCTGCCTCGCCTGCTCAAGCGCGACTATCTGGTCAGCGAGCAGACACGCTTTTCCCCCGAGCTGATGAACTATGCCAAGCATGGTTTCTTCGTGCCTTACACCGAAAAAATCCAGGCGGGTTTGTCGATTACTGACTGTAAAGGCGAGGCCCTGTATCAGTATCACTATCCGCAGCACCTCTACTCCGACTTTGCTTCGATCCCGCCGGTGATCGTTCACAGTTTGCTGTTCATCGAAAACCGCGACCTGCTTGACCCCAATGATCCCAATGCAAACCCGGCAGTCGACTGGCCACGCTTCGCCAAGGCAGCCTATACCCAGGTCGCCAAGTACCTGGCCCTTCCGGGCCAATCGGCAGGTGGCAGTACCCTGGCCACTCAACTGGAAAAATACCGGCACTCCCCTGACGGGCTGACCGTGTCTGGCAGCGAAAAAATCCGGCAGATGATTTCGGCCAGTGTCCGCGCCTATCAGAACGGCCCACAAACCCTGGAAGCCCGGCAACGTATCGTGCGTGACTACCTCAACAGTGTGCCGCTGTCGGCCGTCCCCGGGCATGGCGAGGTGCATGGTATGGCCGAAGGCTTGAGGGTCTGGTACGGCGCGGACTTCGCCCAGGTCAATCAGTCGTTGTTGTCCACCGACAACGACCCGGGCAGCCTTGCCGCACGAGGGTTGGCACTGCGTCAGGTGCTCTCGCTGATGATCGCGCAGCGTCGGCCATCGTATTTCCTGTCCAAAGGCCGCAATGATCTGGCCGAACTGGCCGACAGTCACGTGCGCCTGCTCGCGGCCAACAACATCATCGATCGATCACTGGCTGACGCCGCGCTGGCCAGCAAAGCGACCTACCGTGACTGGGTTGCCCAGCCGACCATTGTCCCCATCGTCACGAACAAGGGCATCAGCCTGGCACGTGCGCGGCTCTCGGCGATGCTCAGCCGCCCCCTGTATGACCTGGATCGCCTTGATCTTTCAGTCACCAGTACGCTGCAGTCCAGCCTGCAAGACCAGATCAGCGAATACCTCAAAAATCTCGCGGACCCGGCCTTTGCAGAAAAAACCGGGCTGTTCGGCGAGCGCCTGCTGACCCCGACCACCACAACCCAGGTACGTTACAGCTTCACCCTCTTTGAACGCACCCCGGACGGTGCACGGGTACGGGTGCAAACCGACAGCACCGATCAACCCTTCGACATCAACGAAGGCAGCAAGCTGGAACTGGGTTCAACCGCCAAACTGCGGGTACTGACCACCTACCTGGAGATCATCGCCGAACTGCATGATCGCTATGCCGACAAAAGCCCGGCCGAGCTGAAAAAAGTCGAGGTGCCCGAGCTGGACCGCATTACCGGCTGGGCGGTGGATTACCTGATTCAGAACAAGGACCGCAACCTCAGCGCGATGCTTGATGCGGCACTGGAGCGCAAGTACTCGGCCAACCCCGGCGAGGCCTTCTTTACGGGTGGAGGCTTGCACGTCTTCAACAACTTCCGCCGCGAAGACAATGGGCGCTTGCCGACCCTGAAGGATGCCCTGCGCGAATCGATCAACCTCCCCTTCATTCGCCTGATGCGTGATCTGGTGCGCTACAGCACGTACCAATCACCGAACAACAGCGGCCAACTGCTCAAAGACGATGCAGACCCACGTCGCCAGGAGTATCTGGCACGTTTCGCCGACCGCGAAGGCACCGACTATCTCAAGCGATTCTGGAAAAAGTACCAACGCAAGACATCCCAGGAGCGCCTCGACACCTTTCTCGACAGCCTGAATGCCACACCGATCCGCTTGGCTGCCGTACACCGGTACCTGTTTCCCGAAGCCGACCAGGCAACCTTCAACGCCTTTGTGCAAGCCCACTTGAAAAAGGACACTTCAGCCGACAAGCGCAAGAAGGACGCGTTGACCGAAAAACGGCTCGAGGAGATGTACATAAACTACGGCCCGGGCCGCTACGACCTGCCCGACCAAGGCTATATCGCCCGGGTTCACCCACTGGACTTGTGGCTGCTGGGCTACTTGCTGAAAAACCCCGGAGCACAATTCAAGGACGCGGTTACAGCCAGCCATTTCGAACGCCAGGAAGTCTATAGCTGGCTGTTCAAGAGCCGGCACAAAGGCGCCCGCGACAGCCGTATTCGGACACTGGTGGAAATTGAGGCGTTTCTCGACATCCATCAACGCTGGAAGCGTGTCGGTTATCCCTTCGACCACCTGGTGCCATCGCTGGCCACTGCTATCGGCAGTTCTGGTGACCGCCCCGCCGCCCTGGCCGAACTCATGGGTATCATCTTGAACGACGGCGTACGCATGCCCACCCTGCGCATCGACACCCTGCACTTCGCGGCCGACACCCCTTATGAAACGCGCCTGATCAGTGACCCAGACCGCGGCGAACGGGTATTGCCGGCGGAGGTCGCCAAGGCCCTGCGCGGTGCGCTGTCACAAGTGGTTGATGCCGGTACGGCACGTCGGGTGTCGGGTAGCTTCAAACTGCCTGACGGTACAGCACTGGTCATGGGCGGCAAGACCGGCACCGGCGACAACCGCATCGAAAGCTTCGGGGCAGGCGGACGCATCCTCGGATCACGTTCACTGAACCGTACTGCGACATTCGTGTTCTACATCGGCGACAGCCATTTCGGCACCCTGACCGCCTTCGTTCCAGGGCGAGCCGCCGAATCGTTCAAGTTCACCTCAGCGTTGCCGGTACAAGTGCTCAAGGGCATGGCGCCACTTCTGATGCCCTACCTTGTGCCAGGCACCCATACGTTGTGCAACATACCCACGCTCACCGCTCAGCGAGGCGCAACGGTTCAATGACCGTGAAAGCGCTTGGCCGTGGTGAAGCTATTGCGCCAGTAACGATTGCTTAACGAATCGATACGAATCGCCTTGCCGCTACGGGGTGCATGAATGAATTGCCCCTCGCCGATGTACAACCCGACATGGCCAATACGACCTTGGCCGTTGCGGTTAAAGAACACCGCATCACCGCGCTTGAGTTGCGGCGGGCTTATGGTCTTGCCCTGCCCCTTGAGCATGGATGATGTGGTGCGCGGCAAGCTGATACCCACCTCACTACGGTACAGATAGACCAACAAGCCACTGCAATCAAAACCGCTCTTTTCCGACATTCCGCCCCAACGGTAAGGCACGCCGATGAGCTCATGGGCACGTTCGACCAACCGGTCGAGGTTTGCCTCGAGTTCCTGGCGGGCCACGTAGTCGTGCCCACCCTTAGGGGTAACCAAATGAACATTCGCCTGGGCAAAAAATGAAAGGCCCCAGAGCAAGCCTACACGCAAGAAAAAACCAACCACGTCATATACCCCCTGAAGGGTGAAGGAAACGCGGCAGATCTTAGAGTTGACAGGGGCAAGCAGGAATAAAGGGAATCCGAGGGTTATGTAAGAAAAAACCTAGGGCAACGCCCACGACGCCTCTTGCCGTAAACCACACCCGCACACCGAGCGCTTGCTTTAAGATATATCTTGAGTAATATCTAAATAAGTATCTCAAGATATATCTCAGACCCAAAGGCATCCCTAATGCGCGATCATCCTTCACACCACGAACACAGCGACCGTCATGACGGCTTTGAACGTCGCAGTGGCCGCGAACGAGGCGAACGAGGCCCGCGAATCTTTGCCCCGGGCGACCTGAAGCTGCTGCTGCTGTCGATGCTCGCCGAACAGCCTTGTCACGGCTATGACCTGATTCGACGCATCGAAGCCCTGTTCGACGGGCGCTACAGCCCAAGCCCAGGCGTCATCTACCCCACCCTGACCTTTCTTGAAGAAAGCGAATGGATCATCGGCCAGGCCGACGGCAGCAAGAAGCGTTACAGCGCCACAGCAGCGGGCCTCCAGGCCTTGGCCGAACAGGCCATCGCCCTGGACGGCGTGCGCATGCGCCTTGAGGTCAGCAAGCGCTCTATCGGCGTGCATGACCGCCCGCAGGAAATCCACGAAGCCGTACACAACCTGCGCCATGCGCTGCAAATGCACAGCGGGCGCTGGAACCCCGAAGAAATCGTACGGGTGCGCAACCTGCTCAATGACACCGCCAGAGCCATTGTTGCCGGCCCGGCAACGACCCTTCAGGAGAAAACCGAATGACGGTTAACGACACCACCACGATTCACCGCGTCAACCATGAGATCAAACGCCGTTGCCTGCAGGTACTGCGCGTCACCGATCTGACCCCGCGTATGCGCCGGATCACCTTGGGCGGCCCTGAACTGCAGGGCTTTCTGAGCCTGGGCAGTGATGACCACATCAAACTGCTGTTTGCCTGCTCGCCGCAAGAACAGGCCGCACTGGACAACCCAGGACAGGATCAGGACGGCGTCAAACCGACCCTGCGCGAATACACGCCGCGCCGTATCGACGAAGTGGCAGGCGAGCTGGATATCGACTTCGTGCTGCATGGCGACGGCCCGGCCTCTACCTGGGCGGCTCAGGCAACAGTGGGCCAGACGCTGAACATCGCGGGGCCGCGCAGCTCAATGGTGGTGCCGGACATGTTCGACAGCTACCTGTTGATCGGTGACGAAACCGCCATTCCGGCGATTGCCCGACGCCTTGAAGAACTGCCGGCCACGCGTAACGCGCTAGTGGTCATTGAAGTGGAAAATGCGCTGGAACAACAACCACTGGCAAGCCTGGCAAACGTACAGGTCATCTGGGTTCAGCGTCACCAGCAAGACCTGCTTGAGGTACTGAAACAGCTGCCCCTGCCCGCTGGTGAGCTGTATACCTGGGTTGCCCTGGAAAAGACACTGACCCGCCAGGCCAAACGCCTGCTGCTGGAAGACAAGGGCGTGCAGGAGGACCGGCTCAAAGCGGTCGCCTATTGGCGCCTGGGCGAAGACGACAACCACAACGCGTAACACCGTGGCATCAGGGCTGCGCTCTGGCGGCTGCCAGACGCCTGCCCTGCCATTGATCGAGGCTGATCAATAGCAGCCCTAGCGCAACAAAGCCCACCAGGATAGCCAGCGCATTGAGCATCACCTGCGCATACCCCAGTGTGGCAACATCAATGAACGGGTAGGGATAGACGCCAATTTCGTGCCCACGCAGCAGCACATAACCAAAGTAACCCAGCGGGTAAAGCAACCACGGCAAAATCTGTATGGCCCGCAAACTGCCCTTGGGTACACAGCACCACCAATACCCCAGGTACAACAGCGGCATGACATCATGCAGCAGCTCATCGACCAGCCATTGCCAGCCTTGCGGCTGCCACAAGTGGCGTAACAACAGGCTGTATGCCACCCCCACCAGCGAAATGCTGACTGCAACCGCAGAACTCACCGAGGGCCGCAGAAAAAACTGCCGCGCCGGGCCTTCTCGGCCAAACGCCGCCTGACTGAGTACTACAGCAACCAGGGTGTTACTGAGTACGGTGAAGTAGCTGAAGACATTCACCAGCCCGCCTATCAGGCTGGCCTGCGCCTGCCAACGCGCCCACAACACCAGGTACATCTGAATGGCCAGTGCAGCCCACCCCAGGCAGGCCAGCAGCCCTACCCAAGGCACCCGCTGCTCCAGACGCATCAGTTAGCGACCCCGTTGCATCTTGACGTACAACTGCTCGACCCTTTCCCGCGCCCACGGCGTACGTCGCAGGAATGTCAGGCTCGATTTGATACTCGGATCGCTCTTGAAACAGCGCAAATCAATACGCTGCGCCAGCCCTTCCCATTGGTAACGCGCAACAAGGGCATTGAGGATCTGTTCCAGGGTCACGCCATGCAGAGGATTTTGATTACCGGCAGTCATGCCTGTGCTCCAGCCAACGAAAGGTGCGCACCTTAGCCGAGCCTTGGCTCCACGTCTGCTTTTTCAGCAACGCGATGCACTCGGATCTCGACCTGTTTCCAACAGTCTAGTGTGCCCGAGCGTTCCGACGCGCGTCGCAACAGGCTCAGCCAGCAAGGTGCAGCATCGACGTCGGCCTGAACACCACCTTTGCCCCCTGCTGAAGGACTGTTACAGAAGCGGCAACAGTGCCTCACGTTGATTGGACTTTTTTTCTTACACATTCATCTATATCCTGCCCGCCGCACGCTGAAACGCTTCACTCTCCCTAATTAGCAGTTTTGTCTCCGGTGATAGAGCACATTCGGAGGCGTTGCCGTTTTTCCAACAATCAAAAGATAGCGCTATCTCATGCCTCAGTTTTCACCCTCCCGTCGTTCTTCCTCCTTACTGCTGACAGGTTTGACACTTGCCGCAATTGCCCCGCACACCTGCGCCGCGATGCTGGACAGTGACTCCCCCTGGATGCTTGGCGACTGGGGCGGCACCCGCGCAGAACTGGCCGAGCGCGGCTACGACTTCACCCTGGGTTACGTCGGCGAGATGGGCAGTAACCTGCACGGCGGCTACGATCACGACAAGACCGCACGCTACAGCGACCAGTTCACGCTGGGTACGCACCTGGATCTGCAGAAGATCCTCGGCTGGCATGCCACCGAGTTTCAACTGACCGTCACCGAACGCCACGGTGACAACATCAGCAACGACCGCATCAATGATCCTCGCGTAGGTGGTTTCACCTCTGCGCAGGAGGTCTGGGGTCGCGGCGAAACCTGGCGACTGACCCAGCTATGGATCAAGCAGCAGTATTTCGATGGCGCACTGGATGTGAAGATCGGCCGTTTCGGTGAAGGCGAAGACTTCAACAGCTTCCCCTGCGACTTCCAGAACCTGGCCTTCTGTGGCTCACAGGTCGGCAACTGGGTGGGCGGCATCTGGTACAACTGGCCCGTCAGCCAGTGGGCGATGCGGGTCAAGTACCGTCTCAGCCCTGAGCTCTATGCTCAGGTCGGCGCTTACGAGCAGAACCCCTCCAACCTTGAAAGTGGCAATGGTTTCAAGCTCAGCGGCAGCGGCACCCAAGGTGCAGTAGTGCCGATAGAACTGGTCTGGACCCCCACTTTCAGCGGCCTGAAAGGGGAATATCGCGCCGGTTACTACTACAGTAGTGCCAAGGCAACCGATGTTTATAAAGACAGCAACGATCAACCGGCAGCACTCAGCGGCCAGGCCTATCGCAGCAGTTCGAGCAAGCATGGCTTCTGGCTGGGTGCGCAGCAACAGGTGACGTCGCTGGCCAGCGACCACTCCCGCGGCCTGAGCGTTTTCGCCAACGCCACGCTGCATGACAAGAAGACCAATGCCATCGACAACTATGTTCAGGCAGGTGTGGTGTACAAGGGCCCGTTTGATGCCCGTGCCAAGGACGATATCGGTTTCGCCCTGGCACGCGTGCATGCCAACCCCGCCTACCGCAAGAACGCCCAGGCCAGCAACGCGGCCCAGGGCCTGGATGACTACGACAACCCCGCCTTCCTGCCGGTCCAGGACACCGAGTACAGCGCCGAACTGTACTACGGCATTCACTTGGCCAACTGGCTCACCGTGCGCCCGAACCTGCAGTACATCCGCCACCCAGGCGGTGTCGGGCAGGTCGACGATGCACTGATCGGCGGCCTGAAAATCCAGAGCAGCTTCTAAACATGAATCACCCCGAATTTTATCCGAGCTGCGGCTCGAACTGTTTCAACTGTACGGAGAACACACGATGAGCACTGACGGTGCCTTGAGTAGAACCCGCTGGCTGCCGAGACTGCTCGGCATTCTGCTGTTGCTGATGGGCCTGGCACTGCTGGCCGGTGGCATAAAGCTAAGCCAGCTTGGCGGCTCGCTGTATTACCTGATTGCCGGTATCGGTTTTGCCCTGTCTGGCATCCTGTTGCTGGCGTTACGCCGCAATGCCCTCGGCCTGTACGGTCTGGTTCTTCTGGGCAGCACCCTCTGGGCACTGTGGGAAGTGGGCCTGGACTGGTGGCAACTGGTGCCCCGTCTGGCCCTGTGGTTCGCCCTTGGCGTTGTCCTGCTGCTGCCATGGGCACGCCGCCCACTGCGCGGCCAACCGAGCAAAGTGAACACCGGCCTGCTGAGCCTGGCCGTCGTGTTGTCGGGTGCTACAGCCATCGCCAGCCAGTTCACTCACCCCGGTGAAATCAATGGCAAGCTGGGCCGCGACAGCAGTGACATGGCCAGCACCGCGCCGCAAATGCCGGACGGTGAATGGCAGGCCTATGGCCGCACTGAGTATGGTGACCGTTACTCGCCCCTACGCCAGATCACGCCCTACAACATTCACAAGTTGCAAGAAGCCTGGCGCATCCGTACAGGCGATCTGCCAACTGACAACGATCCGGTGGAACTGACCAACCAGAACACCCCGCTGAAGGCCAACGGCATGCTCTATGCCTGCACCGCGCACAGCAAAGTACTGGCATTGGACCCGGACACCGGCGCGGAAATCTGGCGTTTCGATCCGCAGATCAAAAGCCCGGTCGGCTTCAAGGGCTTCGCCCACATGACCTGCCGGGGGGTGTCGTATTACGACGAGAACAACTACGTCAACATGGACGGCAGCCCGGCCCCAAAAATCTCCGAAGCCGGCATGGCGGTGGTCCGCGCTTGCCCTCGTCGCCTCTACCTGCCCACCGCTGATGCACGCCTGATCGCACTGAACGCTGATAACGGCAAAATCTGTGAAGGCTTCGGCAAGCAGGGTGTCATCGACCTGACCACCGGTATCGGCCCATTCACCGCTGGCGGCTACTACTCGACCTCGCCTGCGGCCATTACCCGCCAACTGGTGATCATTGGCGGCCACGTCACCGACAACGAGTCGACCAACGAACCGTCCGGTGTCATCCGCGCTTACGACGTACACGATGGGCACCTGGTCTGGAACTGGGACGCCGGCAACCCTGAGGCCACAGCACCGCTGGCAGCGGGCAAGTTCTACACCCGCAACTCACCCAACATGTGGTCGTTGGCCAGCGTCGATGAAAAGCTCAACATGGTCTACCTGCCACTGGGCAACCAGACCCCAGACCAATGGGGCGCCGACCGTACCCCAGGCGCAGAGAAATTCAGCGCCGGCATCGTGGCGCTGGACCTGACCACCGGCAAGGTGCGCTGGAATTATCAGTTCACCCACCATGACCTGTGGGACATGGACGTCGGCAGCCAGCCGACCCTACTCGACATGGCCACCGCCGATGGCGTGAAACCGGCCCTGATCGCACCGACCAAACAGGGCAGCCTGTATGTCCTCGATCGTCGTGACGGCACGCCGATCATTCCGATCCAGGAAGTCCCGGTACCTCAGGGTGCAGTCGAAGGCGATCACACTTCGCCGACCCAGGCACGCTCGGACCTCAACCTGCTAGGCCCGGACCTGACCGAACAAGCCATGTGGGGCGCCAGCCCGTTTGACCAGATGCTCTGCCGTATCCAGTTCCGCGAACTGCGCTACGAAGGCCAGTACACCCCGCCATCGCTGCAAGGCAGCCTGGTTTACCCAGGCAACGTCGGCGTATTCAACTGGGGCAGCGTCTCGGTTGATCCGGTTCGCCAACTGCTGTTCACCAGCCCGAACTACATGGCCTTCGTCTCCAAGCTGGTGCCGCGCGCCGATGTTGCCGCAGGCAGCAAGCGTGAAAGCGAAACCAGCGGTGTACAACCCAACAGCGGTGCGCCCTATGCCGTGACCATGCATCCGTTCATGTCGCCGCTCGGCATACCGTGCCAGGCCCCCGCCTGGGGTTACGTCGCCGGTATTGACCTGAACAAAGGCAAAGTGGTGTGGAAACACAAGAACGGTACCAGCCGCGACAGCTCACCGCTGCCGATTGGCCTGCCGATCGGTGTACCGAGCATGGGCGGTTCAATTGTGACGGCCTCCGGCCTGGGCTTCCTCAGCGGCACACTCGACCAGTACCTGCGCGCCTACGACGTAAACACCGGCAAAGAGTTGTGGAAGTCGCGCCTGCCGGCAGGTGGCCAGGCAACCCCGATGACCTACACCGGCAAGGATGGCAAACAGTACGTGCTGGTGACGGCTGGCGGACATGGCTCGCTGGGCACCAAAATGGGTGACTACGTAATTGCTTACAAATTGGCTGACTGATGCCAACTGAGAGTGCCCCGTGCAAACCGGGCGCTTTCATGTGATTGAACGGCTACCCTTTAGGTGGCCGTTTTTTTTGCATGGCGTGGGCACAACCTTTGCCATTGAAACAGCCTTTCACCCGCCCCATCTAAGCACCATAGTCATTTACGCAGGTGCCCCATGAGCGACCAGCAGGATCTCCCGGAAACGCCAAAGGAACAGGCCGAAGTCGAACATATCGAAGCCAGCCACAGTGGCCGTACCCACCTGGCATTGCCCGGCCAGCAACTGCCGGACAAGGTCTATATCATTCCGATTCACAACCGGCCGTTCTTCCCGGCGCAAGTGTTGCCGGTCATCGTCAATGAAGAACCCTGGGCAGAAACCCTCGATCTGGTGGCCAAGACACCACACCATGCCTTGGCGCTGTTCTTCATGGACACTCCGCCTGACGACCCTCGGCACTTTGATACATCGACGCTGCCAACCTACGGCACCCTGGTCAAGGTCCACCACGCCAGCCGCGAAAACGGCAAACTGCAATTCGTTGCCCAAGGCCTGAGCCGTGTGCGTATCCGCGGCTGGCTCAAGCACCATCGACCGCCCTATCTGGTCGAGGTTGATTATCCGCATCAGCCCAGCGAGCCCACCGACGAGGTGAAGGCCTACGGCATGGCGCTGATCAACGCGATCAAGGAGCTGCTGCCGCTCAACCCGCTGTACAGCGAAGAACTGAAAAACTACTTAAACCGGTTCAGCCCCAACGACCCGTCCCCCCTCACCGACTTCGCCGCCGCACTGACCTCGGCCACCGGTAGCCAACTGCAGGAAGTGCTCGACTGTGTGCCCATGCTCAAGCGCATGGAGAAGGTCCTGCCGATGTTGCGCAAGGAGGTCGAGGTCGCACGCCTGCAGAACGAGATTTCTGCCGAAGTGAACCGGCAGATCGGTGAGCATCAGCGTGAGTTTTTCCTCAAGGAACAACTCAAGGTCATCCAACAGGAACTGGGGCTGACCAAGGACGACCGCAGTGCCGATCTGGAACAGTTCAAGCAGCGCCTGGAAGGCAAAACTCTGCCAAGCGCCACGCAGAAACGTATCGATGAAGAGCTGGGCAAGCTGTCGATTCTTGAGACCGGCTCACCGGAGTATGCCGTCACCCGCAACTACCTGGACTGGGCAACCGCCCTGCCCTGGGGCGTTTACGGCAAAGACAAGCTTGACCTCAAGCATGCGCGCAAGGTGCTGGACCTTCACCATGCCGGCCTCGACGACATCAAGGAGCGAATCCTTGAGTTTCTTGCGGTGGGTGCCTACAAGGGCGAAATAAGCGGCTCGATTGTCCTGCTCGTAGGCCCGCCAGGCGTCGGCAAGACCAGCATCGGCAAATCCATTGCCGAATCCCTGGGACGGCCGTTCTACCGCTTCAGTGTTGGCGGCATGCGCGACGAAGCCGAGATCAAGGGGCACCGGCGCACCTACATCGGCGCCCAACCGGGCAAACTGGTGCAGGCCTTGAAGGACGTCGGCGTAATGAACCCGGTCATCATGCTCGACGAGATCGACAAGATGGGCCAGAGCTACCAGGGCGACCCCGCCTCGGCGCTGCTGGAGACCCTCGACCCGGAACAGAACGTCGACTTCCTCGACCATTACCTGGACCTGCGCCTGGACTTGTCCAAAGTGTTGTTCGTCTGCACCGCCAACACCCTCGACTCGATTCCCGGGCCATTGCTCGACCGCATGGAAGTGATCCGCCTTTCCGGCTACATCACCGAAGAGAAACTGGCTATCGCCAAACGCCATTTGTGGCCCAAGCAACTGCAGAAAGCCGGGGTGGCCAAAACCAGCCTGAGTATCACCGACAGCGCCCTGCGCGCGGTCATCGAAGGCTATGCGCGCGAAGCTGGCGTACGTCAGCTTGAGAAGCAGTTGGGCAAGCTGGTGCGCAAAGCCGTGGTGCAGTTACTGGAGCACCCCGACACAACCATCAAGATTGGCACGAAGGACCTTGAAGCCTCCCTGGGCATGCCGGTGTTTCGCAGTGAACAGGTGCTGGCAGGAAAAGGCGTCATCACCGGCCTGGCCTGGACCAGCATGGGCGGCGCGACCTTGCCAATCGAGGCGACCCTGATCCACACCCTGAACCGCGGCTTCAAACTGACCGGTCAGTTGGGCGATGTCATGAAGGAATCTGCCGAGATCGCCTACAGCTATGTCAGCTCGCACCTGAAGCAGTTCGGTGGCGACCCGAGCTTCTTCAACGAGGCCTTTATCCACCTGCATGTGCCGGAAGGCGCAACGCCCAAGGACGGCCCGAGTGCCGGCGTGACCATGGCCAGTGCCTTGCTATCGCTGGCCCGCGACCAGGCGCCGAAGAAAGGTGTGGCCATGACTGGCGAGCTGACACTGACCGGGCATGTACTGCCGATTGGCGGCGTACGCGAGAAGGTTATTGCGGCACGCCGACAGAAAATCTTCGAGCTGATCCTGCCTGAGGCCAACCGCGGCGATTTTGAAGAGCTGCCGGACTACCTCAAACAAGGCTTGAACGTGCACTTTGCCAAGCGTTTCAGCGACGTTGCCAACGTGTTGTTCTGACTACTGCGGCGTCTGTGAGAGCCAGCCTTGCGGGCGATGCGCGTGATGCCATGGCGCATCGCACGCACTGCCTGCATCGCGGGTGAGGCCGACGCCTACATGTGCGGGCGCTTCGGTTATGCTGCGTCTTCGTTGTTCATTCGGAGCCATCATGACCCTTGCCCGCCTGCTCGTTCCCGTGAGCCTCGCCCTGCTCAGCGCCTGCGCCCAACAACCACGGCAGAATATCAATCTGGAAAAAACGGCGGACTGCCCCGTCCAGTTGCGAAATGATCAAACCCTCACCCTGACGCTGCCCAGCAACCCCACCACGGGCTACCGCTGGTTATTGCAAAACCCTGCCGCCAGTATCCTGCGCAGCCTTGGCCCGGAGGTCTACAGCAACCCCGAAGGTACAGGGCTGGTCGGTAGCGCCGGGCAATCGGTATGGCGCTTCCAGGCGAAGGCCGCTGGCGAGGGTCACTTGATACTGGTCTATCAACAACCCTGGGCACCGGAAATCCCCCCGGCACAGACCTTTGATTGTGCAATTACGGTGAAGTAAGCCGCACTTGTCAGCCGGCCATGCATCCCGCTGCCAGTTTGGCTAAAATGCCGACCCTTTACCGCTGAACGCCTGGACTGCCCGTGAGCAAAGAACCCGACCGCCTATTCGCCCAGCCGCTTGGCCAGGTGCCCGACTTCGCCTTCAACGAAGACGTGGTCCGAGTGTTCCCGGACATGATCAAGCGTTCAGTACCCGGCTACCCGACCATTGTCGAGAACCTCGGCGTACTGGCTGCGCAGTTTGCTCAGCCGCACACCGCCCTGTACGACCTGGGCAGCTCGTTAGGTGCTGTCACCCAGGCACTGCGCCGGCATGTACGCCAGGACGGCTGCCGCGTTATCGCTGTGGACAACTCCGCAGCCATGGTCGAGCGTTGCCGCCAGTACCTCACGGCCCAAGACTCAATGTTCCAGGAGCTGCTGCCGGTCGAAGTGATCGAAGGCGACATCCTCGCCCTTGAGTTCCAGCCCGCCTCGGTGGTGGCGATGAACTTCACCCTGCAGTTCATTGCCCCAGAGCAGCGCCTGGCACTGCTGTCGCGTATTCGCCAGGCCCTGCTGCCCGGCGGCGCCCTGATCCTCTCGGAAAAACTGCGCTTCAACGACCCACAAGAACACGCCCTGCTCACCGACCTGCATGTCGCGTTCAAGCGCGCCAATGGCTACAGCGAACTGGAAATTGCCCAGAAACGCAGTGCCATCGAGAACGTGATGAAACCCGACAGCCTGGAAGAACACCGTGAGCGTCTACTCGCAGCGGGTTTTTCCAAGGTCGTGCCGTGGTTCCAGTGCCTTAATTTCGCCTCACTGATTGCCCTGCCATGATTGATCTTTCCCCTCTTGTTCGCCGCCTGGCGGGCACCCCTCTGGCTGAATGGTCCCAGGGCCTGCAGGCACAACTCGATGCCAAGCTGGAAAAAGGCCATGGCGACCTGGAGCGTTGGCAAGCGGCGCTCGATGCCCTGCCCGCGCTCACACCCGAGCACGTCGACCTGCTCAACGGCCTGCGCCTGGACTGCGACTGCGAGCCTGCCACGCGTGAACAGATGCGCACGGCACTGATGGGCTTGTCGCCCTGGCGCAAGGGGCCTTTCGACCTGTTCGGTGTTCACGTCGACACTGAATGGCGTTCGGACTGGAAATGGGAGCGGGTCGCGCCGCACCTGGACTTGCGCGGCAAGCGTGTACTGGACGTCGGCTGCGGCAATGGCTACTACCAGTGGCGCATGCTCGGTGCCGGTGCCGACAGCGTCATTGGCGTAGACCCCAACTGGCTGTTCTTCTGCCAGTTCCAGGCCGTGCAACGTTACCTGCCAGAACTGCCGGCCTGGCACTTGCCGTTCGCCCTGGAAGACCTGCCAGCGAACCTCGAAGGCTTCGACACCGTATTCTCCATGGGCGTCTTCTACCATCGGCGCTCGCCAATCGAGCACCTGCTGGCGCTCAAGGACTGCCTGGTCAAGGGTGGCGAGTTGGTGCTGGAAACCTTGGTCATCGAAGGCGATGAACAGCAGGTATTGGTACCTGAAGACCGCTACGCACAAATGCGCAACGTCTGGTTCCTGCCCTCGGTACCAGCGCTGGAGCGCTGGCTGCGTCGCGCCGGTTTCAGCGAGGTGCGCTGCGTCGATGTCAGCGTCACCAGCATCGAGGAACAACGCAGCACCGAGTGGATGCGTTATCAGTCGCTCAGCGACTTCCTCGACCCCAACGATCACAGCCGCACCATCGAAGGTTTGCCAGCACCACGCCGTGCGGTGCTGGTCGCGCGCAAGTAACGCTCAATGCTGCGCCGCCGACCAGGTATCACCTCGTCAGGCGGCGTACATGAGTGACCTAGTGCTCAGCCGCGGCTGGCCGCCAGAATCAGAGACTTCATCTCGGCCACTGCCGACTTGAAGCCGACGAACAGGGCATGAGCAACCAGCGCATGCCCGATGTTCAGCTCGTTAATGCCCTTGATTGCCGCGACCGCTTCCACGTTGTGATAGTGCAAGCCGTGCCCGGCGTTTACGATCAGGCCCTGAGCGACGCCAAAGGCTACGCCGTCGGCGAGGCGCTTGAGCTCTTCAGCCACGTCAGCAGGCGTTTCGGCATCGGCGTAACGACCGGTATGCAGCTCGATAGCCGGAGCCCCAACACGGCGAGAGGCTTCGATCTGGCGCTCGTCAGCATCGATGAACAAGGACACTTCCGAGCCGAGGCGCGACAGGCGCTCGACTGCCGCCTTGATCCGCGCTTCCTGGCCGGCCACATCCAGGCCGCCCTCGGTAGTCAGTTCCTGACGGGTTTCCGGTACCAGGCAGATATGTGCCGGGCGAATACGCTCGGCAAACGCCATCATTTCCTCGGTGACGCCCATCTCGAAGTTCATCCGCGTTTGCAGCACATCCTTGAGCAGCAGCACGTCGCGCTCCTGAATATGCCGGCGGTCTTCACGCAGGTGGACGGTGATGCCATCGGCACCGGCTTCCTCGGCATCCAGCGCGGCCTTGACCGGGTCCGGGTAACGCGTGCCACGGGCCTGGCGCAGGGTCGCCACGTGGTCGATGTTCACGCCGAGAAGAATGCGGTTGCTGTGGGTCACGAAGAAACTCTCCTGAAAATTGAGCCTCACAGCATACGACGAGCTTACGGCTTGCGAAACAGTTCGCGACTGACCAATGGCCTTCCGCCCAAATGAACAGCCAGCGCCTGACGCATCAAACGCTTGGCCGCGCTCAAGGCACCGGGCACACTCCAGTCGGCTTCGGCCATGGCTGTCAGCTCAACGCCATTGAACACACCCGGCTGAAGCAGGTAAACCCGCTCCAGGCCTGCATCCACCTGCAACCGATACAGGCCATCGGCGGCCAGCGGTTCCCCCGCAAGATCCCGATCCAACTCGAAGGCATACCCCAGCTCATCCAGCAGGCGCCACTCGAACGAGCGCAGCAACGGCTCCAGCGCGCGCCCGGCGGCCAATGCCTGCAAGGTTGCGGTGTAATGTTCAAACAACCGGGGGTGCGGGTCCTCGAGGGGCAACAGTCGGGTCATCAACTCGTTGAGGTAGAGGCCACTGAACAGTGCATCACCGTTCAGCCAGATACCGACGCCATTGCTTTCCATGCGCCCGACGTTTTTCAGTTCACCGCGGCCACGGAACTCGACTTCCAGCGCAACGAAGGGACGCGCCAGCGTTCCGGCCTTACCGCGTGCACGACGTAACACCGCGCGCAGCCGGCCCTGAGGCGTGAGGAAGTCCACCAGTGCACTGGTTTCGCGGTAGGCCCGACTGTGCAAGACGTAAGCCGGTTGGCCGACGGGTAGTTCCATGAGTTGAACTTCAGAAAGGAGTCGGCCCGACACCGGACGGTATCGGGCCTGGAGGCTTACAGGTCGCCGTAACCCAAGGAGCGCAGGGCACGCTCATCATCAGACCAGCCACCTTTGACCTTGACCCAGAGGTTGAGCATGATCTTGGCGTCGAACAGCAACTCCATGTCCTTGCGTGCCTCGGAACCAATGCGTTTGATCCGCTCGCCCTTGTCGCCAATGATGATCTTCTTCTGACCATCACGCTCGACCAGGATCAAGGCATGGATATGCAGGATCTTGCCCTGCTGCTTGAACTCTTCGATCTCCACGGTGATCTGGTACGGCAGCTCGGCACCGAGTTGACGCATGATCTTCTCGCGCACCAGTTCAGCGGCCAGGAAACGGCTGCTGCGGTCGGTGATCTGGTCTTCCGGGAAAAAGTGTTCGTTTTCCGGCAGGTGCTTGGCGATCAGTGCTTCCAGTGCATCGAGGTTATGCCCCTGCTGCGCGGAAATCGGCACGATCTCGGCATTCGGCAGTTGCTCCTGCAACCATTGCAGGTGCGGGATCAACTCGGCCTTCTCTTCGATACGGTCGGTCTTGTTGATGGCCAGGATCACCGGGCCTTGCACGTACTGCACGCGCTCCAGCACCAGTTGGTCTTCATCGGTCCAGCGGGTGCGATCGACCACGAAGATGACCACGTCGACGTCTTTCAAGGCCGCCGAAGCGGTCTTGTTCATGTAGCGGTTGAGCGCCTTCTCGTTGCTCTTGTGCATACCGGGGGTATCGACGTAGATCGCCTGGATATCGCCCTCGGTCTTGATCCCGAGCATGTTGTGACGTGTGGTCTGCGGCTTGCGCGAGGTAATCGCCAGCTTCTGCCCGAGGATGTGGTTAAGCAACGTCGATTTGCCCACGTTGGGGCGGCCGACGATGGCGACATAGCCGCAACGGGTAGTATTCGTATCAGTCATTGCCATTCTCCACGCCCAGGGCGATCAGGGCTGCCGCCGCGGCGACCTGCTCGGCAATACGCCGGCTAACACCCTGCCCTCGGCTTTTTTCAGTCAACAGGGCCACTTCGCATTCGACGAAAAACGTCCGGCAATGCGGTTCACCCTGGATATCCACCACTTCATAGCGGGGCAGTTCGCAGGCCCGTGACTGCAGGAATTCCTGCAAACGGGTTTTCGGGTCCTTGTTGGTATCGACCAGCGTCAGGCTCTCGAACTCACCGGTCAGCCAGTCCAGCACGCGATCACGCGCGGTGTGCATGTCCGAGTCGAGGTAGATCGCACCGATAAGCGCTTCAAGGGCGTCGGCCAGAATCGACTCGCGACGGAAACCACCGCTTTTCAATTCGCCAGAGCCCAGACGCAGGTACTCGCCGAGGTCGAACCCACGCGCCAGTACGGCCAGGGTCTCGCCCTTGACCAGCCGCGCACGCAGGCGTGACAACTGACCCTCACGGGCTTGCGGAAAACGCTCGAACAGCGCCTCACCGGCAACAAAGTTGAGAATCGCATCGCCCAGAAACTCCAGGCGCTCGTTGTTACGCCCGGCGTAACTGCGATGCGTGAGGGCCAGCAGCATCAGCTCCTGGTTCTTGAAGGTGTAGCCGAGCTTGCGCTCGAGGCGGCTCAAGGAAACGCTCACAGTGTACCCACGCTCGGTTTATGGCCGATTTTTTGCGCCTGGGACTCAGCCCGGCGCCCACACTTATCGGATTGGCTCGTGGCCGTCAGGTTTAACGCGTTGTTCAAATCCGGATCCTGAAAGACTATTTGGCTTCATGCCCTTCCGACCCAGTGATTCGGGGACATCCACAGACACCCTGAACACAGCCTATGCCAGAAAAGCATTCGGCGCTGTCCCAAGACAGCGCCGTTTAGGTGTTACTTGATCAGCCCAACCCGCGAAAGGCTCGGCAGGTGACTCAATTTCGGCTCTGGCCAACTCATCCAGACAGCGAAGGCCTTACCGACGATGTTCTTGTCCGGAACCATGCCGTGCAGCTCTTTTGGAATGTTGGGGTCATCCCAGTATCGGCTGTCGTTGGAGTTGTCGCGGTTGTCGCCCATCATGAAATAGTGCCCGGCCGGGACTACCCACTGTTGGTCCGGCGGCATCCGGTAGCGGCCCATTTCCTTGCGGATCAGGTGCTCCACCTCGCCCAGTTTTTCCTTGTACAGCTCGGCGCTGCCCAGGGTGCCTGGCTCGGTACCCACCAGTTGCTCGGCAATCGGCTGACCGTTGACGAACAACTTCTTGTCGCTGGTGTAACGGATCTGGTCACCTGGCAGGCCAACCACCCGCTTGATGTAGTTCACGTTCGGATCGCTGGGGTAGCGGAACACCATTACATCACCCCGCTGAGGGTCACCAACCTCAATGACCTTCTTGTCGATCACCGGCAAACGAATGCCATAGGAGAACTTGTTCACCAGGATGAAATCGCCCACTTCAAGGGTCGGCTTCATCGACCCCGAAGGGATCTGGAACGGCTCTACCAGGAACGAGCGCAGCACCAGCACGATGAACAGCACCGGAAAGAACGACTTGCCGTATTCAACCAGCAGCGGTTCCTTGTTGAGCTGCTCAAGTACCGACATATCGGGCTGGCTGACGCTGCCCTGATAGTTGCTGATCGCTGCCCGCCGGCGTGGCGCCAGAAACAGCAGATCAAGCAAGGCCAGCAGACCGCAAACGGCAACGGCGATGACTAACAACAGCGGGAAATTTAGCGACATAGGACCTAGCTATCCAACCTGAGCACGGCCAGGAAGGCTTCTTGTGGAATTTCCACGTTGCCGACCTGCTTCATGCGTTTCTTACCGGCCTTCTGTTTTTCCAACAGCTTGCGCTTACGGCTCACGTCGCCACCGTAACATTTAGCCAGTACGTTCTTTCTGAGCGCCTTGACAGTGGTTCGCGCGACGATCTGCCCGCCAATGGCGGCCTGGATGGCCACATCGAACATCTGCCGAGGAATCAGTTCCTTCATCTTCTCGGTCAATGCGCGACCTTTATAGTGCGCATTGTCACGATGCACGATCAGGGCCAGGGCATCGACCTTGTCGCCGTTGATCAGCACGTCGAGTTTTACCAGATTCGCCGACTGATAACGGTCGAAATGGTAGTCCAGCGACGCGTAACCACGGCTGGTGGACTTCAAGCGGTCGAAGAAGTCCAGAACCACTTCGTTCATCGGCAGATCGTAGCGCACTTGTACTTGCGAACCGAGGAACTGCATGTCGCGCTGTACGCCGCGCTTCTCGATGCACAGGGTGATGACGTTACCCAGGTGCTCTTGAGGCACGAGGATAGTCGCCTGCACGATCGGCTCACGGAAATCCTCGACTGCAGAGATATCCGGCAGCTTCGATGGGTTATCGACGTAGATCGTTTCGCCCGTCTTGAGTTTGACCTCGAAGATTACGCTTGGCGCGGTGGTGATCAGGTCCAGGTCGTATTCGCGCTCCAGGCGCTCCTGGATGATCTCCATGTGCAGCATGCCGAGGAAGCCGCAACGGAAGCCAAAGCCCAGTGCGTCGGAGCTTTCCGGCGAGTACTGCAACGACGAGTCGTTCAGGGTCAGCTTCTGCAATGCATCACGAAAATCTTCGAAATCATCGGAGCTGACCGGGAAAAGACCGGCATAAACCTGTGGCTGAACCCGTTTGAAACCTGGCAGCACCTCAACCTCAGGGGTTGAGCTCAGAGTCAGGGTGTCGCCCACTGGCGCACCATGAATGTCCTTGATGCTGGCAATGATGAAGCCCACTTCACCGGCCTTGAGGTCGACGGTCTGGGTATGTTTCGGGGTAAATACACCGACGCTGTCCACCAGGTGGACCTTGCCGGTGGACTTGACCAGAATCTTGTCGCCTTTCTTCACGCGACCGTGGCGTACACGCACCAGGGACACAACGCCCAGGTAGTTGTCGAACCAGGAGTCGATGATCAGGGCTTGCAGCGGCGCTTCGATATCACCGGTCGGTGCAGGAATGGTGTGTACCAGGCGCTCAAGCACCTCTTCCACACCCAAGCCGCTCTTGGCACTGCAGGCAACGGCATCGGTAGCGTCGATACCGATGATCTTCTCGATTTCTTCCTTGACCCGCTCCGGGTCGGCCTGGGGCAGGTCCATCTTGTTCAGGACCGGCATGACCTCAAGGCCTTGCTCGATGGCGGTGTAGCAGTTGGCAACCGACTGAGCCTCGACGCCCTGGCCAGCATCGACCACCAGCAAGGCACCTTCACAGGCGGCCAGCGAGCGGCTGACTTCATAGGTGAAGTCAACGTGACCCGGGGTATCAATGAAGTTCAACTGGTAGGTGACACCGTCCTTTGCCTTGTAGTGCAAGGTGACGCTGTGAGCCTTGATGGTGATCCCGCGCTCGCGCTCCAGGTCCATGGAATCGAGTACCTGGGCTTCCATCTCACGCGCGGACAGGCCGCCGCACATTTGAATGAAGCGGTCGGCCAGCGTCGACTTGCCATGGTCAATGTGGGCGATGATGGAGAAATTGCGGATATGACTCAAATCACTCACGGGTCAACACTCAAAAAGGCTGCGGAACGAGGCCCGCCGAAAAATAGCCGGGAATTGTACCTGATGCTCAGCGTGGGCGTCACGTGAACAACGATTTCGCGCCGTAGGAACATCCCCTGCCAACTGTACGATTCCCCCACAGCAGGCGCTTACAGAGCGCTCTGCGCTCATCAGAAGACACAAAAAAGGGCGGCCGTGGCCGCCCTCTTCAATCAACCCGGCTTATTCAGCCAGCTTGAAGGTGATGAAACTGGCGCGGCCCTGACGCAGCACACGCATCGACACCGAACGGTTCTTCGGCAGGTCCTTGGCAATTTCAGTGAAGCTCTTGGCCGAAATGATCGCCTGGTTGTTCAGATGAGTAATCACATCACCTGGACGCAGGCCAATCATTGCAGCAGGGCCGTCCTGAACTTCCTTGATGACCACACCGCCCTTCAGCTCAAGCGCCTTCTTCTGCTCGGCATTCAAGTCCGCCACGGAAACGCCCAGGCGGTTGCTGCTTCGCTCGATGCCACCGTTGGCACTGGCTACGATTTCCTGATCGTCATCCGGCAGTGCGCCGATGGTGACATCCAGCGTACGGCGCTTACCTTCCCGGACCACTTCCAGACTGGCTTTGGCACCTTCTTTCAGGCCACCCACCAAATGAGGCAGATCAGCGGACATGATGATCGGCTGACCATTCATACTCAGGATAACGTCTCCCACCTGCAGGCCACCCTTGGCCGCCGGGCCATCCTCAAGCACCTGGGCCACCAGCGCACCGGCTGGTTTATCCAGGCCAAACGACTCTGCGAGGTCCTTGTTGACCTCCTGAATGACCACACCCAGCCAGCCACGGCTGACTTTGCCGTCTTTCTTCAGTTGGTTGGAGACATCCAGCGCCACATCGATCGGGATAGCGAAGGACAGGCCCATGAAGCCACCGGAACGGGTGAAGATCTGCGAGTTGATCCCGACCACCTCACCATTCATGTTGAACAGCGGGCCACCAGAGTTACCCGGGTTGATGGCCACGTCCGTCTGAATGAATGGCACATAGGTGTCGTTAGGCAGTGTACGGCCCTTGGCACTGACAATACCTTTGGTCACCGAATGATCGAAGCCGAACGGCGAGCCGATAGCCAGCACCCATTCACCGACCTTGAGTTTCTCCGAATCGCCCAGTTTGACGGTTGGCAGGTTCTTGCCATCGATTTTCAAGAGCGCAACATCGGTGCGCGGGTCAGTGCCCACCACTTTGGCCTGGAACTCACTGCGATCCGACAGACGGACCATGATCTCATCGGCATCGGCCACTACGTGATTGTTGGTCAGCACGTAGCCATCACTGGAGATGATAAACCCCGAGCCCAGCGACTGCGCCTCGCGCTGGCGATCGCCACGCGGCGAGCGGGGCGCTGGAGGCATGTTGCGCTCAAAAAATTCACGGAACATCGGCGGCAAGCCTTCCAGGTCTGGCATCTGCCCACCGGCAAGCTGACGATCCGGCATTTTTTGCCGGGTACTGATGTTCACCACTGCCGGCGAAGCTTGCTCGACCAGCGTAGTGAAGTCCGGCAAGGCTTCGGCCTGTGCGGTGACCACCTGACCGAGCATCAGCACGGCGGCGAACAACGTTAGATACGATTTCAAGCGTGGTATTGACATACGGCTCCCGTCACAACAAGCGTGGTTAAGCAGTAGGGACCTGCGAACGCAAGAAGCCCGGCGGCACCCGTGAAGGCGACAAACAGGCTGGATGCATAGGCATTCTTGATGCTGCAACAGCAGAAAAGGCCAGACCCCGAAAGGCCTGACCTATAGAAAATTCCATCAGATTTTGCAAACCGCAAAGCTTACCAATCATGTCAGTCCCTGGTCGGTGTACCAGTCATCCGTGCACCTCTAAAACGACAATCACTGCTTGGCCTGAGCATCTTGCGCACGCATCGACAGTGCAACACGCTCAGCCGTGCCGATAGGAATTTCACCCACAACGGTCACCGCCATATCCCCTTTGGGCGTCGTCAAGCGTCGCGAAACCGCAACGGTCGGCCCAAGCTGGGTACGCGTATCGACAGCGCCACCCTCGCC
The DNA here is from genome assembly GCF_056279025.1 of Pseudomonas sp. TE3910. NCBI lineage: Bacteria > Pseudomonadati > Pseudomonadota > Gammaproteobacteria > Pseudomonadales > Pseudomonadaceae > Pseudomonas > Pseudomonas sp. TE3910. The sequence continues at coordinate 2,340,346 of NZ_JBWBQN010000001.1, forward strand.
AGAAGGCTCGACAAACACAGAGAAGCGCGCCAACCCGTCGTCATACATGAGGCTACTGACAGTTCTTTTTCCGTCCTGGCTTTGGCGTATCGAGCTGTTGACCAGCTCAAACCCTGGCGGCAACCAGTCTGAACGCCAGCCCGTCACGCGCTGTGCAGCCTCTTCAGAAGCCTGGGCAACCGCCTTGCAGTTATCGCCAGGCTGCAACTGAGCGTCGCTCGGAACATTGGTCGTGTCCAGGCGCGTGAACTGGAAACGCTCCAGTAACTGCCCCTTGTCATTGATCATCAATGACTTGAGCGGCAAGCCGGTTTCGCGATCCAGATGAAGTTCAAACGCATAACGATGTTGGTCACGCGGGCTGAGGGTAACGATAGTGACGTCGCGACCGGCGACACGCGAACGGCCGGCAATGCCCAGGTCATACCAGTTCATCAGTTTCAGCGGATCAAGTACACGACCGGGAACGGCCGGTACACTGCTCACCTCCGCCAACAAGGCTCCGCTCACGCAGCGGGTAATACCGTCAACACGCACGACCTCCTGAGCCGCCCCATCGAGCTGCACCAAACGCTCGCTGATCTTGCCATCCTGAACGCGATGCCAGACTTCGTGAGTGGAGAAACTGCCGTTACGCTCGTAAACGAAAGTACCTTGATAGCTTTGCTGCTGCTCGGCTTTCGCCAGACGACTGAGCCAGTCAGTAGCTTCAGTGGAGGAATTGGCGGCGAAGACCGGGCCCGTCAACCATACACCGAGCAAAAGCGGTATGAGAGGTAGCGTGCGCATGATCCTCCTTACTTAGCGATTTTCCAGGCTGGCCGCACGGGCATAAGGCAAAGCGCTTTCAGTGCCTTTCAGGGCTGCTTCCTGAGCATGCTGACGCAAGTATCCTGGCAAACGTTGATCCTGCCAGCCTGCTTGCCCCTGCAGCACACCATTGGCCATCGGCCCTGGCTGGTCGGCACTTTCACTATAGCCTGCCAAAACAGCAGGGCCCTGCACTTGTGGCACAGAAAGACCTTGCTGAGGCTGCTGGGCTGCCAGCTGAGCGCCAGTGATCTCATTTTGGTTGTACAGCCGAACGCCTGCCAATACCGCAACCGTTACCGAGGCAGCAACCGCCAGACGCCCCAGGCTACGCCATGACCGAGGGGCAGCCTTCACCGGAGTCGCTTCATCGGCCAGCGCTGCCGACACGGCAGCAGCGATGTCCAGCTGCGGCACCAACAGCTCTTTGTGCATGGCTGCACGCGCAATCTGATAACGCGACCAGGTTGCACGGGCTTCAGAATCGTCGACGGCATTCAATACCCGACGCAATTCCAATTCGTCCGCTTCGTTATCCATTACCGCGGACAGCGATTCCTGCAAAGCTTCACGACTCATGGCGGTTCCTCTCTTGGCTGTCGCCGCTGTCTCAGGTTTCCTGCAACAAGGGCTGCAGGGCTTTATCTATGGCCTCCCGAGCGCGGAAGATTCGGGAGCGCACGGTACCCACCGGACACTGCATGACGCTTGCAATGTCCTCGTAACTCAGACCTTCGAATTCGCGCAAAGTTAACGCTGTACGCAAATCTTCTGGCAGTTGCTGAATGGTTCGATGAACAGTGTCTTCGATCTCATCACGCAACAACGAGCGTTCTGGGGACTCGAGATCCTTGAGGCCATGATCGCCGTCGTAAAATTCCGCATCCTCGGAACTTACATCGCTGTCTGGTGGCCGCCGACCGCGCGACACCAGGTAATTCTTTGCCGTATTGATGGCAATGCGGTAAAGCCAGGTGTAAAACGCACTGTCACCACGAAAATTGCCCAGAGCCCGGTAGGCCTTGATGAACGCTTCCTGGGCCACATCCTGGGCTTCATGGGTGTCGTGCACAAAACGCACGATCAACCCGAGAATCTTGTGCTGATACTTCAGCACCAACAGATCGAAGGCTCGCCTGTCGCCGCGCTGCACGCGCTCGACAAGTTGCTGATCCTCTTCCTGGGTTAGCATGAATACTCCTCGGTGAACCTGGAGGAGTGCTGCAACAGCCATCGCTCAGGCTTGCAAACATAGACTCGGGCTTTCCGCAAAAGTTCTCCCCCTCCAAGCAAGTTTCCTGCAGCCTGTCGTCAGCCCGCACGAAAAAACGCAGCACGGTCGTCGCCGGCTGCGTCGATAGTCTGGTCATCGAAGGCATGGGCAGAGCGGCTAACACAAGCCCTGCCTGCCATCGACGCGGCGTCCTGTGATGCAGGCAGCCTTCTATGGATATCCGAAATTCAAGGAAAGTTCCCGCTGCCGACAGGGATACCTCATACGCAAAATCGGCAGATAGCATGGAAATACCGGGTATTGGGCTGTTATAAAGACTACCCATTTCGATTCACGATAGTTTCACAATGCCATAAAAGCCTGACTATTGTGCCGATCCCCCCCTTTATATACTAGGGGGCACCTACGCCCTCTTGGTCGCCCCGCGCGGAAGTTCCAGACATGAGCCAACAGTTTCAACATGACGTCCTAGTGATTGGCAGCGGCGCTGCCGGCCTGAGCCTGGCCCTCACCTTGCCAGAGCACTTGCGCATAGCCGTTCTCAGTAAAGGCGAGCTCGCCAACGGTTCAACGTTCTGGGCTCAAGGCGGCGTAGCAGCCGTACTCGACGACACCGATACCGTGCAGTCTCATGTCGAGGACACGCTCAACGCAGGCGGCGGGCTGTGTCATGAAGATGCCGTGCGCTTCACGGTCGAACACAGCCGCGAAGCCATCCAGTGGTTGATCGACCAGGGCGTACCGTTTACGCGCGATGAACATGCAAGCGTCGACGACGGCAGCTTTGAGTTCCATTTGACCCGTGAGGGTGGCCACAGTCATCGACGCATCATTCATGCTGCCGACGCCACTGGCGCGGCGATCTTTACCACCCTGCTCGCCCAGGCTCGACAGCGCCCCAACATCGAACTGCTTGAGCAGCGGGTTGCGGTCGACCTGATCACCGAGCGGCGCCTGGGCCAGGAGGGTGAGCGCTGCCTGGGTGCCTACGTTCTGAACCGCTCGACAGGCGAAGTCGACACCTACGGCGCACGCTTCACCGTACTGGCTACCGGAGGGGCCGCCAAGGTCTACCTCTACACCAGCAACCCCGACGGGGCCTGCGGCGACGGTATCGCCATGGCCTGGCGGGCAGGCTGCCGGGTCGCCAACCTGGAGTTCAACCAGTTTCACCCGACCTGCCTGTATCACCCGCAGGCCAAGAGCTTCCTGATTACCGAAGCACTGCGCGGCGAAGGCGCACTGCTCAAACTGCCGAACGGCGAGCGTTTCATGCCACGCTTCGATCCGCGCGCCGAACTGGCGCCACGGGACATCGTCGCCCGCGCCATCGACCACGAGATGAAGCGCCTCGGGGCAGACTGTGTCTACCTGGACATCAGCCACAAGCCCGCCGAGTTCGTCAAAAGCCACTTCCCGACCGTTTACGAACGCTGCCTGACCTTTGGCATCGACATCACCACCCAGGCAATCCCGGTAGTGCCGGCCGCTCATTACACCTGCGGCGGCGTAGTGGTCGACGAACAGGGCCATACTGATGTGCCCGGCCTCTATGCCATTGGCGAGACCAGCTTCACCGGCCTGCACGGTGCCAACCGCATGGCCAGTAACTCGCTGCTTGAGTGCTTCGTGTATGGGCGCTCCGCTGCTGCCGACATCATCAGCAAGCTGGACCAGGTAAGCATGCCCGCAACATTGCCATGCTGGGATGCCAGCCAGGTCACCGACTCGGACGAAGACGTGATCATTGCGCACAACTGGGACGAACTGCGGCGATTCATGTGGGACTATGTCGGCATCGTGCGCACCAACAAGCGCTTGCAGCGTGCCGAACACCGGGTACGCCTGCTGCTCGACGAAATCGACGAGTTCTACAGCAACTACCGAGTAAGCAGAGACCTGATTGAACTGAGGAACCTTGCTCAGGTAGCAGAGCTGATGATTAGGTCAGCCATGCAACGCAAGGAATCTCGGGGGCTCCACTACACACTGGACTATCCAGCGATGCTGCCAGAAGCCAAGGATACGATCCTCAGCCCGACCTGATGAGGCACGTTAGGAGCACTCAGCGTAGCATCGTCTGGGGCGTTTTGTAACAGCTTTGGCTCACCTTTGTCCCATCGTTGAGGGGTCCTTATCGCCTGCCCGTGAGGGGTCCCTATGGCGCCTGCGAGGGGCCACACGGGGGAACCTGAGTGAGTAGAAGCGATGAGGTGGTCATTCCCAAATTTTCTGTATTTCTTCATCGGGATCTATGCGACCACAGCCAGCAGGCCAGATGGACAGCCACACAGACCAGATAGGCAGCGTGTAGCGTGTCCATTGGGTTCTCCTGTTGCCAGCCTCACTGGCCTTGAGGTGATGGTTAACATGCCTTAGCGGCTATACTCAGCGGCTAAACGCTGGTGCCTTCGGGCAAACTTCTTCATGTCCCCATGGGGGCAGCGCTCACGCTCACGGATCTCAGAGGCAGCCCCAAGGGTGGCCGCTATGGTCGCCACTACGGGTGCCTGAGATCGGGAAGGGTCGATCTGATCCAGTAGATAGTTGAGGTGTACGGTGGTCGCAAAGGCCAGCTTAGCGTTATAGGTGCCAAGGAAGGCTTGGGCCACGTCTCGACTCAGGACCAACATGGGCTGCTCTTTACGCTGAGCGTTGAGGTAGGTGGATTCCTGAGCGTCTACGGGTTCGGACGACTGGGAAAATTTTCCCTGTCCTTCCACAGTAGCCTCAATGTCCTCAAGGAACTTACGGGCCTTCTTCAAGACATCGTTATGTTGACGCCCGGTGATCTCTGCGATGGTCACCGTGGTCATGCCCGGACGGCCTTCACCAACAACGGACAAGGCACCTTGGCCCATGGCCTTCAGGGTCTCGATCTGGTCGTCTACAGCCTTCAGTGCTTTGGTGGTCATGTTCACACTCCCACCACTGGGTCAGCGTCTGTAAGGGCCGCTACGGCGTCATAGACACATTCCTCGAACTGCTCAAGGGTGATCCCCATGGCCTTTGCTTGGGCCAGTAGGCGGGCCTTTGCGGAACCCTCAGGGGCCTTAGCCAGCTCGGCGTCAATGGTCCTAACGGTTGTCAGATGGGCAATGCGTTTAATTGATTTCATGGTCATGTTTTCCTTTTGTTTGCTCTCTGAGTTCGCTCCCACGGACCAGCACACAGGCCCCATGACGGGCTCTGGTAGGTGGCACAGAGAGCAAACAGAAGAACTGTGTTTGATGGATGCCCAGCGACGGGCAGATAGGTCTTTGGAAATTCCAGAGGGTGAAGCGGATTCAATGGCCTCAGATTTGAGGGCATTAACGTGCCCCTGCCGGTCCCTCAACGGGTCGGCCTTACGGGGCTCTCATAAATCAGCGATCAGGTCAGCTTGATGTTGGTGACCAGCGGGAATGCCACAGCCTCAGTCTGGAGGCCATCAGCAGTCAGCTTCACCTTCACTTTGCCGTTAGCCACAATGTCTACGACAGCCATGATTTCGATGTCCCAGCATTGGGCATTCGGGTTGCGGGTCGCTTCGATACGCCAGACATTGCCGTCTTGACGCTCACGGTAGCTCAGTGAGGTGAACATCTTGGGCAGCAGGAACAGGCCATAGTCAGTGCCAGAGTAAGGCTGCACGCTTGTGCCAATGTGGTCCTCAATGTCCTCTACGCCTGCACGCTGAGCAGCACGCTCAAGAACAGCTACCAGAGACACAGGCAGCAGGATGACGAAGTCAGACAGGGAAGTGCCTACGGTCTGGTTGATACGGGTCGTCAAGATGTCGATAAGGTCCTCAGCGATCTCTACAGGCTTACCCGCTGGCATGGCCTGAGAGAAGCTCTCGGTGCTTGGAGCAGTGGACAGAATCTTTGCGATCTTGCCAGCGGCATTAAGCTCAATGTCACGAAGGATCTTTTCAGCGGTCTGTTCCATAGACTGGACGGTAAAGCCAGCCTGAATATTGTGGTCGAGGATGGTGGCACGGTGGCTGATGACCAATGCCGTGTCGGTCGCCTCGGTGAAGATGATCGACCCTGCCAGCACTTCGCCCTTCTCGACAGTCTGGTTATCCCAGTTCTTGCGAGGGTCGAAGCTGACGCTACGGTCGGCCATTGTGATGATCTGTTGACCAGTGGCCTCAGAGCCTGCCGGACGGAACTCGCAAGGGGTTCTCTCCATGGCTTCCTCTCGCCACTCATCGCCGTTCAGGCAGTCCTCAGCGGCCTCCACGAGGGCCTCCACATAGACGGACACATCGGTGGCCGCTTGGGTCTCGGGACGGACATCGGCTGTGTTGAATCGGATCGACCCGGTGTGCTCATCGGCAATGGCAGTGGTGTAGGTCGAAGGTTTGGTGTACTGGAATGGCTTAGTCATGATTGTTGTCTCCTGAATTAATGAATGAAGTGGTGTCGGTACCGGCTTGATTACCAGCCACTGCTGTTGCTACGGGTGGCAGCACGGATGCGAGCACCATGCTCACGAATGGCAGCCGCTCGGGCTTCCCTGTCGGCCTTCGCCTGGGCGATCTCACGAGGCGTATGCTCACGGCATCGCTCAGCGTGGGCGTTAGCCTCAGCCTGCAAACGAGCCTTCTCTTGGGCCTTCTCGTATTGGTCTTGGCGGTACTCTCGGGCGACATCGGGAATCGCTTGGAGCGACAGACCAGCCTCATCGAACACCTTAACGATCTCGAATTGACGGCCCTTCACGGTCCCGCACTGGGCGACCAGCATGGGCAACATGATGTTCTCGACGTACTCACGGCTCAGGGTCTGGCCCGACACAGTGACTTCGTTCTTCAGGACTTTGGTGATGGTGATTTTCATGGGTTGGATCTCCTTTGAGGTGACCCTTTGATTCGTCCTTGCGCCATAGACGCGCACGACCAGACGGCCAAGGAGAAAGCCTGCATGGGCATCTTCAAGGACGATCAAAAGGTTCTGGGTTTCAAGTGGTGTTGATGACGCTGATTCAGAACATGGCAAGCCTGAAGGGCATCGAAGGGATCAACCGTGGCGACGGCTGTTGTGCAGGGTCGAGGAAATTATTTTGTTGTTGGTCTTCCTGTCTTACCCATAGTGAGGGTTTTTAACGACAGTCTTGACGAACGCCCTTAAGTTGTGAGTGAGATTCCTTCAGAGCCACTCAATGGAATCCTCAAGTGAGTCGAGGCGATGGCTTGAAGACACAACCCTTGTTCAAGTAGTTGGTTCAAACGGTCGAGAGTCTTTTGAGGACACTTAGCGAGGACCCGTTGGGCCAGACCATCCATGTCAAAAGCGACCTGTCCATCCTTATAGGTCCTGAAGTTGGAGCGATGGTCACTAAGGGCACGACGCAACTCGATGAGCTGGGTTCGAGCTGGTCGAGGGAATACATTAGACAAGACTGACATATCTTGTTCGGTGAGGCGTGAGTTAGCTGGGCAGACAATGCTGGTCATGTTGGAAGGTCTCCTTTGAGATGGTCTTAAAGATGCCCTTTGAGATGAGGGGAGTTGTAATTAACACTCCCTCTCCCTCTCCCTCTCCCTCTGGGTCTGGTCGATGAGCTGGTCGATGCTTTGACCTGAAGATGGTCGTTGAGATTTTCTTTATATTATCCGGCGTTAAGTCGCCAAGCCCCGGAATAGAGCCTCTGCGCCCACCTCGGCCACAATTTCAGCCTTGATGTCTGGGTGTCTCTCTACATACGAAGCGATCCCATGGGCAGCGTGTCGGGCAGCCTTGGCGATCCGCTGGGCGGTTCTCAAGGAATACTCATTGGTCTTGCAGGCGTCCGCTGTGATCTCCGAAAGGAACAGCGCACCGATGACCGCTCGGGCTTTGACGTTGATCTTCCCATTGGTTACTCCGGCACTGGTGATGATCGACCCAGTAACGATGTCGTCTACCCATGGCAGCGGATCGGGAATCGCAAGGAGGTACATATAGGCTGCGACAGGATTAGCGAAGGTCGCCTTTGGGCGTCCACGGCCTCGCTTAGGCTCATCGCTTGGGGTCTCTTGGGGTTGCGTTTGAGTCTCGCTGGCAAGGACCTTGGCAGCTTTCTGGTGGTCCTCAGAGAGGGACTCATCGGCTCGGCGCTCTGCGACCCATGCTTGATACTGGGCTTCAAGGGTTGCCGGTCGGACCATATCCTTGCGGATGATGACTTCGCCGGTGATTGGGTCAACGTGAAGGATGGTGCCAGTTTCGTGATCAACGTAACGGTGTAGTGGTCCGGGTTGGGTGAGCAGGGTCATGGAAGTGGTCCTCAGATGGCCGCTGCGAACGTGCAGCCATAGTGAGGGTTTTTAACGACACCTTATCTGACCCTGCCTGCGTTACCGCCTAAGGACGTTCTAACTCACCACCTGGCAGTTGGCGGCAATACGCCCTTAAACGCTCGATGCTGGAAACAACACAAGGCTTCTCGATGCTCCATCCATGAGGGTAGAGCCAATCGTAAAAGGCCTCGCACTGGTCGTTGTCCTTCCCGGTGATTGAGTTTAAAAGCTCTTCACCCTTTTGCATTGAGATAGGCTTTAGTGTGTCTTTGTCAAAAATGTGAGCAGCATAGCTATTCCGAAATTTGCAAATCTTTTTGTTTTCAATGTCAGCAGCATCCTTGAAAAGACCTGCTGTTTCTTCGCGTGGTAGCGTGTTTAGGAATTTGCCATATTTCTTGCGTAATTCGTGTAGCTTGAAGAGCGTAAGAGTAATCGAGTGATTGCAGACTCGGAGCCTTCCCATTGCTTGCTGGGTCGTAAGCCTGTTTTCTTTAAATTGGTTGATAATCTCTCGCCCCATACTCACGGCCGCCACTATGTCAATCATCTGGTCGGTAAGTAGCCATTTGATATAGTTCGCTTCGTTTGTTGTTTCCATATGCCTTCCTTCTCCAAACTACTGCAATCATCTTGTAGCTATATTAACGCCTTCCCAGATGCTCATGAGGTGTCCCACAGAAACCCTCTGAGACCCTGCACAGATGCTATGAGGAATGTTTCCTGCGCGATTAACGCAAGGCTGTTTTCAGCGCGTCAGCCATCCGCCCAACCTCAACCGCACTCCCTGCCCCGTAAAGGTCATAGCTGATCGACCCGGAGGCGTGCCCCAAGATGGACTCAGCGGTGCTCACGGGAATCTCAGCGGCCTTCAAGGCACCAGCCAGCGAGTGCCGTAACGAATGGAAGGTTTGCGTCCGATCAGCCTTCACGCTCAAGACATCACGGATCAGACCATTGAGCAACTCGGAGAATCGCCCAGCACCCAGCGTGAACAACCGTGAGTCGGCCTTGGCAGCAAACTCAAGGAAAGCCTTCAGGTCGAACCCATAGGCGCCATCGGACAACGGGATGACACGAAGCGCATTCTTGGTCTTGGCTGTTTTGCCATCGTTCCTATTGATGTCGATGACCCAAACATCCCCGACCTGCTTAACATCTGCCTTCGTTAGCTGCCTGAGTTCCTCGATTCGGGTCCCAGTGATGACTCCAAGGGACAACGCCCAGCGCTGCCATGCGTCTACTGGCAGGGTCTTAGCGCGAGCCATAAGGGCCTTAACCTGATCCTGAGAGAACGCTTCACGGGAGCTTTCAGCGCCTTTGGTTGGCTTCAGGCCCTTATCGAAGCTCTTATCGAGGTAACCGTTGTGTACAGCCCAGTCCATAACAGTTGATAGCCGGGTCAGTAGCTTCTTCACCGTCGATGGCTTTCGGTCCTCAAGGAGTTTGTCTCGAAGGTTCTTCATGTCCTCCCGCGTGTGGGTCTTCAAGTCCAAGTCACCGAGGATCGTAGAGATTGCCTCACAGGACGATCTCACATCCCGCATGGTGCTGGCCTGAATACTGTCCTTGCGTTCCTCCATGTACAGCGCAGAGAGGGCCTTGAAGGTCAGCGGCTCAGACGGTAATACAGATAGGGACGGAGACAGGGCCACTGGCGTGCTACATATTTCACCCTTCAGGTCCCTAACGATCTCCACCAGCTTCCCCGACCTGCCCTTCAGGCGCTCTTGTGATGCCTCGATGATCTCCAGTGCCTTGCTGATAGCCCGTTGCTGATTGACGCTCAGGGACATCTTGGCGCTGGCATCACTGAGTGCCTGATGGTGCTCATCGTTAATCATCTCGTAGGCGACCAGCGAGCTATCACCATGGGTCATCATCAGGCAGGACTCAGCGATGTCCACGAGACGCTCCTTCAGCTCATCCCATGACGCCTCTGGGTTGTCGAAGTGGTAAGCCTTGAGGGTCGAGAGGATGTCTTGCGAGATGGTCATAGCGGTGGCCTTGTCGGTGGTCCTGAGCGATAGCGTGTAGAAGCCCTTAGCGGTGCCTTGAGGGCGAATGCGAAGGTAATAGCGACCAGAGCGGCGATAGTGGTACGGCTTGGCGAGGGCAGTTTGTAACAGGTTTGTCCCAGTTTGGGAGCGTGGATTGATGGTCATCGGCTGAAACCCCTGTATCCATTGGGTTTAGCCTCATCACGTCGAGTTCTACAGCAACTACAAGGTCAGCCGCGACCTGATCGAGCTGCGCAACCTGGCCCAGGTCGCGGAGCTGATGATACGTTCAGCCATGCAGCGCAAGGAAAGCCGCGGGCTGCATTACACGCTGGACTACCCGCAGATGCTGAAAGAAGCACGCGACACTATTCTGCTGCCGCCCACCTACGCCGACTGAACTTCAACCGCACGCGCAGGCGCCGGTGCTGCACCGGCTCCAGCGCGCCGAAGGGAATGCACAGGCTTTCCGTCCAGCGTCGCCCAGCGCGCCTGAAGCGCAGCAATACCAGGCCAGGCAACGCCAGGCTGTCACGGCACAACTGCACCGACTGCCAGCCCTGTGAAGGGTTCCACAGATGCCAGCCCTGGGCGTCTCTACGCAAACGGCTGAACGCACGGGGATGAGTCAATACGATATACCGCGGCAACACCCAGGCGCCATGCAACAGGCACAGGGCAGCCCCGAGTAAGCGCACGACAACGGGAAGCTCCAGCAGGGTCAGGGCAAGCAGCGCCGACAGCTGGCCGAACAGGTAGGCCGCCAGCAACCCCCGAGAGGCTTGCCAGCGACATTCGAAGCGGTCACTTGGGCTGGACACGGTCCAGGATCATGCGAACCATGCGCTGCAGCTCAGGGTCTTCGGACTCGGTACGTTCCATGAACCAGCCGAACATGTCCTGATCTTCGCAATCCAGCAGGTTGCGGTAGCACTCACGGTCCGCTTCGCTCAGGGTCGCATAGACTTCCTGGGTAAAAGGTACCAGCAGCACATCCAGCTCGAGCATGCCACGGCGGCTGTGCCAAAAGAGCCGGTTGAGTTCAGATTGTTCGACCATGGAGCCCTCCTCAAATAGGCCGCCAGTATACAAGGGTAGGCAAGGCCAGGCACAAGGCATTGGTCTAGTTCACCTACCTATTTTTCCGACGGCGCTCTATGATGAGCCCCAGTCTTATCACCCTGCGATGACCCATGGCCGATTCCGCTTTTTTCTGCACCTTGTCTCATGAGGGCGTCCTCGCCGTCCGCGGCTCGGACGCCGGCAAGTTCCTGCAAGGTCAACTGACCTGCAACATCAATTACCTCAATGAACACACCTCCAGCCTGGGTGCCCGCTGCATGCAGAAGGGCCGCATGCAGTCGAGCTTCCGCATCCTGCCGCAGGCTGACGGCTATGTGTTGGCCATGGCCAGCGAGCTGATCGAGCCACAATTGGCGGACCTCAAGAAGTACGCCGTGTTCTCCAAGGCCAAGCTCACCGACGAAAGCGCCGCCTGGGTTCGCTTCGGCCTGAGCCATGCTGAACAGGCGCTGCAAGGGCTTGGCATCACGGCGCCAGCCAAGCCCGACGAATTTGTAGCTCATGATGGGCTGATGGCAATTGCCGTCTCGGAAGGCCGCATTGAACTCTGGTGCCCGGCGGCGAATGCCGACCAGGTACGCAGCCACCTGGCCGCCCACCTGGCAGCAGGCGAGCTGAACGACTGGCTGCTTGGCCAGGTGCGCGCCGGTATTGGCCAGGTCATGGCGCAGACCCGCGAGCTGTTCATCCCGCAGATGATCAACCTGCAAGCGGTAGGCGGTGTCAGCTTCAAGAAAGGCTGCTACACCGGCCAGGAAATCGTCGCGCGCATGCAGTACCTGGGCAAGCTCAAGCGCCGACTGTACCGTCTGGCCCTGATCGACGGCCCACTTCCAGAGCCAGGCAGCGCACTGTTTTCTCCGGTACACGCCTCGTCCGTTGGCGAGGTGGTGCTGGCGGCCCGCAGCGAACACGGCTGCGAACTGCTGGCTGTGCTCCAGGCCGACGCAGCAGAAGACGGCAACCTGCACCTGGGTAGCCTGGAAGGCCCGAGCCTGCAATTGCTGTCGTTACCTTATGAGCTGGATCGCGACCGCGAAATCCAGCGTTGAGCCAGCCCCGCCCTGCCGCACAGTACGTCAGGGCCCTCATTGAATGCGGTAGAGAATCACAATGAACACGCTGGCAAAGATGGTCGAAGCACAATTGCTGACCGCCATCGACAACGACGACCTGGTGCTGCCGACCCTGCCGGAGGTGGCCCTGAGTATTCGCGAAGCGGCCGAAGACAGCGAGATCAGCGTCAGCACCCTGAGCAAAGTGATCCGCCGCGACGCCGCCCTTTCGGCGCGCCTGATCAAGGTGGTCAACAGCCCACTGCTACGCGCAGCCTGCGAAGTCACCGACTTGCAAGCAGCCATCACGCGCCTGGGCATCAACTACAGCTGTAACCTTGCTATCGGCCTGGTGATCGAACAGATCTTCCATGCGCGCTCAGAAGTCGTCGAGCAGAAAATGCGCGAAATCTGGGCAAAAAGCCTGGAGGTTGCAGGCATCAGCTATGAAATCTGCCTACGTTTCACCAACCTCAAGCCTGATCAGGGCGCCCTCGCCGGCCTGGTTCACCAAATCGGCGTGCTGCCCATTCTCACCTACGCCGAAGAACACAACGAACTGCTGTCCGATCCGGTATGCCTGAACCACATCATCGAGCAGATTCATCCCGCGCTGGGCGACAAGATCCTCAGTGTCTGGGAGTTCCCTGAGCAACTGGCAAAACTGCCAAGCCTGACCCAGGACCTCGACCGCCGGACCCAGCAGATCGATTACGTAGATATCGTCCAGATTGCTCGCGCCATCAGCGATACCAGCGGACGCGAGCGTTCCCTCACCTCGTTGCCGGCCTACGCGCACCTGAAGTTGCCGGCCAACACCCCCCTGCTGAGCAGCGACCTGCTCAGCGCTCGGCACATGTTCCGCTAGCCCGGGGTGAAGCTGACGCGCACCCTCAGGCCGCCACCTTCACCATCGTGCAGGCTGATCTGGGCAAGGTGCGCACGGCAAATTTCACCCACGATGGCCAGCCCCAGGCCGGTGCCCTGCGCGCCACGCCGGTAGAACCGCTCGAAGACCCGCTCGCGCTCGGCCGCCGGGATTCCCGGCCCATCATCCTCCACCTCAAGAACACCCGGGGCCATGACCCGCAGGATCACGTTGCCACCGGGTGGGGTATGGGCCAAGGCGTTGTCCAACAGGTTGCTCAGCAACTCACTGAGCAAGGTTGGTTCGCCACGCAACTGCACCGGTTCCGGGGCCTCAAGCGCCAGCGCCACACCACGGGCATGAGCCAATGGCGCCATGGCCATCCCCAACTCACGCGCCAACTGACTGAGGTCGAGTAGCTGCGCCCCGCCTTCGGCAATTGCCCGGGCACCGTTCTCCACCCGCGCCAGCGACAGCAACTGATTGGCCAGATGGGTCAGTTTGTCAGTGCTTTGCGCGGTTGCCTCGAGAGTGTCACGCCACACCTGCGGCTCCTGTGTGCGCAACCCCAACTCGACCCTCGCTTTCAACGCTGCCAGCGGTGTACGCAGTTCATGGGCCGCCTCGGCAATGAACTGTGCCTGACGCTCAAACTGCCCGCGCAGGCGCTCAGTGAAGTGGTTCAAGGCGCGCACCAGAGGCCCAAGCTCTCGTTGCACCTGCACCTGCGGCAGCGGTCGCAGGTCGTCCGGCTGACGCTCCTCTACCGCTCGGCGCAAACGCCCCAGCGGACGCAGCGCGGCACTCACCGCAAACCACACCAGAAACAACGCACCAATCGCCAGCATCCCTAGCCGCAGCAAGGTGTCGGCCATCAGGCTGCGGGCCATGCGTACCCGCGCCTCTTCGGTTTCGGCAACACGAATTTCGGCCATGCCGTTCATGTTCGGCTCGCTCACCGCCTTGAGCAGGCTGACCACGCGTACGTCCTGCCCCAGGTACTGGGCATCGTAGAAACGCGCCAGCGCCGGGTAGTCGTCAGTGCGCGGCGTACCCGGTGGTGGTGGCGGCAGGTTTTCGTAGCCGGAGATCAAACGCTGATTAATATCGTTGACCTGGTAGTAAATACGTCCGGCGCTGTCATAAGCAAAGGTGTCCAACGCTACATAAGGCACATCAGCGCTCAAGGTACCGTCGCGCTGGGACAGCCCGGCCGCAATGGTTCGCGCCGAGGCCAGCAGTGTACGGTCGTAAGCGGTGTCGGCAGCCTCTCGACCGTTCCAATAGGCGCTCAGGCCGCTGGCCACCATCAACACCACCAGCAGCAGCGCCAGGTTCCACAGCAGCCGCCCGCGAAGGCTTCCTGAGTCACGCATCGCGGTGCTCAAGCAGGTAGCCGAGCCCCCGGAAGGTAACGATCGCCACTGGCTGACCATCGAGTTTCTTGCGCAGGCGATGCACGTAGATTTCGATGGCATCAGCGCTGGCTTCCTCATCCAGACCGAACACCTGCGCCGCCAGCTGCTCCTTGCTCATCACCCGCCCAGGGCGAGCGATCAACGCTTCAAGCACTGCCTGCTCGCGGGAGGTCAGTGTCAGCAACTCATCACCCAAAGTGAAGCGCCGGGTATCAAGGTCATAGACCAGTGGCCCGCAGCGCTGCTGGCGCTCCCCTCCCAACACCGTACGGCGCAACAACGCCTTCACCCGCGCTTCGAGCTCACTCAGCTCAAACGGCTTGGCCAGGTAATCGTCGGCGCCCAGGTTCAGGCCGTGCACCCGATCCTTGACGTCACTTCGCGCAGTCAGCATCAGCACCGGCACGTTCTTGCCGCGTGCGCGCAGGCGCGCCAGTACTTCAAAGCCATCCATGCGCGGCAAGCCGACATCAAGCACGGCCACCGCATACTCCTCACTGGCCAGGGCCAGGTCGGCGGCCACGCCATCGTGCAGCATATCGACGGTCAAGCCGATGCCCTTGAGTGCCTGAGCCACGCTTTCGGCCAGTTGCAGATGGTCTTCGACGAGCAGAACACGCATCGTTTTTTCCCCGGTTACGTCGCGGTCAATGGCGCGGAGTGTACAGCCGAGACAACCACTGTGAAGCCATCGTCGCAATGAAAGTGCATTGAAAGGTTAGTGAAAGCTTCACCTCATAGCATCCCTTCACGGCCCTCTCTGGAAGCCGATAAGCGAACCTCAAGGCTCGCGCTAATAAGAACAATAACGGAGTGATCCACCATGCTGTCGATGCAGCTGCAGGCGTTCGCGCCTACCCGTCATTTGCGTACCCGCCCTACCGCTATTGCCAGCGCACTCGCCCTTGCTGGCGTTGCACCGCTGAGCCAGGCCGCTTTCATCGAAGACAGCAGTGCCAGCTTTGAAACCCGCAACATGTACTTCAACCGTGACTTTCGCGACGGCACCAGCGCCCAGCAATCCAAACGCGACGAATGGGCCCAGGGCTTCATGCTCAACCTGGAGTCAGGTTACACCGAAGGGACCGTTGGCTTCGGCATCGACGCCCTGGGCATGCTGGGCATCAAGCTCGACTCAAGCCCCGACCGTACCGGCACCGGCCTGCTGCCGACCCACGACAATGGCTATGCCGCCGATGAGTACTCCAAGCTGGGCCTGACCGGCAAGGTGAAGATCTCCGCCACCGAACTGAAGCTCGGTACGCTGATCCCCGAACTGCCGACCCTGCAGCCCAATGACGGGCGCATCCTGCCGCAAACCTTCGAGGGCGGCCTGCTGACCTCCAAGGAAATCAAGAACCTGACCTTTACGGGCGGTCGCCTGGAAAAGGCCAAGGACCGCGACGACACCAACAAGGAAGACATCGCCCTCAACAACAAGAACGGTCGCTTTCTCGGCACCGTCGCCGGCAACCACTTCGACATGGCGGGCCTGGACTACCGGTTCACCGATCGGATCACCGGCAGCTACCACTACGCCCAACTCGACGATGTGTACCGCCAGCACTTCGTCGGCATGCTCGCCAGCCAGCCGATGGGCCCAGGCACCTTCGGCGCCGACCTGCGTATGGCCTTCAGCGATGACCAGGGCCAGGCCCGTGGCGGCAAGATCGACAACACCGCGCTCAATGGCCTGCTCAGCTACGCCCTGAACGGGCACAAACTCAGCGCCGCCTACCAGCATATGTCCGGTGACAGCGCCTTCCCGTATGTCGACGGCTCCGACCCGTACCTGGTGAACTTCGTCCAGATCAACGACTTCGCCGGTGCCGATGAGCGCTCATGGCAGGTGCGCTACGACTACGACTTCGCCAAGCTGGGGATACCTGGCCTGACCTTCATGAGCCGCTACATAAACGGCGACAATGTCAGCCTGGCCAACGGCGGCGAGGGCAAGGAGTGGGAACGCAACAGCGAGTTCAAGTACGTCGTCCAGAGCGGCACGTTCAAGAACGTCGCCGTACGCCTGCGCAACGCGACCTACCGCTCGTCGTTCGCCCGTGACGCCGACGAAGTGCGGCTGCTGGTGAGCTACAACGTGGCGCTGTGGTAAGCCCAATAACAATAATATCCGAGGAGAATGACCATGACCTTTTCCCTGCGCCGTATTGCCCTTGCCACTAGCTGCCTGTTACTGGCCGGCCATGTCCTGGCTGGCGAACCGAAACGCCCCGAATGCATCGCCCCGGCTTCGCCCGGTGGCGGTTTCGACCTGACCTGCAAGCTGGTACAGAGCGCACTGGTCAACGAAAAAATCCTCACCAAACCGATGCGCGTGACCTACATGCCCGGCGGTGTCGGCGCCGTGGCGTACAACGCCGTGGTTGCCCAGCGCCCCGCCGACGCGGGCACCCTGGTTGCCTGGTCCAGCGGCTCGCTGCTGAACCTGGCCCAAGGCAAGTTCGGTCGCTTCGATGAAAACGCCGTACGCTGGCTGGCGGCAGTCGGCACCAGCTATGGCGCCATTGCAGTGAAGAGCGACTCCCCCTACAAGACCCTCGACGATCTGGTCGCGGCACTGAAGAAAGACCCGAGCAAAGTGGTGATTGGCTCGGGCGGTACCGTCGGTAGCCAGGACTGGATGCAGACCGCACTGATCGCCAAGGCTGCGGGGATCAACCCGCGGGACCTGCGTTATGTGGCGCTGGAAGGCGGCGGTGAAATCGCCACGGCACTGCTGGGTGGGCACATTCAAGTGGGCAGTACCGACATTTCCGACTCCATGCCACACATCCAGAGCGGCAACATGCGCCTGCTGGCGGTGTTTGCCGAAAAGCGCCTGGACGAGCCGGAAATGAAAGACATCCCCACCGCCAGGGAACAGGGGTACGACATTGTCTGGCCAGTAGTGCGCGGCTTCTACTTGGGGCCGAAGGTCACAGACGAAGAATATGCCTGGTGGAAAGACGCCTTCGACAAACTGCTGGCCTCTGAAGACTTCGCCACATTGCGTGATCAGCGCGAACTCTTCCCCTTCGCCCTGACGGGCAATGAGCTGGACACCTACGTGAAGAAACAGGTGGCGGACTACAAGGCCCTGGCCAAGGAATTCGGCCTGGTTCAGTAACCCGCTTATCCAGAAAGCCTATCGCTGGCAAGGCACCTACACCGCCCCGTAGGCGTCAGCCTTGCCGGCGATCCCCTGCCCCAAAGAGGATTCACCATGATCCTGCAACGACTCTTCGCCTTCGTTTTGTTGGCGGCATGCGCCGTCCTGGCCGTCATGGCCTGGCCCTACCAGGCCGCCTTTTCCTACGAACCGGTCGGCCCCCGCGCCTATCCCCTGCTGATGCTTGGCCTGATGAGCGCAGCATTGCTGTACCTGCTGTTTCGCCCCACCCCCATCGTGCACAGCGACGATGAACCGGCGCTGGACCGCGCCACGCTGAACAAGATCGGCGTCTGTGTACTGCTGTTACTGGTCTTCGCAGCCACCTTCGAGCCGCTGGGCTTCATCCTCAGCAGCATCCTGATCGGTGTACCGATGGCACGTCTGTACGGCGGTCGCTGGCTGCCCAGCGCCGCCATCATCGGCGTGATGAGCATTGCCCTGTACCTGTTGTTCGACCGGGTGATGGATGTGCCGCTGCCCCTTGGCCTGCTCGACATTCTGGAGAATTGACATGGATACCCTCAGCTATCTGGGCCAAGGCTTCGGCGTCGCCCTGAGCCCCTACAACCTGGTCACCGCCCTGGCCGGTACCCTGATCGGCACCGTGGTCGGCTTGCTACCGGGCCTGGGCCCGATCAACGGCGTCGCCCTGTTGATCCCCATTGCCTTTGCCCTGGGCCTGCCGCCAGAGTCGGCGCTGATCCTGCTGGCAGCGGTGTACCTGGGCTGCGAGTACGGTGGGCGGATCAGTTCGATCCTGCTCAACATCCCGGGCGAAGCCTCCACGGTCATGACCACCCTCGACGGTTACCCGATGGCGCGTCAGGGCTTGGCCGGCGTGGCCTTGTCGCTGTCGGCCTGGAGCTCGTTCATCGGCGCCCTGATCGCCACCTGCGGCATGGTGCTGTTCGCGCCGTTACTGGCCAAATGGGCGATAGCCTTCGGCCCTGCCGAGTACTTCGTGCTCATGGTCTTTGCCATCGTCTGCCTCGGTGGTATGGCCGGGGACAGGCCGTTGAAAACCTTTATCGCCGCCTTGATCGGCCTGTTCCTGTCCAGTGTCGGGATTGATGCCAACAGTGGTGTGTACCGCTTCACCGGCGACAGCGTGCACATGGCCGACGGTATCCAGTTCGTCGTCCTGGTATTGGGCCTGTTCTCCATCAGCGAGATTCTCCTGCTGCTGGAAAAAACCCACCACGGCCACGAAGCCGTAAAAGCCACCGGACGCATGCTGTTCAACCTCAAGGAAGCGGCATCAGTGTTCGTGGTGAACATTCGCTGCGGCTTGCTCGGTTTCATCATGGGCGTGCTGCCGGGTGCAGGCGCAACGCTGGCCAGCGCCGTGGCCTACATGACCGAAAAACGTATCGCGGGCGCCAGCGGCACGTTCGGCAAAGGTGACAAACGCGGCCTGGCTGCGCCAGAAACGGCGATTGGTGCATCCTGCTGCGGCGCTCTGGTACCGATGCTGACCCTCGGCGTGCCGGGCTCGGGCACTACCGCCGTGATGATCGGCGCCCTGACCCTGTACAACATCACCCCGGGGCCACTGCTGTTCGAACAACAGCCCGATATCGTCTGGGGCCTGATCGCATCGCTGTTCGTCGCCAACATCATGCTGGTGATTCTGAACATCCCGATGATTCGCCTGTTCACCCGTATTCTCGCCGTGCCGAACTGGGCGCTGGTGCCGGTGATCGCGATCATTACCGCCATTGGTGTCTATGCCGTCCACGCCACCACCTTCGACCTGTTCCTGATGATCGGCATCGGCATCTTCGGCTACATCCTGCGCAAGCTCGACTTCCCGCTGTCGCCAATCCTGCTCGGTTTCATCCTTGGTGGTTTGATGGAACAGAACCTGCGCCGGGCCCTGTCGATTTCCAACGGTGCGCTGGACATCCTCTGGGCCAGCCCGATCAGCCTGTCGGTATGGGTATTGACTGCGTTCATGCTGGTACTGCCACTGCTGCGTATCTGGCGTAAACGCAGCGTGCAGCGACGTGCCCTGGCCGATGCCTGATTCAGCACCACAAGGCTGGTGGGCAACCGCACTGGTCGGCCTGGCAGGCGGCTTTCTCGCCAGCCAGGTCGGCTGGCCATTGCCCTGGATGGTCGGCTCGCTGCTCGCCGTCATCCTGGTGCGCTGCCTGACACCCTGGCAACTGAAGGAAATCCCCGGCGGCCGTAAAGGCGGACAATGGATCATCGGTGTCGGCATCGGCCTGCACTTCACCCCAGCGGTGGTCGAGCAGGTGGCGAGCCACTTTGGCCTGATCTTCTTCGGTGCATTGCTTACCAGCTTGTCCAGCGTGGTCGGGGTCTGGCTGTTGCGTCGAACCGGTGAGGATCGAGCCACGGCATTCTTCTCAAGCATGCCGGGTGGCTCAGGGGAGATGGTCAACCTGGGGGCGCGTAATGGCGCGTTCCTCGGCCACGTCGCAGCGGCGCAAAGCCTGCGGGTGCTGGTGGTCGTGCTGTGCGTACCTGCCGCCTTCAAGTTCCTGCTCGGCGACGGTGTATCGCTGCTGCATGCCGGCAACGTCGATTGGCGCTGGCTGGTCGTGGTGCTCCCGTTGGGCGGGCTGACGGCCTGGGCATGGCAACGGCTGCGCCAGCCCAACCCCTGGTTGTTCGGCCCATTACTGGTCGCCGCCAGTGTCAGCATTGGCTGGAACCTGCAGATCGGCTTGCCAGCCGGCGCCAGCCAGATCGGCCAATGGCTGATTGGCAGCGGCCTGGGCTGTCACTTCAACCGAGCGTTCTTCCGCCGCGCGCCGTCCTTTCTTGGGCGAACACTGATTGCCACCTCGTTGAGCATGCTGATCGCGGGGCTCGCCGCCTGGGCCTTGAGCCTCGCCACCCACCTCGATCTGCGCTCACTAACCCTGGGCATGATGCCGGGCGGCATCGCGGAAATGAGCCTGACCGCCGAAACCCTGCAACTGTCAGTGCCGCTGGTAACGGCGTTGCAGGTCATGCGCCTGCTGTTTGTATTGTTTCTGGCCGAGCCCTTGTTTCACCACTGGACCCGGCACAGCGAATAACCTGCCACTTGCGCAAACCGACGAACCAAGCGGTTTGCGCAGCCCACAGGAGGTGCTTCATTTACGCAGGCGGCAGGCGCCAATCGATAGGCGTCAGGCCACGCTGCTCAAGGAAGCGATTGGTCTGGCTGAAATGGCCACACCCGAGAAAACCACGGTAAGCCGACAACGGCGATGGATGCACCGACGTCAGGACCAGGTGCTTGGTGGCATCAATCAATTTGCGCTTGCTTTGCGCATGCGCGCCCCACAGCAGGAAAACCAGGTTTGGCTGCTGCTCACTCACCACTTCAATAATCCGGTCGGTGAAGTGCTGCCAGCCCTTGTTGGCATGGGACGCCGCATTGCCCCGCTCGACAGTCATGGTGGTATTGAGCAGCAACACACCTTGCTCAGCCCAGTGCTGCAAGCAGCCATGGTTGGCAATGTCGATGTTCAGGTCGCGCTGCAGTTCTTTGTAAATGTTCAGCAACGACGGCGGTGTAGGCGTACCTGGTTGCACCGAAAAACACAGACCATGGGCCTGACCGGGGCCGTGGTACGGGTCTTGGCCGAGAATCACCACTTTGACTTTATCCAGCGGCGTGGAATTCAGCGCATTGAAAATCATCGGCCCTGGCGGGTAGATCTCTTTGCCTGCAGCATGTTCCTGGCGCAGAAAGTCTTTCAGCTCCTGCATGTAGGGCTGGTCGAACTCGCTGCGCAAGGCCTGCTTCCAGCTGGGTTCGAGTTTGATACGGTCGTCGTCGGTCATGGTGTCATCCAGAAAACAATGGGGCGGACACTAGGAAACCCGCTCGTGCTTGTCAATCGATCCGACCGACGACCGGCACGATCACCATCAGCGACCATACTTTCGGGATAAACCTGTCGAGGCCTCCCCATGAGCGTGGCGTTTGAAGTATTGACCGGTGTTGACGGTGCTGGCATTGGTATCGCCAGCCTGAACGCACCACAGTCACTCAATGCGTTGTCACTTCCGATGGTCCAGGCGCTGTACACGCACCTGCAGGCCTGGGCTGAAGACCCGCGCATTGCCTGCGTACTGCTGCGTGGTAACGGCGACAAGGCGTTCTGTGCTGGCGGCGAGGTACGCAGCCTGGCCCAGGCCTGCCTTGATCGGCCCGGTGAAGTACCGCCGATGGCCGCTCATTTCTTTGCCGCCGAATATCGCCTGGACTACTGCCTGCACACCTACCCCAAACCCGCTATTGTGCTGGGGCCACGGCCATGTACTGGGTGGAGGCATGGGCCTGCTGCAAGCGGCCGGCGTGCGCATCGTCACCCCAAACAGCCGCCTGGCCATGCCGGAAATCAGCATTGGCTTGTACCCGGACGTCGGCGGCAGTTGGTTTCTCTCGCGCCTGCCCGGCAAGTTGGGCCTTTTTCTGGGCCTGACCGGCGCACCGATCAACGCCCACGATGCACTGGACCTGGGCTTGGCCGACCGCTTCATGACCCAAGATCAGCAGGAAAGCCTGATAGAAGGCCTGCTGCAACTGAACTGGCAGGAACAGACGGCCCTGCAACTGAACAGCCTGTTAAAAGCCCTGCAACAGGAAGCCCTGCCTGCTCTGCCAGCCGCGCAGTGGTTGCCCCGCCGCCAGCATCTGGACAACCTGCTTGATGTCGGTGATCCGGTCTGCGCCTGGCGCGCCATCGCCCAGCTACGGCATCAACCCGACACCCTGCTCGACCGTGCCGCACAGACGATGCTTGAGGGCTGCCCACTCACCGCACTGCTAGTCTGGCAACAGATTGCTCGTGCGCGGCACCTGTCATTGGCTCAGGTGTTCCAGATGGAATACACCATCAGCCTGAACTGCTGTCGCCACCCGGAATTCGCCGAAGGGGTGCGCGCGCGCCTGATCGACAAAGACCAGAAGCCCCACTGGCATTGGCCAGACATCAGCCATGTACCCGCAGCAGTGGTAGAGGCGCATTTCAACAAGGCATGGGAAGGTCGCCATCCGCTGGCAGACCTAACACAGCCACTCACGTAGGTGCTGTAGCAGGCCAGCCCGCGCAAGGCGATGCCTTCCGGGGTGCTAGCAGGTGTCAGCGGTTCCAGTTGCGATCCGATCTGCCATCGCGGTCGTGTCCACGACCGTAATCCTGGCCACGACCGTGCTCCTGACCGCGACCATAAGCCCGACCACGGTCATGCTCATGACCACGGCCATAATTGCGGTCATAACCACGGCCGCCATCACGGTCCCGGCGAGGCGCATCCCGGTAGCCATGGTTGTCATGACGGTAACGGGCGTCATAACCACGCCCCTGATAACGGTTGTTGTAGTAAGACTCGGGGGCGGCTCGGTAGTAACGTGGCGCAGGCGCGTAATAACGCTGCTGAGGCACCACATAGTAGCCTCGCCCATACGAGTAGGAAGGCCGGTCGTAGTCCCGATAGGAGTAACGATCTACGGTGTAAACGTCATTGCGGTAGTAGCCATGGTCTCCATAAGGTACGCACGCAGCCATTAATGAACCCAACACTACAATCAGCAAAAGTCGGCGATACATGGCGGCCTCCTGGACCGCTAAGCTGCCATCCAGCGGCGCTGGTCGGCGCCAATCGATGGTCATCGACCGGCACAACATCAGACACGCAAAAGCGCGCCCGGTGCCGCAGACGAAATAATTTGATACAAGGCTTATAACCTTAAAAATCATCCAGTTATTTTTCTCCAAGCCCACTAGAATACAGGCCACTGGTACCAGCAACGGAAATGCCATGCCGTCTCGTTCTGCCTTGTTTTCACAACGCTCGCTGATCCTGGCGTTACTGCTCCTGCTGGGCTGCGGCTTTCTCGCGACGTCTCTGCTCAGCTACTTCGCCTCACGCAGCTCAATCCGTGACAACATCATCAACACCGAGCTGCCACTGACTGCCGACACCCTCTACTCGGAAATTCAGAAAGACCTGGTACGCCCCATCCTGATTTCATCGATGATGGCCAACGACACGTTCCTGCGCGACTGGGTGCTGGCCGGGGAACACGAGCCTGAGCGCATGACCCGCTACCTGAACGAGGTGATGGCTCGCAATCGCGCGTATACCGCCTTCTTCGTCTCCGACCTCACCCACACCTACTTCCAGGCCCAGGGTGTACTCAAGCAGATCGACCTGCAGGAAGCCCGTGATGCCTGGTACTTCCGCCTTCGCAACCTCGATGCGCCTTACGAAATCAACGTCGACCTGGACATGGCCAACCAGGACAACATGGCCATCTTCATCAACTACAAGGTCCTTGATTACCAGAACAACTTCATCGGTGCCGCCGGTGTCGGGCTAAGCCTCGAATCGGTCATCAAGTGCATCGACGACTACCAAAAACGCTACATGCGCAGTGTCTACTTCGCTGATCGCCAGGGCCGCATCGTACTGACCGGGTCTGATGGCGGCCCACAGGGCATGCGAGCCGGGCAACTCTTGAGCGACATAAAAGGGCTGGGTGACCTGGCTCAGCAGATGCCCATCCCCGTCAGCGGTAGCCGCGAATACCGCAGTGCCGACGGCCACAACCAGTTCCTCAACGTGCGCTTCATCCCGGAACTGAACTGGTACCTGTTCGTCGAAAAACATGAAGACGGCCGGTTGGACAGCATCCTCCAATCGCTGTACATCAACCTGGCGATCTGCGCGATGATCACCCTGGTCGTACTCTCGCTGCTCAATGCCATGATCAAACGCCACCAAGAGCGCATCCAGGCCCTGGCCACCCTCGACAGCCTGACCGGCTTACCGAACCGCCGGGCCTTCGACCTGCTTGCCGCACAAGCCTTGCTCGAAGCCCAGCGCGAGCCCAAGCCACTGGTGGCGCTGCTACTCGACCTGGACCACTTCAAAGCCCTCAACGACACCTACGGCCACCTGGGTGGCGACGAAGTGTTACGCCAGTTTGCCCGCGTACTGGAGAGCTGCCTGCGCGTCTCCGACATCATCTGCCGCTGGGGCGGCGAAGAGTTCGTCGTGCTACTCCAGGGCAGCGAGCATCAGCAGGCGCTCGGCGTTGCAGAAAAGATCCGCCAGAAAACCGAGCAACTGGCATTCAGTTATGCTGACGCCGATATCAAGCTGACCGTCAGCATCGGCTTGAGCAGCCTGCGCCCGGACGATACGCTACACACCCTGATCGGTCGCGCCGACCACGCGCTTTACCGCGCCAAGCAAAGCGGGCGCAACCGCGTCTGCACGGATCACGCATGAACGAGCCCAACCTCTGCCCGGCCTGCGGTGCCAGCAACCACTGCAGCCTCGCCAACCCTCGCAGCGCTACGCACGATTGCTGGTGCTACGGCGTCAGCATCGACCCGCAGGTGCTTGAAGCACTGCCGGCCGAGCTGCGTGACAAAGCCTGCCTGTGCCCGCGCTGCGCCCAGGTAGAAGCCCAACTGCAGGCAGCCAAGGACGCCGCAAAGCGCTAAACTGCGCACCCGATACTGGCCCCTCTCGCCCCATGCGCCTCGACCGTTTTCTCAGCAACCTGCCCTGCTACAACCGCCAGCAAGTTCGCCTGCTGCTGGCAGAACGCCGCGTACGCGTCGATGGCACGCAGGTCGGCGACCCACGGCATGAGGTGCGCGAGTTCAGCCGAATCGAAGTCGATGATCAGCTTGTGCAAGCCGGCAGAGCACTGCGCTATTTCATGCTGCACAAACCAGCGGGGTGCGTCAGCGCCACGGTCGACCCACAGCACCGCACCGTCCTTGACCTGCTCGACGAGCCGGACAAACACGACCTGCACATCGCCGGTCGCCTGGACTACAACACCACTGGCCTGCTGCTGATCACCAACGACGGCCAATGGTCCAGGCGCCTGACCCAGCCACAGACCAAACTCCCCAAGGTCTACTACGTCGAAACCGAGCACGTCATCGATGAGCACTACATCGAAAAGTTTCGGGAAGGCTTCTACTTCGCCTTTGAAGACCTCACCACGCAACCGGCAGACCTGACGATACTCAGCCCACACAGCGCTCGCCTGAGCATCGTCGAAGGCCGCTATCACCAGGTCAAACGGATGTTCGGCTTCTTTGACAACAAGGTAATACGCCTGCACCGCGAACACATGGGCCCCCTGCAACTGGACCCGTCGCTGCTGCCCGGCGAGTACCGCGCCTTGCGCCCAGACGAAATCAGCGCGTTCTGACGTCACGACCGCCTGGCAGAAAAATATCGCCAATTACACCAACGGCACTTGCGGGTTCAGCACATGGCTGCTTGAATCCAAACGTCGGTCTGCATGTGACTCGCCAGTCACAACCGTAGTCAAAGACACCTTTTTGCCGGCTACCAGCACCTCGAAGTGATGGGGTCCGGCAGATTGCCCGCCTAGAACAATACCCGTCGACCAGCCTGTAGCGGATCGACAAGGGCCCTCAGTTTCACTTCAAGGCGTATGCCTACCTGTCATAAAGAACGTGCAATCTTGCTTGCGCGATTACCCTTTCTTGCGCCAGGAGTCGACGACATGAGGCCAGAAATTGCTGTGCTGGATATACAAGGTCAGTACCGGGTTTACACGGAGTTCTATCGCGCAGACGCCGCCGAAAAGACGATCATCCTGATCAATGGATCGCTGGCAACCACTGCCTCGTTCGCCCAGACGGTGCGTAACCTGCACCCACAATTCAACGTTGTGCTGTACGATCAACCCTATTCGGGCAAGTCCAAACCGCACAACCGCAACGACCATCTGCTGACCAAAGAGATCGAAGGCCAGATCCTTCTGGAACTGATCGACCATTTTGCTGCCGATCACATCATGTCCTTCTCCTGGGGCGGCGCCTGCACCCTGCTCGCCTTGGCCCACAAGCCACGGCGCATCGAAAAGGCGGTGATCAGCTCGTTCTCGCCGGTGATCAACGAACCGATGCGCGACTACCTCGAGCGCGGCTCACACTACCTGAGCAAGTGCGACCGCTACGAAGTCGGCGCCTTGGTCAACGACACCATCGGCAAGCACCTGCCGTCGCTGTTCAAGCGCTTCAACTACCGGCATGTCAGCAGCCTGGACAACCACGAATACAAGCAGATGCACTTCCACATCAACCAGGTGCTCAAGCACGACCTGGACAACGCCCTGCGCTCGGCCCGTGTCATCGACATCCCGGTACTGTTCATGAACGGGGAATGGGACGAATACACCACCACCGAAGACGCCCAGAAGTTCAGCAAACACGTGCGCAACAGCCACTTCAGCCGTATCCAGAGCGCTGGCCACTTCCTCGACATGGAACACAAGGCCGCTTGCCGCGACTCGCGCGATGCACTGCTGAGTTTCCTCACCCCCTCGCCTCGGGAACACCGCGTACGCACGCCGTTTACCTTGGGAGAACATGCCTTTGCCCTCTGAGCATCGGGGTCGCCGGTAACGCAGCAACCTGCATCACACGCCTTCGGGCACCCGCAAGATGCAGACCTTGCGTTACCGGCCGACCGCACAACACGCGTGAAGAAACGCTTCAATTCCCGCCTCACTTCTGGTACAAAGTCGTCCTGCAGAGCGGGTGTCGTATAATGGCATTACTCCAGCTTCCCAAGCTGATAACGAGGGTTCGATTCCCTTCACCCGCTCCACTTCTTGCTACCCCTCCTTTCACATCTCCCCCTCTCCAAACTGCATCTACCCTCAAGCCATTGCCTCTCGCCTGACTCAAAACAACGCCAGTCGCTTTACTGTCGAAATTTCTTGCAACGTTTCTGCAATCGGGTACAAACAGTTCATCTCGCTGCACCCTGACCAGGCGCCCTGCCCGCCGCAGTGTTTCGGCGCTCGGGAATGAACGCGGCGTTGTTCTGAAACAGTCGAAAGGACCCGTTCATGTTTCTCTCCCGCTGGCTTCCGGGCCTGGCCAATTTGCTGCATTACCGCGCCGAGTGGTTTCGCCACGATCTTCAGGCCGGGCTGTCTGTGGCCGCGATTCAGATCCCTATCGCCATTGCCTATGCGCAAATTGTCGGCCTGCCGCCCCATGTGGGCTTGTATGCCTGCATCTTGCCAATGATTGTCTATGCCTTGGTCGGCAGTTCGCGGCAGTTGATGGTCGGGCCGGATGCCGCCACCTGTGCGATGGTTGCCGGGGCAATTGCGCCGCTGGCGATGGGCGATCCGCAGCGGCTGGCGCAATTGTCGGTGATTGTCACGGTACTGGTGGGGCTGATGCTGATCGCCGCCGGGGCGGCACGGGCCGGGTTTATCGCCAGCTTTTTCTCGCGGCCTATTCTGATCGGCTACCTGAACGGGATCGGCCTGAGCCTGCTGGCCGGGCAGTTAGGCAAAGTGCTCGGCTTTCAGATCGAGGGCGATGGTTTCATTCTCAGCCTGATCAACATGCTGCAGCGCCTGAACGAAATCCATTGGCCGACGTTGGCCATTGGGGTTGCCGGGCTGATTGCACTGATCTGGTTGCCCCG
Organism: Pseudomonas sp. TE3910; assembly: GCF_056279025.1. Classification (NCBI taxonomy): domain Bacteria; kingdom Pseudomonadati; phylum Pseudomonadota; class Gammaproteobacteria; order Pseudomonadales; family Pseudomonadaceae; genus Pseudomonas; species Pseudomonas sp. TE3910. The sequence goes on from NZ_JBWBQN010000001.1 coordinate 2,368,727, forward strand.
GCACTTCCAACGCTTGCCGGCGGCACTGGTGACCGTGGCCATCGCCACGCTGGCGGTTGGCGTGCTGCGGCTAGACCGCTTCGGCGTTGCCATTCTGGGCGCGGTGCCCGCCGGGATGCCGGAACTGGCCTGGCCGCAAACCAACCTGGCAGAAATGAAAAGCCTGATGCGTGACGCCTTGGGTATCGCGACCGTGAGCTTCTGTAGTGCGATGCTCACCGCCCGCAGTTTCGCCGCGCGCCACGGTTACGCGATCAACGCCAACCACGAGTTTCTTGCACTGGGGTGTGTCGAACCTCGCTGCCGGGGTTTCCCAGGGCTTTGCCATCAGCGGTGCCGACTCGCGCACTGCGGTCAACGATATGGTCGGCGGCAAGAGCCAACTGGTGGGCATTATTGCCGCGCTGGTGATCGCGGCGATCCTGATGTTCTTCACCGCACCACTGGCCTGGATTCCCCAAGCCGCCTTGGGCGCGGTGTTGCTGATGGCCGGCTGGGGGCTGATTGATGTGCAGTCACTGCGCAAGATCCGTGCACTCAGTCGCTTCGAGTTCTGGCTTTGCGTGTTCACCACCGTCGGCGTGCTCGGGGCGGGCGTGCTGCCGGGCATTATCATTGCCGTAACCCTGGCCATCCTGCGCCTGCTGTACAGCATCTACCAGCCAACCGATGCCGTACTCGGCTGGCTACCCGGCGTCGAAGGCCAGGTGGACATTCGTCACCACGAAGATGCCCGCACCGTACCGGGTTTAGTGGTGTACCGCTTCGATGATGCGATTCTGTTCTTCAACGCCGACTACTTCAAAATGCGCCTGCTCGATGCCGTACAACGTGAACACCAGCCCCGTGCGGTGCTGTTCGACGCTGAAGCGGTGAGCACCATCGACGTCAGCGGTATCGCGGCCTTGCGTGAAGTGCGGGACACCCTCAAAGCACAAGGCATCCTGTTCGGCATTGCCCGTGCCCGCGGCAAGTTCTTGCGCATGCTGGTGCGCTCGGGGATCGCGCGGGAACTGGAGGATCGCTTGCTGTTCGGCTCGGTACGGGCCGGCATTCGCGCCTACCGCGTATGGCGCAATCGGAACAAAGAGCTGTTTGCATCGGAGTAAGCGAAACTTCCTACATAACCTTGGGAAGTGCTGACCTTGTTGCACAACGGCATGCCCACTAGCCTTCGGGGGTCGCTGCATATTCAGCGACCAGATGTGGAAGTCTGGACCCTCTATAGGCGTGTATTCCCTGACAGGTGAATGCTGGCGTACTTTTATGCCTGTATGATTTGTTATGGCGGCTACGCGCAGGGCACCCTTTGGGGTGCGCCGGATTCCTATAGACCGGTCTTCCACCCTGCGTGTGGCTGCCACCCTCATGTGGAAGTGAGTCAGGGCAGCTCCTCTATGTCTATAGGAGCTTTACCATGATGAAGATTGTTCCCGACCCACCACGTTGTGCGCCGTATAAAACGGCCTCACTGCCTTTTGGCTCCTGCGACGCAGGGCACCCGCCATTGTTTTCCGTTAACGAAGGCATTAGTGCCGAAGACGCGCTGGTGCATGCCTCCTTGCAACTGAAGGCAGGCATTGATGCCGTCAACCAGACCTGCTTCTGCCACGAGCGCACCCCGGAAGGCTTGCGCTGGGCCTCGCTGCACGCGATGGAGGCGGCCAAAGCGTTGATTGACGCCCTGCTCGACGGGTTCGAGGCACAGGCCATGAAGCGCTAATACCTTCACTGACGCCATCGCAGGCAAGCCTGCTCCTACAAGAACCGCGCTGCTGCAGCACGTGTGGACGCAGTCTTGCCTGCGATTGGGGCCACGCGATCAACCCGCCAGCAACCCCGGCAAGGCATGCACCAGCGCATTGATTGCGAAACCAATGAACATCAACCCGCAGGCCCGGGTGATCCACAGTTCATAGCGCACATATAACGTACGGACCTGGCGCGCGCCCACCAGCGCCACCAGAATCGCGTAGGCCAGCAAGCCACCCACAAAGCTGAGCACGATCAACAAGGGCAGCATCGACCAGGTCAGTGCCTCGGCGCGGCTGGATAACAATGCCGTAAAGGTGGCAACGGCCACCGGGTAGGCCTTGGGATTGGTCAGGCCGAACACCACGCCATGCCAGAACGGCTGACGCACCGGCCCCTGCTGCCCGTCTTCAGCAGACGGGCGACTGCGCAAGGCGCGCAGGCCCAGCCAGAACAGGTACACGCCGCTGATTACGCCCAGGCCATCAAACAACAGGCTGCCAACCTGGCGCGCGCCGACGATAGCCACCAGCGCAGTGCCACACCAGAGCACATCACCCAGCAGGTGCCCACAAAGAAACCCCGCCCCCGCCTTACGCCCACGTGCCGCGCCAATACCGAGCACCGCCAGGACACCGGGGCCTGGGGTAATGCCATAGATAAAGCCGGAGGCGAGTACAGCAAACACAAGCGAAAACGTCATCGGAACACGGGGCCTGAAGAGAGTAAGGCTCGGAAGTCTACGCGGGCTTCCAAAAGCCAGCCACACAGCCGATGGCCTGCGCTGATGACAAGCGGGACGTGCGTGATACAGTCGCGCCCATTCCTTTGCATTACCTGTCTGTGAGCCCTGCATGCCCTCTGCCAACTTCGACGCCACCCTCGCCGCTTGGCCTGAACTGGTCTCCCGCCGCCCTTGCAGCGGCTTGCTGCTGGGCAACGGCGCCAGCCGTATGGTGTGGCGCCCGTTCGCCTATTTCTCATTGTTCGAGCTGGCCCAGCGGGTACGCCACAAACCCTTGGGGCTTACCGATCAGGCCTTGTTCAAGTCCATGGGCACGGAGGTGTTCGAGCCGGTGCTCACGGCACTGAACACCACGGTACGGGTCAATGCCGCCCTGGCCATCAGTTCGTCGGCACCGCTGAACCGCTATTACGCAATCAAGGAAGCGCTGATTCATGCCGTGCGCAGCGTGCATATCCCGTGGAAGCTGCTGCCTGCCTCGACCCTGCACACCCTCAACCAGGAACTGCGCAACTACCGCAGCATCTATTCGAGCAACTACGACCTGCTCACCCATTGGGCGGTGAGCTACGCGCCTGAAGGGTTTCAGGTGCTGTTCGATGAGGAGGGCGTGTTTGACGTACGCCGCAGCCGCGGTGAAGGCCATCGCCTGCTTTACCTGCACGGTGGCTTGCACCTGCTCAAGCAACAGGACGGCAGCACCCGCCAACGCAGTGCCCGCGAAAGCGCACTGCTCGACGGCTTTGCTGTGAACACCCCCGGCGATGTGCCGCTGTTCATCAATGAAAGCAGCAGCGACGACAAACTGCGCGCTATCCGTACCTCGGACTACCTGAGCTGGTGCCACGGCGAACTGGCCAGCCATGAGGGTGGCCTGTGTATTTTCGGGCACCGCCTGGACAGCTCCGACCGGCATCTGGTGGAGGCCATCAAACAGGCCAACCCCGGCCACCTCGCGATTGCGGTACACCCACTGAGCGAAGCAGCGATCATCGGCCAGAAGCAGCACTATGCGGCGTTGTTTGCCGAGCGCCCGGACATCGAACTGTGTTTCTTCGATGCCAGCAGCCACCCGTTGGGGCAGGCTGAATTGGCGGTGGCCGTTCCCCCTGCGAGCAAACGTCGCCGCTAAACGCTGTGCAGGGACTGTATCCGTCGTTTTGTATGCAACTGTTACAAGACCGCACCCAACGCCTGTGGCTCAATGGACGGACTTATCTGCCCAAGGCGTTCCCGCATGTCTACCCGCGAAAACACCGGCATGGCCCTCGGCCTGCTCGGCGTGGTCATTTTCAGCCTGACCCTGCCCATGACCCGTATCGTCGTGCAGGAACTGCACCCACTGCTCAATGGGCTGGGCCGGGCGCTGGTCGCAGCCATTCCCGCCGCAGCGCTGTTGCTCTGGCGTCGCGAAAAATGGCCGACCTGGCAGCAAATGAAAGGGCTGAGCCTGGTAGCGCTGGGGGTCATTCTGGGGTTCCCGGTGTTTTCCGCGTGGGCCATGCAAACCGTACCGGCATCCCACGGGGCACTGGTCAACGGCCTGCAACCGCTGTGCGTAGCGGTGTACGCGGCCTGGTTGTCCCACGAGCGCCCGTCAAAAGCCTTCTGGGCCTGCGCCGCGCTGGGCAGCGTTTTGGTGCTGGCCTACGCCATGATCATGGGTGCCGGGCAGATCCAGGCCGGTGACCTGCTGATGCTCGCCGCCATTGCGGTGGGTGGCCTGGGGTATGCCGAAGGCGGGCGACTGGCGCGTGAAATGGGCGGCTGGCAGGTGATCTGCTGGGCGCTGGTACTGGCCAGCCCGTTGCTGCTCGGGCCGGTGGTGTACCTGGCGCTGCAGCACCAGGGCGAGGTCAGCAGCAAAACCTGGTGGGCCTTCGGTTATGTTTCGCTGTTCTCGCAGTTCATCGGTTTCTTTGCCTGGTACGCCGGCCTGGCGCTGGGTGGCATCGCCCGGGTGAGTCAGGTGCAGTTGCTGCAGATCTTCTTCACTATCGCCTTTTCCGCCCTGTTCTTTGGCGAACAGGTCGAGCCGATTACCTGGGTGTTTGCCACCGGGGTGATTCTGACTGTGGTACTGGGCCGGCGCACACGGGTGCATCCGGCCCAGCGCCCAGCCAAGGTTTAGGCCGCGAGCAAACCGTCAGCCCGCAGCAGGGTTTCCAGGCAGTGCTCCTGAACCCCATAGAACGCTTTGAGTTCCTGGATTCTGGCCATCAACACGCTCGCATCGACCGGATCGCGACGCTTGATCGCCAGGATCATCTTGTTCTTGTTGGTGTGTTCAAGGGAAATGAACTCGAACACCTTGGTCTCATAGCCGCAGGCTTCCAGGTACAGCGCGCGCAAGCTGTCGGTCAGCATTTCAGCCTGCTGGCCCAAATGCAGGCCGTATTGCAGCATCGGCTTGAGCAGGCCCGGGGTGTGCATTTGCGGGCGAATCTGTTTGTGGCAGCACGGCGAGCACATGATGATGGCTGCACCACAGCGGATACCGGTGTGGATGGCGTAGTCGGTGGCGATGTCGCAGGCATGCAGGGCAATCATCACGTCGATGGCGCTGGGCACAACGGTGCGCACGTCGCCATGTTCGAAATGCAGGCCCGGGTGCTCCAAATGAGCCGCAGCCTTGTTGCACAGCTCGACCATGTCCTGGCGCAGCTCGACGCCGGTGACCTGGGCCTCACGCTGCAGGGTGTTGCGCAGGTAATCATGGATGGCGAAGGTCAGGTAACCCTTGCCCGAGCCGAAATCCGCGACACGCAGTGGCTGCTCTGCGCCCAGGGTCGAGCTGCCGAGGGCATGGGAAAACACCTCGATGAACTTGTTGATCTGTTTCCACTTGCGCGACATGGCCGGAATCAGCGCATGCTGCTTGTCGGTGACACCCAGGTCGACCAGGAACGGTCGGCTCAGTTCCAGGTAGCGTTTCTTCTCCCGGTCATGCTCGCCCGCCGGCGCCTGACGTGCCTGCTGTGCTGCGCTGTGGTGCAGCATCGGCTTGCCTTTCTTGCTGAACTCCAACTGGGCTTCATTGCTGAGGCTCTGCAGGTGGGCGTTGCGAAAACTGCCTGGCAGCAGTTCAGCCACCAGTGCCAGGGCTTCGTCGACCGGCAGATTGCGGGTGATGTCGCGGGTTTGGTAGCGGTAGACAAACGACAGGCAAGCCTGGCCCTTGACGGTCAGCGGCTTGGCGATCACCCGTTGCAGGGCTTCTTCGGTGCCGACATGGCGCGCCAGCACCAGTTTGATCAGGGCATTCTGCTGCAGGCAGGTGGCGAGCAGGGCCAGAAACTGCGCACGCGCATCCGGCGCGGCCTGGGCGGTAGGGGTATCGGACATCAGGAGTGGGTGCCTCGGAGTGCGGGGACGCGCCAGTCGGCGCCAGTGCCGGGCATTTTACGTGGATGACCGGCGCAGGCACAGCTTTTGTCGATGATTGCCCTGCCCTTACGGCAATATCACCAGCCGATTGGGCAATTCATTTCGGGCCTGCGTCAGTGGCACATGGGCACTCAACAGTTCGCCACACGCCTGAATACAGTCGAGAAAACCCTGCAAGGTCTGGCCTTGCCCGACCTGCCCGGTGAAGCGCTGCACAATGCGGTCCCAGACCTGATTGTCCAAATGCCGGGAAATGCCTTCGTCGACCAGAATCTCCACATAGCGCTCGGCTTCGCTGACAAAGATCAGCATACCGGTGCTGCCCGCCGTACGGTGCAGGTTCTGTTCAAGAAACTGCCGCCGGGCCAGGTTCGAGGCCCGCCAATGGCGCACAGCGCGCGGAATCAAGCGGGTGGTCAGGCGCGGCACACGAAACACCAGACTGAACACAATGAAGGTCAGCCATTGCGCGATCAGCAGCCCATGCCCACCCGGCCAGCCGCTGAGGTAATAGATGATGCCCGGCAGCACCAGTGCCAGCAGGCTGGCCCAGAGCAGCGGGATATAGGTGTAGTCGTCAGCCCGAGCGGCCAACACCGTGACCAGTTCCGCGTCGGTGTTGCGCTCGACCTGGGCAATCGCCTCGGCGACCTGCCGTTGTTCAAATTCACTGAGCAATGCCATGCACTGTGGCTCTTGTTGATGAGTTATCTACCAGCCGCCCGATGAGCCGCCACCGCCAAAACTGCCGCCACCGCCACTGAAACCGCCCCCACCCGAACCGCCGCCGAAGCCACCAAGGCCGCCACCAAAACCGCCGCCGCGCCCGCCTCGCCCACCGCTCAAGCCCAAGCCTTGCAAGGTGAAGGCGAGTACCACCAGCAAGATGAACAAGCCGATAGTCCAGCCACGCGAGCCGCCTTCGGCCTCTGCGCCCGTCGCCTGGGCCGGTTCGGCCAAGGGGTTGCCCCCCAATACCTGAATAATCGCCGCCGTGCCCTGAACGATACCTTGGCTGAACTCGCCGCGCCGAAACGCCGGGGTAATGATGCTGTTGATGATGACGGAGGACTGGGCATCGGTCAGGCGCTCTTCCAGCCCGTAGCCGACCTCGATACGCAGCTTGCGCGCCTGTGGCGCGACGATCAGCAATGCGCCATTGTCCTTGCCGCGCTGGCCGATCCCCCAGTGCCGTCCTAGCTGGTAGCCGTAGTCTTCAATGCTCATGCCTTGCAGGTCAGGCAAGGTGACCACCACCACCTGCTCACCGCCGCTGGCCTGCTCATGGGCCGCCAACATCTGGCTGAGCTGGGCAATACTGGCCGCATCGAGCAAATGAGCCTCGTCCACCACACGCCCGGTCAGGGCCGGGAAGCTGGGTTCAGCGCGCAGCGCCAAGGCTGCACAGAGCAGTGCCAGCAGCACAGCAGCCTTGAGCAGGCGCATCAGAATTTCACTTCAGGGGCTTTGTCGGCATCGGCACTGGTCGCCTCGAAGGTCTCACGCAGCGGCATGTCGCTGTACATCAAGCTGTGCCAGATACGCCCGGGAAAGGTGCGGATCTCGGTGTTGTAGCGTTGTACGGCGGCGATGAAATCCTTGCGCGCCACGGCAATCCGGTTTTCCGTGCCTTCGAGTTGCGACTGCAGGGCCAGAAAGTTCTGGTTCGACTTCAGCTCCGGGTAACGCTCGGAAACCGCCATCAGCCGGCTCAAGGCCCCGCTGAGTTGAGCTTGTGCCGCCTGGAACTGGCGCAATTTTTCCGGGTCGTCCAAGGTACTGGCGTCGACCTGAATCGAGGTAGCCTTGGCCCTGGCCTCGACAACGGCGGTCAGGGTGGTCTGCTCTTGCTTGGCATAGCCTTTTACCGTCTCCACCAGGTTGGGAATCAGGTCGGCGCGCCGCTGGTACTGGTTCTGCACTTGCGCCCAGGCCGCCTTGACCTGTTCGTCATACTGAGGAATGTTGTTGATCCCACAGCCGGCCAGCAGGCTGGACAGCATCAACACGACCCAGAGCCGTATCGCTTTGGCATGAAGTACCTGCATCGTCATCGTGCTCCTTGATTAACCGTAAAAGTCCGGACTTCAGGCATAATCGCCGGCCATCGCTGGAATGCGATGGCACAATCGGCTAAAAGATCCCAGCCCATTACAACAATAGCTGCTCCCCCAATTTCGGCTGTGCAGTCTCCCTGGTGAATACTGCTCTGAGCCTTGAGAACGAATAGTCATGAACAAACTCTGTTTGCTGGGCCTGCTTGTCAGCCTGGCCAGCCATACCGCCTTTGCCGATACCACTACCGAGCCGCAGAAGAACAAGCAGGCGTTTATTGCCGACCTGATGCAGCAAATGACGCTCGAGGAAAAAATCGGCCAGTTGCGCCTGATCAGCATCGGCCCGGAAATGCCCCAGCCGCAGATCCTCAAGGAAATCGCCGCGGGCAACATCGGCGGTACGTTCAACTCCATCACCCGTAGCGAGAACCGCCCTCTGCAGGATGCGGCGGTGAAGAACAGCCGGCTGAAGATCCCGATGTTCTTCGCCTATGACGTGATCCACGGCCACCGCACCATTTTCCCGATCAGCCTGGCGCTGGCCTCCAGTTGGGACATGAACGCCATCCACACGGTCGCCCGTACCTCGGCAATAGAGGCCAGTGCCGACGGTATCGACATGACCTTCGCGCCCATGGTCGATATCGCCCGTGACCCGCGCTGGGGCCGCAGCAGTGAAGGCTTCGGTGAAGACACCTACCTGGTTTCGCGGATCTCCAAAGTGATGGTCGAGGGCTTTCAGGACAACAACCCGGCATCGGCGACCAGCCTGATGGCGAGCGTGAAACACTTCGCCTTGTATGGTGCAGTGGAAGGCGGGCGCGACTACAACACCGTCGATATGAGCCCGATCAAGATGTACAACGACTACCTCCCGCCTTACCGCGCCGCTGTCGATGCGGGTGCAGGCGGGGTGATGGTGGCGCTCAACTCGATCAACGGTGTACCGGCCACGGCCAACACCTGGTTGATGAATGACCTGCTGCGCAAGGAGTGGGGGTTCAAAGGCGTCACGGTCAGCGACCACGGTGCGATCTTTGAACTGATCAAGCACGGCATCGCCCGTGATGGTCGCGAAGCGGCGAAGCTGTCGATCAAGGCCGGCATCGACCTGAGCATGAACGACTCGCTGTACGGCCAGGAACTGCCGGGCCTGCTCAAGTCCGGCGAGATCAATCAGGCAGATATCGACAATGCCGTGCGTGAAGTGCTGGGCGCCAAGTACGACATGGGCCTGTTCGACAACCCGTACCGACGCATCGGTATCGCCAGCGAAGACCCAGCCGACACCTACGCCGAAGGGCGCCTGCACCGCGATGCCGCCCGTGATGTGGCGCGCCGCAGCATGGTCTTGCTGGAAAACCGCAACCAGACCCTGCCCTTGAAGAAGCAGGGCACCATCGCTCTGGTCGGGCCGCTGGCCGATGCCCCTATCGACATGATGGGCAGTTGGGCCGCGGCAGGCCGCCCGCGTCACTCCGTGACCGTGCATGACGGTATACGCCGTGTGCTGGGCGAACGCGCCCGCGTGATCTACGCCAAGGGTGCAAACATTACCCACGACAAGGCGATCCTCGATTACCTGAACTTCCTCAACTTCGATGCGCCGGAAATCGTCGACGACCCACGCCCTGCGGCAGTGATGATCGATGAAGCGGTCAAGGCCGCGCAGCAAGCAGATGTCGTGGTTGCCGTGGTAGGCGAGTCGCGGGGCATGTCCCATGAGTCGTCCAGCCGCACCACGCTGGAAGTCCCCGCCAGCCAACGCGCCCTGATCACGGCCTTGAAAGCCACCGGCAAACCGCTGGTGCTGGTGCTGATGAACGGCCGACCATTGTCGCTGACCTGGGAACGCGAACAAGCCGATGCCATGCTCGAAACCTGGTTCAGCGGCACTGAAGGCGGCAACGCCATCGCGGACGTACTGTTCGGCGACTACAACCCGTCCGGCAAACTGCCTATGACCTTCCCGCGTTCGGTGGGGCAGGTGCCGATGTACTACAACCACCTGAGCATTGGTCGCCCATACACACCGGGCAAACCGGGCAACTACACCTCGCAGTACTTCGAGGAACCCAACGGCCCGCTCTACCCGTTCGGCTATGGCCTGAGCTACAGCGAGTTCAGCCTGTCGGAGCTGACGCTGTCCAGCAAGACCCTGAAGCCTGGGCAAACCCTCGATGCCAGCATCCGGGTGAAAAACACCAGCAAGCGTGACGGTGAAACCGTGGTTCAGTTGTACGTTCGCGACGTCGCGGCGTCGATTAGCCGGCCCATCAAGGAGCTGAAGAACTTCCAGAAAATCAGCCTCAAGGCGGGCGAAGAACGCATCGTTCATTTCACCCTCAGCGAAGACGACCTGAAGTTCTACAACGCTCAATTGAAGTACGCTGCAGAGCCTGGCGAGTTCAACGTGCAGGTCGGGCTGGACTCAGAGGCCGTGAAACAGCAGAGTTTCGAGCTGCTGTAAGCGGTCGCCGCGATGTCCAAGGGGAAGTGCCGGAATGCCTTCCCCGTTGCCGGGATTCTGTTTGCCATGCCTATTTCCTTTCGCGCCATGCGCTTGGGCCTGATGCTGTTCCTGATGCTCACAGGCATGCTCTTGAGCACGGCGTGGGCCTGGCAGCATGCCCAGCGCCAGGCCTTGCTGGAGGATGCCTCCAGGGCGAGCCAGCAACTGGGCCTGTACGCCAACTCGCTACACACCCTGATCGAACGCTACCGTGCCTTGCCCGCGGTGCTGGCCCTCGACCCGGAACTGATCGCAGCCCTCAGTGGCCCGGTCACAGCCCAGGTTCAGGAGGCGCTCAACCACAAGCTGGAGCGTATCAACGGCGCGGCCAATTCCTCGACCCTGGAACTGCTGGACCACACGGGCCTGGCCGTCGCCGCCAGCAACTGGCGTTTGCCCAGCACTTACGTTGGGCAGAACTATGCGTTCCGGCCCTACTTCAAACAGACCATGAACCAGGGCAGTGGGCGTTTCTATGCCGTAGGGGTCACCAGCGGCATCCCTGGCTACTTCCTCTCCAGTGCGGTCAAGGACAGTAACGGGCGCTTTCTCGGGGCAATGGTGGTCAAACTGGAGTTTCCGGAGCTGGAGCGGGAATGGCGCCAGGGCAACGATATCCTGCTGGTCAGTGATGCCCGCGGCATTATCTTCATCGCTAACCAGGACGGCTGGCGCTACCGCGAACTGCAACCGCTTGGCGCCGAAGACCGCAAGGAGCTGGAGCAAACCCGGCAATACGACAAACAGCCGCTGGTACCCCTGAAACATCATCCACTGAACCGCTTTGATGACAACAGCCAACTGGTCAGTGTCCAGGGGCCAGCAGGCACCAGGGACTACCTGTGGGAAAGCCTGCCGCTGGGCACTGAAGGCTGGACACTGCACCTGTTGCGCTCGCCCCAGGTGACTGAAGACGGGCGCAACGCAGCCCTGGCGGCTGCCGCGTTATGGCTAAGCCTGTTCTTTGCGCTGCTGTTCATCAGCCAGCGCCTGCGCATGGCACGCCTGCGCCAACGTAGCCGCCAGGAGCTGGAGCGTTTGGTCGAAGCCCGCACCCGCGACCTGCGTACCGCTCAGGAAGGCTTGGTGCAGTCCGCCAAACTGGCCGCCCTGGGGCAGATGTCAGCCGCCCTGGCCCATGAGATCAACCAGCCGCTGACCACCCAGCGCATGCAACTGGCCACCCTGCGCCTGCTCCTCGACAATGAACGCCTCGACGAAGCCCGTAAGGCACTGGAACCGCTGGAACAGATGCTGACCCGCATGGCAGCCCTGACTGGGCACTTGAAAACGTTCGCCCGCAACAGCCCCAGCGGCCTGCGCGAACGCCTGGACCTGGCCACGGTGGTGGATCAGGCCATGCAGTTGCTCGATCCGCGTATCCGCGCCGAGGGCGTCAGTACGGCGCTGTACCTGGCCCGACCAGCCTGGGTGCGTGGCGATGCGATCCGCCTTGAACAGGTGCTGATCAACCTGCTGCGCAATGCCCTCGACGCCATGCTCGACAAGCCCTACAAACGCCTGGAAGTGCGCATTGAGGTCGACCAGCACGATTGGAAACTGAGCGTACTGGACAGCGGTGGCGGTATTGCCGATGAACACTTGGCCAACGTTTTCGACCCGTTCTTCACCACCAAACCTGTAGGTGAAGGGCTTGGCCTGGGTCTTGCTATCTCCTACGGTATCGTCCATGAAATCGGTGGTCGCCTGCAGGTCGAAAACCTGCCGGGTGGCGCCCGCTTCACCCTGACCTTGCCCAGCGATACGGAGCCAGCATGTTGAATTCGGTGATCGTCGTTGATGACGAAGCCAGCATCCTTACTGCGGTGGAGCAGTGGCTGACGCTGTCGGGCTTCAGCGTTCAGTTACACAACCGTGCCGAGGCGTGCCTGGCGCAATTACCCGAGCACTTCCCCGGTGTGGTGGTGAGCGATGTGCGCATGCCCGGCATGGATGGCCTGCAACTGCTGGAACAGCTGCAAGCACGCGATGCCGACCTGCCGGTGATCCTGCTGACCGGCCATGGCGATGTGCCGATGGCCGTACAGGCCATGCGCAAGGGGGCCTACGACTTTCTGGAAAAACCGTTCAGCCCCGAAGACCTGCTCAGCAGCCTGCGCCGCGCCCTGGAAAAACGCCAATTGGTGCTGGAAAACCGCTCGCTACATGAGCAGGCCGACCTCAAGGCGCGGCTGGAGTCCACGTTGCTTGGCATGTCCCAAGGCATGCAGCAGTTACGCCGTCAGGTACTGGAGCTCGCCGCGCTACCGGTCAATGTCCTGATACGTGGCGAAACCGGTAGCGGCAAGGAGCAGGTTGCCCGTTGCCTGCATGATTTCGGCCCGCGTGCGAACAAACCTTTTGTCGCGCTTAACTGCGCGGCGATCCCCGAGCAGTTGTTTGAAGCTGAGCTGTTCGGCCACGAAAGCGGTGCCTTCACCGGCGCTCAGGGCAAACGTATTGGCAAGCTGGAATACGCCAACGGCGGCACGGTGTTCCTCGACGAAATCGAGAGCATGCCCTTGGCTCAACAGGCCAAGCTGCTGCGCGTCTTGCAGGAACAGAAGCTCGAACGCCTAGGGGCCAACCAGAGCATCGCCATCGACCTGCGGATCATTGCCGCGACCAAACCCGATCTGCTTGAAGAGGCCCGCGCCGGGCGCTTTCGTGAAGACCTTGCCTACCGTTTGAACGTCGCCGAACTGCACTTGGCGCCGTTGCGCGAGCGCCGCGAAGACATCCCGTTGCTGTTCCAGCATTTCGCCCGTACCGCTGCCGAACGACTGGCCCGCACCCCACCCGTTTTAAGCGGCGCACAACTGGGCAACCTGCTCAGCCACGATTGGCCAGGCAACGTACGCGAACTGGCTAACGCTGCTGAGCGCCACGTTCTGGGCCTGACACCCCCTCAAACGCTGGCGGTAGAAAGCGGGCAGTCGCTGACTGCGCAGACAGAAGCCTTTGAGGCCCAATGCCTGCGTGCGGCACTCACCCGCAACAAGGGCGATATCAAGGCGGTGCTCGAAGAGCTGCAACTGCCCCGGCGCACCCTCAACGAAAAGATGCAGCGCCACGGCCTGCAGCGTGAAGACTTTCTCGACCGGCCCTGAGCCAATAAGCGGATTCTTGCCGATCACCCCCTGACCGATAAGCGAATTTCCGCTCACCAGAGAGGCTAAACCCTTCTAGAACGGGCCTCCGGCATCTGGCACAGCTCCTGCTATGGCACAGGCAAGCTGCGTTTCGACGCGCTCCACAAAAACAACGAGAAGGATCCATCATGGATAATTCAAGCACCCTGTCTGTCGGGGCGGCCATCGCGCCTGCCGCAGAAAAAAACACTGCCAGCCGGCTCAAGTCGATCTTCAGTGGCTCCATCGGCAACATGGTCGAATGGTACGACTGGTACGTCTACGCCGCATTCTCGCTGTATTTCGCCAAGGCCTTCTTCCCTGCAGGCGACTCCACCGCACAACTGCTCAACACCGCCGCGATCTTCGCCGTGGGCTTCCTGATGCGCCCTATCGGCGGCTGGCTGATGGGCCTGTACGCCGACCGCAAGGGACGCAAGGCTGCACTGATGGCCTCGGTGCTGTTGATGTGTGCCGGCTCGCTGCTCATCGCCCTGACTCCCGGCTATGAAACCATCGGGGTTGCAGCCCCTGTATTGCTGGTGATCGCCCGCTTGATGCAGGGCCTGTCCGTGGGCGGCGAATACGGTACTTCGGCTACCTACCTCAGCGAGATGGCCAGCAAGGAACGCCGTGGTTTCTTCTCCAGCTTCCAGTACGTGACGCTGATCTCCGGCCAGCTCATCGCCCTGGCTGTGTTGATCGTCCTGCAACAGACACTGACCACCGAAGAGCTCTACGCCTGGGGCTGGCGCGTACCGTTCGTGATCGGCGCGCTGTGTGCAGTGGTTGCGCTGTACCTGCGCCGTGGCATGGAAGAGACCAGCTCGTTCACCAAGAAGGAGAAGTCCAAGGAAAGCCTGATGCGCACACTGATACGTCATCCAAAGGAGCTGATGACGGTAGTTGGCCTGACCATGGGCGGTACCCTGGCCTTCTACACCTACACCACCTACATGCAGAAGTACCTGGTAAACACGGTGGGCATGACCATCAGCGACTCGACCACCATTTCAGCGGCCACAATGTTCCTGTTCATGTGCCTGCAGCCAGTGATCGGCGGCCTGTCCGACAAGATTGGCCGTCGTCCGATCCTGATTGCCTTTGGTGTTTTGGGAACACTGTTCACCGTACCGATCCTCAGCACCCTGCACACCATCCAGACCTGGTGGGGTGCGTTCTTCCTGATCATGGCTGCACTGATCATCGTCAGTGGCTACACCTCGATCAACGCCGTGGTCAAAGCCGAGCTGTTCCCTACCGAGATCCGCGCCCTGGGCGTTGGCCTGCCCTATGCACTGACCGTGTCGATTTTCGGCGGTACCGCCGAATACGTGGCACTGTGGTTCAAGAGCAATGGCATGGAAGCCGGCTTTTACTGGTACGTCACCGCCTGCATCGCCTGTTCGCTGCTGGTGTATGTATTCATGAAGGACACCCGCCAGCACTCACGAATCGTCACCGACTGATACAGCGGTCTTTGTGGGATGCAGGCTTGCCTGCGATGGCGTCGGCGCAGGGATCAGCGCCAGAACACAAAAAAGGGGGGCCAGCAATGGCCCCCTTTTTTGTGTTCAGTGCCTCACGAAAGTTCGGCGGAGACTTGGCGTTGCTCACGTCCCTGGTAGTACGAGGCTGCGATAATCAGCACCAACAGCACACCGCCCAGCACCAGCGATGAACCAACGGTGCCAAAATCCAGCCCGCCCTTTTCGTGCGGCTTGGTCAGGAAGTCGCCCAAGGTGGCGCCGAATGGCCGAGTCAGCACAAACGCCACCCAGAACAGCAACACACCCGACAACCGCGTCCAGTACCTCGCCAACACCACCACGCCAATGGCCGAACCGATCAGCAACGCACCACCGGCAAAGCCCAGGCCGGAGTCGTCGGCCAGGTAGTCGCCCAACGCGGTACCCAAGGTGTTGGAGAACAGAATCGCGGCCCAGTAGAACAGCTCGCCGCGCCGCGTTTGAACATGGCTCACATCGAGCGAGTCACCGCTGAAGCGCCAGGCAACAAAAATCGCCGCCAGAACGCCGATCAGGATCATCGAACCACTCGCATAGCCCAAGCCCAGTGTGCGGTCCATGAAGTCGGACATCGTCGTACCGGCGGTACTGGTCGACAGAATCACCAACCAGTACAGCACCGGGCTGTAGGTACGGGAAAACAGCTGGGTAACCAGGGTCGCCAGGAAAATACTGATCAGAATGACCGAACTGAGGGCATAGCCAACGTTCAGGGTCATCGAAAGCAAGTCACCGGCGGTTTCGCCCAAGGTGGTTGCACAGATCTTCATGACCCAGAACGCCAGGGTTATCTGAGGAAGTTTATTCACGCGTTCACCGCTCCAGGAAAAAGTGCGGCAAGGCTGCGTAAAGACGGATGAAAAACCAGTCGAGCAGAGATGAAAAATTCGTTGGTTTTTTTGTTTCGCCATATGTATCGAATTAACTGATTTATACGCGTTATTTTTTGCGCTTTTTTATCAATTTAACGAGCGTAACATTGAACCCATAGCAACACACAACCCCTCACTACCCCGGAGCAACCACCATGAAAAGCAAACTGATCCTGACCCTCGCCTTCTCGGTTCTGGCTGCAAACGCATTCGCTGAAGATGGCTTTGAACGTACCCATGCTCACAGCTTTACCAACGAGCACAGCCAATCAGCCGGCTATGTCGAAGACGGTTTTGATCGGACGGGGGCTGGCAAATTTGCTGAAGACGGCTTTGACCGCACCGGCGCTGGCAAATTTGCCGAAGACGGTTTCGACCGCACCGGCGCTGCCAAGTTTGCCGAAGATGGTTTCGACCGCACTGGCGCTGCCAAGTTTGCCGCAGATGGTTTCGACCGCACCCAGGCCCACCGCTTCAGCTAATACAACGGCAACGACATGCTCAACGCCCGGCTTCGGCCGGGCTTGGTCGTTTTCAACGACGATGGACCTTGGCACACTAGCAGGCCGTAAAATTGCTAGCAGACCCTCGATGTACTACTACGAACCCGCAAAAGGCCATGGCCTGCCCCACGATCCTTTCAACGCCATCGTCGGCCCACGACCGATTGGCTGGATCTCTAGCCAGGACGCAGAAGGTCGCCTGAACCTCGCGCCGTACAGCTTTTTCAACGCGTTCAATTACATCCCACCGATCATCGGCTTCTGCAGCGTCGGGCGCAAAGACAGCCTGAACAACATCGAGCAGACCGGCGAGTTCGCCTGGAACCTGGCTACCCGTCCCTTGGCCGAAGCCATGAACCAGAGCTGCGCAGCAGTGGCGTCGCACGTCGATGAGTTCGCCTTGAGCGGGCTGACACCCGCCGCTTCGAAGGTGATCGCCGTACCGCGCGTGCAGGAAAGCCCGGTGTCGTTCGAATGCAAGGTGACGCAGATCGTCCAGCTGCAACGTGCCGACCAGGCACTGGTACCGAGCTGGCTGATTCTGGGTGAAGTGGTGGCCGTGCATATCGCCGAGCATCTGCTCAAAGAGGGTATCTACGACACGGCGGCCGCCGAGCCGATCCTTCGTGGTGGCGGCCCGGCGGACTACTTTGAACTGGGCAACCTGTTCAAGATGACCCGTCCGCAGGTGTGAGTTACCAGCGCAGTTCGGCGTCCTCGCTGACCCCGACCAAGCGCTCTAGTTCGCCACACGCGGCGACGTCAGCTTCGTGAGCGGTCTTGAAGGTCTGGCCTGGCAGCACTTTGTGGAAGCGTGGTGCACCACCGGCGCCCAGACCTTTTACCGCGATGGCGGCACTGTAACCGCCCTCTCCCGGAACCACGGCCGAAACGGCCTCGTACTGTGCAAACTCTCTGCGTGCCATGGAGTTGAAACCTGCCTCGGTGACTGGAAAGCCAGCATTCTAACCTGTGTGCGCCTCGCCGAATGTCTGTACGTCGAGGCTGTCGAGTAGCTGCGCCTGAAGCAAGTCACCGAACAGCATCAAGGTTGGTGAGGCGAAATAGTCCGCCATCGCAGCCGAATTGCACCAGGAGCCACTGAGCAGCCAAAGCTGCGTATCGCTGGTAGAGCGTTGCAGGCTGAAGCTCAGGCAACCGGGTGCCTGTCGAGAAGGCTCAAGCAACTGCTGCAGGCGTTCGCCCAGCTCTGCCGAACGCCCGGAACTGGCACGAACGAACGCAAGATGGCTGACCGGTTGCGGTGAAGTCATGGGCGGTTCTCCTGAAAGCGGCCAGAGGGGGAAATTGCCAGGTTGCACAGCGTAGAACCGCAGACACGCGTGGCGATAGGCAATTCCTGCCGATGACTTGCCTGATTCTGCACCGGGTCATTGCCAGCGAAAGCCCAGCCTGACGCGAGGCCTCGCCCATGCCGATGGATTTCAGGCAAGCACTCAGCACCATCGTGCCCTCAAGAGAGACTGCTCACGCAGGATCAGGCAAGAACCCGGCAGCATCGGACTAGCGTCACCACTTGCACAAACCTATGCTTTATCCGGTCACCTCTGGAAGCTGTCGCATGTCATCCGAAGCCCCCGCCGCCCTTCAACTGGAACCTGCTTTCGAGCAGCAACGACTGGAACTGGCCGACCTGATCAAGCGACACACGGCCAGCCAGATTGGCGTTGCATCGGCCATCGACGACCTGTACCTGGTGCGCTATGAAGAGCGGGTGCGCTCGATGCCTACACTGGCGCAACCAGCGCTGTGCATCATGGCCCATGGCAGCAAGGAAGTCCGATTGGGCGATGAGTGCTACACCTACGATCCACTGCACTACATGGTCGTGTCGGTGGCCCTGCCGATCAGTGGTGTACTGCTGGATGCGAGCCCTGAAAACCCGACACTTGGCGTGCGCCTGGATATCGACCCGGCTGAAATCCATAGCCTGATTGCCGAAGCCGGCCCAATGAGCGTGCCATCCCCACGCTCAGGGCGCGGTCTGTTTATCGAACGCATCGACAGCGAGCTGCTCGATGCCTTGCTGCGCCTGGTCCGCCTGCTCGACACCCCCAGAGACATTGCCGTACTGGCACCGCTGGTACGCCGCGAGATTCTGTACCGGCTACTGCGCGGGCAGCAGGGTTACCGGCTTTACGAGATCGCCATGGCCAACAGCCAGACACACCGTGTCTGTCAGGCCGTTCAATGGCTGAACGAGCATTTCCACCACCCGTTGCGCATTGACGAACTGGCCCGGGAGGTGAACCTCAGCACGTCGACGCTGCACCACCGCTTCAAGGCCGTGACCTCGATGAGCCCCCTGCAGTACCAAAAACAACTGCGCCTGCAGGAGGCCAGGCGGTTGATGCTCAACGATGGGCTGGAGGCTTCGGTGGCGGCCTATCGCGTCGGCTATGAGAGCCCGTCACAGTTCAGCCGCGAGTACAGCCGCCTGTACGGGGCACCGCCGCTACGAGACCTGGCCCGGCTACGCAGCGCCTTATAGGTCGCCCTTGCCGGCGCCCACGGTGAAACGCTGGCGAGAATGGGCTGGTTTCTCTACCTCGTCGAGCATGGCAATGGCGTAGTCGGCAAAGGTGATCCAGCTCCTGCCGTCAGCACCAATCAGCAAGTGATCCTTGCCCAGCGTATACACCCCGGTACGCGCGCCTTCAACAAACTCGGCCGAGGGTGAAAGGAAGGTCCAGTCCAGTTCGTGCTCCTGGCGCAAGGTGTCCAGGTAATGGCCGCCTGCTGTAGCCTCAGCCTTATAGGCTTCCGGGAAGTCCGGGCTGTCGATCACTTTGTGCCCGGATGGCAGCAGCAGGCTACCGGCGCCTCCGACGACCAGCAGACGCTTGACCCCGGCCCGCTTCACCGGCTCGATGATCGCCTGCGGCTTGATCCCGGAGAAATGTGCCGCACTGAGCACCACGTCATGGCCGACCAGGGCCTGCTCTAGCGCGGCAGCATCAGTGACATCCAGCTGACGTGTGGTCACGCCCGAGCGTCCGGCCAGGGAGGCCGTATTGCGGGCAATGGCCGTGACGCTGTGACCACGGCGCAAGGCTTCTTCCAACAACTGGCTACCAGCACGGCCAGTAGCACCGATAATTGCGATCTTGCTCATGGAAACCTCCGATCTGAGTTGTACTGAAGTCATCAATGAGGAACAGCTTAGTTGCATGATCCGTCGCAAAAAATGCGATCCTTGGACATAGTTTGTTTCTGAAATCGGGCAAATCATGGACCGTCTGACTGCAATGCGGGTGTTTGTGACCGTGGTTGACCTCGGCAGCCAATCGGCTGCCGCCGACCACCTGGAGCTTTCACGCCCGGTCGTTTCGCGCTACTTGGCAGAGCTCGAGGACTGGGTCGGTGCACGGCTGATGCAACGCACTACGCGCAAACTGAGCCTGACCGCAGCCGGCAACGAAACGCTGCCGCGCTGCCGACAAATGCTGGAAATGGCCGGCGACCTGCAAGCGGCGGTCAGGCGGCCGGATGATGCGCCACACGGTGAACTGCGCATCAGTGTCAGCACCTCGTTCGCTCATGCGCAGTTGGTCGAAGCTGTCGCCGACTATGTGAAGCGCTATCCAGACGTGAAGGTCGACCTGCAGATGCTCGACCGCACCGTCAACCTGGTGGATGAACGCATTGATCTGGCGATCCGGACCAGCAATGACCTTGATCCCAACCTGATTGCACGGCGCCTGACGGTCTGTCGCTCAGTGATCTGCGCGTCACCCGCGTACCTGCGCGAGCACCCGGCACCACAACGGGTCGAGGACCTGGCCCGGCACAACTGCCTGACCCACTCCTACTTCGGCCACAGCCTCTGGCATTTCGAGGTTCACGGCGAGGCCGTCTCGGTTCCGGTGCAAGGCTCTATCAGCGCCAATGAGGCACTGACGCTGCAACGGGCTACCTTGGCCGGGGCCGGTATCGCAATGCTGCCAACCTACCTGGCGGCCGAGTCGCTGCGCAGCAAAGCGCTGATCCGGTTGCTGCCGGATGCCAAGCCACGCGAGCTGAATCTGAATGCGGTGTACACCTCACGCAAGCATATGCCCGCGACCTTGCGCAGCATGCTCGACTTTCTCGCGGAGCGCTTCAACGCCGAACCGGCATGGGACATCGGCCTTTAGCTCGTTACGCCTCTGGCGGATTAGAAAAGTCGACGCACGCAGGTAAACTGGCCACTCACTTTTCTCCAAGGTTTGTCCGTGAACGCTCCTTTGCCCCCAACCGTCCTGCGTAGCGTATTGGTCGCCCTGATGCTGGCAATTTTCCTTGGCGCACTGGACCAGACCATCGTCGCCGTGTCGATGCCAGCCATTTCGACCCAGTTCAACAATGTCAGCCTGTTGGCCTGGGTGATATCCGGTTACATGGTGGCGATGACTGTGGCCGTGCCGATCTACGGCAAACTGGGCGATCTGTATGGGCGTCGGCGGATGATTCTGTTCGGAATCGGCCTGTTTACCCTGGCCTCGGTATTCTGTGCCCTGTCGCAGAGTATGGAGCAACTGGTAGTCGCCAGGGTACTGCAGGGCATCGGTGCTGGCGGGATGATCTCGGTCAGCCAGGCAATCATTGGCGACATCATTGCACCGCGCGACCGTGGTCGCTATCAGGGCTATTTCAGCAGTATGTATGCCTTGGCCAGCGTCACTGGGCCCGTGTTTGGTGGTTACCTCACCGAATACCTGTCCTGGCATTGGGTGTTCTGGTTGAACCTGCCTCTGGGGCTGCTAGCCTGGTGGATCGCTCGACGCACCTTGCGCGTGCTGGTCATCCCTCAGCGGGCGGCGGTGATCGATTACCTGGGTAGCGTGCTGCTGGTGGCCGGGCTCGGCACCCTGCTGATGGCCATTACCCTGATCGGCCAAGGCTACGCCTGGAACAGCCAGGAAATGCTCGGTTTACTGAGTACTGCCGTGGTCGGGCTGGTGCTGTTCGTGGCCCACCAGCGGCGAACACCCGAGCCCTTGTTGCCATTGAAGCTGTTCAGCAATCGCACAGCAGTACTGTGCTGGTGCACTATTTTCATGACCAGTTTCCAGGCCATTTCGCTGTCTATGCTGATGCCCCTGCGCTTTCAAAGCATCACGGGTGCGGGTGCCGATAGCGCAGCGCTTTACCTGATGCCGCTGGCCATCGGTCTGCCCATCGGGGCCTACACGGGCGGGCGGCTGACTGCCCGCAGCGGTCGCTTCAAGCCGCAGATCCTGACCGGTGCGCTGTGCATGCCGCTGGCAATCATCGGTATGGCGTTGACCCCGCCAGACGCATGGCTGACCAGTGCGACCTTCATGCTGCTGACTGGCATTGCCTCAGGCCTTCAGTTTCCAACCTCGCTGGTCGCCGCGCAGAGTTCTGTTGAACCACGTGATATTGGCGTCGCCACCAGCACCACCAACCTGTTCCGCGCACTCGGCGGCGCAATTGGTGTGGCCAGCATGTCAGCGCTACTGCTGGCAATGCTGGGGCATACAGGCCCGATTCAGCCTGGCATGAGTGAACACGGCCTTACCAGCAACATCCTGCTCGACAGCCTGAACACCGTGGATGGCCAAGCATTGCATGCCTTGCGCAGTGCATTGAGCCTGACCTTCCGCGACGTCCTGCTGGGCAGCGCCTTGATCTCGCTGCTTGGCCTGGGTGCCGCTCTCAGGCTGCCCAATCAACAACTGCGTGGGCGCACTTAGGCGCCCCGGCGTTGAACCCAGGCTACCGCCAGCCCGCTGACGCAGATGATGGTAATGCCAACCACACCGAACAGGTCCGGCGTGTGGTTGAAGACCAGGTAGCCAAACATCCCGGCAAACAGGATCTGCCCATAACTGAACGGCGCCAGCATCGCTGGAGCGGCATGCCGAAATGCCTGGGTCAGCAACATGTGGCCCAGCATGCCGCAGGTCCCAAGGCCAATCATGAAAAGGCCGTGGGTCAGGGTAGGCACCGTCCAGAAAAACGGCACCAGTGCGGTCATGATCAGGCTGTTGAGAATACCGGTGAGAAAGTTACTGGTGGTTGGGCTATCAAAGCCGCTGAGCTTGCGCGTCAGCAACTGGTAGCCACCGAAACAGAGCGCCGAACACAACGGCAGGATAATCGCCGGGGTGAACAGCGCGCCCCCCGGGCGCACCACAATCAACACCCCGACAAAACCACCAAGCACCGCCAGCCACTGGCTGCGACTGACCTTCTCGCCCAGCAGCGGCACCGACAGTGCCGTCACCAGCAAGGGGGCCAGGAAGTTGACCGCCGTGGCTTCGGCCAGTGGGATGTAACGCAGGCCAGTGGTGAAGAACAGGCTGGTACCAATCAGACACAAGGCCCGTGCCAGTTGCAACCCCGGGCGCCGAGTACGCACCACCGCCGAAAACCCCGCACGCGGCACAAAAACCGCAAGCATCAGCAGTGTATGCACCACATAACGCGCCCAAACCACCATCACAATGGCATAGAAACCAGACAGGTATTTGGACAAGGCGTCATGGCTGGCAAACAACAGCACCGCCAGGCAGATCAAGGCAATACCTTTGAGCGGCCGTTCGGCACCACCAAGCTTCGGGTTCAGGGCTCTCATGGTAGGACTCGATGAAAAATAATTAATTAGCCTGCTAACTACCAGAGCGCAGACACTCCGTGAGAACGGAACCTGTCGACGTCACCTGAACGAGGCCTTGGGCACAACTGGACCTTGGAAACAAATAGACGCAGTTACTCACAATCCTTCACAAACTCTTATTTGCGCAAGGCTGGGCTCAAGCGCAGCATATCAAGGCCGGTGTCCACCCACAGTTCGGCATCCTTGAACAAGTCGAAGCTCTCGGGTAACAGCAGCCAGCGTTTGATGATGCCGTCTATGTAAGCATGTATTGCAATGGCGGCTCGCTCTGGGTCTACATTGGCGGGGAGTTGACCTCGCCTTATGGCATTGGCCAACGACAACGTGATGTGTGCATGGCAGTCAATGGTCGAGTTCTGGCGCTGCTGGCGAATGTCACACATGTCATCGGTGAACTCACACTTGTGATGCAGGATTTCATTGATGCGCCGCGTCTTAGGGTCGAGTACCAAGTGCTGCATGAGTTGAATGAGCAGTTTGCGCATGCACCCCAACGGGTCGGCTTCCTCCTCGCTCTCACTCGCCCTTGCCAGCTCATCAAGCGGTTCGCGCAAAGTATCGAGCATGGCCTGAACCAGCTCGGCCTTGTTGTTGAAATGCCAGTAAATGGCCCCCCGGGTCACCCCTGCCAGCTCTGCAATATCGGCCAGGGTGGTGCGCGCCACCCCGCGTTTGTAGAAGGCTTTCTCCGCAGCCTCGAGAATCTGGCTACGGGTTTCCTGGGCTTCCTCTTTGGTTCGACGGACCATGGCAGTACAACCTCATCAAGGGGCCGGGCGCGCCGTGGGCGCTCGGGTTCGGTGCCGGGCAAGTGTCTACTGAGCCAGTTCCCGGGGGTTAATTCAGGCCTCGCTGCAGTCGGGTAGACCGAACGAGAGGTGTTTACAAACAGCCGTGAATGTAAGTATATTCGTTAGTAAGCTACTTATCCACTCGACGCCATTTTTTCTCTCATTCAATTTCCACTACTCTTGAGCGTCTTCAGCTCTCAGCGACCCGAGGATCTCCATGCACTTCAAACCAGCTGTTACTGCTCTGGTTTCCGCCGTCGCCCTGGCAACACTGCTCAGCGGCTGTAAGAAGGAAGCGGCGGCGCCTGTCGCACAGGCCCCCCAGGTGGGTGTAGTCACCCTTCAACCTCAAGCCTATACCCTGACCACGGAACTGCCGGGACGTACCACCGCGTACCGGGTCGCAGAAGTTCGCCCCCAGGTTAACGGCATCATTCTCAAGCGTCTTTTCACTGAAGGCAGCGAGGTCAAGCTCGGCCAGCAGCTGTACCAGATTGACCCATCGGTGTATGAGTCGACCCTGGCCAGTGCCCAGGCCAACCTGCAATCAACCCGTGCGCTGGCTGAGCGCTACAAGCAGTTGGTTGCCGAACAGGCTGTGAGCCGTCAGGAATACGACGACGCGCAAGCCAAACGTTTGCAGGCTGAGGCCACCCTAAAAAGCGCCCAGATCGACCTGCGCTACACCAAGGTACTGGCACCGATCTCCGGCCGCATTGGCCGCTCGTCAGTCACCGAAGGTGCGCTGGTGAACAATGGCCAGGCCGATGCCATGGCCGTCATCCAGCAGCTCGATCCGATCTATGTTGACGTCACCCAGTCCTCGGTCGAGCTGCTCACGCTGCGCCGCGAACTGGAAAGCGGTCAGTTGGAAAAGGTCGGCAGCAATGCCGCCAAGGTTCAACTGACCCTTGAAGATGGCAGCAGCTATGCCCATGCCGGGCGCCTGGAGTTCTCCGAAGTCTCGGTCGACCCCACCACCGGCTCGGTGACACTGCGCGCGGTGTTCCCTAACCCTGACCACAACCTGCTGCCAGGCATGTTCGTGCATGCCCAGCTCAAGGCGGGCGTCAAGAACGCAGCGATCCTGGCTCCGCAACAGGGCGTGACCCGCGACCTGAAAGGTGCTCCAACCGCATTGGTCGTCAATCAGGACAACAAGGTCGAACTTCGCCAGCTCAAGGCGAACCGTACCGTCGGCAACCAGTGGCTGATCGAGGAAGGCCTGAACCCGGGCGACCGCCTGATCACCGAAGGCCTGCAGTTCGTCAAACCGGGCATCGAGGTCAAGGCACGCGAAGCCACCAACGTCCAGTCGGCCCAGCCAGCCAAGCCAGCCCAGGCCAATGCAGCGACTGCAGAGGCCAAAGGGGAGTAAACCATGTCGAGATTCTTTATCGATCGCCCGATCTTCGCTTGGGTGATCGCCTTGGTGATCATGCTGGTCGGCGCACTGTCGATCCTCAAGTTGCCAATCAACCAGTATCCAAGCATCGCTCCACCGGCCATTGCCATCGCCGTGACCTACCCAGGTGCTTCGGCGCAGACGGTGCAGGACACCGTGGTCCAGGTGATCGAGCAGCAGCTCAACGGGATCGACAACCTGCGTTATGTGTCCTCGGAAAGTAACTCCGATGGCAGCATGACCATCACGGCGACCTTCGAGCAGGGTACCAACCCCGATACCGCGCAGGTCCAGGTGCAGAACAAACTGAACCTGGCCACCCCGCTGCTGCCGCAAGAAGTGCAGCAACAGGGTATCCGCGTTACCAAGGCAGTGAAAAACTTCCTCATGGTAATCGGCCTGGTGTCTGAAGACGGCAGCATGAGCAAGGACGACCTGGCCAACTACATCGTCTCGAACATGCAGGACCCGATCTCGCGTACCGCCGGTGTCGGTGACTTCCAGGTGTTCGGTGCCCAGTACGCGATGCGTATCTGGCTCGACCCGGCCAAGCTGAACAATTTCCAGCTGACCCCGGTGGATGTGAAGACGGCGGTTGCCGCGCAGAACGTCCAGATATCCTCCGGCCAGCTCGGCGGTCTGCCCGCCCTGCCCGGCCAGCAACTGAACGCAACCATCATCGGCAAGACCCGCCTGCAAACCGCCGAGCAGTTCGAGAAGATTCTGTTGAAGGTCAACCGCGACGGCTCGCAGGTACGCCTGGGTGATGTCGCCAAGATCGGTCTGGGCGGCGAAAACTACGCGGTCAGTGCCCAATTCAACGGCAAACCGGCTTCGGGCCTGGCGATCAAGCTGGCAACCGGCGCCAACGCGCTGGATACCGCCAGGGCGCTGCGCAAGACCATCAGCGAACTGGAGCCGTTCTTCCCGCAAGGCATGAAGGCGGTATTCCCGTATGACACCACGCCAGTGGTCACCGAATCGATCAGCGGGGTTATCCACACCCTGATCGAAGCCATCGTGCTGGTGTTCCTGGTGATGTACCTGTTCCTGCAAAACTTCCGCGCCACGGTCATCACCACCATGACCGTACCGGTGGTGTTGCTGGGTACCTTCGGCATTCTCGCGGCCGCCGGTTTCAGCATCAACACCCTGACCATGTTCGGCATGGTGCTGGCCATCGGCTTGCTGGTGGACGATGCCATCGTTGTGGTGGAAAACGTCGAGCGGGTGATGTCCGAAGAGGGCCTGTCACCCAAAGAAGCAACCAAGAAATCCATGGGCCAGATCCAGGGCGCCCTGGTCGGTATCGCCCTGGTGCTGTCGGCAGTACTGTTGCCCATGGCGTTCTTTGGCGGCTCCACCGGGGTGATCTACAAACAGTTCTCCATCACCATCGTCTCGGCCATGGCCTTGTCGGTACTGGTAGCGCTGATCTTCACCCCGGCACTGTGTGCGACCATGCTCAAGGCGGTGCCAAAAGGTGAGCATCACGTTGCCAAACGTGGCTTCTTTGGCTGGTTCAACCGCAACTTCGACCGCAGCGTACGCAGCTACGAGCGCGGCGTGGGCAGCATGCTGCGGCACAAGGCCCCCTACCTGTTGGCCTACCTGATCATCGTCGTCGGTATGGTCTGGCTGTTCACCCGCATTCCAACGGCGTTCCTGCCAGAGGAAGACCAGGGTGTACTCTTCGCCCAGGTGCAGACACCTGCAGGCTCCAGCGCCGAGCGTACACAGGTGGTCATCGACCAGATGCGCAGCTATTTGCTGGAGCAGGAGTCGGATACCGTCAGTTCGGTGTTTACCGTCAACGGCTTCAACTTTGCCGGTCGTGGTCAGAGCTCGGGCCTGGCCTTCATCATGCTCAAGCCATGGGACCAGCGCTCTGCTGAAAACAGCGTATTCAACCTGGCCAAACGTGCTCAACAGCATTTCTTCACCTTCCGTGATGCCATGGTGTTCGCGTTCGCCCCTCCCGCTGTACTGGAACTGGGCAACGCCACCGGCTTCGATGTGTTCCTCCAGGACCGCGCCGGTGTCGGCCACGCCAAGCTGATGGAAGCCCGTAACCAGTTCCTCGGTATGGCCGCGCAAAGCAAGGTACTGACTGCAGTACGACCGAACGGCCTGAACGATGAACCGCAGTACCAACTGACCATCGACGACGAACGCGCCAGTGCCCTGGGTGTGACCATCGCCGAGATCAACAGCACACTGTCGATTGCCTTGGGTGCCAGCTACGTCAACGACTTCATCGACCGCGGTCGGGTCAAGAAGGTCTATATCCAGGGTGAGCCCGGCTCACGGATGAACCCGGAAGACCTGCAGAAGTGGTATGTGCGCAACTCGATCGGTGAAATGGTGCCGTTCTCCTCCTTCGCCAAAGGCCAGTGGATCTATGGCGCACCGAAGCTGTCGCGCTACAACGGTGTTGAAGCCATGGAGATCCTGGGTGCGCCGGCCCCGGGCTACAGTACCGGTGAAGCAATGGCTGAAGTCGAGCGCCTGGCAGCGCAACTGCCCGCCGGTATCGGCTATTCATGGACCGGTCTATCCTACGAGGAGCGGTTGTCCGGCTCGCAAGCCCCAGCCCTGTACGCGCTGTCGCTGCTGATGGTGTTCCTCTGCCTGGCAGCACTGTATGAAAGCTGGTCGATCCCGATTGCCGTCATGCTGGTCGTGCCGCTGGGGATCATCGGTGCGCTGGCTGCCACCAGCCTGCGCGGTCTGTCCAACGACGTGTACTTCCAGGTCGGTCTGCTGACCACCATCGGGCTTGCTGCAAAGAACGCGATCCTGATTGTCGAGTTCGCCAAAGAGCTGCATGAGCAGGGTCGCAGCCTGATCGACGCCGCAGTGGAAGCCTGCCGGATGCGTCTGCGCCCGATCATCATGACGTCGCTGGCGTTCATTCTCGGCGTGGTACCTCTGGCTATCTCAAGCGGTGCGGGCTCGGGCAGCCAGCATGCTATCGGTACCGGCGTTATCGGCGGGATGCTGACCGCCACGGTACTGGCCATTTTCTGGGTACCACTGTTCTTCGTCAGTGTGTCGTCGCTGTTCGCCAGCAAGAAGCCTAAAGCCGACGCCACCCCCGAAACTCCACGCTATGAGGCTGGGCAATGAGTAAGTCCCTGTTGTCCCTGGCGGTCACCGCTTTCATTCTTGGCGGCTGCTCGCTGATTCCCGATTACCAGACGCCCGAGTCGCCAGCGGCGGCTCAGTGGCCGCAAGGCCCGGCCTACTCGCCAACCGAGTCGGCCGAGGTCGCGGCAGCCGAGCAAGGCTGGCGTCAGTTCTTCCATGACCCGGCACTGCAGCAGCTGATTCAGACGGCGCTGGTCAACAACCGCGACCTGCGGGTTGCGGCATTGAACATCGACGCCTACCGGGCGCAGTACCGCATTCAGCGCGCCGACCTGTTCCCGGCCGTTTCGGCCAATGGCAGTGGTAGCCGTCAGCGTGTACCCGGCGATGTCTCCAGTACCGGCGAAGCAACGATCAACAGCCAGTACTCTGCCACACTCGGCGTCAGTGCCTATGAGCTGGACCTGTTTGGCCGTGTCCGCAGCCTCAGCGAACAGGCACTGGAAACCTACCTGTCCAGCGAGCAAGCACGCCGTTCGACACAGATCAGCCTGGTGGCCAGCGTGGCCAACGCCTACCTGACCTGGCAAGCAGACCAGGCCCTGCTCAAGCTGACCGAGGAAACCCTCAAGACCTACGAGGAAAGCTACCAGCTGACCAAACGTAGCAATGAAGTCGGCGTGTCGTCGGCACTGGACCTGAGCCAGGCGCGCACGTCGGTGGAGGGTGCCAGGGTGAAGTTGGCCCAGTACCAACGCCTGGTTGCACAAGACCTGAACAGCCTGACCGTGCTGCTCGGCACCAGCGTGCCGGCCAACCTCCCGGCCAGCCAGGAACTCAATGCCGACCTGCTTAGCGAAGTACCGGCAGGCCTGCCTTCCGAGCTGCTGCAACGCCGTCCGGACATCCAGGAAGCCGAGCACCTGCTCAAGGCCGCCAACGCCAACATCGGCGCGGCACGGGCTGCGTTCTTCCCAAGCATCAGCCTGACGGCCAACGCCGGTACCCTCAGCCCAGACATGGGCGGCCTGTTCAAGGGGGGCTCTGGCACCTGGCTGTTCCAGCCCCAGATCAACCTGCCGATCTTCAACGCGGGTAGTCTGCGTGCCAGCCTGGATTACTCGAAAATCCAGAAAGACATCAACGTCGCCAAGTACGAGAAAACAATCCAGACCGCGTTCCAGGAAGTCTCCGATGGCCTGGCAGCACGCCAGACCTTCAAAGAGCAGCTGCAAGCCCAGCGTGACCTGGTCGCTGCCAACCAGGACTACTACCGTCTGGCCGAGCGTCGCTACCGTATCGGGATCGACAGCAACCTGACCTTCCTCGATGCCCAGCGCTCGCTGTTCAGCAGCCAGCAGGCGCTGATCGCCGACCGCCTGTTGCAACTGGTCAGCGAGGTCAACCTGTACAAGGCACTCGGTGGCGGCTGGCATGAACAAACCGTTCAGGATCAGCAGGCGTCAGCGCAGGCTTCGAAGAACTGATTGCGTCGGCAGCAATCTGCTGCCTTGCCTGGGCTCATGACCCAGGCAAGCCACTCGTTGAAAACCACCCTCGCGGTGGTTTTTTTTGCCCCCACGAAAAAACGCTACCTGGCCTGCTTACCCTGGCAGCACCGATGCCTGCACGGCCATCGCAGCCACGTGAATGCCGCAAAAAATTATGTACCACCTAGTTAGTGTTCGTTTATCGCACAGTACCGTTTGCAACGAATTGATTCACCCCCACCGCTCGCAGCACCATCCTCTCGCCGCTTTGAAACACTGATCATTCAGCTCAGCACCTCGATCCGTGACGGCTGAACGTTACGGTTGAAGGCCTCGGCCCAATAAAAACAAGAGACACCACAATGAATACCTTCCAACCCGCACGACACGTGTTTTCCGGCTTGTTGATGACCACCTGCGCGCTGCCTGCACTGGCCAGCGAAGGCGGTTTTGTCGAAGATGCCAAAGCCACGCTCAACCTGCGCAACTTCTACATCAATCGCAACTTCGTCGACCCGGCAAACAAACAAGGCAAGGCTGAGGAATGGACCCAAAGTTTCATCCTTGATGCCAAGTCCGGCTTCACCCAGGGGACCGTCGGCTTCGGCGTCGATGTACTGGGCTTGTACTCGGTCAAACTGGACGGCGGTAAAGGCACCGCAGGCACTCAATTGCTACCGGTTCATGATGACGGCCGCCCAGCCGACAACTTCGGTCGCCTGGGCGTGGCATTGAAAGCGAAGGTGTCCAAGACCGAGCTGAAAGTCGGCGAATGGATGCCGGTGCTGCCGATTCTACGTTCGGACGATGGCCGCTCGTTGCCGCAAACCTTCCGCGGTGGCCAGATCACCTCTCAGGAGATTACCGGCCTTACGCTCTATGGTGGCCAGTTCCGTGGCAACAGCCCACGCAATGACGCCAGCATGGAAGACATGTACATGAACGGCAAGCCAGCCTTCACTTCCGACCGCTTCAACTTTGCCGGCGGCGAATACAGCTTCAACGAAAAGCGAACATTGATCGGCCTGTGGAATGCCGAACTCAAGGACATCTACAACCAGCAGTACATCAACCTTGTTCACAGCCAGCCACTGGGCAACTGGACCCTGGGTGCCAACCTTGGTTACTTCATCGGCAAGGAAGACGGCGCTGAACGGGCCGGCAAGCTGGATAACAAGACCGCGTCAGCCCTGTTGTCGGCACGCTACGGCAGCAACACCTTCTATGTCGGTCTGCAGGACGTCAGTGGCGATAGCGCCTGGATGCGGGTCAACGGCACCAGCGGCGGCACCCTGGCCAACGACAGCTACAACTCCAGCTTCGACAACGCCAAGGAACGCTCCTGGCAATTGCGCCATGATTTCAACTTCGCCAGCCTCGGTGTACCCGGGTTGACCTTGATGAACCGCTACATCAGCGGCGACAACGTGCAAACCAGCAGTGTCGACAATGGCAAGGAATGGGCACGAGAATCGGAGCTGGCCTATGTCATCCAATCCGGCGCCTTCAAAGACCTCTCGTTCAAATGGCGTAACTCGACCATGCGCCGGGACTTCAACACCAACTCCTTCGACGAGAACCGCCTGATCGTCAGCTACCCGATCGGTATTCTGTAAGCACCGCAACGTCTAGCCTGTCGAGATTCCGCCCCGGTTCGCCAGCTGTTTGAGGCGAACCGGGGCGAGAACCTTGATCCCGTTAAATCCCCGCACGCCGCTCCCCTTCCCCCTGTAGCACGCTATCCTGCACAGAAATGCGCAACCGCTCACACCTGTGGCCTTGAATCGGCTGCATACGCCAGGTATGACGGTTATTCATTTGACGCTCGACGGGAGGAACAACAATGAAAAACCTCGCCACATACCTCAGTCAATACGCTGCGTATCACCGTGATCCACGCAACATCGCCACGCATTTCATTGGTATCCCGCTGATTGTTGTTGCAGTGACGGTACTGCTGTCGCGCCCGGGCCTGTCGCTGATGGGGATGTGGCTGTCACCTGCACTGCTCGTGGCCTCTGCTTCGGCCTGGTTTTACCTGCGACTGGACACACACTTTGGCCTGGTGATGGGCGCACTGCTCGGTCTGTGCCTATGGGCTGGCGAGCGGCTGGCAGCACAAAGCACTGCCGTCTGGTTTAGCGCAGGATTGGGGCTGTTCGTGGCGGGCTGGGCCATCCAGTTCGTCGGACATTATTACGAAAGGCGCAAACCGGCGTTTGTCGATGACATCAGCGGGCTGATCATCGGACCGCTGTTCATCGTCGCAGAAGCGGCTTTCATGCTTGGGCTGCGGCCCGACCTGAAAGCGGCTGTGGAAGGCAGCGCCGGGCCGGTGACCAGGCGTTAGAAGGACATGGTGCTGTAAAGGCCAGCGCCTGCAACAGACGCGGGAACGTCTATGTGCAGGCGCCGTTTTTTCAGGTCGTCGAGGTCACTCGCGCGACTCAACCCCCAGCTCATCCCACACTGACTCTGCCAGGTGGAAGGTGGCATTGGCCGCTGGAATCCCGCAATAGATAGCGCTCTGCATCAGCACTTCCTTGATTTCGTCGCGGGTGACGCCATTATTGGCCGCCGCCCGCAAATGCAGCTTCAGCTCGTCATTACGGTTCATGCCGATCAACATCGCAATGGTGATCAGGCTACGGGTATGCCGCGGCAAACCCGGACGGGTCCAGATATCGCCCCAGGCATGACGGGTGATCATTTCCTGGAACTCGCTATTGAAGGCCGTCAGGTTGTTCAGGCTGCGATCGACGTGTGCGTCGCCCAGCACGGCACGACGGACCTTCATACCTTCTTCGTAACGCTGTTTCTCGTCCACACCTAACTCCTCAACGGGCCAACAGAAAGTCAATGACGCAACGACTGAACGGTTCGCCCACTTCAACGTTGGACAGGTGCGCAGCATGGAACTCAGCGTATTCGGCACCCTTCACCTTGTCCCGGATAAACAGGCCACCAGACGGTGGAGTCACCGCGTCGGCGCTGCCGGAAATCACCAGCATAGGGACCTTGATCTCGCCCAATTGGTCGCGGAAATCGGCATCGCGCACCGCAGCGCAGTTGGCCGCGTAGCCCTGCGGCGAGGTGGCCGCGAGCATGTCGGTGATGCGTTTGGCCTGATCAGGGTGGGACGCCGCGTAGGCCGGGGTGAACCAACGCTCAATGGACGCGTCACGCAGGCCAACCATGGCGGCCTGACCATCACGCAGCACGGTTTCGATCCGTGGGTTCCAAACCTCTGGCGTAGCAATCTTGGCCGCCGTGTTGCACACGATCAATCGGTTCAGACGATGGCCGGCATTTATACCCAGCCATTGGCCGATCAGGCCGCCCATGGACAGGCCACAGAAATGTGCACGCTCGATCTGCAGGGCATCGAGCAAGGCCAACACGTCCCGCCCCAGTTGTTCAATGCTGTAGGGGCCCTCGGTCACCAACGACTGGCCATGACCACGGGTGTCGTAACGCAATACGCGAAAGTGCGCGGTAAGCGCTGGCAGTTGGGTGTCCCACATGTGCAGGTTGGTGCCCAGCGAGTTGGACAACACCAGTACCGGCGCCCCTTCCGGGCCATCGAGTTGATAGTTCAGTACGCCATCGGCAAGTTGTACGCTAGCCACAAAAGTCTCCTTCAGGCACTCAGTCGGGTATGTTCAGCCACTGCACGCTCAACCCAGGCACGCGCCTGGCCGAGGTAGTGTGCAGGGTCCAGCAGACGATCGAGCTCGTCTGCCGACAGTTCGGCGCTCACCTGCGGATCGTCGCCGAGCACCGCGCGCAGGTGGCGTTGTTCAGCCACTGCACGCTTGCAGCAGCTCTCCAGCAGGTGGTGGGCATGGTCACGCCCCAAGCGTTGCGCCAGCACGATACTCACCGCCTCAGCCAAGACCAGGCCTTGGGTAAGCTCCAGATTGCGACGCATCCGTTCGGCATCGACCTCCAGGCCATCGGCCAGAATCTGCGCCTGACGCAAGGCACCGGACACCAGGCAGCAGATCTCCGGCAGTGTTTCCCATTCGGCATGCCACAGGCCCAGGCTGCGCTCATGCTCCTGAGGCATCGCGCTGAACAAGGTCGATAACAAGCCTGGCACGCGCGTCGCGGCACCGATCAAAACTGCGGCTCCCACCGGATTGCGCTTGTGCGGCATGGTCGAGGAGCCGCCCTTGCCCGGAGCAGAAGGCTCAAACACTTCGGCCGCTTCGGTTTGCATCAACAGGCTGACATCCCGGCCCAACTTGCCCAGGGTGCCGGCGATCAACGCAAGCACGGAAGCAAACTCCACCAGGCGATCCCGTTGAGTGTGCCAGGGCTGCTCGGGCAGGCTCAGGTGCAACTGCTCAGCCAGAGCGTCGGCAACCCGTAAACCCTGTTCCCCCAAGGCAGCCAAGGTGCCAGAAGCCCCACCGAACTGCAGGCAGAAGACTCGAGGCTTGAGTTCCTGCAATCGTTGACGGTGCCGCGTCAGGGCACCCAAGGTGCCGGCGATTTTCATTCCCAGCGTCACCGGGGTGGCATGTTGCAGCCAGGTGCGTCCGGCCAGTGGCGTATCGGCATGGGCCAGGGCTTGGCGTGCTAGCGCCTCGCACAGCTGTGCGAGGTCTGCTTCGATCAGGCCCAGCGCATCACGCAGTTGCAGCACCAGGCCGGTGTCCATCGCGTCCTGGCTGGTAGCGCCGAGGTGAACGAAACGCTCGGCTTGTGGCACGTCACTGGCTATCACCTTGCCCAATGCCTTTACCAATGGAATTGCCGAGTTACCGGCCACGGCGATGGCTTCAGCCAAGGCGCCGAAATCGTAATGATCGGCCTGGCAGGCCGCTTCTATGGGCGCTACCGCCTCCTGCGGGATAACACCGACAGCGGCTTCGGCACGGGCCAGCGCGGCTTCAAAATCAAGCATGCCCTGCACTCGACCACGGTCGGAAAATACCTCACGCATGGCAGGTGCTGTGAAATAGGCATCGAACAATTGGTTGCCCGGTCGTTGAGTCATGGCAGGTCCTTCAACAAAACGCACCGCCAAGGGTACGCCAGTAGATCAATGATCGTTATGCAAACAGGCCGCCTGATTCGGCAGACGCGGGCTGAGTAGTGAGCAACTGCACAATGTAGCGAACAGAAGTCATGGCTACTTACTCTTGGAGGGTTATGAAAGTCTAGACAGGCTTGGCAACACCCTAGCTCCACATAACAATCACCCCATCACCCAGACCTTGCGTGGAGGCCGGGCGATGAGGTCATTGGTTTACACGCGCTCGATCGCCAGCGCCAAGCCTTGGCCAACCCCGACACACATGGTTGCCAAGCCTTTACGGCCACCGGTTTTTTCCAGTTGGTGCAGCGCGGTCAGAATCAAGCGCGCGCCACTCATGCCCAATGGATGCCCCAAGGCGATGGCGCCGCCGTTGGGGTTGACCTGCGGTGCATCATCCGCCAGCCCCAACTCACGCAGAACAGCCAAGCCTTGGCTGGCGAATGCCTCATTGAGCTCGATGACGTCGAAGTCGGTCACGGCCAGGCCAAGACGCTCGACCAGCTTGCGCACAGCAGGCACCGGACCAATACCCATGACACGTGGTGCAACACCGGCACTGGCCATGCCCAGCACGCGCGCACGCGGCGTCAGGCCGTGTTTTTTCACTGCTTCGGCTGATGCCAGGATCATCGCCGCAGCACCATCGTTGACGCCCGAAGCGTTGCCTGCGGTAACAGTCTTGTCCGGACCATTGACCGGCTTGAGCCTGGTCAGTGCTTCCAGCGTGGTATCGGCACGTGGGTGTTCGTCCTGCTCGACAACCGTCTCGCCCTTCTTGTGCGCAATACGCACCGGCACGATTTCCTCGGCGAAGAAGCCGGCGGCCTGGGCCTGGGCGGTACGCTGCTGACTGCGCAGGGCAAAGGCGTCCTGATCGGCACGCGACACCTGATAGTCATCTGCTACGTTGTCGGCAGTCTGCGGCATGGCATCGACACCGTACTGGGCTTTCATCAACGGGTTGATGAAGCGCCAGCCAATGGTGGTGTCTTCCAGCTTCATGTTGCGCGAGTAGGCGCTATCGGCCTTGCCCATGACGAACGGGGCACGCGACATCGACTCGACGCCACCGGCAATTGCCAGTTCCATCTCGCCGCTGGCAATGGCGCGGAAGGCTGTACCGACCGCATCCATGCCCGAGGCACAGAGGCGGTTAAGGGTTACACCCGGCACACTGTCCGGCAGGCCAGCCAGCAACAGTGCCATACGGGCAACGTTGCGGTTGTCTTCGCCGGCCTGGTTGGCGCAGCCCAGGAACACTTCATCGATCTGGTCCCACTGTACCGACGGGTTGCGTTCGATCAGCGCCTTGAGCGGCACGGCTGCCAGGTCATCGGCACGCACACTGGCCAAACCGCCACCGAAACGACCGATGGGGGTACGAATTGCATCGCAAATAAAGACGTCACGCATTAGGCTTCTCCTGGGGCTTGGCCATGAGCGGCCGCCGTACGCGCTTCCAGATCACGCAGGGCAGTCAGTTCAACTTCGCTAGGCTCGGCAGTCTGCGCTACGTTTTCGGCAAAACGGATCGGCCAGCCAGTCGCGGCGATAATCTGTTCACGGGTAACACCCGGGTGGATCGAGGTCACCACAAACTCGTTGGTACCCGCTTCCGGTTCCATGATGCACAGGTCGGTGATGATGCCTACCGGCCCTTCACCTGGCAGCCCCAGGCGTTTGCGCGAGTCACCGCCTTCGCCATGACCGACTGAGGTGATGAAGTCCAGCTTGTCGACGAACGCACGCGACGACTGCTTGAGGATGATCAGCACTTGTTTGGCGGAGCCGGCAATTTCTGGTGCGCCACCTGCACCTGGCAGGCGAACCTTGGGTTGATGGTAATCACCCACCACCGTGGTGTTGATGTTGCCGAAGCGGTCGACCTGGGCAGCACCAAGGAAGCCCACGTCAATACGCCCGCCCTGCAGCCAGTAGCGGAAAATTTCGCCGGTCGGCACAACGGTATCAGCGGTCTCGGCCAGTTCACCGTCACCGATGGACAGCGGCAGGACAGTCGGCTTGGCACCAATCGGGCCCGACTCATAAATCAGTACCACGTCCGGGGACGAGGTCAGCCGCGCCAGGTTGGCGGCCTTGGATGGCAGGCCAATGCCAACGAAGCATACGGCACCATTGCGCAGACGACGGGCTGCGGCGACGGTCATCATTTCATTGGTGGAGTAGCTCATTATTCAGCCTCCGAAGCGCTGGCCAGTTTTGCCTTGAACGCGTTGAAATCAGCAGTGCCGCGGATGTATTCATTGATCCAGGCGGTGAAGGTCTCACGGTTGCGGGCGATAGGGTCCCAGGCCTGGTAGAAACGGTTGTCACGCTCGTAGTAGCCATGGGCATAGGACGGGTGCGCGCCCCCAGGAACCAGGCAGACAGCAGACAGAGCCCAGGTCGGCAGAACGCAAGCGTTCATCGGCGCATTCAGGTCGTCGACGATCTCTTCGACGGTGACGATGCAGCGCTTGGCAGCCAGGGCGGCCTCTTTCTGCACACCGAGGATGCCCCACAGCAGCACGTTGCCCTTGCGGTCGGCTTTCTGCGCGTGGATCACCGTGACATCGGGGCGTACCGACGGCACCGCAGCCAGCACTTCACCGGTGAACGGACAGGTGACGCTCTTGATCAGCGGGTTGACCTTCGGCAGGTCAGAACCGGCGTAAGCACGCAACACTGCAAATGGCAGACCGGAAGCACCTGCAACATAGGCGTTGGCCAGGTCAGCGTGGCTGTGCTCTTCGATTTCCATGGCCTGCGGCCATTGTTTTTCCACCGCATCGCGCAGGCGGTGCAAGGAACCTACACCTGGGTTACCGCCCCAGGAGAAGATCAGTTTCTTGGCACAACCGGCACCGATCAGTTGATCGTAGATCAAGTCAGGCGTCATACGAACCAGGGTCAGATTCTTCTTGCCCTGACGAATGATTTCATGACCGGCCGCGGTCGGGATCAAATGTGTGAAGCCTTCGAGAGCGACGCTATCGCCATCGTTGACGAACTGCTTCACGGCGTCGTGGAGCGAGAGGATTTCAGCCATTACAGACTCCTGGTATTCGCTGAAGTCGAAGGAGGATTGACCTCAGATTAAGGCCGTCCAGAACGCGGTTCAATCCGATAATCGACTAAGCGTTCGATAATCGAACCGATTGTTCCTACTCCAATCACTGCCTGCGCGCTCTCCTGCAGGCAACGCCTGCAGGGCCGGAAATGGAGGGGGTCAATCAGCGGCCGACCCTGTCGAGGATCGGCCGCAATGCGCTATCAGGTCGCGTCAGCGTGGCTAACCAGGCCCTTCATGATCACCGCCACCGTAGGCCAGGCCAGCAGGGATCACCAATGCGGTCAGTACCTGCTCGAAGTTCCAGCCAAGCCCTAGCAGCGTTGCCCCCATCCAGGCACCGAGGATCGCGCCGAACCGACCGATACCCAGCATCCACGACACGCCTGTGGCACGCCCCTGGGTTGGGTAGAAACGCGCTGCCAACGACGGCATGGCCGATTGCGCACCGTTAACGCACATGCCCGCAATCAATACCAGCGTCGCCAACAGGGTGATATCGCCAAGGCTCTGCCCTACTGCGTAGGCAAAGACGCCTGCCAGCAGGTAGAACACGCCGATGACCTTGTGCGGGTTGAAACGGTCCATCGCCCAACCCACCGCGACGGCGCTCAGCACACCACCAAACTGGAACAGCGCACCAATGAACGCTGCCTGCTCCATGCTGGCGCCACTTTCGCGCATCAGGGTCGGCAACCAACTGGTCAGCAGGTACACGATCACCAGGCCCATGAAGTAAGTGAGCCACAACAGCAGGGTGCCAATGCTGTAGGTTCCGGAGAAAATCACCGCGAACACATTGCGCGCCTTGACCGTTTTCTGCTCAGGAACACTGAAGCTTGCGGCCTGGGCGACCGTAACCGGGTCAATGGGGGAAAGGGTCTTGCGTACTTTGTCGTTACCACGGTTGCGAACTACCAGGTAACGCGCTGACTCCGGTAACCAGGCCAGCAGCACCAACGCCAACAGCAAGGGCAGAACACCCCCAATCAGCAGCAGGCTATGCCAGCCAAACACGGGAATCAGCTTGGCAGAAATAAAACCACCACCGGCCATGCCCAGGTTGAAACCACAGAACATGCTGGTGACCAGCAGCGACTTGTGCCGCTCAGGGGTGTACTCAGACAGCAGCGTTGTGGCATTGGGCATACCGGCACCAAGCCCCAGGCCTGTCAGGAAGCGCAGCACCAGCAACTGATCGACATTGCTGCTATACGCCGAAGCAAGGCTGAAGGCACCAAACAGAATCACTGCCCCCCACCAGCACTACCTTGCGCCCAAAACGATCAGCAAGCGGGCCAGAACCCAAGGCGCCGAAAACCATGCCGATCAACGCGGCACTCATGACCGGCCCCAGGCTGGCACGGTCGATACCCCAATCCTGGGATAACGCGGGCGCGATAAAGCCCATGGCGGCGGTATCCAAACCATCCAGGAAAACGATCAAGAAACACAGAACAACCACACGCCATTGGTAGCGTGAGAGGGGTTGTGCATTGATGAAGGACTGCACATCAAGGCAGTTTCCAACTGAAGCTTGAGGACTGTTCATTATTGTTATCCAGAAAAAATGCGTGAAAGTACGCATGCGCGCGTAAACGGCACAGACGGATGGAGGACGCAGTCTTTTCGGGGGCTCAGCTTCCGCGCAGGACGCGGTCGGACAGGTGTGCGGGAACAGGAAGGATAGTATTCATGGGGCTTGGCCTCTCGCTCATTATTATGTTCGAGCAGTCGGGCTACTCGATGCGAGGGACATTAATCAGGCACCCAATAGCGCGCAATTCGACAAACGCAACTCTGTGCGTTTATCGAACAACATTGAACAGCCCACTCAAGCGAACAGTTGCGCACTCAGATCACGACTGGCCGCCAACATGATGGGCAGGAACCGCTGTTCCAGTTCGCTGCGACTGACACGCCCGGCATGTGTACTGACATTCAAGGCTGCCAGCACCTGGCCCGACGAATCGTAGACCGGTACAGCGATCGAGCGCAGGCCCTGCTCCAACTCCTGATCGACAATACACCAGCCTTGCTGGCGAACCTGCTGCAAGCATTCAAGCAGCGCCTCTGGATCACGAATGGTTCGACTGGTCTTGGCCTGTAAATCCGCGTGTTCCAGGTACTCATGCAAGGTGGCATCGTCAAGTGCCGCCAGCAGGATCCTGCCCATCGAGGTGCAATAAGCCGGTAGCCGCCCGCCCACCGACAGGTCCACTGAAATCAGCCGCTGTACCGTGGCCGAACGCGCGATGTACAGGATATCGTCGCCTTCCAGCGTGGCCATGTTGCAGGCTTCATGCAACTGGTCACTCATACGGTCCAGATATGGCTGGGCCGACACTGCCAACGGCGTGGACGACAGGTAGGCATGCCCCAGGGTCAGCACTTTGGGAAGCAGCGAATAGGTACGGCCGTCCGTGGTCGCATACCCTAGTTTGATCAAGGTATGCAGGCAGCGGCGCACCGCAGCACGGGGGATCTCGGTACGGTGACTGATCTGGGCAATGGTCAGATGGCGCTTGCGCTCCTGAAAAGCCTGCACGACCGCCAGCCCCCTGGCCAACGAAGTCATAAAGTCCGGGTCGCCAGTAAATGCCTGGATGCGCTTGGCCGGCGAAGCCACGATCGGGGGTGCCAACGAAGCAAAGGAGCTTCGCAGCTGGTCGTTGAGTCCTGGCCCTTTAGGCTGTAGTTCGTCGTTCATGGCTTACCTCGGCAAAACGCTCACGAGTGCGATTATCGAACCATCGACCGATAATCGCAATTGACCGCACCCCACAATTGCTTATACCTTTCTCCAGCCACCATGTGGCTTCTTGGAGAGACTGGTCAGGTACCCACCGTAGAAGTCCCAGGCACGGCCTTGCTCTCGAAGCGAGGCCGTTTTTTATTTTTTGCAGCGACTCAACAACCCGTTCAGCGCATGTATGGACGATCATCATTTACGTTCATGAATGCGCAACAGAACTTTGTTGTTGCAGCCGAGGCAGTACCGAACGATAGAGTTATTCAACTCACTTGCTATAATCCAACTTACGTTTGGATGACACGGTAGTGCACGCCGTCACTCGAGCCTCATGCAAATGTGCTCAACGGCTCGACGACAGCGCCTTGAAAGCTTCAAAATACGCGTGGTCATCCGTTTACCCGGAAATACCCCGGACTGCCCACGGTGTTTCATACACAATTGTCGCGTATGAAGCCTGCCTGCGGGACAGCATCCGCCTTAACACCAGAGTGTCATTTCAACTATCAGGTAACAACTGTGACGAAAGATGAACTGCGCGCGGAACTTGAGCGCCAGGAACAACGTTACAAGGAAGTTTACGGTGGTGAAGTAACCACCTACGCGGCCCAGCCCGACCCGGAACGCAAACCGTGGCGCAAACGCGCCAGCGTTCTTGACCAGGCATTTGCCCAGGAACTGCAGAAAATGGAAAAGGAGCTCAAGGCCGAGGAGCCTTAGCATCGTTTTCAAACCGCCTACCCGCCTTGCCCTGAGGGCTCTTATCGGGTATGCGTGCAGCGCCATAGCTGGAGGAGTCTTGCGCTGGATCAGTTAACGGTTACGTAATCTCACAAATTTCATACAAACGTATGATTTTTTTGAGCTCGTTTAAAATCCTTGATTTCGCGGAATTTAACCGCAATTTCACCGAAATTTATCCGCCTGAACCCGCAAACCCTCTTTTTTCACCGTCGCGATCCATCGCTGGACAGGTACTTACCGACCAGCAGCTAGTGCATCGATTACCGATGATTTCTGGCATAATCGCGCCCCCTTATGACCGGGTCAGAAAACCTTCATGATCGAATTATTCAGCGGACTTGATGCCTGGGTCCTGGTAAGCCTGCTGCTTGCCTTGACCTTCGTGCTCGCATTCGAGTTCATCAATGGCTTTCATGACACCGCCAACGCGGTTGCCACAGTCATCTATACCAAAGCCATGCCACCGCACCTGGCCGTGTTCTTTTCCGGCGTGTTCAACTTTCTCGGTGTTCTGCTCGGCGGCGTCGGGGTGGCTTACGCCATCGTCCACCTGCTGCCGGTAGAACTGCTGATCAATGTGAACACCGGTCACGGCCTGGCCATGGTCTTTTCGCTGCTGGCCGCGGCGATCACCTGGAACCTGGGCACCTGGTACTTCGGGATTCCGGCATCCAGCTCCCATACCCTGATCGGCTCGATCCTGGGCGTAGGCCTGGCCAACGCGATGCTCAACGACATTCCGCTGGGTGATGGCGTCAACTGGCAGAAAGCAATCGATATCGCCATGTCGCTGGTATTGTCGCCAATGGCCGGCTTCCTGGTCGCCGCACTGGTGCTGCTTGCCCTGAAATGGTGGCGCCCGCTGTCGAAGATGCACAAGACCCCGGAGACACGCCGCCAGGTCGACGACAAGAAACACCCACCGTTCTGGAACCGCCTGGTATTGGTCATTTCAGCCATGGGCGTCAGCTTTGTACACGGTTCCAACGACGGCCAGAAAGGTATTGGCCTGATCATGCTGGTACTGATCGGCATCGTCCCGGCGCAGTTCGTCCTCGACCTGAACAGCACCACCTACCAGATCGAGCGCACCCGCGACGCAACCCTGCACCTGAGCCAGTTCTATCAGCGCAACAACGCTACCCTTGGCGAGTTCCTCGCACTGGGCAAGGCAAAGAATGGCGACCTGCCGGAGCAGTTCAGTTGCAACCCGCAGCAGACCGAACCGACCATCAATGCCCTGACACAATCGCTCGCGGGCGTCTCCGACTACCACTCGCTGTCGCCTGAAAAGCGCGTCGAAGTGCGACGCTACCTGCTTTGCCTGGACGACACCGCGAAGAAGGTCGGCAAGCTGCCGAACCTGCAAGCGCGTGAAAAAGCCGACCTGGAGAAGCTGCGTAAAGACCTCACCGCCACCACCGAGTACGCGCCGTTCTGGGTAATCCTGGCTGTCGCCCTGGCACTGGGTGTCGGGACCATGGTTGGCTGGAAACGGGTTGTACTGACCATTGGCGAAAAAATCGGCAAGCAAGGCATGACCTACGCCCAGGGCATGTCGGCACAGATCACCGCAGCCTGCGCCATCGGCATGGCCAACGTGTTCAGCCTGCCCGTGTCGACCACCCATGTACTGTCCTCTGGCGTTGCCGGCACCATGGTCGCGAACAAGAGCGGCCTGCAAGGCGGCACTGTCCGCACCATCCTTCTGGCCTGGGTATTGACCTTGCCAGCATCGATGTCGCTGGCAGCCGGGCTGTTCTGGCTGGCATCCAAAGCCATCGCCTGACCCGTAGCCGCACAGTAAAGAAAGGCGCCTCACGGCGCCTTTCTTATGCTTGAAAGCTCCCCAGCACTAGCGGCGCTTACTCCCCAGCAACGACCCCATCAGCCCCCTTACCAACTGCCGCCCCAACTGACCGGCCGCCTGGCGCACTGCCGACTTGATCGCCTGCCCTGCAGCACTCTGTAAAAACTCACCGGCTTTATCGGCAAAACTGTCCGCACTGGCTGCAGACACCTGCTCCGGCACTGGCGCAGTACCTTTACGTGCCGACAACATTTCATAAGCCGATTCGCGGTCTATCGGCTTATCGTAACGACCGGCCAGCGGCGAAGTTGCAATCAGATGTGCTCGCTGCGCGTCACTCAATGGCCCGATACGTGACTGCGGTGGCGCAATCCGCACGCGCTGAACCATCCCGGGCGTTCCCTTCTCCTGCAGGGTTCCCACCAATGCTTCCCCGATCTCAAGCTCCGTGAGCACTGAAAGCGTGTCAAACGC
The DNA here is from genome assembly GCF_056279025.1 of Pseudomonas sp. TE3910. Classification (NCBI taxonomy): domain Bacteria; kingdom Pseudomonadati; phylum Pseudomonadota; class Gammaproteobacteria; order Pseudomonadales; family Pseudomonadaceae; genus Pseudomonas; species Pseudomonas sp. TE3910. The sequence goes on from NZ_JBWBQN010000001.1 coordinate 2,412,534, forward strand.
CGGATTAGGCCGAAAGCCATCCGCTACGGCCTTGAGCGATTTCTGCTCTTTGGTGGTAAATGCACGCAAGCCATGCTGGATACGCAACCCCAACTGAGCCAGAACATCGTCAGGCAGATCTCCCGGCGACTGGGTAACAAAGTAGACCCCAACGCCTTTGGAGCGGATCAACCGAACCACCTGCTCCAAGCGCTCTTGCAATGCCTTTGGCGTTCCGCTGAACAACAGGTGCGCCTCATCAAAGAACAATGCCAACAGGGGTTTGTCTGCGTCGCCACGTTCAGGCAACTGCTCAAACAGTTCGGCCAGGAGCCAGAGCAGGAAGGTTGCGTACACCTTTGGCGCCTCATGCACCAGACGACTGGCATCCAGCAGGTGGATACGCCCGCGCCCATCGGCAGCCGGCTGCAAAAGGTCTTCCAGTTGCAGCGCAGGCTCACCAAACAGCGCCTCGGCGCCCTGCTGCTCAAGACTGGCCAGACGACGCAAGAGCGCCTGGCTGGAGCCGCTGGTCATCAATGCTGCATCGTCGCCCAATACCTGCGGATTGTCCTTCAAGTGCGCAAGCAGTGCCTTGAGGTCCTTGAGGTCAAGAAGCAGTAACCCTTCTCGATCCGCCACCTTGAACGCGGCATACAGCGCGGCTTGCTGGCTGTCTGTCAGCTCCAGCAAGTTACCCAACAGTAGCGGCCCCATCTCGCTGAGCGTCGTGCGCAAGGGGTGGCCCGACTGGCCGTGAACATCCCACAAGGTAACCGGGTAGGCCTGCGGGCGATGCTCAAGCCACGGCATCGAGGCGATGCGCTCGGCGACTTTCCCCTGCGGATCACCCTCTGCGCCGAGGCCGCACAAGTCACCTTTGACATCGGCGGCAAACACCGCCACACCCGCGTCGCTAAAAGCCTCGGCCAAGTGCTGTAACGTCACGGTCTTTCCGGTACCCGTGGCACCCGCCACCAGCCCGTGACGGTTGGTCAGACGCAGCGCCTGAACGACGGGCTGACCATCAACATCTGCGCCCAGTACGACGTGTGCGGAGTCAGTCATTATTTTTTCTTCCTCTATTCAAGCTTTGCATGAAAGCGGTCGATAGCTAGGTGTGATGCACCGCACCAAAAGCCAGAAAAAGACCCGACAAGGACATCGGCCCCTGCACTGCTTTGAAGCTGTTCTTTGTGCGACAGACCCGGATTAGAAGACCTTAGCGGACATATACGTTATGAACAAAAGCCTCCGTTTCAGCCATAAGATCCTAATGGCCGCTTCATTGATCGTCATGATCGCCTTCGCCCTCTTTACCTTGTACAACGATTACCTGCAGCGTAATGCGATTCGCGATGATCTGAAAAACTATCTTGAGGAAATGGGCGAATCCACATCGACCAACATCAAGAACCTGTTTGACGGTCGTATTCTGCTGGTACAAAACGCGGCCCAGAACATCGCCGCCTTCCCCAATCAAGAAGCCATCGGCACGATACTCGGCCAACAATCGCTTGTTTCAAGCTTCCTGACGGTTTACCTGGGCGACATCAATGGTGGCTTCACCATTCGTCCGCTGACCAAGATGCCCGACGGTTACGACCCACGTGTTCGCCCTTGGTACAAGGATGGCCTGGCAGCCAATGGCCCGATCCTGACCGAACCTTACATCGACGCCAGCACCGGCAAGATGGTGATTTCCGTGGTGGTTACGGCAGCCCGTAATATCGGCGTGGTCGGCGGTGACCTGGCCCTCGACGGCCTGACAGAGATCATCAATTCGCTGAACTTTGGCGGCATGGGCTATGCCTTCCTGGTGAACGATCAGGGCAAAATCCTGGTGCACCCCGACAAAAACCTGGTGATGAAGTCACTGTCGGACCTGTTCCCGCAGAACACCCCAAGCCTCACCAAGGAAATGAGCGAAGTCGAGCTTAACGGCCGCACCCGCGTACTGAGCTTTGCGCCAGTCAAAGGCCTGCCGTCAGCCAACTGGTACATCGGCCTGTCCATCGACAAGGAGAAAGCCTATGCCATGCTCAGCAAATTCCGCACCTCGGCGATCATCGCCACCCTGGTCGCCATCGTTATCATCATCGCCCTGCTAGGCCTGCTGATTCGCATGCTGTTGCAACCCTTGAACATCATGACCAAGGCAATGGAAGACATTGCTGAAGGTGAAGGTGACCTGACAAAACGCCTGAACATTCACAACCACGATGAGTTCGGCACCCTGGGCAAGGCATTCAACCGTTTCGTCGAGCGCATCCACGGCTCTATTCGCGAAGTGTCTTCGGCGACCCAACAGGTCAACGAAGTGGCGTTGCGTGTAATCAGCGCCTCAAACTCGTCGATGGTCAACTCTGACGAACAGTCCAACCGCACCAACAGCGTTGCCGCAGCAATCAATCAGTTGGGTGCCGCCGCCCAGGAAATCGCCCATAACGCTGCGCAGGCCTCACAACAGGCCAGCTCTGCACGGCACCTGGCCGAAGAAGGTCAGCAGGTGGTCGACCGCAATATCCAGGCCATGAATCGCCTGTCTGACCTGATCTGCACGTCCAGCGCCCACATCGAGACGCTCAACAACAAGACGGTCAACATTGGCCAAATCCTTGAAGTCATCACCAGCATCTCCCAGCAAACCAACCTGCTGGCACTCAACGCAGCGATCGAAGCTGCGCGAGCGGGCGAGGCCGGTCGAGGTTTTGCGGTGGTTGCCGATGAAGTTCGCAACCTGGCACACCGCACGCAAGAGTCGGCACAACAGGTGCAGAACATGATTGAGGAGTTGCAGGTTGGCGCCCGTGAGTCGGTTGACACCATGAGTCAGAGCCAGCGCCACAGCCAGGACAGCGTGTCGATCGCCAACCAGGCAGGCGAGCGCCTGAGCAGCGTGACACAGCGCATCGGCGAGATTGACGGCATGAACCAATCGGTCGCTACCGCCACTGAAGAGCAGACGGCGGTTGTCGACTCGATCAACATGGACATCAATGAAATCAACATGCTCAACCAGGAAGGTGTCGAGAACCTGCAATCGACCCTGCGCGCCTGCTCAGACCTGGAACAACAGGCTACCCGCTTGAAACACCTGGTCGGCAGCTTCCGCATCTAACGCCACCTGCAGGCAGCGACGCCCGTCGCTGCCTGCCCTCCCCCCGCACACCCAACCGACCACACCTGCAGTCTCTGGCGCGAAGCGCGGACGGATGGCTCATACCGAAATCGCGCTAAACCACCGAATCAGTTGAACACCACGGTTTTGTTGCCGTGCACCAGTACGCGATCTTCCAGGTGATAACGCAGGCCACGGGCCAGCACCATCTTCTCGACATCCCGGCCGAAACGAACCATGTCTTCAATGGTGTCGCTATGGCTGACGCGCACCACATCCTGTTCAATGATCGGGCCGGCATCCAGCTCTTCAGTGACATAGTGGCAGGTTGCACCGATCAGCTTCACGCCGCGCACTGCCGCCTGGTGGTAGGGTTTGGCGCCAACGAACGACGGCAGGAAACTGTGGTGAATATTGATCACCTTCTGCGCATATTCCTGACACAGCTGTGGTGGCAGGATTTGCATGTAGCGCGCCAGCACGACCACATCGGCGGCATGCTCTTTGACCAGGCGCGAAACCTCGGCAAATGCAGGCTGCTTGTCTTGAGGGTCGACAGGGACATGGAAGAACGGGATGCCGTGCCACTCAACCATGCTGCGCAGGTCGTTGTGGTTGGAAATCACGCACGGAATCTCGCAATCCAGCTCATTGCTGTGAAAACGGTGAAGCAGGTCGGCCAGGCAATGGGACTCGCGACTGGCCATCAACACCACACGCTTCTTCTGGTCGGTATCGGTGATCCGCCAAACCATGGAGAACTCTTCTGCGATAGGCGCGAAGGCCTCGCGGAAAGCCTCGATACCAAACGGCAGGGTTTCAGCGCGAATTTCGTGACGCATGAAGAACCAGCCGCTCAATTCATCGGAATGGTGGCTCGCTTCGTTGATCCAGCCGTTGTAGGACGCCAGGAAATTACTGACTTTGGCGACGATGCCGACGCGGTCGGGGCACGCAATCACCAGCCGATAGGTGCGCATGAAAATGGACTCCAGAACTTCGCAAAGGTGCTCATTCTAACGATTGCCCAGCAAAACTGCAGTAATGATTGCAACTGCCGGGTCGGCTGATGGACGGTGGCCGCAAGGTCTTCGACCACTGGCGCTACGCCAGCTGCGACAAAAAGTTACTTGTTCCAAGACACTTTAAGTTTGTAAATTTCTACCTGACAGATTCCAGACATTAAAATGCGTTCATGTGATTTTCGAGTTTAATGTTTACTTGACGAAAACCTCTGACTATTATTGCGGCACTGTTTCCCTTTCCACCAAGGATTGCCCCATGTCCCTGATCAACGAATACCGCGCTACAGAAGAAGCCATCAAAGAACTGCAGGCCCGTCTGAAAAACCTGTCGGAAGACGACAAACTACAGAAAGAGCTGGAGTTCGAAGGCAAATTGCGCGAGCTGATGGGCGAGTATCAAAAGTCGCTGCGCGACATCATTGCCCTGCTGGACCCAGAAGCCAAACTGAACAAAGCACCACGTGGCGCGGTGAAAACCACCGGTACCAAGCGCGCGCGCAAGGTCAAACAATACAAGAACCCACATAACGGCGAAGTCATCGAAACCAAAGGTGGCAACCACAAGACACTGAAAGAGTGGAAAGCCAAGTGGGGCGGCGACGTGGTTGAAGGCTGGGCAACGCTGCTCGGTTAATCACGACCGGCATATACTGATGCCTGTAATAAAAACGCCAGCATGCTGGCGTTTTTTATGTTCGCAATATTTTACATCTGTAAACGCACCTTCAGCGCCTGAACATATTCACGCCACGTACCGAGCAATCCACGCTGCTGCTCCGTTGCCTGAGCCCAACAGCCCTCCAGCGCCTGTTCGAAGGCGGGCAGCGTGTTGGGCGCGCCCATGGCCTCGTCCGTCAAACGCTGTCGACAGAACTCGACCCAACGTTGATGCTCTTCAGCACTCAAGGTCTCAGGAAAGTTTCGGGCACGATAACGGAACAACAGCTCCGGTAAGCGTTCGTCATCAAACATCCATTGCCCGCTCACCAATTGTTGTGGATCAACACTGCGCACCTGCTCGCACAAGCGACGATCACGCTCGCCTAAAAAACCCTCGTACAGTTGCTGTTCGGGGTCTTCACAGGACGAAAATTCCTCGGAGGCATAAACCGTTTTCAACTTATCTTGAACAATCGCCTGATGACCTTGCAGCTCAGCAGCCCTGTCGTGATACAGCTGCATATCCAGCGCCAAGCGCTGCTGATCTTCATTGCGCAATACCGACAACGGTGCAATCACCGGGCAACGATTTATGTGAATCAACTTCAAGGGTACCGGTAGCTGCCCCTCGGCTAACGACTCACGGCGCGTGTATAAATGCTGGCGTATTACCTCGGCCTCTTCCTCCAGCAAAGGCTGGGGATCCAGGTGCAGGTCACAGACAATCAGTGCATTGCGATTACGTGGGTGCCACGCTAAAGGCAACACCACACCCAGATAATTACGCGCGGCGGAAAAGCGACCGGAGATATGTACAACGGGCTGCATCAATCGAATATGGTCGAGTACTTTCTGCTTGCTACGCAGTTGAAACAGCCAGTCGTATAGCTTCGGTTGTTTTTGTCTGATCAACCTTGCCATCGCAATAGTGGCACGCACGTCGGACAACGCCTCATGCGCCTGGCCGTGATCGATACCATTGGCGGCAGTCAGCAGTTCGAGCTTCAGGCTGATGCGTCCGTCCTGCTCAGGCCAATTGATGCCATCCGGGCGTAAAGCGCAGGCGGCCCGTACCGTGTCGATCAGGTCCCAACGGCTATTGCCACCTTGCCACTCTCGGGCATAGGGGTCGAAAAAGTTACGGTAAAGGCTGTAACGCGTGACCTCGTCGTCAAAACGCAAGGTGTTGTAACCCGCACCACAGGTACCTGGGCGCGCCAGCTCGGCATGAATGCGCGTCATGAATTCAGCTTCGCCAAGGCCATGATCGGCCAAGTGCTGCGGCGTAATGCCAGTGATCAGGCACGCCGCTGGGTGCGGCAAAATATCGTCACTGGGTCGACAGTAGAGGTTGACCGGCGCCTCGATCTCGTTGAGCTCAAGGTCAGTGCGCACACCGGCAACCTGCAACGGGCGATCGCTACGGGGGTTGATGCCGGTGGTTTCGTAGTCGTGCCAGAAGATGCTGGAGCTCACGGGAATTCCCTGATCAGAAAATCCCCCGAGTCTACCTCAAGCCGAGGCGCTCAATGGGTAGAAGCTGAAGTAGTTGCGCAGGGCAAGCACCAGGTGATCATACTCACGAGGAGGGTGCAGCAGCATGAAGCCAGAGTCGTAGTGGCCTGGCGTCTGGTCCTCATGGCACCAGAGGCAACTGGCCGTCAGATTGATCAGGTGCTGGGCACCGTCAATGCCGGGCAAACGGATCTGCAACTCGAAATCCGGTCCCACCAGCAGAGGCAGCTGGCTGATCAGCATCAGGCCGTCTTCCGACACATTACCCAAGTAACCAATAGGCTGATCGGTAAGGCGGTTGAAGACTTTGAGGAAATAAGGGAGCTGGTGTCGCTCGATATGGCGCTCGGTAAACATGGTTCGAACCACTGTCGGAAACCCTTGAGCAGGGTCGCGCTAGTACTGCCGATGGGGAGGCGCTTGCCTATGACAAGACTAGCGCAACATACCCCATACGTCACAATCGAACCCTAGTACTTTCGCACTAGCGCCAGGAGGTAACCGCTGCCGGGCGGGTAATCGCCTCCTCACCTGCGCGGTAGTGGCCAAGGCGTTCCAGCGTCTGCAAACGTGCCCGGGCACGGAACGCATATTCGTTCTGTGGGTAACGCTGAATGATGTACTGGTAAGTCTGTACCGCGTCCGGGTAGAGCTTCTGGCGCTCCAGGCATTGCCCCCCGCAGCATCGCGACTTCCGGCTGTACGAACGGCCGGGCTCGGCTGGTACGGTCGACCTGGGACAGCTCGAGCATCACCCGCTCGCAGTTACCCCGATCATAGGCACGGTAGGCATTATTCAAATGGTGGTCCATCGACCAGCGGGTACAGCCGACGACACTGGTCGCCAAGGCTAAGACTATCAAGGCTCGCATGGGGGATTCTCCTGTGATGTGCAGTGTATCGGCTTTTGGCCGCAAATCTGAAGACGAGCCACCCGACACACGTCCTACGGTTCAAACGACCTGCACTCCGCCTGCAAGGTAGTACACAGGAACAATGACTACAGGCTTTTTCAGGAGTAGCCTTTCGCAGCGCTTCACTAAAGGAGTCTGTGCATGACCATCCGCCGTACCAAAATTGTCGCCACCCTCGGCCCCGCCAGTAATTCACCGGAAGTTATCGAGCAACTGATCCTCGCCGGTCTGGATGTCGCGCGCCTGAACTTCTCTCATGGCAGCCCCGCAGAGCACAAGGCTCGCGCCCAGCTGATCCGTGAAATCGCCGCCCGCCTCGGCCGCCATGTGGCCCTGCTCGGCGACCTGCAAGGCCCTAAAATTCGTATCGCCAAGTTCGCCAACAAGCGGATCGAACTCAAGGTCGGCGATCGCTTCACCTTCTCCACGGCTCACCCACTGACCGAGGGCAACCAGGACATCGTCGGTATCGACTACCCGGACCTGGTCAAGGACTGTGGCGTCGGCGATGAACTGCTGCTCGACGACGGCCGCGTGGTCATGCGTGTCGAAACCGCTACCGAGGATGCGCTGCACTGTTCCGTGCTGATCGGCGGCCCACTGTCTGACCACAAGGGCATCAACCGCAGAGGCGGTGGCCTGACCGCCCCGGCCCTGACCGAGAAAGACAAAGCCGACATCAAGTTGGCTGCCGAGATGGACCTGGACTACCTGGCCGTGTCCTTCCCGCGTGACGCCAGCGATATGCAGTATGCCCGTCGCCTGCGTGACGAAGCCGGCGGCAAGGCCTGGCTGGTGGCAAAAATCGAACGTGCCGAAGCCGTTGCCGACGATGAAACCCTCGACGGCCTGATCGCCGCCAGTGACGCGGTCATGGTGGCACGGGGTGACCTGGGCGTGGAAATCGGCGACGCCGAACTGATCGCGATCCAGAAGAAGATCATTCAGCACGCCCGCCGCAACAACAAGGCCGTGATCGTCGCCACCCAGATGATGGAGTCGATGATCCAGAACCCGATGCCGACCCGTGCCGAAGTGTCCGACGTCGCCAACGCCGTACTGGACAACACTGACGCAGTGATGCTTTCGGCAGAAAGTGCTGCCGGTGCCTATCCGGTCGAAGCCGTCCAGGCCATGGCACGCATCTGCCTAGGCGCGGAAAAACACCCGACCAGCCAGAAGTCCAGCCACCGCCTGCACACCCGCTTTGAGCGCTGCGACGAAAGCATCGCCCTGGCGGCCATGTACACGGCAAACCACTTCCCGGGTGTCAAGGCGATCATCGCCCTCACCGAAAGTGGCTACACCCCACTGATCATGTCGCGCCTGCGCTCCTCGGTGCCGATCTTTGCCTTCTCGCCACACCGTGCCACCCAGGCTCGTGCCTCGATGTTCCGTGGCGTGTACCCGGTAGCGTTCGACCCAGCAGCCCTGCCAGCGGACAAAGTCAGCCAGGCCGCGGTTGACGAGTTGATCCAGCGTGGCGTGGTTGAGCAAGGCGACTGGGTCATCCTGACCAAGGGTGACAGCTACCACACCATCGGTGGCACCAATGGCATGAAGATCCTGCACGTCGGCGACCCGATCGTCTAAGGTCAAGCCAGCCCATCAAAAGCCCTGCAGTAGACACTGCGGGGCTTTTTTGTTTTTGCGCTCCACACGCCCTTCTGCACCTGCGCCACGCTGCCTGCACCAACACTTTCGGAATCGCCCTACATCAATCCCAAAGCATCTTTGCTAGCGTTCGACGCTTTGCGGTCAGTGCCTCACTGACAAGCACTGCCCCCAACAACAAGGAGCGCATGGAATGAGCGCCGAAAAGAAAGCCTATGTCTGCCAGCTGGCCAATGCTGAGCGGGACGCCAGGGCTCACCCTCATGTCGACATCAATAGCCCGGTCGAGCTTTGCCAAGCCTCGCAGCCCGAGATATTCGTCGTCCCGGTGCGCTACGCCTTGGCCGAAGAGTGGGCCCGCCACCCGTGCTGTGATCCTGGGGTTGTGCCGCAAAGCCATGCCATGGCGGCGCGCCGTCTGCGTTGCGGTTACCTCTACCTGTGGCACCACGAAGGCCCGCTCAAGCGCTATGCGGTGGCCGACAACGGCCTGCTGCTGGAACAGGCGCTCCACGACGCGCCTGGCCGTGTGGCCAATGGCACCCGCGTCGGCCTGGCGCTGGATAAACACCACGATGCCTGGATGAGCTTCACCGAACACCCCATCGGGCCTGAACAGTGTGCCCGGCTGAGTGAACGCAAGGTGCGCGACCGGCACATGCGTCACGTGGACTTGCGCCAGGTGGCCGACACCCTTCAGGCGCCACATTGCCCGCCCTGGGAACACGCCGACCAGGTGCTCGCCGAGCTACTGCCCGAGAGTTACCTGCGGGCATTGGCCATTGAGCATCAGCGCACGGAGTACGCGCAGCACGCCGAAATCCTCGGCGATCAGATGATCGCGGCACCCACACCAGCCAGCATCAAGGCCTACACCGATGCCATGTACCACAACCAGGAGCGGGCCAAGGCGGCGGAGCAGTACGCCGAAGTGAGCGCCGACACCCCGCCCACCGGTGAATGGAGCGCCGAGCGCTGGGACGCCCTGCAGGTCAAGGACTGGCTGGCGACCATCCACGCTCAGGCCCGGGCCCTGTACCGCGTGTTCGCCTGCCTGGACGATGAGTTGGGCGTGCTGCGCGACATCAACCATGAGCAGGAGCAGGTGCAAACCCGCCATGAACAGTGGACCCAGGACAACACCCTGCGCCTGAGCGTGGGGGGCTTTGTTCGCAGCCTGATCACCGAGGATGCCGCGGAAGTGGCGGGCCGGCTGAGTTACGTTTACCACAAGAGCAACTACAGCGGCCCGGGCCGTGAAATCGAGTTCAGCACCGAGCAGGGCGACATCCTGCTCAAGGCTCACCGGCGCCTCGACGAGTTGTTCAAGGAAGAGGCGCGGATCAACCAGCAGCGCGGGATGACCTACAGCCATCGGCAAGCCGATGAAATGCTCTGGGTGGTGCGCGAGCAGATCGCCGAGGCCACCGCCCCGGTGCGCGCCTTCATCCCGATTGACCTGTACAACGAAGTCGAAGCCCTGGTTCGCCAGTACCGCGCCGACAAAGTCACCAATCTGGCCCAAAGAGCGGGCGCCCGAGTCGAGGAATACATCGACCTGCCGGCCCTGAACACCTGGCTCGACCACACCGCACCGGCTCACTACGCGCAGGTCAACGAGCGCCATACGCTGCTGTATGCCGACCGCGAGCTGTATTTAAAGCGTCACCACCGTGCGACCTGGTGGGTCGATTACGACGATAACGGCACCCGCACCTGGCTCGACCGCCTGGCCACTGCCTGCCTCAGCGCCCAGTGCCTGCACGACAAAGGCGCCGAGCAATACGCCGACTATGTCCGCAGCCCCGACCCCGGTGTGCTGCGCCAGCTGTTCTTCGCCTGGAGCCCAAGCCTGGAAGCGGCGCTGAACAGTGCCACACGCCACAGCGAGATCCTCGGCGCCCTGGCCCAGGAAAACCGCAGCAACGCCTATGAAGCACTGGCCAAGGCCCTGGCGCCGCTGAGCCGGGCAGTCCTGGATGATATCGGTGCGCGGGCCAGTAACCCGCATGGCGAGTGGAACACCCTGGTCAAACGCCTCGGCGCGGCCTTGCTGCGGCTCAGGGGCGAGGAAGCCATGGCCCTGAGCCCGACTTGGAACAGCCTGCTGGTGGCGATCAAGCTGGGCACGGGGGCCGGGGCGCGCTGGGGCATCGAAGCTGGCAAACCGGTACTGCGCCTGTTTGGCGACTCGGCCGAGGAACTGTGGCGCTGGGCCCAGTCGACCGGGCGGGCCATTGGCCTGGGGCAACCGGCGGGCATCTTCAACAGCAAGGTGGTGCAAAACAGCGGCGGCTTGATCGCCCTGATGGTGCTCCTGCTCAACAGCTGGAATGCCAATAGCTACCTGAGCCAAGCCAGTGCGCTGGAGGGGATGGACAATCAGCGGATCAACGACACGATTTCCGCGACGCTGTACGCCGGGGCGGCGTTGACGGCGGTGGTGGATATGCAGATTCGGAAGGGGTTGGGGGTTAAGGAGTTCAACCTGCGCTTATCATCTGCGCCGACGCTGACGCTATTTGGTGGTGTTATTGGTGGGTTGTCTGCAACTGCTGCACTCAAAGAGTTCAAGTCGCTGCAAATCCAGTTGGAAAATTCCCAAGGTTCTGTAGATCCATGGCTGGATATGCGCCACTCCGTTGTCGGCGCTCAAGTGGCGGCTTTTGGCGCGCAGGCTCTACTGGGTATTACTTACACCGCGCGGGCCATTTTTGGCATCATGACCGTCGATGCCGCAATTGCAGGTTTTTCACTCTGGATGGGGCCGGTCACGATCCTGATCGCCGGGCTGGGCGTGCTGTACCTGATCGCCTGGTTTTTCCAGCAAAAGCCCTTGCAGGCCTTTCTCGCCAACTGCTGCTGGTCCAAACGGCGGGCGCGCGACCTGGGGCCCGTTTCGCCCGAGGCGCAGCAGCAGGAGTTCGCCCAGCTGTACGGCATCCTGTATGCGCCGAAGGTCAGTGTTGAAGTGCTCAACACGCTGACCTATTCAGCCCATCCCCACATTAAACGCAGCCTCTCGGTCATCAGAAGCCTGACACTCGACCTGCCGGGTGCGGAACCCCACAGTACCTACCTGGCGCTGGCCATGATCGGTGACCCGGTCGATCGCGATACCTGGGATATGCAACTGGAGATGAACCCGCTCAGCACAGCGGCACCGCCGCGCTTATGGTGCGATGTCGGTAAGTACTGGCTGACGGAAAGCCGGTGCAGTTGGATACCCCACAAGGAGGGGCAAGGCCTGCGTTTGTGTGGTGAGTTTCGCCTGTCGAACAACCTCAGTTCGCACCCCGCCAACGTTTCACTGCGTGTGTACTACCGGACACCACTGATCTCGCTGCTCGGCGAGGGTGCCTTTGTCGGCGGCGAACGGGGCATGGCCTTTACCATCACCCACAAAGATGGCGTCATCGCCCTGCGTGACGATCCTACTCCCGGTTTGGACAGTGCTCGGCATTACCTGTTGAGTGACCAGCAGCAATGCTCGCGCTACCTGCAGCCGACGTGGCGAAAATGAGTAGACCTGCAGCCGGTACAACCCAAAAACGCCTGTTCTCACAACGTGACTACCTGGCCCCCCTGCCGATCCCGACCGGTGAACAGCCGGCGGATGTGCTCAACACCATCTGGCGCAAGAATGAGGTGTATCTCGATATTGGGAGCTACAGCATTGGCTCAGGGGTAATGGTGTTGTGGCCTCTCGTGATGATGTTTCTAGCCCTCGCTTACTTTTTGAATGATGCAGATATTTTTTGGCTTGGCGTCTGTATCACAGGTATTCCGCTGCTCATCTTGATTCAAAGCCTATTCCGCCCAGCCCCCTTGCCGTTACGCTTCAATCGCCAACGCCGCGAGGTCTGCGTCCCTCGCGAAGACGGTGAGTACTGGATTGTGCCGTGGGAATCGGTGACCGCAGCAGCCGTCCAGCATTCGACCGTCAGCCAAGGGGGCCGAATGGAAATGGGGTTGTTATTCATCGGCTTTGACAACCCCGATCCCAATGCACAGCAAGGCAACCAGCATTTCAGCCTGGGTTTCAACTGCGGCGGTGGTACCACGGCGATGGCCTTGTGGGAGTGCATGCGCAGTTACATGGAGGTCGGGCCGCAGGCCGTTGTTGACCGTACCGCTCGGTTTCATCGCCCCAAGGGTATCCTGGCAACATACATCGACGACTGTTTTGAGGCCGCACAGCGCAAGGGCTGGTTCTTGACGCTGCTGTGGGAAGGTTTTTTCGGCCTGTTTATTTTCAACACACTGCTGATTGATGTGTTGGAACGCTGGAAGCTCTCACCCCCGCCGGACCTGCCTTACCCCGAAATCTGCGAATGGTCAAAACCCTTGCCGCCCGAGCAGTGGGCCAAGCGCTCACCTGAACTGGAAGCAGCCATCGCTGAGCGTGAGGCGGAGCTGGTGGCATTGGCACACACGGGTCAGGCGAGCTAGCTGCCAGGTTTAGTAGCCCCCAGAGGCTTCAGGCGTGGTCGGTAAAGGTATCCGCCAATACCTGATTGCGCGGCACGCCGGCCAGGAACAGTCGACGGGCGAACTGCTCCACGCTAGTCGGCGCGCCGCAAACCAACGCCAGGGTTTGCCGTGACGGTGGGCGCAATGCCGCCAGCGCAGCGGGTAGCTGCTCTGGGGTGATCAATTCCACCTGCAGTAATGGGTGTTCCCGCGCCAGCGCCTGCAACGGCGCCGCCAAGTAGTGCGCGTGCGGGTCGGGCGCCAGGTGCAAGAGCCGAATCGTCCCTCGGTGGCCCTGACGCAAGGCTTCGCGCAAGATGCCCCAGAGCGGCGCCAGGCCCGTGCCGGCGGCCAACAGCCATAGCGGGCGCTCTTGCCAGTCGGCGTCATAGTGCAGCGCCCCGCCACGCAATTCCCCCAGGCGCAGCATTTCACCCACGTGCAGTTGTCGAGCCGCATCGCAAAACAGCCCAGGCCGACGACAGTCGATATGAAACTCCAGAAAGCCCTCTTCGCCCGGCAGGCTCGCCAACGAGTAGGGCCGAGCAACACCTGCGGCCGTCCACAACACCAGGTGCTGGCCGGCTTGGTAACGCAACGGTTTAAGCGGCACAACACGCAGGCGCAACACCTCAGGGGCGAGCCAGTCGAGAGCCACGATTTCAGCGGGCACACCATCCTCAAGAGGATCAAAACGCGCAATGCGCAGGTCCTGGTCCACCCGACACTGGCAGGCCAACCGCCAGCCGTCCTGACGCTTTTCCTCGGCCAGCGCAGTAGGATTGGTATCGGTCGGCACACCTTCCAGGCAGTGCACCAGGCAGGCATGGCAACTGCCGGCTCGGCAGCTGTAGGGGATGGCCATACCGGCGTCATTCAAGGCATCAAGCAAGTTGCTACCGGCCGCCACAGTCCAGCAGTGCTCCCCCACGTGCAGTTCAGGCATCGGCATACTCCCAAGCCGGCAGGCAACGATTGCGACCGCCATGCTTGGCACGATAGAGGGCTTGGTCGGCGCGGTGCAAGGCCGCGTCCAGATCATCATCTTTGGTGAGCAAGGTCATGCCCGCCGACAAGCTCAAATGCGAGCCTGGCAACACGACTGCTGCCAGCTCAGCCTCGGCAAAGGCTCGGCGCAGGCGCTCGCAACACACCGACAGTTGCTGGGCACTGCAGTGGGGCAGGAGCAACACAAACTCTTCGCCGCCGTAACGCGCCACAATGTCGGTTTCACGCAAACACGCCCGGGCAATATGGGCAAATGCCTGAAGGACCTGGTCGCCGACCGCATGCCCGTACACATCGTTGATACGCTTGAAATGATCAAGGTCGATCAGCGCCAGACCATGTTGGCCACCCGTCTCCATGCGACCCAGCTCCTGCTCGGCCAGACGCAGAAAATGTCGGCGATTGAACAGACCGGTCAGCTCGTCAGTGGCCACCAACTCCTCCAGTTGACGCATCATGCCGCGCAAGGTGTCCTGATGGGCTTGAAGGGCGAAGCGATGCTTGCGTATGCGTTGCCGCGAGGCTTGTACATAGCGGGCATACAGGCACAACCAGACCAGCACCACGAGCAACGCACTGCCTTGCAGCAACGCAAGCGATGGGTTGGCCATCCGGCCGGTGAAGCCCTCCCAGCCATTGAGGACAAGGAAGCAGCCAAACACCAGCGCGGCGCAGCGGACAAATGCACAACCACGCAAATGGAACAGGCCAAACATCAAGATCAATGGATAGACCACCATAAAGGTTCCGCGCGCCTGCCCCAGGTGGGCCAACAACCAGGTCAACCCGATCAACGCCAGGACGATTTGCAGCTCGGTAAGGCTAGGGTCCTTGAAGCGCAAGTTGATCCCGCTGAGAAAAACCAGGCCCAGTAGCACTTGGGTCAACAACATCAAGCCACTGCCTGCCACCAACAACCCCGGTGGCGCAAGGAAATGACCGCACAGAAATGCCACCCAGGCCAGCACCACAACCAGCGAGTAGGTGCTGACAGCCAGGAGGAAACGCTTGATGAGAAGCTTCTGCAGCGCTGTTTCGGTCACAAATGACTCACCGTGCTGCCATTGATGGCGACAAGTTGAAAGATGGCTAGGTGCCACTTTAGGCGCTGAACACAACAATTGCCATGTTTGCACTGACGTACCACGCAAAATCGATGCCTGTCTGCTGCCGACCTTTGTTGCACGACACAAACGTGTATCGACTGCCGATGCACGCTATACTGCGGCGCCTTTTTTGCGTCGCCAGCTCCAGTCGGCGCGCCTTGAAAGTCGTTTCGACAGCCCGTTTGCGTCGAAACTCCTTATTGAATGTTCCCGTCTTTAAGAGGAGCGCGCTGCATGACCGTGATCAAGCAAGACGACCTGATTCAGAGCGTTGCCGACGCCCTGCAGTTCATTTCCTATTACCACCCCGTGGACTTCATCCAGGCGATGCACGAGGCCTACCTGCGCGAAGAGTCGCCGGCAGCCCGTGACTCCATCGCCCAGATCCTGATCAACTCGCGCATGTGCGCCACAGGCCACCGGCCAATTTGCCAGGACACCGGCATCGTCACCGTATTTGTGCGCGTCGGTATGGACGTGCGCTGGGATGGCGCCACCATGAGCCTGGACGACATGATCAACGAAGGCGTCCGTCGCGCCTACAACCTGCCGGAGAACGTCCTGCGTGCTTCGATCCTGGCCGACCCGGCTGGTGCTCGCAAGAACACCAAGGACAACACCCCGGCGGTGATTCACTACTCCATCGTTCCCGGCAACACCGTGGAAGTGGATGTGGCAGCCAAGGGCGGCGGCTCCGAGAACAAATCGAAGATGGCGATGCTCAACCCGTCCGACTCGATCGTTGACTGGGTGCTGAAGACCGTTCCGACCATGGGTGCTGGCTGGTGCCCACCTGGCATGCTCGGCATTGGCATCGGCGGTACCGCCGAGAAAGCTGCGGTCATGGCCAAGGAAGTACTGATGGAGTCCATCGACATCCATGAGCTCAAAGCCCGCGGCCCGCAGAACCGTATCGAGGAACTGCGCCTGGAACTGTTCGAGAAGGTCAACCAACTGGGCATCGGTGCCCAGGGCCTTGGCGGCCTGACCACTGTACTCGACGTCAAGATCATGGATTACCCGACCCACGCCGCGTCGCTGCCGGTGTGCATGATCCCGAACTGCGCCGCAACCCGTCACGCGCACTTCGTGCTCGACGGCTCGGGCCCGGCAGAGCTGGAAGCGCCGTCGCTGGACGCCTACCCGGAAATCGTCTGGGAAGCCGGCCCATCGGCTCGCCGTGTCGACCTCGACACCCTGACCCCGGAAGACGTTCAAAGCTGGAAGCCGGGCGAAACCATCCTGCTCAACGGCAAGATGCTCACCGGTCGCGACGCTGCGCACAAGCGCATGGTCGAGATGCTGAACAAGGGTGAGGCGCTGCCAGTAGACCTCAAGGGCCGTTTCATCTACTACGTAGGCCCAGTCGACCCGGTTGGTGACGAAGTCGTTGGCCCAGCCGGCCCGACCACCGCGACGCGGATGGACAAGTTCACCCGTCAGATCCTTGAGCAAACCGGCCTGTTGGGCATGATCGGCAAGTCCGAGCGCGGCCCGACTGCAATCGAGGCGATCAAGGACAACAAGGCTGTCTACCTGATGGCGGTCGGCGGCGCGGCTTACCTGGTCGCCCAGGCGATCAAGAAGTCCAAGGTGCTGGCCTTCGCCGAACTGGGCATGGAAGCGATCTACGAGTTCGAGGTCAAGGACATGCCTGTTACCGTTGCGGTCGACAGCAAAGGTGAGTCGGTTCACATCACCGGTCCAGCGATCTGGCAACACAAGATCGCCGAGAGCCTGGCAGTAGAAGTGAAGTAACCTGCACGGCGATGAGGCCCAGCCGGGTCTCATCGCCGCAGCGTTTTATCCCACGACGCGCAACGACACCGGCTGCGCTACCTGACGCTGGCTCAGGTAACGAATGCAGCTCACCCGCAGGAACGAGGCGAAATTCACGACCTCGCCGCGGTATGCCATCACTTCTTCATACAACTTCGTGATCAACTGGTTGACGGTCATCCCATCGACCTCGGCGATCTCCTGCAACACATCCCAACACTGGTTCTCAAGCCGCACCGTGGTCACGACCCCGCGAATGCGCAAAGAGCGGCTGCGCGACTCATACAGGATGGGATCGGCCTTCACGTAGAGCTCGCACATACCGCCTCCTTCAGAGTGTGATCCGGGTGCCGAGCAAGCCCAGGAAACCGGCCAGCCACGCCGGGTGTGCCGGCCACGCAGGCGCCGTGGCCAGGTTGCCCTGAACATGGGCCTGAGTCACTTCGATGTCGACATACTGACCACCCGCCAAGCGCACTTCCGGTGCACACGCCGGGTAGGCGCTGCACTCGCGGCCTGCCAGTACGCCCGCAGCGGCGAGCAGTTGGGCGCCGTGGCAGACAGCCGCAATCGGCTTGCCCGCCTGATCGATGGCCTTGACCAGTTGCAACACCTGCTCATTCAGGCGCAGGTACTCCGGTGCCCGCCCACCCGGAATCACCAGTGCGTCGTAGTCTTCGGCACGTACCTTGGCGAAGTCGAAATTCAGGGCAAAATTGTGCCCCGGCTTCTCGCTGTAGGTCTGGTCACCCTCGAAATCATGGATTGCCGTGCGTACCGTCTGCCCCGCGGCCTTGCCCGGGCACACGGCGTGCACGGTATGGCCGACCATCGATAATGCCTGGAACGGCACCATCACTTCATAATCTTCGACGTAATCGCCGACCAGCATCAGGATTTTCTTCGCGGCCATTTCGCTGACTCCTTGGGCACAGGGGAAAAGTTCTCCATCACAATAGCCCTCCCCAGCCAACGGCGGGTAATAGTCTGGTACTACAGCGAGAGTCGTTCAGTCGCGCAGATTCAACAGGTTGACCACCAGACGATCCAGCCAGCTCCACATCCGCTGCTGAACCCGCTTCCACCAGGGCCGGGCGTGCCAACGCTCAAGGTCAATGACCGTGCTCTGGGCGAAGTCTCGCTCGAAGCTGGCGGCCACTGCTGCGGTCAACGGCGGGTCAAGCGCCTCAAGGTTGGCTTCGAGGTTGAAATGCAGGTTCCAATGGTCAAAGTTGCACGAGCCGATGCTCACCCAATCGTCAATCAGCACCATTTTCAAATGCGAGGAAGCAGGGCTGGTACTCAAAGATCTTCACCCCGGCACGCAACAGCCGGGGGTAATAGCGATGGCCGGCATAGCGCACCGACGGATGATCGGTACGCGGCCCCGTCAATAGCAGGCGCACATCGACGCCCCGTGAAGCCGCCCGACGCAATGAACGACGCACTTTCCAGGTCGGCAGAAAGTAAGGTGTCGCCAACCAGACCCGACGCTGCCCACTGTTCAGTGCGCGCACCAGCGATTGCAGAATATCGCGGTGCTGCCGGGCATCGGCATAGGCCACACGCCCCTGCCCTTTGCCCTCTGGCGGTACCCGAGGCACCCGTGGCAAACCAAAATGAGTCGGCGGGCGCCAGGCTGTGCGGCGCAAGTTGGCTCGCCACTGCCGGTCGAACAGCATCTGCCAGTCCGCCAGCAGCGGCCCGCGCATCTCGACCATGACCTCATGCCACTCGCTGACCTCTTCACCTGGGGTCCAGAATTGATCCGTGACACCCGTACCGCCGACGACCGCCCAAGACTGATCCACCAGCAGCAACTTGCGGTGATCGCGGTACAGGTTGCGCACACCACGGCGCCAGCTCAGCCGGTTGTAAAAGCGTAACTCGACACCGGCCGCCAGCAGTCGCTGGCGCAAGCTCAGCGTAAACGCCAACGATCCGTAAGCATCGAACAGGCAGCGTACGTGCACACCGCGCTCTGCTGCCTGAACCAGCGCCGACACCATCGCCTCGGCGCAGGCACCGGCCTCCACCAGGTAGAGCTCCAGGTCTACCTGATACTGGGCACGAACGATGGCGGTGAGCATCCGGGGGAAAAATTCGGGGCCGTCGATCAGTAACTCGAACTGGTTACCCCCGCGCCAGGGAAAGACCGCCCCGGCCATCTCAGCGCGCCGTGAAAATCAGCACCGCACCCACCGGAACTGACAGGCTGATGGACTGCAGCCCGGCGACCTTGCGCAAGGCATCCAGGCCCGGTGCCAGGTCGAACTCTTCAGCCCGCAGCATCAGCGGCTCAAGCGTTACCACCTGAAAGCGCCGCTCATCAAGCCGAGTCGCCAGCAGTTGAGCACTGTAACTATGCTCCTTGCCATGCAGGCTGACCGTCACCGGCAAACGCAACTCCAACTGAGCACCATTGGCCAGGTCATTGATCGGACGCAGGTCAAGCTGGGCACGAATCAGTGCATCGGGGAAACGGGCGACCTCGAACAGGTCTTTGCGCATGCGCTCATCACGCAGTGGTATACCGCTATTGACCGAGTCCATTTCGATCTGCAACTCAGCCGCGCCTTTGCTATCGACCTTGCCATGCAACACCAGAAAACGATGGACTTCGGTGACATCACCATTCTTGTTGGTAATAAACGACAGCCGCGACGACTCGTTGTCCAGGTACCAATTAGCCTGGGCCGGCAAGGCCAACGCTGCGAGCAGAGCGAAGAAAAGGCGGGACGATTTGAACATGTGAAATCCATAGGCACAGTAGCCGCCAACCTTACCTGCACACCCTCATGGCAGCAAGCGACAGCCCTGCCTCGGCCCTTCCCACACGGCACGATTGCTACGCCCCAACCCTGTAGCGCTGACCAAGTGCAAAGACGGCTCATCGCGCAGCGTACTCAATGGCAGGTACTGCTGAACATATCCACGGCAATACTCGGCAGAAAATGCCATTACGTAACGGCAGGAGCAGTATTCCTTGGCAGAGTAGGCACTCAGCACACCAGGAAACGCCAGCAAGGCCTCCCGCTCCCACCCGGCCCAGGCGCACGCGCTAATCAGCAGCACCAGCAACACACGTTTCACGGTTGTTCTCCCGCGAAAGCCGCGAGGGCCCGCTTGAGGAGTTCGTTATGTTGATAGCGCCCATCGCGATCATCCGCGTAGCGCACGATCACCAGTTTCTGAGCGGGCAACACGTAGAGTGCCTGACCCCAATGCCCCAAGGCGGCAAACGTCTCGGCGGGCGCATCCGGCCAGGGCCTGGTGCTGCCTGCAACAGGCGTATTCAACCACCAGTGGCCACCGGGTGTTGCTTCGCCCGGCGCTGCGCTCGCCGCTGTAAACGGCTGGCGGTTGAACGCCACCCATTCAGGCGGCAGCAACGGCTGCCCCTGCCAGCGCCCATCACGCAACATCAGCAAACCAATGCGGGCCAAGTCACGGGCATTCAGGTACAGGTAAGAGGAGCCGACCAACGTACCGCTGGCATCCCGTTCCCAGGTTGCCTGAGTGATCCCCAACGGCTGGAACAGGGCTTGCCAGGCATAATCCTCACTATCGACCATGCCACGCAGCGCCGCCGCCAACAGGTTACTGTCGCCACTGGAGTAGAGAAAACGCTCACCGGGGCCGGCAGCACGGGCACGGCTGGCGGCGTAGGCGGCCATATCCGCGCGCCCTCGGGTATAGAGCATGGCCACGACCGAAGAGTTGAGCGGCGCGTACTCATAGTCCTCTTGCCACTCAAGACCGCTGGCCCAGTGCAGCAGGTCTTCAATGCGCACCTCCGGGTGAGCCTGCATCGGTGCGTAATAGCGCGCCACCGGATCTTGCAGACTGAAACGCCCCTGGCCGTAGGCAACGCCGAGCGCCGTCGCCAGCACGCTCTTGCTGATCGACCAGGTCAAATGGCGTGTCTGCGCCGACGTCGGCGCCACGTAGCGCTCATACACGATGCGCCCGTCCTGGACGACCAGCAAAGCATCCGTGCGTACGCCCTCACGGCCTTGACTGCTGCGCGGCGCAAACGCGTACGCCTCCAGTGCCTGCAACGCGGGGCCTGCCGGCGGGCTTGTCGAAGCCCAGTCCGAATCGGGCCAGATCTCTGCTGCACGGCCCTCCAGCGCAAACACGCTCAATGCAATGATCAGCAGCACAGCCTTGCCCATGGCCGGACCTCAAGACAGTCGATCCGCCCCAGACTACTCCGGTTCTATGACAATCCCGCAGCGGCGCAGGCCTTGGCCAGGCGCTTGGCCCGTGCAGCACTGGCGATATCAAGAACGCCCTGATCGCGCTGCCAGAGGGTGGCCCACTGCCCATTGCTGGCCAGCAACGCACGGTTGATCTCCTCTCGCAAGCCCGCGAACTGGGCAAACAGCCCGCCCAGTAGCAGGTGACAAGCCACCGTATCCGCACACAGCCGACTGCCCTCGGCACAGCCGGCAAGCAGACTGATCAGGCGTAGCTGCAGGCTCTGCGGCCATCCGCTAACCAGGCCAACGCCATACAGCCAGGCACACAGAGCGCTGAGCACATAGAGGTCTTCGAGGGTACGAAAGGGTTTGACATAGGCATCCCAGCCATCCCCGGCCAGACGTTCGCACAGCGCCTGCTCAAGGTGCAGCCGGGCATGCCCGACTTCCGGCATCAACGGTAACGCTGGCAAAGGCTCCAAACGGACGCCTGGCTCGCCGGGGTAAACCACGGCCAGGCTCAAGCGCGGTGATTGCCCCTCTGCCTCGCTGCGGGCGGCCACCAACAGCCAGTCGGCATCCAGCCCGGCGGTGACAAAATCCTTGCTGCCACTCAGGCGCAGCTCATCAAGCCGGGTTTGCATGTCGGCCGGGCGCACACTGCGTCGCTCGCTGGCACACAAGGCACCAAGGCTCTGCGGTGCACTGGGCCAGAGAACCCGCAACGCGGCCTGATAACCGAGCAAAAAGGCCAAGCCCGGGGTCGGCATCGACCGTCCACCCAGGATTGCCAACTCGAACGGGCTGCAGGTGCCAAGCCGCTCGAGCAACACACTGTAAGTCTCACCCAACGTCGCCAACAGCGGTTGAGACGGCATGTGGTTGAGTCGTTCCAGCCAGACCATTGAGGGACTCCTTAGAAGGCTGTCATAGAAGCATCACCAATCATTCACCGAGGTGACACCACGTCTACCTAGGCTGACTTTGCACAACAAAGTCGACCGGCCGCAACCCCATGGCTGGCTTATGGAGACTCGCAATGACTCAGATCGCTCGCTCTGGCGACAACAGCACTGAACGCCGTCTGCAAGCCGAACGTCTGGTCGGCCCAGAGGCCCTGCAAGAAGCACAGGCCCTGCGCTTCAACGTGTTCAGCAGTGAATTCAAGGCCAAGCTAAACGGTGCAGAACACGGCCTGGACATGGATGACTACGACCCTCACTGTCAGCATATCGGTGTACGCGACCTGACCAGCGGGCGCCTGGTGGCCACCACCCGACTGCTTGACCATCAGGCAGCCAGTACGCTGGGCCGCTTTTACAGTGAAGAAGAATTCAGCCTGCACGGCCTCGGCCATCTGCATGGCCCGATCCTGGAACTGGGTCGAACCTGCGTCGACCCGGCCTACCGCAATGGCGGCACCATCGCCGTACTGTGGAGCGAGTTGGCTGAAGTGCTCAACGAAGGCAACTATAGCTACCTGATGGGTTGCGCCAGTATTCCCATGCAGGATGGTGGCGTTCAGGCCCATGCCATCATGCAGCGCCTGCGCGAGCGCTACCTGTGTAACGAGCACCTGCGCGCAGAGCCGAAAACGCCACTGCCGAACCTGGCCCTGCCAGGCAATGTCATCGCCGAAATGCCGCCGCTACTCAAGGCCTATATGCGCCTGGGGGCTAAGATCTGTGGCGAACCCTGCTGGGACGAGGCGTTTCAGGTCGCCGACGTGTTCATCCTGCTCAAGCGCGACAACCTCTGCCCGCGCTACGCTCGCCACTTCAAGGCGGCCGTCTGATGCGGCGCCTGCGCGTCCAGGGACGCGTTCTGCGCCTGTTGCTGGTGGTTCTGCTCGGGCTGAGCATGGCAAGCCTGTTCAGCCTTTACGAACGCCTTCGCCTGAATCCCTCGCTACAGCGCCGGCAACGCTGGTCTCAGCTGTTCATGCGCCAGTTGAGCAATGCCCTGCCCTTCAAGGTCACGGTGGTGGGCAACCTGCCGCAACAACCCATGCTGTGGGTGAGTAATCATGTGTCTTGGACGGACATTCCGTTGCTCGGCATGATCACGCCACTGGCGTTCCTGTCCAAGGCCGAAGTACGCACCTGGCCTGTAGCCGGTTGGCTGGCGCACAAGGCGGGCACACTGTTCATCCGTCGCGGAGGCGGCGACAGCCAACTGCTGCGCAAGCAGATCAGCCAGCACCTGCAACAACAGTGCGACCTGCTGATATTCCCGGAAGGCACCACCACCGATGGGCGCAGCCTGCGCACGTTTCACGGCCGTTTGTTGGCCAGCGCCATCGATACCGGCGTGCCAGTGCAACCGGTCGCGTTGCGCTACCTGCGCAATGGCGAAGCAGACGCCATCGCCCCCTTTATCGGCGATGATGACCTGCTCTCGCACCTGCTGCGCCTGTTCAGCCATGAACGCGCCGAGGTCGAAATTCACCTGCTTGAGCCCATCGCCAGCCATGATCAGGAGCGCGCCGTACTGGCCCTGAACGCTCAGCAGGCCGTGCATCGCGCGCTGTACGGTCAGCCCCCAGAGGCCATGCCGCAACGGCGGGCCAAAGCGGCTTAACGCAGGGCTTTCTGTGCGAAGGCCTGTAACTGCGGGTAGAACAGCCGAAAGTCTTCCTGCAAAGGCTCGTACAACGCTTGCACTTCCTCCCAGGCACCGTCGAGCCCCTCGGGGCGCGACAGCCGTCGGGAAATGCCCTTGAGCACGCGCTCCAGCACCGCGAACTCACGGTATGAACCCAGCCAGTCGTCAGCCGCCATGTAAGGGGCTATCTGCGCCAGGCGACCCGGCAACACCGGCTGCTCGGCCAGCACCCGATAGACCCGGTGAGTAAACTGCGTCAACGGCTGATCGGCATAATCAAGCCAGTCCCGGGCCAGGCAATGGTCGAAGAACACATCAAGAATGATCCCCGCATAGCGCCGACGCTCACGTGGAAACCGTCCCAGCGACTCATGCACCACGGGGTGACTGTCAGTGAATACATCGATCTGTCGGTGCAGACGGATAGCCGCTTCCAGCGACAGCGAAAAGCGACCGTCCAGCGGCCCTTTGACGAAGTCGCCATACAGGCTGCCGAGCAATTGCTCGGGCTGCTGGCCGCCAAGATGGAGATGTGCAAGGTAGTTCATGCGCGCAGTTTAGCACCTGGCCTGCACGTATCGTTATAACCCGATATATCGATTTACGCAGTGCTAAGAACCTCTTCATATTTGTATATCGCGAAATACCGATTTATATTTCGCTGCATCGCGATATACCGTTACCCCTCATGAGCCACCACCATGACCCTTGATCTCGACGAAATAATAAAAGCCCTGGCCCATCCAGTACGGCGAGAAATCCTCAACTGGCTGAAAGACCCACACGTACAGTTTCCCGATCAGCAGCACAGCACCGAATACGGTGTCTGCGCAGGGCAGATCGATCAACGCTGCGGGTTGTCGCAGTCAACCGTGTCGGCGCACCTGGCAACCCTGCAACGCGCCGGGCTGATCAGCAGCCAGAAGATCGGGCAGTGGCATTTCTTCAAACGCAACGAGGACACCATTCAGGCGTTCCTCAAGCAAATGAGCCAAGAGCTCTGACAAGGACCTTCGCATGCCCCTTCCCTTACTGATACTGGCGCTGAGCGCGTTTGCTATCGGCACCACCGAATTCGTCATCATGGGCCTGCTGCCCGATGTCGCTGCCGACCTGGGCGTCTCGATTCCCGGCGCTGGCTGGCTGGTCACCGGCTACGCCCTGGGCGTGGCAATCGGCGCACCGTTCATGGCTCTGGCCACCGCCAGGTTGCCACGCAAGGCAGCCCTGGTTGCCCTTATGGGTATTTTCATCATCGGTAACCTGCTGTGCGCACTGGCCAGTGATTACAACGTGCTGATGTTCGCCCGTGTGGTCACCGCCCTTTGCCATGGCGCGTTCTTTGGTATCGGCTCGGTAGTGGCGGCGAACCTTGTACCGGCCAATCGTCGCGCGTCGGCTGTGGCCTTGATGTTTACCGGCCTGACACTGGCCAACGTCCTCGGCGTGCCCCTGGGCACAGCGTTGGGCCAGGTAGCGGGCTGGCGCTCGACCTTCTGGGCCGTGACCCTGATCGGTGTCGTCGCCTTGTTTGGTCTGATCCGCTTCTTGCCCAACAAGCATGATGAAGAAAAACTCGACATGCGCTCGGAAATGGCAGCGCTCAAAGGTGCGGGTATCTGGCTTTCGCTGTCGATGACCGTACTGTTCTCCGCGTCGATGTTTGCCCTCTTCACCTACGTCGCACCGCTGCTCGGTGATGTCACCGGCGTCAGCCCGCGAGGCGTGACCTGGACCCTGCTGCTGATCGGCCTGGGCCTGACCGTAGGCAATGTTCTGGGCGGCAAACTGGCTGATCGCCGTTTGGCGGCCACCCTCGTGGGCGTGTTTGCAGCCATGGCGCTGATCAGCACGGCGCTGTCCTGGACCAGCACCGCCTTGATCCCTGCCGAAATCACCCTGTTTCTCTGGGCCACCGCCGCTTTCGCCGCCGTACCGGCCTTGCAGGTCAACGTAGTGAGCTTCGGCAAGGCCGCGCCAAACCTGGTATCGACCCTGAACATCGGCGCCTTCAACCTGGGCAATGCGCTCGGCGCCTGGGTCGGTGGCACGGTCATCGACCAAGGCCTGGGGCTGACCCGTGTGCCGCTGGCTGCTGCCGCACTGGCGGTTATGGCCCTGATCGTCACCCTGATTACTTTCCGCCAGAACGGCGACAACGCCGAACTGGCACCTGCCACCCACTGATTGCAACGAGGTCTACGTAAATGACGACGCTTTTCGACCCCATTACCCTCGGCGATCTGCAATTGCCGAACCGTATCATCATGGCTCCGCTGACCCGCTGCCGGGCGGACGAAGGCCGCGTACCCAATGCGCTGATGGCGGAGTACTACGTGCAGCGGGCCAGCGCCGGGCTGATCCTCAGTGAAGCCACCTCAGTGACGCCCATGGGCGTCGGCTACCCGGACACACCCGGTATCTGGTCCAATGATCAGGTCCGTGGCTGGACCCAAATCACCAAGGCCGTACATGCGGCCGGCGGTCGGATCTTCCTGCAGCTGTGGCATGTCGGACGCATTTCCCACCCCAGCTACCTGAATGGTGAAGCACCGGTGGCACCGAGCGCCATTCAACCCAAAGGCCATGTCAGCCTGGTACGGCCAATCAGCGAGTTTCCGACCCCTCGAGCGCTGGAGACCGCAGAGATTGCCGACATCATCGAGGCCTATCGTACCGGTGCCGAGAATGCCAAGGCGGCAGGCTTCGACGGCGTCGAGATCCATGGTGCGAATGGCTACCTGCTCGACCAGTTCCTGCAGAGCAGCACCAACCAGCGTACCGACCAGTACGGCGGCTCACTGGAAAACCGCGCACGGTTGATGCTGGAAGTCACCGATGCAGTGATCGAGGTCTGGGGGGCAGAACGTGTCGGCATGCACCTGGCGCCACGCGCCGATGCCCATGACATGGGCGACGCGAACCGTGCCGAAACCTTCACCTATGTCGCCCGCGAGCTGGGCAAACGGGGTATCGCCTTCATTTGCTCACGGGAAAAAGAGGCTGATGACAGCATCGGCCCGTTGATCAAAGCCGCGTTCGGTGGTCCTTACATCGTCAATGAGCGCTTTGACAAAGCCTCTGCCAGCGCAGCCTTGGCCAGCGGCAAGGCAGATGCAGTGGCCTTTGGCATTCCATTCATTGCCAACCCGGACCTGCCCGCGCGCCTGAAAGCCGATGCACCGTGGAATGAACCCCACCCGGAAACCTTCTATGGCAAGGGCCCGGTCGGGTACATCGACTACCCACGGATGTAGTTAACAATACGGAAGCTGCCTGCGATCAAGGCACCCCGCGCCCCAGCAGCGGCAACCGCCCACACAAGGGCAAGGGGCGCAGGCAGATGATCCGTTCAACCGCGGCCTCAAGGCCGCGCGTTGATCTGCTGCTGCAGGTTCTGTATCTGGCTTTGCAGCGTATTGATGTTCCGTGTCACCTGGCCACGGAAAGCATCGAATTCAGCCGTAGACGCCCCCGCGCCTGCACTCGCTGCCGGGCGGTGTTCCTGCTCGCTTTTGAGCACAATCAAGTCTTGCTCCAGACGCTCAATCGCCGCGTTTGGATTACCTTGCTTCTTCAGCGCCGCGACTTCAGCCGACAAGCCCTTGAGCTGAGCATCGAGCTTGTCAGACTCGGCCTGAGCAGCCTTCAAGGCAGCCAATTCGGCCGTAACTGCCTTGAGCTGGGCTTGCACCTGAGCATTGGCTGCCTGCTGCTCACTGGCCTGTGCCAGTGCCTGCTCCAGACGCTTGCCCAAATCACCCTGCTGACCGGCGACACCCTGCTGCTGCTTGTGTTGCTCAGCCAGACTGGCCTGCAGTTGCTTGATCTGCAACTTCAGCGCTTCGCTGCCAGTGGTCACGCTGGACTCACTGGCAGCGACCTTGCCACTGATCGCCTGCAGGCGCCCCGCTGCATCTTCGCTGATACGCGCAAAACTCTCCTGGGTGGCAACCAGCTGCTGCTCCATCAATGAGATTTGCTGGAAACTCCACCAGCCGAGCCCGGCAAGCGTAATGAAGGACGCCCCCAGCAACGCCCAGAGCGGGCCTGTTGCACCGCCCTTGCGGGCAGGCTGACGCACACCGGCGTGCGGCTGAGCAGCCGGCGTGAAGTCGTCGTGATCACGCGCCTCGGCCCTCAGGCTTGGGACATCATCGAAATCGTCATGGGCATCGTTACGCATGGGTACCTTCAACCGCCGTGATAGCAAATGAGCATTAGTATAAACCGCCCGAGGGCCGCACTGATCGACCACCTGCGAACCGATCGGTTCAGTGGCCGATGTGCTGTGCTTTCCACCAACCACAAAATTCATCCAGCGCCGTCCAAAGGCTGACCGTCGGACGGTAGTCAAGCAAATGCCTGGCTCGGCTGATGTCCAGCGTGAAGTCCTTGTTCATGACCTGCATGCCCAGGCGCGACAGGGTCGGCTGGGGGCGACCAGGCCATAGCAGGCAAGCCCCTTCATTCAACGCCGCCAGGCTGTATGCCAGGCCGAACGAGCGGTAGCGTGTCACCTGCGGCACCTGCATCTGCCGCATGACATAATTGATCACGTCCCAGATGGGCAGCGGCTGCCCGTTGCTGATGTTGTACGCCTTGCCCAGCGCCTCATCACCAACATGCAAGGCGCTGAACAACGCCTCGTTGAGGTTCTGCACACTGGTGAAATCGACCTTGTTCAGGCCATTGCCCACAATGGCCAGGCGCCCCTTGCGCTGCATCTGCAGCAGCCGCGGGAAAATGCTGACGTCCCCGGCACCGGTGACAAAGCGCGGACGCAGGGCCAGTACCTCGAGGCCAAACTCTTGCGCCCCGAAGACCTTTTGCTCAGCAAGAAACTTGGTACTCGCATAATGATCATGGAAGCGTCGAGGCACCTGATCTTCGGTGATCCCCATGTGCGACCGACCATCGAAGTAAATCGACGGGGATGACAGGTGCACCAGGCGTCGGACATGCTCCTTCAGACAGGCTTCAACGACGTTCTCGGTGACCACCACATTGCCCTGATGGAAGTCTTGATAGCGCCCCCAGTGCCCCACTGCACCCGCACAATGCACAACGGCATCGACACCTTGGCACAAGCGCCGGGCCAGTTCAGGATCACCCAGATCGCCAGCAATGAACTGCGCACCACGACGTACCAAGTGCTCAACACCCTCAGCGCGTCGGCCGTTGACCCTGACATCCAGGCCTTGCTCAAGCGCATGGCGCGCAAAGCGCCCGCCAATAAAGCCGCTTGCGCCGGTGACCAGAATTCGCATGAACCACTCCGCTTAGAAATATCTCAGATGCTGCAGACGCGAGTCGCGCCTACAACGGCACCAGCCACTGCCGGCTTGTCGTCGCAAGATGCTCAGTCAGTTGCCCAAGCAATTGCCCGCCGTTGCGCCAATGATGCCAGTACAACGGCACATCGATAGGGGTATCAGGAAGTATTTCTACCAGACGACCCGATGCAAGCTGTTCGCGCACCTGCAACTCGGGCACCAGCCCCCAGCCAAGACCGGCCTCGGTCATCCGTAGAAACCCCTCCGAGGACGGGCACAAGTGGTGCATAAACCCCTCCTGGACCCCCAGCGACGCCAGGTAGCGGTGCTGCAGGAAATCGTCCGGGCCGAACACCAATGCAGGCGTGCGTGATAACCGCGTGACCTCAAAGCCATTGGCAAAATGACGCGCCATGAACGCCGGGCTCGCCAACGCCCGGTAACGCATGGCACCCAACAACAAGCTGCGTGCACCGGCCACCGGCCGCTCGCTGCCACATAGGCAGGCGGCTACCTCACCGGCCCGCATGCGCTTGAGCCCGACGTCCTGATCTTCCACCACCATGTCCAGCAACAGGCGTTGCTCAGCACAGAACTCACCCACTGCTGCCGCCCACCAGGTCGCCAGGCTGTCGGCGTTCAAAGCAATACGCAGACGCTCGGGCATGCCCTCCTCGTCCAATGCTGGTACCTGCCGTTGCAGATCGCGCTCCAACAGCCGCACCTGCTGTACGTGGTTGAGTAGACGCCGACCGATCTCGGTCGGGCCCGGCGGTGTGGCCCTGATCAGCACCGGCTGGCCCACCCGGGCCTCAAGCAACTTGATCCGCTGCGAGATGGCCGACTGCGATAAACCCAGCACCTGCGCGGCACGCTCAAAGCCCGCCTGTTCGACCACCGCAGCAAGGGCCGAGAGCAATTTGTAATCGAACATTATTTTTCCTAATGCCAGATCAGCTTTATTTGTTTTTCTTATACAGCTGTTTTGCCCAGAATCACCAGCATCTTCTTTATATCTGCTGCGTGGCCTGAAGAGGGGCAACGGCAGTCGTCTGTGGAGTTCTTCCTATGTGGCAAAGTTATCTAAACGGCTTGTTGGTCGCCTTTGGCCTGATCATGGCGATCGGCGCCCAGAACGCCTTCGTTCTCGCCCAAAGCCTGCGCCGTGAACATCACCTGCCGGTGGCCATGCTGTGCGTTTTGTGTGACGCAATCCTGGTGGCCGCTGGCGTCTTCGGCCTGGCGACGGTGCTGGCCCAGAACCCCACGCTGCTGGCAATCGCCCGCTGGGGCGGCGCGGTCTTCCTGATCTGGTACGCCAGCAAAGCGCTGATACGTGCCTGTTCGCAGCAAAGCCTGCAACACGCCGAAGGCCAAGGACAACGCTCGCGCCAGGCAGTACTGCTCAGCGCCCTGGCTGTCACCCTGCTCAACCCGCATGTGTACCTGGACACCGTGCTGTTGATTGGCTCGCTCGGCGCTCAGCAAACCATGCCCGGCGCCTACGTGGCCGGTGCGGCCAGTGCCTCGGCACTGTGGTTTTTTACCCTCGCACTGGGCGCCGCCTGGCTCGCGCCCTGGTTGGCCCGGCCGAATACCTGGCGGATGCTCGACCTCATGGTGGCGGTCATGATGTTTGCGGTGGCCGCTCAACTGATCCTGGGCTGAGACAACATCGCTTAAAACCGGAAGAAGGCTCTGGAACCTCTTTCCCACACACTTGTTGCGTGGTTAAGCCTGGGGTCCGGTGCTATGATCCGGACCCTGCGTCGCAAAGAGTACAGACTCGCCGATGCACTTCCGGCCGCCCGTGATCGGCCTTGCGCTCACCGCAACAGACCTGATTAGGAGAATCACCATGGCTTTTGAACTGCCGCCGCTGCCTTACGCCCACGACGCCCTGCAGCCGCACATCTCCAAGGAAACCCTGGAGTTCCACCACGACAAGCACCACAACACCTACGTCGTGAACCTGAACAACCTGGTGCCTGGCACCGAGTTCGAAGGCAAGACCCTGGAAGAGATCGTCAAGACCTCTTCGGGCGGTATCTTCAACAACGCCGCTCAGGTCTGGAACCACACCTTCTACTGGAACTGCCTGGCACCAAACGCCGGCGGCCAGCCAACGGGCGCCCTGGCTGACGCCATCAACGCTGCGTTTGGCTCTTTCGACAAGTTCAAGGAAGAGTTCACCAAGACCTCCGTCGGCACCTTCGGTTCGGGCTGGGGCTGGCTGGTGAAGAAAGCTGACGGTTCCCTGGCTCTGGCCAGCACCATCGGCGCCGGCAACCCGCTGACCAACGGCGACACCCCGCTGCTGACCTGCGACGTCTGGGAGCACGCCTACTACATCGACTACCGTAACCTGCGTCCAAAGTACGTCGAGGCGTTCTGGAACCTGGTTAACTGGAAGTTCGTTGCCGAGCAGTTCGAAGGCAAAACCTTCACTGCCTGAATGCAACTGCTTTGAAAAAAACCCGGCCTGGCCGGGTTTTTTTTCGCACACTCTACCGCTCTGCGCGCTTGCCGTAGACCGATACCGCGCTAACATCAAGGCGTGGGAAAGTTGTCACCCCACACTAAAGTCGCAAGGCCTTACAACCGATACAGTGACACAAGGATCGCAAACCTCTGACGAAGTAACTCAGAAGATCGAGTAATACGTGTTGAAGGCCGATAGTGGATTGCCAAGATTGATGGCAAAATGATGCCATGCGCATGGATTAAGGAAACCCCATTGAAGCTGGAACTCAAAAACAGCTTATCGGTCAAGTTGCTCAGGGTGGTATTGATCTCGGCGCTGGTCGTCGGTGTAGTACTTAGCTGCGCGCAGATCGTGTTCGACGCCTACAAGACGCGCCAGGCTGTCGCAACCGATGCCCAGCGTATCCTAGACATGTTCCGAGACCCCTCTACGCAGGCGGTCTATAGCCTCGATCGGGAAATGGGCATGCAGGTCATCGAAGGCCTGTTCCAGGACCAATCGGTGCGGATGGCGTCCATTGGCCATCCCAACGAAACCATGCTTGCAGAAAAGAATCGGCCATTGCAGGAACTGCAAACGCGCTGGTTGACCGACCTGATTCTGGGCCAGCAAAAGACCTTCAAGACACAGCTGATCGGTCGAGGCCCGTACAGTGAGTATTACGGCGACCTGAGCATTACCCTCGATACCGCTACCTACGGCCAGGACTTCATCGTCAGCTCGGTGATCATCTTCATTTCTGGCGTGCTACGCGCTCTGGCAATGGGCCTGGTGCTGTATTTGGTCTACCACTGGTTACTGACCAAACCGCTCTCAAAGATCATCAACCATCTCACCCAGATCAATCCGGACCGCCCAAGCCAACACAAATTGCCGCTGCTCAAGGGGCACGAAAAGAACGAACTGGGTGTATGGGTCAATACTGCCAACCAGTTGCTGGCCTCCATCGAACGCAATACCCACCTGCGTCACGAAGCCGAAAACAGTCTGCAGCGCATGGCTCAGTATGATTTTCTGACCGGGCTGCCAAACCGCCAGCAGTTGCAGCAGCAACTGGACAAGATCCTGGTCGACGCTGGACGCCTGCAGCGTCGCGTAGCCGTACTGTGCGTTGGCCTGGATGACTTCAAGAGCATCAACGAACAGTTCAGCTACCAGGCCGGAGACCAACTGCTACTGGCCCTGGCCGACCGCCTGCGTGCGCACAGTGGCCGTCTGGGAGCCCTTGCCCGGCTCGGTGGTGACCAATTCGCACTGGTTCAGGCCGATATCGAGCAGCCGTACGAAGCCGCCGAGCTGGCGCAAAGCATCCTCGATGATCTGGAAGCCCCTTTTGCACTGGACCACCAGGAAATTCGCCTGCGTGCGACCATCGGCATCACCTTGTTCCCGGAAGATGGCGACAGCACCGAGAAACTGCTGCAAAAGGCCGAGCAGACCATGACCCTGGCCAAAACCCGCTCACGCAACCGCTACCAGTTCTACATTGCCAGTGTCGACAGCGAGATGCGTCGCCGCCGCGAACTGGAGAAAGACCTGCGCGAGGCCCTGCCACGCAACCAGTTGTTCCTGGTCTACCAACCGCAGATCAGCTATCGCGACCACCGGGTCGTCGGGGTTGAAGCGCTACTCCGCTGGCAGCATCCCGAACTGGGCATGGTACCGCCCGACCAGTTCATCCCGCTGGCCGAACAGAACGGCAATATCATCAGCATCGGTGAATGGGTGCTCGACCAGGCCTGCCGTCAGTTGCGCGAGTGGCATGACCAGGGCTTCAGCGAACTGCGCATGGCGGTCAACCTGTCCACCGTGCAACTGCACCACAATGAACTGCCACGGGTGGTCAACAACCTGCTGCAGATCTACCGCCTGCCGCCACGCAGCCTGGAGCTGGAAGTTACCGAAACCGGCCTGATGGAAGACATCAGCACCGCAGCGCAGCACCTGCTGAGCTTGCGCCGTTCGGGCGCGATGATCGCCATTGACGACTTCGGCACTGGCTACTCGTCGCTCAGTTACTTGAAGTCGCTGCCACTGGACAAGATCAAGATCGACAAGAGCTTCGTGCAAGACCTGTTCGAGGATGATGATGACGCCACCATCGTTCGGGCCATCATCCAGCTTGGCAAGAGCCTGGGCATGCAGGTCATCGCCGAAGGCGTTGAGACGGCCGAGCAGGAGGCCTACATCGTTGCCCAAGGCTGCCACGAAGGCCAAGGCTACCACTACAGCAAGCCGCTACCCGCTCGAGAGCTGACCACGTTCCTCAAACAGGCAAGCCGAAGTCAGGTTTCAATCCTCTGACGCGCACGCAAAACGCCAGCGACAAGCATTTGAATATTTATGTATTGCCCCTTTACATCAAATGCAAATCTTTCGCATTATGTTGCAGTTTTGCGTGCACCCGCACACCTGTTCAACTTCTCGACGCAGGAAATCGCCATGATTCGTATGCCTCTGGCCACCGCCAGTCTGTTGGCCATTGCCATCTCTCTCGCCGGTTGCGGCGATAGCAAGGACAAAGCCAGCGCGCCGCAAGCACAGACACCCGCCGCCAGTGCTGCCGCCCCTGCCGCAGGTGCACTTGACGAAGCCGCCAGCAAGGCCGTGATCAAGCACTACACCGAGATGGTCTACGCCGTCTTCAGCGATTCCCTGAGCACCGCCAAAACCCTGCAAGGCGCCATCGACGCCTTCCTCGCCACCCCCAACGACGAAACCCTGAAAGCCGCCAAGGCCGCCTGGGTCGCTGCACGTGTTCCGTACCTGCAGAGCGAAACCTTCCGCTTCGGCAACACCATCATCGACGACTGGGAAGGGCAAGTGAACGCCTGGCCGCTGGACGAAGGCCTGATCGATTATGTCGATGCCAGCTATGAGCACGCCCTGGGCAACCCGGGCGGCACCGCCAACATCATTGCCAACACTGAAATCCAGGTGGGTGAAGACAAGGTCGACGTCAAGGACATCACTGCCGAGAAACTGGCCAGCCTGAACGAGCTGGGCGGCTCCGAAGCCAACGTCGCCACCGGCTACCATGCCATCGAGTTCTTGCTCTGGGGCCAGGACCTGAACGGCACCGGCCCAGGTGCGGGTGCACGTCCGGCATCGGACTACCTGGAAGGTAAAGGCGCCACCGGTGGCCACAACGAGCGTCGCCGCGCTTACCTCAAGGCCGTCACCCAACTGCTGGTCGATGACCTGGAAACCATGGTCGGCAACTGGAAGCCAGGTGTTGCTGACAACTACCGTGCCACCCTCGAAGCCGAGCCGGTTACCGATGGTTTGCGCAAGATGCTGTTCGGCATGGGTAGCCTGTCGCTGGGCGAACTGGCCGGCGAGCGCATGAAGGTATCCCTGGAGGCCAACTCCCCTGAAGACGAGCAGGACTGCTTCAGCGACAACACCCACTTCTCGCACTTCTACGATGCCAAAGGTATCCGTAACGTCTACCTGGGCGAGTACACCCGAGCCGACGGTACCAAGCTGACTGGCCCTAGCCTGTCATCGCTGGTAGCCAAGGCCGATCCAGCAGCCGACGCTACGCTCAAGGCCGACCTGGAAGCCACCGAGGCAAAACTGCAGGTCATCGTTGACCATGCCGCCAAAGGCGAACACTACGACCAGCTCATCGCCGCTGACAACGCTGCCGGTAACCAGATCATCCGTGATGCCATTGCCGCCCTGGTCAAACAGACCGGCGCCATTGAGCAGGCAGCCGCCAAGCTGGGGATCAATGACCTGAAACCAGACACCGCCGATCACGAATTCTGATCAGTCGTCCAGCGCTCCGTTGTAAACCACATGCCCGATGCCTTGCGTCGGGCATGTGGCGTTATATAACTTGAACTTCACACACCGCCAGTAAACCCCGCACGTTTGCCTCGCCAATAACCCCCTATCAAACATCCCTCCTCCTACACGTTACTGTCCAACGTTCGCATTGTTATCACCTATTCAGAGTGTTCAACTCTACGGATCAGCTGTGCACAGAAATGACAGTTTATAAAACATGAACACCGGAAGTTCTTCCATCTCCATATATCAATATAGAGACATTCAAGGAGCGTGCCCTGATGAAAATACTCGACATCTGGGGAGAAGGCCGAATCATTGACAAAATATCTGATACCGTCTTTATCACCGGTTTTACGGATGCAGACAACATCAATAAAGATGGCCAAAAGATATCCAACGGCCCGGATACAGGAAAGGAAATACCCCGCCTTATTCCCGTGAATGATTATGACTACCCCATTTTTCCACTCGCAGAAGACCAGTACCCCTGCGAAACACTGATGGGGGCTCCTATAACCGTGGGCGCCGCCCAGGAAATGTGCAGGGTACTGAGCGCGCCGGGTGGCAAAGTGTACCTCTATGACCCTGCCGAGCCCTTCAGAAAGGCCTTTGAAACAACGGCACGCGGTCACGGACTCTCCCTTGAAGGACGCTATTCACCTGAAGAACTTCCTTCCCCGCTAAACGAAATAACCATGCACGCCGTCTATGTGTATGGCCAAGCAACAGAGCCCCGCCCGAACCCCAACATTGAACTTTGAACCTACCCGGAAACTGGAGCAATTTATGGCGAGCGTCAGCATTCTGCGATCCATCGCAAATAATACCCCGTACACCTTGTCCATTCGCAATGGCGAAAGCAAAAGCGATCTGTTTTCCATCGGCGCACAATCTGCATGGAACGGCTGCATGAACGTACCGTGGATCGGAAAGGTCTCAGAAAACTATAAAGCCATTGAACTGGTCATGGGTGCTAAAGCCGAGACAACGCTGTGGCTGTTTCAAGATTACTGGGAACCGGCCCATGAAAATGCGGTTAAATATTTATTCGGCCCTGAAATGGACTATACGGGCGGCACCCTGGAAGTGCCGGGAAACAACCGGGGTGGCGGCAACCATAACCTGATCATCAGTCTGGAGGGCAATCGTTTTACCTTGAAGATGATGTAAAACCGCAGCGTATCCCGCGCTTCGGCATTACAGCCCGCCAAGCACCGCTACCGGCCTTCGGGTCGGCAGCGCCCTCTCCCACATGAGCCGCCACGCGCAAAATTTCATCAAGCAAACGCAAATCCCTCTTATTCAACAAGCGGATAGCCTGCTAAGCTTGCGAGCCGGTTTTTGCTCGCGCCTCAGGATTTCAGATGTCCTCGTTGCTTCGCTGCCTTTCTCTCCTGCTCTTGGTACTGCCGCTGGCAGCCTGTGACGACGCCCCGCGCTTCACTCAGGCTGAGCCAGGGGAAGCCATGGGTGGCGGCACATCGACGGTCAACAAGCACGACAAAAATGCCTTTTCGATGGCCTCCGCCAACCTGACAGCGAGCCGACAACTGGACTTCAGTGTCGGCAACAGCTTCTTCCGCAACCCTTGGGTAATTGCACCGTCCACAACCACCGCTCGTGACGGCCTGGGCCCCCTGTTCAACACCAATGCCTGCCAGAACTGTCACATCAGGGACGGTCGCGGTCACCCTCCTGGGCCAGATGCCAAAAGCGCAGCCTCGATGCTGGTGCGCCTGTCGATCCCGAATGCAACAGAATATCTGCAGGTCATCGAACGCCTGGGTGTCGTACCCGAACCGGTCTATGGCGGACAGTTGCAGGATATGGCTGTGCCTGGGGTTGCACCCGAAGGCAAAGTACGGGTGGAGTACACACCACACAGCGTCACTTTCACAGACGGCACCACGGTCGAGCTGCGCAAGCCAACGCTGCTTATCAGCCAACTTGGCTACGGGCCAATGCATCCCGACACACGTTTCTCCGCACGTGTCGCACCGCCGATGATTGGCCTCGGTCTGCTGGAAGCCATTCCGGAAGAGGCCATCCTGGCCAACGCCGATCCCTACGACAGCAACGGTGACGGCATCCGAGGCTATGCCAATCAGGTGTGGGACGATGCCCAGGGTAAAACCGTCATGGGCCGCTTTGGCTGGAAAGCCGGGCAACCGAATCTCAACCAGCAAAACGTGCACGCCTTCTCCGGCGACATGGGCCTGACCACCCGCCTGCGCCCGATAGACGACTGCACACCGACACAAACCGACTGCCTGAATGCCCGCCAAGACCGTGGTGAACCGGAGGTCAGCGATAACATTCTGCGTTTGATGTTGTTCTATACCCGCAATCTGGCAGTGCCCGCACGCAAGGATGTCGACTCACCACAGGTGTTGGCCGGCAAGAACCTGTTCTTCGAAGCCGGTTGCCAACGCTGCCATATCCCGACGTTCACCACCTCGGCAAACGCCGCGGAGCCGGAACAGGCCAACCAGGTGATCCGCCCGTATACCGACCTGCTGCTGCACGACATGGGGCCGGATCTGGCGGACGATCGCAGCGAGTTTGCCGCCGGTGGCCGCGACTGGCGTACCGCACCGCTGTGGGGCATCGGCATGACCGAAACAGTCAGTGGCCACACCCAATTCCTGCACGACGGCCGGGCGCGCAACCTGCTCGAAGCGGTGCTTTGGCACGGCGGCGAAGCAAAGGCCGCCCAACAACACGTCTTGACCTTCAATGCAGAGCAACGCGCCGCGCTGCTGGCATTCCTGAACTCACTCTAGCCATAGGAGCCGGGCATGTTCCGTCCCAAACTGTTATTTACCAGCCTCGCCGCCCTAGCGCTGGGCGCCTGCTCGCCGCAGGATCCGCAAGCGGTCACTTCCGCAGCGATTGCCAAGCAAGTGATCCTGCCCACCTACAGCCGCTGGGTCGAAGCCGACCGTCAGTTGGCCGTCAGCGCGCTGGCCTTCTGCGAAGGCAAGAACAGCCTGGAAACCGCACGAGCTGACTTCCTTCACGCCCAAAAGGCCTGGGCAGAGTTGCAACCACTGCTGATCGGGCCGCTGGCCGAGGGCAACCGCGCCTGGCAGGTGCAGTTCTGGCCAGACAAGAAAAACCTGGTAGGACGCCAGGTAGAACAACTGATCAACAGTGACAAGCCGATCGATGCCAGCACCCTCGCCAACTCCAGCGTCGTGGTCCAGGGGCTCTCGGCTTACGAGTACATCCTGTTTGACAGCAAGCCAGACACCGCCAATGCCGAGCAGAAAGCCCGCTACTGCCCGCTGCTGGTTGC
The DNA here is from genome assembly GCF_056279025.1 of Pseudomonas sp. TE3910. Lineage (NCBI taxonomy): Bacteria > Pseudomonadati > Pseudomonadota > Gammaproteobacteria > Pseudomonadales > Pseudomonadaceae > Pseudomonas > Pseudomonas sp. TE3910. The sequence continues at coordinate 2,451,394 of NZ_JBWBQN010000001.1, forward strand.
CATCGGCGAGCGTCAGAAAGCCCTGGCCGAAGAAATCCTGAAGGGCTGGAACAAGAACGACGGCGTGCTCGCACAGATGACCAAGTTCCCGAACCAGCGCTATGCCGACTCTCACGAAGCGATTGCCGACGTGCTCCGCGCCCAGGTCACTGCGCTGGACACCCTGAAGAAAAAACTCGGCACGCCGATGGGTCGCATGAGCAAGGGCATCCCGCAGCCACTGCAGGCAGAAGCCTGGCGTAGCCAGTCGTCTCTGAAGAGCCTGCATGCCAGCCTCAGTGCTGCACAGACAGTATGGGCCGGGGTCGACAATCAAGGGCTGCGCAGCCTGCTCGGCAGCGACCAGAAGGCCCTTGCCGACAAGATCGACGCTGCCTATGCGGCATCGCTGAAGCTGTTGGCCGACACGCCGAAGCCCCTTGGCGAGCTGCTGGAAGATGAAGCCGGTCGTGAGCAGTTGAACGCGATCTATGACAGCCTGAACGCCGTCCACCGCCTGCACGAGACTGATCTGGCCAAGGCGCTGGGCATTCAATTGGGCTTCAACGCCAACGACGGTGACTGATCATGTTGCGACGTCAGGCTCTGAAAGTCGGTAGCGCGGTGCTTGCTGCCCTCACGCTAGGCGGATGGACCCTGTTCCAGAACAAGCGTCAGCAGCCCCTGCTGCTCTCGGCCCGCGACGATAGCGACGGCAACCACTACGCCGTCGGCTACCGCCTGGACGGTAGCCAGGTATTCGCGACCCAGGTCGGACAGCGTTGCCACGACATCATCAATCACCCTGAACTGCCTATCGCCCTGTTCGTGGCGCGTCGACCCGGTACCGAGAGCTATCTGGTCGACTTGCGCGACGGCCGCCTGCTGCAAACCGTCACCTCACAGCCGAACCGTCATTTCTATGGCCACGCGGTGATTCACAAGGGCGGTGAATGGCTGTATGCCACCGAGAACGACACCACTGATCCGGGGCGGGGTGTACTTGGGGTCTACCGATTCGAGGGCGAACGGCTGCAGCACAGTGGCGAGCTGCCCACCCACGGCCTTGGCCCGCATCAGGTGTCCTGGCTACCCGATGGTGAAACCCTGGTGGTCGCCAACGGCGGTATTCGCACCGAAGCCGAAAGCCGCGTCGAGATGAACCTTGATGCCATGGAACCCAGCCTGGTGTTGATGCACCGCGACGGCACCTTGCTGAGCAAGGAAACCCTGAGCCAGCAAATGAACAGCGTTCGTCACCTGGCCGTTGCCAGCGACGGCACGCTGGTCGCTTGTCAGCAGTTCATGGGCGACGCTCACGAAACCGCTGAACTGCTGGCGATCAAACGCCCAGGGCAGCCCTTCCAGCCATTCCCCGTGGCGCAGGTACAGTTGCAGTCTATGGCGAACTACACCGCCAGTGTCGCGGTACACAGTGAGTTGCGACTGGTTGCACTGACCGCACCTCGGGCCAACCGCCTGTTCATCTGGGATCTGGACACGGGTGCAACGCGCCTGGATGCCCCGATGCCCGACTGCGCCGGTGTTGGCGCAGTCGCAGACGGTTTCGTCGTCACCTCGGGCCAGGGCCGCTGCCGGCTCTATGATTGCCGCAAGGCAGAACCGGTCGGCCAACCGTTGCAGTTGCCGCCCGGGCTTTGGGACAACCATCTGCACCTGACTTGAGTAGCATCAAGGGGAAATGGACTTCCCTGCATTAGGCAAAGGCGTAATATTCGACAACACTGCACAACAGTGAGCAGGTGTTCGTCAGTGCTGTGCCTGCCTGTCTAGCCTCCAAGGAAATGGAATATGCTGCGCCGCCGCATGCTGATCATGTTGGGTGTCGTGTTGCTGATTGTGCTGATTCTGGGAGGCTACAAAGCCTTCAGTATCTATCAGCAAATTCAGCAATTCAGCGCGCCAAGACCTCCCGTGAGCGTAGCGGCGACTGCCGCGCGCGAACAGCTCTGGCAGAGTCGACTGCCCGCAGTTGGCAGCCTCAAGGCGTTTCAGGGGGTCAATCTGAGCCTGGAGACCGCCGGTACGGTCAAGACCCTGCTGTTCGAGTCAGGCCAGCGGATCAGAGTAGGCCAGCCCCTCTTGCAGCTCGACAGCGACGTGGAAAGCGCCTTGCTGGGCACCGCGATGGCGGACCTCGGGCTGGCGCAGGTCGAGTATGGACGCGGCAGCCAGCTGATCGACAGTCAGGCAATCTCCAAAGGCGAGTTTGATCGCCTCGCAGCACAACTGCTGCGCAGCAAAGCCGTGGTCGCCCAACTCAAAGGTTCCTTGGCGAAAAAGACGATCCTTGCGCCGTTCAGCGGTACCATTGGTATCCGCCAGGTCGATATCGGCGACTACCTGCCCAGTGGCACAGTGATCGCCACCCTTCAGGACCTGAGCAGCCTGTACGCTGACTTTTACGTGGCCGAACAGGCGTTTCCCAAACTGGGCATCGGCCAGCAAGTACTGGTCAGCGTTGCAGCCTACCCCAACCAGACGTTCCCTGGCGCCATCAGCGCTATCAACCCCAAGGTTGAAGACAGCACCCGTAATGTACAGGTCCGCGCCACCCTGGCGAACCCCGATGGCAAGCTGTTACCCGGCATGTTCACCAGCCTGCAAATACTGCTGCCCAACCCGCGCACGGAAGTGGTCGTCCCTGAGACTGCGGTCACCTACACCCTGTATGGCACCTCGGTGTACGTCGCAGTGCCCAAGACCGCCGAGGACGGCCAGCCACAAAAAACTCCTGACGGCCAACCGGTGTGGGTGGCAGAGCGCCGTTTCATTGAAGCCGGCGAGCGCCGTGAAGGCCTGGTGGTCATCGCCAAAGGCGTTAAGGCAGGTGAACAGGTGGTGACGGCCGGTCAGCTGAAACTCAGCCAAGGCGCCCTGATCACCGTCAGCCCGGACAAGACCCTGACGGGCGAGCCGGACACCTCGCCACGCGTCGATTGATCAAGGAACCTTCATGGCCTTAACCGATCCGTTCATTCGCCGCCCTGTTCTGGCCAGTGTGGTCAGCCTGCTGATCGTCCTGCTCGGCTTCCAGGCCTGGAGCTCGTTGCCGATCCGTCAGTATCCGCAGATGGAAAACGCCCTGATCACGGTGACCACCGCCTACCCCGGCGCCAACGCGGAAACCATTCAAGGCTACATCACCCAGCCCATGCAGCAGAGCCTGGCAAGCGCAGAGGGCATTGACTACATGACCTCAGTGAGCCGGCAGAATTTCTCGGTGATCTCGATCTACGCCCGAATCGGCTCGGACAGTGACCGGATGTTTACCGAACTGCTGGCCAAGGCCAATGAGGTAAAGAACAAACTGCCTCAAGATGCCGAAGACCCGGTCCTGAGCAAGGAGGCCGCTGGCGCCTCGGCGCTGATGTACATCAGCTTCTACAGCAGCGAACTGAGCAACCCGCAGATCACCGATTACCTGTCACGGGTGATCCAGCCCAAGCTGGCAACATTGCCGGGCATGGCTGAAGCAGAGATCCTCGGCAACCAATTATTCGCGATGCGCATCTGGATCGACCCGGTCAAACTCGCAGGCTATGGCCTGAGCGCCAGCGATGTGACTGACGCAGTACGGCGCTACAACTTCCTTTCTGCAGCGGGCGAAGTCAAAGGCGAATACGTGGTCACCAGTATCAACGCCAGCACTGAGCTCAAGTCGGCCGAAGCCTTCGCCGCCATCCCGCTGAAAACCATGGGCGATAGCCGGGTGCTGCTGCGCGATGTGGCCCGGGTGCAAATGGGCGCGGAGAACTACGATACGGTCAGTTCTTTCGATGGCACCCCGTCGGTCTACATCGGCATCAAGGCGACGCCAGCAGCCAACCCGCTGGATGTCATCAAGGAAGTGCGCAAACTGATGCCGGAACTGAACAGCCAGTTACCGCCCAACCTGAAAGCCTCCATCGCTTACGACGCCACACTGTTCATCCAGGCCTCGATCAACGAAGTGATCAAAACCCTGGCGGAAGCCGTGCTGATCGTGATCGTTGTGGTCTTTCTGTTCCTCGGGGCGCTGCGCTCGGTGCTGATTCCGGTCATCACCATTCCATTGTCGATGATCGGCGTACTGTTTTTCATGCAACTGATGGGCTACTCAATCAACCTGCTGACCCTGCTGGCCATGGTGCTGGCGATTGGTCTGGTGGTGGATGATGCCATTGTCGTCGTGGAAAACATCCACCGGCACATCGAAGCTGGCGAGACGCCCTTGGAGGCCTCATTGGCAGGGGCGCGAGAAATTGCGATACCCGTGGTCTCGATGACCATCACGCTGGCAGCGGTGTACGCACCGATTGGCTTTTTACAAGGCCTTACCGGCGCACTGTTCAAGGAGTTCGCCTTGACCCTCGCTGGCGCCGTGATCATCTCCGGGATCGTCGCCCTGACCCTGTCGCCCATGATGTGCTCAATGCTCCTGCGCCATGAAGCCAACACCCACGGCCTGGCCTATCGCCTCGACCAGCTATTTGAACGCCTCAAGCAGCGTTACCAGAAAATCCTCCACGGCACACTCAACACGCGCCCCGTAGTGTTGGTGTTTGCCGTGATCGTCCTGTGCCTGATTCCGGTGCTGCTGATGTTCACCAAGAAAGAGCTGGCACCGGACGAAGACCAAGGCATCGTGTTCATGCTGGCCACCGCACCACAGCCAGCCAACCTGAACTACCTGAATGCCTACACCGACGAATTCATAAACATTTTCAAGGCATTCCCGGAGTACTACTCATCCTTCCAGATCAATGGCTTCAACGGGGTGCAGTCAGGCATCGGAGGTTTCCTGCTAAAGCCCTGGAATGAGCGGGAGCGAACCCAAATGGCACTGTTGCCAGAGGTTCAGGCAAAGCTCAACCAGATCAGTGGCCTGCAGGTCTTCGGCTTCAACCTGCCTTCACTGCCCGGTACGACCCAAGGTTTGCCCTTCGAGTTTGTCATCAACACCCCGAACGATTACGCATCGCTGCTGCAAGTGGCCGAGCAGGTAAAAACACGCGCCCAGGCCACCGGCAAATTTGCCTTTCTCGACATCGATCTGGCCTTCGACAAGCCCGAAGTCGTCGTCGATATTGACCGGGCAAAGGCTGCACAAATGGGGGTGACCATGGGCACGCTAGGCAGCACACTCGCGACCTTGCTGGGTGAGGCTGAGATCAACCGGTTCACCCTTGAAGGACGCAGCTACAAGGTCATTGCCCAGGTCGAGCGCGCCTACCGTGACAACCCTGGCTGGCTGAACAACTACTACGTCAAGAATGAACAAGGGCAAATGCTGCCGCTGTCGACGCTGATCACCGTCAGCGACCGCGCACGACCGCGCCAACTGAATCAGTTCCAACAGCTGAACTCGGCCATTATCCAGGGCGTACCGCTGGTCAGTATGGGGGAAGCCATCGAAACCGTGCGCAACATCGCCCGCGAAGAAGCACCCGCCGGGTACGCCTTTGACTACAGTGGCGTTGCACGGCAATTCATCCAGGAGGGCTCGGCACTGTGGGTCACCTTTGGCCTGGCGTTGGCCATCATCTTCTTGGTACTGGCGGCGCAGTTCGAGAGTTTCCGCGACCCCTTGGTCATACTGGTGACAGTCCCGCTATCAATCTGCGGCGCACTGATTCCGCTGTTCCTTGGCCTGTCGAGCATGAACATCTATACCCAGGTCGGGCTGGTCACCTTGATCGGACTGATCAGCAAACACGGCATCCTGATCGTCGAATTCGCCAATCAGTTACGTCGGCAAAATGGCTTGTCGGTACGAGAAGCCATAGAAGAGGCCGCCGCGATTCGCCTGCGCCCGGTACTGATGACCACTGCCGCGATGGTCTTTGGCATGGTGCCCTTGATTCTGGCCAGCGGCGCCGGGGCGGTCAGTCGCTTCGACATCGGCACCGTGATTGCCACCGGCATGTCGGTGGGAACCCTGTTCACGCTCTTTGTCCTGCCCTGCGTCTACACCCTGCTGGCCAAGGCGGACGCTCCGCCAGGGGTCGGGAACTCACAACCAACCTGAATAGCCCATAATCAAAAGCCCCGTCGTTGACGAGGCTTTTCAGGTCACCCAAAACACCATCAGCTTTGGGGGCGAAGCCCTTGCCTCAAGCCGAACAACAACAGTAGCAAGTCGTGATCGGGCGTGGCCACGACTCGATCCTTGACAACATGTGGCGTAGGGCAGTGGGCCGTGTCGCTGAGGATACCAGGGCCTGGTTCATCCCACGCGGCTGCCGCAGCGGTGGCGATTGCCAGACCACCCAGGAAGAACAGACCTCGAGCAATTTCTAGTTTCATTACTCTAAACCTTTGACAGCGCTGCCAAACACCCTGAGGTAAAAATAGAGCAGCTTTTGCCAGTCTGCGTTGCGCCACGACGAATGGTGACGCAACTATGTGATCGTTGTAGGCGGCCAAACGGCTGCCGTGGCGGTGACAGACAGGCGCCTCCTAGCCTTTACGCAGCACGTAAACGCGCCACATGGCGTAGAACGGCAAAAAATCCAACCGTTCCTGAATGCGGAATCCTGCTTCGACGAACTCCTGCTCCACCGTGGCAGCAGGCAGCACAAAGCGATTCTGGCGAGCCTCTTCTGAACCTGTTTTCGCCAAGCGACGTGCTTCCAGCTTTTTACGTCGCCAGGCTTTGAAGTTGCCATCGACCCAGAGCGAGAGGATCACGCTGTCACGGGAGACACGTTGAAACTCGGAGAGAATGACCTTGCGGTGCGCCGCTTCACCAACCTGCTGAAAGAGTCGCATACAGAAAATGCTGTCGACGGCATTGTCGGGCAAGTCGATGTTGAATGCCGAGGTCTGCAGGGTGCGCACACGCTCGACGACACCGGCCGGTTGCGATGTACGAGCGGTTTCAAGCATCGCCTCCGAGTTGTCGGCGCCGATGATCACACGATTGTTTTTTTCCGCCAGCAACGGCCAAAAATGCCCGGCACCACACGGCAGATCAAGCACAAGACCCGGCTCCCCCGACAGCGCCAGCGCACGACGCGCCAACTGTTCATCACGCTGGTGGGACAGACGGCGCGCCAACCCATCTTGATGCTTGAGAAAGCAATCCTGAGCCTGTTGCTGATCGTGCTTCTCGGAAAACTCGAGCTTGATGGGACTACGCATTCTGCCTCTCCTGACTCCATTGGCGCCCACCTTATTCAGGTGGGCGTTGGCGTCAGGTCATGCGGATGTGAAAAAAACGTTAAACACGTTCCCACCAACTTCATCCTGTTTCAGGACGGGGTTAGCCGATGATCTCATCCCGATCAGTCAATTGACTTCGGCCGTGGCTCAGATCGACATGGAAGCGACAGCCATTGGGTGTCATGGCCGTGAGGCTGACAATCCAGCACTGGTCATCACAGATCCGCTGTACCAATGACAACCCCAACCCCAGCCCCTCACCACGCTTTTCTCCACCGCGTACAAACGGCTGGAACATGGCTTCACGCTGCTCTTCAGGAATGCCCACGCCACTGTCTTCAACCATGAACCCGGAGGGTTCCAAGGTTAAGCGAATGAAACCGCGTTCAGTGTAATGCGCCGCATTACGCAGCAGATTGCCCATCACCGCCTGCAGAAAGGTTGCATTGTAGAGAACCGATCCCGCAGCGCCTGCGCTGTAGTACAACTGCAGGCCTTTCTGTTCAATGGTGTCGCGCCACACCCCCAGCAGGTCATCAGCGACTTCTTTCAGGGTCGCCTGCGAGGCAACGGCCCCCTCATCACGCTGAGCCCGGGCCAACATCAGGAAGGTTTTGACCAACTCACGCATTTCCTCGCTGGCCCTGGCGATACGCTCGACCTGTGCCCTTGCGCGGTCATCGAGCTTCGTGTTCTCCAGCAGCAATTCGCAGGACGTGGCCAGCACCATCAAGGGTGTACGCAACTCATGACTCACATCACTGGTGAACAGCCGCTCACGGGTCAATGCATCGCGTAATCGGCCCAAGGTGGCATCGAATGCCACCGCCAGTTGCCCGACCTCATCGGCGGCATAATCCGGAGCCAGAGGCGGTGCGAGGCCCAACAATTGATCGCGGTGACGAACCTGACGAGCCAAACGGATCACCGGCGCCATTACCTTGCGCGCCAACACCCAGCCCAGGAACACCGCCAGCGCCAGGCTCAACACAAAGCCGACCACCACGACGGCAAAAAGCACACGCTCGCGCTCTTCGAAATCACTTTGATCCTGCAACAGGACATAGCGACGGCCATCTACAATCTCGACCATCGCGTGATACGACAGTTGATCGCGAAAGACCTCATGAAACCCCGGGTCCAGGTGCCTGAGATCCTTGGGCAAGGCAAAGTCATCGCGCCCGCCGCTGAAGTAGAACAGTTGATCTGGCCGTGGCCTGTGGCTCCAGTCACTCACGCTGTCCATCAACAGCAACCGCTGCAGATCGCCACCCAATACGGCAGAGATCAAACGCTCTTCGACCAGATGTACCGTCGCCACAATACCGAAAGCGAACGCTCCCGCGACCAAGGCGCTCATCAAGGCAAAGGCGATGATGATCCGCTGCGCCAGGCTTTGCTTAAACTCCATCGCGGCCCTCGGCCATGCGGTACCCCACACCATGTACTGTGTGCAGCAATGGCTTGTCGAACGGCTTGTCGATCACCTGGCGTAGTTGATGAACGTGGCTACGCAGGCTATCACTGTCAGGACAGTCATCCCCCCAGAGCGCCTCTTCAAGCACTTCGCGACGCAGCACATGGGGGCTTTTTTGCATGAGTACGGCAAGCAATTTCAGGCCGACCGGGTTCAACTTGAGCAAGCGCCCTTGGCGCGTGACCTCAAGCGTGTCCAGGTCATAACTCAAATCACCGACTTGCAGGCTGCGGCGTCCGCCACCCTGAGCACGACGCAGCACCGCCTCAATACGTGCGGCCAACTCCGACAGGGCAAATGGCTTGAGCAGGTAATCGTCGGCGCCCGAGCGAAAACCCTGAAGACGGTCGTCAAGTTGGTCACGGGCGGTGAGCATGATCACCGGCGTGTCGCGCCGGGCATCCTCGCGCAAGCGCTTGCATAGCGTGTAGCCGTCAATACCGGGTAACATGATGTCGAGCACAATCAGGTCATAGTGTTCGGTCGCCGCCAGGTGCAAACCCGAAAGGCCGTCTTGGGCACAATCGACCGTGTAGCCCTTGAGGCCAAGGTAATCTGCCAGATTGGCCAGAATATCGCGGTTGTCTTCAACCAATAGAATTCGCATGGGTATCCCCCGTTCACTGCATTTGCCTGCTTGGCAGGCGCAGCTTAAGGCCATCGCTCACGTACTGCCAGATCAGAACAGATTTATCACTGGTTAACGTTTTTTTCACCGAGTATTCACAGACTACGCACCCCCCTCCACAGAAAATCGCCGGTCGTTACGTCAAGCCTATACCCGGCTCGGGCTTGCCGACCGGGACTGTCCATTTTGTTTGCCAGGACCTGTCATGCCTGAAGCCCGCATCCGCCCACCATCGCGCCCCATTAACACCTGGCTGTACCTCGGCCTTCCCCTTTTAGTCGCCACCGCCCTGCTCCTTCTGGAACTGACCAGCCTGGACATGAACATTGCCAAGTGGGCCTATGACCCTGTGGCAGGCCAGTTCATCGGACGACACAGCTTCTTTCTTGAAGACATCCTGCATGATCGGGCCAAACAAGTTGTAATCGTCTTGGGATTGGCAGCGATTGTCGGGTTTATCGCCAGCCTGCTGCTGAAAAAACTCAACCCCTGGCGCCGCGAACTGGGTTGCCTGGTAATGGCAATGGCCTTGTCTACCAGCTTTGTAACCCCGCTCAAGGCAGTAACCGCTGTGCAGTGTCCTTGGAGCCTGCAGGAATTCGGCGGCAAAGAGACCTACAGCGAACTGCTCAGCCCACGCCCAGCAACGGACAAACCCGGACGCTGCTGGCCAGGCGGCCATGCGGCCACTGGTTTTACCCTGTTCGCACTGTTTTTCGTGCTCCGTGATCGACGCCCACGCATGGCACGGGCAGCACTGTGGTTTGCCTTTGGGCTGGGTACCGTGTTTTCGGTCGGACGGATGCTGCAAGGCGCGCACTTCTTCTCGCACAACGTCTGGACTGCCGTATTCTGCTGGTTGATCAGCCTGGGCTGCTACTACGCCGTGCTGTACCGCAGACCGGCCACCGCTGAAGTGCCTGCACCAGCAACAGTCCAAACCCGATAACCGAATTGCCCTACAGGGGATGTGTTCAAGCAGCGTGATCCAGATGCAGCCAACACACTGACCTACCGCTACCTTCGCAGGTAGGCCCTGTGGCAGCGATGTCCCCGTAAAACAAAAAACCCCTGGCCTTTCGGCCAGGGGTTTTATTTTGAAGCGGGTAAGGCTGGCTTACATCATGCCGCCCATACCGCCCATGCCACCCATGCCGCCCATATCAGGCATGCCACCGGCAGGCTTGTCTTCTGGAGCGTCAGCAACCATCGCTTCGGTGGTGATCATCAGACCACCGATGGACGCTGCAGCTTGCAGAGCCGAACGGGTAACCTTGGCTGGGTCCAGGATGCCCATCTCGATCATGTCGCCGTACTCACCGGTAGCAGCGTTGTAACCGAAGTTGCCCGAACCTTGCTTGACCTTGTCAACCACAACGCTTGGCTCGTCGCCGGCGTTAGCAGTGATCTGGCGCAGCGGCGCTTCAACAGCGCGACGCAGCAGAGCAATACCCACGTCCTGATCGGCGTTGTCGCCTTTCAGTTCGGAAATGGCTTGCAGAGCGCGGACCAGTGCTACACCACCGCCAGGCACCACGCCTTCTTCAACGGCTGCACGGGTAGCGTGCAGGGCGTCTTCAACGCGGGCTTTCTTCTCTTTCATTTCAACTTCGGTGCCAGCACCGACCTTGATCACGGCAACACCGCCAGCCAGTTTGGCCAGACGCTCTTGCAGTTTTTCACGATCGTAGTCCGAAGAAGTCTCTTCGATCTGGGCACGGATCTGCTTGACGCGTGCTTCGATGTCGGCTTCGGAACCTGCACCGTCGATGATGGTGGTGTTTTCTTTCGACAGGGTGACACGCTTGGCGTTACCCAGATGCTCCAGGGTAGCGGACTCCAGGCTCAGGCCGATTTCTTCGGAGATCACGGTACCGCCGGTCAGGACAGCGATGTCCTGCAGCATGGCCTTGCGACGGTCGCCGAAACCAGGTGCCTTGACTGCAGCAACCTTGACGATACCGCGCATGTTGTTGACGACCAGGGTCGCCAGCGCTTCGCCTTCAACGTCTTCAGCTACGATCAGCAGCGGACGGCCGGACTTGGCAACGGCTTCCAGAACTGGCAGCAGTTCGCGGATGTTGGAGATCTTTTTGTCAACCAGCAGCAGCAGCGGGCCTTCCAGCTCGGCAACCATGGTGTCTGGCTTGTTGACGAAGTAAGGGGACAGGTAGCCACGGTCGAACTGCATGCCTTCAACAACCGACAGTTCGTTTTCCAGGCCCGAGCCTTCTTCGACAGTGATGACGCCTTCTTTACCGACTTTTTCCATGGCTTCGGCAATGATGTCACCGATGGAGTTGTCGGAGTTGGCCGAGATAGTACCAACCTGAGCAATGGCCTTGGAGTCGGCGCATGGCTTGGACAGACCTTTCAGCTCTTTGACGATGGCGATGGTCGCCTTGTCGATACCGCGCTTCAGGTCCATCGGGTTCATGCCGGCAGCGACGGCTTTCAGGCCTTCGTTGACGATGGCTTGAGCCAGAACGGTAGCGGTGGTGGTGCCATCACCGGCATCATCGTTAGCCTTGGAAGCGACGTCCTTGAGCAGCTGAGCGCCCATGTTCTCGAACGCGTCTTTCAGCTCGATTTCTTTGGCGACAGAAACGCCGTCCTTGGTGATGGTCGGTGCGCCGAAGCTCTTGGCCAGAACTACGTTACGGCCTTTCGGGCCCAGGGTCGCTTTTACCGCGTCAGCCAGAACGTTGACACCAACCAGCATTTTCTTACGGGCGGAATCGCCGAATTTTACGTCTTTAGCAGCCATGATCGTTTAATCCTTGAATACTTTGAAGTAACGGGAAACCAGCGGTTGATTAACCTTCGATGACCGCGAGAATTTCGTTCTCGCTCATCACCAGCAGGTCTTCGCCGTCGACTTTCACAGTGTTGCTACCGGAGTAAGGGCCGAAAACAACCTTGTCACCCACTTTCACGGCCAGCGCACGTACTTCACCGTTATCCAGGATGCGGCCGGTACCTACAGCGACAATTTCGCCACGGTTAGGTTTTTCAGCAGCCGAACCTGGCAGAACGATACCGCCAGCGGTTTTCGATTCTTCTTCGCTGCGACGGATGACGACGCGGTCATGCAGAGGACGAAGCTTCATTGTCGATCTCTCCTAATTGTGGTTTTCATCGGCCGGTTTAAACCGGCTGGTTGAGGCTATCGGCGTGGCCCAAGTTGGCCCGACCGTTGGTGGCTCGCCAAGCGAACCACGCATGTCTTGTCTGGTGTTTGTAACCAGAAACCTTTCGGTGACCCATACATGAGGTCGCTCAAGGCGATTACAAGGCTGTACATGAAATTTTTTTTGTCGAGCGGGCGAATGAAAAACGGCCCCGTATGGGGCCGTCAGGTTATCGCCAGGGTTCAAGAGTCGCGATGCTCGTACTCGCCTTCGATCACATTCGGCTGCCGCGGCGTACCGCCCTGAGCACCAGGACGGCCTGCAAACGGGTCATCTGAAAACGCCCGCTGACGCATGGCCTGCGCCTCGGCACGCTCACGCAAACGTCGACCGATCAGGCGTCGGGTGAACGGCAGCAGGCAGATCAGGCCCAGCACGTCAGTAATGAAACCAGGCACCAGGAGCAGACCGCCACCGACGGCCAGCAACAACCCCTGGAACATCTCCTCAGCAGGCAGTTCGCCACGCTGCAGGCTTTCACGGGCGCGCAGCGCGGTAGCCAGACCAGCCACCCGCATGACCAGCACACCCAGTGCAGAAGAGGCAATGATCAGCAGCAACGCCGGGAAAAAACCAATGGCTGTGCTGACCTTGAAAAACACATAGAGCTCGAGCACCGGAAAAAGCAGAAACAGCAGTAGAAAAGCACGCATCAAGGGTTCCTCGACGGAAGACGACCTTCCAATACCCGGTTAATGGTTGCAGTCCATTGCAATTTCAAGCCTCAACCGGCTCGTTACTCGGCCAATCGTCGGCGTGGGCCAGAAAAACCAAGGCTTCGCGTACTTGTGTCGGCGTGTTGCAAGGCTCACCAAACGCCAGCCAGTAGAGGCCATGGCCAATTCGCAAGTGCATGCCTTCGCTGTCGATACCGGCCATCTGCGCAGGCACGGTCTGCGGCAAGCCGCTCAAGGCCACATAGTGAGCAATCGCGTTGGCATGATCGCTATTCATGTGCTCGACCATACTGGCCTCAACCTTCCCGGCAAACGGGTTGGCAAGGGCCACGTGGTCCAGCCAGTGAATTGCGCCAAAGCCGCCGATATAGCGATAACGCACGGGTTTGAGCACCCAGAAATCGAAATCATGCGCGCGGTGGTAATTACGCGACTCCGGAAAATAACGGTAATAACGTTCGGCTGCCGCTTCAATGGCGTCGGCGTCCTCAAGCTGCAGGGCCTCGGCTAGCAGCGTCAGACGGCCCACCGCCTGGACGTCTTCAGCGCCCCGCTCGCCGACCAGCAACGAACATTTCGGATCACGCTGCAGGTTATGAGTGTGCTGAGCGATACGGCTGATGAGGATCAGCGGATGACCTTCGGCATCCAGGCAATAGGGCACCACCGAACCAAACGGAAAGCCCGGCATCGACTTGGAGTGGGTCGACAGGACGCCCCGGTATTCCTTGAGCAGCAGTTCTCGTGCATGCTTCGTCGCTTTAGCGCTCACGTTGTGACCCCCAGACTAGAATTCGTCATAAATAAAATGTGTTCGCCCGCCCCAAACCTGCCCGTGGAGCATCCTTATGCAGTTGACTGACAAAGTAATCATTATCACCGGCGGCTGCCAGGGTTTGGGCCGTTCAATGGCCGAGTACCTGGCGGGTAAAGGGGCACGCCTGGCGCTCGTCGACCTCAACGAAGAAAAACTCCAGCACACCGTCGCGGCGTGCAAGGCGCTGGGTGTCGAAGCACGCCACTACCTGTGCAATGTCGCTGACGAAGACCAGGTCGTCCAGATGGTTGAGCAGGTGGCGGCGGATTTCGGAGCCATTCACGGCCTGATCAACAACGCGGGCATCCTGCGTGACGGTCTGCTGGTGAAGGTCAAGGATGGCCAACTGAGCAAAATGAGCCTGGCCCAATGGCAGTCCGTGATCGACGTCAACCTCACGGGGGTGTTCCTCTGCACCCGTGAAGTGGCAGCAAAAATGATCGAACTGAAGAACCAGGGCGCAATCATCAACATTTCCTCGATTTCCCGCGCGGGGAACCTGGGCCAGACCAACTACTCGGCCGCCAAGGCAGGCGTCGCGGCCGCCACGGTTACCTGGGCAAAAGAGCTGGCCCGCTATGGTATCCGCGTGGCCGGCATTGCCCCCGGGTTCATCGAAACCGAGATGACCGCGAGCATGAAGCCCGAGGCGCTGGAGAAAATGACGGCTGGCATTCCACTCAAGCGCATGGGCACGCCAGCGGAAATTGCCCATTCGGCCGCCTACATTCTTGAAAACGATTACTTCAGCGGGCGCATTCTGGAACTGGACGGTGGTTTGCGCCTGTAAAAGCGTTATCCAGATACGCCCCGGGCGAGGACGGAGCCAAACCATGCCGATGTGTTCAATTGCTGTTTCCCGGCTCACTGCGACCCGACAGGCTGTCGCGCAGAGTGCACAACAGTGAACGCCGTGCCCGGTGATCCAAGGCAAACGCCTGAAGCCAGACGAACGGCACTCTATGTAGCACTGAACCAGGTACCTGCAGGCAAAGTCGTCAGCTATGGTCAATTGGCCGAAATGGCCGGGCTGGGGCGTGCTGCGCGCTGGGTCGGGCGTACCCTCGGGCAACTGCCCGATTCGACACAGCTTCCCTGGCACCGCGTGATTGCTGCCGGTGGCCGCCTGAGCCTTGCGCAAGGCACACCTTCAGGTGATGAACAACGTGCCAGGCTGCGTGCAGAAGGGGTCACCGTCCAGAATAATCGTGTGGATATGTCGTACCATGGCTGGCGTCCAATGGAGCACAGCGGTTAGAGTGCGCGCTTTGTTTTCGTAAACTTGAGGCAGATGTTGGCCCATGCCCCGTAAAACCTGGCGCGATGCGCTCGCTGCCTATGCCAGCCCGTCAACGCTGGTGCTGTTGCTGCTCGGCTTTGCCGCCGGCCTGCCGTACATGTTGGTGTTCTCAACCCTGTCCGTGTGGCTGCGCGAGGCCGGTGTGGCCCGCGAGACGATTGGCTATGCCAGCCTGATAGGCTTGGCGTACGCCTTTAAATGGGTGTGGTCGCCACTGCTCGACCAGTGGCGCCTGCCACTGCTGGGCAAGCTCGGTCGACGCCGCTCCTGGCTCGTGTTATCGCAGGTGCTGGTCGTCGTGGGCCTGGTCGGGATGGGGTTCTGCGACCCCCAAAAACACTTGTCCTGGCTGATTGCACTGGCCGTACTTGTCGCGTTTTCCTCGGCAACACAGGATATTGCCGTTGATGCCTATCGCCTGGAGATCGCCGACGATCAGCGCCAGGCAGCCCTGGCAGCCAGCTATATGGCTGGCTACCGCGTCGCGGCCCTGCTGGCTACCGCGGGCGCCCTGTTTTTCGCTGAAGGTTTCGGCTCCACCGGTTTCAACTACCTCCACAAAGCCTGGACCGGTACCTATGTGCTGTTCGGTGTGATGATGGTGCCGGCACTGATTACCAGCCTGTTGATGCGCGAACCGCCTGTACCACTGCGCACTCAGTTGTCGGCGGCGCGCTATGGCTTTGCCCACCAACTGGTATCCGTGTTCGTGCTGATCGTACTGCTCGTGTCGGTACCGGCAACGTTTACCCAGTTGTACTACACCGACTTTGCCAGTGTGCTGTTCGAGGGCGTGAGCCTGCTTGACTTGCTGCTGGAAGACCGCGCGTTCCTTCGCGCGATTCTGTACATCACGCTCACAGCGTTGTGCCTGTCCTCAATGGGCCGGCGTGGCCTGGCCCCGGTGCTGACCCCGGTCAACGACTTCATTACGCGCTACCGCTGGCAGGCCTTGCTATTGCTTGGGCTGATCGCAACCTACCGGATGTCCGATACAGTGATGGGCGTGATGGCCAACGTGTTCTACATCGATCAAGGCTTCACCAAGGATCAGATCGCCAGCATCAGCAAGATCTTCGGGTTGATCATGACCTTGGTGGGCGCCGGCCTAGGCGGGCTGCTGATCGTCCGTTTCGGCATCCTGCCGATCCTGTTCATCGGTGGCGCAGCCTCGGCCAGCACCAACATCCTGTTCCTGATGCTGGCAGACATGGGCCCCAACCTGAACATGCTGATCGTCACCATCTCGCTGGATAACTTCAGCTCTGGCATGGCGACTTCGGCGTTTGTCGCCTACCTGTCGAGCCTGACCAACCTCAAGTTCTCGGCCACCCAGTATGCCCTGCTCAGTTCCATCATGCTGTTGCTGCCAAGGCTGATCGGTGGATACTCAGGCGTCATGGTGGAAAAGTTCGGCTACCACGACTTCTTCCTGATTACGGCACTGCTGGGTGTACCCACGCTTATCCTGATTGCCCTGCACTGGCATCAAGAAGCCCGCCGTGGAAAGCCTGAACCTCAGGATCAGCCACAGAACTCGGTGGGCGAACGCCCTTAATCCGAGACAACCGGCTCGCCAGCGCTCAGCACCGTACGCAACGGCCAGAGCGCCAGCAGGCCGGCGACACCCGCGACCCAAGCGAACGTCAGCAAGCCCTCACCCGCACCCAGTATTGCCAGCAAGGAGCCTCCCAGGCCGAGCAAAGCAATGGTGATCATGCCCAGCATCGCCGACACCAGGCCTTTGCTTTGCTCGCTGGCAAACAGCGTGATGCGGTACAACACGGCATTACAGACTCCAAGGCCAAGCGCGTATACCGATAGCCCTGCAACCACACCGATCACCGACGGGTACAACCAGGCGACAACCATCATTGCCAGCAAACCACTCACCAGCGGCCACAGCCCACGGCGCACGAGGGCCAGCAGTGTATAGCGCTCGGCAATCCGGTTAATGATCAGGTTTCCGGCAATCAGGCCGCCAAACACCGGCAGTTGCCACAGCGCGTAGTCCAGCGTACTCAAGCCCTGGCCGTGAATGAGCAGTACCGGCGAAAGCCCGATCCAGGCGATCAACGGCAACCCGATCAAACCAAGCGCCATGCTGCCCGCGACGAAGTAACGGTTGAGCAACAACTGTCGATAGCCGGCCAACAAAGGCAGCAGATGAATCGGCTGAAACGCCAGCCTGCTGCCGTCACGCCGCTCAACACCGAGTGTTTCAGGCATGAAGCGATACAGCGCCAACCAGGCAAGCATGCCACCGGCGCCGATCAGTACAAAAATCCAACGCCAGGACATCCACTCCAGCAACAGCGTGCCGAGCAAAGGCCCCAGCAAGGGGGATAGCAAGGCGATATTCGCGAGCAGGGCCATCATCCGCACCGCATCCGCTTCACTGAAGGCTTCGTTCAGGGCGGGATAACTCACCGTCACCACAAAGCCCAGACCAATGCCCTGCAACAATCGCAGCAGGTTGAACAGCTCAATCCCCTCCACCCAATGGGTGAGCAGGCACATCAGGCTGAAAAACACGCAGCCACCGAGCAGCAGCGGGCGCCGACCATAACGGTCCGCCAACGGCCCGATCAACCATTGCAGCAGTACGCCGCCAAGCAGATAGAGATTCAGGGCATGGGGGATGAAATCTGCACTCGCCTGCAGGTCATTCACCACCGTCGGCATGGCAGGCATGACCACATCACTGGCGATATAGGTCAGCAGCTCGAAGAGCGCCAAGGTCAGTGCGAAGCAGAATGCACGCAGCGGGGTGATTTGCAGCAGCGGGGTCAACATGGGAACGCCAGGCCAAACGACATTTGGCCAGCCTGTATGCCAGAAAAGTCACGCTCGCGATAGGAGATTCCAGGCACCCGCCCTGCCGACGATGCTATCGGCAAGGCGGGTGCCTAGGGAGGCAGCGTTTTAGGCAGTCGCTTCCTGGACCACGCGAATCACGCGCTGCGGAAAGGGAATGTCGATCCCCTCGGCACGCAGGCGATCACGGGCATGCTCGTTGAGCATGAACAACACATCCCAGTAGTCACCGGTATTGACCCAGGCACGCAGGGAAATGGTGATCGAACTGTCGCCCAGGGTCGACACGACGGCTTGTGGCGCCGGATCCTTGTGAACCCGTGGATCATTGGCCAGCTCAAGCAACACGCGACGCGCAGCCTGCAAGTCGGCATCGTAGTCGACACCAACATCAAACACGACCTTACGGGTCGGCTGACGGTTGTGGTTGGTGATAATGCCGTTGGACAGGCTGCCGTTGGGCATGATCACGGTCTTGTTGTCACCCGTACGCAGCACCGTGTGGAAGATCTGGATGCTATCCACCGTTCCGCTGACCCCTTGCGCTTCGATCACATCACCAATGCGAAACGGACGGAACAGCAAAATCAGCACGCCACCGGCAAAGTTCGCCAGGCTGCCCTGTAATGCCAAGCCAATGGCAAGGCCTGCGGCACCAATGGCGGCAACGAAGGACGTGGTTTCTACGCCGATCATCGAAGCGACGCTGACCATCAACAGCACTTTGAGGGCGATGTTGGCCAGGCTACTGATGAACCCCTGCAGTGCAAGGTCGGCATTACGCAAAGCCAGCAACTTGCCCAGACGGAATGTCACCTTGTTGATCAGCCACCAACCAATGGACAACGTCAGCAGCGCCAACAGAAAACGGCTGCCGTACTCCATGATCAATGGAATCCAGCTTTGTGAGGTCTTGACCAGTTGATCGACTTCAGCGTTCAAATCCATAGTGCTCTCCTGATGCCAAATGGCAAAAAGCGTAAATATCCCACCGCAATCGTATCAACGGCCTAGAGAAGCTCGGACGCCAGAACGGCGCCGAGGTTCCTGACGCAGGGTGCTCAGTCGCGGAAATTGTTGAACTGCAATGGCATGCCGAATTCCTTGGCACGCAAAGCGGCGATGGCCTCTTGCAAATCGTCGCGCTTCTTGCCGGTTACCCGTACCTGCTCGCCCTGAATGGCGGCCTGAACCTTGAGTTTGGCCTCCTTGATGTGGGCAACGATCTTCTTCGCCAGCTCTTTGTCGATACCTTCCTTGAGGACGGCTTCCTGTTTCATGACCTTACCGGACGGGTAAGCATCCTTGATCTCCAGGCATTGGGCGTCGATCTTGCGTTTGATCAGCGACAACCTGAGGATTTCAATCATCTGCTCAAGCTGGAATTCGGCTTCGGCTGTCAGATTGACAGTGAGCTCCTTTTCCTTGAACTCGAAGCTGCCTTTGCCTTTCAGGTCGTAGCGCCGGTCCAGTTCCTTGATCGCGTTGTCTACCGCGTTGGTGACTTCGTGTTTGTCCAGTTCCGATACCACGTCGAACGACGGCATATCCTTTCTCCAAAAATAAAAGACACGCTACCTGCCCTGATGAAAGAGCACGATGGAGCGCGCCGGGTTTGACGGTTAAAATGCTCGCTCATTATAACGGTTGCGAAACGCGGATGAGCAGCACCTGGCATATTCTCGGCGCCGGCAGTCTGGGCAGCCTTTGGGCCTGTCGTCTGGCTCGTGCAGGCAAAGCAGTACGCCTGATCTTGCGGGACGATGAGCGTGTGGCTGCCTATGAGGCCGCGGGCGGCCTGACGCTGATCGAACAGGATCAGGCGCACACTCATGCCATTCCCGCACAGACAGCGACGGGCGCAGGGCCTATCCACCGTCTGCTGGTGGCCTGCAAAGCCTACGACGCACACAAGGCGGTTGCCCCCCTGCTGCCCCGCTTGGCCCCCAATGCCGAGCTGATCCTGCTGCAGAACGGCCTGGGCAGCCAGGACGAGGTTGCCGCCCTGGTGCCCCACGCACGTTGTATCTTCGCCTCCAGCACGGAAGGCGCCTTTCGTCAGGCGGACTGGCAGGTGGTGTTTGCCGGCCACGGCTTCAACTGGCTGGGCGATCCCGCCAGGCCCAGCACGCCCGACTGGCTCGATGAACTGGAAGACGCCGGGATACCACACCAGTGGACACCCGACATCCTTACCCGCCTCTGGCGCAAACTGGCCTTGAACTGCGCCATCAACCCACTGACGGTGTTGCATGAGTGCCGCAATGGCGGCCTGAGCGAACACCACTGCGAAGTGGCGACCCTGTGCTTGGAGCTCGCCGAGCTGTTGCGCCGCTGTGGTCAACCACAGGCCGCCGATGGCCTCGCCGAGGAGGTAGAGCGGGTGATTCAGGCTACCGCCGCCAACTACTCATCGATGTACCAGGACGTCCGTCAGGGCCGCCGCACAGAGATCCACTACCTGCTCGGCCATGCCTGCCGCATTGCCGCCCGTCATGGCTGCGAATTGCCGCACCTGGAACGGCTCCACCGGCGCCTGGTCGAGTACCTGAATGCGCATGGATTGCCCAGCGACTGACTCGGGCGGTACTCTGGCCGCCTAAACCCCCCACCAGGATCACGCCTCAACCATGCCATTGCGCGAACGCCTGGAAAACCTGCCCGTTGGGCAAAAGCTACTAGCTGCCCTGCTGGTGCTGCTGATTACCGTGATGTTGGTCGCCAACCTGACCTTCATCAGTGCTGCCTATTGGATCTCTCAAGAGAGCATGGCGCCCCAGGCGTTGCAGACCATCGGTCGACTGGTATCCAACCCTCAACTGGCGCAACAGGCTAGCGACTCACCGGAAGCCGCCGACCGGCTACTCAGGGAGCTGGACAGCTATTCGCCACTGCGCGCTGCCGCCCTGTATGGCAGCGATGGCAAGCGTCTCGCGCAATTGCAGCACGGCGAATTACTCGACCTGCCCAAACGCTATCGCAACATCGAAACCTGGCGGCTCACCGAATTTCGCAACACCCAACTGATCCCGCTGCCACGCCCTGGTTCACCGCCCAGCCACTTGCTGCTGGTGGCCAGTAGCGAACTGCCGATGGCCTTCTACACCGGCACGCTGACCGCCAGCCTGGGGATTCTGGTGTTCAGTGTGCTGTTATGGATGATCATCGCCCGGCAGATCAAGCGCCTGATTACCGAGCCCATCGACCGGCTTGAACAGCTCACGCGCCAGGTGACCCGTGAAGAGAACTATGCCCTGCGCGCCCAGCCGGGTAACCGCGACGAAATCGGCAGCCTCGCAGAAGCCTTCAACACGATGCTTTCGCGCATCGAAGCACGCGAACAACAGCTCAAGCGCGCTCGCGACGAATTCCAGGATGCCTTCGACCAGGCTCAGGGCCTGGCCGAGGAAACACGCCATACCAACCGCAAGCTTGAACTGGAAGTCCAGGTACGCAGCAAGATCGAGAAAAAGCTCACCGGGTTTCAGAACTACCTCAACAGCATTATCGACTCGATGCCCTCGGCCCTGATCGCACTCGACGAGCAGCTCTACGTCACCCAGTGGAACCAGGAAGCCACCGCTCTCTCCGGCACACCGCTGGACGAGGCGCTGAACCAGCCGATTTTCCTCGCCTTCGAGCCATTACGCCCCTTCCTGCCGCAACTCAAGGAAAGCGTCGAGAAGCACCGGGTAGCGAAAATTGAACGCGTCACCTGGACCAAGGACGACGAGCCTCGCCACTATGCCCTGACCTTTTACCCACTCATGGGTGGTGGCGGACGTGGCGTGGTGATCCGTATAGACGACATCACCCAGCGCCTGTCGCTGGAGGAAATGATGGTGCAATCGGAAAAAATGCTCTCGGTCGGCGGCCTGGCAGCGGGCATGGCGCATGAAATCAACAACCCACTCGGGGCGATTCTGCACAACGTCCAGAACATCCGGCGGCGGCTGTCGCCTGACTTGCCGAAGAACATCGAGCAAGCCAGTGAAGCAGGCATCGACCTGAGCGTCGTCAACCATTACCTGCAACTGCGCGAAGTGCCGCAACTGCTCGATGGCATCCAACAGGCCGGCACCCGAGCGGCCAAGATCGTCACCCATATGCTCAGCTTCAGCCGCCGCAGCAATCGCCAACTGGTGCCTTGCGACCTGCCAGCCTTGATCGACCAGGCGGTAGAAATCGCCAGCAACGACTTCGACCTGACCATCGGTTTCGACTTCAAAGGCCAAGCCATTGTCCGCCAGTTCGACCCTGAGCTGGGGCCGGTACCCTGCACGGCGAACGAGCTTGAACAGGTGCTGCTGAACCTGCTTAAAAACGCGGCTCAGGCCATTCACCAGCGCCAGGATGATAGCGAGCCCGGTCGCATCATCCTGCGCACGCGACTGAATCCACCATGGGCCGAGATCCAGGTCGAAGATAACGGTGTCGGCATGACGGAAGCCGTACGCAAGCGGACCTTCGAGCCGTTCTTCACCACCAAGGAAATTGGCCAGGGCACCGGGCTGGGGCTGTCCGTCTCCTACTTCATCATCACCAATAACCACAAAGGCCAGATGGAGGTGCAGTCAGCACCCGGTCAAGGCACCTGCTTCACCTTGCGCCTGCCCCTGGCAACCCCCACACCGAACCAAAAGACGGAGTCTTGAACATGGGTTTTCGTTTGTCGAAGATCTACACCCGCACGGGCGACAAGGGTGAAACGGGCTTGGGCGATGGCCGCCGAGTACCGAAGAATCACCCACGCATTGAAGCCATTGGCGAAGTAGATACGCTCAACAGCCAGCTTGGCGTGCTGCTGGCAGGCCTTGCGACGGACCCTGCCCTGACAGAACTGATCGAAGTGCTTTCACCTTGTCAGCATCGACTGTTCGATCTGGGAGGCGAGCTGGCGATGCCCAGTTATCAAGCCTTGAATGACGCGCAAGTGGAATCACTGGAGCAGGTGATCGATCGCTGGAACGATGAACTGGGACCGCTGGAGAATTTCATTCTGCCCGGAGGCTCAGCCCTGGTCGCCCAGGCCCATGTCTGCCGCAGCCTGGCCCGCAGTGCCGAACGACGCTGCCAAGCGCTGAACGCCATTGAGCCATTGACTGGGGTTGGTTTGGCCTACATCAACCGGTTGTCCGACCTACTGTTCGTGGCGGCACGACTGATTGGGCGGCGCCAGGGCGTGGCCGAGGTGCTGTGGCAGCCTGCAGCCAAACCCTGAGGCGCCAGTCAGCGCCCATCAAGCACGATTCGCAGTGGTTACATCTCGGGCCAGAAGGCCCGAATCCCGGCAACACCCTGCGCACCGCTCTGCCAGGCCCGCTCACGCTCTGCATCGCCAACGCCACCGAGCAGGAACACCGGACGATTGAAGCCCTCGATCAACTGCGAGGCCTGCTCCCAGCCTAATGGCGCGGTATCCGGATGGCTCTGCGTCGCCTGCACCGGCGAGAGGGTGACAAAATCAACCCCCATCTGCTCAGCCAACGCCAACTCTTCGGCGTTATGGCAGGACGCTGCCAGCCAACGGTTCTGCGGGAACGGACGCCCCTTGCTGGCGTACTTGCGCAATTGTGTCGCAGTCAGGTGCCAACCGGCCGCCGGGAAGTCGCCCAACCACTCCAACGGCCCCTTGAGCATCAACTGTGCCTTGCCAGCACAGAGGCCGACAGCATCCACGGCGAGGTCGCGGTACTGCGGGTCATACATGTTCGGCGCACGCAATTGCAGCAGCTTCACGCCGCCAGCAATGGCCTTCTGCATACCGCGCAGCAACTGGGACGTTTCCAGGCCGTCCGGGGTAATCAGGTACTCACCGGGCAAACGCGCAGCCGCCACAATCGGCCGGTTGGCTTCAGGGAAGTCGTACTGCGCCAACTCGCGTGGCGCCACCCAGGCCAACGGCTGGCCCTCGGCACCGTGGGGCTCACCGGTAAACGCGGACACCTCCCACACATCCAGCAGCACCTGTTTGTCCGGGTAGTCATGCTTGACCTTGATCAATGGCCGCGCCGCACTGACGGCAATACCCAGCTCTTCCTGAAGCTCACGGGCCAACGCAGCCTGTACGGCTTCGCCCTCCTCGACCTTGCCGCCCGGAAACTCCCAAAGGCCGCCCTGATGCTGACTATCGGCACGCCGAGCAATCAGCACCCGGCCATCGGTACCGCGAATCACGGCGGCAGCTACATGAATACGTTTCACCGTCCACACTCCGCCAATCCCGCTTTCTGCCAGGCCTGGAAAGCGGGCCACTGGTAAATCGCTTCGATGTAGTTGAGCGCTTCAACCGGCAGTTCAACCCGGTAAGTGCGCAGGCGAACCGCCACTGGCGCAAAAAACGCGTCGGCCAGGCTAGGCGTGCCAAACAGGAACGGGCCACTGGCGGTTGCGGCAGCACGGCACTCGGCCCACAAGGCAACGATACGGTCGATATCCGCCTGGACGTCCGCCGGGGTTACGTCCAACGCCTGGTCACGGCTCAGGTCGAATGGCATGGTGCCACGCAAGGCAAAGAAACCACTGTGCATCTGCGCACAGGCAGAGCGGGCCTGAGCACGGGCAGCGACGTCGGTCGGCCACAGATGGGCGTCCGGATGACGCTCGGCCAGGTACTCGGCAATCGCCAGGGAGTCGGCGATGGTGCCATGCTCGGACTTGAGCAACGGCACCTTGCCGGTCGGCGAATGCTCGAGCAAGCGGGCGCGGGTATCAGGTTGATTGAGTTTGACGAGTTGCTCGGTGTAGGACGCTCCGGTCAGTTCCAGCGCCAGGGCAGCGCGCAGTGACCAGGAGGAGTAAAGCTTGTCGCCGATGATCAGGTGGTAGCTCATGGTTCGGCTCCAGAAGGTTTGGAGAATGTACCGCCGCTGTCGCCGACCAGGCCGGCTCGCGCTGGAGCCGGCCTGGTCAACGAGTCGATCAGCTCCGGTATTCGGCGTTGATCTTCACATACTCATGGGACAGGTCAGTGGTCCAGATGACCTCGCTGCACTGGCCGCGGCCCAACTCGATGCGAATGGTGATTTCTTCCTGCGCCATGACAGCGGCGCCCTGCTCTTCGGTATAGCTGGCACTGCGACCGCCTTTGCTGGCGATGCAGACGCTACCCAGGTAGACGTCGATCAGGCTCACATCCAGGTTCGGCACACCCGCACGGCCTACTGCCGCCAGAATACGGCCCCAGTTCGGGTCGGAGGCGAACAGCGCGGTCTTGATCAGCGGCGAGTGGGCCACTGCGTAAGCAACGTCCAGGCATTCCTGATGATTGCCACCGCCGTTGACTTCAACGGTCACGAACTTGGTCGCACCTTCACCATCGCGAACGATAGCCTGTGCCACCTCCATGCATACCTCGAACACTGCCTGCTTCAACGCCGCGAACAGCGGGCCGCTGGCTTCGGTGACTTCAGGTACTGCGGCCTTGCCAGTCGCGATCAGCATGCAGCAATCGTTGGTCGAGGTATCGCCATCGATAGTAATGCGGTTGAACGACTTGTTCGCGCCGTCCAGCAGCAGGTCCTTGAGCACGTGCGGTGCAACCTTGGCATCGGTGGCGATGTAGCCCAGCATGGTCGCCATGTTCGGGCGAATCATGCCCGCGCCCTTGCTGATGCCGGTCACGGTGACCGTGACGCCATCGTGCTGGAACTGACGGCTCGCGCCCTTGGGCAGGGTGTCGGTGGTCATGATGCCGGTCGCGGCGTTTGCCCAGTTGTTTTCCGACAGATCGTCCAGCGCGGCTTGCAGAGCGCCTTCAATCTTTTCGACCGGCAGCGGCTCGCCGATGACGCCGGTGGAGAACGGCAACACCGCACTGGCATCAACGCCAGCCAGCTCGGCCAGCTTGGCGCAAGTGCGCTCAGCTGCCGCCAGGCCCTGCGCGCCGGTACCGGCGTTGGCATTGCCAGTGTTCGTCAGCAGGTAACGTACGGTGCCCTGTACACGCTGCTTGGCGAGGATTACAGGTGCCGCACAGAAGGCGTTCAGGGTGAACACACCTGCCACGCTGGAGCCTTCGGCACAGCGCATGACCACGACATCCTTGCGCCCTGGGCGCTTGATGCCCGCCGAGGCGATGCCGAGTTCAAAACCTGGGACCGGGTGCAACGTTGGCAAAGGACCAAGACCAACAGCCATGAAAGCGCTCCTAAAAAAAATACGCCGAGCTCGCTGCCGCGGCGCTTGAGATGGAACAACGCCGCGAAGGCAGTAAGCCTGTCGCGGCGCGGTGTTCAAATGTCAGCGTGTTACCTGGGCGGGATCGTCAGTTGATCTGGCCGTGGCAATGCTTGAACTTCTTGCCCGAACCACACCAGCACAGTTCGTTACGCCCCAGCTTCTGTTCGTTGCGCACCGGCGCAGCGGCAACAGCAACTTCAGCGCCTTCTTCCTGCTCGTCATTCTGCTCCAGACCGGGTGCAGCATCATGCTGGAATTGCATGCGCTGGGCCAATTCCTCGGCTTCGCGGCGCAGACGCGCCTCTTCTTCTATCGGGTCTTCGCGGCGAACCTGAACGTGCGAGAGCACGCGGATGGTATCGCGCTTGATCGAGTCCAGCAGCTCCTGGAACAGGTTGAACGACTCGCGCTTGTACTCCTGCTTCGGGTTCTTCTGTGCATAACCACGCAGGTGGATGCCATGACGCAAGTGGTCCATGGTCGACAGGTGGTCTTTCCACAGGTCATCCAGAACGCGCAGCAAAATCTGCTTCTCGAAGGTGCGCAGGGCATCGGCGCTGGCCTGCTCTTCCTTCTCGTTATACGCCGCCAGCAGCTCGTTCAGCAGGCGCTCGCGCAGGGTTTCCTCGTACAGGTGATCGTCTTCGTCGAGCCACTTCTGAATCGGCAGCTTGACCCCGAAATCGCTGGCCAGAGCTGCTTCCAGACCGGCCACGTCCCACTGTTCGGGCAGCGACTGCGGCGGAATGTGCTGGCTGACGGTGGCATCCAGTACTTCCTGACGGAAGTCAGCGATGGTGTCACCAATGTTGTCAGCAGCCAGCAGGCTGTTGCGCATGTGGTAGATCACCTTACGCTGCTCGTTGGCCACGTCGTCGAATTCGAGCAATTGCTTACGAATATCGAAGTTGCGCCCTTCAACCTTGCGTTGTGCTTTTTCGATGGCGTTGGTCACCATACGGTGCTCGATCGCCTCACCGGACTGCATACCCAGCGCTTTCATGAAGTTCTTCACCCGGTCAGAGGCGAAGATGCGCATCAGGCTGTCTTCCAGCGACAGGTAGAAACGGCTGGAACCCGGGTCACCCTGACGACCGGAACGGCCGCGCAACTGGTTGTCGATACGACGCGACTCGTGGCGCTCGGACGCAATCACGTGCAGACCACCAGACTCGATCACCTGCTGGTGACGCTTCTGCCAGTCGGCCTTGATCTGGGCGACCTGCTCAGGGCTCGGGTTCTCCATGGCCGCCACTTCAACTTCCCAGTTACCGCCCAGGAGAATGTCGGTACCACGACCCGCCATGTTGGTAGCGATGGTCAGCGCGCCCGGACGACCGGCCTGCGCAATGATCTCGGCTTCCTTCTCGTGGTACTTGGCGTTGAGGACCTTGTGGTCGATGCCTTCCTTCTTGAGCAGGTTGGACATGTGCTCAGAGGTTTCAATCGTCGCGGTACCTACCAGTACAGGACGGCCCTGGGCCAGGCTTTCCTTGATGTCCGCGATGATGGCAGCGTACTTCTCTTCTGCCGTCAGGTAGACCAGGTCGTTGAAGTCCTTACGGGCCAGCGGCTTGTTCGGCGGAATGACCATAACGTTCAGGTTATAGATCTGCGCGAACTCGAACGCCTCGGTATCAGCAGTACCGGTCATGCCGGACAGCTTGGTGTACAGACGGAAGTAGTTCTGGAAGGTGGTCGACGCCAGGGTCTGGCTCTCGGCCTGAATATTCAGGTTTTCCTTCGCTTCGATCGCCTGGTGCAGGCCTTCGGACAGGCGTCGGCCCGGCATGGTACGACCGGTGTGCTCGTCGATCAGCAGGACCTGGCCGTCCTGGACGATGTACTCGACGTTGCGATGGAACAGCTTGTGCGCGCGCAGGCCAGCATAAACGTGGGTCAGCAGGCCCAGGTTGTGGGCCGAGTAAAGGCTTTCGCCCTCGGCCAGCAAGCCGACCTGGGAGAGCATCTCTTCGATGTACTGGTGACCGGCTTCGTTGAGCTCGACCTGACGGCTCTTCTCGTCGATGCTGAAGTGACCGGCCTGGGTGACCTGGCCTTCGACTTCCTCGATGTGCTGCTTGAGGCGCGGGATCAGCTTGTTGATCTCGATGTACAGCTTGGAGCTGTCTTCCGCCTGACCGGAGATGATCAGTGGGGTACGCGCTTCGTCGATCAGGATGGAGTCGACTTCGTCGATCACGGCGAAATTCAGCTCACGCTGGAATTTCTCTTCCATGCTGAACGCCATGTTGTCGCGCAGGTAGTCGAAACCGAATTCGTTGTTGGTGCCGTAGGTGATATCGGCAGCATAGGCCGCACGCTTCTCTTCCGGCGGCTGAAACGGTGTAACCACACCGACGGTCAGGCCGAGGAACTCATACAGCGGGCGCATCCAGTTGGCATCGCGACGGGCCAGGTAGTCGTTGACCGTGACCACGTGCACGCCCTTGCCAGACAATGCGTTGAGGTAGACGCCCAGGGTTGCGACCAAGGTCTTGCCTTCACCGGTACGCATTTCTGCGATCATGCCTTCGTGCAAGGTCATGCCACCGATCAACTGCACGTCGAAGTGACGCATCCCCATGACCCGCTTACCGGCCTCGCGAGCAACCGCGAAGGCTTCAGGCAGCAGATTGTCCAGGGTCTCGCCTTTGGCCAGGCGCTCTTTGAACTCGGCGGTCTTGCCGCGTAGTTGCTCATCCGAAAGGGCCACCATCTGCTCTTCGAAGGCATTGACGATCTGTACCGTCTTGAGCATGCGTTTGACTTCACGCTCATTCTTGCTTCCAAAAAGTTTCTTTAACAAAGGCGCAAACATATCGGCAGGATCTTCCACACGTAGGGATGGAGGGCGGCCCCGTGAGTCGCCCGTGCAGCCCTTATGGCCGCATGCGAACGAGCATTCTACCCGGAAACGATGGAGAGGAAAGTGGCGTTGTTTTCCACAGTGCTGGCACAGCGCTTTGACGGGGCTTTCCTAAAATAAGGGCTTTTTCGTCAGTTTCAACCCATAACTGCGACAAGACTGCATTTACAGCACCTCTGACGCGGTCAGCGCAGGGCGATCTGGTAAGCTATGGGCTCTGTAACCTCAGGTAACCAACCATGGCTTTTCGCCCCCTGACTGCACGCGCGCCAGCCATTTTGCTGCGCGAGGCGCGGCCTCTGAAGGCTCTGCTCAACCAGGCACAACGCCTGGCACACTTGCAGCGCCTGGTGGAAAGCCAGTTGCAACCCGCAGCACGCGAGCATTGCCACGTCGCCTCCTGGCGCGAAGGGACACTGCTGCTGATCGTCACTGACGGTCATTGGGCGACCCGCCTGCGGTATCAACAAAAACGCTTGCAACGCCAGCTACAGAGCCTGGAAGCGTTCTACAACCTGAACCGAATCCTGTTCAAGGTGCAGCCCCCCACCACCGCACCCAAAGCCCACGGGCACCCGCTCGATATCTCCAACCGGGCCGCCGAAAACATTCAGGCGACAGCCGAGGGCATCAGTGATCCAAAACTGCGCGCTGCGCTGGAGCGCCTGGCCAGCCACGCCAAGGACAAAAATCCCGCGCACGACTGAACGGCACGCATAAAAAAGGCCACCCGAAGGTGGCCCCAAAAACTAAAGAAGAGAGTGTTCGTACTTACACTGCCGCAACCGGACGCATGTAAGAGATCGGCGCCGTACTGGCATCTTCGAAAGTCACCACTTCCCAAGCATCTTTTTCCTCAATCAGCTTGCGCAGCAGCTGGTTGTTCAGCGCGTGCCCGGACTTAAAGCCACGGAACTCGCCAATCAGGCTGTTGCCCAGCAGGTAGAGATCACCGATGGCGTCGAGGATCTTGTGTTTGACGAACTCGTCTTCGTAGCGAAGACCGTCTTCGTTCAACACGCCTTCCTTGTCGACGACGATGGCGTTTTCCACGCTGCCGCCGAGTGCGAGGTTATGCTTGCGCAGGTACTCGATGTCGCTCATGAACCCGAAGGTACGGGCGCGGCTGACTTCCTTCACGAACGACGTGCTGGAAAAGTCCACGCTGGCGCTTTGGGTACGGTTGCGGAACACCGGGTGATCGAAATCGATCTCGAAACTCACCTTGAACCCGTCGAATGGCAGGAAAGTAGCGCGCTTGTCGCCGTCTTCCACTGTCACTTCGCGCAGGATGCGGATGAACTTCTTGGCTGCGTCCTGTTCTTCCAGGCCGGCAGATTGAATCAGGAATACAAAGGGCCCAGCGCTACCGTCCATGATCGGCACTTCGGACGCGGAGAGCTCGACGTAGGCGTTATCGATGCCCAGGCCAGCCATGGCCGAGAGCAGATGCTCTACCGTATCTACCTTGGTATCGCCGTTGACCAGCGTCGTCGACATAGTGGTCTCGCCAACATTTTCCGCGCGGGCAGGAATCTGCACCACGGGGTCGAGGTCGGCGCGGCAAAATACGATGCCGGTATCCACAGGGGCGGGTTTGAGGGTCAGGTAAACCTTTTCCCCGGAGTGCAGGCCGACACCTGTGGCACGGATAATATTCTTCAGGGTGCGTTGTCTAATCATGGCATTGGCCGCTTCAGCGCAAATTGCGAACTGGTATCAACAAAGGCTGGGGATAATAGCAGACCCGGCCTTTGCTGAACACCAATCACCCTTATACCCCTGATAAATTTCATTAATCAGCCTGACGACGCAGGAATGCCGGGATGTCCAGGTAATCCAGATCGTCTTGTGGGTTGAGTTTAGCAGCCGCTGCAGCACCGGCATGAGCCTGGTTGCGCATTACAGTCGGGCGCTCCAGATCACGGTAGTTAACCGATGGTTGCTCGGCACGCACTGGCGCAGGTGCAGGGGTCTGCACGGACGCGGTCTGCATGGTGTTGTCGATAACCTTGACCGGCTTCTCGATTTTCGCACCCAGGCCGGTAGCCACTACGGTAACGTGCAGCTCGTCACGCATGTCCGGATCGATAACGGTACCGACCTTGACCATGGCGTGATCGGACGCGAACGCCTCGATGATGCTACCCACATCGGAGTATTCACCCAGCGACAGGTCAGGACCTGCGGTGATGTTCACCAGGATGCCACGGGCGCCCTGCAGGTTGACGTCTTCGAGCAGCGGGTTGCGGATGGCCGCTTCCGTGGCTTCGCGAGCACGGTTCGGGCCGCTGGCGCAGCCAGTACCCATCATCGCCATACCCATTTCGCTCATCACGGTGCGCACGTCGGCGAAGTCGACGTTGATCATGCCTGGGCGCTTGATAATGTCGGAGATACCGCGAACAGCCCCCGCCAGTACGTCATCGGCCTTGGCGAACGCCGACAGCAGGCTGGCGTCTTTACCCAGGATGGTCAGCAGTTTCTCGTTGGGGATGGTGATCAACGAGTCGACGCTGTCAGCCAGCGCGCGAATGCCTTCGTCGGCAATCTGCATGCGCTTGCGGCCTTCGAACGGGAACGGCCGGGTGACCACGGCAACGGTGAGGATGCCCAGTTCCTTGGCCACTTCGGCGATGATCGGCGCCGCACCGGTACCGGTACCACCACCCATGCCCGTGGTAATGAACACCATGTTGGTGCCCTGCAGTACTTCAGCGATGCGCTCACGGTCTTCCAGTGCCGCCTGACGACCGACTTCAGGATTGGCACCAGCACCCAGGCCCTTGGTCACGCCAGTACCCAGTTGCAGGATGGTGCGCGCGCCGATGTTTTTCAGCGCCTGAGCATCGGTGTTGGCGCAGATGAACTCGACGCCTTCGATGTTGCTCTTGACCATATGATTGACGGCGTTGCCACCGCCGCCACCGACGCCGATCACTTTAATGACCGGACTTTGCGGGACGTTGTCTACGAGCTCGAACATTTTCCCTCTCCTTACAGTTCTCTAGTTTTTTGCGCCTACTACTACTGCTTTGAAACTTTAAAAGTTGCCCTGCACCCAACGCTTCAAGCGTTCCAGCACGGGTGCCTTCGGTTCATCGCCATAGCTGTTGCTGTTAATACCGGTCAGGGTCACGCCGTCGGACTGCTTTTGCAGCCCGTAGGTCAGCAGGCCCACACCGGTGGAATAAATCGGGTTGCGGACCACATCACTGAGGCCGCGAACGCTGTGCGGTACACCCAGGCGTACCGGCATGTGGAAAATCTCTTCCGCCAGCTCTACAGCGCCTTCCATCTTCGAGGTACCGCCGGTCAGGACGATGCCCGCGGGCACCAGGTCTTCGTAACCGCTACGACGCAGCTCGGCCTGGATCAGGGTGAACAGTTCGTCGTAACGTGGCTCGACCACTTCAGCCAGCGCCTGACGGGACAGTTCACGCGGAGGACGATCACCCACGCTCGGCACCTTGATGGTTTCCCCAGCACCGGCGAGCTTGGCCAGGGCGCAGGCATAGCGAATCTTGATTTCTTCGGCGTACTGGGTCGGCGTACGCAGGGCCATCGCGATGTCGTTGGTCACCTGGTCGCCCGCAATCGGGATCACTGCGGTATGACGGATAGCGCCTTCAGTGAAGATGGCGATATCGGTAGTGCCACCACCGATGTCCACCAGGCACACGCCCAGCTCTTTCTCGTCATCGGTCAGTACCGAATAGGCCGAGGCCAGTTGTTCGAGAATGATGTCGTCGATTTCCAGGCCGCAGCGACGTACACACTTCTCGATGTTCTGGGCGGCATTGACCGCGCAGGTCACCACGTGAACCTTGGCTTCCAGACGCACCCCGGACATACCCAGTGGCTCGCGCACACCTTCCTGGTTATCGATCACGTAGTCTTGCGGCAGGGTGTGCAGGACGCGCTGATCGGCAGGGATGGCCACGGCCTGGGCAGCGTCCAGGACGCGCTCAAGGTCGGCGGCGCTGACTTCACGGTCGCGAATGGCAACGATTCCGTGGGAGTTCAGGCTGCGGATGTGATTGCCGGCAACGCCAACGAATGCCGAGTGAATGCGGCAACCGGCCATCAGTTGGGCCTCTTCAACCGCGCGCTGAATCGACTGTACGGTCGACTCGATGTTCACGACTACGCCCTTCTTGAGGCCGCGCGATGGATGCGTACCGATCCCGACGATCTCCAGGGTACCGTCAGCCGCGACCTCGCCCACCAGCGCCACCACCTTGGAGGTGCCAATGTCCAGCCCGACGATCATTTTGCCGCTATGCGCATTTGCCATGGTCCTGCCTCTCTCTAATTCTTCGCAACGGCGGGTTGGGCCGTCGTCGGTGCATTCGGTTCCCGCCAGCCGACGGCCAGGCCGTTGGCATATCGCAGATCAATGCGGGCGATGTTGGTGATCTGCTCTTTGAGTGTCTTGTCGTAAATGGCAATGAAACGGCGCATTTTTTCCACCAAGTGGTCGCGCCCCAGCAGCAGCTCGATACCCGGACCGGCACTGCCAGCGCCCGTGGTCAGGAACCAGCTGCCACGTTCACGCAATTCCAGGCGAGCGATCGAGAAACCCATGGGCCGCAACATCTGGTTCAAAATCTGATACTGCTGCATCACTTGTAACTGCGCCCGCTGCGGCCCGATCAGCTGCGGCAGGTGCTCATAGTTGGCCAGCTCGCGCGGGGCAAAGGCCTGGCCCTTGTTGTTGAGCAGGGCATCATCCCCCCAACGCGCAATCGGCAACTGCTCTTCCAGGTGGATCACGACCTCATCCGGCCAGACGCGACGGACTTCGGCGCGAGCGATCCAGGGCATTTGCTCCAGCTCGGCGCGCATGCTCGCCAGGTCTACGGTAAAGAAGCTCGCCGCGACATAAGGCGCGATTCGCTGCTGCACCGCCTGCTGGCTGATGTAACTCAGGTCACCCTGTACGGCGATCTTGGTAATCGGCCGATCGGCGTACGGCATCAGGCGTTGCGCGCCCTCGTAGGCACCGAAACCGGCGACCACCAGCAATACCGGCCACAGCAGACGCTTGAAAACACTGAACCTTGCCTTGGGCAGGCGCGCCGACAGTGGCTCCTTGGCCACCATCCGGCTGGCACCACGCGGCACCGGCTTGCGGCCGGTGGCGGGTTGCTGATGACGTAACATCGCGCCTTGCATGGGCTTAACCTCGCGCCTCAACGCTAGCGGCCAGGATTGCCAGCACCAACTGCTGGAAGTCCAGGCCGGCTGCGCGAGCCGCCATCGGGACCAGGCTGTGATCAGTCATGCCTGGTGCGGTATTGACTTCGAGCAGCCAGAACCGGCCCTGCTCGTCCTGCATCACATCAACCCGCCCCCACCCTGCGATGCCGATGGCTTCGCAAGCACGTGCGGTAAGGTCGATCAGTTCCTGTTCCTTGGCGCTGTCCAGGCCGCAGGGAATGCGGTACTGGGTATCGTTGGCCAGGTACTTGGCGTCGTAGTCGTAGAACGAGTGCGGCGTACCCAGGGCAATCGGTGGCAGCACCTTGTCGCGCAACACGGCCACGGTGAATTCCGGCCCCTGAATCCACTGCTCGACCAGCACTTGAGCGTCATAACGGGCAGCGTCCTTCCACGCCACGATGAGCTCGTCACGGCTGTGCACCTTGGCCATGCCGATGCTCGAACCCTCATGGGCAGGCTTGACGATCAGCGGGAAGCCCAGGGCCGACGCCGCGGCAACACAGTCGGCTTCGCTGGCCAGCACGGCATGGCGCGGGGTTGGAATACCCAGGCTCTGCCAGACCTGCTTGGTCCGCAATTTGTCCATGGCCAGGGCCGACGCGAGAATGCCGCTGCCGGTGTAAGGAATGCCCAGGCACTCCAACAGGCCTTGCATGCTGCCATCTTCACCGCCGCGGCCATGGAGAATGATGAACGCGCGGTCGATCTTTTCGTTCTGCAGACGGCTGAGCAGATCGTCACCAACATCAATGGCAACCACGTCGACGCCGGCAGACTGCAGCGCGTCAATGACCGCGGCACCCGACTTGAGCGAGACCTCACGCTCAGCGCTCTTGCCGCCATAGAGCACGGCAACCCGACCGAAATCCTTCGGTGCGATGTGTGAATGCAGTTTCGAATAGTCGTTAACAGTCATTTCGATTTCCCTTCGCTGGCTGCAGCACTCGCGAACAACGGGCTCTTCAGCAATTGTGGGGCCAGGCCACCGATATCACCTGCCCCTTGGCACAGCAGGATGTCGCCGGCACGCAGCAGAGGTTTGACCAGCGGCGCCAGTTCGATGCCGCGCTCGATGTAGATCGGGTCGAGTTGGCCGCGCTGGCGAATGCTGTGGCAAAGCTGACGGCTGTCGGCGCCGGGGATCGGCTCCTCTCCAGCGGGATAAACCTCCATCAACAGCAGCACGTTGGCATCGGCCAGTACCTGTACGAAATCGTCGTAGAGGTCGCGGGTGCGGCTATAACGGTGCGGCTGGTACACCATCACCAGACGGCGCTCCGGCCAACCACCGCGCACGGCCTTGATCACGGCAGCAACTTCGGTCGGGTGATGGCCGTAGTCGTCCACCAGCATCACGCTGCCGCCGTCCACTGGCAGCTCGCCATAGACCTGG
Organism: Pseudomonas sp. TE3910; assembly: GCF_056279025.1. Lineage (NCBI taxonomy): Bacteria > Pseudomonadati > Pseudomonadota > Gammaproteobacteria > Pseudomonadales > Pseudomonadaceae > Pseudomonas > Pseudomonas sp. TE3910. Next base: position 2,487,116 of record NZ_JBWBQN010000001.1, read on the forward strand.
AAGCGTCGACCAACACCCTGGAAGCCCGAAAGCCCCTGGACGATGGCCTCGTCGGTGATGCCTTCATCGGTCGCGATGGCGATGGTTGCCAAGGCGTTGAGCACGTTATGGTTGCCCGGCATGTTCACCGAGACATCCAGCGGCTCGCGGTCACGACGCAGCACGGTGAAGTGCGTCTGCATGCCCGACTGGCGAATATTGATTGCCCGTACGTCAGCTTCTTCGCTGACGCCGTAAGTGAGGGTCGGGCGTTTGATCAGCGGCAGAATCTCACGTACCACCGGGTCGTCCAGGCACACCACTGCCAAGCCATAAAACGGCAGGTTGTGCAGGAACTCGACAAAGGTTTTCTTCAGTTTGTTGAAGTCACCCTCATAGGTCGCCATATGGTCGGCATCAATGTTGGTGACCACAGCCACCAGCGGCTGCAAGTGCAGGAAGCTGGCGTCGCTCTCATCGGCTTCGGCGATCAGGTAGCGGCTGGTGCCCAACTGGGCATTGGTACCGGCTGCATTCAGACGACCACCGATGACAAACGTCGGGTCCAGGCCACCTGCGGCGAACACCGAGGCCAACAGGCTGGTCGTGGTGGTCTTGCCGTGGGTGCCGGCAACGGCAATACCGTGACGGTAGCGCATCAACTCGGCGAGCATCTCGGCACGCGGCACCACGGGAATACGACGTTCCAGGGCCGTAGCGACTTCAGGGTTGGCTGTATTGACCGCGCTGGAGACCACCAGCACATCGGCGCTGGCAGCGTTCTCGGCGCGGTGGCCGATGAAGATCTCGGCGCCGAACGACAGCAGGCGCTCGGTGACCGGCGAAGCCTTGAGATCAGAACCCGAGACCTGATAACCCAGGTTCAACAGCACTTCGGCAATGCCGCACATCCCCACACCGCCAATACCGACGAAATGGATACGACGGATACGGCGCATTTCAGGTTGAGGCATGGCTTTGCGATTCTCAACCATGGGCCACCTCCAGGCAGATATCGACCACGGTGCGGGTGGCAGCGGGCTTGGCCAAGCGCCGTGCGGTGCAGGCCATCGTGTTGAGTTTTTCCGGTTGCATCAGCACCTCGTTCAGGCGTTCAGCGAGCTGCGCTGCGCCAGTTGTCGCTTGTGGCATCAGGAAGGCGGCGCCTTCACGAGCCAGATAATGGGCGTTATGGGTCTGGTGGTCGTCGATTGCGTGGGGCAATGGCACCAGCAACGACGGCAGTCCTGCTGCCGCCAGCTCACTGACCGTCAACGCACCTGCACGGCACACCACCAGATCAGCCCAGCCATAGGCCTGTGCCATGTCCTTGATAAAGGGCTCTACCTGAGCCTCGACCCCCGCTTCGCGATAACGCTCTGCAGTGATCTGATCATGCTGTTTCCCGGCCTGATGGAACACTTTCGGGCGGATTGGTTCCGCAACCAGCGCCAATGCCTGGGGCAACAATTTGTTCAGCGGCTCGGCACCCAGGCTGCCGCCGAGGATCAAGAGGTGCGGACGGCGACCGGCCAGCGGTTCGCGCACAGGTTCCAGGAACAACTCGCTGCGCACCGGATTGCCGGTGGTACGACGTTTTTCCGAAGCGGCGAAGGTGTCCGGGAACGCTTCGCAGACACGCGCAGACAGCGGCACCAGCAAACGATTGGCCGTCCCCGCACGGGCGTTCTGTTCGTGAATCACCAGTGGCACGCCACAGAGCTTCGCCGCAACGCCGCCCGGGCCGGTGACATAGCCGCCGAAACCCAGTACGCATACGGGCTTGAGCCGACGAATCACCTGGCGCGCCTGCAACACAGCCTTGAGCACCGTGAACGGCGCCTTGAGCAGCGACAGCTTGCTCTTGCCACGCAGGCCACTGACATTGATCAGGTGCAGCTGCAGCCCCGCCTGAGGAACCAGTTCGTTTTCAATGCCTCGCGGCGTTCCCAGCCAATGCACGGTGTAACCGCGTGCCTGGAACTCCCGGGCACAGGCCAGCGCCGGGAACACGTGGCCCCCAGTGCCGCCTGCCATGATCAAGACGTTCTTGCCATTAGCGGCCATGATTCGGCTCCTCGGCAAAATCGCTTTCATCGAATTCGTGCTCTTCACTGCCCAGGTGGGTTCGACTCTCCCACTCGATTCGCAGCAGCAACCCCACACAGGCACAGCAGATCACCAGGGAACTGCCGCCGTAACTGAGGAACGGCAACGTCAGGCCCTTGGTCGGCAGCAGGCCGACGTTCACCCCGATATTGATCAAGAATTGACCGATCCACAGGAAGGCCAGGCCGAACGCCATGTACGCGGCAAAGAACTGCTTGGCCTTCTCGGCCCACAGACCGATGTACAGCGACCGCACCGTAACGAACAGGAACAAGGCAACGGTCGCCAGCGAGCCAACGACGCCCAGTTCTTCAGCCAGCACCGAAAACACGAAGTCGGTGTGCGCTTCAGGCAGGTAGAACTGCTTCTGTACGCTGTTGCCCAAGCCGACACCAAACCACTCGCCACGACCGAACGCAATCAGTGCCTGCGTCAGCTGGTATCCCGAACCGAACTGATCGGACCACGGGTCGGTAAAAGTAATCAAACGCGCCATCCGGTAGGGCTGGGCCTGTACCAGAACAAACACGGCTCCGACCGCCAGCACCACCATCAGACTGAAGCGGAACAACCCAACACCGCCGAGGAACAGCATCGCTGCAGCCGCCCCCATCATCACGACGGTGGCACCGAAGTCAGGCTCCATCAGCAACAGGCCGGCCATCGGCAGCAAAACGATGAATGGCTTGAAAAAGCCCATCCAGCTCTCGCGTACCTCTGTCTGACGTCGTACCAGATAGCCGGCGAGGTAGATCACCACGAAAACCTTGGCAATTTCCGACGGCTGCACGTTGAAGAAGCTGAAGCCGATCCAGCGCATCGAACCGTTCACTTCCCGGCCAATGCCTGGCACCAGCACCAACACCAACAGGCCAAAGGCACCCACCAGCATCAGGAAGCCCATGCGTTGCCAGGTGGCAATCGGCACCATTATGGTCACTACGCCAGCGCCCAAGCCCAGCAGCACGTAAACCAGGTGACGGAACATGTGGTACAGCGGTGTGCCCGATTGCGCCGCCGCCACTTCCGAGGAAGCCGAGGTGATCATCACCAGACCCAGGCCCAACAAGGCCAGGCAACCGGCAAGCAACGGGAAGTCGAGGTCGATACCTCGCCCGGTGATCAACGGTGATGGGTAGGGCTTGATGATGCCAAAGATCATGAAAGCCCCTCCACCGCGTGGGCGAACAGACGCCCACGCTCTTCAAAGTTCTTGAACATGTCGAGGCTGGCGCAGGCGGGTGACAGCAACACGGCATCACCCGGACGGGCCAGCGCTGCGCATTGCTGGACGGCTTCGTCCAGGGTCTTCACACGAATCAGCGGCACGCTGTCGCCCAAGGCCTGGGCCAGCAATTCGGCATCGCGACCCAGCAGCACCACAGCGCGACAATGGGCTGCCACCGGAGCACGCAGAGCGCTGAAATCTGCACCCTTGCCATCACCGCCAGCCACCAGCACCAGCTTGCCGTCGATATCGGCGCCCAGGCCTTCGATAGCGGCCAAGGCTGCACCGACGTTGGTCGCCTTGGAGTCGTCGTACCAGTTCACCCCGTCACGCTCACGCAGCCACTGGCAACGGTGTGCAAGGCCGGTAAAACTGCGCAGGCTGCTCAGCATGGCATCGAACGGCAGGCCAACAGCATGGCCCAGCGCCAGCGCGGCCAGGGCATTGGACTGATTGTGAGCACCGCGAACCTTCAGCTCACGCACCGGCATCAGGTTCTGGAATTCGAAGGCCAGGTACTTCTCGCCATTCTCCTCACGCAAACCGAACGCCTTGAAATCCGGGGCATTCAAACCGAAGGTCCAGCAGGTCTGGCCATCGGTCAGCAGGGGACGGCTCAGGGCATCCTGGCGGTTGACCACAACCTGACGCGCGCCGCGAAAGATCCGGTGCTTGGCCAGGTGATACGCCGGCAGGCCGCTGTAACGGTCCATGTGGTCTTCACTGATGTTCAGCACGGTCGCCACTTCGGCGTTGAGCTGATCCGTGGTTTCCAGCTGAAAGCTGGAAAGCTCCAGGACATACAGTTCAACGTCATCGCTCAACAGGTCCAGGGCGGGGGTACCCAAGTTGCCACCCACCGCAACACGCTTGCCGGCTGACGCAGCCATCTCCCCGACCAGGGTGGTCACCGTGCTTTTGGCATTGGAGCCGCTGATCGCGACAATGGGTGCCTTGGCATTGCGGGCAAACAGTTCGATATCACCCGACAGTTTCACGCCACGGGCAGCCGCCTGTTGCAATGCAGGTGTCGCCAGCGCCAGGCCCGGGCTGACATACAGTTCGTCAGCGCGGCACAGAAAGTCCACATCCAGTTCGCCGCAACGTACTTCCACCTGTGGGTAGTCGCGCCGCAGCGTTGCCAGCTCCGGCGGGTTCTCGCGCGTATCGGCGACCGCAAACGCAACGCCCCGGCTCGCCAGGAAGCGAACCAGGGACATGCCGCTCTTGCCGAGGCCGACAACAATGCGGAAGTGGTCAGAAGCGATCAGGGACACGCGTGTCTACCTCAGTTTCAGGGTGGCAAGGCCAATCAGCACCAGAATCACGGTGATAATCCAGAAACGGACGATCACACGCGGCTCGGGCCAACCCTTGAGTTCAAAGTGGTGGTGGATAGGCGCCATGCGGAACACACGACGACCGGTCAATTTAAAGGACGCCACCTGGATGACCACCGACAGGGTCTCCATGACGAAAATGCCGCCCATGATGAACAACACGATCTCCTGGCGGACGATCACGGCAATGGTGCCCAGTGCAGCACCCAGTGCCAGCGCGCCGACATCACCCATGAAGACCTGAGCCGGATAGGTGTTGAACCAGAGGAAACCCAGGCCCGCACCGATCAAGGCGCCACAGAACACGATCAGCTCGCCAGAGCCCGGTACATAAGGAATCAGCAGGTATTCAGCAAACTTCACGTTACCCGACAGGTAGCAGAAGATACCCAAGGCGCCGCCAACCATCACCGTGGGCAGAATGGCCAGGCCATCGAGGCCATCGGTCAGGTTGACCGCGTTACTCGAACCGACGATCACGAAATAGGTCAGCACCACGAAGCCAATGCCCAACGGAATGGTGACATCCTTGAGCATTGGTACGATCAGCGTGGTCTCGACGCTGGTCGGTGCCGTCATGTACAGGAAGATCGCAGCGCCCAGGCCGAACACCGATTGCCAGAAATACTTCCAGCGGCTCGGCAGGCCACGCGAATTCTTTTCAATCACCTTGCGGTAGTCGTCAACCCAACCAATGGCGCCAAACAGCAGCGTGACGATGAGCACGACCCACACATAACGGTTGCTCAGGTCGGCCCAAAGCAGCGTACTGATGGCAATGGCCGACAGGATCAAGGCACCACCCATGGTCGGGGTACCGGACTTGGACAAGTGCGATTGCGGGCCGTCATTACGCACCGCCTGACCGATCTGGCGAATCTGCAGCGTGCGGATCATCCAGGGCCCCAGGCACAGGGCCAGCGACAACGCCGTCAGCACACCCAGAATCCCGCGCAGGGTCAGGTACTGAAAGACCGCGAAGCCTTTGTAGAACTGTTGCAGATACTCGGCCAACAGCAGCAGCATTAATGTTTCTCCCCGCTGGAACCGCACAAGGCCGCCACGACGTTTTCCATCGCAGCGCTGCGCGAACCCTTGATCAAAATGGTGGTATTGCCAGCCTGCTCGCCACGAACGGCTTCGATCAGGTCGGCTTGAGTAGCGAAGTGGCGGGCATTGATGCCAAACGCCTTAACAGCGTGAGCCATCATTGGCCCTACGGCATAGAGTGCCGAAACCTTGTCTTTGGCGTAGTCGCCCACCTGCCGATGCCCTTCCTCGGCCCACTGGCCCAGTTCGCCAATATCCCCGAGCACCAGAACAGTGCGCCCGGAAAAGCCGGCGAGTATATCAACGGCAGCACACATGGAGGTGGGGTTTGCGTTGTAAGTGTCATCGATCACCCGAACGCCATTTGCAGCCATCTGTACCACGGTGCGGCCCTTGACGGGCTGCACGGCATTCAGGCCGGCAACAATACCTTCAAGTGTCAGACCAAAGGCATAGGCGGCAGCGGCGGCAGCCAAGGCATTGCTGACGTTGTGCGTGCCGAGCAGGTTCAACTGCACCCGCGCCGAACCCAGAGGGCTACGCAAGTCGAATGCGGGGCAACCGCGCACATCGCGATCAAGCGCAGTGGCATGGAAATCAGCGGCAGCATTGTTCAGCGCAAAACTGATCACACGGCGATCGCCTGCGCGCTGCTTCCAGGTAGCGAACGCCTTGTCATCAAGGTTGAGGATCGCCACGCCATCCTGATCCAGGCCCTCAAGGATTTCACCTTTGGCTTCAACAATCTTTTCCGGACCGCCAAATTCGCCGACATGAGCCGTACCGGCATTGTTGATCAAGGCGACATGCGGTCGGGTCAGGCCAACGGTGTAGGCGATTTCGCCGATGCGCGAAGCACCCAGCTCAATAACCGCCGCAGTGTGCTCCGATGCCAACTCCAGCAGCGTCAATGGCGCGCCAAGGTCGTTGTTCAGATTGCCACGGGTGGCCAACACCGGCCCACGGGTGCGCAGGATACTGGCGAGCATCTCTTTAACCGTGGTTTTACCGCTAGAGCCGGTAATCGCCGCGACAGGCTTGTCGAACCGGGCACGGTTCAGCGCACCCAGTTGGCCCAGTGCCAGACGACTGTCGGCCACGATCAGCTGTGGCAAATCAGTACCTGGCACTTCACGCTCGACCAACGCCGCCACAGCCCCCTTGGCTGCAACATCGTTCAGGTAGTCGTGCCCATCGAAACGCGGCCCGGTCAGCGCCACGAACAACTGCCCCGGGGTAATTGCACGGCTGTCGATACTGACGCCATTGAACGTGGCATCACTGCCATGCACACGTGCCTGCAATGCTACGGTCAACTCGCTGAGCGACAGTGGCTTAAGCATGAGTAACCTCCCAGGCGCTCAACGCGCGCTCGGCTTCAACCAGATCGGAGAACGCATGCCGCCGGCCATTGATCTCTTGATAATCTTCGTGCCCTTTGCCGGCCAGGACGACGACATCATCGGCCGCCACACTGGCGATCAGTTGGGCGATGGCTTCACCGCGCCCGGCAACGAATTCGACGGCTGTCACGTCATCGAAGCCTGCACGAATGTCCGCAAAAATCTGCTGCGGATCTTCACTGCGCGGGTTGTCGTCAGTGACCAGCACACGATCAGCCAGACGCTCGGCAACCTGCGCCATCAGCGGTCGTTTGCCGCGATCACGGTCACCACCGCACCCGAACAGGCACAACAACTGCCCCTTGGCGTGCGGGCGCAGAGCTTCAAGTACCTTTTCCAAGGCGTCCGGGGTATGAGCGTAATCGACCACCACCAAAGGCCGCTTGCCGCCACCCAGGCGCTGCATGCGCCCAACCGGCCCATCCAGCTCGGGGGTGACCTTGAGAATTTCATCCAGCGGGTAATCCAGCGCCAGCAATGTGCCGACCGCAGCCAGCATATTGCTCAGATTGAAGCGCCCAAGCAGGCGGCTACGCAGGGTACGTTCGCCCTGAGCCGTCACGATCACGGCGCGCACGCCATCATCATCGAAATGAGCTTCGCGGCAATAAAGCGAGGCCTCGGCATCGATCAAGCTGTAGCTGATAAGACGCGCATCACTGGATTCGGCAGCGAGGCGGCGACCAAAGTCGTCGTCCAGGTTGACCACCCGGCACCGCAGGTTCGGCCAGGCAAACAGGCGTGCCTTGGCAGCCTCGTAGTCCTGCATGCTGCCGTGGTAATCCAGATGATCACGCGACAAATTGGTCATCACAGCAATATCGAACGCAAGGGCTGCGACCCGGCCTTGATCCAACGCGTGAGAGGACACTTCCATGGCCACCGCACGGGCGCCCTGGTTTTTCAGATCGTTGAGCGTGGCCTGTACCGCAATAGGGTCAGGCGTCGTCAGGCGGCCACTTTGCAAAGCACCATAAAACCCGGTGCCCAAGGTACCGATCAGACCGCAGTGCTGGCCAAGACGGTCCAACGCCTGAGCCACCAACTGAGTCACACTGGTCTTGCCGTTGGTTCCAGTGACACCCACCAGGTCCAGCAGACGGCTGGGCTCGCCATAGAAACGCCCGGCGATGTCCGACAACTGGGCAGCCAGGCCCTTGACCGGAATCAACGGCACATCCGTGAGCGGCAACACGCTGGCGCCGTCAGCCTCATAGGCAACAGCCGCGGCACCGCGCGCCAGCGCATCGGCAATGTGCTCGCGCCCGTCCACACGCGTCCCCGGCACCGCCAGGAACAGATCGCCAGGACGCACGTTACGACTGTCGAGCGTCAGCTCGCGAATCAATGGATCGCGCGAGGCTTGGGCGAACAGCTTACTCAATGGCATTGTCATTATCCGCGCCCTCCTTTGGCGGGCGCAGCATTGACCTGCTGCGGTGGAATAGGTGCCGGCAGGTTGTCCGGCGGAACGTTCATCAAACGCAGGGTGCCCGACATGACCTTGCTGAACACCGGCGCAGAAACCAGGCCACCGAAGTAACCACCTTTGCTCGGCTCGTCGATGACCACCACGATGGCGTAACGCGGATCACTCATGGGCCCGAAGCCGGCGAACAGGGATCGGTAGGCGTTCTCGGTATAACCTTTGGAACCAATGGTGGCCTTACGGGCCGTACCGCTCTTGCCGCCGACGTGATAGAACGGCACCTGCGCACGGAACACCCCACGCGGCGCTTCGATCACTTGCTGCAGCATGCCTTGAATGGTTTCTGCGGTTTCCTTCGGCACTACCTGGGTTTCTTCAGGTGCCTTGTCGGTCTTGAGAATGCTCAACGGCACCATCTTGCCGTCGTTGGCCAATGCCGCATACGCGTGCACCAACTGCAACGCGGTAACCGACAAACCATAGCCATAAGACAGCGTGGCGGTCTCGGCCTTGCGCCACTCACGGTGGTTCGGCAAGTTACCGACGCGCTCGCCCGGGAACCCCAGGCCGGTGTACTGGCCCAGGCCCAATTGAGCCATGACGCGATAGATCGCCTCGCCGCCAATATCGAAGGCGATCTTGCTCATGCCGACGTTACTGGAGTTGATCAGGATGCCCGTCAGATCGAGGATCGGGCCTTCGGTCTTGGAAACGTCACGAATGGTGTAACGGCCCAGCTGCAAGGTACCGGGATACACCTCGACCTTGTCGGTCGGCTTCCAGCGTCCGCTTTGCAGCGCCGCACTCATCGACAATGGCTTGACGGTGGAGCCTGGCTCGAACACATCGATGATGGCCCGGTTACGCATCGCAGCGGGGAACATGCTGCGACGGTTGTTCGGGTTGTAGGTTGGCTGGTTGACCATTGCCAGGACTTCGCCAGTCTTCACGTCCATGATCACCAGGCTACCGGCCTTGGCTTCCTGCTCGGCAATCGCATTGCGCAGCTCGCGGGTAGCCAGGTACTGCAGACGCAGGTCAATGGACAACGCCAAGGTCTTCCCTGCCTTGGCGTTCTTGGTTACCTGGATGTCCTTGATAAGTCGGCCACGCCGATCCTTGATCACCTGACGTTTTCCCGGGACCCCGGCCAGCCAGTCATCGTAGGCCAGTTCCACACCTTCCCGACCGTGATCATCAAGGTCGGTGAAACCAACCATGTGCGCAGTTACGTCACCGGCCGGATAGAACCGCCTGAACTCCTCGATGCCGTAGACGCCCGGTATTTTCAGGTCGAGCACAACCTGTCCTTGCTCTGGGGTCAGGCCGCGCACCAGATAAATGAACTCTTTGTTGGCCTGCGCCTCAAGACGCTGGCTCAACTGATTGGGGTCCTGCTTGAGGGCAGCCGCCAACACCGGCCAACGGTCCTTGCCCGCTTGCATCTCCTTCGGGTTGGCCCACAGCGTGGTAACCGGCGTACTGACCGCCAGCGGTTCGCCGTTGCGGTCGGTAATCAACCCACGGTGTGCAGGAATGGGAATATGGCGCAGGCTGCGCGCATCGCCCTGCCCCTTGAGGAAGTCACGGTCGACCACCTGCAAATCGACAATTCGCCAGGCAATGGCACCGACCATCACGGCCAGCAGCGCAAGCACCACGCGAAACCGCCACGGATAAAGCGCGCCCTCAAGCTTCATCATGGCACCACCATCCTTACTTCATCGGCGCCAGGAATACGCATTTTCAACTGCTCGCTAGCCAGGCTCTCGATCCGGCTGTGGGCGGTCCAGGTACTTTGTTCAAGGATCAAACGCCCCCACTCGGCCTGCGCCTTGTCGCGCTCGTTCAATTCGCCATAGAGGGTGTTAAGCAGTTGACGATTCCAGTGCGCGCTGTAGGACACGGCGATCGCCGAAATGAGCACACCAATGAACAGCAGCAGCATCAGGAAGCTTCCGCCTGGTAGAGGCTTGGCAAAAAGCTTGCTCACCGCAGCTTCTCCGCAACCCGCATGACCGCGCTACGCGAACGCGGGTTAGCCTTGAGCTCAGCGTCGGAGGCGAACTGCGCCTTGCCGTGCACCTTGATCTTCGGCTCGAAAGGCTTGTGCTGTACAGGCAGGTTGCGCGGCAGGTTATCGGCCTCACCCTTGACCAGTTTGCGCATGAACAGTTTGACGATCCGGTCTTCCAGGGAGTGAAAGCTGATCACTACCAGACGACCGCCAATCTCCAGCATCTCGAGCGCAGCCTCCAGGCCAGCCTCAAGATCGCCCAGCTCGTTATTGACGTGAATGCGCAGCCCCTGGAATGCGCGGGTTGCCGGGTTCTTGCCCTTCTCCCATGCCGGATTGGCTACCTTGAGCACTTCGGCGAGGTCTGCGGTACGGGTAAACGGCTGCACCTGACGACGCTCGACCACGGCACGGGCCATCCGCTTGGCGAAACGCTCCTCGCCGTACTCTTTGAATACCCGGGCAATTTCCTCTTCGGGCGCCGTAGCAATGAATTCTGCAGCACTGATACCCCGCGAAGGGTCCATGCGCATATCCAGAGGGCCATCGTTCAAAAAGCTGAAACCGCGCTCGGGGTCATCCAGCTGAGGCGAGGAAACGCCCAGATCAAGCAGCACGCCACTGACCTTGCCGGCCAGGCCGCGCGCGGAAACCTCTGCACCCAGTTCGGCAAAACTGCGCTGCACAATAACAAAGCGGCCGTCTTCGGCCGCCAGCGCTTGCCCGGTTGCAATCGCTTGAGGATCTTTATCGAAGCCGAGCAGTCGCCCTTGCGGCCCCAAATGCCGAAGGATCAAACGGCTGTGACCGCCACGACCGAACGTGCCGTCCAGGTAGCAGCCATCGGCGCGTATGGCGAGAGCCTCGACGGCTTCGTCAAGCAGCACGGTGATGTGGTTAAAGCCGCTATCTATAGTCACAGGATCAAATCACGTAGTTCATCAGGCATGGCGCCCGGTTGTTGAATGGCCGCCAGGTCTGCTGCAGCAACAGCATTCCAGGCATCCTCGTCCCACAATTGGAATTTGTTCAGTTGCCCCACAAGCATTGCGCGCTTGTCGAGCTTGGCGTACTCACGCAAACGCGGAGGCACCAGGAAGCGCCCACTGCCATCAAGCTCCAGATCAACCGCATTGCCGATCAGCAAACGCTGCAGGCGACGGTTCTCTTCACGCAATGACGGCAAGGCACGCAACTTGGCTTCAATAATTTCCCATTCATCAAGCGGGTAGACACACAAACAGGGGTCAACGGCATCAATTGTCACGATCAATTGCCCGGAACTGCGCGAATCAAGCTCGTCACGGTACCGGCTCGGCATTGCGAGACGGCCCTTGGCGTCGAGGTTGATAGCGTTTGCTCCGCGGAACACGGCTGCGCTTCCCTAATTGTTTGTTTTTTGTGCCTGAAAACCCACTTCATGCCACTTTCTGCCACTTGCGCACACTATAGGAATCCGCCCACCACACCGTCAAGGCACCCTTATAGGGAAAACCCTTACAGATCGGAGATTTAGCGCAACATTGGATAATGAAGAGACTTATCGGAGGGATTTTTGACGATAAATTGCGAGCTCACTCAGACGGATGGAGTGCGAACTTAAAGTAGTTTCTCAAGAGTAAGATTTTTTCGGTATTACCAAAGCGAATCTGCTATCGATTCAAGCAGGGGAGGGAAAAAGGTGGAGAGTCGATCTGTAAGCCGGGTTCTGTCGAGGACAGTCATTCCTCTACGACGGCCATCACTGGACGCCTTTAGCAACCTACCCGGTTCCAACGCGGGCCGCGCCATATGGAACCCTATTTGGTCTTGCTCCGAGTGGGGTTTACCTAGCCACGAACTGTTACCAGACGTGCGGTGCGCTCTTACCGCACCTTTTCACCCTTACCGGTACCGAAGTACTTAGGCGGTTATTTTCTGTGGCACTTTCCGTAGGCTCGCGCCCCCCAGGCATTACCTGGCACTCTGCCCTATGGAGCCCGGACTTTCCTCCCCCCTCTTTTGCAGAACAAAAGAAGGCAGCGACTGTCCAATCGACTCTCCGCCGCGAAGGTTAACGGTTGAAAGGCTCAAGAACAAGCTTAAATAGAAAGAATGGCCAGGTGATATCACTCGCCTTTCTGTTTTTCCAAGGCAACTTGATACAAAACATTCTTGCGTACACCGGTAATTTCCGCAGCCAATGCAGCTGCACGCTTGAGCGGCATTTCTGCAAGCAGCAGATCGAGCACACGCATCGCCTCGGCACTGACGGCTTGCTCATCCTCCGGTGCCACCCAACCGGCAACCAGCACCACGCACTCTCCGCGCTGCTGATTACTGTCGGACTCAACGAAGGCACGCAACTCGGCCAGCGGCAACCCCTTGAGCGTCTCGAACGTTTTGGTCAACTCACGCGCCAGAAGTGCCGGGCGCTCAGCACCAAACACCGACTCCATATCCTGCAGACACTCGAGGATTCGATGCGGCGCTTCGTAGAAGATCAATGTACGCGGCTCCTCCTTGAGCTGGCCCAGGCGCGCCTTGCGCCCGACAGCCTTGGCCGGCAGAAACCCTTCGAAAATGAAACGATCGGACGGCAAGCCCGCGGCGGACAGCGCCGCAATCAAGGCACACGCGCCAGGGACAGGCACCACCGCAATACCCGCTGCGCGCGCCTGCCGGACCAGGTGATAGCCCGGGTCGGAAATCAACGGCGTACCCGCATCGGAAATCAGCGCAACACTGTCGCCGGCCTGCAAACGGGTAATGAAGCGATTACCCTCGTCACGCTCATTGTGCTCATGACACGCCGCCAAGGGTGTGTTGATCCCGAAGTGCTGCAGCAACCGCACCGAGTGCCGCGTGTCCTCGGCCGCGATCAGCGCCACACTGCTCAGAATCTTCAGGGCGCGCGCACTGATGTCATCCAGATTGCCAATCGGCGTGGCCACTACGTACAACGTACCGGCAGTGGAATTGGAAGCACCTGAAACATCGGTCACAGCACACACCCATCATCGAGATCAAAGGCGCCATTGTAGCCCGATCGCCAGCAACAATGCGTAACCAAGACCTGCCTGGAACGAAGCTGAGCGACCTATAGTGAAGGTTTAGCGCCAGCGAGATCGCACCCAAGCAAGCGCTTGGGTACAATTGCAGGTTAATTTGATCGAGTAACAGGACATTTACATGATCGCTAGCCTGCGGCTGCTCTCAGCCCTCTGTCTCGCTGCCCTGCTGGCAGCCTGCGCCAGTTCGCCCTCATCAAGCCTGGGCGAGTTGCCACGCACTCCAGATGCCAGCATCGAGCAACTGCTCGACCAGGCCGCCACCAGCAAGACACCGGAAAAAGCCGCACTGTTGCGCCTGAGCGCGGCAGACTTGGCTCACACGCAAAAAGACAACGCACGTGCCTCGCAGATTCTTGAGCAGGTGCCGCTGGAATCACTCAAGCCTGCACAACAGGTCTTTGCCAGCACCTTGAGCGCCGAACTGGCGATGAGCCGTAATCAGCCCAAAGCTGCACTCAGCGCCCTGAGCCACCCCAGCCTGGCCCGCCTGAGCGAACTGCCGAAGGAGCAACAGGCTCGTACCTACAGCGTGCGCGCCGCCGCCCTTGAGGCCGACGGCCAAACCCTGGCGGCTGCCCAGGAGCGTGTTCAGTTGGCACCATTGCTCGCGGGCAACGCAGCCAACGCCAACCACGAAGCCATCTGGAGCCTGGTTTCCGCCCTGCCGAGCGAGCAACTGCAGAGCGTCAGCATGGGTAGCGACCCCTTGGCCGGTTGGGCCAGCCTGGCGCTGGCCGTGAAAAACGCAGGCACGCTGGAACAGCAACAGGTCGCCATCGAAACCTGGCGCGGCCAACACAGCGAACACCCTGCTGCCCTGCAACTGCCGCTGCCATTGGTAAAACTCAAGCAACTGGCCAGTCAGCCATTGACCAAAATTGCCCTGCTGCTGCCGCAGGAAGGTCAGTTGGCATCGGTAGCCCGCGCCCTGCGTGACGGTTTCATGGCTGCACACCTGCAAGCCCAGCAAGCCGGCCAGCAACCACCTGCAATCCAGGTGTTCGACAGCTCGCGCCTGACATCCCTGGATGACTTCTATCGTCAGGCACAGGCTGCCGGCGTACAACTGGTGATCGGCCCGCTGGAAAAACCACTGGTCAAACAACTGAGCACCCGCAGCCAACTGCCTATCACCACCCTCGCCCTGAACTACAGCGACGTCGGCCAAGGCAACCCACCACAACTGTTCCAGTTCGGCCTGGCCGCCGAAGACGAGGCACGTGAAGTGTCCCGCCGCGCTCATGCCGATGGCATGCGCCGCGCTGCAGCCCTGGTGCCACGCGGCGAATGGGGCGACCGCGTGCTCAAGGCCTTCCGTCAGGACTGGGAAGCCAAAGGCGGCACCCTGATCGCAGCCGAGCATATCGACCAGCCTGTGGCACTCGCCCAGCAAATCGCCGAACTGTTCCAACTGCGCCAAAGCGAAGGCCGCGCGAAGAGCCTGCAGAGCACGGTAGGCGGTAACGTTTCGGCACAGCCGTCACGCCGCCAGGACATCGACTTCATCTTCCTCGCTGCCACCCCGCAGCAGGCCCAGCAAATCAAGCCGACCCTGAACTTCCAGTACGCCGGCGACGTACCCGTGTACGCAACCTCGCACCTGTACAGCGCCTCAGGCGACGTCAACCAGTACAACGACATGAACGGCATTCGCTTCTGCGAAACCCCATGGCTGCTCGATACCGGCAATTCGCTGCGTCAACAGGTCGTTCGCCAATGGCCACAAGCCGGCGGCAGCCTGGGTCGCCTTTATGCCATGGGTATTGATGCGTACAGCCTCGCGCCGCGCCTGAGCCAGCTCAAGGCACTGCCAGACACCCGTATCGAAGGCTTCTCCGGCAGCCTGAGCATGGGCCAGAGCCAGCGCATCGAACGCCAACTGCCCTGGGCGGAGTTCTCCGCCGGCCAGGTCAAACGCTTGCCCGATACACCACGCTAATGCCCGACAGTTCGCGCCAGAAGGCCGGCCAAGCCGCCGAACAGCAGGCCTTGCAGTACCTTCAGGGACAAGGTCTGCACCTGCTGGCGCAGAACTGGCGATGCAAACGCGGCGAGCTTGATCTGGTCATGCTCGACAGCGATACAGTAGTATTCGTCGAAGTTCGTTACCGGCTGCACGCAAGCTTCGGCGGCGCACTCGGCAGTATCGATGCCCGCAAGCAGGAAAAACTGGCGCTGGCCGCCGAACATTTTCTGCAACAGGAAGCACGATGGGCCAGGCACCCTTGCCGATTCGATGTCATTGCCCTGCAAGGTCGCGGCCATGCAGGGCAAGCACTCGAATGGCTGAAAAATGCCTTCGAATGCTAAGCCAGCGCCTGGCAATGCATCGTTTACCCACCGAACTCAATTTGCTCTTTGCTTCACGGGCTGCACAGTCATGTGCCGGGGTATCCGGCTTCCCGACGCGCCCGGCCAGCCGCCCCACTTAAGGTCACACTGATGGACATGCAATCCCGAATTCGCCAGCTTTTCCAGGCCAGCATCAACACCAAGCAACAGGCGATGGACGTCCTTGCACCTCACATCGAGCAAGCCAGCCAGGTGATGGTCAATGCCCTGCTCAATGAGGGCAAGATGCTCGCATGCGGCAACGGTGGGTCGGCCGGCGACGCCCAGCACTTTTCCTCGGAACTGCTGAACCGCTTCGAACGTGAACGCCCAAGCCTGCCAGCGATCGCCCTGACGACCGACAGCTCGACCATCACCTCGATCGCAAACGATTACAGCTACAACGAGGTGTTCTCCAAGCAGATCCGTGCCCTTGGCCAACCCGGCGATGTGCTGCTGGCAATTTCGACCAGCGGCAACTCGGCAAACATTATTCAAGCGATCCAGGCCGCACATGATCGCGAAATGATTGTCGTAGCTCTGACTGGGCGCGACGGGGGCGGCATGGCTTCGTTGTTGCTGCCAGAGGACGTCGAGATTCGTGTCCCGGCAGACGTCACCGCACGCATCCAGGAAGTCCACCTGCTGGCGATCCACTGTCTCTGCGATCTGATCGACAGCCAATTGTTTGGGAGTGAAGAATGACCGCAAAACGCCTGGGCCTGATGGCCCTGACCTTGTGCCTCGGCCTGAATGCCGGTTGCAGCTCGGTAATTAGCGCAAGCCGCGAAGCCCCGATCGAGGATGATCGCGGCACGCGCACACTCGGTAGCAAGATTGACGACTCACTGATCGAAACCAAGGTGGCGGTGAACGTCGCCAAGGCCAGTCCCGACCTGGACAAGAATTCGCACATTGTCGTAAGCAGCTACAACGGTATCGTGCTGCTGGCGGGCCAGACCCCCCGCGCCGACCTCAAGAGCCTCGCCGAACAGGCCGCAAGCCAGGTTCAACGCGTCAAGAAGGTGCATAACGAACTGCAGGTCATCCAGCCCTCTTCGCTGCTCGCCCGCAACAATGACACCTGGCTGACCACCAAGATCAAAACCCAGATGCTGGCCGATGCCAACATACCCGGTTCGCGCATCAAGGTGATCACCGAGAACGGTATCGTCTACCTACTCGGCCTCATGACCCAGCAAGAGGCCGCACGCGCAACCAGTCTGGTTCAGGGTGTGTCCGGGGTACAGAAGATCGTCAAGCTGTTCGAGTACATCGACTGATCCACAGCCTGACGCACCATCGACTGCCCGGACTCCGGGCATCGCGCACAAAAAAGGCGATCCACCTGGATCGCCTTTTTTGTTACTTGACCACTTTCAAGCTAGGCCGGCCACTTGGGCGCGGCGGTGGATTGTCGGTGTCATCGCCCGATTCATCCTCCCCCTCAAGCTCGTCGTCGTCCACCAGAGGCGGCTCAAGCTCGAACACCATACCCTGACCATTCTCTCGAGCGTAAATGCCCAGAATCGCACCTGTGGGCACGTAGAGGGTATGCGCAACGCCACCAAAGCGACCCTCGAAGCTCACGGCCTCGTTATCCATGTGCAAATGACGCACGGCACTGGGCGAAATGTTCAAGACGATCTGACCATCACTGGCAAAGCCTTGCGGCACCTGTACCGCCGGGTACTCGGCATTGACCAGCATATGCGGCGTGCAATCGTTGTCCACGATCCACTCATACAACGCACGCACCAAATAAGGGCGACTGGAGTTCATAAACGGCTCCTTAAAACCTAACGCATTTCACGTTCAGCAGCGGACAGGCTCGCCTGGAAAGCTTCACGAGCGAACTGGCGCTCCATGTAGTCCAGCAACGGTTTTGCCGGCCGCGGCAATTCAATACCCAACACCGGCAAACGCCAGAGTATGGGCAGTAGACAACAGTCGACCAGACTTTGCTCCTCGCTCAAGAAACAAGGTTTTTCAGCAAACAGCGGAGAAACGCCGGTAAGGCTCTCTCGCAGCTCTTTGCGCGCCTGAGCGCGCGCGCTGTCCTTGCTGCGCGGATCAAGAATCAGATCAACCAACCCACACCAGTCGCGCTGGATGCGGTGTATCAGCAACCGGCTGTTGGCTCGGGCTACCGGATACACCGGCAGCAAGGGCGGGTGCGGATAACGCTCGTCGAGGTACTCCATCACCACGGTCGACTCAAACAACGCCAGATCGCGATCAACCAGTGTCGGCAGACTGCCGTAAGGGTTCACTTCAATCAGCTTTGCCGGCTGCTGACCAGCAGGCACATCAATGATCTGGACACTGACCCCCTTCTCGGCGAGAACAAGGCGTACCCGATGAGAATAGTGGTCAGCGGGGTCGGAGTAGCAGGCTAACCGGTTGGTCACGCCCATGGTGATCCTCCTCGCGAATGTAATTATGAATGGTACAAATGCAAACGCGCCCTGCGGACACCCCTGCGTTGCAGAGGCGCCCCAGGGCGCGTTCAACTACCAGAAACTACTGCGTGATCAGTGCACGTCCTTCCAGTATTCGCGCTTGAGCAGGTAAGCGAATACGAAGAAGAAGGCCAGGTACAGCAGCACGTAAGTACCGATGCGCTGGCTTTCCAGTTTGACCGGGTTGGCCGAGTACGCCAGGAAGGTCACCAGGTTCTTGACCTTCTCGTCGAACTGCTCTTCGTTCAGGGTACCGGATTTCGGCACGATGGTCAGCTGGTCACACGCCTCATGGGTCAACGGCGTACCGGTCAGCGGGTCGAATTGCTTCTTGCCGTCAGTGACGATCTGGACCTGCTTGCAACCGATGACCTGCCGACCCTGCAACCCTACCAGCACGTTAGGCATGCCCACGTTAGGGAACACGGTGTTGTTCACACCCCAAGGACGCGCCTTGTCCTCATAGAAGCCATGCAGGTAGCTGTAGAGCCAGTCAGTACCACGCACCCGGGCAACCAGGGTCAGGTCAGGCGGCGCGGCGCCAAACCAGGCCTTGGCATCGTTGGGCTGCATGCCGACTTTCATGTGATCGCCGATCTTGGCACCGGTGAACACCAGCTTCTCGAGCATCAGCTCATGCGGGATACCGAGGTCATCGGCAACGCGCTCGTAACGCTGGAACTTGGCGCCGTGGCAACCCATGCAATAGTTTGCAAAGGTGCGCGCACCGTCCTGCAGAGCGGCCTTGTCAGTCAGATCGATATCAACCTTCTGCAGCTCGACGGTTTCACCACCGGCAGCAAAGGTCAACGAAGGCATCACTGCCAGAATCAATACTGCAAATAGCTTTTTCATCAGCCAGTCACCCTTTCCGGAACCGGTTTGGTCTTCTCGAGCCTGGTATAGAACGGCATCAGAATGAAGTAGGCGAAGTACAGGAAGGTACATACCTGCGACAGTAAGGTACGACCCGGAGTCGGCGCCAGAACACCCAGCACGCCCAGGATCACGAACGAAATGCAGAACACCACCAGCCAGATCTTGCTCAGCCAGCCTTTGTAGCGCATCGATTTGACCGGGCTACGGTCAAGCCAAGGCAGCACGAACAGCACGGCAATGGCGGCACCCATGGCTACGACACCAAGCAGCTTGTCAGGGACGGCACGCAGAATCGCGTAGAACGGCGTGAAGTACCATACAGGCGCAATGTGCGCAGGTGTCTTGAAGGCGTTCGCCTGCTCGAAGTTCGGCTTCTCGAGGAAGTAACCGCCCATTTCCGGGAAGAAGAACACGATCAGACAGAAGACGAACAGGAAGACCACGACACCGACGATATCCTTGACGGTGTAGTACGGATGGAAAGGAATGCCGTCGAGCGGAACACCGTTCTCATCTTTCAGCTTCTTGATGTCGACACCATCCGGGTTGTTCGAACCTACTTCGTGCAGCGCCAGAATGTGCAGCACTACCAGACCCAGAATCACGATTGGCAGGGCAATCACGTGCAAGGCGAAGAAG
The DNA here is from genome assembly GCF_056279025.1 of Pseudomonas sp. TE3910. Taxonomy (NCBI): domain Bacteria; kingdom Pseudomonadati; phylum Pseudomonadota; class Gammaproteobacteria; order Pseudomonadales; family Pseudomonadaceae; genus Pseudomonas; species Pseudomonas sp. TE3910. Next base: position 2,507,035 of record NZ_JBWBQN010000001.1, read on the forward strand.
CGGTTCAGGGTAATACCGGAGATCAGGTAGTCACCACGAATCCATTGGGTGAGGTCATCACCGATGACCGGGATCGCACCGAACAGCGAGATGATCACCTGGGCACCCCAGTAGGACATCTGGCCCCACGGCAGCAGGTAACCCATGAAGGCCTCGGCCATCAGCGCCAGGTAGATCAGCATACCGAAGATCCACACCAGCTCACGCGGCTTCTGGTAAGAGCCGTAGAGCAAACCGCGGAACATGTGCAGATAGACAACGACGAAAAACGCCGATGCACCGGTAGAGTGCAGGTAACGCAGCACCCAGCCGTATTCAACGTCACGCATGATGTATTCGACGGAGGCGAAGGCCTCTTCCGCCGACGGCGTGAAGCTCATGGTCAGCCAGACGCCCGTGACGATCTGGTTAACCAGCACCAGCAGCGCCAGGGAGCCAAAGAAATAGAAGAAGTTGAAATTCTTCGGTGCGTAGTACTTGCTGAGATGGTCTTCCCACATCTTGGTCGCGGGGAAGCGCGCATCAACCCAATCCATGAACTTACTCATCACGCTTTCTCCTGATCGACACCGACGACAATGATGTCGTCCGACTCATAAGAGTACGGCGGCACCGGCAGATTGAGCGGCGCTGGCTGAGACTTGTAGACCCGACCCGCCAAATCGTAGTGGGAGCCGTGGCAAGGGCAGAAATAGCCACCCACCCACTTCGGCCCCAGATCGACCGGCGCCACTTCTGGGCGGAACGTCGGGGAGCAACCCAAATGCGTGCAAAGGCCAACCAGCACAAGAATTTCAGGCTTGATCGAACGATTCGACGGATCGACGTAAGCCGGCTGAACCGATGCCTTGGATTCAGGGTCAGAGAGGTCGCCGGCAATCTTTTTCAGGTTGCCCAGAATTTCTTCTGTACGGCGAACGACGAACACGGGCTGGCCGCGCCACTCAGCGATTAGCTGCTGACCTGGCTCGATCTTGGCGATATTGACTTTCACCGGTGCACCTGCGGCTTTCGCCTTGGCACTGGGGAACCATGACCCCACGAACGGGACCGCAGCCCCCACCGCTCCAGCAGCACCTACCACAGACGTGGCTGCTACTAGGAAGCGACGCCGGCCTGCATTGACGCCGTCATTGCTCATTCAGTCCTCTCCCATCAGCTTTGTGGCCTGTTGCAACAGGCATCTACTAAATAATTTCTGAACTGCGTAAAAATTTGCCGAATGGTAATTAAAAGACCCTGCTCTGACAAGGTGATTAGCCCGGCCAAAACCTTGGACCCCTTGCAGTGCTTGACTTGCATCTATGCGGCAAGTTGTCACACCAAAGTCCGACTCATGTATTCAAGACATAAAAAAAGCCCAGTTCCACCTGGAACTGGGCTTTTTTTGAATACTGTAGCGAATTAACGCTTCGAGTATTGCGGACGCTTACGTGCTTTACGCAGACCCACTTTCTTACGCTCGACTTCACGAGCATCGCGGGTGACGTAGCCAGCGCGACGCAGAGCGCTACGCAGGGTTTCGTCGTAGTCCATCAGAGCGCGAGTGATACCGTGACGGATAGCACCGGCTTGACCGCTGACACCACCACCGATAACGGTGACGTAGATGTCGAACTTCTCGGTGGTTTCAGTCAGTTCCAGCGGCTGGCGAACGACCATGCGCGCGGTTTCACGACCGAAGAACGTCTCGAGAGAACGGTTGTTGATGGAGATGTTGCCAGTGCCCGGACGCAGGAAAACGCGAGCGGTTGCGGTCTTGCGACGGCCAGTGCCGTAATTTTGAGTCGCCGACATAATGAACTATTCCGTTAAATCTTCAGTTCTTGGGGCTGCTGAGCAGTATGAGGGTGAGTAGCGCCCGCATAGACTTTCAGCTTACGGTACATGTCGCGACCCAGTGGGTTCTTAGGCAGCATGCCTTTAACCGCGGTCTCGATCACGCGCTCTGGGGCCTTGGCGATCAACTTCTCGAAGTTGATTTCCTTGATACCGCCCGGGAAGCCGGAGTGGGAGTAGTACATTTTGTCCGAAGTTTTGGCGCCAGTCACACGCACCTGCTCGGCATTGATAACGACGATGTAGTCGCCGGTGTCAACGTGAGGGGTGTATTCTGGTTTGTGCTTGCCACGCAGACGGCTAGCGATTTCGGTAGCCAGACGACCCAGGGTCTGACCAGCGGCGTCAACTACGAACCAGTCGCGCTTTACTGTTTCCGGTTTAGCAGTAAAAGTTTTCATTCTTTATAGCCTCAGAGGCCGCCCAGCGAAAATAAGACGGCAGATCTTACTGGATAGTGCGCACCTTGACAAGTCAAGGACACAGCCGCACACGGACGCTATCGGGGGCTCGGGTCAGCGCGTCCAATATTCGGCAGGGTTCTTCGGTACGCGGGGCATCACTTCCGCAGCACAGAGAGGGGCTGAATTATCCAGATTGCGAAAAAAAATTCAACCTGCTTTTATGCTTCTTTTGCCTTGGGAGATGCAAATGGACTACCGTCAACTGGGCCGCAGTGACCTGAACGTAAGCGCTCTGTGCCTGGGCACCATGACCTGGGGCGAGCAGAACAGCCAGGCCGAAGCCTTCGCCCAGATCGAGCGAGCCAAGGCAGCCGGCATCAACTTCATCGACACGGCAGAAATGTACCCCGTGCCCCCACGCCCGGAAACCTATGCCGCCACCGAGCAAATCATCGGCAATTGGTTCAAGCAGCACGGTGACCGCGCCGACTGGGTTCTCGCCAGCAAGGTGGCCGGCCCAGGCAATGGCATCAGCCACATTCGCGACGGCCAGCTGAAGCACAACCGCCAACACATCGTTGCTGCACTCGACGACAGCCTCAAGCGCCTGCAGACCGACTGGATCGACCTTTACCAACTGCACTGGCCAGAGCGCAGCACCAACTTTTTCGGCAAGCTGGGCTATCAGCACCTGCCTCATGACCACTTCACGCCGCTGGAAGAAACCCTGGAAGTCCTCGACGAGCAGGTCAAGGCCGGCAAGATCCGCCACATCGGCCTGTCCAACGAAACCCCGTGGGGCACCATGAAGTTCCTGCAACTGGCAGAAAGCCGCGGCTGGTCGAGGGCTGTATCGATACAGAACCCCTACAACCTGCTCAACCGCAGCTTTGAAGTCGGCCTGGCGGAAATTGCCATCCGCGAACAGTGCGGCTTGCTGGCCTATTCGCCACTGGCCTTTGGCATGCTCTCGGGCAAATACGAGAACGGTGCGCGCCCTGCCAAGGGCCGCCTGACGCTGTTCAGCCGCTTCTCTCGCTACTCCAACCCACAGACCGTAGCGGCCTGCAGCCGTTATGTGACGCTGGCCCGCGAGCATGGCCTGGACCCGGCACAGATGGCCTTGGCGTTCGTCACCCAGCAGCCCTTTGTCACCAGCAACATCATTGGCGCCACGTCACTGCAACAACTGGAGAGCAACCTGGGCAGCCTTGAACTCAAGCTGAGTGATGAGCTGCTGGCCAGCATCGAAGCCATCCATCAGGACCAACCCAACCCTGCACCTTGAAGGGCAGTAGCGTACCCGCGGCAAACGCGGGTACGCAGGGTAGACATCACCGGCAAAAAATAAGACGATCCAGCCGGTGATTGACCACTTTCCCCTATAAGAATAACGAAATGATCTTTACCCAACCCTCCGCGTCGCTGCGGCGCGTCAGCATTCTGGCCATCGATAAGGTGTTCGCTTCAACCCTGATGCAGGCCAAGGACTTCTTCCATCTGGCCAGCCTGCGGTATAGCAAGCAACTGGGACTGGGCCTCAAACCCATGTTTGAAACACGCCTGGTCAGCCCCGACGGCAACCCCGTGAACAGCTTTAGCGATGTGCTGATACCGGTAGACGGCGGCCTGGAACAGGCCGATATCATCATCCTGCCGGCGTTCTGGGATGACTTCGATGCCCTGTGTCAGCGCTACCCGCAGATCCTGCCCTGGCTACGCGAGCAACATGCTGCTGGCGCCGTCCTCTGCGGTGAAGCCAGCGGGGTGTTCTGGCTGGCCGAGGCCGGGCTGCTCGACGGCAAGGAGGCCACCACCTACTGGCGTTTTTTCAACACCTTCGCCGAACGCTTCCCCAAGGTCAGCCTTAACCAGGACAAGCACCTGACCGATGCCGACAACCTGTACTGCGCAGGCGGCCCTACCTCAGCCTGCGATCTCTACATCTACCTGATCGAACGCTTCTGCGGCGCCAACGTGGCCCAGGCAGTGTCCCGCGACATCCTTTACGAAGTACAGCGCAGCTACACGCCGGGACGCATGGGTTTTGGTGGGCAGAAACTGCATCAGGACCTGATCATCCTGCAAATTCAGCAATGGCTCGAAGAACACTTCGCTGACAAGTTTCGCTTTGAGGACGTGGCCCGCAACCACGGCATGAGCATTCGCAATTTCATGCGTCGCTTCCAGGGCGCCACGGGTGACAAGCCCCTGCACTATCTGCAGCGTTTGCGGATCGAAACAGCCAAGGGCTTGCTGTCCGGTACGCGCAAGAGCATCAAGACGATCAGCTATGAGGTGGGGTATGACGATGCGAGCTTCTTCGCACGGCTGTTCCGCCAGCACACGGCACTGTCACCAAACCAGTACCGCCAGCAGTTCATGCAAGAAGCTTGAGCGACCACATCGCAGGCAGGCCTGCCTCGCGCAGCACAGGGTGCTCAGCGCGAGGGCAGGCTTTGCCAGACAGGCATAACGCGGCTTAAGGACGATGCGCCCGCGCCAGGAACTCGTGGGACTGCATCTCAAGCAAGCGGCTCAGGGTACGCTGGAACTCGAAACTCAAGCGCCCGCCGGTATACAGGTCCTTCAGTTCGACCTCGGCAGAGATGATCAGCTTCACGTTCCGATCGTAGAACTCATCGACCATGTTGATGAAGCGGCGAGCGATGTCGTCGGTCGCCACGCCCATCTGCTCGACACCACTGAGCAGCACGGCATGGAAGATCTTGCCCAACTCGATGTAATCGTTCTGGCTACGCGGCCCATCACACAGCTCGCGGAAGTCGAACCAGGCCACGTCGTCACAGGTACGCAACGCACGAATTTCCCGGTTCTCGATGACCAGCACGTCATTCTCAACAGCCTGGGTGCATTCCGGCGTCAGGGCGCGGAAACTCTTGCGCAGGCTCTCGTGAGCGGCCTCATCGAGTGGGTAATGGAACAGCTCGGCCTGCTCCAGGTGACGCAGACGGTAGTCGACGCCACTGTCGACGTTGACGATCTCGGTGTTCTGCTTGATCAGGGCAATGGCCGGGAGGAAACGCGCACGCTGCAGACCGTCCTTGTACAGGCCATCGGGGACGATGTTGGACGTTGCCACCAGCGTAACGCCGTTCTTGAACAGTTCTTCCATCAGGGTACCGAGGATCATCGCGTCGGTAATGTCGGAAACGAAGAACTCGTCGAAGCAGATCACCCGCGCCTCTTCAGAGAAACGCTTGGCAATGATCGTCAGCGGGTTTTTCTCGCCCTTGAGGGTTTTCATTTCCTCGTGGACCCGCTTCATGAAGCGGTGGAAGTGCGTACGCACCTTCTGCTTGAACGGTAGCGCCTCGAAGAAGGTATCGACCAGGTAGGTCTTGCCCCGCCCTACCCCACCCCAGAAATACAGGCCTTTGACAGGTACCTGCTCTTTCTTGCCAAACAGTTTGCCAAACACGCCTGGCTTGCTGTTCTGCGCCGCGATCAAATCGTCGTAGAGGCGCTGGAGGTGACGCACCGCTGTTTCCTGCGCCGCGTCATGGAAGAATTCGGGACGTTTCAGATCTGCTTGATATCGTTCTAGGGGCGTCATAATTCGTTAGCAAGGCAACAAAAGCGGGCCGTCACTGTAGCGACGGCCCCGGTTATTGGCAATCAGACTTCCGATAGCCTGTTTAGTCCTGTTGTGGCTGCAAGGCCACGCGCAAGCTCTCAATGGCCGCATCGCGAGCCACCGCGTCGCTGAACTGCGGGCCATCGGCGACACATTCGCCTTCCAGCCAGAGGCTGAAGCCCAGGCCTTCACTGCGTACATCCAGTGCTTGCCCCTGCTGCAGTTGCTTGGTCACGGCACCGGCAGTCTTGCCGTCGGCAAAGTGACGCGACAGCAGCAGTTGCTCACCATCAGCGGCCAGCAGACGGAAACGGAAGCTGCCGTCATCTTCACGGAAACTGACGAAGCGCGCGGCCTTGGCAGCCTTTTTCTTGACCTCGACAGGCCCCTGCACAATGTTGCGGAACGAGCGCAAGCCAACCGCTTCACGCAGTTGTTCAAGAAACGGCGTAGCAACCTTGCGCGCCTTCTGTGCGCCGGCCAGGAGGATATCCTCCAGGTCAGCAGGCCGCGCGATCAACTGATGGTAGCGCTCACGCGCCTCACTCAACTGGCCATCGAGCAACTGAAACAGGCGCTGCTTGGCCTCGCCCCAGCCCAAGCCCTGCAGCAGTTCAGTGCGGAACTCTGCCGCCTGGTCCGGCGTAGCGAATGCCTGGAACAGGGTGAACAGGTGGGCGTTGTCCGGATCCTTCGCTTCCCCTGGTGCACGCGAGTCGGTGACGATGCGCGAGATCGCGTCTTTCATCTCCTTGGCACTGCTGAAAAGCGGAATGGTGTTGTCGTAGCTCTTGGACATCTTGCGCCCGTCGAGGCCTGGCAGGGTCGCCACGCTCTCCTCGATCAGGGCTTCGGGCATGACAAAGAACTCCTTGCCCTGACCGAACAGGTGGTTGAAACGCTGACCGATATCACGCGCCATTTCCACGTGTTGAATCTGGTCACGGCCCACCGGCACCTTGTGCGCGTTGAACATCAGGATGTCGGCAGCCATCAGCACCGGGTAGCTGTAAAGGCCCATGCTGATGCCCGCATCCGGGTCTTCACCGTTTTCCAGGTTCTTGTCCACGGACGCTTTGTAGGCATGGGCGCGGTTGAGCAGGCCCTTGGCAGCGACACAGGTCAGCAGCCAGGTCAGCTCTGGAATTTCAGGGATATCGGACTGACGGTAGAACGTGACCCGCTCAGGATCCAGACCACCGGCCAGCCAGGTCGCCGCGATTTCGAGGCGCGAGCGCTGGATACGCTGCGGGTCATCGCACTTGATCAGGGCGTGGTAGTCGGCCAGAAAGTAGAACGAGTCGACATTGTCCTGGCGGCTGGCCAGGATCGCCGGGCGGATGGCACCGGCGTAGTTGCCCAGGTGGGGCGTGCCCGTGGTGGTGATACCGGTAAGGATACGAGTGGTCATGGGTAATCGCTTATCAGGCTTGTATCAGTTCGAAAGGCGCGGCAGCACCAGATCCTTGAGGTCGGTCAGCTTGCCATGAAAAAAGTGTCCGCATTCTGCCACTTTCAGCAGCTCATGGGGGCGCGACAGTGCAGCAGACCAGTCATAGACCAACTGCGGTGCAACCACTTCATCGGTATCTGGCTGAATCACGATCAGCGGGCAGCCCTGCGGCAACACGTCATTGGCGCTCAGGCGCATGACCGCCGGGGCCACCATGAACAGCCGGGCCAGCGGCACGCCAGCAGCCTCCAGACGACCGCCAAGGCTGGCGGCGACAAAGCCACCGAACGAGAAGCCAAACAGCGTCAATGGCAGTTCGGGATGTTTCTCGCGCACCCAGGCGGCCACCGCCTGAGCGTCATCGACTTCACCGCTGCCCATGTCATGGCTGCCAGCGCTGGCACCGACGCCGCGATAATTGAAGCGTAAAGTGATGTAGCCCGCATCACGTGCCGTACGCTGCAAGGTGGAAACCACCTTGTTGAGCATGGTACCGCCCTGAACGGGGTTAGGGTGGCAGAGCAAGGCCACGCCACGGGCGTCGGCCACATCGAGGTACAAGGCTTCGAGCTGGCCAACCGGGCCATCGATGAATACGGGGGTTTCGCGGATAAGCAAGGAAGAACTCCGTGACCTCGGAAAGGGTCGACTCGTCTAGCTGAATGATTCTGTCTGAGATATTTGCGATAGTTCGCGGTATACAGCGCAGGTCCGAGCCGTTAACGTAAAGCAAAGCCGTTTATAGAGGAAGGACTCGTGGAACTCTCGCTCTTAGTTTGGTTGTTGCCGACCCTGGCCCTGGCAGTAGGTGTCGTTGTTGGTTTCCTGGTCGCCCGCCTGTTGCCCAATGCCGCGCCGAGCAGCACCCAGCGGCAACTGGACGACATCCAGGAACGCTTCGACAGTTATCAGAACGAAGTGGTCACCCACTTCAACAGCACTGCGGCGCTGGTTAAAAAGCTCACGCAAAGCTATCAGGATGTTCAGGACCACCTGGCCGAAGGCGCCAACCGCCTGGCCCTGGACGAACTCACCCGTCAACGCCTGCTGGCCTCGCTGCACGCCGAGACACCACAGTCACCTCGCGAGCGTCTGACGCCTCCTCGCGATCAGGAAGCACCGAAAGACTACGCACCGAAGACGCCAAACGCCCCAGGCATGCTCGACGAGCATTACGGGCTCAAGCGCAACTGACCGAGGCCATCGCAGGCAAGCCTGCTCCAACACAGACTAAGCAACCTGTGGGAGTTGGCTTGCCAACGATGCAAGCACCGCGCCCCCACTGGCACCCCGCCAAAGCTATCGCAGGCAAGCCTGCTCCAACAGAGCCCGTGCCAGCCTGTGGGAGCCGGGCTTGCCCGCGATACAAACGCCGCGAACTCAGGGGCACGCCACCGGCGCCATCGCAGGCAAGCCTGCATCCCACATCAGCTATACCACGGCGCCGTCTCGCTACAAGTGGGATACCGCGCTACAGCCTGCTCCAGCACACTCGGTGCCAACGACCCGTTCTGCACCAGGCTATGCAGGCTGGCCAGGACAATGCTGAAGCGGTCGACCTCAAAGAACCGACGTAACTGCTGCCGCGTATCGCTGCGACCGAAACCGTCAGTGCCCAAGGTGGCATAAGGCGCCGACAGGTACTCGGCAATCAACTGCGGCCAGGCCCGCACATAATCACTGGCAGCGACGATCGGCGCGCTCCCACCCAGGCACTGCTGGACGTAACTGGCTGCTACCCGTGCCTTCGCGCAACGGCCAGCACGTTGTGCATCGCGCGCATCGCGAGCCAGCTCACTGAAGCTGGTGACACTGAACACTTCACTTTCAACCTGCCACTCGTTCGCCAGCAGTTCACTGGCGGCAATCACCTCTCGCAGAATCGCCCCGGAGCCCAGCAGACGTACGCGCCCCACGGCGCGCTCCAGCGAGTGCTCAGTGAACCGGTACATACCTCGCAGCACCCCTGCATGAGCGGCCTCGGGCAGCGAGGGCTGTGGATAGTTTTCGTTCATCACGGCGATGTAGTGGAACTCGTCGCACTGTTCGCCGAGCATCCGCCGCGCAGCATGCTCCAGAATGACCGCCAACTCACCCGCGAAGCATGGCTCCCAGGCCCGGCAATTGGGCACCATGGACGCCATCACCAAGCTGGAACCATCCTGATGCTGCAGGCCTTCACCGCCGAGCGTGGTACGCCCGGCGGTAGCCCCCAGCAGGATGCCCCGGGCACGCTGGTCGGCGGCGGCCCAGATCAGGTCGCCCACCCGCTGGAAGCCGAACATCGAGTAGTAGATATACACAGGCAGCATCGGTTCGCCGTGCACCGCATACGACGTGGCAGCCGCAACCCAGGAGGACAGCGCCCCAGCTTCGGTAATGCCCTCTTCCAACAACTGACCGTCTTGCGCTTCCTTGTAGAACAACAGTGAACCGGCATCTTCCGGCTCGTAGCGCTGCCCCTGCGGCGAGTAGATACCGATCTGCCGGAACAGGCTGGCCATGCCGAATGTGCGCGCCTCATCCGCCACGATCGGCACAATGCGCGGCCCCAGCTCCGGCGCTTTCAACCAGGCGCTGAGTACGCGAACCGCCGCCATGGTGGTAGACATTTCCTTGCCATCCGCCTGCAGCGCAAACCCTGCACTGGCATCCAGCGATGGCACCGGTATCGACCGAACCTCACTGCGACGCGCTGGCAAAAAGCCCCCCAGTGCCGCACGACGCGCTTGCAGATAGCGCATTTCCGGGCTGTCCTCCGGTGGACGGTAGAAGCGCAGCTGTTCGACATCGGCATCCGAGAGCGGCAGATGGAAGCGGTCGCGATAGGCCAAGAGGGCCTGCACATCGAGTTTTTTCGCCTGGTGCGCGGTCATCCGCGACTCACCAGCAGCACTCATGCCATAGCCCTTCTTGGTCTTGGCCAGGATCACTGTTGGCCGCCCCTTACAGGCCTTGGCGGCAGCGAAGGCGGCATACAGCTTGCGAAAATCGTGGCCACCGCGCTTCAGGGCGTTGATCTCGGCCGAGCTCATGTGCGCCACCAACTGCTGCAACGCCGGGCTCTGATTGAAGAAATGCTCGAGATTATAGGCGCCGTCATTGGCCCCCAAGGTCTGGAACTGCCCGTCGGGGGTCGCCGCAAGCTGACGCAACAACACATGCTCGCTGTCGCGGGCAAACAGGGCGTCCCACTCCGCCCCCCACAGCACCTTGATCACCTGCCAGCCAGCACCGCTGAACAGGGCTTCCAGCTCCTGCACAATCTGTCCATTGCCCCGTACCGGCCCGTCCAGGCGCTGCAAGTTGCAGTTGACCACGAACGTCAGGTTATCCAGTTGCTCACGGGCCGCCAGGGTCAGCCCGGCAATGGACTCCGGCTCGTCCATCTCACCATCACCGAACACGCCCCAGACATGCCGAGCACGCGTATCCGCCAAGCCTCGATGCTGCAGATAACGCATGAAGCGCGCCTGGTAAATCGCACTGATTGGGCCGATTCCCATCGAACCGGTGGGGAACTGCCAGAAGTCAGGCATCAACCAGGGATGCGGATAAGAACACAGGCCGCCACCCTCAACCTCCTGCCGATAGCGCGACAGTTGCGCCTCACTCAGTCGCCCTTCAAGGAACGCCCTGGCGTAAACACCAGGGGCTGAATGCGGCTGAAAAAACACCAGATCGGCGTGCTGAGGCTCACCGCCCTTGAAGAAATGCTGAAAACCCACCTCGAAAATTTCGGCGGCCGAAGCGTAGCTGGCGATATGCCCACCCAGATCACCGTAGGCATGGTTGGCTCGAACCACCATTGCCAACGCGTTCCAGCGCAGCAAACGGGTAATCCGCTCTTCAATTTCCAGGTCACCGGGATAGGCGCCCTGCTGCTCTACCGACAACGTATTGCGGTACGCCGAATACGCCTGAGCACCGCGCTCAAGGCCCAACTCACGGGCGTGCGCCTCCAGTTGCTCCAGCAAAAATCGCGCACGCGCCGGGCCACAATGCCGCAAGGTCGAGTCCAGCGCATCAAGCCACTCGGCCGTTTCGCTCGGATCGGGATCGACCTGCGGGTCATGTCCAGGCTGCCCTGCCATACCGTCGCCAGGCACAAGGTTCATCATTGCCACCATCGCATTGGCCTCATCCATGTCAGTTCAGGCGCAGGCCTTCAATGCCTGCGCGATGTCTGCCAGCAGGTCATCGATGTCTTCCAGCCCCACCGACAACCGCACCAACCCCTCGGAGATGCCGTACTGGGCCCTCTCCTGCGGGGTATAGCTGGAATGGGTCATGCTCGCCGGGTGTTGGGCCAGCGATTCGGCATCGCCCAGACTGACGGCACGGCTGAACAACTGCAGGGCATTCATGAAACGCCGACCGGCGGCAATGCCACCCTTGAGTTCAAAGGCAATCATCCCGCCCGGCAAGCGCATTTGCCGCTGTGCCAGTTCGTATTGGGAAAAACCTGGCAAGCCGGGGTAGTTGATCAACTCCACCTGCGCTTGTTCGGCGAGGAGTTCAGCAATGGCCTGCGCATTACTGCAGTGGCGCTCCATACGCAGCGTGAGCGTCTTCAGGCCGCGCATCAGCAGCGAGGCATCATGCGGCGAGAGGACAGCGCCGGTCATGTCCTTGAGGCCTTCCAGGCGAATACGGTCAACCAGCGCCTTGCTGCCGATGACCAGGCCAGCGGTGATATCACCGTGACCACTGAGGTATTTGGTTGCCGAATGCACCACCAGATCCGCGCCCAGCTCCAGTGGACGCTGCAGGTACGGCGTGCAGTAGGTGTTGTCGACCACGACGATGATGCCGTGCTGATGGGCAATTTTCGCCACGGCGGCAATGTCTGTCAGATGCATGTTCGGGTTGGCTGGCGATTCGAAGTAAATCACCCGCGTGGCCGGAGTGATCGCGTTTTCGAGCGCTTGCAAGTCACTCATATCGACATGCCGCGAGGTGACACCGAACTCGCCAATGCCGTGGTGCAAGAACGCGAAAGTGCAGCCGTACAAGGTACGCCCTAACAGAATTTCGTCGCCAGGACGCAGCAAGGTCCATAACGTGGAGGTAATCGCACCCATACCCGACGCCAGCGCCAGCCCGGCCTCGCCACCTTCCAGCGAGGCCATGCGCGCCTCCAGCAAGGCCAGGGTAGGGTTGGAAATACGGCTGTAGAAGTACCCTGCCTCCTCCCCCGCAAAGCACGCTGCACCGTACTCAACCGTCGGAAATGCGAACGTGGCAGTCTGGTAGATCGGCGGCACCAGTGCGCCGTTGTGCGCCAACGGATCGTAACCATGGTGAATGGCACGCGTAGAAAAACCGGATTTATTGTTGGAGTCGCGCATGGCAACAGCCTCTTATGGTTTGCTATAAGCTTATGCCACTCAAGTGCTGATATTTTTCCAAATAAACCCAGCTTTCTCGGCAATTATTGGCATAAAAACAACAATAAAAGACCGTGGAGGGCAAATCATGCCTAACGCCATCGACCGTACCGACCGTGCCCTGCTGGGGGCCTTGCAAGACAATGCCCGGCTCACCGTCGCCGAGCTGGCCGACAGCGTCTCACTGACCACCTCCCCCTGTTGGCGGCGAGTCAAACTGCTGGAAGAGACCGGCTACATCACCGGCTACCAGGCCATCCTCTCGCCCAAGGCCCTGGGGTTTGGCGTGACCGCGTTCGTGAGCATCATGATGGACTCGCACACCAAGGAAATGGCGCGCGCCTTTGAGCAACGGCTCATGGAAATTCCAGAGATCGTCGCCTGCCACAACATCTCCGGGCGCTATGACTTTCTGCTGGAAATCCTCGCACGCGATCTGGAATCGTTCGGCGAATTCACCCGCGAGGTGTTGCAGTCACTACCGGGTGTAAAGGAGATCTACTCGAGCTTTTCCTTCAAGGCGGTGAAGGAGCGACGGGTGATACCGGTGTCGGAAAAACATATTTAGTCCATCGCCGGACTCAATCATTTAACCGAAATTTCCCACAAGACAATCAGAAACCTTGGCAGCAGGCTAATGAATACTCACTCATTAGCCTGCGATGCAAGCCACAAAAAGCCCACCTCAACGAGGTATCGAGGCATGACGACATTGCTAGTCTTCATCGACCCACACCAGCCGAGAGGACACCATGAAGCACGTATTGGCGCTTTTGATAGCCGCACTCACCGCCGCATGCACCAATGGACATTTCATTCTACAAAAGCATGACCCAGAGCGAGCCCATCGCTGCAAAATGGACGCTAACAGGCCGGAATGCTCCATCAACTGATGTTTAAAAACGCCACTCAATAGGAAAATTGAACAATTCCCTATACGGCTCAAATGCAGATCTTGAACCGTGAAAAAGGGGCATGGCTAAAATAAAAAACCCCGCGACAAGCGCGGGGTTTTCGGTCAAGCCAGACGCTTAGATCGCGCCGCGCTTACGCAGCACGTCCAGCACTTGCTTCACGCCGTCTTCCAGGCTGACGCTCTGGGTGTCGATCACAAGATCGGCATCCAGCGGCACATCGTACGGGAAGGACTCACCCGGGATGTTGTCGCCACCGGCAGCGTAGAGCCCTTGCGGGTCACGCTCGCGGCAAACCATTGGCGACGCCTGGACGTAGACCGTGACCAGACGCTCCTTGCCGATCAGCGCCTTGGCCTGTTCACGGCCTTCGGCATCCGGTGCGACGAAGGCCGCCAGGGTCAACAGGCCGGCTTCGTTGAACTGACGCGCAACGTGCGCGGCACGGCGCCAGTTCTCGGTCCGCCCGGCGCGGTCCTGTGGCAGGCCCTTGTTCAGGTCATGACGCAGGTTCTGGCCATCGAGCACGTAGACCGCACGGCCCATGTCGAACAGCTTGCGCTCAACGGCATACGCCAAGGTGCTCTTGCCCGCGCCCGACAGGCCGCTGAACAGCACGGTGGCCGGTTGCTGACCGAAACGCAGTGCACGCTCTTCCGTGGCCACGTGAGCCATCTTGCCGTGATGCCCCACCGAGCCATGCGGTACAACCGGTGGCGCGATGATCATGCCGGCACCCACGGTGCCGTTGGTCAGACGGTCGATGACAATGAAAGCACCAGTGGTGCGGTTGCTGTCATAGCCGTCGAGGGCAATCGGCGCATCCAGGCTGACCTTGACCCGACCGATTTCGTTGAGCTGCAACGCACTGGCAGCGCCCTGCTCCAAGGTGTTCACATCAACCTTGTGGGTGATGCTGGCAATCGAGCCCGGAACGTAGCTGGTAGCACGCTTGATGTCGTACTTCTTGCCCGGCAGCATGGGCTCTTCAGCCATCCACACGAGCATGGCATCAAACTGGTCGGTCACCGGTGGAACGTTGTCGGCATGCACCAGCAAGTCACCACGGGAGATGTCGATCTCGTCTTCCATGGTCAGGGTTACGGCCTGGCCTGGGCCTGCCTGTTCCAGCTCACCTTCAAAGGTGACGATGGATTTGACCCGGCTGCTCTTGCCCGACGGCAGAACGACGATCTCGTCGCCCTTGTGTACGACACCGCTGGCCAACGTACCGGCAAAGCCGCGGAAGTTCAGGTTCGGCCGGTTCACGTACTGCACCGGGAAGCGCAGGTCGGTGAAGTTGCGGTCGGCGGAAACTTCCACGGTTTCCAGAATTTCCATCAGCGCAGGGCCGGTGTACCACGGCGAACGCTCGCTGCGGTTGACCACGTTGTCGCCCTTGAGGGCCGACATCGGTACAAAGTGCAGGCTGCTCGGGTTCAGCTTGATGGCATCGGCAAACTTCAGGTAGTCGGCCTTGATCGACTCGAAGACCTGCTCGTCGAAGCCCTTGAGGTCCATCTTGTTGATGGCGACAACGATGTGCTTGATACCCAGCAGCGACGCAATGTAGCTGTGACGGCGGGTCTGGGTCTGCACGCCATAGCGGGCATCGACCAGAATGATCGCCAGGTCGCAGGTAGAAGCACCGGTCGCCATGTTGCGGGTGTACTGCTCGTGGCCCGGGGTGTCGGCAATGATGAACTTGCGCTTGGCGGTGGAGAAATAGCGGTAGGCCACATCAATGGTGATGCCTTGCTCACGCTCGGCCTGCAGGCCGTCGACCAGCAGCGCCAGATCGATGTCTTCGCCAGTGGTGCCGACTTTCTTCGAGTCGCGGGTGATCGCTTCCAGATGGTCTTCGTAGATCATCTTGGAGTCGTGCAGCAGGCGCCCGATCAGGGTGCTCTTGCCGTCATCGACGTTACCGCAGGTCAAAAAGCGCAGCAGTTCTTTACGCTCGTGCTGGGCCAGGTAAGCGAGGATGTCCTCGCTGATCAATTCGGATTGGTGCGACATGCTCTGACCCTAACTTAGAAGTAGCCTTGACGTTTCTTGTCTTCCATCGAACCTGCGCCATCGTGGTCGATGACACGGCCCTGGCGTTCGGACGTTCGCGTCAGGAGCATTTCCTGAATGATGTCCGTAAGGGTTTCGGCTTCGGACTCCACAGCGCCCGTCAACGGGTAGCAGCCAAGGGTACGGAAACGCACTTTCTTCTTGACGATGCGAGCCTTCTCCTCGTCGGAGAGGTGCTCGAGAATGCGTTCGTCGTCGATCATGATCAGCGTGCCGTTCTTCTCGATCACTTCGCGCTCGGCGGCGAAGTACAGCGGCACGATAGGGATACCTTCCAGGTAGATGTACTGCCAGATGTCCAGCTCGGTCCAGTTCGACAGCGGGAACACACGAATCGACTCGCCCTTGTTCACCTTGCCGTTGTAGACATTCCACAGCTCAGGACGCTGGTTCTTCGGGTCCCAGCGGTGCTTACTGTCGCGGAACGAGTACACACGCTCCTTGGCGCGGGATTTCTCTTCATCGCGACGAGCACCACCGAACGCGGCATCGAAACCATACTTGTCCAGCGCCTGCTTCAGGCCCTCGGTCTTCATGATGTCGGTGTGCTTGGCACTGCCGTGGGTGAACGGGTTGATACCCTGGGCGACGCCTTCAGGGTTGACGTGGGTGATGAGCTCCAGACCCATTTCCTCGACCATCTTGTCGCGGAAGCTGTACATCTCCTGGAATTTCCACTGTGTGTCGACATGCATCACTGGAAACGGCAGCTTGCCCGGGAAGAAAGCCTTGCGCGCCAGATGCAGCATCACTGCCGAATCCTTGCCAATCGAGTACAGCATCACCGGGTTATCGAACTCGGCGGCCACCTCACGAATGATGTGGATGCTCTCCGCCTCCAACTGTTTCAAATGCGTCAGTTTGTCGACCATGGCTACTCACGGAAAATCGATCTTATGGACGGCCAGCGGGCCGTGTTCGCGTTCGGCACTCTAGCACAGCGTCCAATTCTATTGAGGAAGCAAACTAGAACGAAACGGTATAAGAATATGCCTAGGGGTTTTGAGTTTCAGATGGGGTTCGGGCAATCGATGAACAGATGCTCCAGTGCGAATCGCCGCGCCAGGTAATCGCCCAGTGCCTGCACACCATAACGCTCGGTCGCGTGATGGCCTGCGGCGATAAAGCTGATGCCGTTTTCCCGTGCGCTGTGGAAGGTCTGCTCGGACGCTTCGCCACTGAGGTACAGGTCAACACCGGCTGCAATCGCCTGATCGATATAGCCCTGGCCACCGCCCGTACACCAGCCGACCCTGCGTATAACCCCGTCACCTTCGATCAGCAGGGGTTCACGCCCCATCACATCCTGCACCTTGCGGGCAAAATCACGCGCAGAAAGCGGTTCGGCCAGCGAGCCGACCAATCCCACTACCCGTGGGTTTTCAGGATCCAGAGGGCCTTCAACGGTGATCTCCAGTTGCCGCGCCAGTTGCACGTTGTTGCCGACTTCCGGGTGCAGGTCCAGCGGCAGGTGATAGGCCAGCAGGCTCAGGTCGTGCTTGAGCAAGGTCTTCAGGCGGCGCTGTTTCATGCCGGTGATACAAGGGTTCTCACCCTTCCAGAAATAACCATGATGAACCAGCACCAGGTCAGCGCCGGCCTCGACAGCAGCATCGAGCAACGCCTGGCTGGCAGTGACACCACTGACAATGCGCGTTACCTGTGGGTTGCCCTCGACTTGCAGGCCATTGGGGCAGTAATCCTGAATTTTTGCACTGCCAAGGTAACGGTCGGCTTCCTCGACCAGGGTGCTCAGGGCGACAGCCATGAAAAGACTCCTTAATTCAGCAGTTCAGCGCGGCACAAGGCCTCGTATAATGAACGTCATTATGGGCCGTCGACCGGTTTGGGGAAACCGACGGCATACGCCTGGGGCGCCAGATCAATTACCGCTATCCGTCATCACGTTGTGCTGTTCCGGCGCAACGCCTGACACAGTATGATCGCGCGCCTTACTACTTCGCGGCCCTCTGCCAACTCCCGAGATTCGTTCAATGCTCAAGGCTTTGCGTTACTTTGGCTGGCCACTGCTGACCGGTGTACTGGTCGCCCTGCTGGTCATCCTGCGCTTCCCACAGTGGGTTGGCTTGCCCAGCCAGGATGTCAATTTGCAGCAGGCGCCGCAAACCACACGCATCATGCAGGGGCCGGTGTCCTACGCCGATGCGGTGAACATTGCCGCTCCTGCCGTGGTCAACCTGTACACCACCAAAATGGTGAACAAGAGCGCTCACCCGCTGTTCGAGGACCCGCAGTTCCGCCGCTTCTTCGGCGATAACCTGCCCAAGCAAAAACGCTGGGAGTCCAGCCTGGGTTCAGCCGTGATCATGAGCCCGGAAGGCTACCTGCTGACCAATAACCACGTGACCGCCGGGGCGGACCAGATTGTGGTGGCGCTCAAGGACGGCCGCGAAACCCTCGCCCGCGTCATTGGCAGCGACCCTGAGACCGACCTCGCGGTCTTGAAGATCGACCTGAAAAACCTGCCCTCAATCACCATTGGTCGCTCCGACGGTATTCATATCGGCGATGTCGCCCTGGCGATTGGCAACCCATTCGGCGTCGGCCAAACCGTCACCATGGGTATCATCAGTGCCACCGGGCGCAACCAGCTCGGCTTGAACACCTATGAAGATTTCATCCAGACGGACGCCGCGATCAACCCGGGCAACTCGGGCGGCGCGCTGGTCGATGCCAACGGCAACCTGACCGGTATCAACACAGCGATTTTCTCCAAGTCCGGCGGCTCGCAAGGCATTGGCTTCGCCATCCCGACCAAGCTGGCCCTGGAAGTCATGAAGTCGATCATCGAGCATGGCCAGGTAATCCGGGGTTGGCTGGGCATCGAAGTACAACCCCTGACTCAGGAACTCGCGGATTCGTTCGGCCTGCAGGGCCGACCAGGCATCGTCGTCGCCGGGATCTTCCGCGATGGCCCGGCGCAAAAGGCCGGCCTGCAATTGGGCGATGTGATCTTGAGCATCAATGGTGAGGAAGCGGGTGATGGCCGTCGTTCGATGAATCAGGTGGCGCGGACCAAGCCCAACGATAAAGTGACGATCGAGGTGATCCGCAACGGCAAGGCGCTCAAGCTGGTCGCTGAAGTCGGCCTGCGCCCGCCACCCGCGCCGGTGCAGACAGAAAACAACTGACCCCGTAAATGCAATCGCCGGCAAAGCCGGCGATTGCATTTCAGCCCTTAGTGCAGGATCTGACTCAAGAACAGCTTGGTTCGCTCGTTCTGAGGCCGGTCGAAGAAGTCGTTCGGCGGCGCCTGCTCAACGATCTCACCTTTGTCCATGAAGATCACCCGGTTCGCCACGGTCCGGGCAAAGCCCATTTCATGGGTCACACAGAGCATGGTCATGCCGTCTTCGGCCAGGCCGATCATGGTGTCGAGCACTTCCTTGACCATCTCCGGGTCGAGCGCCGAGGTTGGCTCATCGAACAACATGATCTTTGGCTTCATGCACAACGCCCGAGCAATCGCTACCCGCTGCTGCTGACCACCGGACAACTGCCCCGGATACTTGTTGGCTTGCTCGGGAATCCGCACCCGCTCCAGATAGTGCATGGCGATTTCCTCGGCCTTGCGCTTGGGCATCTTGCGTACCCACATCGGTGCCAGGGTGCAGTTCTGCAAAATGGTCAGGTGCGGAAACAGGTTGAAGTGCTGGAACACCATGCCCACTTCACGGCGAATCGCCTCGATCTGCTTGAGGTCGTTGGTCAACTCGACGCCATCGACCACGATGCGGCCTTGCTGGTGCTCTTCAAGACGGTTGAGGCAGCGGATGGTCGTCGACTTGCCCGAGCCCGAAGGCCCGCACAGGACGATACGCTCCCCCTGACGCACATTGAGGTTGATGTCCTTGAGCACGTGGAACTGACCGTACCACTTGTTCACGCCCTGCATCTGAATAATGCCTTCAGGGCTCACAGGCTGTTTGATCGCTTCACTCATGGGAACACTCCTAACGCTTGTGGCCTGTGTCCAGCTTACGCTCCAGATGCATGGAGTAGCGGGACATACCGAAACAGAAAATCCAGAACACCAGGGCGGCGAAGACGTAGCCTTCAGTCGCCATACCCAGCCATTTGGGGTCGGCTGCTGCCTGCTTGACACTGTTGAGCAGGTCGAACAGGCCAATGATGATGACCAGGCTGGTGTCCTTGAACAGGGCAATGAAGGTGTTGACGATGCCGGGAATAACCAGCTTCAGGGCTTGCGGCAGAATCACCAGGCCCATCGCCCGCCAGTAACCCAGGCCCATCGCGGCAGCCGCCTCGTATTGGCCTTTGGGAATGGCCTGCAAGCCACCGCGCACCACCTCGGCGATGTAGGCCGACTGGAACAGGATCACCCCGATCATCGCTCGCAGCAGCTTGTCGAAGCTCATGCCTTCAGGCAGGAACAGCGGCAGCATTACCGACGACATGAACAGCACCGTGATCAACGGCACACCACGCCAGAACTCGATGAACGTGACGCACACCACACGCACTGCAGGCATTCTCGAGCGCCGTCCCAGTGCCAGCAGAATGCCCAGCGGCAACGCACCGACGATACCGACCGTGGCAATCACCAGGGTCAGCATCAAGCCACCCCATTGGCTGGTGGCCACCGCAACCAGCCCCAGGTACCCACCGTGCAGCAGGGTGTAGGCCAGGACGGGGTACAGCACCAGAAACGCCAGGCCGTAGACAACCTTGTGCGGGACGCGGGCGATGAACAGGGGTGCTGCGCCGATCACGGCCAGCCACACCGTCAGGTCGACCCGCCAGCGCAGTTCACTGGGGTAGTAGCCGTACATGAACTGCCCGAAGCGCTGCTGGATAAACACCCAACAAGCGCCCTCCTTGGTGCAGTCGGCCTGAGTGGTTCCCACCCAGTTGGCATCGATGAATGCCCACTGCAACAGGGGCGGTACGATCAGCCAGACCAAATACACCGCAAACAACGTCAACAGGGTGTTGAGCCAGCTGGAGAACAGGTTGTTGCGCATCCATGCGAGGGCACCGACGGCTTTCACCGGCGGCGGCATATCAGGTTTGAAAACATGGGTACTCATGCGCTTATCCTCACCGCTCGATCAGCGCAATGCGCTTGTTGTACCAGTTCATCAGCAGGGAAATGCTGATGCTGATGGCCAGGTAGACACTCATGGTGATGGCGATCACTTCGATAGCCTGGCCGGTCTGGTTGAGCACGGTTCCGGCGAACAGCGAAACCATTTCCGGATAGCCGATACCCGCCGCCAGCGAGGAGTTCTTCGCCAGGTTCAGGTATTGGCTGGTCAACGGTGGAATGATCACTCGCAGCGCCTGGGGAATGATGACCTTGCGCAGGGTTGGCCCTTCACGCAGGCCCAACGAACGCGCCGCCTCGGTCTGGCCATGGCTGACCGAACGAATCCCGGAACGAACGATCTCGGCAATGAACGCTGCCGTATAGATCGTCAATGCCAGGGTCAGCGCCAGCAGTTCGGGAATCAGTACCCAGCCGCCCACAAAGTTGAAGCCCTTGAGCTGCGGCACTTCCCAGTGCAGTGGGGTGCCTATGAGCAACGCACACAGCCCGGGAATGGCCAAAAGCAGCGCCAGGCCGACCCAGAACTTATGGAACGGCTCACCGGTTTCCTCAAAGCGCTTGTTGGCCACACGGACCATGAGCACGATGGCAATCACGGCCACCACGAGACTGCCGACGAACGGCCAGAAGCCCTCCGCCAGCGAAGCACCCGGCATGTTCAAGCCACGGTTGCTGATAAAGAACGTATCGCCAAAATTGATGCTGCCGCGCGGCCCCGGCAGGGTCAAAAATACTGCGAAGTACCAGAACAGGATCTGCAGCAGCGGCGGAATGTTACGAAAAGTCTCGACATACACCGTGGCCAGCTTGCTGATCATCCAGTTCGGCGATAACCGGGCCACACCGACGATGAAACCCAGCACGGTCGCCAGGATGATGCCGATGAAGGTCACCAGCAGCGTGTTGAGCAAGCCGATGACAAATACCCGGGCATAACTGTCGGACTCGGTGTAAGGAATCAAGTGCTGAGCGATCCCGAAACCGGCACTGCGCTCAAGGAAATCAAAACCCGAGGTAATGCCTCGGTGCTGCAGGTTGGTTTGAGTATTGTGAAACAGGTACCAGCCCAGCCCTACCACCGCGACCACGGTGATGATCTGGAACAGCCACGCACGCACACGTGGATCGCTAAGGGAAACCCCTTTGGGTGCGCCGATTTTATTTTGCATGAAATGCCCCGAAGAGAAGGAACGAAACGGCCTGCAGCAGCTCGCCGCCGCAGGCCGTACCCATCAGCGCACTGGTGGCGCGTACTGGATGCCGCCGTTGTTCCAGAGGGCATTCAGACCACGGTCGATCTTCAGATCGGTGCTTGCGCCAAGGTTCTTCTCGAACACTTCGCCGTAGTTACCGACTTGCTTGACGATCTGTACGACCCAGTCCTTGGGCAGCTTGAGGTCTTTGCCATATTCGCCATCAGCACCGAGCAGGCGGGCGACGTCCGGGTTCTTGGTCGATTTCGCTTCAGCCTCGACATTCTTCGAGGTGATACCTGCCTCTTCGGCATTGATCATCGCGAACAGGGTCCACTTGACGATGCTGAACCACTCTTCATCGCCTTTACGCACGACAGGGCCCAGTGGCTCCTTGGAGATGGTTTCCGGCAACACGACATAATCGTTTGGCGACCCCAGTTTGGAGCGTTGTGCGTAGAGCTGCGACTTGTCGGAGGTCAGTACATCGCAACGACCGGACTCCAGCGATTTGGCGCTTTCATCGGAGGTGTCGAAGGTGATCGGGGTGTACTTCAGGCCATTGGCGCGGAAGTAGTCGGAGACGTTGAGTTCAGTGGTGGTACCGGCCTGGATGCAGATGGTTGCGCCATCCAGTTCCTTGGCACTGGAAACGCCAAGCTTCTTGTTCACCAGGAAACCTACGCCGTCGTAGTACGTGACGCCCGCGAACACCAGGCCCATGCCGGCATCGCGCGAACTGGTCCAGGTAGTGTTACGCGATAGCACATCCACTTCACCGGACTGCAACGCCGTGAAACGCTCCTTGGCGTTCAGTTGGCTGAACTTGACCTTGTTTGCATCACCGAAGACGGCGGCAGCCACGGCGCGGCAGACGTCAGCATCGATACCCACGATCTTGCCCTTGGCATCCGGCACCGAGAAGCCCGGCAAGCCGTCACTCACGCCACACTGGACGAAACCCTTTTTCTGAACCGCTTCGAGGGTTGCACCGGCCTGCGCGAAAGCACTGATACCCAGTGCGGCGGCAGCGGTAACGACTGCCAGAGTGGATTTCAACATCTTCATTAAAACCTCCAGATTGCTCTTGTTGTGTTCGAGCCGATTGCACCGCACCCTTATGAGGCGCATCCGACCCGCGCTGGCTTGCTTTTGGGTCAATGGCGCAATAACGCTGTTCTGTGACAGCCTTTAATAGCGAAATGGTGTTACCGTCGAAACGCCACGCGTCACGTCGCAAGGTTCGTAGCAAAGCGCGTACCACACTGAGCCGCTTAAGCGATTCAGTGTGCGCCAACAGGTAAACTTGTCGCCTTTCGACAAGTTTTTCCCGGACCGAACCGACACGCCTTCTTTTCATGCACTTAATAAGAGCGTGCGCACATTTTCGGAGCAGTCATGACCACCCCGTTGATACTTGAGCCGCAAAAGACCCCCGATGCCTGTGTGATCTGGTTGCACGGTTTGGGGGCAGATCGTTACGACTTCCTGCCGGTCGCCGAAGCCTTGCAGGAACAGTTGTTGAGTACCCGCTTCGTAATGCCCCAGGCACCCACCCGCACGGTGACCATCAACGGCGGCTATGAAATGCCCAGTTGGTACGACATCACGGCCATGAGCCCGGCCCGTTCGATTGATCGCAAGCAGTTGGAAGACTCAGCCGACCAGGTCATTGCATTGATCGAGGCCGAGCGCGCCAAAGGGATCGATCCAACGCGGATTTTTCTTGCCGGCTTTTCACAAGGTGGTGCGGTCGTGCTGCACACGGCGTATGTAAAGTGGCAAGGCACCCTGGGCGGTGTCCTGGCCCTGTCAACCTACGCACCGACCTTCAGCGCCGAACGCGAGCTAAGCGCCAGCCAGCAACGCACCC
Organism: Pseudomonas sp. TE3910; assembly: GCF_056279025.1. Classification (NCBI taxonomy): domain Bacteria; kingdom Pseudomonadati; phylum Pseudomonadota; class Gammaproteobacteria; order Pseudomonadales; family Pseudomonadaceae; genus Pseudomonas; species Pseudomonas sp. TE3910. The sequence continues at coordinate 2,530,870 of NZ_JBWBQN010000001.1, forward strand.
CGGCCTTGTGCCTGCATGGCCAGTACGACACGGTGGTACAGAACGCCATGGGCCGTACCGCCTACGAACACCTCAAACATTGGGGGGTTAATGCCGGCTGGCAGGAATACCCGATGGAGCACGAAGTGCTGCCCGAGGAAATCCGCGATATCGGTACCTGGCTGACCCAGCGTTTGAGCGGAAGCACGACTTCCGTGTAGCCGTCAGCGCAATCCACTACGCCGCGCCCGAATCTTGCATTACACTGGCCGGCGTACATTCCTTAACCAATTGACGAGATGACCGTGCTCAAAGCACTCAAGAAGATGTTCGGCAAAGGCGAGGCTGAGCAACTCGCTGCCGAAACCGCTGCCCCCGTGGTGCAGCCACCTGCACAACCCAAGCCCTCTGCACCAGCAGCCCAGCCACAGGCTCAAGCGCCCGCCGCGGCAAAGGCTGAGAAACCGGCAGAACCCAAGCCGCGCCGTGAGCGCAAGCCAAAACCCGCGGCATCCAGTTGGAAACTGGAAGACTTCATGGTTGAGCCACAGGAAGGCAAGACCCGTTTCCACGACTTCAAGCTGTCGCCAGAGCTGATGCACGCCATCCATGACCTGGGCTTCCCCTACTGCACGCCGATTCAGGCTCAGGTACTGGGTTATACCCTGCGTGGCCAGGACGCTATCGGCCGCGCTCAGACCGGCACAGGCAAGACCGCCGCGTTCCTGATTTCGATCATTACTCAACTGCAGCAGACCCCGGCACCCAAAGAGCGCTACATGGGTGAGCCTCGGGCACTGATCATCGCCCCGACCCGTGAACTGGTCGTCCAGATCGCCAAGGACGCCGCCGCACTCACCAAGTACACCGGCCTGAACGTAATGACCTTCGTTGGCGGCATGGACTTCGACAAACAGCTCAAACAGCTTGAAGCCCGCCACTGCGACATCCTGGTTGCCACACCGGGCCGCTTGCTGGACTTCAACCAGCGCGGCGAAGTGCACCTGGACATGGTCGAGGTGATGGTGCTGGACGAAGCCGACCGCATGCTCGACATGGGCTTTATCCCCCAGGTACGGCAGATCATTCGCCAGACACCACCGAAAAGCGAACGCCAGACCCTGCTGTTTTCGGCCACCTTCACCGAAGACGTGATGAACCTGGCCAAGCAGTGGACCACGACCCCGGCCATCGTCGAGATCGAGCCGGAAAACGTCGCCAGCGAGACCGTCGAGCAGCACGTTTATGCCGTGGCAGGCAGCGACAAATACAAGTTGCTGTACAACCTGATCACCCGCAACAAATGGGAACGGGTCATCGTCTTCGCCAACCGCAAGGACGAAGTGCGCCGTATCGAAGAGCGCCTGGTACGCGACGGTGTCAACGCCGCCCAGCTGTCCGGCGATGTGCCGCAGCACAAGCGTATCCGCACGCTGGAAAACTTCCGTGAAGGCCGTATCACCGTACTGGTGGCCACCGACGTGGCCGGTCGCGGTATTCACATCGACGGCATCAGCCATGTGATCAACTTCACCCTGCCAGAAGACCCGGACGATTACGTTCACCGTATCGGTCGTACCGGTCGTGCCGGCACCAGCGGCGTATCGATCAGCTTCGCCGGCGAAGATGACTCTTACCAGCTACCCGCCATCGAAACACTGCTGGGTCGCAAGATCAGCTGCGAGATGCCGCCGGCCGAGTTGCTCGACGCCGTGCCCCGCAAGCCTCACTGATCGGCTGTACTGCAACACCGAAAACGCTGCCTGCTGCCAGGCGGCGTTTTTTTATGCCGGCGATATTGCCCGCAAGAACAAAAAGTCCATAATAGACAAAATAGTTTATTTGGAGCACTGCATGTCCGCGCCCCTCGTCATTGATCAACAGCACGCACGCCAACTGCTCAGCCAGCTGGATGTCCCGCAGATCCTGCGCAAACTGTTTCGCGATCTGGCCGCCGGGCAAGCTGTGCAGCCGCCGCAGCAGCTCGTCGAGTTCCCAGGTGGTGCCGGCGATTTCATCAACTACGGCGGCGTACTGGCTGAAGACGGTGTCTATGGGGTCAAGACATCGCCCTACATTGTCCGTGACACGGGCCCGCTGGTTACCGCCTGGACACTGCTGATGTCCATGGAAAGCGGCCAGCCACTGCTGCTTTGCGACGCTGGCGAACTGACCACCGCGCGCACCGCCGCGACCACCGCCGTGGCCGTCGATGCACTAGCCGCAAGCGGTGCCCGCCGCCTGACCCTGATCGGCAGCGGCCCCATCGCCCGGGCGCACCTGCGCTACACCCGCGACCTGCGCGACTGGCAGGACATCCGCCTCTACTCGCCGCGCCTGCATCAGCAGAGCGCCGAACAACGTCGTGCACTGAGTGACCTCGATCCACGCCTGACCTTTGCCGATACCCTTGAACAAGCGGTACAAGACGCCGATGTCATCATGCTCTGTACGTCTTCGGCCAGCCCGGTCATCGACCCGCGTCAATTGAGCAAGCCTGCCCTGATCACCTCGATCAGCACCAACGCCGTGCGCGCTCATGAAGTGCCGCCAGAAACCCTCGCGAACATGGACGTCTACTGCGACTACCGCCTGACCACGCCAGGGTCGGCCGGGGAAATGCGCATCGCCAGCGAACAGCATGGCTGGCACGCCGACGCGATCATCGGCGACCTGGCACAACTGCTGAGCGATCAGGCGCCGCGCCCTGACTACCAGCGCCATGCGTTCTTCCGCTCCATCGGCCTGGGCCTTGAAGACATTGCCTTGGCCAATGCGCTCTATCGACTGCAGCGCGCCGACTGACGGCGACCGGAGACGTCCATGCAACCAGCAGATTTCATCATTATTGGCGCCGGCATTGCCGGCGCCTCCACCGGCTACTGGCTCGCCGGCCATGGCAAGGTCGTGCTGCTCGAACGCGAGTCGCAGCCGGGCTATCACTCCACCGGCCGCTCGGCGGCGCTCTACACGGCCGCCTATGGCACGCCACAAGTACGCGCCTTGACACTCGCCAGCCGGGCATTTTTCGATGCCCCGCCAGCGGGTTTTGCCGAACATCCGCTATTGACCCCGCGCGGGGAAATGACCGTCGACTTCACCGGTGATGCCGAAGAACTGCAACGCCAGTACGACAGCGCCAAAGCCTGCGTGCCCGAGGTGCAGTTGCTCAGTGCCGAGCAGGCCTGCGAGCGACTCCCGGTACTGCGCCGCGACAAGGTGCACGGCGCGCTCTACGACCCAAGCGCCAGCGATATCGACACCGACGCCCTGCATCAGGGCTACCTGCGTGGCATTCGCCGCCAACAGGGCGAAGTGCATAGCGACTGTGAAGTTCAGCGCATAGAACGCAGCGCCGATGGCCTGTGGCAGGTCCACACCAGTCGTGGCAGTTTCAGCGCCCCGGTGTTGATCAACGCGGCAGGCGCCTGGGCGGACCAGATCGGCGAACTGGCGGGCGCACGGCCGCTGGGCTTGCAACCCAAACGCCGCGCCGCCTTCATCTTCGCCGCCCCGGAAGGCGTGGACAGCCATGACTGGCCGATGCTGGTCAGCCTCGACGAATCCTTCTACATGAAACCCGACGCCGGCATGCTGCTGGGCTCGCCCGCCAATGCCGACCCGGTGGCACCACACGATGTGCAGCCGGAAGAGCTGGACATCGCCATGGGCATTTACCAGATCGAAGAAGCCACCACCCTGAGCATTCGCCGCCCTACCCGCACCTGGGCCGGGCTGCGCAGCTTCGTGGCCGACGGCGACCTGATCGCCGGCTTCGACCCTCAAGTACCCGGCCTGTTCTGGGTCGCAGCACAAGGCGGCTATGGCATACAGACCTCGCCCGCGATGGGCCAGGCCAGTGCCGCACTGGTGCGCGGCGAAGCATTGCCCGAGCCACTCAAGGGCTTTGGCCTGACAGCCGCCATGCTCTCGCCTGCGCGCTTGGTTGCAGCCCAAGGGTGACGCGCCACTGCGTTTGCGGCACACTCCCAGCGCCCTTTAGCCAAGGGCGCTGACAACCGCTGGAGCCCGCCTCAATGTCGACACCTCGCCCCGACCCGGCCCTGGACAACTTCCGGGCGATCGCCGATGCCATCGCCACGCTGTTCTTCCCGCATGCCGAAGTGGTCCTGCACGACCTGCGCAGCCAGAAGATCGACTACATCGCCAACAACCTCTCCAAGCGCGAGATCGGTGACGATGCGGCGCTGGAAGACATGTTCGAAGAAGGCACCGACGAAACCAATATCGGCCCTTACGAGAAACTCAACTGGGACGGGCAGAAGATTCGCTCGCTGAGCACGGTGCTGCGCGACGCCAACGGCAGCCCCTTGGCCGTGCTGTGCATCAACTTGAACATTTCCCTGTTCGAGAGCGTCAAGGCCGCCCTGGACCTGTTTCTCTCGCCCAGCAAGTTGATCCCGCAACCCGACGCATTGTTCCGCGATGACTGGCAGGAGCGCATCAATACCTTCCTGAACGGCTGGCTGCGCCAGCGCCAGCTCAGCCTGAACCTGCTGACCCGTGAGCATAAGCGCGAACTGGTGTTTGCCCTGCACGCCGAAGGCGCGTTTCGTGGCAAGAGTGCGGCCAACTATGTGGCCAATGTACTGAACATGGGGCGGGCGACGGTGTACAAACACCTGAAGGAACTCAAGGCCTGAACAGCATCAGGCCCTGAGTCAGGCGCAGATCAGTCGCCGTAGATATCCGACTTGAAGTACTTGGCCTGGATCTTCTGGTACTCGCCATTGCTGCGGATTTCATCGATGGCTTTGTTGAGCTCGCTGACCAGCTGCGTATTGCCCTTGCGCACGGCAATACCGGCACCTTCGCCAACGTACTTCGGATCTTTCAGCTCAGGCCCGACAAAGGCATAGCCCTCGCCCTTGGGCGTCAACAGAAAGCCTTGCTCCAGCGGGATGGTGTCCGCGAACACACCGTCCAGACGCCCGGAAACCAGGTCCATGAAAATCTCTTCGTTACTGGTGTAGCGAACAATTTCTACACCTTTTGGCGCCAGCACTTCAGAGACATAACGGTCGGTAGTGGTAGCACGCTGTACGCCGATACGTTTGCCCTTGAGGCTCTGGTACTGGTCATCGACCTGAGTACCGGCCTTCATCGCCAGGCGCGCCGAGGTGAAGTAGTACTTGTGGGTGAAGTCAACGGAGCGCTTGCGCTCTTCGGTGATGGTGATAGACGACAGCGCGGCGTCGATCTTGTTGACCTTCAGCGAGGGAATCAGCCCGTCGTACTCTTGCTCGGTCCATTGGCATTTGACCTGCATCTGCGCGCACAGGGCATTACCGATGTCGTAGTCGAAACCGCTGATCTTGCCGTCAGGGGTCTTGAAGGCAAACGGCGGGTAGGCGGCTTCGATACCGATACGCAAGGTTTTCTCGGCGGCGAACAGGTTGCTGCTGGCCAACAGGCTCAGGGCCAGACCGGCAATCAGGGTAGTGGTCTTCATGAGGGCTCTCTCGCTCATTATTGGAGGTGTGTTGCAAGACAGAGGAAAGTGACAAGCCTGAAATTATTTTGTACTTATAAATCCATACTGGACTTTTACGTACACAATTTCAACACCTGGATGCGCGCGAGAGACCGAGGCGCAACCTCGCCAGCCACACTGGCGACCACAGCGTTTGTGTCGTTTAGCGACCGTCCTCCCAGCGCTGCGCCGCCGACTGGTCACTGACCCGTCCTTCGACCCAACGCGGCCCTTCGGCAGTGTTTTCCTTTTTCCAGAACGGTGCCCGGGTCTTGAGGTAGTCCATCACGAAGTTGCAGGCATCGAATGCCGCCTGACGATGAGCGCTGGCCACCCCGACGAAGACAATCGGCTCACCGGGCTCCAACGCCCCGATGCGATGCAGTACTTCAAGGCGCAACAAGGGCCAGCGTGACTCCGCCTCGGCGATGATCTTGCCGAGCGCCTTTTCGGTCATGCCTGGATAGTGCTCCAGGAACATGCCCGCGACTTCACGCCCCTCATTGAAGTCGCGCACGTACCCGACGAAACCGACCACGGCGCCGATCCCCACATTGGCCGCATGCAGGGCATTGAGCTCGGCCCCCGGGTCAAAAGCGCCCGCCTGCACCCGAATCGCCATGCTCAACCTCCGGTCACGGTTGGAAAAAACGCTACCTCATCGCCATCAGCCAAGGGCTCGCTGAGTGAACAGAGGTCCTGATTACGTGCGCACATGATGTTCTGCTCGGCCAGTACCTCCCAGGCTCCGCCGCGCTGCAGCAGGTGCTGGCGCAGGGCATCGACCGTGGCAAACACGCCCTCGAGCGTTTCGCTCTCCAGCCCCAAGGCTTCCCGGTAACGGGCGAAATACTGCACGTTCAAGCTCATGCGTCACCTGCCTGGTAATCACCACTCTTGCCGCCGCGCTTCTCTAACAGGCGCACACTGTCGATGGTCATGCCACGGTCGACGGCCTTGCACATGTCATAGATCGTCAACGCGGCCACACTGGCCGCCGTCAGGGCTTCCATCTCGACGCCGGTTTGCCCGGCCAACTTGCAGCGGGCCAGGATATGCACCGTGTCGAGGCCTTCGGCACTGAGTTCGACCTTGACGCTGGTGAGCATCAACGGGTGGCACAGCGGGATCAGGTCACTGGTTTTTTTCGCAGCCTGGATCCCGGCAATGCGGGCCACGGCAAACACATCCCCTTTGGGATGATCACCGTCGACAATCATCTGCAGGGTTTGCGGGAGCATGCGTACGCGCGCCTCAGCAACAGCTTCACGCGAGGTCACGGCCTTTTCGGTAACGTCGACCATATTGGCCCGACCTTGAGAATCGAGATGTGTCAGCACAGCCATACTCCTGATCAGCGGACCTTGATTGTAAACCTGCAGGTCAACTTTTCGCACGGGCCATGCGACAAAGTTCGGGCGGCACATGGCCGCCCGAACGAGACGTCACAGATGCGATTCGGCGTATTCGGCCAGAATCGAACGAGGCACCCCTTGCAGGGTGATATGCACACCGTTGGGGAAGTCCTTGAAGCGCTCGGTCAGGTAAGTCAGGCCCGAGCTGGTCGCGGACAGGTAAGGGGTATCGATCTGCGCCAGGTTGCCCAGGCAGATCACCTTGGAACCGGAACCGGCACGGGTGATGATGGTTTTCATCTGGTGCGGGGTCAGGTTCTGGCATTCGTCGATCAGGATCAGGCTTTGCTGGAAGCTGCGACCGCGAATGTAGTTAAGCGATTTGAACTGCAGCGGAACCCGCTCAAGGATGTATTCGACACTGCCATGGGTGCTCTCATCGTCCATGTGCAGCGCTTCGAGGTTGTCAGTGATGGCGCCCAGCCAAGGCTCCATTTTTTCCGCTTCGGTGCCTGGCAGGAAGCCGATCTCCTGGTCGAGCCCCTGCACACTGCGGGTAGCGATGATACGCCGGTAACGCTTGCTGACCATGGTCTGCTCAATGGCTGCCGCCAAGGCCAGAATGGTCTTGCCGGAGCCGGCAGCGCCCGTCAGGTTGACCAGGTGGATATCCGGGTCAAGCAAGGCGAACAGCGCCAGGCCCTGATGAATGTCACGCGGCTTCAAACCCCAGGCTTCCTGATGCAGCAGCGGCTCCTGGTGCAGGTCGAGCAGCAGCAGTTCGCTGTCCTTGATGCCTTTGATCCAACCGACAAAGCCCTGTTCGTCAATGATGAACTCGTTGATGTGAACAGCCGGCAGGTTGTCGATCAATTGCACACGGTGCCAGGTGCGCCCGCGCTCCTGACGGGTCTCGACCTTGCTGACCCGGTCCCAGAACGACCCCGTCACCGAGTGATAGCCCTTGGACAACAGGGAAACGTCGTCGACCAACTGATCGGTACTGTAGTCCTCGGCCGCGATTCCACAGGCACGGGCCTTGAGGCGCATGTTGATGTCTTTGGTCACCAGCACCACACTCAGTTCCTTGCGCCGGCTCCGCAGCTCAAGCAATTGGTTGATGATGATGTTGTCGTTCAAATGCTCAGGCAGTAGACGGTGCGGCTCAGTGCGCGGCGTCATCAAGATGGACAGGAAGCCTTTCGGGCCACTCTTGCCCCGCTGGATGGGTACGCCCTGCTCAACATCGGCAGGCGAGGCGTCGCCCAGGGTCTGATCGATCAAGCGGATGGCCTGACGACATTCTGCGGCTACGGAGTGCTTGCCGTCCTTGAGCTTGTCGAGCTCCTCAAGCACGGTCATCGGGATGGTGACGTGGTGCTCCTCGAAGTTCAGTAACGCATTCGGATCGTGAATCAGAACATTGGTATCGAGCACGTAAAGGATTGGCAGGTTGGAAGAAGTGGTACGTCCTTGATCATCCATACTCGGTCACCTTTGTGGGAGCCTGACGACGCAATACCCAGACGGTGCTGCGCCGCGATGTGACCGCTGATGCTCCCCGGGGCCCGCGTCGTTACGGGTGGGCAGCTACAAACAAAGGATGGCGAGTAAGACGCCACCTGTGTTGCAGGGTTCGGCGGTCTGTCTTTGTAATACCGCAAAACCCATGACGGTAAAAAGCGTTTTTACGCATTCTTGAAGTTTATTTTTCAAGAGGGCAAAAACCGCTTGGCGTAGCCCCCATGCACCGTTAAAGTCAAAAATCCAGTCGGCTCAACGGCTGCCTGCAATGTGCGCCCACGCACGCCCCTCAACGGCCTGCCGCGAAGTCCTTGCACCCCTCCCAACCGATTCCGCTCTGCGCCGTATGTTGCAGCAGCCAGGTCAGTGACGCCTGCGCCTTGGGCTGGGTGTCATGGAACCGGATCAAGCCCTTGCGCCACAGCAACATCAGGCTCAGCACCCGCTGTGCCGACTGTTCGGCATCCAGTGCGCTCTGGTCCTGAGCATCGATATCCCACAACACCACCTGCATGTGCTGGCTGCTGAAAAACGCCTGCGCGTCGGCACGACGCTGGCCATAGGGGGGGCGAAACAGCGCAACATACTGCTCGGGCAGATCGCTACTGACCCGTGCCTGACTGCGCAGAATAGAATCCTGCCAGTCCAGCCAATGGCTGTGAGAACGGTACTGCCAGCCTTGAATGCCCACGCACTGCCCGCGGTAAAGCGCCTGCAACGCGGCGACGGAGGTCTTGTCACGGCGTTTCTGCACACTGTCGCCGAGCACAAAGAACGTCGCTGACAGCTTCTGCCGACGCAAATAATCTGTCAGCGCATCACTGGCACCACCGGCCAGCGTAGGGCCACCCTCGAAGGTCAGCAGGAACATCCGGTCGTTCAGCTCGTCACCGTTACGCTCCAGGCTGGAGAAACGCTCGATCTCGCTGCTGGTCTGCGGAAACAACGCAGCCTTGCGCAGCAGTTCATCCAGGTAGCGCTCATGGAACATCCGGCTTGGCTCAACCCACGGGGCATAGAACGAGTCGGCGGCGACCTTGATCTGCCCGGCCTGAGCACGCAAATCCGCCAGGCTCTCAAGGGCATAACAGAACGAGGCGTCCTGCTCGCAGCTCTGTTGGGCCAGGTCATAGTTGCGCCACAACCGCTGCCACAGCCGCTCACGCAGGGCATTGACTGACAACAGGTTGATCTGCCGCAGGCCAAGACGCGCCGTCAGCTCGGCCTGATCCAGCGCCTCACTGTCATGCAGGGCTTTGGCGAACCCCAGAATCTCGGCACGCGAGGCGACATCGAACAGTGCCGGAGAATTGAGCTGTTCAGGCCAACTGCTGCGATCGTAGGTAGCAACCTCGACAGCACCGGCCATGGCCGTCGACAGGCTCAACCATCCCGCCAGCAATAAAAGGGCAATGCGCAAGACAACACTCTCCGTTTTGATCGCCGGCACTATAACGCAGGGACTATCGTGCCCATAGCTGGAGATCGACCGCCCTGCCCCGTAGAATCCGCAGCACGATTGAAGGAGCCTATGACATGCTGACGGTGATTTCCCCCGCCAAGACCCTCGACTACGAAACCCCGCCGGTGACCCAGCGTTTCACCCTGCCGCAGTACCTGGACGACTCACAGGTGCTGATTGCTCAGTTGCGGGACTTCACCCCGGCTCAGATCGCAGCGTTGATGCACCTGTCCGACAAACTGGCGGGGCTCAACGCCGCACGCTTCGGCAGCTGGACGCCCGATTTCACGCCGGCCAATGCCAAGCAGGCACTGCTGGCCTTCAAGGGCGATGTCTACACCGGCCTCGACGCCGAAAGCCTTGGCGAAGACGACTTCAGCTACGCCCAGGACCACCTGCGCATGCTCTCGGGCCTGTATGGCCTGCTGCGCCCGCTCGACCTGATGCAGCCGTACCGGCTGGAGATGGGCACCAAGCTGGCCAACGCCCGCGGCAAGGACTTGTATGCCTTCTGGGGCACGCGCATCAGCGAATGGCTGAACCAGGCGCTGGCCGATCAAGGCGATGACCTGTTGCTCAACCTGGCCAGCAACGAGTACTTCAGCGCGGTCAAGCGCAGCGCGCTGAATGCCCGTGTGATCAACACCGAATTTCGCGACCAGAAAAACGGCCAGTACAAGATCATCAGTTTCTATGCCAAGAAAGCCCGAGGCCTGATGAGCCGCTTCGTCATCCAGGAACGCATCGACAATCCTGACCGGCTGAAGCAGTTCGATGTGCAGGGCTACTACTATAGTGCCGAGCAGTCCAAGCCGGACAACCTGGTGTTCCTGCGCGATCATCCGGTCGACTGAAGGCAATCGCCGGTAAGCCGCCCGCCGCTTGGTCGAGTGCCGTTTTATCGCTACGATGGTGATATCACGCACTCAAGGCAGCCCCCTATGCTTATCGGCGTCGTCCTGATCCTGTCCTGGCTGATCCTGCTGCTACGCTACCCAGCCAAGGCCCTGCCCATCTCCATGGCCGCGGTGTTCGGCCTCGGCCTGGTCGGCCTGTGGGTGCTCTGGCAGGACAACCGTGAGGCGGCTCAACTGGCACACCTGGACATGCGCCTGAACTACGCGCCCGAGCATTGCCCGGCCGACCGGCCGTTGCAGGTCAAACTGACCAACACCAACCCGCAACCCCTGGTGGAGCTGCGCTGGCGGATTGCCGCGTATGCCCCGGGCGATCAGGTCAATCTGGCGGAAAACACCTACTCGGCGCCGCGTTATCGCGGCCCGGGTGACCTGCAGGCCGGCGCCAGTTGGGAGGCCTGCTTGCCATTACCGCCGCTGCGCTCTGGCTATCGCCCGCAAACGCTGGAGTTTCGCGCCGAACACCTGCAAGGCCGCTTCGCGGATTGAGCCCTGGGGTACGCCTGCCCCCGGCTTGATGACGTATGATCCGAGGCTCATCTACCGCCAAGGATCGTCCTATGCCCACCGTTCTGATCACCGGATGCTCCAGCGGCATTGGTCTCGCCCTGGCCGAAGCGTTCCAGTCAGCAGGCTTCGAGGTCTGGGCCAGTGCGCGCAAACCCGAGGATGTCGCCCGCTTGCAGGCCATCGGGCTTACGGCACGGCAACTGGATGTCAATGATGAAGCCAGCCTTGCAACACTGGCGGCAGAGCTGGAGCAGCGCGGCAACGGCCTCGACGTGTTGATCAACAACGCCGGATACGGTGCCATGGGGCCGCTGCTCGACGGGGGCGTCGAGGCGATACGTCGCCAGTTTGAAACCAACGTATTCGCCTTGGTCGGCGTAACCCGCGCCTTGTTTCCGGCACTGCAACGAGCACGTGGCCTGGTGGTGAACATTGGCAGCGTCTCGGGCGTGCTGGTTACGCCGTTCGCCGGCGCCTACTGCGCCTCCAAAGCGGCCGTGCATGCCTTGAGCGACGCCCTGCGCCTGGAGCTGGCGCCCTTCGGTATACGGGTGATGGAAGTGCAGCCTGGTGCAATTGCCTCCAGCTTTGCCAGCAATGCCGGGCGCGAAGCCGAACAGTTGTTGCACGAAGAATCGCCGTGGTGGCCACTGCGCGAAGGCATTCGCGCCCGCGCCCGTGCCTCGCAGGACAAACCGACCCCCACCAGTGAGTTTGCCCAAGGCCTGCTGAAGGCAGTGCAGCAAGCAAAGCCCGCACCTCTGGTGCGCCTGGGCAATGGCAGCCGCGCACTCCCCCTGCTACAGGCATTGCTACCCCATGGGCTGCAGCAGTGGGTGCTGAAAAAACGCTTTGGTCTCAACCGCAGCCTCTGAACCCGTCAGGGCATTCGGCGCGCGGCCAGCGCAGGTCATTGCGCCTCGGATTTACCCTGTTTGACCACCACCGTGCAGGTGGTACCCGCCGCCAGCAGGAAGCCTTCCGGTACTTCGTCGATATGGATACGTACCGGTACCCGTTGAGCCAGGCGAACCCAGTTGAACGTCGGGTTGACGTCGGCGATCAACTCGCGGCTTTCCGGGTTGTCACGGTCGTAGATACCCCGCGAAATACTCTCCACATGCCCCTTGAGCACTTCACCACTCATCATCTGCAAGTCAGCCTGGTCACCGACACGCACATGCGGCAACTTGGTTTCCTCGAAGAAGCCGTAGACCCAGAAGGAGTTCTTGTCGACCACGGCCATTTTCGCCTCACCGGTACGCGCATAGTCGCCGCGATGAACGTTGAGGTTGGTGACGTAACCGTCGACAGTGGCCAGGATCCGCGTGCGCTTGAGGTTCAGCTCGGCGGCCGCCAGTTGCGCCTGGGCATGCTGGTAATCAGCCATGGCCGAGTTGGCGATGTTACTGGCGTCGTCACGGTTTTCCTTGGAGATCACCAGGTTGTCCATGTCAGCCCGGCGGCTGGCATTGACCTTGCGCATCTCCCAGGTGGCCTTGCGCGAAGCGACGAGCGCTTGGGCCTGCTTGACTGCCAACTCGTAGTGCTCAGGGTCGATCTGCATCAACAGATCGCCCTTCTTTACCAGTTGGTTGTCACGCACCGGCACATCGACCACATAACCGGGTACGTCGGCGGCAACGTTGATGATGTCGGCACGCACCCGGCCATCGCGGGTCCAGGGCGTGTTCATGTACTGGACCCAGAGCTGCCGGCCGATCACCACGGCGGCGGCCAGTACAAGCAGGGTGGCGATCAGGCTGAAAAACTTTTTCATCAACAAGGTCTCAACGGTAGACAGTCAGCGCCATGGCGCCAAAAAGGCAGATGAACAGGCACAAGCGCAGCAACGCCGGGTGCCAGAAAAAGCGGTAGCCGTCATAACCGGCGATAAAGCGATCCAGGCCCCACGCCAGCAGGGCAGCGATCAGGAACATCAAGGTCATGGTGGGCATGTAAATGCCATGGAAGGCAATTTCACGGGGCATCGGGCAGTCCTTTCACCGGAGCCAGTTCGGCCAGCGGCGATTGCGGGTCAAGCAGGGAAGTACGGATGAAATGCAGGTAACTCTGCACCCGGCGCAAGGCCGACGTGTCGAAGTGCCGGGCAAACGGCTCATCGGTTGCCTGGACGCGGCTGATGGCATGGTCCACCGCCACCAGTGCGCGCTCATGGTTGCTCGCCGAAGGCTGCAGGAACAATCGCGCCAGCGCCCGGCCCATCACCCTGATCGCCTGACGCCAGGGTTGCGACTCGGCATAACACGGATGCACCGGCAGAACGGCCTGCTCCTTGCGCAACTCGATGATCGAATGACCCACCTCCAGCACCACGAACATCCAGCGCAGCAGCGAGCTCTGCACCAGTGGCTTGCCGGCCGCCAGACCATAGGCCTGGTGCAGCAGGTCACGGGTACGGCTCTCGAACGCCGAGCCCAGGCCGCGCAAGCGCCCGGTGATCGCAAACAGCACCTGGCCACGCAAGTCCTGCTCCAGTCGGCTCCACAACCAACGGCTGTTCGGCGGCAGGATGATCGCCCCGGCCGCGGCGCAGACCAACATGCCGATCACCATGGCGATGTAGTCGTTGATGAAGTTGTAGGGGTTGTAGACCGTCATGTTGTCCGGTACTGAACCGGTGGAAAAGAAGATCAACAGGCCCACCCCGACCCCGAAATAGGCCGGGCGTGACGAGAGGAACGCGCCGAGGATGTAAACCGGTGCCAGTACCATGCAGAGCAACGGGAAACCATCAATCCAGGGGTACACGAAGAACATTTCGAAGAAGCCGATCAAGGCTCCCAGCAAGGTGCCGCATGCCATCTGGAACGACATCCGCTTGGGGTTCGGCGTGGCTGCCGACAGGCCCACGGTAGCCGCCGCGATCAGGGTCATCATTGCCCCGCTGGGCCAGGCCGTGATGATCCAGTAGCTGCCCAGCACCAGCAGGATGAACGAAGCACGTACGCCTGCAGCAAGCGAGACCAGCCAGTTGGTCTGGGCCACATACGGCTCATCCCACTGCTCGCGTGCATGGCTGTGCTCAGCCAAGGACGCGTGGGTCAGGGCATAGCTGTGCATATCGTCGACAAAACGGTAGAGCAGTTCGTAGGCGGTGTGGAAGTCGAGCAGGTCGGCGTCGCTTGGCGAGCTCTCGACAAAGGCCGCGCGCAAGCTGCGCACCCGCTCCGGCAACCCCTCCTTGTAGATCGCCAGTTGCTGGGCCAGGCGCGCCGCGTCGGCGTCGGTCAGGCCACGCCCGGCGTAACCGTCGAGCAGTTCGGCGAGCGCGTTCAGGCCGGGTTCGATGGCCGTGACGATCTGCAATGGCCCGCGCAGACGCAAGCGCTCAAGCAACTGGTGCAGAGCGTTGAAACGCGTGGTGATGGCCATGAACTCACTGTTCAAGCGGCCCAGGCGACCACTGCGCCGGCGCATGTGCGGGTCTTCAAAGGCGGTGACGCTACGCAGGCTTTCCAGGCCCACCGCTTCGGCGATGAAACGCACGTTGCTGCTCTCAAAACGCTCGCGCTGGCTTTCGCCACGCAAACCTTCGGCAACGAACCCGGCAAACACCCCAAAACGCTGGTACAGGGCGTTGCGCATCGAGGCACTGGCCGATTGCGGCAGGATCGCCGCACTGACCAGGGTCGACACCAGAATACCCAAGGAAATTTCCAGCACCCGCCACACCGCCGCCATGAAAGCGCCGTCGGGGTTGGCCAGTGCCGGCAGGCCAACCATCGCAGCGGTGTAACCGGCCAGCACAAAACCATAAGAACGGAAGGTCCGATAACGCATGGCACCCGCCGAGCAGATACCCACCCACACGGCCAGGCTCGGCAGAAACAGCTCGGTGTTCTGCGGGAAGATGGCAATCAACGCCACCATCATCGACGATCCGGCCAACGTGCCCAGGAAGCGATAAAAACTCTTGGCAAACACATGGCCGCTCTGCGGCTGCATGACGATGAACACCGTGATCATCGCCGTACGCGGCTGCGGCAGCTCCAGGCGCATGGCCAGCCACAGGGTGAGGAACGCAGCGCACAGGACCTTGAAGATGTAGACCCAGGTTACCCCGTCGCTACGCGCCCATTCAAAGAACCCACGGCGCCACTCCAGCGACGCCAGCCAGCGAAACGGAAAGGTCACGGCATTCATTCGGCGTGGCTCGGTTTGTCGAAGATCGCCAAGGTTTTAGGGGTCTTCGGTGCGGCCTGGCGGTCTTCGTCCGGTACGTCGTTACCCGCTCCCAGACCACCACCCAGTGCCGTCACAAGCTCGGCATGGGCCATCAGGCGCGCCGCCTGGACCTGCTGCTGGATCTGCTGCTGGCGGAACAGCAGGGTTTGCGCGTTCAGCACATTGAGGTAGTCGGTCAGGCCACGCTGGAACGCCACCATGGCGATGTCATAGGTCTTCTGCGCCGAGGCCACCGACTCTGCGGCAAAATGCTGCTGCTCGTTCATCGACTCGCGGCGAATCAACTGATCAGAGATCCCCTTGAGCGCTTCGACCACGGTCTGGTTGTAACGGGCCACCGCGATGTCGTAACCCGCCGAAGCCACACCCAGTTGCGAACGCAGACGGCCACCATCAAACACCGGCAGGCTGATGGCCGGCCCGATGTTGTAGTTGAATTTCTTCCCGGTAAGGAACTCCATGGCCCCGCCACCGGTAGCCATGTAACCCAGGCTGCCGACCAGGTCGACGTTAGGGAAGAAACCGGCATGGGCGACATCAATGCCACGGGCCTGTGCGGCGACCTGCCAGCGGCTGGCAACCACGTCCGGACGCTGGCCAACCAGCTCCGCCGGCAAGGCCGATGGCAGCTTGAGTGCAGCATTGAGCGACAAGGTAGGACGCTGCAGTTGTGCGCCCTCGCCCGGCCCTTTGCCTGCCAGCGCGGCCAACTGGTTACGCGCCAGGGCAATTTCTTCATGCAGCGCGTCCAACTGACGGTGGGTTTCCGGCAGTGGCGTCTGCGCCTGGCTGACTTCGAAGTGAGTGCCGATGCCACCGGCCAACCGTCGTTCGGCCAGGGCCAGGATCTGCTCCTGCTGTTCCAGGGTGGCCTTGACGATGTCGTACTGGGCGAAGTACAGCGACAACTGGATGTACACCCGCACAATGTTGTTCTGCAGCTCAAGCTGGGCCTGGCGGGCCTGCGCAGCACTCATGTGGGCCATGTCCACGGCCTGCTCGCTGGCATTGCGCTCGCGGCCCCAGAGGTCCAGCGCGTAGCTGAAGCCCAACGCCGCGTTGTTGTCCCAGGTGTTGCTGCCCGACAAGGCGCCAGGTCCATAGAACTGGTCTTCCGGCCAGTTATGACGCTTGATCGTCGAGACCCCGTTGACCTGCAGTTTCTCGGCCGACTCGATGATACCCGCCATGGACTTGGCTTCACGGACACGTGCAGCCGCCATGGCCATGGTAGGGCTGTCCTTGACGGCCAGGGCGATCCAGCGGTCGAGCTGCGGGTCACCATAGGCATGCCACCATTGCTGGTCGGGCCAATGGGCATCGCGAGCGGCCTCGCGGATCGCCTCGTCGGTGGTCAGGGTATTGGCTTGCAGCGTCTTGCTTTCCGGGGCAATGCCCCAGGTTCCGATACAGCCGCTCAAGGTCAAGCTAAAGGCACAGACACTGAGCGCATTCAACGCTCTGATGATGCGACGCGGCACAGCTGCGAATTCCCGACATAGAAGGTGGATGACGCTTGGAGAACGCAATTCTAGGGGGCGACAGCACTGGCGATAAGCGTGTATTACTGCGAATCTTTGTTACGAAAACGGTGATAATCCGGCTTTAGTCTGAAGACCAACACTGTAACTTCGTGTCACAATTTGTCGTCTACTTTGAGAGCGACCCATGGACACCCTGCAAAATATGCGTGCATTCAGTTGTGTGGCCCAGGTTGGCAGTTTTACTGCCGCTGCCGTTCAACTGGATACGACCACCGCGAACGTCTCGCGGGCGGTTTCCAACCTAGAAGCGCACCTGCAAACACGTCTTCTCAACCGCACCACCCGGCGAATCGCCCTGACCGAAGCCGGCAAGCGCTACCTGATGCGCTGCGAGCAGATCCTCACTTATGTCGAGGAAGCCGAAGCCGAGGCCAGCGATGCCCACTCTCGACCGGCTGGCCAGTTGAAAGTGCACTCGATGACAGGCGTAGGGCAGCACTTCGTCATTGATGCCATCTCCCGCTACCGCGAGACCCACCCGGACGTCACCTTTGACCTGACGATGGCCAACCGCGTGCCGGACCTGCTGGATGAAGGCTATGACGTGTCCATCGTACTGGCCAGCGAGCTGCCGGACTCAGGCTTTGTCTCGCAGCGTCTGGGGATTACCTACAGCATTTGCTGTGCCTCGCCGGACTACGTGAAACGCAAAGGTGGCGCGCAAAAGCCCTCCGACCTGCTCGGTCACTCTTGCCTGCGCATGGTCAGCCCGGTGATTCCACTGGAAAAGTGGCTGTTCGACGGCCCTGAAGGCCAGGAAGTGGTCAACATCACCCAGGCGCCATTCCAGGTAAACTCGGCCGACGCCATGAAGACCGCCATCCGCAGCGGCATGGGCATTGGTGTGCTGCCGATTTACTCGGCAATCGACGGCCTGCGTGATGGCTCGCTGGTACGGGTGATGCCTGACTACCGTCTGCAGGAGCTGAACCTGTACGCGATCTACCCGTCGCGCCAGTACCTGGATGCCAAGATCAAGACCTGGGTCGAGTACCTGCGCAGCTCGCTGCCGGAAATCCTCGCGGCCCACGAAGCCGACCTGAAGACCCACCAGCTGCGCATCGCGACGTAAAACCTGCTGCACGATCGGGGTCGAGAATGATAGCGTGCTACCCAATAGCCGCTTCATTCTTGACCGCCAGCAGAGATTTCACCGATGAAAAAGACTGTCCTTGCCTTCAGCCGCATCACCCCGCCGATGGTCGAGCGCCTGCAGCAGACGTTCAACGTGATTGTGCCGAACCCCAAGCTCGGCGATATCAGCGCACAGTTCAACGAAGCACTGCCCGAGGCCCACGGTCTGATCGGCGCCGGGCGCAAGCTGGGCGAGGCACAACTGGCAACCGCAGCCAAGCTTGAGGTGGTCTCCAGTGTTTCGGTAGGTTATGACAACTATGACCTGGCCTACTTCAACCAACGCGGCATCGCCCTGACCAACACCCCCGATGTGCTGACCGAGAGCACCGCTGACCTGGGCTTTGCCCTGATCATGGGGGCTGCCCGCCGGGTGGCCGAACTGGACGCCTGGACCAAGGCCGGGCAATGGCAGGCCACCGTGGGCCCGGCGCACTTTGGCAGCGATGTCTTCGGCAAAACCCTCGGTATCGTCGGCATGGGCAACATTGGTGCCGCCATCGCCCGCCGTGGCCGCCTGGGCTTCAACATGCCCGTGCTGTACAGCGGCAACAGCCGCAAACCGGCACTGGAGCAGGAACTCGGCGCACAATACTGCAGCCTGGAACACCTGCTGGCCGAAGCCGACTTCGTCTGCCTGGTCGTACCGCTCACAACCCAGACACAGCACCTGATCGGCCAGCGTGAGCTGCAACTGATGAAGCCCAGTGCCTTCCTGATCAACGTCTCCCGTGGCCCCGTGGTAGACGAAGCGGCACTGGTTCAAGCCCTGCAGAACGGCACCATTCGCGGCGCCGGCCTGGACGTTTATGAGAAGGAACCGCTGAGCGAGTCGCCGCTGTTCCAGCTCAAGAATGCCGTTACCCTGCCCCACGTTGGCTCGGCTACTGCCGAAACCCGCGAAGCCATGGCCAACCGCGCCATCGACAACCTGTGCAGCGCCTTGAACGGCGAACGCCCACGTGACCTGGTCAATCCGCAGGTCTGGAAGTAAGCAACTACAGGCGCTGAGCCAGGGTGCCCAAGGGCACCCGAGGCTTGGGCTTGCGGAATACCAGCACGTTGCCGAGCATCACCAGCAACAGGCCGAACAACGCCGGCGGCGTCCATTGATAGCCTTCGACGAACGCCGAAACATTCAGCGCCACCAGCGGGAACAGTACCGTGCAGTACGCAGCACGCTCCGGTCCCATGCGCCCGACCAGGGTCAGGTAAGCGGTAAAGCCGATCACCGAGCCCGGAATCACCAGGTACAGCAGCGAGCCGATGTAACGCGTGTTCCATTCCATCGCGAAGGGAATGCCGCTGATCAGGCAATACACTGCCAGCATCGTGGCCCCGTAGAACATGCCCCACGCGTTGGTGGTCATCGGTTTCAGGCCGGCTTTCTGCTGCAGGCTGGAGAGCATGTTGCCCGCCGAGAAGCACAAGGTGCCGAGCAAGGCGAGCGCCAGGCCGATCAGGGTTTCACGGCTGGCGGCATGCCCCGACAGTTCTGGCCAGAACAACAGCGCCAACCCTAACAACCCCAGCGCACCACCGCCCATGACGTTGGCCGCGATCCGCTGCCCGAAGAACACCCGGGCGTTGAGCGCGTTCCACAGGGTCGCCGTGGAGAACACCACGGCAATCAGCCCGCTGGGAATCCACTGGCTGGCCGTCAGGAAGCACATGAAGTTCACGCAGAACAGGCACAGCCCCTGCGCCAGACAAAGGCCATGCGCCCGCCGGTTCATCGGTTGCAAACGGCGGCTGAGCAGCAGAATGGCGAACAGCAGCAAGGCGGCCAAGGCAAAGCGGTAGACAATCGATACCGGGATCGCAACCACGCCCAGTTGCAGTTTCAGGGCAATCCAGGTGGTGCCCCAGATCACAACGGTCAACAGGTACAAGAACAGGTTCATGACAAAGCTCCTCTGAACTGAGGTGCAGTGTCTGCCCAGAGCACTGGGCCGGGCTTGCACAAACTTGCGCTTTTCCATCGCCAACTGCTGTGTGCTGCGGTGGACAGCGGTAGGATGGCCACAGAGGTAACCACCATGACACCGCTGGACACCCTGCAAGTCTTCAACGCCCTGCATGATTCACCCAACACCCGCCTGGAACACAGCGCGCAACTGGGTGACGGCATGGTAGCGGCCTTGTGGAACAATCAAGACGACGCACGCGATTATCAGGCGCCCAGCCATCACACCCTGTCGTGCTACATAGACGGCGGCACGGGCACGTTTCGCCGCGAACGGCCCTCTGCCAAGGGAGGCCCGGACAAGCTGTGCATTCTTCCAGCCGGGCATGACTCGAACTGGGTGATCAACGGCAAGATCCGCCTGGTACACCTGTACATCACCCAGGAACAATTCGCCCTGGAGTGCGTGCGCCTGTTGGACCGTGAGCCGCGAGAGCTGCAACTGCAAGAGAACACCTTTCTGGATGATCCCGAGCAGGCCCGACGCTTTCGCCAACTGATCGCCCTGGACTGGGACGAACCCGCCGAGCGCCTGCTGACCAGCAGCCTGGCCCATGAGCTGGTCAGCCATGCCCTGCTCAACCAGGTCGGCTTGCGCCAGGGGGTGAGGCTCAAAGGTGGCCTGGCGCCGCACCAACGCCGGCAGTTGGCCGACTTTATCGAGCAGCACCTCGACCAGCCGATCAGCCTGGGTGAGCTGGCCACCCTGTGCAACCTGTCCGAGTACCACTTCGCACGGATGTTCCGCACCAGCTTTGGGCTGCCACCGCACCAGTACCTGCTGGCCCGGCGCCTGGCCAAGGCACGCCAACTGCTGCGTTTCAGTGACCTGCCCATGCTCCAGGTCGCCCTGCTCTGCGGCTTTGCCAGCGCCAGCCACTTCAGTAACCGCTTCCGTCAGGCCCTCGGCGCAACACCGGGCGAGTACCGTCAGGCACTGCGCAGCTAACCCCGTATCGTCGCCCTTCGGTCAGAACGACAGGTCCATACCGACGGTGTAGCGACGCCCGTCCAGAACCGTTTGATACTCGGCGTAATCCACTTCCTTGTTGAAAACGTTGTACACACCCGCCAGCAGCTTGAGGTTCTTGGTCACCTTGTAGGTGCCGCCAACATCGACAAAGGTGTAGGACGGCGTGCCGTCAGACATCGTGGTACGCCCCAGATAGTCGGAGGTCTTGCCTCGGTAGTTCAGGCGCGTCCAAGTGCCCAACTGATCGGTGTTCTGCCAGTCCAGAGTGGCGTTGAACATGTGCCGGGGCATCTGGTTCAACGCCTTGCCCTTGAGCGCCCCGCTCTTCTGCTCGGAATCGGTGAAGGTGTAGTTGGTCGCCAATGTCAGGCGCTGGGTAATGGCCCAGTCCAGGGTGGCCTCGACGCCACGCATCTGCGCCTCATCGACGTTCACCCGATCACTGATGAACTTGTACGAAGTACCAGCGATCTGGCACTGCCCAGACGCATTGCCCGTGCTGTCGGTGCAACGACGCTGCTCGGTGATCTTGTCCTTGAAGTCGGTGTTGAACACCGTCAAGCCGGTCGTGAAGCCCTCCAGGTTGTCCCAAATGAAACCGATCTCCTGGCTGACGCTTTCCTCCGGCTTCAGTGCCGAATTACCGACGATAATCGCCGGATCGCCACCACCGCCGGTGATCTGGCCCCAATCGTCAACAGCTGCACGGATGTCCGGCGAACGGTAGCCAGTGGACACACCACCCTTGATCGTCCACTGCTCGGTCGGGTGATACACCCCATACAGGCGTGGCGACCAATGCGTGCCGTAGTTCTCGTCACGGTCCATGCGCAAGCCGCCGGTCAGGGCGAACTGATCGGTCAGACGCCACTCGTCTTCGGCGAACAACGCCCAGGACCAGCGGGTAAGCTGGTTGAGGGTAGCCGCCGAGGCAAGCTGGTTGCCTTGATCACTCAGGTCTTCGTACTTGTACTGACCGCCGAAGGTCGTGGTGTGCGAGTCGCTGTAGAACGACGCCTGGGAGTTGAGCACCGTGTTCTCCAGCTCCATCTTGCGGCCGGGGTTCTCGATTTTCTCCCGCTGCAGGTAGCTGTCGGTGGTGACGCTCTCCCAGCGGCCCGAGTGGCTCACAGAGAAATGCGTACGGTCGTAATCGTTCTGTGAGGAAGAAGAACGCGCCGAGCGGCCCAGGGTGGCATTGCGTTCCTGTTCGGATTTTCCGGCTTCAACGGTGATGTCGTTGTTCGTGTCCGGGGTGAACGACAGTTTGGCCGTGGCACTGTCGGTACTCTGCTCATTGAAGCCGTTGACGATGTGGTCCTCGTCACGGCGTGAGCGCTGCCCGTACAACTGCAGGCCCACCAGGTTCTCCACCAAAGGCCCGGAAATGAACGCGCTGGTGCTGGAGTAGTCCCCGGAATCGGAGCGGTCCTGGAACGTCGTCTCGGTGCGAACGCCACCGTACCACTGTGGCGTGACCTTGCGCGTGATGATGTTGATCACACCGCCCATGGCGTCGGAACCATACAACGACGACATCGGCCCACGCACCACCTCGATTCGCTCGATAGCTTCCAGCGGTGGCATCCAGCCCTGCTCGATCCCGGCACCATCACTGTTGGGACGCGTAGCGCGCGAGTCCTGGCGTTTGCCATCTACCAGCATCAAGGTGTACTTCGAGGCCATGCCACGAATACTGATGTCACTGGAACTGCCACCACCAGTTACCACCACACCCGGCACATCACGCAGCGCATCGGTGACATCACGGTAGGACTTGTTCTCGATCTGCTCACGGGAAATGACCGAAATCGACGCCGGGGCATCCTTGATCTGCTGGGAAAAACCGGAGGCGGTCACCACCATGTTGTCCAACTCCAGAGGCTGGCTCTGGGCCGAAGCCTGGGCGGTATAAAGCGAACACAAGGCGAGTGCAAGGCAGGACTTGGTGAAGCTGGGGGACATGGTGAACCTCTCCCTGGAAATGTAAATTCTACGTAAATAGAAACTAGGGGCGAATGATATTTATTCTCACCACCTAGTAAAGCGCCTTTACGCTTTTTTACACTTTCAGTAACAATCCACCCAGCACGCCAGCGATGAGGCTTCTTGATCCAGAGCAAGCCCGCAGCCCTTCCAACGGCTGCTTTTTGCGACAAGATATTTTTCTTTCAAAAGGGCTTGAATTGTTTCGCCAACTGCCTGACCTTGTAGTCAAGAGGCGATGACTGCCACGGTCCATACCGGCACCATCGATTCTCTTGCGAGCTAGCTGAATAAGGATTGATCTATGCAAGTCCATGTCAATAGCGACAACCATATTCAAAGCAGCATCCGGCTGGAACAGTGGGTCCGCAGCACCGTCGAACAACAGCTCGACCGCTTTGAAGAGGACCTCACACGCATCGAAGTTCATCTGGGGGACGAAAACGGTACCAAGCCCGGCCCACACGACAAACGTTGCCAGATGGAGGCTCGCCCCAAAGGCCACCAACCGATCTCCGTAACCCACAAGGCCGCTTCGCTTGAGCAGGCGGTGGACGGTGCAGCCGAGAAGCTCAACCACGCGCTGGAACATTTCTACGGCAAACTGCGCAGTAAACGTGCAGTGTCTCAGCAAAGCGCCGAAAGCGAGCACACCGATCAGTTGCTACAGGAAGACTTCGAGGAAAATCAGCAAGCCCTCAATAGCTGAAGACGGCTAACCCCAGGTTGCTGACGAACCCCCGCTCTTTAGCGGGGGTTCTTTTTTTAGCCAACGAAATTCTGGCGCTGATCCCTGTTGGAGCGGGTCTTGCCCGCGATACAAACGCCGCGCACTCACGAACACCCCGCCGACCCCATCGCAGGCAAGCCAACTCCAACAGAAAATGCAACCTGTAGGAGCCGGGCTTGCCCGCGATGCAGACGCCGCGCACTCACGGTCACCGCGCCGAGGCCATCGCAGGCAAGCCAGCTCCAACAGAGAATGCAACCTGTAGGAGCCGGGCTTGCCCGCGATACAAACGCCGCGCACTCACGGACACCGCGCCGAGGCCATCGCAGGCAAGCCTGCTCCAACAGAAAATGCAACCTGTAGGAGCGGGTCTTGCCCGCGATGCAGACGCCGCGCACTCACGGACACCGCGCCGAGGCCATCGCAGGCAAGCCTGCTCCAACAGAGAATGCAACCTGTAGGAGCCGGGCTTGCCCGCGATGCAGTCGCCGCGCACTCACTGGCACAACGCCGACGCCATCGCAGGCAAGCCAGCTCCAACAGCGAATGCAACCTGTAGGAGCCGGGCTTGCCCGCGATGCAGGCGCCGCGCACTCACGGACACCCCGTCGACGCCATAGCAGGCAGCCTGCTCCAACACAAACCGAGCAGCCCTATTTGGCCTCTTCGATTTCCTTGCCACTGGCGTCAATCGCCTTGGTCGAGGGGTAGCGGGACGAGGCGAAGCGCACCACCAGGATCGAGAACGACAGCAGCAGGATACCGCCGCACACATACAACAGGCCTGCGTCGGGGGCCTTGTGATGCGATACATCGCCGATCAGCAGACGGGTCAAGGCGGTGATCGCCACATACAACAGGAAGCGGATTGGCATGTGGTTGGTCTTGAAATAGATACCGACCATCGCCCCCAATTCCAGGTAGATGAACAACAGCAGGATGTCATCGACACTGACACCGCCCTTGCCCAGCATCTCCAGGAAGGTCACTACAGCGGCGTAAGCCGTGATCGCACCGATACCGAACAACGCCAGGTAATGGAAGGCCTCAACGCACAAGTTACCCAGTGAGTCGGCAGAGCCATGCAGGCTTTTTCGCAGTTTGTCAGCCCAATTGTTATTCACGGTACAGATTCCTTGATACGGCTTGAAGGAGAATGCGGCAAGTACATGACGCTTTATCTGCATGCAGTAAAAAGGCCAGGCACTGGGTTTGAGAAGGCGGCAGATTGCCGCAAGGCACGTGCGCGTGCACCCGTTCAATGCGACCGGGGGCTAAAGACCGAGGCAGGGGCTGCAAAAATGCCACTATTCAAAGCCGAGGGATTGCCTTATCCTCTTTACTGTACAAAAATACAGTATTCGTATTGTTCAATTATCGAAAGGCATGTGAGGTGATGAATGGCCGTCGAAGTGGTGTACCGCAGCAGCCGAGACCTGGAGCGCTTGTTCATGGATAAAGCCGAAGCAGACCGTCACGACAAGATGCTCGAGCTGGCTGAACTGCTGGCCGAAGTGCTGAAGAAAGCCGTGCCGTCACTGAGTGAACAGCAGGTTGAGGACGCCGGTATCTACATGGCGAAAAACCGCGACGTCTTCGCCAAGGCCTTCAAGAGCCAACCCGACGCGCTCAGCGAACTGCTGGGTGACGAAAGCCCTGCCGAGTAACCCAACTCAAGGGTATAGCAGCCGCTCGGCCAGGGTTTGCGCAACGCGCGCTGGCGAGCGCTTCTCTGCCTGGGCATGGGCAAAGACCTCTGTCAGCCGCGACGGAATGCGCGCCAGGTGCTCGGTAATGGTCGGCAACTCTTCACCTTGGTGCTTGAGCGCCACATAAATCAGGCCGCCTGAGTTGATGATGTAATCCGGTGCGTACAGGATGCCGCGGTTTTCCAGCTGATCGGCCACCTGCAGGGTGGTCAGTTGATTGTTCGCCGACCCTGCAACGGCAGCACAACGAAGCTGCATTACACTCTGTCCTGTAAGAATCGAACCCAAACCGCAAGGCGCAAAGATATCGCATGGGGTACTGATCAGCGCCTCAGACGCAATCGGATGGGCATTGAACTGCTCCATCGCCAATTGCACCCGCCCAGGATCATGATCGCTGACCAGCAGTTCGGCGCCCGCCGCATGCAACTGCTCCGCCAAGGTGAAGCCCACATTACCCAACCCTTGCACCGCCACACGCAAACCTTCCAGGTTGTCGCTGCCCAAGCGCGCCATTGAAGTCGCACGGATACCGGCAAACACGCCCATGGCCGAATACGGCGAGGGATCACCTGACGCCGTGGTGCTCGTGACATGCTGTGTTGTTTGCGCAATGCAGTCCATGTCCAGCGTCGACGTACCGCTGTCGATGGCCGTGATGTACCGCCCCTCGAGTGAATCGACAAAACGCCCGAAAGCCTCAAACAGCGCGGCCCGGTTTTCTACATGCGGGTTTCGAATGATCACCGCCTTGCCCCCACCCAGCGGCAAGCCGGCCAACGCAGCCTTGTAACTCATGCCCTGAGCCAGACGAATGGCGTCGATCATCGCACTGTCATCGTCGGGGTAGGCCAGGTAGCGACACCCGCCCATGGCGGGGCCACGCTGCTCACTGTGAATAGCAATCACGGCCTTGAGCCCGGTCGGAGGATCGATACACAGGTGCAGCGAGTGGGTGCGCGTGCTTTGCATCAGCGAAAACATCGACAAGCTCCCGAATTGCTGGGTGCTGATGCAAGTATAGGCACGCTCCGGGCAACTGATAGCGCTACTGGACGAAAGCCACGCAGGGGGCTAAAAAATAAGCGTAAGCGGAGACTTTCATGAACCCACGCAAAGCCTGTCTGGCCTGCCTCGAACGTGACCCTGTCGCGCTGTTTGAAGCGGGGTTGTGGATCGCCGCCGAGCATGACCCCGGCGTGCAACCTGCCGACTGCCTGGCTCAGGTGCAAACGCTGCAACGCGAGGTCAGTGTTGGCCTGCCCATGTTGTCTGTGAACGAACTGGCCCAGCCTCTGCTGCGGCAGCTCTGCGCGCTGGGGTTTCAGCAGGATGAGTATTACCCCTTGCGCCCTCAGGCAGCCTTGCTGGACAAGGTGCTGCTGCGCCGTCGCGGCCAGCCGCTGGCCTTGGCACTGTTGAGCCTCGAACTGGCCCGCAGCTTGTCCATTCCACTGGAGGGGGTGAACTTTCCGGGATACTTCCTGCTGCGAGTACCGGGCGCCGACCACCTGCTCGACCCGTGTGGTGGACGTCGCCTGTACCCTGCCGACTGTCGCGAACTGCTCGGTCGGCAGTTCGGCCCGCAAATGACCTTGAGCGCAGAACACCTGCTGACCGCCAGCCCACGCCAGATGCTACAACGCCTTTCACGCAACCTGCGGCAATTGCACACCACCCATGACGACGACCTGGCAGCACTGAAAGATGCTGAACGGGTCGTCGAACTAGGGTCAGCCAATGCCAGTGACTACCTGGCCAGGGCCACGCTCTACCAGCGGCTGGATTGCCCACAGGCCGAACGTTTCGACCTGGAGCATGCCTTGTTGCTCAGCGAAGACCCGATCCAGCGTTTACGCCTGACCGAGCGCCTGAGCCACCTGCCCCCCAAAGCGACATCGATTCATTGAACCTAATCACCTGCCGCGTCATGGGGTATCCGGTTGGTTAGACGGGTGTGCCTGAATGAACGCCGGGTGTTGCGCGGCCAGCGCCGCTACCCGATTGATGCGAGGATAAGCGCCGAGATCGATGCTGAACCGCTGCGCGGCATACAACTGGGGAATCAAGTAGACATCCGCCAAGCCCGGTTGTGCGCCGAAGCAGTAGCCACTGTCACCGATCAACTGCTCAACCGCCGCCAGCCCTTGGCTGATCCAGTGGGCGATCCACTGGTTGACCTGCGTTTCGTCATGCCCTAGCTGACGCAGTTGGTTGAGCACACTGACATTGTGCAACGGGTGGATGTCACAACCAATCAGCGCCGCCACCCCACGCACTTGAGCGCGTTGCTCAAGTGCAGCAGGCAGCAGTGCCGGCTGTGGATAACGTTCTTCCAGATACTCGATGATCGCCGGCGACTGTAACAACAAGGCCCCCGAGTCGACCCTCAGGGCCGGTACACGGCCCTGAGGATTGAGCGCCAAAAACGCAGACTCACGCTGCTCGCCTTTGAGCAGGTTGACCGGCAGGGACTGGAAATCCAGCCCCTTGAGCGCCAGGGCAATCCGTACCCGGTACGACGACGTCGAACGAAAGTAGGTATAGAGTTCCATGCCCTGTCCTCTTTTTTAGTGTGCTGGCAGGATCTTGCCGCGGCACTCACCAAAACCGATGCTGGCAACACCGTCGCGGATGCAACGGGCGCGCAGGATGATCTCGTCACCGTCTTCAAGGAAGCGGCGCACTTCGCCGGATGCCAGCTCGATCGGCTCCTTGCCGCCCTGGGTGATCTCCAGCAGGCTGCCAAACTGACCGGGTTTAGCGCCCGACAGGGTGCCAGAACCGAACAGGTCTCCCGATTGTAGCTGGCAACCGTTGACACTATGGTGCGCGACCATCTGCGCCACGGTCCAGTACATGCTCAAGGTGTTGCTCAGGGTCAGGCGATGGGCCGGCAGGTTCTGCTCACGCATGCGCTCGGTCACCAGCAGCACTTCCAGCTCGATGTCGAAGGCGCCCAGCGCCTGATCGCGCTTGTCGAGCAGGTAAGGCAGTGGCTGCGGGTCGCCTTCCGGGCGTGCCGGTTGGGCGCAACGGAACGGCTCCAGCGCTTCGGCCGTCACCACCCACGGCGAAACCGTAGAGATGAAGCTCTTGGACAGGAACGGGCCCAGTGGCTGGTACTCCCAGGCCTGGATGTCACGTGCCGACCAGTCATTGAGCAGACAGAAGCCGGCGATATGCTCAGCCGCTTCGGCCACCGGAATGGCCTCGCCCAACGCGTTGCCCTGGCCGATCCAGATGCCCAGCTCCAGCTCGTAATCAAGCCGTGCGCAAGGGCCGAAGGTCGGCTCGCTCTGCCCGGCAGGCAGGGTTTGACCCTTCGGCCGACGGACATCCGTACCCGACGGACGAATGGTCGAAGCACGGCCGTGATAACCAATCGGCACATACTTGTAGTTCGGCAGCAAAGGGTTGTCCGGACGGAACAGTTTGCCAACGTTCTTGGCGTGTTCGATGCCTACGTAGAAGTCGGTGTAATCGCCAATCCGGGCAGGCAGGTGCAACTGGCACTCAGCAGCCGGATACAGCAGTGGTCGCAGTGCGGCCTGGTGCTCGCTGTGTTCACCCAACAGCGCCAGCAGACGCTCGCGCAGGGCAACCCGGGCACCACGGCCCAATGCGAAGAACGCATTCAGCGCACCGCCACGGGTAGCCTCGACAGCAACACGGGCTTGGCCCTCGAACAGGCCAGCGGCCAGAGCGCCTTCCAGGTCGAGGATGGCATCGCCAATGGCAACACCACAGCGTGGCGCCTGGTCGTTACGGCTGAAGATACCCAGGGGCAGGTTCTGCAGCGGGAAATCGCTATGCCCGTTGGCGTGATCGACCCAACTACGGGCAATGGCGGACTGATTCATGGGTTATCTCCGATTCGGGGTGAAGGTGCTCGGCAACGATGCCCAGCAACTATCGTAGTCGGCCTGCAATTGCGGGCATTCCAGTGCATGGCGCGTCGGTCTCAGCATCTGGCTGGTCTCGAACATGAAGGCCATGGTGTTATCGATCTTGTTCGGTGCCAGGTCAGCGGCAATCGCCTTGGCACAGGTTTCAGCATCCGGGCCATGGGCGCTCATGCAGCTGTGCAGCGACGCACCGCCAGGCAGGAAACCTTCGGCCTTGGCGTCATAAGCCCCCTGGATCAGGCCCATGAACTCGTTCATCAGGTTGCGGTGGAACCATGGCGGACGGAAGGTGTTCTCGGCCACCATCCAGCGTGGCGGGAAAATCACGAAATCGATGTTGGCCATGCCCGGCACGCTGGTCGGCGAGGTCAGTACGGTGAAAATCGATGGGTCCGGGTGGTCGAAGCTGACGGTGCCAATGGTGTTGAAACGGCGCAGGTCGTACTTGTACGGCACGTTGTTGCCATGCCACGCCACCACATCCAGCGGCGAATGCTGCAACACACAGCCCCACAGCTCACCCAGGAACTTCTGCACCAACGGCACAGGGCCCTGGTGCTCTTCGTAATGGGCCACCGGCGCCAGGAAATCACGCGGGTTGGCCAGGCCGTTACTGCCAATCGGGCCAAGGTCCGGGATACGCAGCGGCGCACCGTGGTTCTCGGCGATGTAGCCGCGCGCGGTACCGTCGAGCAGTTCGACACGGAACTTCAAGCCACGCGGCAGCACGGCGATTTCCAGTGGTTCGACCTCCAGCACACCCAGCTCGGTGGCGATACGCAGGCGGCCCTGCTCCGGCACCAGCAACAGTTCGCCGTCGGCGTTGAAGAACACGCGCTCCATCGAGCGATTGGCGCAATAGCTGTAGACGCTCACACCCGCTGGCTTGTCAGCAGCCGAGTTGGCCGCCATGGCGACCCAGCCGTCGATGAAATCGGTCGGCTCGGCGGGGATATCCAGCGGGTTCCAGCGCAGCCGGTTTGGCGTCACCGCGCCCAATGGGCCACCGGCCAACTGACGCTCCAGGCGCTCGAACGCCGGATGCAGGGCCGACGGCCGGATACGGTACATCCAGGTGCGGCGCAGTTCACTGCGGGTCATGGTGAACGCGGTGCCGGAGAACAGTTCGGCGTACAGCCCGTACGGGGCCTTTTGCGGAGAGTTTTGCCCGACAGGCAGGGCGCCCGGCAATGCTTCGCTGGCGAATTCGTTACCGAAACCGCTCTGGTAGCTGAGTGAGGACGTGGAATCGAGGTTCATCGAGACTCCTGGCCATGAGGCCGGTTACGGGCAGTTGGCTGCGAACCGACCAGGCGGTGACAGCACGTCTGCATTATTTTTATCGTAATCACATTACGCATAACGTAATTTGATTGCCAAAGTCCGTCAAGCTATAAATACGCCCTCCTGTCTCTCCCGGATCGAATGCCCCATGGCCAAAGCCAGCTCCACCGCCGATAGCACCGGCAAACAGAAGGTTCGCTCGGCAGAGGTCGGCACCGACATCCTCAAGGCCCTGGCTGAACTGTCGCCCGCCACGTCACTGTCACGCCTGGCCGAACACGTTCAAATGCCCGCAAGCAAGGTTCACCGCTACCTGCAGGCGTTGATCGCCAGCGGTTTTGCCGAACAGAACCCGGCGACCAACCACTATGGGCTGGGCCGTGAAGCGCTGCGCATCGGCCTGGCCGCACTGGGTGGCATCGATGTATTGAAGGTCGGCGCAATGCCGCTGTCGCAATTACGTGATGAGCTTAATGAAAGCTGCTTTTTGGCCGTATGGGGCAATAAGGGCCCAACCGTGGTCAGCATTGAGCCGGCCGTGCGTGCTGTAACCGTGGTCACGCAGATCGGCTCGGTACTGCCGCTGCTCAGCTCATCCACCGGGCTGGTGTTCGGGGCCTACCTGCCGGAGCGCGAAACCCTCGAGCTACGTGATCAGGAACTGGCGGCCCTGAAGCAGACCGCCAGTGAGTACGACGCCTTGTTTGCACAAATCCGTGAACGTGGCCTGCACCATATCCACGGCCTGCTGATGCCGGGCGTCGATGCGCTGTCAGCCCCCGTGTTCAATGCGGTCGGCAAGATCGCGGCGGTTATCACCGTGGTCGGCCCGACCTCGATCTTTCATGCCGATGAACAGGGGCCAGCCGCTCAACGGCTGCTGGCCACTGCAAAAACCATTAGCTGGCGAATGGGGCATGACCTTTAGGGAGCGCCTGCGCGCTGGCTTCCAGGTCACCAAGGAACAGCGTCAGCTCTTCCTTGAACACCTTGTAGGTCGGGGTCGCGGCCTTGGGGGCGACGGGTGCTACGAGCTCCTTGCACAAGTTTTTGAGCAACTCCACCTGGGCAGAGCTCGGCCCACTCGACAACTTGGAAAGGGCAGCAAGCAAGCGCCCCCATCCCCCTACCATCGAGAACACCCCCAACCCTGACAACGCAAAGGAAACCAGCGCTGAAGCCCGGTCACCATCACGGTAGGCCAGCGCCCCCTTCGTGAATGCTCGCAACGTAGTAAAGGCCGATATCGCCATTGACGCCGGTGGAAACGGCATCGAAAGAATGGACGCGGTACTGAGCACCACCTCAAACAACAACCGCGATATCCGCTCGGCAACGCTGGTCGTGTCATGATCGACATCGTCGATGATGCGCAGCGTCATGGCATCGAACTCATCACCAAGATCACTGATCCGGGTGTACTCACCGTAGGCACTGACGATCAGATCGGTGGGGTCCACCCGCGCGCGCGATATCGTTAATCAAGGTACCGATGATCCGCTGATCCTTGATCGCCACTCGGCGATAGAAGTAATCACCGAGGCCATACGCCTTCCATTGACTGATCAGGTCTTCCCGACTGCGCAACCAGCGGCCATCAGGGGCATCCGGGGTGTACAGCAGGTCGTCCGCGGCATTGCCCTGCATGTGCCGGAGAATATAGACACCTTCGATACGCTGGCCGCGCAAGGCAAGCTGGTACACACCGTCCTTTTGGTAGGTTCTGTCGCCACCCACCACGGGCGGTTCGAGTTCCAGCAGCGATTCGACCGTCGCCTTCATCCAGCGGCGCTGCGCTGACGAAAGGTTCCCCTGCAACACTTCGCAGAGCGCGGTCCGCGTGATCTGCAGGCGCAACAAGTGGCCATGCAATGCGCGATACAGGCCGTATTTCGCATCGGTCTTCACCAGTGTCTGCTTGGCCTGCGCGATATAGCGCTCCCCCAACTTTGCCGAACGTATGTAGCTCGCCACACGTCGACGATCAAGCCTCGACAGATCCTGCCCGCGGGTTGAGGCGAACCTGGCGAACTCCTCGAAATTGAAACTGCTGCCGTATCCGCTTATCACCACTTGAGTCAGCGTCATCTCGGCGCCCGCCTCAAGTGTTACCAACACCGTGTCAGGGTCTACCCAGCCACCCGTTGAGTTCGAACCGAGCAACGTGTTGAGCCATTGCCCGACTTCATGGTGGGCAAAGCTTCGGAAATGGGGAAGGCTGTAGTGTTTTTCATATTCCTGCCCAAGTGCCTGCAACATGAAGTCCAGGTTGCTCAGTGCCTGACGGTCGTTGGGGGTAGCATCGCGGTACCATTGCGGCGTGACGGCCTGCAGCTCATCCAGCAGACCCTCCACTTTCATTGAGGCAATCTTGGACAGCGCGTCGCTCCATGTGCTTGCCTCCCAAGGCTTCAGCACCATGCTGTTACGTATCCAATGCGTGGTGGAGCGATGCTGTTGCTCAAGATGGCGCCTGAAGCCGGACCGCTCTGCAAAGGCAACCTGGCCGACCAGATAATCACAGCCTGGCGCTGTAGCTGACCACCCAGCCATGGCGTCGCTCAGATGATGCACAGCGTCAAACACCCTGACATCCCCACCTGGCGCACCCGGCGCGTAAACGATATAGCGCCAGTCATCACCCTGGGGATAACGCACATAGAACAGATCCTTCAGTACCACCCCTTGCTCATTGAGCAACACACATCCCACCTCGACACCCAGCGACGCCAACGAGCCGTTGTGCTGACCAAGGCGTTCAAACACCTCAAATGCCGTTGGGTCCATGCCCTGATAACGCGCACTCAGAAACGACAACGACAAGCGCGCCTGCAGGGCGTCGGCCATCGCCGCTGTTCCCTCCTCTGTCAGGTAAAGGGCTTGCACGGCATCGATGTAACCCATGCGCAGATTCAGCTCGGCAATCATCGCAGCAATGAACTGCGCCGAAAGGTCTGGCCCCTGGACAACCTGCACAACGACCTGAGCCTCTTGCCCTTGATAGCCTCCCGAGAGCACCCATTGGCCAAGGCTCAATTGCCGGCTGCCGGTTTGTACATGGCCATCGAGGTCTATTGAGTACGCGACATTGAGCAAAACCTGCTCAGCGTCGATGGTCAGCCCCAGATGCTTTTGCACATATGCCTGGATTTGCAGGCGGGCATAATCCTCATGGCTGGCATGCCCCTCAAGCAGCGTATCTACACGCAGTTGGGCATCTTCGAGCGTTTTTTCACGCTGCTCATAAGCGACTTTTTCGTCACCGACCAGAAACCGCAACCAGTCTGGTTGACGGGAAACACGGTACTGCCTGAGGCGATCGGCATGACGCGCCTGAAGCGTTGAAACCAGTACGCGCTGCTGCTCCATCGCAGCCAGCGCTTCCCACACCTGAGGTGCAGGCTGCGAGTGAGCACGTGCGTTCTGCAGGATGTCGAGAAACCACTGTCGCTGAGTACGCTGCAGATCTGCAACGTGTTGTTTGAACACGTCTTCAGCAAAAGGCTGCTCGACAACCGTGAGCGTCTGCCCCTGAAGCAGGGCCTGTTGCGCAGGCGCCAAGTGCTGTAACAGTGGTTGACGCGTTTCAGTTTTTTGCAGGCGCCACGTCACGTCACCCAGCAGCGACTGAAGATCACCATACAGCCCCAGCCCATCCCAGGTGCTGTACAAACACACCACCGTGTCGGCGGGATGCTCGGCAAAATCACCTGATACGAAGGCCTGCGAAAGTGGAATGGCCTGCCCGCTATCGTCAAGCAGCGAAAGTGTCCTGAGCGTCGCATCAGCATTAAAGATGCTCTCCTCCAACTGCTTGCAACGGGCGGCCCTTTCAGGTCGCCCCTTGGCCCATAAATGAATATCGAGAAAGAACAGATAGGCCAGCAGTTGGTGAAGCCTGTTTGGGCCAAACGCTTCATCGGGGCTTAACGCACCCGCCCAAAAATCTTGAAGTTGCTCCAACCATGTATCAGCCCACTGGGGAAGCAGTTCGCCAAGCACCTGATGAATAAGGTTTACATCGGCATCGATGGGCTGAGTTACACCCGCCGCGAAAAGCTGCGGGCCCATTTGCTCAAGCGACAGTGCCTGCTGATCAATCATGGCCTGCAGCGCAAGGTCGATCAGCGGTACGCCCTGTTGAACCCGCAAGGCCTGAAGATCAACATCGCAACCCAACGCAGCCATTCGCACCTGAAACTGTTGACGTATGACCTGCGCTAAAGAAGGGGCCGTGCTTAAAACCGACTGTATCTTCAATACGGTATTGGTCATTTCAAGTAGAAGTTCTTGCACACTGAAGTTCTCCAGTCGTTCAGTGGACAATGTAAACGGTGTAGAGGTATTCATTCGCCATCCTTGTGAATGTGGTTATTAGCGGCCAAGAAACTACCCACAAGAACGTGCAAACCCAAGAGGAGAAAGTGCCTGAAAAGTATCAAAATTAATCAGAACTAATGGATCCAATTAATGCGCCCAGTACTTAAAAGTTTTTCCTTCAGCGCGCTTATTTACAACCCACTTACTGCCTGTTTTCCGACATAAAAAAACACCCCAAAACAAAACACCAACACGCCGTCTTACCTGCGGTGAAAGTGCTGCATAACCTAAAACTATTACAGCCTGCGTAAAAGAGAATGTCAGAAACCACTATTTTTCCTGAAAGATCAGCGCCTTATTCTAAGCCCACCTGCCCAGTAGAGCCGCTCAACAAGCAACTCCTGGCAGGCTTGTAGGCTTACTCAATAGCGGAGTACCTACCCAGTTCACCGACGTTGATTTTGAAGCTCCTTGATCTACGTCTTACTTGGCCGCTGCTTTGCAGCGGCCTTTTTTATTCTGTACCGCTGCGGGCTTCAGTCGGCCGCGTCATCGCAGTGAAGCGATGAGCGATCGGTGCCAGAATCAAATCATTTGTGGCAGCGTCACCGGGCCCACACCAACAGGAACATCCTCAACATTCAGGATCAGGCCTGTTTCAGTGGCCGCCCCAGCCGGGAGTAAGCGCGGAACGCCAGGTAGTGATACAGCACCTGGACCGGTGATTCAGTGTGTGGGTAATGGCCAATTCCCGGCAGCAGCACCGTATCGGGCTCCGGCACCAACTGCCGGTAACGCTCAACCACATGGCCTCCGCAAACCGGGTCTACCAGGCCATTGATA
Source organism: Pseudomonas sp. TE3910 (assembly GCF_056279025.1). Classification (NCBI taxonomy): domain Bacteria; kingdom Pseudomonadati; phylum Pseudomonadota; class Gammaproteobacteria; order Pseudomonadales; family Pseudomonadaceae; genus Pseudomonas; species Pseudomonas sp. TE3910. The sequence continues at coordinate 2,566,717 of NZ_JBWBQN010000001.1, forward strand.
AACCGTAGCGGCACATCGCCCACCAGCAACGCCCCGACCCAGCGCTCGCGGTAGGTCATGCACTCCAACGGGTAAGTACTGAGCTTGTGCAATACCCGCATGCCACGGTTGGAAACCATCAGGCTCCAGCAGTCATCCAGCGCACTTTCACTGGGACGGGTACGAGGCCCGTAGATCTTGCTGACGCAATTGACCAAATCATCACGCCGGAAAGAGCGTGCCACCAACCAGCCAAGCCGACTGAGCAGCAGCTTATGAATCAGCAGAGGCCGATGGCACTCGGGGAACAGCGCTGCATTGAGGAACACGCAACTGGCGATCTGCGCCCGCCCTTCATGGTGACGCGCCAGCAGCTCCTGAGCGACCGTAGCCCCATAATCATGCCCCAACAGATGCACAGGCTCAGTGACCTGCAGGTGCTCAAGCAACGCCTGCTGGATATCCGCCTGCTCCAGCAGGCTGTAGCTGTAGTGCAGGGGCTTTGAGGAATCGCCAAAACCGAGCATGTCACAGGCAATCACCTGATAGCGCTGTGCCAGAGGCTGCCAGAGATAGTGCCAATCCCAACTGGCGGTTGGAAAGCCATGGAGCAACAGCAGTGGTTCGCCATGGCCGGCGGTCCAGTAACGGAGGGTTTGGCCCCGGAACGAAAAATGATGCCCCCGGGTGCGCCAGACACTTAACGGTATCTCGGCAAGAGGCATCTGCGCAGTCCCCGTGGCGTGGTCGAAGTCCTGTTGAGCAAGGTATTGGCGGTATTCATTGCAATCACCTCGGCACGTTCATGTGCGCTGCTGGCAAACAGTCTAGCCAGCTTTGATCAACCCGAGAGTGCATTGCCAGCCAGCCTATTGACCGTGTGAGTCATTGCGCAAAAATGTCAGGACAAGGCGACCAACAGCACCATTCAGCCACGCAGGGCAGCAGCAAACCCGGCCAACCAGGGTTCGGCATCGGTCTCCGGGGTAACGGTCTCACTGGCATCCAGGCGCAGCATCGGCTGCACTTCCTTCAGGCCCATCTCGGCAAACAATTCGCGCAATTGTTCACCGCCAGCACAGAAAGTATCGCCGTAGCTCGAATCGCCCAGACCGATCACTGCACCTGGCAATCCACGCCACATTGCCGGCAAGGCATCGCGGATTTCACAGAACAGCGGCATCAGGTTGTCTGGCAATTCGCCCATGCCGGTGGTCGACGTCACGGCCAGAAAAGCCTCTGGGGCAAAACCTTGCAGGTCTTGAAGGGTCGCCCGGCCAGCATGCCAAGCCTCAAAACCAGCGGCTTTGAGCAACGACTCGGCGTGGCGAGCAACTTCGTCGGCAGTACCATAGACCGAACCGGAAAGGATGGCGACTTTCATAGTAGATTCCGAAACTGAGTAAAAACGTAGGATACTAACACCGCAGGCTGGCAAATGGCCCCACGCCAAAGGTGTAGGGCTACGCGCAATCTTCTAGAATCAGCCATCCTGTCAGGTCGTTCTTCCCATTTTGCAGGCCCTTGTCCATGATCAACGCCAAACTGCTGCAACGCATGATTGACGCCTCCACAGACGGCATTGTGGTCGCGGAACAGGAAGGCGACGACACCATCCTGATCTACGTAAACGCCGCCTTCGAGCGTATCACCGGCTATAGCGCCAACGACGTGCTCTACCGCGACTGCCGTTTCCTGCAACAGAACGAGCGCGACCAACCGGCACGCGCACGTATCCGCCAAGCCATCAAGGAAGGCCGCCCCTGCCGAGAAATCCTGCACAACTTCCGCAAGGATGGCACCGCCTTCTGGAACGAACTGTCGATCACGCCCGTCTACAATGAAGCCGATCAGCTGAAGTACTTCATTGGCATTCAGAACGATGTCAGCCGCCAGGTGGAAGCCGAACAGCGTGCGGCACAGCTGGAGCAGCAACTGGCCGAGGCCTTGGCCCGCATCAAGGTACTGGAAAGCGACCAACGGTCGTAAACAAAGCGGGCAGATTGTTGTCCATCAATTTACCGCCTCGTAGACCGATCAAGATTTCCGGGTTTGACCATGCAAACAGACGCCCTACTCACCCAGGATGAGCTGGACTTCATTCAGAACATGCAACATTCGCCGCAGTTCGATGTGGCGGATGCGACCGCCAGCCTGCTGCTCAACAGCGACAGCCAACTCAAGAACCTGCTGACCCGCCTGATCGCCCACGAACAGGTCACCCTGCAAGCGCAGTTCGAAAACCACCAGATGAGTTTTCCCCTGCAACTGGTCGAAGACGAGTTCCACGCCACGCACCTGCAAGTGGGCGCGCCGAGCATCTACGAAGACGGGCCGATGGTACGCCCCTGGCGCCTGACCCTGGACACGCCGGTTGCGCTGGAAGACGACATGGGCCTGAGCACGGATCTATGGGTACGGGAGATATCGTTCAAAGGGGTACTGCTTGAAGTGCGCCAGCCAGAGCCACCTGCGCGATTCTCGCTGTGGTTCAACCCCGGGAGCGCAGAGGCACCCATTGCACTTGAGGGCACCCTGCAACGGCGTGCGGCTGACGGCCTTGCAGCCTATCGCCTGAGCCAGCGCCATTCTGCCGAGACCGAGCGCCTGCGCGAGTACATTCTGCAACAACACCGCCGCGCGCATCCGGATGTGCACGCGGCCTGAAGGCCGCACCTTCAGGTATCGAGGTGCCCCGCCAGGTACTGCTGCAGCCGCCTGCGCATCAACCGCCCTTCACTGCCCAGACACGCCACCTGCGAGCCGATCAACAGGTCTTGGGCGAGGTCTGCGGCTTCGCCGGCGAACAACAGCGGGCACTCCAGGCCCAATGCCAGGCGCGCCAGACGCTTGGGCAGATCAGCCGCCGGTGGATGATTGGAAAACAACACCAGGGCATGAGGCTTGATGCGCTCGCACACCAGGCTCAACTCCTCCAGCGGTTGCCCCAGCGACAGCACGCTCACGGCGACCTCGCTGCTGCCCAGCAACAACGCGGCCACCAACAGCTCCAGCTCACGGCATTGCCCGGGGATTGCCGCCAGCACGACATGGAGCTCTTGCTGCTCACGCGCCAACTGCAAACGTTGCAAGGCGCGGGCCCGCAGGAAACCGTCGAGGAACAACCACTCGCTAAGCTGGCCAAACACCTCCTGGGCCGTGCGCAGTTCCTGCCACACGGGCATCAGAATGTCCTGGAACACCACCACCAGCGGATAACTGGCAAACACCTGCCCATACACTTGCTCAAGCTGGCGCTCATCGAACGAGCGGACCGCTTGGCGCAACTGAACCTGCCACTGCGCCCAATCGCTCTGCACGCCTTGTGGTGGTGCCTGCAGCGTCTGCGCCTTGATGACCTGGCTCTTGGCAAGCAGGCTACCGACCTTGCTCACCGCCACACCGCGTTCGATCCAGCCGAGGATATTACGGACCTCGTCAATATCGGCCTGGGAATACAGCCGGTGCCCACTTTCGGTGCGTGTTGGCTGGATCAACCCATAACGGCGCTCCCAGGCACGCAACGTCACCGGGTTGATACCGGTTAATCGGGACACCTCACGGATAGGAAACAGCTCCTCGTGATCGAGGGCAGTGGAGCTCAGGGAGGGATGAGCGGATTCAGTCATCGCCGGGACAGCCGCATTTTCAGAAGGTGGAGGCCATTCTACTCCGCTATTGCCGCCAAGGCACAAGACCGATCTGAACCCACCCGGCGTAGATCAGCACTGACGCGCCAGCCCATTTACGGAATAATCCTTGCTTGTGTTCAAACGCTGCCCACCACCCCGGGCAGCGTTCCATGGGCGCGGCTACCCGCCGCCTCCATAAAGCCAGGAGATACACGATGTCTACCCCACCCGTTACCTTGATGGTGGCGCGCCGCGTTGCCAATGGCCGCTACCAGGACCTGATCGCCTGGTTACGTGAAGGCGAACAACTGGCCACCGACTTTCCCGGTTATCTGGGTTCGGGCGTGCTGGCCCCGCCGCCGCAAGACGATGAATTCCAGATCATCTTTCGCTTTGCCGACGAAAAAACCCTGCATGCCTGGGAGCACTCGGCCTCACGCACGGCATGGCTCGCCCGCGGCAACGGCCTGTTTCAACAACCGTCGGAACACCGTGTCAGTGGTATCGACGGCTGGTTTGGCAGCAATGCCGCACAGCGCCCACCTCGCTGGAAACAAGCCGTGGCGATCTGGCTGGCGTTCTTCCCGGTATCGCTGGCCTTCAACCTGCTGTTCGGCCACTGGCTCGCCGAGCTGAGCCTGCTGCCACGCGTGCTGCTCAGTACCCTAGCCCTGACACCGTTGATGGTCTACGTCTTCATCCCACTGTCGACCCGTTGCCTGGCCGGTTGGCTCAACGCCAGCAGCACACACCCCGCCACGCCCACGGCCCCCACACTGGAAAGCCGCTAGCCGGCTCAGGGCGCGTGCAACACTGCGCAGTTCGGGTATGCTGGGCACTAACCCTGCGAACACGTAAGAAAAGTTGACCGCCCTTACATGAACAGCCCAATTCTAGTCACCGGAGCCAGCCAACGTGTTGGCCTGGCACTGGCTCTGAGGCTTGCGCAAGCCGGCCATACCGTCGTCAGCGCCAGCCGTAGCAAGAGCCCAGAGGCCGCGCACCCGAACATCATCCAGTTCCAGGCCGACCTGTGCGACGAGCAAGATCGCCTGGCGCTGATCCAGTTCCTGCAAGACAACTTCGACGGCTTGCGCGCCATCATCCACAACGCCTCGCTGTGGCTGGACGACAGCCTGGCCAACCTCAATACCATGTTCAAGTTGCATGTCGAGGCGCCCTACCACCTCAACCTGGCCTTGGGCGAACACCTGCTGAAGCTGGACAAGTCAGACATCATCCATATCTGCGATGAAACCTCCTCGCGCGGCAGCAAAAGCCATATTGGCTATGCCGCAACCAAGGCGGCGCTGCAGAATATGGTGCTGTCCTTTGCAGAAAAGTACGCACCGCGCGTACGCGTCAACGCGATCCTTCCGGGCTTGCTGATCCTCAAGGAAAACAGCGACGAAGAGTATCGCCAGCAAACCCTGAAAAAGGCCCTGCTGGAGTTCGAGCCCGGGGCTCAACCGTTGATCGACGCGGTGCTCTTCCTGCTGGAGAGCCAGTACAGCACGGGCAGCAGCGTGGTGATCAACGGTGGTCGCCACCTGAAAAAAGCCGTATCGCGGTAAACTGACCCACTGCGCCACACCTTCACGAGACTAGCCATGACGCCTCAAGAGCAACTCGAACTCGAAGCGGCGGCCTTTCGCCGCCTGGTCGAACACCTGCGCAAGCGTACCGACGTGCAGAACATCGACCTGATGAACCTCTCCGGCTTCTGCCGTAACTGCCTGTCCAAGTGGTACAAGGCCGCTGCCGACGAGCGCCAGATCGACCTCAGCCTGGATGACGCCCGCGAAGTGGTGTACGGCATGCCTTATGCCGAGTGGAAAAGCCAATACCAGAAAGAAGCCAGCCCAGAACAACAGGCGGCGTTTGCCAAAGGAAAACCCCATGACTGACCTGACCACCCTGCGCGCCAGCCTCAACAGCGGCGAACACGTCTTTGCCGACACCCTGGCGTTCATCGCGGCGGGCTACGACTACCAGCCACAGGCGTTCAACAATGGCGGCGTCGAAAACGCAGCCGGGCAGAACGAAGGCTCGTGCAAAACCCTGGGCCTGGCCCTGCTGGAAGGCCTGAGCGACCAGGAAGCGCTGCTGGCGTTCGGCGAACACTACCGCAGCGTAGTGGCTACGCCGCAAGGCACCGACCACGCCAACATTCGTGCCCTGATCGAGCATGGCCTGGCGGGCGTGAAATTCAGCGCACAGCCGCTGAAGCGCAAAGCCTGACCCAAACGGCATCGCCAATAGGGATCTTTGCAGAACACTGCATTTCCTGTTGGAGCAGGCTTGCCTGCGATGGCATCAGTGGGGTGTCAGTAAGTTAGCGGCGCCTGCATCGCGGGCAAGCCCGGCTCCTACAATCCCTGTTGGAGCTGGCTTGCCTGCGATGACGTCAGCGGGGTGCCAGTGGCTGAGCGGCGTCTGCATCGCGGGCAAGCCCGGCTCCTACAATCCCTGTTGGAGCTGGCTTGCCTGCGATGGCGTCAGCGGGGTGCCAGTGGCTGCGCGGCGTCTGTATCGCGGGCAAGCCCGGCTCCTACAATCCCTGTTGGAGCTGGCTTGCCTGCGATGGCGTCAGCGGGGTGCCAGTGGCTGCGCGGCGTCTGTATCGCGGGCAAGCCCGGCTCCTACAATCCCTGTTGGAGCTGGCTTGCCTGCGATGGCCCCGGCGCGGTGCCAGTGGATACGAGGCGTCTGCATCGCGGGCAAGCCCGGCTCCTACAATCCCTGTTGGAGCTGGCTTGCCTGCGATGGCGTCAGCGGGGTGCCAGTGGATACGAGGCGCCTGCATCGCGGGCAAGCCCGGCTCCTACAATCCCTGTTGGAGCAGGCTTGCCTGCTGTGGCGTCGGCGTTGTGCCAGTGGCTGAGCGGCGTCTGCATCGCGGGCAAGCCCGGCTCCTACAGGCTGCACGTCAGGCGTAGGGCGGGACCACCCGCCCCGGTGCGCACGCGGTCAGTTCGCCACGCTTCAACCACCCCAACGCAATCGGCCATAAACGCCCTTCGTAGCGGCTACGAAAAAACGCAAAATGCCCCACCTGCGCCTCGTCGATATCTTCAGGGGCAATACGCAGGTGCACGCGTGGGCTGGCCTTGAAATACGCCAGCAAACGCTCAATCGCCGGTACGGTACCAAACGGATCATCGCTCAGGCTGATGGCCAGGGTTTTCGCCGTTACCCGGGCAAAGTGCAACTCGGCCAACGCCTGACCACTGGGCCGCGTTTCATAGCGCGCACTGGATCGGCTCCAGTCACGCACCACACCAGCCGGCGTGTCTTCCAGCCAGCCCAGCCGCTTGCCCGGAAAATAGCCACACAACCGTGTCAGCAACGGCATCAACACATGCCATTTGCACACCAGTTGCCAACGGCTGGCCGCCGCGTAATCACGCCAGTAGGCAAATTGCGCCCCCACCGTGACCAAATGCCGAATCACCGCCGACGAAGGCGCCAGCCCCGCGGCACACCCTCCAAAACTGTGGCCGATGACATCAATGGGCTGACCGGGAAACACACGCATCGCCCGCTGCAGCATCGCCTCGAAATCCAGTACGCCCCAGTCGGACCAGGACGCCTGAAACCCGCGCATCGACGCCGGCCGCGACTCACCGATGCCCCGGTAGTCGTAGACGATCACATCGAAGCCATTGGCAAACAGGTACTCGGCAAAACGGAAGTAGAACCGGCAGCGTACCGAGGTAGCCGCGTTGATGATGACCACCGCCCGCGCGCTATCAGCCTTGCCATGACGCCAGGTAAAACCGCCGAGGCTGAAACCATCGGCGGCCTGCTCACGAAAGGCCTCGCCTGAGGCACCGGCAACCGGCGCCGGGTGCTGCTGAAGGATGATCGACATGCGCCCCCCTTTTTATAGTGGGGTCAACGCTAGCACCTTTACGGCGGGTTGAGTGTCCCGATCAGGGCATCCACCACGGCTTTAGCGCTGTCGAGGCTATGATGCACCAGCCAGGCGCTGTCTCCGGCCAGCACCTGCTCACCCATGGCAGCGGCATACACCGCCGCTCGCGCGGGGGCCAACAAATCGGAAATGCTGCTCAGCGCATCGGCTATCGGTACACCGTCAACCACGCAGAACAGCGCGCGCTGCTGGTGTGCATCGCCCGTGCAATGGAACACCACACCTTGTGCGGTCGTAATCGGAGGGGAATCGGACGTACTCATAATCACTCCTAACGTTTAGGAGCTGCCACTGTTCGCGGCCAAACGAGAGAGGGTGGCAGCTGTACGAGGGTTGGCCGACCGGGACGTTAGGAGCCCGGCACACCCGAAGGTGTCCCGCGCACAGCCGCCATAGCACGACGTGCAAGCGCAAAAAGTGCACTTGCATTCGGATGGTGGCGCTTATGCGCCTAACGTTGTCGACCGGCCAAGGTCGGTCACGGGATTGACCGTGACCGCGCAACCATACCGGCGGCCCCCGGTGCACGCAACAGCAAAGCGTGGCTCTCTGCGCGAAAGCGCTTCACCTGCGCGCGGGCACTAGTTGTGGTAGGTCATCCACCAGGTTTCGCGGCACGTCGAATTGAAGGTCATGTGTGCGGGCGCAACCGTAAACTGGTCGACCGGGCACTCCAGCACTTCATAGATGATCCAGCACTCGGGGCAGGTGTCCGCACTGACCGGCAAGCGGTCTTGTTCAAGGGTGCGCCGAATGACCACACCGTTGGTAAACGTCGCAGTCAGGGTGTCTTCCCTGACCTCAAGCCCTTCGTCCACGGTGCTGTTTGAGCTGACGGTATAGTCGCGAACACACACCGTACTTTCTGCGCCGTGCAGCGCGCGAACATACAGTGCCAAGTGCTGCGTTGCCTCTTTCATGCGATATGCCACCTGGGTAATGCAGGGAATATTGACCCGCACCGCACCTGTTAACAGGCGCGGGCGCTGCCCAGAATGAGCGCGCACAGTGCATGGGTACAAGCACAGATTGCAAAAATGCTCAGCCAACTTAGACAAAAAGCCACGGCCAAGCGAGGGTGAAATGCCGTATGATAATGCCGCCCAAATGCAAATATCGGTTCGTTTTAGATGAGTGGCAAGTCGCTTTTCAAGATTGACCTTCGTGGTTTAATACTGCTTCTCGCGATTGCGACTGCACTTATTACGCTAGGCAACGCGCTCTATTCAAGTTATCGCGTTCAGCGCCAGCAGTTGATCGACAACACACTCGAATCAAACCGTATTTATGCGGCGAAACTGGCTGCCAGTACCGATCAGTTTCTGCATTCGGCCCAACAACAACTCGCCTACAGCGCGCGCATGATGAGCAAGCCGGACGGGCTTGGCCAAGCACTAGACGAAGTTGAACGCCTGAAATCCCAGACCGACAGTTTCAACTCGGTAACCGTTGCCGATGCCACGGGAAAAGTTGTAGCCATATCACCTGAAACGATTCAGATCGTGGGAAGTACACTTACTTCGGTGAATGCTCAGCGCGCACTGACTGAACAGAAGCCCTTTATCAGCCAACCCTTCGTCTCGTTCGCCGGCAACTTGGTGGTGTTCATTTCCCATCCGATTTTTTCCGACCAAGGCGTCTACCTCGGGTTTATCGGCGGCACTATTTACCTCAAGCAAAAGAGCATGCTGCACAGCCTGCTGGGCAGCCACTTCTACACCGACAGCTCCTACATTTACGTCGTCGATGAAAACCGCAAGCTGCTCTACCACCCCGACCCCAATCGGATCGGCGAGGCCGTCGGCCCCAACACGGTGATTGATGCCGTGATTCGTGGTGAAAGCGGAAAAAGCCAGGTCATCAACACCGCCGATGTCGAGATGCTGGCCGGCTACGCGCCCATTACCTCGGCGCATTGGGGCATCGTTTCTCAGCAGCCGATCGAGACATCGCTGCTGGCGTTGAACACGCTGATGATCAACATGCTCAAGGGCATTCTGCCGGTTGGCCTGCTGGGAATGCTTGCTATCTGGTGGCTGGCACGGCTGATCTCGACGCCGCTGGGGCAACTGGCCGACTGCGCCAAGAACATGGACAGCCCGGAAGCGCAGGGCAAGATCCGCGCGGTAAAATCCTGGTACTTCGAGTCAACCCAGATCAAGCGCGCCTTGCTGTTAGGCATCTCCTTGCTGCAAAGCAAGATCGGCAAGTTGAACAAGGACGCGCAAACCGACCCGCTGACGGGCCTGCTCAACCGGCGGGCCATGGCCCAAGTACTGGAAACCTACCGCAGCGAGCAGACCGCCTTCTCCGTCGTGGTGCTCGACATCGATCACTTCAAGCGGGTCAACGACACCTATGGCCATGACACCGGCGACAAGGTCTTGGTGCAGCTCTCGAAAATCATGCAGAAGTATTCGCGCGAAGCGGACAGCGTATGCCGCGTGGGTGGCGAAGAGTTTTTGATCCTGCTGCCTGGCACCTCACTTGAAGCCGCCGGCAACTTTGCCGAGCGCCTGCGCGTGGCCGTTGAACAAGCACCCATGGCGCTTGTTGGGCACATCACGATTTCCCTGGGGGTCGCCCACTGGCCGGACGACGCCAAAGAGCTCTCCGAAACCCTGAAGCTGGCGGACGACCGGATGTACCAGGCCAAGCAGTTGGGCCGCAACCGCGTGGTCGCGAGTGCCGTTGAGGGCACCGTTCAGTCATGCGTGCCGCAGTAACTGCACGACCACCCCGGCCAGCCCACACGCCATCAGTACCGGTATCACGCCGCGCTTGAAGCGGAACAGTGCAATTGCGGCCGACACGGCGATCAACGCCGATACCCCATCGAACGCACCGCTGAAGCCTTTGGGCCAGAGCACGTGATAACCGAAGAACAGCGCCAGGTTGAGGATCACCCCGACGACAGCCGCGGTGATGGCGGTTAACGGCGCGGTGAACTTCAGCACGTTGTGCGTCGACTCCACCAGCGGGCCACCCGCCAGAATGAACAGAAACGACGGCAGGAAGGTGAACCAGGTGACCAGGCACGCGGCAACCGCACCGGCCAGGAACAGGTGTTCGTCCCCCAGCGCCTGCTGCAGGTAAGCACCCACAAAGGCAACAAAAGCCACCACCATGATCAACGGCCCGGGGGTGGTCTCACCCAGCGCCAGGCCATCGATCATCTGCGTTGGGCTCAACCAGCCATAGTGGCCGACCGCGCCTTGATAAACGTAGGGCAGCACCGCGTAGGCACCACCAAAGGTCAGCAGTGCAGCCTTGGTGAAAAACCAGCCCATCTGGGTCAAGGTACCGCCCCAGCCAAACAGCGCCGTCAACACCCCCATTGGTACTACCCACAGCACCGCGCCAACAACCAACAGTTGCGCCAGACGCGACCAGCGGAAACGTGCATGTGCGGGTGTAGGGGTTTCATCGTCGATCAGCGCGGGGCCATAGGCGGCCCGGCTTGCAGCATGCCCACCGCCGTTACTGAACCTGGCCGGCGCAAAACGACCGCCCAGGTAACCCAACACAGCGGCGCCCAGCACAATCAACGGGAACGGCACATTGAGGGCGAATATCGCGACAAACGACGCCGCAGCAATCGCCCACAGCCAGCTGTTTTTCAGTGCCCGTGAGCCAATACGGTGTGCCGCCTGGATCACGATGGCGGTCACGGCAGGCTTGATGCCATAGAACAACCCGGCCACCACCGGCACGTCACCAAAGGCGATGTAGACCCAGGACAGGCCAATCAGGATAAACAGCGATGGCAGCACGAACAGTACGCCGGCAATCACCCCGCCCCAGGTTCTGTGCATCAGCCAGCCGATGTAGGTGGCCAGTTGCTGAGCTTCGGGGCCGGGCAGCAACATGCAGTAGTTCAGGGCATGCAGGAACCGACGCTCGGAAATCCAGCGCCGCTGCTCGACCAACTCCTGGTGCATGATCGCGATCTGCCCGGCCGGGCCGCCGAAGCTGATAAAACCCATCTTGAGCCAAAACATAAAGGCGTGCCAAAAACTCACCGGCGGCGGTGGTACGGCTAGGGTGTCGGCTGCCTTCGGGGCGATGTGCGTCATACTGAGGATCCCTGATTGCCCGTATTAAGGCCCGGTAAAGGTATTCATTCGGGTGAGGCCGTATGATGAACGCTTGAACCGCTCAAGTGGAAGGCTCCCCCCGAATGAACGTGAGTGTTTTGTACGCGCTGGCCGCAGCGGCCCTGTTTGGCGCCAGCACACCACTGGCCAAGTTTCTGGGCGTGGGCCTTTCTCCTGTGCTGTTGGCCGGGCTGTTGTACCTGGGTAGCGGCCTGGGCCTGACCCTTGTGCGGTGCATTCGAGACCGAGGCTGGCGCAGCAGCGGCCTGACAGCCCCTGAATGGCCGTGGCTGCTCGCCGCCATCGCATTCGGCGGCGTGCTTGGGCCGATTGCGCTGATGTTCGGCCTGACACGTACCTCAGGGGCGACCGCCTCCCTGATGCTCAATCTGGAGTCTGTGCTGACCGCCCTGCTGGCCTGGGTCGTGTTCAAGGAGAACGCTGATCGTCGAATCGTGCTCGGCATGATCGTCATCGTTCTGGGGGGCTGTGTACTCTCCTGGCCTCAGGAAAGCACATCGGCCCATGACTGGACCGGCCCACTGGCCGTGGCGTTCGCCTGCCTGTGCTGGGCCATTGACAACAACCTGACGCGCAAAGTCTCAGCGTCCGATGCCGTGTTCATCGCAGGCCTCAAAGGCTTGAGCGCGGGTGTGGTGAACTGCGCGCTGGCATTGGCTATCGGCGCCCAACTGCCGGCAATCAGCACACTGCTGCCTACCTTGCTGGTGGGCTTCCTTGGTTATGGCGTCAGCCTGGTGTTGTTCGTACTGGCCCTGCGTGGGCTCGGCAGCGCGCGTACCGGCGCCTATTTCTCAACCGCGCCCTTTCTGGGCGCGGCCCTCTCGATCCTGATGCTTGGGGAGTCGGTGTCATGGCTGTTCTGGATCGCTGCCGCGCTGATGGCGCTGGGTGTCTGGATACACCTGACCGAGAACCACGCACACGAGCATCAACATGAACCGCTGGTGCACAGCCATCGACATACCCATGACGAGCATCACCAACATGAACACGACTTCGAATGGGATGGCACTGAACCCCACAACCACCTGCACCACCACGCACCGATCCGACACAGCCACCCGCACTTTCCCGATATCCATCACCGGCACAAACATTGAGGGTGTGCCTGGTTGTTGATGGGTTCGCCCTGGGTGCACTCACTGCCACGCCGACAGGCTATCGCCCGGCCCGTCAGCGTTACGCCGAAAAAAGTCGCGCAGGTGTTCGATGAAGAAGGACACCTTCGCGGACAGATTGAGGCGCTCAAGATAGACCGCATAAATGTCCGCAGGCGGTGTTTCGTAGTCTCCCAGCACCTCCACCAACCGGCCAGCACGCAGGTGATTGGCAAGGTTCCATTCGGCGCGCATCAGGATGCCATGGCCATCCAGAGCCCAATTCAGCGCCACCTCACCGTCATTGGTACTGAGGCTGCCACGCACCTTGACCGACTCGGTTTGCTTGCCCCGGCTCAGCCGCCAGATGCCGAAAGCCGCATCATTCTGGCGTAGCACGATGCAGTTGTGCTGCATCAGGTCCTTTGGCATTTCAGGGCATCCGAACGCCTCCAGATAAGCCGGAGCAGCGCATAAGCGGCGGCGGTTCGAGGCGATCTTGCGGGCAATCAACCGGGAGTCGGGCAGCTCGCCGAAGCGGATGGCAACGTCAATGGCGTCATCCGGCAGGTTGATCGGTCGGTCGCTCAAGTGCAATTGCACCTCGACTTCCGGGTAGCGCCTGAGGAACGACGAGATCGCCGGGCCAACATGGGTGCGGCCAAACCCCAGCGGGGCATTAACGCGCAGCAGTCCCTTGGGCTCGGCCCGGCTACTCGACACTTGACGCTCCATTTCCTCGATTTCACCGAGGATCCGCTGGGCATTGATCAGGTAAAGCTCGCCCTCGGCGGTGAGGCTGATGCTACGCGTGGTGCGATTGAGCAGGCGCACACCGAGCCGCTGCTCCAGGTGCGCCAACCGCTTTGAGACTGCGGGCGGTGTCAGATTGAGCTCGCGGGCGGTGGCCGCAAGGCTACCCATCTTGATCAGTTGGGCGAAAAAGGCCAGCTCCGACACCTGATTCATAATTAACTCCAAGGAAACAATGAAGTGAATTTCATTGTATTACGCCATTTTAGAAAAACCATTACCTTTTACTCCCGTGATTAACCACAAACCTATTGGGCTGTTCATCTGCCACAGCACGGCTTTGCCTGCATTCGTCAGATAGCCCAACCGCCAGTAAGTAATCCGACTCATAACAATAATGCGGAGAAGGCTATGGCCAAGCGATTCATAGGAAAGCTGTATGTCCAGGTCCTGATTGGCGTGACCATCGGCATCGCGCTCGGTGTGTTCTGGCCGCACGTCGGCGTCGATCTGAAACCAGTGGGCGATGCCTTCATCAAACTGATCAAGATGGTCTTCGCGCCCATCATTTTCGCTACCGTGGTGCTCGGCATCGCCAAGATGGAGAACATGAAGGAGCTCGGCCGGGTCGGCATAAGAGCGCTGATTTATTTTGAGGTTCTCTCCACCTTCGCCCTGGTGCTGGGCCTGATTGTGGTCAACGTTGTACAACCCGGCCAAGGCATGAACGTCGACCCCGCCACCCTCGACACTCAGAGCATTTCCAGTTACACGGCCGCCGCAGCCAGCGGTTCCGGCAGTTTCACTGACTTCCTGCTGCACGTGATTCCTGCGAGCGTCACCGACGCCTTCGCAAAAAACGAGATTCTGCAGATCCTGCTGTTCTCGACCCTGTTCGGTATTGCGCTTTCCCATCTGGGGCCACGCGGTAAACCACTGGTCGATGTGCTGGAAGCCTTCTCGCACGGCATGTTCCACATCGTCGGCATGGTCATGCGTGTGGCCCCGCTGGCCGCCTGCGGTGCAATGGCGTTCACCGTCGGCAAGTACGGGCTGGGCTCGATCGTTTCCTTGGGCAAGCTGATGGCGACCATGTACGTGACCTGCTTTCTGTTCGTGGGCATCGTCCTCGGTTTCATCGCCCGCCTGTCCGGTTTCAGCCTGTGGAAGTTCCTCAAGTACATCAAGGATGAGCTGTTCACGGTACTGGGCACCAGTTCATCAGAGTCCGTGGTGCCACAACTGATGAACAAGCTGGAAAATGTCGGCGTCTCCAAGCCGGTGGTGGGCCTGGTGATCCCCTCTGGGCTGACCTTCAACCCCGACGGCCAGTGCATTTACTACACCATGGCGGCCATCTTCATCGCTCAGGCCACCAACACGCCGCTGACCCTGACCGACCAATTGATCGTACTCGGCGTGTTGCTGCTCACCTCGAAAGGTTCTGCCGGCGTTACCGGCTCCGGCTTCATCACGCTGGCCGCCACCCTGGCCACCATGGACAACATTCCGGTTGCCGGCATGGTGCTGCTACTCGGCGTAGACCGTTTCATGTCCGAGGCCCGCGCCATCACCAACACCATCGGCAACGCGGTCGGCACCATGGCGATCGCCAAGTGGGTTGGCTCGCTCGACAAATCCCGAATGGAGCAGGTGCTGAACGGCAACGCACTGCCGGAACAGAGCCAGGCGCTGAAGTCATCGCCGCTAAACCAAACCGAAAAACCGACAACGACAGCCAGCGGCGCCTGACCCAGAGCACACGCCAGCAACGCCCCAGCAAACCCGCCTTGTGATGCAGTAAGGAGAATGAAAGTGGATAAAGAATCAGCCGTTCAATCACTCACCGACGTGATGGCCAAGTTCACCGCTTATATCGGTAAACGCCTTCCTACCGACGTAAAGAAAAAAACCGCCCAGTTGCGCGCGGCAGAAACCAATCCTCTGGCTATCGCGGTCTACGACTCCATGGCAGAGAACCAGGAGTTCGCCGACAAGCTGGATCGCCCGAGCTGCCAGGATACCGGGGTGATTCAGTACTTCATCTCGGCGGGTGCCAGGTTCCCGCTGCTGGGAGAACTGGAAAGCATCCTGGAAAACGCGACGCTGGAAGCAACCATCAAAGGCCCACTGCGCCACAACGCCGTGGAAACCTTTGTCGAGAAAAACACCGGGACCAACACCGGTTCCAAGATCCCTTGGCTGGACTGGGAAATCATTCCCGACGCCGACTATGCACTGATCGACGTCTACATGGCCGGGGGTGGGTGCACCCTGCCGGGATCGGCAAAGGTATTGATGCCAGGCCAGGGCTATGAGGGCGTGACCGAGTTTGTCTTCGACGTCATCACCTCTCGCGGCGTGAACGCTTGCCCGCCACTGCTGGTTGGCGTGGGCGTCTCTACCTCGGTGGAAACGGCAGCGCGCCTGTCCAAACGGGCAATTCTGCGCCCGGTGGACTCTAGCCACCCCAACGAAAACGCCGCACTGATGGAAAAGCTACTCGAGGAGGGCTTGAACGAGATCGGCATTGGCCCGCAAGGCTTGACCGGGAACAGCAGCGTGATGGGCGTAAACATTGAGTCTTCGGCACGACACCCGTCGACCATTGGTGTCGCTGTATCCACAGGCTGCTGGGCGCACCGCCGCGGCAAGATCCGCATCAACGCCGACCTGTCCTACGACATTCTCTCCCACGAAGGAGTAGTACTGTGATTAAAGTTCTGACCACCCCGATCAAGGATGAAGACCTCGCAACCCTTAACGTCGGCGACGTTGTTTATCTTACCGGTCAGTTGGTGACATGCCGCGATGTAGCCCACCGCCGGCTGATTGAGCTCAAGCGCGAATTGCCAGTGGACTTACGCGGCGGAGCGATCTTTCACGCCGGGCCCATTGTGCGGAAAAAAGATGATGGCAGCTTCGAGATGGTATCGATCGGGCCGACCACCAGCATGCGGATGGAAAAGTTCGAGAAGCAGTTCATCGAGGAAACCGGTGTGAAGCTGATCATTGGCAAAGGCGGCATGGGCCCGGAAACCACCGCCGGCTGCCTGGAAAACAAGGCCGTGCATGCCGTGTTCCCCGGTGGCTGCGCAGTACTTGCCGCCACAAAGGTAGAGGAAATCGAGCGCGCCGAGTGGCAAGACCTTGGCATGCCGGAAACCCTGTGGGTAAACCGGGTGCGCGAGTTCGGCCCACTGATCATCTCGATAGATACCAAGGGCAACAACCTGTTCGAGCAGAACAAGGTGCGCTTCAACGAGCGCAAAGGATCGGTCATCGAGAAGATCAACAGCCAGGTACGCTTTATCAAGTGACCCGGCCGGGCGGCCACGGCAGGAAAACCGTGATCGCCCCTTCACACATCGGCGCCTAAGGCGCACCATTACGCGGTTTCCGGCGGAATTCCGCCATCCGTGTCCTGAAAAGTGGCGTCTTTTCCCCGCACAATCGCCAGAAACGCCAATCCAACAACCGTAACATGTGCATTACAACCTTCGGGTACAGGTCTTGCAAAAGCTGAACCGTAAAAGACCAGACCAAGACTCAAGGGATCAGACCATGCAAAAAACCTGTCACCATGAGCTGCGCAATGCCTTTCGTGCCCTGCTTGCCAGCCATGCCTGTTACCACACTGCCTCAGTGTTTGACCCGTTGTCGGCGCGTATCGCCGCCGACCTCGGTTTTGAAGTCGGCATCCTCGGCGGCTCGGTCGCGTCCCTGCAAGTGCTCGCCGCCCCGGACATCGCCCTGATCACCCTCAGCGAGTTTGCCGAACAAGCCACACGCATCGGCCGTGTGGCCCGCCTGCCCGTGATCGCCGACGCCGACCACGGCTACGGCAATGCCCTCAATGCCATGCGTACCGTCATCGAACTGGAGCGCTCCGGCGTCGCCGCACTGACCCTTGAAGACACCCTGCTGCCAGCCCAATTCGGCCGCAAGTCCTACGACCTGATCAGCGTCGAGGAAGGCGTCGGCAAACTGCGCGCTGCCCTGGAAGTACGCGACGACAGCGCCCTGGCAATCATCGCCCGCACCCATGCCGGCGTGCAGCCGCTGACCGACGTCATCCACCGCACCCGCGCCTATCAGGACGCAGGCGCCGACGGCATCTGCCTGGTCGGGGTGAAGGACTTTGAACACCTGGAGGCCATCGCAGAAGGCCTGAGCGTGCCACTGATGCTGGTCACCTACGGCAACCCGGAACTGCGCGACGACAGCCGCCTGGCCAAACTGGGCGTGCGCATCGTGGTCGACGGCCATGCCGCCTACTTCGCGGCAATCAAAGCCACCTACGACAGCCTTCGTGAGCAGCGCGGCATCCCTGTCGAAAACGCGCTAAACGCCTCGGAACTGGTAACCAAGTACACCGCCCCGAACGACTACATCGCCTGGGCGCGGGAATACATGAACGTGAAGGAATAACGCGCCAGCTTGGGGCGAGATTCGATCCAGGCCCGCCACGAAAAAATCGTCGCCGCGCTTATGGCAGCGCTTTAAACAAGCGCAGCCTGGGCCAGGCACTGAAACACTAAGCGGTATGAGGTCGTGGGAGCGATGCGATCATTTGATCAAAAGCCTCTAGCGCATACCTTCCATCAAGGCTTTTCAAGGTCGGCATTTCTGAAGGAAAACCGAATTGCACCCGGCCTGGAAGTACCTTTTCGATGGCTGAGTACCAGTTCAAAAGAGCGGTTTGGAGGCGCACGTGTAGCTCGAAATTACGCCGTCGGCGGGTGGTGTCTGCGTTGGCTCGTTCACGCGCGAGCTGCGGATCGATGCGGCCAACAATGTAACAGTCGGCGAAGCCAATCCGCCTTTGGGCTACCGTTTCTCGTGTAGCCGCCAACTCCAATCGCCAGTCGTGTTCGCTGGCCTCGCCGATCTGCCAGAGGCTCCAAATGTAGTGGAGCTTGAGGGGGTCGCTATCACACAAAGCCCACGAAGACATTGCTTCCGTGGCGAGCGCTGCCTGCCAGCGTTCTACGTTTCGCTCAGCCCAGAACGCTGCGGCTCCGACGGGGTCTTGCAGTCGATTCGGCTCGTCCTTGAAACGTCCATTTTCAGGAACGACATATTGCCCTCCATGCTTTGCGCACCAGCTGGTTTTCCCGCTGGCGCTGATACCGTCGACAACTACGATCATCGTTCTGACTACTCCGCAAAATTCATCCTGCTCCTGCAAGCCTACAGGCATCCGAGTGGCTTGTGCCGGCATCCCTTCATGCAGTGTTTCGCAGTCGCGGGCGTGCAAGGCTGGGTAAATGACTTAGCCGTATGGACACCGATCCGGAGACCAGCAGAAACAACAAAGCCCGAACTGGGCGGGCTTTGTGGGGTGTTTCGTGCCCTGTGGGGCTGATCGAAACGGCTGAATGGTGGAGACAGACGGACGGTTGTTGGCCGTGAGGGCCCGGTTTTCGCGGGGCTGGAATTTTGTGGATTTCTAGCTGTACCTCATAGGGTATCTATAAAAAAATCAGCTAGTTATGGCTTTCCGTGGAATCGAATCGGGATTTTTTGGACTCCAGTGAGAACGACGACCACCCGCTTCAAATGCTATGTGAGGAACGACAGGATCCGTCCGAAAATGGCAGCTAGCGAACCATATACGGCGCTCGTCGATTGAATAACGGCATCGATGGCGGGCCGTTGACGTCAGCGGCCTTAAACCTAGGTCGAGAGCTGCCGGAGTCCTGTCGGCATTTGTAACGAATGCCGCTAGCGAACATTCTTCGTACGCTTGCTAGCGGAGTTCGCGCTATGGGCTATCATTTGTGCCAGCATTTTGAAATCACGATCTGAGGCTCAGGGTGATTTCGACCCAATAAGGATGGGCTGCGGTGTTTTCAAAAACTGATGGCTCGGTACAGCAGCTGCGTAATCATCTCTCGGGCAAGCAGCTACAAACGGAAGGTTTACGACATGTCTAGATGTACAGCACCAGTACAGGGTCATCGCTCAGCAAGCGCAAGAGCAGCGTGTCCCGCATGTGGCGGCGGATATAGCGGCTACGGATCGCGATCGTATTCATCCTCGTCCTACGCACCATCCTATTCGTCCCCGTCTCATGGTGGGGGTGGTCGCAGTAGTGGCGGTTCATCCAGCAGCGCAAAGCCGCGCTGGTCGAAATCCGGGTCCTCTGTGGCCTATACCTCCGCCGAGGTACGAACACTCACACCGGTACGCGAAAATGTCGAGAAGCGTGCGGCAATACCTGATCTACGTGACGTATTTCTTTGTCATGCCTGGGACGACCGGAAAGGATCCGCGAAGGAGCTGCATGATGTACTCGAGTCGCTCGGTGTTTCCGTTTGGTTCAGCGAGAAAGATGTCCTTCTAGGCTCTTCGTTAATGCGGGAAATTGATAAGGGATTGGCGAAGTCTCGAGTAGGAATTGTGCTGGTGACCCCTGCTTTGCTGCGCCGCCTAACGACCGAAGGCATCGCCGACAAAGAGCTTTCCGCGCTCCTCGCAAGGGATCTGCTGGTTCCAGTCATTCACGACACAACATACGAATCGCTTCGCGAAGTCAGTCCTTTACTCGGCTCGAGAAGCGGCTTGAGCACCGCTGAAGATACCTTTGGAGATATCGCTGCCAAGCTTGCCGAGTTGGTGGCCCCGTAGCTTCACGGTACAGGCGTACCGCTTTACTTAGATACTCGTTATCAATCGAAGGAGCTGAACACATGAGTATTAAACCCGGCCCAAAACCGATCGCTGAATCCACCGGAAAAAAGGACCAGCGCCGTCGTGTTACCGAAGAAAACAAATCCAAACATCCTGATCTGGAAGTACACAAACACAAAAAAGGTGACTGACCTTGAAAGCAGTGAGAGGGGCGAGTCACTCAAGATAGGCCGCTTCTAGACGTGTAGCGACGGTCATACCACGACCGTCGCTGTACGTTTTCAGATCTCCGTCGGCACCGCCATCTCCAATTGTTAATCGACTTCAGTACCTAGGCTCTGAACGGGAACAGCCCGTCACGCGTCCTGCTCAGGTTCTGGATCACGCGCGGCCCTTTTGAGCGACTGGATCAGGCGTTTGAAGCCTTTGGTTTGAGCAAACTTTTTGTAGAGGGCCGGGGTGATTTCAGACAGCTTGGCAACAGCTTCCCCCATCGTGTTCCTGAGTTCTGTCGAGTACTTGAACGCCGCGATCTGCTCGGCCTTCGCATCGAAGAATTTGGCCAAGGCGGGAAGGCTGTCGGGGTTGCGGCTCAGGTACGCCAGGAACAGGACGATCCGTTGAACCTCTTGCGGGTTAGACGGCTGAACATCCGGGATGAGATGGCCATATTTCGATAACGGGATTGCGAAATCATCAGGCTCCACGGACTCCGCGAAGAGCATCTTCCTCAATCGAATACCGATGACGTCGCGCTGCTGGGCATCAAGCAAACTGAGCAGCGAATCCATCATAGCGTACTGGGGCGCTCCCCACGGCGAAGTCACGGTGCCGCTCGCGAGGGAGTTGAGCACGTCGACCAAGGCATCCCCAACAGCCGCGATCGACTGTATGGGCTCTTGATTGCTCACTATCCCATTCAGGATTGCCTGGTGCTGCTTGGCCCCCGCCGAGATGATCTGTACCCACTCATCACAAGTCCGCTCCTCACTCGTGAGCTGCTTGAGTAGAACCTCCCGAGTTTTCGGCAGCACACTTTCATCCGCGTCCATGACGACACTGATCAATCGGACGTCCGCCTTCAGAGCGTCCTTGGAGGCTTCTGCAATATAAGTGTCCCAAGCTGTGAGCCAAGCCGCGAAATCGGCCTCAGCAAGGCCAACCTTGGAAACCGCCTGAGTAATCACGCTAAATTTGGTAGCAACCATGTGGGAGCTCAGGTGCCCAATACGCCGCTCTTGAATGAGGTAAGCCAGGTAGGTCGCAACCGACTCACCCACTTGGGCGTCGTCAACCAGTTGGAACAAAGCCGCTGTGGTAAGCGATGCGTTTGCCAAGGCCCGGAAGACTGACGACTCGAAGACACCATCCAGATCATCGAGCTTGGCGAGCGAATCGGCGTCGGCTTGCCGAATGTACGTCACTGCCGCCACCGCCTTTATCAGCGGACTGGTATTGTTCGCCAGCAACGTTGTAATCGCGGTGACGATGACCTGGTCGACAGTCGCGGCCAACCCGAGTCCCAGCACCGCGCTATCTACTTCCCCTGCAGCACCTGTGGCTTTCGCCAGAATGGCCACGTCACCAGCCGAGATGCCACCGGTAATACCGCCGCCAAACCTACGCTTGCGGTACAACCATTCGAGCGCAGGCACGACGCAATTGTTCGGCATTACCGCTATGCCCATCTGGTGATCGGCACAGCTGACCAACTGCGCGTGTGCATCTGGCAGCCCCGCGTTCGCAAAGGTAAACCCACTGGCCTTGATCACTTTGAGATGGGCAATATCAGGCAGCAGGTGCATCACGTACTCGGAACGTTTAACAACGACCTCTTCAAACTCCAGTCCTAGCGCTTGGAGATAATGGTCGTATTCCTGCATGAGATTCCACGCCGGCTTCAGCTGCTCAGGATCGAACGCAGAGTTCAGAATTTTCAGCAGGCTGGTTTTCAGCTGGCCGCCATGACCACTCAGTAGCTGCCCCTTCAACCCATGGCCTCTGCAATAACGTACGGCTTCGTAGAACTCCTCAGACCCTGCTTTCGATTCGCCGAACAGTTCCAGTTGCGCGCTATTGAGCAGTTTCAAGAGAGGCTCAATCCAGTCGCCTTCTCGTGTCTGGTGTGCCTCGGAAATGGTTGGCAGCAGAGAAGCCAGCAGTGGACGCTGGGATAGGAGCCGCTTCATGGCGTCAGAGAAGCCAAATAGTGAAGTAAGCCTGCCCAACGCGTCGTGATCCTCGTTGGCAAAGGCTTCTGCCAATGGCGTGTCCAAAAGTTCTGCGATCGCAATATCACCCGTAGTCAGATAATGAATCTGCAGGAACTGGATCTGCCACCCGGTCTCCATGGAATCGCCGAGGGTGGCACCCAGCAGGGTTTTAGTGTCCTTGACCAGCTCAGTTTGCTCCTCCCCAATTTCTTTCTGATAGGTTTCCGAGAAACCATCCGTGCGCAGTATCTCCACCAGCGAAAGGTCGGCATATTTGCAGAGCAGAAGATGGCTGGCGATAGCCAGGAGGCTGATCTCCTCCCCCACCACCAATGCTGTCGTGGCGATATCGTTGATGAATTTCTTCTGCAGCCGGGGCGTGACCAGGTTGTTGGCCATGGGGCTGTGGCGCTGCAGCAGTTGTGCGCACTGCTCGATGACGTTCCCGTCAACATCCGGGAAGCTATGGTTCCACAACTGACGGAAGCCATCTTTCCATCCCGAGGTGATGACGGGTGGCGAACGGAAAACCACCGGAAATTTTTTCGCTATGAAGTCCCTGGCATCGTACCGTCGATCACCGTCTGCCTTCAGGTATTCCGCCACCTTGTTTGAGCAAAACGGAACGATCACCGTCAGATTCGCAGCCTTGGTAGCAACCTCAATAAAGATCTCCAGGTCGCTCCACACCGACCGCAGGCTGTCCTTTGGCAGGCGATCAAGGTTGTCCAAGATGATGACAAAACGCTTGTCTTCAACCACCTTCAGCTGTTCGAGAAGCGTCTTCTTGAGATCAAGGGGCGTCACCTCCTTGCCAACCTCAATCTTCTCCTCAATATGATCGTCACTAGAGCCTTTAAATAGGCTTAGAAGGCTCCATTTCTGGGCGCCGACCCGCACCCTCCTATGGCAAAACTTGGCAGCGCCAAGGATCAGGACAGGGCTCAAAAGGGAAAAAAGGTGCACCGCAATCAGCCACCAAAACGGGTCTTGCAACGTGTTGGTAAGCGCGGCGGCTTCGGGCGACGTCCCTGTGATTGCCGCATGAGAGCTACGCGAAAGTGCAAAAAGCTCCCGGAATGAGGTGGCGGCGAAAAACAGGCTGGCGACCAGTGCCAAGGCCCAGGCACTGACCCGGCTCGTTGTTCGTTTGTTGTACTCGAACAAGCGTCCGAGGGCTCGATCGCGAGAGGCTCTCAGGGTCTCCGCAGCCCTGCTGACATGAGGTACTTCTTTGAGCACCTCATCGGTGAAAAGCTCGATGAAATTGCTCTTCGTCGATCCCTGGTAATTCTGCTCGCAGTCGAAAAACCAGACCCTGAAATCAGAGTCAGCAGCCGTCAACTTTGTCTTCAGCATGCTCAGAATGGAGCTCTTACCGGAGCCAAACTCACCATCCAGGCCCACAACCTTTGAGGGCCCGTCACTCAGCAAATGACCGTGGATTGCGCTCGCCACCTTGTCATGGCTACCACCCGGGAACACGTCCTGAGTTGCAGGGTGTTCAGTATGGAAATTGATCAACCGCATAGAAGTCCTTTTATGCCATCCCTGCGCGTTATGTCATTCCCGTGTGCAGAGAATGTCGCTGGGGCCCGATTACCCCTAACCAAGCGATTACATCGCAGATGACGCCAGCCCTTTAAAACCACCATATGTAGTGATGAGCCTGCCAAAAACCACAAAATAGTGACATATTGCATAGATGGCAAGCTGCCATAAAACTACACTGCAGCGATCCGGAGGGCGCCCTTTGGTTGTAGGATTTTGCGTCCAACAACACCCATGCAGGTAACCACGTCACGCAGATACGCCGCCTAGTCGGCCAACACTTTCCGATCAATCTGCCGCGCATCATTGATGCCGGCCCCCTGTTCGGATCGGCACCATTTGACGAATGCCTGCCACCGGTCACAGTGCGCCTTGACCGTGCCGTAATGGCCACTGCCGAAAATGTCCTTCAGCCCCTGCGGCCCTGCGTAGCTCAATTGCCTGCCGTAACCGAAATTGCGGCCATCGCGTCTACCCACCAATGCCATGTCGGTCACCTCACCTTCCGTTCTCCGATCCTCGCCCCACGTCATCCCGCCAAGAATGTTGAGTGTTATCAGGGATCAAGGCCCCTGCGACCTGTGGGGATGTCCCCTACGCGGGACTGGCGGCTCCTTACGACCGGGAGCAAGGGCATCTCATGATCCGGCCTCCTTAACACCGTTACCGGTGGGCGGGTGGAGGCAGCACTGGCTGACGAAACCAGCGCCTGCAGATCCTGAGCCGGGTGAACACAGCGATGTGATGACCGGGGCATGCCTGACTGTCAGTCGGGTGCAGGCCGTTCCCTGGTCTGTGGCACCATCTTCTGCAGCGCTGTTGCAGGTGACTTCGGTGTTTGTCACGAGGGGAGTTGCCGCAAAACCATATGCGATCAGGGCTGCAGCAGTAGTAAGAGATTCCGCAGGGCGCTGTTGACCGTGTTCTCAGACATCAGCTTCCAAGAGCGGGCGTCACCGGTAAACACGAGGTCAAAGTACCCCGTGATCGCATGAGTCTGTTCGCGCAATGCCACATCTTGGGGTGAGAGGGCCACAAGGTGTGGGTCGCCTGCCATCTTCGTCCCTGCCATAACGAAAAAACCCGCCAAAAGGCGGGTTTTTCGGGGGTTCCAGAGATTTTGGTAGCCTTCGCTGGAACCTGAACTGGTGCCGGAGACAGGAATCGAACCTGCGACCTTCGCGTTACGAGTGCGCTGCTCTACCGACTGAGCTACACCGGCGTGACAGCAACGCTACCACTGCCGCGACGGTTACGCAAATCACTGTTTAATAACAGCTATTGCCACCTGTTCTGCCAGCCGCTCAAGGCGTGCTGCAACCGGCGGGGGCGTAGTCTTTGGCAATGGTGGTGGTGCAGTTCCAGCCGGTGGCCGAGCGGGTCAGGCTGATGGTTTTGTCCAGCACTGGCGCTGGTGCATCGAGCAGGCTGCAGACGATGCTGCCGGTGCCCGCCACTGCGCTGCCCACGGCGGTAATCGCGCAGTTGGCGGTACGCTCCTGGCCACCAATGGCGGCGACGTTGGCAACGTCTGCGCCTTGGTTCAAGCGCACTTCGAGGGCGGTCTTGAGGGCGGAGATTTCCGCCAGCCCGGCGGTGGCCTTGGTTCGCGCCTGGTGGTTGGTGTACATGGGTAAGGCGATGGTCGCCAGGATGCCAATGATCGCCACGACGATCATCAGCTCAATTAATGTGATGCCACGCTGCCCGTTCATGGACGTTCTCCCTGTTTGGACCGAATCGGTTGCCGGGGTGCTCTGCCGGCAGCCGCGCAGTAGGCCCGAATAGACACCTTTTGTCACCCTGCCAGACGCTATCCCTGATCCGGCCTCGACTACTCTAGAGGCTGGGATGTGAACGCACACCCCCTACAGCAGCTCAAGCTGTAACCAATCTTGAACCTGTTCAGCGCAACAAGGATGTCGCGATGACCAACAGAATCACACGCCCCAGGGCACAGCGCCTGCGACGAAACGCGCACAGGCGTTCAGTCGATACGCAGGCCCGATACACATCGGGGCGGGTAGCCGAGTTGCTCACCTTGCACCTCGGCAACCCCATCAGTTCAGCGGAGCTGGCCCGTTTTACCCGGCAACTGGCAACCTTACTCAAGGCCGGTGTCGCGTTGCTGCAAGCCTTCGACATGCTGGCCGAAAGCTGCAGTAACGTGCACCTGCGCCGCCTGCTGCTGGCGCTTAAACAGGCGATTGCTGCCGGCAGCAGCCTGGCCGACGCGCTGCGCAAGCATCCGCGTTGTTTCGATGCGTTGTACTGCAACCTGATTGCGGTCGGTGAGCACTCGGGCAGCCTGGATACGCTGCTGGACCAGGTGGCGAACCTTCAGGAAAAGCGCCAGGCGCTGCAAGCGCGGGTGAAAAAGGCCATGACCTATCCCGTACTGGTGCTGCTGGTCGGCTTTGGGGTGTCGGCGGTGTTGCTGCTTGAGGTGGTGCCGCAGTTCCAGTCACTGTTCGCAGGCTTTGGCGCAGAGCTCCCGCTGTTTACGCGCCAGGTCATTGGTGTGTCCCAATGGTTGAGCGATCACATAGGCGGGTTGCTGCTGATGGCTGGGGCTGGGCTGTTGGCCGGGCACTGGGCCTGGCGCCGCAAGCCGGCGTTCAAGCTGTGGGCATTGCGCCATGCGTTGAAGCTGCCACTGGCTGGCCCTCTGCTGCAACAGGTCGCCTTGGCTCGCTTCGCGCGCACGCTGGCGACTTCCTTTTCTGCTGGCGTGCCACTCGTCGAAGCGCTGAACTCGGTGGCAGCAGCCTGCGGCAATCCGCTGTTCGAGCAGGCGGTGCATCGGCTTCGCCAAGAGGTCGCGAATGGCCTGCCACTGAGTACAGCCATGAACGCCAGCCATCTGTTTCCCAGCCTTGCGGTGCAGTTGTGCGTGGTAGGCGAGACATCCGGCAGGTTGGACGATATGCTCGATAAAACTGCCAGCCATTATGAAACGACCATCGACCAGATGCTCGATACCCTGGCCAGCCTGCTGGAGCCCTTGATTGTATTGATCCTGGGGGTACTGGTGGGGGGCTTGGTAATCGCAATGTATCTGCCAATCTTTCAGTTGGGCGACGTGATCTGAACATGAACCTCATGGATACGCTGGCCAGCCAGCCCCTGGTCTACCTCAGCACCACCCTGTTGCTGGGGCTGGTCGTAGGTAGTTTCCTCAACGTAGTGGTCCACCGCTTGCCGATCATGCTGGAACGGCAATGGCACGAGGAGGCACGTGAAGTCCTTGAGCTGCCAACACAGCCAGCTGAGCGCTACGACCTGTTCCTGCCCGCTTCACATTGCCCCCATTGCCAGCACCGCATCCGCGCCTGGGAAAACGTGCCACTGCTGAGTTACCTGTTTTTACGGGGGCGCTGCTCAAGCTGTCGAACCCCTATCAGTTGCCGTTACCCGTTGGTTGAACTGGGGTGCGCGACCCTGACCGGGTTTGCCGCCTGGCACTTTGGTTTCACCCTGCAGGCGGCAGCCTTCATGGTGCTGAGCTGGGGATTGCTGGCCTTGAGCCTGATCGATATCGAGCATCAGCTGTTGCCCGACGCGCTGGTACTGCCATTGCTCTGGCTGGGGTTGGTGTGCAACGCCTTTGGGTTGTTCGTACCGCTGGAAAACGCGTTCTGGGGCGCCATCGCTGGCTACCTTAGCCTGTGGACGGTGTATTGGTTGTTCCGCGTGGTGACCGGCAAGGAGGGCATGGGTTACGGCGACTTCAAGCTACTGGCCATGCTGGGTGCCTGGGGCGGCTGGCAGATCCTGCCTCTGACGCTGGTGCTGTCATCGTTGATCGGTGCCGTGCTGGGCCTGATCATGTTGCGCCTGAGCGGCAAGCTCAGCAGCACGCCGATCCCCTTCGGGCCCTATCTGGCAATTGCAGGCTGGATCGCACTGCTCTGGGGTGGTCAAATAACCACTTCCTATTTGCAGCTTGCTGGATTCCGATGAGAACACCTGCCTTCACCCC
This sequence comes from Pseudomonas sp. TE3910, assembly GCF_056279025.1. Taxonomy (NCBI): domain Bacteria; kingdom Pseudomonadati; phylum Pseudomonadota; class Gammaproteobacteria; order Pseudomonadales; family Pseudomonadaceae; genus Pseudomonas; species Pseudomonas sp. TE3910. The sequence continues at coordinate 2,594,618 of NZ_JBWBQN010000001.1, forward strand.
CTGGATTCTCGGCCTGACCGGCGGTATTGGCAGTGGCAAAAGCGCCGCTGCACAGCGCTTCGTCGAACTGGGTGTGCACCTGGTAGACGCCGATCAAGCAGCACGCTGGGTGGTCGAGCCCGGGCGCCCTGCCCTGGCCAGCATTGTCGAGCGCTTCGGCCCTGGCGTGCTGCAAGCCGATGGCCAACTGGACCGTGCAGCACTGCGCCAGTTGATCTTCGCCGACCCGGAGCAACGCCGCTGGCTGGAGGCCTTGCTGCACCCGCTGATCGGCCAGGAAATCTTTAGCTACCTGGCCAAGGCCGAATCACCTTATGCCGTGTTCGTCTCGCCCTTGATGATCGAGTCCGGCCAGTTCAAGCGCACCCAGCGCTTGCTGGTGATTGACGCGCCGCAAGCCCTGCAGGTCGAGCGCACGCTATTGCGCGACCAGACCAACCCCGAGCAGGTCCAGGCCATTCTCAAGGCCCAGACCAGCCGTGAAGAACGCCTGCGCCACGCCCACGACGTAGTGGTCAACGACCGCGATCTGAGCTGGCTGCATTCGGAGGTCGACCGCCTGCATCACTTTTACCTGACTTTGCGTGGAGGCCAACCATGAGCCAACCCCTGACCGTAGAATGCCCAACCTGTGGCGCACCCGTCGAATGGAGCGCTGCCAGCCCTTTCCGCCCCTTCTGCAGCGACCGCTGCAAGTTGATCGACCTGGGCGCGTGGGCCGCAGAAGAGCACAAGATTCCGGTAGCACCGGACGCTGAAGATGAGCTGTTTTCAGGTGAACTCAACCACCGCGAACACTAAGGCTTGGGCTCTTCATCCTTCCACGGGGCCTGCAGGTAGCGGGTCCTGTTGAAGGTTTCCAGCCACTCTGGGCAAAACACGACCAATGCGCTGACCACCATGCCGTTGATGAAGGCCTCGGGAAAAATGATCAGCCACAGGTAACCGATAAAATCCTCAAGCCATTCCGGCATTACAAAACGACCATCCAGCCATAGCAGGCCCAAGCCTGCCAACAGGCAGAGCAATGCCGCCAGTGCCGCTGCGAAAAAGCCGGAACAGAAGATGTACACGAACAGGTTTTTTGGCTGGGCGCGCTCGACGGCTATCGCGCACACCTCAGTGACCAGCACTGGCAGGCCAATGAACAACAGACCGTTGACGCCCATGGCCGCCAGGTCCTGACGTCCCAGCATCACCAAGCCCACCTGCGCGATAAAGCCGCCCACAAGCGCCAGCGGCCAGTCCAGCAACAGGGTTACCGCGGTCATACCGATAAAGTGATAGGACACGCCGGTTTCGAAGTCCCGTCGTACCAGCCACAGCGCGAACAGCGCAAAGACGGTACCGAACAACAGATGTTGGCGACGACTGTCGGCAAACAGTTCAACCCAGCGCGTACGCGCCACCGCCCATATCAGCAGCGGGACGTAGGCTAGCCAGCCAACGCTCAGGCTTGTATCGGAAAGAACTTCAGCACCTATCACTCGTTCATTGCCCTTGTGATGTTGAGAGCACCTGTGGGGTAGTGTCACGCTGCTGCAAAGTCTACAACCGATGCTCAGAGGCTGCGATTGAGGGTCGTGCGATGACACTTTAGTAGCGCCAACGCCCCGAACCCTCTGTTTCGACAGATTTTTTCTTTAAGCATCACAATTGAGCGCTAAGCTTGTCCCATGGACGACTCAGACTACCTACGCCTGCTCACGATCCAGGCCGAGCAGGCCAATGCGTTCCTCTCCAATGCTCGTAAATGGGAACGCGAGCGTTGGGTCTGCCAGCGCCTGCTGCAAGGCCTGAACATACCCTACCGCAACGACGACTTTACACCTGCTGGCCAGGAGCCGCCGGATGTACTGTTTCGCGATGCGGCCTTCGAAGTGTTCTTCGTGCTCGACGAAGGCCGCCGCTTGAACGATGAGTGGCGCGAAGAACTGCAACGTCGCCGCAGTGCCTTCTCACTGAGCCAGTTGGTACGCCGCGAGGCCCGCCCAAGGCGCATCAGCGCCCACGAGTTGTTGGCGCGCCTGGCGCCAACGCTGAGGAAAAAAGCGCACAACTACAAGGAGCGCGGCCTCGATTTAGGTGAGCTGGACATCATTGCCTTTGCCAGCCTGAAACGGGAGGTGCTTGATTTGAACAGCCATTTCCCGCCCCCCACCGAGTACCTGCGTCAGGGCTGGCGGTCGCTGTCGCTGGTCGGCCCGACCTTTGCCCGTGTGCTGTTCGCTCACCCTGATGCCCCAGACTTTTTGCGCAGTAATCTGGGCCGCAGCATTCTCTTCGATGTCGGTATCAGCCTCTGACCCGCCCTCGTGCAAAAGCGTTATGGCAAAAAATCAACGCCGGTGATAAAAAGCCTAACCATTCGCTGTGAACACCCTTTCATTACCGCCGGACGGACCTTTGGCAAACGACTAGAGTGAACGCTATAGCGTTCCCACAGTCACAAACGTCTATCTGGCGAGGCCCCCATGACAAGCCGTCTGACCCCCGAAGATCAACAACGTGTCGATCACTACCTGCGAGCCCCGCAGCATCAAGTCGAGCGCAAGCCTTTCCGGCCTTGGCTGCTCCTTGTGCTGGTGCTGGCCGTGACGATCGGTTTGGGCCTGGTCAGCCGCCTCCTGAGTCAACTGGTGCTATGAGCTGCCTTGCGCTCGCCCACGCCGCACGCCGCCTGCGGCTGATCACTCAGGCCCCGAATTCCGTAAACCTTATGAGATATCTCCATGACTCACCGTATCGTGATTGTCGGCGGCGGCGCTGGCGGCCTGGAACTGGCGACCCGCCTGGGTAAAACCCTGGGCAAGCGTGGCATAGCCCAAATTACCCTGGTCGACGCTAACCTGACGCACATCTGGAAACCGCTGTTGCACGAGGTGGCGGCCGGGTCGCTCAACACGTCCGAGGACGAACTGAACTACGTGGCGCAAGCCAAGTGGAATCATTTCCAGTTTCAGCTCGGGCGCATGAGTGGGCTGGACCGTACCGACAAGCAGATTCAACTGGCCGCCACCCTGGACGAGGACGGTCGTGAGCTGCTGCCGGCGCGCACCCTGGGTTACGACACCCTGGTAATTGCCGTCGGCAGCAATACCAACGACTTCGGCACCTTGGGCGCGGCGCAAAACTGCCTGTTCCTCGACACCCGCAAACAAGCCGAGCGCTTCCATCAGCAGTTGCTCAACCATTATCTGCGCGCCCACGCAGGCGACAGCGCCAACCAGAAGATCAGCGTGGCGATTGTTGGCGCGGGGGCTACCGGGGTGGAATTGGCAGCCGAGCTGCACCACGCGGCGCACGAGCTGGCGGCCTATGGTCTGGACCGGATCAAGCCGCAGGACATGCACATCACCCTGATCGAGGCGGGCCCACGTGTACTGCCGGCCCTGCCGGAGCGTATCAGCGTGCCAGTGCACAAGACGCTGGAGAAACTCGGGGTGACGGTCATGACCAACGCGGCAGTCAGTGAAGTGACCGCCGAATCGCTCAAGACCAGCACTGGCGAGGTCATCGAAGCCAGCCTCAAGGTCTGGGCAGCGGGTATTCGGGCACCGGCGTTCCTCAAGGATATCGACGGCTTGGAAACCAACCGCATCAACCAGTTGCTGGTACGCCCTACCCTGCAGACCACTCTGGATGACGACATCTTTGCCTTTGGCGATTGCGCCGCCTGCCCACAACCTGGCAGCGACCGCAATGTACCGCCACGGGCACAGGCGGCTCACCAGCAGGCCTCGCTGCTGGCCAAGGGGCTCAAGGCTCGCCTGGAAGGCAAGCCCTTGCCGACCTATGCCTACCGTGATTACGGCTCGCTGGTGTCGCTGTCCAGCTTCTCGGCAGTGGGTAACCTGATGGGTAACCTGACGGGCAGCGTCATGCTTGAAGGCTGGTTGGCGCGGATGTTCTACGTCTCGTTGTACCGCATGCACCAGATGGCGCTCTACGGCACCTTCCGTACCTTGATGCTGATGCTCGGCAGCCGCATCGGTCGCGGCACTGAACCACGCTTGAAGCTGCACTGATGCTTCATCTGTCGGGTAGTCGCTTAGGTGGCCACCCGACAGGTGCTCTGCGCTGCATGGCACATAGCGCCCGTAGATTGAGGCAGTTTTTCAGGCTCAACGCTTTTGATAGCGGAACAAACGGCAGGAGCTGTAGAAAGCTCACACGGGGAAAGGACACAGAAACGAAAAAAGGCGCCTTTTTAGGGGCGCCTTCTTTACATGTATGGTCGGGGTGAGGGGATTCGAACTCCTGACATCCTGCTCCCAAAGCAGGCGCGCTACCGGACTGCGCTACACCCCGGTAAAAAGATGATGCCTTTCAGCACCTTCTTTTCGTTACATGACACATACGGTGTCATGCCTTTTAAGATTCGAGCCTGACGGGTCAGACTCGAAAATGGTGGGTCGTGTAGGATTCGAACCTACGACCAATTGGTTAAAAGCCAACTGCTCTACCAACTGAGCTAACGACCCTGAAAATGGTCGGGGTGAGGGGATTCGAACTCCTGACATCCTGCTCCCAAAGCAGGCGCGCTACCGGACTGCGCTACACCCCGAAATTGGCTCCGCGACCTGGACTCGAACCAGGGACCCAATGATTAACAGTCATTTGCTCTACCGACTGAGCTATCGCGGAACTACATTTCAGCTACTGCAATTTCGAAAACTGTATCTCTACCGCTTCGAACTCTTTGACGTCTCCGTATCGCTACGTTCATGTCTCTGAGGCGCGCTATTTTACAATTTCCAAAACCTCTGTCAACCCCCAAATTACTGATTTGCAACTTTTTTTCAGTTTTCTCAGATTCTTCAAACCAACCAAGAATCTGCGGGGTGACTTACAGCGGGGCGCACTTTACAAGCACTGGAGAAAAATTGCAAAGAAAAAAAAAGGCCTCGAAAATCGAGGCCTTAGCGTAACCCTCAGAAAACTCAGGCGAAGGTAATTTCCTCGCCCTCCACTTTCGCGGTGATCGCGCTGCCAGGCAGGAAGTGCCCCGACAGAATCAGCTGCGCCAGCGGGTTTTCGATCCAGCGCTGAATGGCGCGTTTCAGTGGCCGTGCGCCATACACCGGGTCGTAACCAACGGCAATCAGCTTGTCCAGCGCTTCCGGGCTGAGCTCCAGGCTCAGTTCGCGTTCGGCCAGGCGGCTGCGCAGGCGTCCAAGCTGGATCTGCGTGATGCCGGCGATCTGCTCGCGCCCCAATGGCTCAAACACCACCACTTCGTCGATACGGTTGACGAACTCTGGCCGGAAGTGTGAACCGACCGCATCCATCACCGCCGCACGTTGGGCCTCACGATCACCCACCAGCTCCTGGATCTGTGCCGAGCCCAGGTTGGAGGTCATCACGATCACGGTATTGCGAAAGTCCACGGTACGCCCATGGCTGTCAGTCAGGCGACCATCTTCCAGCACCTGCAGCAACACGTTGAACACGTCCGGATGCGCCTTCTCGACCTCGTCGAGCAACACGACCGAGTAAGGCTTGCGACGTACCGCTTCGGTGAGGTAACCGCCCTCTTCATAACCAACATAGCCCGGTGGCGCACCAATCAGACGAGCGACGGAGTGCTTCTCCATGAACTCGGACATATCAATGCGCACCATCGCCTCTTCAGTATCGAAGAGGAACTCGGCCAATGCCTTGCACAACTCGGTCTTACCGACACCGGTTGGGCCCAGGAACAGGAACGAACCACTTGGCCGGTTCGGGTCGGACAGGCCGGCACGGGAACGACGTACGGCGTTGGACACTGCCACCACGGCCTCTTCCTGGCCGATCACGCGTTCGTGCAGCAGGCTTTCCATTTTCAGCAGTTTCTCACGCTCGCCTTCGAGCATTTTCGAAACCGGGATGCCGGTCCATTTCGAGACGACTTCGGCAATTTCCTCCTCGGTGACCTTGTTGCGCAGCAACTGGTTCTCAGCCTTGCCGTGCTGGTCGACCATCTGCAGGCTGCGCTCCAGATCCGGGATCACGCCGTACTGCAACTCAGCCATGCGGCTCAGGTCACCTTTACGCCGCGCAGCTTCCAGTTCCTGACGGGACTGCTCGATCTTCTGCTGGATCTGGGCTGAACCTTGTACCTCGGCCTTTTCCGAGGTCCAGACTTCTTCCAGGTCGGAATACTCACGCTCAAGGCGCTCAATTTCCTCTTGCAGTTTCTCCAAGCGCTTGAGGGCGGCTTCGTCCTTTTCCTTGCTCAACGCCTGGGACTCGACCTTCAGCTGGATCAAGCGACGCTCAAGGCGGTCAAGCACCTCGGGCTTGGAGTCGATCTCCATACGGATGCGGCTGGCGGCTTCATCGATCAGGTCGATGGCCTTGTCCGGCAACTGCCGGTCAGTGATATAGCGGTGGCTGAGCTTGGCCGCAGCGATGATGGCGCCGTCAGTGATCGCCACCTTGTGGTGAACCTCATAACGCTCTTTGAGGCCCCGCAGAATGGCAATGGTGTCTTCTTCGCTCGGCTCATCCACCAGTACTTTCTGGAAACGCCGCTCCAGGGCCGCGTCCTTCTCAATGTACTGACGGTACTCGTTGAGGGTGGTTGCACCTACGCAGTGCAGCTCACCACGCGCCAGCGCGGGCTTGAGCATGTTGCCGGCGTCCATGGAGCCCTCGCCCTTGCCGGCGCCAACCATGGTGTGCAGTTCGTCGATGAACAGGATGATCTGGCCTTCCTGCTTGGACAGCTCGTTGAGCAGCGACTTGAGGCGCTCTTCGAACTCGCCGCGGAACTTGGCGCCCGCAATCAAGGCGCCCATATCCAACGACAGCAGGCGCTTGCCCTTGAGGCCATCCGGCACTTCGCCATTGATGATGCGCTGCGCCAGGCCTTCGGCAATGGCCGTTTTACCCACACCTGGCTCACCAATGAGCACCGGGTTGTTCTTGGTACGCCGTTGGAGTACCTGGATGGTACGACGGATCTCGTCATCCCGACCGATCACCGGGTCAAGCTTGCCCTCTTCGGCACGCTTGGTCAGGTCAATGGTGTACTTGTCCAAGGCCTGACGGGACTCTTCGGCATTCGGGTCATTCACGGCTTCGCCGCCACGCAGGTTGCTGATGGCGTTTTCCAGAGCCTTCTTGGTGACGCCCTGGCCGAGCAGGAGCTTGCCCAGCTTGCTGTTCTCGTCCATGGCCGCGAGCAACACCAGCTCACTGGAGATGAACTGATCACCCTTCTGCTGAGCCAGGCGGTCGGCCTGGTTGAGCAGACGCGCCAAGTCCTGGGACATGTTCACGTCGCCCGTAGGGTTCTGGATCTTCGGCAGTTGGTCGAGCTCTTTGGCAATGGCCTTGCGCAGGCTGTTGACGTCAAAGCCGACCTGCATCAGCAAAGGCTTGATAGAGCCACCCTGCTGGTCGATCAGCGCCTGAAGCAGGTGCGCAGGCTCAATGGCCGGGTGGTCCATGCCCACCGCCAGAGATTGGGAATCGGATAACGCCAGCTGTAGCTTGCTGGTCAAACGGTCAATACGCATAAGTTACCTTCCTAGTTAGGGCAGGTCGGAGCGATGGACACACCTGATGAAGAAAAACCTGCCAGAGATACCACTGTAGTTTGGGATCATTCTGGAAGATTCAAGCGTAGCGGGCTTGATGCAGATCAGCGTGGCGTGAGCCAGACCAATGAAGCGAAGCGGCCAGTACCGGGATTACGCCGGTAGGAGAAGAAGCGAGGGTCGCTGACGGTACAAAAACCGCCACCGTATACCGCGGTGACACCTCGAGCGGCCAGACGCAGCCGCGCCAGCGCATAGATGTCGGCCATGTATTTGCCAGGCTTGTCGCCAGGCACAAAGGCCTGAGCCGTTTCTGGATGCGTGGCCATGAACGCCTCACGCACCTCGGCCCCGACCTCGAAGGCAGCTGGGCCAATGGCCGGCCCCAGCCAGACCAGCACATCGTGCGGATCAACCTGCAGGCTGTCCAGCGTGGCTTCGAGCACGCCGTTGGCCAAACCGCGCCAGCCCGCATGTGCGGCCGCGACCCGGGTACCGGCACGGTCGCAGAACAATGCTGGCAAACAGTCGGCCGTCATCACGGTGCAGGCCACGCCCGTGGTTTCGGTCCAGCTGGCATCGGCTTCAGCGATGACATGCGGGTCGGCGTGCGCCACTACAACGCCATGTACCTGCTTGAGCCAGGCCGGCTGGATAGCGTACTCAGCGGTAAGGCGCCGACGGTTTTCGGCGACCGCTGCGGGCTCATCACCCACATGATCGCCCAGATTGAGGCTGTCGTAAGGCGCCTGGCTGACGCCCCCAGCACGTGTGGTGACGCACGCCTTGACCGAGGCTGGCGCAGGCCAGTCCGGGGTCAGCAGGTCGCACGCCAGCCGACTCATCCGACGAACGCCTCGCGGTCTTGCTTGAGCAGCGACAGCAGCCAGACGAAATCATCCGGCAACGGCGACTCCCAGCTCATGCGCTCACCAGTCACCGGGTGGTCCAGCTCCAGGAAGCGTGCATGCAGGGCTTGACGAGGGAAGTTCTTGATCGCCTCGACCATCGTCGGGCTGGCCGCCGGCGGAATACGGAAACGTCCGCCATAGACCGGATCACCGACCAGCGGGAAGTTAACGTGCGCCATGTGAACCCGAATCTGGTGGGTACGGCCGGTTTCCAGCTTGACCCGCACATGGGTATGCGAGCGGAAACGCTCGAGCACGCGGTAGTGGCTGATAGCAGGCTTGCCACCTTCCATCACGCCCATACGCTGACGCTGGGTGCCATGACGGCCAATCGGTGCGTTGATCTTGCCACCGGCAGTCACCACGCCCACCACGATGCATTCGTAGATACGGCTGACGGTACGGCTTTGCAGCTGGCTAACCAGTTGGGTCTGCGCCTGAATGGTCTTGGCCACCACCATCAAACCGGTGGTGTCCTTGTCCAGACGGTGGACGATACCGGCACGCGGTACGTTGACGATGTCAGGTACGTGGTGCAGCAAGGCATTGAGCAGGGTGCCATCGGCATGCCCTGCAGCCGGGTGCACAACCAGCCCGGCAGGCTTGTTGATGACCATAAGCTGGTCGTCTTCATAGACGATGTCCAGCTCGATATCCTGGGCCACCCACTCACCTTGGGCTTCCTGCTCGGCGTCCAGCGCCAGCAACGAACCGCCATGAACGATATCGCGCGGGCGCAGGACATTGCCATCGACAGTCAGGCGGCCCTCTTTGATCCAGGCGGACAGGCGCGAGCGCGAATGCTCGGCAAACAATTGGGCGGCGACTTGGTCGAGGCGTTGACCGCCCAATTCGGACGGCACCTCTGCGCGAAGTGAAATAATCTCAGACATGCTCGGATCGGCGGCGGTACAGCCTTTGGTTTCGGCTGCAGGCTTGTGGTTAAATACGGCTTCTTTTTGCCCCGGGTATTGCAACGGGGTGTTCATCATAACAGGACGGCCTCGCCCAAGACAGCAGCCGTCAAAGGGACGCAAGCCGCCATGCAAGTGAAACACCTGCTGCTGATCGCCATCCTAGGACTCACTGCTGCTTGTTCTTCGAAGGAAGTCGTAGACGAAAACCTCAGCGAAGCCGAGCTTTATCAGCAGGCGCAGAGCGACCTGGACAACCATAGCTACACCAGCGCCACCGCCAAGCTCAAGGCGCTGGAGTCGCGCTACCCGTTCGGCCGCTACGCCGACCAGGCGCAGCTCGAACTGATCTACGCGAACTACAAGAACGCCGAGCCAGAGGCTGCCAAGTCCGCTGCCGAGCGTTTCATTCGTTTGCATCCACAGCACCCGAACGTCGATTACGCCTACTACCTCAAGGGCCTGACCTCGTTCGACCAGGACCGCGGCCTGCTGGCGCGGTTCCTGCCGCTGGACATGACCAAGCGTGACCCGGGCGCTGCCCGCGACTCGTACAACGAGTTCGCCCAGCTGACCAACCGCTTCCCGAACAGCCGTTATTCGCCAGACGCCAAGCAGCGCATGATCTACCTGCGCAACCTGCTGGCGGCCTACGAAATCCACGTGGCCGACTACTACCTGACCCGTCAGGCCTACGTCGCAGCGGCCAACCGCGGCCGTTACGTCGTGGAAAACTTCCAGGAAACCCCATCGGTCGGCGATGGCCTGGCCGTCATGGTTGAGGCCTACCAGCGCCTGCACCTGGACGAACTGGCAGCCAGCAGCCTGGACACCCTCAAGCTCAACTACCCCGATCACCCAAGCCTGGTTGATGGCCAGTTCGTGCCACAGCAGGAAGAAGCCGATAACCGCTCCTGGCTGTCCAAGGCAACCCTGGGCCTGATCGAAACCGATACGCCGCTGCCGCCGGGTGAAACCCGTGCCAACCAGGACGTGATCCGCCAGTACGAAGACGCCAAGGAAGCCATCCCGGAAGAATTGCTGCCCAAAGAAGGCGCGGCTGCCGAGGAAGAGAACCACGAGACAGAAGACAGCAGCACCGATCGCTCGTGGTTCAGCCGCATGACCTTCGGTGTTTTCGACTGATCGTCACGGAAAAGATAAAGGGAGGCCAAGGCCTCCCTTTTTTTATGCCCGCCGTTAAACTGGTGACTTAATCACTGACACGCTGGACATCATGGTTCGCTTACTTTTCTGGATTGCCCTGATTGCTGCAGCTTTTTGGCTATGGCGCAAATTCAAGGCCGGCAACGCCGCCCCTCGCGATGCCTCACCTGAGAACACCCTGAAAATGGTTCGCTGTGCGCACTGTGGCGTCCACGTGCCGAACGATCGCGCCTTGCGCCGGGGCAACGAGTGGTACTGCAGCTCCGCGCACCTGGAAAAAGGGCCGGTAGCGGATCGCTAAGCGCCGCTGACGCTGGCCTTTCCAGCGTCGCGGGCTACTCGAACAGCTGTTGTTTTATATGCGACCCGCCGGGGCATACGGGCTCGGATCAATGATTGGGGCCCGCCCCAACAACAGGTCGGCAAACAATTGGCAGGACGCTGGCGCCAGTACGAGGCCATTGCGGTAGTGCCCGCAGTTCAGCCACAGCCCTTGCCAACCGGGCACCTCACCAATGTAGGGAACCCCCTCAGGGGAGCCCGGGCGCAAACCTGCCCAATGGGCCACTGGCGTTGCATCCGCCAACGCAGGTAGCAGCTCCACCGCCGACGCCTTGAGGCTTTCCAGCGCATCTTCGGTCGGGGTTTTATCGAAACCGGCATGTTCCAGGGTACTGCCCACCAGCACATGCCCATCACGACGCGGAATCGCATAACGCCCTTTGGCCAGCACCATGCTTGGCAGGAAGTCGGCGGCACACTTGTAGAGGATCATCTGGCCCTTGACCGGCTCTACCGGCAGGTTCAACCCCAGGGAAGCCAACAACTCGCCACTCCAGGCCCCGGCGGTGAGCACCACGCGATCAGCCGCAATGGGCCCGGTCGCGGTTTCCACCCCTGTGATTGTCTCGCCGTCACGGGAGAACCCGGTAATCTCGCAATGCTCTTTCAAGACCACATTAGGCATCGCCTGCAACGCCGCCTTGAGTGACTTGACCAGCCGTGGGTTACGCACATTGGCAACGCCCGACATGTAGATAGCCCGGCTGAAACCGCTGCCCAATACCGGCACTGCCGCATACGCCTGGGCGATATCCACGGCACTCAAGGGGCGCCCTTCACGCGCGGCCCAAGCCAACGCTTCGCTTTCATCGTCCAGGTCTAGCCAGTAAAGGCCCGTGGTGTGCACTTCAGGGTCAACCCCGGTGCTGGCGAACAGACGCTCGCCCAACTGTGGATAAAAGTCCTGCGACCAGTGCGCGAGGGCCGTCACGGCCGGGCTGTAACGCCAGGGATAGAGCGGCGATACGATGCCGCCTCCCGCCCAGGAGGACTCCTTGCCCACCTCGCCCTTGTCACAGAGCACCACCTGTTCGACCTCTGCAGCCAGGTTGAACGCAGTCAGCAGGCCAATCACCCCGCCACCGACAATCACTACGTGCTTAGTCATCTGTTGATCCAATACCCGAAATGAACCGTGACGCCGCCTCGGCGCCATGAACCTGCAAAATCCTCAGTTGCCCCAGCAGTGCTCCAGGCTGTGATCCGGTGCTGCGCCTGGGTTGCGGCGAATGCCGTCATGGCCAAGCGCGAAGTCCGCACAGCGATCACTCGCCATCAACGTACCTGGCCGACGCCGGGCAGAAAGCACGAAGTCTTCGGCAGTACGGCTGGCATGCAGGCTGTAGTAGTCGGTGCCAGTGGGCAGAGGGGTTACCACCGCGTCGGTATCGGCATACTGACCCGCACGTGAGCGGTGCCGCTCAAGGCTCAATGCGCTCTCGAACAACAACCCGGCGATTTCCGTGCGTGCGGCCTTTTTGACCTTTTCGCTGTAGCTGGGGTAGGCAATGCTCGCCAGAATGCCGACGACGGCGATGACAATCAACAGTTCGATCAGGGTCAGCCCCTTGCATGAGCTATTCATCGGATACCCTCTCTAAAGAATTTGTCGCCAGAGAATGCGTTGCGCCGACGCCCCATCCGCCGCCAGCGGCAAGGCCAAGGTGCTTTCCAGTACCGTGCGGGCGGAACCTTGGCGGGCGACGGCCGTGATGCGATAGAGCGTGACCGGCTTTTCGTCAGGCATGTGGGCTGCACGGGTACTGACCCCAAGCCGTTGAATCATGAACAGCCCCGAGCCCGAAGCAGACCAAACCATCCCGGAGCGCCTGCCCACACCGTGATAGATACCCGGCACCTGCACCCGCCCCGCTTCCGGTGGTGGCTGGCAGTAACGACACGGCACCAGCTCAAGCCCGGCCCGCACCTGCGCCTCGCCGTGACGCAAGGTAGCCTCAGCCCGCTCAAGCAGCTGGAGAGACATCAGCAGATTCCCCGACATGCGCTCCTGCAACAGTGCGCTGTGCAGCGATGAAAGCCCCAGCAACCCCAGCAACATCGTTAGTAGCAGGCTTAGCAACAGCACCATTCCTCGTTGCCTGCACATCGCTAAAACAACCTGTTGCGCGGAGCAGCGGTCAGTTGGTAGGTCTGCGCGGCGCCCAGCCCATGCGGATCACTCAAGGTCAGGCTCAAGTGCAGCTCGCGGGGCGCAGCGGGATCAAACATCAACCGTAACGCGCTCACATTGTTGATCAGCACCGCACTGCTACCGCCACTGCTCAGCAACAGTTGCCGCCCCTCCAGGCGGTAGGTCTGTCGCCGTATGGGCAGTGCTATCTGCCCTGCCCCGGCGCTGCGAGCCCCTGGGTAGACGTGTGCGCTCATCAGGCAATCGGTGACCAGCGTCCAGTCGGGTGGGCCACCCGCCTCACCAGACTCGCCAGCAATCAGGCTCAGGGCGCGCAGGCTGCCGTCATTGGCGCGGTCAACACTCAGTGGTTGCCGAAAACTATCGGCCACCGTGGCGTCGGCAAAGGTGATTGCCTCATGCCGCAAACACCCCGTCATGCCGGCCATGCGGATATCCCGCGCCATACGCAGCAGTGCAAAACGGGCATCGTCCTGCAGATGCGCCGCCAGCGCCTGCGACTGCCAAACCTGAATCGCGCCCAAGAACAAGCGGCTGCAGACCAGCATCAGCAGCAAACCCAGGCTCAATGCGATCAGCGACTCGACCAGGCTGAAGCCCTTCTGGTCGTTCATGGCAGAACCCATCCGGCGATTTGCAGCACACGGGGAGCACCGCCAGCGCGGCGATCATCCCAGGTCAGCGTCACGAGCGTCTCAGCGCCAGCCTGCGCCACTTGCCCATGAGCCGATGCGCCGGCAAACGCTTCAGCCTCATGGCGCAACGCTGCGCGTGCGAGGTCACTCACCTCACCGCGAGCACGAACCTGCTCAAGTACACCTTGCGCAACGAAGGCGCCCTGAGTGCTCATCCGCGCGCTGTCGGTGGCCTGCAATGCCCGCAACTGCAGCATGGCTGCACCGAACAAACCCAGCCCGACGACCACCAACGCCACCATTACCTCAATCAGGGTCATACCGCCCTGCGACCTCCTGGCCATATATCGCCTCCTGCGATTTTTCCACCTGCTCCAGACAACTCGGCCGACTGGACAAACTTCCCGCCGAATCTGACCCTGAAGCGAAGCACGTCCAGGGAGGAATGCCGCATGCAGCAACAGGGAGTAACACTGATTCAACTGCTGTACGCGCTGATGCTGATAACCCTGCTGCTGCATTTGGGGATACCGGCCTACAGCGATATGAGCACCCGCCTACAGCGCCAGGCGAGCGCGCAGCAACTGACTCAGGCACTGAACCATGCCCGCAGCGAAGCGCTGCAGCGCAACCAGATCGTGGTGCTACAGGCTATTGAGGGGGATTGGCGCAACGGCTGGCGCACCGTGCTGGAACAAGAAACCCGGACGCTGTTGCACGAGTATCGCGCCAGCGGCCGGGTCTTGATTGTTGGCAACCAACCACTGGCACACCAGGTGCGTTTCAGTGGCCTGGGCACACCGCTACAGGGCAGTGGAGCCTTTCTGGCGGGCACACTGCACGTCTGTGAAGATGCCACTGCCAGAAGCCATTATCAGGTCGTACTGTCCCGCTCGGGTCGGGTCAGCCTGAGGCAGGCTTTGCATGAGCAGCCGCTGTGTGCGGCTGCCGGGTCAGGTCAGCGAACGCACCCGTAGCTCTTTGGGCATCGAGAAGGTGATGTTCTCTTCACGCCCATCCAGCTCTTCAGCCCCCGTCGCCCCCCACGCCTGCAGTTGCTGAATCACACCACGCACCAGCACTTCAGGAGCAGAAGCACCCGCCGTGATACCGACTCGCTCAACACCGTCGAACCAGCTACGTTGCAGGTCTTCGGCGCCATCGATCAGGTAGGCCGGGGTCGACATGCGCTCAGCCAACTCACGCAGACGATTGGAGTTGGAGCTGTTAGGGCTACCGACTACCAAAACGACGTCACACTCGTCGGCAAGCTGCTTGACGGCATCCTGGCGGTTCTGGGTGGCGTAGCAGATGTCATCCTTGCGCGGGCCACCGATGCTTGGGAAACGCGTACGCAGTGCATCGATAACGCGGCTGGTGTCATCCATCGACAAGGTGGTCTGAGTGACGAATGCCAGGCGCTCCGGGTTAATAACCTGGAGGTTCGCGACATCTTCCTCATCCTCGACCAGGTAGATGGCACCGCCATTGGCCGAGTCATACTGGCCCATGGTGCCTTCGACTTCCGGATGCCCGGCGTGGCCAATCAAGATGCACTCCCTGCCGTCGCGGCTATAACGCGCCACTTCGATATGCACCTTGGTCACCAATGGACAGGTGGCATCGAAAACCTTCAGGCCGCGCCCCGCTGCTTCCTGGCGTACCGCCTGGGAAACACCGTGGGCACTGAAGATGACGATGACGTCATCGGGCACTTGCTCCAGCTCTTCGACGAAAATCGCGCCGCGTGCGCGCAGGTCTTCAACGACAAACTTGTTGTGCACCACTTCATGGCGCACATAGATCGGCGGCCCGAAGACTTCCAGGGCACGGTTGACGATTTCAATCGCCCGATCCACGCCGGCACAGAAACCACGAGGGTTGGCGAGTTTGATTTGCATGGAGTGCTCCTGGCTCAAAGCGCCTTGACCCCGAGGATTTCCACCTCGAAGCTCAAGGTCTTGCCGGCCAGCGGATGGTTGAAGTCGATGGTGACCTGAGCATCGTCAAAGGCTTTTACAACGCCAGGCAACTCGGCATTGGCCGCGTCGTTGAAGATCACCAGCAGGCCTTCGGACAACTCCATGTCGTTGAACGAGGAGCGCGGCATGACCTGAACGTTCTGCGGGTTGGGTTGGCCAAACGCGCTTTCCGGCGCAACGGTCACGGTGCGCTTGTCACCGGCTTTGAACCCGAACAGAGCGGCCTCAAAACCTGGCAACAGGTTGCCGTCGCCGACCTTGAAGACCGCTGGCGCCTTGTCGAATGTGCTGTCGACAGTGTCGCCGTTTTCCAGATGCAGCGCGAAGTGCAGGGTAACTTCGGTGTTCTGGCCGATACGGATGTCAGTCATGGACGGGTTCTCCGGACTTTTTACTTTTGAACATGTCCAGCGCCAACATTACCGCGCCAACGGTAATCGCGCTGTCGGCCAGGTTGAAGGCCGGGAAATACCAACGGTTCTGCCAGTGCACCAGAATGAAATCGATCACATGGCCCAGAACGATACGGTCGTACAGGTTGCCCAGCGCGCCACCCAGCACCAGCGCCAGGGCAACGGCCAGCCAGGTGTCGTTGCGCCCAAGACGCTTGAGCCAGACGACCAGTACCGCACTGACGACCAGGGCAATCAGGGCAAACAGCCAGCGCTGCCAGCCCGAGCTGTCTGCCAGGAAGCTGAATGCGGCGCCGGTGTTGTAGGCCAGGGTCCAGCTGAAGTAGTCCGGAATGACCACAATTTGCTGGTACAGGCTCAGTAAGCCCTCAAAGTAGAACTTGCTGGCCTGGTCAAGGACCAGGACCAGCACGCTCAACCAGAGCCAGCTGAGGCGCCCGAAGCGCCCCACGGCAGGGTTAGGCATAGTGACGCACCTCACCAGTGCCGCTGATGTTGTCGACACAACGGCCGCAGATTTCCGGATGCTCAGGGTTCACACCCACGTCCTCACGGAAGTGCCAGCAACGGCCACACTTGGTGTAACCCGACTTGACCACCTTGAGTTTCAGGCCTGCCACTTCGGTGACCACGGCATCGGCCGGTGCCTGCACGAATGGTGCAACGCTGGCAGCCGAGGTGATCAGTACAAAACGCAGCTCGTTGCTGAGCTTGCCCAGATCAGCGGACAAGGCTTCATCGGCAAACAGCGTCACTTCAGCTTGCAGGTTGCCACCAATGGCCTTGGCTGCACGCTGGTTCTCCAGCTCCTTGTTGACCGCCGCTTTGACCGCCATGATCCGGTCCCAATAGGCACGGCCCAGCTCGAAGCCTTCTGGCAGCTCGCTCAGGCCCTGGTACCAGGTGTTGAGCATTACCGACTCGTTACGCTCGCCCGGCAGGTACTGCCACAGCTCGTCAGCGGTGAAGGCCAGGATCGGCGCGATCCAGCGCACCAGCGCCTCACTGATGTGGTACAGCGCGGTCTGGCAGGAGCGCCGTGCGACACTGTTGGCGCCGGTGGTGTACTGACGGTCCTTGATGATGTCCAGATAGAAACCACCCAGCTCCTGCACGCAGAAGTTGTGAACCTTGGAGTAGACGTTCCAGAAACGGTACTCGCCGTAGTGCTCTTCAAGCTCGCGTTGCAGTATCAGGGTGCGGTCCACGGCCCAACGGTCCAGCGCCAGCATGTCTTCAGCAGGCAGCAGATCGGTCGCCGGGTCGAAACCGGACAGGTTCGACAGCAGGAAGCGCGCGGTGTTACGGATACGACGGTAGGCGTCAGCACTGCGCTGCAGGATCTGATCAGAAACCGCCATCTCGCCGGAGTAGTCCGTGGCCGATACCCACAGACGCATGATGTCGGCACCCAGGGTGTCATTGACCTTCTGCGGCTCGATGGTGTTACCCAGCGACTTGGACATCTTGCGACCGTTTTCGTCGACGGTGAAACCGTGCGTCAGCAGCTCGCGGTATGGTGCGTGGTTGTCGATGGCGCAACCGGTCAGCAACGAGGAGTGGAACCAGCCACGGTGCTGGTCGGAACCTTCCAGGTACAGGTCTGCACGCGGGCCGCTTTCGTGACCGACGTTATGCGAGCCACGCAGTACGTGCCAGTGAGTGGTGCCTGAGTCGAACCAGACGTCGAGCGTATCGGCGATCTTGTCGTACTGGGCGGCCTCTTCACCAATCAGTTCGGCGGCATCCATCTTGAACCAGGCTTCAATACCTTCCTGCTCGACGCGCTTGGCCACTTCTTCCATCAGCTCAACGGTGCGCGGGTGCAGCTCACCGGTCTGTTTATGCAGGAAGAACGGAATCGGGACGCCCCAGTTACGCTGACGCGAGATGCACCAGTCCGGGCGGTTGGCGATCATCGAATGCAGGCGCGCCTGGCCCCAGGCCGGCACGAACTTGGTGTCTTCAATGGCCTTGATCGCGCGCTGACGCAGGGTGTCGCCCTGATCTGGCTGCTTGTCCATGCCCACGAACCACTGCGCGGTGGCGCGGTAGATCAGCGGGGTCTTGTGACGCCAGCAGTGCATGTAGCTGTGGCTGATGGTTTCGGTATGCATCAGCGCACCGACTTCAGACAGCTTTTCAACGATCGCCGGGTTGGCCTTCCAGATGAACTGGCCGCCAAAGAACGGCAGCGACTCGACATACACACCGTTGCTCTGCACCGGCGTGAGGATGTCGTCGTTGGACATGCCGTAGCGCTTGCAGGTGACGAAGTCGTCCTCGCCGTAGGCAGGCGCGGAGTGAACCACACCCGTACCGGCGCCCAGCTCAACGTAGTCGGCCAGGTAAACCGGCGACAAACGGTCGTAGAACGGGTGACGGAAGTTGATCAGGTCCAGCGCAGCGCCTGGCGCGGTAGCGATGACGCTGCCTTCCAGCTTGTAGCGGCTCAGGCAGGACTCAACCAGTTCCTCAGCCAGTACCAGCAGTTTGTCACCGACATCAACCAGCGCGTAGTTGAATTCAGGATGAACGTTCAGCGCCTGGTTGGCCGGGATGGTCCACGGCGTGGTGGTCCAGATCACGATCGAGGCAGGCTTGGCCAGTGCACCGAGGCCGAAGGCCGCAGCCAGCTTGGCCTCATCGACGATCGGGAATGCCACGTCGATGGTTTGCGATTTCTTGTCGGCGTACTCGACTTCCGCCTCGGCCAGTGCCGAACCACAGTCGAAACACCAGTTCACGGGCTTCAAGCCCTTGAACACGAAGCCGTGTTTGACCATTTCCGCCAGCGCGCGGATTTCACCGGCTTCGTTGGCGAAGTTCATGGTCTTGTAGGGATTGTCCCAGTCACCCAGGACACCCAGGCGGATGAACTCGGTCTTCTGGCCTTCGATCTGCTCGGCAGCATAGGCGCGGCACAGCTCGCGGGTCTTGTCTGCGGTCAGGTGCTTGCCATGGGTCACTTCGACCTTGTGCTCAATCGGCAGGCCGTGGCAGTCCCAACCCGGTACATACGGCGCGTCATAGCCGGCCAGGGTCTTGGAGCGGACGATCATGTCCTTGAGAATCTTGTTCAGCGCATGACCGATATGAATCTTGCCGTTGGCATAGGGTGGACCGTCGTGCAGTACGAACTTCGGACGATCCTTGCCAATCTCACGCAGCTTCTGGTACAGGCCAATGCTGTCCCAGCGCTGCAGGATCTGCGGTTCGCGCTGTGGCAGGCCGGCCTTCATTGGGAAGGCGGTGTCCGGAAGGTTAAGCGTGGCTTTATAGTCGGTCATTTCAGGCTCTTCGTTAGCGGTTGAGCGTGCCAATGGGCACGTGCGGCGGCGATATCCGCATCGATCGCCGACTTAAGCGCCTCCAGGGAGGCGAAACGCTGCTCGTCGCGCAGCTTGTGGTGGAATACCACCGTCAAACGCCGGCCATACAGGTCGCCGGCAAAATCCAGAAGGTGTATTTCCAGGTGGGCACTGCCATCACCTGAAACAGTGGGCCGTACGCCAATATTGGCGACGCCCGGCCAACGCTGGCCATCAATTTCGGCGCTGGCCAGATAAACGCCCGTCAACGGCACACGACGCCGCTTGAGCTGGACATTTGCGGTAGGGGTGCCCAACTGACGCGCCAGCTTCTGGCCGTGCAGCACCCGCCCGGTAATACGGTAAGGCCGTCCCAGCAACCGCTCGGCCAAGGCAAAGTCGGCGTCGGCCAAGGCGTTGCGTACCTCGGTACTGCTAACCCGGAAACCGTCGAGCTCAACCGTTTGGGCTGCTTCGACGGTAAATCCGTAAGTGGCCCCGGCTTGCTCCAGGAACGAGAAATCGCCTGCCCGGTCACAGCCAAAGCGAAAATCGTCACCGACCTCCAGATGCTGCACACCCAGGCCATCGACCAGAATGGTCTCGACGAACTCGGCGGCGCTGAGCTTGCTCAAGCGCTGGTTGAAGGCCAGGCAAAGCACCCGGTCGATACCTTCAGCCGCCAACAAGGCAACCTTGTCACGCAGCCGCGCTAGACGGGCTGGCGCTGTGTCCGGCGCAAAGTATTCGCGCGGCTGTGGCTCGAATATCACCACACAGCTAGGAACACCCAGCGCCGCCGCCCGCTCGCGCAGACGTGCCAGGATTGCCTGGTGGCCACGGTGGACACCGTCAAAGTTGCCAATAGTGGCGACACAGCCCCGGTGCTGGGGGCGCAGGTTGTGAAGGCCTCGAACCAGCTGCATAACGCACTTCTTGATCATAAAGTGGCCGATTATAACCACACCCGCGCGCTGACGACAGGCAGCAGCGTGCTGCGTTTATCGTCAACGCCAAAAACCGACGTCTGACCGACGTCGCCCATTAATGCAATGCCTTGCGCGCAAAGTCCCGCGGGCGGAAACCAAACAGGAACAAACAACCAAAATAGGTGGCAATGCCAGCGCCAATCAACACCCCGAGGCGCAGGAAGCGGGCAAGCATCTGCCCTTGCTCCCAGGCAGGCATCAGCTTCATCCCCACGACCAGCACACCGGCCATCAACAGGACCGCCACCAGCAATTTGAGCAGGAACACGGTCCAGCCAGGCTGTGGCTGGAAGAGGTCTTGCTGGCGCAGTTTCCAATAGAGCAGGCCGGCATTGAGACAGGCGCCGACACTGATCGCCAACGCCAGACCGGCGTGCTGCAGATGCGAAATAAACGCCAGATTGAGCAACTGGGTCGTCACCAAGGTGAAAATCGCGATTTTCACCGGCGTCCGAATGTTCTGTTGGGCATAAAAACCAGGCGCCAGCACTTTGACCAGAATGATCCCGAGCAGGCCAACCGAGTAGGCGATCAACGCGCGCTGGGTCATTGCAGCATCGAAGGCACTGAATTTGCCGTACTGGAACAACGACACGGTCAAGGGCTCAGCCAGAATCGCCAGGGCGAAGGTACACGGCAGCACCAGCAGGAAGCAAAGCCGCAGGCCCCAGTCGAGAATCCGCGAATATTCGTGACGGTCCTTGTTGGCGTAGGTCTTGGCCAGGGTCGGCAAGAGGATCGTGCCCAAGGCAACACCCAGCACCCCAGAGGGCAGTTCCATCAGGCGGTCGGCGTAGTACATCCAGGACACGGAGCCCGCCACCAGAAAAGAGGCAAAGATCGTATTGATGATCAGCGAAATCTGGCTGACCGATACCCCGAGGATCGCCGGCAGCATCTGTTTCAACACACGCCACACGCCGCTGTCCCGCAGATTCAGGCGCGGCAGAACGAGCATGCCGATCTTTTTCAGGTGAGGCAGTTGATAAAGCAACTGCAACAGCCCGCCTGCCAGCACCGCCCAGCCCAGGGCCATGACCGGCGGATTGAAGTAAGGTGTGAGGAACAACGCAAAAAAGATCATTGCCACGTTAAGCAGCGTCGGCACGAAGGCCGGCACCGAGAAACGGTTCCAGGTGTTAAGGATCGCGCCCGCCAGAGAAGACAGCGAGATCAGCAGTATATAAGGGAACGTGACACGCAACAGGTCGGTGGTGAGCTCGAACTTTTCAGGGCTGTCGACAAAACCCGGCGCCGTTATCCAGATCACCCAGGGCGCTGCGATGATCCCCAGCGCCGTGACCACAGCCAGCACCAACGTCAAAAGCCCTGCGATATACGCGACAAACGTGCGTGTCGCCTCTTCGCCCTGCTGGCTTTTGTATTCGGCCAGAATAGGTACAAAAGCCTGAGAGAACGCGCCTTCGGCGAAGATCCGCCGCAGCAGGTTAGGCAGTTTGAAGGCAATGAAGAAGGCATCGGTGGCCACGCCGGCACCAAAGATGCGCGCCAGTATGGTGTCGCGGACGAAGCCCAGCACCCGTGAAACCATGGTGATGGAACTGACGGCGGCCAAGGATTTGAGCAAATTCATCGAGAGATTTTCACGCCTGTAGACGAAGGGTTGGGCATCTGAGCGCGCGGATATGCGATAATCCGCGCCGCATCCGCGATGCCGAGTGAAAACGACCGAGTTTACAGGTCATGTGCCAGAAGGGAATCATCTCCGTGGTTACATCGACCGCTTAGCAGAAGGGCATATGTACCCTTGACAACTGCTTAACTCATCGGCATGATTCGCGGCCTATTTTGTTTGCTATTTAAAGTCTTTCGAGGAGCTCGACGGTGGCCAACTCACCTTCCGCCAAAAAACGTGCAAAACAGGCTGAGAAGCGTCGCAGCCACAACGCCAGCCTGCGTTCCATGGTCCGTACCTACATCAAAAACGTAGTTAAGGCCATCGACACAAAAGACGCTGACAAAGCACAAGCCGCTTACGTTCTGGCTGTCCCTGTAATCGACCGTATGGCCGACAAGGGCATCATCCACAAGAACAAGGCAGCTCGTCATAAGAGCCGTCTGAATGGCCACATCAAGGCGCTGAAAACTGCTGCCTAAGTGACCTGCTTGTAAAAAAACCGACCTTAGGGTCGGTTTTTTGTTGCCTGCGTTTTGTCATTGCCCTGCCCTACCTCACACTGAAGGCATAGGAGCCGGAACCCAGCCCCCACCGCTCCAGCACTTACACGGCCTATTTACCGATCTGAATCTTTGGCGCCCACTGCAGCCACTCATCCTCAGCCTTATCGAACAAGGCGAAGGTCTGCTTAGGCAGCGCCGGATTACCCATCTTTTCCCCGTCCGGGGTCGCAAACGCAATCCCACCCTCAATCAGCGTTTCCAGCGACTCAGTACGCACGGTTGCGCCCTTGAACAGCCCGAAGTCCATGCCAAAGCCGCTGCTGTTCCAGAACCGGCTACCACCACGCACCAGTGAGGCATAACGCGGCTCGATCAGAATATGGATCAACACGCGATCTGCTGTTTGACCCAGTTCGTACCCTGTGACCTTGCCTACCGTGATTTCACGATAGGTCACAGGAACGCCTGGCTTAATCGAACCTCGGCGCGCAGCACTCAATACCAACGCGAGCCCTGCTTCACGCTCGGTGCGGTCAGGCGCCTCGGCCAGCGCGACAAAGTTGCGTTGCGGCCCCTGATTCTTCACCGCGGGCAAAACCTCAAGATACTGACCAGTAACCAGCGTCTCCAGATTGGCAGTCTTGACGATACCCAGTGCCGGCTTCACTACCCAGAACTGCGTTCCGACCCGCGCAATACGATCAGGCACTTCGGTAATACGCGCCTTGAGCATGACCGACTCCAGATCATCACTCAGCCTGACATCTTCCACCTTGCCAATGTCCAGGCCCCTGAAGCGAATAGGCGTACCCGCCTTGAGCCCGTCGGCGCGCTCCACCTTGATCATCACGGTGACACCACTACGGTTCGCCGCCTCTTGATCAAGGTGCAGTTTGAACCGTGGAACACACGACGTTTTAGCGGTACATCCGGTGTCGGGGTATCAAAAGCGATACCGCCAGCCATCAGACTCTGCAAGGACTCACTCTTGATCTGAATACCAGAGAGACCTCCACTCAGGGTAATACCACTGGCATTCCAGAAGCGTGTCGAGCCATTAACCAGATTGGCGTACTCTTTTTCGATATGGACACCAATCAGCAGACGCTTATGGGTTTTTGAGAACTGATAGCTCTGCACGGTACCGACCTTGACCTGACGGTAGAGGATTGGGCTACCGACCTCCAGCGAACCCAGGCTGTCACTAAACAGTACCAGGTGCAAACCAGGCGCTTTCAGATCCAACGGTGGTGCCTTGGCGCGCGCCTCAAACTCCCGCTGTGGCAAAGCGCCTTTATCGCCCGGGCGAATTGCAATGTAGTTCCCCTTGACCAAAGCCTCCAGCCCGGTGATACCGGCCAGCGAGATCGACGGCTTGACCACCCAGAACTGGGTTCCCGCAACCAGGTAGTCTTCCGCCAACGGGTCCAGGGTCAGCTCGGCCGTAGCACTGGAAAGATCAGGGTCTACCTTGAGCGTTTTGAGCGAACCGACCTGGATACCCTTGTACATCACCGGCGTTCTGCCGGCCTGCAGCCCTTCAAAGTCACTCAGCGTGACCTTGACCTTGATGCCTGCCTGCGCAGCATCAAAGTCCTCGTACAAACGGAATGGCAGGTTGGTATCAGTAGGCGGGCTGTCTTTGCGGTGCTCAGGCGTGGCAAAGGCGATACCACCCGCCACGATACTGGCCAACGACTCACTGCGAACTTTCACGCCGGAAAGATTGGCATCAATACTGATGCCGCTGGCATTCCAGAAACGCGTGTGCTTGCGAACAAGGTTTGCATAGGCCGGTGCAATAAATACCTTGAGCTCAACGATCCCCTGGTCTTCGGCAAGACGGTAGCTCTTCACTCGGCCCACCTGAATCTGCTTGTAGAACACTGGACTGTCCCGATTGAGCGAACCCAGTCGATCGGCCTTGAGCGTCAGGTGCAAACCCGGCTCGTTGTCAGAGAGCGGTGGTGCCTCGGCCAGCGCTTTGAAGCGCCGGGTTTGCTCACCGTCACCAGGGCTCACAGCGATGTAATTACCTGAGACCAAGGTTTCCAGCCCGGTAATACCCGCCAGGCTTACACTCGGCTTCACCAGCCAGAAACGCGTATTGGTGCGTAGCTGAGACTCAGCAGCCTTGTTCATCTCAATCGTGGCAATCACCCCGGTGTTACTGCCCTTGGCATCAAGCACCAGGTTCTTCACCTTGCCGACTGGCATGCCCTTGTAAACCACTTCAGTCTTGTTGACGACGATGCCCTCGCCACTCTGGAAGCGAACCTCGATGTCGACTCCCGACTCACGGTAAGCCTGCCAACCAAGCCAACCACCAATGACCAAAGCGATCAGAGGCAATATCCAGATAGCAGACCAGTTCGAGGCAGGGCGGGTTTTAGCCGTAGGCAAATCACTCATTGTCGTCATCCGACTCCGTGTTGTCCCAGATCAGTCGGGGATCGAAAGTTACTGCAGCGAGCATTGTCAGAATCACCACGCTAGCGAAAGCGACAGCACCCAGATTGGCTTCAACACTGGCGATGCGGCCGAAATTCACCACCGCCACCAGAATGGCAATGACGAAGATATCCAGCATCGACCAGCGTCCGATGAATTCGATGAAACGGTACATCACTATTCGCTGACGAGCAGAAAGCGGCTGATGGCGTTGCACCGAGTACAACAACAGCGCAATGCCGACCAGCTTGAAGGTCGGCACCAGAATACTGGCGACAAATACCACTGCGGCAATCGGAAACATTCCGTGCTTCATTAGCGTGATGACGCCAGACATGATGGTATCGGGACTGCCCTGCCCCAATGTACTGACTGTCATGATCGGCAAGATGTTGGCAGGGATGTAAAGAATGGCAGCAGTGATGAGTAGCGCCCAGGTTCGTATCAGGCTGTTCGGGCGCCGCGCATGCACCAGTGCACCGCAACGCGTGCAGACCTGTTCATCGGTATCAGGCTCCTGCCGATTCAACTCGTGGCATTCGATACAAATCAGGATGCCTGCATCAATTGCCCGCATGAAGGTCCTCCCCGGACAAAGCCACCCAAATCTGGTGAGGTGACATCACCACTTCCAGCCATACCTGAACCAGCAATAAACTCACAAAACAGACAAGACCAAGCCCCAGACTCAACTCGGCAAGATCGACCAGCTTGACGATGGCGACCAGTACGCCCATGAAGTAAACCTCAAGCATGCCCCAGTCGCGCATATGGTGGTACATACGGTACAGCAGCAGCCCATAGCTGCGCCCAACATCCAACCTGATGCTTAGCAGTACAGCGAGCTGACATAACAGCTTGAGCAAAGGGATTGCCATGCTGCACAGAAACACCACGATAGCGATTTCACGCATGCCACTGTCATACAACCCGAGGACACCACTCCAGACTGTGTCGTCAGAAGTTTGCCCCAACAGGTGGAGCTGCATGATCGGAAGGAAATTTGCGGGCACATAGAGGAGAAGCGCAGCAAGCACCAAGGCCATACTGCGCTCAACTACATTATGTCGATGCGCATAGAGCTCGTAGCCGCAGCGAGGACACTGCGCCTTCTCATTGTGCTTGAGCACCGGCTTGTGCATCAGCAGGTCGCACTCATGACAAGCTACCAGTTGGTCCAGTGGCAGGTCTGCGAGTGGATCGGAATTGGCAGGATCAGGCATGAATGAATTCTGAGTAAAAACGTCGACCTCTATTCTAGTGTTCCAACTCAAATTGTGGGAACACAACGAAAGATCGACCGGGAAAGGGCCACCGTCAAAACCGGCGTTACCGACAAGCTTTGGAGGCGAAAAGACAAAACCCCTACCTGCATGTGCAGATAGGGGTTTCGGAATTTAATCTTGACGATGACCTACTCTCACATGGGGAAACCCCACACTACCATCGGCGATGCATCGTTTCACTGCTGAGTTCGGGATGGGATCAGGTGGTTCCAATGCTCTATGGTCGTCAAGAAATTCTGTGTACCAGACCGTCTTTCGACGCTCCAGCAAATCGGGTATGTGATAGTTGTGAGTCGCAAACTTTCGGTTCGTTTCGTCTTCACAACACCGCAATCTGGCCTTTCGACGCAAATTGCTTGGGTGTTATATGGTCAAGCCTCACGGGCAATTAGTATTGGTTAGCTCAATGCCTCACAGCACTTACACACCCAACCTATCAACGTCGTAGTCTTCGACGGCCCTTCAGGGAGCTCAAGGCTCCAGTGAGATCTCATCTTGAGGCAAGTTTCCCGCTTAGATGCTTTCAGCGGTTATCTCTTCCGAACATAGCTACCCGGCAATGCCACTGGCGTGACAACCGGAACACCAGAGGTTCGTCCACTCCGGTCCTCTCGTACTAGGAGCAGCCCCTCTCAAATCTCAAACGTCCACGGCAGATAGGGACCGAACTGTCTCACGACGTTCTAAACCCAGCTCGCGTACCACTTTAAATGGCGAACAGCCATACCCTTGGGACCGGCTTCAGCCCCAGGATGTGATGAGCCGACATCGAGGTGCCAAACACCGCCGTCGATATGAACTCTTGGGCGGTATCAGCCTGTTATCCCCGGAGTACCTTTTATCCGTTGAGCGATGGCCCTTCCATACAGAACCACCGGATCACTAAGACCTACTTTCGTACCTGCTCGACGTGTCTGTCTCGCAGTCAAGCGCGCTTTTGCCTTTATACTCTACGACCGATTTCCGACCGGTCTGAGCGCACCTTCGTACTCCTCCGTTACTCTTTAGGAGGAGACCGCCCCAGTCAAACTACCCACCATACACTGTCCTCGATCCGGATGACGGACCTGAGTTAGAACCTCAAAGTTGCCAGGGTGGTATTTCAAGGATGGCTCCACGCGAACTGGCGTCCACGCTTCAAAGCCTCCCACCTATCCTACACAAGCAAATTCAAAGTCCAGTGCAAAGCTATAGTAAAGGTTCACGGGGTCTTTCCGTCTAGCCGCGGATACACTGCATCTTCACAGCGATTTCAATTTCACTGAGTCTCGGGTGGAGACAGCGCCGCCATCGTTACGCCATTCGTGCAGGTCGGAACTTACCCGACAAGGAATTTCGCTACCTTAGGACCGTTATAGTTACGGCCGCCGTTTACCGGGGCTTCGATCAAGAGCTTCGCGTTAGCTAACCCCATCAATTAACCTTCCGGCACCGGGCAGGCGTCACACCCTATACGTCCACTTTCGTGTTTGCAGAGTGCTGTGTTTTTAATAAACAGTCGCAGCGGCCTGGTATCTTCGACCGGCATGGGCTTACGGAGCAAGTCCTTCACCCTCACCGGCGCACCTTCTCCCGAAGTTACGGTGCCATTTTGCCTAGTTCCTTCACCCGAGTTCTCTCAAGCGCCTTGGTATTCTCTACCCAACCACCTGTGTCGGTTTGGGGTACGGTTCCTGGTTATCTGAAGCTTAGAAGCTTTTCTTGGAAGCATGGCATCAACCACTTCGCGCTCTAAAGAGCACTCGTCATCAGCTCTCGGCCTTAAGATCCCGGATTTACCTAAGATCTCAGCCTACCACCTTAAACTTGGACAACCAACGCCAAGCTGGCCTAGCCTTCTCCGTCCCTCCATCGCAATAACCAGAAGTACAGGAATATTAACCTGTTTTCCATCGACTACGCTTTTCAGCCTCGCCTTAGGGACCGACTAACCCTGCGTCGATTAACGTTGCGCAGGAAACCTTGGTCTTTCGGCGTGGGAGTTTTTCACTCCCATTGTCGTTACTCATGTCAGCATTCGCACTTCTGATACCTCCAGCAAGCTTCTCAACTCACCTTCACAGGCTTACAGAACGCTCCTCTACCGCGTCACCTAAGTGACACCCGTAGCTTCGGTGCATGGTTTGAGCCCCGTTACATCTTCCGCGCAGGCCGACTCGACTAGTGAGCTATTACGCTTTCTTTAAAGGGTGGCTGCTTCTAAGCCAACCTCCTAGCTGTCTAAGCCTTCCCACATCGTTTCCCACTTAACCATGACTTTGGGACCTTAGCTGACGGTCTGGGTTGTTTCCCTTTTCACGACGGACGTTAGCACCCGCCGTGTGTCTCCCATGCTCGGCACTTGTAGGTATTCGGAGTTTGCATCGGTTTGGTAAGTCGGGATGACCCCCTAGCCGAAACAGTGCTCTACCCC
This sequence comes from Pseudomonas sp. TE3910, assembly GCF_056279025.1. NCBI lineage: Bacteria > Pseudomonadati > Pseudomonadota > Gammaproteobacteria > Pseudomonadales > Pseudomonadaceae > Pseudomonas > Pseudomonas sp. TE3910. The sequence goes on from NZ_JBWBQN010000001.1 coordinate 2,623,255, forward strand.
CTACAGTGATACATGAGGCGCTACCTAAATAGCTTTCGAGGAGAACCAGCTATCTCCGAGCTTGATTAGCCTTTCACTCCGATCCACAGGTCATCCGCTAACTTTTCAACGGTAGTCGGTTCGGTCCTCCAGTCAGTGTTACCTAACCTTCAACCTGCCCATGGATAGATCGCCCGGTTTCGGGTCTATACCCAGCGACTAAACGCCCTATTAAGACTCGCTTTCGCTACGCCTCCCCTATTCGGTTAAGCTCGCCACTGAATATAAGTCGCTGACCCATTATACAAAAGGTACGCAGTCACCTAACAAAGTAGGCTCCCACTGCTTGTACGCATACGGTTTCAGGATCTATTTCACTCCCCTCTCCGGGGTTCTTTTCGCCTTTCCCTCACGGTACTAGTTCACTATCGGTCAGTCAGTAGTATTTAGCCTTGGAGGATGGTCCCCCCATATTCAGACAAAGTTTCTCGTGCTCCGTCCTACTCGATTTCATTGATAAGAGATTTTCGCGTACAGGGCTATCACCCACTATGGCCGCACTTTCCAGAGCGTTCCGCTAATCTCAAATCAACTTAAGGGCTAGTCCCCGTTCGCTCGCCACTACTAAGGGAATCTCGGTTGATTTCTTTTCCTCAGGGTACTTAGATGTTTCAGTTCCCCTGGTTCGCCTCTTGCACCTATGTATTCAGTACAAGATACCTAGGTTATCCTAGGTGGGTTCCCCCATTCAGAGATCTCCGGATCAAAGTCTGTTTGCCGACTCCCCGAAGCTTATCGCAGGCTACCACGTCTTTCATCGCCTCTGACTGCCAAGGCATCCACCGTATGCGCTTCTTCACTTGACCATATAACCCCAAGCAATCTGGTTATACTGTGAAGACGACATTCGCCGAAAATTCGCAATACTCTTAAGACTTAAGAGACACTCACAAATTTTACCTTAGCCTGAATAAACACCAGTGAAAGTGCTATTCAGTCTATTTCTATCACATACCCAAATTTTTAAAGAACGATTCTGAAAAAGTTCAGAAATCAACATTCACCATCATCACAATGGAATGCTCATTTCTAAGCTTTGACACGGTTAAGCAAGAGGGGTGGTGGAGCCAAGCGGGATCGAACCGCTGACCTCCTGCGTGCAAGGCAGGCGCTCTCCCAGCTGAGCTATGGCCCCAGCAATTGGTGGGTCTGGGCAGATTCGAACTGCCGACCTCACCCTTATCAGGGGTGCGCTCTAACCAACTGAGCTACAGACCCAATCGAAGGTTGCTAACCTAATCGTCTTCTTCAATGAATCAAGCAATTCGTGTGGGAGCTTATGAAGCAGCTGATGTCGTCGATTAAGGAGGTGATCCAGCCGCAGGTTCCCCTACGGCTACCTTGTTACGACTTCACCCCAGTCATGAATCACACCGTGGTAACCGTCCCCCCGAAGGTTAGACTAGCTACTTCTGGTGCAACCCACTCCCATGGTGTGACGGGCGGTGTGTACAAGGCCCGGGAACGTATTCACCGCGACATTCTGATTCGCGATTACTAGCGATTCCGACTTCACGCAGTCGAGTTGCAGACTGCGATCCGGACTACGATCGGTTTTGTGAGATTAGCTCCACCTCGCGGCTTGGCAACCCTCTGTACCGACCATTGTAGCACGTGTGTAGCCCAGGCCGTAAGGGCCATGATGACTTGACGTCATCCCCACCTTCCTCCGGTTTGTCACCGGCAGTCTCCTTAGAGTGCCCACCATAACGTGCTGGTAACTAAGGACAAGGGTTGCGCTCGTTACGGGACTTAACCCAACATCTCACGACACGAGCTGACGACAGCCATGCAGCACCTGTCTCAATGTTCCCGAAGGCACCAATCCATCTCTGGAAAGTTCATTGGATGTCAAGGCCTGGTAAGGTTCTTCGCGTTGCTTCGAATTAAACCACATGCTCCACCGCTTGTGCGGGCCCCCGTCAATTCATTTGAGTTTTAACCTTGCGGCCGTACTCCCCAGGCGGTCAACTTAATGCGTTAGCTGCGCCACTAAAATCTCAAGGATTCCAACGGCTAGTTGACATCGTTTACGGCGTGGACTACCAGGGTATCTAATCCTGTTTGCTCCCCACGCTTTCGCACCTCAGTGTCAGTATGAGCCCAGGTGGTCGCCTTCGCCACTGGTGTTCCTTCCTATATCTACGCATTTCACCGCTACACAGGAAATTCCACCACCCTCTGCCCTACTCTAGCTCGCCAGTTTTGGATGCAGTTCCCAGGTTGAGCCCGGGGATTTCACATCCAACTTAACGAACCACCTACGCGCGCTTTACGCCCAGTAATTCCGATTAACGCTTGCACCCTCTGTATTACCGCGGCTGCTGGCACAGAGTTAGCCGGTGCTTATTCTGTCGGTAACGTCAAAACAGCAAGGTATTAGCTTACTGCCCTTCCTCCCAACTTAAAGTGCTTTACAATCCGAAGACCTTCTTCACACACGCGGCATGGCTGGATCAGGCTTTCGCCCATTGTCCAATATTCCCCACTGCTGCCTCCCGTAGGAGTCTGGACCGTGTCTCAGTTCCAGTGTGACTGATCATCCTCTCAGACCAGTTACGGATCGTCGCCTTGGTGAGCCATTACCTCACCAACTAGCTAATCCGACCTAGGCTCATCTGATAGCGCAAGGCCCGAAGGTCCCCTGCTTTCTCCCGTAGGACGTATGCGGTATTAGCGTTCCTTTCGAAACGTTGTCCCCCACTATCAGGCAGATTCCTAGGTATTACTCACCCGTCCGCCGCTGAATCAAGGAGCAAGCTCCCGTCATCCGCTCGACTTGCATGTGTTAGGCCTGCCGCCAGCGTTCAATCTGAGCCATGATCAAACTCTTCAGTTCAATACTGCTTGGGTTTTGAGAAAACCCTAAACTTGGCTCAGCAATCTCAAATGACTATTTCGATTTCTCGTGTAGTCACTTGTGATGCTGATAATCTTTTTGACTACCAGTCTGATTTCACAAGCACCCACACGAATTGCTTGATTCGATTGTTAAAGAGCGGTTGGCTAAGAGCTTTTCGTCTCAACCGAGGCGCGCATTCTACGCTTTCCTCTGTCTCTGTCAAGCGTTTATTTTGAAGTTTTTCAGAATTTTCCGTTCAACTTCAACCACTTGACTCGCTTCGATCTCTCGTTAGCGGGAGGCGAATTCTACAGCGTTTCAACTCGCTGTCAACCACCTTTTTCACCGCTGCCGATCTATTCGACCGAAGCACTTCCGACACTATCGCTAAACGTCTAACTCATTGATTATCAAGGAGTTTTCCGTTTCGACTGCGCCGGAAGAGGTGCGCATTATAGAGAGATGAAACGGGGCGTCAAGGCTTAAATTCAACTTTTCGTTGTCGTTGCGGCTTTTCCTATCGCCAGCCTCGGAATACGCCGCCCCAAGGCAGGAATACGTAGCGCCAACAACAATACGCCAATGCCAGCGTAGACCGCCCACTCCTTCAGATCTGCACGCACGACCCACAGAAAATGCAGCAATCCCAAACCCAGGATCGCATAAACCAACTTGTGCAACCTCTTCCAGCGAGCCCCAAGCCGCCGCTGGCTGTAGCGATTCGAAGTCACAGCCAAGGCAAGCAGCCCGACAAACCCCAGAACACCCACAATGATATAGGGGCGCTTGCGCAACTCTACGCCTAATTGCCCCCAGTCGAGGCCGAGAATAAAGAACAGGTAACCGCTCAAGTGCAACACGACATAGGCAAAGCACCACAAGCCCAACTGGCGCCTCACCACAATCCAGCCAGACCAGCCGCTCAGGCGCTGCAATGGCGTCATGCATAAGGTGATGAGCAAAAAGATCAACGCCCCCAACCCCAGCCGATCGACCAAAACCTTGCCCGGGTCTGGCCCCAATGCAAACGCCCACGCCTGGTAGAGCCAAAACAAAGGCCAAAAACTGGCGAGAACAAAAATACCAAGGCGAAACCATGGGTAGCGCATCAGTAGTTCTTCCTCAGATCAAGACCACTATAAAGAGAAGCGACTTCCTCTGCGTACCCATTGAACATCTGCGTGTCGCGCACATTCGGACTGAACAGCCCACTCGGCAACCGACGCTCACGCGCCTGCGTCCAGCGTGGATGATCAACCTGAGGGTTCACATTGGCATAAAAGCCGTACTCATCCGGCGCAATACTTTGCCACGTGGTTTTCGGCTGCTGCTCAACGAGACTGATGCGCACGATCGACTTAATGCTCTTGAAGCCATACTTCCACGGCACCACCAACCTGAGAGGCGCACCATTCTGATTAGGCAGCTCCCGCCCATACATACCAACAGCCATTATGGCCAACGGACTCATGGCCTCATCCAGACGCAACCCTTCTACATAAGGCCAGTCAATCAAGGCAAAGCCTGAGCGTTGGCCAGGCATGCTTTTCGGATCCTGCAGCGTTTCGAAGCGGATGTAACGCGCTTTGGAGGTTGGCTCCACCTGTTTGAGCAGAGCGGACAACGGGAACCCCAACCAAGGGATCACCATCGACCAAGCCTCTACACAGCGCAGCCGATAGATGCGCTCCTCCAACTGATAGGGCTTGATGAAGTCTTCCAACGCATAGCGACCGGGCTTTCCGACCTCGCCATCGACTACTACCGTCCAAGGCGCCGTTTTCAGCACAGCCGCGTTTTGCGCCGGGTCTCCCTTATCAGGGCCGAACTCATAGAAGTTGTTGTAGTGGGTTGCATCTTTGAATGGCGTAATGGCCTCGCCTGGCGCCGTCACCGCCTGCCATTGAGTTCCACCAAGCTTCTCGTTGAACCAACCAGGCGCGGAACCGGCATCGACATCCGGGTAACGCGAAACATCGGCGGCACTGGCCAAACGCGGCAGGGCTGAAACAGCCAACGCGGCCAAGGACCCGCCCAGCAGGTGGCGACGAGAGACATAGATAGATTCGGGGGTGACCTCTGACGCTTTGCAGTCAGAGGCCTTGGACATCTTGATCAGCATGATGACTCCGTAGAACGGGTGGACTGATGCACCAGTAGACTACGGAGTCCTGCAGAAATTACATCACTCGGCGCCTTTACGCCGACGCATGCGCAACAGGTACTGGATAGGGCCCGAAGCGGCATAAGCAAGGAAAATCAGCAGCAGAATACGTGGCGGATCACTGAAGACCACAGCAAACACGAGCACCACGGCGAGAATCGCCACGAAAGGTACACGCCCCTTCAGGTCGAGTTCCTTGAAGCTGTTGTACTTGATGTTACTGACCATCAGCATGCCGGCGGCAGCAACCAACAGCGCCACCAGGAACGACAGCTTGGACCCCTGGATACCGTAGTCACTGAATGCCCAGACAGTACCGGCTACCACGCCCGCCGCAGCCGGGCTGGCCAAACCGATAAAGTAGCGCTTGTCCGCCTTGCCAACCTGGGTATTGAAACGCGCCAGACGCAACGCGGCACCAGCCACATAAATAAAGGCCACCATCCAGCCGACTTTACCCATGTCGCCCAGCGCCCAGCCGAACGCCAGCAATGCCGGGGCCACACCGAAAGCGACCATGTCGGACAGGGAATCGTACTCGGCACCAAAGGCGCTTTGAGTGTTGGTCATGCGCGCAACACGACCATCAAGGCCATCGAGCACCATGGCAACAAAAATAGCGATGGCGGCGAAGGCAAAATACTTGCTCGCTTCGCGAGGATCACCAGCACTCAGCGCGCTTTGTGCGCTCATCGAGCTGATGATGGAATAGAAACCGGCAAACAGGTTGGCGGTAGTAAAGAGATTGGGCAGCAGATAGATACCACGATGCCGCACCTTGCGTCCTTCGGCATCATGCCCTTCTTCAACATGCTCATCGATCGGTAGCAGGCTTTCGGCGTCGGAGGCCTTACTGGGCTCTTCTGGACGTTCGCTCATGGACATTACCTTGCAACGGTTTGGAAAGTTTCGGCTGTTGTTTGCAGCGAGAGTGCATGCACACAGTGAGCTTTATACCAGAAGCTGACCCTCTAAACGAAAAAACGCGGCCGAAGCCGCGTTCTTATCGCATCAAGGCAAGATTAGTTCTTGGCTTTGTCTACGATTTTGTTCGCCGCGATCCAAGGCATCATCGAGCGCAGTTGCTCACCGATGACTTCGATACCGTGGGCAGCGTTGTTACGACGACGAGCAGTCATCGATGGGTAGCCAGTGGCACCCTCGCTGATGAACATCTTCGCGTACTCGCCGTCCTGGATGCGCTTCAGAGCGTTGCGCATGGCCTGACGGGACTCAGCGTTGATAACCTCTGGGCCAGTTACGTACTCGCCGTACTCAGCGTTGTTGGAGATCGAGTAGTTCATGTTGGCGATACCGCCTTCGTACATGAGGTCAACGATCAGCTTCAGCTCGTGCAGGCACTCGAAGTAGGCCATTTCTGGCGCGTAGCCAGCTTCAACCAGTGTTTCGAAACCGGCTTTGACCAGCTCAACAGTACCGCCACACAGAACAGCCTGCTCACCGAACAGGTCGGTTTCAGTCTCGTCCTTGAAGGTCGTTTCGATGATGCCGGTACGGCCACCGCCAACGCCTGCGGCGTAGGACAGGGCAACGTTCTTGGCGTTACCGGAAGCGTCCTGGTAGATCGCGATCAGGTCAGGGATACCACCGCCTTTGACGAACTCGGAACGTACAGTGTGGCCTGGTGCTTTAGGGGCGATCATGATCACGTCCAGGTCAGCACGTGGCACAACCTGGTTGTAGTGAATCGCGAAACCGTGGGAGAACGCCAGGGTAGCGCCCTTCTTCAGGTTAGGCTCGACTTCGCTCTTGTACAGCTGAGACTGGAACTCGTCTGGGGTCAGGATCATGACCAGGTCAGCAGCGGCAACAGCGCTGGCCACGTCAGTGACTTTCAGACCGTGCGCTTCAGCCTTGGCAACAGTAGCCGAGCCTTTACGCAGACCAACGGTAACATCCACACCCGAATCTTTCAGGTTGCACGCTTGGGCGTGACCCTGAGAGCCGTAACCGATGATGGCAACTTTTTTGCCCTGGATGATCGAAAGGTCGCAGTCTTTGTCGTAATAAACTTTCATGAAACACCCCTTATCTCGGCCTTTCGAGGCCATTCGCTAATTTTTTGAGTTAGATGCTAAGAACTTTGTCGCCACGGGCAATGCCGGTGACGCCACTGCGTACGGTTTCGAGAATGGACGCGGTACCGATAGCCTGAATGAAACTGTCCAGTTTGTCGCTGGTACCGGTCAGTTGCACGGTATAGACACTGGCACTGACATCGACGATCTGCCCACGATAGATATCGGTGGTGCGCTTGATCTCGGCACGCTGTGCGCCCGTGGCCTTGACCTTGACCAGCATCAGTTCACGCTCGATATGCGCGCTTTCTGAAAGGTCGACCAACTTGACCACTTCAACCAGCTTGTTCAGGTTCTTGGTGATCTGCTCGATCACTTCATCATGGCCGACTGTTGTCAGCGTCAGACGCGACAAGGTCGGGTCTTCAGTCGGAGCAACCGTCAGGCTTTCGATGTTGTAGTTACGCTGGGAGAACAGGCCAACCACGCGCGACAAGGCACCAGGTTCGTTTTCCAACAGCAGGGAAATAATGTGCCGCATGATTAGGTACGCTCCGTCTTGCTCAGCCACATATCGCGCATCGAGCCATCCTTGATTTGCATCGGATAGACGTGCTCGCTGTTGTCGACCTGGATATCGATGAACACCAACCGGTCTTTCATGGCAAAGGCTTCCTCGAGCTTGGGCTTGAGGTCCTTCAGGCTGGTGATGCGGATACCCACATGGCCATAGGCTTCGGCCAACTTGACGAAATCAGGCAGCGATTCCATGTAGGAGTGCGAGTGACGGCTGTTGTAGGCCATGTCCTGCCACTGGCGGACCATGCCCAATACACCGTTGTTCAGGTTGACGATCTTCACCGGCAGGTCGTACTGCAGGCAGGTCGACAACTCCTGAATGTTCATCTGGATACTGCCCTCACCGGTGACACAGGCAACATCCTGGTCAGGGAAGTTCAGCTTGACACCCATGGCGGCAGGGAAGCCAAAGCCCATGGTGCCCAGGCCACCGGAGTTGATCCAGCGGTTTGGCTTGTTGAAGCGGTAGTACTGCGCCGCGAACATCTGGTGCTGGCCGACATCGGAGGTAACGAAGGCATCGCCTTTGGTCACTTCGCAGAGTGTCTCGATAACGGTCTGTGGCTTGATGACACTGCCATCACCCTTGTCGTAAGGGAACATGCCACGGTCGCCACGCCACTCTTCGATCTGCTTCCACCAGGCATCCATTGCCGCCTTTTCAGGCTTCTCACCGATTTCCTTGAGGATCGCGACCATCTCGGTCAGAACGCTTTCGACAGGCCCGACAATAGGCACATCGGCCTTGATCATTTTGGAGATCGACGCAGGGTCGATGTCGATATGGATGATCTTGGCGTTCGGGCAGAACTTCGCCGGGCCGTTGACTACCCGATCATCGAAACGCGCGCCAACAGCAAGGATCACGTCGGCATGGTGCATCGTCAGGTTGGCGGTGTAACTGCCGTGCATGCCCAGCATGCCGAGGAATTGACGGTCAGTACCCGGATAGCAACCCAGGCCCATCAGGGTATTGGTGACCGGCAGGTTCAGCATCTGCGCCATTTCAGTCAGGGCTGCGGAGCCACCGCCGAGGATGACACCACCCCCAGCGTACACAACCGGACGCTTAGCCGAGAGCAGCATTTCTGCGGCTTTGCGGATCTGGCCCGAGTGCCCACGAACAGCGGGGCTGTACGAGCGCAGCTTGACCTTCTTCGGATAGACGTACTCGAACTTTTCAGCCGGGTTGGTCATGTCCTTCGGAATGTCAACGACAACCGGGCCTGGACGGCCGGACTGCGCGAGGTAGAAGGCCTTTTTCAGAACTTCAGGGATTTCCGATGCGTGCTTGATCATGAAGCTGTGCTTCACGATCGGCCGGGAAATACCGATCATGTCGGTTTCCTGGAAAGCATCCGTACCGACCATGGTGCTAGGCACCTGACCGGAAAGGATGACCATCGGAATGGAGTCCATGTAAGCGGTGGCAATACCGGTAATGGCATTGGTCGCCCCAGGACCGGAGGTCACCAGAACTACACCAGCCTTGCCGGTAGCACGGGCGTAACCATCCGCCATATGGGTTGCAGCCTGCTCATGACGGACCAGAATGTGACTCACTTCCGGTTCTTTGAACAGAGCATCGTAAACATGAAGAAGAGCACCGCCCGGGTACCCATAGATGTGCTTAACGCCTTCGTCACGCAAAAAGCGGACGACCATTTCAGCGCCAGATAAAAGCTCCACGTTGTTCACCTCTAAAACGCCAGAATACCGTCCGATGGGAACGGGTCTTAATAGGTTTACTGCCAAGCAGAGCATGAGCGACGAAATCGCCGACTACGTCAGCACTGACTGAGCAAGTATTGGGAGCGCCCCAGAGTGTTGCGGGGTTTTCCCACCCAGCGCGAGGTAACGCGTTGCGGGGTGTAACAGGTCGGCGCGGGTGTGCGCCTCATGATCTGCTTAGCGGGTCTGCTTCTGGCAGTCCCTCTACAGCGGACTTTGGATTGTTCTGATTCGAACTGCTCAAGTCAAGTGATCTTCGCGGTTAATTCACCATAAGCCACTCTTGAGCAAGCAGAAAAACGTTTGCCTGAGCATCTGAAGCATCAGGCAACGAGCGTGCGGGGCAGACGAAGCTGCCCCGGAAGGAGAAACTCAGGAACTCAGCGAGATGAGCGAATCAGTTCGTCAAACTCGGACAACAGTCGACGCAGCTGCGTACTTTCCTGCACCCGATCCACATAAACCATCTCGGCCATCTCGAGAATACCGGAGGCGTTAGGCAGCGGTAGGTCGTTCTCAAGAATAATCTTCATACGCTGGAGGAAGATCCACTGCAGCCACTGCTCAAAAGACAGCGTATCGACCGCAAAGGGTTCAACACTGGCCAGCGCCTCGGCACTCGGCGCCCTCTCCTCCCACCATCCAAGCAAGCGCAGCTCCTGCTCGATCAGCAACAGATGGTCGGCGATTGACGGAACCCGCTTGTCCATTACGAGCTCACCCGCGCTTTCTGACGGGCCAGCGCAGCGCCAGCGGCGTCACCTTGCTTCTCCCGTGACTGGGCGATGATGTCCCACAGCCCGGCCTGCAAATCGGGTCGACCATTGGCATAGGTCAGCGCCCGTCGAGCCAGTTGCTCGGATTGGGCAGCATCCCCTTGGGCCAGGCGCACCTGGGCCAAACGGTAGAGCACTTGCGGCTCACGCGGTGCAATGCGCTGGGCACGCTCCAAGCTGGACGAGGCACCGTTGTAATCACCACTGCCTTGTTGTTGCTGCGCAGTGGTCAGCAACGCCAGCACCGGACCATCCAGTTGTTCATCCGCGGACAAGCCACCCGCATTGCCGCGAGGGATGCCTGTTGGCGCACTTGGCATGCTGTAGCCGCCAGAGCTGATTGATGCGGTCGTCATCGGCTCCGATGTCACCGGGCCTGGCGTAATCGGCCCCGGTGTAATTGGTGCTGCGCTGGTCGACGCCGGGAACGTCTGGATCGGCGCCGCACCAGCCCCCTGCGGCACCATGACGGTTACTGCATCGTTCTGAGGTATTGCTTGAGCCTGACGCGCACCGCTGGCGGCAGCGTTATAGCCACCGCGGCTGGCCGTTACTCGCTCACTGTTAGAAACACGCGTGCCTGACTCGACAACAGGGATCGAACCACGTTGCACGCTGGCACAGCCATTGAGTAGCGCCAGTGCCGTCAAGGCAGGAAACCACCACTTATTCACTTCACACCCTCTTCGCTAGTGCTCAATTCATCCAACCCTTGACCCAGTCCATTACTGATTCGGCTGGCGCGGATTCACCACCACAGGCAGGACCGGGGGGCGGTTCGCTGCCGCGAATATACGGCATCTGGACCGCGCCCGGGCAGCTTGCGTCCGACCCTTGCCCGGAATGGGCATCAACCCAGGCCAGCACCACATTGTCTGGCTGCGGCATATCCAGAGGGAGCGGGTCGGCTTTGCGCATGAAACTGGTCCAAACCTGCAATGCGCCGGTGGCCCCCGTGAACGGCGTCTTGCCATTGTCGTCACGACCCAACCAGACGACTGCCAGCAGGTCCTGACTGAAACCTGCGAACCAACTGTCTCGCGAGTCGTTACTGGTACCGGTCTTGCCGGCCAAGGTCAGAGAGCTTGGCAAGACACTGTAAACCGAACGTCCGGTGCCTTCACGCATGACCCGCTGCATGGCGTTCTGCACCAGATAGATGGAGCCTGGATCAAAACGCTGCTGGATCTGGAACGGGTAGCGCTTGAGCGGCTCACCCTCAGCCGTCAGTACGCTGCGAATGCCGCGCATCGGCGTATTGAAACCACCATTGGCCAGGGTCTGGTACATGGTAGCCACCTGCATCGGCGACATGCCGCCCGCCCCCAGCAACATCGACGGAAACGCCGGCCAATCGACTTCGACACCCAAACGGCCAATGGTTTTCAACACATTGGGCACACCCACTTCCAGACCAAGTTTGGCCGTGGAAAGGTTGTAAGAGTTCGCCAGCCCTTGGTAGAGGTAGATGGTGCCATGGGATCGCCGATCGTAGTTCTGCGGCTTCCATACCTGGCCGTCGGCCCCTTTGACCGAAAAGGGCTCATCCTGGACCCAGCTCGTGAGCGTGTACTGGCTGGGTTTTTCCAACGCGGTCAGGTAGACGGCCGGCTTGACCAGAGAGCCAATCGGTCGAACAGCATCCACAGCACGGTTGAAACCGGCAAAACCGGGCTGGCGACTGCCTATCAGCGCCTGGACCTCACCGGTTTCCGGATTGGTCACCACCATGGCTGCCTCGACTTCATCCGCCCCCTTGCGCCCGGCAAGGCGCTTGAAGGTGTCAGTGACCGATGCCTCCGCCTTCATCTGCAGAATCGGATCGAAGCTGGTAAAGATCCGCAGGCCTTCTTCGGTCAAGTCTTCGTCACGATAGTCCTGACGCAGTTGGCGCTTGACCAGGTCAAGGAAGCCCGGGAAGGAACTGTCGGCCAGGCTGCCACGCTTGGTAACGCCCAACGGCATTTTCTTCGCAGCCTCGACGGCCTCCGGGGTTGCAACGCCCTGCTCGGCCAGCAAGTCGAGCACCAGGTTACGCCGCACCGTTGCCCGCTCGGGGTAGCGCCGCGGGTTGTAGTAGGAAGGCCCCTTGACCATGCCCACCAACAACGCGACCTGATGCAGCTTGAGCTCTGACAACGGCTGACTGAAGAAAAACTGGCTGGCAAGACCAAAGCCATGCACCGCGCGCTGACCATCCTGGCCAATGAACACCTCGTTGAGGTAGGCCTCGAGGATCTCGCGCTTGTCGTAATGCAGCTCAAGCAACATCGCCATCAGGGCTTCCGTCAGCTTGCGACTGAGGCTGCGCTCATTGGTCAGGTAGAAGTTCTTGACCAACTGCTGGGTCAGGGTACTGCCACCCTGACGCATGGCACCGGATGAGGTGTTGACCCAGATGGCCCGTGCAATCGACTTGGGCGAAACACCAAAGTGCGAATAGAAGTCGCGGTCTTCCACGGCAACCAGGGTTTCAAGCAGGTACGGGGGCACCTGATCGAGCTTTATCAGGATGCGGTCTTCAAGGTTCTTCGGATACAACCCGCCGATCAGCAGCGGCTCCAGGCGAACCACGGCCAGTTTCGAGCCATTGGCTCCACTCAACCCGGCAACGTAATCGCCCGAGAAACGTACTTGAACCGCCTGGGCCTGCTCCAGACCTTCATAGAACTGGAAGCCACGGGTATTGATATCGACGGTATTACCACTGACAGCAGCGGCACCAGGCCCATTGGCAACGCTCTCGCGCCGATAGCCCAAGGCATCAAGCTCGATAAGGAAGTCGTCCTTGCTGAGTTTCTGGCCGACGAACAGCTCCAGCGGCCGGGCATATACCTTGGCCGGGATCGTCCAGCGCTTGCCAGAGAATTTCTCCTGGACTACCGCATCGAAATAAATCGCAAAGCCCGCGAGCACGACGAGACCGACAAGGCTGAGCTTCAAAGCCCAGCCCAGCAGGGCGCGCGCACGGCCAGAGGGACGTTTTTTGGGGGTACGGGAAGATTGGGTACGAGTCATGGCCGCGGATTATACGCACTTTATTGTTCGTCGACAGGCGCCCTCCGGCGGTTTGCACGGGGGCCGCTTGTCGCCATAATGGGCGCTTAGACTCTTCACGACTCCAAAGGATCGCCCGTGAGCCAAGCCTTGATTGCAGCCCTGCAAAACCCAGCCCTGTACCCTCATCCGGTGAGCGGTTTCCAGGTTATTGAGACACACATTTCCTGGGTTCTGCTCACTGGCGAATTCGCCTACAAAATCAAGAAGCCGATGAACTTCGGCTTCCTCGACTTCACCGAACTGACCCAGCGCAAGCACTTTTGCAATGAAGAGCTGCGTTTGAACCAGCGTCTGACCCAGGGGCTGTACCTTGACGTACTGCCAATTACCGGCAGCGCCGAAGCCCCACAATTGGGCGGCACAGGCGAGCCGATCGAGTACGCCCTGAAGATGCGTCAGTTCCCGCAGAGCCAGATGCTTAACACGCTGCAGGCCAATGGCGAACTGACGGCAGAGCATATCGACCAGATGGCCCACCAGATTGCGCAGTTCCACCTGAGCGCACCGCGCGTGGCCGTGGATCACCCGCTGGGCAGCCCGGAAAGCGTGATGGCCCCGGTTGAGCAGAACTTTGAGCAGATACGCCCCTTCCTGAGCGAAAAGGCTGACCTGCAACAACTCGATGCCTTGCAAGCCTGGGCACACAGCAGCTTCAAGCGCCTTGAAGGCTTGCTTGAAGCCCGAAAAGCCCAAGGCTTCATCCGTGAGTGCCACGGTGACATCCACCTGGGTAACGCCACCCTGATCGACGGCAAGGTGGTGATCTTCGACTGCATCGAATTCAACGAGCCGTTCCGCCTGACCGATGTCTATGCCGACGCCGCGTTCCTGGCGATGGACCTGGAAGACCGTGGCCTCAAGTCGCTGTCCCGCCGTTTCATCAGCCAGTACCTGGAACTGACCGGCGACTATGAAGGCCTTGAGCTGTTGAACTTCTACAAGGCCTACCGTGCACTGGTGCGTGCCAAGGTTGCCCTGTTCAGCATGCCGGCCAATGCCGACGGCGTGCAGCGTGCCACAACCCTGCGCCAGTACCGCAACTACGCAACCCTGGCAGAGAGCTACAGCGCTATTCCTTCGCGCTTCCTGGCGATTACCCACGGTGTGTCGGCCGTTGGCAAAAGCCATGTCGCCATGCGTTTGGTCGAGGCACTTGGCGCTATCCGCCTGCGCTCGGATGTAGAGCGCAAGCGCCTGTTCGGCGAGCAAACGCCCGAAAATGCAGGCAACTTGCAAGCTGGCATCTACAACCAGGACTCCAGCCAGGCGACCTACGCACGCCTGCATACACTGGCAGGCATTGTCCTGCGTGCAGGCTTTCCGGCTGTCATCGATGCCACCTACCTCAAGCACGCACAACGTCAAACCGCCGCGGGCATTGCGGGTGAAACGGGCGTACCGTTCCTGATACTCGACTGCAATGCACCTGATGCGGTCATCGCAAGCTGGCTCAAGCAGCGTCAGGCCGACCAGAATGACCCGTCCGACGCCACGCTTGAGGTGATAGCCGCACAGAAGGCCAATCGCGACCCATTGAGCGCCGAAGAACTGCTGCACAGCAAGCGCGTAGAAACCAACGAAAGCGGCAGTCTCGACGAGCTGGTCAAGCAGATTCGGCAAAAACTGCCTGGCTTGTAAGCAACACCCGGACGTGAAGCAGTCGACACTTCTCGGCAGTGGGTTCGCGCCTCTCAAGTGATGGCACTATAGTGTCATCACAATCACATAAGGAGGCCTACCATGAACCAGCCCCGGCAAATCGACTCTGCGCTGTATGCCTTGGTGCGTAACGAAGAGGTAGCGGCTTTCAATCAGGAAAGGCCGAAAGACGCCAGCATCGATTTTAGTCATGGCGACTTTCGCGGTCTGGACCTGCGCGAATTGGACACCACTGGCATAGATTTCACTGGTGCCTACTTCCGGGCGGCCGACCTGCGTGGCCTGGATCTGCGAAACTGCTCCATGGAAGGCGCCAGCCTGGCCCATGCCCAGATTTCCGGCGTGTACTTCTCACCAGACCTGAGTGCTGACGAAATTCTCATGTCAGTTAATTTCGGAACGCGTCTGCGCTACCGCACACGTTAACAGACTGCAACCCTAGGGCCCGCCGACTCACACTTGACGGGCCATAGGGCGCCCCCGCCCCCCATAAGCGCCAAAATGCCGCTTATTTTCCAACTGCCGCTACACTCCCCTTGGTATGCCTGCGATTCCCCTCGACCCGTTCAGCCGTCGCAAGGAGGCTTGATGAACGACGAACTCCAGCATCTGAAGAATCTTGGCAAGACTTCTGCGCAGTGGTTGCATGCAGTCGGCATTCACAGCGCCTCTGACTTGCGTCGCATGGGCGCGGTCAATGCGTATCAAGCCGTGCGTACTCGTGGCTTCAGGGCATCGAAGGTACTGCTCTATGCCATCGAAGGCGCCTTGCTCGACATGCACTGGAATGACATTCCAGTCGAGCGTAAGGAAGCCCTGAACCAGCAACTCGACGCAAGAGCGCCGCGGAAAAACAACTGAGAGCCGATACAGTAGTTGACATGCAAATGATAATTGTTATTATTGGAGCCACTGGCCGCAAGGCTGGTTGGATAAGCTGAAAAGCCTCGGTTCGGGCTCTCAAATTATCTCCTCATCAGGCTAATCACGGTTATTGACCCGGCACATTTTGCCGGGTCTTTTTTTGCCTGCTCACTCAGTGTTTCTTGCGCAAACTCGCGCAGTAGTCCTGAGCCGGCAACGCTGCGGTAAACCAGACATAATCCGCCATGCCCGGCTCAACCACCTCGCCTACCTGGGCCAGCATCAGCACCTGCGGTGCGTCTTGCACGCCAAGGTCAGCCACGTGCTGCGGCACACCGATATCTTTGCGCACGTGATAGCCGCCCGCGAACAACAGGCTTGGTGTCGGCGCCGCAAGCAAGCGCTCGGCTATTCGTCGGTCACGCTGCTGCTGCACCGCAAGCATCGCTGGCAATTGCGAGTCTGGCAGCAAGCCACAATGGGAGTCGCGTACCTGCTCAAGTAGCGCCTGACGAACAGCCGTTGATGTCGAACGGTTTCCAGACAACACCGGCGGCTGTCGATAGATCCGTCCCACTTCATCATCGTCAAGATTGGCGGCCAGCAGTGCATACGGTTGTCTCAGGGCCTCCTCTACGATCGGCCCATACAGGGTCCAATCCCAACCCTTTTGCCAGCGCAAAGCCCCGGGTACATCAGCAGGTAATGATGCTTGCTGGCGCACTACCTCGACCCGCGCCTGCTGCACAGGCTGAAGCATCTCCAGTAGCAGGCTACCTTGGGGGCGGTATTGGCCGAGAGCCTTTAACAACCACAACTGCAGCGCATGATGGTCAGGATTATCGTGTTGCTCTCCCACCAGCACACGGGACGCACCCGCCAAGCGAGCGACCAGTTGCTCAGGGCTGAGTACTCGACCACTGGCCAGCTCACGTATCTGCCCCAGCTCAGCATGCCCCAGCCCCTCAGGGCTCTGCCAAGCCGGCAATGGCGGCAGCGCTACGCGGGTCTGGCAGCCTGACAGGCACAGAAGCAGTGCGAGTACGGCATAACACAGCAGTCGGGGCATCAGCAGTTCTCCTCTCGAGCCAGCATCAGCAGGCGACTGCTGGCCAGCGGCGTCGGCTTTCCTACGGTCAATCTGCACGGTATAAGACGTGCCTCGGGGTTGAACGCTCGTGTCAGTCGAGCCAAGCCCATCATTTTGAGTAAGCCATGCGCATGCACTTCCTTTGCCCGTCCTCCGACCTTCGTGAAGGCCACAGTCGCGGCTTTAGCCTCGACAACACCCACCTGCTCGCCGTTCGCCGGCAGGGTAAGGTCTACCTCTATCGCAACCGCTGCCCCCATCGAGGCATTCCATTGAACTGGCAGGCTGACACGTTTCTCGACAGCAGTGCCCAATTGATCGCCTGCGTGCATCACGGCGCACAGTTTCTGATCGAGTCAGGCGAGTGCGTGGCAGGCCCTTGCGAAGGCGACGCCCTGGAAGCCCTCAACTGCCACGAAGACACCGGGGGCATCTGGCTCACGGATTGATCAGTACCGGCAAGCGACGATCGACTTCAATCTGCTCACCCTCCAGACGCACTCCGTACGCCAGCACTTCCACACCATCCGCAACGGCCTCACGCAGTGCTGCCGCATAAGCAGGGTCGATTTCCTCGGCCGGACGAACCGCATCAACACCACTGAGGTTCACGCAATATAGCTGTACGGCGCGCACACCTTGACGAGCCAATGCGGCGAGCTCACGCAAGTGCTTGGTGCCCCGTTGAGTCACCGAGTCGGGAAACGCCGCAGTAGTCGAATCAGAAAAACCCAATGTCACGCTTTTGACTTCGACATAAGCCGGGCCGTCAGGAAACTCCAGGCGAAAATCCACTCGACTGTTTTCTTCACCGTAAGGCACTTCGCGCCTGAGCGCGCTAAACCCGGCAAGCTCCTTGATCCGCCCGGCATGCAGCGCTTCTTCGACCAGTGCATTGGCGCGCCCCGTATTCACGCACGCCAGCCGCCCCTGAGGCGTTTCGCTGATTTCCCACGTGCCAGGGAGCTTGCGCTTGGGGTCGTTGGAGCGGCTGAACCAGACCTTGCCACCCTCGATCATGCAATTGAGCATTGAGCCGGTGTTGGGGCAGTGGATCGTCAGTTGCTCACCACTGGCCAGTTCTATATCTGCCAAGAAGCGTTTGTAGCGACGCAGCAAGCGCGCTTCCTCAAGTGCCGGTGAAAAGCGCATCAGCCTTGCCAACTCCGCAGGCCACGCTCAATTCGCTCTACAGCCTCCTGCAAGCGCGGCATGCTCTGGGTGTAGGCAAAACGCACATGGTGCCCGGCCTGATAGCGCCCGAAATCCAGCCCCGGGGTAAACGCGACATGCTCGGTTTCCAGGAAATGACGGCAGAAAGCGAACGCATCGCCGCCAAACGTGCTGATATCGGCATAGAGATAGAAAGCACCCTGAGGCTCGACTGCGATACCAAACCCCAGCTCACGCAGGGCTGGAAGAAGAAAATCACGTCGCCGACCAAATTCCTCGCGACGCTCTTCCAAAATAGCTAGCGTTGCCGGCTCAAAACACGCCAATGCAGCATGCTGAGCCATACTCGGCGCACTGATGTACAGGTTCTGGGCGAGCTTTTCCAGATCAGCCACGGCTGCGGGAGGTGCGACCAGCCACCCCAGACGCCATCCGGTCATGCCGAAATATTTTGAGAAACTATTCAGGACGAAGGCCTGGTCTTCAACTTCAAGCACGCTCGGCGCGTCCATGCCGTAGGTCAGGCCATGGTAAATTTCGTCTACCACCAGATGCCCGTGACGCTCCCGAACTGCCTGCGCGAGGCTGGCCAGTTGCTCACGGTCGAGCACCGTACCTGTTGGGTTTGCCGGTGAAGCAACCAATGCACCAACGCTGTCCTGGTCCCAGTAACGCTCTACCAGATCAGCGTTCAACTGGTAGTTGACCTCAGGGCCGACCGGCACCAACTGTGCAGCCCCTTCTACCAGGCGCAGGAAATGCCGATTGCATGGATAACCCGGATCGGCCAGCAACCAGTGCTTACCAGGGTCGACCAGCAAGCTGCTGGCCAGAAGCAGCGCGCCAGAGCCTCCCGGGGTAATCAGGATACGCTGAGGATCAATGCTCAACCCGTAGCGCGTGGCATAGAAACCCGCGATCGCCTCGCGCAATGCCGGGAGGCCACGCGCGGCGGTGTAACGGGTTTCCCCATTGGCGAGCGCCGCTTGCCCCGCCTTGATGATCGGCGCCGCCGTGGTGAAGTCCGGCTCGCCGATTTCCAGATGAATGACGTCATGGCCTGCAGCTTGCAGTTCGTTGGCTCGCGCCAGCAAAGCCATCACATGAAAGGGTTCGATGGCGCGACTACGCGCACTGTAGGGCTGAGCCATTAGCCTTCTCTCAAATGGGGTGTAAACTAAAGATTCTACCCAAGAGCCGGAACTAGCGGGTGGTAAAACCTGCAATCACGGGGAGTAGCATCCCCTGATTCTATCTGGTAAGTTCGGCGGCTCGCAGTCGCAGGGCCGGCGGGCGCCGGAGATGGAGCAGCCTGCGCAATGGATTAGAAGAGTGAGAGGCGGTCAATTCATGCCCACCAACGAAAAGCAACAAAGTAGTCAACTTGTTCGCGGCTTCGAACCCTATAGAGAAACCCAGGGCGAGGAGTACATGGGCAAGCCCATGCGTGCTCACTTCACCGAGCTGCTGAATAAATGGAAGCAGGAGCTCATGGTCAGCGTCGATCAGACCGTGGACCACATGAAAGACGAAGCGGCCAACTTCCCTGACCCGGCCGATCGCGCCAGTCAGGAAGAGGAGTTCGCCCTGGAGCTGCGCAATCGCGACCGCGAGCGCAAGTTGATCAAAAAGATCGACAAGACGCTGCAGCTGATCCAGGACGAAGAATACGGCTGGTGCGAGAACTGCGGCATCGAGATCGGCGTACGCCGCCTGGAAGCCCGCCCTACCGCCGACCTGTGCATCGACTGCAAGACACTGGCGGAAATCAAGGAAAAGCAGGTCGGCAAAGCCTGACCTGAAAAAATGGGGCGCTTATAGCGCCCCATTTCAATTATGGTTGTACGACTTTTCCTGATTACCCGCGCGTTACCATGAACAACCCCAGCTATGTCGGGCGCTTCGCCCCCACCCCCAGCGGTTTTCTTCATTTCGGCTCACTGGTAGCCGCCCTGGCCTCCTACCTGGATGCCCGTGCGGTTGGCGGTCGTTGGCTGCTGCGCATGGAAGACATCGACCCTCCCCGTGAAGCGCCTGGCGCACAGGCAGCTATCCTGCGCACCCTGGAATCATATGGTCTGGAGTGGGATGGCGAGGTGGTTTATCAAAGCCAGCGCCATGATGCCTACGCCGAAACGATCCAACGCCTGTTTCAGCAAGGCCTGGCCTATGCCTGTACCTGCTCGCGCAAACAGCTGGAGCCTTATCATGGAATCTACCCAGGCCTGTGCCGGAACCTTGGCCATGATCAGCACGATGCGGCCATCCGTGTACGCGTGCCAGAGCTTGCCTATCACTTCATTGATCGCGTGCAAGGCCGTTTTGAGCAACACCTGGGCCGCGAGTCAGGCGACTTCATTATCCGCCGTCGAGATGGGCTGTATGCCTATCAACTGGCCGTGGTGCTAGACGACGCCTGGCAGGGCGTTACCGACATTGTGCGAGGCGCCGACCTGCTCGACTCAACACCACGCCAACTGTATCTTCAGGAGTTACTGGGGTTACGCCAGCCGCGCTACCTGCATGTACCGCTGATTGTGCAACCCGATGGTCATAAGCTGGGCAAATCCTATCGCTCCGCCCCGCTGCCCACAGACCAGGCCACCCCGCTGCTGCTACGTGCCCTGCGTGCCCTGGGGCAACCGACCGATCCGGCTCAGGCGTACGCCACCCCGCAAGAGGTGCTGACACATGCTTGCCGGCACTGGAACGTCGACGCAATCCCCAAAAGCATGACCCTGGCCGAGGCAACGCTGCGCTGAAGCCTTGCCGAACGCAAGAAAGCCCAATAGATTCAATTCCTTGGGGCAGAATGCGAAGTCCATTTGCAGCCTTGTCGCCATCCGCTACCATCGCCACCGCCGATTTGCGCCAATAATAACTTCAGGCACGCAGCGGTTTAACCAGTGAGGCCCACATGTACATCTATCGTTTGGTCCTGCTTCTGGTCGTGGGGATCTATTTGTTCTCCCCTGCCATCATGGACTGGTGGATCGAACCGACCGGGGCCTGGTATCGCCCGTACCTGCTCTGGCTGATCCTGATCGTCGTGACCTTTATCCTGCAGAGCCAACGTGATGCCGATGAGCTTTAGCCTGACCCAGATGATCCTGATCAGCGCCACCTACCTGCTGGTGCTGTTCGGCGTGGCCTGGATCAGCGAACGCGGCATGATCCCACGCGCGATCATCCGTCACCCGCTGACCTACACCTTGTCACTGGGTGTTTATGCCAGTGCCTGGGCGTTCTATGGCACGGTCGGGCTTGCCTATCAGTATGGGTACGGTTTCCTCGCCTGCTACCTGGGGGTTTCCGGGGCCTTTCTATTGGCGCCCGTGCTGCTTTACCCGATCCTCAAGATCACCCGCACCTACCAGCTGTCATCCCTGGCCGACCTGATTGCCTTTCGCTTTCGCAGCACCTGGGCCGGCGCGCTGACCACCGTTTTCATGCTGATTGGCGTACTGCCTCTATTGGCGCTGCAAATTCAGGCGGTGGCCGACTCAATCGGCATTCTCAGCGGCGAACCGGTTAAAAACCGGGTGGCACTGGCCTTCTGCGCAATGATCACACTGTTCACCATTTTCTTTGGCTCGCGGCATATCGCGACCCGTGAGAAGCATGAGGGACTGGTGTTCGCCATTGCCTTCGAATCGGTGATCAAACTACTGGCGATAGGGGGGATTGGCCTCTACGCGCTTTACGGCGTGTTCGGCGGCCCCCACCAACTGGAAGTCTGGTTGCTGCAAAACCAGACAGCCCTCGCTGCATTGCACACGCCACTACAGGAAGGCCCTTGGAGAACCCTGCTGCTGGTGTTTTTCGCCTCGGCAATCGTCATGCCGCACATGTACCACATGGCCTTTACCGAAAACCTCAATCCGCGCTCACTGGTCAGCGCCAGTTGGGGCTTACCGCTGTTTCTGCTGCTGATGAGCCTGGCGGTTCCCCTGATCCTCTGGGCGGGCCTGAAACTGGGCGCCAGCACCAGCCCGGAATACTTCACCCTGGGCCTGGGCATTGCCGCGAACAACAAGCTATTGGCACTGCTGGCGTACATCGGCGGGCTCTCAGCCGCCAGTGGCCTGATCATCGTGACCACCCTGGCGCTGTCCGGCATGGCCCTGAACCATCTGGTACTGCCGCTGTACCAGCCACCGGCCGAAGGTAATATCTACCGCTGGCTGAAATGGACCCGACGGGCACTGATCGTCGCCATCATCAGCGCAGGTTTCGGCTTCTATCTGTTGTTGGGCGCTCAGCAGGACCTGGCCAATCTGGGTATCGTCGCCTTTGTCGCAACACTGCAGTTCCTGCCCGGCGTGCTCTCGGTACTCTACTGGCCAACCGCAAACCGACGAGGCTTCATCGCCGGGTTGCTGGCGGGGATCAGCGTCTGGCTGGTAACCATGCTGCTGCCACTGGTTGGCAATCTGCAGGGCTTTTACATCCCGCTGCTGAACATGATCTATGTGCTCGACGACACCAGTTGGCACATGGCAGCCATCGCTTCACTGGCAGCCAACGTCCTGTTGTTCACGCTGATTTCGCTGTTCACCAATGCCAGCCCGGAAGAGGTTGGCGCCGCAGAGGCCTGTGCGGTGGACAACGTTCGCCGGCCGCAGCGTCGCGAATTGCATGCGGCCTCGCCGCAGGAGTTTGCCACCCAACTGGCCAAGCCCCTGGGCGCCAAGGCCGCACAGAAAGAAGTTGAACAGGCACTGCGCGATCTCTACCTGCCTTTTGATGAGCGCCGGCCTTATGCGCTACGCAGGCTGCGTGACCGAATAGAGGCAAACCTGTCTGGCTTGATGGGGCCTAGCGTAGCTCAGGACATGGTCGAGACCTTCCTGCCCTACAAGTCCGGCAGCGAGAACTACGTTACCGAAGACATCCACTTCATCGAGAGTCGCCTGGAAGACTACCACTCGCGGCTGACCGGCCTTGCCGCTGAACTCGACGCCCTGCGCCGCTACCATCGCCAAACCCTGCAGGAACTGCCGATGGGCGTCTGCTCGCTGGCCAAGGATCAGGAAATTCTGATGTGGAACCGGGCCATGGAAGAGTTGACTGGCATTGCCGCCAAGCACGTGGTGGGCTCCCGCCTGACAACCATCAGCGAACCTTGGCGCGGCCTTCTACTCGGTTTCATCAATGTTCCTGATGAACACCTGCACAAACAACGGTTGGCGCTGGATGGCCAGCCGCGCTGGTTGAACCTGCACAAGGCAGCCATCGACGAACCACTGGCACCGGGTAACAGTGGCTTGGTACTGCTTGTTGAAGACTTGACCGAAACTCAAGCGCTTGAAGACAAGCTGGTGCACTCCGAACGTTTGGCGAGCATCGGCCGCCTGGCCGCCGGGGTGGCCCATGAGATCGGCAACCCGATTACCGGCATCGCCTGCCTGGCGCAAAACCTGCGGGAAGAGCGCGAGGAAGACAGCGAAATCACCGAGCTGAGCAGCCAGATCATTGAACAGACCAAGCGTATTTCACGCATCGTTCAGTCACTGATGAGCTTCGCCCACGCCGGCGGTAGCCAACAGAACAATGAAGAACCCGTATGCCTGGCAGAAGTGGCACAGGATGCAATCGGCTTGCTGGCCTTGAACCGGCGCAATTTTGAAGTACAGTTTTTCAATCTGTGCGACCCGGAGCACTGGGTAGACGGCGACCCCCAGCGGCTCGCCCAGGTATTGATCAATTTACTGTCCAATGCACGCGACGCCTCGCCACCCGGCGCAGCCGTGCGGGTCAGAAGCGAAGCGAATGAACACACCGTCGACCTGATTGTCGAGGATGAAGGGAGCGGAATCCCAAAGAACATCATGGACCGATTGTTCGAACCGTTCTTCACCACCAAGGACCCGGGTGAAGGGACAGGACTAGGGCTCGCTCTGGTCTATTCCATCGTGGAAGAGCATTATGGACAAATCACCATCGACAGCCCGGCCGATATCGAAAGCCAGCGTGGCACCCGGATCCGAGTGACCCTACCGCGCCATGTCGTAGCGACGTCCGCTGTGAACTGAGACCGTCGAGAGAATTGAATCAATGCCGCATATTCTGATCGTCGAAGACGAAACCATCATCCGCTCAGCCTTGCGTCGCCTGCTCGAACGGAACCAGTACCAGGTCAGTGAAGCCGGCTCGGTACAGGAGGCTCAGGAACGCTTCAGCATTCCGACCTTCGACCTGATCGTCAGCGATCTGCGCTTGCCAGGCGCCCCGGGTACCGAACTGATCAAGCTTGGCCAGGGAACGCCTGTGCTGATCATGACCAGCTACGCCAGCCTGCGTTCTGCGGTCGACTCCATGAAGATGGGGGCGGTCGACTACATCGCCAAACCCTTCGACCATGACGAGATGCTGCAGGCAGTGGCGCGCATCCTGCGTGATCGGCAGAGCGCTCCGGCGGCACCTTCCGAACGTGTAAATGGCAAGCCAGCCGCCAGTGACAAGGCCGGCAGTGAAAGTGCCAATGGCGAGATCGGCATTATCGGCTCGTGCCCACCGATGCAAGATCTCTACAGCAAGATCCGTAAAGTCGCGCCCACCGACTCCAACGTCCTGATTCAAGGCGAGTCGGGTACCGGTAAAGAGCTGGTCGCTCGCGCCCTGCACAACCTGTCGCGACGCGCCAAGGCGCCGATGATCTCGGTAAACTGCGCAGCGATTCCGGAAACCCTCATCGAGTCCGAACTCTTCGGCCACGAGAAAGGCGCGTTCACCGGCGCCAGTGCCGGGCGCGCAGGCCTGGTTGAAGCCGCCGATGGCGGCACGCTTTTCCTGGATGAAATTGGCGAGCTGCCGCTGGAAGCCCAGGCTCGCCTGCTGCGTGTCCTGCAGGAAGGCGAAATCCGCCGGGTCGGTTCGGTACAGTCGCAGAAGGTTGATGTGCGCCTGATCGCCGCTACCCACCGCGACCTGAAGAACCTGGCCAAAGTCGGCCAGTTCCGTGAAGACCTTTACTACCGACTGCACGTCATCGCCCTGAAGCTGCCTGCGCTGCGGGAACGGGGTGCCGACGTCAATGAAATTGCCAATGCCTTCCTCGCTCGGCAGAGCGCACGTATCGGCCGCAATGACCTGAGGTTTGCTCACGACGCAGAAATGGCGATACGTCACTACTCCTGGCCAGGTAACGTGCGTGAACTGGAAAACGCCGTGGAGCGTGCCGTCATCCTTTGCGAGAGCCCAGAGATTTCTGCCGACCTGCTGGGTATCGATATCGAGCTGAGCGATCTGGAAGACGACGATGAGAACTTCGGTGGCCTGCCAGCAGCCGGCACGCAGGCCAACAACAGCCATGAGCCCATGGAAGACCTGTCGCTGGAAGACTACTTCCAGCACTTCGTGCTCGAGCACCAGGACCATATGACTGAAACCGAACTGGCACGCAAGCTGGGGGTCAGCCGCAAGTGCCTGTGGGAACGACGCCAGCGCTTGGGAATACCTCGACGCAAGAGCAGCGCAACCAACGAGGGCTGATACGCTTCAGCTGTCACCGTGCCATTGGGCAGGTAACATAAGATTCACGTGACAGACTGTTACCGCAACATGAAGACGTAACAAAAACCGGGGCTTACGGTAACGAAACCCCGGTTTTTTTTCGGCGGCAAAACGGACCAAAACCGGCGTAAGCCCTTGTTTTACTGGGTTTCACAAAAGTTGGCACGGCACCTGCTATATGTTTGGTACAAGAACAATAACAAGCACTGCAAAAGACAATAAAAATAAGACGAATCGGCTCACGCACAATAAGAACAAGACGGCGGAGGCGCAGCTAACTGATTCTTTTGGAGAGGAGTTGTGTTTTGGGGCTTGCCCCACAACCAGGCAGAGAACAACAAAAACTGCACTAAAGCAGCGCCTACACTGGTTGGATCGACAGATCACCGCAACCTCAGCGACCAAAGCAATCCGTTTGCTCTTGGCCCCCGAATAGGGGGACGCTCTACAAGCCTCGGCTTTGTAGACAGGGCACTCAACAAAAACAAGAAGCCCAGAAGAAAAATAAAAAGAGCACGCAACTACATTCCAGGGGAGCTTCGGCTCCCCTTGTAGTTTTCCTACCTGTACCCCCTCATGCTGTTGCCTACACCATTCCCAGAGTAAATGCTAGAATCCCCGCCTATCATGCGGCCATTCTTCGTTTATGGCTGAAAATTCCTTCAAACAGTGCATCCCATGCTGAAGAAGCTGTTCCAGTCGTTCCGTCCCCCCGTTCGTGGCCCGCACCACCAGCGCACCACGCCTGAAGTGATTAATAGCAGTCAACATTCGCTGCAACGTGGCCAATTCAGTCGTCATGCGGTGAGCATCGTCGAGCGTCTGCAAAACGCCGGCTACCAGGCCTATCTGGTCGGCGGCTGCGTGCGCGACCAGCTTCTGGGCATTACGCCGAAAGACTTCGACGTCGCCACCAGCGCCACCCCCGAGCAAGTGCGTGCGGAGTTCCGCAACGCCCGAGTCATTGGCCGTCGCTTCAAACTGGTTCACGTCCACTTTGGCCGTGAAATCATTGAAGTCGCGACCTTCCGCGCCAACCACCCTGAAAGCGAAGAGGAAAACAACCACCAGTCCTCACGCAACGAGAGTGGGCGCATCCTGCGCGATAACGTCTACGGCACATTGGAAGAAGACGCGCAGCGCCGCGACTTCACCATCAATGCGCTGTATTACGATCCGATCAGCGAGCGCATTCTCGATTATGCCAACGGCGTACACGATATTCGTAACCGCTTGATCCGCCTGATTGGCGACCCGACCCAGCGCTACCAGGAAGACCCGGTACGCATGCTGCGCGCGGTGCGCTTCGCCGCCAAGCTGAACTTCGGCATCGAGAAGCACACCGTCGCACCGATTCGCCAACTGGCGCCGATGCTGCGTGAGATTCCGTCTGCACGCCTGTTCGAGGAAAGCCTCAAGCTGTTCCTCTCCGGCCAGGCCGCCGATACGTTCGAGATGCTGGTCGACCTGCAACTGTTCGATCCACTGTTCCCGGCCAGCGCCCAGGCACTGGAAGACCATCCGACCTACACCCATACCTTGATCAGCCAAGCGTTGATCAACACGGATCTACGGGTCAAACAAGGCAAGCCGGTAACCCCGGCCTTCCTTTTCGCTGCCATGCTCTGGCCTGCCCTGCCAACACGTGCGCTGCATTTGCAGAGCCGAGGCATGCCGCCTATCCCGGCCATGAACGAAGCGGCGCACGAACTGATCAGCGAACAGTGCCAACGCATCGCAATCCCCAAGCGTTTCACCATGCCCATCCGTGAAATCTGGGACATGCAGGAGCGCCTGCCACGGCGCAGCGGCAAACGTGCCGACCTGTTACTGGACAACCCGCGCTTCCGTGCCGGCTATGACTTCCTGCTGCTGCGCGAAAGTGCGGGCGAGGACACCGATGGTCTTGGCCAATGGTGGACTGACTATCAGGAGTGCAACGAAAGTGAGCGTCGCGACATGATCCGCGAACTCGGCAGCCGCGATGAGGGTGCTGGCGCAGGCCCACGCAAACGCAAGCGCAGTGGCAGCAAACGCAAGCGCGCCGACGGCGCTGCGGGCGAGTAAACATGCCTCGCGTCTATATTGGTCTGGGCAGCAACCTGGACGATCCCCGCCAGCAGCTTGAGAGCGCCCTGCAATCGCTCGAGCAGCTGCCAGCGACTGATCTGGTTGCCGTGTCCAGCTTCTACACCAGCGACTCGCTCTCACCAGGCCAGCCACGCTACACAAATGCCGTGGCGGCACTGGACAGCGCGCTGGAGCCTATTGCCCTGCTCGATGCCCTGCAATCCATAGAAAACGCCCAGGGCCGCGTTCGTAAAGAGCGCTGGGGGGCACGAACCCTTGACCTGGATATCCTGCTCTACGGTGACCAGGTTATCGATGAACCACGGCTCAAGGTGCCGCATTACCACATGCAGGCGCGTCCGTTCGTACTCTACCCGCTGGCAGAACTGGTACCTGCCGACTTCCTGCTGGCCGACCAGCGCCCGCTCGCCCAACTGCTGGCCGATTGCCCGTTCGTCGGTCTGGAGCGCCTGTAACCGGGCGTTCCCCCACACGGTAACGCCCGTAACAGTGCATTCGTAACAATGCGGTAACAGGGTAATTGACTTAAGCCCCCTCGCTCACGACTATAGGCGTCCCGTGGCGCCCAAGCGCCGCAAAAAGGCGTATATAGGCCTGGAACAGGTCGTATTTCAAACACCACAATCGATGATGTGCTGTTCCAGAAGATGAATACACGCGTTGTACGCAGTCGTTTTTCACAGCGCCTGAACGAGGATTCCTTTTCATGCCAGATGTAACCCTGACCACCCTGCAGAGCCTAAAGCTCAAGGGTGAGAAAATTGCCATGCTGACGTGCTATGACGCAACGTTCGCCCAGGCATGCTGCCGCGCCGGCGTAGAAATACTGCTGGTAGGCGACTCGCTGGGCATGGTCCTGCAGGGCCACGACAGCACCTTGCCCGTCACCAACGCCGAAATGGCCTACCACGTAAGCAGCGTCAAACGTGGTAACGAAGGCGCACTGATTCTGGCCGACCTGCCGTTCATGGCGTATGCCACCACTGAACAGGCGTTCGCCAACAGCGGCGCACTAATGCAGGCCGGCGCCCATATGGTCAAAATCGAAGGCGCAGCCTGGCTGGCTGACACCATTCGTCTGCTGGCCGAACGCGGTGTACCTGTGTGCGCACATATGGGCCTGACACCACAAGCGGTGAACATACTCGGCGGTTACAAGGTCCAGGGTCGCCAGGAAAACCAGGCCCGACAAATGCGTGCCGATGCCATTGCCCTGGAACAAGCCGGCGCCGCGATGCTGCTGCTGGAGTGTGTCCCAAGCGAACTGGCCGCCGAAATCACCCAGGCAGTAAAAATACCCGTCATCGGTATTGGCGCAGGCAGTGCCACCGACGGCCAGGTACTGGTCATGCATGACATGCTCGGCCTATCCCTCAGTGGTCGTGTACCCAAGTTCGTGAAGAACTTCATGGCTGGCCAGAGCGATATTCAGAGCGCCTTGCAGGCGTATGTCAAAGAGGTCAAGGACGTCACTTTCCCAGGCAGCGAACACGGGTTCAGTGCATGAATACAGTCAAAACCGTCCGCGAGCTGCGCGCCGCCGTAGCGCGGGCACGCAGCGAAGGCAAACGCATTGGCTTCGTACCGACCATGGGCAACCTGCACAGCGGGCATGCTGCACTCGTGGCCAAGGCTGCGCAGCGGGTTGATTTCGTGGTTGCCAGCATCTTCGTCAACCCGCTGCAGTTCGGCGCGGGCGAAGACCTCGACAAATACCCTCGCACGCTTGCCGCCGACCAGGAAAAGCTGCTGGAAGCAGGCTGTCATCTATTGTTTGCCCCTTCCGTCGAGGAAATGTATCCCGAGGGCATGGCAGGACAAACCCGTGTTTCTGTTCCACAGCTGTCAGAAGGCCTTTGCGGCGCAAGCCGACCAGGGCACTTTGAAGGTGTAGCCACCGTGGTCAGCAAGTTGTTCAACATGGTTCAGCCAGACCTGGCGGTGTTCGGCCAGAAGGACTTCCAGCAACTGGCCGTGATCCGCGCACTGGTCCGTGATTTGAACATGCCGATCCAGATCATCGGCGAACCCACTGTGCGTGCCCCTGATGGCCTGGCGCTGTCGTCACGCAACGGTTACCTGAACGATGAACAACGCGCCTGTGCACCCGCGCTGTACCGCACCCTGACGCAGATGGCCGAAGCCATCAAACAGGGCTCGTGCGATTTCCAGGCCCTGATTGCCCAGGGCCAGGAGCAACTGCAAAAGGCCGGCTTCCGTCCCGATTACCTTGAAGTTCGCCATGCGATCAGCCTGCGCCCTGCCACCGCTGAAGACCGTGACCTGGTGATCCTGGTCGCTGCGTTTCTAGGCGCAACCCGCTTGATCGACAACCTGCACCTGAATCTCGACGACAAGCCTTAGCGCCATGTTGCCCGGCCCCCTGGGTTCGGGCACACTGCCGCCGCTCGCGGGGCCGGAAGGCTCCGTGTACCCGCGCGAGAACCTGACCAAGGAATCCCCCCATGCACGCCATCATGCTCAAGGCCAAACTGCATCGCGCAGAAGTCACCCATGCCGTACTCGACTACGAGGGCTCCTGCGCCATCGACGGGCTCTGGCTGGACCTGGCCGGTATTCGTGAGTACGAACAAATCCAGATCTACAACGTCGACAACGGCGAGCGCTTCACCACCTACGCCATTCGCGGCGAAGAAGGCTCCCGGATGATCTCGGTCAATGGTGCAGCTGCACACAAGGCCAAAGTCGGCGACCGCGTAATCATCTGCGCCTATGCCCATTACAGTGAAGCAGAACTGCACAACTTCAAACCGCGCATGCTATACATGGCGCCAGGGAATGAGCTGAGCCACACCAGCCATGCCATTCCGGTTCAGTTGGACTGAGCCACCGGCTCAGCCAGGCCAACGGCAGGTTCGTGTGCAATCTTTTCAGACGAGCCTGCAAACGGACCGACCTTTTCAGTGTCCAAGGCAGTTCCAGCAATAAGGAAAATCTGCAGCGATGGCGTACTACCGCACCCCTCATGACGTTACCGCCCTGCCGGCTTGGCAGGCGCTCCAGCAGCACCGCGAAGCCATGCAGAATTTCAGCATGCGCGAGGCCTTCAACGCCGATCCACAGCGCTTCAACCAATTTTCTCTGAGCTGTTGCGGCCTGTTCCTCGACTACTCGAAAAACCTGATCAACGCCCAGACCCGCAACCTGCTGGTAGGGCTGGCCGATGAAGTGGGCCTGCAGGATGCGATAAAGTCGCTGTTCGCCGGCGAGATCCTCAACGCTTCGGAAGGTCGCCCAGCGCTGCACACCGCGCTACGCCGTCCGGTAGGCGACAAATTGAGCGTCAACGGCGTCAACATCATGCCCGAGGTGCATAAGGTCCTTAACCAGGTAACCGAACTGGTTGGGCGGATTCACGACGGCTTGTGGCGTGGTTATACCGAAAAGCCGATTACCGACGTTGTGAACATCGGCATTGGCGGGTCCTTCCTTGGCCCCGAACTGGTCTCTGAAGCCCTCTTGCCTTATGCCCAGCGGGGCGTGCGCTGCCACTACCTGGCCAATATCGACGGCAGCGAGTTTCATGAGCTGTCGGCCAACCTGCGCGCCGAGACCACACTGTTCATCGTCTCGTCAAAGTCTTTCAACACCCTCGAAACCCTGAAAAACGCCCAGGCCGCACGCGCTTGGTACTTGGCCCAGGGTGGCTCGGAAGTAGAACTTCACCGACACTTCATCGCCGTTTCCAGTAACAAGACAGCAGCCATCGCTTTCGGCATTCGCGAAGAGAACATCTTCCCGATGTGGGACTGGGTAGGTGGCCGTTATTCGCTGTGGTCGGC
Source organism: Pseudomonas sp. TE3910 (assembly GCF_056279025.1). Classification (NCBI taxonomy): domain Bacteria; kingdom Pseudomonadati; phylum Pseudomonadota; class Gammaproteobacteria; order Pseudomonadales; family Pseudomonadaceae; genus Pseudomonas; species Pseudomonas sp. TE3910. The sequence goes on from NZ_JBWBQN010000001.1 coordinate 2,654,680, forward strand.
CATCGGCCTGCCTATTGCCCTGGCCATTGGCATGGCCAACTTCAAGGAGCTGCTGTCCGGTGCCTACACCATGGACCAGCACTTCCAGAGCGCCCCATTCGAACAGAACATGCCTGTGCTGTTGGCACTTCTGGGCGTCTGGTACGGCAACTTCTGGGGAGCGCAAAGCCACGCGATCCTGCCGTACGACCACTACCTGCGCAACATCACCAAGCACCTGCAGCAGTTGGATATGGAGTCCAACGGCAAGAGCGTGCGCCAGGACGGAACCCCGGTTAACCACGATACCGGCCCCGTCATCTGGGGTGGTGTCGGTTGCAACGGTCAGCACGCCTACCATCAGTTGCTGCACCAGGGCACCCAACTGATTCCAGCGGACTTCATCGTCCCGGTGGTCAGTTTCAACCCGGTTGCCGACCACCACCAGTGGCTGTACGCCAACTGCCTGTCGCAGAGCCAGGCCCTGATGCTCGGTAAGACCCGCGCTGAAGCCGAAGCAGAACTGCGCGAGAAAGGCCTGGCCGAAACCGAAATCCAGAAGCTGGCACCGCACAAGGTGATCCCGGGCAACCGTCCGAGCAACACCTTGGTTGTAGAGCGTATCAGCCCACGCCGTTTGGGCGCGCTGGTGGCCATGTATGAACACAAAGTGTTCGTGCAGAGCGTCATCTGGGGTATCAACGCCTTCGACCAGTGGGGTGTTGAATTGGGCAAGGAGCTCGGCAAAGGCGTCTACCAGCGCCTCACCGGTGGCATCGAAGAGCCTGCTGAAGATGCCTCGACCCAAGGTCTGATCAACTACTTCCGCGGCCGCCACCGCGGCTGATCACCCTTCCTGCCCTTGGTCGCCAGTGCGACCGGGGGCAGTGAAGCGCACCGCAACGACGGTGCCGCAAGGACGTTATGGAAGCCCTTCGTCGCCGTATCGAGACCCAACTGCTTAGCATGACCGGCCTGGCGCTGGGGCAACTGGACCTGGAACACCCCAAAGGTGATCCCGGGCTGTTTGGCCCAAACAGTATCTGCTGGCGCGTGCATGGCGACTTTCCGAGCATGCTGATCGGTGGCATCAGCGCCCTCCTGTTGCAAGTCTTGCACCCACTGGCACTGGCCGGGGTCTGGGACCATTCGAGCTTTCGCCAAGACATGATCGGCCGTCTGCGCCGTACCAGCCAGTTCATCTCCGGGACGACATTCGGCTCAACCCGCGACGCCGAGTGGCTGATCGATAAAGTACGGACCATTCATCTGCAGGTCGTCGGCACCGCCGCCGATGGGCGCCCCTATGCCGCCAGCGACCCCGACCTGCTGACCTGGGTACACGTCGCCGAAGTCAGCAGTTTTCTCGCCGCACACCTGCGTTACCGCAATCCTCGGATGAGCCTCGCTGACCAGGATGCCTACTACGACGAAATTGCCTTGGTCGCCGAACGCCTGGGCGCACGCAATGTGCCCCGCTCGCGCCAGGCTATTGCCGAATACCTGCACGCCATGCGCCCACAACTGGCGTGCGATGCACGCAGCCGCGAAGTGGTTCGCCTGCTGCTTGATGCCCCTGCGCCGAGCCGGCAGGCCAAGCCCGTTGGCGCCGTGATGATGCGGGCAGGCATCGACCTGTTAGCGCCATGGGCCAGTGCCATGCATGGATTCTCACCGAGCCTGCTAGAGCGCCGACTGGTCCGCCTGGGGGTTGCCGGTGTTGCCCCGGTGCTACGCTGGGCCATGCGCGACAGCTCCAAGCACCGTGCACACCGACGCATGGGACTCAGCTGAGCGTCAGCCAGCGGGCGTGCACGCCTCATACTTTGGTGATTGGCAGGCGCCTGGCCATCTGTGCCACCATGCCTACCAACAAAGCCCAAAGCAGGCTTTTGCCGTTCCGATACCACATCCAACAAGACTAAGGACCTGTGCCATGCAAGATGTTGTGATCGTTGCCGCCACCCGTACCGCCATTGGTAGCTACCAAGGAGCACTGGCCGCTATTCCAGCCGTTGATCTGGGGGCTGCGGTTATCAGCCAGCTGCTGACACAGACCGGCCTGGACGCCGAACTCGTAGACGAAGTCATCTTCGGCCAGGTTCTGACCGCCGGTGCCGGTCAGAACCCTGCCCGCCAAGCCGCGATCAAGGCTGGGCTGCCCCACGCCGTGCCCGCCCTGACACTCAACAAGGTATGTGGCTCTGGGCTCAAAGCCGTGCACTTGGCTGCGCAAGCGATTCGGTGTGGCGATGCCGACGTGGTCATCGCGGGCGGACAGGAAAACATGAGCCTTGCCAACTATGTCATACCTGGTGCGCGCACCGGCCTGCGCATGGGCCACAGCTCATTGATCGACAGCATGATCAGTGATGGCTTGTGGGACGCTTTCAACGACTACCACATGGGCATCACCGCCGAAAACCTGGTCGAAAAGTACGGCCTGAGCCGCGAGGAGCAGGACGCCTTCGCAGCGGCCTCCCAGCAGAAAGCCAGCGTAGCCATTGAAAGCGGTCGTTTCATTGAAGAAATCACCCCGATCCTGATCCCGCAACGCAAAGGCGATCCGATCGCGTTCGCCACTGACGAGCAGCCCCGCCCGGGCACTACCGCTGAGTCGTTGAGCAAGCTCAGGCCCGCCTTCAAGAAAGATGGCAGTGTCACGGCGGGCAATGCGTCGTCACTCAATGATGGTGCTGCCGCCGTGCTGCTGATGAGTGCCGCTAAAGCCCAGGAACTGGAGCTGCCGGTACTGGCCCGTATCACCGCCTATGCAAACGCCGGCGTTGACCCTGCAATCATGGGCATTGGCCCTGTAAATGCCACTCGACGCTGCCTTGAAAAAGCCGGCTGGTCGTTGTCAGACCTGGACCTGATAGAAGCCAACGAAGCCTTCGCCGCCCAAGCGTTGTCCGTCGGTAAAGAGCTGGGCTGGGATGCCGCCAAGGTCAATGTCAACGGTGGTGCCATTGCATTGGGGCACCCTATTGGTGCTTCCGGTTGCCGGGTACTGGTCACCCTGTTGCACGAAATGATCAAGCGTGATGCCAGGAAAGGGCTGGCAACGCTGTGCATCGGTGGTGGCCAGGGTGTGGCCCTGACGATCGAACGCTGATGTACGCCGGAGAGGCTCACCCTGGGCCTCTCCTGTTAAACTGCAGCCCCGAATACCAAGGCTACGTGCATGTCCCTCTTGAATCAGGCGCTGCGCGCCGCCCTCGACCCCCGCAACGGCCTTCTCGCCGAACTCCATGCCCAAGGGACCGACTGCTACCGGCTGTTCCATGGAAGCCAGGAAGGCGCTGCCGGCCTGACCGTAGACCGCTATGGCCCGCAGTTGCTGGTACAGAGCTTTCACCAGACCCTCGATCACGATGCCCTGCTCGACCTGCATGCTACCGTCGAGCAATCACTTGGCCTGGAGCTGCTGCTGGTCTACAACGACCGCTCCCAAGGCAACAGTCGTATCGACCGTCGAGACCCGGCCTACCAGGCCAGCGAGGCGGCCCTGGCCGATCATGTCGGCCATGAGTGGGGGCTGAACTATCGGGTACGTGGCCGTCACTCGGGGCAGGATCCGCTGTTGTTTCTCGATTTGCGCAATGCCCGTGGCTGGATCAAGCAGAACAGCGCCGGCAAGCGCGTACTGAACCTGTTTGCCTATACCTGTGGGGTTGGCTTGAGTGCCGCCGCAGGGGGTGCCCGTGAGGTCTGCAACCTGGATTTCGCCGAAGGCAACCTGGCTGTAGGTCGCGAAAACGCAGCCCTGAACCCAACGCTTGCGCCCATGGAGTTCATACAGTCCGACTACTTCCCGGCGATCCGCCAGTTGGCCGGGCTACCCGTCAGCCAACGACGCGGTCACAAACTGCCGCCCTACCCGCGACTGGAACCACGGCAATTCGATCTGGTATTTCTCGACCCGCCTGCCTGGGCAAAGAGTGCCTTCGGCACCGTCGACCTGTTGCGAGACTATCAAAGCCTGCTCAAGCCGGCGCTGTTGAGCACTGCCGAAGGAGGTGTGCTGGTCTGCTGTAACAACCTGGCCAAGGTCAGCCTCGACGACTGGCGCGCACAGGTGCTGCGCTGCGCCGAGAAAAACAACCGGCCAGTGCGCGAGTGGCAGGTTCTGACACCGGCTGCCGACTTCCCGTCCATGGATAACCAACCACCGCTAAAGACCTTGATTCTGCACCTTTGAAATAGACGTTTACGCACGAAAGAGGTGATTTGGCGCTATCTTCGGAACCGAATTATCGTGCCATACTCCAACCACTTCCGTTAGATACAGACGACGCCGCACATGCCCAAAGGAATGAAACGCGCCCTCGGCGCCTTGTTGGCCGCTCTGGCCCTTTACAGCCTGCTTGGTTTCCTGATTCTCCCCGGCGTCGCCTTGCGAATTGCTAACCAGCAATTAGCCAACTACGCCACGCTACCTGCCAAGCTGCAGCGCGTGGAACTCAACCCGTTCAGCCTGGAGCTGACACTCTGGGGCTTGCAGATCGGTGAGCCGGGCAAGGAGCAGGTCGGCTTTGAACGTTTGTATGCCAACCTGCAGCTCGACAGCCTGTGGAGCGGCGCGCTTCACCTGGCGAACGTCGAACTGGACAAGCCACGTACCGAACTGCTGTTTGCCAAGGACGGCAGCCTCAATCTGACCCAACTCTTCAAGCTGCCGCCCAGCCAGCCAAAAGCCGAAACGCCTGCGAGCGAGCCCTTCCCGCTGCGTATTGGCAGCATCAAACTCAACGCCGGTTACCTGCATTTCGAAGACCTGCGACCCAGCGAACCCATCGAATTTCTCTACGACTCGATGGACCTGGAACTGAAGAACCTCAGCACCCTGCCCGACGACAGCACGGACATGACCCTGGTCGCCGCAGGCCCCAAGGGCGGCCGGATCGACTGGCAGGGTACGTTCAGCCTGGTGCCCATCGCCTCTGAAGGCACGCTGAAGTTTACTGACGGCAAGATGAAGCTCGTCTGGCCTTATGTCCGAGATATAGTGCCGTTGGTACTTGAAGACGGGCGTGTCAGCTTTGAGACCCACTACAAACTGAACCTGTCCAAGGAAACCGAGCTGCTGCTCGACAACACCTCGCTTCAGATCGCGCCGTTTGCAGTCAATGCGCCCGATGGCAGGCCATTGGTACGCCTGGCCAGCCTGTCGGTCAGCGAAACGTCGATTGACCTGGCCAAGCAGTTGGTCACCGTTGGCAAGATTCGCAGCGAGAAACTGGAAACCTGGGCAGCCCTTGAAGCCGATGGTCAGCTCGACTGGCAGAAGCTGTTCGCCAGCCAGCCAGCCAAGGCAAAACCTGCAGAGAAAACTGAACCGGCCACCGCAACGCCGGCCACCAAAGAGACGACAGGCACCAATACCCCAAGCAAACCATGGCAGGTGTTACTGCGTGACGTTCAGTTGCGCAACTATCAGGTTCATCTGGCTGACCGTACCCACAAGGAACCGGTGGCGCTGGAGGTGGGCCCACTTAACCTGGACCTGCAGAACTTCGACAGCCTCAATCAGTCGCCCTTCACCCTGAAGCTCGATACCGGAGTAGGCAAGCAAGGCAAGCTGCAGGCCTCGGGTGACGTCAATCTGGCACCTGTCAGCAGTAAACTGAATGTCGTTACGCGGGATATCGACCTTCGTGTCGCACAAGCCTATATCAGCCCATTCATTCGCCTTGAGCTACGCAGCGGCATGCTCAACAGCGATCTCGACGTCGACCTCAAGAACACGGCACCGCTGGCCTTCAGTATCACGGGCAAGGCTCAGGTCAATCAGCTGCACACGCTAGACACCATCAAGAACCGCGATTTCGTCAAATGGCAGCAGTTGAATCTGGATGGCCTGGAATATCGTCATGGGGATGCGCTATCGATTGCAAAGGTCAACCTGCAACAGCCCTATGCGCGTTTTATGATCAATGAAGACCGTACCACCAGCGTCGATGACCTGTTGATACCACAACCGGCTGGAAGCCCGCAGAAAGCAAGCAATACGTCCACCAGCAGCGCCAAGCCGCTGGGCATCCACATTGGTGAAATCGCGATCAACGACGGCTCGGCCAACTTCGCCGACTTCAGCCTGACACCCAACTTCGCCACGGCGATCCAGCAACTCAACGGCCGGATCGGCACTATCGACAACCGGCAACCGAAACCTGCCAATGTCGATATCAAAGGTAAGGTCGACCGCTATGCGCCCGTCACTATCAAGGGCGCGCTGAACCCCTTCGACCCCATGGCCAGCCTGGACATCGCCACCAGCTTCAAACGCGTCGAGCTGACCACCCTGACCCCTTACTCGGGCAAATTTGCCGGCTACCGCATCCGCAAGGGTCGCCTGAATCTGGACCTGCATTACCTGATCACCAAGGGCCAGCTCAAGGCCGAGAACAAACTGGTGCTTGAACAACTGCAACTGGGTGAAAAGGTAGACAGCCCTGATGCCGTAGACTTGCCGATTCGCCTTGCCGTCGCACTGCTCAAGGACACCGAAGGCAAAATCTCCATTGAGTTGCCAATCTCCGGCGACTTGAACAACCCTCAGTTCAGCGTGATGCCGATTGTCTGGCAGACATTACGAAACCTCGTCATGCGAGCCGCCCAGGCACCGTTCAAGTTCATTGGCGGGCTCGTCAGTGGCGGCGACGCCCAAGACCTTGGAAGCGTCGCCTTTACTCCAGGCTCAAGTGACTTGAGCAGCGACGCCAAAGGGGCCCTGGACAAACTCGCCAGCGCACTCAAGGCGCGCCCGGAATTGCGCCTGGAAATCGAAGGTACCAGCGCCCAGAGCAGTGACGGCCCGCTGATTGCCGAGCAGCGTCTGGAGCGCGAGTATCAGGCTACCTACTACAAGATGCTGCAACGGCGAGGCGACAAGGTCCCGGCACAAGCCACTCAACTGCAGGTGCCAGATGACGAGAAACCCGCGATGCTTGAGGCGATCTACCGCTCGCGCCTCAAACAACAACCGCCCGCGCAGTGGGAACAGTTGAGCCGTAAAGAGCGCACAGACAACCTGCGCAACGCGGTGATCACGTCGTGGGCTGAAAGCCCCCTGTTGCTGCGTCAACTGGGCCAGGCGCGCGCCAGCAGCATCAAGGATTACCTGGTCGACCAGGGCAAGCTTGAAGACCAGCGCGTGTACTTCGTCGATGCCACGCTGGGGCAAGCCGAAGCCGATGGCCGGGTAATCTCGCAGTTGCATCTGGACTCCGAGTAAGCGCTCCTCAAACGCCTGCTTAAAACCCCGGCTCAATGGCCGGGGTTCAGCTTAATAAGTTCTCAGGCCTTCAGCCGATACCGCCTTAACCCCCTTTATTTTTTTGGCAATCGAGACTGCTGCGTCTTTCTGGGATTGGGTCAAAGGCACCTTTGACGACAGGGAAACTACGCCGCTGTTGGTTTCTACAGAGATGTCCGAACCCGGCACCCCCTTCTCCGTCATCAGGTCTGCTTTGACCTTCGTGGTGATCCAGGTATCGGAAGTAGCCTCTGTTGCCTTGGTCATCTCACCCGCCGCAACCGTCAGCGGCGCTTGAGCAAAAGTCACGTTGGCCAACATCAGCGCGGTAACAGTAGCGGCAGCAATAACGAACTTCTTCATACAAGACACTCCTTTTTGAAGCATGCAGGATGCAAGCACGTACACGGCGAACTCCGCCCATAAAAAAAGGACCCCTTAGGGTCCTTTCTTCAACGCTTTGAGCTTAGACGCCCGAAGCCTTGGCTGCTGCAACATCTTTGATCGACAGCTTGATACGGCCGCGGTTGTCCACGTCCAGTACCAGTACTTCAACTTCCTGACCTTCTTTCAGGATGTCGGTCACTTTCTCGACACGAGCATCGCTCAGCATCGAGATGTGAACCAGACCGTCCTTGCCCGGCAGGATGTTGACGAAGGCACCGAAGTCAACGATGCGCTCAACCTTGCCGACGTAGATCTTGCCGATCTCGGCTTCGGCAGTAATGCTCAGTACGCGCTGGCGAGCCGCTTCTGCCGCATCCTTGGTTTCACCAAAGATCTTGATCGAGCCGTCGTCTTCGATATCGATCGAAGCCTTGGTCTCTTCACAGATAGCACGGATGGTCGCGCCGCCTTTACCGATAACATCACGGATCTTGTCGGTATCAATCTTCATCGCGATCATGGTCGGAGCATTTTCCGACAGTTCGCTACGGGACTGACCAATGACCTGGTTCATCTGACCGAGGATGTTCAGGCGCGCTTCCAGGGCTTGGCCCAGAGCGATTTCCATGATCTCTTCGGTGATGCCGTTGATCTTGATGTCCATCTGCAGCGCGGTAACACCTTTGGCGGTACCGGCTACCTTGAAGTCCATGTCGCCCAGGTGGTCTTCGTCACCCAGGATGTCGGTCAGGATGGCGAACTTCTCGCCTTCTTTAACCAGACCCATGGCGATACCGGCAACCGGTGCCTTCATCGGTACACCAGCGTCCATCAGTGCCAGCGATGCACCACAGACCGAAGCCATGGAGCTGGAACCATTGGACTCGGTGATTTCCGAGACGACACGAATGGTGTACGGGAATACGTCGGCAGCTGGCAGCATGGCCTGAACCGAACGGCGAGCCAGACGGCCGTGACCGATTTCACGACGACCTGCACCACCCATACGACCACACTCACCTACCGAGAACGGAGGGAAGTTGTAGTGCAGCATGAAGGGGTCTTTTTTCTCGCCTTCAAGGGTGTCCAGCAACTGTGCGTCACGGGCAGTACCCAGTGTTGCAACAACCAGAGCCTGGGTCTCGCCACGGGTGAACAATGCCGAACCGTGAGTCTTCGAAAGTACACCGACTTCGATGTTCAGCGGACGGACGGTCTTGGTGTCGCGACCGTCGATACGTGGCTTGCCATTGACGATGTTTTCGCGAACGGTGCGGTATTCGATTTCGCCAAAGATTTCTTTGACTTCACCAGCGCTAGGCTGACCTTCTTCACCGGAGAACTTGGCGACAACCTGGTCACGCAGTTCGCCCAGGCGAGCGTAGCGATCGGCCTTGACGGTGATGGTGTAAGCCTGGGAAACGGCTTCGCCGAACTCGGCGCGGATTGCGTTCAGCAGTTCGGTGTTGGCAACCGGTGCTTTCCAGTCCCAGGTAGGCTTGGCAGCTTCGGCAGCGAGCTCTTTGACGGCCTGGATAACAGCCTGGAACTCGTCATGAGCGAACAGCACAGCGCCCAGCATCTGGTCTTCGGTCAGCTCTTTGGCTTCCGATTCAACCATCAGTACCGCGTCGGAAGTACCGGCAACGACCATGTCCAGGCTCGAGGCAGCCAGTTGCTCGTAAGTTGGGTTCAGCAGGTAGCCGGTGCTTTCGTGGTAAGCAACACGGGCAGCGCCGATCGGGCCATCAAACGGAATACCGGAGATCGCCAGGGCAGCCGAAGTACCGATCATCGCAGCGATGTCCGGATCGGTCTTCTTGCTGGTGGAAACGACGGTGCAGACAACCTGCACTTCGTTCATGAAACCTTCTGGGAACAGCGGGCGGATCGGACGGTCGATCAAACGCGAAGTCAGGGTTTCTTTCTCGGAAGGACGGCCTTCACGCTTGAAGAAACCACCAGGGATCTTGCCGGCGGCGTAGGTCTTTTCCTGATAGTGAACGGACAGAGGGAAAAAGCCCTTGCCTGGATCAGCCTGTTTGGCACCGACCACGGTCACCAGTACGGTGACATCGTTGTCGACGGTGACCAATACGGCGCCGGAGGCTTGACGAGCAATACGGCCCGTCTCGAGGGTAACGGTCGATTGACCGAATTGGAATTTCTTGATTACCGGGTTCACGGTTTCCTACCTTTTTTCAGTGGCTCTAGGGGAACTTGTTCTTGCGAATTCTTGGGCAGAACGGGGAATCGGCCCCATTGACCGTCCAGATAAAACTAGAGGTTGGGAGCCTGCCCTGACTGCGCGGAAACCGCTCAGGCAGAACAGACAGCCAACCTCATAGATACGCGCGGCGTGTTCATCAACCCAGGTACAACGTACCGTGGCTGAAGAATGCAACACGCCGAGCACACCACTGGCCAGGACGCTATTAGCGACGCAGACCCAGACGACCGATCAGGGCGCTGTAACGAGTGGCGTCTTTACCCTTCAGGTAGTCCAGCAGCTTACGACGCTGGTTTACCATACGGATCAGACCACGACGGGAGTGGTGGTCTTTGCCGTTGGCCTTGAAGTGGCCTTGCAGCTTGTTGATGTTGGCGGTCAGCAGCGCAACTTGCACTTCTGGCGAACCGGTGTCACCGGCTGCTTGCTGGTATTCGCCGACGATTTGAGCTTTTTCTTCAACGCTGAGTGCCATCTGGCTTCTCCAAATCAAGGGAAACCGAAACCGGTTTCCAATAGGCCAGGGACGAATCCCTGTATTCATAAAAGTGAGGAGTAACCGTGCCTATTAACAGCCATCCTCTGTCCCGCAGGTATCACGCCGAAGCCTGATACCGTTGGTTTCGATCATTCAGACCGAATCAGTCGACGCGGCGCAATTCGCCCGTCTTCGCTCACTTCACCAATACCGATGAAGCGACCGTTGTGATCCTGTACGCGGACCATGCCGAATTTCGGCGCGTCCGGAGCCCTTACCGGCTGACCATGCAACCAGTAGAAGGCACTGTGCTCGGAAAACTTGAGCAGAGGCCAATCTTGCAGACCGCTATCGGACGGTAACAGAAAGCGATCTACCGCTTCATTACCGCCTTCGGCGTGAACCTGCTCGAGTTCTTCGAGGGTCACAGTCTGTGCCAGGCTGAATGGCCCGGCATGCGTGCGGCGCAGTTCTGCAACATAGGCGCCACAGCCCAACTGCTCTCGCCGATGTCCTCGACCAGGGTACGGATGTACGTACCTTTACTGCAGCCTACCGAAAGACGAGCGCGGCTACCTTCACACTCAAGCAGTTCCAGGCGATCAATAGTAACAGAACGTGCTTCACGCTCCACTACTTCACCTGCGCGTGCCAGCTTGTACAGCGGCTGCCCGTCACGCTTGAGCGCAGAGTACATCGGCGGTATCTGACTGATTTGACCACGAAATTGTGGCAAAACAGCTTCGATATCGGCGCGACCAACGGTCACTTCGCGAGTCTGCAGCACTTCACCTTCAGCATCGGCAGTGCTGGTGGTCATGCCCAATTGCATGACCGTTTCGTAACCCTTGTCAGAATCGAGCAAGTACTGGGAAAACTTCGTCGCCTCACCGAAGCACAGCGGCAATACACCACTGGCCAGTGGGTCGAGGCTCCCCGTATGGCCTGCCTTTTCAGCATTGAGCAGCCAGCGCACCTTCTGCAAAGCGGCGTTGGAGGTAAACCCCAGCGGCTTGTCGAGCAGGATGATGCCACTGACGTTACGACGGATACGCTTGACCTGAGCCACCGCTTACTCCTTGGTGTCCAGGGAAGTACCGCCATCCTGATGCTGGCTGTCTTCTGCTACGGCACGCTCGATCAACGCCGACAGGTGGGCACCACGGGAGACGCTTTCGTCATAGTGGAAGTGCAGTTGCGGCACACTGCGCAACTTCATTTCACGACCGAGTTGCATGCGCAGGAAACCTGCGGCGGAGTTCAGAACTTTCAAGCTCTGCGCGATGTTTTCTGCACCATCCTGCCCCATCACGGTGATGAACACCTTGGCATGGCCAACATCACGACTGACATCGACGGCAGTAATGGTCACCAGACCAACACGCGGATCCTTGACTTCACGACGGATCAGTTGAGCAAGCTCACGCTGCATCTGATCGCCAATACGTTGGGTACGGCTATATTCTTTTGCCATGTTTGCTACCTGTAACTGAAGCGGCAAACGCCCGGCCAGGCTGAAGCCGGACCGGGCGTTGCGTTCAGAGCCGCTGCGGGCGCCTTGCGGCGATCAACATACGGCTCCCAAGCTCGCGGCTTAGAGCGTGCGAGCGACTTGGACTTTCTCGAAGACTTCGATCTTGTCGCCAACCTTGACGTCGTTGTAGCTCTTGACGCCAATACCGCATTCCATGCCGGCGCGGACTTCGGACATATCGTCCTTGAAGCGACGCAGCGATTCCAGTTCGCCTTCGAAGATAACGATGTCTTCACGCAGTACACGGATCGGACGGTTACGGTGAACCGTACCTTCGACCACCATGCAACCGGCGATAGCACCGAACTTCGGCGAGCGGAACACGTCACGAACTTCAGCGATACCGAGGATGTTCTCGCGAACATCGCTGCCGAGCATACCGGTCAGGGCTTTCTTGACGTCTTCAATGATGTCGTAGATCACGTTGTAGTAACGCATATCCAGACCTTCCTGCTCGACGATCTTGCGCGCGCCAGCATCAGCACGCACGTTGAAGCCGAACAGTACTGCATTGGAAGCCAGTGCCAGGTTGGCATCGCTTTCGGTGATACCACCGACGCCGCCGCCCACTACGCGCACTTGTACTTCGTCGTTGCCCAGACCGCTCAAGGAACCTTGCAGCGCCTCGAGAGAACCACGCACATCGGCCTTGAGGACGATGTTGAGGGTCTTCTTCTCTTCCTGCCCCATGTTCTCGAAGATGTTCTCGAGTTTGCCGGCATGCGCGCGAGCCAGTTTGACTTCGCGGTACTTGCCTTGACGGAACAGTGCAACTTCACGGGCCTTCTTCTCGTCAGCAACCACGCTCAGCTCATCGCCGGCCTCTGGAGTGCCATCAAGACCAAGGATCTCGACCGGAATCGACGGGCCCGCTTCTTTCACAGGCTTGCCGTTCTCGTCAAGCATGGCACGTACACGGCCGAAGTTCGAACCGCACAGAACCATGTCGCCCTGACGCAGAGTACCGTCCTGAACCAGCACGGTAGCCACTGGGCCACGGCCTTTGTCCAGACGCGATTCAACTACCACGCCACGACCCGGTGCCGAAGGCGTTGCCTTGAGCTCGAGAATCTCGGCCTGCAGCAGAACGGCTTCAAGCAACTCGTCGACGCCAGTACCCATCTTCGCCGAGACAGGAACGAATGGTGTATCACCGCCCCACTCTTCGGAGGTAACGCCCTGAACAGACAACTCGTTACGGATGCGATCAAGATCTGCACCCGGCTTGTCGATCTTGTTCACGGCAACAACCAGAGGAACACCGGCAGCCTTGGCATGCTGGACTGCTTCAATGGTCTGCGGCATTACACCGTCGTCAGCCGCGACCACGAGGATCACGATGTCGGTTGCCTTGGCACCACGGGCACGCATTGCGGTGAACGCAGCGTGGCCTGGGGTATCGAGGAACGTGACCATGCCGCGGTCGGTTTCAACGTGGTAAGCACCGATGTGCTGGGTAATACCACCGGCTTCGCCAGCAGCTACCTTGGCACGACGGATGTAGTCGAGCAGCGAGGTCTTACCGTGGTCAACGTGACCCATTACGGTAACAACCGGCGCACGAGCGAACGACTCACCTTCAAACTTCAGGGACTCGGCCAGGGAATCTTCCAGGGCGTTGTCGCTGACCAGTTTGACGTTGTGGCCCAGCTCTTCAGCAACCAGCTGTGCGGTTTCCTGATCGAGCACCTGGTTGATGGTCACCGGAGTGCCCAGCTTGAACATGAACTTGACCACTTCAGCGGCCTTGACCGACATCTGTTGGGCCAGTTCAGAAACCGTGATGGTCTCGCCGATCACCACGTCACGGATTACCGGACCAGTCGGGCTCTGGAAGCCGTGCGCGTTACGCTTCTTCGGCTTGCCCTTGCCACGACCACCGCGACGGAAGCCATCGCTTTCTTCTTCGGTAGTACGCGGAGCAGCACGCGGCGTAGGCGCCTTTTCCTTTTCCTTGACCTTGACCGAAACACGTGGCGCTTCGTTGCGGCGCTCGCCACGACGATCGTCGTCACGCGCCTTGTCGCTACGACGGCTTTCGTCTTTCTTGCGATCGGCAACCGGTGCTGGAGCAGCGTCGGCCGGAGAAACAGCGGCAGGCGCTGCTGCGACCGGCGCGGCCGCTACGGCCTCAGTCGCTGCAGGCTGACGACGGGCTTCTTCCTGGGCACGTTGACGTGCTTCGGCTTCAGCCTTCTCACGTGCGGCGTTTTCCACGGCACGGCGTTCGTCCAGCTCGCGCTTCTGCTCGGCCTGGATCTCTTCCGGGCTGCGTTGCACAAATACTTTCTTCTTGCGTACTTCTACGCTGATGCTTTTGCTACCGGCAACACGCAGGGTGCTGGTGGTCTTGCGCTGCAAGGTGATCTTGCGCGGTTCTTCCACTTTCGCCTTGTGGCTGCTTTTCAAATGAGTCAGCAGAGCCTGCTTCTCACTGTCGGTCACTACCTGACCGGCGTCGGTGTGCGGCAGACCTGCCTCACGCATCTGCTGCAGCAGGCGCTCTACCGGTGCAGCGACCTCTTGGGCCAATTCTTTCACCGTGACTTGCGTCATGCACTTCTCTCCTCAGGCCAGCCTAATTACTCGAACCAGTGGGCTCGGGCGGCCATGATCAACTTGCCGGCACGCTCTTCGTCGATGCCGTCGATGTCGAGCAGGTCGTCGATCGACTGCTCGGCCAGGTCTTCGCGGGTAACCACGCCGCGCACCGCCAGTTCCGCTGCCAGGTCGTTGTCCATACCCTCAAGAGAGAGCAGGTCTTCGGCCGGGTGGGCGTCTGCCAGTTTTTCCTCTGTAGCGATGGCCTTGGTCAACAGACGGTCCTTGGCCCGAGCGCGGAGCTCGTTGACGATCTCCTCGTCAAAGCCATCGATGTTGAGCATTTCTTCCAGCGGTACGTAGGCAATTTCTTCCAGGCTGGTGAAGCCTTCGTCAACCAGCACCTGCGCCAGCTCTTCATCAACTTCCAGCTCGTCGATGAAGTTACGCAGGATGTCGCCGGTTTCAGCTTGTTGCTTGGCCTGAATGTCCGACTCGGTCATCACGTTCAGCGTCCAGCCGGTCAGCTGGCTGGCCAGACGCACGTTCTGACCGCCACGGCCGATGGCCTGGGCCAGGTTGTCCGCCGCCACGGCGATATCCATGGCGTGGGCATCTTCATCAACAATGATCGCCGCGACTTCAGCCGGTGACATGGCGTTGATGACAAACTGCGCCGGGTTGTCGTCCCACAGGACGATATCCACGCGCTCGCCGCCCAATTCGCCAGAAACTGCCTGAACACGCGAACCACGCATGCCAATACACGCACCTTGTGGGTCAATGCGCTTGTCTTTGGAGCGAACGGCGATCTTGGCCCGCGAGCCTGGGTCGCGAGAGGCGCCCATGACTTCGATCAGGCCTTCGGCAATTTCCGGCACCTCAATGCGGAAAAGCTCGATCAGCATCTGTGGCGCAGTACGCGACAGAATCAGTTGCGGGCCACGGTTCTCGGTACGAATTTCCTTGAGCAGTGCACGCAGACGCACACCCACACGGAAGGTTTCGCGCGAAATGATGTCTTCACGGGCCAGCAACGCTTCAGCGTTGTTGCCCAGGTCGACGATAACGTTGTCGCGGGTGACTTTCTTGACGGTGCCGGAAATGATCTCGCCCAGACGCTCACGATAAGCGTCGACGACCTGCGCACGCTCGGCTTCACGCACTTTCTGCACGATAACCTGCTTGGCAGTTTGAGCAGCAATGCGGCCGAACTCAATGGATTCGATCTTTTCCTCGATGATCTCGCCAGCAACGGCACCCGGCTTTTTCGCCTGGGCCTGATCAACGGCAAGTTCAATCGCTGGATCGTCCAGATCTTCGTCTTCGACCACAGTCCAACGACGGAAAGTCTCGTAGTTACCCGTGTGGCGGTTGATTTCCACACGCAGGTCGACTTCATCTTCAAAACGTTTCTTGGTTGCAGTGGCCAGAGCCACTTCCAGCGCTTCAAAAATTACGCCGGCCGGTACGCCCTTTTCGTTGGATACCGACTCAACAACCAGCAGTACTTCTTTGCTCATCGTACGCCTCGCCTTTCGCACGCCATTGGATCCGCGGACTACGCGGTATCCGGCACGTCTCAGTCAAAACTGGGAATAATGTTGGCCTTGTCGATCGAGTCGATCGGCAACAGGAACTCATGGCTATCCACCTGGACCACCACATCCTGCTCCTCCACTCCACGGAGAAGGCCCTGAAAGTTACGACGACCTTCAAAGGGCGTACGCAGCTTGATCTTCACTTGTTCGCCGGCATGCGAAGCGAACTGTTCCAAAGTGAACAGCGGGCGATCCATGCCAGGAGAGGACACTTCAAGGGTGTATTCGGAACTGATCGGATCTTCGACATCCAGAATGCCACTCACCTGGCGACTGACCACTTCACAGTCGTCGACCAGAATGCCATCTGCCTTGTCGATATAGATACGCAGTACCGAATGCTTGCCTTGAGAGATGAATTCGATCCCCCAGCATTGATAGCCAAGAGCCTCGACCACCGGGGCCAACAAGGCCTGCAACTGTTCTAGCTTGCTCGACACCTGAACCCCCTCGTGCATGCTATGCAAATAAAAAATGGGCAAAGCGCCCATCCCGGATACGCCGCTGAATACCGGCGCTAAGAACTGTCCAGCTAGCAAAAAGCCCCTGAAAAGGGGCTCCGCTTGGGACTGGTTGCGGGGGCTGGATTTGAACCAACGACCTTCGGGTTATGAGCCCGACGAGCTACCAGACTGCTCCACCCCGCGACAAAGCTGGGGCGAAAGTATACGACCGAACCCACCAAGGGGTCAATCTAACCTCCACCGACAAGAAAGCCCGCATGTAGCGGGCTGTCTTGTTCTAATTGGTACCGAGAAGGGGACTCGAACCCCTACACCCTATGGGCACAACCACCTCAAGGTTGCGTGTCTACCAATTCCACCACCTCGGCAATACTACATTTGACGCTTTTTACTTCTTCTCTTGAGCTGGAGGAACATCAGTATTACCGACATTACCTTTTTGCTCTTGAAGCACCGGCACATCATCTGCCGCTGGTTTTTTCTGAACTTCCAGAACCGCTGGATCTGGCAATCCTACCTGAGTCAGCTCATGAGCTTTCTCTTTAGCAAAGTATCCTAACCCAAGAGCAGTTAAGAAGAAAGAGGCAGCTAGTATAGCAGTAAACTTACTCAGAAAGGTAGCAGAACCTTGGCTTCCGAACACAGTATTTGAAGCACCTGCGCCGAAAGATGCACCAGCCTCTGCACCTTTACCCTGTTGCAACAACACCAGTACCACTAAACCCAGTGCGCCCAACAGATGCAAAACAACTACGACGGTTTCGAGCATTTCTCAGTTTCCTGCGGCGCGACAAATTGCACCGAATTCGTCTGCGTTCAGGGAAGCTCCACCTATGAGCCCCCCATCGATATCCGGCATGCCGAACAGCTCAGCCGCATTGGCCGCCTTCACGCTGCCGCCGTATAGAAGCCGCACATTTGCTGCGACTTCAGTATTTTCTGCCGCCAGCTGCTCACGAATGGCTTTATGCACATCCTGCGCCTGCTGTGGCGTGGCCGTAAGGCCTGTGCCAATGGCCCATACAGGCTCATAAGCAATCACCGCTTTGGCAAAGGCACCAACACCGAGTTCCTCGATGATGCTACCCAGCTGACGCCCTACAACCTCAAGCGTCTTGCCCGCCTCGCGCTCTTCCAGGGTTTCCCCTATACACAACACTGGCGTCAGGCCACAGGCCTGAGCGGCTGCAAACTTGCGGTTGAGCGTTGCGTCAGTTTCGCCCATGAACTGGCGACGCTCCGAATGCCCAACCAACACAAAACTACATCCTGCATCGACCAACTGGCTCGGTGCAGTCTCACCGGTCAGCGCGCCCTGCATAGACTCCACTGCGGAGTTCTGTGCACCGACGGCTACCGACTTACCCTTCAACCCTTCAATCACTTGATTGATGTAGAGACAGGGCGGGAAAACCGCTACTTCAACACCGCTCGGCAGGGCTAAATCACTCAAGCCCTTGATCAGCTCAGCGACGCTGGCGCGGGTACCGTGCATCTTCCAGTTACCAGCTACCATAGGGCGACGCATGCTGTACCTCGTCGGTCAAAGTGGGCGCAGATCTTACCCAACCCTTTCAACGCTGGCAAGCGCTAATCAGACGCAAACTTCACCAACCAGCGCTGCCAGCTCTTCGGCATAACCACGCACCTGTGCCTCATCGTCACCTTCGACCATGACACGCACCAGCGGCTCAGTACCGGATTTGCGCAGCAATACCCGCCCACGCCCCGCCATTGCCTCTGTAACACGCGCACAGGCTTCCTTGACGACAGGGTGCTCAACCGGATCGACCTTGCTGTCACCAAAACGCACGTTGATCAGAACCTGTGGGCACTTGCGCAAAGCCTGACGCGCCTGAGCCAAGGTTTCGCCGCGACGCTTGAGCGCCAACAACACCTGCAACGCAGCAATAATCGCATCGCCCGTCGTGGTGTGGTTGCAGCACACGACATGCCCGGAGTTTTCGCCGCCAACCACCCAGTCACGCTCCAACAGCTCAGCCATGACGTAGCGGTCGCCAACCTTCGCCCGCACAAACGGTATGGAAAGCTCCTGCAAGGCCAACTCAAGGCCCAGGTTGCTCATCAGGGTACCTACCACACCACCCTGCAACTTGCCGCGCTCCTGCAGGTCACGCGCAATGATGAACAACAGCTCGTCACCATCGACGATCGCACCGGTATGGTCGACCATCAATACACGATCGCCATCACCATCGAACGCAATACCAAGATCGGCATGCCCCACCAGTACCGCCGCCTGCAGCGACTCGATGTGCGTAGAGCCACAACCTTCATTGATGTTCAGGCCGTCTGGCTGCGCATGCAGCACCGTGACGCTGGCACCCAACTCGCGGAACACGCTAGGCGCAACCTTGTAGGTAGCACCATGGGCACAATCAACCACAAGCTTGAGCCCGGCAAAATCGGTACTGGTCGGTACACTGCTCTTGCAGAACTCGATATAGCGCCCGGCAGCATCGTTGATGCGCGAGACCTTGCCCAGCTTGCTCGACTCCACCACGGTCATCGGCTGATCGAGCAGCTCTTCAATCATCAACTCGATATCATCAGGCAGCTTGGTGCCCTGGCCGGAGAAGAACTTGATGCCGTTATCATCGTGCGGATTGTGCGAGGCACTGATGACAATGCCCGCTTCGGCGTGAAAGGTACGCGTCAGGTAGGCAATCGCCGGGGTCGGCATCGGCCCAAGCAGCATGACATCCGCACCGGCAGCAGAGAGACCTGCTTCCAGCGCCGACTCGAACATGTAACCCGAAATTCGCGTGTCCTTGCCCACCAACACCCTGCAAGCGCCCATCTTGCGAAAGGCCATACCCGCCGCCCAACCCAGCTTGAGCATGAAATCAGGGGTGATGGGGTATACACCGACGCGGCCACGAATACCGTCGGTACCAAAATATTTTCTACTCATAAATGCTCCGTCACTCTTATTCGGCGGCCTGTACCGCTGCGATCATCCGCACTACGTCGACGGTTTCGGCGACATCATGAACGCGTAAAATACTGGCACCTTTGGTCATCGCCAGCGCAGCCAATGCGAGGCTGCCGTAGAGCCGCTCCCCAACCGGGCGCTCAAGTGCCTGACCAATCATGCTCTTGCGTGAAACGCCGACCAGCAGAGGCCTGCCAAGGCGAAACAACGCTTCCATGTGCTTGAACAGGCTAAGGTTGTGGGCCAGGTTTTTTGCGAACCCAAAGCCCGGATCCAGGATGATGCGCTCCGCACCAATGCCCACCGCAGCACACGCAGCCATCCGTTCTTCAAGATAGCTCGACACTTCGACCGTGACATTCTGGTAATGCGGGTTGTTCTGCATGTCGCCTGGTTCACCCCGCATGTGCATCAAGCACACAGGCAAACCTGTGGCAGCCGCTGCATCCAGGGCGCCATCGCGACTGAGCGATCGCACATCGTTAATCAGCCCCGCCCCGAGACGGGCCGACTCGCGCATCACGGCCGGGGTCGACGTGTCGACGGAGATGATGACATCCAGCGCCTGGCTGATGGCCTCGACGATGGGCGCAACGCGCTCCAGCTCTTCGACAGGAGACACCGCTCGCGCGCCCGGCCGAGTGGACTCACCACCCACATCGATCAGCGTAGCGCCTGCGGCAACCATCGCCTCAGCGTGGCGCAATGCCGCGTCACGCTGAGTGAAGCGGCCGCCATCGGAGAAGGAGTCTGGCGTGATATTGAGGATACCCATGACATGGGTAAGGGACAAATCAAGAACCCGGTTGCCGCAAGGCAACCGGGTCGGGTACTGCTTTGGAGTCATATGAATCCTTAGTGTTGCGCCGCCGGGCCACCAATCGGCGACTCGGGGCGGTCACTCTGCGAGACAGGTGTGCCCGAAGTACCCGATCCACCTTCCCAGTCACGCGGTTCGCGCGGGGTACGGCCAGCCATGATGTCGTCGATCTGATCAGCATCAATGGTTTCGTACTTCATCAATGCATCCGCCATGGCGTCCAGCTTGTCTCTATTCTCGGTGAGAATCTGCTTGGCGGTGGCATAGCACTGATCGATGATGCTGCGCACTTCGGAGTCGATCATCTTGGCCGTCTCGCCAGACACGCTAGCGTGCTGGGAACCCGCGCTACGACCCAGGAAAACCTCACCCTCTTCTTCGGCATACATCAGCGGGCCGAGCTTTTCGGAAAGGCCCCACTTGGTCACCATGTTACGGGCGATCTGGCTGGCACGCATGATGTCGTTTGATGCACCGGTGGTGACACCATCAAAGCCGAGCGTCATCTCTTCGGCGATACGACCACCGTAGAGCGAGCAGATCTGGCTGATCAAGGCACGCTTGGAGAGGCTGTAACGGTCCTCTTCAGGCAGGAACATGGTTACACCCAACGCACGGCCACGAGGGATGATCGAAACTTTGTAGACTGGATCATGCTCAGGCACGATGCGACCGACAATGGCGTGACCCGCTTCGTGGTAAGCGGTGTTCTGCTTTTCCTTCTCCGACATGACCATGCTTTTGCGCTCAGCGCCCATCATGATCTTGTCTTTGGCCAACTCGAATTCTTTCATTTCGACGATACGCTTGCTGCCACGCGCAGCGAACAGCGATGCTTCGTTGACCAGGTTGGCCAGGTCGGCACCGGAGAAGCCTGGCGTACCACGTGCAATAACCGCCGGATTGACGTTCTCGCCCACAGGCACTTTACGCATGTGAACCTTGAGAATCTGCTCACGACCACGAATATCCGGGAGACCCACCACGACCTGACGGTCAAAGCGACCTGGACGCAACAGCGCCGGGTCCAGCACGTCTGGGCGGTTGGTAGCGGCAATCACAATGATGCCGTCGTTCATCTCGAAACCGTCCATCTCGACCAGCAACTGGTTGAGGGTCTGCTCACGCTCGTCATGACCGCCACCCATACCGGCGCCACGATGACGACCCACCGCATCGATTTCGTCGATGAAGATAATGCAAGGGGCATGCTTCTTCGCTTGTTCGAACATGTCACGGACACGGCTCGCACCGACACCCACGAACATCTCGACGAAGTCAGAACCGGAAATGGTGAAGAACGGTACTTTTGCTTCGCCTGCAATGGCCTTGGCCAACAGGGTTTTACCGGTACCCGGCGGGCCAACCATCAGCACGCCGCGAGGAATACGACCACCCAGGCGCTGGAACTTGCCCGGATCGCGCAGGAACTCGACGAGCTCGCCGACTTCCTCCTTGGCTTCATCACAACCGGCCACGTCGGCCAGTGTGGTCTTTACCTGGTCTTCCGATAGCAGGCGCGCCTTGCTCTTGCCGAAGCTCATCGGCCCGCCCTTGCCACCTGCGCCACCCTGCATCTGGCGCATGAAGAACATGAACACGGCGATAATCACCAGGATCGGGAAGCTGGCAACCAGCAGCTGAGTCCAGATGCTCTGCTGCTCGGGCTGCTTGCCTTCAACGACTACGTGATTGTCGACCAGATCGCCAATCAGGCCGTTATCCTGAATGGCCGGACGGATGGTCTTGAAGCTTTCGCCGTCCGTACGCTTGCCGGTGATGACATAGCCGTCGACTGCGACACGTTCGACCTTGCCATCCTTGACCTGTTGAATAAAGTCGGAATAGTTGAGGGTCTGCGGCTCGTTCGGGCTGGAGAAGTTGTTCATCACCGTCACCAGGACAGCCGCGATGATCAACCACAGGATCAAATTCTTTGCCATATCGTTCAATTAGCTACCCTCTGAAGCAGGCTGAGGCGCAGCCGTGCCTCGCATGATAATCACCGGCCTAACTTACTACATTACCTACACATCTGCAGGCGCCGTCTGTAACCCTTTGTGAAACTTAGACTACACGATGTTCGCCCAAGTCAGGCAGGGCAGTCGATTGGAAAAAACTATCGCAAACCCTGGAAGCTGCCGGCATGACGCTTTACTCGCCGCGAAAACCCCTTGCCAGCAAGTACTGCTCGCGGGAACGGTCCCGCGAAGAGAGCGGCTTACGCATCTGCACCTTGTCGAACTTCTGCCGAACGGTTTTCAGATAGGTATCAAACCCCTCACCCTGAAAGATCTTGATCAGGAAATCACCACCCGGACGCAATACGCGGGTAGCCAAGTCAAGGGCCAACTCACAGAGGAACATCGCCTTGGGCATATCCACCGCAGGCGTACCACTCATATTGGGGGCCATATCGGAAATCACAAGGTCTACTTCCGTATTACCTACCGCTTCGAGGATTTGCGCAAGCACCTCATCCTGGGTGAAGTCGCCCTGAATGAAGGTCACATCAGGAATGCTGTCCATTTCCAGGATGTCCGAGGCAATCAAACGCCCCTGCCCACCAATCAGACGACTGGTCACCTGAGACCAGCCACCTGGCGCAGCGCCGAGATCGATGACACTCATGCCCGGGCGGATCAGTCGGTCTTTTTCCTGCAGCTCCAGCAGCTTGTAGCTGGCACGCGAGCGATAACCGTCCTTTTGCGCCATCTTGACGTAAGGATCGTTGAAATGTTCTTTCAGCCAGTTATGGCTTGTCTTGGAACGCGCCACTGGGCACCTCGATGATAACGGTCGTGATTAACTGGGCGGATCCACGGGCCCTCGGGTAAAATGGCCGCCATTTTTACAGAATCAGACAAAGGGTCAGATTATGCCGCTCACTCAAGAGCAGAAGAAACAGTACAAATCCATTGGCCACGACCTCAAACCAGTTTTGATTGTGGCAGGCAATGGGCTGACTGAGGGTGTTCTCGCCGAACTCGAGCGTGCCCTGAGCGATCACGAGCTGATCAAGATCAAGCTCAACCTCAACGAACGCGAAGAGCGTGCCGAAGTGATCGCCGAGCTGTGCAAGGCTGGCCGTGCAGAACTGGTACAAACCATCGGGAAAATGGCACTGATTTACCGCAAAAACCCACAGCCTAACAAACAGCTGTCGAACATCCATCGCTACAAGTGATGCTCGCGCCGTGTCAGCGGCGCGCTCTGCGCGCCCTGCCCGGCTGAGGTTGTAGCACCAGCAATACACCGGTAAGGCCCAGCACCAAATAGCAGAGCAACTGCCAACGCATCAACCCTGGCAGCAACGTTCGCAACGCAAAATACACAACACACGCCAGCAACGCCATCAGCAGCAGTTGCCCTCGCCTGTCTTGCCACAGGCTGCGCAGGCCTTCAGCCTGCACCAGAACCAACACCTGCAGCCCCGCACAAAACGCTGCGAATGCTACCAGCAATGACGCCACCAGCTTGCCGATATCCTCGACAAGTAGCGGCGCCAGCCCAACCTTTGCAAGCGTCGGTAAAAGCCCGAAGTACAGCATCCACAGGCCGCCAACCCAGAGCACCTGGGTTAGCTGCCAGATCACAGCGGTCGCGGCAACGCCGCGACGCCGATTAAATATGGGCGACTTCGACAATCTCGTACTCGATCAAACCACTTGGGGTCTTCACCGACACGACATCGCCCTCTTGCTTGCCGATCAGGGCGCGAGCAATAGGCGAACCAACCGAAAGCTTGCCAGCCTTGATGTCAGCTTCATCTTCACCAACGATCTGGTACTTCAGGCTTTCGTCGGTTTCGACGTTGGCAATCTCAACAGTCGTGCCGAAGATCACCTTGCCAGTGTGCGCAATCGAAGTGACATCAATCACCACCGCGTTCTGCAAGCGCCCTTCGATATCACGGATACGCGCTTCAACCATACCTTGCTGCTCGCGCGCAGCATGGTACTCGGCGTTTTCCTTGAGGTCGCCCAGCTCCCGCGCTTCACCAATATCCTGGCTGAGCTTGGGACGAACGACCTTGGTCAGATGGGTCAGTTCTTCTTCCAGGGCGCGAGCGCCCTGGACAGTCATAGGGTATTTATTCATCCGTTGAGTCCTGCATGGAGATCCTGCAAGCGGCGCACGGTCTTTTCCGGACCGAACTTCAGCGCTTCACAGATAGCTTCACCTGCCGCAATGGTGGTGGTGCAGTAGATTTTGTGCTGCAACGCATTGCGACGAATCGAGTAGGAATCAGCAATCGACTGACGACCTTCAGTGGTGTTGATGATCAGCGACACTTCATCGTTCTTGATCATATCAACAACATGCGGGCGGCCTTCAGTCACCTTGTTCACACGACGCACTTTCAGCCCGGCAGCCTCGATGATCTTGGCAGTGCCTGCAGTCGCGACGACTTCAAAGCCCAGGGCGATCAGGTCACGGGCAACGCCAGCCACTTGCGGCTTGTCGTCATCACGCACGCTGATAAACGCGGTACCGCCAGTCGGCAGCACTTCGCTGGCGCCCATCTGAGCCTTGGCAAACGCTTCACCGAAGCTGTCGCCAACACCCATGACTTCACCTGTCGACTTCATTTCAGGGCCGAGGATCGGGTCAACACCTGGGAACTTGGCGAACGGGAAGACCGCTTCCTTGACGCTGTAGAAGTTCGGAATGATTTCCTTGGTGAAACCAATTTCCTTCAGGGTCTTGCCGGCCATGACGCGCGCCGCAATCATCGCCAGCGAAGTGCCGATGCACTTGGAGACGAACGGTACGGTACGCGAAGCGCGCGGGTTGACTTCAATGACGTAGATCTTGTCGCCTTGCAGCGCCAGCTGAACGTTCATCAGGCCGACCACACCCAGCTCCAGAGCCATTTTCTTGACCTGCTCGCGGACTTCGTCCTGAACATGGGCTGGCAGGGAGTATGGTGGCAGCGAACAGGCCGAGTCACCGGAGTGAACACCGGCCTGCTCGATGTGCTGCATGATTGCGCCGATGACCACGTCGGTACCGTCGCAGACCGCATCAACGTCCATCTCGATGGCGCAGTTGAGGAAGTGGTCGAGCAGCACCGGGCTGTCGTTGGAAACCTGGACCGCTTCACGCAGGTAACGCTTGAGTTCGTCCAGTTCGTAGACGATCTCCATGGCACGGCCACCCAGCACGTAGGACGGACGAACCACCAGCGGATAACCGATCACACCGGCAGCACGGATGGCTTCATCTTCGCTGCGAACGGTGGCATTTGGCGGCTGCAGCAGGTTCAGACGCTGAACCATCTGCTGGAAGCGCTCACGGTCTTCAGCACGGTCGATTGCATCAGGGCTGGTACCAATAATCGGTACACCGGCCTCTTCCAGCGCACGAGCCAGTTTCAGCGGGGTCTGGCCACCGTAGTGAACGATCACGCCCTTCGGCTTCTCGACACGCACCACTTCCAGCACGTCTTCCAGCGTCAGCGGCTCGAAGTACAGGCGATCGGACGTGTCATAGTCGGTGGAAACGGTTTCCGGGTTGCAGTTGACCATGATGGTCTCGTAACCATCTTCACGCAGGGCCAGTGCGGCGTGTACGCAGCAGTAGTCGAACTCGATACCTTGGCCGATACGGTTTGGACCACCACCCAGGATCATGATCTTGTCACGATTCGACGGGTTGGCCTCGCACTCTTCCTCATAGGTCGAATACAGGTAGGCCGTGTCGGTCGCGAACTCGGCAGCGCAGGTGTCGACGCGCTTGTAGACCGGGAACACTTCCAGCTTGTGACGGTGACGACGCAGGTTCTTGTCGGTAATACCCAGCAGCTTGGCCAGACGCTGGTCAGAGAAGCCCTTGCGCTTGAGGCTGAGCATCAGGCCCTTGTCGATGTTGGCCAGGCCCAGGGTCTTGACGCGCTCTTCTTCCTTGATCAGGTCTTCGATCTGCACCAGGAACCAGTGGTCGATGCTGGTCAGCGCGAAGATTTCGTCGCGGGACATGCCGGCACGGAAGGCGTCAGCAACGTACCAAATGCGCTCAGCGCCAGGAACGGTCAGCTCGCGCTTGAGGATGCTTGGGGTTTCCGGGTTAGCCAGGTCAAGCTTAGGATCAAGACCGCATACACCCACTTCCAGACCACGCAGGGCTTTCTGCAGGGATTCCTGGAAAGTACGGCCGATGGCCATGACTTCACCAACGGATTTCATCTGGGTGGTCAGACGGGCGTCGGCTTTCGGGAACTTCTCGAAGGCAAAGCGCGGCAGCTTGGTCACAACGTAGTCGATGGACGGCTCGAACGAAGCCGGGGTACGACCACCGGTGATGTCGTTCTGCAGTTCATCCAGGGTGTAGCCGACAGCCAGCTTGGCGGCAATCTTGGCGATCGGGAAGCCGGTCGCTTTCGAAGCCAGGGCCGAGGAACGCGATACACGCGGGTTCATCTCGATCACGACCATACGGCCAGTGTCCGGGCAGATACCGAACTGGACGTTGGAACCGCCTGTTTCAACACCGATCTCACGCAGTACCGCCAGCGAGGCGTTACGCATGATCTGGTATTCCTTGTCGGTCAGGGTCTGTGCCGGAGCAACGGTGATCGAGTCACCGGTGTGCACGCCCATCGGGTCGAAGTTTTCGATGGAGCAGACGATGATGCAGTTGTCCTTTTTGTCGCGGACCACTTCCATCTCGTACTCTTTCCAACCGATCAACGATTCATCGATCAGCAGTTCCTTGGTCGGCGACAGGTCCAGACCACGGGCACAGATTTCTTCGAACTCTTCACGGTTGTAGGCGATGCCGCCACCGGTGCCGCCCATGGTGAAGGACGGACGAATGATGCACGGGAAGCCCAGCTTCTCGAGAACGGCGTTAGCCTCCTCCATGCTGTGGGCGATGCCGGAGCGCGGGCACTCCAGACCAATGGCTTTCATGGCCTGGTCAAAACGCGAACGGTCTTCTGCCTTGTCGATGGTGTCGGCATTGGCGCCGATCATTTCCACACCGAACTTCTCCAGAATGCCTTCGCGCTCCAGGTCCAGGGCGCAGTTCAGTGCAGTCTGGCCACCCATGGTCGGCAGCAGCGCATCTGGACGCTCTTTCTCAATGATCTTGGCCACCGTTTGCCATTTGATCGGCTCGATGTAGGTGGCGTCGGCCATTGCCGGGTCGGTCATGATGGTGGCCGGGTTGGAGTTCACCAGGATGACGCGGAAACCTTCCTCGCGCAGGGCCTTGCAGGCCTGGGCGCCGGAATAGTCGAATTCGCAGGCCTGGCCGATCACGATCGGTCCAGCGCCGAGAATCAGGATACTTTTAATGTCTGTACGTTTTGGCATGGGTTGTCACTCAAATCCGCAGGTCAGTCGGCAAGCCGTCTTGAACAATCTTGGCGGTCCCTGAACACGGCTTGCGCCGGTTCAGGGCCTTCTCACTAGGTGCTCAGCGGCGCTTGGCCATGGCATCGATGAAACGGTCGAACAGCGGCGCGACATCGGTCGGGCCAGGGCTGGCTTCAGGGTGGCCCTGGAAGCTGAACGCGCTCTTGTCGGTGCGTTCAATACCCTGGAGGCTACCGTCAAACAGCGACTTGTGCGTGGCGCGCACATTGGCTGGCAGCGTCGCCTCATCAACGGCAAAACCGTGGTTCTGACTGGTGATCATCACAACGCCGGTGTCCAGATCCTGGACCGGGTGGTTGGCACCGTGGTGGCCATGACCCATTTTCACGGTCTTGGCGCCAGAAGCGAGTGCCAGCAGCTGGTGACCCAGGCAGATGCCGAACACCGGAATTTCGGTTTCGAGAATGTCCTGAATCGCCTTGATTGCATAATCGCAAGGCTCTGGATCGCCAGGGCCGTTAGACAGGAACACGCCATCAGGGTTGAGCGCCAGAACGTCGTTGGCCGGTGTTTGCGCAGGAACCACGGTCACGCGGCAGCCGCGCTCAACCAGCATGCGCAGGATGTTCAGCTTGACGCCGTAGTCATAGGCAACCACGTGGTATGGCAGCTCGGAAGCCTCGATAGTCGGGTGACTGTCGGTCTTCAGGTTCCAGACACTGGAACGCCACTCGTAGCTGTTCTGGGTGCTGACAACCTTGGCCAGGTCCATGCCTTTCAGGCCCGGGAAGCCACGCGCAGCGGCGATGGCGGCTTCTTCAGTGATGTTGTCACCGGCCAGGATGCAACCATTCTGCGCACCCTTCTCACGCAGGATGCGTGTCAGGCGACGGGTATCGATGCCAGCGATCGCAACCACGTTGTTGGCTTTCAGGTAGTCCGGCAGCGACTGCTTGTTCCGCCAGTTGCTGGCAAGCAACGGCAGGTCGCGAATCACCAGGCCAGCCGACCAGACGCGGTCGGATTCGGCATCTTCCGGCGTGGTGCCAGTGTTGCCAATGTGTGGGTAAGTCAGGGTAACGATTTGCTGCGCATAGGAAGGGTCAGTCAGGATTTCCTGATAGCCGGTCATTGCGGTGTTAAACACCACCTCACCAACGGTCTGACCGTCGGCTCCAATGGCTTCACCGCGAAAAATGCTGCCATCAGCAAGGGCGAGTATGGCTGGCTTAGTCAAGAAGACCTCCCGTAAATCAAGCCTGAAGGGGCGATCGCAGGTTGCAAAAAAGCGGAATGACGTATAGACACGTCACCCCGCTTTCTTCGTCGAATTATCTGCGCGCTTTTAGTGGACACACTAAAGCTGTAGCTTACAGAAAAACGTATTTTTGGTCTACCGCTGATGTGCCTGAAAGGCGCAGAAATGCGACAGGACGTCGCCAGGATTCAGAAGCAACCCGCAAGACCGGCTCCAGTGAAGCCCAAAGAGCCGACTTGCAGGCACACTTTCAACAACGCTTAACGCAGTTCCAGCACGTCCTGCATGTCATACAGGCCAGGTTCGCGCCCTTCCAGCCACAATGCGGCACGCACCGCACCCTTGGCGAAGGTCATGCGACTGGAGGCCTTGTGGGTGATCTCGACGCGCTCACCCTCAGCCGCGAACAACACGGTGTGATCGCCAACCACATCGCCGGCACGCACGGTAGCGAAGCCAATGGTCTGCCGATCACGGGCGCCGGTCTGACCTTCGCGACCATAGACCGCCACTTCCTGCAGGTTGCGACCCAAGGCCTGGGCAACCACCTCACCCATGCGCAGCGCCGTACCCGAAGGTGCATCGACCTTGTGCCGATGATGCGCCTCGATGATCTCGATATCGACGTCATCACCCAGCACGCGGGCAGCAGTGTCGAGCAGCTTCAAGCACAGGTTCACACCCACGCTGAAGTTGGCGGCGAAGACAATCGGAATCTCCTTGCTCGCCTCTACCAGCATTTGCTTTTCTTCAGCACTGAAGCCGGTAGTACCGATCACCATGGCCTTGCCTGACTCACGGCAAAACGCCAGGTTTTTCAGCGTGACCGACGGGTGGGTGAAGTCGATCAGGACATCGAAGTCATCGACCACCTGCTCCAGACCACCCGACAGCGCCACACCAATACGACCCAGCGCTGCCAATTCACCAGCGTCCGCACCGATCAGCGTACTGCCCGGACGATCCACAGCCGCGGTCAGGCCCGCACCCTGCGCATGCTGCACAGCTTCGATCAGGGTTTTACCCATCCGCCCTGCAGCACCCATTACCGCTATACGTCGCATGCCCTGTTCCTTCTTACAGATCGCCGAAGAAGCGCTTTACGCCTTCGAACCAGCCACTGGCCTTGGGAGAATGGGAGCTGTCACAGTCCAGCGAATCGCGCAGCTCTTCGAGCAGCTCACGCTGACGGCGGCTCAGATTGACCGGCGTCTCGACTGCGACGCGGCACATCAGATCGCCCGCCGCACCGCCACGCACCGGGGCAACACCCTTGCCGCGCAGACGGAACTGCTTGCCGGTCTGAGTACCCTCAGGGATCTTCAGCTTGACCCGACCATCAAGGGTCGGCACTTCAAGCTCGCCACCCAGCGCAGCATCGGTGTAACTGATCGGCACTTCGCAATACAAATGCTTGCCATCACGCTGGAAGATCGCATGCTCGCGCACATTGATCACAACATAAAGGTCGCCGGTAGGCCCACCATGGCTACCCGCCTCGCCCTCGCCAGACAGACGGATGCGGTCTCCGGTATCGACACCGGCCGGCACTTTGACCGACAGCGTCTTGTACTCTTCGACACGCCCTTCGCCATGGCATGCATCGCAAGGATCGGTAATGATCTTGCCTTGGCCATGACAACGCGGACAGGTCTGCTGGACCGAGAAAAAGCCCTGCTGCATGCGCACCTGGCCAATACCACCACAGGTCGGACAGGTCGAGGGCGAAGAGCCCTTCTTGGCACCGGAACCCTCGCACGGCGAGCAGTTCACCAGTGTCGGCACACGGATATTGACCGTGGTGCCGCGCACCGCTTCTTCGAGGTTCAGCTCCAGGGTGTAGCGCAGGTCGCTGCCACGCTGGGCACCGCCACGGGAACCACCCCGACCACCACCAAAGAAGTCGCTGAACACATCACCGAAGATATCGGAGAAGTTCGCACCACCAAAGCCAGCACCGCCACCACCCATGCTAGGGTCGACGCCGGCATGGCCATACTGGTCATACGCCGCACGCTTGCTGCTATCGGACAGCACTTCGTAGGCCTCGTTGGCCTCCTTGAATTTTTCTTCCGACTCTTTGTCATCGGGATTACGATCCGGGTGATGCTTCATCGCCAGACGACGATAAGCCTTCTTCAGCTCCGCCTCGCTGGAGCCGCGCTCTACACCCAGAACCTCGTAATAATCACGCTTTGCCATAAGTCTTTGTACTCTTGAGGACGTTCGGCAAACCTCTGCGCTATTCGCGCTATGCCGCCAGCATTCAAACCCGGTCGAATGCCGTAAAAATTCGGGTATTCCAGACACGCCAACGCGGGAGCAAGCCCCCGCGCGGCGACATCCTACCAGCCACCGCTAAAATGCAGTCAACCGGCCGACAACCTGTAGTAATTACTTGTTGTCTTTGACTTCTTCGAACTCGGCGTCGACTACATCGTCATGCTTGCCAGCTTCTTCCGCAGGCTTGGCAGCAGCTTCAGGCTTCTCGCCCTGCTCAGCGTACATTTTCTGAGCCACTGGCGCGGAGACCTTCGACAGCTCTTCGACCTTGGCATCGATGGCAGCCTTGTCATCGCCTTTAACGGCAGCTTCCAGCGCTACGACCGCAGCTTCGATAGCAGCCTTCTCTTCGGCAGTGACCTTGTCACCGGCATCAGCGACCATCTTGCGAGTCGAGTGCACCAGTGCATCACCCTGGTTACGGGCAGCGGCCAGCTCTTCAAACTTGCGGTCTTCCTCGGCGTTAGCCTCGGCATCACGCACCATGCGCTCGATTTCTTCGTCCGACAGACCGGAGTTGGCCTTGATCACGATCGACTGAGTCTTGCCAGTGGCCTTGTCTTTCGCACCAACGTGCAGGATACCGTTGGCGTCGATGTCGAAGGTCACTTCGATCTGAGGCACGCCACGTGGTGCTGGTGGAATGTCAGCCAGGTCGAACTTGCCCAGGGACTTGTTCTGTGCGGCTTGTTTACGCTCACCTTGCAGCACGTGAATGGTCACAGCGCTCTGATTGTCATCAGCGGTCGAGAACACCTGCGACTTCTTGGTCGGAATGGTGGTGTTTTTCTCGATCAGCGCGGTCATCACGCCACCCATGGTTTCAATACCCAGGGTCAGCGGGCTAACGTCCAGCAGCAGAACGTCTTTCACGTCACCTGCCAGAACGGCACCCTGGATAGCAGCACCCATGGCAACGGCTTCGTCAGGGTTGACGTCTTTACGCGCTTCTTTACCGAAGAAATCGGTAACGGCTTTCTGTACCAGCGGCATACGGGTCTGGCCGCCAACCAGGATCACGTCGTTGATCGAACCTACGTCGATACCGGCATCTTTCAGCGCGATACGGCAAGGCTCGATGGTGCGCTGAACCAGGTCTTCAACCAGCGATTCCAGCTTGGCGCGGGAGATCTTCACGTTCAGGTGCTTAGGACCGGTGGCATCTGCAGTGATGTACGGCAGGTTGACATCAGTCTGCTGGCTCGAAGACAGCTCGATCTTGGCTTTCTCAGCGGCCTCTTTCAGACGCTGCATGGCCAGCGGGTCACCCTTGAGGTTCATGCCGCTTTCTTTCTTGAACTCGTCAACAAGGTAGTCGATCAGACGGATATCGAAGTCTTCACCACCGAGGAACGTGTCACCGTTGGTTGCCAGTACTTCGAACTGGTGCTCACCATCAACCTCGGCGATCTCGATCACCGACACGTCGAAGGTACCGCCACCCAGGTCATAAACGATCACGGTGTGATCGCCCTTGGCCTTGTCCATACCGTACGCCAGCGCAGCAGCGGTAGGTTCGTTGATGATGCGCTTGACGTCCAGACCAGCAATACGACCGGCGTCCTTGGTAGCTTGACGCTGGCTGTCGTTGAAGTAGGCAGGCACGGTAATAACCGCTTCAGTCACTGCCTCGCCGAGGTAGTCTTCGGCGGTCTTCTTCATCTTTTTCAGGATTTCAGCCGAGATTTGAGGCGGCGCCATTTTCTGGCCGTTCACTTCAACCCAGGCGTCGTTGTTGTCAGCCTTGACGATCTTGTAAGGGACCATCTGGATGTCTTTCTGAACGACTTCTTCATCGAAACGACGACCGATCAGACGCTTTACTGCGTACAGGGTGTTGTGCGGGTTGGTGACAGCCTGACGCTTTGCCGACTGACCGACCAGAATCTCGCCATCGTTGGCGTAAGCGATGATCGATGGGGTGGTACGCGCGCCTTCGGCGTTCTCGATAACCTTGACGTTACCGTTTTCCAGAATGGAGACGCAGGAGTTGGTGGTCCCCAGGTCGATACCGATGATTTTACCCATGTTAACTCTCCCGAAACTTGAATAAGGTTGCCGCAGCAGTGCTGGCTAACTGCGGTAATACTTGAATGCTTGACACCTAAATGGGGACGCCCCGGACGATTTCAAGCCTGCTCGTCAATCGACGGCGAAACCGGTGCCGGCGCCTTGCTGACCACAACCATGGCTGGGCGCAGCAGACGACCATTGAGCTGATAGCCCTTCTGGAACACTTTCAACACGCTGTTAGGCTCTACCTCAGCGCTTTCCTGCATGGCCATGGCCTGGTGATGCTCGGCATTGAACGGCTCGCCATGCGGGTCAATGGCTTCAAGGTTGAAGCGCTTGAGGGTGTCGTGGAACATTTTCAGCGTCAGCTCAATGCCTTCACGCATTGGGCGAATGCTTTCATCATCGGCACTGGAAAGCTCCAGACCGCGCTCCAGGCTATCGATGACCGGCAGCAGGTCGCCAGCGAACTTTTCCAGGGCGAACTTGTGGGCCTTCTCGATATCCTGCTCAGCACGACGGCGAATGTTCTGCAGATCGGCTGCAGCACGCAGAGATTGATCCTGGGCCGCCGCCAGCTGCTCTTCGAGCACCTGAACGCGAGCATTGAGGTCGTCGCCGGTCGCGCCTGCGGATTTGTCGGCGTTCAGATTCTGTTCGTCCAGCATCTGTTCGTCAGCCATAAAATCTCTCCTTTCAATTTTGTCAGCGAGCTGAACTCGCGCATCTGCCGCCTATATG
This sequence comes from Pseudomonas sp. TE3910, assembly GCF_056279025.1. NCBI lineage: Bacteria > Pseudomonadati > Pseudomonadota > Gammaproteobacteria > Pseudomonadales > Pseudomonadaceae > Pseudomonas > Pseudomonas sp. TE3910. The sequence goes on from NZ_JBWBQN010000001.1 coordinate 2,688,545, forward strand.
GGGTCGCAAAATGCAGGTTCAAGGGCTGAAATCAGCAGAAGCACACCCGCGCTATGATCACTCGCGATCAAAAGCCACCTCACTCAAGCAAACAGAGCTAAAACCAGGCATTGTCAGCCGATTTGAAAACACTGTATAAATAACCAGACTTAACACTTGGGAGCCGCCCCAATGCTGGTGCATCTGTCTGTACATAATTACGCCATCGTCGAACACCTGGACCTCGAACTGTCCCGTGGCATGAGCGTCATCACTGGCGAAACCGGGGCCGGCAAGTCGATCATGCTTGACGCCTTGGGCCTGACACTCGGCGACCGGGCCGACAGTGGCGTGGTACGCCCAGGTGCAGACAAAGCCGACATCCTGGCCACCTTCGACCTGGTCGACATCCCCGAGGCTCGGGCCTGGCTGGCCGAACGCGACCTGGACACTGACGGCCCCTGCATCCTGCGGCGCGTCATCACTGCCGAGGGGCGCACCCGCGGCTACATCAACGGCACACCCTGCCCGCTGAGCGACCTCAAGGCACTGGGCGAACTGCTGATCGACATTCACAGCCAACACGAACATCAGTCGCTGCTGAAATCCGACACCCATCGCCGCCTGCTTGACGAATACGCAGGCGCCACCGACCTCGCCCGCCAGGTGCAACTGGCGGCCCAGCGCTGGCGACAAACGCGCCAGGAACTGGAGCGCCTGTCCAATTCCAGCGAAGAGCAGCAGGCTCGTCACCAGTTGTTGAGCTATCAACTCGAAGAGCTGGACAACCTGGGCCTTGGGGAAGATGAGCTGGAGCAACTGGAGCAAGAACACAAGAACCTGACCAACGCAGAGGCCCTGTTCGGCATTTGCCGCCAGGTCATCGACCATTGCAGCGAAAGCGATTCGGGCAATGTACTCAGCGCGCTGACCGCCAGCCTCAACCGCCTGACTGCCGTACACAACGCCCCCAAAGCACTGGGCGAAGCTGCCAACCTGATTGCCAGCGCGCAGATTCAGGTCGAAGAGGCCGTAGGCGAGCTCAATCGCTTCCTCGACAACTTCGATGCCGATCCAGCGCGCCTGCAACAACTGGAAGAACGCCTCGACACCATCTATACGCTGGCACGCAAGCATCGGGTTCATCCCACTGAACTGACTCAGTTGCAGTGCAAGCTGAGCAGCGAGCTTGGAACGCTCGACGCCAGTGATGAAGCCATCGAGCGCTTGAGCGAAGAACTCGCCGCCTATGCCCGCCATTACCAGGAAAAAGCCAGTGAGCTCAGCACGCTGCGCAGAGCAGCCGCGGACAGCCTGGCCTGCGCCGTGGAGCAAGAAATCCAGCGCCTGGGCATGCCCGGGGGGCGTTTCAACATTGCACTGCAGGCCAGCAACAGTGACGAACTACTGCCCCATGGGTTGGAACAGGTCGAACTGCTGGTCAGTGCCAACCCCGGCCAACCGCTCAAGGCGCTGGCCAAGGTAGCCTCCGGGGGCGAGTTGTCGCGCATCAGCCTGGCGATTCAGGTCATCACCGCACAAACATCACGCATCCCGACACTGGTGTTCGATGAAGTCGACGTAGGTATTGGCGGCCCGACAGCCGAGATCGTCGGCCAACTGCTACGCCGACTGGGCGAGCGCGGCCAGGTACTTACGGTTACCCACCTGCCGCAAGTCGCCGCCCAAGGCCATCATCATTTGTTCGTACACAAAGTACGCAACAGTGATGCAACCCACACCGCGGTCGCCAACCTGAGCAAACGTGAGCGCGTGGAGGAAGTGGCACGAATGCTCGGCGGCATTGACCTGACCAAAGAGTCCCTGGCCCACGCGCGCAAAATGGTCGTCACCAGCAAGGCCTGAAATATCCACTCACCAAAAATCACGAAGGCGACCCCAGGGTCGCCTTCTATGCCGTGCCTTAATGCTGGAAACGATTAACGCTTCTTGCGCACATACAGCACCAGATTGTGATCCACGAGCTCAAAGCCATGCTCGGCAACAATTTCTCTCTGGCGCTTTTCGATCTCGCTGTCGAAGAACTCGATCACTTCACCGGACTCCACATTGACCATGTGGTCGTGGTGGCCGCCATCAGCGAGCTCGAATACCGCGTGACCACCATCAAAGTTATGACGGACCACTAGGCCTGCCGCTTCGAACTGGGTCAGCACCCGGTAAACAGTGGCCAAGCCGACGTCCTCGCCTGCCTCCATCAACGCTTTGTAGACGTCCTCGGCGCTCATATGACGCTGCTCGGTCGAGTCAAGCATCTGTAGAATTTTGACTCGAGGCAGGGTCACCTTGAGACCGACTTTGCGTAGTTCGCTATTTTCAACCATGGTCAGCTTTCTCGCCGATGCTGCTTCGCAGCTTCTCTTAATACGGGTATGATCGGGGTTTACGTTGTCCAGCCAAGATAGTGGAAGTCGCCCACCGATGCAAAACACCAAGCTCTTGCTAACCAGCCTCACGTTTGTGGGACTGCTCGCACTCGCCGGTTGTTCATTCCCCGGGGTTTACAAAATCGACATCCAGCAGGGCAATGTCGTAACGCAAGACATGATAGACCAATTGCGCCCGGGAATGACCCGCCGGCAAGTGCGGTTTATCATGGGCAACCCACTGATTCAGGACACGTTCCACCCTAATCGCTGGGACTACCTGTACAGCCTGCAACCTGGTGGCGGCCAACGCCAGCAGGAACGCATGAGCGTTTTCTTCAACGAGAACGACCAACTGGCCAACCTGTCCGGCGACTTTATGCCAGGCGTGAGCCGTGACCAGGAGATCCTGGGGAGCGACGGCAATACCACCATCAGCCCGGCGCGCGGCAATGAAGCGGCTAAAGAAAAGCCCGCCAAAGCCGGCTCGCTGGAAGAGAAGCTGCAACGCGACGTGGATACCATCGAAGTTATCCCGGTGCCCGTGCAACAGCCGCTGGACACCTCGCCGCAGTAAGGCACACATAAAAAAGCCCGGATCATTCCGGGCTTTTTTATATCCGTTGTTTTTAGCGCTTGGCTTTTTTGAACACCCGAGCCACCTTGGCTGCACGCTGCTTGCGCACCTCTTTAGGGTCAACAAGCAGCGGCCGGTACAACTCGATACGCTCCCCTGCCTCGACCAGGCGCTCAGCCGGATTGGGCACGACACGCCCAAAGATACCCAACGGGCACTCGCTCACGTCGACCCCTGCAAGCTGCTCGGCAATGCCGGACAGGCGCACCGCCTCGCTCACCGAAGTCCCTTCTGGAACACTGCACGCCAGCAACCACTGACGCTCGGCAGTTGCATAGACCACTTCAATTTCAAGCATCGTCTCAGCCATTGAGTTGCTTTGCCCGCTGACAGAACGCATCAACCAGGGTATTGGCCGCCTGATTGAAGAGTGGGCCCAAGGTGGCCCGCACCAGCGGACCAGCATAGTCGAACGACAGGTCAAGGCTGATCTTGCAGGCCTTTTCGTTCAATGCCTTGAACACCCAGACACCGTGCAACTGGTTGAACGGCCCCTCCTCCAGGTTCATTTCGATCGACTGCCCAGGCACCAGCACATTACGCGTCACAAAGCGCTGGCTCATGCCACCCTTGGCAACCTCCAGGCTGGCGCGCATCTGCGTATCACTGGCCTCAAGTACCGTGCTCGAAGAACACCAAGGCAGAAACTCCGGGTAACGCGCCACGTCATTGACCAGATCGTAAAGCGCCTGGGCAGGGTAAGGCAGCAGGGCCGAACGTTGAATATGGGTAGTCATCCAGGCGTCACTTCCAAAGCTGAGCGGCAAACACAATCAGAATGCCGAGGGGCGCCACATAGCGCATCAAGAAGAAGGTCAGAGCAAACAGCAGCGGGCTGCGCATGGCCAATTCCTCGCGCACCGCTTCACGCCCCATGATCCAACCCGCGAATATCACAAAGCACAAACCACCCAGCGGCAACATGATGCGCGAGGTAAAGAAGTCGATCACCCCGAAAAAGTCCAGGCCGGCCTTGGCGCCCCATTCATAGAGCCGAAAGCCACTTTCATCGCTCACAAAGAACTTTGCCTGCTGCCAGACGTTGAACGAGAACACCGTGCCCAGGCCCACCAACCAGCAACTGAATGCCAGCCACGTGGTGATCCAGCCACGCCGCACACCCGTACGCTCAACCAGGTAGGCAACCATTGGCTCAAGCAGTGAAATTGCCGAGCTCCAGGCAGCCACCGCCACTAGAACAAAGAATACGACGCCCATCAACTGGCCGAAGGCCACATTGCCGAAGGCGAATGGCAACGCGACAAACATCAACCCTGGCCCTTCGCTGGGGTTCAAACCGGCGGCAAACACAATTGGAAACAACGCCAGGCCGGCAAGCAACGATACAAAGGTATCAAGCAGGGCCACCGACACAATCGTACCGGCAATCGATGATTGCTTCGGCATGTATGCGCCATAAATCAGCAGAGAACCGACACCGACACTCAGCGAGAAGAACGCATGCCCCATGGCTGGAAGCAGGCCATCCATCAGGCGCGACGGATCGAAGTCGAACATGAAGTGCACGCCCTGCATGAAGTGCCCGGTGGTCAGGCTGTAGCCCAGCAGGATTACCAGCAGCAGAAACAGCAGCGGCATCATGATGCGTAGGCTGCGCTCCAGCCCGGCGACAACACCCCTGGCGATCACGACCGCAGACAGCGCCATGAACAGGCTGTGCCAGAGCACCAGGCGCCAAGGATCACTGATCACACCATTGAAGTAGGCGCCCACCTGGTCGGCCGTCACACCTTGAAAATCACCCCGCCCCATGTCGAGGATGTAGTCAAACGACCACCCGCCCACAACGCTGTAAAACGAGAGAATCAACAATGCGGTAAGCATGCCGGCGAAGGCCCACCAGGACCAGCGCGGCGAGTGACCGGTTTCAACTGCCAGATCACGCAAGGCATTGGCCGGGCTTTGCCGGGTACGCCGCCCGATCAAGGTTTCGGCCAGCATCACCGGAATACCGATCAAGGCGATGCAGGCAAGGAAAACCAGGACAAAGGCACCACCACCGTAAACCCCGACCATGTAGGGGAATTTCCAGATGCTCCCCAGGCCTACCGCTGCGCCTGTCGCCGCCAGCACGAATACCCAGCGACTGGCCCAGCCACCATGGACAGAAACCTTGTCCGTCGACATCGACACACTCAACTCAGAAAAAAGAGCGCGCATTGTCCGGGATTCACTCCGGCGGCTCAAGCGCACCGCAACCCCGTAGCCGACAGCGCAGCGACTGCCTATAATGCCGCCCCTATGGCTAAAAAAACGAAACACCCAACAGGGACCATCGCGCAGAATAAAAAGGCGCGACACGATTACTTCATCGAGCACAAGTTCGAGGCCGGTCTGGTCCTGGCCGGTTGGGAAGTAAAGAGTCTGCGTGCCGGCAAGGCGCACCTGACGGACAGCTACGTGGTGCTCAAGGATGGCGAGGCATGGCTGATGGGTAGCCATATCACGCCACTGACCACGGCCAGTACCCACGTCATTGCCGACCCGACACGTACCCGCAAACTGCTGCTCAACCGCCGCGAGCTCGAGCGCCTGCATGCGGCTGTGCAGCAGAAGGGCTACACCTGCGTCGCCTTGTCGATCTACTGGAGCAAGCACTTGATCAAGTGCGAAATTGCGCTAGGTAAAGGCAAGAAGGAATACGACAAGCGCGATACCCAGCGCGAGCGTGATTCCGACCGCGAACTGCAGCGCGCAGTGCGCAGCAAGGGCCGGGAAGACTAAGGCCTAGGGCGGGCATGCTCTAACGCCCGCCACACCCTGGCACCGGCATGGCCGGCCCCTGAAAAGCGGCTGGCTAGCGGCCTTTGCGGCGCTCGGCCCGGGCAACCCGTTGCACTTCCTGACGCACCTCTTCGAGGACTTCCTGCACATACAGAATGTGCCGGCTAGACACCTCACGGGCATCTTGCGCACGCCCCTCGACAATCGCCAGATACAAATCACGGTGCTGAGCAATCAGCATGTCGCGTGTCTCGCTGCGCTGCTTGTACATACCGCCAATGTTGGTCACAACGTTGCGCTTGAGCAAGTCGAACAACCCACGAATGGTATGCAGCAGAACAGCATTGTGGCTGGCCTCGGCAATCGCCAGGTGAAAACTCGCATCGGCAGCCCCCTCCTCGGCCCGGCTGACTTCATCGGCACGGGCGTAGCAATCCTGAAGCGCATCGAAGGCGGCTTTCAGTCGTTCGCGATCAACCTCAGTTGCACGAATCGCCGCATAGTAGGCGCACGAGGCCTCCAGGGTGTGCCGGAACTCAAGCAGATCACGCTGCGCTTCAGGATTATTCTCAAGCAGCAGTAACAATGGATCACTGAACGTCGAGCCCAGCGACTCAGCCACGTAGTTACCGCCACCCTGGCGACTCACCAGCATGCCTCGGGCCACCAGTTTCTGGATGGCTTCACGCAACGACGGCCGTGAAACACCAAACTGCTCAGCCAGCAACCGCTCGGCCGGCAATCGCTCGCCAGCAGTCAAAGTGCCTTCAAGAATCATCCCCTCAAGCCGTTCGACGATGTCATCGGACAAACGGCGCTGGCGGACCTGATCGAAAACCATCACGTACTCTCCACTATCCCGGGCACCTCCGGAGCCGCCTATTCTGGCGTATCCACACCCGATCGACACCCATCAGTTTGCATCTTTCCAGGCCACTCAGGCGTCTTTTCCTACGCCCTGATACGAAAGTTTCGCCGAGGCAAATTGACACACCCCCGGCACGGCTTTTAACCTAGCGCCACGACATTGTAAATTGGTATTACCAATTAACCAACTGTCAGCGCACGACCAACAACAATTAGGGGCCACCCCATATGCAAACCTGGCAACAGATCTACAGTCCGCTTGGCAGTCTTGGCTTGTCCGCTATGGCGGCAGTCATCCCCATCGTGTTCTTCTTCCTGGCTCTGGCCGTATTCCGCCTCAAAGGCCACATCGCTGGCAGCATTACCCTGGCGTTGTCGATCCTGGTAGCGATCTTTGCGTTCCAGATGCCTGCCGACATGGCGTTCGCCGCTGCCGGCTATGGCTTTGCCTATGGCCTGTGGCCCATCGCCTGGATCATCGTCGCCGCCGTCTTCCTGTACAAATTGACGGTCAAGAGCGGTCAGTTCGAAGTCATCCGCAGCTCGGTGTTGTCGATTACCGACGACCAACGCCTGCAGGTGCTGCTGATTGGCTTCTGCTTCGGTGCGTTCCTTGAGGGTGCGGCCGGCTTCGGCGCGCCTGTGGCCATCACCGCAGCGTTGCTGGTAGGCCTGGGCTTCAACCCGCTCTACGCTGCCGGCCTGTGCCTGATCGCCAACACCGCGCCAGTAGCATTCGGTGCCTTGGGCATCCCGATCATCGTGGCCGGACAAGTTACCGGCATCGACGCGTTCAAGATTGGCGCCATGACCGGTCGCCAACTGCCACTGCTGTCGATGTTCGTACCGTTCTGGCTGGTGTTCATGATGGACGGCCTGCGCGGCGTCAAAGAGACCTGGCCAGCAGCGCTGGTCGCCGGCCTGAGCTTCGCCGTCACTCAGTACTTCACCTCCAACTTCATCGGCCCGGAACTGCCGGACATCACCTCGGCCTTGGCCAGCCTGATCTCCCTGACCCTGTTCCTGAAGGTCTGGCAGCCCAAGCGCTCGTTCGCAACCGCCAACGCCAGCGTGGGCGCGGCTGCCGTTCAGAGCGCTGGTGGCTTTGGTCAGCCACGCACGACCCAGCCGTCGCCTTACAGCCTGGGTGAAATTTTCAAAGCCTGGTCGCCGTTCCTGATCCTCACCGTGCTGGTCACCATCTGGACCCTGAAACCGTTCAAGGCGATGTTCGCCGCTGGCGGCTCGATGTACAGCTGGGTGTTCAACTTTGCCATCCCGCACCTGGATCAACTGGTCATCAAGAGCGCACCGATCGTTGCCAACCCAACGGCGATCCCGGCGGTGTTCAAACTTGACCCGATCTCGGCCACCGGTACGGCGATTTTCTTCTCTGCCCTGATCTCGATGCTGGTACTGAAGATCAACGTCAAAACTGGTCTGACCACTTTGAAAGAGACCTTCTACGAGCTGCGCTGGCCTATTCTTTCGATTGGCATGGTGCTGGCCTTTGCCTTCGTCACCAACTACTCGGGCATGTCCTCGACGATGGCTCTGGTGCTGGCCGGTACAGGCGCTGCGTTCCCGTTCTTCTCGCCGTTCCTGGGTTGGCTGGGCGTGTTCCTGACCGGTTCGGACACCTCGTCCAACGCGCTGTTCAGCTCGCTGCAAGCCACCACCGCACACCAGATCGGGGTCAACGACACCCTGCTGGTTGCGGCCAACACCAGCGGCGGCGTTACCGGCAAGATGATTTCGCCACAGTCCATCGCTGTCGCCTGCGCCGCCACCGGCCTGGTCGGCAAAGAGTCGGACCTGTTCCGCTTCACGCTTAAGCACAGCCTGTTCTTTGCCACCATCGTCGGCCTGATCACCCTGATCCAGGCGTACTGGCTGACCGGCATGCTGGTGCACTGATTCACGTTACGCTTGATGCAATAAACCTGGCGCGGGCACGCTCGCGCCAGTTGTTCAACAACCCCGCCTGCAAGGTTGCCGAAAGCTTCGCTGGATAAAGTGCCGGCAGCACGCAGGATGGATAACCGGGCCCACCCGGAGACACGCCTGATGAGCGACCTGTTTTACAACGCCGTGCCTAACGCCACCCGCGTCGCACCGCCACTGCCCCAACCACGGGAATACCCACAACACAAACCCGCGAAGGTCTACCTGTTCGGTACCTGTGTGGTCGATCTGTTCTACCCGGAAGCGGGCATGGACGCGATCCGCCTGCTGGAGCGTGAGGGCATTCGTGTCGAGTACCCCCAAGGCCAGAGCTGCTGTGGTCAACCGGCTTACACCAGCGGTTACACCGAGCAGGCCCGGGAAGTGGCCAGGGCACAACTGGCGCTGTTTGCCGGCGATTATCCGGTGGTCGTCCCGTCGGGCTCGTGTGCGGGCATGATTCGCGAACACTATGCGGACCTGTTCCACGACGAACCTGCCACGCTGCAACAGGTCAAGGCGCTTGCGGCGCGTACCTATGAGCTGGCCGAATTCCTGCTGCATGTGTGCAAGGTGCAACTGCAGGACAGCGGTAATCCGGTCAAAGTGGCGCTGCACACGTCATGCTCGGCACGCCGGGAAATGAACACCCATGTACACGGGCGTGCGCTGCTGGCACAACTGGGTAATGTGGAACGGGTCGAACACGACCATGAAAGCGAATGTTGTGGCTTTGGCGGCACCTTCAGCGTCCGTATGCCAGACATTAGCGGTGCAATGGTCGCAGACAAGACCCGCGCCTTGAAAGACTCCGGTGCCCACCAGGTGGTGAGCGCCGACTGCGGTTGCCTGATGAACATCAACGGCGCCCTGGAAAAACAGCGTGAAGCGCTGCGCGGCCAACACTTGGCCAGCTTCCTCTGGCAACGTACCGGGGGTGGTCAATGAGCACGCCATCGCTGATTCCGACCGTCGAGGTGCAGGACGATTTTCGCGCTCGGGCTCACAAGGCCTTGGGCGATCAACAACTGCGGAACAACTTCCGCAGTGCCATGGACTCGCTGATGACCAAGCGCGCCGTGGCCTTCAGTGATGCTCATGAACGTGAGCATCTGCGCGCACTGGGTAACGCCATTCGCGCTCGTGCACTATCCAAGCTGCCCGACTTGCTCGAGCAGCTTGAGCAGAACCTGACTCGCAACGGTGTGAAGGTACACTGGGCGGAAACGGTGGACGAAGCCAATGGCATCGTCCTCTCGATCATCCGGGCTCACGAGGCCCGGCAAGTGATCAAGGGCAAATCGATGGTCAGCGAAGAAATGGAGATGAACCATGTCCTCGCTGAACAGGGTATTGAATGCCTGGAATCGGACATGGGCGAGTTCATCGTCCAGCTCGACCACGAGAAGCCTTCTCATATCATTATGCCGGCAATCCATAAGAATGCCGGCCAGGTCGCGTCCTTGTTCCACGACAAACTTGGCGTGGAGTACACCAAGGACGTTGACCAACTTATTCAGATCGGCCGCCGGGTACTGCGTGAAAAGTTCTTCGAGGCTGATGTCGGCGTCTCCGGGGTCAACTTCGCCGTTGCCGAAACCGGCACCTTGCTGCTGGTAGAGAACGAAGGCAACGGGCGTATGTCCACCACTGTGCCGCCGGTGCATATTGCCGTGACCGGCATCGAGAAAGTGGTCGAGAACCTGCGCGATGTGGTGCCGCTGCTGTCGTTGCTGACCCGCTCCGCGCTTGGCCAGCCGATCACCACCTACGTCAACATGATCTCCGGCCCACGCAAGGCAGAAGAGCTCGACGGCCCACAGGAAGTCCACCTGGTGCTGCTCGACAACGGCCGCAGCCAGGCCTTCGCCGACAGCGAACTGCGCCAGACCCTGAACTGCATCCGCTGTGGCGCCTGCATGAACCATTGCCCGGTCTACACCCGCATTGGTGGCCACGCCTACGGTGAGGTCTACCCCGGCCCTATCGGCAAGATCATCACCCCCCACATGGTCGGCCTGGCCAAGGTTCCAGACCACCCGAGCGCGTCATCGCTGTGCGGTGCCTGTGGTGAAGTCTGCCCGGTGAAGATCCCAATTCCGGCCCTGTTGCGCCGCTTGCGCGAAGAAAACGTGAAAGCCCCGGACAGCCCGCATCAAGTCATGCGTGGCCAAGGCAGCAAGTATTCACGCAAGGAGCGGATGATCTGGAACTTCTGGGCTCGCCTGAATACATCGCCTGGGCTTTACCGCCTGTTCGGTTTCTTCGCCACCCGCTTGCGCCAGTGGGTGCCGAACAACGTCGGCCCCTGGACACAGAACCACAGCGCCCCGAAACCGGCTGCCCGCTCGCTGCATGAGCTGGCGCGTGAACACCTGGCCAAGCAGGACAAGCACTGATGAGCGCAAAACAGAACATCCTCGCCAAACTGCGCAAGAGCCTCAGCGGCACCACACCGCTGGCCGACAATTTCGATGAAGCGCTGGTCACCGAACCTTGGCGCTATGCTCCCGAGCAACGCATTGCCCAACTGCGCAAGTTGATGGAAGCGGTGCATACCGAAATCCACCTGACGAGCGCTGCCGATTGGCCGCAGCGTGTGGCGCAACTGATGCGTGAACGCCAGCTGCCAAGCCTGCTGATCGCCCCGGCCACGGCTCACGGCCAGCAGTTGTCGGCCTACTGGCAGCAATGCAGCGACTTGCCGCCACTCAAGGCCTACGACCGGCCCGTGGAAGAGTGGAAGGCCGAGCTGTTCAATGACACCCCGGCCAGCCTCACCGGTACCTTGGGCGCAATCGCCGCGACTGGCAGCCTGATCGTCTGGCCAACCCCACAGGAACCACGCTTGATGAGCCTGGTGCCGCCGGTGCATTTCGCCCTGCTCAAGGCCAGCGAAATCCATGACAACTTCTACGAGGTCCAGCAGAAGTTTTCCTGGGCCGCCGGCATGCCGACCAACGCCCTGCTGATCTCCGGCCCCTCGAAAACAGCCGACATCGAGCAGGTACTGGCCTACGGCGCCCACGGCCCGAAAGACCTGGTGGTGTTGATCCTGGAGGACCAATGAGCCTGCCTGCCTCGTTTCTGCACGACGTTCAGCGGCTGATCCCTAAGGACCGCCGCTTCGATGATCCAACCTCAACGTTAGCCTTCGGTACCGACGCCAGTTTCTATCGGCTGATCCCCAAGCTGGTGATTCGTGTCGAGTCTGAGGATGAAGTGGTCGCCCTGCTCAAACTGGCTCAACGCGACCAAGTGCCGGTGACCTTCCGAGCGGCGGGCACCAGCCTGTCCGGGCAAGCCATCAGCGACTCGGTGCTGATCGTCCTGGGCGACAACTGGAACGGGCGCGAAATCCGCACCCAGGGCCAGCAGATCCGCCTGCAACCCGGGGTGATTGGCGCGCAGGCAAACGCCTGGCTGGCCCCCTTCGGGCGCAAGATCGGCCCTGACCCGGCCTCGATCAACGCCTGCAAGATCGGCGGCATCGTTGCCAACAACGCCAGCGGCATGTGCTGTGGCACCGCCCAGAACACCTACCACACGCTGGCCGGCATGCGCCTGGTGTTGGCCGATGGCACGCGCCTGGACAGTGAGGACCCAGCCAGCGTCCGCGCCTTCGAGCAGAGCCACGCCGCACTGCTGGACGAACTCGCCCGGCTTGGCCGCGAGACACGCGCCAACACCGAACTGGCTGCGAAAATCCGCCACAAATACCGCCTGAAGAACACCACCGGTCTCTCGCTCAATGCCCTGATCGACTACGACCAGCCGCTGGATATCCTCTCCCACCTGATGGTCGGCTCCGAGGGTACCTTGGGCTTCATCAGTGCGGTCACCTACGACACCGTGATCGACCACCCGCACAAGGCTTCGGCTCTGATCGTCTTCCCGGATGTGGAGACCTGCTGCACCGCCGTCAGCGTCCTGAAGAGCCAGCCAGTCTCAGCCGTCGAGCTGCTTGACCGTCGCAGCCTGCGTTCAGTTCAAGACAAACCGGGAATGCCGGCCTTCGTCCAGCAACTGTCGGAAAGCGCCTGCGCACTGCTGATCGAGTCGCGCGCCGCCAGCCAGGCACTGCTGCATGAGCAACTGGCACAGATCATGGCCTCGTTGGCACCGTTTCCGGTGGAAAAGCAGGTGGACTTCACCGAAGACGCCAAGGAAAACGCCAAGCTCTGGGCCATTCGTAAAGACACCTTCCCGGCCGTCGGCGCCGTGCGCAAAACCGGCACGACGGTAATCATCGAAGACGTGACCTTCCCGGTGGAACAACTGGCCATCGGCGTGAACCGCCTGATCGCCCTGTTCGACAAACACCACTACGACGAAGCGATCCTGTTTGGCCATGCACTGGAAGGCAACCTGCACTTCGTCTTCACACAAGGCTTCAACAGCGCCGAGGAAGTCGCACGCTACCAGGCGTTCATGGACGACGTGGCGCACCTGGTGGCCGTCGAGTTCGGCGGCTCGCTGAAGGCCGAGCACGGCACCGGGCGCAACATGGCACCGTTCGTCGAACTGGAATGGGGCGAGGACGCCTACCAACTGATGTGGTCGCTCAAGCGCCTGCTTGACCCCAACGGCATCCTCAACCCGGATGTGGTGCTCAGCCAAGACCCACAGATCCACCTGAAGAACCTCAAGCCGTTGCCGGCGGCCGACGAAATCGTCGACAAGTGCATCGAGTGCGGGTTCTGCGAACCGGTCTGCCCGTCCAAGGGGCTGACCCTCAGCCCACGTCAACGCATCGTCATGTGGCGTGACATCCAGGCCAAGAAGCGCGCCGGCATTGATACCCGAGAACTGGAGCGCGACTACCAGTACCAAGGCATCGATACCTGTGCCGCTACCGGCCTGTGCGCACAGCGTTGCCCGGTAGGCATCAACACGGGCGAACTGGTGAAAAAACTTCGCGGCCAGGCCGCACAGCATGTAAAAACCGCGGACTGGCTGGCCGAGCACTTCCACTCGGCGCTCAGCGGAGCCCGCCTGACCCTGATGGCTGCAGATACGGCACGCAAGCTGCTCGGCGCACCGCGCCTGGGCCGTATCAGCAACACACTGAGCGAGCTCAGCAAGGGCCGTATACCGCAGTGGACGGCGGCCATGCCGCAGCCGCTCAAAGCCATGCGCTTCAGCCCGAGCAGCCACGATGCCCGCCCCCGCGTGGTGTACCTGGCCGCCTGCGTTTCGCGGGTCATGGGCCCAGCCGCGGGCGACCGTGAGCAGACCTCACTGCTGGACAAAACCCGCGCGCTGCTGGAAAAGGCCGGTTACCAGGTGGTCTTCCCCGAGAACCAGGACGGCCTCTGCTGCGGCCAGCCGTTTGCCTCCAAGGGCTACGCCGAGCAGGCCGAGCACAAACGCCAGGAACTCATCAGCGCGCTACTGCATGCCAGCCGCGGCGGGCTCGACCCTATCTACTGCGACACCAGCCCCTGCACCCTGCGCCTGGTTCAGGACCTGGCCGACACACGGCTGGACCTGTACGACCCAGTGCGCTTCATACGCACCCACCTGGTCGACAAACTGGAGTTCACACCGCAGGACGAACCGATTGCCGTCCACGTGACCTGCAGCACCCAGCACCTGGGCGAAAGCCAGGCACTGATCGACCTGGCGCGGCGCTGCAGCAAGCAGGTGGTGATTCCGGAAGGCATTCACTGCTGTGGTTTCGCTGGCGACAAAGGCTTTACCACACCGGAGCTCAATGCCCACTCACTGCGCAGCCTGAAGGATGCGGTGCAGCATTGCAGCGAAGGGATCTCCACCAGCCGCACCTGTGAAATCGGGCTGTCCAACCATGGCGGCATCGACTACCACGGTTTGGTTTACCTGGTGGACCGGGTGACACGGGCCCGGGCTATCTGAGTGCAACCATGGATCGCCAGCCTGGCCGGCGATCCATGGTTCCAGCAGACAGTCGACGTTACCCCAGCGAAAGCGTATACTCCCCTGTGAACGCCTAGAAAGCGTTCCAGCTAGAGCAGCAATTGGGGCCGATTAGGATTCGACGCCGGTAGCGAAACTCTAGGTGCATGCCGAGTTGGTAACAGAACTCGTAAATCCACTGTTGCAACTTTCTATAGTTGCCAATGACGAAACCTACGAGGGCTACGCTCTCGCTGCGTAAGCAGCTGAGCCCGCTCTTCTGGTAGCTTCGGCTCCAGCAATCACCAGGGGATGCCTGTAAACCCGAAGTGATTGTCATACAGAACAGGATCGCCGCGTAGTACGTTGTGGACGAAGTGGCTAAAACTTACACAACTCGCCCAATGCACCCTGCCCGTCGGGCCGCTGAGGGTTAACTTAATAGACACGGCTAAGCATGTAGTACCGACAGCGGAGTACTGGCGGACGGGGGTTCAAATCCCCCCGGCTCCACCAATTTGTCTTCCCAGGAAGACCCAGAAAAGCCGTAAAGCCTAGAGAAATCAAAGCTTTACGGCTTTTTTATTGCGAACATGGATGGGCCCCGGAGTTGATCGAAGTCGCCCTCGCCCACGTCGATAAAGTCGAAGTCCGAAGCGCGTACAACCGAGCGGACTACATCGAGCGCCGGCGCCCGATGATGGTTTGGTGGAGCGAGTACATCCCAAAAGCGGCAACAGGGGATCTATCGGTTACGGCTATCCATAGCGACCGAAGCGGTAACGTCGTACCGATTCGTTGATCGGACAACCGTCGCTGGCGGTGATGGAACTGGCTGTCAGATGGCCTGGAGGTCTCGCAACGCTTCCGGGTGCTGGCTGGCAACCCGCAACAGGGTCTGTGCCGCACCGGCAGGTCGCCGACGACCTTGCTCCCAATCCTGCAGCGTGCGCAGGCTGACGCCCAGTAGCTCCGCAAGTGCACTTTGAGACACGCCGACTTTGGCCCGGGCCTTAGCCGCAGCCGAAAGCTTCACCTCGGTTGTGCGTGCGGCCTTGCCAGCCTTCATTTGACGTACCGAAGCCAGCAAGTCCTTCTGAAAGCTTTCCATTTCATGGTCCATTACTGATTTCCTCTTTCAATTGATTCAGGAAGGCTGTCGGCAAGTTGTCGAACTTCGCCTTGGTGTAAGCGATCAGCAGCCAGCGGGTTTGCCGCCAACCAAGTGATGAACTCCTAGCGCTCGTCATCACGCCAGATTGATTCGGCGTAACGCTTGAATATCTCGGTTTCGATGATCGTGTACATGGCAAAAACATACGGCAAAGCGGTGCACGGTTCGCTGGTCGGATGCTTGCAATGCCGAGCACCAGCGCCTCCAGGACCTTGCTCTTGCAGGCATCAAGCAGTAAGGTCTATGCATCGCTACCCATTAGCGATACAGGATTGGCGTCCTGTCTGGTTCGGAAGACACAAAAGCCGCTGTCGCGGCTTTTTCGTGTCCTGCATGTGGCTGCCTGTTATGGGCGGGCCGTATGTGGGCATCTTCGGATGCGCCGGGGTCCAACTAGCCGGTACGCCAACCCATACGGTTCCGCCCACCCTGATTGGCGTCAGGAGGCGGTGTTATCACCTCTAGTGGAAAATTCAAAATGAACGAGCATTTCGAACCCTCGCGGTTCACGCGCAACAATCGTTTCATCCATGCATTGATACTCGACGCTCAAGCCTGGTTTAGCGTTGTCGATCTCGGCAGGCTTATGGGCTACTCCCTGAACGAGCGCCTCATTCGCAAACTCGACACCGACCAGTATCGTGTTCTCTCGCTGAACTACCACGGGGAAATTCAGGAGACGTTGATGGTGAGCGAGTCCGGCATGTATGCGCTCATGATCTATCACCAGATCCCTGAAAATCGAAACCTTCGGCAGTGGTTGACGCATGACGTCATCCCCGCACTACGAACAACCACAGCCTCCACAGCAGAGAATGGGCCAACGCTCACCACGCTGCATTGGGCGGGTCGTTCCGTGAGTCTTTTGCATTGGCAAAACACCGCCTGGATTCAATGGCGGGATATGCCAGTGCTGATGCCATCAGTCGAGCATGCCAACGGACTCAGTCGGTAAATTGACCTCTCACGGTCCATCTCGCGACGCCGTGCCGCTGTCATAGGCCGCGGTGGCGCGGAACATCTCGAAAGTTTGCCCCCCTTCTATATCCGTCAGGCCAGAGCAAAAAGCCTCCCGTATTTCCCCCGTGGCGACAGTCGCCACTATTTTTCTGCTGTCGCTGGGCTTTTAAAGCCAAGCCCCTGAGGACAGGAAGGCTTTGCCTTCGCACCCTCAGGGGCTCAAAAAAATACGACAAGCGGTCATCAGGCCAGGTAAGTCCACCTGCATCCGCCAATATCCAGCGCCATCACCCCGTGTAAAAAAAACCATCCGAAACGCCGTTGACCAACCGCCAAACAAGCGTTACATCAGGTGTGTAAAGACGCTGTCCTCGACAGCAAGCCCAGGTAGCCAGGACCTTTAGGGCTACGCCATACCTAGGTGGTCCCTGCCCATGCGCGCTCGCTTCCAATTAGGCGCGCAGTCACGCCCAACGTGATCGACGCAAAGTTATCCACCGTAGAGCTGCGACAGATCACGCCCGCGTCACCCGCAGCAGCGATGCAGATGATGGTGCCGCAGACTAGGGAATGGACTGCACCTGACTAACAGTCAGGCACGCCCGGTTCATCGCATAACTGCCTGCCGCTACCGACTCAGGATCTCGCGGCGCTGGTCTCGTCAGCCAATGCAGCCTCCACCCGCCCACCGGTAACGGTGCTCAGGAAGCCAGATCATGAGATGCCCTTGCTCCCGGTCGTAGAGAGCCACCAGTCCCGCGCTAGAGGACATCCCCACAGGTCGCAGGGGCCTTGATCCCTGATAACACTCAGCATTCTTGGCGGGATGACATGGGGCGAGGACTGGAGAGCAGAAGATGCGGTGACCGATATGGCATTGGTGGGTAGACGCGGTGGCCGTAATTTCGGCTACGGCAGGCAATTGAGTTACGCAGGACCACAAGCGCTGAAAGATATGTTCGGCGGAGGCCACTACGGCACGGCCAAGGCGGACTGTGATCGCTGGCAGGCATTCGTCAAGTTGTGCCGCTCCGAACAGGGGCCCGGTATCAACGATGCGCGGCAAATTGATCGGAAGGCATTAGCCGACTATGCGGCGTATCTGCGCGACGTTGTTGGACGCGGTGACCTCGCCGTCAGCACCGCACAAAATCGGTTATCCAGCGTTAACAGGACCATGGCGGCGCTTCGCGGTGATCAGTGCGTGAAGTTGCCGAGTCCGAGCAAGGCATTGGGTATGCAGCGCACTCGGGTTCGACATTCGGTGCCGCAGGGCCAAGACCGCGAACAGATTCAGCAGATCGTCGATGCGCTTTGCAGTCGTGAGCAGAGACGGGCCGCCGCGATCGTCCTGTTGGCGCGAGCCACCGGCATGAGCTTGCGTGAGGCCATCTTGGCCGACCTGCCACGGCTAGGCCGTGAGGCTGAAGTCTGCGGCAAGATCAACATCCAGGACGGTACCAAAGGTGGCCGCGCCGGCGTCTCGGCGCCACGTTGGATTGCGGTGGATCGCTATGTGCGTGATGCGCTTGCATTGGCGAAGCAGGTGTCGCCTGCTGGTAGCCGCAATCTGATTGCGCCAAACGAGAGTTATCTGAACGTTCTGCAGGAAGTCGTTCGCCCTGCCCGGGACATCCTCCATGCCGACAACGTCAAAGGCTTTCATGAACTACGGGCGGCGTTCGCATGTGAACGCTATGAGCAAATCACCCAACACCGTGCGCCTATCAACGGAGGCCAATATTACCTCGTAGATAAGAACCTTGATCGTGAGGCACGAAGGCAAATCAGCTATGAGCTCGGGCACGGTCGAGTCGATGTGGTAGCTGCCTACATTGGAGGGCGCGCATGAGTAAGCCATTCGACATGGACCTATTCCTGGCAAGCGTTTTGACCGGGTCTTACTCCACCCGCCAACACCACATTTGCCAGGCGAAGACAATTCAAACAGCAATCGCTGAGCGGTGGAGTAGAGAGAATCCATGGACCTGGAAACGCAAACATTTTGCTTGGTTTCTTATAAACAAAAGAAATGGCCGAAGCGAAGCCACTTGGAATTACTATAAAACCACCATCAAATTAATAATAAAGCGTTTTGAAAAACAAAACGCTTTTAAAAACACCCCATAACAAGCCAGGTCACCCTGCAGGTTTAGTTTTTAACTTTTTACCAGACCTATAACTAGACCCAACGCTCCGAAAATCAAACATATTCATTTCAAAAGATGATATCGACACTTGATTGGACCCATGAACATGAGTTATAAGTTTATCATAGCGCTCTTTATATGGCGCCTTAGCAACCGAACCGCCAAACTCACCAGTGTTAACCAGTGCAACATGTTGATACATGTGATAATACAAAGCATCCACCATTGAATCAAATGTGGTCACATCTTGATTCAACGCAACGACCAAGTATGCATCTGACTTATCTTTCAAGTCAGCACTAATCTTTATATCAGTAGCATCGTAACATACTGACCCTGAGAGCGTGAATCCTTTATCCTTCGGAAATGCTGGGTGAACTAACTCAATTAACAGCTGATAAGGACGCCAAGGTTTCACCTTGCCAACTTCGTCCTTCATCATATTAAATTTACCCTGAAGCCTACTTATAAATTTCTTACCCGCTGAAAGCTTTTGAGGTATGAGCCATTTCGCTACATTATTGGGGCCTTCCACCCCATGAAGCTTCACAAAAGTTAAACCTGTAAAAATCATTGCCCCAGTTTTATTCGCGAGCTGATGCAGAATATCAGTATCCTGTTCACTAACTGATAATTCCGGCCAAACTATAAGATCTATACTACTATCCTTGTAATTCAGATCATCAATACTACGCTGACTATGAGCCTTGTGTAAGATCAACTCAGCAACAGAGGCTATGTGCCTGCGATGTCTAGACCTATATTTAGGTGTATCCAACATAAGCCCATGCTCTTGGAAGTCGCCCTTCAACGGCAACAAAGATTGGACCATAACAACCTTTAGTGACTTCTTATCTTTCTGCCAATCAAAGCTAAATTTTTCTACATATGCAGGAATACCTGCCATCTTACAGAATAGCTTTTTCTGATACTTCAAGCGTTCAACTGTTAATTTCTGAAGGGTTTTAATATCCCAAATTTTTGGCCATTCATAATTCCCCTCATGCAAATTGGTTCCCGGCCATTGCAGTAAAGCAAACAGAAGACTGGAAACCCAGTTAGACATAGGTGCCGTCTCACCATTCAAAGCTTCAGGAGAATGCATCATGCCTAACTGACGCTTAACAAAGCTCGATCTCAAACCTATATATCGAGCCTGACTTGAGTCAGCTGGGGTCATTGAAGACCAGTCAACATTGCCCATTAAGCAACTACGGAGGAAGATTCCTAACCTGTATAGAGGCTTGTGATTTTCCTCAATCCATTCCGGCAAAGGAAATATCGGATCTTCATCAAAGTCGATCACGACACTGAATCGAACATCCAACGACTGAATTTTGCCCCAGTTCGAGCATGTTATCGTGCATTTCCCTAGATCAATATTAGAAAGAAGATCTAACGAATTTTCAGTTAGAGAATCCAATTCACAATCGAAGTCACCACCATTCAGCAACGCCAGCAACAAAGCAAGAGCGGAGTTCTCATGTGCAAACGGATTATCTGTCCTTTTGACAACCCCAAGTAGAGAAATAGGCTTTCCATTAAAACGGTTAAGGTCGCCGGTAATCGCCAACTGAAATAGGCCAGCCTTTTCCATAACGTCTTTGCATTCAGATATCCAACCGCAATCGTTATTTTTCGCATAATCAGCTAAGGCAGACAAGAACGCTGGTGACTCAACAGCTATTTTCTTGCAAAATCTTTTTACATCTAATCTACATAGACTACCGGCAGGCAAAGGAAAAACCTTTGCAAAAGACTTTTCTAGCAAACAACTGACAGCACGAACGACCAATCCCTTATCACACGACAACTGATAGGATAGAAGTGCATTAGCTGTAAAATCAGCAGCACTCATTTTTGCTGAAATGTTACGATATCCTTTCATCATCTTTGTAATGACATTAAAATCATCACTACTTGTATCTTGATCTAAGGGAGAGTCATTCCTAACCAAGCAATAAAACATTGCCTGATCAATAAGATTTTTATGCACAGACAAAGAACAAATGATATTTACCGCTAGATTTTGCAGCTGCTCAAAAAAACCATTTGTGTCAGCATGTGCTGGAAATGTCCATTTGTCTTTTGTATGTATTACTGTTGCCGCGTGACGAAAAATTTCCCCCAAACAATACTGAGCAACTTGCTGCTGGTGGAGTTCAGCCCCACGCTGAGCGACCGCCGTTAGCTGGCCCAACACAGGTTTCAGGATTCGCTTATCTGGAAATAGTTCTAATCCTTTTTTCAACAAAAGAGTTAAAGATGGATCTTTACTCCAACATGAAATAAATTTTCGAGCCATCCTTTCTTGTAGGTAATCCCAGGTTCCTGGTTTAGGGTTACCATTTTCATCCAGTTCTTGAGAAAAAAAACTTCGCTTCTGCTTCAACAAAGCATGAATCTTATTAGCCGAAAATCGTAGCAGCGTGTCATCACGAACGTCATTACTAGGCGCTTCGATAATTGCAAGCGGATTGGTGTTATCCTGATCATTTTGGGAGTCTCGCAGACTATCCGCCAGACCAATCAGTCCCTCCAGATGACCAAGCTGCTCATCTACTTCCGTGGCAGATAACGGGCCGCTGACCTTGCTTTGAATATCCTTAAGTTTCGTAGAAATTCCAGAACGCTTATATATAAATTTCTCTACTTTAGTCTTATCATGATTGAATTTCAGGCCAAGCGCTAGAAGATGGCAACCTATCTTTTCATCAATCACAGACCTAATTTCTTCCGAACGAATACCGTCGCCCACTAACACAATCAATCTCATATCATCGACATAGCGACAATAATCTACAAGACGGATATTATCCGAAAGATCCTGACCTATTAGCGCCTGAGCTATCTCATCAAATTTCAAAAGATAAATATTCGCTAGAAAACCGCCCACAACCAAGCCCTGCGGGATCCCACTTGGAATATTTTCTTGATCAGTTTTACATACTGCCTCATAAATAGCCGGGCTAGCTGCATCCCACTTCCAACTAACAAAGCTTTCTAGCAACCTCTCCACGATCGGATCTAGATTATTATCACACAGGTCTCTAATGCCAGACACTAACTTGTTACGATCTATATTATCGTAAAATTTAGCTATATCTAAATGAACCTCAAAAACTTGTTGACCCTTGTGCTTCTGCTGCAGCGCCTCCGCTCCGAAATATAAAGGTCTGGCAAGGAATTTTTGGTAATCCGAAAAGTACTTACTATAGCTCGTACTGTTACCCCATGCGAAGGTCGCATCAGAGTCCTTGAACTGACAATAGAGGCGATTACCATAATTCACTATCTTTTTCTGATGGACTTCATTTAGAGGTGTAGCCGCATTTCCTTGACTAGATTCGACCTTATTTACCAAGCACATCATGAGCGCCATCAGTAAGCTTTGATCTCGAATGGAAACATGGGCTAAAGGTCTAAGTGGTTTCGGTTTTTTTGCCTCGGGAGACCATCTATGAGTATAAGCTTCTGATGCATCAAAAGCCCAACCGAGCAAACCCATATCTAATATATTCAGATCTTGAGCCTTAACAAAAGCCCAACGCTCAGCTTTAGGCGCAGGCACTAGCCGTAATGCGTCGAAAGAAAATTCAGGACTCTTTAAGTCTGCGAGCCAATGACTGAGACGTTCATCTAGATCTAGTGCTGACCTATCGAGTTCAAAGTTGTCAGCGTACCAATTCGTCGACCGAATATACTGATGTGCCTTTTTCCAGGCTTGAGCAAGCACAACTTTATCTGTCAGATACTCAAAGGTAGGTTGTAGTGCACGATACTTACTTGCAAGTAATCCCATTTTCATAACTCAGAAATTTACAATCATTCTAATTTGTTTTATTAGTTACAGATTAATTGAAATCACTACATATCGTACGCATACCTACCCGCACAAACCATATCCGCGATTGGCTAAAATACGAAACCTAAATCACTGAAGATACTTCATGCACGACTTTAACATGCTGACTCAGCTAACCGCCTGAATGGTCAATTATAAGCGAATTAAAATAACAGCCTCATACAAACTGCCTTGCACGCTTTGCAGCAACAAGTTCTTTATACTCGATTACCTCATGCACAACCGAGTGTATATGGTGGTTGGTGTCAATAGAGATCCAATCTGAAGACGTTCCCGAAAATTCACCCTGGCTACAACGATAAATCTCATTGTCCCCCCAACTGAACTTTTCTGTAGCCCAGTGACCTGATGCAATAACTAACCTTGCAAGCTCCTGATGCTGAGCACCTTTGAGCCCCTCTGTCAAAGGGTAACCTCTAGCGATGAACATCTCTTCCTGAATTGTATAACGAATTTTTCCGTTCGCATTCGACGGCCCACCTGTCTCTTTAGAATTAGGACCGCGGATGCCATAGTCGCTAAAACCTAGCGACTCAAATCCAGGTTGTACAATCAGAGTTCTCCATGCAGACATCTCTTTCCGAAGAACCAAGCCGGTGCTATTTTGGTCCTTAATCGCCGAAGATATAAAAGCAGGAAGCGAGCAGCCCGCCACTCTAAAATTATTAAATCCAGCTCTTTTCAACAAAGCTATCGCTTTTTCCGACTTAGATACAATGTCAGGAACAGTGTGCTTTTGAGAGGATACGTCTCCAAAGTCGATCATAACCATGACAAGGACCGGATCAAGGTCCAAAGTATCAGTTATCTCGTTCAGACGCTCTAATACAAACTCTTCCTCAGAGAGTTCCTCCACGGTATCTGAATCCATAACAAGGCGTAGAACAAAATCACACGCTGAGGCTAGACGAGCTCCACGAAGCGCATTAACGTATACAGGGTCATCCCATCGAACATAATCGACAACTAGATTTGTTTTAACGCGAAATGACTCCAACTGGTTCCGTAGAAATGGAATTACATGCTCTCCACCCTCTGTTTGAGCATTGGTAGACCACTTTGGCATATCTAAGAAAATCTGACGATCTTTCCAAACAGTGGAGATCTCTGCAGCAATACCGCTCAAGTAGGATTCGATTGGAGGAAACAGCTGACCGCTAAGCTTTTCTAACTTTTCGTCGTTTACTGGTGAAATATCGAACCAAGGTAAAATTTTTTCTGCCGCAAACTTTTTTAGCTCGGCAAGAGCAGTGAGCTCACCAGGTTTAGCTTTCAAAATTGGGACGTAAATAAGGCTCATAACTCACCATTAAAATTATTAGAAAGTAGTTTTCTAACTTCACCACGCCCCAACAAATCAGAAAACAATTGGTAGTTTTCTTTCTCTCGCTGGATTCTGCCTGCGATAATAGCAGGATGTATCTTTAGCTCTCTGGATAACTTATCTATATTTTCCCTACTGGGATCCAAGTAGGCACCAGAGCGCTTCCAAGTTACCCTAGGTATACAAGCTTCTCTCGCTATTCGATTTGCTTCCGACTCTCTTCTATCTTCTGAAGAGGCATCTAAATCATCTAGGAAAGCCTCTTCATTACCAATATGCTTCCATATATGCGCAACTTCGTGAAGCAACGTGAACCAGAAGTTATCTAGTCGGTCGTGCCTAAGCGTCAACCCTATAACGGGAGTTCCGTCTACATCTTTCAACGCGGCACCATCTAACATGGTACCCTTCAGATGAGGTTCAATTATCACTGCTATACCATGTTTCTTAAGAAACTCGATAGCAAGGAGAGGCCCATTCTCAAACCAACTCAACTGGGCCAAATCCTTCAAAAATGAATTCGACAGCTTACTCTGGTCAAATGTACCTAAAAGATGACTACTTTCTCTAGCGCGTTGAATAACCCTGAGAAGCCATACATACAGAGAATATTTCGTCGTCGGTGAGTACGCATCACCCAATGGTGTACGCCTGAATGCAGCCTCGCCGAACTGCCATCCTATAAGGGACACGAACTCCCGAAGCGTTTCCTCAGTAGTTTTGGAAGCCTTCCCTATAGCTCTATCAATCCATCCTCTAGCAACCATCTCTTTCACTGGGAATCGAGACCAGTCAACTTCGTCGGTCGATTTTTTTTCTTGTGCATGGGATAATCCAAGTAAAGTTTCTGCCGAAATCCCCAACCCGACCGAAAGAGCCTTTATCATAGGAACTGTTAGCGGACGTTTGCGACCCAGAACTTCTGAAACTCTACTTCTAGTTCCAAAGTAAGGAATTAGATCTGCTTGCTTTAAATTTCTCTCATGCATCCTAAATAGAATTGCATCGATTGGGTCAGGGGCATCGATCGGATGTTTTTTACTCTCATAATCTTCAATAAGAAGAATCAGAACCTCAAGGCGATTACTTTCTGAAGAACCAGGCTTAGGCATCATTGACATCAACCTATCCACCTCACTCAGATAAGCTCGATGCTGTTCTTCTGTTTTTATGACCTTAGTGTCCATCAATTTCTTCTGCACCTAATAGCGCGGTTATGAGGGCTATTTTTTGAGGAAACACAATTTTCACCTCTAACCAGCACTTTGCTAAATTCACTTCAAAAATAAAAACACCGGCCTTCCGCTCTTTTGCCGAGGGAAATTGGTCAAATAGATCAGATTCCTGCGTCCACACCGCATGGATAATTTCAGCAACCCATGCGCTGACCCACGTGTCAATTTCTGGTCCACGCCCTCTCAGCCTGTCGAGTATGTCCTTACCAACCAGATGCATAATAATGTTCCCAATTTGGGATCAATATAAATCCCTTTCGAACGCGCGTCAATCGCATAAATTCCCAAAACGGGAACACCGCAAGAATCTCCATGGTAGCGTTTTATCATCATCCTCAACAAGCAGCTGAATCTGTGGGGAAATGCCGGTGGATGGCTAGGTAAGCCCGCAGGAAATCTAGCTCGGCCACCATGCGCCGCATCATTACCCTGTGTAGCAACGACAGTCACTGCTGTGTCCCCACGTGTAAGGCCAGAAACGGCGCAGATTGTCACCTGCCGCCCCACTATTGGAGCCTGCCGACCTCGCAAAGCTAGTTGAGCGACTGCTCAGCAAACAGGCGGAAATTGAAAAGTGCGAGCCCACAGGAACGCACTGCTGCCCTATCTGCACACTCTACGAGGACGAAGGAAAGGCCTCTGGTCGCTGGGCATAATCGTTAATGCGGTTAACTGAGCTACGCCCAGAGCAAGAACGCCGACAAGGAATTCCGCCGGCAGAACGCGCGTGGAAGAGAAAACACAAAAAACCTGCTCAGACAGAGAAAACCCTTACAATCCAAGACCGGATTTCCTACACCTGCTTTAGCCCCTCACCGATACCCAAGAGATAAACCCGTGAGTCACTCAGACAGTTCATCAGCGCCACTGGTTGACGTAGTGAAGCTTGCCGCATCGCTCCAGCGGTTCGCGGATGATCGCGACTGGCAGCAGTTCCACTCCCCCAAAAATCTCATACTGGCTCTCACTGGCGAGGTAGGCGAGCTTTGCGAGATTTTCCAATGGATGAGCGATGCGGATTCGATCTCCTCCGCAACAGATCCCGAAATCGGCCAAGCCATCAAGGATGAGCTGGCGGATGTACTGATGTACCTGGTTCGCCTGAGCAGCGTACTCGGCGTTGATCTCAACGAAGCGGTGTCACGGAAACTCGCCTCGAACGGCCAGAAATACCCCGTAGATAAAGCCAAAAGCAACAGCAAAAAGTACGACCGACTCTGACCAACGCGCATCTAAGGACAACCCGTGATCGTTTACGCTGCGACCAAACAGCAATTTCTCAA
The DNA here is from genome assembly GCF_056279025.1 of Pseudomonas sp. TE3910. NCBI lineage: Bacteria > Pseudomonadati > Pseudomonadota > Gammaproteobacteria > Pseudomonadales > Pseudomonadaceae > Pseudomonas > Pseudomonas sp. TE3910. The sequence goes on from NZ_JBWBQN010000001.1 coordinate 2,714,972, forward strand.
AGACAACGATAACGATGACATTGAGGAGGTGATCCTCAGGCATTACAAAGAAGCTACCGGCAAGAACGTTGGCACCTCGGAAATCAGGTCGTGGCAAGGATCCCTGACGTACATGGCCAAGGTCCTTAGAGACGAGGGCCTGCCGAGCGATGCAGGCCTGGCCATTGAATTGCACATTCCGCAGTCGTCGAAGCGAATCGACTTTCTACTCACCGGTCGCGACGAAAAACAGGCAAAAAAGGCCGTACTGATCGAGCTGAAGCAATGGAGTAAGGCCAACGCCACAACCAAGGATGCCATCGTCAAAACGGCATTGGGTGGTGGCCTCGTTGAGACCATTCACCCGTCCTATCAGGTATGGTCATACGCCGCGCTGCTGGAGGGCTTCAACGAGGCGGTGTATGACAAAAGCATCGAGATCCGTCCGTGTGCCTACCTTCATAACTACGTCAGCGACGGCATCATCGACTCAGCTCACTACGAGCCCCACATCAGCAAGGCTCCGCTGTTTCTGAAAGGCCCGGAAGAGCTCAGTAAACTCAGAAGCTTTCTGAAAAAGCATATAAGTCATGGCGACAACAAAGAGGTTCTTTACGAGCTGGCCGAAGGAAAAATTCGCCCGTCCAAGGCTCTAGCCGAAGCCCTCGGTGGGTTGATGAAAGGCAAACCCGAGTTCGTATTGATTGACGATCAGAAAGCAATTTTTGAGTCGGCGCTGGCGGCGGCAAGCGAGGCCTCGAACCAAGCCCCCAAGGTGATGATCATTGAAGGCGGACCGGGCACCGGGAAGACCGTTCTGGCTATCAATCTGCTGGTGAGGCTCACCGAATTGAAGCTGATGAGCAAATACGTCTCCAAGAACGCAGCCCCGCGCAAGGTCTACGAGAGCAAACTGGTTGGCACCATCAAGCGCAGCCATTTCTCGAATTTCTTTTCAGGCTCTGGGGCATTCATCGACACTGAGCCCAACACATTCGATGCGCTTATCGTGGACGAAGCTCACCGGCTGAATGAGAAAAGCGGGCTTTATGGAAACCTTGGGGAAAACCAGATCAAGGAGCTGATTGATTCAGCGAAATGCTCAATTTTCTTCATTGATGAAGACCAGCGTGTAACCTTGAGCGATATCGGCAGCAAGCAGGCGATACACGCCTTTGCAAAAGCCAAGGGTGCTGTGGTTGAAGAACATGTGCTTTCTTCGCAGTTTCGCTGCAGCGGTTCTGACGGTTACCTAGCATGGCTGGATGACACGCTAAGCATTCGCTCGACGGCAAATCCGACGCTTGAGACTCAAGAGTACGAGTTTAAGGTGTTCGACTCACCTCAGGCGATGCATGAGGCAATCAACGAGAAAAACCACGGAAACAAAGCTCGCGTGGTCGCGGGCTATTGTTGGCCTTGGTTGAGCAAGAAAGACTCCAACGCTAGTGATATCGTCATCGGTGACTACAAACGCCAATGGAACTTGGATCAGGATGGCAGCCTATGGATCATCGCTGAGAACTCCATCGAGCAGGTTGGCTGCATTCATACCTGCCAAGGTCTAGAAGTCGACTACATCGGGGTGATCATCGGGCCAGACCTAGTCGTACGTGACGGCAAAGTAGTGACATCCCCGGATGAGCGCGACAAGCACGATAAATCGATTCGCGGCTGGAAAAAAATGATGAAAGAGCAACCTGCTCTGGCGAAAAAAGAAACAGACCTGATCATCAAGAATACATACCGAACCCTGATGACACGCGGGATGAAGGGTTGCTACCTGTACTGCACCGACAAAGAGACTGCGCAATACTTCGAGAGTCGGCTTAGCCAACACAGCAATCATTGACGGTATCGTTTGCTAGGAGCCCCTGTACCTGCGAGCGCAGGGGCAACAATCAACAACGCGACCATTTGCTTGATAGATTCGGCCCCGATTCGTTTTTGGGGGCGGAGCTCAAAAAGCACCGTCCATCGGAATCCAGACCACGCAGTGTTCCAACTGGTATTCCAAGCAAGCTCACCAAAAATTATTTACGCGCCAAAACAGATAGATACCGACTAGCTTCAGATTACCCCGGCCCACCAATTCAACAAAAAAGACGCCAAAGGGCGTCTTTTTTTGTGCCTGGAATCCAGTTAAATCAAAGGTTTCAGCGCCATTGGCTTCCGCAGAAGAATTTTGAGCTCTGGTCGTTTTGGTACTCCTGGCTCCCTGGCGCTAATTTTTGGAAAACCCAAACAGCGCCTGAAGTAGCTCTCAAATACGCTAGGGCGGAACAGCCGTCATAAGCAGCTTATGGCTCGCATGGCGACACCTGCGACAAACCGCATAAGTCCAGGCGCGCAGCTTGGCACAACGACTCCATCAGCCTTCAACTGCTTCCAACCGTTGCTTCAGCCGCTCATTCACCAACGCTCCGTGCACCCCAGAATGAATCTCCCGATGGCAACTCGGGCATACAGCCCCCACATAACGTGGGTGATCTAACCCTCCATCCGAGAGCCGGTTTACATGATGCGGCTCTAAGTAGGGCGTGCCGTCCTTTTTCATAAATGGCGCCGGTTTTTCACAGCTTTCGCACGCCCCCTGGGCGCGCATCAATACATAGTGCGCGACCTTTCGGCTTCGCTGGTAGACCTTACGCGGCGCAGATTGGCCCAACTCATCACTACTTGGCTGGCATGCCGCCAACGCAGCCAACCGCGCGGCGGCCAGAGAGTCGGAAAGGTCAGTATCGTCCTCTACTTCAGCCTCCATGATCCCGCTAGGAATACCTACAGGCACTAACCGAAAAACAAGCGCCGCACGATCCTGTCCATCTACATCCGGCTGGATTCGCGTAAACATGTCGGCGCATGAAAACTCGCCCACGTAGGCGTTGCCATTTCCTTTACCGAGGGACTTAAACAAGTGAAGCGCACGACCATCCTTAGCATGCTCAGCAATGGCTCGGTTGCCGCGGGTCAAGGTCATTGCCCCGCGTTGCCCCTCACCGGTGTAAAAGTAAGCGCCCTCCTCCCAATGGTCGGCATACCCGTATTGCTCACCGCTATCACCTGTAAACAAAAAAATCGCTGGGTAGGTAGCAGATGCGGCAATGCCACTCTGTAGGCTTCCGCCGAACGGCCCGTTGATCTCAGTTTTGCGGTCGTATATCGCTCCCGGCGTGAACTGCAACACTGGCTCACCCTCCCCGCGTGGCAACTCAACAACGGTGAAGCCTCGCTTCTCTAGGTAGCTGTTGGTCGGATGCCCACCGGAGAATTCACCTACGGCAATACCGGTAGCTAAGGAGACGATTTTCTTAGCGGGATACAGCTCACCTCCGGCACGAACAGCGTAACGGTGAGCCTGGTTATTTTCCCACCCCAGCCACTCGCGCTTACTTCGGTATTTACTGTCAAACTCCAGTAGAGCTTTGCCAATTCGTTCCTTCGAAACCGATTTTATCGCCACGAGCCATGCCCTTTTTCGTCAAGCGTTGTAGGAAAATTCCTATAGTCGCCGTACTACAAAAGGGTTTCAACACGTAACAGAGCGCAAGGCACAAAGGGGAGCTCTACCGAGCGTTAAATTGCAGGTTTGGGGGGATGCCGTATTTCATTCTTTACACAAAACAGAAAAGGCACTTAACAAACCTAGCAAGTGCCTTTCTTGTACCCGTTAAGACAAGTTTGTCTCAGCTCAGACCTTGAAACGCCCCACCAACACTTCCAGCTCATGACCGAGCCGTGCCAGTTCGATGCTTGACGAGGCGGTCTCTTCACAGGCGCTCGCCGTCTGATCAGAGATGTCGCGCACGTTGATCACACTGCGGTTGATCTCCTCCGCCACAGCGCTTTGTTGTTCCGACGCGGTGGCAATCTGCTGGTTCATCAGTTGGATGGTGGAGACCGTGCGGGTGATGTTCTCCAGCGCGGTGACTGCACGCCGGGTGGATTCCACACTGCTTTCGCTCATCTGCCGGCTGCTGTCCATGCTCACGGCAACCGCTTGGGTACTGCTTTGTACGCCGGCGACCAGGGACTCGATTTCCTCAGTGGATTGCTGGGTGCGCAAGGCCAGGTGGCGGACTTCATCGGCCACGACGGCAAAGCCACGCCCGGCCTCGCCAGCACGGGCGGCTTCGATCGCTGCGTTCAGCGCCAGCAGGTTGGTCTGCTGGGCCACTGCTTTGATCACATCCAGCACACCGCCAATCTTGTCGCTTTGTTCCTTCAGATGGCCCACGGCATCTGCCGAGTGCCCCACTTCCTGGGCAAGGCGCTCGATCTGCTCAATGGCCTCGGCCACGACGCGCTCACCTTCGCTGGCTTGCTGGTCGGCCATGGAGGCCGCTTCAGAGGCTTCTTCGGCGTTGCGTGCAACATCCTGCACGGTCGCGGTCATTTCGTTCATGGCGGTGGCGACATGATCGGTTTCAGCTTTCTGGCTGTTCACACCGGCACTGGTTTGCTCGGTCACTGCTGACAGTTCTTCAGCTGCGCTGGTCGCCCGGATCACACTGGTGCGAATGCCATCGATCAACTCACGCAGGCTGACGGTCATCTGGTCGAGCCGGGACTGCAGTTGGCCCAACTCGTCGCGCCGATTGACGTGCACGTCCTGGCTCAGATCGCCATGAGCAATGCGCTCCACCACCTGGAGGGTATGCTGCAACGGGTTGACGATCTGCCGGGTAATGACCCAGGCCGCCAGGACGCCAAACAGCATAGCCAATACAGTGACAATACTCAGCGTGGCCTTGGCAGACGCTGCATCGCTGTCACGCTTGGCATTTTGCGACTGGATCAGTTGCTGCGTGGTGTTGATGAGCACATCGCCCAACTGCGCCATGTGTTTGAACAAGGACGCGGTATCCGCGTTGGGCTGGCTCAACGCCTGCAGGATCTGCCGGTACTCATCTATCGACTGACGCTGCTGGCGGATCAAGCCCAGGTCGGCGGGCGCTTCGAAATGATGTTCGATACTTTCCAGGTGGGCCGCCAATTTATCCAGAATCTGCTGTAAGGGGCTCAAGCCTTCAGCTTGAAGGTTGCTCCCCATGCGCAGGCGCTGAATACGCAGGTCTTTGGTGTAGTCGCTGACCAGCGCAATCTTCTCGATCTTCTCGCCACGCTCGGTAAGGGTGTTGAGCGCATACCACCCTGTGATAGCCAGTAACAACGTAAGCCCCAACACCAGGCCAAAACCCCAACCCAATTTGGCGCTGACACGGATGTTGCTGATCCAGCCGAACATAAAGACTCCAGGCAGAAATGCAGGTGCACATTGAAAAAGTAGTGACCTGACTATCGGCCAAAGGCTTTGCTGCTTAACCCCGAGAAAACCTTCCAGGGCGGCTATAACCCGCAGGATAGACCGCTCGTCTGAAATTTTTTAAGCGCCACAAGGCATATCAATCCACGCCTGATGCCTTGCAGGCCACGCTGCCCGGGGCTTTTTACGTGCCACCCGCAACGACTCAAGCGGCGCTTACCCAGGAACCGGGAGGCCAGACAGCCGCTTCGATGCTTTGGTCGAATTTCCGTCGAGGCAAAAATCATGTCACGCTCAATGCCAGGTGATGAAACCTTTCACCAACACCCTGCAGCCCTTGAGGCCAGAAACAACAAAGCCCGCTTAGTGCGGGCTTTGTTGTTTGCATAGGTGCTTACCAGCCGGATGGCAACCAACCCAGCGCGCTGGAAATCGCATACAGCATGCTGCACAGGTACAGCACTACCACCATGCACTGCAGCACAGGATGGGCGATCCAGCCGCACTTCCAGGCGGGCTCGATGTCACCGTATTTGCGTGCCGAACGCAGCATCAGGATCGGCATGATCGACAGAATCACACCACTGAATACGCCGGCAAAGTACAACGCACTGACGAAACCCACCATACCGCTATAGGCCAGCAGGAATGGCGGTACGCAAACGATGGCCAATACCATCAGGCGGCTCTTTGGATGGCTCTCGGGGCCCAGCTTCGGGAACTTGTCGAAGATGTTGGTCAGGAAGCTACCGCCCAGGCCCCAGTAGGAGGTCATCATCGCGCACAGGGCAAAGGTGTTGGCGGTGTAGAACGCCCACTGGCCTAACGCCTGCCCCCAGGCCAGGGTCGCAACTTCCGTCTGGTTTTCCAGACCGTTCAGCGAGATGACCGACATTGGCACAATGGCCAGCAGCACGAAGGTGATCACCATGCCGGTAATGACAGCCACCGGCAGGCGCTTGGGCGCATGGCTGAAACCACGGGCCATTTCCGGCACTACGTACTGGGCCGAGAAGCAGAACACGGCAATGTTGAACACCGGAATCATGTAGACCCAGTCGCCTTCGAGCAGGTTGGCGAAGTTCGTGTTCTCATGAACAAGCGTTGCGACGACCAGCACCAGGGTCATCGAGACCATACCGATACTGATGAACTTTTCACCCTTGCCAATGGCTTTCAAGCCCAAGTACAGCACCAGCGCCGCAGGGGCGAAGAACAACAGGCTGCCCAGCGCAGGGCTGATACCGAAGAACTGGCTGAGAATCTTGCCGCTGCCGCTCATGTAGGCGATCAATGCGCCAATACTGTTGACCGCTACCGACAGAAAGATTGCCCAGGCACCGAACGAGCCGACATAGCGTTGAGCCAGGCCGCTGAGCTGGTGATGGCTACGGGTACGCAGCGCCGTTTCCGAGACATACAACATGGAGATGGTGGTGAATATGCCCGCCACGGCCAACCACAGCAGCAGCGGCATGTAGCCGGCCTTGCGACTGGCATAGGCCATGGACAACACACCGGCACCAATGTTGGTACCCACGATCATTGCCACAGCCTCGACGAAGGTCAGCCGTTTGACCTCCAGGCCTGAGGACTCAGTCGCCTCGGCGTGGTCCGCGCCTCGTGCGGCTGCGTTAGGGGATGTACTCATGATCAATCACACTCACTACGTATTTGATACCGGATGCACCTGAATTGGTGCGTCACAGAACCCGCCTTTGTGAGACGACTTCCGTGTCTTGATTTCTAGAGCGGCGCGCAAAATATCACACAAGGTGTTTGAAATAACCCCCACATAAGGCGAAACGCCATGCACAGACACGGCCTGTAACACTTGATATAGAGCGGTTTCATTGAGGGGCAGCTCGTTTCGCCCGACATATGCCGGGCGAAACGAGCGCTGCAGGAGCGAGGGGAAAACTCAGGAGATCAGATCGCTTTTTGCCGATACGACGGATGCGCTGAACCTACAAGCCAGTGCGCAGCAGGGCATGCAATGCCCGGCAATCCGCCGCATGCCAGTCCGTGAGCGCTGGCCAGGGATTGTCCGGCAGGTTGACCAGAATGGTGCGTGTACCTGCCGCGCGACCGCAGTCGAGGTCAAAGCGGTAATCACCCACCATGACCATCTCGTTCGGCGAGACATCCCAGGCCTCGGCCAGCTTGAGCAACCCTCCCGGATGCGGCTTGGGGGGTGCTTCGTCACGGCCCAAAATGCTCTGCACGGGGAAACAGTCCGCCAGGCCAATGGCCTCCAGCGTGACATGCGCCAGCTCACGGGCATTACGGGTGAGGATGCCTAGCTGGCAGTCGCGCGCGACCAATTCACGTACCAGCTCAACCGCCCCCGTCGCCGGGCGCGACGCGATAGCCAGGTCACGCTCATGTTCCAGCAACCAGGCATGCTTGGCGGCGGCTTCCTCTGCTGGAAGGGCCGCCAGATGGGTCAAGATGTCGTCTTCGGCGGGAATGTCCAGCGCTTCGCGGATGGCGGCAAAATCGTGCACGGCGACCGTCAGGGTGCCGTCCATGTCAAACACCCAATGACGAATGTGGTGCAGGTTCATGCCCAGTCCTTGCGATGGCGAATCAGCCCTTCCTGGCACGACGATGCCACCAGTTGCCCAGCCCGGTTGAAGATATTGCCGCGCGAGAAACCACGGGCATTGCCCGCCCAAGGGCTGTCCATCGCGTACAGCAACCAGTCATCGGCGCGCAGGTTGCCGTGAAACCACAAGGCATGATCAAGGCTGGCCAGTTGCATGTCCTTGTGCCAGACCGATTTGCCATGCGGCATCAACGAGGTGGTCAGCAGGCCAAAATCCGACGCATAGGCGAGGATGTATTTGTGCAATGCCGGCGAGTCAGCCAGGTTGCCGTCGGCACGGAACCAGGCGTATTTGATCGGGTCACCTGGCTGCGGGTTGAACGGGTCTTTCTCGGTCACCGGGCGCACTTCGATCGGCTTGGCACAGAGCAGCTTTTCGCGCAGTTGCTCTGGTATGTGCTCGGCCATACGTTCGGCAATTTCCACTTCCGACGGGAGGTTTTCCGGGCCGACCACGTCCGGCATCTGCGCCTGATGCTCGAACCCTTCTTCGTCGTACTGGAATGAAGCGCTGCAGGTAAAGATGGGCTGCCCTTTCTGGATCGCCGTTACCCGCCGGGTGCTGAAACTGCCGCCATCACGCACACGGTCTACCGAGTACACCACCGGCATCGACGCATCGCCTGGGCGCAGAAAGTAACCGTGCAGCGAATGCACATGGCGTGCTTCTTCTACGGTCTGGGTGGCGGCGGAAAGCGACTGGCCGAGTACCTGGCCACCATACAACTGACGAAAGCCGAGGTCTTGGCTACGCCCACGAAACAGGTTTTCCTCGATCGCTTCCAGACTCAGCAGGTCGACCAGATCGTCCAACACGTGGCTCATTCGAGATTCTCCAAAGCAATGCCCAGTGGTCAAATGATACAGGGTTTGTCATTGCTGGCCGTTATGTTCGGTGATTCACCCGCGCAGGGTTGTTTGCCATTGCGTCCGATTGATCCGGTACAGAACATGCGGGCGCAGTGGATGCCCCGGTGGAATTCTCGGGTGCTCGAAGTTGCTGTCAGGGTCAGCCTGCATGCCAATGGCCTGCATGACTTTCTGCGACGGCAGGTTGCTTTCGCTGGTAAATGACACCACCTGCTCCAGCCCCAACTGTGCGAACGCGCAGCGTAGGCAGGTCCAGGCCGCCTCACTGGCAAAGCCTAGCCCCCAGTGACGCCGCGCCAAGCGCCAACCGATTTCCACCGCAGGAGCGAAGCCCGCATTGAAGTTGACGTTGAGCAGGCCGGTCATGCCGATAAACGCACCACTGTCCTTGCGCTCCAGCGCCCACAAACCAAAACCGTATTCCGCAAAATGACCACGCAGGCGCCCAATCAACGCAGCGCTTTCCAGACGCGTCAGTGGCGCCGGGAAGTAGCGCATTACCTGGGGGTCGGCACACATCGCAGCAAACTCGCGCAAGTCGTCATCCTGCCATTGGCGCAACACCAGCCGCGCGCTTTCCAGCTCCAGTATGGGGGTCATGGCCTGTTCCTCTCTCTACCGCTATGCCTGTACAACGCTGGCACCGCAGCCCCCACAACTGGCAAGATCAAGGCTTGATCTCGCCGCGAAGCTGCCATGCCCCTTCCCCTGATTTACCATGACGACTACAGCCCGGACTTTCCCGCCGAGCACCGTTTTCCGATGGACAAGTTCCGTCTGTTGCGCGACCACCTGATCGACAGTGGGCTGACTACCGATCAGGCACTGCTGCGCCCCGAACTGTGCCCAAACGAGATTCTCGCGCTGGCCCATGATCGCGACTACATCGCGCGCTACATGGACGGCGCACTTTCCCGAGAGGACCAGCGCCGCCTTGGCTTGCCGTGGAGCGAAGCACTCGCACGTCGAACCGTACGGGCGGTCGGCGGCTCATTGCTGGCCGCCGAACAGGCACTTAAGCACGGTATCGCCTGCCACCTGGCGGGAGGGACCCATCATGCTCATTATGACCATCCTGCCGGATTCTGCATTTTCAACGACCTGGCCGTGATCAGCCGTTACCTGCTGGAAGCCGGCCGTGTGCATCGCGTCCTGATCTTCGATTGCGATGTTCACCAGGGCGACGGCACCGCACGCATTCTTCACGACACACCGGACGCCATCACCGTTTCACTGCACTGCGAGCAGAATTTCCCGGCGCGCAAGGCCCAGAGTGACTGGGACATTCCGCTACCTCGGGGCATGGGCGATGCCGACTACCTGAGGGTGGTCGAGGACGCACTGAACTACCTGCTGCCCCTCTACCAGCCCGACCTGGTGCTTTACGACGCGGGGGTCGATGTGCACAAGGACGATGCCCTGGGCTACCTGCAACTGACCGACGCAGGGGTTGCCGCCCGCGATGAATGCGTACTGCGCCATTGCCTGGGACGTGATATCCCAGTGGTTGGCCTGATTGGCGGCGGCTACAGCAAGGATCGCCAGGCCCTGGCACGGCGCCACGGCATTCTGCACCACAGCGCACACCGGGTACTTTACCCACAATGACTGTGGAACCGCCTGTGGATAACCTGAGTGAAAGCCAGCCCAGCCCTTGATCGGCGTGGCCTGCAGAATGCCGATCATTTTTTGTACAGTGTTTCCCGGCCCCCGCCTCAGGTAGAATGCCGGCTCTTTTCAATCGCCTGCAGCCCACCATGACTGAGACCTCTCACCCGCACCGCCCACACGTCGCTATCATCGGGGGCGGCCCGGCTGGGCTGATGGCCGCCGAAGTGCTCGGCCAGGCCGGGATTGCAGTCGACCTTTACGACGCCATGCCCTCGGTGGGCCGCAAGTTCCTGCTGGCCGGCGTCGGCGGCATGAACATTACCCATTCAGAACCCTACCCGGCTTTTGTCTCGCGCTACGCCGAGCGTGCCGACGCGATCAAGGCGCTGCTCGACGACTTTGACGCAGACGCCCTGCGCCAGTGGATTCACGGCCTGGGCATCGAGACCTTCATCGGCAGCTCCGGCCGGGTGTTCCCCCGCGACATGAAAGCCGCGCCCCTGCTACGCGCCTGGCTCAAGCGCTTACGCGACAGCGGTGTGGTTATCCACACCCGTCACCGCTGGCTCGGCTGGACGAGCGAAGGCAGCTTACGCATGAGTTACCCACAGGGTGAGCTATCGCTCAAACCGGATGCGGTGTTGCTGGCACTCGGTGGCGGCAGTTGGGCACGGCTCGGATCAGACGGCGCCTGGTTGCCCTGGCTGAAAGCGCAAGGCATCGAAACAGCACCGCTACAGGCGGCCAACAGCGGCTTCGAGGTCGAGGCCTGGAGCGCGCTGTTGAAAGAGAAGTTTGCCGGTGCGCCACTGAAAAACATCGCCATGAGCCTGCCAGGCCAAGCGCCGCGCCTGGGTGAGTGCGTGGTCACTGAACTCGGCCTCGAGGGCAGCCTGGTCTATGCCTTGTCGGCGCAGATCCGCGAGACCATCAACCGCGACGGCCATGCCACGCTGCTACTGGATCTGCTGCCCAACAAGCCTGTGGATAACATTGCCGCCGCACTGGCCAAGCCACGTGGATCGCGCTCAATGGCCAAACACCTTCACAGCCAATTGGGCCTGGACGGGGTCAAGGCCGCCCTGTTGCGCGAGCTGACCGACCAGGCGACCTTTGCCGACCCGCTGCTACTGGCTCGCGCGATCAAAGCGCTGCCGGTCACGCTGGTGCGCCCTCGCCCACTGGACGAAGCCATCAGCAGTGCCGGTGGGGTGACCTTCGAAGCGCTGGACGAACACTTGATGCTGCGCCAGTTACCTGGGGTGTTCTGCGCGGGGGAAATGCTGGACTGGGAAGCGCCCACCGGTGGCTATCTGCTCACCGCCTGCTTTGCCAGTGGGCGTCGGGCCGGGCTGGGTATGCTGGAGTGGTTGAAGCACTCATAAGCCACACGTGTAGCGTCGGCAACGCCGACGCACACGATGACCGAGCGATTACGGCTTGCGCTTGCGCGGGCCGGTGTTGAAGGTCGGCACCTTACGTACAGGCTTGGCCTGTGGTGCGGCTGCCGGCGTTTCACCGCTGTCCAGCCAACGACCAAGGCTGCGCTTGGCACCACCCTCTTTCGGCTTTTTCGGTTTCTTCGGCTTTTTCAGGATCTGCCCACTGGCGTCGGTCACCGGTACCCGGTGCTCTGGCGCGAAATCCGGCTCTTCGTGACGCGGCAGGGTTTTGCGGGTCAGGGTTTCAATGGCCGAGAGCAGTTGCACTTCATCAGCACACACCAGCGAGATCGCTTCACCGGTGTTGCCAGCACGACCGGTGCGGCCAATACGGTGAATGTAGTCTTCTGCCACGATCGGCAGGTCAAAGTTCACCACCAGCGGCAGGTCGTCGATATCCAGGCCACGGGCGGCCACATCGGTCGCCACCAGGATCTGGATTTCGTTGGCCTTGAAGCTGTCCAGTGCCCGCTGGCGTGTCGCCTGTGGACGGTCGCCGTGAATACCGTCGGCATTCACACCTTGACCGCGCAGGCGCTCCACCAGTTGATCGACACCATTGCGGGTCTTGGCAAACACCAGCACCTGCTTCCAGCGCTGCTTGCGCATCAGGTGGATGAACAACTCTGGCTTGCGCTTCTTGTCCACAGGGACAATCCACTGTTTGACCGTGCTTGCGGCAACGTTACGCGGACTGACTTCGATGCTCAGCGGTTCATTGAGCATCTGCCCGCCCAGCAGGCGAATCTCGTCGGAGAAAGTGGCCGAGAACAGCAGGGTCTGGCGACGGTTAGGCAACACGGCATAAATCGCCCGCAGCTCCTCGGAAAAGCCCAGATCAAGCATGCGATCGGCCTCATCCAGCACCAGCGCCTGAAGCTGATTGAACTTCAGTGCATTCTGCCGAAACAGGTCCAACAGGCGCCCAGGCGTTGCAACCAGCAGGTCGACGCCCTTGCGCAGCTTCATCATCTGCGGGTTGATGCTCACCCCGCCGTACACCGCATAGGTGCTGAGCGGCAGGTGTTCGGCATAGTCCTGGATATTGCGGTGAACCTGCTCGGCCAGTTCACGCGTCGGCACCAGCACCAGCGCACGCACCGAGTTGCTGGCAACCTTGGCACCTTCCATCGTCAGGCGCTGCAGCAGCGGCAAGGCAAACCCGGCCGTTTTGCCGGTACCGGTCTGGGCGGCCGCCATCAGGTCGCGCCCGGCCAGCACTGCCGGAATGGCTTGCGCCTGAATCGGCGTCGGCGAGTGGTAGTCGAGGCGCTCAAGCGCGCGCAGCAAAGGTTCAATCAGGCCAAGTTTGGCGAATGTCATGGCAATACCGTCAGGGGAATTCAGCAATGGCGGCAGTTTACCTTGTTCGACGCCCCGGCATGCAGCGCGCCGTTGTCAAAACTGCCACAACGCCCCCCTTTACTTGGAAAATGCTTCCTTGCCCACCTCGACAGCTGGAACGCTTGCGGCACTTGGCTTACGCCACTGTGGAACACCAATCAGCACGACGGCACCAATGATCACCGCCATGGCCAGACACTCCTCGAAGCCAATCTGCTCGCCCGCGAAGACAATGCCCAGCAGCACCGCCACGGCCGGGTTGACGTAGGCGTAGCTGGTGGCCGCTGCCGGGCGCACATGCTTGAGCAAGTACATATACGCGCTAAAGGCCAGGATCGAGCCGAAAAACACCAGGTAGGCCAATGCTCCCCAACCCGCAGCGGTCGGCATCTGCGTCATGCGCTCACCGCTGAGTGCGCTACCCAGCAGCAACACCAGGCCGCCCACCAGCATTTCTGCCGCACTGGCCATCGGCCCCTGAGGCAGTGGCAGGCTTTTGCTCCACACTGAACCAAACGCCCAGGAGGCTGCCGCAAACAGAATCAGGGCCGCACCCAGCGGGCTCGCCTGAAGGTTCGAGCCCAGGTTAAGCAAACCAATACCCAGCAACCCGAGAAGAATCCCTGCCCACTCCAGACGCGTGTTGCGCTGCCCCCACAACAGGCCAAACAACAGTGTGAACAATGGCACGGTCGCAACCGCCAAGGCCGCAACCCCGGAGGCGACCCCGGCATGCTCGGCGACCGTTACGCCTCCGTTACCGCAACTGAGCAGCAATACGCCGATCGCTCCGGCCGCGCGCCATTGCGGCCAGGTCGGTGCGGGCACCCCACGCCAGCGCAGGAACGCATAAAGCAAGGTACCGGCAATCATGAAACGCACCCCCGCCATCAACAACGGCGGCCAGGACTCCACACCGATGCGAATCACCAGGTACGTCGAGCCCCAGACCAGATACAACGCGAGGAAGGCACCGATCAATAACAGTGGAAAGCGACGAGAGGCAGGCATGGCAGGCTCGAAATCGAGTAAGTAAGGGGATTAGTTTAGAAAGCAGCCCAACTAAACTTAAGCTACAAAACCTGTTTATAGTGCCGTAACAGTTTCTAAACAAAGGTTGTTCAGGCCCATAACCTTCTTTTCAAAAGATCTCTCGCACCATGGATAAATACGATCGGATGCTCCTCGCCGCGCTGCTGGAAAATGGCCGCGCGTCCTTCGCTCAGTTGGCCCGCAAGGTTAACCTGTCGGCACCGGCGGTCGCCGAGCGGGTGGCCAAACTGGAAGCCAGCGGAGTAATAACCGGCTATCAAGCCAAGGTCGACATGAGCAAGATAGGCCTGCCTATCCAGTGCGTGATCGAACTGCGCCTGGCCAGCCACGGCAATCAACAGGCCTACGAGGCGCTGACGCAGATCCCTCAGCTCACCGAGTGCCACCGGGTCACGGGCGACCCCTGCGTGATCATGCAGGCGGCTGTCGGCTCGATGCCGGAACTGGAAGACCTGATCAACCGGGTTGCCCAGTTCGGCTTCAGCAAGACCTCGATCATTCTCTCGAGTGCGGTCGAACGGCGCGTGCCCTTGGGGCAGCTGGATAACCCGGCGAAAAAAGCCTAGCGATAGCGCTTGAGCGTTTCGGCGATTTTCGCCGCGGGTACTTTCTGCAAACTGCAGAACAACGGGTGCGAGACTGCACTCACGCCGTGGCGCAAACGCAACTCATCGGCCAGGTGCTGAGCCAGGTTGGCAGCCATCTCGGCGTCGGCCATGGCCCGGTGAGCGGTACCGGTGTCCGGCAAGCCAGCCCAGCGGGTCAGGGTGCCCAGTTTGTGGTTCGGCGCGGCTGGCAGCAGGCGTCGGGACAGCAACATCGAGCAGGCAAAGTGCTGGGTACGCTGACGGTTGATCTGTGCCAGCTCGTAATCCCAGAACTTCTGGTCGAAGGCCGCGTTGTGCGCCAGCAATGGCGTGTCGCCCACAAACTCAGCGACCTCGTTCATGACCTTGGCGACCGGCGGCGCACTGCGCAGCATGGCAGTGGTGATACCGGTCAGCCCGGCGACAAAGGCAGGCACCGCAAGCCCGGCATTCATCAGGCTCTGGTAACGCTCGACAATACGCCCGTCTTCAAGCATGACCACGGCCACCTCGGTGGCGCGGCAACCGGGGCCCGGAGAAATACCGGTGGTTTCAAAGTCGATGACAGCGATACGTTCCACAAGAACCTCTGGTTTGAACTCAATGCTTGAGCAGCAACTCGCCTTCGATGGGCACGTAGCGACTGGCGGCGCGGATCAGTGAATTGGCGGTGAGCCCCGGCACGCCATAAGCGACCGCTTCGACCCCATGACGGCTGATAATGCGTTCAAGCAGCAGGTCGAAGTCACCATCGCCCGAGGCGAGTACCACTTCATCAACCCGTGCGGCAGCATCCATCACATCCAGGGTGATGCCCACATCCCAATCGCCCTTGGCCGAGCCATCGCTGCGCTGGATGTAAGGCTTGAGTTTGACCGTAAAACCGAGGTTGCGCAGGATCTGCTGAAACTGCTGTTGCTTGCTGTCACCACGGTCGATGGCATAGGCAACGGCCTCGACGATCTGCCCGTGTTGGCAGACATCAGCCCAGAACGCGGCATAGTTGAAGTGACAGCCATAGGCCTGGCGCACGGTGTAGTAGAGGTTCTGCACATCGGCGAACACTGCGATTTTCTTCACCGTACTTCCTCATTACGCCCAGGGACCGGCCACCTGTATCAGCCGTTTCGGCGCACAGTATGCCAGCCCCAGGGCGAATGCGGGTACTCGCGGCTCAGACGTAGGAGTCGTCGTCGCTGAAGAAGCCGCCATCGTCGCTGTAGTCGGTGCCCATGAAGCCGCCCTGATCATTGCCATAACCGCTATTGTCGGCAGTCAAGCGCTGCTCATCATTGCTTCCCCAGCCGCTGTCGCTGGCCGGTGCCGGTTCTTCCTTGATCACCTCGGTAACGGTTTCAGGCTGCGAGTGATGATTGAACAGGCTGCTGATGCCTTGTGCGAGCATCACCCCACCGGCAACGCCAGCGGCGGTTTGCAAGGCACCACCCAGGAAACTGCTGGCACCGCCACGGGCTGGCGCAGCAGCAGGCTGTGCATACGCTTGCGGCTGCGGCGCGACACCTGGCGCGTTGAACGAACTGGCCGGAGCCGGCTCGCGCCAACCGCCAGTGCTGGTGGGCGGAGGCGAGACTGGCTGACTGGCAACCGGTTGAGGTTGAGGCTGTCGAGTGCCGCTGCCGAAGATGCCGGACAGAAACCCACCGCTGCTTTGGGTCGTCGCCGCGACTTGGGCCTTCGCCTGGGTGAGTTCAGCTTGCAGCTGCTTGTTCTGTTCGTCGAGGCGCTTGATGGCAGCCTCCTGAACCAGAATTGCCTGAGTCATGTAGTACGGGGCCGCACTCTGCTGTTGCAGGTGCTCGGCGATCCGCGCTTGAGCCTGGGCGTCTCGTGGCGCAGACGTGGCCTCAGCCTGCTTGAGCTTGGCAAACAGGCCATCGATCAGGGCTTGCTCTTCGCTGTTCATGAACAACCTCGTTGGATAACTGGAGAAACAGACTCACTGAAAATAGGGGCCGCGGCCAGTGATTCAATGCACCTGTAGGATGAAACTTTTTTCAGGTCAATGGCCCTCGGGGATGCGATATGGACTAAAGAATCTACTCCACGTTCGCTTCACCGCACGGTATTTCTTTCTGACCAACGGTAGAGACCCCGTAGCTAGGGTATGCTCAGGCATCACCCGGAACCCGCCAAGCCGCGCCGATGATCCGATTACTGCGCAATACCCTGCTGACGCTGTTACTGACCATTGCCCTGCTCTGGACGCTGGCCTCACACCTGAGCTGGCAACCTGCCACCCGCGAAGACCTGCCCGTCAGTTGCACGGCCAGCAGCACGCCGCTGGTGCCTGGTCAGGTACTCAAGGTCATGACCTGGAACGTGCAGTACCTGGCCGGCAAGCGCTACGTCTTCTGGTACGACGAAGGACGCGGCAGCGATACACGGCCCACCGCTGAAGACCTCGCGCATAACCTCGACGAGGTAGCCCGCGTGATTCGTGCCGAACAACCCGATATCGTTCTGCTCCAGGAACTGGACAACAATGCCAAGGCCACGGGCTATCACGATCAACTGGCGTTGTTGCGTGAACGCCTGGTCGACCTCTATCCGTGTGCGGTACAGGCCTACGACTGGAAAGCGGAGTTTGTCCCGGACTGGCATGTTTTCGGCAGTGTTGGCCGCAGCCTGGCAACCCTGAGCCGTTACCCGATCAGCAAGGCTCAACGCCTGCAACTGCCGACAACCGCGAGCAATGCACTGAGTCGCCTGCTCCAGCCCCAGCACGCGGTGCTGGCCAGTTACCTGCCACTGCGTGACGGCGGCCAATTGGCGGTGCTCAACACCCGCCTGGCGCACTATGAAACGCAGAATGATGTTCAGCGCCAACAGGTTCAGGCGCTGGTTAAACAACTTGGCAGCCTGGAACGCCAAGGCGCGGCATGGTTGATTGGAGGGGATTTCAACATGCTGCCACTCGGACAGTACCGGCGCCTCACGCCCCAGCAACGCGGGTTGTACGCGGCTGACAGCGACCTGCACCTGCTCTGGGATACGTACCCCATGATCCCCAGCAATGCCGAGGCCAGCGGTGCAGATCGCGCCCGCTGGCTTACCCATTATCCCAACGACCCCAATGTGAGCGCTCCGGACCGAACCCTCGACTACCTGTTCCACAGCCCCAAGCTCACGCGTGTAAGCGCACAGGTGCTGCAGCAGGACACCCTGGAAATCTCCGACCACCTTCCTGTGAGCGCTCGCCTGCTGCTGCCGGTAGCGCCTTGACTATTTGCGCGGTTTGGCTCGCGCCGTGGCTTCCGCTACCAATGGGTCATCGGGCCAATAGTGCTTGGGGTAACGGCCCTTCAGGTCTTTTTTGACCTCGCTGTATGTGCTGCGCCAGAAGTTGGCCAGATCTTGAGTGACCTGCACAGGTCGACGCGCAGGCGACAGCAGGTGCAGCTTGACCTGTAGGCGGCCCTGAGCAATACGCGGTGTTTCCGCCAGGCCGAACAACTCCTGCAGGCGCACGGCAAGGATCGGTGGATGCTCGCTGTAATCCAGACGAATGCTGGAACCCGACGGCACACTCAGGTGCATCGGAGCCCACTCGTCCAGGCGTTGCGGCAACGGCCAGGGCAACAGGTTGCGGACAATTGAAGAGAGGTCGAGCTGGGCGAAATGGCTCAAGCGCGTGACCTTGCCCAGATAAGGCTGCAACCACTGCTCAAGGCCCGCCAACAATGCCGCATCACTCAGGTCCGGCCATTCACTGTCGCCCCCTGTGGCCAGGTCCAACTGACGCAGCAACGCCACCCGGGCCTGCCATTGGCGCAACTCCGGCGTCCACGGCAGCAACTCCAGCCCCTTGCGCCGAACCAGGTCAAGCAATGCGCGGGCACGGGCGTCATCATCCAGACCGGTCAGCGGCTCGCGCGCCAAAATCAGTTCCCCGACCTTACGCTGGCGCTCGGCACGCAGCACGCCTTCACGCTCATCCCAGTCGAGCACATCGAGGCACTCGACCTGCTCGGCCAGCACCCCATCGAACAGCGCCGGGTCGAACTCGGCCGCCAGGTAGATACGCTCCTCACGCTGGCCCTGACGACTGCCCAGATCAGCAACCACCAACCACGGCGCCTTCATCAGCGCATCGACCTCACCAAACAGGGCCGCTCGCCCATTGGCCAGCCGGTACTCCGCGCCCCCGGCACGGCGCTGCTGTGCAACACGGTCTGGATACGCCAATGCCAGCAACGCGCCAAGCCAGCGAGGATGCTCAGGGTCTGGCACTGCGCTCGATGCTTTTCCTCGCAAGTAGCCACGGTACTGCCGGGCCAATTGCCGCGCGCGCTGAACACCACCCTGCCCACCACGGGAAGCACGGGTCTCACCACTGAGCAGGGTCAAACGGCTATGCAGGTCGGCGCCGGCACCGCGCAGAATGTCGCGCTCCCCCAGCAGGGCCGCAACATCGCAGGCCATCTCGGCCAACCCAAGCGCCTGGCCACGCAATAGCAAATGCGCAATACGTGGATGCGCCGGCAATTCAGCCATTGCCTGGCCATGAGCAGTCAGGCTGAGCAGTTGCCCGGGCTTGAGCGCGCCGAGCCGAAGTAACAGGTCCTGGGCCTGTGCATAGGCCGCCGCTGGGGGTTGATCGAGCCAGCTCAATTGCCCCGGCGTCACACCCCAGCGGGTCAGTTGCAGCGCCAACCCGGCCAGATCGGCCTGGAGTATTTCCGCACTGGCGTATGCCGCCAACTGATCATGTTGCGCTTCGGACCAAAGCCGGTAGCACACGCCAGGTTCAAGACGCCCGGCCCGGCCCGCCCGCTGGGTAGCACTGGCGCGGGAAATTCGCTGGGTGTCCAGACGCGTCATGCCACTGCCAGGGTCGAACCGAGGCACCCGTGCCAACCCTGCATCAATGACCACCCGAACACCGTCGATGGTCAGACTGGTCTCGGCGATGTTGGTGGCCAATACCACCTTGCGCACGCCCGGCGCGGGTGCATCGATGGCTGCACGCTGGGCACTCAGTTCGAGCTCACCGTGTAGCGGGCAGAGCAGGATGTCCTGTCGTCCACCCAACGACGCCTGCAACGAGTCATGCACTCGGCGAATTTCCGCCTGCCCCGGCAGGAACACCAGCAGGCTGCCCGGCTCGTCGGCCAGTGCCTGATGGACCGTATCGACCACGCGCGGCTCGATGAACTCGCCGGGCTGGAACGGCCTGCCCCAACGCACGTCAACCGGGTACATGCGCCCTTCGCTGCTGACCACCGGCGCGTCACCGAGCAACGCCGACAGCCGCTCGCCCTCCAGCGTCGCCGACATCAGCATGATCTTCAGCGGCGGCTCGTCGCGCAGCAGGTCACGCCCATTGAGACTGAGGGCCAAGGCCAGATCCGCATCCAGACTCCGTTCGTGAAACTCGTCGAAGATCAACAAGCCCACGCCATCGAGTGCAGGGTCTTCCTGAAGGCGCCGCGTCAGGATGCCCTCTGTCACAACTTCGATGCGTGTACGCGGGCCGACTTTACTGTCCAGGCGAATGCGATAGCCCACCGTTTCGCCGACCGATTCCCCCAACTCACTGGCCAGTCGCTCCGCTGCGGCACGTGCGGCCAGGCGGCGCGGCTCAAGCATCAGGATCCGCTGCCCGGCCAGCCAAGGCTCGTTCAGCAACGCCAGTGGCACGCGGGTTGTCTTGCCTGCGCCCGGTGGCGCCTCCAGCACCACTTCATGGCGTTGGCCCAGCGCTTGGCGCAGAGCGGGAAGTACGTTGTCGATCGGTAATGAAATCATGGTGGCCCTCAAACAATGGGCCGAGTATAACGGCGAACCTAGGATGCCTTATCATGGTCTGATCAGCAGTTGCAGGTGCACTGCCTGCTCCTTTGTAACCTCAATTGCGGAGATTTCTATGCGTATGCCTTCCCGCCTCATTGGCGGTGCTCTGATCACCTGCTTACTGACCCAACTGACGGCCTGCGGCACCCTGTTCTACCCGGATCGACGCGGCCAGATTTCCGGCAAGATCGACCCGGTGATTGCCGCCATGGATGCCATCGGCATCCTGTTCTTTGTCATCCCCGGCCTGATCGCCTTCGGCATCGACTTTGCCACCGGCGCTATCTACATGCCGGGCGGCAGGCACGCCCAGATATCACCGGAAAAACTGCAACCGGCCCTGGGGCCTGACGGCAAAGTGGACCTGGTAAAACTGCAAGCCATCCTCCAGCAGGAGCTGAACCAGCACCTGCCACTCAATGACCCACGCCTGATCCAGCACAAAGGCAGTGTCGAGCAACTGGCAATGTACGGCCTCAAGCCTGCTGCCTGAAACAACCCTCCACGGACATAGATACCCCATGAGTGAAGCCGCTGAACATGAACGGTTGTTGCGCCTGGCCACCCGCGCGTCGCTTGCGGTGGCCTGTACTCTGGTACTGGCCAAGGCCATCGGCTGGTGGCTTAGCGGGTCAGTCAGCCTGCTGGCAGGCTTGACCGACTCGCTGCTCGATAGCGTGTCGTCCTTTCTCAACCTGCTGGCAGTGCATTACGCCCTGCGTCCTGCCGATGACAATCACCGCTACGGTCACGGCAAGGCGGAAACATTGGCCGGCATGGCTCAGGCGCTGTTCATCGGGGTCAGTGCCGTATTGATCGGCATCCAGGCCTACCATCGGCTGGAAACCCCAGAACCGCTCGGCAACACCAGCGTCGGTATCGGCGTGATGGTGTTGTCGCTGGTGCTGACGGCGGCCTTGCTGATGCTCCAGGCACGCGTCATCCGTATCACCGGCTCCACGGCTATTCGCGTCGACTCGCTGCATTACCGCTCCGACATGCTGCTCAATGGCAGTATTTTGCTGGCGCTGGTGCTGGCCATGTTCGGCTGGCCGCAACTGGATGCCTACTTCGGCCTGGGAATCGCACTGTACATCCTCTGGAGTGCACTGCAGATCGCTCGCGAAAGCACGGCGATCCTGATGGACACGGCATTACCAGAAGACGTCAGCGAGGAAATGCTGGCGCTGGCCTGTTCCGTCAAAGGTGTCGTGGGCGCTCATGACCTGCGTACGCGCATCTCTGGACAGCACTGGTTCGTTCAGTTGCATCTGGAGTTGCCGGGCGACTTGCCGTTGCGCGAAGCCCATTCACTCTGCGAAGAAGCGGCAGCGGCAATCAACGAACGCTTCCCCAGGGCCGAAGTGCTGGTGCACGCCGACCCGGCGCCACACTAAGTACAGGAATCAGTTCACGCTGTAGCCACGCCCGCTCAGACACGCGCCCAGCGCGCGCCGGTAGTTGTCAGCCACATACGCCGCCGGCGCGTAGCTGGCCGCTGCCGGGTCAAAACCACTCTGCTCCACAGCCCAGCGGTGACACTCGTAGCGGTCCTGCTGGACCTGCTGCGGCGTCTGCCCCTCGGCCGGGTAGGCAATCACGTCATAACCGTTACTCGGTTCAGCCTGAGGCGCCGTACTGGCCTGCGGTGGATTGACCACCACATACTCCTGGCGGTCGTTGAGGTATTGGTAATAAGTACCCGCGACCATAAACAGCAACGCGTTGCCAACCCACACCTCGCGCGCGTAGGGCGGCAAATAGGTCACCCTTGCCCCGTAAGGCGGTGCCACGACCACATAGCGCGGCCCTTGCGGTCGATACCAGTAACCACCTGAGTAGAAGTAATCATGACCTCGGTAGGGGACTTTCCAGGACTGCTCTGGAAAGCGATCGATCACATGCCCCGGTCGATACTGCGGGCCTTCACCCCAGCCATTGCCATGCCCATCAGGCCGCCCCGGCCAATCCTCATGCGGTCGCTGCCCGGCACCACCCGCCTGCCAGTGCTGGTTGTAGCCATTGCGTCGTGGAATGTCCTGATAGTATCCCTGCCGCGGTTGCTGCGTCTGACGCACTTCATCCGGACGTGACTGGATCGGTAGCGAGGCGGTGGGCTGCTCCTCGCCATTGGACGGCTGTTGGCCATAACGCTCACCCTGCGCCAAGGCGCTCATACTCACACAAAACAGACCAACACCGGCCAGGCGCCAGATGCACGACTTCATGCTGTTCCTCACGGGGTCAAGATGGGCCTGTAGCGAATACAGCAGAACCACAGGCGTGTTCTGCCATCACTCTATCAGGCCTGCCAGGGCGGGTAATCGACCGGTAGATGAAAAATTCAGGGCATAAAAAAGGGAGGCCCTTAGGCCTCCCCTTGATAATTTTGTCCGTGCTCGACGCTTTTGACGCCGGCTCACCTCACGCCGTCTTCTGGACAGTGTGTAGCCCGGGGGCCGAGCACAACCCTGTGGGATTGCTGGCCGCGGCTGTCCTGATTGGGTAAGCCGCCGTGGACTGATGTCCGGGCAGTGATTCTGGAAATAAGAATACGGCGACAGCTGCGGCAGCGGATTGCGAATATTGCTGATCAAAACACTAGTTGCGCAATTTTTAACTAAAGATAGATAATTCAGCGCAATCGAAACAGAAAAGGCCTGATCCATGAGCAAGCTGGACCGCTATGACCTGAGTATTCTTGCCGAATTGCAGCGCGATGCGCGCATCTCCAACCAGGAGCTGGCCGAGCGTATTGGCCTGTCGCCGTCGCCCTGCTCACGGCGGGTCAAACAACTCGAAGATGACGGTTACATCGCCCGCCAGGTTGCCCTGCTCGACCGCAAGATGCTCGGTTTGAGCCTGACCGCTTACGTCCTGATCGGTATGGACCGGCACACACCAGAGCGTTTTGAAACCTTCGAGGCAGCCATCCGCAACCTGCCGCAAGTGCTCGAATGCAGCCTGGTCACCGGGATGGACGCTGACTACCAGCTCAAAGTCGTGGTGCCCGACATGGACCACTACCAGAAGCTGCTGCTCGGCCACCTGACGCGTATCGAAGGGGTGACCAGCGTACGCTCAAGCTTCGTACTCAACCAGGTACTGGCCAGCACCGAACTACCGTTGACGCACCTGCGTTAGTCAGGCCATTCGTACAGGCGTATAATGCCGCGCCTCAGCCTGCCTGGAGAAGATCGATGGATCCTGCGGTATTTGAAGAGTGGATGATGACCGGCCTGGTCACCATCTTGATTGGCTTCATGGGTTTTATCGTCTGGGACCTGGCGAAAAAATCCAATGCTGGCAAATTCGGCACGTTCATTCTGTTCTTCGTGCTGGGCCTGGGCATCCTTGCCTTCATCATCAAGAGCGTGGTGATCGGCTACATCGAAGGGGTCTAGAGCTTGGCCGGGACTTCCCGCCAGCAGCCCTGATCAAGCCCATCGAGCGTCCAGTTGCCGATCCTGACCCTGACCAGCCGCAGGGTCGGCAAGCCTACCGCTGCGGTCATGCGCCGCACCTGACGGTTACGCCCCTCCTTGATCACCAGCTCCAGCCAGTGAGTCGGCACGCTCTTGCGAAAGCGTACCGGCGGATTGCGCGGCCATAATTCAGGCTCATCCAGTGCACGTGCCTGTGCTGGCAAGGTCATGCCATCGTTCAACTCAACACCATCACGCAACCGCTGCAATTGCTCATCGCTCGGTTCACCTTCGACCTGTACCCAGTAGGTCTTTGCCAGCTTGTGCTTGGGGTCGGCAATGCGGGCCTGCAACTGACCGTCATTGGTCAGCAACAACAGCCCTTCACTGTCACGGTCCAGGCGCCCTGCCGGATAGATTCCGGGGATGTCGATGTAGTCCTTGAGCGTTGCTCGCCCCTCGCCGTCACTGAACTGGGTCAGGACGTCGAAGGGCTTGTTGAACAGGATCAGCCGCGGTTCGGCCGGCGGCGCCTTGGCTTGGCGACGCGGGGCGAACGGTTTGGCCGCTGGGCGGCGCGGCTTGGTACGAGGGGGTAACGGCATGGGGCCTCAGCGGAACGGCGGCTCATCGAAACTGCGCAGTTTACGCGAGTGCAGCGCGTTCAGTTGGTTACGCAGCAGGTCCAGTGCCGCGATGCCAATCTTCAAATGCTGGCTGACCGCTCGATTGTAGAACGCGTTGGCCGAACCAGGCAGCTTGATTTCACTGTGCAACGGTTTGTCCGAGACACACAGCAACGTGCCATAGGGCACCCGCAAGCGATAACCCTGCGCCGCAATCGTACCGCTTTCCATGTCGACTGCCACGGCTCGCGAGAGGTTGATCAGCGGTCGCTCCTGGGCCCAGCGCAGCTCCCAGTTGCGGTCGTCATAGGTCAATACCGTGCCGGTACGCAGGCGTTTTTTCAGCTCATCGCCACGCTCACCCGTGACCTGTGCGGCGGCTTCCTGCAGTGCCAGCTGGACTTCAGCCAACGCCGGTATCGGGATGTTAGGCGGTACCACGCGATCAAGAATCCCATCGCGACGCATATAGGCGTGAGCCAGTACGTAGTCACCAATGGTCTGCGACTGCCGCAGGCCGCCACAGTGGCCGATCATCAACCAGCAATGCGGACGCAGTACCGCCAGATGGTCGGTGATGTTCTTGGCGTTGGACGGGCCGACGCCAATGTTGACCAAGGTAATGCCATGCCCATCGGCCGCGATCAGGTGATACGCCGGCATCTGGTAACGGTGCCAGACCACTCCGGCAACCAGCGCCTGGGCTTCACCGTTGTCCATGGCCTTTTCGATGATGACATTGCCCGGCAGGATCATCCGCACAAAACGTGGATCGTCGCGCAAACGCTCCAGGCCATGGCTGATGAACTGGTCGACGTAACGGTGGTAGTTGGTCAGCAGAATCCACGGTTGCACATGACGCCAGTCGCTGCCGGTGTAATGCACCAGACGACGCAATGAGAAGTCCACCCGCGCCGCATCGAACAACGCCAGCGGCAGCGGATCGACGTTGGCCCAGTCATACAGGCCGTCGGCAATACCATCGGTGGCTGCCGACAGGTCGGTACTGGGGAAGACCCGTGCCAGCACGGCGGCGGTAATGCCACTGCCCGCCAACTCATCGCCCTGCTCAACCACATAAGGGTATGGAATGTTCTGCTCGCTGACACCCACTTCCACCGTCACGGTGAAATCTCGCATCAGCGGGCGCAGTTGCTCCAGCAGATAACTGCGAAACGCCGCCGGGTGAGTCACGGTAATGCTGTAGGTGCCGGGTAACTGGACCTTGGCGTAGGCCCGCGTGATGGCTGGCACTTCACCTTGATACTGATAGGTCAGACGTAATTCAGGATATCGGAACTGTGCGCGTTCGGCCGCGCTCGGCTCGGTACGGTCCTTGAGGTAGCGCTTGAGCGCCTGACTCAAGGCCCCGGTTGCCTGCTCATGCAGGGCGGCCAGACGATCAACCGCCTCCTCGGCGGTTTCTACGACAACAAAGGCTTCAACAGTGCGGTTCACAATGTACTTCCTGTCTGACATGCAGGTTTCCATCTTGCCTACATCTGCGCCTAAAGGCACGCCTGTTTAGAGTGGCCAATGCGGCGTCGAACGCTGGACCAGATCAGCGACGTCCAGACCACGTGGCAAGGTCCCGTACACGCGACCATCGCCACTCAGACGACTGGCAATAAATGCATCGCTGACAGCAGCATTACCGGCCTCCAGCAGCAACTTGGCTTGCAACCCCAAGGCGATCGCCTCAGTCAGTTGCCGGGCCCGGTACTGGATATCACTGACATCACTGAATGCTTTCCTCAGCGCGACGATGTGCGCCGCCAGACGCGCATCGCCATGGCCATCACCAAGCTCGGCAAACAGGGCATCGAGCACGCCCGGCTCTTTCGACAATGCCCGCAGTACATCCAGACACTGCACGTTACCGGAGCCTTCCCAGGTCGAATTGACCGGCGCCTCGCGGTACAGCCGCGGCAAGATACTGTCCTCGACATAACCGGCACCGCCCATGCATTCGGCCGCTTCGTTAATCATTGCCGGGGCGCGCTTGCAGATCCAGTACTTGCCCACGGCTGTCACCAGGCGAGCAAATCGCACCTGCTGCGGATCATCCGGCTGATCCAGGGCGTGCGCCATGCGCAGGCTGAGGGCCAAGGCGGCCTCGCTTTCCAGGGCCAGGTCGGCAATGACGTTCTGCATCAGTGGCTGCTCAGCCAGCAGGCGCCCCCCCACCTGGCGGTGAGCACAGTGATGCGCAGCCTGGGTCAACGCCTGGCGCATCAACGCACTGGAGCCAACCATGCAATCGAAGCGGGTCATGCCGACCATTTCGATGATGGTTGGCACCCCACGCCCCTCTTCACCCACCATCCAGGCAAGGGCGCCGCGAAACTCCACCTCACTGGACGCATTCGAGCAGTTACCCAGTTTGTCCTTCAAGCGCTGGATATAGAATTGATTGCGGCTGTCGTCAGGGCGGTGACGCGGCAGCAGAAAACAACTCAACCCCTTATGGGTCTGCGCCAAGGTCAGGAAGGCATCGCACATGGGCGCGGAACAGAACCACTTGTGCCCGACCAGTTCGTAGGCCTGGCCCGGGCCTGCCGCACCGACGGGGTAAGCCCGGGTGGTGTTGGCACGCACATCGGTGCCGCCCTGCTTCTCGGTCATGGCCATGCCCAGCGTAACGCCCGCCTTGTGCCGATCTCCGATGTTGCGCGGGTCGTACTCGGTAGCGAGTACCTTGGGCAGCCAATACTGGGCCAGCTCTGGCTGCAACTTGAGGGTCGGCACCGCTGCAAAGGTCATGGTCAACGGGCAACCACTACCGGCCTCGGCCTGGCTGTGCAGATAAGTCATCGAAGCACGTGCGACATGAGCGCCCTCGCCCGGTGAGGTCCAGGGCAGTGAGGGCAAGCCATGTTCGATGGCCGTTCGCATCAGCTCGTGATAAGCCGGATGGAACTCCACCAGATCGATCCGGTTGCCGTAGCGATCATGGCTCTTGAATTGGGGCTTGTGCTGGTTGGCAAGGAACCCGGCGGCCATCAGCGGCCCACCGGCAAGAGCACCGTAGGCGTCGATCCGTGCTTGCGCCCAGCCCGCACCGAAGCGTTGCGACCACTGCTGCAAAGGCAGATCAATGCGGTACAGGTTGACGCCATCCAACGACGGTGGCTGGTTGGTGACCTCATGGGTTTCAGCGTACTGGTGCAGGTTCATCGGGGGCTCCTGACAGATTCACGCATGACTTAACCTCAGTGAATCACGCGCCGCCCCCGGGTCAAAGTGACAAAAGCGCCTAACTGACCGGGCTTTGGCCTCGATTAAGGCTCATGTCGGCGATTTGCACGGGATTGGCCGCCACACACAGGGACAACTCGAAACAACTGCCTTCGCCCGGCTGCGACTCATGGGTCAAACGGGCGCCGATCAATTCGGCCAATTGCCGACAGATCGCCAAACCGATGCCTAACCCGCCGTACTCACGGGTCATCGAACCATCAATCTGGAAAAAACGCTGATACACGGTCGATTGGTCCAGGCACGCAAAACCGATTCCAGTGTCACGAACACTGATGGTCAGGCACAACTGCCCAGAACCTTGTGGCACGCCGTTGATGTGCACGGTCACACCACCACGATGGGTGAACTTGATGCCGTTATCGAGCAAGTAACCCAAACATGAGGCCAGCTTCTGTCGATCACCGATCACGGTATCCGGCAAGCCGGCAGCGATCTCGAGGCGAACGTACAAGCCCTTGTGCAACGCCTGAGCGGTGAACTGCCCACGCAACTCATGCAAGACGCCACGCAGGCTGAAGGGTTCGTTGTGCTGCTGCAGCCGCCCGGCCTGGAGTTCCGTCAGCACCAGGATGTCATCGACCATCCGCATCATGTCCCGCGCCGAGCCGCTGGCCGTTTGCTGGTACTGCGCAAGCTCTGGCTCCATTGGCAGGGTCTGCATCAGTTCCAGGCAACCAATAACACCGTTCATCGGTGTGCGCAGCTCATGCGTCACGGTGGCGAGGAACTCATCCTTGAGCCGATTGCTCTTGGCCAATTGCTGATTGAGCCGCTCAAGGCTCTCCCCGGTTTCGCGCAAGGTTCGCGCCTGCAAATCGCGCATGCTGTTGATGCGGTCGGCAAGCGCCAACGACAGCAGACCGACCTCCAGCGCAGAACCGATCTGGCTGGCATACATCGTCAGGAAGACGTTCGGCAGGTAGCCCAACACCATCAGGGTGTTCACCAAACCACCGAGCAAAAACGCCGACCAGGCAATGATGAAGTAACGCGCAACCCTCAACCCGCGCCACCAGGCGAACACACCGGCGGTAAAAATACTGAGGGTGAACATCAACGCCAGCAAGGTCGCCAGGCGCAGGGCTATGCCGTAGCTGAGGGTCAACGACATCAGTACGACCGCGACCGCACAGGCCATCAAGGCAAGCAACAAACGATCAAGCACTCGGCTGTGTTGCGCCATCTGGAGAAAACTTCGGGCGAACTGACAACCGAACAAACCCGCCGCACCAATGAAGAACGGCGTGGCCGCATTGGCCCACCAGGGGTTTTCCGGCCAGAAGTAAGCCACCCCGGCGCCGTTTACCGAAACCTGATACAAACCAAACGAGGCGATGTAGAGGATGTAATAGAGGTAACTGGTGTCGCGCACACTGATGTAGATGAACAGGTTGTACACCAGCATCCCCAGCAGCACGCCATAGATCAGGCCCAGCACATACAGGCGTGTCGGCTGTGCCTCCAGATAGGCATCGGTAGCCCACAAGGTCAACGGCGCCTGAACCGACCCTTCGCTGTGCAGGCGCAGGTAGACCGTCATCGATTGATCAGGCTTGAACGGCAATTCGAACAAGT
Organism: Pseudomonas sp. TE3910; assembly: GCF_056279025.1. NCBI lineage: Bacteria > Pseudomonadati > Pseudomonadota > Gammaproteobacteria > Pseudomonadales > Pseudomonadaceae > Pseudomonas > Pseudomonas sp. TE3910. The sequence goes on from NZ_JBWBQN010000001.1 coordinate 2,744,433, forward strand.
AGTTGTTCTGCTTGATCTGACGGCTGTCATAAGGCAACGCATCACCGGTGCGCTGAGCCAGCCGGTAGGTGCCGCTATCGTCGGGGATATACAGTTCCAGATGATCAAGCGGCGGGTAGGCCAGCTCCAGCAACCAGCTACGTGCACTTGCCTGGGGCATTGCCAGGTAGTGCAGGTCCACCTTGAGCCAGAACACCGATCTTGAATAGCCTGCGTTGAGCACGTCAGCGTCATGGGAGCTGAATCGATCGCTGAAGGCCGCAGCACTCACCTGAGCAATATCGGCATGGCCCTCACGGTCTTCATAGACCTGCATCAAGCGCCCTAGCGGCAGGTTGCGAGTGGCGTCGTCAAAGTCGACCGCGCCAGCAAAGGTTGGCAGGCAGCCCAGCAAAAAAATCAGCAAATAGCGCATACAGCCCCAGCATGGTCTGCCCCGGTTGCGTCGCGTTCGCCTCCTTTCCTTTTGAGACGACGAAATCCGGCGGTGCCTGTTATCAGTATTGAGAGCACTCTAGCATAGCTGTCGCGGCTTACTAGCCGCCACTCCAAAATACAAAGAAAAGGCTCTATTTCGGGCATTACAGACAACCAACACAAAAATACCTGACCCCTTTGCCAAAAAATCAACCTGGCAGGGGAAGACCCGCAAAATGCGTTTGGTGTTAAGCTCGCGCACCATGAATACCTACAGCTCCCGCCCCGTTGTCCTCTGTCTCTCCGGCCACGACCCCAGTGGCGGCGCCGGCTTGCAGGCAGATATCGAAGCCCTGATCGCTCAAGGCTGTCACGCTGCACCCACCGTGACCGCCCTGACCGTGCAGGATACCGTCAATGTCAGCGACTTCCGCGTCCTTGATCGTGAGTGGGTGTTGGCCCAAGCCAATGCCGTGCTCAACGACTCGCCGGTAGCAGCCGTCAAGCTGGGCATGCTCGGCTCACTGGAAATGGTTGATACCGTGGTCGAGCTACTGGCCGCCCATCCGCACCTGCCGATGGTCTGTGACCCCGTGCTGCGTGCAGGCGGCGGCGGACGGCTGGGCAAGGATGAAGTGGGTTACGCCATGCGCGAACGCCTGCTGCCGATTGCCACCATCGCCACACCGAACCTGCCGGAAGCACGCATTCTGGCTGAACTCCCGGAAGGGACTGCCGATGAGTGTGCGGAAAAGCTCCTGCCCTTCTGCAAGTACCTGCTGATTACCGGCGGTCACGGTGACGAGCACGAGATCCATAACCGCCTGTACAGCCGCGATGGCCAGCGCCACACCTGGACCTGCCAGCGCCTGCCTGGCAGCTACCATGGCTCCGGCTGCACCCTGGCCAGTGCCCTCGCGGGCCGTCTGGCGCTGGGCGAACAACTGGAGAGCGCCGTGCGATCCGCGCTGGACTACACCTGGCGAACGCTGCGCGATGCCGAGCAATTGGGCAAAGGCCAGTACGTACCGCGCCGTCTGCCCCTGGATTTCTGTTCCTGACGACTGGTTTCCGGTCACGGCCACGAGGCTCAAGCAATGAAGTTACGCGGTTTGTACGCCATTACAGATAGCCAGTTACTGGCCGGTCGGTTCTTGTCTCATGTCGAAGCCGCGCTGGATGGCGGCGTGACCCTGTTGCAGTACCGCGACAAGAGTGACGACGCGGCGCAACGTCTGCGCGAAGCCGAAGCCCTGGCCAAACTCTGCGAACGCTACACCACCCAGTTGATCATCAATGACGATGTCGAGTTGGCCGCACGCCTGGGTGTCGGCGTGCATCTGGGCCAGACCGACGGCCCGCTGACGCCGGCCCGCGCGCTGTTGGGGCAACAGGCGATCATTGGCGCTACCTGCCACGCCCAGCTTGAACTGGCGGAGCAGGCCGCGCGCGAAGGCGCCAGCTATGTGGCCTTTGGTCGTTTCTTCAATTCCGTAACCAAGCCCGGTGCGCCGGCCGCCAGCGTCGAACTGCTGGAACAGGCACGCCGCCGGGTCAACCTGCCGATTGCCGTGATCGGCGGCATTACCCTGGACAATGCCGCACCGTTGGTCGCCCATGGCGCCGACCTGCTGGCCGTCATCCACGGGCTGTTTGGAGCCGACAGCGCGCAGGAAGTCACCCGCCGCGCCCGCGCCTTCAACGCCCTGTTCGAATCTGTTTGATTGAGAGAGACCCTCATGTCCCGTTCCGAAGCCCTGTTTGCCAATGCCCAGAAGCACATCCCAGGTGGCGTGAACTCGCCAGTCCGCGCATTCCGCAGCGTTGGCGGCACCCCGCTGTTCTTCAAGCACGCCGAAGGCGCCTACGTTACCGATGAAGACGACAAGCGTTATGTCGACTACGTCGGTTCCTGGGGGCCAATGATTCTGGGCCACAGCCACCCAGACGTCCTTGACTCGGTGCGCAAGCAACTGGAGCACGGCCTGTCCTATGGCGCCCCGACCGCGATGGAAACCGAGATGGCCGACCTGGTCTGCTCGATCGTGCCGTCGATGGAAATGGTTCGCATGGTCAGCTCCGGCACCGAAGCCACCATGAGCGCTATCCGCCTGGCCCGGGGCTACACCGGCCGCGACAGCATCATCAAGTTCGAGGGTTGCTACCACGGCCACTCCGACAGCCTGCTGGTAAAAGCCGGCTCTGGCCTTCTAAGCCAGGGCGTACCGAGTTCTGCAGGCGTGCCCGCTGCGTTCGCCAAACATACATTGACCCTGCCGTTCAACGACCTTGCTGCCGTCGAGAAGATGCTCAATGAAGTGGGCAACGAGGTCGCCTGTATCATCGTCGAGCCGGTCGCCGGCAACATGAACTGCGTGCCGCCCGCCCCCGGCTTCCTTGAAGGCCTGCGCACACAATGCGACAAACACGGCGTGGTCCTGATTTTCGACGAAGTCATGACCGGTTTCCGTGTTGCCCTGGGCGGTGCGCAAGCCTATTACGGCGTTACCCCTGACCTGTCGACCTTCGGCAAGATCGTCGGCGGCGGCATGCCTGTCGGCTGCTTCGGTGGCAAGCGCGAAATCATGTCGCAGATCGCGCCGCTGGGCCCGGTGTATCAGGCCGGCACCTTGTCGGGCAACCCACTGGCCATGGCCGCTGGCTTGACCACACTGAAGCTGATCAGCCGGCCTGGGTTCCACGACGAACTGAGCGACTTCACCCGCCGCCTGCTCCAGGGGCTGCAGGAGCGTGCCGATGCTGCAGGCGTACCGTTCGTCACCACCCAGGCGGGTGGCATGTTCGGCCTGTACTTCAGCGCTGCCGACGACATCGTGACCTTCGACGACGTCATGTCCAGCGATGCCGAACGCTTCAAGCGCTTCTTCCACCTGATGCTGGAAGGTGGCGTGTACCTGGCACCGAGCGCCTTCGAGGCGGGCTTTACCTCTATTGCCCATGGCGAAGCCGAGTTGAAGATCACTCTGGACGCCGCTGAGCGGGCATTCGCCAAGCTCTAAGCGCCCGCCTGCAACAGACCGTCTTGTCGCCGCTGCGGGGCCGACGCGATGCCAATGAGCACGCGTTGCCCGCAGCGCCAACAAGGCCGGTACATGCAAATAGCGAGCACCAAACACCCCTTCAAGCAGAAAATCGAGTAAAGACTTTGTAAGGTTGGCGCAGGTTATCCCATAATGTGCCACCAGACACATTGGCCGCAGCTTTGCAGAGGTAAGTCGATCCCCATGAACCGCACCGGCCGCGCCCTTGCCCTGGGCTGCCTGTTGCTTCTTCAGCCCCTGCTGGCTACAGCAGGCGGTAACTCGTTGCTGATCCCGGCAACCGGCCGCTGCACCCTCGATTCCCAGCCCGAAGACCTGGCGCAAGCACTCGCTGACTGCCAACAAGCGGCACAGGGCGGGGATGCCCAGGCGCAGTACGAGTTGGGTGAGTTCTACTACGTGGGTAAAAATGCACCGCGCGACCTGAGCAAGGCACTGAGCTACTTCGAACAGGCCTCATTGCAAGGGCATGCTGAAGCACAGTACCGCCTGGGCACCATGTTTTTCCGCGGAGAAGGCGTGGCGGCCAACAATGTGCAAGCCTACATCGTGCTGAAAATGGCCGCAGTCAATGGCGCCGAAGACGCCCTGGACATGGCCGACGAGGTGTCGGCACAAATGCCACGTGACGAGCTGGAGGTCGCTACCCAAGTACTGGGGCAGATCTTCCGCAAGTACCTGCTGGAACTGCAGAGCGCCGAAGGGCGCACCCCCTTCTCGCCACTCCCCTGACGCCGGGGCAGCGTCCTGCTTACTTCTCGGGCATCGGCATTGGGAACGGCATCACGTTACCGCCCCCGCGCGCTTCACTGATCTTGGGTGTCCCCAGCCGCTCGACTTCATCGATACGCACGATCGAATGCATCGGTACGAAGCTGCGAACCACACCCTCGAATTGCGCCTTGAGCTTCTCTTCACTGGGATCGACCACCACTTGGGTGCGCTCTCCGAAGATAAACTCCTCCACTTCGAGAAAGCCCCACAGATCACTTTGGTAGATCTGCTTGGCGTACATCTCGAATACCTGGCCCTGGTTGAGAAAAATCACTTTGTAGATCGGATCGGCACGTTTGGTCATTTTCGGCGGGAACGAAGACAGGTGGTAAAGAGGGCGCAAACTATAGCATAGCCACCTGATCGACAACGCTAGGAACCATCGCTGACGCCCCTTATAATGCGCGGTTCTTTGAATTACCTGATGATCTCCCATGGCCAAGAAGCTTTATATCGAAACCCACGGTTGCCAGATGAACGAGTATGACAGCTCGCGCATGGTCGATCTGTTGGGCGAACATCAAGCCCTGGAGGTCACCGCCCGGGCAGAAGACGCCGATGTCATCCTGCTCAACACCTGTTCGATTCGCGAACGTGCACAAGACCGGGTCTATTCCCAACTGGGCCGCTGGCGTGAACTGAAGGAACAGAACCCGGAAATGGTCATTGCCGTCGGCGGCTGTGTCGCCAGCCAGGAAGGCGAGTCCATCCGCAAGCGTGCGCCCTATGTCGACGTGGTGTTTGGCCCGCAAACCCTGCACCGCTTGCCGGAGATGATCGACGCCGCCCGCACTACCCGGCAACCACAGGTAGACGTCTCGTTCCCGGAAATCGAAAAGTTCGACCACCTGCCGGAACCCCGTATCGACGGCCCTACTGCCTACGTTTCAGTCATGGAGGGCTGCAGCAAGTACTGCACCTTCTGCGTGGTGCCTTACACCCGCGGCGAGGAAGTCAGCCGCCCATTCGACGACGTACTGGCCGAGGTCATTCACCTGGCCGAGAACGGTGTACGTGAAATCACCCTGCTGGGGCAGAATGTCAACGGTTACCGTGGCCTGACCCACGATGGGCGCCTGGCCGACCTGGCCGAGCTGATCCGCGTGGTTGCCGCAGTGGACGGCATCGGTCGCATCCGCTACACCACCTCGCACCCCCTGGAGTTCTCCGACAGCCTGATCCAGGCGCACGCTGACGTGCCGCAACTGGTCAAGCACCTGCACCTGCCGGTGCAGTCGGGCTCGGACCGTGTACTGGCCGCGATGAAGCGCAACCACACCGTTCTTGAGTACAAGTCCAAGCTGCGCAAGCTCAAGGCGGCGGTGCCGGGACATCTGCATCAGCTCCGACTTCATTGTCGGCTTCCCCGGCGAAACTGAAAAAGACTTCGAACAAACCCTGAAACTGGTCAGCGATGTCGGCTTCGACTTCTCCTACTCGTTCGTCTACAGCCAGCGCCCGGGTACACCGGCCGCCGACCTGCCAGACGACACACCGGAAGAACTCAAGAAGGAACGCCTGCAGGTACTGCAGCAGCGCCTTGACCATCAAGGTTTTGAAATCAGCCGGCGCATGGTCGGGACCGTTCAGCGCATTCTGGTAACCGATTACTCACGCCGTGACCCTGGGCAACTGCAAGGGCGCACCGAAAATAACCGTATCGTCAACTTCCGCTGCGACAATCCCAAACTGATTGGGCAGTTTGTCGACGTGCAGATCGACGATGCACGGCCTCACTCGTTGTTCGGCTCGCTGCTACCGTAAAGGCATGGCCGGGCCCTGCACACCGGGCCCGGTAATCCTTGAACGTTTCAGCGCTTTCGCACGTGAGCCTCTGGGGTTATCCTTGAATTCACTCTCATTGCCGTTGGGCGGCTAAAAAACGACCTTGAACGCACCCATAGAACCTCATCGTTTCATCCTCGAGCCCTTTGAGGCTCGCCGCTTCGCCAACCTGTGCGGGCAGTTCGACGAGCATTTGCGCCTCATCGAACAGCGCATGGCCATTGAAATCCGCAACCGCGGCAATCAATTTGAATTGATCGGCGAACCCCAACTCACCTCTTCCGCCGAGCAACTGCTTCGACGCCTGTACCGCGAAACCAAGGCTACCGAGCTTTCGCCGGACATGGTTCACCTGTTCCTGCAGGAGTCGTCGCTGGAAGCCATGGAAAACCCGGCTGCCGCCGAACCGAGCGTGACCCTGCGCACACGCAAGGGCAATATCCGCCCGCGCGGGCTCAACCAGCAGCGCTACGTCAAGGAAATCCTGGCGAACGACATCAACTTCGGCATCGGCCCGGCGGGTACCGGCAAGACCTACCTGGCTGTGGCCTGTGCGGTTGATGCACTGGAGCGTGAACAGGTGCGCCGCATTCTGCTGGTGCGCCCGGCGGTCGAAGCAGGCGAAAAGCTTGGCTTCCTGCCCGGCGACCTGGCACAGAAAATCGACCCGTACCTGCGACCACTGTACGACGCCCTCTACGAAATGCTGGGCTTCGAACATGTGGCCAAGCTGATTGAGCGCCAGGTTATCGAGATCGCGCCATTGGCCTACATGCGCGGCCGTACCTTGAATAACAGCTTCATCATCCTCGACGAAAGCCAGAACACGACCGTCGAGCAGATGAAAATGTTCCTCACTCGAATCGGCTTCGGCTCGACAGCCGTGATCACCGGGGACATCACCCAGGTCGACCTGCCGCGCGGCACCAAATCAGGGCTGGCGCATGTGATCGAGGTTCTTGACGGGGTGCCGGGCATCAGCTTTACCCACTTCAAGCCGAAAGACGTTGTACGCCATCCGTTGGTGCAACGCATCGTCGAGGCCTACGAGCGCTTCGACAGCAAGCAGCAGGACAAGCACGAAGGCAACCGTCACGATGGTTGAACTCGACCTGCAACTGGCTACTGATGCCGCCGCCCCTGATGAAGCCACGTTCCGTCGCTGGTGTGAGCTTGCCCTGCGTCAGCGCAGCGCCGACTCCGAGCTGACCATACGCCTGGTTGATGAAGCCGAAGGCCGCGAGCTCAACAACACCTATCGGCACAAGGACTACGCCACCAACGTGCTGTCCTTCCCGGCCGATGTGCCCGATGACATGCTCGACATTCCACTGCTCGGCGACCTGGTCATTTGCGTCGCCGTGGTCGAACGCGAAGCTGCCGAACAAGGCAAGTCGCTGGAGGCACACTGGGCGCACCTGGTCATCCACGGCTGCCTGCACCTGCTGGGCTACGACCACATCGAAGACGATGAGGCCGAAGAGATGGAAGCACTGGAACGAACGTTGCTTGCCGAACTGGGTCACCCTGACCCGTATGCCGACGACGAACACGATTTCCCCGACACCGATACCTGTAAGGATCACGAGTAACCGCCATGAGCGAAGATCGATCGAGCAATGGGCAAAAGTCCTGGCTGGGTAAGCTGACCCAGGCTTTTGCCCATGAGCCGAAAAACCGCCAGGAACTCCTGGAACTGCTGCGCGAAGCCCATCAGAACAAGCTGCTCGACAGCGAAGCCCTGACCATCGTGGAAGGCGCAATCCAGGTCGCAGACCTGCAAGTGCGTGACATCATGGTCCCGCGCTCGCAGATGATCAGCATCAAGGCGACCCAAACACCCCGCGAGTTCCTGCCAGCGGTGATCGACGCTGCGCACTCACGCTACCCGGTCGTGGGCGAGAGCCACGATGACGTCCTCGGCGTACTGCTCGCCAAGGACCTGTTGCCACTGATCCTCAAGGAAAATGGCGACCGCTTCAACATCAAGGACCTGCTGCGCCCGGCCACCTTTGTGCCCGAATCCAAGCGTCTGAACGTGCTGTTGCGTGAATTCCGTGCCAACCACAACCACATGGCCATCGTCATCGATGAGTATGGCGGCGTGGCCGGCCTGGTAACCATCGAAGACGTGCTCGAACAAATCGTCGGCGACATCGAGGATGAGCATGACGTCGAGGAAGACAGCTACATCAAGCCGTTGCCGAGTGGCGACTTCCTGATCAAGGCCTTGACGCCCATCGAGAACTTCAACGAGTTCTTCGACAGCGAGTTCTCCAATGACGAGTTCGACACCGTCGGTGGCTTGGTGATGAGCGCATTCGGGCACTTGCCCAAGCGTAACGAGACAACCGAAATCGGCCCCTACCGTTTCCGGGTTCTCAACGCCGACAGCCGCCGGATACACTTGCTGCGCCTGACACCTATCACCCGCTAAGGACAACCATGCGTTGGATCACCCGCCCCGGCTGGCCCGGTAACCTGCTGGCCGTGGCGGCCGGCGCCATCACCACCCTGGCCCTAGCGCCCTTCAACATCTGGCCACTGGCGCTGGTGACCCTGGCGATGTTCTACCTGGGCCTGCGCGACCTTGGCCCACGCCAGGCTCTGGCACGCGGCTGGTGTTATGGCTTCGGTGTGTTCGGCGCGGGAACCAGCTGGATCTACGTCAGCATCCATACCTACGGCGGCGCCTCGGCACTGCTGGCAGGCCTGCTGATGCTTGCCTTCATCGCAGCGATAGCGTTTTTCTTCGCCCTGCCTGCCTGGGTCTGGGCGCGCTGGATTCGACGCAACGAAGCACCGCTGGCCGACGCCCTGGCCTTTGCCGCGCTCTGGCTGGCCCAGGAAGCATTCCGTGGCTGGTTCCTGACCGGCTTCCCATGGCTCTACGCAGGCTACAGCCAGCTTGACGGCCCCTTGGCCGGCTTGGCCCCACTGGGTGGAATGTGGCTGATCTCCTTCAGCCTGGCACTGAGCGCCGCACTGCTGTGCAACCTGAACCGCCTGCGTGAGCGCAAAGCCTTCCTGATCGCCTCGCTGGCCGTGTTGCTGGCCCCGTGGGCGATCGGCATGGCACTCAAAGGCCACGCCTGGACCCGCCCGGCGGGCGAGCCACTGAAGGTGGCCGCAATCCAGGGCAACATCGAGCAGTCGCTAAAGTGGGATCCGACCCAACTGAACGCCCAGTTGGCGCTGTACCGCGACATGACCTTCACGTCCAAACAGGTCGACCTGATCGTTTGGCCGGAGACGGCTGTGCCAGTGCTCAAGGAGTCCGCTCAGGGCTACCTGGACATGATGGGCAGCTTTGCCAGCGACCGACGCTCGGCGCTGATCACTGGCGTACCAATCCGCCAGGTTGTGCATGACCAACGGCGCTACTACAACGGCATTACCGTCACCGGTGAAGGCGACGGCACCTACCTGAAACAGAAACTGGTGCCTTTCGGTGAGTACGTGCCACTGCAAGACCTGCTACGCGGGCTGATCACCTTCTTCGACCTGCCGATGTCGGACTTCGCTCGCGGCCCCTCAGACCAGACACTGTTGCAAGCAAAGGGCTACCAGATCGCGCCCTACATTTGCTACGAAGTGGTGTACCCAGAGTTCGCCGCCAGCCTCGCGGCACGCAGCGACCTGTTGCTCACCATCAGTAACGACACCTGGTTCGGCACCTCGATCGGACCGTTGCAACACCTGCAGATGGCACAAATGCGTGCCCTTGAAGCAGGACGCTGGATGATCCGTGCAACCAACAACGGCGTCACCGGCCTGATCGACCCCTTCGGCCGGATCACCGCGCAAATTCCGCAGTTTGAGCGCGGCATTCTCTACGGCGAAGTGGTTCCGATGCAAAAGCTCACGCCGTACCTGAAATGGCGCTCCTGGCCGCTGATCATTCTCAGCACCCTGCTGCTGGGCTGGGCACTGATGGCCGGCCGCATCGCCAGAACAGTCTAGTAAAACAAGCGATAGGCGAGCAGACCAACGGCTTCGTTAAGCAGTTGGCTGCTCTGCCAGAGTGATTTGTTTTCAGGCATCCAGCCGCCAAACGGGCGAGCATGATTGCGCCCCATGTAGCCCACTGGCGCTGGCACCACAGTGAACCCGACGCGCTCAAAGCTCCAGCGCGAACGCTGCATGTGCCATGCCTGGGTCACCAACACCACGCGCTTGTAGCCCTCTGGCAGCAGCAGCTCTGCGCTCATCTGCGCATTCTCCCAGGTCGTACGGCTACGCTCCTCTTTCCAACGCACCGAGACACCAAAATCGCGCGCGAGCGCGTCGGCCATCAACTGGGCCTCACTGGGCGGCGTACCGTAGTGCAAACCGCCACTGATGAGTACAGGCAAACCGGAAGCCTTGGCCAATTGCGCGGCATAGCGCATACGTTCAAGCGCGACAGCACTCGGCTGATCCCTGGCGCCCCAGGCGGGGTCATCGCGCTCTCGGCCCGCGCCCAGCACGACGATGGCATCGGCACGCTCAGCAAGGTCCTCCCACTGGCCATAAGCCAGCGCAGGGTCACGCTCCAGCAGGCGTGCGGCCTGCTCCACAACGACAGGCAAGCTCATCAGCCACAGCCCGCCCAAGCCCAGCGTGAAACATGCACAGGCCGTACGAGGCCAGGTGTTACGCAACCACCATGCCGCGATCAACAGCAGAAACAACACGCCAGGCGGCATGATCAATTGTTTAATGAAATAACGAAACGGCATCGGCACCTCCATGGATGCGCGAAGCCTAAGAAAATCGGCACCTGACAACAATAGCCAGGTGCCGATCATGGAAAATTTAACGGTAAGGTCGTAGGGCCTGAAGGACTCGTACGATTACTTGAAATGCAATGCCCTGGACTTTGTCGTGACTGAAGAACGCGCGCTGTCTTTAAGCCAGACCACTCTGCCGGCAGGTACCTCAGGCTGCTGCAGCGCATCTATATGTGCTCTGTAGCGCTCTGGGTTCGATGCCAGGTAAGCCTTGATCACTTCAAATTCGGCGTAGCTCAATCCACGTAGTTCCAGTTCGGCGGGCATCTCATCGCGCAGTCGAACAGAGGCTCTGGCGACATCCAGTGCCAGCCCCAACCGGTCGATCAAACGCTCGCAAAGCTCGGGCTCTAGTGCTTGTAGCGGCGACTCACCCATCCGTTCACCTCATTTGAGATAAAAATACCGCCCCCAAGAATCAGCTTAGCGGTACTCACAAAAGCAGCGAGACGCCACGACCAACGGCCCGCAGCCAGTCTGAGGATGCAATCAGGGTTTCCCTCGATAGAGACGGGTCATGTATGCTACTGCGTTCATTATATTGACACCGAATTGCCGGGCGCAGCGGTTCTGCCTGGATAAGGTCTCCCATTTCTCAGCGCAAAGTAGCCATGCACGAACTCTATCAGCCCCGCGAAATTGAAGCCGCCGCCCAGTCGTTCTGGGACGAGCAAAAGTCTTTTGAAGTCAGTGAACAACCAGGCAAAGACACCTTCTACTGCCTGTCGATGTTCCCGTACCCAAGCGGCAAGCTACACATGGGTCACGTGCGCAACTACACCATCGGCGACGTCATCGCCCGCTATCAGCGCATGCAGGGCAAGAACGTCCTGCAGCCGATGGGTTGGGACGCCTTTGGCATGCCGGCCGAAAACGCGGCGATGAAAAACAACGTCGCCCCGGCCAAGTGGACCTACGAAAACATCGAGTACATGAAGACCCAGCTCAAGAGCCTGGGCCTGGCCTTCGACTGGTCGCGTGAAGTCACCACCTGCAAGCCGGACTACTACCGCTGGGAGCAGTGGCTGTTCACCCGCCTGTTCGAAAAAGGCGTCATCTATCGCAAGAACGGCACCGTCAACTGGGACCCGGCTGACCAGACCGTACTGGCCAACGAGCAGGTCATCGACGGCCGTGGCTGGCGTTCGGGCGCGCTGATCGAGAAGCGCGAAATCCCGATGTACTACTTCAAGATCACCGATTACGCCGACGAGTTGCTGGAAAGCCTCGATGAACTGCCGGGCTGGCCTGAACAGGTCAAGACCATGCAACGTAACTGGATTGGCAAGTCACGCGGCATGGAAGTCCAGTTCCCGTTCGACAAGGCCTCGATCGGCCACGACGGTACACTGAAAGTCTTCACCACCCGTCCAGACACCCTGATGGGCGCGACCTACGTCGCCGTTGCAGCCGAGCACCCGCTGGCCACGCAGGCTGCCCAGGGTAACCCGGCGCTGCAAGCCTTTATCGACGAGTGCAAGAGCGGCAGCGTTGCCGAGGCCGACGTTGCCACCCAGGAAAAGAAAGGCATGCCGACGTCGCTGTTCGTCGAGCATCCGCTGACTGGCGAAAAACTGCCCGTGTGGGTCGCCAACTACGTCTTGATGCACTACGGCGACGGCGCGGTCATGGCTGTTCCTGCCCATGACGAGCGCGACTTCGAGTTCGCACACAAGTACAACCTGCCGGTCAAGACCGTGGTTCGCACCCGTGCCGGTGATGTGGTTGGCACCGAGTGGGACGCCGCCTACGGCGAGCACGGCCAACTGATCAATTCTGCTGAATTCGACGGCCTGGACTTCGCTGGCGCGTTCGATGCCATCGAAGCCGCCCTGATCAAGAAAGAACTCGGCAAGTCGCGCACCCAGTTCCGTCTGCGCGACTGGGGTATCAGCCGCCAGCGCTACTGGGGTTGCCCAATCCCGATCATCCACTGCCCATCCTGCGGCGACGTACCGGTACCGGAAGACCAGTTGCCGGTCGTCCTGCCAGAAGACGTGGTGCCGGATGGTGCGGGATCGCCGCTGGCGCGCATGCCTGAGTTCTACAACTGCAGCTGCCCGAAATGCGGCGCCGCAGCCAAGCGCGAAACCGACACCATGGACACCTTCGTCGAGTCGTCCTGGTACTTCGCGCGTTACGCCTCGCCAAACTACGAAGGCGGCATGGTCGACAAACAGGCTGCCAACCACTGGCTGCCGGTTGACCAGTACATCGGCGGTATCGAACACGCCATTCTTCACCTGCTCTATGCACGCTTCTTCCACAAGCTGATGCGTGACGAAGGCCTGGTTAGCTCCAACGAACCGTTCAAGAACCTGCTGACTCAGGGCATGGTCGTCGCAGAGACGTACTACCGCACTGCCAGCAACGGTGGCAAAGACTGGTTCAACCCGGCCGACGTTGAAGTCGAACGCGATGCCAAGGCCAAGATCATTGGCGCCCGCCTGAAAACCGACGGCCTGCCCGTAGAGATCGGCGGCACCGAGAAGATGTCCAAGTCGAAGAACAACGGCGTTGACCCTCAGGCCATGATCGAAGCCTACGGTGCTGACACCTGCCGCCTGTTCATGATGTTCGCCTCGCCGCCCGATATGAGCCTGGAATGGTCCGACTCCGGCGTAGAAGGCTCGAACCGCTTCCTGCGCCGCGTCTGGCGCCTGGCGCAAAGCCACGTCGCGCAAGGGCTGCCTGGCGCCCTGGATGTCGCTGCGCTGGACGATGCCCAGAAAGCCGTACGCCGTTCGATCCACTCGGCCATCAAGCAAGCCAGCCAGGATGTGGGCCAGCACCACAAGTTCAACACCGCCATTGCGCAAGTAATGACCCTGATGAACGTGCTGGAGAAGGCACCGCAAGCCACGGCACAAGACCGCGCACTGATTCAGGAAGGCCTGGAAACCGTGACCCTGTTGCTGGCACCGATCACGCCGCACATCAGCCACGAACTGTGGAAGCAGTTGGGCCATGAAGGCGCAGTCATCGACGCTGGCTGGCCAGCCGTGGATGAAAGCGCGCTGGTACAGGACAGCCTGCAACTGGTAATCCAGGTCAACGGAAAACTGCGCGGCCAGATCGAGATGCCGGTTGGCGCCAGCCGTGAAGACATTGAAGCCGCGGCCCGCAGCAATGAAAACGTGCTGCGTTTCACTGAAGGCCTGACCATCCGCAAGGTCATCGTCGTACCGGGCAAGCTGGTCAATATTGTCGCCAGCTGATGGAATGTGGCGCCCTGCTCACCTCAGGGCGCCCGCACAGAATCGGCTTACAAGGTTTCAAGGGAGCAACAACATGATCAAACGCAACCTGCTGGTGATGGGCCTGGCCGTAATGCTCAGCGCCTGCGGCTTCCAACTGCGCGGCACCGGCACCACCGACCTGGCGCTCAAGGAGCTCGATGTCAGTGCTCGCGACGCCTATGGCGATACTGTGACGCAACTGCGCCAGGTTCTGAAAAGCAGCGGCGTGAACGTGCATGCCGGCGCCCCATACAAGCTGTTCCTGGCCCGTGAAGACAATACCCAGCGCGCCGCCAGCTATGCAGGCTCTGCTCGCTCGGTCGAGTATGAACTCACCGACACCCTGAGCTTCGAGATCCGCGGCCAGAACAACACCAGCCTCCTTGCCGACAAGCTGGAAGTACAAAAGATCTATGTGCATGACAGCAACAACCTTACGGGCTCCGACCAGGAAGCCAGCCAGGTTCGCGATGAAATGCGCCGCGAGATGGTCCAGAAGATGGTCCTGCGCTTGCAGTTGATCACCCCGGCCCAACTTGAAACCCTGCAAATGGAAGCCGAGGCGCGCGCCAAGGCCGAGGCTGATGCCCTCGAAGCCGCCCGTCGCGCCCAGGACGAAACGCCGCAGCAATCCCCGCTGGAAATCCCAGCCAACTGAGCCTGAACGGGGCACTTCGGTGCCCCGCACTCCGCGATGAAACTCACACCTGCCCAACTCAACAAGCACCTGCAAGGTTCGCTCGCCCCGGTCTACGTGGTTAGCGGCGATGACCCGCTGCTGTGCCAGGAAGCCGCCGACGCGATTCGCGCGGCAGCTCGCCAGCAAGGCTTCGACGAACGCCAGGTGTTCAGCGCAGATGCCAACTTCGACTGGGGCACGCTGCTTCAAGCGGGCGCCAGCTTGTCGCTGTTCGCTCAACGACGCCTGCTGGAACTGCGCCTGCCTTCAGGCAAGCCCGGTGACAAAGGCGCCGCAGCGCTGATTGAGTACTGCTCCAACCCTGCCGAAGACACCCTGCTGCTGATCAGCCTGCCAAAACTCGACGGCAGCGCGCAAAAAACCAAGTGGGGCAAGGCGCTGGTTGACGGTCAGCACGTCCAGTTCATTCAGATCTGGCCGGTGGACAACAATCAACTGCCGCAATGGATCAGCCAACGCCTGTCTCAAGCCGGCCTGGCAGCCCAACGCGATGCAGTAGAGCTGATTGCAGCGCGCGTGGAGGGCAACCTGCTCGCCGCCGCTCAGGAAATCGAAAAGCTCAAGTTACTGGCCGATGGCAATCAGATCACCGTCGAAACGGTACAGGCCGCCGTGGCCGACAGTGCCCGCTTCGATGTCTTTGGCCTGGTCGACGCCATTCTTAATGGCGAAGCTGCCCATGCCCTGCGCATGCTCGAAGGCTTGCGCGGTGAAGGGGTTGAGCCACCGGTCATTCTCTGGGCATTGGCCCGGGAACTGCGCCTGCTGGCTGGCCTTTCCCAGCAGTACAGCCAGGGCGTACCGCTGGACAAGGCATTCAGCCAGGCCAAACCGCCGGTCTGGGATAAACGCCGGCCGCTGATGAGCAAAGCCTTGCAACGTCATTCGGCGCAACGCTGGAGCCAGCTGCTGCAGGATGCCCAACGCATTGATGCACAGATCAAGGGGCAGGCACAGGGCTCTCCCTGGACCAGCCTGGCACGTCTGTCGCTGCTGATGGCCGGCCAACGTCTGACATTACCTGCCGAATAGCGTCACGCCAAACCTGGCGATACCACCCCCGCCAGCGATGTATGCATCGCGCAACAACCCATGCCACAACGAGCAGATAGCCGGTAAGCCCGTAAGATTGCCCACACGAATGCAAGGGCCTATAGTGCGCGCCAACACCCCCATCGCAGGAGCTCCTGTAATGAGCAAGAAACCGGCCAAACCCGGCCCCAACAAAGCCAAGTCCATCATCGCCCAGCCCCTGTTCCGTAGCCGCCAGGAACGCTCAGGCAAGGGCAAAGGCAGCTACCGCCGCGAAGCCTTCCAATCGAGAGATTGGGAGGCTTCTTACTTTTTGGCCGCATGAAGGCAGGAATCCGGCAAGCATGGTATGGTCAACACCTGACTTGAATTACTGGACCTGTGCATGCCCTTTTGCCTTTCCCGCCGTTGGCAACCCCGCCAACTGATCGCTGCCTCCAGCCTCATCCTGCTTGTCGCCTGCGCGGAGAAGCCGACCGCCGCCGATGCGCTGCCGCTAGCGCCGACACAATCCGCTTCTGCTGCACCCCAGCCAACTGCCAGCGCCGATCCGATCGACGATGTGCAACCCCTGCAGAGCTTCGCTCAATGGCAAGCCGGCTTCCGCCAGCAGGCCCTGCAAGCCGGTATCAATCCGGCGACCTTTGACCGCGCGTTTTTTAATATCACCCCTGACATGAGCGTGATCAAGGCCGACCGCAGTCAACCCGAATTCACACGCCCCGTCTGGGAATACCTCGACGGCGCTGTCTCGCCTGTACGTGTTCGCAAAGGCCAGGCCCTGCTCAACCAGAACGCCGAGCTGCTGGCACGCATCGAACAACGGTATGGCGTCGACCGCACCACACTGGTGTCCGTCTGGGGCATGGAAAGTAACTTTGGCCAGTTCCAGGGCAGCAAATCGGTGATCCGCTCGCTCGCCACCCTGGCCTACGAAGGCCGCCGCCCGGCCTTCGCACAGGCGCAGCTCCTCGCTGCCCTGCAGATCCTGCAGAACGGCGACATCCAGCCCGAGGCCATGCTGGGCTCATGGGCCGGCGCCATGGGCCAGACCCAGTTTATCCCGACGACCTACAACACCCACGCGGTAGACTTCGACGGTGACGGTCGCCGTGACATCTGGAACAGCACCGCCGACGCCCTCGCATCGACCGCCCACTACCTGCAAAGCTCAGGCTGGAAACGCGGCGAGCCTTGGGGTTTTGAAGTTGGCCTGAAACCCGGCTTCGACTACTGGCTGGCGGACGGCTCTCAACGCAAGACGGTCGCAGAATGGCTGCAACTGGGCCTGCAACTTCCCCCTGGAACGCAAGTACCCGCGGGTAGCGAACAACTGTCTGCAGCCCTGCTGCTGCCTGCCGGCGCTCGCGGCCCGGCCTTCCTGGTACTGGACAACTTCCGCGCCATCCTCAAGTACAACAACTCATCGTCGTACGCCCTGGCCGTCAGCCTGCTGGCACAGCGTTTCGATGGGTCTGGCTACATCCGCGGTGACTGGCCAAAAGATGATCTGCCGCTGAGCCGTAGTGAGCGCATGGAACTGCAGAACCTGCTCAGTGCCAGCAACTACGACGCCGGCAGCGCCGACGGCATCATCGGGGCCAATACCCGCAAGGCAATTCGTAGCGCACAGCAAGCCCTGGGCTGGCCGGCAGACGGTTACCCGACCCATAAGCTGCTGGAGAGCCTGCGCAACCAGCAGGCACGCTAGCACGCCCAACGGGGCGGCTCAGGCTGCCAGCGGCAGACTTTCCCGTAGCGCACACAAAAATGCCGACGCCCTCATGAAGACGGGCGTCGGCATTTTTCGTTCATGTCGAATCAGAGCTTGATCTTGGCCTCATGAGCCTGCTGATCGGCATGGTAGGACGAACGCACCAGCGGGCCGGACGCAACGTTCTTGAAGCCCATCCGATAACCTTCCTCGGCGAACCAGGCGAAGGTATCCGGGTGAACAAAGCGCTGTACCGGCAGGTGGCTGCGCGACGGCTGCAGGTACTGGCCGAGGGTCAGCATGTCGATATCGTGCTCGCGCATGCGCTGCATGACCTCAATGACTTCCTCGTCCGTCTCGCCCAGGCCGAGCATCAGGCCGGACTTGGTCGGAACGTGCGGTACCAGTTGCTTGAACTTTTGCAGCAGGTCCAGCGACCACTCGAAATCAGACCCCGGACGCGCGGCCTTGTACAGGCGCGGTACGGTTTCCAGGTTGTGGTTGAACACGTCTGGCGGCTCTTGCGCGGTGATGGCAAGGGCCACGTCCATACGACCACGGTAGTCCGGAACCAAGGTCTCCAACTGCACGCCTGGAGACAGCGCACGGATCTCGCGCAGGCAGTCGGCGAAGTGCTGAGCACCACCGTCACGCAGGTCGTCACGGTCCACCGAGGTGATGACCACGTACTTCAGGCGCAGGTCGGCGATGGCAACTGCAAGGTTCTTCGGCTCATCGACATCCAATGGTTTGGGGCGGCCATGACCCACGTCGCAGAACGGGCAACGGCGGGTGCAGATATCACCCATGATCATGAAGGTGGCGGTGCCCCCCGAGAAGCACTCACCCAGGTTCGGGCAGGAGGCTTCTTCACACACGCTGTGCAGCTTGTGCTTGCGCAGCAGTTGCTTGATACGGTCGACTTCCGGCGAAACCGGGATGCGCACGCGGATCCAGTCAGGTTTCTTCGGCAGCTCTTCGGTAGGGATGATCTTCACCGGAATACGCGCAACCTTTTCGGCGCCACGCAACTTTACACCGGCTTCAACTTTCGCCCGCGGGGCCGGCGCAGCCGACGCGTCCACCGCAACGGTCACGTTCGGCGCGCTGCTCTCCAGCGGTTCTTGCACAACAGTAGTCATAATCAGTCGATTCCGCCCGTAAGGGTCGTCTGCTCAGCATAGTCGAGGTGCTTGACCAGCTGCGCACGCAGCCTTGCCCTTACCTCGGAGAGTTCGATCGGGCCTGCCTGGTCGCGCAGCTGGGTCATTGCCAGCCCCGCATACCCACAGGGATTAATACGACGGAATGGCGCAAGGTCCATGTCCACGTTCAAGGCAAGGCCATGGAATGAACAGCCATTGCGAATTCGCAAGCCGAGGGAAGCGATCTTTGCTCCATCGACGTAGACACCCGGGGCGTCCGGCTTGGCGGCAGCTTCAACATCGTAGCCTGCCAACAGATCGATCAGGCAGCGCTCAATGCGGCTTACCAGATCTCGTACGCCGAAACCCAACCGGCGCACATCCAGCAGCAGATACGCTACCAACTGGCCAGGACCATGGTAGGTCACCTGGCCTCCGCGATCGACCTGCACCACCGGAATATCACCCGGCAACAGCAGGTGCTCAGCCTTGCCAGCTTGCCCCTGGGTGAACACCGGAGGGTGTTCAACCAGCCAGACTTCATCGCCGGTCTGCGGCCCACGCGTATCGGTAAACCGACGCATGGCCTGCCAGACAGGTTCATAAGGCAACAGGCCGAGTTCGCGAAAGCCCAGGCTTGCGGGCATCAAAGCACCATATGCACGATGCCAGTAGCACGCAGGGCGCTATTGATATCTCGCAGTTGATCTTCGCCGGTCGCTTCGATGTGCAGTTGCACCGTGGTGTATTTGCCATTGCTGCTCTGGCGCTCGGCCAGTGTCTGCAGGTCGATCTTGGCATATTTGCTCAGGATCTCGATGACCGTGTCCTTGAAATTGACCACGGTATCGCCGATTACCTTGATCGGGTAATCGAGGCAGGGGAACTCAATAGTGTGCGACTTGACGTCAGGTACGCTCATGGCAGTAACGGCCTCGTAAGCCGTGGCAACAACAACGCCCTCACCTGAATATGGCGAGGGCGTGCAGGTCACGATATCAGTTGAACAACCCGTAGAAGAATAGCCGAATGCTATCCCACACACGACGGAAGAAACCACCCTCTTCCACGCCGTCCAAGGCAATCAGGTCGGCGCTATGCACCACATTGTCATCCAGTTTGACTTCCACTTTACCGATTACGTCACCTTTGGCGATAGGCGCAGTCAGCTGCGGGTTCATGGTCATGCTGGCAGCCAGCTTCTTCAATTGGCCTTTAGGCAAAGTCATGCTCAGGTCTTCGGCCAAACCGGCCTTGACCTGACTGGTGGCGCCCTTCCAGACCGGCGCCTGTGCCAACTCGGTACCCTTCTGGTAGAAGGTCTGGGTTTCGAAGAAACGGAAGCCGTAGGTCAGCAGTTTTTGCGTTTCGGCTGCACGAGCCTGCTCGCTGTTAGTGCCGAAGACCACCGCGATCAGGCGCATGCCGTCGCGTACAGCCGAGGATACCATGCAGTAGCCGGCTTCGTCGGTATGGCCGGTTTTCAGGCCGTCGACGGTCTTGTCACGCCACAGCAGCAGGTTGCGGTTCGGCTGCTTGATGTTGTTCCAGAAGAACTCTTTCTGCGAGTAGATCGCATAGTGAGCCGGGTCTTCGTGGATGATCGCACGGGCCAGCAGGGCCATGTCGTGCGCCGACGAGTAATGCTCTGGGTGCGGCAGGCCGGTCGGGTTCATGAAGTGGCTGTTGCTCATGCCCAGATCGCCAGCCGTCTTGTTCATCATGTCGGCGAACGCATCTTCGCTGCCCGCAATATGCTCGGCCAGCGCCACGCTGGCGTCGTTGCCAGACTGGATGATGATGCCGTGCAGCAGGTCGCTGACGCTGACCTGGGTACCCACCTTGATGAACATGCGCGAACCACCGGTACGCCAGGCGTTCTCGCTGACGGTAACAGGATCGTTCTCGCCAATCTGCCCGCGACGGATATCCAGGGTCGCGATGTAGGCGGTCATCAGCTTGGTCAGGCTGGCCGGCGGCAGACGCTCGTCGCCATTGTTCTCAACCAGAATGTTGCCGCTGGAGGCTTCCATGAGCACGTAGGACTTGGCTGCCAGTTGTGGCGGCGACGGCATCATCTGCTCCGCCGCGAATGCGGCAGGGGTGATCATCAGCGGGACAAGCAGGCAAAGGCGTTTGGCAAAGGTGGTGATGTTCATCCGTCTCTCGAAATGGCTAATGGGCTCATGCCCGCAAGGGCAAAACGTTTCCAGGCGCGTGGCCTGATGAGCAAAACAGGCATTGTACAGACTGTTTTGCCGCGCCGGTCGTTCGCACTTGAGCACACCGACCGGCGTATTTCACAACAGACTGATCAGGCCCCCTGAGTCAGTCTGCCGTGACAACTTTCGGCTGGCCCAGATTGGCCAGACGCACACTGTCCTGCATTTGCTGGGCTTCGCCCGGGTTGCTGATCGGGCCCATGCGAACCCGGTGCAGGGTCTGCTGATTGCGCACGATCGAGCTGATGAACACCGGAGCGCTCACCATGGTGCTGAGCTTGGAACGCAGCAGTTCGGCGGCATCCGGGTTGGCAAATGCGCCGACCTGCAAGTACATGCCAGCGCCGGCCGGAGCCGTGTTGCTGGCGACCTGAACCGGCACCACCGCCGCCGCATGCTGCTGCGGTGGCGGCGTCCACTGCTCGACCGTCCCGGTATTGCTCGACAGCGGCTGGGCCTGCGCTACCTGTGGCTGCTCCAGCACCAGCGGTGCAGGCCGGCCGCGCTGGGCCCACCACTGTTGCGGATCAATACCTTCAACACGCACACGCGCCGTGCCGGTCTCAGCGTAGCCAAGCTTTTTCGCTGCGGCATACGACAGGTCAATGATCCGGTCGGAGTAGAACGGGCCACGGTCATTGACCCGCAAAATCACACTGCGGTTGTTGTCCAGGTTAGTTACCCGCACGTAGCTCGGCAGCGGCAAGGTCTTGTGCGCCGCGCTCATGCCATACAGGTCGTAGACCTCTCCGTTGGCGGTGTTCTGGCCATGAAACTTGGTGCCGTACCAAGAGGCGGTACCTTGGGCCACGTAGTTGCGCGACTCGCCCATCGGGTAGTAGGTCTTGCCCAACACCGTATAGGGGTTGGCCTTGTACGGGCCATTGTGCACCGTAGGCGTCGCATCGGGGATCTTCGAGACATCGACATCCCACCAGGGCGCGCCGTCCTTGTGAGCACGGTTGATATCCAGGCCGGGCTGCGAGCGGATACCGCCCTGTTGTTGCGGTGAACGACCGGTGGAGCAACTGACCAGCACCAGCCCCAGCGCAGCCACGCCGAGCAGTTGTAACGAAGTAGTGAGCGATACGCGCATTTATTTGGCGCCTCGTGCTTGAACCAGCAGGTCCGAAAGTTGATGTACCGCCATGGCGTACATCACGCTGCGGTTGTAGCGCGTGATCGCATAGAAGTTCTTGAGGCCCAGCCAATACTCAGGGCCGTTGTCGCCTTCAAGCCGAAAAGCGGTGACCGGCAGATCATCGCGCAGCACATCATGGCTTGACCAGCCCAGTGCCCGCAACTCCCCAACCGTACGAACCGGCTCGATTCCAGTCGTCAGCCCTTCATCCACCCGTTCACCGCGGACCATGGCACGGCTGACCACACCCTCGCCGGCCACCCAACCGTGGCGCTTGAAATAACTGGCGACACTGCCAATGGCATCGTCCGGGTCGTTCCAGATATTGATATGGCCATCGCCATCGAAGTCCACGGCGTAGGCCCGAAAACTGCTCGGCATGAACTGCGGCAGCCCCATGGCGCCGGCGTAAGAACCCTTGAGGGTCAGCGGGTCGACCTGTTCTTCACGGGCCAGCAACAGGAACTCACGCAACTCCTTGCGGAAAAACTCGGCACGCGGTGGATAGTCGAAGCCAAGCGTCGACAAGGCATCAATGACCCGATAGTTGCCTGTATTGCGCCCAAAGAAGGTTTCAACGCCAATGATCGCCACAATGACCTGGGCGGGGACACCGTACTCCTGCTCGGCGCGGGCCAGAGCAGCCTCGTGCTGGCGCCAGAAATCCACGCCGCGGGCGATACGTGCATCGGTCAGGAACATCGGGCGATATTCCTTCCAGGGTTTTACCCGCTCAGCAGGTCGAGAAATGGCATCGAGAATCGACTGTTTGCGCTCGACCTCACGAAATACCCCGATCAACTGCTCACCAGCAAAACCGTAGTCACGGGTCATTTCGCCGACGAACTCGGCCACCTGAGGCGAGCCGTCATAGTCGCCAGCCACAGCCTGTTGCGCCGAGCCGAGCAGGCCGAAAAGGCCAACCCAAGGCGCGCAACGAGCCGCCCAGCCACGCATTGCTTGCATGAAATTCTTCACCTTATTCAAGCTTGTGCGATCCATTTACGGTGCGTATGAATCGACATTAAAACCCCAAACGCTGACAGCAGCGTCACCAACGAAGTTCCACCATAACTAATGAAGGGCAGCGGCACCCCCACCACGGGGAGCAAGCCGCTGACCATACCGATATTGACAAAAACATAGACGAAGAACGTCATGGTCAGGCTGCCCGCCAGCAGTTTGCCGAACAGCGTTTGCGCCTGGGCAGTAATCACCAGGCCGCGTCCGATCAACAACATGTAAATCAGCAACAGCGCGCAGATCCCTACCAACCCGAACTCCTCACCCATGACGGCGATAATGAAGTCCGTATGGCTTTCCGGAAGGAAGTCCAGGTGCGACTGCGTGCCCAGCAGCCAGCCCTTGCCGAACACACCGCCCGATCCAATGGCTGCCTTGGACTGGATAATGTTCCAGCCCGTGCCTAATGGGTCGCTTTCCGGGTCGAGAAAGGTCAGCACGCGCTGCTTCTGGTAGTCGTGCATGACGAAGAACCACATCGCCACCGCCACAGGCACAGCAGCGGCGACCACACTGATAATCCAGCGCCACTTCAGCCCGCCCATGAACAGCACGAATGCACCCGAGGCCAGAATCAGCAGTGCAGTGCCCAGGTCCGGTTGACGGACGATCAAAATGAACGGCACGCCAATCATCACCAGACTGATCGCCACATGCTTCAAGTGCGGCGGTAGCGTGCGCTTGGCCAGGTACCAGGCAATGGTGGCGGGCATGATGATCTTCATGAATTCCGAAGGCTGGAAGCGGATCACCCCCGGGATGTTGATCCAGCGCGTGGCCCCCATGGCGTTGTGCCCCATGACATCCACCACGACCAGCAAGAACACGCCGAAAACGTAGGCCAGTGGTACCCAACGCGCCATGAACCGCGGCTCGAACTGCGCGATGATGAACATTGAGACCAGGCCAATACCGAATGAACTGGCCTGCTTGAGCAACAGGTCCCAGTTCTTCCCGCTGGCCGAATACAGCACGAACAGGCTGCCCGCAGCCAAGGTCAACAAGAGAACGAGCAACGGGCCATCAACGTGGATACGCTGGAGGAACGTCGCCCGACGGCGCATGACGTCCTCACTGGAAAGCATGCGATCGAAATTGCTTTTCACTGGGCAGGTTCCTGAGCGACAGAAGGTGTGACGTACTCCGGTTTGAGCCGCCCATGTTCATCGAGCAGCCAGGCATCCATGACCTGCCGCACGACTGGCGCGGCAACGCCCGAGCCAGACTCGCCGTTCTCAACCATCACCGATACGACAATCTTCGGATCGTCAGCCGGTGCAAAGCCGACAAACAGTGCGTGGTCACGGTGGCGCTCCTGCAACTTGTTACGGTCGTACTTCTCGCCCTGCTTGATCGCCACCACCTGAGCCGTACCACTCTTGCCTGCAATCCGGTACTGGGCACCAATCGAGGCCTTGCGCGCAGTACCCCGCGCACCTTGCATCACCTGCTCCATGCCGTGGGTGACCTTGTTCCAATCGGACTTGTCACGCAAAACGATGTCTTCCATCGGGTTCTCATCTACCGGTGGCTTACCTTCGATGGTCTTGGCCAGGTGCGGACGGTTCCACTTGCCCTTGTTGGCAATCAACGCGGTGGCCTGAGCCAACTGCAACGGGGTCGCCTGCATGTAACCCTGGCCAATACCGAGAATCAGCGTTTCACCCGGGAACCAGGCCTGACGACGGGTCGCCCGCTTCCACTCACGGGACGGCATCAACCCAGGCGACTCTTCAAACATGTCCAACGCCACTTTTTGGCCAATACCAAAGCGGTTCATGTAGTTGGCCAACCGGTCGATGCCCATCTTGTGCGCCAGGTCGTAAAAGTAGGTGTCGTTGGAGCGCATGATTGCCGTGTCCAGGTCGACCCAGCCATCGCCGGTACGGTTCCAGTTACGGTACTTGTGGTCGTAGTTGGGCAACTGGTAGTAGCCAGGGTCAAACACCCGCGTACCGGCAGTCACCACACCCGTGTCGAGACCGGCAATCGCCACAGCCGGCTTGATCGTCGAGCCCGGCGGGTAAAGACCACGCAGCACACGGTTGAACAGTGGCCGATCAATGGAATCACGCAACTCGGCATAGGCCTTGAAACTGATGCCGGTCACGAACAGGTTCGGGTCGAAGCTCGGCTGGCTAACCATCGCCAACACCTCGCCGGTACGAGGATCAAGGGCCACAATGGCACCTCGGCGCCCGCCCAGCGCAGCTTCTGCGGCCTCCTGCAGCTTGATGTCGAGGCTTAGAACGATATCTTTGCCCGGCACCGGGTCAGTGCGTTTGAGTACACGCAGCACACGGCCCCGGGCATTGGTCTCGACTTCCTCGTAACCCACCTGACCATGCAATTCCGGTTCATAGAATCGTTCGATACCGGTTTTGCCAATGTGGTGGGTACCGCTGTAGTTGACCGGGTCGAGGGTCTTGAGTTCTTTCTCGTTGATCCGCCCGACGTAACCCACCGAATGAGCAAAATGCGGCCCTTGCGGATAGTGCCGGACCAACTGCGCAACCACTTCGACACCCGGCAGGCGGAACTGATTCACCGCAATGCGGGCAATCTGCTCCTCCGTCAGCTCGAACAGGATGGGCACCGGCTCGAAAGGACGACGCCCTTGCTTCATGCGTTTTTCAAACAACGCACGGTCATCGGGGGTCAGTTGCAGCACTTCGACGATTACATCGAGCACCTGACGCCAGTCGCCAGCCCGCTCACGGGTCATGCTCAAGCTGAAGCTTGGTCGGTTATCGGCGATGATTACCCCATTACGGTCGAAGATCAGCCCACGGGTCGGCGGAATCGGCTGTACATGCACCCGATTGTTTTCCGACAGCGTGGAGTGATAGTCGTACTGAATGACCTGCAGGTAGTAGAGGCGAACAATCAGCACGCACACCAGCAAGACGACCGCCACCGCACCGACCACGACGCGGCTACGCACCAGACGGGCGTCTTTTTCGTGATCCTTGAGGCGAATCGGCTGCGACATTACGGAGGCTTACGGCTTATTTGTGGTAAGGGTGCCCGGACAGAACCGTCCAGGCGCGATACAGCTGTTCGCCAATGAGTATCCGTACAAGCGGGTGCGGCAGGGTCAAGGGTGACAGCGACCAGCGCTGTTCACTGCGTGCACAGACTTCCGGCGCCAGCCCCTCGGGGCCACCGACCATGAAGTTGACCGTACGCGAATCCAGCCGCCAGCGGTCCAGCTCGACCGCCAGCTGTTCGGTGCTCCAGGGCTTGCCATGGACCTCCAGCGTGACGATACGTTCCCCCGGCTGGACTTTGGCCAGCATGGCTTCGCCCTCCTGACGGATCAGGCGGGCGACATCGGCATTCTTGCCTCGGGTATTGAGTGGAATTTCCACCAGCTCCAGCGACAGCTCAGAAGGTAGACGCTTGGCATACTCATGCCAGCCGTCTTCAACCCACTTGGGCATGCGCGAGCCAACCGCGATCAGACGCAGACGCACGACGCTTCCTTATTCCTTGTCGCGGAGCTTGTCGAAGTGCTCGTGCGAATGCTCCGGCGAGTGGTGCTTGCCGTCGGCAGCACGGCTCTGCTCAGCGCCCTGCCACAGACGTTCCAGGTCATAGAACTGACGTGCGGCGGCGGTCATCATGTGAACAATGACATCACCCAGGTCCAGCAGAACCCAATCGCTTTCGCCCTTGCCTTCTTCGCCCAGCGGCTGAGCGCCGTGCTTCTTGACGTTCTCGCGAACCTTTTCCAGCATCGCGTTGATCTGACGGTTGGAGGTACCGGTAGCGATGATCATGTAGTCGGTGAGGCTGTGCTTGTCACGCACGTCGATCACCAGGATGTCCTGGGCCTTGACGTCAGCCAGTGCCGCTTGGGTCAGTTCGACCAGTGTTTCGGCGTTGATTGCTTGGTTCTTCATATAAAACTCATTCAGCTCGTAAGTAGGGGCCGCCTCGCGGCGTGCCCTTCAGTTCGGCGTACGGTACAAGCCGTGCGCCTCGATATAGGCCAGTACTGCGTCTGGAACCAGAAAACGCACCGACTTGCCATTGGCCAGCAGCTGTCGGATTTGCGTGGCGGAAACCGCCAGCGGCGTTTGCCAGACGAATGCAATTTGCCCGGCAGGCCCAACCAGGGCCTGTGGATCGCTGACCGAGCGTGCGGCCAGCAGGTTGCGCAACGCATCCGGCGGCTCAACGTCGGCATCCGGGCGTTGCAGCACCAGGATGTGGCAGTGTTTCAGCAACTCATCCCAACGGTGCCAACTGGGCAAGCCACAAAAGGCATCCCAACCCAACAACAGGAACAACTGGTCTTCAGCAGCCAGCTCGGCCCGCATCAGCTCCAGCGTTTCAATGGTGTACGACGGTCTATCACGGGACAACTCCCGGGCATCGACTGTCAGCAACGGCACGCCACGCACCGCCTGTTCGACCATTGCCAAACGGTCGAGCGCCGACACCTGCGGGGTATCGCGGTGCGGCGGTCGAGCATTGGGCATCAGCCGCAACTCATCGAGCCCCAGCACTTCGGCAACCTCCAGCGCACTGCGCAGGTGACCGATATGCACGGGGTCGAAGGTTCCGCCGAGCACGCCAATGCGCCGCTGGGGCGGCACGCTGACAGCAGCGGCGAGTGGGGCATGCTCAACCAAGTCAGAGCGACTCCTGGCCGCGTAACTGGCCGTCGCCGATCACAACATATTTCTCGCAGGTCAACCCTTCCAGGCCAACCGGACCACGGGCATGCAGCTTGTCGGTGGAAATACCGATCTCGGCGCCCAGGCCATACTCGAACCCGTCGGCAAAGCAGGTCGGGGTATTGAGCATGACCGACGCCGAGTCGACCTCGGCAATAAAACGCCGGGCCAGGCCCTGATGCTCGGTCACGATGGAATCGGTATGGTGCGAGCCGTAGTGGTTGATATGTTCAATAGCCTGATCCAGGCCATCGACCACTCGGATCGACAGAATCGCATCCAGGTACTCAGTGTGCCAGTCTTCTTCCGTGGCAGGCAGCGCCTCGATGTACTGACGGGTACGTTCGCAACCACGCAATTCAACGCCTTTTTCCCTGAACAGGGTCGCCATTGCCGGCAGGAACTCCGCCGCAACACGCTGATCGACCAGCAGAGTTTCCATCGCGCCGCAGATGCCATAGCGGTAGGTCTTGGCATTGAAGGCAATACGCCGGGCCTTTTCCAGATCAGCATGCTCGGCCACATACACGTGGCAGATGCCGTCCAGGTGCTTGATCACCGGTACGCGGGCTTCGCGACTGACCCGCTCGATCAGGCCCTTGCCGCCACGGGGCACGATCACGTCGACATACTCCGGCATGCTGATCAGCGCGCCGACCGCCGCACGGTCAGTGACCTCGACCACTTGCACCACCGCCGCAGGCAGGCCGGCTTCAGCCAGGCCACGCTGGATGCAGGCGGCAATCGCGCGATTGGAATGAATGGCCTCCGAGCCGCCACGCAAGATGGTGGCGTTGCCGGACTTCAGGCACAGGCTCGCAGCATCGATGGTCACGTTAGGCCGCGACTCATAGATGATCCCGACGACACCCAGCGGCACACGCATCTTGCCCACCTGAATGCCCGAAGGGCGGTAGCTCATGTCGCGAATCGCCCCTACCGGGTCTGGCAGGCTGGCGACCTGACGCAAGCCGACGATCATGCTGTCGATACGTGCTGGCGTCAGCGCCAGGCGCTCGAGCATGGCCGGCTCAAGGCCGTTGGCACGGCCAGCAGCCAGGTCCTGCTCGTTGGCAGCGGACAGTTCGGCGCGGGCAGCGTCCAACGCATTGGCAGCAGCCTGCAGCGCGCGGTTCTTCTGCGCAGTGCTGGCACGGCCAATGACGCGGGCCGCCTCACGGGCAGCGCGACCCAGGCGGGTCATGTAGTCAAGAACGGACTCAGTCATGGGGCTCAGTGTCTTGGCGAAGGGGAAATCGGCTGATTATAACTGTCATGCAGGTGAACGCCCAGCGGTGGCTGGCGGATGGTCGAAATCAACCACCCAAAACGGCCCTGACGATAAGTTGCTATGATCGGCGCCAGCTTCCAACGATGATCGATAATGCCTACGCCGAACGCTTGCCGGCCACTGCCCGATACATTTTTTGACCGTGATGCGCAAACCCTGGCCAAAGCCTTGCTCGGCAAGGTCATCCGTCACCGACAGGGCCCCTACTGGCTCTCGGCACGCATCATCGAAACCGAAGCCTACTACTGCGCCGAAAAAGGCAGCCACGCCTCGCTGGGCTACACAGAAAAGCGCAAAGCCCTGTTTCTCGAGGGTGGGCACATCTATATGTACTACGCCCGCGGTGGCGACTCGCTGAACTTCAGCGCCCAAGGCCCTGGTAATGCCGTGCTGATCAAATCCGGCTACCCATGGCTAGACGCCTGTTCCGATGCCGACAGCCTGGCGCAAATGCAAGCGAACAATCCTGATACCCGCGGCCAGCCACGCCAACCTGAACGCCTGTGCGCCGGGCAAACCCTGCTGTGCAAGGCACTGGGGCTGAAGGTGCCCGAGTGGGACGCCCAACGCTTTGACCCCGAGCGACTGTTTGTCGACGACTGCAGCATTATTGTGAAACACATTATTCAGACCACTCGCCTGGGCATTCCCCACGGCCGCGATGAGCATCTGCTGTATCGTTTCGTTGATGCCGAATTCGCCCGTTACTGCACCCGCAACCCGTTGCGCCGAGGGCAGGTCGAGGGGCAAGACTACCTTTTACTGACACAAGGAATTTGAACCTATGGGCGCATGGCTCGACAGCCTGACCGGCTGGCTGACCACCCACCCGCAGTGGCTTGGCCTGGCGATTTTTGTGGTCGCCTGCATCGAGTGCCTGGCGATTGCCGGGATCATCGTACCCGGCACCGTGCTGCTGTTCGCTATCGCCGTACTGGCAGGCAGCGGCGCCCTGTCGCTGGGCGAAACGCTGTTACTGGGCTATCTGGGCGGCCTTCTCGGCGATGCAATCTCCTATACCCTGGGCCGGCACTTCCACCAGAACATCCGACGCCTGCCATTACTGCGCACACACCCGCAATGGATCGGCAGCGCTGAAACCTACTTCCAGCGCTATGGTATCGCCAGCCTGCTGGTCGGGCGTTTTATCGGCCCGCTACGCCCAATGCTGCCGATGGTGGCGGGCATGTTCGACATGCCGATTCCGCGCTTTATCATGGTCAGCCTGGTTGCTGGTGCCGGCTGGGCTATCGCCTACCTGCTGCCAGGCTGGGCGACCGGTGCAGCCATGCGCCTGCCATTGCCGGACGGTTTCTGGCCGCAGGCCGGTATCGTGGCGGGTAGCATGGCCGTGCTGATTGCACTGAGCATCAGTGGCAGCCTGCGCAGCCAACGACGTGGTACCCGGCTGATGGCCGGGCTGAGCCTGTTGGCGCTGATTGCGCTGTTTTTCGGCTGGCCGTACCTGACACAGTTGGATCAAGGCTTGATGGCCGTCATTCAGGAAAACCGCAGCCAAGCGATCGATGATATAGCCGTCATGGTCACACGGCTGGGAGACTTCCGAACGCAGCTAATAGCAGGAGGCCTGCTGACCGCGCTTCTGCTACTGGCCCGGCAATGGCGACACGCCCTTTTTGCCGCGACCACCCTGATTGGCACCGCACTGCTCAACGGTACCCTGAAGTGGTTCTTCGCCCGCGCCCGCCCGGACGTGCTGACCGACCCTTTGGGCACTTACAGCATGCCCAGCGGGCATAGTTCTGCGTCGTTTGCGTTCTTTCTGGTGCTTGCGGTGCTGGCCGGGCGCGAACAACCACCACGCATGCGTCTGACCTGGGTCATGCTGGGCTGCCTGCCGGCCCTGGCCATCGCCTGCTCACGCGTTTACCTGGGCGCACATTGGCCCACCGACATCCTCGCTGGAGCACTGCTGGCCTGTTTTGTATGCGCGAGCAGCCTGACACTGATTCAGGACCGCGCACCACTGAACGCCCTGCCACGACGTGCCTGGTGGCTGATCCTGCCAGCCTGTACGGCACTGCTCGCCTTTTTTACCTTGCATGCGTTGCCACAAGCCCTGGCCCGCTACCAGTACTGAGTGGTCAGGCGAACAGCTCACCCTGTAAACGATCAAGCAGTGCCTGGATAGCATCCAGGCGCTGTTGGGGCGCATCAATGGCCAGCAGGTCGAGCTTGTCTTCCTCGACAAACGGCAGCAGGTAGGCCAATTGATTCGCCAACGCCTGCTGCCCGAGAATGGCTCTCGGCATGTTCAGCGCCTCGACCATCGGATGTTCGGCCAACGCAACGAGCAACGCTCGCAGGTCTTCGTCCTGATCACGCAACGGGCGATCCGGCTGTTCGGCCAGCCACTGCACCTGCGCCAGCAGCAACTGATCCTTCTGCACCTCGGCCTGGGTCACGCGAAAACGTCGTGTGCCTTCGACACGGATACCGAGCAGGCCGTTGTCCTGCTGCTGAAAATCGCGAATCAGCGCCTCGCAGCCGATCGAGGCATAGCCCTGCGCAGCCCTACCGACTTCGGCACCGTCCAGAATACAGACCACACCGAAACCACCGCCCTGCTTCATGCAACGGCCAATCATGTCCAGGTAGCGCGCCTCAAAGATCTGCAGATCCAGATAGCAGCCGGGAAACAGCACCGTATTCAGCGGAAACAGCGGTAATGTCATGGCGACTCCTCACGCGACCAGGCTGACCGCCAACGGCAGAAAGACCGCCGTGGCAACGCCCATCAGGCTCATGGCCAGGGCCGCAAAGGCCCCGCACTCCTCACTTTCCTGCAACGCCACTGAAGTACCGACCGCGTGCGCCGTCAAGCCCAGCGCCATGCCACGAGCCTCTGGGCTATGAACACCACAACGGGACAAGAGCGCCGGGCCAAAAATGGCCCCAATCACCCCAGTGATCAATACAAACACGGCCGCCAATGGCGCAACGCCGCCAATCTGCTCGGCCACCAACATGGCAATCGGCGAGGTCACCGACTTCGGCGCCAGGGTCATCAGAATCATGTGTTCGGCGCCAAACCACCACCCCAACAGCAGGCAGGCGCCAGTCGCTACCACGCCTCCGATTACCAGCGTAGTAAAGGTCGGCCAAAACAGCTGGCGAATACGCCGCAGATTCAGGTACAGCGGCACCGCCAGCGCGACGGTCGCAGGCCCCAGAAGAATATTGAGAATTTCGGTACTTTTACGGTATTCGCTGTAGGTCAAGCCACACAGCAGCAGTACGCTGATGACGACCAGCATCGACATCAACACGGGCTGCAGAAAGATCCAGCGCGTCTTCTCATAGGCGGCAAGCACCAGTTGATAGGCCCCCAGCGTGATACCGATACCGAACAAAGGGTGATGAATGACCGCCTCGACGGCGCCGTGCCAATCCAGGTTCATGGCCGCTCCTCATCCCGCGCCTGACGGGCGATGAGCTTCTGCATCAAGACACCTGCGAAGACGATGGAAATGAGTAGCGAAAGCACCAATGCACCGGCAATCGCCCAGAAATCCGCCGCGATATCGGCGGCATAAACCATC
The DNA here is from genome assembly GCF_056279025.1 of Pseudomonas sp. TE3910. NCBI lineage: Bacteria > Pseudomonadati > Pseudomonadota > Gammaproteobacteria > Pseudomonadales > Pseudomonadaceae > Pseudomonas > Pseudomonas sp. TE3910. The sequence continues at coordinate 2,776,998 of NZ_JBWBQN010000001.1, forward strand.
ACCCCTACTGCCGGCGGCACCAGCAACAACGGTAAATAGCGCAGCAGGCTGCTGGCGGCTTCGCTCAGTGGCGCACCGACCTCACCTCGGACGATCAGGTACGTCAGCAGGAGCAAGAGCCCGATAATTGGCCCCGGCAGTATCGACAGGAACAAGTGATTAATCGCTGTCCCCAACAACTGAAACAACACCAGCCACGTCAAACCACGCAACAGCATAGAAATCTCCCTCAGGCCCGCCGGCCATTATAAGCACCCTACTGGTGTGCCTATACCGAGATATTCGTTCAAGTCATGCTGACTTGACCGCCCCCCTCCGACGTGCTGATCTTAAACGCTTGAACCTACCGTAGTCATAAGAAAACCAACGACAATCAGGAGAGTCTCGATGCCCTATGTACCCGTTACAGCGCTCAAAGACTATGTCGGCAAGGAACTGGGACGTTCCGCATGGCTGAAGATCGACCAAGAACGCATCAACCTGTTCGCCGAAGCCACCGGCGACTTTCAGTTCATCCACGTTGACCCCGAGAAGGCAGCAAAAACGCCATTCGGTACGACCATTGCTCACGGTTTTCTGACCCTGTCACTGATCCCTACGCTGATGCTGGACATTCTGGTGTTGCCTGAAGGCTTGAAAATGGTGGTCAACTACGGCCTGGACAGCGTCCGCTTTATCCAGCCGGTAAAGGTCAACAGCCAGGTAAGGCTCAAGGTTGATCTCACCGAAGCCACCGAAAAGAAACCAGGGCAGTGGTTGCTGAAGGCTACCGCCACCCTGGAAATCGAAGGTGAAGAAAAACCTGCGTACATCGCCGAACCGCTGTCACTCTGCTTCGTATGACGAAACATGGCCGGTAGAAACACGCCGGCGCGGCTGTTTCCACCGGCGCATTCTGCGGCATACTCGGCGGCTAACCCACCCGGACCCCGTTATGCGCCCACTTGCCCCACTCGCCCTGACCCTGCTGCTCACCGCCTGCGGTGACGGCGAACCACTTTCGCCGCCCGATGCCCGCCTGCCCGACGGTGGTCGCTATCGCGGAGAGGTGGTGAATGGCCTGTTGCAGGGCAGTGGACGCATCGACTACCCCAATGGCAGCTGGTACGCCGGAGGCTTCCTGAACGGCCAATGGCACGGCCAGGGTGAATGGCACGGCAGCAACGGCGAAGTCTATGTTGGCCAGTTTGAGCAAGGCCTGTTCCATGGCCAGGGCCGACTGAAGACGGCAGACAGTAGCTACCAAGGTGGCTTCAAGCTTGGACGTCGTGAAGGTGAAGGCACGCTCAAAGAGGCCGGCCAGGCCTATCGAGGCCAGTTCAAAGCCGACCAGTACAGCGGCGCCGGTCACCTGGAGCTGGAAGACGGCAGTCAGTACCAAGGACTGTTCGCCCATGGCAAACCCAACGGCGAAGGGGTGCGCAGCGATGCCAGCGGCAACCAGTTCAGCGGGCGTTTCGTCAACGGCCAACTGGAGGGCAGCGGCACATTCAACAGCGTCGATGGTGATCAGTACATCGGTGAGTTCCGCGACAACCGCCTGGAAGGCCGGGGCCGCTACGAAAACGCCGACGGCGATGTCTGGATCGGCCAGTTTGAAGACGGCTCGCTCAGCGGTAAAGGTGAGCTGTTCGCCAGCGACGGCAGCCACTACAAAGGCGATTTCCGCGACTGGCACTTTTCCGGTTACGGTCGCCTGCAACTGGCAGACGGTAGCGTTTATGTGGGTGGCTTCGAGAACGACACGTATCAAGGCAAAGGCCTGCTGACCCTGCCAAACGGCCAGGTCGAGAGCGGACACTGGATCAACGGCCAACGGGTTCGTGACGATCAGGGGCGACCACTGTCCGACCCACTGGAACTGGCACTGCTCAACCAAGGCAAGCTGCTCGAACAAGCCCTCGACAACGTGCCGCGCTCCACCGCCGAGGTAGAACTCTACAGCCTGGTCCTGGCCGGCGACGGCAAACAGAGCGTGTTCCTGCGGGAGGCCGACTACGTCAGCAGCATGCTCAAGAGCCGATTTGGTGCCGTTGGCCAAATCACCCTGGCCAATCACCGCGATCATTTGACCGACCGCACGATGGCCACCCGGGAAAACCTGACCCGTGCCGCGCGCACCCTCGCCGAACGCACCGGCCCGGAAGACCTGGTATTCATCTACCTGACCAGCCACGGCAGCCAGACCCACGAACTGGTGCTCGATCAGCCGCGCCTGCAACTGGCAGACCTGCCTGCCGGCGAACTGGCCACAGCGCTTGCGCCCCTGAAAGGGCGAGACAAAATTGTTGTCATCTCTGCGTGTTACTCAGGTGGCTTTATCGACTCCCTCAAGGACGACAAGACCCTGATCATGACCGCCGCGCGCTCGGACAGAGTGTCTTTCGGCTGTTCCGAAGAGGCCGACTTCACCTACTTCGGCGATGCCCTGTTTGCCCAGGCACTGAACCAGACCGACGACCTGCAAAACGCCTTCGAACTGGCCCGCACCCAAGTAGCCTTGCGTGAGCACAACGAAGACTTCGACGCCTCGGAACCGCAGATCTGGGCCCCCAAAGGCGTCCTTGCGCACTGGCAGCGTTTGCGCCAGCAGCAGGCCCGCAAAGCCCTGCAGAGTGACGAAAAAACAACTGAACAAGCAAAGAGCGCCCGGAGCCACTAAGCTGACTGTATCAAGGGAGAGACATCATGTACTTGACGCCTCAGCACATCCTGCTTGCCGGAGCCACCGGACTGACCGGTGAACATTTACTGGATCGGCTGCTCAGCGAACCCACCGTCAGCCGCGTTCTTGCCCCTACCCGTCGACCACTGGCCAAACACCCACATCTAGAGAACCCGGTGGGTGACCCTGCGGTTTTTCTGCCCCAACTCAGCGGCCGTGTCGATATCGCCTTCTGCTGCCTGGGCACCACCATCAAACAGGCAGGCTCAGAAACGGCATTCCGCGCGGTCGACCTGGACATGGTTGTTGCTTTCAGCAAGCGCGCCCGCGAAATGGGCGCGCGCCACTTGCTGGTGGTGAGCGCACTCGGCGCAGACCCAAAATCGTCGGTGTTCTACAACCGGGTAAAAGGGGAAATGGAAGAAGCGCTGAAAGCACAAGACTGGCCGCAACTCACCATCGCCCGGCCGTCCCTGCTGCTCGGCGAACGCATCGAACCACGCACCGCTGAGCGCTTGGCAGCACCGCTGGCACGACTGCTACCGGGCAAGTACCACGGGATTGAAGCCTGTGAACTGGCGCGGGCATTGTGGCGCCTGGCGCTGGAAGAGCAGGACGGCATTCGCGTGGTGGAGTCCGATGAACTGCGCAGGCTGGGCAAGAAGTAAGCCCTGCCCGGCCATCGCCGGCACGGCGGCGATGGCCGGTTACAAACCGCCGGTGGCCTGAAAGCTGACACCCAGCACGGTCAACAACGACAGCGGCAACAGCAGCGTGTCGAGCAACGCGCTCGCGGGCAGATCAAGCCCGGGATACGCCGGCGCCTCAGCACCAAAACGGTCCATGGGGCAACACCCGCCCTGCATGGCATACAGATCAAGGCGCGTACCGGAGTATACAATCGGTGCCCCTGGCTTGGCCGCGTCCAGCGTGCGTACGCTGGCGCAACCACTGAGCAGCGCCAGCGCCAGCACCATCACCAGTAAAACTGAACGTTTCAATCCTCACCGCCGACATGGTGCTCACCCCAACGCGGCAACATGTCCTGAGGAATGTTCAGCACATTGAGAATGCGCGCGACGACAAAATCAATCAGGTCGTCAATGGTTTGCGGCTGATGATAGAAACCTGGAGCCGCTGGCAGAATCACCGCGCCCATGTTCGACAGCTTGAGCATGTTCTCCAGGTGAATGGTGGAGAACGGCGCCTCACGCGGTACCAGAATCAACTGCCGACGTTCTTTCAGAGTGACATCCGCCGCCCGCTCGATCAGGTTGTTACAGGCGCCGGTCGCAATGGCCGAAAGCGTGCCCGTGGAGCACGGCACGACCACCATCGCTGCCGGTGCACCGGAACCTGAGGCCACCGGCGACATCCAGTCTTCCTTGCCGTACACACGAATCTGCCCTGCGGCGGCGCCGGTGTACTCGGTCAGAAAGGCCTGCATTGCCTGTGGCTTGGCCGGCAGCAGCACATCGGTTTCCGTCGCCATGACCAACTGCGCAGCCTTGGAGATCAGGAAATGCACCTCTCGGTCTTCGCGCACCAGGCAATCAAGCAGGCGCAGGCCGTACTGCGCCCCCGAGGCCCCGGTCATGGCCAGCGTGATGCGTTCCGGCCCGCTCATCGCAGGGCCTCGGCCAACTTCCCATGCAGGCCACCAAAGCCGCCATTACTCATGATCACGACTTGAGTACCGGGCTTGGCCTGGCTTTTCACCCGGGCAATGATCGCTTCCAGGCTGTCAGCCACCACCGCAGGTACCGGGCACTGGGCTGCCGTGGCCGCCAGATCCCAACCCAGGTTAGGCGGTGCATACCAGATCACCTGATCGGCCTGGCGTACGCTTTCCGGCAGGCCATCGCGGTGCGCGCCCAGCTTCATTGAGTTCGAACGCGGTTCAATCACGGCGATCAGTGGTGCATCGCCAATACGCTTGCGCAGGCCATCCAGCGTGGTGGCGATCGCCGTCGGATGGTGTGCAAAGTCGTCATAAATCGTCACGCCTTGTACTTCAGCGACTTTCTCCATGCGCCGCTTCACGCTTTTGAAGGCGCTCAGCGCGGCGATACCCATCGACGGCACCACACCAACATGGCGAGCAGCAGCCAACGTGGCCAAGGCGTTGGCGACGTTGTGCTGACCGGTCAGTTCCCACTCGACCACCCCTTGCGACTCGCCTTCAAAGCTGACTTCAAAACGCGAACCGTCAGCACTGAGCAGCTTGACCTGCCACTGACCGCCAACACCCGTGGTCTGGACCGGGGTCCAGCAGCCCATCTCAATCACGCGCTGCAAGGCCGGCTCAGTGGTGGGGTGAATGATCAGGCCTTCACTCGGGATCGTGCGCACCAGATGGTGGAACTGCCGCTCGATAGCTGCCAGATCCGGGAAAATATCCGCATGATCGAATTCAAGGTTATTCAGGATGGCAGTACGCGGACGGTAGTGGACGAACTTCGAACGCTTGTCGAAGAAGGCGCTGTCATATTCATCAGCCTCAACCACGAAGAACGGCGTATCGCCCAAGCGCGCCGACACCGAGAAGTTCTGTGGCACGCCGCCGATCAGAAAGCCCGGGCTCATCCCGGCATGCTCCAACACCCAGGCCAGCATGCTGCTGGTAGTGGTTTTGCCATGGGTTCCGGCCACGGCCAGCACCCAACGCCCTTGCAGCACATGATCGGCAAGCCACTGCGGACCGGACACATAAGGCAGGCCTTTATTCAGCACATACTCCACCGCGGGATTACCACGCGACAGGGCATTGCCGATGACCACCAGGTCCGGTGCCGGATCCAGCTGGCTGGCATCATAGCCTTGGGTCAGTTCAATGCCCTGGGCCTGAAGCTGAGTGCTCATCGGTGGATAGACGTTGGCGTCGGAGCCCGTGACGCGGTGGCCAAGCTCCTTGGCCAACACCGCCAGCGAACCCATGAAAGTGCCGCAAATACCGAGAATGTGAATGTGCATGGTCGACCTCGCAAAACATCGAGGCAGGGTAGCCCAGGGCGGGGAAAATCGCATCCTTTCGTTCAGGCGTCCCGGGCAATACCATGCTTGCGCAGTTTTCGGTACAAGGTATTGCGACTCACGCCCAAATACGCCGCCACATGGCTCATGTGCCAGCGTTGCTGCTCCAGCACGGCCAGCAAAGCGCTGCGTTCAGCATCCTCAAGTGGATGTTCAGGCGCCTCGCTGGAAACCGTGGGTATCGCAGCAACTGGCGGCCGACGGATCAATGGTGGCAGGTCGTTGAAGGTAATCTCTTCGCCCTCCGCGAGCGCAACCAATGTGCGCAGGACGTTGCGCAACTGGCGCACGTTGCCGGGCCAGGCGAAATCGAGCAAGGCATGTCGCGCCTTCGCCTCCAGACGGACAACCTGCCCCGCAGCTTCCTCCGCCAGCAGAAAATCAAGCAACTGGGCCTTGTCACTGCGCTCACGCAGAGCTGGCAAGGCCACTTCCAGGCCGTTCAGCCGGTAGTAGAGGTCTTCGCGGAAACTGCCGTCCTCGACCCGCTCCAGCAGGTTGCGGTGGGTGGCGCTGATGATGCGGACATCCACGGCCTGGGGTTCACCACCAATCGGCACGACCCTGCGCTCTTCAAGCACACGCAGCAGGCGGGTTTGCAGCGCCAGCGGCATATCACCGATTTCATCCAGCAACAGGGTGCCGCCATCGGCCTGTTGCAGCTTCCCACGCATCCCCTCCTTACGTGCACCGGTGAACGAGCCGCCGCGATAGCCAAACAGCTCACTCTCGATCAGGCTCTCAGGGATCGAGGCACAGTTCAGGGCGACGAACGGCTTTGCCGCACGCTGACTGGCCTGATGCACGGCCTTGGCAAAGGCCTCCTTGCCACACCCGGTCTCGCCATTGAGCAGCAATGGCACATCGCGCTCGAACACCCGCACGGCGCGACGAAAATCGTTCTGCAATGCAGGGTCGACCAGGCAAATCGAACCCGTAATCGGTGCTGGCGGCGGCAACGCCACCGCGGCCAATGACGACGGTTGTGGCGCCCGAACCTGACCGCGCACACTGGCAAACAACTGGCGACCATCACGCGTACGCAACGGCCAACTGGCATTGGCCTGAGCCGTAGCACGCCCCAGCAACTCATCCAGTGAACACTCGAAGAACATCTCCACAGGCTTTCCAAGCAGGCCGCCGCGAACATGCCCAAGCAAGTTCAGGGCGCTCTGGTTGGCCGCGCAGATACGCCCATCCCCCTCAAACGCCAGCAACCCCTCGCTGAACAGGCCCACCGACTCGGCCTGCAAATGAAAGCGCAGTAGCCACTGGTTTTCGAAATGGCGCAGGAAGTAACAGCTCTCGATCATCTTCGCCGAGAGGTTGACCAACGCCATGGTGTGAAACTGACTTTGCCGCGAGACCTCAGGGCGGGCCGACGATACGTCAAGCACCGCAAGCAGTTCGCCGTGGGGGTCGAACACCGGGCTGGCAGAGCAGGTCAGGCCGGTATGACGGCCACGAAAATGCTCTTCCTGATGAATAGTGACGGCTTGACGCTCGACCAGGCAGGTACCAATCCCGTTGGTGCCTTCACTGGCCTCGCTCCAGTCGGCGCCGAGCCAGAGCCCGGCACGCTCGAAGATTTTGCGCTCGGTTGGCGCCGTCACACAGTTGAGGATTACCCCACGCGCATCGGTCAGCAGCACCGCATGGCCTGCGCCGGAAAGCTGTTGATGCAGCGTGTTCATCTCGTTGCCGGCAATCTGCAGCACCTGCTGCAGGCGCTCTCGGCTTTCCAGCAGACGCCCATGCTCAAGCACGGTCGGCGCCATCGCCATGGCCGGATCGAGATGATAGTCCTCCAGACAACGCAGCCAGGAACGGGCGATGGATGGATCGCTGCCCGGCCCCTGCAAGTGGGCCTTGCCCTGAGTCACCGTAAGCACTTGCCGAGCGTGCCGGCTCAAATGATTGCTCTGCACTTTTTATTGTTCTCCCCGGAAGCGGTACAACCCAGCATCCTCCAGCCGCTGACGCTTTGCAATGTCAGTACGACCGCTGAGTCACAGGTTGTCCCGCATCTGGCACAAAGTGTCACCCCCACCGTCCCAGAAATGCGACAACCAAGCCCGCGCGCACCCGCAGAATCCCATCAAGCCCTTGATTTACATAGACCTGCCAGCAGTGGCCCGCGCTTTGCTCTACGCTCTATATCCTCCCCAACAAGCACAAAAGCCAGGAGACACACCATGCGTTACGCACACCCAGGTACCGAAGGCGCAATCGTTTCCTTCAAGAGCCGTTACGGGAACTACATCAATGGCGAGTTCGTCGCCCCGGTCAAAGGTGAGTACTTCACCAACACCTCGCCAGTGAACGGCCAACCGATCGCCGAATTCCCGCGCTCCACTGCCGAAGACATCGACAAGGCTCTGGATGCCGCCCATGCCGCCGCCGACGCCTGGGGCAGCACCTCGGTACAAGCCCGTTCGCTGATCCTGCTGAAGATCGCCGACCGTATCGAGCAGAACCTTGAACTGCTGGCCATCACTGAAACCTGGGACAACGGCAAAGCGGTCCGTGAAACCCTGAACGCCGATATTCCGCTGGCAGCTGACCACTTCCGTTACTTCGCCGGTTGCCTGCGCGCCCAGGAAGGCAGCGCCGCCGAGATCGACGGCAACACCGTGGCCTACCACATCCATGAACCGCTGGGCGTGGTCGGACAGATCATCCCGTGGAACTTCCCGATCCTGATGGCGGCCTGGAAACTGGCTCCGGCACTGGCTGCCGGTAACTGCGTCGTGCTCAAACCCGCCGAGCAAACCCCGCTGGGCATTACCGTGCTGATGGAAGTCATTGGTGACCTGCTGCCACCTGGTGTACTCAACGTGGTGCAAGGTTTCGGCCGTGAAGCCGGTGAAGCACTCGCCACCAGCAAGCGCATCGCCAAGATCGCCTTCACCGGCTCCACGCCGGTTGGTTCGCACATCATGAAATGCGCGGCCGAGAACATCATTCCGTCCACTGTTGAGCTGGGCGGCAAGTCGCCGAACATCTTCTTCGAAGACATCATGCAAGCCGAACCGGCCTTCATCGAAAAAGCCGCCGAAGGTCTGGTGCTGGCATTCTTCAACCAGGGCGAGGTCTGCACCTGCCCATCGCGTGCGCTGGTACAAGAGTCGATCTACCCGGCGTTCATGCAAGAAGTGATGAAGAAGATCAAACAGATCAAACGTGGCGACCCACTGGACACCGACACCATGGTCGGCGCCCAGGCCTCTGAACAGCAATTCGACAAGATCCTTTCCTACCTGGAGATCGCCGAGAAGGAAGGTGCTGAACTGCTGACCGGCGGCAAGGTGGAGAAGCTCGAAGGCAGCCTGGCCACCGGTTATTACATCCAACCGACCCTGCTCAAAGGCAACAACACGATGCGGGTGTTCCAGGAAGAGATCTTCGGCCCCGTGGTAAGCGTCACCACCTTCAAGGACGAAGCGGAAGCCCTGGCCATCGCCAACGACACCGAGTTCGGGCTGGGCGCGGGCGTATGGACTCGCGACATCAACCGTGCTTACCGCATGGGCCGCGGGATCAAGGCCGGTCGCGTGTGGACCAACTGCTACCACCTGTACCCGGCACACGCCGCTTTCGGTGGCTACAAGAAGTCGGGCGTGGGTCGTGAAACCCACAAAATGATGCTTGATCACTACCAACAGACCAAAAACCTGCTGGTGAGCTACGACATCAACCCATTGGGCTTCTTCTAACCCAGTGTACGGTGCGGCCTTCAACAGATTGAAGGCCGCACTGGCTTGACCTCACCGCCCCCTCAACTGCAGCTGCCTTATCGCCCGCCTTGCCGCCCCACGCCGGCGCACAGGCAGGATTCAGACATAACCTCCGCCAGAAACTGAAATTTCCTAATCGACAAGACCCGGATTCGGGTCCATTTTTGCCAATTGCGCTTTTTTTCCGCTTTAGGCAGCATCGGGGCTACGGCTGCCCTGCGATTCGCCGCCACCCCCAAAGGAACCTGAGGACTGCTTATGCGAATCATCAAAGCAACCCTTGAGCATCTGGATCTGATCGCTCCGCTTTTCGTCAAATACCGCGAGTTCTACGGCCAACCGCCTTACCCCGAATCCTCACGCAAATTTCTCGAAAAACGCCTGAAGCGTGGTGAGTCGGTGATTTACCTGGCACTGGCCAACGATGACGACAGCAAACTGCTTGGTTTCTGCCAGCTGTATCCGAGTTTTTCCTCGCTGTCGCTCAAGCGCGTCTGGATCCTCAACGATATCTATGTGGCCGAAGACTCGCGCCGCCAACTGGTGGCCGACCACCTGATGCGCGCCGCGAAAAAGATGGCCAAGGAGACCAATGCCGTGCGCATGCGGGTTTCCACCAGCACCAACAACGACGTGGCCATGAAAGTCTACGAGTCCATCGGCTTTCGTGAAGACACCGAGTTCAAGAGCTACATCCTCCCCATCCAGTCGGACTGACCTGGCAGCCGGGCGGGCCTTGAGCCTGCCCGGTATGCACCAGCAAAACCCTCCGCTACAAACAGCACAGGAATAATCCGTTTGCGGCCGTATAATACGGCACCACACGTTGAGTGGAGGCTTTCGCACGCCGCTGTGTCGCGCGCGAAACACCCCACTGCCAGTCATCGCAGGCCCGCCAGCACGGGCTTTCACCACAGGTGCCGTACATGGATTTCAACCCGCTGGACATTATCCTGCATCTTGATACCTACCTCGATTTACTGGTCAACAACTACGGCCCCTGGATCTACGCCATTCTGTTCATGGTGATCTTCTGCGAGACAGGCCTTGTGGTGACGCCCTTCCTGCCAGGCGACTCGCTGCTGTTCATCGCAGGCGCAGTAGCCGCTGGCGGCGGCATGGACCCATTGCTGCTTGGCGGCCTGCTGATGGCTGCGGCAATCCTGGGCGACAGCACCAACTATGTGATTGGCAGAACCGCTGGCGAACGACTGTTCCGCAACCCCGACTCGAAGATCTTCCGCCGCGATTACCTGCAACAAACCCACGATTTCTACGACCGCCACGGTGGCAAGACTGTCACCCTGGCGCGCTTTCTGCCGATCCTGCGGACCTTCGCACCGTTCGTCGCCGGTATCGCCAAAATGACCTATAGCCGTTTTCTGGCGTTCAGCGTCGCCGGTTCCGTCCTGTGGGTAGGTGGCCTGGTCACCCTCGGCTACTTCTTTGGTAATGTGCCGTTCATCAAGAAAAACCTGTCGCTGATGATCGTCGCGATCATTCTGGTGTCGATGCTGCCGATGATCATCAGCCTGGTGCGCAACCGCATCAACCGCAACGCCGCCAAGGCCAACTAAGCCCCGCTCATGTGGTCCCTGAGCGCCTGGCGACGCCGCCGTACATTGGCCCGGTACCCACTCGATGCGCAGCTGTGGCAGCGCATCCGTGAACGCCTGCCGCTGCTCGACGGTCTGAGCGAGGCAGAAGATCACTGGCTGCGCGACGCCTGCGTGCTGTTCTTGCGCGAAAAACACCTCACCGCACTGCCCGGCGTCGAACTGGACGCCGAACAGCGCCTGTACCTGGCGGCTCAAGCGCAGTTGCCCCTACTGCACCTGGGTGAACTGAACTGGTACCAGGGCTTCCATGAAATCATCCTCTACCCCGACGACTTCATCAGCCCACAGCGTCACCGCGACGCCAGCGGCGTGGAACATGAGTGGGATGGTGAGCACAGTGGCGAAGCGTGGTTGCAGGGCCCGGTAATCCTGGCCTGGCCGGGCGTTCTGGCCAGTGGTGGCTGGGAAGGCTATAACCTCGTCATCCATGAGTTGGCGCACAAACTCGACATGCTCAACGGTGATGCCAACGGCCTGCCACCGCTGCACAGCGACATGCGCGTCAGCGATTGGGCGTCAGCCATGCAACACGCCTATGACGACCTCAATCGTCAACTTGACCGCCACCCGGATGCCGAAACCGCCATCGACCCCTATGCCGCAGAAAGCCCGGCGGAATTCTTCGCGGTCACCAGCGAATATTTCTTCAGCGCCCCCGACCTGCTGGCCCGAACCTACCCCAAGGTCTACCAGCAACTGCGCGCGTTCTACCGCCAGGACCCGCTGCTGCGTCTACAGCAACTACACAGCCATCATCCCCACTATCGCCACGCCAAGGACTGAGCATGCCAAGCATCCGGGTGGGCGTGGCAAGCGCGTGGGAATGTGCCTATAATCGCGACCAATTTTTGGCCAAACATGGGGGCAATGCCCAATGAGCTACAGCAAGATTCCGGCTGGCAAAGACCTGCCGAACGACATCTACGTCGCCATCGAGATTCCAGCCAATCACGCGCCGATCAAATATGAAATCGACAAGGACAGCGATTGCCTGTTCGTCGACCGTTTCATGGCCACCCCAATGTTCTACCCGGCCAACTACGGTTTCATCCCGAACACTCTGGCTGATGACGGTGATCCGCTGGACGTGCTGGTTGTAACCCCGTACCCAGTGGCTCCAGGTTCGGTCATCCGCGCCCGTCCGGTCGGCATCCTGAACATGACTGACGACGGCGGCGGCGACGCCAAAGTCATCGCCGTACCGCACGACAAACTGTCGCAACTGTACGTCGACGTCAAAGAGTACACCGACCTGCCAGCCCTGCTGCTGGAGCAGATCAAGCACTTCTTCGAGAACTACAAGGATCTCGAAAAAGGCAAATGGGTGAAGATCGACGGTTGGGGCAACGCAGACGCCGCCCGCGCCGAAATCACCAAGGCCGTTGCCGCCTACAAAGGCTAAGCACCGCGCTGAACAAAAAGCCCCGCTCGCGGGGCTTTTTGTTGCCTGCAAAGATAGCCCCCTGTAGGAGTAGGCTTGCCTACGATGGCATCAGCAGGGTGCCAGCCAACACCTAGGGCCGCGAGAAACATCCGGCAAATCCCTCGGAAACACCCTTAACTCCGAGAAATTCTTCAACCCAATGTTTATATCCTGATCGCACAGAGCCCCGTAAAATCGGGCCTCATGAATACTTCTGGCAGCCGTTTGAAAGCCCTCCTGCGCGAGTGCAACCTGACACCCTCCGACTTTGCCGCCCACCGCAAAGTGACACCGCAGCACATCAACAACTGGTTCAACCGCGGTGTTCCCCTGGCGCGTATCGATGAGATCGCAGAACTCCTGTGCGTCTACAGCAAATGGCTACGCAGCGGCGAAGGGCCCAAGCATCCGCCACCCGCACCGCGCATCACCCCGACCGAAATCGAAGTCGAACCACCCGACACCAGCCTGATGGCCGCGCACAAAGAGGATGACGCGCAACTGCCCTTCTACCGCGTGAAGGACAAACAACTGAGCGTGATCGCCGACCGCCACCTGCGCCTGCCCGCCTGCAGCCTCGAGCGGCTTGGTGTCGATCCCGCGCGAGCATTCTGCTTGAGCATGCCCGACACCAACATGGCCCCGCTGCTGTCACAGGGTGCGACCCTGGCCATCGACCGCAGCCTGACCCGCATCGTCGAAGGCGAACTCTACGCCCTGCTGCACAATGGCCGACTGCGCATCCACACCCTCAGCCGCCTGCGGGGTGGTGCCATCGCCCTGCACAGCTACGACAATCGGCAATTCCCCAGCGAAAGCTACAGCCCGGCCCAGGCCAAAATGCAGCACCTGGAAATTCTCGGTTGGGTCTTCTGGTGGGGACAACGGCGTACCGAACGGCCAGCCTAAAGCGCTCAAGGTGAATTTCCACTAGGCATACCGCGCCATTGTCAGTATGCTACGCCGCACATTTAGCCCATGGCAGCCGAGCGCCTGCCAACGGGTTTGGCGACGCAATACATTCGCGTCCAGCCACCTTCGGCCCTCGCGCCGACGCAACGATTTGAAGGCGGTTGCGGCTTACCAAAAATAAGCCAAGACCGTCCCCGAGAAGCCGGCCACAAGCCGGCTTTTTAATGCCCGAAATCCACCTACCGCATCACACCTATCAATGCGGCGCCTTCTCCAGCGCCTCACGCAGCGCAGCCGCCGTGGCGTATTCCTGTTGTGCAACCAACCGGCCGTTGTCCAGTTGCAGCCACAGCACCTTGTCTTCGGCACCGGCATAACGGGTTGCCACGCGTGCGTCGCGGTCGAGCAGTACCCGGTAGCTGTAATCACGCATGGCGGGGATGGCGAACATTTTTGCGATCAGTGCAGGCATGCGCTGGATGTCGGCAACGAACACGGTATGTCGTGCTTCCAGGTAGCCCTTGGGACGGTCTTGCAGGGCCTCTTTCACCAGTTTGGCGCCGTCCATGCCACGGGCTACCAGCAGGGTTCGGGTTTGATCGTCCAGGCTATAGGGCTGATCGAACTGATCGAGCAGGGTCCAGGGCGCAAGGCGCTCTCCGACTTCGACCGCCTGGGCCAACAATGGCAATACGCTCAACAGCAGAATCGACAGATATCTCACAGCACACCTCGTTGTAGTGGTTGCACAGCCAGGCCCGCAGTCTACACCGCCGCGCAGGCGACTAGCCTTTCACGCACACCACTTGACGCAGGGTATGCACCACTTCCACCAGATCACGCTGGGCCTGCATGACCGCGTCGATGTCCTTGTAGGCCATGGGGATCTCGTCAATCACGTCTTTGTCTTTGCGGCACTCGACGTGCGCGGTGGCACGCGCCTGGTCCTGGATGGTGAAGCGCTTCTTCGCCTGGGTGCGGCTCATCACACGCCCCGCGCCATGGCTGCAGGAGCAGAACGCTTCTTCGTTACCCAGGCCGCGAACGATGAAGCTGCGTGCGCCCATCGACCCCGGAATGATCCCCAACTGGCCTTTCTGCGCAGAAACCGCGCCCTTGCGGGTAACCAGCACCTCATGGCCGAAATGCTGTTCTTTCTGCACATAGTTGTGGTGGCAGTTCACCGCTTCGAGGTTGGCCTCGAAGGGTTTGTTGATCACCTTACGCGCAGCGTCAATTACCGCGTGCATCATCAGCGCACGGTTCTGCCGGGCAAAGTCCTGGGCCCACTCCACGGCTTCGACGTAGTCGTGGAAATGCCGGCTGCCTTCCTCGAAGTAGGCCAGGTCCTTATCCGGCAGATTGGCAATGTGCTGGCGCATATCGGCCTGGGCCAGTTCGATGAACAGGTTGCCGATGGCGTTACCCACGCCACGCGACCCACTGTGCAGCATGAACCAGACACGATTGGCCTCGTCCAGGCATACCTCGATGAAGTGGTTGCCCGTGCCCAAGGTTCCCAGGTGCTGACGGTGGTTGGTGCGCTCCAGCGTCGGGTACTTGTCAGTGATGGCCTTGAATCGGCCAGCCAGTGCACGCCAGGCATGATCGGCCACGCCGGGTACGCTGTCCCAGGCGCCTTGATCGCGACGGCCGAAGGTCTTACCGTGCGGTACCGCCTTTTCGATGGCCGTACGCAGGCCATGAAGGTTGTCCGGAAGGTCTGCCGCGTGCAATGAAGTGCGTGCGGCGATCATCCCGCAGCCAATGTCCACGCCCACCGCTGCCGGGATGATCGCGCCACGCGTGGGAATCACACTACCAATGGTCGAGCCCTTGCCCAGATGGACATCGGGCATCACCGCCAGGTGCTTGAAGATGAACGGCAGTTTGGCGGTGTTGATCAGTTGCTGCCGCGCTTCCTCTTCCACCGGCACGCCCTGGGTCCAGAGCTTGATCGGTTTGCCGTTGGCGACTTCGAGGATGTTCATGGTTTTCATCTGGCGGCCTTGCTGCATGGCAGGTTACTCAAGCTTCACCACACCATTCAACACCTTATCCCACCCGCCGCACACCGAAATTCGATCGTCAGCGAGGGCGTCACTGCAACCCGAGCTGCCCACGCAGGAAGTCATACAGGCCTGAGGCACTTTTGCGGTAACCATCGGCGGATAAATGCACCAGGTCGTTCCGGGCCAGACCTTCAGCCTGCCAGTTGACGATAGAACAAGGGCCGCCCATGTACGCCTGCCAATCCCAGAACAGGCCGTTGAACTGCTTGGCGGCCTGGCGCTGAATACGAATGATCTGGGCCAATGGTTGCGGCTGACGGGCGGCGCACGTACGCGCTTTGCGCTGTTTGATCGAGTCCGGTGGGCCGACCAGCAGAATGGCGGCACGCGGCATGTTGCGGCGCAACTCGGCCAGGGTCTGGTTCAGGTGGTCACGGTACTGGTTCAAGTCGAGCTTGTCGTCGAAGGCTTCGTTGGTACCGTACGCCAGAATGATCAGATCCGGGCGCAGAGCCTTGAAGCTCTCCTGCCAGCCGGGCTGCCACTTATCCACAACATCCAGCCGCGCGCCGTTGATCCCCAGAGCTGAATAGGTCACACCGGCATTCTTCTGGCCCTGGATGAACCAGCCACCCAGCGCTACGTCCTTGCGGTTGCTCAAGGTGAGGTCCAGCGGCAAGCTGACACTGTTGAACACCGGGCTGAAGCGCCACTGCCCATTGGTTGCTGCCAGCAGGCGCCGGTTCTGGGTAGTGCCGTCGCGGGCGAGCAATGTCGTGTTGGCCGTTGAGGTGTAGAGGGCCGACACGCGGTAACGCTGGGCCGTGGGCTCACGCGCCTCGATGCGTACGGCTGCGTTGGCCGTTAGCGGTAATGACAGGTAACCGCCCAGGGGAAACTGAGTGCTTTGCTGGTTCCGTGCCGAAACCAGTTCCCACTGGCGCTTGGCGGCCTTGAGGATCACCGTTTCATAGCGCGTCCCCGATACCGGTGAGCCTGCAACCAGGCCGATACCGCCATCGCCATACTGGGCCTGCAACAGGCGCCGCATTTCCCCGCTGAACAGGTCGGCGGCGGTGTGTGAGTCACCCAGTTGCACAATATTGATCGGGGTGCGGTTTGCAGTGCGGAACTTGCCCGCCAGCAGCGCCAAATTACCGTTGGCAGGGGCTTGAACCGCCTTTTGAGGCACCTGAAGTGGACGTGCTGCCGGCCCATTGACCGCCGCTACCGGGCTACAGCCCGGCAATGCGCAGATCAGTGCCACCAGGGCCAGGATGTTGTGCAATCGACGCATTTCAGTGTTCCGTCACGGTCAAACCCGGGAAGGTAATCATCGACAGCACTTGCTGTGCAATGAGCTTCTGCCCGGTGGGGGTAAAGTGAATGCCGTCATCGACCCGGGTCTTGACCCGTTTGCCTTGGTCATCCTGCAAGGTGTAGGAGAACTCATCAGCCTTGTAACCCAACACGCCGTTAGCAGAGACATAATGCTGCTGGTAGAGCCTGGTCTGGGTTTCATAGAGCGTGCTCAGGTAGGCCATGGCGCTGGACAGCTTGGCTTTCTGCATGTTCGGCGGGCCAACCCAGATCACCTGCACATCATGCGCACGCGCCTGCTCAAGAATCGAATCAATACGCTGACGGTACTGCTCCTCCCACTCGGCAGTTTTAAAGCGCAGGAACGGCTTACCTTTGGCAACCGGCATGTCCCAAGGGTCATTCGGCCCTAGGAACACCACCATCAGGCGAATGTTCGGCTGGCTTTGCAAGGTCTTGGCCACCGTCTGTGGCCAGTTGAAAAAGCCCGGATAGGCAAGCCCGGTACTCTGCTTGCTGAGGTTGACGCTTTTGATCTGGTAACGCTTGTGCAAGGTATTGGCCAGGTGCGGCGCCACCCCTTGCATCAGCGAATCGCCGACCAGAAAGACTTCATCGCCCGCCGACAGGGTCACCGGCATCGGTTGTACTGGCTGCGGGATGGGCGCAGGCAATGGCGTCGCCGCCACCTTGACTGGCTTGGCGCTCTGATGTGCCGGAGCGGCATGCACCGGGGTCGCATGCTTGCCATCCAGCTTCACCGGCACGACAGGCACCGTAGCGGGCATCGTCACAGTTTCGCTGACGGGAGCCTGCGCAATCAATGCTGGCGGTGCAGGCTGGGTCAGGCTTTCGATAAAACTGTCACGGGCACTGCCCAAGGCCTGAGTCAGGTTGCTGCCCATCCGCCAGGCAGCACTCTGACCCAGTAGCGGCAGTTCACAGCCCTGGTGGTACTTCTGCTCGCAGTAAAGGCGGATTGAGTCCTGGTTGAACCAGAACAACAGCAAGGTAGTCACCACAATGGCATACAGCACCTTGGCCGCGCCCACCTGCGTTTCGAACAGCTTGCTGGCACTAGAAACTGGCATAGATGAACCCCGGAACGCCCGACTGCGATGCAAAGATGACCAAGGAAATGAATACCCCCAGCGGAACGGGGTACAACTGCCAAGGCAGGCGCGTGGTGGCGGCGAAGAGCTGGCGCAGAAGCGCGATCAGTTGCCGGTAGACCGCGATGTACACCACACAGGCCAGCAACAGGGCGCCCGTAGGCGAGAACAGTGCCTCCAGACGCAAGCCAGCAATACCGGCGAGCATGTCCTTGGCATCATCGAGGCTGGCGCAACGGAAGAAAATCCAGGCAAACGCCACATAGTGGAAGGTCAGCAAGCGTGCGGCGATACCCGCCCCCGGCCAACGCATCGGCTGCGGCAACCAATAGGTCGAGGCTTTGTACAACGCCAAACCCAGGCCGTGCAGCGCCCCCCAGATAATGAAGTTGATGCTCGCGCCATGCCAAAGCCCGGAGATCAGCATGGCCAGCAGCATGTTCAGGTTGCCGCGCCAGACGCCCTGACGGTTGCCGCCCAACGGGATGTACACGTAGTCACGGATAAAGGTCGACAGGCTGATATGCCAACGGCCCCAGAACTCCTTGAGGTTGTTCGCGGCATAGGGCGCATTGAAGTTGTCCGGCAAACGGAACCCCAACAACAAGGCAATGCCGGTCACCAGGTTGGTGTAGCCACTGAAGTTGAAGTAGATCAGAAAGCTGTAGCCGTAGACGCTGAGCAGGATCTGCTCGGCCGAATAGCTGCTGGGCGTCTCGAACACCGGATCAACCCACTCACTGGCCAGCCAGGCGCTGAAGAAGAACAACTTCACCACCGCCAACGCAATCAGCCCCAATGCACGCTGTGGCTCCAGCACCTGACGCATCTGCCCGGCCTGAATCTGCGGCAGCATGTGCGAAGCACGGTTCACCGGCCCGGCAATCAGGCTCGGGAAGAACGCCAGGTAAAGGGCCAGATCAAACACCGGCGCGGGCCTCATCTCGCGCCGGTTGATCGACACCAGGTAGCTGACCGAATGGAAGGTGTAGAACGACAGGCCAATAGGCAGCAGCACTTCCAGAATAGGCAGCGAGACATCAAGCCCGGCACCGGCCAGCGCCGACTGAACGCCACCGACGAGGAACTCCTGGTACTTGAAGAGGTAGAAACACCCCAGCACCAGCAGCGCAACCAGCCCGTAACTGAAGCGTCGCCCCGGATAACGCGCACCCAGAAGCCCCAGCAGATAGACCAGCGCTGTATACCCCAGCAGGATATAGAGAGAATTCAGACTGAAGCTGGCAACAAGGCCGTAACTGGCGGCCAGAAGCATGACGTTCTGCAAACGAACGCTCCAGCACAGGCTCCAGTAAATAGCGAAGAACAGGATGAAGCAGAGGCCGAACTCGATCGAAAGGAAGCTCACAACGTAGTCCATTACGCGACATCAGGAAGGGAGAGCCTTGCCGGGCAACGCCGTAGCGCAAGACGGCGGCAATTATGGCAGAGAGCCACAACCCCTCACAATGACAGGCTCACAGAAAAAGCAAGATAGTGAACAAAGGCTTTATGCAACAGAATGCGACGAAAGATCATCGGCACTGATTTGCTCCCCCTGCCCCGCTCTGCTAGTGTCGCGCCGTTTAAACCGCCACAGAGACAGCCGCCATGGCCCGGAAAAAAGCCGCCGTTGATTTCGAGCAATCCCTCGCCGACCTGCAAGCCCTGGTCGAACGCCTGGAGAACGGCGAACTGTCGCTGGAAGACTCGCTGACCGCCTTCGAGCAAGGTATCCGTCTGACCCGTGACTGCCAGGGCGCCCTGGCACAGGCCGAGCAGAAAGTGCAGATCCTCCTCGAGCGCGATGGTGAGTTGGCCGCCGAACCCTTCAGCGCAGAGCAGCCGGAATGATCGCCCGCTACCAAGCCACCTGCCAGGCCCGTGTCGATGCGGCGCTGGAACAGTTGTTTGTCGCCCCTTCGGCCGAACTCACCCGCCTCTACGCCGCCATGCGCTATAGCGTAATGAACGGTGGCAAACGGGTTCGCCCGCTGCTCGCTTATGCCGCCTGCGAAGCCTTGGGGGCGCCAGCCGAACAGGCTAACGGCGCGGCCTGTGCGGTTGAACTGATCCATGCCTATTCACTGGTTCACGATGACCTGCCGGCCATGGACGACGACGACCTGCGCCGTGGCCAGCCAACCACCCACAAAGCCTTCGACGAGGCCTGCGCGATCCTTGCAGGCGATGGCCTGCAAAGCCTGGCCTTCAGCGCCTTGCTCGACCCGCGCCTGAGCCCGCAAAGCGACAGCAACCGCCTGACCATGGTCCAGACGCTGGCCTTGGCTGCCGGCCCGGCCGGGATGGTCGGTGGCCAGGCCATCGACCTGGGCTCAGTGGGCCTGAAGCTTGACCAGCAAGCGCTGGAATTCATGCACCGGCACAAGACCGGCGCCCTGATCGAAGCCAGCGTGCGCCTGGGTGCTCTCGCCAGCGCCCGTGCCGGCAGCACCGAGCTGGAGGCACTGCAACGCTACGCCCAGGCAATCGGCCTGGCGTTTCAGGTACAGGATGACATCCTCGACGTCGAAAGCGACACGGCCACCCTCGGCAAACGCCAAGGCGCGGATATCGCTCGCGACAAGCCGACCTATCCGGCGCTGCTCGGCCTGGATGCCGCCAAAGCCTACGCGCTGGAACTGCGCGATCAAGCACTGCAGGCGCTGGAAGCCTTCGACGGCGCGGCCGAACCACTGCGCGATCTGGCCCGTTACATCGTAGAACGCAAGAACTGAGTGCACTTCACGTAGGCGCCGGCCTTGGCAGCGGTAAGACATATCGCTGGCAGGACCGGCTCCCGCGAAAGACGATGCACAGGTGTCGCAGAAGCACCATGCCATGGGCAGCCATCACCGCAATAAGGTAAACTGCCGCCTCTTCACACCTATAATGATTCGCCTGATGCCCACGACGTTTCAAGAGATTCCCCGCGAACGCCCGGTCACGCCGCTGCTCGACCGTGCTGATACGCCCGCTGGCCTGCGCCGGCTGGCTGAAGCCGATCTGGAGAGCCTGGCCGACGAACTGCGCCAGGAGCTGCTCTATACCGTTGGCCAGACCGGCGGGCATTTCGGTGCCGGCCTGGGCGTCATCGAACTGACGATCGCCCTGCACTACGTCTTCGACACCCCGGATGACCGGCTGGTGTGGGACGTGGGCCATCAGGCCTACCCGCACAAGATCCTCACGGGTCGACGCAAGCGCATGAATACCCTGCGCCAGAAGGACGGTATTGCGGCCTTCCCACGTCGTTCCGAGAGCGAGTACGACACCTTTGGCGTCGGCCACTCAAGCACCTCGATCAGTGCCGCACTGGGCATGGCCATCGCCGCTCGCCTGCAGAACGAGGCGCGCAAGTCCATTGCGGTGATCGGCGACGGTGCACTGACCGCCGGCATGGCTTTCGAAGCGCTCAACCATGCGCAGGAAGTCAACGCTGACATGCTGGTGATTCTCAACGACAACGACATGTCGATTTCACGCAATGTCGGTGGCCTGTCCAACTACCTGGCCAAGATTCTCTCCAGCCGCACCTACGCCAGCATGCGCGAAGGCAGTAAAAAAGTGCTTTCGCGCCTGCCCGGCGCCTGGGAAATCGCTCGCCGCACCGAAGAGTATGCCAAGGGCATGCTGGTACCCGGCACCCTGTTCGAGGAACTCGGCTGGAACTATATCGGCCCGATTGACGGCCACGACCTGCCGACCCTGATTGCCACCCTGCGCAACATGCGCGACCTCAAGGGGCCACAGTTCCTGCATGTGGTCACCAAGAAAGGCAAAGGCTTCAGGCCGGCCGAAGTCGACCCGATCGGTTATCACGCAATTACCAAGCTTGAGCCGGTCGATGCACCGGCTGCTGCGCCGAAGAAACCCAGCGGGCCGAAGTATTCGGCGGTATTCGGCCAGTGGCTGTGCGACATGGCTGCGGCTGACCCACGCCTGGTTGGCATCACCCCAGCCATGAAGGAAGGCTCGGACCTGGTGGCCTTCAGCGAACGTTTCCCAGCGCGCTACTTCGATGTGGCCATCGCCGAGCAACACGCTGTCACCCTCGCCGCCGGCATGGCGTGCGAAGGCGCCAAGCCCGTGGTGGCGATCTACTCGACCTTCCTGCAGCGCGCCTATGATCAACTGATTCATGACGTTGCGGTACAGAACCTCGACGTCTTGTTTGCCATCGACCGCGCCGGCCTGGTCGGCGAAGACGGCCCGACGCATGCGGGCAGCTTTGACCTGTCGTTCCTGCGCTGCATCCCCGGCATGCTGGTGATGACCCCGAGCGACGAGAACGAACTGCGCAAAATGCTCAGCACCGGTCACCTGTACAACGGCCCGGCAGCGGTGCGCTACCCGCGCGGTACCGGCCCGAATACGCCGATTGAAAACGACCTTGAACCCCTCGAAATCGGCAAGGGCGTAGTACGCCGCCAAGGCCGCACCGTCGCCTTGCTGGTCTTTGGTGTTCAGTTGGCCGAAGCACTCAAGGTTGCCGAACAGCTCGATGCCACCGTGGTTGACATGCGTTTCGTCAAACCGCTGGATGAGGCGTTGGTACGTGAGATGGCTGGCCAGCACGAGCTGCTGGTGACCATCGAAGAGAACGCCATCATGGGCGGCGCCGGTGCGGCTGTCGGTGAATTCCTGGCCCGCGAGAACCTGATCAAGCCGATCCTGCACCTGGGCCTGCCTGACATTTATGTCGAGCACGCCAAACCGGCACAGATGCTTGCTGAATGTGGTCTGGATGCAGCGGGAATCGAAGCAGCAGTACGTCAGCGCCTTCAGTTGTTGGGCCTCTGACGCCCTATCGTCATGGTCGGCTCCGCAAGGAGCGGCCATGACGACAATAGGCCTGCCGACCTATCAGCCGAGCTGACGCGGAATACGGTAGAGGTAGAGCACGACCACGCTTGAGACCGCCAACAGAATCTGCGGCACGGCCTCCAAGCCAACGAATACCGACACAGCCGCAAGCCAGGCCGGCAAGCAGGCATAGAGCATGGCCACCCGGCGTACGCGCGCCAGCTCAATCCAGGCCGCAGGCTCCGCCTCGCTGTTCAGCGCCTTCTCCATTGCAATCAGCCCGTGCTTGTAAGCGCCAAAGCGCGGCAGGCTGAGGAACATCGAAGAAACACTGGCGATGAACATCGGCATGGCGAGGATTGGCAGCAACGCTTCACGATCACCGAACGCCCAATTGAAGACAAACAACGGCGCCAATGCGATCAGCAGATGCTGCCACCAGGCAATGCTGAGACGGCGACGAACCTGAGCCCGGGTCACGCCCGACCAACCTCACCCTGATGCTCGTTGCCCATCATGTGGCCAAGCTTGCCGGCCTTGGTGGCCAGGTAGTGTTTATTGTGCGGGTTGTGGCCGGTATGCAACGGCACTCGCTCAGCCACCGCGATACCCATCGCAGTGAGGGCTTTCACCTTGCGCGGATTATTGGTCATCAGGCGCAGCGACTTCACGCCCAGGTGCTCAAGCATCGGCAGGCACATGGCGTAGTCACGCTGATCGGCAGCAAAACCCAGACGCTCATTGGCCTCAACCGTATCGGCACCGCCATCCTGCAGCTCGTAGGCGCGAATCTTGTTCAACAGACCAATGCCGCGACCTTCCTGACGCAAGTACAGCAATACACCGCGCCCTTCATGAGCGATCGCCTGCAGCGCCGCTTCCAGCTGCGAACCGCAATCGCAGCGCTGGCTGAACAGCGCATCGCCCGTCAGGCACTCGGAGTGCAGGCGTCCCAGTACCGGCGCGCCGTCGGCCACATCACCCAGACTGAGCACCACGTGCTCGCGACCGGTGGCCTCATCGAGAAAACCATGCATGGTGAAGGTGGCAAAGGGTGTAGGCAGCTTGGAGGCAGCAACGAAAACGACGGGCACCTTGTGCTCCTGAAATAACGTGAATATTTGACGTGGACTGGATTGTAACAGCAGCGTGGCACCGGTGCTTATGCTGAATTTTTGTGCAGACATATCGAAAAGTTCGATGCGCCTTGACGATCTGAGGGCAACCTAGAACGGATACGGCTGCTTCCAGCGCGTGAATATCTCGCGCAACTGGCCACTTGGCACCAGCTCATCCATGCGCTGATCGAAAATTTCCTTGAGGGCACGGCCTTCCGGGGTTTTGGCAAATGCCAGGTACAACGGCAGTTCAGCCAGGTGGGTACGCCGAAATGCCGACGGATTCTGCGCCTGCGACAACACATAGTCGACCTCGGTCAGGGCATCGATGTAGAAATCGACGCGACCATACTCAAGCATCGGCAGAATGCCCTCACGCCGCTGAACCTCGCGGTAACGGTCAACATAGGGCAGGTAACTGTTGAAATCGTAACCACGCACCCAAGCCAATTGGAACTGACCCAGCGTTTCCTGGGTAGGTACCGGCCGACTGGCCAACCCCAGGGCATAGATATGGTCTTGGTCAAAGTGCCAGCGCGGGTAGATATTATCGGCGCTTTCCTCATGATAAGAGCCGACCCAGGCATCTGCTTCGCCACGCTTTACCAGGCCGATGGCGCGACTGTAAGGCACGCTCGCCGTCTTGACCTTGACACCTACGGGCTCAAAAACCTTGCGCAGCAACTCCCAGGCCAGGCCTGTGCCGTCGGCATTGGTGTAGTCGAGCCACACCTCGCTGGCCAAACGAGCGTGCAAAGGCTTTTTCGGCAAGGGCTCTGCTGCCCACGTCACACCTCCTGCCAAAAGCAGGACCAGTAGCAACCATCGGCATCCTTGCATCGCCCTATCTCCTTAGGTAAAGCTCCATACTAGCCCTTGCATCGTCAGCCAGGCGAATACACCGGCAAGCACATCGTCGATCATGATGCCGACACCTCCATGCACATGCCGATCAAGCCAACTGATCGGCCAGGGCTTGAGTATGTCAAAGAAGCGGAATACCAAGAACCCGACCAACAACCATTGCCAGCCTTGCGGCACCAGCCACAGGGTAATCCACATCCCCACCATCTCGTCCCAGACGATACCCTCATGGTCGTGCACACGTAAATCGCTGGCAACCTTGCCGCACAGCCAGAAACCAAACAGCATGGTCAGGCCCAGCATCAGCCAGTAACCCCAGTCTGGCAGCATTTGCCACAAGGGCATGAACGGCAAGGCAACCAGAGACCCCCAGGTCCCTGGCGCCTTCGGCAAAGTACCCGAGCCGAAGCCGAATGCCATGAAATGCCAAGGGTTGCTCCAGACCGAAGGCGGAACAGGCTTCACCTGATTACGGTGATCGGTCACGGTGTCTCCCTAATCGCTAAAGTGTTGATAGCCCCGAACAGCCGGGGTGATGTTGCGCCCTTCCCGATCGTACAGGCTGACACCGGAGCCAACCTCGACCCTGCCAACCACGTGAATCGGCCAGCCGGCGGCCAGCAGCCCCGGGAGTTCGGCATCAGGAAGCGTGAAGGCCAGCACATAATCGTCGCCACCGGTCAATGCGGCGTGACGCGCACCCTCCAGCCCCAAAAAGCCGCGTAATGCCTGGCTCATCGGTAGCGAGTCCACCTGCAAATGCAGCGCCACGCCAGAGGCTTTGGCGATATGCCCACAGTCAGCCAGCAAGCCGTCGGAGATATCCAGCGCCGAGGACGCCTTGCCGCGTAACGCCTGGCCGAGTGCCAACTGCGGTGCTGGCGACCAGTAGTGCGCCAGCAGCGGTGCCGCCAGCGACGGCTCGGCTTGACGTTCCGCAAGCACCAGCGGCAGCGCGCCAGCAGCGTTGCCCAGTTCACCGCCCACACACACCAGGTCGCCTGGTTGCGCGCCGGCGCGGGTCAGCGCCTGCCCGGCAGGCACCCGGCCGAATACGGTCATGGTCAGGCTCAAGGGGCCACGGGTGGTATCGCCACCGACCAGGCTCAGGTTGCACTGCCTGGCCATCTGATTGAGGCCTTCTGCGTAAGCGCGCAACCAGTCCGCCGACGTGTCCGGCAGGGTCAGGGCAAGGGTAAACGCGAGGGGGGTAGCGCCCATCGCCGCCAGGTCACTGGCGGCAACGGCCAGCGAACGCTGGCCGAGCAGGAACGGGTCACTGTTGTGCGGGAAATGCACACCGACAACCAGCGTGTCGGTAGACACCGCCAACTGTTCGCCCGCTGGCAAGGCCAGCAGGGCACAGTCGTCACCGATGCCCAAGGCAACTCCTTCGCCACCTTGCGCACACGGTGCGGCGGCGAAGTAGTGACGGATCAGCTCGAACTCACCCATTGGCCAGCAGCGCCGAGATCAGCGCTTGTATGCCCGTACTTCGGCTTCACGAAGCCGTGGAGCCAGCTTGTCGAGCACACCGTTGACGAACTTGTGGCCATCGGTGGCACCGAAGACCTTGGCCAGCTCAACACCTTCGTTGATCACAACGCGAAACGGCACGTCGACCCGTTTGATGAACTCCCAGGTGGACAGCCGCAGCACAGCCAGCTCTACCGGGTCGAGTTCTTCCAGTGGCAGGTCCAGGCACGGAGCCAGGGCTTTGTCGATCTCTTCCTTCATGACCGGAACCCCGTGCAGGATCTCCCGGAAGTAGGCGCCGTCGACATCGCTGAAATCGTTATCGACCCGGAACTGCGCTTCGATCTCGTTCAGCGACTGCTTGGCCATGTGCCACTGATACAGGGCCTGGGTCGCGAGCTGACGGGCTTCGCGACGCTTGGCGCTTTTCGATGGTTTGCCAGCATCCGCAGGTTTTGGATCGCGCGGGTTGAAACGATCGCTTTCGTCGCTAATCACTTGGCCTCCAACTGCGCCAGCAGGCTGACCATTTCCAGGGCGGACAGGGCTGCTTCAGCGCCCTTGTTGCCGGCCTTGGTGCCGGAGCGCTCGATGGCCTGTTCGATCGAATCGACAGTCAAGACACCGAAGGACACCGGTACGCCGAACTCCATGGACACCTGGGCCAGGCCCTTGGTGCACTCGCCTGCCACGTATTCGAAATGCGGAGTGCCGCCACGGATCACCGCGCCCAGGGCGATGATGGCCGCGTATTCACTTTGCTGGGCGACTTTCTGTGCAACCAGCGGGATCTCGAACGCACCCGGGGCACGGATGATGGTGATGTCGCTTTCGCTCACGCCATGGCGAACCAGGGCATCAACGGCACCGCTCACCAGGCTTTCGACGACGAAGCTGTTGAAGCGGCCAACCACCAAAGCATAGCGACCTTTGGGGGCGATGAAGGTACCTTCAATGGTCTTCAGAGTCATTCCGGGATTCTCATCTTAAAGAGCCAGGCCGCACCGACGCGGCCTGTGGGAGGTTTGGTCACGAACACGCAGTGCAATAAACGCCTGCTTTATTCGGAGGGCACGTATTCTACAACTTCCAGATCGAATCCGGATATCGCATTAAATTTCATCGGCGAACTCATCAGGCGCATTTTGCGTACGCCGAGGTCACGGAGAATCTGCGAACCCGCACCGACGGTGCTGTAGGTTGTCGGGGTTTTCACCTGAGCGCTGTCGGCGGTCTCACGGATATGCGCCAACAGCACGTCACCGTCCAACGGGTGGCCGAGCAACAACACAACACCACTGCCCGCCTCTGCCACCGCGCTCATTGCGGCACGCAGGCTCCAGCGGCCGGGCTGCTTGACCATCAGCAGGTCACGCAGCGGGTCCATGTTGTGAACCCGAACCAGGGTCGGTTCTTCTGCGCAGATATTGCCCAGGGTCAGTGCCAGGTGCACATCACCCTCGACCGAGTCACGGTAGGTAACCAGGTTGAATTGGCCCAATTCGCTGTCCAGCGGCTGCTCGGAAATCCGCTGAATGGTACGTTCGTGGATCATCCGGTAGTGAATCAGGTCGGCGATGGTGCCGATCTTGATGCCGTGCTCGGCGGCAAACGCTTCCAGCTCCGGGCGACGGGACATGGTGCCGTCGTCATTCATGACCTCGCAGATCACGCCACTTGGCTCAAAACCGGCCATGCGCGCCAGATCACACGCAGCCTCGGTATGGCCTGCGCGGGCCAGCGTACCGCCGGCTTGCGCCATCAGCGGGAAGATATGGCCTGGGCTGACGATGTCTTCGGCCTTGGCATCACGCGCGGCGGCAGCCTGAACGGTACGCGCACGGTCAGCAGCGGAGATACCGGTAGTGACACCTTCGGCAGCCTCGATCGAGACCGTGAACTTGGTGCCAAAGCCCGAACCGTTGCGCGGTGCCATCAACGGCAACTTGAGCAGTTCACAGCGCTCGCGCGACATCGGCATGCAGATCAGGCCCCTGGCATGCTTGGCCATGAAGTTGATGTGCTCAGCCTTGCAGGCCTCGGCGGCCATGATCAGGTCGCCTTCGTTCTCGCGATCTTCGTCATCCATCAGGATGACCATTTTGCCCTGGCGGATGTCTTCAACCAGTTCTTCGATGCTGTTGAGCGCCACGCGGCACCCCCTTCTCATTCAGGATTTCAGGTAGCCGTTGGCGGCCAGGAAACTTTCAGTGATACCGCTGCCCTTGGTCGACTCGGCGGCTTTGTCGCCGAGCAACAGACGCTCCAGGTAGCGGGCCAGCAGGTCGACCTCAAGGTTGACCCGACGACCAGCGCGGTAGTCGGCCATGATGGTTTCGGCCAGGGTGTGGGGCACGATTGTCAGCTCGAACTCGGCGCCATCGACGGCGTTCACCGTCAGGCTGGTGCCGTCGACGGTAATCGACCCCTTGTGCGCAACGTACTTGGCCAGTTCCTTTGGCGCACGAACACGGAACTGGATGGCGCGAGCGTTATCGCTACGCGATATGATTTCGCCGACACCGTCGACGTGGCCGCTGACCAGATGACCGCCCAATCGGGTGGTCGGCGTCAGGGCTTTTTCCAGGTTGACCCGGCTGCCGCTCTTGAGGTCGGAGAAGGCAGTGCAGTCCAGGGTTTCGCGGCTGACATCGGCCCAGAAGCCGTCGCCAGGCAGCTCGACTGCCGTCAGGCAGACACCATTCACCGCAATGCTGTCGCCAAGTTTCACATCGCCCAGGTCCAGCTTGCCGGTTTCGACATAAACCCGCACATCGCCACCTTTTGGGGTCAACGAGCGAATGCTGCCGATAGATTCGATAATGCCTGTGAACATGAGTCCTCCTCGAGAACAGGCCGCGCGTGGCGCAAGCCGAAAATTATACGCCGGACGTCGGCACAGGGATCGCGGTGACTCGCCAGTCATCGCCAACCGCTCGCATTTCAGTGATTTTCAGCGCCGGCGCCTCGCTCATGCGGGCCAGCGGCCAATCAAGCAGCGGCCTGGCGCTGGAGCCGAGGAACTTGCCGGCAATGAACAGTTGATACTCGTCTACCAGCCCTGACTGCGCAAATGCCCCCGCAAGCCCCGGGCCGGCCTCGACCAGCACCTCATTGACGCCTCGGGCAGCCAGCTCACGCAGCAATGCACGCAAGTCGACGCGCCCCTCCTGAGTGGGCAGTCGCAGCAGCTCCAGGCCCGCCTGAGCATAGCGCTCATCGTGTGCGGTGGCAGTCGCCACCAGCGCAGGACCGGCCTTATAAAACGCTGCCTCCAACGGCAGGCGCAAACGCCCATCGATCAGCACCCGCAGCGGCGGGCGAGCCAGCGCCAATACAGTATTTTCCGCATCCAGCCCCAGTTCTTCGCCACGCACAGTCATCCGGGCATTGTCCGCGATCACGCTTTCAGCGCTGGTCAGCACCACACTGGAACGCGCACGCAAACGTTGAACGGCCGAGCGTGCGGCGGGGCCAGTAATCCACTGGCTCTCGCCACTGGCCATAGCGGTGCGGCCATCGAGGCTCATCGCCAGTTTGACCCGCACATAAGGCAGGCCGTGCTCCATACGCTTTAGAAAGCCCGGGTTCAACGCGCGTGCCTCGGCCTCAAGCACCCCGCTGGACACCTCAATACCGGCATCGGCCAAGCGCTTCAGGCCTTGACCGGCAACCTGTGGATTGGGGTCCTGCATGGCCGCAACAACCCGCGCCACACCCGCGTTGACCAGCGCTTCGGCGCAAGGCGGTGTGCGGCCATGATGGCTGCACGGCTCAAGGGTGACATAGGCGCAGGCGCCACGGGCCAGTTCGCCCGCCTGGCGCAATGCATGAACCTCAGCATGCGGTTCACCGGCACGGACATGCCAGCCTTCACCCACCACCTGAC
This sequence comes from Pseudomonas sp. TE3910, assembly GCF_056279025.1. Classification (NCBI taxonomy): domain Bacteria; kingdom Pseudomonadati; phylum Pseudomonadota; class Gammaproteobacteria; order Pseudomonadales; family Pseudomonadaceae; genus Pseudomonas; species Pseudomonas sp. TE3910. The sequence continues at coordinate 2,806,984 of NZ_JBWBQN010000001.1, forward strand.
CATCACGCACAATCACGCAGCCGACGCGAGGATTAGGGTGGGTTGAGTACAGCCCCTTGCGCGCCAGTTCCAGGGCGCGGGCCATGTAGTGAGCATCCAGCACAGCGCGTTCAGTGGGCATGATCACTCTTTAGCAGGCTCTCGGGCCAGACGGTCAATCTCTTCACGGAATTCATCGAGGTCCTGGAAGCGTCGGTAAACCGAGGCGAAACGGATGTAGGCGACTTCATCGAGCTTCTGCAGCTCGGCCATCACCAATTCGCCCACGACCAGCGACTTGACCTCACGCTCGCCGGTTGCCCGCAGCTTGTGCTTGATATGCGCCAGCGCCGCTTCCAGTCGCTCGACGCTGACCGGGCGCTTCTCCAGCGCACGCTGCATACCGGCGCGCAGCTTGTCTTCATCGAACGGCTGTCGGCTGCCATCCTGCTTGATCAAGCGAGGCAGAACCAATTCGGCGGTTTCAAAGGTGGTAAAGCGCTCACCGCAGGCGACGCATTCGCGCCGACGGCGCACTTGCTCACCCTCGGCGACCAGTCGCGAGTCGATGACTTTGGTGTCGTTGGCACCGCAGAAGGGACAGTGCATGGTGGCAGGCAACAAAAAAAGGGAGGGCCATGGTAGCGCATCTCACTGGCAAGACAAGCCAAAGGGTTTACCATCCAGTGAGGAAACGTCCTCAAGGAACCTCTTCATGCGCTTTCGAGCACTCATTCTGCTCAGTTTTGTCGGCCTGCTCGTCGCCTGCAGTAGCGATGCGCCCAAACAGACGCAGACAGAAACCTCCCCGACCACCGGCACCTTGCCTGCGGCCCCCGGCCCTCTGCCGGCCTATCAGCGCGAACTCAGCGGCACCCTGCTGGGTATACCGGCCAACGCCGATGTTGAGCTGGCGTTGCTGGTCATTGACGAACGCGGTCGTCCGCAGCGCTTGCTGGCCAGCAGCTCACTCGCAGGTAACGGTCAGGCACTGCCCTTTCATTTACGCTTCAACCCGGAAGCCTTCCCCAGTGGAGCACGTGTTGAACTGCGCGGTCGGGCCAGTCAGTCAGGGCAACTGATCCTGCACTTGCCGGCACTGCGGGTTACCCAGGCAACCACCCAGGCCACTGGGCCGCTGCGTTTTGAGAAGGCGCCATGACGGCAGTACCGTCATCACTGCAAGGGGCATTGAGTGAACTGCTCGGCGATGCGCGTCTTGTCGCCAGCCACCTGCCGGGCAGCGACCTGAAGCTCTGGCTGATCGATGCGGACAACATGGACCGCGCCTTCAGCCCCGAAGAGACCCGACGCATCCTCCATGAGCCGCCATATTGGAGCTTTTGCTGGGCCAGCGGCCTGGCCATGGCGCGCTATTTGTGCGAGCGACCGGAGTGGGTTGAGGGCAAGCGCGTGCTCGACTTCGGCGCAGGCTCTGGCGTTGCAGGTATTGCCGCGGCCAAGGCCGGCGCCCTTGAAGTGGTGGCCTGCGACCTCGACCCTCTGGCGCTGGACGCCTGCCGGGCCAATGCCGAACTGAACGGGGTGAACCTGAACTACTCCACGGACTTCTTTGCCGAAGCCGACCGCTTCGACCTGATTCTGGTCGCCGACGTGCTCTATGACCGGGCCAACCTGCCGCTGCTCGACGAATTCCTCAGCCGCGGCCGTGAAGCCTTGGTGGCCGACTCCCGCGTACGCGACTTCAGCCACCCGTTGTATCAATCACTGGGCGTCCTCGAAGCCCTGACCCTGCCGGACCTGGCCGAGCCTCACGAATTCCGCCGGGTCAGCCTGTACCACGCCAGCCGACAGCCTTTATAGTGCTGCCATTCAAGGATTTGCGAGAGTCGCGATGAGTCAAGAAACGCCGTACATTTTCGACGCCAGCGCTGCCAACTTCGATCAGCTGGTGATCGCCAACTCCCATCACAAACCGGTGCTGGTGGATTTCTGGGCCGAATGGTGTGCGCCGTGCAAAGCGCTGATGCCGCTGCTTGCACAAATCACGGAGAGCTACCAAGGCGAGCTGCTGCTGGCCAAGGTCAACTGTGACATCGAACAGGATATCGTTGCACGCTTCGGTATCCGCAGCCTGCCGACCGTAGTGCTGTTCAAGGATGGTCAACCGGTTGATGGCTTCGCGGGTGCCCAGCCCGAGTCGGCAATCCGAGCGCTGCTCGAGCCTCATGTTCAAATGCCGCCGCCACCAGCCGCCGACCCTATGGTGCTGGCTCAGGCACTGTTTGCTGAAGGGCGCTTTGGTGAAGCCGAGACCACCCTCAAGGCACTGCTCACTGAAGACAACAGCAATGCCGGCGCACTGATTCTCTACGCCCGCTGCCTGGCAGAACGCGGTGAGCTGGGCGAAGCCCAGACCGTCCTCGATGCCGTGAAAAGCGATGAGCACAAGGCCGCACTGGCAGGCGCCAAAGCCCAGTTGACCTTCCTGCGGCAAGTGGTGGACTTGCCTGACGCCGCCACCCTCAAGACGCGCCTGGCGCAGAATGCAGAGGATGATGAAGCGCTTTACCAGCTGGCGATTCACCAACTGTCACGCCAGCAATACGAAGCGGCGCTAGAGGCACTGCTGAAACTGTTCGTGCGCAACCGTGGCTATGACGGTGGCCTGCCGCACAAGACATTGCTGCAGGTGTTCGACCTGCTCGGCAATGATCACCCGCTGGTGGGTACCTATCGACGCAAGCTGTTTGCAGCGCTGTACTGAGCAGCCTATCGCCGGCGCCTGCACACGCGGCAGGCGCCGGACGCTCATCCAAGCCAGCGATACACCGGCGCATCCGCCCCGCTTTCAACCTTCACCTGTGCACTGTGGCGCAAGCGCACCAGCAGTCGCTTGCCGGCCGCCGCACTGCCAGCAAGCGCAGCCAAGCCTTCCAACAACGCCGGCCCATTGAGCTGCCCGGCCTGACGCAACAAGGTCAGCGCCGCTTGCCACTGCACATCATCCGAACGCACGCTCGACACACTGGCTTCGGTAGGCGGAGTCGCGGGCAGAGCCCGTTCCAGATGCCCACCCAACTGCGCCCACTCGGCCGGATCAAGCTCCAGTGTCAGGTCCACCGGCCAGTCACCAATATGTCCACGAATACGCACAGGCCTCTCCTTCAGATCATCCGATAGCCCATGCTCCCACGGCGACAGGCTGCCGCCAAGCACACTGGCAACCACTCGACAACTTGTTATAACATTGCGATTCAAGCCCCACCTCTACGGAGACCGTTCCATGCGCCGTCTGCTGCTCGCCTTGCCGTTTGCCCTGTTGCCACTCACGGCAGCACACGCCGAGAAAGACCATGATCATGCCCATGGCAGCCTTGACGCCCACGAGCATGGCGTGGCGCATCTCAATGTCGTGCTCGATGACAAGACACTTGAGCTGGAACTGGAAAGCCCGGCCATGAACCTGGTGGGGTTTGAGCATGCGGCCAACAGTGCGGCCGACAAGGCCAAGGTCGCGGCCGTCCGCAAACAACTGGAGCAGCCGTTGACACTGTTTGGCTTGGCCAATGCGGCGCAGTGCACGGAAACCGACGAAGCCCTGGAAAGCCCATTATTCGATGATGCGCCATCTGACGATGACGCCACCGATGATCACCACGCCGCCCACGAACACGAACACAGCGAGATCCACGCCCATTACCAACTGACCTGTGAACAGCCAGGCAAACTGGCCAACCTGGATTTGGGCCCACTGTTCAAAACCTTCCCCGCCACTCAGAAAATTACGGTGCAGTTGATCGGCCCCAATGGCCAGAAAGGCCTGGAAGCAACCCCGAACAAGGCCACGGTTGCGCTCTGAATGCACCAGCCACTGATCGAGTTGACAGACCTGGCGTTCGCCTGGCCGGGCCATCCACCCTTGCTGGATATCCCGGCCTTCCATTTGGATGCGGGTGAATCGCTGTTCCTCAAAGGCCCCAGTGGTAGCGGCAAAACCACCCTGCTCGGCCTGCTTGGCGGCGTGCAGCAACCTGACCGCGGCAGCATTCGCCTGCTCGGTCAGACGCTGAGCACGCTCAAGCAAGGCGCTCGCGATCGCTTTCGCGTTGACCATACCGGCTACATCTTCCAGCAGTTCAACCTGCTGCCGTTTCTCTCGGTCCGCGAAAACGTCGAACTGCCCTGCCGCTTCTCCAAGGTTCGCGCAGCCAAGGCCTGTGAGCGCTACGGCAGTGTCGATCAGGCTGCCGCCAGCCTGCTGGCTCATCTGGGCCTGAAAGACCCCGCCTTGTTGATGCGTCGTGCCGACAGCCTGTCGATTGGCCAGCAGCAACGCGTCGCCGCAGCCCGCGCATTGATTGGCCAACCTGAGCTGGTGATCGCCGACGAGCCAACCTCAGCCCTCGATGCTGACAGTCGTGAGGCGTTTATCCGCCTGCTGTTCGCAGAGTGCAGAGCGGCCGGCTCCAGTTTGCTGTTTGTCAGCCATGACCAGAGCCTGGCGCCCTTGTTCGACCGCCACCTGTCGTTGTCAGAACTCAACCGCGCGGCCCGTCCGGCCAATGACCTGGAGGCCTGATGTACCTGCTACGCCTTGCACTAGCCAGCCTGGCCAATCGACGCTTTACCGCCTTCCTGACCGCCTTTGCCATTGCTTTGTCCGTGTGCCTGCTGCTGGCAGTGGAACGCGTACGCACTGAAGCCCGTGCCAGCTTCGCCAGTACCATCAGCGGCACCGACCTGATCGTCGGCGCACGCTCCGGCTCGGTGAACCTGCTGCTGTATTCGGTGTTTCGCATTGGCAATGCCACCAACAACATTCGCTGGGACAGCTATGAGCATTACGCCAGCGACCCACGGGTGAAATGGGCGATTCCGATTTCCTTGGGTGACTCGCACCGTGGCTACCGCGTGATGGGCACGTCCGAGGCCTACTTTGAGCACTACCAGTACGGCCACAAGCAATCCTTGCAACTGGCTCAAGGCCGCGCCTTTGCCAATGACCCGTTTGAAGTGGTACTGGGCGCCGAAGTCGCGCAGGCCCTGCATTACGCCCTGGGCGACAAGCTGGTACTGGCTCACGGCGTGGCGGCAATCAGTCTGGTCAAACATGACGACAAGCCGTTCACGGTGGTCGGTATTCTGCAGCGAACCGGCACACCGGTAGACCGCACACTGCACATCAGCCTGGGCGGTATGGAAGCAATCCACGTTGACTGGCACAACGGTGTTCCCGCGCGCGGGGCAGGCCGTGTAAGCGCCGATCAGGCACGCAACATGGACCTGACGCCCAGCGCCATTACCGCGTTCATGCTCGGCCTGAACAACAAAATCGCCACCTTTGCTCTGCAACGCGAGATCAACGAGTACCGCAATGAACCACTGCAGGCCATTCTGCCAGGCGTCGCCCTACAGGAACTGTGGAGCCTGATGAGCACTGCCGAGCAGGCGCTGTTCGTGGTATCCCTGTTCGTCGTGCTGACCGGCCTGATTGGCATGCTGACCGCCATTCTCACCAGCCTGAACGAGCGACGCCGGGAAATGGCCATACTGCGCTCGGTGGGTGCCCGCCCTTGGCACATCGCCGGCCTGCTGGTACTGGAAGCCTTTGCGTTGTCGGTTGCAGGCATACTCGCAGGCCTGTCCCTGCTTTACCTGGGTATCGCCCTGGCCCAAGGGTATGTGCAAGCCAACTATGGCCTGTACCTGCCACTGGCCTGGCCCAGCAGCCACGAATGGACATTGCTGGCAATCATCCTGGGCGCCGCGCTATTGATGGGCAGCGTGCCCGCTTGGCGTGCCTATCGGCAGTCACTGGCGGACGGTCTGTCGATTCACTTATGAGACCAATACCTATGGCCCGCGCCCTGTTCTTGTTGCTACTGGTTGCCACACCGCTGTGGGCGGGCGAACCCCGCACCCTGGAATGGCCACAGCTGATCCCTCCTGGCGCACCGGTGATCGAGCCGCAGATGGCTCCCTTGCATGACCTGTCACAACTGGGCAATGCGCTGGCGGCGGAGAGTGCCCCGGCAGCGCACCAGCAAGCACCGGATGCGCCGGTCGTCCAGGCGCTGGACGGTCAGCAGGTCAAGCTACCTGGCTACATCGTACCGCTGGAGGTCAACGAGGAGGGGCGTACGACTGAGTTCCTTCTGGTGCCTTACTACGGCGCGTGCATTCATGTGCCTCCGCCCCCGTCCAACCAGATCGTGCATGTGGTCAGTGAGCTCGGCATCAAGGTCGAGGAGCTTTACCAGCCGTACTGGATCGAAGGCCCGATGCGTGTCCAGTCGTCGAGCAGTGAGCTGGCTGAAGCGGGTTATCAGATGGACGCCGAGAAAATCTACGCCTATGAACTACAATAAGAGCCGCTCTGGAGCGCTATCGCGGTTTCATTGAGCTGAGTCAAATTCTCCCCGCTGCTGGCTCTTTACCATTGGCACATTACATTCTAAATGTCCTTTGGGAGCTTCCATGAACAAGTCCTTGCTTGGCGCCTCGCTGATTGCCCTGGCGCTTACAGCCCCTGTTGCCCACGCCCACAAGGCGGGTGAATTTATTATGCGTGCTGGCGCTATCACCACCGCTCCTAACGAAGACAGCGGCAACCTCAAGCTGGACGGCAACAAGGTTCCCGGCACCAAAGCGACGCTGGACAGCGATACCCAACTGGGCTTGACCTTCGCCTACATGCTGACCGACCACGTTGGCCTGGAACTGCTGGCGGCGACGCCATTCCAGCACACCGTTAGCGTCAAGGGCGCAGGCCTGGACGGCAAACTGGGCGACATCAAGCAACTGCCACCGACCCTGTCGCTGCAGTACTACCCGCTTGACGCGAGCTCCAAGTTCCAGCCGTATGCCGGTATCGGCCTGAACTACACCATGTTCTTCGATGAAGACCTGAGCAGCAACCGCAAGGCCCAGGGCTTCAGCAACCTGAAACTGAAGGACTCGGTGGGCCTGGCTGGCCAACTGGGCATGGACTACATGCTGACCGACAACTTCCTGGTCAACGCCGCGGTCTGGTATGTCGACATCGACACCGAGGCCAGCATCGATGGCCCGAGCTTGCTGAACGTAGGCAAGACCAAGGTCGACGTGGATGTCGATCCATGGGTTTACATGGTCGGTGTCGGCTACAAGTTCTAAGGCTTGGCCTTAATAAAAAAACGGCGATTAAATCGCCGTTTTTTTGTTTCAGCGCCCCAGAAGCCGGGCAAGGCCTTCGGCCATTGGCGTAGGTTCGGGAAAGCGGAAGCGCTGCAGCAGACGGGTATTGTCTGCACGCGAATGGCGGATATCGCCAGAACGCACAGGCCCATGACTGATCGCAGGCAAGCTGCCGACCACCGTTTTCAGGGCAGCCAACAGTTGGTTCAACGAGGTGGCCTGATTCAAGCCGACGTTCACTGCACCCTCTTCCACCTGATCAAGCGTCAGCGCCTGCAGCATCACACTCACCAGATCACCGACATAGACGAAGTCGCGGGTCTGCTCGCCATCACCAAACACAGTAATGGGCTGCCCGCTGAGCGCCCGCTCGCTGAAGATGCTGATCACGCCCGAATACGGCGATGAAGGGTCCTGGCGCGGACCGAAAATATTGAAGAAGCGAAACACTACGGGCTCCAGGCCATGCTGACGGCGGTAGAAGTCCAGGTAGTGTTCACTGGCCAACTTATCCACAGCATAAGGCGTGAGGGGCGCCTTGGGCGTCTCCTCACTGATCGATTCGCCTTCACCGTTGTTGCCATACACGGCTGCACTGGAGGCAAAGAGCACCCGCCGAATGCCGGCCAGGCGCATAGCCTCGCACACATTCAGGGTGCCGATGAAATTGCTCTGGTGAGTTTTCACCGGGTCTTCGACCGACGCCTGGACCGAGGCCACCGCAGCCAGGTGAACCACCGCCTGGCACCCTGCCGCCGCCTGGGCGACCAGCGCCGCGTCAGCGACATCGCCTTCGATCAGTTGCAGCTTGGGGTGCTGCAACTGCAGGTTGCTGCGCTTGCCGGTGGACAGGTCATCCAGTACCCGCACCGCGTAGCCGTTTGCCAACAGCGCGTCGCTCAAGTGAGAGCCGATGAAGCCTGCGCCGCCGGTAATCAGAATAGGTGCATCAGCCATGTCGGTAGAATCGATCCAGTAGTGTCGGCAGGCCAGCACGCCAGGCGCGCGGCTTGATACCGAAGGTGTGCAGAATTTTCTTGCAGGCCAGCACCGCGTGCTGTGGCTCTTCAGCCGCATCCGGGCGTGCCGCGTGCGCCTGTGCAGTCGGCGCTTCGACAGCAAGCTTGTGAAGCTGCGAGGCCTCACTGAGGATCGCCTGGCCTAGCGCGAGCGGCGTAGTCGCCTCATTGCCCGCGTAATGGTAAGTGCCCCACAGTGGGGCCGCGCAATCCAGCTGCTTGAGCACGGAGAGAATGACCCGTGCGGCATCATCGACCGGCGTCGGGTTTCCACGCCGGTCGTCCGCCAGCAGTAACTCCTGAGCCTGTTCAGCGCGCGTCAGGAAGCGCCCAAGAACGCCGTCCAGGCTTTCGTCGAGCAACCAGCCAAAGCGCAGCAGTACATGCTGCGGGCAGGTGGCGCGGACGCTCTGCTCGATCCGCCAGAGCGCTTGCCCGCGCAGGCCCAACGGCACTGGCTCGTCCTTCTCACTGTAGGCCGTGGCCCGAGAGCCATCGAACACGCGGTAGCTGGAAGGCTGTACCAGGATAATGCCGTGGTGCTGGCACAGCTCAGCCAGACGCTCTACCGAGCGCTCCTGCTGTGCCAGTCGTTGCTCGCTGACCGACTCGGCCTGAAACCAGTCGAAATAATAAGCCAGATTCACCAACGCATCGGGGCGGGTGTCATCCAGTAACTGGGTCAGGCTGGCAGCGTCCCACCCCTTATCCGGCGGACGCGGCGCCAGAAAGCCGATGTCTTCCTCGGCTCCAAGGCGAATCAGCGCTTGCCCGAGGGCACTTCCACCACCCAACAGCATCAGGCGCATTCGCATAGAGTCAGCAGGTCCGGTCAGAAATAGAGGAAAGCGGATATTTTGCGGCTTCCCGCAGGGGATGTCCAACCTACAGGTTGGCGGAAGGCAGCGGGAGTCGAACCTGCCCGGGAACGGCTGCCGTCCCCAACCGGGTTTGAAGCCCGGCCGCGCCACCGGGCGCGATTGCCTTCCTTGTCATACGTCGCGGGGTACGTGGGCCAGCGCATTGTCCTTCCGGATGCGACGCTGGTCGCCGAGACGGCGGGTCAAGCCGACACGGTCGAAATACTCGAGAATCTGAATACTGCGTTTACGGCCGATCCCCAGCACATCGCGAAAACGCACCACCTGCACACTCAGGTCCTCGGCAGCCACCTGCATGAGCATAGCCGCCATTTGTCGCACTGTGGCGTCCGGGTAAAACAGGTCGCGCACCACCTGATGAACCTGCCCCAAGCGCGCCATCTTGCGTAACAGCAGCCGTACCGCAGCCTCCTCGCTGTGGGTTGCACGGGCCAGGTCACGCACCCAGGGCGGGTCGAAACCGGACGCCTGCACGTACGGCTGCAACTGCTCCCACAACGCCATGTCCGCGTCGCTCAGACGCGCCTGGTGTTCCGGCAGGTGCAACCAAGGCCCACTGCTGGCAAGTAACCCGGCGGCCAGCAGTTCCTCAATCAAGCTGATGAACACCGGGCGCTCCAACGGCAACGCCACGAAACGTCGCAAGCGGTCACGGTCAGGGCCTAGTTGATCCGGCTCCAGCGTATGAAACCGGGCCAATTGCACCAGCACCTCCTGCTTGAGCGCCTGCCAATGGGCTGTCGCGAACAACCGTGCGCCCTGGCGCGTGGCAACAACACTGACGTCCTCAGGTAAACGCCAACTGCTGCGCAGGCGATTGAACTGACGCTCCAGCTGTTGCGGGTACAGCCCGGTCGCACCCTGCGCAAGCAGGGCCGGCAGCGCCTGCTCCAGGCTCTCGGCCTCGGCCAGCGCGTGCAACTGCGCCAGCCGCGCCGGGCTGCGACGCTGCCTGGCCGGGGCAAAGGGGTCCAGCACCTTACCGCCACCGAGGGTGCGCTGAGCGCGCTGGTCGCGCAGCACAAGGTGATCGCCATGAACGGCGTGCAATGGGGCGTTGAGCAGCAGTTGCGCGAACATGCGCCCACCGGGCGCCAGGTATTCCCCCTGCAACAGAGCGACCCTGGCAGTAACATCCTGGGTGCCAAGGTGCACATGCACCGAACTGAAATGCTCAAACTGGCGTGTTTCGCCGCCCAGCAACTGCAACTCGATATCCACACGCTGAGTCGTGGCATACAACCACTCGGCCAGTAGCCAATCACCCCGGTGAGTCTGCTCTACCCCCAGACGCTCGGCACTGATGTTCAAGGCCACCCGCTGCCCGGCCCATGCTTCGACTGCGGCCTGGTTCTGGGCATGCAGGCCACGCACGCGCACCGGTTTGCCGGCCCTGCCCAACAGCAACGTGTCACCCACCTGCACATGTCCGGCCAATGCCGTGCCGGTCACCACAATACCTGCGCCAGCAACGCTGAATGCGCGGTCGATGGCCAGGCGAAAACCTCCTGCACTGCTGCGCCGTTGAACGTCACGCTGCGCGCTCAAGAGCGCCTGACGCAGTGCTTCGATACCGCTACCAGACACACTCGACACCACGAATTGAGCTGCGCCCGCATAAGTCCCTGGCGCCAGCAAGGTGCGCACCTCGCGCTGCACCTCCTGCACCCTGGCAGGCTCGACGCGGTCACACTTGCTGATGACCACCAGCGCCCTCGGGATACCCAGCAGCTCGACAATCGCCAGATGCTCACGGGTCTGCGGCATCACCCCGTCGTCGGCCGCTACAACCAACAACACAAGGTCAATGCCGTGCGCCCCGGCGAGCATGTTGTGGATAAACCGCTCATGCCCAGGTACATCAATAAAACCGGTCTGTTCGGCCCCCGCCCGCAACGACGCATAGCGATACCCCAAGTCGATGGTGATACCGCGTTCGCGCTCCTCCCGGCGACGATCGCCTGCCTGCCCGGTCAATGCTTCCAGCAGCGCAGTCTTGCCATGATCGATATGCCCGGCCGTTCCGACAATCACCTTGCCATCGCTCCCGGCCGCAGTTGCGGCAACTGCTCAAGCCAGCCTGCTTCGTCATCCAACTGGCGCAGGTCCATCCACAGCGCATCGTCATCAATGCGCCCAAGCACGGGTATCGGCAAGGCGCGCAAGGCCGCCTCCAGCGCGAGCAAGTGACGCCCGCGCAAACGCTTGGACGCTTGTGCGCGCACACACAGGGCGGCGCTGGGCAAGCGGGCCACAGGCTGACTGCCGCTGCCAATCATGCCGAGTGCGGGCTCCACACTGACCGTCCACAACTCACCCAGCGCGTGCGCCAGCACCGGTGCCAGGCGCTCGGCTTGCGCCAGAATGTCGGCCTGAGGGCGGGTCAGCAGGCGCAGGCTGGGCAAGCGCTCAGCCAGGCGCTCAGGGTTGCGGTACAAGCCCAGCACAGCTTCCAGTGCAGCGAGGGTCAACTTATCCACACGCAGGGCACGCTTGAGCGGGTTCTTCTTGATCTGTGCAATCAACGCCTTGCGGCCTACGATCAAGCCCGCCTGAGGCCCACCCAGCAGTTTGTCGCCGCTGAAGGTGACGATATCGGCCCCGTCAGCCAAGGCCTGGTGAACCGTCGGCTCGGCGGGCAGCCCCCAGCGCGTCAGGTCCAGAAGGCTTCCACTGCCCAGGTCCTCCAACAGCGGCAGACCATGCCGGTGGGCCAGTTCCGCCAGCGCTTGGGTCGGTACCTGATGGGTGAACCCCTGGATGCTGTAATTGCTGCAATGCACGCGCATCAACAGGCCGCTGCGCGGGCCGATGGCGGCTTCATAGTCACGCGCATGCGTGCGGTTGGTTGTGCCCACTTCATGCAGTTTTACGCCAGCACGCGCCATGATGTCGGGTATCCGAAAGGCGCCACCGATCTCGATCAACTCACCGCGTGAGATGATCCCCTCCTTGCGCGCCCCCAGACTGTTGAGTGCCAGCAACACCGCTGCAGCATTGTTGTTCACCACCGTGACGGCTTCGGCACCGGTCAGCTCAAGGATCAGGTCCTCGATCAAGTCATCGCGGTCGCCGCGCTTGCCGCTCTCCAGGTCAAACTCCAGGTTCAGTGGATAGCGCGCAGCCTGCTGCACTGCATGAATGGCTTCTTCCGGCAGCAGTGCTCGCCCCAGGTTGGTGTGCAACACCGTACCGGTCAGGTTGAACACCCGACGTACCTGGCTTTGATGCTGCACCGCCAAACGCTCACCCACCCTGCCAGCCAGCACCTCGGGTATCAGCTCAATGGCCTCCAACTGCCCCAGCCGAGCGGGTTCTCGCAGGTCATCGAGTACGTGCCGTAGAACACTGAGTAACGCCTCGCGCCCATAGCGCTCCGCCAACGGCTGGCAGGCCGGGCTACGCAACAGGCTATCGACGGAAGGAAGGCGCGCGGGCAGCGGGGCTAAACTGGAAGGCATCAAAGACTCTCCGGTCATCGCGCTCTCGACGCACGGCAGCGGTCGACTCTGCCGACGAAGGGAGCCGGGAACCCTGAGTGTAGCCGCTGGGCTCAGTCCCCTCCTGGCGCCAGCAGCAGGTTCGGTGCCAGGCGCTGATACCCCTCCTGATCCAGACGCAAATCAAGGGCCAGGCTGGCAAGGTCGGCACTCAAGGCTTCCGCTTCGGCATCATGCTCCAGATAGACCAGTTTCAAATAGCTGTTACACCCCGCACAGCACTCGGCACGCAGCGGTGCCTGGCCGGCAGGGTGGCGGTCATCCTCGAAGCTGTAGTAACGCAGCCCCTTGCTCTGTTCGCAGTAGATGCATTTCACCCGAACCACATGCCACTCGCAGGCACACAGGGAGCAGACCAGATAACGCAACCCATTGAATTTGCCCCGATGGCGAATCACCCCGGCCATGGCCGGCGAGCCACAGGCCGGGCATTGCCTGAGGGTATCAACGGGCCTGAGTAGATCTTCCGGCAAACTCAATAGCCAGTGGCTCCAGGCCACTTGCAGCGCAGCACCGAGAAAGGGCACCAAGGCCGCCGGCAGCCCAGCGTACTGCCCGCCGAGCAAGGCCAATGCCCACACCTTGCGCTGCCCGGGGCTGGCAGCGCGCAACTGTGCCAGTGCCGCACGCACAGGTTCCGAAGAGGCCTGATACTGCTGCAGCAATGCCTCCAGGTACGGCTGCCAATCGGCTTCGCGCACCAGGCTGTCTGCGGCCAGCGGTGGCAGACCGTGCTCAAGACACAGGCGGATGCGCTCAGGGTCTGGCGCGCAGATGCCCGGAGGCTGATCCAACAAGCCTTGCTGGAGCTGACAAAGGCTGGCAGCAAAGCGCAGATAATCAGCCAGTGGATGCCCTGCAGCCATGTGCTCAAGACGCACACGGCGCAGGTCAAACAGGTTCGCAGGAGGCAAATGGATGAACGGCGGGGCACTCGCTGCCGCCTCGATATGGCCCGGTTCAAGTATCCTGCTCAAGCCGTCACCCCTTCTTGCCGATGTGACTGTCCGACCGATCTTCACCGGTCACGTCCCGAAACCATAGCCCATGGTGCTTTTTCGCCCAGGCACGGCTCACCCAGCCATGCACCATGGCACCGTTCGAGCCCTTGATCCAGATACCGGCATAGATATGCACGATGATGCTCAATACCAGCACGAATGCAGCCAATGCATGCAGCAGTGTCGCCAGACGAATACTGCCAATGCCGAAATACTGACTGAAGTAGGCACGCCAAATCACCACGCCGCTGAGCAGCAACACCAGCATGCAAAGCAGCAACGTCCAGAACAGTAGCTTCTGCCCGGCGTTGTACTTACCCACAGGCGGCACGCCCTGCTCTTCATTGCGCATCACCCGGTCGACCCGCCGGAGCCAGAGTCGATCATTCGCCGTGAGCATGTTCGCCCGCCAGAAACGTATTACCAGACCCAGGAACAACACAAACATCAGCACCCCCATAAAAGGGTGCAATATCCGCGTCCAGGGCCCGCCACCAAACAGATGGCTGAGCCAGAACAATGCAGGATGAAACAGCGCCAGCCCGGACAACGCCGCCATGAAGAACAGAATGGCCACCGCCCAGTGGTTGCTGCGCTCATTCGCGGTGTAACGCAGGATCGGTTTGTCTTTCATGGCCGATCCTCCCCTTGTGCCCCAGGGTTGCTCGGGTCGAAGACATGCACTGCCGGGTCAACCTCATGCACGCTGGGGTCCTTGCCAGCCGGATGCTCATCGTCCTCGATCCGCTGCGGGCCAATACGCACATAGTGGAAGAACCCCGCCAACACCGCTGCGCCCATGGCCAGCAACGCCAACGGCTTGCTCATGCCCTTCCACAAACCGACCAAGGGGCTGATCACCGGTTGATTCGGCAGGCCAGCGTAGAGCTGAGGCTGATCGGCATGGTGCAGCACGTACATCACATGAGTACCACCAACGCCATCTGGATCGTACAAACCAGCCTGTTCGAAACCGCGCGACTTGAGATCGACGATGCGTTCGGCGGCATGCTCCTTCATGTCCGCCTTGCTACCAAAGACAATCGCACCGGTGGGGCAGGTTTTGACACAAGCCGGCTCCAGCCCGACGGCGACCCGATCCGAACACAGGGTGCACTTGTAGGCCTTGTGGTCCTTCTGTGAGATCCGCGGAATATTGAACGGGCAGCCCGTGATGCAATAACCACAGCCGATACAGTGATCCTGGTTGAAGTCGACGATGCCATTGGCGTGCTGGATGATCGCCCCCGGGCTAGGACAGGCCTTCAGGCACCCCGGATCGGCGCAGTGCATGCAACCGTCCTTGCGAATCAACCACTCCAGGTTACCCACCGTATTCTCATGCTCCGTGAAACGCATCAGGGTCCAGGTTTCGGCGCTCAAGTCCTGAGGGTTGTCATAGATGCCGAGGCTATGCCCAACATCGTCACGCAACTCGTTCCATTCCGAGCACGCCACCTGGCAAGCCTTGCAGCCGATGCACTTGGACGTGTCGATCAGCTTCGCTACCTCCTCTTGCTGGCGCACCGAAGGCGGTAAGGTGGTGGTGGCTGAACGGGCAATAATGTCTTGGCTGGCCATCAGATTTTCTCCAGGTTGACCAGGAACGACTTGGATTCCGGGGTCTGGGTATTACCGTCACCGAGGTACGGCACCAAGGTATTGGTCAGGTAGCCGTGACGGGTGGCACCGGTGAAGCCCCAGTGCAAGGGAATGCCGATTTGATGCACGGTCTGGTTGTTGACCTGCAGTGGGCGGATCCGCTTGGTCACTACGGCCACCGCCTCGATATGCCCTCGCTTGCAGGTCACCCGAACCCGATCCCCTGCGACAATCCCCTTCTCCTTGGCCAGTGCTTCGCCAATTTCAACGAACTGCTCTGGCTGCGTCACAGCGTTGATCGGGCAATGTTTGGTCCAGAAATGGAAGTGCTCGGTCAACCGGTAGCTGGTGGCGGCATAGGGGAAGTCCTTGGCCTGCCCCAGCGAGTCCCAGACCGAATCGAACACGCGTCCGGCCGGGTTGCTGGTCGCCTGTTTGTTGCCCGGGTGCAGCGGGTTGATGCCAATTGGCGTCTCGAACGGTTCGTAATGCTCGGGGAACGGGCCTTCGGCCATCTTGTCCAGCGCGAAGAAGCGCGCTACCCCTTCGGGGTTCATGATGAACGGGTTCATCCCCGCCTCTGGAGCGACATCCGCTTTGTAGTCCGGCACGTCGGTACCGCCCCAGGTCTTGCCGTTCCACCAGACCAGTCGCTTGTTCGGTGCCCAGGGCTTGCCTTGCAGATCAGCCGAGGCCCGGTTGTACAGAATCCTTCGGTTCATCGGCCAGGCCCATGCCCACCCCAGGTTCTGCTTCATGCCATAAGGATCGCTGTTGTCACGCCGGGCCATCTGGTTGCCTTGCTCGGTCCAACTGCCGCAGAAGATCCAGCAGCCCGAGGCGGTGCTACCGTCGTCCCTGAGCTGAGGGAACCCAGACAGTTGTTGCCCCGCCTTGAACGCCATACCACTGGCGTCGGTGAAGTCGGCGGTGACATAGCCGTTGAACTCCTTGGCGATTTCTTCCGGCGACGGCTCATCCGCTACCTTGTAAGGCCAGTTGAGCTTGAGTATCGGTTCTGCCCAGGCACCGCCCTCGCGCTGGTAGCGCTCGCGCAAACGCAGGAACAGTTCACTCATGATCTTCACGTCGGTGCGAGCCTGGCCCGGGCCTTCGGCCCCCTTCCAGTGCCATTGCAGCCAGCGGCTGCTGTTGACCAACGAGCCGTCCTCCTCTGCAAAGCAGGTGGTCGGCAGGCGGATGACCTCGGTCTGGATATTGGCGGTCTCAACGTCGTTGTACGGCCCCACATTGCGCCAGAACTCAGATGTCTCGGTGGCCAACGGGTCCATTACCACCAGCCATTTGAGCTTGGCCAGCGACGCCATTACACGGTTCTTGTCCGGCAGCGCAGCAATCGGGTTGAAGCCCTGGCAGAAGTAGCCATTAACCTGCCCCTTGGCCATCATGTCGAACATTTTCAGTACGTCGTAGCCAGGAACATCCAGCTTGGGCAGCCAGTCATAACCCCAGTGGTTTTCCGCTGTCGCGTTGGCTCCGTACCAGGCCTTCATCAAGCTGACATGGAACTTGCCGTAGTTCTGCCAATAAGACATCTGCCCGGGACGTAACGGCTTGAGCGCTCGCTTGGCGATGTAGGCGTCGTAATCCTGCTCGGCATCGGACGGCAGGGTCAGGTAGCCGGGCAACAGATTGGACAGCAGGCCCAAGTCCGTGAGCCCCTGGATATTGGAATGCCCACGCAAGGCGTTGACACCGCCGCCAGGCATACCGACGTTACCCAACAGCAACTGCACCATGGCCGCACTGCGAATGATCTGCGAGCCAATCGAGTGCTGTGTCCAGCCCAGGGCATAGAGAATCGTCATGGTTTTGCCCGGCTGCGAGCAGGTGGCGATCTCTTCCCAGATCTTGCGCATGCTGTCTTCCGGCATGCCGCAAATCTGGCTAGCCAAGGCCGGGGTATAACGGCTGTAGTGCTGCTTCATCAATTGGTAGACGCAACGTGGGTTCTGCAGCGTTGGGTCGACCTTGGCAAAGCCATCCTCACCGATCTCATAGCCCCAACCGGACTTGTCGGTGTAACTGCGCTTGGCTGCGTCGTAGCCTGAAAACAGCCCGTCCTCGAAAGCGAAGCCGGCTTTTACGATGAACGAAACATCGGTGTAGTTACGCACGTACTCGTGCTGAATCTTGTCCTCAGTCAACAGGTAATTGATCAACCCGCCCATGAAGGCAATATCACTGCCCGTGCGAATTGGAGCATAGTAATCCGCTACTGAGGCAGTGCGGGTGAACCGTGGATCGACCACGATCAAACGAGCCTGGTTGTGCGCCTTGGCTTCGGTCACCCACTTGAAGCCACAAGGGTGGGCTTCAGCGGCATTACCACCCATCACCAGAATCAGATTCGCGTTGGCGATATCGGTCCAGTGGTTGGTCATGGCTCCACGGCCATACGTCGGGGCAAGACTTGCCACCGTCGGGCCATGTCAGACACGTGCCTGGTTATCGAACCCCAGCATGCCGAAACTGCGAACGACCTTATGGGTCATGTAACCGGCTTCGTTGGACGAAGCGGACGCGGCGAGGAAACCCACCGTCAGCCAGCGGTTGACCGTCTGCCCCTGCGCATTCTTCTGCACAAAGTTGGCGTCACGGTCGGCCTTCATCAGGTCGGTAATGCGATCCAGTGCATCATCCCAGGAGATTCGCGTCCACTCACTGCTGCCCGGCTTGCGCACCTGTGGGTACTGCAACCGGCTAGGGCTGTGGATAAAGTCGAGCAAGCCCGCGCCTTTCGGGCACAACGTGCCGCGATTGACCGGGTGATCGGCGTCGCCTTCGATATGGATGATGTTCTGCGCGACATTCTTGGCTGCATCGCCCTGGCTGTACATGATCAGGCCGCAGCCGACAGAACAGTAAGGGCAAGTGTTGCGGGTCTCGTGGGCGTGGGCCAGCTTGAAGTGGCGCACCTGCTCGGCGAAGGCCGGGGTCGGGGCCATTCCCAGCGCAGCCAGGCTTGAGCCTCCAAGGCCAATAGCGGCGACCTTGAAGAACTGACGACGGTTGAGGTCCATCGTGCACTCCTGATCAGGTTTGGGACGCCTGGAGCAATGCCAGGCATCTCTTGAACGATCACAGTGGCGACGTTACGGCTGTCGCCAGTTGATACTTTAGTCAAGATTGCGCGGGATGGAGTAAAAACGGATCGTCGGGGGGCCTCGTGGCGAGATCAACCTGCATCCGTTAGCGATACTGGTCAACCCGCCCCCTCAGCGTGGTTTGAGTGACGCGCGGGTCGAAGTCGATATCCACAAGCACCATGAACAACTGATAGCAAATTGCCTTCAATCGTGATTGCTGAGGCGGTAGAACAGGGTATGCTGCATCCGCAAACATGGCACCTAAACATAAGTTCAATGCCACGTTAAATGGCGTTCAACAGGGTTTAACTGAAGCAGCGCGACACGATCTGGCACCTCATTAAGTTCAAGAACTAAACCCCACACGTTCTGAACAACACACAATAGCAAGGAGCATCAGCAATGGCATTGAACTACACGGACGCCTCAGGAAACGCATGGGCTGTGGACAACGCTGGAAATTTGACCAAGGCTACCAAATCAGGTACCTACGGCAATACGTTGGACGGTAGCAATATAGCGCTTTACATTGGTGACTCAACGTCTTCTGCCTACTTGCCATGGTCCACAACAAGTAGTTCAGCCAGTACACAGACGGTCACCGCAACACACTCTACTTCTGGCATTACCATTACGCGCAGTACCTATATCGGCGATGGTTTTGTCCGCACACTGGAAGTCGTAAAAAATACAGGCGCTTCCGCCCAGTCGGTCAACCTTCAACTGGCTGACGACGTTTACTACGATAGCAACACTGTCATAACAGCCACCAGCAGCGGCGACACTGTACGCAATACTGCTGATGACTGGTTCGCCGTCGGCAGCCGTACCAACAGCACCGCCACACAACTTGTCCATGTGGTTTCCGGAGGCGCTGGCTCGCCAAACGCCACGAGCGAGCAATACGGCAGCGCTGATCGGCCGCAGACCTCCTACAACATTACGTTGGCGGCTGGTGAAACCAAGGTGGTCATGCATTTTTATGCACTGGCCACCGATGCTGTTGGCGCAAAAGCGATTGGCAGTTCGCTCGCTGGCCTGACAAACAACACCTACCTAGCAGGCATGACCCCGACCGAACTGAACGGTCTTATCAACTTCACCCAGGATATTTCCAGCAGCGAAACCAAAACGCTTGCAGCGTATCAGGCCAACCTCACACTGACGGGTACTTCCGTCATCAACGGTACCGGCAACGAACGCGACAACATCATTACTGGGAACACTGCGGCTAACACGCTCACAGGCAATGGCGGTAACGACACCCTAATCGGCGGGGGCGGCAACGATACCCTGATCGGTGGCGCAGGCAGTGACACACTTGATGGGGGCGTGGCAAATGACAAAATGATGGGCGGTCTCGGTAATGACATTTATGTCGTCGATTCGGTCAGCGACACGATAACCGAGAACGCTAATGAAGGCATTGATACGGTCAAGAGCAGCGTCAATTTCAGTATTGCAACGCTGCAGAATGTCGAAAACATCACGCTGACCGGCACAGCGCTGAGTGCGACCGGTAATGTCAATGCCAATACATTGATCGGCAATGCGTCCAACAACACGCTAAACGGCGGGGATGGCAACGATATTCTCAACGGCGCGGGCGGCGTCGACACATTGAATGGCGGCAATGGTAATGATGTATACATCGTAGATACGACGACCGACAGCATCATTGATAGCGCGGGCACAGACCGCATTGAGTCCTCTGCCACGCTCAGCCTGGCCGCGTATGCAGCTATCGAAAACCTGACACTGACTGGGACTGCCGCCATCAATGGCACTGGTAACGCCCTTGCAAACACTATCGTGGGTAATGCCGCAGCCAACATCATTGATGGCGGTGCAGGTGCAGACATCATGATAGGGGGTGCAGGCAACGATACGTACATCGTACGTGACAGCGGCGATGTCATCACCGAAGGCAGTACGGGTGGTGCCGACACCGTGATAAGTCATCTGAATCACACGCTAGGGGCCTACCTGGAAAACCTGACCCTGGCGGGGGCAGCTGCAATCGGCACAGGCAATGCTGGAAACAACTCGCTCGTGGGCAACGCCAGCAACAATACCCTGAGCGGCCTTGCTGGCAACGACACACTCAATGGTGGAGGCGGAATTGACACACTCAATGGTGGTGACGGTGACGACCTCTATATTGTCGACACGGATACCGACATCATCATCGACACATCAGGTGTGGATACCGTGCAAAGCATGGCCAACTTTTCGCTGGTCACTCGCACGGCCATCGAAAACCTGAAACTGGTCGGCACCGGAACCATGAGCGGCACCGGCAATGCGTTGAATAATGAGATCTCCGCCAACGTCGGTAACAGCATTATCAATGGCGGTAGCGGTGAAGACACCGTCAACTACGCCAGCGCTATCGCGGGCGTCACGGTCACCGTCAATGGCACGAACCAGGTTACTGGCGGCTCAGGTACTGACACGCTGAGCAACATTGAAAACCTTTCTGGGAGCCAGCACAACGATCGCCTGACGGGTGATGGCAATGCCAATACCTTTCGTGGCGGCGACGGCAATGACATGCTGATTGGCGGCGCAGGCAATGACCAACTCTATGGTGATGCAGGCAATGATCGTTTGGTAGATGCTATCGGCGATGACACGCTGAGCGGTGGCGCGGGTGACGATACTTACGTTGTTGCCGGCAACGCTGGGTCGATTCTGATTGAAGACTCAATCGGCATTGACACACTGGATGCTTCGGGAGCCACAGGCGGTGTAACCATCGATCTGACGCCCGGAAGCACCAGCAATATTGATGGACGGATGGTGACGCTTGCCTCTGGAGGCACTGTAGACACAGCACTCGACGTACTATTCCTGCAAGACGCCTCTGGCTCGTTTAGCGATGACGTTACCAAGGTGAAAACGCTAGTACCACAAGTGGTGTCCGCACTGTCTGGAGTTCAAGCAGACAACCGCTTCGGTCTGGCCTCCTTCATCGACAAGGGCGAATACGTTTATCGCACTGATCTGGCGATGACCGCCAATCAAACCAGCCTGATCAACGCACTCAATACATTGACCATTGGAAACGGTGGTGACACTCCCGAGGCGCAAATTGAAGCCCTGATGCAAGCGGCTGTTCGTCAGACCGAACTGGGTTTTCGCACCGACTCTTTCCGCGTTGCGATCGTGATGACCGACGCCAACTATCACAAGGCAGGCGATTCATCCTACGTTGCCAATGATGGTGATGCCGTACTGGAGGTCGAAGACTACCCGACAGTTGAGCTACTCAAGACAAAGCTGCTGGCAAGTGGAATAGTGCCGGTATTTGCAGTCACTGCAGGTAACGAAACCTACTACAACGACCTTGTAAAGCAGTTGGGTTTCGGCACAGTCGTGACGCTGGCGACGGACAGTTCCAATCTGGTTGAGGCCGTGACCGATGGCATGAGTCAGATTACCGAGGCTCGGATCGAGAACGCCATAGGTAGTCTTTTCAACGATACCTTGATCGGTAACGGACTCACCAATCGCCTGGAAGGCTTGGCTGGCAACGATACCTACTACGTTCAAGACAGCCGGGACGTCGTGGTTGAAGCCGTCGCGGGCGGAACCGACCTGGTCATCAGCACGGGTAGCTATACGCTCTCGGCCAACGTCGAAAACCTGACACTCACTGGCTCCGGACATATCGACGCCACTGGGAACGCACTGGACAACCAGCTCGTAGGCAATAGCGGAAACAACGTGATTTCCGGCGGTGCGGGTGCCGACAGAATGCTGGGTGGACGTGGCAATGACACCTACATCGTTGATAGCGCAGGTGATCGCGTAATCGAGTACTCAGGCGCTGGTACCGATACCGTAACCAGCTCGGTCAGCTATGGACTGAGCGCCAACGTTGAGAACCTAGTCCTTACGGGCACAGCGACTATCAACGGAACAGGCAATGAACTGGCCAACATACTGAGCGGCAACAGCGCCGCCAACGTGCTCAACGGCGGCGCGGGCAACGACACCCTTATCGGTGGTGCCGGCCAAGACTCACTCACTGGTGGCACTGGCAACGATACCTTCGACTTCAACTCGCTACAGGAGATGGGAATAACCAGCTCGACCGCTGATGTCATCAATGATTTTTTTCGAGGGCAGGACAAAATCGATCTGTCGACATTGGATGCCATAACCTACACAACCTACAGTAACGAGGCATTCTCGTTCATCGGCAATACAACTGCCTTTACTGCCGCCGGGCAACTGAGGCTGCAGGACAGTGTGCTGTACGGCAACACCGATACAGACAGCGACGCCGAGTTCGCCATCAAGCTCACAGGAGTGACGACCCTGGCGGCGACCGACTTCGTTCTGTGATCTAGCGCGTAAACGGTTACGACGATAGCCACCTCAGGTTGCTAACAACCCCGACAAGCCTTAGCGCTTATCGGGGTTTGTTTTTTGTGTGCGGGCGAGCTGCAACGTTTGCGTCAGGGCCCATCATGACGTGCTGGCGCCAGAGCGAAACCAGAAGCAACGCGGTGGGCATCAACTGCTGCTTTTAAATGTGGGATAGCGCGTAACTCGGCCCGGGGCTTAATACCATCATCTCAAAAAAGTTGGCCCACCAAACGCGCTGACCGATAGCGACTGCGGCCCAAGCATAAATATGAGAAGACCGACTACCATAACCATCCAACCTATAAAGCTCAAATAGTCGAAAGGATCACTGTAACGTTCATAATAATCATGATACGCCGATTCAAATCCCTCTACCCTTGCCTCTTCCGGCAACCTTTCCAGCAACTTTCCAGCAACACCGGGGTTGCTCTATGGTCTTCAACTGCCCTCCTGCCCTCCTGCCCTCCTGCCCTCCTGCCGGTAGCGCGGGGGAAACACCTCGGCCCGCAACCCAAACCGGGTACATCATGTAATAGGAAAAATCGCATAGCGCGCTCAGTGGAAAATTAACAGAGCATGCAATTAATGCCCGAGAAAAATTACTAAATAATAATTCTCAGAAGCCTCCTACACACAAAAAAGAAAAGCAGAGCCATGAAAAATTTAAAACATAGCGGCACTTCCACCAGTCAATAAAAAACCCTGGCCGCCTCATGGCGATCAGGGTTTTTATTCTGAAGCTTAATGCTGGCCCTACAGGACGCCACACCGGGTAACGCCCAATAGAATCTTTACATTTAACCTCATCCGTTAGAACGGAATATCATCATCAAAGCTGTCGAAGTCCGGAGCCGGCTGTGGTGCTGGCTGTTGCGGAGCTGGACGCTGTGGTGCCTGCTGTGGGCGTGGCGCCTGCTGACGCGGGGCCTGGTTGTAGTTGTTACCACCTCCCTGCGGAGCACCGTCCTGGTTCTGCGGACGACCGCCGAGCAGCTGCATGGTGCCCTGCATGTCGACGATGATCTCGGTGGTGTAACGCTTGATGCCGTCTTTTTCCCACTCGCGGGTTTGCAGCTTGCCCTCGATGTAGACCTGGGAACCCTTACGCAGGTATTCGCCAGCGATCTCGGCAACCTTGCCGAACATCGATACGCGGTGCCACTCGGTGCGCTCGACCTTCTGACCGGTTTGCTTGTCGGTCCACTGCTCGCTGGTCGCCAGGCTCAGGTTGGTCACGGCGTTACCGTTGGGCAGGTAGCGGACTTCGGGATCCTGGCCGCAAGTACCGACCAATATGACTTTGTTAACCCCACGGGCCATAACGTTCTCCTAGGCTTCGCACGCCGCGGATGCCGGATTGACCAGGCGCTCCAGGGTCGAACGATCCAAAATTTTCGTATCCAGTTTGATATAGATGGCGGCTTCATCTGCCACCACCACTGCGTCGGTCACACCCGGGACGGCCATAAGCCGCTCGGTCAGCCCCGCTTCACGGACGGCCTCGGCCGACAGCGGCATGCGCAGGCTGGTCACGTACGGCGGCTCGCGCATGCCTACCGCAACCACCCACCACAGGGCACAGAGCAACGCACATCCGAGGAAGACCATGCTCAAGCCACCGTGCTGGAACAACCAGCCGCCGATAATTCCCCCTAGCGCGGCACCCAGGAACTGACTGGTGGAGTAAACCCCCATTGCAGTTCCCTTGCCACCGGCAGGCGACACCTTGCTTACCAGCGAAGGCAACGACGCCTCCAACAGGTTAAAGGCGGTGAAGAATATCACGGTGCCGATCACCAGTTCTTGCAAGTTGTCTGCCGATACCCAGAAGAATAGTTCAGTGAGCATCAATACACTCACCGCCCCGAGCAACACACGCTTCATCTTGCGCTTTTTTTCGCCGTAGATGATGAAGGGAATCATTGCGAAGAATGAAATGAGCAGGGCCGTCAGGTACACCCACCAGTGCTCCTCCTTCGGCAAGCCGCCACGCTCGACGAGCGCCAATGGCAAGGCCACGAAACTGGCCATCAGGATGGCGTGCAGAACAAAGATACCGACATCCAGACGCAACAGATCGGGGTGCCGCAAGGTCGGGCCAAGGGCCTGTTTCGCCACACCCGACTCACGGTGCTGCAAGGCGCCGTGGGAGGCTGGAACGACGAACGCGATCAGCGCGATGCCGACAAGCGCCATCGCCGCTGTGGCCAGAAACAACCCCGACAAGCCAAAGGCCCGCGTCAGCAAGGGCCCTACCACCATGGCCACCGCAAAGGACAAGCCGATACTCATGCCAATCATGGCCATGGCCTTGGTTCGATGTTGCTCACGGGTCAAATCCGACAGCAGCGCCATGACTGCCGCCGAAATAGCACCAGCGCCTTGCAGTACGCGCCCGGCAATCACGCCCCAAATGCTGTCGGCGTTGGCTGCCAGCACACTCCCCAGGGCAAAGATGACCAGGCCCAGATAAATAACCGGACGCCGACCAATCCGATCGGAAATGACCCCGAACGGGATCTGCAGGAATGCCTGGGTCAGGCCATAGGCGCCAATGGCCAGGCCAATCAGTGCCGGCGTGGCGCCAGCCAGGTCCATGCCATAGGTCGCCAGAACCGGCAACACCATGAACATGCCTAGCATACGGAATGCGAACACCAGTGCCAGGCCGCTTGCGGCGCGAGTTTCGCTACCACTCATGCGTTCGCTGTGGGGATCGTGCATGGATAAACCTCGTGTGAACCGGCGGCGATTCTACCAGCCCGATCGATTGTCAGCATATACGTGACGCTTTGCCGCGTGCTGGCATGCAGCCTTATACTCACCGGTTTATGCCCGCCAAGCGAGGCCGCAGTGGACAAGATCCTGATTCGTGGGGCACGAACCCACAACCTTAAGAACATCGACCTGACCCTGCCCCGGGACAAGCTGATCGTCATCACCGGCCTGTCTGGCTCTGGAAAGTCGTCGTTGGCGTTCGACACCCTCTATGCCGAAGGCCAGCGGCGTTATGTCGAATCGCTGTCGGCCTATGCCCGACAGTTCCTATCAATGATGGAAAAGCCCGACGTCGACACCATTGAAGGCCTGTCGCCAGCAATTTCCATCGAACAGAAGTCGACCTCGCACAACCCGCGCTCGACTGTCGGTACCATCACCGAAATCTACGACTACCTGCGCCTGCTTTACGCACGTGTTGGTACGCCACGCTGCCCGGACCACGACATTCCGCTGGAAGCACAGACCGTCAGCCAGATGGTCGATCTGGTGTTGGCGCAGCCTGAAGGTAGCAAGCTGATGCTGCTGGCACCGGTGATTCGAGAGCGCAAGGGCGAACACCTGGCGATCTTCGAGGAGTTGCGCGCTCAGGGCTTTGTCCGCGCCCGGGTCAACGGCAAGCTGTTCGAGCTCGACGAACTGCCCAAGCTGGACAAACAGAAGAAGCACACCATCGAAGTGGTGGTCGATCGCTTCAAGGTTCGCGAGGACCTGCAGCAACGCCTGGCGGAGTCCTTCGAAACGGCTCTGAAGCTGGCCGATGGCATCGCCCTGGTTGCGCCAATGGATGAAGAGCCCGGCGAAGAGCTGATCTTCTCCGCCCGCTTCGCCTGCCCGATCTGCGGCCATGCCATCAGCGAACTGGAACCTAAGCTGTTTTCCTTCAACAACCCCGCCGGCGCATGTCCAACCTGCGACGGCCTCGGAGTGAAACAGTTCTTCGATGTCAAACGCCTGGTCAACAATGAACTGACCTTGGCAGAGGGCGCGATACGCGGCTGGGACCGACGTAACGTCTACTACTTCCAGATGCTTGGCTCCTTGGCCGCGCACTATGGGTTCAGTCTCGAGGTGCCCTTCGGCGAGCTGCCAGCCGACCAGCAGAAGGTCATTCTGCACGGCAGCGGCAACCAGAATGTCGACTTCAAGTACCTCAACGACCGCGGCGATATCGTCAAGCGGTCACACCCCTTCGAAGGCATCGTGCCGAACCTGGAGCGCCGCTACCGGGAAACCGAATCGGCCACCGTCCGCGAAGAGTTGGCCAAGTTCCTCAGCACTCAGCCCTGCCCTGACTGCCGCGGCACACGGTTGCGACGCGAAGCACGGCACGTATGGGTTGGCGAGAAAACCCTGCCAGCCGTTACCAGCCTGCCAATCGGCGATGCCAGCGAGTACTTCGGCGGCCTGAAACTGACCGGGCGACGCGGTGAAATCGCCGACAAGATCCTCAAGGAAATCTGTGAGCGCCTGCAGTTCCTGGTGAACGTAGGCCTGGATTACCTGACGCTAGACCGTAGTGCCGACACCCTGTCGGGCGGCGAAGCACAGCGTATTCGGCTAGCCAGCCAGATCGGTGCCGGGTTGGTCGGGGTGATGTATATCCTCGACGAGCCGTCCATCGGCCTGCATCAACGGGACAACGACCGCCTCCTGGCGACCCTCAACCACCTGCGCGATATCGGCAACACCGTGATCGTGGTGGAGCATGACGAGGATGCCATTCGTCTGGCTGACTATGTGGTGGATATTGGGCCTGGTGCTGGCGTACACGGTGGACAAATCGTCGCCGAAGGAACGCCCGCCGAGGTAATGGCACACCCTGACTCGCTGACCGGTAAATACCTCTCGGGCCGGGTCAAAATTGCCGTACCGGCCACCCGCACGCCGCGTGACAAGAAGCGCTCACTGAAGCTCAAGGGCGCGCGCGGCAACAACCTGCAGAACGTTGACCTGGAGATTCCAATTGGCCTGCTGACCTGCGTGACCGGCGTTTCCGGCTCAGGTAAGTCAACCCTGATCAACAACACGCTGTTCCCCCTGGCCGCGACAGCCCTTAATGGTGCGACCAGCCTTGAAGCGGCACCGCATAGCAGTTGTGATGGCCTGCAACACCTGGACAAGGTCGTGGACATCGACCAAAGCCCGATCGGTCGCACGCCGCGCTCCAACCCGGCCACCTATACCGGCCTGTTCACACCGATTCGTGAACTGTTCTCCGGCGTGCCGGAGTCGCGCTCACGCGGCTATGGCCCGGGACGCTTCTCCTTCAACGTCAAGGGCGGACGCTGTGAAGCGTGCCAGGGCGATGGCCTGATCAAAGTCGAGATGCACTTTCTACCTGACATCTATGTGCCGTGCGATGTCTGCAAGAGCAAACGCTACAACCGCGAAACCCTGGAGATCAAATACAAGGGCAAGAACATCCACGAAGTTCTTGAGATGACCATCGAGGAAGCGCGGGAGTTCTTCGATGCAGTACCGGCGCTGGCGCGCAAGCTGCAAACGCTGATGGACGTGGGGCTCTCCTACATCAAGCTGGGGCAATCTGCGACCACCTTGTCCGGTGGTGAGGCTCAGCGGGTGAAGCTGTCACGCGAACTGTCCAAGCGCGATACTGGCAAGACGCTGTACATCCTCGATGAGCCGACCACCGGTCTGCACTTCGCTGATATTCAGCAGTTGCTCGATGTGCTGCACAGGCTTCGTGACCACGGCAACACCGTGGTAGTGATCGAACACAACCTGGATGTGATCAAGACGGCCGACTGGCTGGTCGATCTCGGCCCGGAGGGTGGCTCCCGAGGAGGCCAGATCATCGCCTGCGGGACGCCTGAAGAGGTCTCGGAGATGGAGCAGTCGCACACAGGTCATTACCTAAAACCGTTGTTACTGCGCGACAGGGCCTGACGCCCATGAAAAAGCCCCTGCCGCGCAAACGGCAGGGGCTTTTTTGCAGCATCGCGAACTACATCTGCGATTGCAGGTAGTTTTCCAGGCCGATGGACTTGATCAGGCCCAACTGCTTCTCCAGCCAGTAGGTGTGATCTTCCTCGGTGTCAGCCAGTTGCGCACGCAAGATATCGCGGCTGATGTAGTCCTTGTGCAGCTCGCACAACTCGATGCCTTTGCACAGTGCTGCACGGACTTTGTACTCGAGGCGCAAATCGGCTGCGAACATATCCGGCACGGTAGCACCGATGTCCAGATCGTCAGGACGCATACGCGGTGTGCCTTCAAGCATGAGAATACGGCGAATCAGGGCGTCAGCGTGTTGTGCCTCTTCTTCCATCTCATGGTTGATACGCTCGTAGAGCTTGCTCAAGCCCCAGTCTTCATACATGCGCGAGTGGATGAAATACTGATCACGTGCCGCCAGTTCTCCCGTCAGCAACGTGTTGAGGTAGTCGATTACGTCCGGGTGACCTTGCATCGCCCTGCTTCTCCCTAAGTGAAAGTGACAGTGTGAACCAGGATGACGGAGAGGTCACTGCGATTAACGTAAAATCAGGTAAAAAGGGGCGCAAACAGTAGTCAATTGCATTGAAAAACCGCCCTAATGCGGGCGGTTCTGCTTATCACTTCGACTTATGCCAGTTTGACCCCCAACGCCTTGGCGACACCTTCACCGTAAGCCGCATCAGCCTTGAGGAAGTGCTGCAACTGACGTTGAACAACATCCTGCGACACACCCTTCATCGCGCCCGCGATATTACTGATCAGCAGCGCTTTCTGTTCACTGTTCATCAAACGGAACAGGGCACCGGCATAGCTGTAGTAGTCACCATCCTCACGATGATCGTAACGGTCCGCAGCGCCATTGAGTGCAAGCGCTGGTTCGGCGTACTGAGGCGCCTGCTTGGGGGCGTTGCTGTAGCTGTTTGGCTCATAGTTCGGTGCTGCTCCGCCATTACTGCCCAGGGCCATCGCACCATCACGCTGGTAACTGTTCACAGGGCTCTTCGGAGCGTTAACAGGCAACTGCTGATGGTTGGTCCCTACACGGTAGCGGTGAGCATCGGCATAAGCGAACACACGCCCCTGCAGCATACGGTCTGGCGATAGGCCAACACCCGGCACCTGATTGCTCGGCGCGAAAGCCGCCTGCTCAACCTCGGCAAAGTAGTTCAGCGGGTTACGATTGAGCTCAAGCTCACCCACTTCAATCAGCGGGAACGCCTTCTGCGACCAGGTCTTGGTGACATCGAATGGGTTATCGCTGTGCGCAGCGGCCTGATCCTCGGTCATGACCTGGATACAGACACTCCATTTAGGGAAGTCGCCTCGTTCAATGGCCTCGAACAGATCCCGCTGGGCGTAGTCCGGATCGGTGCCAGCAAGGCGAGTCGCCTCGGCCGGCGCCAGGTTCTTGATACCTTGCTTGGTCTTGAAGTGCCACTTGACCCAATGACGCACACCAGCCGCGTTGATCAGGCTGAAGGTATGGCTACCAAAGCCGTGCATATGACGGTAGCCATCCGGAATGCCCCGATCAGAGAACAGGATGGTGACCTGGTGCAATGCCTCTGGCGAATGCGACCAGAAGTCCCACATCGCCTGCGGGCTCTTCAGGTTACTTTGTGGCAAGCGCTTCTGGGTATGGATGAAGTCGGGGAACTTCAGCGGGTCCCGAATGAAGAAAACCGGCGTGTTGTTGCCCACAATGTCCCAGTTACCTTCCTCGGTGTAGAACTTCACGGCAAACCCACGAGGATCGCGCTCGGTATCGGCAGAGCCCCGCTCGCCGCCCACCGTAGAGAATCGCAGGAACGTTGGCGTCTGCTTGCCTACTGCCTCGAACAGTTTGGCACTGGTGTATTGGCTGATATCCCGGGTGACGGTGAAGGTGCCATAAGCGCCCGAGCCTTTAGCATGTACACGACGCTCCGGAATGTTCTCACGGTTGAAGTGCGCGAGCTTTTCAATCAGGTGAAAATCTTCCAGCAGCAGCGGACCACGTGGGCCGGCAGAACGCGAGTTCTGGTTATCGGCAACCGGAGCACCGCTGGCGGTGGTCAGTGTCTTGTTCTGGCTCATGCTCTCTCCCTTTTCAGAATAATGCTGCCGGCTAGTCGGCTGAGAGGGAGTATTGAGCATGAAGACGACACGATCAAATTCATTAATTGATCAAAATCAATAGCTTATTTCAATTACCGTGAAAACAAAAAACCGGGCACTAGGCCCGGTTCCTTGTTTCAGACTGTTCGTCTTACTCAGCAGCTTCTACTACGCCACCGACAGGACGATCAACCAGCTCGACGTACGCCATAGGTGCGTTATCGCCAGCGCGGAAACCGCACTTGAGGATACGCAGGTAGCCGCCCTGACGGGTGGCATAGCGCTTGCCCAGATCGTTGAACAGCTTACCAACGATGGCTTTCGAACGAGTACGGTCGAAGGCCAGACGACGGTTAGCTACGCTGTCTTCCTTGGCCAGGGTGATCAGCGGCTCGGCAACGCGGCGCAGTTCCTTGGCTTTAGGCAGGGTAGTTTTGATCAGCTCGTGCTCGAACAGCGACACCGCCATGTTTTGGAACATGGCTTTGCGGTGCGCGCTGGTGCGGCTCAGGTGACGACCACTTTTACGATGACGCATGGTTCATTCCTTACCAAACTTACGTTCGGTGATTACGACGATCAGGCAGTCGCCTTGTCGTCTTTCTTAAGACTTGCAGGCGGCCAGTTGTCGAGGCGCATGCCGAGGGACAGACCACGGGAAGCCAGAACGTCCTTGATTTCAGTCAGGGACTTCTTACCCAGGTTCGGAGTTTTCAACAGCTCTACTTCGGTGCGCTGAATCAGATCACCGATGTAGTAGATGTTCTCCGCCTTCAGGCAGTTGGCCGAACGTACGGTCAATTCCAGATCGTCAACCGGGCGAAGCAGGATCGGATCGATCTCGTCTTCCTGCTCCACTACCACAGGCTCACTGTCACCTTTGAGGTCGACGAACGCAGCCAACTGCTGTTGCAGAATGGTTGCTGCACGACGGATTGCCTCTTCAGGATCCAGAGTACCGTTGGTTTCCAGATCGATAACCAGCTTATCCAGGTTGGTACGCTGCTCGACACGGGCGTTTTCCACCACGTAGGCGATACGGCGAACCGGGCTGAACGAAGCGTCAAGCTGCAAGCGACCAATGCTGCGGCTCTCGTCTTCATCGCTCTGACGCGAATCGGCCGGCTCATAACCACGACCACGAGCTACGGTGAGCTTCATGTTCAAAGCGCCGTTAGACGCCAGGTTAGCGATTACGTGATCGGGGTTAACGATCTCGACATCATGATCCAGCTGAATATCGGCAGCGGTAACCACCCCCGAACCCTTTTTCGACAAGGTCAGCGTAACTTCGTCACGACCATGCAGTTTGATAGCCAGGCCTTTCAGGTTCAACAGGATCTCAATAACATCTTCCTGTACACCTTCAATTGCCGAGTACTCATGGAGTACGCCGTCAATTTCGGCCTCGACTACTGCACAGCCAGGCATAGAGGACAACAGGATGCGACGCAGCGCGTTGCCCAGGGTATGGCCGAAGCCACGCTCGAGAGGCTCGAGCGTGATCTTGGCGCGGGTTGGACTGACGACCTGCACATCAATGTGGCGGGGCGTCAGAAACTCATTTACCGAAATCTGCATGGATGCACCTATTTTCTAGCCCTTACTTGGAGTAGAGCTCGACAATCAGGTTTTCGTTGATGTCGGCAGACAGGTCGCTGCGAGCCGGGACGTTCTTGAAAACACCGGATTTTTTAGCAGCATCTACTTCTACCCACTCAACGCGGCCACGCTGGGCGCACAGTTCAAGGGCTTGAACAATGCGCAGCTGGTTCAACGATTTCTCGCGAACTGCGACCACGTCACCCGGACGAACTTGGTAGGACGGAACGTTTACAGTCTTGCCGTTGATGCTGATCGCTTTATGCGAAACCAGCTGACGGGATTCGGCACGAGTAGCGCCAAAGCCCATACGATAAACGACGTTGTCCAGACGGCACTCGAGCAGTTGCAGCAGGTTCTCGCCGGTAGCACCCTTCTTGGAGGCTGCTTCCTTGTAGTAACCGCTGAACTGACGCTCGAGAACGCCGTAGATACGACGGACTTTTTGCTTCTCACGCAGCTGGGTGCCGTAGTCGGACTGACGACCACGACGCTGACCGTGAATACCTGGGGCTGCTTCGATGTTGCACTTCGATTCCAGAGCGCGAACGCCGCTCTTCAGGAACAGATCAGTGCCTTCACGACGAGACAGTTTGCATTTTGGACCAATGTAACGTGCCATTTATCTGTCTCCTGATTACACGCGGCGCTTCTTCGGCGGACGGCACCCGTTGTGCGGGATTGGCGTCACGTCGGTGATGCTGGCGATCTTATAGCCACAGCTGTTCAAAGCACGAACAGCGGACTCACGACCTGGACCTGGACCCTTGACGTTAACGTCGAGGTTTTTCAGACCGTACTCCAGCGCAGCTTGACCAGCACGCTCTGCAGCAACTTGGGCCGCGAACGGGGTGGATTTGCGCGAACCACGGAAACCCGAACCGCCGGAGGTAGCCCACGACAGTGCGTTACCTTGACGATCGGTGATGGTCACGATGGTGTTGTTGAAAGACGCGTGGATGTGGGCGATCCCATCAACCACTGTCTTTTTGACTTTTTTACGAGGACGAGCAGCAGGTTTTGCCATGTCTATTTTCCTGTCGATTCGCTGGTGCGATTACTTGCGGATCGGCTTACGCGGACCTTTACGGGTACGCGCGTTGGTCTTGGTACGCTGACCGCGTACTGGCAGACCCCGACGATGACGCAGACCGCGGTAGCAGCCCAGGTCCATCAACCGCTTGATTTTCATGTTGATGTCGCGACGCAGATCACCTTCGGTGGTGAACTTCGCAACTTCGCTACGCAGCTGTTCAATCTGCTCGTCGCTCAGATCTTTGATCTTTGCGGCTGGGTTGACCCCAGTGTCTGCACAGATTTTCTGTGCAGTAGTGCGACCAACACCATAGATGTAGGTCAGCGAGATAACAGTGTGCTTGTTATCTGGAATGTTGACGCCTGCAATACGGGCCATTCAGTGGGACTCCAATTGACAGCTACCTACGCCCCGGAAGCCAAGAAATAGGGCGCGAGATAATATCGCTGTAGAAACAAATAATCAACCCAGCAGCGCACTAGCTGCTGGGCTTGAAGCACAGATCACACTCAGCCTTGGCGCTGTTTGTGACGTGGTTCCGCGCTGCAAATTACTCGAACGACACCTTCGCGGCGAATAATTTTGCAGTTACGGCACAGCTTTTTCACCGATGCACGAACTTTCATCACCAACTCCTCGAACCTTAAGGGACTATCAACGCAGCAGACCGCTGCCACCGTAGCCTTTCAGGTTGGCTTTCTTCATCAGGGATTCGTACTGGTGCGAAACGAGGTGCGATTGTACTTGGGACATGAAGTCCATCACAACCACTACCACAATCAGCAACGAGGTCCCGCCAAGGTAGAACGGAACGTTTGCAGCCACCACCAGGAACTGGGGCAGAAGGCAGACGGCCGTCATATAAAGAGCACCGAACATGGTCAAACGGGTCAGAACGCCATCAATGTAGCGCGCCGACTGCTCGCCTGGACGGATGCCCGGAATAAAGGCACCGGACTTCTTCAGGTTTTCCGCTACGTCTTTCGGATTGAACATCAACGCCGTATAGAAGAAGCAGAAGAAAATGATCCCTGCACTAAACAGCAGAATATTCAATGGATGACCAGGAGCGATCGACTCCGAGATGTCCTGCAGCCAGCCCATACCTTCGGACTGACCGAACCAGGCACCCAGCGAAGCCGGGAACAGCAAGATGCTGCTCGCGAAAATGGCTGGGATAACCCCGGCCATGTTCACCTTCAACGGCAGGTGGCTGGTCTGCGCAGCAAAGACCTTACGGCCCTGCTGACGCTTGGCGTAATGAACGGCGATACGACGCTGACCACGCTCAATGAACACCACAAAACCGATGATCGCTACTGCCAGAAGACCGATAACGATCAGGGCGATAATGTTGATATCACCCGTACGCGCAGACTCGAAAGACTGCCCGATTGCTCTCGGAAGACCGGCAACGATACCCGCGAAGATCAACATCGAGATACCGTTGCCGACACCGCGCTCCGTGATCTGCTCACCCAGCCACATCATGAACATCGCGCCCGCCACAAAAGTGGAGACCGCAACGAAATGGAAGCCAAAATCAGCAGAAAACGCTACGCCCTGACCGGCCAAGCCAATAGACATGCCAATAGCTTGAACCAGCGCCAGAACGACGGTGCCGTAGCGGGTGTACTGGCTAATCTTGCGACGGCCAGATTCACCTTCCTTCTTCAACTGCTCCAGCTGCGGGCTGACGGTGGTCATCAGCTGCATGATGATCGATGCCGAAATGTACGGCATGATCCCCAATGCAAAGATGCTCATCCGCTCCAGCGCGCCGCCGGAAAACATGTTGAACAAGCTAAGAATGGTCCCCTCATTCTGTCGAAACAGTTCCGCCAGCCGGTCCGGATTGATACCTGGAACAGGGATGTGTGCGCCGATCCGATAGACGATAATCGCCAGGAACAGAAAACGCAGACGAGCCCAGAGTTCAGACATCCCGCCCTTGCCGAGCGAAGAGAGAGCACCTTGCTTAGCCATTTATTCCTCGAACTTGCCGCCAGCTGCTTCGATAGCCGCACGCGCACCTTTGGTGGCAGCGACGCCCTTGATGGTGACTGCGCGAGTAACTTCACCGGACAGCATGATTTTCACGCGCTGTACGTTTTGGTTAATCACGTTGGCATCCTTCAGGGATTGCACGGTGACGACGTCGCCTTCCACTTTAGCCAGCTCGGACAGACGCACTTCTGCGCGGTCCATGGCTTTCAGCGAAACGAAGCCGAACTTCGGCAGACGACGATGCAGCGGCTGTTGACCGCCTTCAAAGCCTGGAGCGATGGTGCCACCGGAACGGGAGGTCTGACCTTTGTGGCCACGGCCACCAGTCTTACCCAAACCGCTACCGATACCACGACCCGGACGATGCTTCTCGCGACGGGAACCCGGCGCTGGACTCAGATCATTGAGTTTCATCGATTAACCCTCGACGCGCAGCATGTAGTAAGCCTTGTTGATCATCCCGCGGTTCTCGGGAGTATCCAGGACTTCTACAGTGTGACCGATGCGACGCAGACCCAGGCCTTTAACACACAGTTTGTGGTTAGGCAGACGGCCAGCGGTACTTTTGATCAACGTTACTTTAACGGTAGCCATGATCAGATGATCTCCTCAACACTCTTGCCACGCTTGGCGGCAATGGACTCAGGAGATTGCATGGCTTTCAGACCCTTGAAAGTGGCATGAACCACGTTCACTGGGTTGGTCGAACCGTAGCACTTGGCCAGAACGTTCTGAACACCAGCAACTTCCAGGACAGCACGCATTGCGCCGCCAGCGATGATACCGGTACCGTTAGAGGCAGGCTGCATGTAAACCTTCGAGGCGCCGTGGGCGGCCTTGGTAGCGTACTGCAGAGTGGTGCCGTTCAGGTCCACTTGAATCATGTTGCGACGAGCAGCTTCCATTGCCTTCTGGATCGCAGCAGGCACTTCACGCGACTTGCCACGGCCGAAGCCAACACGACCTTTACCATCACCAACCACGGTCAACGCGGTGAAAGTGAAGATACGGCCGCCTTTTACGGTTTTAGCTACGCGGTTAACTTGAACCAGCTTCTCGATGTAGCCTTCGTCGCGCTTTTGGTCGTTATTTGACATAACTTAGAACTCCAGCCCGCCTTCACGAGCAGCATCAGCCAGTGCCTTGACACGGCCGTGGTACTTGAAGCCAGAACGGTCGAAAGCAACTTGAGAAACGCCAGCGGCTTTCGCACGCTCGGCAACCAGCTTGCCAACCTTAGTGGCCGCGTCGATGTTGCCAGTGGCGCCATCACGCAGTTCTTTGTCCAAAGTCGAGGCGCTGGCCAGGACTTTGCTGCCGTCGGCCGAAATGACCTGGGCGTAGATGTGCTGCGAAGAGCGGAACACGCAGAGACGCACGGCTTCGAGCTCGTGCATTTTCAGACGTGCTTTGCGAGCGCGACGCAGTCGAGTAACTTTTTTGTCGGTCATTTGCTAGGCCCTACTTCTTCTTGGCTTCTTTACGACGGACGACTTCATCCGCGTAACGCACACCCTTACCTTTGTAAGGCTCTGGCGGACGGAAATCGCGAATTTCAGCGGCCACTTGACCAACCAGTTGCTTATCGATGCCCTTGATCAGGATATCGGTCTGGCTTGGGGTCTCAGCAGTGACGCCTTGCGGCAGCTGATAATCAACCGGGTGGGAGAAACCGAGAGCCAGGGACAGCACTTCGCCTTTGGCCTGAGCCTTGTAACCAACACCGACCAGCTGGAGCTTACGCTCGAAGCCTTGGCTTACGCCCTGGACCATGTTGTTAACCAGAGCACGGGTAGTACCGGCCATGGCGCGAGTCTGTTGATCGCCATTGCGAGCAGCGAAACGCAGCTCACCGGCTTCTTCGACGACTTCTACGGACGAGTGAACATTCAGTTCGAGAGTGCCCTTGGCACCCTTCACCGAAAGCTGTTGGCCGGCGAACTTAACTTCGACGCCTGCTGGCAGCTTTACGGGGTTCTTAGCGACGCGAGACATGCTTATCCCCCCTTAGAACACAGTGCAGAGAACTTCGCCGCCGACACCGGCAGCGCGCGCAGCACGATCAGTCATCACACCTTTGTTGGTGGAGACGATAGACACGCCCAGACCGCCACGTACTTTCGGCAGTTCTTCGACGGACTTGTACTGACGCAGGCCTGGACGACTTACGCGCTTGACTTCTTCGATGACTGGACGGCCTTCGAAGTATTTCAGCTCGATGGACAGCGACGGTTTAACTTCGCTGCTGACCTGGTAACCCGCGATGTAACCTTCGTCTTTCAGAACTTTGGCTACAGCCACCTTCAGGGTAGAAGAAGGCATGCTTACGACGGACTTTTCAGCCATCTGGGCATTACGGATTCGAGTTAGCATGTCCGCTAACGGGTCCTGCATACTCATGGGCTAGACGCTCCTGATACAAGAATAATTAGCCTTTCGGCTACTACAGACACCCGAACGACCCAGGAAAAACCCGGGCTCAGGTGAGCCGGTCATTCTAGACACATCCCAGAAACGAAACAAGCCCCATAAGGGGCTTGTTTCGTTGCCAGGTCACCGGCGGTCGGAAGATTACTCCTCCTCCACCGGGACACTATCGGCACGTCTTACCAGCTGGCTTTAACCAGACCTGGAACGTCACCGCGCATTGCTGCTTCACGCAGCTTGTTACGGCCCAGGCCGAACTTGCGGTAAACGCCGTGTGGACGGCCGGTGATGCGGCAGCGGTTACGCATGCGCGAGGCGCTTGCGTCACGTGGCTGCTTCTGCAGAGCTACAGCTGCTGCCCAACGCTCTTCTGGAGTTGCATTCAGATTAACGATGGTAGCTTTGAGCTCAGCACGCTTCTTGGCGTATTTAGCAACCGTGAGCTGACGCTTCAGCTCGCGGTTTTTCATGCTCTTCTTGGCCATTTTCCTACTCCAATCAGTTGCGGAACGGGAATTTGAAAGCACGCAGCAGGGCGCGACCTTCGTCATCCGTACGAGCAGTAGTGGTCAGGGTAATGTCCAGACCGCGGAGAGCATCGATCTTGTCGTAATCGATTTCCGGGAAGATGATCTGCTCTTTCACGCCCATGCTGTAGTTGCCACGACCATCGAAGGACTTGGCATTCAGGCCGCGGAAGTCGCGAACCCGAGGCAGGGAGATCGCCAGCAGGCGGTCCAGGAATTCGTACATACGATCGCGGCGCAGAGTAACTTTAACGCCAATCGGCCAGCCCTCACGGACTTTGAAGCCCGCGATGGATTTCCGTGCGAAAGTCACAACGGCTTTTTGACCGGTGATCTTTTCCAGGTCAGCAACAGCGTGCTCGATGACTTTTTTGTCGCCGATCGCTTCGCCCAGACCCATGTTCAGGGTGATTTTGGTAACGCGCGGAACTTCCATCACGTTCGCCAGCTTAAGTTCTTCCTTAAGCTTGGGAGCGATTTCCTTCCGATAAATCTCTTTCAGTCGTGCCATGGTCTTCTACCTAGCAGTGTTCAAGCATCAACCGCTTTTTGGGTCGACTTGAAGACACGAATTTTTTTGCCTTCTTCTACTTTGAAACCAACGCGGTCAGCCTTGTTGGTTTCGCCGTTGAAAATGGCGACGTTGGAAGCGTGCAGTGGCGCTTCTTTCTCGACGATACCGCCTTGTACGCCCGACATAGGGTTAGGCTTGGTATGACGCTTCACCAGGTTGATCCCACCAACGACCAGACGGTCATCAGCGAGCACCTTCAGCACCTTACCGCGCTTACCTTTGTCTTTGCCGGCGATCACGATGATCTCGTCGTCACGACGAATCTTTTGCATGTCGGATCTCCTTACAGCACTTCTGGGGCGAGCGAGACGATCTTCATGAACTTCTCAGTACGAAGTTCACGGGTCACTGGCCCAAAGATACGGGTGCCGATTGGCTCTTGCTTGTTGTTCAACAGAACAGCAGCGTTGCCATCAAAGCGGATAATCGAACCATCGGCACGGCGAACGCCGTGACGGGTGCGGACTACAACAGCAGTCATCACCTGGCCCTTTTTCACTTTACCGCGAGGAATTGCTTCCTTGACGGTTACTTTGATGATGTCACCGATACCGGCGTAACGACGGTGGGAACCGCCGAGCACCTTGATGCACATGACGCGACGAGCGCCGCTGTTATCGGCCACATCGAGCATGGATTGAGTCTGAATCATAAAATTTCTCCGACCCTTAGCCCTTAGACTTCAACAGCGCGTTCGAGAACTTCAACCAGTGCCCAGGACTTGGTCTTGGCCAGCGGACGGGTCTCGCGAATGGAGACCTTGTCGCCGATGTGGCACTGATTGGTTTCGTCGTGCGCGTGCAGCTTAGTCGAACGCTTAACGTATTTACCGTAGATCGGGTGCTTAACGCGACGCTCGATCAGTACGGTGATGGTCTTGTCCATTTTGTCGCTGACGACACGGCCAGTCAGCGTACGGACGGTTTTTTCAGCTTCAGCCATGATCACTTACCTGCCTGCTGGTTGAGCACAGTTTTCACGCGAGCGATGTCACGCTTAACTTGCGAGAGCAGGTGCGACTGCCCCAACTGGCCAGTTGCTTTCTGCATGCGCAGATTGAACTGGTCGCGCAGCAAGCCGAGCAGTTGCTCGTTCAGTTGCTGTGCTGATTTGTCACGAAGTTCATTCGCTTTCATCACATCACCGTCCGCTTAACAAAGGAGGTGGCGAGAGGCAGCTTTGCAGCCGCCAAGGCGAATGCCTCACGCGCCAGCTCTTCAGAAACACCCTCGATCTCGTACAGGACTTTGCCTGGCTGGATCTGGGCAACCCAGTACTCCACGGAACCCTTACCTTTACCCATCCGCACTTCGAGAGGCTTCTTGGAGATCGGCTTGTCCGGGAATACACGGATCCAGATCTTGCCGCCACGTTTTACGTGACGAGTCAGAGCACGACGTGCCGACTCGATCTGGCGAGCGGTGAGACGACCGCGAGCAACAGCTTTCAGAGCAAATTCGCCGAAGCTGACTTTGCTACCGCGCAGTGCCAGACCACGGTTGTGGCCGGTCATCTGCTTGCGGAATTTTGTACGCTTTGGTTGCAACATTTGGCGTACCCCTTACTTAGCAGCTTTTTTACGAGGCGCTGGTGCTTGTGGTTTCAGTTCTTCTTGGCGACCACCGATAACTTCGCCTTTGAAGATCCAAACCTTGACACCGATCACACCATAAGTGGTGTGAGCTTCGTAGGTGGCATAGTCGATATCGGCACGCAGGGTGTGCAGTGGCACACGACCTTCGCGATACCATTCAGTACGTGCGATTTCAGCACCGCCGAGACGACCGCTCACTTGGATTTTGATGCCTTTGGCACCAATACGCATGGCGTTCTGTACAGCGCGCTTCATGGCGCGACGGAACATCACACGACGCTCCAGCTGCTGAGCTACGCTCTGAGCAACCAGCATACCGTCGAGTTCCGGCTTGCGGATCTCTTCGATATTGATGTGCACAGGCACACCCATTTGCTTGGTCAGGTCCTGACGCAGTTTTTCAACATCCTCACCTTTCTTCCCGATAACGATACCTGGACGAGCGGTGTGGATGGTGATGCGTGCAGTTTGGGCCGGACGATGGATATCGATACGGCTAACGGACGCGCTTTTTAGTTTGTCTTGGAGATACTCACGCACGTTCAGATCTGCGAGCAAATAGTCCGCATAAGTCCGACCGTCTGCATACCAGACGGAGGTGTGCTCCTTGACGATTCCCAGGCGAATGCCAGTGGGATGTACTTTCTGACCCATCTGATCGACTCCGTTACTTGTCCGCAACCTTGACAGTGATATGGCAAGACCGCTTGACGATGCGATCAGCGCGGCCTTTGGCACGCGGCATGATACGCTTCAGCGAACGCCCTTCGTTGACGAAAACGGTGGAGACCTTCAGGTCATCAACGTCTGCGCCTTCGTTATGCTCGGCGTTGGCTACGGCCGACTCGAGGACTTTCTTCATGATTTCAGCGGCTTTCTTGCTGCTGAAGGCCAACAGGTTGAGCGCTTCGCCCACCTTCTTCCCGCG
Organism: Pseudomonas sp. TE3910; assembly: GCF_056279025.1. Taxonomy (NCBI): domain Bacteria; kingdom Pseudomonadati; phylum Pseudomonadota; class Gammaproteobacteria; order Pseudomonadales; family Pseudomonadaceae; genus Pseudomonas; species Pseudomonas sp. TE3910. The sequence goes on from NZ_JBWBQN010000001.1 coordinate 2,848,124, forward strand.
GATCTGGTCGGCGACCAAGCGGGCTTTCTGGGCGGAGATGCGAGCGCCCGACAACTTAGCGGCTACTTCCATTTCCTTACCCCTTAACGCTTGGCTTTCTTGTCAGCCACGTGCCCGCGGTAGGTGCGGGTACCGGCGAACTCGCCCAGTTTATGGCCGACCATGTCTTCGTTCACGAGAACTGGGACGTGTTGGCGACCGTTGTGTACCGCGATGGTCAAACCGACCATTTGTGGCAGGATCATGGAACGGCGCGACCAGGTTTTAACTGGTTTGCGATCGTTCTTTTCCGCCGCCACTTCGATCTTCTTCAGTAGGTGAAGATCAATAAAAGGACCTTTTTTCAGAGAACGTGGCACTGTCGTATCCCTCTATTTACTTGCGACGACGGACGATCATATTGTCGGTACGCTTATTACCACGAGTCTTAGCACCCTTAGTCGGGAAGCCCCATGGCGATACCGGATGACGACCACCGGAGGTACGACCTTCACCACCACCGTGCGGGTGGTCAACCGGGTTCATGGCAACACCACGAACGGTTGGGCGAACGCCACGCCAGCGTTTAGCACCAGCTTTACCCAGCGAACGCAGGCTGTGCTCGGAGTTCGAGACTTCACCCAGGGTCGCACGGCATTCAGCCAGGACTTTACGCATTTCACCAGAGCGCAGACGCAGGGTCACGTAGACACCTTCGCGAGCGATCAGCTGAGCCGAAGCACCAGCGGAACGAGCGATTTGTGCACCTTTGCCCGGCTTCAGTTCGATGCCGTGAATGGTGCTACCCACTGGGATGTTACGCAGCTGCAGGGAGTTGCCTGGCTTGATTGGAGCCAGAGCACCTGCGATCAGCTGGTCGCCAGCACTCACGCCTTTAGGGGCGATGATGTAGCGGCGCTCGCCGTCTGCATAGCACAGCAGTGCGATGTGAGCAGTACGGTTTGGATCGTATTCAATACGCTCGACAGTGGCGGCGATGCCGTCCTTGTCGTTGCGACGGAAGTCGACCATACGGTAATGCTGCTTATGACCACCACCTACGTGACGAGTAGTGATGCGGCCATTGTTGTTACGACCACCAGTCTTCGATTTCTTCTCGAGCAGCGGTGCGTGAGGAGCGCCTTTATGCAGCTCCTGGTTGACCACCTTGACCACGAAACGGCGGCCAGGGGAAGTCGGTTTGCATTTAACGATTGCCATGATGCACCCCTTCCTTACTCAGCACTGCTGCTGAAATCGAGATCTTGGCCTGGCTGAAGGGATACGATCGCCTTCTTCCAGTCATTGCGCTTGCCCAGACCACGAGCGGTGCGCTTGGTCTTACCCAGAACGTTCACGGTAGTGACGTTCTCGACCTTGACACCGAACAGACCTTCGACAGCCTTCTTGATTTCCAGCTTGGTTGCATCAGTAGCAACCTTGAATACGAACTGGCCTTTCTTCTCAGCCAGAACCGTGGCCTTCTCGGAAACGTGCGGGCCAAGTAGAACTTTAAATACGCGTTCCTGGTTCATCCCAGCAGCTCCTCGAATTTCTTCACGGCCGACACAGTGATCAACACTTTGTCGTATGCGATCAGACTGACCGGATCGGAACCTTGTACGTCACGTACATCGACGTGCGGCAGGTTGCGAGCAGCCAGGTACAGATTCTGATCAACAGCCTCAGAAACGATCAGTACGTCGGTCAGACCCATACCGTTCAGCTTGTTCAGCAGGTCTTTGGTTTTCGGTGCTTCAACAGCGAAGTCCTGAACCACGACCAGACGGTCGGTACGCACCAGCTCAGCGAGGATGGAGCGCAGTGCTGCGCGGTACATCTTCTTGTTGAGCTTCTGCGAGTGATCCTGAGGACGAGCTGCGAAAGTGGTACCGCCGCCACGCCAGATTGGGCTACGGATAGTACCGGCACGAGCACGGCCAGTACCTTTCTGACGCCATGGGCGCTTACCGCCACCAGCAACGTCGGAACGGGTTTTCTGCTGCTTGGTACCTTGACGGCCGCCAGCCATGTAGGCCACGACTGCTTGGTGAACCAGCGTCTCGTTGAATTCGCCGCCGAAAGTCAGTTCGGAAACTTCGATCGCTTGAGCGTCATTTACATTTAGTTGCATGTCAGCTTCCCCTTAACCGCGAGCCTTGGCAGCCGGACGCACAACCAGATCGCCGCCAGTAGCGCCAGGAACGGCACCCTTGACCAGCAACAGATTGCGTTCAGCGTCGACGCGCACTACTTCGAGGGACTGAACGGTCACGCGCTCGGCGCCCATATGACCGGACATTTTTTTGCCCTTGAATACACGACCAGGAGTCTGGCACTGGCCGATAGAGCCCGGGACGCGGTGGGAAACGGAGTTACCGTGGGTGTTATCTTGACCGCGGAAATTCCAACGCTTGATGGTACCGGCAAAGCCTTTACCTTTGGACTGACCGGTAACATCTACCAGTTGGCCTGCAGCGAAGAGTTCAGCATTGATCAAGTCGCCAGCCTGGTACTCGCCTTCTTCAAGGCGGAATTCCCAGACACCGCGACCAGCGGCAACGTTCGCTTTAGCGAAGTGACCTGCTTGAGCAGCAGTCACGCGCGAAGCACGACGCTCACCTACAGTGACTTGCACTGCACGATAGCCATCGGTTTCTTCAGTTTTGAACTGGGTGACGCGATTCGGCTCGATCTCAATGACCGTGACCGGAATGGAGACACCTTCTTCGGTGAAAATACGGGTCATACCGCATTTACGACCGACTACACCAATAGTCATGTTGTAAACCTCATGAGTGTACGGGGCTTTCACCCGCTATGGCCGCCCATTTCAGAGCGTTACACGACTAAGACCCGAGTCTTAGCCGAGGCTGATCTGCACTTCCACACCTGCCGCAAGATCAAGCTTCATAAGTGCATCAACGGTTTTATCCGTTGGCTGGACGATATCCAGTACGCGCTTATGAGTACGGATCTCGTACTGGTCACGCGCGTCTTTGTTGACGTGCGGGGAGACCAGAACGGTGAACCGCTCTTTACGGGTAGGCAGTGGAATTGGACCACGCACTTGAGCACCAGTACGTTTCGCGGTTTCCACGATTTCCTGGGTGGATTGGTCGATCAGGCGATGGTCAAAAGCCTTCAACCTGATACGGATTTGCTGATTTTGCATTGGATTTCAGACTCCAGGCTGCTATTCCCACCGGGCGCACTACGCCCGTTAAAAGGAGGCGTGATTCTATAGACGCCCCAGTTGGGTGTCAACCCAATAAAAAAAGCCCCCGCTGAGCGGGGGCTTTTCAAAGCATCGAATATTACTCGATGATTTTGGCTACGACGCCAGCGCCGACGGTACGACCGCCTTCACGGATAGCGAAACGCAGACCATCTTCCATTGCGATGGTTTTGATCAGAGTGACAGTCATCTGGATGTTGTCACCTGGCATTACCATTTCAACGCCTTCTGGCAGCTCGCAGTTACCAGTCACGTCAGTAGTACGGAAGTAGAACTGTGGACGGTAGCCTTTGAAGAACGGAGTATGACGGCCGCCTTCTTCCTTGCTCAGAACGTAAACTTCTGCGGTGAACTTGGTGTGCGGCTTAACCGAACCTGGCTTAACCAGAACCTGACCACGCTCAACGTCGTCACGCTTGGTACCACGCAGCAGAACGCCGCAGTTCTCGCCAGCACGACCTTCGTCCAGCAGCTTGCGGAACATCTCAACACCGGTGCAGGTGGTGGTGGTGGTGTCACGCAGACCAACGATTTCCAGAGCGTCTTGAACGCGGACGATACCACGCTCGATACGACCGGTAACAACAGTACCACGACCCGAGATCGAGAATACGTCTTCGATTGGCATCAGGAACGGCTTGTCGATAGCGCGCTCTGGCTCTGGGATGTAGCTGTCCAGAGTTTCAACCAGCTTCTTGACAGCGGTGGTACCCATGCCGTTGTCGTCTTTGCCTTCCAGCGCCATACGAGCAGAACCGATGATGATCGGAGTGTCGTCGCCTGGGAAGTCATAGGTGGACAGCAGGTCGCGAACTTCCATCTCAACCAGTTCCAGCAGCTCTGCGTCGTCTACCAGGTCAGCCTTGTTCAGGAAGACCACGATGTACGGAACGCCTACCTGACGGGACAGCAGGATGTGCTCACGGGTTTGTGGCATCGGACCATCGGCGGCCGAGCAAACCAGGATAGCGCCGTCCATCTGAGCAGCACCGGTGATCATGTTCTTCACGTAGTCAGCGTGACCTGGGCAGTCAACGTGAGCGTAGTGACGAATGTTCGAGTTGTACTCGACGTGCGCGGTGTTGATGGTGATACCGCGAGCTTTCTCTTCTGGAGCGCTGTCGATCTTGTCGAATTCGACAACAGCCGAACCGAAAACTTCGGAGCAGACGCGAGTCAGAGCAGCAGTCAGAGTGGTTTTACCATGGTCAACGTGACCGATGGTGCCAACGTTGACGTGCGGAAGGGAACGATCAAATTTTTCTTTAGCCACGACAATTAACTCCTAGCCTAAAGGACTGAATCAGCCTTGTTTTTTAACGAGCGCTTCGACGATGTTCGACGGAGCCTCAGCGTATTTGGAGAATTCCATGGAGTAGCTCGCGCGACCCTGAGACATGGAACGAACGTCGGTCGCATAACCGAACATCTCTCCGAGCGGAACTTCAGCACGGACAACCTTGCCGGACACCGAATCTTCCATACCCTGGATCAGACCACGACGACGGTTCAGGTCACCCATCACGTCACCCATGTAGTCCTCAGGGGTCACAACTTCCACCTTCATGATCGGCTCAAGCACTTTACCGCCGCCTTTCGTGGCCAGCTGCTTGGTCGCCATGGAGGCCGCCACCTTGAACGCCATCTCGTTGGAGTCGACGTCGTGGTAGGAACCATCAAACACGGTTGCCTTCAGGCCGATCAGCGGATAGCCGGCAACGATGCCGTTCTTCATCTGCTCTTCGATACCCTTCTGGATAGCCGGGATGTATTCCTTCGGAACCACACCACCCACAACCTCGTTAGTGAAAACCAGGCCTTCGGTGATGTTGCCCTTATCGTCCACGTCTGGCTGCGAGAAGCGAATCCAGCAGTGACCGAACTGACCGCGACCACCGGACTGACGGACGAACTTACCTTCGATCTCGACGTTGTCCTTGGTGATCTGCTCGCGGTAGGAAACCTGTGGCTTACCGATGTTGGCTTCAACGTTGAACTCGCGCTTCATGCGGTCAACGAGGATGTCCAGGTGAAGCTCGCCCATACCCGAGATAATGGTCTGGCCGGTTTCTTCGTCGGTCTTGACGCGGAACGACGGGTCTTCCTGAGCCAACTTGCCCAGTGCGATACCCATCTTTTCCTGATCCTGCTTGGTTTTCGGCTCAACAGCTACCGAAATTACCGGCTCAGGGAAATCCATACGCTCAAGGATTACCGGCTTGTCGGCGTCACAGAGGGTATCACCAGTGGTGACATCTTTCATGCCGATCAGCGCAGCGATGTCGCCTGCACGTACTTCCTTGATCTCTTCACGCTGGTTGGCGTGCATCTGCACCATACGACCAACGCGCTCTTTCTTGCCCTTGACCGAGTTGATCACGGAGTCACCAGAGCTCAGGAAGCCCGAGTAGACGCGCACGAAAGTCAGAGTACCAACGAATGGGTCGGTAGCGATCTTGAACGCCAAAGCCGAGAACGGCTCATCATCGCTAGCGTGACGCTCGATTTTCGGAGCGCTTTCGTCGTCGATGTTGTCCGGGTGGATACCCTGAATTGCAGGGATCTCGGTCGGAGCAGGCAGGAAGTCGATAACGGCGTCAAGAACCAGAGGAACACCCTTGTTCTTGAAGGAAGAGCCGCAGACAGCCGGAACGATCTCGCTAGCCAGGGTGCGAGCACGCAGACCAGCCTTGATTTCTTCGACGGACAGCTCACCTTCTTCAAGGTACTTGTTCATCAGCTCTTCGTTGGCCTCAGCAGCAGCTTCGACCATATTGGCGCGCCACTCTTCAGCCAGCTCCAGCATATCAGCAGGAATTTCTTCCTCGCGATAGGTGGTGCCCTTGTCGTCTTCGTTCCAGTAGATCGCCTTCATCTTGATCAGATCAACCTGACCTTCGAAGTTCTCTTCCGAACCGATAGCCAGCTGGACAGGAACCGGGGTGTGACCCAGACGGTTCTTGATCTGACCAACTACGCGCAGGAAGTTAGCACCTGCACGGTCCATCTTGTTCACGTAAACAACACGTGGAACACCGTACTTGTTGGCCTGACGCCATACGGTTTCGGACTGAGGCTCAACACCGGAGGTACCGCAGAACACAACGACAGCACCGTCGAGTACACGCAGGGAACGCTCTACTTCAATAGTGAAGTCAACGTGGCCTGGTGTATCAATGACGTTTACGCGGTAGTTGTCGTACTGACCACGGGAACCTTTCCAGAAGGTAGTAACGGCAGCAGAGGTAATGGTAATACCCCGCTCCTGCTCCTGAACCATCCAGTCGGTGGTCGCGGCGCCATCATGCACCTCGCCCATTTTGTGGCTCAGGCCTGTGTAGAACAGGATCCGCTCGGTAGTGGTAGTCTTGCCCGCATCAACGTGCGCACAGATACCGATGTTACGGTAGCGGTTAATTGCTGTAGTACGAGCCATAAAGCCCTCGCAAAAAAATTGATGCTGTGATTAGAAGCGGTAGTGCGAGAAAGCCTTGTTGGCTTCAGCCATACGGTGTACGTCTTCACGCTTCTTGACTGCAGCACCTTTGCCTTCAGCAGCATCCAGCAGTTCGCCGGCCAGGCGCAGCGCCATGGACTTCTCGCCACGCTTGCGGGCGTAGTCTACCAGCCAGCGCATTGCCAGCGCGTTACGACGGGATGGACGAACTTCAACAGGAACCTGGTAAGTGGCACCGCCAACACGGCGCGACTTTACTTCGACCAGCGGAGCGATGGCGTCGAGAGCTTTCTCGAAGATTTCCAGGGGATCGCTGTTCTTGCGTGCTTTGACGGTATCCAGAGCACCGTAAACGATGCGCTCGGCTACGGCCTTCTTGCCGCTTTCCATCACGTGGTTCATGAACTTGGCGAGAATCTGGCTTCCGTATTTCGGATCGTCCAGAATCTCACGCTTGGCTGCTACACGACGTCTTGGCATTGATAAGCCCTCAAACGGTCTTCAGGTTAGCCCGGGACACCTGACCCACTGGGTGCGTGCCCGACCTTACTCTTATCGACTCAATAAAATGAATAACTGCAAACTGCTGCAAACGGCCGATTACTTCGGACGCTTGGTACCGTACTTCGAACGGCCTTGGTTACGACCTTTGACGCCGGAGGTATCCAGGGAACCGCGAACGGTGTGGTAACGAACACCTGGCAAGTCTTTTACACGACCGCCACGAATCAGCACCACGCTGTGCTCTTGCAGGTTGTGGCCTTCACCACCGATGTACGAGGAAACCTCGAAACCGTTGGTCAGACGCACACGGCATACTTTACGCAGTGCCGAGTTAGGTTTTTTCGGCGTGGTGGTGTACACACGAGTGCATACGCCACGACGTTGCGGGCAGTTCTGCAGCGCAGGAACGTCGGATTTCTCGACGATACGCTTACGCGGCTGACGTACCAGCTGGTTGATAGTTGCCATCTACTAGCTCCACTGTTGTCTTGCGACGCTATTGTCTTGCAAGAAAAGCAAAATGGCAGGACGAAGTCCCACCAAATTTAGGGGTACAAGAGTCTAAAGAGGATCTTGCCCCCAGTCAAGGCAAGGCCCCAGCCTCCCCTCCCCGGCTGTCGGTGACAATAACAGTCACCGACGACTGGAGTGAGGCCACCAGGGCCCTACGCTTAGTTGCCGCTGGAGTTCAGCGCTTCAGTCAGTGCGGCTTCCACCTCACTGGCACTTACACGCAGCGGCTTGTCGGCATCACGGCGACGCTTGCGCTCGCTGTGGTAAGCCAGACCGGTACCGGCCGGGATCAGACGACCTACGACCACGTTCTCTTTCAGGCCGCGCAGGTAATCGCGCTTGCCGGTTACCGCAGCTTCGGTCAGCACTCGGGTGGTCTCCTGGAAGGAGGCCGCCGAGATGAACGACTCGGTGGAGAGCGAAGCCTTGGTGATACCCAACAGTACGCGCGAGAACTTGGAGACGAACTTGTCTTCAGAAGCCAAGCGCTCGTTCTCTACCAGTACCTGGGTCAACTCCATCTGGTCGCCCTTGATGAAGCTGGAATCACCCGACTCGGCGATCTCAACCTTACGCAGCATCTGACGCAGGATGGTCTCGATGTGCTTGTCGTTGATCTTAACGCCTTGCAGACGGTAAACGTCCTGAATCTCGTTGACGATGTACTTGGCCAGCGCGCTCACACCCAGCAAACGCAGGATGTCGTGCGGATCGCTTGGACCGTCGGAGATAACTTCACCACGGTTCACTTGTTCGCCTTCGAAGACGTTCAGGTGACGCCACTTCGGAATCAGCTCTTCGTACGGCTCGCTGCCATCGTTCGGAGTGATAACCAGGCGGCGCTTGCCCTTGGTTTCTTTACCGAATGCAATGGTACCGCTGACTTCCGCGAGAATCGACGCTTCCTTCGGACGACGCGCTTCGAACAAGTCGGCAACGCGCGGCAGACCACCGGTGATGTCACGGGTCTTGGAAGTTTCTTGCGGGATACGTGCAATAACGTCACCCACACCGATTTGCGCACCGTCAGCAACACCAACCAGGGCGTTCGCCGGCAGGAAGTACTGAGCTGGTACATCGGTACCCGGCAGCAGCAGATCCTTGCCATTGACGTCGACCATCTTGATTGCAGGACGAATTTCCTTACCTGCAGCCGGACGGTCTTTAACGTCCAATACTTCGATGTTGGTCAAACCAGTCAATTCGTCGGTCTGACGCTTGATGGTAATGCCTTCTTCCATGCCCACGAAGGTCACGGTACCTTTCATTTCGGTAACGATCGGGTGGGTGTGCGGGTCCCACTTGGCAACGATCGCGCCAGCGTCGACCTTGTCACCTTCCTTGACCGAAATCACAGCACCGTAAGGCAGCTTGTAGCGCTCACGCTCACGACCGAATTCGTCGGCAATGGCCAGCTCACCGGAACGCGAGACCGCGACCAGATTGCCATCGGCACGCTCAACCTGCTTGAGGTTGTGCAGGCGAACCATACCGCCGTTCTTCACCTGGACGCTGTCGGCAGCCGAAGTACGGCTCGCAGCACCACCGATGTGGAACGTACGCATGGTCAGCTGGGTACCAGGCTCACCGATCGACTGGGCAGCGATAACGCCGACAGCCTCACCGATGTTGACCTGATGACCGCGAGCCAGGTCACGACCGTAGCACTTGGCACAGATACCGTAACGGGTTTCACAGCTGATCGGCGAGCGCACGATAACTTCATCGATGCTGTTCAGCTCGATGAACTCAACCCACTTCTCGTCTACCAGAGTGCCAGCAGGGACGATGACTTCGTCGGTGCCAGGCTTGAATACGTCACGGGCAATTACACGACCAAGTACACGCTCACCCAGCGGCTCAACGACGTCGCCACCTTCAATGTGCGGCGTCATCAGCAGGCCCTGTTCGGTGCCGCAATCGATCTCGGTCACTACCAGATCCTGCGCAACGTCTACCAGACGACGCGTCAGATAACCGGAGTTCGCAGTCTTCAACGCGGTATCCGCAAGACCCTTACGAGCACCGTGAGTCGAGATGAAGTACTGCAGTACGCTCAGACCTTCACGGAAGTTCGCGGTGATCGGCGTCTCGATGATCGAGCCGTCCGGCTTGGCCATCAGACCACGCATACCGGCCAACTGACGAATCTGAGCTGCCGAACCCCGAGCACCGGAGTCAGCCATCATGTACATGGAGTTGAAGGACTCTTGCTCGACTTCGTTGCCATCACGGTCGATAACCTTCTCTTTCGAGAGGTTGGCCATCATCGCCTTGGAAACTTCGTCGTTCGCCTTCGACCACAGGTCGATTACCTTGTTGTACTTCTCGCCCTGGGTTACCAGGCCGGAAGCGTACTGGCTCTCGATCTCTTTCACTTCGTCGGTAGCAGTACCGATGATGCGGGCTTTCTCATCCGGGATAACGAAGTCGTTAACACCGATGGAAACGCCAGAAATGGTCGAGTAGGCAAAACCGGTGTACATCAACTGGTCAGCGAAGATCACGGTCTCTTTCAGACCAACAACGCGGTAGCATTGGTTGATCAGCTTGGAGATCGCCTTTTTCTTCATCGGCTGGTTGACCACGTCGTACGACAGGCCGGCCGGAACCACCTGGAACAGCAGCGCACGGCCAACGGTTGTGTCGACGATACGGGTGTTCTTGACGCTGCCACCATCACGATCATTGACGGTTTCGTTGATACGAACCTTGATCTTGGCGTGCAGAGCGGCCTCACCAGCGCGGAACACGCGGTCGACTTCCTGCAGGTCAGCAAAAACGCGACCTTCGCCCTTGGCGTTGATGGCTTCACGGGTCATGTAGTACAGACCCAGTACCACGTCCTGCGAAGGAACGATGATCGGCTCACCGTTGGCTGGCGACAGGATGTTGTTGGTCGACATCATCAGCGCGCGCGCTTCCAGCTGGGCTTCCAGCGTCAGCGGCACGTGAACGGCCATCTGGTCACCGTCGAAGTCGGCGTTGTACGCAGCACAGACCAACGGGTGCAGCTGGATAGCCTTACCTTCGATCAGTACCGGTTCAAAAGCCTGGATACCCAGACGGTGAAGGGTCGGTGCACGGTTAAGCAGTACGGGGTGTTCGCGAATCACTTCGGCAAGAACGTCCCAGACCTCTGGCAGCTCGCGCTCGACCATTTTCTTGGCCGCTTTGATGGTGGTCGCCAGACCGCGCATCTCCAGCTTGCCGAAAATGAATGGTTTGAACAGCTCCAGAGCCATCTTCTTCGGCAGACCGCACTGGTGCAGACGCAGGGTCGGACCTACGGTAATTACCGAACGGCCAGAGTAGTCAACGCGCTTACCGAGCAAGTTCTGACGGAAACGACCTTGCTTACCCTTGATCATGTCAGCCAGGGATTTCAGAGGACGCTTGTTCGAGCCAGTGATGGCGCGGCCACGACGGCCGTTGTCGAGCAGTGCGTCGACCGCTTCCTGCAGCATGCGCTTTTCGTTGCGCACGATGATATCTGGCGCGGACAGGTCGAGCAGGCGCTTCAGACGGTTGTTACGGTTGATCACCCGACGATACAGATCGTTCAGGTCGGAGGTCGCGAAACGACCGCCGTCCAGCGGAACCAATGGGCGCAGATCTGGCGGCAGAACCGGCAGAACGGTCAGAACCATCCACTCAGGCAGGTTGCCGGAGCCCTGGAAGGCCTCCATCAGCTTCAGACGCTTGGACAGCTTCTTGATCTTGGTTTCCGAGTTGGTCTGCGGAATCTCTTCGCGCAGGCGGCCAATTTCGTGCTCCAGATCGATAGCGTGCAGCAGCTCACGTACAGCTTCGGCACCCATACGAGCGTCAAAGTCGTCGCCGAACTCTTCCAGCGCTTCGAAGTACTGCTCATCGTTCAGCAGTTGACCCTTTTCAAGGGTGGTCATGCCTGGATCGATAACGACATAGCTCTCGAAGTAGAGAACACGTTCGATATCACGCAGGGTCATATCCATCAGCAAGCCGATACGCGACGGCAGGGACTTCAGGAACCAGATGTGGGCAACCGGAGAGGCCAGCTCGATGTGCGCCATGCGCTCACGACGAACCTTGGCCAGGGCGACTTCAACGCCGCACTTCTCACAGATAACACCACGGTGCTTCAGGCGCTTGTACTTACCGCACAGGCACTCGTAGTCCTTGACTGGACCAAAAATCTTGGCGCAGAACAGACCGTCACGCTCGGGTTTGAACGTACGGTAGTTGATGGTTTCCGGTTTTTTAACTTCACCGAACGACCACGAACGGATCATCTCAGGCGAGGCCAATCCGATACGGATGGCGTCGAACTCTTCGACTTGACCCTGGTTTTTCAGCAAATTCAGTAGGTCTTTCAAGGCCTTTCCTCCTGGCGGAGCAGGGAGCGGGCTTGTTCAGCCACGCTCCCGATTCGCGTCACGTGTTATTCGGTTTCCAGATCGATATCGATACCGAGCGAACGAATCTCTTTGATCAACACGTTGAAGGACTCGGGCATGCCCGGCTCCATACGGTGATCGCCGTCCACGATGTTTTTGTACATCTTGGTCCGACCGTTCACGTCGTCCGACTTCACTGTGAGCATTTCTTGCAGGGTGTATGCCGCGCCGTATGCTTCCAGCGCCCACACTTCCATCTCCCCGAAACGCTGACCACCGAACTGCGCCTTACCACCCAGCGGCTGCTGAGTAACCAGGCTATAAGAACCAGTGGAACGCGCGTGCATCTTGTCGTCCACCAAGTGGTTCAGCTTGAGCATGTACATGTAACCAACGGTCACTGGACGCTCGAACTTGTTGCCGGTACGACCGTCGAACAGCTGCATCTGGCCGCTTTCTGGCATGTCTGCCAGTTTCAGCATGGCCTTGATTTCTTGCTCCTTGGCACCATCGAAGACCGGAGTTGCCATTGGCACACCGCCTTTCAGGTTTTTGGCCAGGTCAAGGATTTCCTGGTCGGTGAACGACTCCAGGTTCTCCTGACGACCACCGATTTCGTTGTAGATCTCGGTGAGGAACTTACGCAGTTCAGCGACTTTACGCTGCTCTTCGAGCATGCGGTTGATCTTCTCGCCCAAGCCCTTGGCCGCGAGGCCCAGGTGGGTTTCCAGGATCTGACCGACGTTCATACGCGATGGTACACCCAGCGGGTTGAGTACCACGTCTACCGGCGTACCGTTGGCATCGTGCGGCATGTCTTCGACAGGCATGATCACGGAGACCACACCCTTGTTACCGTGACGACCAGCCATCTTGTCGCCCGGCTGAATGCGACGACGGATTGCCAGGTAGACCTTGACGATCTTCAGTACGCCAGGAGCGAGGTCATCGCCCTGCTGCAGCTTGCGTTTCTTGTCTTCGAACTTGTCGTCCAGCAGACGGCGACGATCAACGATGTAGGCCTGGGCCTTCTCCAGTTGCTCGTTCAGCGCGTCTTCGGCCATGCGCAGTTTGAACCACTGGCCGTGCTCCAGACCGTCCAGAACTTCGTTAGTGATCTCGGTGCCTTTCTTCAGGCCCGCACCACCTTCAACGATCTGACCATTCAGGGCTGCACGCAGACGCTCGAAGGTTGCCCCTTCGACGATACGGAACTCTTCGTTGAGGTCTTTACGGATTTCGTCCAGCTGCATCTTCTCGATGGACAGCGCACGGCTATCGCGCTCGACACCATCACGGGTGAAGACCTGAACGTCGATGACAGTACCTTTGGTGCCGGTCGGCACGCGCAGGGAGGTGTCTTTAACGTCGCTAGCCTTCTCACCGAAGATCGCACGCAGCAGTTTTTCTTCCGGAGTCAGTTGAGTCTCGCCTTTTGGCGTGACCTTGCCGACCAGAATATCGCCAGCGCCAACCTCAGCACCAACATAAACGATACCGGCTTCGTCCAGCTTGTTCAGCGCAGCTTCACCCACATTCGGGATGTCCGCGGTGATTTCCTCTGGGCCAAGCTTGGTGTCACGGGCCACACAGGTCAGTTCCTGAATGTGGATCGTGGTGAAACGGTCTTCCTGAACCACACGCTCGGACAGGCAGATGGAGTCTTCGAAGTTGAAGCCGTTCCATGCCATGAACGCGATGCGCATGTTCTGACCCAATGCCAGTTCACCCATGTCGGTGGACGGGCCGTCAGCCATGATGTCGCCACGCTCAACGCGATCACCTTTGCTCACCAGCGGACGCTGGTTAATGCAGGTGTTCTGGTTAGAGCGGGTGTACTTGGTCAGGTTGTAGATGTCGACACCCGCTTCGCCGGTTTCGACTTCATCATCGGCAACACGGACCACGATACGACTGGCATCGACGGAGTCGATAACGCCACCACGACGAGCCACAACGCAAACGCCGGAGTCGCGTGCTACGTTGCGCTCCATACCGGTACCGACCAGCGGCTTGTCAGCACGCAGGGTTGGTACAGCTTGACGCTGCATGTTCGAACCCATCAACGCACGGTTGGCGTCGTCGTGCTCGAGGAACGGAATCAGCGACGCTGCAACCGAAACTACCTGCTTCGGCGAAACGTCCATCAGGGTGACGTCTTCCGGCGCCTTGACGGTGAATTCGTTCAGGTGACGAACGGCTACCAGTTCATCGATCAGTTGCTTCTTATCGTTCATCGCGGCCGAAGCCTGAGCGATGACGTGATCTGCTTCTTCGATCGCCGACAGGAACACGATTTCGTCGGTAACAACGCCCTCTTTCACCACACGGTACGGGCTTTCCAGGAAGCCGTACTGGTTGGTGCGCGCATATGCGGCCAAGGAGTTGATCAGACCGATGTTCGGACCTTCAGGGGTCTCGATCGGGCAAACGCGACCGTAGTGAGTCGGGTGTACGTCACGAACCTCAAAGCCCGCGCGCTCACGAGTCAGACCGCCAGGGCCGAGTGCAGAGACACGACGCTTGTGGGTAATTTCGGAGAGCGGGTTGTTCTGGTCCATGAACTGGGACAGCTGGCTCGAACCGAAGAACTCTTTCACCGCAGCCGCAACCGGCTTGGCGTTGATCAGGTCTTGCGGCATCAGGCCTTCGCTTTCTGCCATCGACAGACGTTCCTTGACCGCACGCTCGACGCGCACCAGGCCAACACGGAACTGGTTCTCAGCCATTTCGCCAACACAACGTACACGGCGGTTACCCAGGTGGTCGATGTCATCGACGATACCTTTGCCGTTACGAATGTCGACCAGGGTCTTCAGAACCTCGACGATGTCTTCCTTGCTCAGTACGCCCGAACCCTCGATCTCGGTACGACCGATACGACGGTTGAACTTCATGCGGCCAACAGCGGACAGATCGTACCGCTCGGCGCTGAAGAACAGGTTGTTGAACAGGGTCTCGGCAGCGTCCTTGGTTGGCGGCTCGCCTGGACGCATCATGCGGTAGATCTCGACCAGGGCTTCCAGCTGGTTGCCGGTAGAGTCGATTTTCAGGGTATCCGAAATGAACGGACCGCAGTCGATATCGTTGGTGTAGAGCGTCTCGATACGGACAACCTGAGCCTTGGCGATCTTGATCAGCAGCTCGGTGGTCAGTTCGGTGTTGCACTCACACAGGATTTCGCCGGTAGCCGGGTGCACGATGGCCTTGGCGGTGGTGCGACCCAAGACGTATTCCATTGGAACGTCCAGGTGCTTGACGCCTGCCTTTTCGAGCTGGTTGATGTGGCGGGCAGTAATACGACGGCCCTGCTCCACGATCACCTTGCCGGTCTCGTCATGGATGTCCATGACTGCGATTTCGCCACGCAGACGCTGAGGAACCAGTTCCAGGCTGAGTTTTTCACCGGAAACATGGAAAACGTTGGTGGTGTAGAAAGCGTTCAACACTTCTTCAGTGCTGTAGCCCAGCGCGCGCAGCAGCACCGAAGCCGGCAGCTTGCGGCGACGGTCGATACGAACGAATACGCAGTCTTTCGGGTCGAATTCGAAGTCCAACCACGAACCACGGTAAGGAATGATCCGAGCCGAGTACAACAGTTTGCCAGAGCTGTGAGTCTTGCCACGGTCGTGGTCGAAGAACACACCTGGCGAACGGTGCAGCTGGGAAACGATAACACGCTCGGTACCGTTAATAACGAAGGTACCGTTTTCAGTCATCAGGGGGATTTCACCCATGTAGACTTCTTGCTCTTTGATGTCCTTGATCGCTTTGTTCGACGACTCTTTGTCGAAAATGATCAGACGCACCTTCACCCGCAGTGGTACGGCGAAGGTTACGCCGCGCAGTACGCATTCTTTGACATCAAAAGCCGGTTCGCCCAGACGATAGCCAACGTACTCCAAGGCAGCATTGCCGGAGTAGCTGATGATCGGGAAAACCGATTTGAAGGCCGCATGCAGGCCCACGTCGCGGAACTGATCTTTGGTCGCTCCCGCTTGCAAGAATTCACGATACGAATCCAGCTGGATGGCCAGGAGGTAAGGCACATCCATGACGTCCGGCAACTTGCTAAAGTCCTTGCGGATACGTTTTTTCTCAGTGTATGAGTAAGCCATCAGCGTTCCCCAGCTTGGTCACCTGCTTGTTTGGCTCCTCCCGACGGAAGCAGCCAGAAAATCGTGCAAACCCCTTGGTTTGCGCCACCGTCTCGGTGGTTGCAGCTCGTTATCGGGGCCGACCTGGTCGGCCGCCAATAACGGAAAAAGGCCGGTGGCAAGAGCCACCAGCCATCAGCCGTTCGCTTAACGCTTGGGCTGGATACGCAAAGTCGGAGTTACTTAACTTCGACTTTAGCGCCTGCTTCTTCCAGAGCTTTCTTCAGAGCTTCAGCTTCTTCTTTCGAAGCGTTCTCTTTCACGACGCCCAGGTCGTCAACAACAGCCTTGGCTTCTTTCAGGCCCAGACCGGTGGCTTCACGAACAGCCTTGATGACGTTTACTTTCTTGTCGCCGGCTTCAACCAGTTTAACGGTGAACTCGGTTTGCTCTTCAACAACGGCAGCGGCAGCAGCTGGGCCAGCAGCGGCAACAGCAGCGGTAACGCCGAAGGTTTCTTCCATTGCTTTGATCAGCTCAACAACTTCCAGAACGGTTTTCTGGCCGATTGCTTCGATGATTTGTTCGTTAGTCAGAGACATGACTATAAATTCCTGTATTGGGGTGACAGCCTACGCAGCCATCAAATTAAACGTATGATTTCGAAAGCGCTTGCGGTGCCTTAGGCAGCAGCAGCTTCTTTCTGGTCGCGAACGGCCGCCAAAGTACGAGCCAGCTTGCTGGTAGCGCCTTGAATCACGCTCATCAGCCTTGCAATGGCTTCGTCGCGAGTTGGCAGCGAAGCCAACACGTCGATCTCGTTTGCTGCGAGGAACTTGCCCTCGAACGCAGCTGCCTTGATCTCGAACTTGTCCTGACCTTTAGCGAATTCCTTGAACAAACGGGCAGCAGCGCCTGGATGTTCGTTGGAGAACGCGATCAAGGTCGGGCCGGTGAAGGCGTCGTTGAGGACACTGTATTCAGTGTCAGCAACTGCACGCTTGAGCAGGGTGTTACGTACAACACGTACGTAAACGCCAGCTTCACGAGCCTCTTTACGGAGTCCGGTCATAGCGCCTACAGTCACGCCACGGGCATCAGCCACGACAGCGGACAGAGCAGCTTTGGCAGCCTCGTTGACTTCAGCGACGATGGCCTTCTTGTCTTCGAGTTTAATTGCCACGGGTTTAACTCCTGCTTGTTACCGTTTCATTCGACCGAGGCCGAATGTCGTTTTGGTGTCTGATTCGGTAAGGAATCGGGAGCACCATCTGCGTAGGCTTGAGGTTTAAGACTTGCGTCGCCTACGGTCTTGGATAGCCCCCGCCAGGCAGGGACCCCAATTTTGCAAAGCGGGCGCGATCGCTCGCACCCACCGATGTCTTACGCGCTCAGCGAGCTCTGATCGATGACCAGACCTGGGCCCATAGTGGTGCTCAGGGTAACGCGCTTGACGTAGATACCTTTCGAAGAAGCTGGCTTGATACGCTTCAGATCAGCGATCAGGGCTTCAACGTTTTCCTTCAGCTTGACAGCATCAAAGCCGACTTTGCCAACGGAGGTGTGGATGATGCCGTTTTTGTCGGTGCGATAACGAACCTGACCAGCCTTGGCGTTTTTAACCGCGGTAGCTACGTCTGGAGTTACAGTACCAACCTTCGGGTTTGGCATCAGGCCGCGAGGACCCAGTACCTGACCCAACTGACCTACAACACGCATTGCGTCCGGGGAGGCAATAACGACGTCATAGTTCAGATCGCCGCCTTTCATTTCGGCAGCCAGATCGTCCATACCTACACGGTCAGCGCCGGCAGCCAGAGCGGCCTCAGCAGCTGGACCCTGAGTGAAGACAGCTACGCGTACGGTCTTGCCAGTGCCGTGCGGCAGCACAGTTGCGCTGCGAACAACCTGGTCAGATTTACGCGGGTCAACACCGAGGTTGACTGCAACGTCGAAGGACTCGCTGAACTTCACGGTGGACAGTTCGGCCAGCAGAGCTGCTGCGTCTTCAAAGTTGTAAACTTTGCCAGCTTCAACCTTCGAAGCGATGGCCTTTTGGCGCTTGGTCAGCTTAGCCATTACACACCCTCCACGTTGAGGCCCATGCTGCGAGCAGAACCGGCGATGGTACGCACGGCTGCTTCCAGGTCAGCGGCAGTCAGATCAGCTTTCTTAGCTTTTGCGATCTCTTCCAGCTGAGCGCGGTTCACAGTACCAACCTTGACAGTGTTCGGACGAGCCGAACCGCTGGTCAGGCCAGCTGCTTTCTTCAGCAGAACCGAAGCAGGGGTGCTCTTGGTTTCGAAGGTGAAGCTGCGGTCACTGTAAACAGTGATGATCACTGGAGTCGGCAGACCTGGCTCTTGACCCTGAGTACGGGCGTTGAAGGCCTTGCAGAATTCCATGATGTTCACACCGTGTTGACCCAGTGCAGGACCAACGGGTGGGCTTGGGTTGGCCTGGCCGGCCTTTACTTGCAGCTTGATGTAAGCCTGAATCTTCTTAGCCATGAGCTACTCCAATATCGGGTACGAACGCCTGATGGCTCCCCGGATTACTTACGTTTTATCCCAGTGACGACAAAACCCCGCAGCACAAGGCTGCGGGGTATGGGATGCTGGGTTCAGTTAGACCTTCTCGACCTGACTGAACTCGAGCTCCACCGGAGTAGAGCGTCCGAAAATGAGCACTGCGACCTGCAGCCTGCTCTTCTCGTAGTTAACTTCTTCGACAGTGCCGTTGAAATCAGCGAACGGACCGTCGATGACACGAACGACCTCGCCCGGCTCAAACAACGTCTTCGGCTTCGGTTTGTCGCTGCCATCAGCAACACGACGGAGAATCGCTTCTGCTTCTTTATCAGTGATAGGCGCAGGTTTATCTGCTGTACCACCGATGAAGCCCATGACGCGAGGGGTATCCTTGACCAAGTGCCAAGTCCCTTCGTTCATATCCATCTGAACCAATACGTAGCCTGGAAAGAACTTACGCTCGCTCTTGCGCTTCTGGCCATTGCGCATCTCGACCACTTCTTCGGTCGGGACCAGAATTTCGCCGAAACCGTCTTCCATGCCAGCCAGTTTTACGCGCTCGATCAACGAGCGCATGACATGCTTCTCGTAACCCGAGTAAGCATGCACGACGTACCAACGCTTAGCCACGGGACACCCTTAGCCGACAATCAACGAAATCAACCAACCGAGCAGGGAATCAAGCCCCCACAACAGCAGCGCCATAACCAGAACGACCGCCACTACGATAAGGGTGGTCTGAGTGGTTTCTTGGCGGGTTGGCCATACAACTTTACGAATCTCGGTACGAGCTTCCTTAGCCAGCGCAAAAAACGACTTACCCTTAGCCGTCTGCAGCGCAACGAAGGCAGCAGCAGCAGCAAGAACAAGGAGCGCGATTACGCGGTACAGAATCGGGGATGCGCTGTAGTATTGGTTACCAACAACGCCTACGATCACCAAAGCGACAACAGCAAGCCACTTGAGCAGATCAAAACGAGAGTCTTGGGCTTCAGACTTGGAAGTCATCTAGGAGGATCCTGTGAAAAGAAAGCCAGACACACGAGGTGAATCTGGCAGGTCAGGAGGGAATCGAACCCCCAACCTACGGTTTTGGAGACCGTCGCTCTGCCAATTGAGCTACTGACCTAAAAGCTTAATCAGGCCGACCATTATGCCGGCCCGATAGAAATAAATCAACTACTTATTCGAGAACCTTTGCAACCACACCAGCGCCGACGGTACGACCGCCTTCACGGATAGCGAAGCGCAGACCATCTTCCATTGCGATGGTTTTGATCAGAGTGACAGTCATCTGGATGTTGTCACCTGGCATTACCATTTCAACGCCTTCTGGCAGCTCGCAGTTACCAGTCACGTCAGTAGTACGGAAGTAGAACTGTGGACGGTAGCCCTTGAAGAACGGAGTATGACGGCCGCCTTCTTCCTTGCTCAGAACGTAAACTTCTGCGGTGAACTTGGTGTGCGGCTTAACCGAACCTGGCTTAACCAGAACCTGACCACGCTCAACGTCGTCACGCTTGGTACCACGCAGCAGAACGCCGCAGTTCTCGCCAGCACGACCCTCGTCGAGCAGCTTGCGGAACATCTCGACACCAGTGCAAGTGGTGGTAGCGGTGTCACGCAGTCCAACGATTTCCAGAGCGTCTTGAACACGTACGATACCACGCTCAATACGACCGGTAACAACAGTACCACGACCCGAAATCGAGAATACATCTTCGATTGGCATCAGGAACGGCTTGTCGATGGCGCGCTCTGGCTCTGGAATGTAGCTATCCAGAGTTTCGACCAGCTTTTTGACAGCAGTGGTACCCATCTCGTTGTCGTCTTTGCCTTCCAGGGCCATACGAGCAGAACCGATAATGATCGGAGTGTCGTCACCCGGGAAGTCGTAGGTGGACAGCAGATCGCGAACTTCCATTTCAACCAGTTCCAGCAGCTCTGCGTCGTCTACCAGGTCAGCCTTGTTCAGGAAGACCACAATGTAGGGAACGCCTACCTGACGGGACAGCAGGATGTGCTCACGGGTTTGCGGCATCGGACCATCAGCGGCCGAGCAAACCAGGATAGCGCCGTCCATCTGGGCAGCACCGGTAATCATGTTCTTCACATAGTCAGCGTGACCAGGACAATCAACGTGAGCATAGTGACGAATATTAGAGTCATACTCGACGTGCGCGGTGTTAATGGTGATACCGCGAGCTTTTTCTTCTGGAGCGCTGTCAATCTTATCAAAATCGACTTTAGCCGAACCGAAAACTTCGGAGCAAACGCGAGTCAGCGCAGCAGTCAACGTGGTCTTACCATGGTCAACGTGACCAATAGTGCCTACGTTCACGTGCGGCTTGTTACGTTCGAACTTTTCCTTAGCCATCGAGACTGTCCCCCGCAGAAGAATTTAACTAGTCACGCCAACCATTAAAACAAAGGCAGATATTTTCATATCTGCCTTGTTAATATGGAGCTCTTGAGCGGATTTGAACCGCTGACCTCACCCTTACCAAGGGTGTGCTCTACCAACTGAGCTACAAGAGCCTTACACTTTGCAAAAACAGCAAACCTGGAGCGGGTAGCGGGAATCGAACCCGCATCATCAGCTTGGAAGGCTGAGGTTCTACCACTAAACTATACCCGCGGAGCTTGCAGCTCTCGCTAAACTGGTGGAGGGGGAAGGATTCGAACCTTCGAAGTCGTAGACGTCAGATTTACAGTCTGATCCCTTTGGCCGCTCGGGAACCCCTCCTGAACGTGGGCAGCATTTTCAACTCTTGCTGCCTTCCTGTCAAGCTTTTTCTCATTAAAATCTTGAGGTTAGCTAATTTGACAGTTGCTACACAGGCTTTCCAACTAGTGGTGTTCCCTGTGAAGCGGGCGCCATTCTATCAAGCTATTCAGCAGTTGCAATACCCTCGCACAACATTATTTTATGTTTTAAGTCTTTGAAATCATGGGAAAGTGTCGCGAGCAGCGCTTCGTCCAGTAAACGTCGGCTTTGGGGCGCCACCTGCAGCCAGAATCCCGGGCTGTCACCCAGCGCCCCAACTACCTGTGCAGTCGCCACATCCAACGAAACCAAGCGCTGACGAAGCGCATTCAATTGCTCAACCTTGGCAAGGCCACCGATGTAGAGACAATCTTCAGCATGCTGCGCGCTGCGCCCTCCAGCGCCCGACTCACTCAAAAGGCGAATACCCTGCTGACTGCCTTTATACAAAGACAGCGGGGCTACCTCCTTTGCCTTCAAAGGCGCTTCTTGCTGATGCCAGACGTAATAAACAGCATTGAGCACCACTAAGAGAAGAAACAACCAGCGCATAGATACCTCAATCCAGGGGGCAGGCTATCGCCAGACCAACAAACACTAGATCCGGCACCACGCGAGCACACGGAGCCACCTGATGAACCAGGGGCGCATCACCACCCGTGAGGAACAGTGTAAATGCCTCTCCAAAAAGCGAGCGAGCCTGCTCTACCTGTGTCAATACGAACCCTTGGAGCATTAACAGACAGCCGCGCTCAACCGCTTCGACAGTAGAACGCCCAGGCTCCACGCTTGAGAGCGCACGCTCTGCTGCGGCGTCGTCATAACGGATACGACGGGTATGGGTGCGCAGCTGATTACGCATCAGCGGCAACCCAGGGCAAATAAACCCCCCAAGATGCGCCCCGTCAGCCGCGACAAAGTCGGCCGTTACCGCTGTACCGAAGTCGATAACCACACAAGCACCCTTGGCCAGATGATAGCCACCCAAAAGCGCCAACCAACGATCCAACCCCAATCGCTGGAAATCATCATAGCCATTACGAACCCCGGCCAACTCTTTCGCTGGCTCAGCACTAACAACCAGCAGACCGAACTGCTCAACCAGAGCTGCACGCAGTCCTGCTGTCTCATCCTCTCCCCTGACACTGACCAAGCGACAGCATCGAGGGGCGCTACCTGGAACTGCATGGATCGAGGCAATCAATGCTTCATTGGACTCAACGACGCCACCAGCGACTATCGAGGCATCCTCAGAGCGAATGATTCGCCATTTGATAAAGCTGTTACCGCAATCGAGCTCAAGAATCATCGCGCAACCTCAAACTGAGCTCTCCGCCACTAAAGCTCTTTTCAACACCATCGACCTCAAGACGCAGAGCCCCCTGACGATCAATGCCTCTCACCACACCATCGACCTGATGATTACCTGCAATAAGCGATACCGCGCGACCTTGCCAGAGGTGCGCCTTCTCCCACTCACCCTGGAATACTGCAAATCCCGACTGGCGATGCCGAACCAGGTCTTCCTGCAGGTTCTGATTGAGCAGAGCGACCAGCTGATTGCGATCAACGACCTCCCCAACCTCTCGCCATATGGACGTCCATTGCTGATCCACTTCACTGCTGGCCTGCATGTTGACGTTGATCCCAACGCCCATCACCACGTGGCAAACATCTGCAGGATCACCTACAAGTTCTAGCAAGATACCGGCAATTTTTTGATTATTCACCAACACATCGTTTGGCCACTTAAGACCTGCGCCACTGACACCATAGGCATGTAGCGTGCGCATCACCGCCAAGCCAACGACCAGGCTAAGCCCTTCCAACTGGCGCATACCACCCTCTATGCGCAGTACCAGACTGTAATAAAGGTTCTCTGCAAACGGACTGGCCCAACTACGCCCACGACGGCCTCGCCCCGGCCGTTTGCCGCTCAGCCAGAACAATAAAAGGAGCAACTCGCCCCTCATTGACCTCACGGAGCGCCTGGGCATTTGTCGAGTCGATTGAGTCGAAAATCAATGCCGGCCACGACTCGTCGACAGATCGCTCTGCAATTGCCGCCGGTTCCAGCAAGGACAATGGCGTCGCCAGCTGATAACCGCGACCGCGGACTTTATAAATAGGCAAGTTCAGCTCAGCCTCAAGGTGCTGCAACTGCTTCCAGACAGCACTGCGACTGACACCCAAGGCGGCCCCCAGCGCCTGTCCGGAATGAAACCGGCCATCTTTAAGGAGGTTTAACAACTTCAGCATGCCAATCTCGACTCACAATGAGGCAGGCATGATAGCCATGCCTCGAAGACTTGCATAGAAATCTGTAGCCACGAGAGACGACCTGGGAGCCGGAAAGCCCAGCCATGGAGGGGCCTCCCTGAGTGGATCGCACACTGCCAGCCGCTTAGAGGCCACAAGCCAGCCCACAAACGTGAAATAGCGACAGCCGCCCTGCTGGCAATGTTTTCCAGGCCACAAAGACAAAACCCCTACCTGCGTGTGCAGATAGGGGTTTCGGAATTTAATCTTGACGATGACCTACTCTCACATGGGGAAACCCCACACTACCATCGGCGATGCATCGTTTCACTGCTGAGTTCGGGATGGGATCAGGTGGTTCCAATGCTCTATGGTCGTCAAGAAATTCTGTGCACCAGACCGTCTTTCGACGTTCCAGCAAATCGGGTATGTGATAGTTGTGAGTCGCAAACTTTCGGTTCGTTTCGTCTTCACAACACCGCAATCTGGTCATTTCGACGCAAATTGCTTGGGTGTTATATGGTCAAGCCTCACGGGCAATTAGTATTGGTTAGCTCAATGCCTCACAGCACTTACACACCCAACCTATCAACGTCGTAGTCTTCGACGGCCCTTCAGGGAGCTCAAGGCTCCAGTGAGATCTCATCTTGAGGCAAGTTTCCCGCTTAGATGCTTTCAGCGGTTATCTCTTCCGAACATAGCTACCCGGCAATGCCACTGGCGTGACAACCGGAACACCAGAGGTTCGTCCACTCCGGTCCTCTCGTACTAGGAGCAGCCCCTCTCAAATCTCAAACGTCCACGGCAGATAGGGACCGAACTGTCTCACGACGTTCTAAACCCAGCTCGCGTACCACTTTAAATGGCGAACAGCCATACCCTTGGGACCGGCTTCAGCCCCAGGATGTGATGAGCCGACATCGAGGTGCCAAACACCGCCGTCGATATGAACTCTTGGGCGGTATCAGCCTGTTATCCCCGGAGTACCTTTTATCCGTTGAGCGATGGCCCTTCCATACAGAACCACCGGATCACTAAGACCTACTTTCGTACCTGCTCGACGTGTCTGTCTCGCAGTCAAGCGCGCTTTTGCCTTTATACTCTACGACCGATTTCCGACCGGTCTGAGCGCACCTTCGTACTCCTCCGTTACTCTTTAGGAGGAGACCGCCCCAGTCAAACTACCCACCATACACTGTCCTCGATCCGGATGACGGACCTGAGTTAGAACCTCAAAGTTGCCAGGGTGGTATTTCAAGGATGGCTCCACGCGAACTGGCGTCCACGCTTCAAAGCCTCCCACCTATCCTACACAAGCAAATTCAAAGTCCAGTGCAAAGCTATAGTAAAGGTTCACGGGGTCTTTCCGTCTAGCCGCGGATACACTGCATCTTCACAGCGATTTCAATTTCACTGAGTCTCGGGTGGAGACAGCGCCGCCATCGTTACGCCATTCGTGCAGGTCGGAACTTACCCGACAAGGAATTTCGCTACCTTAGGACCGTTATAGTTACGGCCGCCGTTTACCGGGGCTTCGATCAAGAGCTTCGCGTTAGCTAACCCCATCAATTAACCTTCCGGCACCGGGCAGGCGTCACACCCTATACGTCCACTTTCGTGTTTGCAGAGTGCTGTGTTTTTAATAAACAGTCGCAGCGGCCTGGTATCTTCGACCGGCATGGGCTTACGGAGCAAGTCCTTCACCCTCACCGGCGCACCTTCTCCCGAAGTTACGGTGCCATTTTGCCTAGTTCCTTCACCCGAGTTCTCTCAAGCGCCTTGGTATTCTCTACCCAACCACCTGTGTCGGTTTGGGGTACGGTTCCTGGTTATCTGAAGCTTAGAAGCTTTTCTTGGAAGCATGGCATCAACCACTTCGCGCTCTAAAGAGCACTCGTCATCAGCTCTCGGCCTTAAGATCCCGGATTTACCTAAGATCTCAGCCTACCACCTTAAACTTGGACAACCAACGCCAAGCTGGCCTAGCCTTCTCCGTCCCTCCATCGCAATAACCAGAAGTACAGGAATATTAACCTGTTTTCCATCGACTACGCTTTTCAGCCTCGCCTTAGGGACCGACTAACCCTGCGTCGATTAACGTTGCGCAGGAAACCTTGGTCTTTCGGCGTGGGAGTTTTTCACTCCCATTGTCGTTACTCATGTCAGCATTCGCACTTCTGATACCTCCAGCAAGCTTCTCAACTCACCTTCACAGGCTTACAGAACGCTCCTCTACCGCGTCACCTAAGTGACACCCGTAGCTTCGGTGCATGGTTTGAGCCCCGTTACATCTTCCGCGCAGGCCGACTCGACTAGTGAGCTATTACGCTTTCTTTAAAGGGTGGCTGCTTCTAAGCCAACCTCCTAGCTGTCTAAGCCTTCCCACATCGTTTCCCACTTAACCATGACTTTGGGACCTTAGCTGACGGTCTGGGTTGTTTCCCTTTTCACGACGGACGTTAGCACCCGCCGTGTGTCTCCCATGCTCGGCACTTGTAGGTATTCGGAGTTTGCATCGGTTTGGTAAGTCGGGATGACCCCCTAGCCGAAACAGTGCTCTACCCCCTACAGTGATACATGAGGCGCTACCTAAATAGCTTTCGAGGAGAACCAGCTATCTCCGAGCTTGATTAGCCTTTCACTCCGATCCACAGGTCATCCGCTAACTTTTCAACGGTAGTCGGTTCGGTCCTCCAGTCAGTGTTACCTAACCTTCAACCTGCC
Organism: Pseudomonas sp. TE3910; assembly: GCF_056279025.1. Classification (NCBI taxonomy): domain Bacteria; kingdom Pseudomonadati; phylum Pseudomonadota; class Gammaproteobacteria; order Pseudomonadales; family Pseudomonadaceae; genus Pseudomonas; species Pseudomonas sp. TE3910. The sequence goes on from NZ_JBWBQN010000001.1 coordinate 2,874,572, forward strand.
CATGGATAGATCGCCCGGTTTCGGGTCTATACCCAGCGACTAAACGCCCTATTAAGACTCGCTTTCGCTACGCCTCCCCTATTCGGTTAAGCTCGCCACTGAATATAAGTCGCTGACCCATTATACAAAAGGTACGCAGTCACCTAACAAAGTAGGCTCCCACTGCTTGTACGCATACGGTTTCAGGATCTATTTCACTCCCCTCTCCGGGGTTCTTTTCGCCTTTCCCTCACGGTACTAGTTCACTATCGGTCAGTCAGTAGTATTTAGCCTTGGAGGATGGTCCCCCCATATTCAGACAAAGTTTCTCGTGCTCCGTCCTACTCGATTTCATTGATAAGAGATTTTCGCGTACAGGGCTATCACCCACTATGGCCGCACTTTCCAGAGCGTTCCGCTAATCTCAAATCAACTTAAGGGCTAGTCCCCGTTCGCTCGCCACTACTAAGGGAATCTCGGTTGATTTCTTTTCCTCAGGGTACTTAGATGTTTCAGTTCCCCTGGTTCGCCTCTTGCACCTATGTATTCAGTACAAGATACCTAGGTTATCCTAGGTGGGTTCCCCCATTCAGAGATCTCCGGATCAAAGTCTGTTTGCCGACTCCCCGAAGCTTATCGCAGGCTACCACGTCTTTCATCGCCTCTGACTGCCAAGGCATCCACCGTATGCGCTTCTTCACTTGACCATATAACCCCAAGCAATCTGGTTATACTGTGAAGACGACATTCGCCGAAAATTCGCAATACTCTTAAGACTTAAGAGACACTCACAAATTTTACCTTAGCCTGAATAAACACCAGTGAAAGTGCTATTCAGTCTATTTCTATCACATACCCAAATTTTTAAAGAACGATTCTGAAAAAGTTCAGAAATCAACATTCACCATCATCACAATGGAATGCTCATTTCTAAGCTTTGACACGGTTAAGCAAGAGGGGTGGTGGAGCCAAGCGGGATCGAACCGCTGACCTCCTGCGTGCAAGGCAGGCGCTCTCCCAGCTGAGCTATGGCCCCAGCAATTGGTGGGTCTGGGCAGATTCGAACTGCCGACCTCACCCTTATCAGGGGTGCGCTCTAACCAACTGAGCTACAGACCCAATCGAAGGTTGCTAACCTAATCGTCTTCTTCAATGAATCAAGCAATTCGTGTGGGAGCTTATGAAGCAGCTGATGTCGTCGATTAAGGAGGTGATCCAGCCGCAGGTTCCCCTACGGCTACCTTGTTACGACTTCACCCCAGTCATGAATCACACCGTGGTAACCGTCCCCCCGAAGGTTAGACTAGCTACTTCTGGTGCAACCCACTCCCATGGTGTGACGGGCGGTGTGTACAAGGCCCGGGAACGTATTCACCGCGACATTCTGATTCGCGATTACTAGCGATTCCGACTTCACGCAGTCGAGTTGCAGACTGCGATCCGGACTACGATCGGTTTTGTGAGATTAGCTCCACCTCGCGGCTTGGCAACCCTCTGTACCGACCATTGTAGCACGTGTGTAGCCCAGGCCGTAAGGGCCATGATGACTTGACGTCATCCCCACCTTCCTCCGGTTTGTCACCGGCAGTCTCCTTAGAGTGCCCACCATAACGTGCTGGTAACTAAGGACAAGGGTTGCGCTCGTTACGGGACTTAACCCAACATCTCACGACACGAGCTGACGACAGCCATGCAGCACCTGTCTCAATGTTCCCGAAGGCACCAATCCATCTCTGGAAAGTTCATTGGATGTCAAGGCCTGGTAAGGTTCTTCGCGTTGCTTCGAATTAAACCACATGCTCCACCGCTTGTGCGGGCCCCCGTCAATTCATTTGAGTTTTAACCTTGCGGCCGTACTCCCCAGGCGGTCAACTTAATGCGTTAGCTGCGCCACTAAAATCTCAAGGATTCCAACGGCTAGTTGACATCGTTTACGGCGTGGACTACCAGGGTATCTAATCCTGTTTGCTCCCCACGCTTTCGCACCTCAGTGTCAGTATGAGCCCAGGTGGTCGCCTTCGCCACTGGTGTTCCTTCCTATATCTACGCATTTCACCGCTACACAGGAAATTCCACCACCCTCTGCCCTACTCTAGCTCGCCAGTTTTGGATGCAGTTCCCAGGTTGAGCCCGGGGATTTCACATCCAACTTAACGAACCACCTACGCGCGCTTTACGCCCAGTAATTCCGATTAACGCTTGCACCCTCTGTATTACCGCGGCTGCTGGCACAGAGTTAGCCGGTGCTTATTCTGTCGGTAACGTCAAAACAGCAAGGTATTAGCTTACTGCCCTTCCTCCCAACTTAAAGTGCTTTACAATCCGAAGACCTTCTTCACACACGCGGCATGGCTGGATCAGGCTTTCGCCCATTGTCCAATATTCCCCACTGCTGCCTCCCGTAGGAGTCTGGACCGTGTCTCAGTTCCAGTGTGACTGATCATCCTCTCAGACCAGTTACGGATCGTCGCCTTGGTGAGCCATTACCTCACCAACTAGCTAATCCGACCTAGGCTCATCTGATAGCGCAAGGCCCGAAGGTCCCCTGCTTTCTCCCGTAGGACGTATGCGGTATTAGCGTTCCTTTCGAAACGTTGTCCCCCACTATCAGGCAGATTCCTAGGTATTACTCACCCGTCCGCCGCTGAATCAAGGAGCAAGCTCCCGTCATCCGCTCGACTTGCATGTGTTAGGCCTGCCGCCAGCGTTCAATCTGAGCCATGATCAAACTCTTCAGTTCAATACTGCTTGGGTTTTGAGAAAACCCTAAACTTGGCTCAGCAATCTCAAATGACTATTTCGATTTCTCGTGTAGTCACTTGTGATGCTGATAATCTTTTTGACTATCAGTCTGATTTCACAAGCACCCACACGAATTGCTTGATTCGATTGTTAAAGAGCGGTTGGTTAAGAGCTTTTCGTCTCAACCGAGGCGCGCATTCTACGCTTTCCTCTGTGTCTGTCAAGCGTTTATTTTGAAGTTTTTCAGAATTTTCCGTTCAACTTCAACCACTTGACTCGCTTCGATCTCTCGTTAGCGGGAGGCGAATTCTACAGCGTTTCAACTCGCTGTCAACCACCTTTTTCACCGCTGCCGATCTATTCGACCGAAGCACTTCCGACACTATCGCTAAACGTCTAACTCATTGATTATCAAGGAGTTTTCCGTTTCGACTGCGCCGGAAGTGGGGCGAATTATAGACAGTTACAATTCGCCGTCAAGCCTTATTTACAAACTCACTCAGCCTTCAGCGTAATACGCGCAAAGGCCTTCTTGCCGGCCTGGCAAACATGAGTGGCGCCCAACGCGAATACGAAGCCACGATCAACGACCTCGCCATCAATGCGCACACTACCCGCCGCCAGAAGATCGCGAGCCGCAGCAGCATTCTTGACCAGCCCAGCCTTATTAAGGACAGCCGCAATCGGCATCTCTTCATCGGCAGGCACTACAACCTCGGGCAGGTCTTCTGGCAACTCGCCATCCTTCATGCGATTGCCCGCGGCACGGTGCGCGTTCGCAGCAGCCTCTTCACCATGGAAGCGCGCAACGATCTCTTCAGCCAGCTTGATCTTGATGTCCCGCGGATTAGCGCCCGCCTCTACATCTGCACGGAATGCATTGATCTCTTCCATGGACCGGAAGCTTAACAACTCGAAGTAACGCCACATCAAGGTGTCCGGGATCGAGACAAGCTTGCTGTACATCACACCCGGCGCTTCCTGGATACCAACATAGTTCCCGAGGGACTTGGACATCTTCTTGACACCATCAAGCCCCTCAAGCAGTGGCATGGTGACAATATTCTGAGGTTCCTGACCGTAACCGCGCTGAAGCTCGCGCCCCATCAGCAGATTGAACTTCTGATCGGTACCACCCAGTTCAACATCCGCCTTCAGCGCTACCGAGTCATACCCCTGCACCAGCGGGTAGAGGAACTCATGGATCGCGATCGGTTGATTGGTGGTGTAGCGCTTATGGAAGTCATCCCGCTCCAGCATACGCGCAACCGTGTATTGGGACGCCAGGCGAATGAAATCAGCCGGGGTCAGCGCATCCATCCAGGTCGAATTGAATGCAACTTCTGTCTTGGCTGGGTCAAGGATCTTGAACACCTGCTGTTTATACGTCTCGGCATTTTCCAGCACCTGCTCGCGAGTCAGCGGCGGACGCGTAGCACTCTTGCCACTCGGATCCCCGATCATCCCGGTGAAGTCCCCAATCAGGAAGATCACCTGATGCCCAAGATCCTGGAACTGACGCAGCTTGTTAATAAGGACGGTATGCCCCAGGTGCAGATCAGGCGCGGTAGGGTCGAAACCCGCCTTGATCCGCAGCGGCTGACCGCGCTTGAGCTTCTCGACCAGTTCGGACTCGACCAGTACCTCTTCCGCACCACGTTTGATCAGCTCTAGCTGCTCTTCAACCGACTTCATGACAGACCCGTAAGGCTCAGATTAAAAGGCCCCAACCATACAAGATCAGCCGTCAATTACAAGTTTTTGGCCTGAATGTGACCCAACACCCGACTGATGACGTCTGCCCGCTTGCTTTGGAAGGGATTTGGTTATATTTTATACAGTTATTTCATCTTCATCATGTCATTCATCTTTTCCATTTCATCTTTTTCAAAGTCAATTTACCCATGAGCAACGAACCGCCTAAAGCGCCTCCGCTTTATCCGAAGAGCCATCTGTTGGCTGCGAGCGGCATTGCAGCCTTACTCAGCCTGGCTTTGCTGGTATTCCCATCCAGCGAAGTCGAGGCCAAGAAAACAACCCTGAACCTTGAGCTGGAAAGCCCAGTCGAGCAGCTTGAGCAACAACAAGCAACGCCACCGCTGGCCAGCGAAGAGACTGCACCCTCACCGTTTGCCCAGATAGACAACGCTGACGAAAAAAACGAGCAAGCTGCCAAGGCGGAGCCTGCACCAACAGCAGAAACAGCAGAAACAGCTAAATCGCCTAGCCACCGCGAAGTCACCGTAGGCCGCGGCGATACGCTGTCGACACTGTTCAACAAAGTCGGCCTGCCAGCCAATGCGGTGCATGAGGTACTGGCCAGTAACAAGCAGGCCAAGCAGTTCAGCCAGCTCAAACATGGCCAGGTTCTGGAAATTGAACTGGACAAGGACGGTCAACTGTCCAGTTTGCACAGCAAGGTCAGCGACCTGGAAACCATCCGCCTGACCAAGACCAGCAACGGCTATGCGTTCAATCGCGAGATCAGCAAACCGACTGTACGCACTGCCTATGTGCACGGCGTCATCAAGAGCTCGCTTTCTGCGTCAGCACAACGTGCCGGCCTGTCTCACAGCCTGACCATGGATATGGCCGGTATCTTCGGCTACGACATCGACTTCGCTCAGGACATTCGCCAGGGTGACGAGTTCGATGTGATTTATGAACAGAAGGTAGTCAACGGCAAGGTCGTAGGCACCGGCAATATCCTTTCCGCCCGCTTCAGCAACCGCGGCAAGAGCTATAGCGCCGTTCGCTATACCAACAAGCAGGGCAACACCAGTTACTACACCGCCGACGGCAACAGCATGCGCAAGGCATTCATCCGTACACCGGTTGATTTCGCACGTATTAGCTCGCGCTTCTCTGCTGGGCGTAAACACCCGATCCTGAACAAGATTCGCGCGCACAAAGGCGTCGACTATGCAGCGCCACGTGGGACGCCAATCAAAGCCGCTGGCGATGGCAAGGTGCTTCTGGCAGGGCGTCGCGGCGGCTATGGCAACACCGTCATCATTCAGCACGGTAACCGCTATCAGACGCTCTACGGGCATATGCAGGGCTTCGCAAAAGGCGTGAAGACCGGAGGCTCGGTCAAGCAGGGCCAGGTGATTGGTTATATCGGCACTACTGGCCTCTCCACCGGCCCACACCTGCACTATGAATTCCAGGTCAATGGCGTCCACGTCGACCCTCTGGGCCAGAAGCTACCCATGGCAGACCCTATTGCCAAGGCTGAACGCCAACGCTTCATGCAGCAGAGCCAACCGCTGATCGCACGCATGGACCAGGAAAAGGCCACCATGCTGGCCTCGAGCAAGCGTTAAGCGATGCCTCTCTATCTGGGGGTGATGTCCGGGACCAGCCTTGACGGCCTGGACATCGCATTGATCGAGCAAGCGCAACAGCTCAAGCCAACGCTACTCGCCACGCATTACATCCCCATGCCGGACACGCTTCGCCAGTCGCTACTGGCGTTGTGCGCCAGCGGGCCGGATGAAGTCGCCCGGGCAGCACTTGCCGAAAATGAGTGGGTGGCACTGGCAGCGACCGGAATCCAACAATTGCTGAGTACTCAGCACCTGCAACCCAGTGCCATTCGCGCCATTGGCAGCCACGGCCAGACCATTCGGCATGAACCGGCGCGCGGCTTCACTGTGCAGATCGGCAACCCAGCCCTGCTAGCCGAGCTCACGGGCATCAGCGTCGTCAGTGACTTCCGACGCCGCGACGTCGCCGCAGGCGGCCAGGGCGCCCCTCTGGTACCCGCCTTCCATGAATCGCTGTTCGAGCACCCAGGCGAACGCCTGGCAGTACTCAATATCGGTGGTTTCAGCAACCTCAGCCTGATCGAGCACGGCATGCCAGTCAGAGGCTTTGACTGTGGTCCGGGCAACGTACTGCTGGACGCCTGGATTCAAGACCGCAAGGGGCTTAGCTTCGATGCAGGGGGCGCTTGGGCTGCGAGCGGGATGGTCATTCCGAGCTTGCTGTCTGCCTTGCTCAGTGACCCGTTCTTCGCGGGAACCGGCCCCAAGAGCACAGGCAGGGAAGTGTTTAACCTTCCATGGCTCAAGCACCACCTCAGCTCACAACCCGTCCACGACGATGCCGACGTACAGGCCACACTGCTGGAGTTGACCGCACAAAGCATCATCAACTCACTGCAGGCAGCCCAACCGGGGACACAGGTACTGTTGGTATGCGGGGGCGGCGCGCACAACGACGTGCTGATACAGCGCTTGGCCAAACTGCTTCCCGGTGCGCGGGTCAGCAGCACTGACGCTTGCGGCGTCGATCCGGACTGGGTAGAGGCGATGGCATTCGCCTGGTTGGCTCATTGCTGCCTGGAAGGCATTGCGGGCAATCGCCCCAGCGTCACCGGCGCCCGCGGCCCTCGGGTACTTGGCGCTATCTACCCTGCATGAAGCGCACAGCAAAACGCCGCGCAAGTGCGCGGCGTCAGCAGTAAACACCCGGCCTTAGATCGAGAACGAAGAACCGCAACCACAGGTGGTGGTAGCGTTAGGGTTCTTGATCACGAAACGCGAGCCTTCCAAACCTTCCTGGTAATCCACTTCGGCACCTGCCAGGTACTGGAAGCTCATCGGATCGACAACCAAGGCAACGCCTTCGCGCTCCACGACAGTATCGTCTTCGGCAACGTCTTCATCAAAGGTGAAACCATACTGAAAGCCGGAGCAACCGCCGCCGGTTACGAAACACTCGCAACTTCAGACGGTCATTACCCTCTTCATCGACCAGGGTCTTCACCTTGTGCGCGGCGCCCTGCGTGAATTGCAAAGCCGTAGGGGTGAAGGATTCGACGCTCATGCTGACTATCTCCCGGCGCTGTGCCGCCATAATGCGTGATGACAGGCATTATCCGCTTCTCCGAGAAAATTGGTCAAGAATTGAAGCAGACCCACGCCACACGTGAAACGACACTGCAAGCGCCTCCCACGTGTGGTTTCCCGCGCTTGAAAGGTGATTAAGGCAACAGCCCCGCATGAGACAGACCCATGCGCTCGTCCAGGCCAAAAAGGATGTTCAGGTTCTGTACCGCCTGACCCGACGCGCCCTTGACCAGGTTATCGATGACCGAGAGCACTACGACCAGGTCACCACCTTGTGGCCGATGAACCGCAATACGGCAAACGTTGGCACCCCGCACGCTACGGGTTTCCGGGTGGCTGCCGGCTGGCATGACATCGACAAACGGCTCATCTGCATAACGTTTTTCGAACAGCGCCTGCAGGTCCACCGAGGTATCGGCAACGGTGGCGTACAGGGTCGAGTGGATACCCCTGATCATTGGCGTCAGATGCGGCACAAAGGTCAGACCGACATCACCACCGGCAGCACGGCGCAAGCCTTGGCTAATTTCTGGAAGGTGACGGTGCCCTTTGACCGCGTATGCCTTCATGCTTTCACCGGCTTCGCAGAACAGCGACCCTACGCTGGCGCCACGGCCAGCACCACTGACACCGGACTTGCAGTCGGCGATCAGGCGCGAGGTATCAGCAATGCCGGCCTCAAGCAGTGGCAGGAATCCCAATTGGGTAGCGGTTGGATAGCAACCTGGGACGGCAATCAGGCGAGCCTGGCGAATCTGCTCACGGTTGACCTCGGGTAAGCCATAGACCGCATCCTTGAGCAGTTCAGGTGCACCGTGTGGCTGTCCATACCACTTGGCCCACTCGTCAGCATCCTGCAAACGGAAGTCCGCAGAGAGGTCGATCACCTTGGTACCGGCTGCCAGGAGCTCCCCAGCCAGCGCATGGGCTACACCATGTGGCGTGGCAAAGAAGACCACGTCGCATGCTGCCAATGCCTTGCTGTCGGGCACGCTGAAGGCAAGGCCATCGTAGTGGCCGCGCAGGTTCGGGTACATGTCGGCGACGGCCAGCCCTGCTTCTGATCGCGATGTGATCACCGCCACCTCTGCCTGTGGATGCTGTGCCAACAGACGCAGCAGCTCGACACCGGTGTAACCCGTGCCGCCGACGATACCGACCTTGACCATAACGCGTGCCCCTTCTGAACGAACCGACTGTAGAGTGTAAAGCCAGCGATAATATGGGGCTGTCGCTTTGGTAACAACCGTTGAGATGACGGGGGCCACCCACAGCCACTACTATCCGACCACCGTGAACCCTGAAGGAACTGCAAAACATGCTTTATCTATGGATCAAGGCCCTACACATCGTCAGCGTGGTGTGCTGGTTTGCCGGGCTGTTCTATTTGCCCCGGCTCTTCGTCTACCACGCCCAGAGCCAGGACAGCATCAGCCAGGAACGTTTCGTGACCATGGAGCGCAAGCTGTACCGGGGCATCATGGGGCCGGCGATGATCGCCACTTTCATCTTTGGCATCTGGCTGCTTAGCTTGAACCCCGGCTTCATGAGCCAGGGCTGGATGCACGCCAAGCTGACACTTATCGTGCTGCTGACCGGCTACCACCATATGTGCGGCGCCCAGCTGAAACGTTTTGCACGTGGAGAAAACACTCGCAGCCACGTCTACTACCGCTGGTTCAATGAGGTGCCCGTGCTGATTCTGCTGGGTATCGTCATCCTGGTGGTGGTCAAACCGTTCTAAGCCGAACCTCGTCGGCTACTACCCGCACTGCAGGCGCAACGCCTGTACGTAGCGGTAGTGGCTGCGCCGACCCCAACCTGTAAACTACGCGCCTTGAACAACGCCCCCCTGATTGGAGAACTGCATGACCCGTTACGCCATGATCACCGGTGCCTCCAGCGGCCTCGGCCTGGCACTGGCCGAAGCACTGGCCAGGCGGGGGCGCAACCTGATTCTGGTGGCACGACAACGCGACCTGCTTGAACCTGTCGCCATCGAACTGACTCAACGTTTCGGTGTAGAAGTTCTTTTCCGCGCCTGCGATCTCGGCGAGCCGCTGCGTCTGTCTGGCTTTCTACTTGAGCTCGAAGAAGGCGAACGGCAAATCGATCTGCTGGTGAACTGTGCGGGCATCCGCTCCTATGGTCCGTTCCTCGCTCAGGAATGGGCAGACGAGCAGGACCTGATCGAAGTGAACATTCTCGCCCTTACCCGCCTTTGCCACGCGCTGGGTAACGCCATGGCGGTTCAGGGCGGAGGGCAGATCCTCAACGTTGCCTCCCTCGCGGCGTTTGCGCCTGGCCCCTGGATGAGCAGCTATGCCGCAAGCAAGGCGTATGTTCTGCACTTCTCCGAAGGGCTACGCGAAGAACTCAAGCGCACCGGCATCAAGGTTTCAGTCCTCTGCCCCGGCCCGGTGCGCTCGTCCAGACGCCGTATTCCACGCCTGGACAACAGCAAGCGCTGCCTGAGCGCCGAGGAAGTGGCGCTGTATACCGTTCGAGCGCTGGAAAAAAACCGCGCCTTGATCCTTCCCGGTCGGCGCAATCGCTGGCTTGCATTCAGCCCGCGAATGCTCTCGCGCTGGCTCACACGCAAGCTGGCCGGTGCCATCAACCAACGCTATCGCCCAAGCAGAATCGAATAGAGGCTGGGCGGCAGGCCCCGCGCTGAGTACACTCAGGCCAGACCACCACCATGGAGCAAGCGTTGTGGAGACTCTCTTCACCAAGATCATCAACCGGGAGATCCCGGCCAAGATCATCTACGAGGACGACCAGGTTCTGGCCTTCCACGATATCGCACCACAGGCACCCGTACACTTTCTGGTTATCCCGAAAAAGCCTATCCGCACCCTCAATGACCTGACCGAAGAAGACAAAGGCCTGGCTGGCCATATCCTCTTCACCGCTCAGCGCCTGGCCAAAGAACTGGGCTGCGAAGACGGTTTTCGTGTGGTCATGAACTGCAATGAGCTGGGCGGTCAGACCGTCTACCACATCCATATGCACGTGCTCGGTCAACGCCAGATGCACTGGCCGCCGGGCTGATCCAACGCAAGCCGTGTCATCTGGATTGGGGTAAACTATCGGGCACATTCTTGCGGAGGTGCCCGATGGCTACCGAACGTCACTACTTGCCGCTCGACCGCTTGTTGCTGCAGGCCGACACTGCCATGCGCACCTTGCTGCCCTTCAGCGGCCAACCTTCCCGCCCGTCTCCGGCGATCATTCAGCCCGACAGTGACATGGACGACGAACAAACGCGCCATGTAGCGGGCCTGATGCGCATCAACCATACCGGCGAGGTCTGTGCTCAAGCGCTGTATCAAGGCCAGGCACTGACGGCAAAGCTGCCGCAGGTACGCAAGGCAATGGAACATGCAGCCGAAGAAGAAATCGATCACCTGGCCTGGTGCGAACAGCGCATTCGCCAACTTGGCAGCCACCCCAGTGTGCTAAACCCGTTGTTCTATGGCATGTCATTCGGCATCGGCGCAGTGGCCGGGCTGATCAGCGACAAAGTCAGCCTGGGGTTCGTCGCAGCTACCGAGCATCAAGTGTGCAAGCACCTGGATGAGCACCTGGAGCAAATTCCAGCCGAAGATGAGAAATCACGGGCTATCCTCGAGCAGATGCGCATCGATGAAGCACACCACGCCGAGTCCGCACTGGACGCTGGGGGCTTCCGCTTCCCTGCGCCGATCAAGTTCGGGATGAGCCTTATGGCAAAGGTCATGACTAAAAGCACCTACCGTATGTGACCATCATGGCTGACCGCTTCGATGCTCAAGATCTTGCCCGTGCCGTAGCTGCGGGGATTCTCCAGCCCGGCCAGGATCAGGCCCTACTGGACTTTCTCAAGCAGCAACCGCAAGAGCGTGCCAGCTTCCAACTGGCGCATGTCGCCTATTACTTTGGCGCACTACTGATCATGGGCGCCATGGGCTGGCTATTGACCGAAGCCTGGATGAGTATCGGTGACAGCGCCCTGCTGCTGATCGCACTGAGCTACATCGCCCTGCTCACCCTGGCCGGCAAGGCCATGCACCGCAGTGGGCAGGTAATCCCTGGTGGGCTGCTCGCTGCCGTGGCGGTGAGCATTGTGCCGTTGGCAGTGTTCGCACTCGAACGCCTTAGCGGTTTCTGGCCCATGGACGACAGCCAAGGTGACTACCAGAACTACTACCGCTATGTACAAGGCGGGTGGTTGTTGATGGAAGTTGCGGCAGTGGTTGCCGGCCTGCTGATGCTGCGCCTGGTGCCCTTCCCGTTTATCGTGATGCCAATGGCGATCGCCCTCTGGTTCATGTCAATGGACCTGACCGAGTGGGTCTACGGTGACGGATTCAGTTGGGATCAGCGTCGAGAAGTCTCGCTGTGGTTCGGCCTCGGCTTGCTGCTGGTATGCGTCTGGATTGATGGGCGCAGCCGCCAGGACTATGCCTTCTGGGGCTATCTGGCCGGGCTCTCAGCCTTCTGGGGCGGGTTGACCTTGATGGACAGCGGCAGCGAATGGGGCAAGGCCATGTACTGCCTGATCAACCTTGGCTTGATGGCCGTTGCTCTTTTGCTGCGCCGCCCCGTGTTCATGGTGTTCGGGGCACTGGGTGTGGCGGCTTATCTGGGGTACCTGTCCTATGATGTGTTCGCTGACTCACTGCTGTTCCCGCTGGTACTGAGCCTGATCGGGATCGCGATTATTGGCCTTGGCGTGTTCTACCAGAAACACCGCGAGCGCTTGAGTACAGCCCTACGTACCCTGCTGCCAACTGCCATCGTGGATTTTCTGCCCGGATTGCGCCGCTAAATGCAGCGCAACAACCGGAGCAACTGACGAAAATAAAAAAGGGGCCCTCGCAAGGGCCCCTTTTTTTGCCTGGAAATTTACGCTGGCATGTTGCGAGCGTAAAAGATTTCCAGCATTTCGTGTTTTACACGCTCAGTCACCTGCGCGCGCTGTTCTGCAGACAAGTTGTTGGTCGCGTCGCCGAACAGGTAGTTGTCCAGTTCGAAGTCCTTGAGCAGCATCTTGGTGTGGAACAGGTTCTCCTGATACACATTGACGTCCGTCATCTGGTAGGCGGACTTGGTATCTTCAGAGAGGTAGTTCTGGATCGAGTTGATCTCGTGATCGATGAAGTGCTTCTTGCCTTCGATGTCACGGGTGAAACCGCGCACACGGTAATCCACAGTCACGATGTCCGAATCGAACTGGTGAATCAGGTAATTGAGCGCCTTGAGCGGTGAAATAACCCCGCAGGTCGACACATCGATATCCACACGGAAGGTAGCGATGCCATCCACCGGATGAATTTCCGGGTAGGTGTGAACAGTGATATGGCTCTTGTCGAGGTGGGCCAGAATGGTATCTGGCAATGGGCCCGGCGACTCTTCGATCTGGCTGTCGGTCGGGGTGACCGGTTGTTCAGAGATCAGAATGGTCACGCTGGCGCCTTGTGGCTCGTAATCCTGACGGGCAATGTTCAGGATATTGGCACCAATGATATCAACCACATCGGTGAGAATCTGCGTCAGGCGTTCGGCGTCGTACTCTTGGTTGATGTACTCGACGTAGGCCTGCAGGTCCTGAGGGGACTCTGCATAGCAGATATCATAGATGTTGAAGCTCAAGGTCTTTGTCAGGTTGTTGAACCCGTGGAGCTTGAGTTTGCTTTTCACCGTTGAAAACTCTCTATATGTGTGCGGCCCGGCCGCGTGATCAAGCATGCCCGTCAGATGCGAACGACGCACCTGCGTAGGACGGTTAACACCTCTTCGCGATGGCGATTTTGGTTGTCTGGTCGGAGCAGGTCCGAGACAGGGCCAAAGCCCTGAAAAAGGGGCGCATTATGCAGACCTGAAGCCCGGTCTGCCAGAGTGTGCGCCGCTTTTATGATAGTTGAATGTCGACTCAACCCAGCTCGACGATTTCATAGGCGTGAGTAATCTCGACACCCGCACGCCCCAGCATGATCGAAGCCGAGCAATACTTCTCGGCAGACAGCTCAACCGCACGTTTGACCTGAGCCTCTTTCAAACCACGGCCCTTGACCACAAAGCGCAGATGTATCTTGGTGAATACCTTGGGGTCTTCACTCGCACGCTCAGCCTCCAGGAACGCTTCACAGCTTTCTACCGCCTGCCGCGACTTCTTCAAGATGCTGACCACATCGAAGTTGCTGCAACCGCCCAGACCCAGCAGCAGCATCTCCATCGGCCGAACGCCCAGATTACGCCCGCCACTCTCCGGCGGACCATCCATGACCACCACATGGCCACTGCCTGACTCGCCGAGAAACATGGCTTCGCCAGCCCACTGGATACGCGCCTTCATACCTGGACTCCATTAAACATGAAAAAGGCTGCCAGCTTAGACCCTGCGGGCACGTCGGAAAAGCTAAGCGTTCAAGGAAATGTGCCGATACAGGAACACGCGTCTGATAAGCTGACGCCAAATCACTGGCGCAAAAGCCAGGCTACTTACAAAAGTGTCCACGCATCGCTTCTTTCCGGAATTCAGCCATGGTTGCCTTGAACCTCCCAGCCAAGATCAAGAACATCGACAAGTTGCTTGCTCATTGTCAGCGTCGGCATTTCACTGCCAAGAGCAACATCATTTGCGCGGGCGACGAGGCTCATACCCTGTGGTACATCGTCAAGGGTTCGGTGACCATCCTGATCGAGGATGATGAAGGCCATGAGATGATCATCGCCTACCTCAACAGTGGCGACTTCTTTGGTGAACTTGGGCTCTTTGAACCCGAGGGCAAAGAGCAGCAACGCAGTGCCTGGGTACGCGCCAAAAGCGAATGTGAAGTGGCCGAAATCACCTATGAGAAATTTCGCGAGCTGGCCCGCCAGGACCCGGACATTCTCTACGCCCTCGGCAGCCAGATGGCACAACGCCTGCGTAACACGACTCGCAAGGTAGGCGACCTGGCCTTTTTCGACGTCACCGGACGCGTAGCCCGCTGCCTGCTGGAGCTATGCAAGCAACCCGACGCAATGACCCACCCGGACGGTATGCAGATCAAGATAACCCGCCAGGAAATCGGCCGAATCGTCGGATGCTCACGGGAGATGGTCGGCCGCGTGCTCAAGGATCTTGAAGAACGCAGCCTGGTTCAGGTCAAGGGCAAGACCATGGTGGTCTACGGTACCCGCTAGTCTTTCGCGATACCCGCAAGCACCGCGCCATAGGCCTGCGCCAACTGTGTAAACAGTGGGGCCTCGGGTACCACTTCGTGCAGGGCAATGTGGCTATCGGCCAGACAACGTTGCTCCAGCTCGCAACACTCATTGAACCGGTTCACTGCGGCGACCATCGTTTCGCGCTCGTTGTCCAACAGCAGAGCACCATGCACCAGCACGACAGGCCGCTTGCCATTGAGCCCCTGACGCCAGCGCTGAGCCGTACCGACCAGTTTGCGACCATTAAGGTTGACGTTGTAACGACCATCGCAGAACGCCCCCTCGATCTCTCCGACCGAAGCAACCCCGCCCCACTCACGCAGGGCCTCGCACAAGGGTTGGCAAAGTCGCTCATAGGCGCTTTCGATCCGCCCATGATCACCCTCACTGCGCGGCGCAACATACACCAGGGCAATATTGATGACCGCTGGTGATTGCGGTACAGGCTCGCCGCCAGTCTCTCGCAACAATACCGGCCAGCCGGCAATCGCCAGTTCCGCACAGGCCGTCTCGAAGCCCTCCAGGCGACTCATGCGCCGAGGCATGACCAAAGCCCGGTCAGTCGGGCGCCAGAACAACACACCATGGTCTTGCTCACCTCGACACACTGCGGCCAGCAAATCCTGCTCAGCACGCAGGCCAGCTTCAACGGTCACGGCAACAGGTTGATCGTTCATCGCATTAACCTTGTCGATACAAAAAAGCCGGCATCGCCGGCTTCAGGGGTTGATCAGTCCAGACCTGGAACCAGATTCTGTGGCACACGCTCAGGGAAGAACAGACGCTGCAGTTCATAACCTGGATTGTCCGCGCGCATGAACGCTTCGCCGACCAGGAAAGAATACACCTCATTGATTTCCATCAACTCGACGTCGGCACGGGTCAGAATGCCGCTTTCAGTAATTGCCAGACGATCACGCGGAATGCGTGGCAACAGGTCGAGCGTCGTTTCCAGGCTCACCTCGAAGGTGTGCAGGTTACGGTTGTTGACACCAACCAGCGGGGTATCAAGGACGTTCAATGCCCGATCGAGTTCATCACCATCATGCACTTCGACCAATACATCGAGGCCGACACCTTTGGCGGTGGCCGCCAGCTCAGCCATCTTCACGTCGTCCAACGCGGAAACGATCAGCAGTACGCAGTCAGCACCCAGGGCTCGCGCTTCGACGATCTGGTAAGGATCGATCATGAAATCCTTGCGGATAACGGGCAAGGCACAAGCCGCTCGGGCCTGCTGCAAATACACATCAGCGCCCTGGAAGTAGTCGACGTCGGTCAGTACCGACAGGCAGGTTGCCCCACCCTTCTGGTAACTGACCGCGATGTCGGCCGGAACGAAGTGCTCGCGAATGACACCCTTGCTCGGCGAAGCTTTCTTGATTTCAGCAATAACCGCTGGCTGCTTGCGTGCCGCCTGCTCGATCAGCGCCTTGGCAAAACCACGAGGCGCATCGGCGCTGGCCGCCAGACGCTCAAGTTCGGCCAGGCTCACCCGGGCGCTGCGCTCGGCGACTTCTTCGACCTTGCGCGCGAGGATTTTTTCCAGAACCGTCGGCACACTCATCCTTCATTCTCCTGCTTGAATACAGCGGTAAACGCACCCAGCTCCTCGAGTTTTTCACGAGCAAGACCGGTGTGCAGCGCATCATGTGCCAACGCGACGCCCTCTTTGAGCGAAGAGGCGTGGTCTGCGGCATACAGTGCTGCGCCCGCATTAAGCACGATCATTTCTGCAGCCTTCTGACCGTTTTCAGTCTTGCGTCGGCCCAAGGCATCGCGAATCAGCTCCAGCGAAGCCGCCGGGCTTTCAACCGACAACCCATGCAGACTCTGGCTTTTCATGCCAAGGTCTTCAGGCTCGACCCAATACTCGGTAATCTGGTCGTTCTTCAATTCCGCCACAAAGGTCGGCGCGGCCAGGCTGAACTCGTCCAGACCATCCTTTGAATGCACCACCAGTACATGTTTGCTGCCCAAGCGTTGCAGCACTTCGGCCAACGGCCGGCACAGCGCTTGAGTAAACACACCGACCACCTGGTGCTTCACGCCGGCAGGATTCGTCAGCGGGCCAATCATGTTGAACAGGGTGCGCAACCCCAGATCACGGCGAGGGCCAGCAGCGTGCTTCATTGCCCCATGGTGCGACTGGGCAAACATGAAGCCGATACCAACGCTGTCAATGCAACGAGCCACTTGAACCGGGGTCAGGTTCAGGTAGATACCGGCGGCCTCAAGCAGATCGGCACTGCCACTCTTGCCCGAAACGGCACGGTTACCATGTTTGGCAACCGTGCAACCCGCCGCTGCCACCACAAATGACGAGGCAGTGGAGACATTAAAGATGTTCGCGCCGTCGCCGCCGGTGCCGACGACATCGACAACACCGGCAAGGGTGTTGAGTTCAACTTTATCCGCCAGCTCACGCATCGCCGAGACGGCACCGACGATTTCGTCAATGCTCTCGCTCTTCATGCGCAGCCCCATCATGAAAGCGCCGATCTGCGCTTCGGTGCATTGGCCGGTCATGATCTGACGCATGACGTCGCGCATTTCATCGGTGGAGAGGTCCAACTGACTGACGATACGGGCCAGCGCGCTCTTGATATCCATGTTCGATCCTTAGCGGTGGCCGCCGCTCTGCTTGAGGAAGTTGGCGAACAGCTCGTGGCCCTGTTCAGTGAGGATCGACTCAGGGTGGAACTGCACCCCTTCGATGTTCAGTGTCTTGTGCCGCAGGCCCATGATTTCATCGACAGAACCATCTGCCAGCGCAGTCCAGGCGGTGACCTCAAGACACTCCGGCAAGGTTTCGCGCTTGACCACCAGCGAGTGGTAGCGGGTTACGGTGAGCGGATTGTTCAGGCCCGCAAATACGCCGAGGTCGCGGTGGAACACCGGGCTGGTTTTGCCGTGCATCACCTGGCGGGCACGCACCACGTCCCCGCCAAAGGCCTGGCCGATGGACTGGTGGCCCAGGCAGACACCGAGAATGGGCAATTTCCCGGCAAAATACTTGATTGCCTCCAGCGACACACCTGCTTCGGTTGGGGTGCAAGGGCCGGGGGAAACAACGATACGTTCGGGCTTGAGCGCCTCGATCTGGGCGATGGTCAGTTCGTCATTGCGAATGACCTTGACCTCTGCACCCAACTCGCCAAGGTACTGCACGACGTTGTAGGTGAAAGAGTCGTAGTTGTCGATCATCAGTAACATCTGGTCAACCTCTTGAGTCTGCTGACTCTGAATACCTGTCTTGCGCCGAAAAGGCGCCATCTTCACTGGCGTGGCGTCTGCTCGGCCAAGGCTACGGCCCGGAACATCGCGCGGCGCTTATTGATGGTTTCTTCCCATTCCAGCGCGGGCACCGAGTCGGCGACGATGCCGCCACCGGCCTGTACATGCAACTCGCCGTCCTTGATCACCGCCGTGCGGATCGCGATGGCGGTATCCATGTTGCCGTTCCAGGCGAGGTAACCGACCGCACCGCCATACACGCCGCGCTTTACCGGCTCCAGCTCGTCGATGATCTCCATCGCACGGATCTTCGGCGCACCCGACAAGGTACCCGCCGGAAGAATCGCGCGTAGCGCATCCATGGCCGAAAGACCTTCCTTCAGTTGACCAGTAACGTTAGAGACAATATGCATCACATTGGAGTAGCGCTCGATTACCATTTTCTCGGTGACCTTGACCGAGCCGGTTTCGGATACCCGACCGGTGTCGTTACGCCCCAGATCAATCAGCATCAGGTGCTCGGCGATCTCCTTGTCATCGGACAGCAGGTCTTCTTCCAGGGCACGGTCGGCTTCTTCGGTTGCACCGCGTGGACGGGTACCGGCGATTGGACGTACGGTGACCAGGTTGTCCTCGACGCGCACCAGTACTTCCGGCGAACTGCCAACGACGTGGAAGTCGCCAAAGTTGAAGAAGTACATGTACGGCGTCGGGTTGAAGCAGCGCAGCGCACGGTACAGGTCGATAGGCGCGGCACTGAAATCAATGGACATACGCTGCGACGGCACAACCTGCATGCAGTCGCCCGCCAGGATGTACTCCTTGATGGTATCGACAGCACGCTCGTAGTCGTCCTGCGTGAAACTGGAGCGGAATGCGGGCTCGGCAGCCTGCAACCCCTTGAAATCCAGGCCACGGCGCGGCGTGATCGGCTGACGCAGTTGCTCGAGTAATTGCTCGAGGCGCGCCTGACCTTCTTCGTAGGCGTTTTCCTGCGCCGGGTCGACCAGCACGATCGCATGGATCTTGCTGGCCAGGTTGTCGAACACCACGACGGCATCGGAAACCATCAGCAAAATATCCGGCACACCCAACGGGTCTGGATTCGGGCATTTGCCCAGGCGCTTTTCCACATAGCGCACGCAGTCATAGCCAAAGTACCCCACCAGACCGCCGTCGAAACGCGGCAGACCCGCGATCGTCGGCACCTTGTAGCGATCTTTGAAGGCCTCGACGAATGCCAACGGATCGTCGACATCATGCCGCTCGACTTCTACACCGTCATGGCTGATGCGAACCTGATAGTCATGCACACGCAACACCGTGCGGCACGGCAAGCCAATGATGGAATAACGCCCCCATTTTTCACCGCCCTGCACGGATTCGAGCAGGTAGGAGTTGGGCTGGTCGGCCAGTTTCAGGTAAATGGACAGCGGCGTGTCGAAGTCAGCCAGGGTTTCGCAGGCAAGCGGAATGCGGTTGTAGCCGGCTGCGGCCAGGCGCAGGAATTCTTCGCGGGTCATGATAGCCTCGTGGCAAGGAGCTATGGGTCGGGCAAGCAAACGTGCCGGGTCAAGCCGGCTAGATAGAAGTCAGGCGCGCCAACGCCAACGGGCCAGTGCCTTGATGACTTTCATCCAGAGTTTGCAGGTGACCACCACGATGGAATCTCTATCAGGGGGGGATTGAACGTCCGACATTAGCTCAGTGTCTGCTTCTAAGCAACCAGGCAAGAGTGCACGAAGGTCATCAATCACCAATGTGGGTGACTCCTCGGCTATCGGACGACCATGGTTATAGCCATAGCTGAGTGCAACACACTTGACGCCAGCAGCCTTCGCCGCCAGCACATCGCTGCGCGAATCACCGACAAACAGCGCGTTTTCTGGCAGCACATTCGCCATTTTCATAACGAACATCAGCGCTGCCGGGTCTGGCTTCTGCTGCGGCAAGGTATCGCCGCCGATGATCCAGCGAAAATAACGGCCGATTTTCATCTGGTCCAGTAACGGGCCAACAAAGCGTTCAGGCTTGTTGGTGATCAGGGCCATTTCCACGCCCTGCTTGCGCAACCAACGCAGCGTATCCTTCACGCCAGGGTAAACCGCCGACAGCGCATGGCTTTCAGCATAGGCCTGCATGAAAATCTCCAGGCCCTTCTCCGCCTCGTCTTCATCAACGGCGGAGTGATCCAGGCCACCGGCCAAGGCGCGGCGTACCAGTACCGCAGCGCCGTTACCGACCCATTGGCGTACAGCCTCAAGGCCAACCGGACGACGGCCCATTTCGAGCAGCATCTGGTCCACTGCGACCGCCAGGTCCGGTACCGAGTCGATCAGCGTGCCATCCAGATCGAACATTACCAGCCTGGGCAGGCTGCCCGGGAACAGCTGCTCGAAACCACTCATGGCCGTGCCAAAGCCAGTTCAGCATGCATTTTAGCGATGACTTCGCGGTAGTCCGGCGCATTGAAGATCGCAGAGCCCGCAACAAAGGTGTCAGCGCCAGCAGCAGCGATCTCGCGGATGTTGTTGACGTTGACGCCGCCATCGATTTCCAGACGGATATCGCGACCACTGGCCTGGATCAGCGCGCGAGCCTCACGCAGCTTGTCGAGGGTGCCGGGAATGAACTTCTGACCACCAAAGCCTGGGTTGACGCTCATCAACAGGACCATGTCGACCTTGTCCATGACGTACTTCAAGGCATCGAGCGATGTTGCCGGGTTGAACACCAGGCCCGCCTTGCAGCCACCATCACGGATCAGTTGCAGCGAGCGGTCGATGTGCTGGGAAGCTTCTGGGTGGAAAGTGATGTACGTCGCACCGGCTTCAATGAAATCGCCAATGATGCGATCTACCGGACTGACCATCAGGTGCACGTCGATCGGCGCAGTGACGCCATACTTGCGCAGCGCACTGCAGACCATCGGGCCGATGGTCAGGTTGGGGACGTAGTGGTTATCCATGACATCGAAGTGAACGATGTCGGCTCCGGCCTCCAGCACATTGTCGACTTCCTCGCCCAGGCGAGCGAAATCGGCAGAGAGAATGGAGGGGGCAATAGCGTAGGGCTGCATGGCGCACCTGTAGGGCAGAAATCACGGTGGTGCGCATTGTAGCTCAAGCGACCGGCCAAGGGCTGACCGGTATCAATCACAGCGACAAACAGGTACCAAGGCGTGCCCCCCAGGTTTTGCACCTGAGGGGCACAGGCATCAAGCCGGCTGCTGGGTGCGCAGTTTTTCGCTACGCCCACGCAACCATTCCAGGGTCAGCAGCAGGAGCACCGAGAATGCAATCAGCAAGGTCGCGGCCGCCGCAATGGTCGGGCTCAGGTTCTCACGGATACCGCTGAACATTTGCCGTGGCAAGGTCGCCTGCTGCGGGCCAGCAAGGAACAGGGTGACCACCACTTCGTCGAACGAGGTCGCAAAGGCGAACAAGGCTCCGGAAATGACGCCAGGTGCAATCAATGGCAGGGTCACACGGCGGAACGCTGTCAATGGCGATGCACCCAGGCTGGCCGCTGCACGCACCAGGTTATGGTTGAAGCCCTGCAGGGTTGCCGAAACCGTGATGATCACAAACGGCACACCCAGCACGGCATGCACCAGGATCAGCGAAATGAAGCTGTTTCCCATGCCCAGCGGTGCGAAGAACAGGTAGCTGGCCACACCGATGATCACCACCGGCACCACCATCGGCGAAATCACCAATGCCATCACCAGCGATTTACCGGGGAAGTCGCCACGGGTCAGGCCAATCGAGGCCAACGTACCGAAGACCATTGCCAGCACCATGGCCGCTGGCGCAACGATGATGCTGTTCTTCAGTGCGCGCATCCACTCCGCCGAAGCGAAGAAGTCCTGATACCAGTGCAGCGAGAAGCCCTGCAGCGGGTAGACCAGAAAACTGCCCGAGTTGAACGACAGTGGAATGATGACCAGCACCGGCAACACCAGGAACAGCAGGATCAGCCCGCAGAGGATACGCAAGCTGTAGAACCAGACCCGCTCGATAGGCGACATGTAAGGACTCAACATGGAAAGGCTCCTCAGCTCAGACGACGGCGGCTTGAACCGACCAGCCAGCTATAGATCAAGTACAACAGCACGGTGGCAAGCAACAGCAAACCGCCCAGCGCCGTGGCCATACCCCAGTTGATACTGGTGTTGGTGTAGAAGGCGACGAAGTAGCTGACCATCTGGTCGTTCGGGCTACCCAGCAACGCCGGGGTGATGTAGTAACCGATCGCCAGGATGAACACCAACAGGCAGCCTGCGCCAACGCCCGCATAGGTTTGTGGGAAGTACACCCGCCAGAAGCTGGCGAAAGGATGGCAACCCAGCGAGATGGCTGCACGCATGTAAGTCGGCGAAATGCCCTTCATCACGCTGTAAATCGGCAGGATCATGAACGGCAGCAGGATATGCACCATGGAGATGTACACACCGGTCCGGTTGAACACCAACTCCAGTGGCTTGTCGATGATGCCGATCGCCATCAGTGCGCTGTTGATCAAACCACCAGACTGCAACAGCACGATCCAGGCGGCAACACGCACCAGGATCGAGGTCCAGAACGGCAACAGCACCAGGATCATCAGCAGGTTGCTCTGGCGGGTTGGCAGGTTGGCAAGCAGATACGCCAACGGATAGGCCAACAGCAGACAGATGCCGGTGATGACGAAGCCCATCCACAGGGTACGGGCGAAAATGTCCAGGTAGATCGCCTGGTCAGGGGTGGCCGGGGCCAGCTCGCCCAGATCGTCGATACGATGGTCCAGGGAAGCCAACAGGTAGAACGGGGTGATACTACTGGTGTTACGGCGGATCGCCTGCCAGTAGGCGGGGTCGCCCCAACGCTCGTCCAACTCCTGCAGCGCTTCTTTATAAGAAGCCGGCTCGGCCTTGAACGGAAGGGCACGGGCAGTCTTGGCCAACAGGCTACGGTAGCCAGCCAGCTCCATGTTCAAACGCTTGGACAGGTCGCCCAAGGTCTGGTTCTTGCGCGATTCGGCGAGGTCGTCGGCCAATGCCTTGTACACCGGCTCGGCCGGCAGGCTCTTGCCATCCCACTCGCTGACCGCAACGACGGTACGCGGCAAGCCGCTGACCACCTCAGGGTTACCGACACTCTTGTACAACAGCGCAGCGATAGGCACCAGAAACACCAGCAGCAGAAACACTGCCAGAGGTGCGATCAATGCCTGCGCCTTCCAGCGGTTGACCCGCTCGGCATGCGCCAGGCGACGCTTGAGGGAAGGACCGGTGCCTTCGTTCAGGGGCACTGCGATGGCCATAGCGAACTCCGAAAAACTTGATCAAAAGGCGCGTCACCGGAAGGGTGACGCGCCATCAGCACGGCTTACTTGGCTGCCCACGCGTTGAAGCGTTGCTCCAGTTGCTCGCTATTGTCGGCCCAGAACGCCACGTCGATTTGCACCTGATTGGCGATGTTTTCCGGGGTGGTCGGCATGTCTTTCTTGATGCTGTCAGACAACAGGGCGACAGCTTTCGAATTCGCCGGACCGTAAGCGATGTTTTCGGAGTAGGTCTTCTGCTGCTCTGGCTTGACCGAATAGGCGATGAACTTCTTCGCCTCTTCAAGGTTTTTGGCACCCTTTGGAATGGCCCAAGCGTCGAAGTCGTAGATACCGCCGTTCCACACCACCTTCAGGTTGCTTTCTTTCTGAACGGCGGCGATACGACCGTTGTAGGCCGAGCTCATGACCACGTCACCCGAGGCCAGGTACTGCGGTGGCTGAGCACCGGCTTCCCACCACTGGATGCTTGGCTTGAGTTCATCAAGCTTCTTGAAGGCGCGATCCTGGCCTTCCTTGGTCGCCAGCACTTTGTAGACTTCCTTCGGCGCGACACCGTCGGCCATCAAGGCGAATTCCAAGGTGTACTTGGCGCCCTTGCGCAGGCCACGCTTGCCCGGGAATTTCTTGGTATCCCAGAAATCGGCCCAGCTGGTTGGCGCAGATTTCAGTTTGTCGGCGTTGTAGGCCATCACCGTGGACCACACGAAGAAACCTACACCGCACGGCTGAATGGCACCGGGAACATAGTCGGACTCATCACCGAACAGCGCCGGGTCGAGCTCCTCGAACATGCCTTCGTCGCAACCACGCGCCAGCTCTGGCGATTCGACTTCGACCAGGTTCCAGGACACGCTTTTGGTGTCGACCATGGCTTTGACCTTGGCCATCTCGCCGTTGTACTCACCCGCAACAATCTTGCCGTTGCCAGCCTTTTCCCAAGGCTCGTAGAACGCCTTGGTCTGGGCTGCCTTATTCGCGCCACCAAAGGAAATCACAGTCAGATCGGCCGCCGCCATGGCCTGGGTTGCTGCGAACAGGCCCAAAGAAAGGGCGGTCAACTTCAAGTGCTTGAGCATTATTATTCTCTCCACAGTGCAGGGTTGGGTGAAGCAAACCTCAATGGGCTTCCAGGATCGGATCGAGCGCGCGACCGTGCTCGACCTCCCAGCCCAGCGGTACCACATCGCCCACAGCCAGGGCTGGGTCGAGTTCGGCAATCGGCTGCTTCACGAAGAAATCGGCCTTGCCGCAGACTTCCAGGCGCACCCTTACGTGGTCACCCAGGTAGACGAATTCGGCCACGCGGCCGGAGAAACGGTTGACGCAATGTTCGCTATGACCGTTGAGGCGCACGCGCTCAGGGCGAATCGAAAGGGTTACAGGCTCGCCCGGCTGACCGACGTTGACCGCCAGCGCCTCAACCTTCTCGCCACGCGCCAGTTGCACCTGGCAACGGTCACCGCTCTGGCTGAGCAAACGGCCATTGATACGGTTGTTCTCACCGATGAAGTTGGCAACGAAGGTGTTCTTCGGCTCTTCGTAGAGGGTGCGTGGGTCGGCGATCTGCTGAATCTCGCCTTGATGGAACACCGCCACCCGATCCGACATGGTCAAGGCTTCACCTTGGTCGTGGGTCACATACACCACGGTCACGCCAAGGCGTTGGTGCAGGTGTTTGATTTCCATCTGCATGTGTTCACGCAGCTGCTTGTCCAGCGCGCCGAGCGGTTCGTCCATCAGAACCAGCTGTGGCTCGAACACCAGCGCCCGGGCCAAGGCCACACGCTGCTGCTGACCACCGGAGAGCTGGCCCGGATAACGCTGGGCGAAGGCATCGAGCTGAACCATGTTCAGCACACGCTTGACCCGCTCACTGATGTCGGTCTTGCTCAGGCCGCGCACGGTCAGCGGGAACGCCAGGTTCTCGGCAACGGTCATGTGCGGGAACAGTGCATAGTTCTGGAACACCATGCCGATGTCGCGTTTATGCGGCGGTACATTATTGATCGAGCGACCCGCCAGTTGGATCTCGCCAGCGGTCGGGGTCTCAAAGCCAGCCAACATCATCAGGCTGGTAGTCTTGCCCGAGCCCGAAGGCCCCAACAAGGTGAGAAACTCGCCTTTGCGAATGTCCAGATTGAGGTCTTTGACGATTAGCGACTCGCCATCGTAGCTCTTCTGCACACCACGGAAGCTGACCAGCACTTCGCCGGTTGCAGCGCTCGAATTCACCTCACTCATACCCGTACCTTTTTGTTGGATGACTGCCGTAACACAAGCCTAGTGAAGGCAAAAGGCAGCGCAAATCGGGGGTGGAGAGAGATTGACATCAGCCGGGTGGAAGGGTTGTTGTAGGGATTGCCCTACAAGGATGGCGTTTTTAGATATCCGCCGACGCTACTGGAGCCCCCCAACCAATGCCGCCCCCGGCAGGACAGCGTGGGAAGGGCCCGATGGGCCGACGCAAGGTGTCGTATTCAGAACAGTCAGAGCAGCTTGTGCTCCATGGCGTACTTAACCAGCTCAGCCAGCGAGTTGACGTTGAGCTTCTGCATCAGCCGCGCCTTGTGCGTGCTGATGGTCTTGTTGCTCAGGGCCAGTTGCTGGGCAATGTCGTTGACATTGGCACCCTGGGCCAGGCGCTCGAAGACCGAAAACTCACGTTCGGATAGCAGCGAGTGCAGGGGGCGAGCGTCCGTCAGGCCTACCTCAAAGACCATTCGGTCTGCCAGATCGGGATCAATGTAACGCCCCCCTGAAGACACCCGGCGAATCGCCGTCAGCAACAAGGCAGGGTCACTGTCCTTGGTTGCATAGCCGGCGGCGCCAATCTTCAGCGCCCGTGCAGCCATCTGTGCTTCGTCATGCATCGACAGCACCAGGATCGACGGCGGGTTGTTCAGCGCCCGGATACGCGGGATCGCCTCAAGACCATTGACGCCTGGCATCGAGATGTCCAGTAACACCACTTCGCACTCGGTATGACGCAAGGTATCGAGTAGCTGCTCGCCATTGGCGGCCTCGCCCACCACCTGCATGTCCTTGGCCAGGCCGATCAATTGTTTGATGCCTTCGCGCACAATGGTGTGGTCTTCAGCAACCAGTACTCGTATCACGGCCCTGCTCCTGTGTTAATCCAAGGGAATCCGCACGCTCAGGCTGGTGCCCTCGCCCGGTTCACTGTCGAGTGTCATGGTGCCGCCCAGCATCAGCACCCGCTCGCGCATACCAACCAGCCCGAAGGAACTCGGGCGACTATCGTGCATGGCGAAACCAATACCGTCATCACTGATGGTCAGGCATAGCTGCTGCTCATCTTCGGTCAGGCTTATCTCTACAGTATGCGCCTGGGCGTGGCGCATCACATTGGTCAACGCCTCCTGCAAGATACGAAACAACCCCGTAGCCTTGGCATCGCTCAAGGGCGGCACGTTTTCAGGCACCTCCACCAGGCAAGGAATCTGCGTACGCGCCTCAAAGCGACGCGCCTGCCATTCGATTGCCGAAGCGATCCCGGCGTCGAGGATCGGCGGGCGCAATGCCGTCGCTACATCGCGCACCAGTTGAAAGAGCTGGGCAATCAGGCGTTTCATGCTCGCCAAGCGTTCATTCAAGCCGGGGTCGAGGTCGGCATAAGCAAGCTCGCACATCGATGTTTCCAGTTTCAGTACGGTGAGCATTTGGCCCAGTTCGTCATGCACCTCGCGGGCGATGCGGGCCTTCTCTTCCTCCCGGACGCTTTCCAGGTGCGCCGACAGCTCACGCAATTGCTCCTGCGAGCGCGCCAACTCCAGTTCGATCACCTTGCTCTGGGTGATGTCCCACACGATGCCGTCCCAGACCACACGCCCATCGCCCAGTGCCCGCGCGGTGGCCTTGATGTCGGCCCAGCGTATGTCGCCCTGACGCGTAACGATTCGCCCCTGCCAGGCCCAGTCACTGTCAGTCTCAAGTGCTCGGTCCTGGACCTGATGATAATGGGCACGGTCATCCGGATGAACCAGGCTGCGCAAGCCCATATGCGGGCGCTGGATTTCAGCCGGCGTATAGCCAACGAGTGCCTCACTGCCCTCACTGATGTAGGGGAACTCCAAGAGACCAACAGGCGGATCCCGCTCCAGGCGAAACACCAGGCCCGGGACGTTGGCGGCAATCCCCTTGAGCCGTGCCTCGCTTTCCTGTTGCGCCGCCAATGCACGGCGACGCTCGGTGACATCGGTCAGGAACACCACCAAGTACTCGGCATCACGAAAACGCAGGAAGCTCAGCGAAACATCCACCGGCAACAGTCGGCCATCAGCGCGCAGGCATTCGGTTTCAAAGCGTTGCGCCGCTTCGTCACAGGAACGCGCACGCTTCCACAGCGTCAACCAGCGATCCATGTGCAGATTGGGCTCGAAATCGATCAACGGGCGCTCCACCACCTGCCCCGACGCATAACCGAGCATCGCTTCGGCTGCGCGGTTGGCATAACGTACATGGCTGTCCCAGTTGACCCACAGAATGCCGACGGTACTTTGATCAATCGAGAACTGGCTCAAACGCAGCGCCTGTTCTCGCGCCAAACGCTGGGCAATATTGTCGCGCGCGGCGAGCAGGCTATGTTCCAGCGCATGCTGTTGACGCCGCTGCCAGAGCACAATGGCCATGGCGCTCAGCAACAACGCAAGCAGCAGCAGGCTCAGGTTTTGCCAGAAACCCGGCGACTCGCTCAGGCGCGGGTACTTGGGCTGCAGCCAACGGTTGTGCAGTTTCTCGAGGTCTTTGGGCGGAATCGCCTGCAGCCCCCGCTCAAGTATTTCCGCCAACTGCGGCCAGTCACGTCGCGAGCCGATACGCAGCAACTGCGGCAAGCCAATATCACCGACCACCGCCAGCTCGCTGAATTCGTTCTCGCGAGACAGACGGCTGAGCTGGGCTTCATCCACCACCGCGTAGCGTGCCTGTTCAGTGAGCAACAGCTGTAGAGCCTGGCGCTCCAGTGGCACACCTTGCACATTCAAATTGGGATAGGTGCTGCGCAAATAATCGGCCACCGCACTGGGCATGCGCACAGCCACGCGGTCCGTACTGCTGAGCTTTTCCAGGTCCACCGCTACGGCACCATTACGCGGGCCGACAATCAGCTGCGGCACACGCATGTACGGGTCGCTGAACAACCATAAGCGCAAGCCCGCAGGCGTTTGGGTCAGGCCTGGGGCCATATCGATTTCGCCGCCCACCAGCGCGTGCTCAAGCGCCGACTGGTCAGGATAGTTACGCCATGTCAGGTCCAGCCCCAAACGCTTGCCGAGCCAGTTCATCAACTCGACATTAACCCCCGAAAGCTGCTGAAGCCTGCGGTCGAATTGAGCATAAGGGGCTTGCAGTACCAAACCCACACGCAAGCTGCGATGTTCATCCAGCCACTGCTGTTGGGCCGGATCCAGCTGCAGCGGCGGCGTTGTCGATGCCGCTGCAGCCCACGCGATAAAGGGCAGACAAAAACAGCCGATAAACCACAAGCAGCGCAAACGCTTCATCTTGAATCTCGTCATAGAACGGACGGCCTCAGAGCATGGCCGTCCCGGACAAATACCTTTAGGCTGCCGGTAATAATCTGGCCTGGATAGATCCATGTTCCCACTGAATCGCACAACGCTTCCTGCGTTATGCCTGTCCTTGATACTACCTTGTACCCTAAACGCCGCAGATGGCGAAACGCCAGAGCCGGCGAAAGAGGCACAGCCGACGCCTGTGCAGCGCCAAGCCCTGAACGAACGCAGCCAGGACGATGCCTTGGCACTTGAGCGCCAAGTCCCAAAAGAAGAACAACAAACCCTGCAAGCCGGCAGCGAGAGCTTTCTGGCCCTCTGGAAGCCCGCCAATAGCGGCGACCCGGAAGGGGCATTGATCATGCTTGCGGGTGCCGGCGAAACCGCCGACTGGCCAAAGGCTGTTGGCCCACTACGGCGCAAATTTCCGGATGCCGGCTGGCACAGCCTTAGCCTGAGCCTGCCCGACCTGCTCGCTGACAGCCCGCAACCCCGGGCCGAAACACCGGCCAAGCCCGCAGAGCCCAGCGCAGAGGGCCAGCAGGCACCGGCCAAAGACACACCTGCCGACGCCAATGCCAGCGTTGAACAAGCCACGGCCGCCGAAGGCGAAAGTGCCGATAACAGCGAACCGGCAAAAACGCCGGAAGCTCAAAGCAACGCCGATGCCGAACGGATTTTTGCTCGCCTGGATGCGGCCGTCGCTTACGCGCAGCAACAGAATGCCCGTAGCGTTGTACTGCTCGGACATGGCACGGGGGCCTACTGGGCTGCTCGCTACCTGAATGAACGCCAACCGGCGCAGGTACAAAAGCTGGTCATGGTCGAAGCACAAACACCGGCCACTGCGGACCAGAACCTGACGGCCCTGGCACCGGGGCTGAAGCTGCCGACGGCCGATTTCTACTACAACCAGCCACGAGCCCGAAAGGCGGCCGAGCAGCGACTACAAGCCAGCAAACGGCTAAAAGGCAGCAACTACCACCAGGTGGTCCTCACTGCCATGCCCGGTAACCGCAACGCCGAACAGGAAAACCTGTTTCGCCGGGTCCGTGGCTGGTTGAGCCCCAGCCAGGACAACTAAAATCCCTGCCGCGTGCGGATGACCGAGTAAGCCTGATGCAGATCACGGGTGTACTCGGTCGCCTCCCGCACACGCTCAGGGCTCGCGCCACTACCCACTAATTTGTCGGGGTGGTGACGGCTCAACAAGCGCCGATAAGCACGCTTGATCTGCTCAGGCGCTGCGCCCACCTCGACACCCAGCAACTTCAGCGCATCCGGATACGCCAGGGTGGCACTGCCCAGCGCGGTTTTCTGAGGTTCATAGTCCTGCGTCAAGGCCTTCACCTTGGCGGCTGACCAGCCCAACGCCTGCCCCCATTGCACAATCAACTCACGTTCATGAGGGCTCGCCCGGCCATCAGCCCAGACCATCCGCAGACACGCACGCAAAACCCCTTCGGCAGCATGCGGTTGCTGCTTGAGGCGACGCAGATAGCGCCCGAGCCGCTCCCGTCCGTTCTTGCCCCGGTTGAACGCTGCAATCGCACGGCGCCGCGCCGGGTCGCTCATTTCCAGGCGCTGCATTTCCTGCCGTGCCTGCTGAATGTGCCCCTCCACCACTCGGCCGTCACTCTTGGCCAGCCGCCCCAACAGCAGGAACAACACCTCATCGTCACGCAACACGGGGCGACCACCCAAGCGCTCACGCACGTGCGCCCAGCTATGCAACTGCAGACGGCGGTCCATCGCCTGACCAAGTAACGCCCCCAGCAAGGCCCCAGGAATGCTGGCAATGGCGAAACCCGCCCCAGCACCAATCACTGTGCTCGGCCACAACATCTCAGCGGCGCTCGCCAGTCATGATGCGTTCGACATCGGCAAGACGCTCAAGCGTGCCCACATCCACCCAATGGCCAGCGAAGTGCTCGCCGCTCACCTGCCCCGTCGTCATCGCCTGGCGCAACAGCGGCGCCAGTTTGAACGCGCCTGGCTGGCAGTCGGCAAAAAGTGCCGGATCAAGCACGGCAATACCGCTGTAGGTCAGGGTGTCAGCCCCCGCCTCGGCGTCGAGCACCCGGCCATCGACCAAACGAAAATCACCCTTGCCGTGATGCCCGGGGTTATCCACCAGCACCAAATGCGCCAAACCCGCCAAGGGCTGACGCAAGCGGGCGAAGTCAAACTCGGTCCAGATATCGCCGTTAACCAGCGCAAACGGCGCATCACCCAGTAGTGGCAACGCCTTGTAGATACCCCCGCCGGTTTCCAGTGGTTCACCTTCCGCCGAGTACTGAATGCTAAGCCCCCACTGCGCACCGTCACCCAGGTAGTCTTCAATCTGCTGGCCAAGCCAGGCGTGATTGATCACGACATCCTTGAACCCGGCGGCAGCCAGTGCCTTCAGGTGATACTCGATCAACGGCACCCCCGCCACTGGCACCAAGGGCTTTGGGGTATGCAGCGTCAGCGGCCGCATGCGCTCGCCTTTTCCCGCAGCCAGGATCATTGCCTTCATGACCGCACTCCGGCTGCCTGCTGCAACTGCGTGATCAACTCACCGAGTTCAGCAAGCTCCGGACGACGGGCAACCACTGCATCTATATAAGCAAAGAAACGCGGCACATCACCCAGGTAGCGTGGTTTGCCATCGCGGTGGCAGATCCGCGCGAAAATGCCGATCACCTTCAGGTGGCGCTGCACGCCCATCAGGTCACTGGCACGGTGGAAACTGCCAAAGTCGCCTTGCACAGGGATGCCCCGGGCTTGCGCACGCTGCCAGTAATCACGCAACCAACCGGCTACGCGGGCCTCTGGCCAGCTCAGAAACGCATCTTTGAACAGGCAGGTGATGTCATAGGTGACCGGGCCATACACGGCATCCTGAAAATCCAGCACGCCCGGGTTCGGGGTACTGAGCATCAGGTTGCGCGGCATATAGTCGCGGTGCACCAGTACCTTGGGCTGATCCAGCGCACTGTCGATCAATAGACCGCTCACACGCTGCCAGGCCGCGTGTTGCGCCTCGCTGAAGGCAAGCCCCAGCTCCCGCCCCACATACCACTCAGGGAACAACTCCAGTTCACGGCGCAGCAGCGCGACGTCATAGCTGGGCAATGGCGCCGTCATGGGTAACCGCTGGAACGCTAACAGTGCGTCAACCGCATCATTGAACAAGGTGTCGGCATTGTCGGCATCAATGACATCCAGGTAAGTCTGGTTGCCCATATCACTGAGCAGCAGAAAGCCACGCTGCAGATCCTGCGCATAAATGTTCGGGACATGGATGCCGGCACTGGCCAGCAAATGATCGATATCCACGAAGGGCTTGCAGTTTTCCTGGGGCGGCGGTGCGTCCATGACGATAAAACTGCGGCCATTGGCTTCCCAGCGAAAGTAGCGGCGGAAGCTGGCATCGCTGCTGGCGGCAGTCAGGCTGCCTTGCGGCACCTCGCCCCAGCCCTGGGCCTGGAACAGATTTGCCAGTTGTTCATCGAGCCAGACATTCAAGTGTTGCAGGCGTACATCGTGATCGGGCATTACAAGGGTCTCCGACGGCCCTAGCCGTCAAGCGGGTCATGCTTTATTATCCAGCATCTTTTTCAGACCATCGAGAGGCGTGCGGCCCCACACGCGGGCAGATGGCACGCAGGAAGCCCGGACTAATAAGATGGCATTGAAATCCCCCGCGTTTCGTAAAAAATTCCCGTTGCTGGTTACCGGCGGCTTGCTGGCCATGCAACCTCTGGCGACGTCGTATGTGGTCGCCGCAGAACAGTTCGACTGTCAAGTGTCTGCTGCCGGCGGTTGGGACTGCAAGCCCAAGACCACTACTGCCAACCTGCCTCCACGTCCTGTGCACCCAGGCGCCGCCGTCAGCTCGACCGACGAAAGCTCGGCACCCGCTGCCGAAGCGGCTGAAGAGCCGGGCAAAGGCCCGATGCTCGTCACTGAAAGCAAAGGCCGTGTACTGAAATCGCGTAGCGCCGATTACAGCCATCTTGACTGGGTACCCCGTGACAAGCTGACCCCTGCACAACTGGCCGAGACCGGCCCGTATTGTGGTGGCGCCTATGTCGAGCCAACCCGCCCCGGCATGAACGACAGCACCCCGAAAGACGAAGCACCGACCTTCATTGGTGCCAAGGTTTCGCGCTATCAGCAGGAGCAGCAGATCGCTCAGCTCGCCGGTGACGTAGTGATGCGCCAGGGCAGCATGCAGGTCGAGGCCGATGAAGCCAACCTGTACCAGGCTGAAAACCGTGGTGAACTCAAAGGCAACGTGAAGATTCGCGACAACGGCTCGCTGGTGGTTGGCGATCACGCCGATATTCAGCTCGACACTGGCGAAGCCAAGGTCGACAACGCCGAATACGTGATGCACAAGTCACACATCCGCGGTAACGCCCTGTATGCCAAGCGCGCCGAAAACGCCATCATCCGGCTGAAAGACGGTACCTACACCACCTGTGAGCCGAACAGCAACGCCTGGCAGCTCAAGGGCAACAACATCACCCTGAACCCGGCCACCGGTTTCGGCACTGCGACCAACGTCACCCTGCGGGTCAAGGATTTCCCGGTGTTCTATACACCGTACATCTACTTCCCGATCGACGACCGTCGCCAATCCGGCTTCCTGCCACCGTCGTTCAGCACCAGCAGCGACAGCGGCTTCACGCTGGTCACCCCGTACTACTTCAACCTGGCGCCGAACTACGATGCCACGTTGTACCCGCGCTACATGGCCAAGCGCGGCCTGTTGATGGAAGGCGAGTTCCGCTACCTGACCGAGTCCAGCGAAGGCCAATTCGGCGGCGCCTGGTTGAACGACAAGGAAGACGAACGCAAGCTGCAGTCCGACTACAAGGACCAGCGCTGGATGATCAACTGGCAGCACAAGGGCGGCCTTGACTCGCGCCTGATGACTGAAGTCGACTACACCGACATCAGCGATCCGTATTACTTCCAGGATCTGGAAACCGACCAGATTGGCGTTGAAAGCCGCGACTACGTGAACCAGCAGGGTGCGCTCACCTACCGTGCCGAGGATTACACGGCGCGGTTGAACGTGCAGGCCTACGAGCTGGCGACGATCACCCGGATCACACCATACGACCGGTTGCCGCAAATCACCTTCAACGGGAAGCTGCCGTACCATCCAGGCGGGTTGGACCTTTCCTACAAGACCGAGTTCGCACGCTTTGAGCGCGATCTGCGCACCGGCGACTTTGTCGATGAAAACGGGGTCGCCAGCCCTTGGTATGACACTCGCGTTTCGGGCCTGGCACGTGCCAATGGTGACCGAATCAACCTGGCACCACGAATCAGCCTGCCGCTGGAAACCGGTTATGGCTTCCTGAAACCATCACTGACCTACGTCTACACCGACTACAACCTGGACCTGGATCAGCGCGGGAAAGACACACTGGCCGATGGCGAGACCTTCAAAAGCTCGCAGAACCGTGACGTCCCTGTCTTCAGCGTGGACAGCGGCCTGTACTTCGACCGCAACACCCAATGGTTCGGCAAGAACTACCGCCAGACCCTGGAACCGCGACTGTTCTACCTGTATGTGCCTTACAAAGACCAGACTGATATCCCAGTCTTTGACACCAGCGAAAGCACCTTCAGCTATTCCTCACTCTTCCGTGAGAACCGCTTCAGTGGCTCCGACCGCATCGGCGACGAGAACAAACTGTCGCTTGGCGTGACCAACCGCTGGATTGAAGAGAACGGTTTCGAACGGCAACGCTTCAGCATTGGCCAGGCCCTGTACTTCAAGGACCGCAAAGTCCAGTTGCCGCGTATTGACTGGCGTGATCGCGAAGATGCCCAAGCGAATGTCTCGCCCTACGCGCTGGAATACCAGTACCGCTTCAACCGCGACTGGCGCCTGAACTCCGACTTCAACTGGGATCCGGACAGCCGCAGCACCCGTTCGGGCAGTGCGATGTTCCACTACCAGCCTGAAGACAACGTCAACAAAGTGGTCAACCTCGGCTATCGCTACCGTAACGATGCCGTCCGCTATGACCAGACCACTGGTAAATGGCAGGTGGGTGGTGGCGACTATGGCAAGCCGGGTGACGCGAACTACGTCAAGGACTACTACAAGATCCAGCAGCATGACTTCTCTGTCATCTGGCCGGTCGTTCCGCAGTGGAATGCCATCGCTCGCTGGCAGCATGACTACAACCGCAACCGTACGCTGGAAGCCTTCGGTGGTTTCGAGTACGACAACTGCTGCTGGAAACTGCGTCTGATCAACCGCTACTGGATCGACTACGACGAGTTCAGCCAGGACGCACCAAGCAACGAAAAAGGCGACCACGGCATCTTCCTGCAGATCGTACTCAAAGGTCTCGGTGGCGTAGTGGGCAACAAGGTCGAGACGTTCCTCGACGAAGGCATTCAAGGTTATCGTACACGTGAAGACCAAGCTTATTGATTGTCTGCGCCCGCTGATGCTGGGCGCTGTATTGCTGAGTTCCGCAGTGCATGCCGCGGTACAGGAACTGGACCGCGTGGTGGCCATCGTCGATAACGATGTGGTCATGCAAAGCCAACTGGACCAACGTGTGCACGAGGTGCAGCAAACCATCGCCAAGCGCGGTTCTGGCGTTCCGCCAGCCAGCGCCCTGGAGCCACAGGTACTGGAACGCCTGATCGTCGAGAACCTGCAATTGCAGATCGGCGACCGTTCCGGCATCCGCATCACCGATGAAGAGCTGAACCAGGCCATTGGCACCATTGCCCAGCGCAATGGCATGAGCATCGATCAGTTCCGCGCAGCCCTGGCCCGCGACGGCCTCTCCTATGAGGACGCCCGCGAGCAGGTTCGCCGCGAGATGATCATCAGCCGTGTGCGTCAACGCCGTGTAGCCGAGCGCATTCAAGTGTCGGAGCAGGAAGTGAAGAACTTCCTCGCCTCGGACTTGGGCAAGATGCAACTCTCTGAAGAGTTCCGCCTGGCGAACATCCTGATCCCGACCCCGGAAAGCGCCAACTCGGCTGCAATCCAGGCTGCGGCCAAGCAAGCCGGTGAGGTGTACCAGCAGCTCAAGCAGGGTGCCGACTTCGGCCAACTGGCTATCGCTCGTTCCGCCAGCGAAACGGCACTGGAAGGTGGTGAGATGGGCTGGCGCAAAGCTGCTCAACTGCCACCACCGTTCGACCGCCTGCTGAGTTCCCTGTCGGTCGGTGATGTTACAGAGCCAGTGCGTACGCCAGGGGGCTTCATCATCCTCAAGCTGCTGGACAAGCGTGGTGGCCAAACCCAGGTTCGTGACGAAGTCCATGTTCGTCACATCCTGATCAAGCCAAGCGAGATCCGCAGCGAAGCCGCAACCAAGCAGTTGGTGGAAAAGCTCTACGACCGGATCAAGGCCGGGGAAGACTTCGCTGAACTGGCCAAGAGCTTCTCGGAAGACCCAGGCTCGGCACTCAATGGTGGCGACCTGAACTGGATCGACCCGAACGCGCTGGTGCCGGAGTTCCGCGAAGTCATGGCAAGCAGCCAGCAAGGTGTAGTGTCCAAGCCCTTCAAGACCCAATACGGCTGGCACGTACTTGAAGTGCTGGGTCGCCGCGCCACCGACAGCACGACTCAAGCCCGCGAACAACAAGCGTTGACCGTACTGCGCAACCGCAAGTACGACGAGGAGCTGCAGACCTGGCTGCGTCAGATTCGTGACGAAGCCTACGTTGAAATCAAGCTCCCCGGCGCGGCCCAGGCCGCCCAGTGAAACGCCAACGTTTCGCCCTGACACCCGGCGAGCCGGCCGGCATAGGTCCAGACCTGTGCCTGCTGCTCGCTGCACACGCCCAGCCTTACCCTCTGATCGCCATTACCAACCGTGACCTGCTCGCCGAGCGGGCCGCGCAGTTGGGCGTGGCCGTCACACTGCTGCCCGTGTCTGCCGATGCCTTCCCGGATACACCTGCCGACGCAGGCAGCCTGTATGTCTGGGATACACCGCTGCAAACCGCTGTGGTGCCTGGGCAACTGGATAAAGCCAACGCCGCCTTCGTGCTGGAAACCCTCACCCGTGCAGGCCAAGGCTGCCTGGATGGCCATTTCGCGGGCATGATCACCGCGCCGGTGCACAAAGGCGTGATCAACGAGAGCGGTATCGCCTTCTCCGGCCACACCGAGTTTCTTGCTGACCTCACCCACACCCAGCAGGTGGTAATGATGCTGGCGACACGCGGCCTGCGTGTTGCACTGGTGACCACTCACCTGCCCTTGCGCGACGTGGCCGACGCCATCACCGAGGAGCGGCTGGAGCGCGTCACGCGCATCCTGCATGCCGACCTGGTGAACAAGTTTGGCATCGCCAACCCGCGCATCCTGGTCTGCGGCCTCAACCCGCATGCCGGTGAAGGCGGCCATCTGGGCCGCGAAGAAATCGACATTATCGAACCGACATTGGCGCGCCTGCGCAGCGAAGGCATGGACCTGCGCGGCCCACTGCCCGCCGATACCCTGTTTACCCCCAAATATCTGGAGCACTGCGATGCAGTGCTGGCGATGTACCACGACCAAGGCCTGCCCGTACTCAAGTACAAAGGGTTTGGCGCTGCAGTGAACGTGACCCTGGGCCTGCCGATCATCCGCACTTCGGTTGATCATGGCACCGCCCTGGACCTTGCCGGAACCGGCAAGATCGACACCGGCAGCCTGCAGGTCGCCCTGGAAACCGCCTATCAGATGGCCGAGACCCGTTTATGAGTGAGCAATACCAACACCGGGCGCGCAAGCGCTTCGGCCAGAACTTCCTGCATGACGCAGGCGTTATCGACCGTATCCTGCGTGCCATTCACGCTCGCCCAGGCGAGCGCATGCTGGAAATCGGCCCAGGCCAGGGTGCACTGACCGCAGGCCTGCTGGGCAGTGGCGCAGAGCTGGACGTGGTGGAACTGGACAAGGACCTGATCCCGATCCTCAACCACCAGTTCGCCGGCCGTGACAACTTCCGCCTGCACCAGGGCGACGCCCTGAAGTTCGACTTCACCAGCCTGGGGGCAGCCCCACACAGCCTGCGTGTCGTCGGCAACCTGCCGTACAACATCTCCACCCCGCTGATTTTCCACCTGCTGGATAACGCCGGGCTGATCCGTGACATGCACTTCATGCTGCAGAAAGAAGTGGTCGAGCGCCTGGCCGCAGGGCCTGGTGGCGGCGACTGGGGACGTCTGTCGATCATGGTTCAGTACCATTGCAAGGTCGAGCACCTGTTCAACGTCGGGCCTGGCGCCTTCAACCCGCCTCCCAAGGTTGATTCAGCCATCGTCCGCCTGGTGCCTCACGAAACCCTGCCGCACCCAGCCAAAGACCACCGGCTGCTTGAGCGCATTGTTCGTGAAGCCTTCAACCAGCGCCGCAAGACCTTGCGCAACACCCTCAAGGCGCTGCTCAGCAGCGAGGCGATCGAGGCGGCCAATGTCGATGGCAGCCTGCGTCCGGAGCAACTCGATCTCGCCGCCTTTGTCCGCCTGGCCGACAAACTGGCCGAGCAGAACGGCGCCGAATAAGCCTCCCGCCGGTCAACCGTGCATTCACGGCTGGCCGGCCGCCCCGCCTTTGGCCTAGACTGAAGCAATTGCAGCATTCGCGTTTGCTTAAGGCCCTTTGCATGTCTGATCCTCGCTACCAGATCGACGTCAGCGTCGTCACCCGATTCCTTCCCGAGCAGTCCCAACCCGACAACGACCGTTATGCCTTTGCCTACACCATCACGGTGCAGAACAACGGCCAGTTGCCCGCCAAGCTGATGTCCCGCCATTGGCTGATCACCAACGGCGATGGCGAAGTCGAAGAAGTACGCGGTGCCGGCGTGGTTGGCCAGCAACCGCTGATCGAGCCCGGAGCCAGCCATACCTACAGCAGCGGCGCGGTCATCAGCACGCGTGTTGGCACCATGCAAGGCACCTACCAGATGTTTGCCGAAGACGGCAAACGCTTCGATGCGATCATCGCGCCATTCCGGCTTGCAGTGCCTGGGGCCCTACACTGATGGCGGTTTATGCCGTCGGCGACCTGCAAGGCTGCCTGCAACCCCTCAAATGCCTGCTGAAGCGCGTGGCGTTCAACCCTGCCGTCGATACGCTGTGGCTGGTCGGCGACCTGGTCAACCGTGGCCCGGAATCGCTGGAAACCCTGCGCTTCCTCTACGGCATGCGTGACTCACTGGTGTGCGTACTGGGCAACCATGACCTGCACCTGCTGGCGGCCGGGCACAATATCGAGCGCCTGAAAAAGAGTGACACCCTGCGCGAGATCATCGAAGCGCCAGACGCCAAAGACCTGCTCGACTGGCTACGCCAGCAAAAGCTGCTGCACTACGACGAGCAACGCGAAATCGCCCTGGTGCATGCTGGCATCCCGCCGCAGTGGAGCCTGAACAAGGCTCGGCGCCTGGCCGCGGAAGTCGAGGAAGTGCTGCGCGATGACACCCGTCTGAAGCCCTATCTGGACGGCATGTACGGCAATGAACCGAACAAGTGGGACAAGAGCCTCCACGGGGTGACGCGCTTGCGGGTTATCACCAACTACTTCACCCGCATGCGCTTCTGCACCAGCGACGGCAAGCTCGACCTCAAGGGCAAGGAGGGAGTCGATACCGCCCCGCCTGGCTATGCGCCCTGGTTCAGTCACAAGGAGCGACGCACCCACGGCCTGAAGATCATCTTCGGTCATTGGGCTGCGCTTGAAGGCCGGTGTGACGTACCCGGCCTGTACGCACTGGACACCGGCTGTGTCTGGGGCGGGTCCATGACCCTGATGAACGTCGACACAGGCGAGCGCTTCGAGTGCGAATGCAGCAGCGAAGGCAGCCTGCGCCCACAACCCTCAATGCCTGCAGCCTCTCAGATGGCTGATCACTCCTGAAGGAACCCCCATGAGCGAATTCAAACGCATCCCTCCCGAGCAAGCCCAAGCGCTGCGTGAGCAAGGTGCGGTCGTGGTCGACATTCGCGATCCACAGACCTACGCCGCCAGCCACATCACAGGTGCTCAGCACCTGGATAACCAGTCGGTTGCCGACTTCATCCGCAATGCCGACCTCGATGCCCCGCTGGTGGTGGTCTGCTACCACGGTAATTCCAGCCAAAGCGCAGCGGCCTATCTGGTCAGCCAGGGCTTTTCCGACGTCTACAGCCTTGATGGCGGTTTCGAACTGTGGCGTAGCGTCTACCCCGAGCAAACCGCTCAAGGCGACGCCGAATAATTTTTTTCACGGTCCTCCAGCCCACGTCCCCTGTGGGCTGGCGCCAGATCTGACGAACGGTCGTGGCGAACTTATCACGCAACCACCCTTGACCTCCCCGATTCCGAACTATTCTTAGGCTCAGGCCATCCAAAAAGGGGAGAGCCGGTACACCGGCGTGCGGGTCATCGGTAGCGATTTTACAGGTGTTCTGGGGGGTATGAAGCAATCGGGCATCCGGTTGTTTGCCAGCATCAGCTGACTGATCCGGCGTCGGCTCCACGTATCGAGCGAGGTGACGTCATGAGTATTTTTAGCCACTTCCAACAACGTTTCGAGTCCACCCGTCAGGAAGAACTTTCGCTGCAAGAGTATCTAGAGCTCTGCAAGAAAGATCGCAGTGCCTATGCTTCGGCGGCCGAACGCCTGCTGATGGCTATTGGCGAACCAGAGCTGATCGACACTTCGCACAACTCGAGGCTGTCGCGGATTTTCTCCAACAAGGTCATACGGCGCTACCCGGCCTTTGAAGACTTCCACGGCATGGAAGAATGCATCGACCAGATCGTCTCCTACTTCCGCCACGCCGCTCAGGGCCTGGAAGAGAAGAAGCAGATTCTCTACCTGCTCGGCCCGGTCGGCGGCGGTAAATCGTCACTGGCAGAAAAGCTGAAGCAGTTGATGGAGAAAGTGCCCTTCTACGCCATCAAGGGCTCACCCGTTTTCGAGTCCCCGCTGGGGCTGTTCAATGCCGCGGAAGACGGCAGCATCCTTGAGGAAGAGTACGGCATTCCACGGCGCTACCTGAATACCATCATGTCGCCATGGGCCACCAAACGCCTGTCCGAGTTCGGCGGCGACATCAGCAAGTTCAAGGTGGTCAAACTCTACCCCTCGATCCTCAACCAGATCGCGGTAGCCAAGACCGAGCCAGGCGATGAGAACAACCAGGACATCTCTGCACTGGTCGGTAAAGTCGATATCCGCAAGCTGGAGGAGTACCCACAGAACGACGCTGACGCCTACAGCTACTCGGGGGCATTGTGCCGGGCCAACCAGGGCCTGATGGAATTCGTCGAGATGTTCAAGGCGCCGATCAAGGTCCTGCACCCGTTGCTGACCGCAACCCAGGAAGGTAACTACAACAGTACCGAAGGCCTGGGCGCGATCCCCTACTCCGGGATCCTGTTGGCCCACTCCAACGAATCGGAATGGCACAGCTTCCGCAACAACAAGAACAACGAGGCGTTCATCGACCGGATCTACATCGTCAAGGTGCCGTACTGCCTGCGCGTCAGCGATGAGATCAAGATCTACGACAAACTCCTATTCAACAGCTCCCTGGCCAAGGCCCATTGCGCGCCCGACACCCTGAAGATGCTTGCCCAGTTCACCGTATTGTCGCGCCTCAAGGAGCCAGAGAACTCCAACATCTACTCGAAGATGCGCGTCTATGACGGCGAAAACCTCAAGGACACCGATCCAAAGGCCAAGTCGATCCAGGAATACCGCGACGCGGCCGGGGTCGATGAAGGCATGAACGGCCTTTCAACCCGTTTTGCCTTCAAGATCTTGTCCAAGGTCTTCAACTTCGACCCGCACGAAATCGCCGCCAACCCGGTACACCTGCTGTATGTGCTGGAGCAGCAGATCGAACAGGAACAGTTCCCGGCTGAGGTGCGCGAGCGTTACCTGCGCTACCTGAAAGAGTACCTGGCGCCCCGCTACATCGAGTTCATCGGCAAGGAAATCCAGACCGCTTACCTGGAGTCCTACAGCGAGTACGGTCAAAACATCTTCGACCGCTACGTGCTCTACGCCGACTTCTGGATTCAGGACCAGGAGTACCGCGATCCGGAAACCGGCGAGATCCTCAACCGCATTGCCCTCAACGAGGAGCTGGAGAAGATCGAAAAACCGGCCGGTATCAGCAATCCGAAGGATTTCCGCAACGAGATCGTGAACTTCGTGCTGCGCGCCCGGGCCAACAACAACGGCAAGAACCCGACCTGGCTCAGCTACGAGAAGCTGCGTGTGGTCATCGAGAAGAAAATGTTCTCCAACACCGAGGACCTGCTGCCTGTCATCAGCTTCAACGCCAAAGCCAGCAAAGAGGATCAACAAAAGCACAACGACTTCGTCACACGGATGGTGGAACGCGGTTACACCGACAAGCAAGTCCGGCTGCTCTCCGAGTGGTACCTGCGGGTCAGAAAGTCACAATAACCCGCAACCGGAGCACCGGTTGTCGTTAGCCCAGAGCCTGTGTCAGCAATATCTGCTACACAGGCTTGAGGGAAGTTGTCGGAAAGCTGGCGGCGTGGTTCAGCCACACTCAGTGCGCACCCGAGCAGTCCGTTTCGGATGTTCTGGCCGATTGACCCGCCAAAGGTTTTCCAAGACGGCTTCATAAGGAGCAGTCATGAGCTATGTGATCGACCGACGTCTGAACGGCAAGAACAAGAGCACGGTTAACCGCCAGCGCTTCTTGCGGCGCTACCGCGACCACATCAAGAAAGCCGTCGAGGAGGCCGTAAGCCGCCGCTCCATTACCGATATGGAGCACGGCGAGCAGATCAGTATTCCCGGGCGCGATATTGACGAGCCGGTGCTGCACCATGGCCGCGGCGGCAAGCAGACCGTCGTCCACCCCGGCAACAAGGAGTTTACCGCTGGCGAACATATCGCCCGCCCTCAAGGCGGCGGTGGCGGCAGT
The DNA here is from genome assembly GCF_056279025.1 of Pseudomonas sp. TE3910. Classification (NCBI taxonomy): domain Bacteria; kingdom Pseudomonadati; phylum Pseudomonadota; class Gammaproteobacteria; order Pseudomonadales; family Pseudomonadaceae; genus Pseudomonas; species Pseudomonas sp. TE3910. Next base: position 2,917,374 of record NZ_JBWBQN010000001.1, read on the forward strand.
GGACGCGGCAAGGCCGGTAACTCCGGCGAAGGCATGGACGAGTTCGTCTTTCAGATCACCCAGGAAGAGTTTCTCGAATTCATGTTCGAGGACCTCGAATTGCCCAACCTGGTCAAGCGTCACCTGGCCGGTACCGACACCTTCAAAACCGTACGCGCCGGTATCAGCAACGAAGGCAACCCGTCACGCATCAACATCATTCGCACATTGCGTTCTGCCCATGCACGGCGTATTGCCCTGTCTGGCAGCAGCCGCGCCAAACTGCGCGAGGCTCAGGAAGAACTTGCCCGACTGAAACAGGAAGAACCTGACAATTTCGGCGACATTCAAGCCATAGAAGCGGAAATAGAGCGGTTGAGTGCGCGCATTCATCGCGTCCCCTTCCTTGATACCTTCGACCTCAAGTACAACTTGCTGGTCAAACAGCCCAACCCAAGCTCAAAAGCCGTGATGTTCTGCCTGATGGACGTTTCCGGGTCCATGACCCAGGCGACCAAGGACATCGCCAAACGCTTTTTCATCCTCCTGTACCTGTTCCTCAAGCGTAACTACGACAAGATCGAAGTCGTGTTCATCCGCCACCACACCAGTGCCCGCGAAGTGGACGAGGAAGAGTTTTTCTATTCGCGGGAGACCGGCGGCACCATCGTTTCCAGCGCCCTGAAAATGATGCAGGAGATCATGGCCGAACGTTACCCGGCCAACGAGTGGAACATCTACGCCGCCCAGGCCTCGGACGGCGACAACTGGAATGATGACTCGCCGATCTGCCGCGAGATCCTCAGCAAGCAGATCATGCCCTTCGTGCAGTACTACACGTACGTCGAGATCACCCCACGCGAGCACCAGGCCCTGTGGTTCGAGTATGAGCGCATCGGCGAGTCCTTCCCCGACACATTCGCCCAGCAACAACTGGTATCGGCCGGTGATATTTATCCGGTCTTCCGTGAACTCTTCCAGCGCAGGTTAGTGACATGACCGCCAGAGAACAGAAGCGCCAACCCATTTCCACGGGGTCCGAATGGACGTTCGAACTCATCCAGGCCTATGACCGTGAGATCGGCCGCCTGGCAGAGCGCTATGCCCTGGACACTTACCCCAACCAGATCGAGGTGATCACCGCCGAGCAGATGATGGACGCCTATGCCTCGGTCGGCATGCCGCTGGGCTACCACCACTGGTCGTATGGCAAACACTTTCTCAGCACCGAGAAGTCCTACAGCCGCGGCCAGATGGGCCTGGCGTACGAGATCGTCATCAACTCCGACCCGTGCATCGCCTACTTGATGGAAGAAAACACCATCTGCATGCAGGCGCTGGTGGTGGCCCATGCCTGCTATGGCCACAACAGCTTTTTCAAGGGCAACTACCTGTTCCGCACCTGGACTGACGCCAGCTCGATCATCGACTACCTGGTGTTCGCCAAGCAGTACATCACCCAGTGCGAAGAGCGGCATGGCATTGATGCCGTGGAGGACCTGCTCGATTCCTGCCATGCCCTGATGAACTACGGTGTAGACCGTTACAAACGCCCCTACCCGATCTCTGCCGAAGAAGAACGGCGCCGGCAAAAGGACCGTGAAGAACACCTGCAGAAACAGATCAACGACCTGTGGCGCACCATACCCAAGAACAGTGACAAGAACAGTGACAGAGACAACGCACGCTTCCCGGCCGAGCCACAGGAGAACATCCTGTATTTCATCGAGAAGCATGCACCGCTGCTTGAGCCCTGGCAGCGTGAAGTGGTGCGCATCGTGCGCAAGATCGCCCAGTACTTCTACCCACAACGGCAAACCCAGGTGATGAACGAAGGCTGGGCTACCTTCTGGCACTACACCCTGATGAACGACCTGTACGACGAAGGGCTGGTGACCGACGGCTTCATGATGGAGTTCCTCCAGTCGCACACCAGCGTGGTGTTCCAGCCAGGTTTCGACAGCCCCTACTACAGCGGCATCAACCCTTATGCCCTGGGCTTTGCCATGTACCGCGATATTCGCCGCATGTGCGAAAACCCCACGGAAGAAGACCGTCGCTGGTTCCCCGACATCGCAGGTGGCGACTGGCTCTCGACCATCAAGTTCGCCATGAGCAGCTTCAAGGACGAGAGCTTCATCCTGCAGTACCTGTCGCCCAAGGTCATCCGCGACCTCAAGCTGTTCAGCATCCTCGACGATGACCAACGCGACGACCTGCTGGTGCCCGCGATCCACGACGAAGCCGGCTACCGGACCATTCGTGAGACCCTGGCCGCCCAATACAACCTGGGCAACCGCGAGCCCAACGTGCAGATCTGGAGCATTGACCGGCGGGGCGACCGCTCGCTGACCCTGCGCCATCAGCAGCACGACCGAAAACCCCTGGGGGACTCCACCGAAGAAGTACTCAAGCACCTGCACCGTCTCTGGGGCTTCGATATCCACCTGGAAACCCTGCAGGGCGACCAGATCGTCAAGACCCACCATGTGCCGCCCAAAGGCGAACACTCGGACGGCGATTACGGTCGCCTCGACTTGGCCGTCGTACACCTGTAGCGAAGCCAGCCTCCGTTGCTGCCGGACAGGGTATCCTGTGGCATCAACGGAGGTTTTTTAATGCACATCTACAAGGTCGGCGGCGCGGTACGTGACCGCCTGCTCAACAGGCCCGTAACAGATATCGACTGGGTGGTAGTGGGCGCGACAGTCGAGCAGATGCAAGCCTTGGGCTATCGCCCGGTCGGTGCCGACTTTCCGGTTTTCCTGCATCCACGCAGCGGCGAGGAATATGCGCTGGCACGCACGGAGCGCAAGAGCGGGCGTGGCTATGGCGGGTTCACCTTTCACGCAAGCCCCGAGGTCACCCTCGAAGAAGACCTCATCCGCCGCGACCTGACCATCAATGCCATCGCCGAAGACGAACACGGCCAGGTGTTTGACCCCTACAACGGCATCCGCGATCTCGAAGCACGCATCTTACGCCATGTTTCCCCGGCGTTCGCCGAAGATCCCCTGCGCGTATTACGTGTAGCCCGCTTCGCCGCGCGGTATGCCTACCTGGGCTTCACGGTGGCTCCGGAAACCCTTGAACTGATGCGCCAACTCAGCGCCTCCGGGGAACTCCAGGCCCTTACGGCAGAACGCAGCTGGAAGGAAATCTCCCGCGCACTGATGGAAGACCAACCACAGGTCTTCATTGAGGTGCTACGGGCGTGTGGCGCGCTGAAGGAGTTGCTGCCCGAGGTCGATGCGTTGTTCGGTGTACCGCAGCCGGCTGCACACCATCCGGAAATCGACACCGGCCTGCATACCCTCGCCGTGCTGGAACAGGCGGCCGTGCATCAACAGCCCCTCAGCGTGCGCTGGGCTTGCCTGCTGCACGACCTGGGCAAAGGCCTGACCCCTGAAGCGCAATGGCCACAGCACATTGCCCACGAGCATCGCGGGCGGCCCTTGATCAAAGCGGTCAACCAGCGTTTCAAGGTACCGCGAGACTGCCAGGAACTGGCAATACTGGTCGGCGAGTACCACACCCACAGCCACCGGGCCCTGGAGCTCAAGGCGTCGACCCTGCTGGAGCTGTTGCAGAGCTTCGATGTGTATCGCCGCCCAGAGCGTTTTGAGGCGTTCATCGCGGCCTGCGAAATGGACGCCCGTGGGCGCCTTGGGCTGGAACAGCGGGCCTACCCACAAGCGGACTACCTGCGTGGGGCGGCTGCGGCAGCACGCGCGGTCGCAGTCCAGCCATTGGTGCAGCAAGGCCTGACGGGACAAGCCTTGGGCGATGCGCTTAAATCAGAGCGACTGAAGGCGCTGAAGGCCTACAAGGACGCGGCCGCACACTAGCATGCCTGATCACCCTTGGCGGCGCTTGCATCGCCGCCAAGGGTGTCCTGACGCGTCAGTTGCTGACCGCGCCACTCAAACGGCACAGGCGCCAACACCTGTTCGATATGCGAATCGACCCATAACTGAGCCATGGTCTTACCGACTTCCACATGAACCAGTTCAGGGGCAATCAGCGACAATGGCCAGAGCACGAAGGCATTTTTCAGAATTTCGGCACGCGGCAGCACCAAACCATCGAAATTACCGACCAGATCGCCGTACAGCAGTACATCGATATCCAGCGGCAGGCCTTTGCGCTCAGGCGCATAACGACCGTTTTCAGCCTCAATGAACTTCAAGCGACGATCCAGCTCCGTCAGCGGCAGATCGGTCTTCGCCACCACCACCAGATTGAAGAACGGGCCACTCTTGATGCCCACCGCCTGGCTCTCGAACACCGCTGAACAGTGCATGTCCACAAGGAACGATGCCAGCGCATCAAGCCCTGCGGTCAAATGCCGTTCTCGCTCGGTATTGCTACCAAGCCCAAGGTAAACCGTGGTCAGAGACATCCGCGCTCAATCTCCACACCCACCCCGCTGGCTTCCGGGACGGCGCCGGGCTTGGTCAGCTTGAGGTGCAGCCAGGGAATCTGAAATTCGTCCATCAGCACCTTGGCCAAGCGCTCGGCAAAGGTTTCCACCAGTTGGAACTGCGCCTGCTCGGCAAAGGCCTGGATGCGCGCCGACACGCTGGCGTAATCGAGGGCCAGCGTCAGGTCATCACCTGCGGCTGCCGGGCGATTGTCCCAGGCGAATCGCAGGTCCAGCCGCAAGCACTGGCGAATACCGCGCTCCCAATCGTAAGCACCGATGACGGTATCGACTTCCAGCCCTTCGATGAACACTCTGTCCAAGCACTTTTCTCCGCTGCACGACAAGGGCGCCTTGCGCCGTTAGAATCAGGGCGTCCTCGCCCGGAATAGTTAGCATGTTTTGGTTACTGGCATTGCTCGCCTACCTGCTCGGCTCGCTGTCCTTTGCCATCCTACTCAGCCGCCTGAACGGCTGCCCCGACCCGCGCATGAGCGGTTCAGGCAACGCCGGCGCGACCAACATGCTGCGCCTGGCGGGAAAAAAACTCGCCATCCTGACCCTGCTCGGCGATCTCTGCAAAGGCCTGCTGCCCGTACTGATCGCGCAAGCGCTGGGCTTTGGCCTGCAACAACAAGCCTGGATCGGCCTGTACGCCGTCATCGGCCATCTGTTCCCGGTGTACTTTCGCTTTCGTGGCGGCAAGGGCGTTGCCACTGCCGCCGGCATGCTCCTTGGCCTCTACCCGCCGGCCGCTCTACTGGCCATCAGTGCCTGGCTGCTTACCTTCCGCCTGACCCGCACCAGTTCGCTGGCCGCGTTGATCGCCACACCGCTCACCCTGCCCTTGCTGGCCTGGCGTGAACCTGAGGCACTGCTGCCGATAAGCGTACTGACGATACTGATCGTCTGGCGCCATCGCGGCAATCTACGCGACCTTTTCGCCGGGCGCGAACGACACTTCTGAACCTGAAACATGAATGGCTTTCAGCTTCAAAGCGCTGGCAACTGCTCCATCGGCCAACGCGCCTGCACTGTAATTGCCAGGCTTTCGTGCTGCCCGGCGGCCAAACGCTGGCAGCCGGCATAGGCGATCATCGCCCCGTTATCGGTACAGAACGCTGGGCGCGCGTAATACACATTGCCTTTGAGCCCGGCCAGCATCTCTTCCAACGACGCACGCAAGGCCTTGTTCGCGCTCACTCCACCGGCAATCACCAGCCGCTTGAGGCCGGTTTGCTTCAAGGCACGCCGGCACTTGATGGTCAAAGTCTCCACCACTGCCTGCTGGAAGGCCAGCGAGATGTCGCAACGGGTTTGCTCACCGTCGTCCCCAGCGCGCTGACACTGCTGCCAGGTGTTGAGGGCAAAGGTTTTCAGGCCGCTGAAGCTGAAATCCAGGCCCGGACGATCGGTCATAGGCCGCGGGAACACGAAGCGTCCCGGTACGCCCTGAGCGGCAAGGCGGGCAATCTCCGGCCCGCCCGGATAGTTCAGGCCGATCAGCTTGGCAGTCTTGTCGAACGCCTCACCTGCTGCGTCATCCAGGCTCTCGCCCAACAGTTCGTAGCGACCGATACCATCCACCCGGACCAGTTGGGTGTGGCCACCCGAAACCAGCAAGGCGACGAACGGGAACTCCGGCGGCTGGGCTTCCAGCATCGGCGCCAACAGATGGCCTTCCATATGGTGTACGCCCAACGCCGGGATGCCCCAGGCAAACGCCAGGGCCTGGGCGCAGGAGGCACCAACCAGCAACGCACCGACAAGCCCGGGGCCTGCCGTATACGCGATGGCATCGATCTCGGTCGCGACACAGTCGGCCTCGGCCAGCACCTGCCGGATCAACGGCAGCATGCGCTTGACGTGATCACGCGAGGCAAGCTCGGGCACCACCCCGCCGTAGACACGGTGAAGGTCGATTTGACTGAACAGCGCGTCGGCCAACAAACCGCGCTCACTGTCGTATAATGCGACGCCGGTTTCGTCGCAGGATGTTTCCAATCCCAGTACTAGCATGGGTCTATGCCTTGTATAGGCTGAATTCGAAGGCGCGCATGATAGTCCCCGTACCCGATGCCGACCAGCGGTTTTCGATCAGAGGCTTTGCATTCCGAGCGTCTAAGGGTTAACATCCGCAACCCTTAAAAACCGACGTTCTCCAGCGCACATTTTTGCCACGAGTACGTTGCCCCGGTACTAAATGAAGGTAGCTCTGGATGCCAGCCGTCAAAGTTAAAGAGAATGAACCCTTCGACGTAGCTCTGCGTCGTTTCAAGCGCTCCTGCGAAAAAGCCGGTGTACTGGCTGAAGTTCGTAGCCGCGAATTTTACGAGAAGCCGACTTCCGAGCGTAAGCGCAAGGCTGCTGCTGCAGTTAAGCGTCACGCCAAGAAAGTCCAGCGCGAGCAGCGCCGCGCCGTTCGTCTGTACTAATACAGACGTTCGACCACGCTTCTGCCTAACCCGGTCTAAACGCCGGGTTGTCGGCAGATGATGTTTTACTCAGGCCTAAACACCTGAGCTGCAGAGACCGCTCGTCGGTTGAAGCAGGCCTTCCAATCGTCAGAACTGGCATCACGCCAGCTGTGCACGTCAACACTGACGAGTCCTCACGGGCTGCAGGCGAGCACACTCTTCCACACTTGTGTTATGAACATTCGACCACGCTCGAATGCGCAGCCGTTCCCGCAGCATTAGCGATTACACTGGTTTATCGCCTGATGATGAGAGTGCCATGGCCGGGCTGATACCCCAAAGTTTCATTGACGACCTCCTCAACCGCACCGATATCGTCGATGTGGTGAGCTCACGCGTCCAACTGAAAAAAGCCGGCAAGAACCTCACCGCCTGCTGCCCGTTCCATAAAGAGAAGACCCCTTCTTTCAGCGTCAGCCCCGACAAGCAGTTCTACTACTGCTTTGGCTGCGGCGCTGGTGGCAACGCCCTGGGCTTCATCATGGACCACGACAACCTGGACTTTCCCCAGGCTGTCGAGGAACTGGCCAAAGCGGCCGGCATGGAAGTGCCACGCGAAGAAGGCCAGCGCGGGCACAAGCCTCGGCAACCGACCGATTCACCGCTCTATCCACTGCTGGAAGCCGCCGCGGAGTACTACCGCCAGGCCCTGAAAAGCCACCCGACGCGCAAATCAGCAGTCGAATACCTCAAAGGGCGTGGCCTGTCCGGTGAAATTGCCCGCGACTTCGGCCTGGGCTTCGCCCCGCCCGGCTGGGACAACCTATTCAAGCACCTCAGCAGCGATACACTGCAGCAAAAAGCCATGATCGACGCCGGGCTGTTGATCGAGAACGCCGAAACCGGCAAACGCTATGACCGCTTCCGCGATCGCGTCATGTTCCCGATCCGCGATAGCCGGGGCCGCGTCATCGCCTTTGGTGGCCGCGTGCTGGGGGACGACAAGCCCAAGTACCTGAACTCCCCGGAGACGCCTGTATTCCACAAGGGCCAGGAGCTTTACGGGCTCTACGAAGCGCGCAAGTTCAACCGCAATCTCGATGAAATCATCGTCGTAGAAGGCTACATGGACGTCATCGCCCTGGCCCAGCAAGGCCTGCGCAATGCCGTAGCCACCCTGGGCACAGCCACCAGCGAAGAACACCTCAAGCGCCTGTTCCGCGTGGTGCCCAGCGTGCTGTTCTGCTTCGACGGCGACCAGGCTGGCCGCAATGCCGCCTGGCGCGCACTGGAAGCTGCCCTGCCGAGCCTGCAGGATGGTCGCAAGGCACGCTTCCTGTTCCTGCCCGAAGGTGAAGACCCTGACACCCTGATTCGCGCCGAAGGCACAGACGCCTTCCGCGCACGGATCAACCAGCACGCTCAACCGCTTGCCGATTACTTTTTCCAACGACTGACCGAAGAGGCCGACCCGCGCTCGCTCGAAGGCAAGGCCCACATGGCCACCCTCGCCGCACCGCTGATCGACAAAGTGCCCGGTGCAAACCTGCGCGCCCTGATGCGTAATCGGCTGAAGGAAATTACCGGCCTCAATAGCGAGCAGGTCGAGCAGCTGTCGCACAGCGCGCCCACCGAAGCGCCGCCCAGCTACGACCCGGGCATCGACTACGGTGCGATGCCCGACTACACACCCGATTACAATGATTTTCATCAGCCCGAGTACGCACCACCACAGCAGCAGTGGACACCGAACAAGGGTGGCCAGAAAAAGAAGTGGGACGGCAAGCCCTGGGACAAGAAAGGCAAGCCATGGGAGCGCAATGGCCGCAATCAAGAGGCGCCACCACGGGTACCGACCGCCGTCGAGCCACCCACGCTGAGCGCCCTGCGTACGCTGCTGCACCACCCGCGACTGGCCAAAAAAGTCGAGGACGCCAGCCACTTCGCTGCCGAAGAGCACCATTACGCTCAGCTACTGGTGGCACTCCTTGAGGCCTTGCAGAAAAATCCTGAGCTACGCTCATTACAGCTGATCGCACGCTGGCACGGCACTGAACAAGGCCGCTTGCTGCGAGCGCTGGCAGAAAAGGAATGGTTGATCGATGCCGACAACCTTGAACAACAGTTTTTCGACACTATAACTAGCTTGTCCGCTCGCCAACGCGAGCGCAGCCTGGAACATTTGCTCAGGAAAGCACGTCAAAGTGAACTGAGCGCAGAGGAAAAAAATCAGCTGCGCGACCTGTTAAGCCGTAATGTTCCCGCACAAAACCCGACCTCAACTGGCGCGTGAGGTCCATGCTCGGGTATAATCCTCGGCTTGTTTTTTTGCCCGCCAAGACCTTCAGTGGATAGGGTGTTATGTCCGGAAAAGCGCAACAGCAGTCTCGCATCAAAGAGTTGATCACCCGCGGTCGTGAGCAGGGCTACCTGACTTACGCGGAGGTCAACGACCACCTGCCAGAGGATATTTCAGATCCGGAGCAGGTGGAAGACATCATCCGCATGATCAACGACATGGGGATCAACGTATTCGAGAGTGCTCCGGATGCGGATGCCCTTTTGTTGGCCGAAGCCGATACCGACGAAGCCGCCGCCGAGGAAGCGGCCGCCGCGTTGGCGGCTGTGGAAACCGACATTGGTCGCACTACCGACCCAGTGCGCATGTACATGCGCGAAATGGGTACGGTTGAGCTGCTGACCCGTGAAGGCGAAATCGAAATCGCCAAGCGCATCGAGGAAGGCATCCGTGAAGTCATGGGTGCGATTGCCCACTTCCCGGGTACTGTCGACTACATCCTCAGCGAATACGACCGTGTAACCGCCGAAGGCGGCCGCCTGTCCGACGTGCTCAGTGGCTACATCGACCCGGATGACGGCATCGCCGCGCCGGCCGAAATGCCGCCACCGGTCGACACCAAAGCCGCTCCGGCTGCGGTCGCTGATGACGACGAGGAAGAGGCTGCCGAAGCCTCCGACGACGAGGAAGAGACCGAAAGCGGTCCGGACCCGGAAGTCGCTCGCCAGCGTTTCGGCGCAGTGGCAGAGCAACTCGAAGCAACGGTCAAGGTGCTGAAAAAGCACGGTCGAAACAGCAAGCAAGGCATTGCCGAGCTGCTGCAACTGGCCGAGCTGTTCATGCCGATCAAACTGGTTCCGAAGCAGTTTGAAGTACTGGTCGAGCGTGTACGTAGCGCCCTGGAACGCCTGCGGGCCCAGGAACGCGCCATCATGCAGCTGTGCGTACGTGATGCACGTATGCCACGTGCCGACTTCCTGCGCATGTTCCCAAGCAACGAAGTCGACCTGACCTGGAGCGGCGATCTTGCCAAGCGCAGCACCAAGTGGGCTGAAGCATTGGGCCGACTGGACGCCGACATCGTGCGTTGCCAGCAGAAGCTGGTAGACCTGGAAGCAGAAACCGGTCTGACGATTGCCGAAATCAAGGACATCAACCGTCGCATGTCGATCGGTGAGGCCAAGGCCCGCCGCGCGAAAAAGGAAATGGTCGAGGCCAACCTGCGTCTGGTGATCTCCATTGCCAAGAAGTACACCAACCGTGGCCTGCAGTTCCTCGATCTGATCCAGGAAGGCAACATCGGCTTGATGAAGGCGGTGGACAAGTTCGAATACCGTCGCGGCTACAAGTTCTCGACCTACGCCACCTGGTGGATCCGTCAGGCGATTACCCGTTCTATCGCCGACCAGGCTCGCACCATCCGTATCCCGGTACACATGATCGAAACGATCAACAAGCTCAACCGTATTTCCCGGCAGATGCTGCAGGAAATGGGGCGCGAGCCGACGCCGGAGGAATTGGGTGAGCGCATGGAAATGCCTGAGGACAAGATCCGCAAGGTATTGAAGATCGCCAAAGAGCCGATCTCCATGGAAACCCCGATCGGTGACGACGAAGACTCGCATCTGGGCGACTTCATCGAGGACTCGACCATGCAGTCGCCAATTGATGTGGCCACTGTCGAAAGCCTCAAGGAAGCAACCCGTGACGTGCTCTCCGGCCTGACCGCACGCGAAGCCAAAGTGCTGCGCATGCGTTTCGGTATCGACATGAACACCGACCACACCCTCGAAGAGGTCGGCAAGCAGTTCGACGTGACCCGTGAGCGGATCCGTCAGATTGAAGCCAAGGCACTGCGTAAGCTGCGCCACCCGACGCGAAGCGAGCATCTGCGCTCCTTCCTCGACGAGTGATGACAAACCCCGGCCCTTGCGCCGGGGTTTTTCTTTTCATGGCATCTGCATTTAAGACTTTCGCCACTATCCCCTAGGCAAAAGCGCCGTCTACACTCGAATCAGACTACCTGTGTGACGAGGCCGCTATGCTCAGATTGCCGGCCATCCTGTTGCTGCTCCAGCTTCTCTGGAGTGCAACGGCCGGCGCCTTGACCCTGACAGACGAAGAACAAGCCTGGCTCAGTGCGCACCCGCAACTGCGCTTAGGCGTCGATGCTTCCTGGCCACCCTTTGAATACCGGGACCAGGAGGGTCGCTACCAGGGACTGGCCGCCGACTACATCACCTTGCTCGAGGATCGCCTGGGGGTCGCATTCAAACCGATCGAACCGATCAGTTGGACTGCAGTACTGGAGGAGGCTCGAAACGGCAAACTGGATCTGTTGCCAGGCATCATGTCGACGCCTGAACGACAAAGCTACCTGTCCTTTACGCGCCCCTACCTGGATTTTCCGATTGTCATTCTTGCCCATCAGGGCGGCGCGCAACCCCACGACCTGAAAGACCTCTATGGCCTGAAAGTCGCCGTGGTTGAGAACTACGCCCCCCACGAACTGTTACGCACCCACCACCACCCCGACCTCAATCTGGTCGCCCTGCCCAACGTCAGCTCGACCTTGCAAGCCCTGGCGACAGACCAGGTCGATGCGGTGGTCGGCGACCTGGCATCAAGTATCTGGAGCCTGCGCCAGCAGAAGCTTGAAGGCTTGTATGTCAGCGGGGAAACCCCCTATCGCTACCAGTTGGCAATGGCCGTGCCACGCGAGGATAAAATACTCGTCGCAATCCTCGACAAAGTCCTGGCCGACATGAGCCCTGGCGAGATCAGCAATATCCAGGAGCGCTGGGTCGGCAAGGTGTTGGATCGCCGCACAGGCTGGTACGACCTGCTGATGTATGGCTTGCCAGGGATCCTGGTGCTGCTCACCATCCTGGCGGTGGTCATCTGGAGCAACCGCCGACTCAGCTCCGAGATTTCCAGACGCATCGCCCTTGAACAGGAGTTGCGTAGCAGCGAATACCACTACCGCGGCTTGATCGAGAGCCTTTCGGCCATCGCCTGGGAAGCCGACACCGAAGATTTCACCTACAGCTACGTCTCGCCCCATGCAGAAAACCTGCTGGGCTATCCACTCAGCGACTGGCTCAAGCCCGGCTTCTGGAACAGCATCCTGCACCCCGACGACGCGCTTTGGGCACAGGCCTACTGTGACAGCGAGACCGCTGCAGGACGCGATCACAGCCTCGACTACCGGGTGATCACTGCCGACGGGCGTAGCCTGTGGGTGCGCGACATCGTCAGCCTGATCGAACACGGGCACAAGCCGGTCATGCGCGGCTTGATGATAGACATCAGTGAAGCCAAGAATACCGAACTGGCCCTGCGCCTTTCTGAGCAAAAGTTCGCCTCAGTGTTCCAGCAGTGCCCAGACATCCTGGTTATCGCCCGCCTCAGCGACGGCTGCCTGCTTGAAGTCAACGAAGCCTTCGAGGAGCAGCTTGGCCTGAGCCCGGCACACGTCATCGGCAAGACCGCCACCGAGTTGAACATCTGGGGCATCGAAGGCATAGGCCCCAAATTACTGCGGCGCCTGCAGGCCGGAAAGGTGCGCAACCTTGAGATGCTGTTCAAACGTCGCAATGGCCAGGTGTTTACCGGGCTGACCTCGGTCGAGGCCTTCCAGCTGGATAGCACGCCTGCCCTGGTGGTGGCCGTACGCGACATCAGCCAACTCAAGGAAGCCCAGGATCAGCTGCAAACATCCGAAGAGAAGTTCGCCAAGGCTTTCCATGCCTCACCCGACGGGCTTCTTCTGTCGCGCCAGCGAGACGGCAGGCTGATTGAAGTCAACGAAGGGTTCTGCCGCCTGACAGGCTATGACCTGAGCATGACGCTGGACCGCACATCGATTGACCTGGGCATCTGGGTTGACCTCAATGAACGCAAACGCCTGCTGGAACTGCTGGAAAGGGACGGCTTCGTGCGCGACTACACCTGCCATATTCGCCGCAGCGACGGGCAGATTCGCCTGTGTGAACTCTCAGCGCGGCCACTGCCCATCGCCGGCGAAGAGTGCATGCTGACCATCGCGCGCGATATTACCGAGCGCCACCTGATGCAGGAAAAACTGCAACTGGCGGCCACTGTCTTCGAGAATACGGCCGAGGGCGTGCTGATCACCGATACCGAGCAGCGTATCAGTGCGGTCAACCGGGCTTTCAGCGAGATCACCGGCTACAGCGAATTCGAGGCGCTGGGACAGACACCGCGCCTGCTCGCTTCTGGCCAGCACGACAGCGCCTTCTACGCGGCCATGTGGCACCAACTGACCGCCGAAGGCCACTGGCAAGGCGAAATTCAGAACCGCCGCAAGAACGGCGAAGTGTACCCAGGCTGGCTGACCATCAGTGCCGTACGTAATAGCGGCCGGGAAATCACCCACTTCGTGGCAGTATTCGCCGACATCTCCAGCATCAAACATGCCCAGGCCAAGCTCGACTATCAGGCGCACCATGATCCACTGACCGGCCTGCCCAACCGTACCCTGTTTGAAAGCCGGCTACAGGCCGCCTTGAGCTGCACACAAACCTCCAAGGCTCAGGGAGCCGTGCTGTTTCTCGACCTGGACCGCTTCAAGCACATCAACGACAGCCTTGGTCACCCGGTCGGCGACCTGCTGCTCAAAGGCATCGCCCATCGCCTGAAGGAGCAAGTGCGGGATATCGACACCGTCGCCCGCCTGGGCGGTGACGAGTTCATCATCCTGCTTCCCGGCCTGCACCAACCCAGCGACGCCGAACACATCGCCGCCAAGCTACTGAATTGCTTCAGTGCACCTTTCCAGGCGGGCGAACATGAGTTCTTCACCAGCGCCAGCATCGGTACCAGCCTTTATCCACAGGACGGCAGCGACGTTGCATCACTTATCCGAAACGCCGACGCCGCGATGTACCGTTCCAAAGCCAAGGGCCGCAACCGCGTCGAATCCTACACACGCGACCTGACCGCACAGGCCAGCGCGCGCGTTGCCTTGGAGCATGAACTGCGCAGAGCCATTGAGCGCGACGAACTGAGCTTGTACTACCAGCCTAAGTTCAGCCTGAAGACCCAAAGCCTGATTGGTGCCGAAGCCCTGATTCGCTGGAGCAACCCCACCTTTGGTGATGTTCCGCCCGAACACTTCATTGCGCTGGCAGAAGAGAACGGCATGATTCTGCAACTGGGCGACTGGGTGCTGGAACATGCCTGCCGACAAATGCAGCAATGGAAAGAGACCTACCTCGCCTTCGGCCCACTGTCGATCAACCTGGCGGGGGCCCAGTTACGCCAGCCCAGCCTGGTCAAACGTATTGAACAGTTGCTCAATACCTACCACCTGAGCGCGGGCGACCTGCAGTTGGAGATCACTGAGAACTTCATCATGAGCCAGGCCGAAGAGGCCCTGGCGATTCTGCACCAACTCAAACGCCTGGGCGTACAGTTGGCCATCGACGACTTCGGCACCGGCTACTCATCGCTCAGTTACCTCAAGCGCCTGCCGCTGGACATCCTCAAGATCGATCAGTCATTCATCCGCGGCCTACCGGACGACCCGCATGACGCAGCGATTGCCCGCGCCATTATCGCCCTGGGCCGCAGCATGCAACTGACCATCATTGCCGAGGGCGTAGAGAACCTCGCCCAACAACGCTTCCTCGCGGCTGAGGGCTGCGAACAGATCCAAGGCTACATCGTCAGCTTGCCATTACCACCCGAAGAGTTTGCCGCAACCTTTCTTCGTATAGCAGTTTCAGATCTTTCGGATGGCACAGCCTGGAAACCCTCGTTATAATCCGCGACCACTGAGGGCCTATAGCTCAGTTGGTTAGAGCAGGGGACTCATAATCCCTTGGTCGCAGGTTCGAGTCCTGCTGGGCCCACCATATGAATCAAGACCTGCAGCTCAGCTGCAGGTCTTGACGCCCCAATCAGACGTTCCCGAGGAACAGTGTCGGTACAGCCCGTACTGATCGTCCCTCGGAGAACGTATGGCAACCCTCGTAAAAACACCTTCAGAAACATGGAAAGCGGTCATTCGTAAAAATGGCTGGCCGACTGCGTCTAAGACTTTCAGAACGGATGACGCTTGAATCTGCCCTGCGGCTTACTTCAGGTTGCCACTGAGAAACTGCTGCAGACGTCCGCTTTGCGGGTTACCCAATACGTCCTCGGGCGCGCCCTGCTCTTCGACCCGCCCTTGGTGCAGGAACAGCACCTGGTTCGACACTTTGCGCGCAAAGCTCATTTCGTGGGTCACCATGATCATGGTGCGGCCTTCTTCGGCCAGGCCCTGGATCACCTTGAGCACTTCGCCCACCAGCTCCGGGTCCAGTGCCGAAGTCGGTTCGTCGAACAGCATGATCTCCGGCTCCATGCTCAAGGCCCGGGCGATGGCAACGCGTTGCTGCTGACCACCGGAGAGGAACGCCGGGTATTGATCGGCGACGCGCGACGGCAGCCCCACCTTGTCGAGATAACGTCGGGCGCGCTCCTCTGCATCCTTCTTGCTGACACCCAGCGCACGGCGTGGGGCCATGGTGATGTTGTCGAGCACGGTCATGTGGCTCCACAGGTTGAAGTGCTGGAACACCATGGCCAGGCGAGTACGGATACGTTGCAGTTCATTGGCGTCGGCCACGCGCATGCCGTGGCGATCATGGACCATTTTAATCGGCTGGTTATCCAGGCTCATGGCGCCGTCGTTGGGCGTTTCCAGGAAGTTGATGCAACGCAGAAAGGTGCTCTTGCCAGAACCACTGGCGCCAATCAGGCTGATCACATCGCCGGTTTTGGCGTTCAGTGAAACGCCCTTGAGGACTTCATGGTTGCCGTAACTTTTGTGCAGGTTTTCAACGGTCAGTTTGTACATGAACAAGCATCCTGAATTAGTGAGCCGGGCCGAGGAAAGACAACCAACGGCGTTCAGCCAGGCGGAACAGGCCGACCAGAGAGAAAGTGACTGCCAGGTAGATCAACGCGGCGATGCCGAACGACTGGAAGGTCAGAAAGGTCGCCGAGTTGGCGTCCCGTGCGACTTTCAGGATGTCCGGGATGGTCGCGGTGAAGGCCACGGTGGTCGAGTGCAGCATCAGGATCACTTCGTTGCTGTAGTAAGGCAGCGAGCGACGCAGGGCCGACGGCATGATCACATAGGCGTACAGCTTCCAGCCCGTCAGGCCGTAGGCCTTGGCTGCTTCGACTTCACCGTGGTTCATGCTGCGAATGGCCCCGGCAAAGATCTCCGTGGTGTAGGCGCAGGTGTTCAGGGCAAAGGCCAGAATGGTGCAGTTCAATGCATCGCGGAAGAATGCATCCAGTAGCGGCTGGGCGCGTACCGCAGCCAGGCTGTAGATGCCGGTGTAGCAAATCAGCAACTGGATATACAGCGGCGTGCCTCGGAACAAGTAAGTGTAGAACTGCACCGGCCAGCGCACCCATACATTGGACGACACCCGGGCAATCGACAACGGCACCGACATCACGAAGCCAAAGAAAATCGAGGCACTGAGCAACCAGAGGGTCATGGCCAGCCCGGTGATGTGGCTGCCGTCCTGGTAAAGGAAGGGGCGCCAGTATTCCTGCAGTAGTTCGATCATCGTACGGCCTCCCGGGTGCCTGCGGCGTAGAAGACATCCAGCCGACGCAAGACGTAATTCGAAGCGGTGGTTATCACCAGATAGATCAAGGCGGCCAGCACCAGGAAGAAGAACAACTGATAGGAGCTTTTACCCGCATCCTGGGCCACCTTGACCAGATCGGCCAGACCGATGATCGAGACCAACGCGGTGGCCTTGAGGATCACCATCCAGTTATTACCGATGCCCGGCAGGGCAAAACGCATCATTTGCGGGAACACCACGAAGCGGAAGCGCTGAGCTCGGGTCAGGCCATAGGCGGTAGCGGCTTCCATCTGCCCGCGGGGTACCGCGAGGATGGCGCCACGGAAGGTCTCGGTGAAATACGCCCCGTAGATGAAACCCAGGGTAATGACCCCGGCACTGAACGGGTTGATCTCGATGTATTCCCATCCCATGAACTCGGTAAACGAGGTCAACCAGGTTTGCAGGCTGTAGAAAATCAGCAGCATCAGCACTAGGTCCGGCACACCGCGAATCAGCGTCGTGTAGAGCTGGGCCGTAACCCTCAGCAGTTTGACGTTTGACAGTTTCGCGCTGGCGCCGATCAGGCCCAGGCCAACGCTTACCAGCAAGCACAGAAAGGATAATTTGACCGTCATCCAGGAACCTTCCAGCAACAGTGGGCCGAAGCCCTTGAGGCTGAAGCCTGACAGTCCGAGATTCTGCAATAGGATTTCTAGCATTGAGCAGCCCTACATCAATCAAAAAAGTGCCCATCCGCAGATGGGCGCAGGGTCATTATTTGCCGCTGTAGAGATTCAGATTGCCAAAGTGCTTCTGTTGGACGGCCGCATAGGTGCCATTGTCGTGCAGAGCCTTGATGCCTTTGTTCAGCAAGGCCTGGAGTTCGGCGTTGCCTTTGGACAGACCCACGGCGGTTTTGGCTGGCAGAAGCGGGCTTTCGACCGGCTCGCTGACCTGGAAGTCGGCGCCTTGTGGTGACTTCAGGAAGCCCAGTTCGGCTTGCAGCATGTCCTGGATTGAGGCATCGAGGCGTCCGGAGATCAGGTCAGCGTAGACCTGATCCTGGTTGGCGTAGGCCTGGGTCTCTACCCCGGCTTTGTCCAGCACGGCCTTGGCGTAGGCTTCCTGGATGGTGCCTTGCTCGTACCCGACCTTCTTGCCGATCAGTGAGGCCGGATCGCTGCCGAAGGCCGCACCTTTCTTGAATACCAGCGCAGTCGGCCCAGAGAACAGCTCGCTCGAGAAGTCGATGACTTTCTCACGTGCTGGTGTGACGGTCATGGAAGAGATCACGCCATCGAACTTGTTGGCCTTGAGCCCGGGAATCATGCCGTCGAAGTCGCTTTCGACCCACTTGCACTTGACCTTCAGCTCAGCGCAGATCGCATTGCCCAAGTCGATATCGAAACCCACCAGGCTTCCATCAGCGGCCTTGGATTCGAACGGCGCATAGGAAGGGTCGACGCCAAAACGTAACTCCTTGTACTCCTTGGCCAGCGCAGAGCCGGCAGCCACACACAAAGCCAATGCAGAAAGGGTCAGAAATGTTTTTGTCATTGTTTTTATTCCTAAGGACCAATATGAGCGCTGTGACACATGAGTACTGTCCTGGAGCTCGTATGTCACATTGGAAGAGGTAACACCCAACAGCTCGTGCTCCTGATGAACAGGAAGGCCGAGCGCGCAGGGAAAAGAGTCTAAAAGCAAGCGGGTGCGACGATAAGACGCAAAGTGCATTTATTTGACGAATTATTGGTCATTATGACGAACAATAGTGACGATATAGTGCGCTTGCGCTAATTCGTTAATCACGAGGAGCTCCTGCGACCGAAACAAATCGCCCTGTTGAATTCCCCGGCAAGCCGGTTGTGTTCTTTATTCCTTTTTAAGGTTTGGCCGACAAGCAGGGCATTACCTGACCTGAATTAAGGCACCGCTGCGCAGTCTGCGCTGGAGGCCCACAAGGCCTCGCGACGATCTCCAGCGGCGGCACCTCCGGCGAGCGCAGCCTTCGGTAGCGACTAAAGGAGTTGCGCAGGCAACCCACCTCAAGCACATCCATCCATTGCTGTTCATGACGGCAATCTTTGGCGTGCTAAAGCTCACGGCGTGCCTGTCCGCAAACAGCCCGGCCTCGGTATTGGACAGTGAGCCGAATAGCCGACACAATCGGCTCACACCATGAGCCGAATAAGCTCATGCCTGTGATGCAAGCACCGCGTAAATGCGGGCACCCCGCCGCATCCATCGCAGGCAGCCTGCAGGATGCAAGTGCCCTTAACCTGGCACCAAGGCCTTTCAGCCAGCCCAATAGCCCTGACCCAGGGCCTGTATCCGAGATACCCCATGCCTGAAACACGCGCTGCAGCCCTCGACGAAATCGACCGTCAACTCATCGCCCTGTTGCAGATCAACGCCCGTGAAGGCGTGGCCACGCTGGCCCGGCAGTTGGGCATCGCTCGTACTACCGTCACCTCACGGCTGGCTCGCCTTGAGAAAACCAAGGTAATCACTGGCTACGGTGTTCGCCTCGGGCAGCGAGTGATTGATGGCGGCTTGCAGGCGTATGTCGGGATTACCGTGCAGCCACGTTCCGGCAAGGATGTGGTGCGGCGGCTCAGTGCCATGGGCCAGATCCAGCAGTTATGTGCGGTGAGTGGCGAGTTTGACTATGTGGCCTGGCTGCGCAGCGACTCACCGGAGCAACTGGACCAGTTGCTCGATCAAATCGGCAACGTCGAAGGTGTGGAGAAAACCACCACCTCGATCATCCTCAGCAGCAAGGTGGATCGCGGGCAGCCGATTTGACCGCCTCGGCCGGCATGGCATGAGCCACGCCGGCGCCCACACAGATCGTCACTTTGTAGCGTATCGTCGTCTAAATGACACAAATAAGAGCATAACGACGACACTATGCATCTTAATAACGAAATCCACACCCTCTAAAATGACCGCCAGGCAGTTTCCTATACTCAAGCTCCGCACTCCGCGCAGCCCTGGCAAGGTCAATCATGAACAAGAACAATCGCCACCCCGCCGATGGAAAGAAACCCGTCACTATTTTCGGCCCGGACTTCCCTTTCGCCTTTGACGACTGGATCGAACACCCCGCAGGCCTCGGCAGCATCCCGGCCGAGCGACAGGGTGAGGAAGTAGCGATTGTCGGTGCCGGGATCGCCGGCCTGGTGGCCGCGTACGAGTTGATGAAACTGGGCCTGAAACCGGTCGTTTACGAAGCCTCGAGGATGGGCGGCCGCCTGCGCTCGCAAGCCTTTGAAGGCACTGACGGGATCATTGCAGAACTGGGGGGAATGCGTTTTCCAGTGTCCTCCACGGCGTTCTATCACTATGTGGACAAGCTCGGCCTTGAGACCAAGCCCTTCCCCAACCCGCTGACCCCAGCTTCCGGCAGCACCGTGATCGATCTGGAAGGCCAGACCCATTACGCTGAAAAACTCTCCGATTTGCCCAAGCTGTTCCAGGAAGTGGCCGATGCCTGGGCCGACGCCCTGGAAAGCGGCGCGCGCTTTGGGGATATCCAGCAAGCCATCCGTGACCGTGATGTTCCGCGCCTCAAAGAGCTGTGGAACACGCTGGTGCCGCTCTGGGACGACCGCACCTTTTACGATTTCGTTGCGACCTCAAAGTCGTTCGCCAAGCTCAGCTTCCTGCACCGAGAAGTCTTTGGTCAGGTGGGTTTCGGCACGGGCGGCTGGGACTCGGACTTCCCCAACTCAATGCTGGAAATCTTCCGCGTGGTAATGACCAACTGCGACGATCACCAGCACTTGATCGTCGGTGGCGTCGAGCAGGTGCCGCAGGGCATCTGGCGCCATGTTCCTGAGCGCTGTGCCCACTGGCCCGCAGGTACCAGCCTGAGCTCACTGCACCGAGGCGCGCCGCGGCCGGGCGTCAAACGTATTGCCCGGGCCAGCGACGGTCGCCTGGCGGTGACTGACAACTGGGGAGATACCCGTCACTACGCAGCAGTGCTGACCACCTGCCAGAGCTGGTTGCTGACTACGCAGATCGAATGCGAGGAGTCGCTGTTCTCGCAGAAGATGTGGATGGCCCTGGACCGCACACGCTACATGCAGTCGTCGAAGACCTTCGTCATGGTCGACCGCCCCTTCTGGAAGGACAAGGACCCGGAAACCGGTCGCGACCTGATGAGCATGACCCTGACCGACCGCCTCACCCGTGGCACCTACCTGTTCGACAACGGCGACGACAAGCCGGGGGTGATCTGCCTGTCCTATTCGTGGATGAGCGATGCCCTGAAAATGCTGCCTCAACCCGTGGAAAAACGGGTGAAACTGGCACTGGATGCGCTGAAGAAGATCTACCCGAAAGTGGACATCGCCGGGCACATCATCGGCGATCCGATTACGGTTTCCTGGGAAGCCGACCCGCACTTCCTGGGTGCGTTCAAAGGCGCTCTGCCCGGCCACTACCGCTACAACCAGCGGATGTACGCGCACTTCATGCAGCAGGACATGCCAGCCGAGCAGCGCGGCATGTTCATCGCCGGTGATGACGTCTCCTGGACCCCCGCCTGGGTAGAAGGGGCGGTACAAACGTCGCTCAATGCGGTGTGGGGTATCATGACCCACTTCGGTGGCCACACCCATCCGGACAACCCAGGCCCAGGCGACGTGTTCAATGAAATTGGCCCAATCGCCCTGGCCGACTGACGAGAGAACCGCCATGCGTATCGCCGTGTATCAGGGTGCGCCGCTGCCAGTGGACGTGCCCGGCAACCTGGAGCGCTTGCATCAGCAAGCGCAGGCCGCTGCTGCCCGGGGCGCCGAACTGCTGGTGTGCCCGGAGATGTTCCTGACGGGCTATAACATCGGCGCCGACGCTGTAGCACGGCTGGCCGAGGCCGAGGACGGCCCCTCGGCCATGGCCGTGGTGGAGATCGCCCAAAGCAACCGCATTGCCATCGCCTATGGCTACCCTGAGCGGGCCGATGATGGTCGGCTGTACAACGCAGTACAGCTGATCGACGCCCACGGCAGCAGCCTGTGCAACTACCGCAAGACGCACCTGTTCGGCGGCCTTGACCGGGCGATGTTCAGCCCGGGCCCGGACCACTTCCCGGTGGTCCAGCTCAACGGCTGGAAGCTTGGCCTGTTGATCTGCTACGACATCGAGTTCCCGGAGAACGCCCGACGTCTGGCCCTGGCCGGCGCCGAACTGATACTGGTGCCGACCGCGAACATGGTGCCCTACGACTTTGTCGCCCAGGTCACCGTGCGCGCCCGCGCCTACGAAAACCAGTGTTATCTGGTTTACGCCAACTACTGCGGTGCCGAGGACGCGATCCAGTACTGTGGGCAAAGCAGTATCGTCGGCCCGGATGGCAGCATCCTGGCCATGGCTGGACGCGAGGCCTGTTTGCTGGTCAGTGATCTGGATCGCCAACAGGTCGTACAGGGCCGGGCCAACACCCCCTATTTGCACGACCTGCGCCCCGAGCTGTACGGCGACCCGCGCAAAGGCTGAGTTATCCGCTAGCATGACGGTTCGCGTTTTGCTGGAGCCGTCATGCCTGCCACGTTTGCACACCATACCTTGGCCAACGGCCTGCAGCTCACACTGCGCCATGCGCCACACCTGAAGCGCTGCGCCGCCGCAGTGCATGTCGCTGCCGGTAGCCACGATGCTCCAACGGCATGGCCGGGGCTGGCGCACTTCCTTGAACACCTGTTTTTTCTCGGCAACAGCCGCTTCCCGGCTGAAGACGGCCTGATGCGCTATGTGCAACGCTACGGTGGCCAGGTCAATGCAAGCACGCGGGAACGGGCCACTGAGTTTTTTTTCGAAGTCCCGGTCGCGGCATTCAGTGGTGCCCTGGAGCGGCTGTGCGACATGCTTGCCCAGCCCCGCCTGGACGACCACGCCGCGCAGTTGCGCGAACGCGAAGTGCTGCACGCCGAGTTCATTGCCTGGTCCCGCGACCACGCCTCGCAGGCACAATTCACCCTGCTTCAGTGCGTATCGGCAGGCCATCCACTTCGGGCCTTCCATGCCGGTAACCGCTACAGCCTGGGTGTACAGCAGGCCGCCTTTCAACGGGCACTGCAGGACTTCCACAAACGCTACTACCAGGCAGGGCAAATAACCTTGAGCCTGGCCGGGCCACAACCACTGACCGAGTTGTTGGCAATGGCCGAAGCCTGTAGCCAGGCCTTCAATCCCGGGCTGAAAACAGCCCAGGCGCCGGTCACACCTCTGCAACTGTGCGGCGCACCGGCGCAACCGGCAGGCCTGCTGAACCTGTTGTTCGCCTGTGAACGCTTGCCTACCGGTAGCGAGGACGCAATCGCATTCCTCAGCACGTGGCTGACGGACAGCCAACCCGGCGGCCTGCTCGCACTGTTGCGCGAAAAAGGCTGGATAACGGGGCTCAGTTTCAAAACGCTTTATCAGTATGAGCAGCAGGCCCTGCTGCATGTGCAGTTCACCCTGACGGATGAGCAGCATCGCAGTGACGTTGAACGGCTGTTTTTTGATTGGCTGGCTTTTTTCAACAGCGCCGACCGGACGCCGCTGGAGGAGGAATACGCTCGGCTCATGGCCTGCCAGCAAGGGCGTGCCGGCGCCCTGCAACTGGCACGTCAAGACAGCACGGGCAACCCACCCGGGACACCGGACAGTGCAGCGCTGAGCGCCCTGCTCAACACGCTACTGGCTCGCACATGCCCGCGTCTCGAAACCTTCATGCCCTGGCAGTTGCCCGAGCCCAACCCATTCCTGGTGAACGCTGATGCCGCCACTCAGGCGTCGTCGGGCCCCCCCCACATGGTCTACAACCCTGCCCTGCCAAGCACACGCCAGACCGGCATCCTGTACCTGCGCTGGCAACTCGACTCACGCGGCCACGATAACCTCTACGCACGGCTCAACGGTGCCCTGCAAAGGCTCATCGAACGCGCGGCACAAGCCTGTGTAGAGCTGGAATTCAGCGCCTGCGCACACTACTGGCAGTTGCGCTGCGCTGGCGCACCCAGTGCCGTCAATGCTGTTGTCACGCAAGCCCTGGCGGTGCTGCGCAGCCCTCCAGCGAGTACCTGGCAGACGGCCACGACCCCAGCCCGGGAACCGACACTGATACCCATCCGCCAACTGCTCCGGCAATTGCCGGAGGTTGTTCTGGGGGGAGGGAACACAACCCCGCAGGTGCAAACAGCCACCGACGCAGAGCTTCAGGCCGTGTGGAGCAGCGCACGCTGGCAAGGGCTGGCCACCGGCTTTGCGGC
This sequence comes from Pseudomonas sp. TE3910, assembly GCF_056279025.1. NCBI lineage: Bacteria > Pseudomonadati > Pseudomonadota > Gammaproteobacteria > Pseudomonadales > Pseudomonadaceae > Pseudomonas > Pseudomonas sp. TE3910. The sequence goes on from NZ_JBWBQN010000001.1 coordinate 2,941,355, forward strand.
AACCGAACGGCAACCACTGGCGATTCCCGGCAGTGCTGGCAGCCACACCACGCCGCGCCTCATTCGCGGCAGGCAGTGGTACCACTCGACCGATGACAGCGCAGAGCAAGCCCTGCTGTTGTTCTGCCCGGTGGCCGATGAGGCTGCAGGACGCCTGCTGGCACACCTGATCCAGGGGCCTTTCTACCAGCGTCTGCGGGTCGAACTGCAATTGGGTTATGCCGTGTTCAGCGCCTTCCGTCAGGTTCAAGGCCATGCTGGCCTGCTGTTCGGCGTGCAGTCACCGTCGGTCAGCCATAGGCAAATCCTAATGCACATCAACACCTTCATTGATGGGCTAGGACTCTGGCTCAACACTCACGCCAGCGAGCTGGAAGCACAACGTCAGGCCCTGGCGGCGCAGTTCGCTGAACCGAGCATGAGCAACAGCGATGTGGCCGAGTGGGCCTGGCAAGCGCAACTGGCCGGCCATCCCCTGCAGACACTGAAGCCGTTGCAGGCACGCATCAAGGCTGTAGACCTGGCAACACTCGAAGCCGCCGCCGAGGCGGTGCGCCGGGTTGACCAGGGTTGGCTATGCTTGGCCAACGGCCCAGCGCCGTCCGCCGCCTGGCAGGATGCATGCTGATTTTTACGCCCGCGGTAACGGCATTCATCTAAGATTTAACCTTTCAGCTTCGTATTTTTTAGTAAGATAGCGCAATCTTGGCCACCGAACCCCCTTCATTGCGAGGGTGGACTAAATAAGTAGCCACCAACCCCCAGACCTATCCGGAAGGAGTAATCCCATGTGGACCAAACCTGCATACACTGATCTGCGTATCGGCTTTGAAGTGACCATGTACTTCGCAAACCGCTGAGTTTGCTGTCAGTACAACGCCTCGGTCAGCCGGGGCGTTTTCATTTTCAGACGCGGCAGGAGTGGCCATGTACATCCAGATTCTCGGTTCCGCCGCCGGTGGCGGTTTCCCCCAGTGGAACTGCAACTGTGACAACTGCAAGGGCTTTCGCGATGGCACCCTGCGCGCCACGGCGCGAACCCAGTCGTCGATCGCCTTGTCCGATGACGGCGTCCACTGGGTACTCTGCAATGCTTCGCCAGACATCCGCGCCCAACTGCAAAGCTTTACCCCGATGCAGCCGGCCCGGGCACTGCGCGACACGGGCATCAACGCGATCGTCCTGCTCGACAGCCAGATTGATCACTCCACGGGCCTGCTCAGCCTGCGCGAGGGCTGCCCCCATCAGGTCTGGTGTACCGACATGGTCCATCAGGACCTGAGCACCGGCTTTCCGCTGTTCAATATGCTCAGCCACTGGAACGGTGGGCTGGTCTGGAACCGTATCGAACTGGAAGGCAGCTTCGTTATAGACGCCTGCCCTAACCTGCGCTTCAGCCCGTTCCCGCTGCGCAGCGCCGCACCGCCTTACTCGCCACACCGCTTCGACCCACACCCAGGTGACAACCTCGGGCTGATGGTCGAAGACCTGCGCACTGGCGGTACCTTGTTCTATGCCCCAGGCCTTGGGCAAGTCGATGACGGGTTGATGGAGAAGATGGCCAGCGCCGACTGCCTGCTGGTCGACGGAACCCTATGGGACGATGATGAGATGCAGCGACGTGGTGTCGGCACCCGTACAGGTCGGGAAATGGGCCACCTGGCCCAGAACGGCCCAGGTGGCATGCTTGAAGTGCTGGAACACCTGCCGACGCAGCGCAAGGTGCTTATCCACATCAACAATACCAACCCGATCCTGGATGAAGACTCGGCCGAACGCGCTGAACTGAACCGCCGCGGTGTCGAAGTCGCCTTCGACGGCATGAGCATCGAGTTGTAGGAGCTGACATGAACGACGCCAAAGCGCTGTCCCCCGCCGAGTTTGAACAAGCCCTGCGGGCCAAGGGTGCCTACTACCACATTCATCACCCGTATCACGTGGCCATGTATGAAGGCCGGGCCAGCCGCGAGCAGATCCAGGGCTGGGTTGCCAACCGCTTCTACTATCAGGTGAATATCCCGATGAAGGATGCCGCGATCCTGGCCAACTGCCCGGACCGCGAGATCCGCCGCGAGTGGATTCAACGCCTGCTCGACCATGACGGCGCACCTGGTGAAGATGGCGGTATCGAAGCCTGGCTGCGCCTGGGCCAGGCCGTTGGCCTTGATCCCGAGCAACTACGCTCTCAAGAGCTGGTGCTGCCCGGTGTACGCTTTGCGGTGGACGCCTATGTCAACTTTGCCCGACGAGCCTGCTGGCAGGAAGCCGCCAGCAGCTCCCTGACCGAACTGTTCGCGCCACAGATCCATCAGTCGCGCCTGGACAGCTGGCCGCAACACTACCCGTGGATCGACCCTGCCGGTTACGCGTACTTCCGAACACGCCTGAGCCAGGCCCGTCGCGATGTCGAACATGGCCTGAGTATCACCTTGCAGCACTACACTACAGTGGAAGGCCAACAGCGCATGCTGGAGATTCTCCAGTTCAAGCTGGACATTCTCTGGAGCATGCTCGATGCCATGAGCATGGCCTACGAACTGAACCGCCCGCCCTATCACACCGTCACCCGTGAACGGGTCTGGCACAAGGGGATTGCCCTATGAGCTTCGATCGCAACCTGACCCCGCGCTGGCGCCCGGGTTACCGCTTCCAGTTCGAGCCGGCACAGAAAGCCCATGTGCTGCTCTACCCGGAGGGCATGATCAAGCTCAACGAAAGCGCCTCGGCCATCGGCCGGTTGATTGATGGTCAGCGCACGGTCGCCGCGATCATCGCCAACCTGGACGAGCAGTTTCCCGGCGTACCCGAACTTGGGGATGACATCGAGCAATTCATGGAGGTCGCCCGTGTCGAACACTGGATCGAGCTTGCCTGAGGTACCCGCTACCCCTGAGGTCGGTCTGCCGCTGTGGTTGCTGGCCGAGCTGACCTACCGTTGCCCACTGCAGTGCCCTTACTGCTCCAACCCACTGGACTTCGCTGCCCAGGGCCAGGAGCTGAACACCGAGCAATGGTTCAAGGTGATGCGTGAAGCGCGGGAAATGGGCGCCGCGCAACTGGGCTTCTCCGGTGGCGAACCGCTGGTTCGTCAGGACCTCGCCGAACTGATCGGCGAAGGCCGCCGCCTGGGCTACTACACCAACCTGATCACCTCGGGTATCGGCCTGACCGAACAGAAGATTGCCGACTTCAAGCACGCCGGGCTGGACCATATCCAGATCAGCTTCCAGGCCAGCGACGAAGAGGTAAACAACCTGTTGGCCGGCTCGAAGAAAGCCTTTGCGCAGAAGCTGGAAATGGCCCGCGCGGTAAAAGCCCACGGTTACCCGATGGTGCTGAACTTCGTGACCCACCGGCACAACATCGACAGGATCGACCGCATCATCGAGCTGTGCATTGCCCTGGAAGCGGACTTCGTCGAGCTTGCCACCTGCCAGTTCTATGGCTGGGCGCACTTGAACCGGGTCGGCCTGCTGCCGACCCGCGCCCAACTGGAGCGCGCCGAACGCATCACCAACGAGTACCGCGAAACGCTCAAGGCTGCCGGCAACCCCTGCAAACTGATCTTCGTCACCCCGGACTACTACGAGGAGCGCCCGAAAGCCTGCATGAACGGCTGGGGCAGCGTATTCCTCACCGTCACCCCGGACGGCACTGCACTGCCCTGCCACGGCGCACGGCAACTGCCCGTGCAGTTTCCCAACGTGCGCGAACACAGCATGCAGCACATCTGGTACGACTCGTTCGGCTTCAACCGCTACCGCGGTTATGACTGGATGCCTGAGCCGTGCCGCTCCTGCGACGAGAAAGAAAAAGACTTCGGCGGCTGCCGCTGCCAGGCCTTCATGCTCACCGGCGACGCCAGCAAGGCTGACCCGGTCTGCGCCAAATCGGCCGACCACGGGATCATCCTCAACGCCCGGAAAGACGCTGAACACGCCAACCTCTCCATCGACCAGATGACGTTCCGCAATGATCGAAACTCCCGTGTCATCGCTCGCGGCTGATCGCTTCAGCGCCGAACAGGCGGTTGCCGCAGGCGCCGACTATGCCGAACTCAAGGTCGGCCCGCACGGGTTGTTCTGGAATGCCTTTCGTCCCCAGGACGGTGCTTGCCGGATCTGGCATTGGCACAAGGGCCGCAGCCGCTGCCTGACGCCCGATGGTTTCAGCGTACGCAGCCGGGTCTACGAGTATGGCGGCGGTGCATTCTGCCTCACGGCCAACGGCCTGGTGTTCGTCAACGAAACAGACCAGCAGCTCTATCGGCAAAGCCTCGATGGCGGCCAGCCGCAGCCGCTGACCCACGGCCATCGTCGTTACGGTGATTTGTGCTGGGCAGACGGCAAGGTCGTGGCCGTTGAGGAAACGCACACGCCGGATCAGGTCGAACACCGCTTGGTCGCGATTGGCCGGGGCTCACGGGAGGTACTGGCCGAAGGTGCGGACTTCTATGCATCTGCGACCGTAAGCGAGGATGGTGCCCGCCTGGCCTGGATCGAGTGGAACCGCCCCGATCAACCCTGGACCGCCACCCGCCTGCTGTGCTGCCAGCGTCAGGCCGATGGCCGCTGGAGCCCGGCGCAGTGCATTGCGGGTGACGGCGACGAACAGGAATCCCTGCAGCAACCGCGCTTCGGTAGCAATGGCCGCCTGTATTGCCTGTCAGACCGTGAAGGTTTCTGGCAGCCCTGGGGTGAAACCGAACAGGGTTGGCAGGCACTCCCCGCCACGGCGGCCGACCACGCCGGCGCTCCTTGGCAACTGGGCGCCAGCACCTGGCGCCCCCTGGATCGTGGACGTTATCTGGCCAGTTGGTTCGAAGACGGTTTCAGCCGCCTGGGCGTGCGCCATCTCGACGGCACGCTAGAAGACTTCAGCGGCGCGTTCACCCGTTTTCGCTGCCTGGACCTGGACAACACCTACCTGTATGCCATCGCGTCGTCGGCCACCCACCCACCGGCTGTCATCGCCATCCACCGGCGAACGCACCATGTTCAGGTGTTGAGTGGCGGCGTACTTCCGTTACCGGCCGAACGCATCAGCCGGCCGCAAACCCTCCGTTACCCCAGCGGTGATGGTATTGCCCATGGTTTTTTCTACCCGGCCATGAACGGGACGTCGCGCCCACCGCTGGTGGTGTTCATCCACGGTGGCCCGACATCCGCATGCTACCCAGTGCTCGACCCGCGTGTTCAATACTGGACCCAACGCGGCTTTGCCGTCGCCGACCTCAACTATCGAGGCAGCAGTGGCTATGGCCGGGCCTATCGTCAGGCGCTGTGCGGGCGCTGGGGCGAAGTCGACGTGGAAGATGCCTGTGCCGTAGTCAGCTACCTGGCCGGGCAAGGCCTGGTGGACCCAACCCAGGCCTTTATCCGAGGCGGTAGCGCCGGTGGTTACACCACCCTGTGTGCGCTGGCCTTTCACAACGTGTTCCGTGCTGGCGCGAGCCTCTACGGGGTCAGTGATCCGCTGGCCCTGACCCGCGCAACGCACAAGTTTGAAGGCGACTACCTCGACTGGCTGATCGGCGACCCCGTGCGGGACATCGAGCGCTACCGACAGCGCACACCGCTGCTGCATGCAGCACAAATCAAAGTGCCAGTGATCTTCTTCCAGGGCGAACTGGATGCGGTGGTCGTCCCCGAGCAAACGCGCAGCATGCTCGACGCCCTGAAACGCCGTGGTATTCACGCCGAAGGGCACTTCTATGCCAATGAACGCCACGGCTTTCGAACCGCGGCCAACCTCGCCCATGCGCTGGAGGAGGAATGGAAGTTCTACCGCAAAGTCCTCAGCGCACCTTAGGACGCCGGGCGTGCCCTTGAGCAGCTGACGGCAGATAAAAAAACGCCCCGAGCCAAAATGATCAGGCCCAGGGCGATGCGCAGGAACGCGAGACGGTTCGTAAAATTCGTTAGTGCAGAACGTTGCCGGAGAGGATCAGGTGGTCCAGTTGGTCGGCTACCAGCACTTGTTTGCCAGCGCTCAAGGCTTTTTCCAGCAGGCGTCGCTCGGCGTCACGCCAAGGCTCCTGCGGTTGCTCGGGCCCCAGGTCGATCAATAGATCGAAACTGTCCAGCCGTGGCATGCGGGCATGGGCATAGAGGTGGCAGATATGCACCGCTTCGGCGTTTTGCAGCAGCCAGCGGTTCAGTGGCCCATGACGCTGGGCGGGCGAATGTTGCAGGACAAGTACACGCATCTCAGGCACTCGCCTCGCGACGACGGTTCAGTTGCGCGGTATGGACCCGGGCGAATGCCCGTGCCAGGCGCAACAGCATTTCATCAATGTTGCCTTTGCTCACGGTCAACGCCGGCGAAAAACGCAGCACGTTCGCCTGCGGTGCGTTCAACAGCAGGCCTTCCTGCAGCGCAGCCTTGACCACCGCAGCCGCCGAGTCATCCGCCAGCTCCAGCCCCCAGAGCAAGCCCTGGCCGCGCACTTCACCCTGGCCGTAGCGTGCAGTCAGGCGCCCCAAACCATCGCGCAGGTGCCGTCCGGCCTCCTGCACATGGTCGAAGAACCCCGACTCCAATACCGTTTGCAGCACCGCCAGGCCAGCAGCGCTCATCAGCGCATTACCGTGATGGCTTCCCTCCAGCTCGCCCGGCTCGGCACAGCAGGCCGTGCCACGTGCCAGCAGTGCGGCCAGCGGCACACCACCGCCCAAGCCTTTGCCCAGGGTCAGAATATCGGCGCGTACACCGTAGGTTTGCTCGGCAAGCAAAGCACCGCAGCGACCGATACCGGTTTGAACCTCATCAAGGATCAGCAGGATGCCCAGCTCGCGGCACAGACGCTCGACACCCTGCAAGTAGTCCTGGGTCGCCGGAATGACGCCAGCCTCGCCCTGGATAGGCTCGAGCATGATCGCAACCGTACGCGAGTCGACGGCGGCATGCAGGGCTGCAAGGTCGTTGTAGGGCACCTTGCTGAAACCTGGCACGCCAGGCTCGCAGCGGTTGCACGGCGACGGGTCGGAGGCCGACAACGCACCCAACGTACGCCCATGGCAGCTCTGGCTGGCCGTGATGATGTGGTAGGCACCGTTACGATGCAGTTGGCCCCACTTGCGTGCCAGTTTGATCGCACCTTCGCAGGCTTCGGCGCCACTGTTGAGCAGATAGGCCTGATCACTGCCGGTGCTTTCACACAGGCGATTGACCAGTTGCAACAAGCCACGGTTATGAAACCCTGCCCCCGGATTGATCAGCGCTTGAGCCTGGGCACCCAATGCCTGAACCAGTGCTTTGGGGCTATGCCCAAGGCTGTTGACCGCACAGCCCTGAGTAAAATCGAGGTACGCCCGCCCATCACTGTCCCACAGCCAGGAACCCTGACCCCGGACGAAGACTTGTGCCGGGCGCTCTGCCACTGGCATCAGGCATTCACGCGACAACGACTCGACCGGTGCAGTGGTCACCGGAGCAGACTCGTGCTCCTCAAGGGGGGCCGGCGAACGACGCAGGTTGAACAGGTTCATGCGCGCAACCCTTCCAGTGGCAAGCCGAGCAGACGCGATGTCCAGTCTTCGACCTGGCCGGTACGTAGACGCCTCATCGCGATGTCGCGCCAGCGTGACGACAGGGCCGGACAATCCACCAGCTTTTTCAAACCTGCATGCTCCAGGGGTTCACGGAAAAAAGCATGTAACGCCCAGGCTACGGTGAGGCCTGGGTAGCTACGCTGAATCAACTCAAAAGGATCTTCGGCGCTGACAAAACCCGGCTTGAGCACCCGGTAGAACCAGCCGCAACGGCCCGTTTGCTGAGCCTGTTCAGGCAAGTCCAGCAGGCCCCAGCGGTGGCTGAGCCGATAACAGGGCGAGCGCGGCTGGCTGATCTGCAACAGCGCGCCCCCCCATCGAAACATGTCGCCCAGGCAAACGGATTCTTCGCTCATGCCGTGGGTCGACAGGTTTTCGCCAAAAGCCGGTGCACACCAGTCGATCTGTGGATAACGTTTGCGCCAATAGGCGTAGTGCTCGGCGGGGTAGTGATGCAAGGCCCGTTCAGGGCCGGTATGGAAGCGTGGGTCGCCGTGTTCATCGCTGCCCAGTCCCTGTGGCCACAACCACAGCCTTCTTGCAACCTGTTCCTTATCAATGTCGGTCAATAAGCCATGACCGATGTTTTTAGCCTTGCCTATGTAAACACCATCCACATACACGGTATTCATCGCGCCCTATGGCCCTGTAAACCTTGTGAATACGGGATAGACTAGGCTTCTTGCAGGCTAACAGCCATTTCGTTTTTCGAGCTTTTTTGATAAGTATCTCTTATGGATTTTCGCCAACTGCGTTATTTCGTCGCGGTCTACGAAGAAGGTCATGTCGGCCGGGCTGCCGAACGCCTGTCACTGTCCCAACCGGCGCTGTCGCAACAGATCCGCCAACTCGAACACAGCCTGGATGTCAGCCTGTTCGAACGCGGCAACAAGCGACTGCTGCCGACCCTGGCAGCGCACACCCTGTACAACCACGCACTGCCCCTGCTCGACGGCCTGCAACGGGCGAGTGACGCCCTGCGAAACTTCAAGGGGCAGTCATTGCGCACATTGGCCATCGGGGTACTGCAGACCGTACGTCCAAGCCTGGTACCACAGCTGCTCGACCGGGTACGCAAGGCGCAGCCACACCTGGTGGTACAGATCTACGAACTGTCAGGTATGGAAATCGAGCGACGCCTGCTAAACGGCACACTGGATATCGGCATCAGCTACCTGCCGCCGCGCCAACCGGGCCTGCACGGCTTGATGCTGTATGAAGACGAACTGCAATTGGTGATCCCCAATACCCACCCGTTGCGCGAATTCAAGAAAGTCTCGCTGAAACAGGCCGCCGAGTTACCGATGCTGCTGCTGGGCGAAGAGTTTCAGGTGCGGCAGATCTGGCAGTCGCAGCTGGCCAACCTTGGCCGGCGCCCGCAGGTTCAGGCGGAAATGAACAACATGGGCGGGATTCTAGACAGCCTGCCACACACGTCGCTGGCTACCGTCTTGCCCGGGCGGGCCCAAGAAGTGACGGATGATCAGGAACTGCTCTGGAAGCCGTTGAGCGAGCCACGGGTGCCGCTGAAAGTGGGCCTGGTGTTCCGGGATGCGCAGCGCCAGCAAGCATCGATCGAGTTGCTGCGTACGCTACTGGAAGAAGAGATCGACCCACGGCACATCGGCGTATCGCCACTGGACGTGTTGGGTTGATTTAATTGCGGGCATAAGAAAACCCCGCCGAGGCGGGGTTTGCAGACTGTTTCCCTGACATCCATTTCACCCGCCATCCTGGCAGGAATCCTGCGTGTCCCTGTTCTGTACATTGCGCGTCCTGCGCGACGTCCATGTGGTAAAGATTAGCGATGGATCCAATCTTTAGATAGAGGCGAAAAGTCACCACGTCGTGTAAGCCTTTTCCTACACGACGCGGCGAAGCTTAAAACTGCTCGGCATTGAGCAGATAAAGCGACTCGCTACCGGCCTTCACGGCTGCGCTCAACGAGTGGATGCGTGGCAGCAATCGGGCAAAGTAGAACCGTGCGGTCCCCAGTTTGCTGGCATAGAAGTCGTCCTGCCCCTGCTTGGCCAGCGCCGTACGTGCCATCAGCGCCCACATGTAGGCATAAGCGACGTAACCGAAGGTCTGCAGGTACTCCACCGAGGCGGCACCGATCTCGTTCGGGTTGCTCTTGGCGCGGTCCAGTACCCAGGCGGTCAGTTCGTCGAGGCAACCCAAGGCTGCTGCCAGCGGTTTACTGAATTCGTCCAGCCCGGCGTCTGCCGAGGCGATGAACTGGCGGACCTCATCCGCGAACAACGTGTAATACGCCCCGCCGCTGCCCACGACCTTGCGCCCGATCAGGTCCAGCGCCTGAATGCCGTTGGTGCCCTCGTAGATCTGCGTGATGCGCACATCGCGCACCAGTTGCTCCTGGCCCCACTCACGGATGTAGCCATGGCCACCGAACACCTGCTGACCATGCACCGTCGTTTCCAGGCCGAGGTCCGTGAGGAACGCCTTGGCCACTGGCGTCAGCAAGGCCACCAGGTCCTCGGCTCGCTTGCGCACAACCGGGTCTTCGCTGTACTTGGCAGTATCCAGTTGCATCGCCACATAACTGGAGAAGGCGCGGCCACCCTCGTTAAAGGCCTTCATGGTCAGCAGCATGCGCCGCACATCAGGGTGAACGATGATTGGGTCTGCGACCTTTTCCTTCGCTTGCGGACCGGTCGGCGCGCGACTCTGCAGACGGTCGCGGGCGTATTCGATCGCGTTCTGATAAGAACGCTCTGCCGATGCCAGGCCCTGAATACCGACGCCCAAACGCTCGTAGTTCATCATGGTGAACATGGCGGCCAGGCCCTTGTTGGGCTCACCGACCAGATACCCTACCGCGTCGTCAAAGTTCATCACGCAGGTGGCAGAAGCCTGAATGCCCATCTTGTGCTCGATGGAGCCGCAATTGACCGGGTTGCGTGCGCCGAGGCTGCCGTCAGCATTGACCAGGAACTTGGGCACCAGAAACAACGAAATGCCTTTCGGCCCAGCCGGTGCGTCCGGCAGTTTAGCCAACACCAAGTGGATGATGTTCTCGGTCAGGTCGTGCTCGCCGCCCGTGATGAAGATCTTCGTACCACTGACCCTGTAACTGCCATCGGCCTGAGGTTCTGCACGGGTGCGGATGATGCCCAGGTCAGTGCCGGCATGGGGCTCGGTCAGGCACATCGAGCCGGCCCAGACGCCGGCATACATGTTTGGCAGGTAGGTAGCCTTGAGTGCTTCACTGGCGTGGGCATTGATCGACAGACAGGCACCGGCCGTCAGCATCGGGTACAGGCCGAAGGACAGGCTGGAAGCGTTGACCATCTCTTCGACCTGGGCAGAAATAACCTTGGGCATGCCCATGCCGCCGAATGCGGGATCACCGCCTACGCCCACCCAACCACCTTCGGCATAGGTGCGATACGCATCGATAAAACCTGCTGGTGTAGTGACGACGCCATTATCCCAACGGCAGCCCTCTTCGTCGGCACCACGGTTCAGCGGCGCGATGCTTTTGCTGGTGACCTTGCCGGCCTCCTCGAGAACGGCCATGGCCGTCTCTTCGTCAACGATATCGGCCAGGCCGGGCAGTTGAGCCCAGAGCCTGGCAACCTCGAAGACTTCATTGAGGACGAAGCGCATATCGCGCAAGGGCGCTTTATAGTCAGCCATGGCAACCTCTCACAGAACCAGTCAGGGGCAGTCCCGAGGGACCGATACTCAGTTAGAAAACCAGTGTACCTGAACAACTTTTGCGAGACATAGGGCCATCTTTTGACCGGATAGTCATATCCGGTCACGCTGTACGAACGGCCCCTCGCTTGTTTTGCAAACCGTAGGCGACCACGCAGTTACGGCCCGCGCCTTTGGCGCTGTAGAGCGCCTGGTCGGCCGATTTGAGCACTTCGTCAGGCGAGCGATGCTCCATCTGACGCTCGGCGACACCGATACTGATGGTCACCGACACACTGGCGGCCGCAGCAGCACCACGGCGCTGGCGCCCCTGAGTATCGTCCTGCGGGCGGCTATCCGGATTACGCAGCAAGATATTGTAGTTGGCGATCACCTCGCGCACGGCTTCCAGGTGTGGCATGCACTCCTCGATGCTCTTGCCGGCAAATACCAGGCAAAACTCCTCCCCGCCATAGCGGTAGGCACGACCACCACCAGTGACCTTGGACAACTTGCTGGCCACCAGACGCAGCACCTGGTCCCCGACATCGTGACCGTGGGTGTCGTTGAATTTCTTGAAGTGGTCGACGTCTGTCATCGCCAGCACATAGGTACGGCCCAACCGCTGCATCCGCTCATTCAATGCGCGACGCCCCGGTAGCCCGGTCAACTCGTCGCGGAAGGCCATCTGATAGGCTTCATGGGACACCGCTGCGGCAATCATCAACATCACCTGACTGCACATGATGTTGAGGGTAAACGGCAAGATGAACGTCTTTGGCAGCATCCAGAAAATGCCGATCAGGCCAATGATCTGCGCCGCATGCAGCGGTCGTGGCTGACGCAGGTACTGCACCACCAGCAAGCCGAAGGCGATCAGGAACACCGGGTACGCCATCTGGATCAGGCTCATCCATTGGCCATGCAACGATGGCCAACGAATCTCCGCCAGCCACGCCAGCAAGGGCTGCGGGAAGCTCTGCTCAAGCCCCAGGGCGACACTGCCAAAAGCCAGCAACACGGCAAAGCGCGCCACCATATCCTGGAACAGGTGCGTACGCTCCTGCCAGGCGCCAAACAGCCCGAACAGCAAGGGCAGTAACAGGCACACTAAATGGAAGACAACGGCCGCATCCTCACGGACCCGCCCATTGTCTCGATAAAAGTCAGTCTGAGTATCCAGCAGGAAGTAGGCGATATAGACCGTGACCATCAGAAACAGCTCACGCTGACGTCGGTAAACCGCGCAGTAGGCACCGCCAAGCAGCAACACCAAGGTTGGCAGCACATTGAACAGCGATGTGAAGAAAACACTCAGGTCCCGCACATAGGCCGCCGCCAGTCCGCAGAGCAGAAGGAACAGTGATGGCAGAAAGTGACTGAGGCGTACAGCAGATAAACGAAACAAGGGAATCTCCGACCCGGCAGATCAACAATGGCATTGTGCCTCTAGTGCATCGGCAACGCACATGAATAGATGAATGTTTACCTGCACTTTCATTTAACGGCAGCGCGAGATGGGGTTTAAGGCTTCCCTCCTGTTCGTCCACACAAAAAAAACCGCCTGCCGGTCAGGGCAGGCGGTTTTTCAGTTCAGCCACTCACTCAGTAAGCGAGGCCGAAATCTTCCTCTTTCATGTCCATCAGGTTATTGGCACCTGACAGCATGGCTTCAACATGAGCACGGGTACGCGGCAGGATGCGCTGGAAGTAGAAGCGCGCAGTTTGCAGCTTGGCGGTGTAGAACGCAGTTTCGCTGGTACCAGCGGCCAGTTTCTCAGCAGCCAGGCGCGCCATGTCAGCCCAGAAGTAAGCCAGGCAGGCATAACCGGAGTACATGACGTAGTCCACCGAAGCGGCACCAACTTCTTCACGGTCTTTCATGGCGGCCATCCCGACTTTCATGGTCAGCTCACCCCACTCCTTGTTCAGCTTGGCCAGCGGTTCAACGAACTCCTTGACCGCATCGTTGCCCTCCTGGCCCTGGCAGAACTTGTGGACGATCTTGGTGAAGCCCTTCAGGGCCTCGCCTTGAGTCATCAGCACTTTACGGCCCAGCAGGTCCAGCGCCTGGATACCCGTGGTGCCCTCGTACAGCATGGAGATACGGCTGTCGCGCACGTTCTGCTCCATGCCCCACTCGGCGATGAAACCGTGACCGCCGTAGATCTGCACGCCGTGGTTGGCGGCTTCAAAACCGACTTCGGTCATGAAAGCCTTGGCGATCGGGGTCATGAAAGCCAGCAGCGCGTCGGCTTTCTTCCTTTCTTCCTCGTCCTGACTGTACTTGACGATATCGACCTGTTTGGCGGTGAAGTAGACCATCGCCCGGTTACCTTCGGCGAAAGCCTTCATGGTCAGCAGCATACGCCGCACGTCCGGGTGAACGATGATCGGGTCAGCGGCTTTATCCGGTGCTTTCGGCCCGGTCAGCGAACGCATCTGCAGGCGGTCGCGTGCGTACTTCAGGCCACCCTGGAAGGCCACTTCAGCGTGAGCCAGGCCTTGCAGCGCAGTCCCCAGACGTGCGGTGTTCATGAAGGTGAACATGCAGTTCAGGCCCTTGTTGGCTGGGCCGATCAGGTAGCCGGTCGCGGCGTCGAAGTTCATCACGCAGGTGGCGTTGCCGTGGATACCCATCTTGTGTTCGATGGAACCGCAGGCCACGGCATTGCGTTCGCCCACACCACCATCAGCGGTAGGCAGGAACTTCGGCACGATGAACAGCGAGATGCCTTTGGTGCCAGCAGGGGCGTCGGGCAAGCGTGCCAGAACGATATGGACGATGTTATCGGCCATGTCGTGCTCACCGGCGGAGATGAAGATCTTGGTACCGGTGACTTTGTAGGAGCCATCAGCCTGAGGCTCGGCCTTGGTGCGCAGCATGCCCAGATCGGTGCCGCAGTGCGGCTCGGTCAGGCACATGGTGCCGGTCCACTCACCGGAAACCAGCTTGGTCAGGTAGGTGTGTTGCTGCTGGGGCGTGCCGTGCTCGGAGATCGTGTTCATCGCGCCATGAGACAAGCCAGGGTACATGCCCCAGGACCAGTTGGACTCACCGACCATTTCGCTGATCGCCAGGCCCAGCGACTCAGGCAAGCCCTGACCACCATGCTCGACGTCATGGGCCAGGCTCGGCCAGCCACCTTCGACAAACTGCTGGTAGGCCTCTTTGAAGCCGGTCGGGGTTTTCACGCCCGACTCACTCCAGGTACAGCCTTCCAGATCACCCACACGGTTCAGTGGGGCCAGTACCTGTTCACAAAACTTGGCGCCTTCCTCAAGGATGGCATTCACCATGTCTGGAGTGGCGTCCTGGCAAGCCGGCAGGCTCTGATAGTGCGCTTCGTAGCCGAGCAACTCGTCACGAACAAAGCGAATATCACGCAAGGGGGCTTTGTAATCAGGCATAGCGATAAACCTCTGCTGATGGATCCTGGATAGGGAGACCGTGACACACCGACCAGCTCTTGGCGACTTTCGGTCAAACAGTTGTTTGAAACATACGTTTACGCCAATGGGTTGTCAAGCATCGTCCAGAGGGCAATTCTGCCATCTCAAACCGCTGCACGGCCCTCACTGCACCCGCCACACGCGCACGAACGAGCGCCTGGCGACAAGGCCAAGGCGCTGATACATAAAGCGTAGTAGAGGGGGTGAACGTAGATAGACCGGGGGGCGGTCAGGCGTACGTATCGATCAGGGTGCCGAGCATTTCGTCGGATGCTTTGGCCACTTTGACACCGAGTTCAACCTGGAACTTGCCCAGGGCCAATTCGACGGTGCTGGTGGCGAGGTCTTGTTGCTGGCTGCGATCGACCGAACGCAGACGCTCAGCCTGATAGTCGCTGGACTGGCTGGTGGCGGCACGCTCGACGGTGGTATTGGCGATCTGGCTGGCTGCCTGATCGACACGGTTCTGCCCCGTCTGAATAGCCCCCAGACCGGCATAGAACGCTGAGTTGCCTGAGATTTCCATTTCGACACTCCATGACGCTAACTGCAGATACCGCCTATTGAAGCAGACCTCAAGGAAAAAGGCCCGTCAAAAACACTAATAGCACATTGCCCTTCAATAGCCTGTAGTCAGTCCAGCAGATCCAGTTGCAGGAATTCAGCCACGGCGTCAGCCGTGACGCTCTTGAGTTTAGGGACGCGCCCCAGGCAGGGTGCCGGCAACCGCTCCGCCAGGGTTGCAAGGTTCTCTTCCAGTCGCGATGTGCGCGGGTCGACAACGTTGGCCACCCAGCCGGCCAACTGCAGGCCATCGCGCGCGATGGCTTCCGCACTGAGCAGGGCGTGATTGATGCACCCCAGGCGCACGCCAACCACCAGAATCACCGGCAGTTGCAGGGCAATGGCCAGATCAGAAAGGTTGGCCTGATCAGACAGCGGCACCCGCCAACCGCCAGCCCCTTCAATCAGGGTGAAGTCTGCCCGTTGCGCCAACACGTGACGCATCGGCGCGAGCAACCCCTGAACCGTCAATGCCACGCCCGCCTCACGCGCCGCCAGATGCGGTGCGATGGCCGGCTCAAAGGCGAAAGGGTTGATCTGCTCGTAGGGCAATACAATCGAACTTTGCGCCATCAGCGCCAGGGCGTCGGCATTGCGCAAACCCTTGGCGCTGACCTCACAGCCCGAAGCGACCGGCTTGGCACCCAGCGTGCTGAGCCCCGCCTGGCGGGCAGCCTGAAGCAAGCCGGCGGCGATCGTAGTCTTGCCGACGTCGGTATCGGTACCCGCGATGAAATAGGCTGCGTTCATTTCACACTCCACTTTCCAGAGGCTTTTGCAGCACCCCGTAGACCACCTGATAGGTCGCCGGCAGGCCTTGGGGCTGACGGAACCGCTCGTATGCCTGCAGCAAGCCCTGCATGCGCGCGCGCCCTGTCAAGCCGGTGGGCCGGCCCGGGTTGAGATTGTGTGCGCCCAAGGCCTTGAGCTCATGGGTCAGGCTGCGCACATCCGGGTAGTGCAAAACATGCGGGCGACGCTCCAACGCCAGCACCGGCATGCCACTGGCCAGGCACAGGCGCTGATAGTCCTCAAATGGCCGAAAGCGGTTGACGTGAACCAGCCCGTCCACCGCCTGCCAACTGTCGCGCAGCTCCTGGAGCGTACCGACACACAGGCTGGCAAACGCCAGCACACCGCCCGGCTGCAGCACCCGCCTTGCCTCGCTGAGCACGCCTGCAAAGTCACCACACCACTGCACCGCCAGGCTGGAGAAGATCAGCCCGACGCTGGCCTCGCGCAGCGGCAAACGCTCGGCATCACCAGCAACATGGTAGTGCGCACCGCCCTGTTCGCGGGCATGACGAAGCATGCCTTCGGCAATGTCTACCGCCAGGCCGACACGTTGCGGATAACGCTGTTCCAACATCCGGCTGAAGTAACCCGTGCCACTGCCCAGGTCGAGCCAGTTCGAAGGCTGTAACGACGCAGGCAACTGTTCCAGCAAGGCGCTCCCCACATCGCGCTGCAACTGCGCAACGCTGTCATAACTGACTGCGGCGCGGGAAAACGACGCGGCTACCTGGCGTTTGTCAGGCAAGGCACCGGGCAAGGCCGGCCGGGATAGATCAGTCATCGCCGCTCTCGTGCAGAAAAGCCTTTATCGCACAGGCCAACTCGTGGGGTGTCTCCACCAGGAAGCCATGCGCGCTGTCTTCGATCAAACCGACTTCAACGTCGGGTAACACATTCAGCAGCTCGCGCGCAGCTTCAGCCGGCACCAGTGCATCGCTCCCGGCAAACAGGTGCAACTGCGGCCCGCCAAACGACTGCAATGCTGTACGGGTGTCCAACTGCGCCAGCAGTTCCAGGCCAGTCACCAGAAACTCCTCACGCGTCTGCGGCATACCGGCCGTCAACAGCCGCGCCAGCGTGCGTGGTTCCTCTGCACCCTGGCTGCACAGCGAGACAAAGCGTTTAAGGGTCACCTGAGGGTGATGGCGGCAGCCGTCGAGAAACGTCTCAAAGGTGGCGGGCGCCATCCCGTGCGGCCAATCCGGGCGAGCGACAAAACTGAGGTTGCTGGCAAGGGTCAGTACGCCGCAGCACTCATCACCACGACGAGCGGCCAGTTCAGCCGCCAGCATTCCACCCAGCGACCAGCCACCCAGCCAGGTGTTACGTGGCAGGCTACGGTCCAGGGCCGAAAGCCAGGCGTGCGGATCACTGGTGTCGAGTTGCGGTAACGCATGCACCTCAACCTTGAGCGCCGGGTCCAACGCGCGCAGAGCCGCAGCCAACGGCTCCAGCGCCGCGGTTCCCAGGCCCCAGCCTGGCAGCAGTATCAGACGGTCACGCATCGACAGGCTCCAACAACGGATAACACTCGGCCAATGCATTCAACAATAGCTGCACCTGTGCCTGACTGTGGGCCGCTGTCAGGGTAACGCGCAACCGCGCACCGCCTGCAGGGACCGTCGGTGGTCGAATGGCAGTGACCAGCAGGCCGCGCTCACGCAACAACTGCGACAACCGAACCGCCCGAGCACTGTCGCCTATCACGATCGGCTGGATCGGGGTAAAGCTGTCCATCAGCGTCAAGCCTATCTGCTCGGCACCACTGCGAAATTGTTGGATCAATGCCGCCAGGTGCTCTCGACGCCACGTTTCTGTACGCAGCAGCTCCAGGCTTTTCAAGGTGGCGCAGGCCAGCGCCGGTGGCTGACTGGTGGTGTAGATATAAGGGCGGGCGAACTGGATCAGGCACTCGATCAGCTCTTCACTGCCCGCAACAAATGCTCCCCCGGTGCCGAAGGCCTTGCCGAGGGTACCGACCAGCACCGGGACGTCATCCAGGCCCAGGCCAAAATGCTCGACAACGCCACCGCCCTGACGACCCAGGGTACCGAAACCATGTGCATCGTCGACCATCAACCAGGCACCGCGCGCCTTCGCCGCCTTGGCCAGCGCGGGCAGGTCAGCCACATCGCCGTCCATGCTGAACACCCCGTCAGTGACCACCAGGGTGTCGCCCTGGGCTTTCTCAAGACGGCTGGTCAGGCTCAGGGGGTCGTTATGCAGGTAGCGATTGAAACGCGCACCACTGAGCAGCCCGGCATCAAGCAACGATGCGTGGTTGAGGCGGTCCTGCAGCACCGTATCACCCTGCCCGACCAATGCCGTCACAGCGCCCAGATTGGCCATGTAGCCGGTGGTGAAGAGCAACGCCCTCGGGCGCCCGGTGAACTCGGCCAAGGCCTCTTCCAGCGCGTGATGCGGGCCGCTATGACCGATCACCAAGTGCGAAGCACCGCCACCGACACCCCAGCGCTCGGCACCGTCACGCCAGGCAGCAATCACATCGGGGTGATTGGCCAGGCCCAGATAGTCGTTGCTGCAAAAGGCCAACAGCGGTTGACCGTCGACCACCACGCTGGGGCCTTGCGGGCTCTCCAGCAACGGTCGCTGCCGGTACAGGGACGCGGCGCGCCGTTCTTCCAGGCGCGCACGAAGATCGAAGCTCATCCGCACCTCAAACCGAGGCGGCGTTGTAGAACAACTCGCTGCTCTTCTGCTCGATCAGGGCCTGCTCGATAGCCGCCTGATGAACCTCATCGGCATGCTCCTCGCGGGCCTCGGGCTGGATACCAAGGCGTGCAAACAGTTGCATGTCCTTGTCGGCCTGCGGGTTGGCAGTGGTCAGCAGCTTCTCGCCGTAGAAAATCGAGTTGGCGCCCGCGAAGAAGGCCAGTGCCTGCATTTCTTCGTTCATGGCTTCACGGCCAGCCGACAGACGAACATGGGACTTGGGCATCAGGATGCGGGCAACGGCGAGCATGCGGATAAAGTCGAACGGATCGACAGCCTCGGCATTCTCCAGCGGCGTACCGGCGACCTTCACCAGCATGTTGATCGGTACCGACTCCGGGTGCTCTGGCAGGTTGGCCAGTTGAATCAGCAGGCCGGCGCGGTCGTCCAGCGACTCGCCCATGCCGAGGATGCCGCCCGAACAGATCTTCATCCCCGCATCGCGCACATACGCCAGGGTTTCCAGGCGCTCGCCATAGGTACGGGTGGTGATGATGTTGCCGTAGAACTCCGGCGAGGTATCGAGGTTGTGGTTGTAGTAGTCCAGCCCGGCTTCGGCCAGGGCCTGGGTCTGCTCACGGTCGAGCTTGCCCAGGGTCATGCAGGTTTCCAGGCCCATGGCCTTGACCCCTTTGACCATCTCCAGCACATACGGCATGTCCTTGGCCGACGGGTGTTTCCAGGCGGCGCCCATGCAGAACCGGGTAGAACCGATAGCCTTGGCCCGCGCGGCTTCCTCCAGCACCTTCTGCACTTCCATCAGCTTCTGTTTGTCCAGGCCGGTGTTGTAGTGACCGGACTGTGGACAATATTTGCAATCTTCCGGGCAGGCACCGGTCTTGATCGACAGCAGGGTCGAGACCTGAACACGGTTAGCGTTGAAGTGCGCGCGGTGTACGGTCTGCGCCTGGAACAGCAAGTCATTGAACGGCTGTTGGAACAGGGCTTTAACCTCAGCCAGGGTCCAGTCGTGACGAAGAGTTGCAGTTGTGCTGGCGCTCATGGGCGATTCCTTGTTTAGGCTTGACTGGCGCCGGGACAGGAAAGCCCGCCAGCGCATCACGGAGTGTTTGCATGATTAAGGAAGCCCCATGCACTGTCAACCGAAGCTTAAACAGCTGGTTTACAAGTGGTTAAATAATAACCACAACTGTTTGTTATGCGATGAACCTGCCCACGCCCCCATCCCCATCTGCGTCGCCTGCGAGGCTGAGCTGCCCTGGCTTGATGAACGATGCCGGGTGTGCGCCTTGCCCTTGCCGATGACAGGACTGGTCTGCGGGCAATGCAATCGCCGCCGCCCGGCTTTCCAGCAGGTTGAAGCCCCTTGGCACTATGGGTTTCCAGTGGATGCACTGATCACCCGCTTCAAATACCACCGGCAATGGCCGCTGGGGCGACTGCTCGCCGAACTGCTCGGCAACTGGCTGGCCTACCGTTTCGCCGAAGGCCTGGCGCAGCCAACGCTTCTGTTACCTGTACCGATGGCCACACGCCGGTTGCGTCAGCGCGGCTACAACCAAGCGGGAATGCTGGCCAAGTGGCTCGGCACACAACTGGACATTACCTGCGATGAACACCTGCTGGTGCGCACGCTCGATACCCCTGCGCAACAGGGCCTGAACGCCCGGACCCGCAAACGCAACCTGCGCCAGGCGTTCGCAGTGACCGATGTGAAGGCCGTGGCCGGCCGTCACCTGGCCTTGGTCGATGATGTACTGACCACCGGCGCTACCGCCCAGGCCTTGGCGAGCCAGTTGCTCAAGGCGGGGGCTCGACGGGTTGATGTGTACTGCCTGGCGCGCACACCAAAACCGGGCAGCGCTTGACTTGGCACAAGCGGGCGGGCACTTTCGCAGCGATCACCGCCACCCTGCGTAGCCATTCATGTCCCTGCCCGCCCTGCTCAACCAGCACCTCGTCAAACGCCCGCAACGTATCGCCCTGCTGCAGCACATCGCCGAACAAGGCTCGATCACGCGGGCGGCCAAAAGCGCCGGTATCAGCTACAAGGCCGCCTGGGATGCCATCGACGAGCTGAACAATCTGGCTGGCACACCACTGGTCGAACGCAGCGTCGGCGGCCGGGGTGGTGGCGGCGCGAAACTCACCGAGGAAGGCGCTCGGGTACTGCGCCTGTATCAACGCCTGCAAGCCTTGCAGGCGCAAATTCTCGAAGCCACCGAAGACGCGGCGGATCTCGACCTGCTCGGTCGGCTGATGCTGCGCACCAGCGCACGCAACCAACTGTACGGCAAGGTACGCGCAATAGAGGCTCAAGGTCGCAATGACCTGATCGAGCTGGCACTGGCCGACAACCTGAGCCTCAGCGCACAGATCACCCATGACAGCACGCTGCGCCTGGAGCTGGCCCCTGGGGCCACTGTCGTTGCGCTGATCAAGGCTGGCTGGCTGGAGTTGTTGGCGGCCAATGCCCAGCCTGAAGCAGGCTACAACTGCCTGCTGGCGACCGTCGAGGAGCGCCTCGACGATGCAGAAGGGCCCAGCGAAGTGCGCCTGGTGCTGAGCAACGGCCAGACCCTCTGCGCCCTCGCAGAAGCCGAGTGGCTGAATGAGTTGCACGCAACGCCTGGAAGCCTGTTACAGGTTCAGTTCCCGCCGGCCTGTGTACTGCTGGGAACCCCAGTCTAAAATTCGACACATTACCGTCATACAGGCTGACTAAGGTGACTGCCAAAACAGCAGGAAGCCGATCATGACCCTTTTAGACGAAAACCAGCCTACCGATCTCGAACAGATGGTCGGCCTCAGCCGACGCCGCTTCATCGGTGCCGGCGCCCTGTGTGGCGCCGCATTGTTCCTTGGCGGCGGCCTGCTGAGCCGCAGCACACTGGCGCAGAGCGTCAAGGCCGCCAACGACAGCCTGCTGGGTTTTCCGACGATCCCTGCCGCAACCACCGACAGCATCAGCCTGCCGCCAGGCTACAACGCCTCGGTACTGATCAGTTGGGGCCAGCCGCTGCACACCGACAGCCCGGCGTTCGACGCCTCGGGCAATGGCAGCGCCAAAGCGCAGGAACTGCAGTTTGGCGACAATAACGATGGCATGAGCCTGTTCCCCTTTCCTGGCGATGAAAACCGGGCGTTGATGGCCATCAACAACGAGTACACCAACTACCGCTACCTGTTCCCTCACGGTGGCCAGCCAACCTCCGCCGAAGATGTGCATAAGGCCCAGGCTGCCGAAGGCGTGTCGGTGATTGAGGTGCAACGCAGCAATGGCCAGTGGCAGTTCGTCCAGGGCTCGCCCTACAACCGCAGGATTCACGGCAATACGCCAATCCGCATGAGCGGCCCGGCCAGCGGCGATGCCTGGCTCAAGACCGCTGCCGACAACAGCGGCAGCAAGGTACTGGGCACCTTCCAGAACTGCGCCAACGGCAAGACGCCATGGGGCACCTACCTGACCTGCGAAGAAAACTTCACCGACTGCTTCGGCAGCAGCAACCCGCAACAGGCATTCGATGCGGGCCAGAAACGCTACGGTGCCTCGGTCGCCAGCAAGGACATCGGCTGGCACCTGCACGATCCGCGCTTCGACCTGGCGAAAAACCCCAATGAACTCAACCGGCATGGCTGGGTCGTCGAAATTGACCCCTTCGACCCACATTCAACGCCGGTCAAGCGCACAGCCCTGGGCCGCTTCAAACATGAAAATGCGGCACTAGGCGAAACCCGCGACGGCCGGGCAGTGGTCTACATGGGCGACGATGAACGTGGAGAGTTCATCTACAAATTCATCAGTCGCGACCCCATCGACCACAAGAACCCCACTGCCAACCGTAACCTGCTCGACCACGGCACCCTGTATGTCGCCCGCTTCGACAACGGCGACGGCAACCCCGACCAGCCGAAAGGCAAGGGCCAGTGGCTGGAGCTGACCCACGGCAAGAACGGCCTGAACGCCGCCAATGGCTTCGCCAATCAGGCTCAGGTGCTGATCCATGCGCGCCTGGCGGCCAGCCTGCTTGGCGCCACACGCATGGACCGCCCGGAATGGATTGTGGTCAGCCCCAAGGATGGTCAGGTCTATTGCACCTTGACCAACAACGTCAAACGCGGCGAAGAAGGCCAACCTGTAAACGGACCGAACCCCCGCGAAAAAAACATCTATGGGCAGATACTGCGCTGGCGCGAAAGCGCTGACGACCAGGGTGCGATGACCTTCGACTGGGACCTGTTCCTGATTGCCGGCAACCCTGGCGTTCATCCCGGCGACGCGAAAGCCGGCTCAGCCAACATCACCCCGCAGAACATGTTCAACAGCCCGGACGGGCTGGGTTTCGATGCCGACGGACGGCTGTGGATTCTCACCGATGGCGACTACAGCAACAGCGGTGATTTTGCCGGCATGGGCAACAACCAGATGCTCTGCGCCAACCCGACGACCGGCGAGATCCGGCGCTTCATGGTCGGCCCGGTAGGCTGTGAAGTCACCGGTATTGCCTTCGCGCCAGACCAGCGCACGCTGTTCGTAGGTATCCAGCACCCAGGCGAAAGTGGTGGCTCGACCTTCCCCGAGCACCTGCCCAACGGCAAGCCGCGTTCATCCGTCATGGCGATCCGCCGGGACGACGGTGGCATCATCGGCGCCTGAGGCCAACCGCAACACAGCCCCTGCAACTCCGCGCGCGCAGGGGCATGTAGCGCACCCCAACGAGATGCATCGCATCCGGCGGATTGCGCTACCATGCCAGGCATGATGCGGCTGCCTGCCGCACGGCAGGAGCGCGTATGTCACACCCCTTCGATACCCTCACCCCCGACCTGGTGCTGGACGCCGTGGAAAGCACCGGTTTTCTCAGCGATGCCCGGGTGTTGGCCCTCAACAGTTACGAGAACCGCGTCTATCAAGTCGGCATCGAAGACGCCGAACCGTTGATCGCCAAGTTCTACCGGCCCGGACGCTGGAGCAACGAGGCCATTCTCGAAGAGCACGCCTTCACCGCCGAACTGGCCGATTGCGACGTGCCGGTGGTCGCGCCACTGGTTCACAACGGCGCCACCCTGTTCGAACACGCCGGTTTTCGCTTCACCCTGTTCCCACGGCGTGGCGGGCGGGCGCCCGAACCGGGCAATCTGGACCAACTCTATCGCCTCGGCCAACTGCTGGGACGCTTGCACGCCGTAGGCGCTACCCGCCCGTTCCAGCACCGTGAAACCCTGGGGGTGGATAACTTCGGCCATGCTTCGCTCGCCACCCTGCTGGAAGGCAACTTCGTCCCCAAAAGCCTGCTGCCCGCCTATGAATCGGTCGCACGTGACCTGCTCAAGCGCGTCGAGGCCATCTACGCGCAAACGCCGCACACGCTCATCCGCCTGCATGGCGACTGCCACCCCGGCAACATGATGTGCCGGGATGAGGTGTTCCATATCGTCGACCTGGATGACTGCCGCATGGGCCCGGCGGTTCAAGACCTGTGGATGATGCTTGCCGGCAGTCGGCAGGAGCGCCTGGGGCAACTGGCTGAACTGATGGACGGCTACAACGAGTTCCACGACTTCGACCCGAGGGAACTGGCCCTGATCGAGCCACTGCGCGCCTTGCGCCAGCTGCACTACAGCGCCTGGCTGGCCCGGCGCTGGGACGACCCGGCCTTCCCGCGTAGTTTCCCCTGGTTCGGTCAGGAGCGTTACTGGGGCGACCAGATCCTTGCACTACGTGAACAACGGGCCGCACTGGATGAAGAACCGCTGAAATTGTTCTGAAACCTGAAGCAGTCTGTCTACAATGGCGACTGCTTTTAGTTAGCTGCCTAAGCAAGGAATCTGCATGCACGCCGTCAACCCGCGCCGCGGGTACATCCTGGGCCTGACCGCCTACATCATCTGGGGCCTGTTCCCCCTCTATTTCAAAGCCCTGCAAGCCGTTCCGGCCGTCGAAATCATTGTTCACCGGGTGCTCTGGTCGGCCTTATTCGGCTCACTGTTGCTGCTGGTCTGGAAACACCCCGGCTGGTGGCGCGAGCTACGCGAAAACCCTGGCCGGCTAGCGACCCTGGCCCTGAGCGGCGCGCTGATCGCCGGCAACTGGCTGACCTATGTCTGGGCCGTGAACAACGACCGCATGCTTGAGGCCAGCCTGGGCTACTACATCAATCCGCTGGTCAACGTTCTGCTGGGTATGCTTTTGCTAGGCGAACGCCTGCGCCGCCTGCAATGGCTCGCCGTAGGCCTGGCAGCATTCGGGGTGGCGCAACAGGTGTGGCAGGTCGGCAGCCTGCCGTGGATTTCACTGATACTGGCACTGAGCTTTGGTTTCTACGGCCTGATCCGCAAAAGGGCGCCGGTTGCGGCACTGCCCGGGCTGGTCGTGGAAACCTGGATGCTAGTACCGCTGGCACTCGGCTGGCTGCTGCTCAACCCGCACGCCAACAGCGCACAGGCCAGCTTCTACGGCAGCAGCGAAGCCCTCTGGCTGATTGCTGCCGGGCCGGTCACGCTGGTGCCGCTGGTCTGCTTCAACGCCGCAGCGCGCCACCTGCCCTACACCACCTTGGGCTTCCTGCAGTACCTGGCGCCGACGCTTGTCCTGCTGCAGGCGGTGTGGCTGTTTGGCGAACACCTATCGAGCAGCACGCTGGTAGCGTTCATCTTCATTTGGGCGGGCCTGGCGCTGTACAGCGTCGACAGTTGGCTACGCCTGCGCAAAAATAGCTGATCAAAAAATATACAGATCGCTGCAGGCCACAGAGCACGTGGCCTGCAGCAACCTCTCCCAAGGTTATCCACAAGCTGATCCCCGTGCTTTGTGCACAAGCCCCTGAATCTGCTCATTTTTTGCTCAAACCTCCACAGGCCGCAGCCGGCTTGGCGCTGCCAGGAGGCTCCCCAGGTTATCCACAGGGGCATCCCCGGTAAAACGGGATAACTACTCTTCCGGTCGTAACGTGAGCTCTACCATCAGATCGTCTGCCAGTTCTTCCAGGTGCTTCTGTAGCTGTTCGAGCGGCAAGGTCAGCGGCAGCGCCAACAACGCTTCCGCATAAAACAGCGGCTCACTGCTCATGGGGGCCGGTCGCACATCCGTGTTCAAGCGCTCGACGTTGATCCCCAACTCGGCCAACAAACGCGTGATATCGCGAACGATGCCTGGCCGGTCGTTGCCAACCAGCTCCATCGCGATGGGCTTCCAAGTGCACGAAGGTTCGATGCCGCTTTCGGCGATCAGCACGCGAATACCCTGGCTGGCCAGCGCCTGCAAGGCTTCGACCAACTCATCATAGGACTCCGCCGGAACGGCCACGCGCAAAATCCCGGCAAACTGGCCGGCCATCCGCGACATCCGGCTCTCGAGCCAGTTGCCGTTATGCTCGGCAATGCATTCTGCGATGCGCTCCACCTGGCCCGCCTTGTCGGCGGCAATCACTGTCAATACGAGATGATTCACGCGGCAGCCCTCTGCGTTTAACGGTTCGATTCGCCCGAATTGCCAAGGCGCCGAGAAAGTATAGGCAAGGCGCGGCAACCTGCCGCAGCCGTCCCAAAAGACAAATCGTGTACTGTTTTAAGATTTATCTGGAACAATCTCTCTGTTTTTTGAGAACATGTTGTCTTCCAGCGTGACCCCATGCGACCAAACGGTCGCAGAACGACGTATTTAGTCTAATTTTCACAACCGCCGCGCATCATGTAGTATGCCGCAGCGCGGACTACAAAACGTTGATTCGATGTCTGCCAAGGCGCCTGTGAAAATACGCAACCGCCCGCCAGCACGCCTGGCAGGCTGCACCCAGCCGCCCTCCGGGCAAGTTCTGGTGCCGTGTTTAGAGAAGCGCTACAGGCTTTAAATAGAAGAGCTGAATAGCTGAGCAGAGTGAGGCAAGCAATGACTGAACACGTTCAAGTCGGTGGCCTTCAGGTCGCCAAAGTCCTGTTCGACTTCGTGAACAACGAAGCCATTCCTGGAACCGGTATCAACGCCGAACAGTTCTGGGTGGGTGCGGAAAAGATCATCAACGACCTCGCTCCAAAGAACAAAGCCCTCCTGGCCAAACGTGACGACCTGCAGGCGAAGATCGACGCCTGGCACCAGGCACGCAAAGGCCAGGCACACGATGCTGCGGCCTACAAAGCCTTCCTTCAGGAAATCGGCTACCTGCTGCCAGAAGCGGCAGATTTCCAGATTTCCACCGAAAACGTCGATGACGAAATCGCTCGCATGGCCGGCCCACAACTGGTGGTTCCGGTCATGAATGCGCGCTTTGCCCTGAACGCATCCAACGCCCGCTGGGGCTCGCTGTACGACGCCCTGTATGGCACCGACGCCATCAGCGAAGCGGGTGGCGCGGAAAAAGGCAAAGGCTACAACAAGGTTCGTGGCGACAAGGTCATTGCCTTCGCTCGCGCCTTCCTCGATGAGTCCGCGCCACTGGCAGCCGGCTCCCATGTCGATGCCACAGCCTACCGTATCGAGAGCGGAAAACTGGTAGTCGCCCTCAAGGGTGGCAGCAACAGTGGCCTGCGCGATGATGCACAACTGATTGGCTTCCAGGGCGATGCGGCGAAACCGACCGCCATCCTGCTCAAGCACAACGGCCTGCACTTCGAGATCCAGATCGACGCCAACACCCCTGTCGGCCAAACCGACGCAGCGGGTGTAAAAGACATCCTGGTCGAAGCCGCCCTGACCACCATCATGGACTGCGAAGACTCCGTCGCTGCGGTCGATGCCGACGACAAAGTGGTGGTCTACCGCAACTGGCTCGGCCTGATGAAAGGCGACCTGTCTGAAAGCGTCAGCAAAGGTGGCCAGAGCTTCACCCGCACCATGAACCCGGACCGCGAGTACAGCACGCCTCAGGGTGGCACGTTGAGCCTGCACGGTCGTTCGCTGCTGTTTGTGCGTAACGTTGGTCACCTGATGACCATCGACGCCATTCTCGACAAAGACGGCAACGAAGTACCAGAGGGCATCCTCGACGGCCTGATCACCAACCTGGCAGCGGTGCACAACCTCAACGGCAACACCTCCCGCAAGAACAGCCGTACCGGCTCTGTGTATATCGTGAAGCCGAAAATGCATGGCCCTGAAGAAGCCGCATTTACCAATGAACTGTTCGGTCGCATCGAAGACGTTCTGGGCTTGAAACGTAATACGCTGAAAGTCGGCATCATGGACGAGGAGCGTCGTACCACGGTCAACCTGAAGGCCTGCATCCAGGCTGCCAGCGAGCGTGTAGTGTTCATCAACACCGGTTTCCTTGATCGCACCGGCGATGAAATCCACACCTCCATGGAGGCTGGCGCCATGGTGCGCAAAGGCGACATGAAAACCGAGAAGTGGATCGGCGCTTACGAGAACTCCAACGTCGATATCGGTCTGGCCGCTGGCCTGTCAGGTCGTGCACAGATCGGTAAAGGCATGTGGGCCATGCCGGACCTGATGGCCGGCATGCTCGAACAGAAGATCGCTCACCCGCTGGCTGGCGCCAACACTGCCTGGGTGCCGTCGCCAACGGCTGCAGCGCTGCACGCGCTGCATTATCACAAGGTCGACGTCTTCGCCCGCCAGGCGGAACTGGCCAAGCGTGCACCGGCTTCGGTCGACGACATCCTGACCATCCCGCTGGCCGCCAATACCAACTGGTCCGACGAAGAGATCCGTAACGAGCTGGACAACAACGCCCAGGGCATCCTCGGTTATGTTGTGCGCTGGATCGACCAAGGCGTTGGCTGCTCGAAAGTGCCGGACATCAACGATGTAGGCCTGATGGAAGACCGCGCCACCCTGCGGATTTCCAGCCAACTGCTGGCCAACTGGTTGCGTCACGGTATCGTCAGCGAAGCCCAGGTCATGGAGAGCCTCAAGCGCATGGCCCCCGTGGTTGACCGGCAGAACGCCAACGACCCGCTGTACCGCCCACTGGCACCAGACTTCGACAACAACATCGCCTTCCAGGCGGCAGTCGAACTGGTGGTAGAAGGTACCAAGCAGCCGAACGGCTACACCGAGCCGGTCCTGCACCGTCGTCGGCGCGAGTTCAAGGCGCGTAACGGCCTGTAACGCCATCGCCAGCACTGCCTCCCACCGGGGGGCGGTGCTGGCGGCGACGCACGTCGCCTCACGCTCAGTTCACACCCAACTCCCGCCGCACCAGCGCCAGCAACGCCTCCATATCGATCGGCCCGAGCAAAAAGTCCACTACGCCCAGGCGCATTGCCGAGATCGCATCCTGCACATCAGCCTCAGCAGAGGTAATCACGATAGGCAAGGCCGCCCGTTCCGTTCCCCGAATCAACCGAATCAACGCCAGGCCATCGACCGGGGCCATATGCAGGCCCGTGATCAACAGGCCGATTGTCCGATCCTTCTTCAGCCGCTGAAGTACCGCTTGGCCGTCATCCAGCACCAGGCACTGCACGCCATGGCTGGAGAGCTGCGCAGCCAGCAGTTCAGCGGCATTGCGCGGGTCGTCGACAATCAATACTGTCAGGGCTGCCGGAGCCTGCATGACCGCGCTTAACGCCTCACGCTCGGCGTCACTCAAGATATTTTCATGATCGGTCATCACGGCTCCATGCACGTAGAAAATTGCCCACTGGAACAAGTTCAGACTGCATTCGGACGCCTTGCAACCTGCCTTTCATCGCTTAATGGATGGCCTGCAGCCCGCTCCTGACGCCAATCAACCTGCCTATGCCGCGTTTTTTAGACTTACGTCCAATGGGCACTGCCGGGCCTGCGACCGACCATGGAGGCAGACAAGAACAATCTTCGGCGCTGCGCCGCCGAGCCCAGAGATGTGGTCGAACACATGAGTAAAATGGACGCCTTCGCCCAAGCCGGCAAGACGGCAGTCATGCAGAACATTCAGGGAACCATGCAGTTCCTGCAGCGTTTCCCTCCGTTCAACCAGATGGAGAACGCCCATCTGGCCTATCTGGTTGAACAGTGCCAGTTGCGTTTCTATGCTGCCGACGAAAGTATCATCAAGCCCGCCGATGGGCCTGTGGAGCATTTCTACATCGTCAAACAGGGGCGTGTGGTCGGCGAACGCCCGCACACCGCCAAACGCGGCACTGAAACCACCTTTGAAATCACCAGTGGCGAGTGCTTCCCACTGGCGGCGCTGCTGGGTGAGCGTGCGACCCGTACCGAGCATCTGGCCGCCGAGGACACCTTCTGCCTGCGGTTACCTAAAGCCGCGTTCATTCGTCTGTTCACGCTGTCTGACGTGTTCCGGGACTTCGCCCTGCGTGGGGTCAGCAGCCTGCTTGATCAGGTCAACCAGCAAGTCCAGCGCAAGGCCGTCGAAACCCTGGGCACTCAGTACTCGCTGAACACTCGCCTGGGCGAGCTGGCAATGCGTCACCCGGTGGTCTGCGGCCCCGAGACAGCGCTGCGCGAAGCGGTACGGCTGATGCATGAACAACAGGTTGGCAGCATCGTCATCGTCGACCCACAGCGAGCACCGATTGGCATCTTCACCCTGCGCGACCTTCGTCAGGTGGTGGCCGACGCCAGCGCCGACTTCGCCACGCCGATCGAACAGCACATGACCCACGCGCCGTTCTTCCTCAGTCCCGAGGCCAGTGCCTTCGATGCGGCCATTGCAATGACCGAGCGGCACATCGCCCACGTTTGCCTGGTGGAAGACAAACGCCTGTGTGGTGTGGTGTCCGAACGTGACCTGTTCTCCCTGCAACGGGTGGACCTGGTGCACCTGGCCCGCACCATCCGCAACGCACCACGCATCGAGAACCTGGTATCGATACGCGGCGAGATCGGTCAACTGGTCGAGCGCATGCTGGCCCACGGCGCATCCTCGACCCAGATTACCCAGATCATTACCTTGCTCAACGACCATACGGTCTGCCGCGTCATCGAGTTGGCGCTTCAGGACAAAGGCGATCCGGGTGTGCCGTTCAGTTGGCTGTGTTTTGGCAGCGAAGGGCGACGCGAGCAAACCCTGCATACCGACCAGGACAACGGCATTATCTTCGAGGCACGCGATGCGGCCCAGGCCGAAGAGATCCGCAGCAAGCTGTTGCCGCTGGCGCTGCACATCAACCAAGGCCTGGCCCAATGTGGATTCACCCTGTGCAAAGGCAACATCATGGCCAGCAATCCACAGCTGTGCCTCTCACGCGCCGAGTGGGCCCGCCGCTTCGCCGCCTTCATTCGTGAAGCCACGCCGGAAAACCTGCTGGCTTCAAGCATCTACTTTGACCTTCGGGTGGTCTGGGGCGACGAAAGCGCCTGCGAGCAACTGCGTCAGGGCATTCTTGAGCAGGTAGCAGACAACCGTCTGTTCCAGCGCATGATGGCCGAAAACGCCTTGCGTCAGCGCCCACCGGTTGGCCGTTTCCGGGACTTCGTCCTGACGCGCCAGGGCGACGACAAGGCCGCAACACTCGACCTTAAGGTTCAGGGCCTGACACCGTTCGTCGACGGCGCACGCCTGCTCGCGCTGGCCAATGGCATCGGCGCCAACAACACCCTGGAGCGCCTGCGCCAACTGGTTGCCAAGGACGTCATCGACCCGCTGGACGGTGCGGCCTATGAAGAGGCCTACCACTTCATCCAGCAGACCCGGATGCAGCAACACCAGTTGCAAACCCGGCATCACCTGCCCTACTCCAACCGCGTCGACCCGGACAGCCTGAACCATCTGGACCGACGCATCCTGCGTGAATCCCTGCGCCAGGCCCAGCGCCTGCAAGCCAGCCTGACCCTGCGGTACCAGTTATGAGTCTGTTTGCCTGGCTGCGTCCCCGCCAGCCCCACCTTAACGAACAACAAGCGCAGCGCCTGGCACAATTGCCTGGCGCTGCCGCCCTCGACGAGCGCCCGCTAGACGAACAACGCTGGGTTGTTCTCGACCTGGAGACCAGTGGGTTGAACGTCAACCGTGACCAGGTACTGTCGATTGGTGCGGTAGTCATTGAGGACGGCGCCATCGACTTCAGCCAACAGTTTGAGCGCACCCTGCACCGACACGACCACAAACTCAGCCCCAGCGTACTGATCCATGGCCTTGGCCCCAGCGCCATTGCTGCCGGTTGCGACCCCGCGCAAGCCTTGCTTGACCTGATGGAGTTTGTTGGCGAAAGCCCGATACTGGCCTTTCATGCACCCTTTGATCAGCGCATGCTCAGCCGCGCCCTTAAAGACAGCCTGGGTTACCGCCTGCAACACCCTTTCATCGATGTGGCCGAACTGGCCCCCCAGCTCAACCCCAACGCCACCTTGCGTGAAGCCGGGCTTGATGACTGGACCTACTACTTCGGCCTGGAGGCCAGCGAACGCCACCATGCCAGTGCCGACGCCATGGTCACTGCCGAACTGGCCCTGATCCTGTTCAACCAGGCAAAACGGCAACACATCGACAGCCCCTTGGCGCTTGAACAGCGGCTAAACGGCTGGCGCCGGCGTCAGCAGCAGCGTCAGCTCTTCTAAGCAAGCACGCTGACGCTCAGGCAAGCGTCGGCAGTTCCCGATCCAGCCGCTGGTACAGGGCGCTGTCCGTGGGCCAGTTGCGCAGCAACCGCGCCCGGTCGCGGGCAAATGCCGGGGCGAAGCTGAGCTGGGTCGCATGGTGGCTCATCGCATCCAGGTCGATCAGCGCCCAACGACCATCCTGCCAGAACAGGTTGTGCCCCTTCAGGTCACCATGGCTGATGCGCTCATGGATCAAGCGCTCCAACAACTGCTGTAGAGCCTGCAACTGCTCCTGAGGCACGTCGCCGCGCTCGACATACGGCGCAAAGCACTCGACCAGGTCAGGCCCGTCCATGTACTCGGTCACCAGGTAAGCGCGACCACGCAAGCCGCAGGTCCGCCGTTCCAGTACCGCCAGCGGCTTCGGCGTGGCGATTTCCAGAAACGTCAGGCGATGCCCTTCAATCCATGAATGCCAGGCACGGCTCGGGCGCCAGAAGCGCTTGAACCAGTGAGCGGCATTCTTGATGTTGTAGCGCTTGATCACCAGACGGCGGCCATCGACCTCGACCCGAGCGACACTGGCGGCCCCTCCGGTCTTGTACATATGCCCCTGCTCGATCAAGGTATCGGCCTGCTCCAGCACAGCGCTCATCGCGGCCAACTCATCGCGGCGCACGGCCCGCAAGCCGGAAAGCCCGCGCTCGACGCTAAACAGCGTGCATTCACGGCCGGCCTTGTCCAGGTAGTCCTTCAGCCGCCAGGCACGCACCTTGTCGGTCTGTTTCTGCAGCGCTTCCAGTACCAGCGCATGTTCACCATTGGCCAACAGGTAATGAACCAACAGTTCTTCGATGTACGGTTCAAGACGCTTGGGCAACTGCGCAAACAACACCCCAAGGTTCTGCAGCACCCGATCACGCGACAGCGGTTGGCCAGGGGTTTCGGCCTTGATACCGGCCCCGTCGATCAGGTACAGCTGACCGTTGTGACGCAACAGGTTGTCCAGGTGCAGGTCTTCCTGCCAAAGGCCCTTGGCATGCATCTGCGCCACCGCAGCCAATGCCTCGCCCAGCACCTGCTGCTGCTCGTCTGCCAGCAACGGCAGGTTCTCCACTTCGGCCCAGGCGTCGGCCAGGCTGAGTGCACCCTCAAGAAACTCGAACAGCAGCCAGCCACCCTCGCCCTCGCGCAGGCCATCTGCCAACAGCCGCGGCGTGGTCAGCCCTTGCGCGGCAAGCAAGCGCACGCCCTCCAGCTCACGCTGAAAGTGCCGCGCAGCGCTGTTGCCCACCAGCAGCTTGGCCAGTACGGGCTTGCCACGCCAGACCCCGGCACCGACATAGCGTTGCCCAGGCAACACCCGCAATAGCGTGAGCAGTTGCAGATCGGCAGCACCGGCTGCATCGGCCAGGGAAATGCTCAGTGGCAGCGTCGGGCGACGTCCGGCGCTCTTGAGTTCAGACAATTGCATCAGCGAGCCTCTTTAATACAGCGGCGGCGCGTCAGGCGCTCCAACCAATTATCGACCAAAGCGCTGTCTGCTGGCTGTTTCAGATAAGCCCCCAGCAGCACACGCACATCGCCTTCGCTCCAGGCCTGGGCACGCCGCAGCAATGGTTCCAGGTCTTTCAGCCGGTCGCGCATGCCAAACAACAACGGTCGCGTTTTCTCCAGGTCAATCAGCCGTGCCTGCCAGCCATCACGGCGCTCACGCAGAAAAATATGCTTGGGATAGAAACAGCAATGCACCTGACCGGCGCGGTGCAGCTTACGCGCGGCTCGTCCACACACCTGAAGAATGCCCTGACGCTTCGACGCCGACAGCTGCGGCCACTTTTCCAGCAGGCTTTCCAGGTCGCTCCAGTCGTCCAGTGCACGGGTCATCAGAATAGCTCGACGCTCACCGCGAATACGCCGCTCACCGTAGTAGACCGCCTGCAACGCAGGGATGCTCAGGGCCTGGTAACGGCTGATATTGCGAAACTCGCGGGCAAACGTCGGCTCACCGAATGGCCGGTGCAAGGTGCGAGTCAGGTAGTTGCTCTGACGCTTCAGGTAGTAGCCCTTCCCCTCAAGCTCCAAGCGGTAAACGCTGCTCCAGCCACCACGCCCGGTATTGGGCTCATCGACCGCATCGAGCTGCAGTGCCCAAAGTTGGTCGAAATCGCTCAGGCCATGACGGGCGAGCAATGCCAACTCGCCACTGGCCAGAAAATCGCTCATTCACGTCCCTCAAAAAACCTGACAACATGCCGAATGCGCCGCTTGTCCGCCGCATCGAGCCGCTTGCACCCACGGTACTGCAGGTAGAAGCGCAATCTTTGGGTAGCCGACAACTGATACTTGGCCACTTTATCCAGGCATGCCAAATCCTTTGTAATCCGGTAGCGCAGCATAAAGCCCCACCAGAAGTCGCCCGTCGGGCAGTCGATCAGGAACAACGTGCCCTGATCATCGACCAGCAGGTTGCGCCACTTAAGGTCGTTGTGGGTAAAACGCTGGTCATGCATGCAGCGGGTATGCCGCGCCAGCTGTTGACTCAGGTGGTCAACCCAGGCGCGGTCACGCAAGCGCGGGTCACGGCGTTCCGCCAGCGCCGACAAGTCTTCGGTATGCGGCAACTCACGGGTAATCATCGCCCCGCGGCTAAAACTCAGGCCGTTGCGCTCCAAGCCCCAGGCGATCACTTCGGCGGTAGGGATGTTCCACTTTGCAAACTGCCTGAGGTTCTGCCATTCCGCTTTGATCCGTGGGCGCCCGAGGTAACGGCGCAGGCCTTTGCCAGCACCGACATAGCGTTTGACGTAATAGTTGATTCCGTCGCGCTGAACCCGGATCACCTCGCTCAACAGATCGTGCGTCAAGCGCTCACCCTGAAGCGCGAAGACCGCATCGATACTGCCAAAATCGGCTGCGAGTGCCGCATAGGCAGGGTCAAGTGTCCAACCCGCCATCAGAGCGCATCCCCATACCGTTGCTTGCGCGCATAGAGCTTCTGGGCCTTGCCCTCCAGCCAGCGCAACAAGGCGGCTTCTTCGGCCAGAACCTGACGCAATGGCTGCTGAAAATAGCCGCGCAGGAAACGCAGCTTGTCGCGCGGAGTCAGGCCAATGTCCAGAGCCGAGAAGTACAGCGCTGCCAGGTCTTTGTCGCGCCAGCGCCGGGAGATCTGCGCGCGGGTTTGAGCGCGGTGCAGGTCGATCACCGAAAGCTTGAAGTCATCCGCCGTCACTGGACGGTCGGTGTGCAGCAGGAAGTGACAGATGTAGCAGTCACGGTGATTGACCCCTGCGCGGTGCATGGTGCCGGTCATGCGCGCCACTTCCGCAATCAACGCCCTTTTCAGGCGCGGCTCTGGTGGCTGCCGGGTCCAGTTCAGGCTGAAATCTTCCAGGCTGACCGTGGGCGCCAGTTCCTCCGTCACGATGAACGAGTGCTGAGTCGCCGGGTTGCTGCCACGCTCACCATAGGCCACTGCGGTCATGGTGGGGGACGCCGACCTGGTGCAGGCGCTCAATGGCGCGCCATTCCTGGCCAGCACCGAGCACCGGCAGCTTGGCCGTGAACAGGTTCTTGAAGATCTCACCCCAGCCAATGCCACGGTGAATCTTGACGAAATAACCCCGCCCCTCGACCTCGGTGCGCAGGGTACGGCGGCCTTCCAGCTCGCGGTACACCTGGCCTTGCAAGGCTTCAACAGCCTCGAAGGCATCGCACCCGGCCCACAGGCGCTTGAAGGGTTCAGCCAGTTTCAGCTTCATGCGCGCTCCTGCGCCAGAATCACATCGGCGGCATGCTCGGGCATGCTGTACAAGTCGGCACTGTCGGCAAACGCCAAACCATTACGCGCCCAGGCGGCGCGAGCGGTGTTGTCTTCAAGCATGCGTTGCAGGTACTGGTTAAGCTGCTCCTGCTCGAAGGGTTCATCGAGCACCAGGCCGCTGTCAGCCTCGGCAATGTAATGGGCATAACCACAGACCGCCGAGACCAGCACCGGCAAACCCGCCACCAGGGCCTCCAGCAACACCGTCCCGGTGTTCTCGTTGTAGGCCGGGTGAATCAACAGGTCGGCACCGAGCAGGAAGCGCGGAATATCGCTGCGCCCCTTGAGAAACTGCACGTGCTCACCCAGGCCCAGCGCCGTACTCTGCAGTTGGAACACCTTGGGGTCGTCCTGACCGATCACCATCAGCCGGGTACGTTTGCGCAAGTCCGAAGGCAGTGCCGCCAGGGCTTTCAGGCTGCGATCGACACCTTTGGTCTTGAAACCCGAACCGATCTGCACCAGCAACAGTTCATCTTCCGACAACTTGAACTCACGGCGAAACGCCGCACGAATCTCTGCGGCGTTGGCCGGCGCCCGGCGATCCTGGGAGATGCCCGGTGGCAGCAAGTGGAAACGTTGCAGCGGCGTGCCGTAGTGTTTGATGAACAGTGGTTGTTGCACTTCGGAGATCATCAAGATTTCAGTCTTGGACTCTGGCGCAAATACCGCCCGCTCGTACTCGGCAAAATGCCGGTAGCGGCCCCAACGCCGGTACAGCGAGTTACGCAGGGTCTGCGCCTTGTCCTCGAAGCAACCGTCAGCCGCATAGTAAACGTCCAGGCCGGGCATCTTGTTGAAACCGATCAAGCGATCGACCGGGCGTTTGGCCAGGTCGGCCGCCATCCAGGCACTGAGTTTTTCATTGCGTCGGTGGTTGAACAGCGCCTTGACCGGCGCCACCAACACTTCAAAGCCCGGAGGTACATCGCCCTCCCAGATCAACGAGTAGACACGGATCTGGTGCCCGCGACGCTGGCACTCCAACGCAATGCGCATGAAGTCGCGTTGCAGGCCACCGAACGGGAAATACTTGTAGAGCACGAAAGCCAGTTGCATCAACGAACATCCTCAGCCAGCAGCAGCGCGCTCAATCGGCCCGCGACGTGCTCGGGATTCAAGCGAGTGAAACACAACGGCCACTCGCGTTTGAGATCGAACCGACGCTGATCGTCAGCGCTCGGTTTGTAGGTGCATTTCTTCTGCAGGCAGGGCGCACAGGGGAAATTGCTCCCCAGGTGTATCTGCGCCTTGCCATAGGCACCGGTGAGCCCTGGGTTGGTCGGCCCGAACAAGGACAGGGTTGGCACATCCAGCGCTGCCGCCAAGTGCCCGAGGCCGGTATCTACCGCCACACAGGCCCTGGCCGACGCCAGCACCCGGGCGACACCGGCCAGATTCAGTTTCGGCAAGACCTTGGCATTGCTCAGCCCTTGGGCAATACGCTCGGCACGCGCACGCTCGGCCGGGTTCCCCCACGGCAAACGCACCTCGACACGCAGGCGGCCCATGCGCTCGGCCAGCTCCCGCCAGTAGGCCTCAGGCCAGTGCTTGGTGTCCCAGGTGGTGCCATGCAGAAACACCACGAACGGTGCCGCGATGCCTTCCTGCAAGCGGGCACGATCAAGGCCATAGTCACCCAAACCGGAAGGCAGGTCGTAGCCCAGCGACAAGGCGAACAGCTGACGCACCCGCTCGACCGCGTGCTGGCCATTGGCAACCGACAGTCGACGGTCATAGAACCGGCTCGACAGGCCTTCGCGGGCCGAATAGCGGTCAAGGCCAGCTACCGGCGCCTTGACGTAGCGGGTCAACCAGGCGCTCTTGACCAAGCCTTGAGCATCGATCACCAGGTCGTACTGGCGTTCACGCAGACGCTGCTTGAACTGGCGCCATTCACCGCTCTTGAAGGTCTGCCAGAGGTTCTTGCGCCAGCGGCGAATAGCCACCGGAATGACCTTGTCCACCGCAGGATGCCAACTGGGGATCTCGGCAAAACCCTCTTCGACCACCCAGTCGAAGCGGATGCCGGGAATCGCCCGGGACGCATCGGTCAGCGCCGGCAACGCGTGAATCACGTCACCCAAAGAAGACGTCTTGATCAGCAATACCCGCACTTAGTCGACCTCGGCCATGACATCAATCAACGTCGGGCCGTTCAACCGCTGCAGCGCGGCAGCCACGGCATCCGGCTCCAGCTGGCGCAGGCAATTGTAGTGACCAAAGCGGCAGGTCCGCTCGAAACACGGGCTGCACTCAAGGCCCAGGCGAACGATTTCCACCTGATCGGCCAACGGCGGGGTGAAGCCCGGCGAGGTCGAGCCATAAACCGCCACCAGCGGACGGTTAAGGGCCGCAGCCACATGCATCAGGCCAGAGTCGTTGGACACCACCGCGTCACTGCAGGACAGCAGGTCAATCGCCTCGGCCAGGGAGGTTTCGCCACTGAGGTTGGTCGATTCCTCGCGCAGCCCAGGGATCAGCCGCTCACGGATCGACTCGCCCACCGCATGGTCGTTCTTCGAGCCAAACAGCCACACCTGCCAGCCTTCACGGATCTTGATTTCAGCAACCTTGGCGTAATGCTCGGACGGCCAACGCTTGGCCTCACCAAACTCGGCGCCAGGGCACAAGGCCAATACCGGGCGATCCAGGCTCAGGCCGAACTTGGCCAGCGCGGCCTCTCGGCTTTCGGCCTCGATGCGCAGGTTCGGACGCGGATAGGGTTGGGGCAGCTCGGCACCGGCCGGATACGCCAGGGCCATGAAGCGCTCGATCATCAACGGATAGCGTGCCTTGTCGAGCGTACGCACATCATTGAGCAGACCGTAGCGGAACTCGCCACGCCAGCCGGTACGCCGAGCGATGCCGGCAAAGAACGGCACCAGCGCCGACTTCATCGAATTGGGCAACAGAATCGCCTGATCGTACTCGCCAGCCAGGGATTTACCGATACGCCGACGGGTCGCCAACTCCAGCACGCCGTGGCCGAGCGGGAAGCTCAAGGCCTTGCGCACTTCAGGCATACGCTCAAGGATCGGCCGGCTCCATTCAGGTGCCAGCACATCGATCACACACTCGGGGTGATGCTGCTTCAGGCAATGGAACAGGGTCTGTGCCATTACCATGTCGCCCACCCAGCTGGGCCCAATGATCAAAATTCTCATGCTTTATCCAGAAACGATCAGGGAGGCTGCAGCCTGTTCATCAACAGCCTGGCCTCCCCTCTTTATAATCAGGCTTGATCCGACCAGTGTACGCCATGTGGTCGCAGCAGGCCTTCCATCGCCTGAATCAACGGCTCGAACCCCTCACTTCAGACCCAACTCAGCCCAGATACGCCGCACCTCGCGCCGCTCGCTGACGAACTGCCCGGCATCGATGACCCCGGCCTGTTTCTGCAAGGCCTGGCGATGTGCAGCCGAACGGAATGCCTTGTAGACCTCACGCAGCAGCACCGCATCGCTGACCGGCATCAACCCGGCTTCCTCAAGCCCTTCAAGGATGCGGATGTTATCGGTGTAACGCAGCAAGGCCGGATGCTTGTCAGACCAGGCCAAAGCGGCGTATTGCACCATAAATTCGATATCGACGATACCACCGGCGTCCTGCTTGATATCGAAGGGCATACCGGCGTCATAGGCATTGGCCGCCGTACCGGCAGCCGTCGCCTTGGTCCCGAGGTTGTCACGCATCTTGGCGCGCATCTCACTCACTTCGGTCTGCAGTTTACCCAAGTCGCGGCTCTGACCGAGGATACGGGCACGTACGCCCTCGAACGCTGCGCCGACCTGCGGGCACCCGACCAGCACACGGGCACGCACCAGCGCCTGATGCTCCCAGGTCCAGGCCTCGTTCTGCTGATAACGCTCGAACGCGCCCAGCGAACTGACCAACAGCCCCGAGGCGCCGGACGGGCGCAAGCGCATGTCGACATCGTATAACTGGCCGGAGTTGGTCTGAGTGGTCAGCAAGTGGATGATCCGTTGCCCCAGACGCGTGAAAAGCTGCGCGCTGTCGATCGGTTTGGCACCGTCGGTTTCGGCTTGCGGGTCGCCGTCATGGATAAACACCAGGTCCAGGTCCGAGCCGTGGCCCAACTCGATACCGCCCACCTTGCCGTAGCCCACAATAATGAAGCCCGGATCGCAGAGGCTACCGTCGCTGCGTTTAGGCTGGCCATGACGGGCCACCGTCTGGCGCCAGGCCAAGGCCAGCACCTGATCGAGGATCGCTTCAGCCAACCAGGTCAGGTAGTCACTGACCTTCATCAACGGCAGGTTGCCGGCAATTTCCGACGCAGCAACACGCAGGCTGTGCGCCAGCTTGAAGTGCCGCAGCGCCTCCATCTGCTGCTCCAGGTCATCCTCGGGAATACGCGTCAGCCGCTCACGCAGCTCGGCAGCCAACTCCGGCGCATGAGGCGGGCTGAACAGGCGACCTTCATTGAGCAGCTCATCAAGCAGC
The DNA here is from genome assembly GCF_056279025.1 of Pseudomonas sp. TE3910. Taxonomy (NCBI): domain Bacteria; kingdom Pseudomonadati; phylum Pseudomonadota; class Gammaproteobacteria; order Pseudomonadales; family Pseudomonadaceae; genus Pseudomonas; species Pseudomonas sp. TE3910. Next base: position 2,981,811 of record NZ_JBWBQN010000001.1, read on the forward strand.
AGCGGGAAGCGCGCAATCTGCTCGGCAATCCAGGGGCTGGCGGCACAGAGGGTCAGCAAGCGCCGCAAGGCGCCTGGGTTTTCAGTCAGTAGCACCAGATAGGCGGAACGCCGCGCCACCGCCTCGACGAGCGGCAATACCCGCTCCAGTACCAGATCGGGATCAGCATGCTCCACCGCTTGCGCCAGCAGGCGTGGAATAAAGGCATCCAGGCGCTCACGACCCAGGCGCTGCATGGCACGCAACTGTGGGCTTGCGCGCAGGCCGGCCAGTTGTTTCAGCGCCTTGGGCCCGTCGACAAATCCGGCGTCCTGCAACTGACGGCAGGCGGCCTCCTCATCCTGTACCTCTTCCCACAACGGCAGCCATTCGCCTCCGACCACCTCTTCACCGGCTTCGCTGTCCTCGTCGGGGTCGGCAATGACCTGGCGGAAATGCCAGTCGATGCGCCCACGCCAGTACATCAACTGTTCATGGAACGCCGCCCAGTCGGCAAAGCCAAGCATAAAGGCGATCCGGGCACGGTCCAGCTCACTGTCAGGCAGCATTTGCGTCTGGCGGTCAGCAATTGCCTGGATGGCATGCTCGGTATAACGCAGGAACTCATAGCCCTCGCGCAGTTCGGCAACCACCGCAGGCGGCAGGTAGCCCTGCCCTTCAAGGGTTGCCAGCACCTTGAGCAGCGGCCGCTGCTGCAGGCTCAGGTCACGCCCGCCGTGAATCAACTGGAACGCCTGGGCGATAAATTCGACCTCGCGGATACCGCCAGCCCCCAGCTTTATATTGTCGGCCATGCCCTTGCGCCGGACTTCCTGCTGGATCAACTGCTTCATGGTGCGCAGCGCTTCGATCGCCGAGAAGTCCAGGTAACGCCGGTAAACGAATGGCCGCAGCATTTCCTGCAACTGCGCGCCAGTGGTCTGATCGCCAGCCACTACCCGCGCCTTGATCATCGCGTAGCGTTCCCAGTCTCGACCCTGGTCCTGGTAGTACTGCTCAAGGGCATTGAAGCTGAGCACCAGCGCGCCAGCCGAGCCATAAGGGCGCAAACGCATGTCGACCCGGAATACGAAACCGTCGACGGTGACCGGGTCCAGCGCCTTGATCAGGCGTTGACCAAGGCGGGTAAAGAACTCCTGATTATCCAGCGAACGTTTGACCCCTTCGGTTTCCCCGCCTTCCGGGTAGGCGAAGATCAGGTCGATATCCGAAGACAGGTTCAGCTCGACCGCGCCGAGCTTGCCCATGCCAAGCACCACCATGTGCTGCGGCTCGCCGCTACGGTGGCCGATGGGTGTGCCGAACTGCTGGCACTGACGCGGGTACAGCCATTGATAGGCCTGATCGATGGCCGCATCGGCCAGGTCGGAAAGGTCACGGCACGTCTGCACCAGATCGGCCTGGCGATTCAGATCACGCCATATGATCCGCACCTGCTGGCGCGTGCGCTGTCGGCGCAGGTTGCGCGCCAACTCGTCTTCCGTCGTGGCCGCCTGGGCCGCTGCAGCCACCTGGGCGCACAACTCACCGGCAGCGAACGAGCGGTCCAGTTCGCCACTGGCCAGCAGGTCCAGGAGCATCTGCGGGTCTCGCAGCACCTGTTGCAGGACAAAGTCACTGGCCGCGCAAACCCGGTCAAACTGCTGCCAGCGTTCTGGGCTCCAGTCGTCCAGTTGCAGGCCAGCGTCTGCGACCGCACTGCGCAGCGACTGTTTATTGCGCTCGACCAGCGGCGCGAAGGAAGCGGGCAACTCGGCCAGCGAAGGCAAGCTCATGGTCTATCCTTGAACGGCGTGAAAAAGTGGTGGGCTGCAAGGCACGTAAAACAAGGCCTCGGACAGACTGTCGTACAAAAGTTATAAATAGCTGAAAAAACCGATTTCTTGGTAGAAAACATCGCAGCAAACCCTTTGATGACGGAGCTTTTACCACCCGTATCGATTTTTCCCACAACCCGAGCAGAGGCCACGAGCCATTTTTCTGTAGTTTTACTACTATCATTTCGCCTCAAAAGCATGAAATGCCGATTGATTTGTAGTAAAACTACACAGCGCCGGGACCCTATCCGGTAATCCAAGAATTCATGTCGCCTGCCCACAAGGCCAGGCGCCAAAAAACTCAGGCCACCGATTCTGGTAGCCTTTCCGCCCTGGAGCAAGCCATGCAAGACCTCGATCCCGTCGAAACCCAGGAATGGCTGGACGCCCTGGAGTCGGTTCTCGACAAAGAAGGCGAAGACCGCGCTCACTACCTGATGACCCGTATGGGCGAGCTGGCAACCCGTAGTGGTTCGCAGCTGCCATATGCCATCACCACGCCATACCGCAATACCATTCCCGTCACCCACGAAGCACGCATGCCTGGCGACCTGTTCATGGAACGCCGCATTCGCTCGCTGGTGCGCTGGAACGCGCTGGCCATGGTAATGCGTACCAACCTGAAAGACTCGGATCTGGGCGGCCACATCTCCAGCTTCGCCTCCAGTGCCACCCTGTATGACATTGGCTTCAACTACTTCTTCCAGGCCCCGACCGATGAACACGGCGGCGACCTGATCTTCTTCCAGGGCCACGCCTCGCCGGGCGTCTACGCCCGCGCGTTCATGGAAGGCCGCATCAGCGAAGATCAGATGAACAACTTCCGCCAGGAAGTCGATGGCAATGGCCTGTCGTCGTACCCGCACCCATGGCTGATGCCTGACTTCTGGCAGTTCCCGACCGTTTCGATGGGCCTGGGCCCAATCCAGGCGATCTACCAGGCACGCTTCATGAAGTACCTGGAAAGCCGTGGCTACATCCCTGAAGGCAAGCAGAAGGTCTGGTGCTTCATGGGTGACGGCGAGTGCGACGAGCCGGAATCCCTGGGTGCAATCGCCCTGGCCGGCCGCGAGAAGCTGGACAACCTGATCTTCGTCATCAACTGCAACCTGCAGCGCCTCGACGGCCCGGTTCGCGGCAACGGCAAGATCATCCAGGAACTCGAAGGCGTGTTCCGTGGCGGTGGCTGGAACGTCAACAAAGTCGTCTGGGGCCGTTTCTGGGACCCACTGCTGGCCAAGGACACCCACGGTATCCTGCAGCGCCGCATGGACGAAGTCATCGACGGCGAGTACCAGAACTACAAGGCCAAGGACGGCGCGTTCGTCCGTGAGCACTTCTTCAACACCCCAGAACTCAAGGCCATGGTCGAAGACCTGTCCGACGACGAGATCTGGAAGCTCAACCGTGGTGGCCACGACCCGTACAAGGTCTATGCAGCCTACCATCAGGCGGTCAACCACAAAGACCAGCCGACTGTCATCCTGGCCAAGACCATCAAGGGTTACGGTACCGGTGCAGGCGAAGCCAAGAACACCGCGCACAACACCAAGAAGGTCGACATCGACAGCCTGCGGCTGTTCCGCGACCGCTTCGACATCCCGGTCAAGGATGACGAGCTGGAAAACCTGCCGTTCTTCAAACCGGAAGAAGGCAGCGCCGAAGCCCGTTACCTGAGCGAGCGCCGTGCCGCCCTGGGTGGTTTCGTGCCTCAGCGTCGCGCCAAGAGCTTCAGCATCCCGACTCCGCCACTGGAAACCCTCAAGGCAATCCTGGACGGCTCGGGCGACCGTGAAATCTCCACCACCATGGCCTTCGTGCGGATCCTCGCGCAACTGGTCAAGGACAAGGAAGTCGGCCAGCGCATCGTGCCGATCATCCCGGACGAAGCCCGTACCTTCGGTATGGAAGGCATGTTCCGTCAGTTGGGCATCTACTCCTCGGTCGGCCAGCTCTACGAGCCAGTCGATAAAGACCAGGTGATGTTCTACCGCGAAGACAAGAAGGGCCAGATCCTCGAGGAAGGCATCAACGAAGCGGGCGCCATGTCCTCCTTCATCGCTGCCGGTACCTCGTACAGCTGCCACAACCAGCCGATGCTGCCGTTCTACATCTTCTACTCGATGTTCGGCTTCCAACGTATCGGCGACCTGGCCTGGGCCGCTGGCGACAGCCGCACCCGTGGCTTCCTGATCGGCGGTACCGCCGGTCGCACCACGCTCAACGGCGAAGGCCTGCAGCACGAAGACGGTCACAGCCACATGCTGGCTGGCACCATCCCGAACTGCCGCACCTACGACCCGACCTATGGCTATGAACTGGCGGTAATCATCCGCGAGGGCATGCGCCAGATGATGGAAGAGCAGCAGGACATCTTCTACTACATCACCGTGATGAACGAAGCCTACACCCAGCCAGCCATGCCGGCCGGTGTCGAGGAAGGCATCATCAAGGGCATGTACCTGCTCGAGGAAGACACCCGCGAAGCGGCGCACCACGTTCAACTGATGGGCTCCGGCACCATCCTGCGTGAAGTCCGCGAAGCGGCGAAGATCCTGCGTGAAGAGTTCAACGTCGGCGCTGATGTCTGGAGCGTTACCAGCTTCAACGAACTGCGTCGCGACGGCCTGGCCGTAGAGCGCAGCAACCGCCTGCACCCTGGCCAGAAGCCGAAGACTACCTACGTCGAAGAGTGCCTGGCTGGCCGTAAGGGCCCGGTCATTGCCTCCACCGACTACATGAAACTGTTCGCCGAGCAGATTCGTCAGTGGGTACCGAGCAAAGAATTCAAAGTCCTGGGTACCGATGGCTTCGGTCGCAGCGACAGCCGCAAGAAACTGCGTCACTTCTTCGAAGTCGACCGCAACTTCGTAGTGCTGGCTGCCCTGGAAGCCTTGGCCGACCGTGGCGATATCGAACCGAAAGTGGTGGCTGAAGCCATCGCCCGTTTCGGCATCGACCCGGAAAAACGCAACCCACTGGACTGCTGAGGAGTATTTCTAAGTGAGCGAACTCATTCGCGTACCTGACATCGGCAGCGGTGAAGGTGAAATCATTGAGCTGTTCGTCAAAGTTGGCGACCGCATTGAAGCCGACCAGAGCCTGCTGACCCTGGAGTCCGACAAGGCCTCCATGGAGATCCCGGCTCCGAAAGCCGGCGTGATCAAGGCCCTGAAGGTCAAGCTGGGTGATCGCCTGAAAGAAGGCGACGAGCTGATGGAACTGGAAGTCGAGGGCGCCGCTGCGGCGCCTGAGGCTCCGGTCGCAGCACCTGCAGCCGCCCCGGCACCTGCTGCAGCGCCAGTCGCCGCAGCCGCGCCAGCAGCTGCACCTGCGGCTGCCACTGTTCAGGACATCCATGTTCCGGACATCGGCTCCTCGGGCAAGGCCAAGATCATCGAAGTACTGGTCAAGGTCGGCGACAGCGTCGCAGCTGACCAGTCGCTGATCACCCTGGAATCGGACAAGGCAAGCATGGAGATTCCATCGCCTGCTGCTGGCGTGGTTGAAGCGATCATCGCCAAGCTGGACGACGAAGTCGGCACTGGCGACCTGATCCTGAAGCTGAAGGTTGCAGGCGCAGCTGCGGCTGCCGCCCCGGCACCGGCCGCAGCACCCGCCAAGGCCGAAGCGGCTCCAGCTGCAGCACCTGCTGCAGCGCCAGCAGCGGCGGCCAAGGTCGAGGTGGCACCTGTCGCCGCTCCGGCTGCCAACAACGGCGCCAAGGTTCACGCCGGCCCTGCCGTGCGTCAACTGGCCCGCGAATTCGGCGTCGAGCTGAACGCTGTTTCGGCCAGCGGCCCGCACGGTCGTGTCCTCAAGGAAGACGTGCAGGCGTACGTCAAGGCCATGATGCAGAAGGCCAAGGAAGCGCCTGCCGCCGGTGCAACCGGTGGTGCAGGCATCCCGCCGATCCCGGAAGTCGACTTCAGCCGTTTCGGCGAAGTCGAGGAAGTGGCGATGACGCGCCTGATGCAGGTTGGTGCCACCAACCTGCACCGCAGCTGGCTGAACGTGCCTCACGTTACCCAGTTCGACTCGGCCGACATCACCGAACTGGAAGCCTTCCGCGTTGCGCAGAAAGCCGTCGCCGAGAAAGCGGGCGTCAAGCTGACCGTGCTGCCACTGCTGCTCAAAGCCTGTGCACACCTGCTCAAGGAACTGCCAGACTTCAACAGCTCGCTGGCACCAAGCGGCAAGGCCATCCTGCGCAAGAAATACGTGAACATCGGCTTCGCCGTGGACACCCCGGATGGTCTGCTGGTTCCGGTCATCAAGAACGTCGACCAGAAGAGCCTGCTGCAACTGGCTGGTGAGGCTGCGGCCCTGGCTGAAAAAGCCCGGACCAAGAAGCTCTCGGCTGATGACATGCAGGGCGCCTGCTTCACCATCTCCAGCCTCGGACACATTGGCGGCACCGGCTTCACGCCGATCGTCAACGCGCCGGAAGTGGCGATCCTTGGTGTCTCCAAGGCCACCATCCAGCCAGTCTGGGATGGCAAAGCCTTCCAGCCGAAGCTGATGCTGCCGCTGTCGCTGTCCTACGATCACCGCGTGATCAACGGCGCCGCAGCAGCACGCTTCACCAAGCGTCTGAGCGACCTGCTGGCCGACATCCGCACCATGCTGCTGTAATCGCTACACCCTGTCTCCCTCTGCCGGGGGAGACAGACCCTTTTTCGAGCTGCCACGCTCGTACCTCAACCCCGCCAATTTGGCGGGGCTTTTTTTGCCTGTTACTTGTGTGTTGCAGCCGTAATGGCCGAGTGCTCGTAGAGCTGTCCAGGCCACAGCCCCCATGCCCCTCGCCCCAACGCCCCCTCGCTTCAGAAACTGTCGATACGGCCGATAACCTGAAAAGTCGTAACCACGTGTTGCGCTTGTCAGCCAGCACGGCATGATGCAACCTTGCGGCACGCATTTTTCCACGAGTTCCAGGCCACTGCGCATTCGTACCTTTGAAGCGAGCTCTCCATGAAAAGCCAACCCGATGCCGCCAGCCGTATGGTGGCCGAGGTAGTAACGCAATTGCCCGTGCCTTCGCGGCTCGGCATGCTGCGTTTCGAGCGGCTGAATGAAGCCAGTTGGGCCATGCTGTTTCTCGACCCGAGCTGCGAACGCCAGTTCGGCATGCCTGCCGTCGACCTCTGCGCCCTGATCGGTTCGCCTTACGCGAGCCTGATGGAGCCTGAGGCGCGCTACAAACTGCACGACGCCATTGAGCTGCAACTGAGCCAGCGCAACCATTACCTGGTGCGCTACACGCTGCACACAAGCGTAGGGCCGCTGCACCTGCTGGAAGTTGGCGAAGCGTACAAACAGCACAATCGGCACCTGTTGCGCGGCTACTTGCTGGTAATCGACGGGCAGCCTGGCGATAGCCCAGAGCTTTCGCCCAGCGAACTGGAAACCCGTAACAACCGCCTGCAGATCGCCCTGCAACTCAACCAGCAAGCGCAACAGGAACAGCTCGAGCATCTGGAGCGGGTGCGCGCCCAGCAGGACCTGATCCTGCGCCTGGCACGACAGCGTTACAGCGCCGGCAACTCGCTGCAGGAGGCCGCCGAACTGATCACCCGCAGCGCCTGCGAGATCTACAAGGTCGACTGCGCAAGCATCTGGAACCTGGAAGACCAGCGCCTGGAGCCTATCTCGGCCTACTACCGCGATACCCAGGAATACCGCCTGCCCGAAGCGTTCGACGCCAGCCAGTTCCCCAACTACCTGGAAGCCCTGCACACCAGCCGTGCCATCGACGCCCACAATGCCAACCACGATCCGCGCACCCGCGAGCTGGTTGATCACCTGCGCCAGCACAACATCAGCGCCATGCTCGATGCCAGTATCCGCATCGACGGGCAGGTGGTCGGTGTGCTGTGCCTGGAGCATAGAGGCTCGACACGCACCTGGCAGTCGGACGAACTCGCCTTTGCTGGCGAGTTGGCCGACCAGTTCGCCCAGGTCATCAACAACCACAACCGCCGCACGGCCACCAGTGCCCTGCACCTGTTCCAGCGCGCCGTGGAGCAAAGCGCCAACGCCTTCCTGCTGGTCAACCGCGATGGCGTGGTCGAGTACGTAAACCCAAGCTTCACGGCGATCACCCAGTACAGCGCCGAAGAGGTCCATGGCCACCGCCTGTCAGAGCTGCCGGCCCTGGAAAACCTCAACGACCTGCTCTTCGATGCGCCCTCCAGCCTGGCCATGAACAACAGTTGGCAAGGCGAGTTCAAAAGCCGGCGCAAGAACCTTGAGCCGTACTGGGGACAGTTGTCGATCTCCAAGGTCTATGGCGATAACCGCGAACTGACCCACTACATCGGCATCTACGAAGACATCACCCAAACCAAGCTGGCCCAACAGCGTATCGAACGCCTGGCCTACACCGACAACCTGACCACCCTGGGCAACCGGCCCTCATTTATCCGAAACCTGGACGAGCGATTTAACTGCGACAGCGACCGCAAGATCAGCCTGTTGCTGGTGGACATCGACAACTTCAAGCGGATCAATGACAGCCTTGGTCATCAGACCGGCGACAAACTGCTGATCAGCCTGGCCCGACGCCTGCGCAACAGCCTGAGCCCCGGTGGCAGCCTGGCGCGGTTTGCCAGTAACGAATTTGCCGTACTGCTCGACGATACCGACATGGAGGGTGGCCAGCAGGTTGCGCAACAGTTGCTCAAGACCCTCGACAAGCCACTGTTTGTCGATAACCAGTTGATCAACGTCACCGCCTCGGTCGGCCTGGCCTGCGCACCGCTGCACGGGCGCGACCCGCAAACCCTGATGAAGAATGCCGGGCTTGCGCTGCACAAGGCCAAAGCCAACGGCAAGCATCAGGTCCAGGTCTTCACCGAAGCGCTCAACGCCGAAGCCAGCTACAAACTGTTTGTCGAGAACAACCTGCGCCGTGCACTGACCCAGAACGAACTGGAAGTGTTCTACCAGCCTAAGGTCTGCCTGCGCAGCGGTCGCCTGCTGGGCATGGAGGCGCTGCTGCGCTGGAACCATCCGGAAAAGGGCATGATTCGCCCAGACCAGTTCATCAGCGTCGCCGAAGAAACCGGCCTGATCATTCCAATCGGCAAGTGGATCGCGCGTCAGGCCTGCCGCATGAGCCAGGAGCTGGCAAGCGAAGGCCTGGGCAACCTGCAAGTGGCCATCAACCTGTCACCCAAGCAGTTCTCCGACCCGGACCTGGTCGCCTCGATTGCCAAAATCCTCAAAGAGGAAGCCCTGCCGCCGCACCTCCTGGAACTGGAGTTGACCGAAGGCCTGTTGCTTGAAGCCACCGAAGACACTCACCGCCAACTCGACGAGCTCAAGCAGTTGGGCCTGACCCTGGCCATGGACGACTTCGGCACCGGCTACTCGTCACTGAGCTACCTGAAGAAGTTCCCGATCGACATCATCAAGATCGACCGCAGCTTCATCAACGAAATTCCCGACAACCAGGACGACATGGAGATCACCTCAGCCGTGGTCGCCATGGCCCACAACCTCAAGCTCAAGGTGGTTGCCGAAGGCATCGAGACCGCTGAGCAATTGGCATTTCTGCGCAGGCACCGTTGCGATGTCGGCCAGGGTTACCTGTTTGACCGGCCCATCTCCGGCCACGAGCTGCTGGATAAACTCAAGCGCTACCCACGCGGCCCAATCGCCTGACAGCCGTGTAACACTCGGGCACACTACAGGTCTAAGCCTTATCGACGCCGCCTCGCGGCCGTCCCATCTGACATAGAGGAGTGGGTTCATGGTCTTGCGCTCTGAAATCCTGACAAACAAAAGCACGCTACCGACTGAAAAGCAGGCCCTGCCGGGCCGCGAACAACACGTGACCTTACCCGAGTATCACTTCGTCAACGGCAATCCACTGCTGGGGCCGTTCACGGGCAATGTGGAATTCGCCATTTTCGGCCTGGGTTGCTTCTGGGGGGCAGAACGCCGTTTCTGGCAACGCGAAGGCGTGGTCAGCACAGTGGTAGGTTACGCGGGTGGCGTCACACCGAACCCGACCTACGAGGAAGTCTGCTCTGGCCTGACCGGCCACGCTGAAGTGGTGCTGGTTGTCTATGAGCCGGAAAAGGTCAGCTACCAGGAACTGCTAACGATGTTCTGGGAGCTGCATGACCCAACACAGGGGATGCGCCAGGGCAATGACATTGGCACGCAGTATCGCTCGGTGATCTATACCACCACCCCTAGCCAGCTGGAACAGGCCCTGGCCAGCAAGCACGTGTACCAGGCCGAACTGACCAAGGCCGGTCGGGGCACCATCACCACTGAAATCGCCGAGCACTCGATCGTGTACTTCGCCGAAGCCTACCACCAGCAGTACCTGGCCAAGAACCCGAATGGCTACTGCGGCATCGGCGGTACAGGCATCTGCATGCCGCCCAGCCTGCAAAACAACTGAGGAACTGACATGTCCGCACCGAGCATGACGCTGTTTTACTCGCCGTTCTCGCCGTTCGTCCGCAAGATCATGGTCTTGCTGCACGAAACCGGGCAACTGGACCGGGTCGCGCTGCAGAGCGTCAACATCAGCCCGACCCAGCCCGACGCGACGCTGAACCAAGGCAACCCGGCCGGGAAAATCCCGGCCCTGCGCCTGGCGGACGGCTCGGTGCTGCATGACAGCCGGGTGATCTTCGAGTACCTCGACCTGCAGCATGTTGGCAACCCACTGATCCCGCGTGAGGGCTCCGCACGCTGGCAGCGCCTGACCGTTGCCTCACTGGCTGACGCGATTGCCGAGGCAGCCGTGCTGACCCGCTACGAGACCTTCCTGCGTCCGGAAGAAAAGCGCTGGGATGCCTGGGTCGATGCACAACAGGAGAAGATCCGGCGCGGCCTAGCCCAGCTGGAACAGGCGCACATCGCTGAACTCAACGCGGCATTCGACGTCGCAGCCATTGGTGTCGCCTGTGCCTTGGGTTACCTCGACCTGCGCATGCCACAGTTCGGCTGGCGCAGTGCTCAACCTAAACTGGCGGCCTGGTACGCTGACGTCAGCCAGCGGCCATCACTCCAGGCCACTGAACCACCCAAGGCCTGATCGGCGGCCTGCCCGCGATACCTGTGGGAGCCGGGCTTGCCCACGATCACCCCACCGACGTCATCGCAGGCAAGCCAGCTCCAACAGAGCACGCGCCAGCCTGTAGGAGCCGGGCTTGCCCGCGATGCAGACGCCGCGAACTCACTGGCACCCCACCGACGCCATCGCAGGCAAGTCAGCTCCAACAGAGCCCGCGTAACCTGTAGGAGCCGGGCTTGCCCGCGATGCAAACACCGCGAACTCGCGATCACCCCACCGACGCCATCGCAGGCAAGCCAGCTCCAACAAAGCCCGCGCCAGCCTGTAGGAGCCGGGCTTTCCCGCGATGCAGACACCGCGAGCTCACTGACACCCCTCCGACGCCATCGCAGGCAAGCCAGCTCCAACAGAGCACGCGCCAGCCTGTAGGAGCCGGGCTTGCCCGCGATGCAAACGCCGCGAGCTCACTGACACCCCTCCGACGCCATCGCAGGCAAGCCAGCTCCAACAGAGCACGCGCCAGCCTGTAGGAGCCGGGCTTGCCCGCGATGCAAACGCCGCGAGCTCACTGACACCCCACCGATCCCATCGCAGGCAAGCCTGCTCCAACAGATACCGCGCCAGCCTGTAGGAGCCGGGCTTGCCCGCGATGCAAACGCCGCGAACTCACGGACACCGCGCCGATCCCATCGCAGGCAAGCCAGCTCCAACAAGGGCTGAACAGCCTGGCGATATTTATCGCCAGCGCCGCCCCTGCACAACGCTCCTCGCGTAAACCGCTCATTGCAGCTTGCCCTGCCCTACCCGGTACCAGTCCAGGCGCCGGGTCAGGATCATGAATACACCCAGCAGGCCGAACAGCAGCAACGACCCCATCAGCAAGGCGTAGTCCTCTGCGCTGAGCAAGCCATAGAGCATGCCGTACAGTACCGCCAGGCCACCGCTGAAGCTCAGCGCTCGTCCCAGGCTGTGCAACACATGACTCAGGTAGAAACCAATCAGCAACACGCAAGCACTGGCCGAAATCGCATAGGCCGGGCCGAAGCCAACGTGCTCGGACAGCGACAGCAACAGCAGGTAGAAAAACGCCAGGGCAACACCCACCAGCAAGTACTGGATCGGGTGAACACTGAGGCTTTTCAACACTTCGAAGAGGAAGAAGCCGGCAAAGGTCAGGGCAATGAACAACAACGCATATTTGATCGCCCGCTCACTCTTGAGGTACTGATCCACCGGGTCGATAAAGCTCACGCCAAAGGCGCGTTCCTTGAACTCCAGGCAAGACTCGTTGTTCACGCACTGGCTCAAGGCGTCTTCCATGTTGGTGGAGAAGAACGAGGTCTTCCAATTGGCAGTGAAGCTCTGGCTGTCGATCAGGCGACTGCTCGGCAGGTAGTTACCGACAAAACTGGGGTGAGGCCAATTGGCCGCCATGGTCACATTGCTGCTACGCCCCACCGGCAAGACTTGCAGTTTCCCGGTACCTTGCAGGCTGACATCAAAGGCGTAATCCAGAACGGTCTCGTTGCGGCTGTCCAGCGCGGGCAGTGCCACATGCACCCCGGCACCCAACCAGCTCAGGCCCGTGCCCGGCTGGAAATCCATCGACTGGCCGTTCAGGTCCAGCTTCAGGCCTTTCTCGATGCCGCGGATGTCGCTGATCGCCACAGCCAGGAACGGTGCATCGAAGGTGTAGTCCTCAAAATCATTGCCTAAACCCAGCTTCACCGGAATCTGGAACTGGCCGTTGATGCGGTTTTCGGCGTGGTACAGGCGCGCTTCGTAGATGCCGCGTGAACGCAGCTCAGTGTCGATCCTGGCGTTCAGATCGAAGGTCTCCGGCAAGAAATACAAGTGGCCGTTGACCGTTTTCACGTCCTGATAGAGTGCGCCACCCCCTTCCGGGGTTTTCCACTGCCGCTCGATCTTGCGGTAGGGCACCACCAGCAACGGGCCGCTGAGCGTCTGGCTGAAGCTGGAGCTCTGGGCAATGTCCTGCACCACGCCGTCGCGCAGCGACTGGCGCTCCTGGATCAGCCCACCAATCATCAGCAACGGTACCAGCAACAACACAATCAAAAAGGCGATAGCGCCCAGTTTCAGGCTTAGGTTTCGGTTCATGCTCAAGGCTCCGGTTTCGATGCCACAGAGTGTGTGTCAGCGTTATGGAGCCTTGAGGGAGCGAATATGGAGACTTTGTGTAGATGCGGTGAAGCCTCAGTTGAATCGGTTGGCCGGTAGCCACAGGCGAACCCGCACACCACCCTCGACATTGCCGACGTCCAGCGAACCGCCGTGCAGTTGCAGCACCTCTTCGACAAAGTTCAGCCCAAGCCCGGTGCTCTTGCGCCCTGTACGCGGGCGCGGCAAGGAATAGAAGCGTTCACTGAGCCGCCCCAGCGCATAGTCGGGAATCGCCTCGCCCTGGTTGAACAGGCTCAGCGCAACACGCTGCCCGTCCCGTTCCAGCTCGAACAGCAGCATCCCGTCTGGAGGGGTGAAGTCCAGCGCGTTATCCAGCAAGTTGGCAATCGCCTGATGCATCAGGAACGGCTCGCAGAGCAGCTGGAGTTCATGCGGCAAACGCTGCCGAACCTGCAGGCCGGCACTTTCGATACGGGCACTGTGGGCCAGCAACAGGTCGTCGACCATCTGCGCCAGTGGCACCCACTCTTGCGCATCAAGGCTCTGCAACTGCTCCACCTGCGCGAGGTTGAGCAGGCGCTCGATCAGTTGCTGCATCCGCGCGCTTTCGCTTTCTATGTTGCCGGCAAAGCGTTGCCGCTGGGCCTCCGGCATTGGCCCCTGAAGCAACTCGCTGGCACCGCGAATGGCCGCCAGCGGGCTTTTCAGCTCATGGGTCAGGGTGTGCACATAGCGCTCGACATAGGCTTTGCCTTCAAGCTGGGTACGCATTCGCTCCACAGCCCCGGCCAACTGTGCCAACTCGCCACCACGGTAATGTGGCAGCTCCGCACGCTCGCCCTCGCTGACTGCCAGGGCATAACGGGTCAGGCGCCGCAATGAGGTCGCCAGCCACCAGGACAACCCGGCCCCCACCAGCAACCCGAGGGCGATCAGACCGACACCGAGGTACAGCAAACGGCGTTCGGAGCGGTCGATATAGGGCTGCAGCGAGCTGTTGGGCTTGGCCACCGTGACGACACCGATGATCATGCCGTTATCCAGAATCGGCGCACCGACATGCATCACCGAGGACGCCGGATCGTCCGGGTCGCTGCGGGTCGAGCGGGCGCCGTACTGCCCACGCAGGGTGAGGTAGACGTCGTTCCAGCGCGAGTAGTCCTGGCCCACTGCCAGGTCGCTGGAATCAAGCAGCACGATACCTTTGGCATCGGTCACGTAGATGCGGTGGTTGACCTCGGTCTTGGGCAGCCCCCAGATCTGCGCTCGCGGCTGCCGCTGGCCATAGGCCTGGAGCACCTGCGGCAGCTGGCTCTGGCCCAAGGTGCCGGCCTTGACGTCCGCGCGCAGGATCTCGGCCAGCAGGTTGGCGGTGTCCACCAGGGTTTCCTCGGCAGACTGACGCACACCAGGGCGAATTTCCTCGCGCACGGTGTTGATCAGAAAGTAGCCCGTCAGGCCGACAAACAGGAAGTAGACCAGAAAAATCCGTATCCCCAGGCGCATCAGCTATGGCTCGGGCTATAGCTGTAGCCCAGCCCGCGGTGGGTCTGGATGGGCTCTGCCTCGCCGGCCACCTGACGCAGCTTGGCGCGCACGCTCTTGATATGGGTGTCGATACTGCGCTCATACCCGGCATCGGCCGGTACCCCGACCGCATCGAGCAACTGCTCACGGCTGAACACCCGCTCCGGTTGCTCCAGCAGGCACTGCAACAGACGAAACTCGTGCCGGGTCAGGCCCAACGGCTGACCACGGTAATTGATCTGCATACGCACAGTGTCGAGCACAAAGGGCTCAAGGCTGCCCAACGCCTCGGTACGCGGCGCCATGCGCTTGAGAATCGCCCGAACCCGGGCGGCAACTTCACGCGGGCTGAAGGGTTTGACCACATAATCGTCGGCACCGATCTCCAGGCCTACCACGCGGTCGATCTCACCGTCACGGGCACTGAGGAACATCACCGGCACCTCGCTGAAGCGACGTAACTGGCGGCAGGTTTCAAAGCCACTGATATCCGGCAAGCCGATATCGAGAATCACCAGATCAGCCGGACGCAGACGCTGCTGCTCCAGTGCCGCGTTGCCCAGCGTCACCCACTCAGTGCTGTGGCCTTCACCCTGCAGGGCGTAGATCAGGGTATCGGCAATGGCCGCTTCGTCTTCGACAATCAAGATATGGGGCATGGCATCCAGGCCTAGCGGTAATCGGTCGCCACTTGTAAGAGATTCAGGTGTGGCTGACAAGGCCCAGAAACTCTATACCTCCACAAAGGCCAGCGTTGCCGGCGATAGGGTCGCGGTGGTGTCAGCCATTAACCCGGCGCTCCTATCGTCGGCAAGGCCGACGTGTACAAGGCTAGACCATCAGCATGCAGGCCTGCCCGCCGTGAAGCGTCGCGCCGGGTTCACGGCCGCGCCAAGCTCGCGCAGGGCCTTGGCGCCGATCAGCAGTGGGTAGTTGAAGCTGCTGCGGTCGGCCAGGTTCACCTCAACCGTGCGCTTGGTATCGCCAAGGCACACCTCGAGGTCGATCACCGGACGCTTGGTCACATCGGCGCCTTCGCCACCGTCGTCCTCTTCTTCCGCGCGGTTCTTGATCTTGCTGATACGCGCCAGCTTGTGCTCGTAGACCTTACCGTCTGAATCCTTGGTGGCCAGGCGGAAACGCACCCAATCTTCACCGTCGCGCTGGAAACGCTCGATGTCCTTGGCCGACAACGACGCCGTCAATGCCCCGGTGTCCATCTTGGCCTTGAGGGTTTCGCCGATTTCCGGCAGGGCAATGTATTCATAACGGCCATACAGGGTCGGCTCGGCGGCCATCACCGGCAGGGCCAACAGGGAAAGCAATGCGAGTAAGGGTTTCACCGGGTTGGCTTCCTTGAGAAAAGACAGTGATTAGACTACAGAGGCAGCATAGGTTCGGTGTCACAGGGTATTAAAGACAATGTGAAACATTTGTCTGCCAAGAGCGGGCCGCCATATTTGGCGTAAACCCCGCCGCTGCTTATCATTACTGACCGCTTACCCAAGAATAAGAGTTCTTTATGCGCCGCCTGCTGACCGGCAGTCTCGTGACCTTGCTGCTATTGCTCAACACCCTGGCACTGATTGGCCCGCTCACCGTATTTGCCCTGCTCAAGCTGGTGCTCCCCGGCCACTACCGCGACTACGCCTCCACAGCGGTGAAGTGGATTGCCGAAACCTGGGCCGAAATCGACAAACTGATCTTCGCGCTGTGCATCCCCACCCAATGGGACGTGCGAGGTGCCGCCGAGCTGCGCCTGGACACCTCGTACTTGGCCGTCAGCAACCATCAGACCTGGGTCGATATTCCGGCGTTGATCCAGGCCTTGAACCGGCGCATTCCGTTCTTCAAGTTCTTCCTGAAGAAGGAGCTGATATGGGTGCCACTGCTGGGCCTGGCCTGGTGGGCGCTGGACTACCCGTTCATGAAGCGCTACAGCAAGGCGTTTCTCGCCAAGCACCCGCACCTCAAGGGGCATGACCTGGAAATCACCAAAGCCGCCTGCGAGCTGTTCAAGCGCCAGCCGGTCACCGTGGTCAATTACCTGGAAGGTACCCGCTTCAGCGAGGCCAAGCGCCTCGAACAGCACTCCCCCTACCGCCACTTGCTCAAGCCCAAGGCAGGTGGTGTTGCGTTCGTGCTGGCTGCACTGGGCGAGCAACTCGACGCCCTGCTCGACGTCACGCTGGTCTACCCCGGTAACAAAGCGCCAGGCTTCTGGGACCTGCTTAGCGGTTCAGTGACCAAGGTGATCATTGATATCCAGGTGCGCGAACTCGACCCGGCCCTGTGGGCTGGCGACTACGAGAGCGACCCGGCGTTCCGCCAGACGGTTCAGGACTGGGTCAACCAGCTCTGGCACGAGAAGGACGCCCGCATCGAGGCCCTGCGCGCCGAGCTGCGCTGATTCAACCGATAATCGCATGAGGCAGAAAGCGGCTACTGTCCTTGGTAATCAGCGAGTTGTCCTCACGAATACCGATACCGGCCGGTAGATCACCAACCATCCAGCTGCCGATTACCGTGTAGTTGTCACCAAAGCGTGGCAACGCCTGGAACTGCTGGATGATGCTTGGCCCACCGCCGTAAGGGCCGTCTTCGACGATGCGCTGCCCCTGGCCGGTATGAATCTCCACGTTCGCCCCCTCACGGGAAAAGAACGGCTTGCGCACCCAGCCCTTTTCCAGAGGCTGGGCCGGTGTCGGCTCGATAAACGCCGGCAACAGGTTCGGATGGCCCTCGTGACGCTCCCAGAGCAACGCCAACATGCCCTTGTTGGAAAGGATCGCTTTCCAGGGCGGCTCAACGAACAAGGTGCCGCTGCCAGCAATCGCCGGGCCGAACGGGTCATTGAAGATCTCTTCCCAAGGGTAGAGCTTGAACAGGCTTGGAATCGGCGCACCGACCGGATCGACAAACTGCCCGCCCCGGCTCAGGCCGATGTCTTCCATGTCGACCAGGCGCGCATCGAGCCCGGCACCCGCGGCGATGTCGCGCAGGTATTCCACCGTGCCACGGTCTTCCACCGAGCCCTTTACCGCGGCGAAATAGAACGGTGTAGCAAAGCGGTTGGCCGTCATGACCTGGGTCAGCTTCTCTTCCAGGCTGTTGAATTGGTCGGCATCGCCCGGCAACACACCGCGGCGCATCTGCTCTTCCAGCCAGAGGTACTGGAAGAAACTCGCTTCGTACAATGAGGTGGGCGTGTCGTAGTTGGCCTCCAGCAATTTGGCCGGGCCAGAACCGTCATAGCAGAGGTCCATGCGCCCGTAGAAATGCGGGTGCCCGTCGCGCCAGGAACGGCGAATCAGCTCATGGTAAGCCGTCGGGATCGCCAGGCGGTCGAGCAAGGCGTCGCTCTCCACCACCTCGGCCACCAGCGCCATGCACAGCTCATGCAGCACGCGGGTCGGCTCCTCCAGGTCATCCTCGATCTGCCGCAGGCTGAACTGGTAATAGGCGCTTTCATCCCAATACGGTTCACCATCGAAGGTATGGAAGTTGAAACCGAAATGCTCGGCGGTGGCTTTCCAGCCCGGGCGCGGGGCAACCGCTATACGTTTCATCTGCGCACCTCAGGAACTAAAGCCACCACGCGCCGAGGCACGCGATACAAAGCCATTGTGACTGCCGATGGCGAATGGCCGGGGCGATTGCGCCAATGCTGTCGGGTGCAGCGCGCTGCCAGCCGGCACCGTCGCGGGGTGAGTACCGTCCAGCGCATGCGGCAAGGAACTGAAGGGCATCGACGTCGGGTGGTTCGGATCAAGCCCGGCGTACTGGTTGCCTGCGGCGACCTGCTCGGTCAACGAGGTAACCTTGAACGCATTGCGGCCATCACGCTCGTGGTAGATCGCCTCAGTGGAATAATGCGGCTCGGTGTCGGTGTAGTCGTAGAACCGGCTGCCGCCCGTCGACGTCGACCCAGCGCCTGAGGTGTCGTCATTACCATCGGCATACACCTGCCGGTCGACGGTCAAGGCGAACCCTTCCATCCGTGGCACGAAATTGCCGGCAAAGTTGCGCGTATCGCATTCCTGGAAAACCTCCTCGCAAGCCTCAAGGCTCACGAAGCGCGGCGCATTGGCGTAATGGTGCTGCTGTGCGCCCAACCAGGCCTGCAGACAGACCTGACGGTTGATCCCGGCCATGGCGCAATGGTCGACGTCCTGAAAGCGCTTTACCTCGCTGACCACCCGGGTCGGTCGTTCGCCACAGGCAGACAGCACCAGCGGCAGACTGCCAAGCGCAATCAGCCGTACTCGTTTACTGCGTTTCATCGCGGTGCTCCCTGATCAGGCGGCGGGTGTCATGCAGGCAGCATTGAGCAACCCGATACTGATCGAGACCGCAGCCAACAGGATGGCCGAGGCCATCTCCTGACGAGCGATGCGCTCGGCCATGCCTTTGACACAGCGGTTCACCACCACGAATGCCAACAGTTGCACCACCGCCGCGATCACCGCCCAGAGCAGGAAGTCCAGCAGCGAAATGGAATGAGAGACAGCACTGGCCACCGGAATGGCAAAGCCCACCAGCGCACCGGCCAGGGCAACAGCGGCAGGCGTGTTGCCTTCGCGAATCAGGCGCAGTTCGTTATAGGGCGTAAGACGGGTATAGATCAGCGCATAGAGCGCGAACAGCGCAGCGGCGCCACCCATGTAGACGACGAAACCGAGCACGGCCTCAGCCGGCAAGGACATCTTCAGAGCATCCATGAACATTGCAGTTACCTATCCTTGTAAAACGGCTCGGGAGGCTACCACAGCCCCCCTCACGCGCAAACCGCTCCAGCCGGTCAGACTGAAGGCAGTGCTGCCTGGCTACCCCAGATGGTGCCCAGGTTCTGCAACAACGAATTGGCCACGCCTTGCTGGCCAAGGAACTGCAGCAACAGCGGGGCAAATTGGCCGATCAGGCCGGTGTCCATGCCTAACAGGCTGAAGGCGTTGTTCAGGTCGTTGGTGTCTTTCACATTGCCCAAGGCATTGCTCAGCGCCGATTGCTGGCCGTCGCTCTTGCCCATCAGCGCGATCAAGCCATTCAAGCCACCCAGCGCGTTATCACCGGTGAGCAGGTTAAGCCCCGGGACCGCTTGGGTCAGCTGCGAGAACTCGTCACCACTCAGTTGGTTCTTCGCCAGGCCAAGCAACGCGCCCGTGCCACCCACGGCTTGTTCGGGGGTGATGTTCAACTGGCTGCCCAAAGTGTTTAGTAGGTTCGCCGACGCAGGCGCAGCAATGACGGCAGGGCCTTCGCTGTCTGTGCCTTGCATGGCCGAGACGGCATTGGCGGCATCGCTGAGGTTAAAGGCAAAGACCGGGCTGGCGGCCAGGGTCATCAGGGTTACCAGGGCAAAGCGCTTCATCAAATGACCTCTTGAGCCTCAACGGCGGGAAACGGTCATTTGACTGGCCTGCCTCAGGATTGTTCCGTGCTGATTGACCGCCAGTGGTCGGGTGTTTTCAGCCTGAGCGTTCGCTCAGGGCGCGCGCCTCGATCCCGTCGAGCAAGGCATCGACCAGGCCCTTGGCCATTTCTACCGAATGCATCGTGGACCAGAGAAAGCCCTTGGCCGACTCGTCGGCGGTGTCGCTGGCCTGATGAGCCGTGTCGTAGGCGCCGCGCAAGAACAGAGAGACATGCACCAGCGCGTCATGGGGTTCGATACCGGGGCGCACGAGAAACATCGGATCGTGGCCGGCACCACAGAGGCCGAAGAGCGTGCTGGCGGTTGGGGCAAGGGTTTCGTGGGGTGGATCTGGAACGATTTTCTTCATGGAAAGCTCCTGATGCAGGTGTGGCTGCAACCTTCCGTTTCCACACGAAGAGGTGGCAGCTGTACGCGGGGTGGAAAACCGGATGCATCAGGTAACCCCGGCAGACCCGAAGGTCTCCCGCGCACAGCCGCCATAAAGCGACACCTGATACTTGCCCGGGTTTCCACGCCCGTTCGCCGAGTTGTCAGCGACACGGGCAGCGTAGGTGGGCAACATTTCCAAGACAAGCCAATGGGTGCCGACAGCGCTCGTAGGATATTTCCTAGAACAGGTTATCTGCCAGCAATTTCATGTCATCAGGCGCTATCGCAGCGTTCATGCTGTAGCTGTGGGAGGCTTGCCTGCGATGGTTTCGTGGGGTGGATCTGGAACGATTTCCTTCATGGAAAGCTCCTGATGCAGGTGTAGCTGCACCCTTCCGTTTCCACACGAAGAGGTGGCAGCTGTACGCGGGGTGGAAAACCAGGGTAATGGGTAACCCGGCAGACCCGAAGGTCTCCCGCGCACAGCCGCCATAACGACAGCCGCCACATTACCGGTCCAGGTTTCCACGCCCGTTCGCCGAGTTGTCAGCGACACGGGCAGCGTAGGTGGGCAACATTTCCAAGACAAGCCAATGGGTGCTGACAGCGTTCGTAGGATGTTTCCTAGAACAGGTTATCTGTCGGCAATTTCATGTCTTTAGGCACTATCGCAGGCAAGCCTGCCACAGGCTGCCCGCTCTTTGTTGGAGCTGGCTTGCCTGCGATGACGTCGGTGGAGTGATCGCGAATTCGCGGCGTTTGCATCGCGGGCAAGCCCCGCTCCCACAGCTGGCGCGGGCTCTGTTGGAGCTGGCTTGCCTGCGATGGCCTCGGCGCGGTGTCAGTGCGTTCGCGGTGCCTGCATCGCGGGCAAGCCCGGCTCCTACAGGCTGGCGCGGGCTCTGTTGGAGCTGGCTTGCCTGCGATGACGTCAGTGGGGTGATCGCGAGTTCGCGGCGCCTGCATCGCGGGCAAGCCCGGCTCCTACAGGCTGGCGCGGGCTCTGTTGGAGCTGGCTTGCCTGCGATGGCCTCGGCGCGGTGTCAGTGCGTTAGCGGCGTCTGCATCGCGGGCAAGCCCGGCTCCTACAGGCTGGCGCGGGCTCTGTTGGAGCTGGCTTGCCTGCGATGGCCTCGGCGCGGTGTCAGTGCGTTAGCGGCGTTTGCATCGCGGGCAAGACCCGCTCCCACAGCCGGCGCGAGTTCTGTTGGAGCTGGCTTGCCTGCGATGGCGTCGGTGGGGTGCCAGTGAGTGCGCGGCGCCTGCATCGCGGGCAAGCCCGGCTCCTACAGGTTGCGCGGGCTCTGTTGGAGCTGGCTTGCCTGCGATGACGTCGGTGGGGTGTCAGCTGAAGCCAACCCCCGCTAAAAAGCGGGGGTGGCAGGGGGAATGATCAGGCGGCGCTGAACAGTTTGTGCGGGTCGATCACGAATTTCTTCGGCACGCCGGCATCGAACTCGCCATAACCTTCTGGCGCCTGATCCAGGCTGATGACTTGTACGCCCACCACTTCAGCGATGTTGATGCGGTCCCACATGATGGCCTGCATCAAGGCGCGGTTGTACTTCATCACCGGGGTCTGGCCGGTGTGGAAGCTATGGGACTTGGCCCAACCAAGGCCGAAGCGAATGCTCAGGCTGCCGATTTTCGCGGCGGCATCCACGGCGCCCGGGTCTTCGGTGACGTAGAGGCCAGGGATACCGATCTTGCCGGCTACCCGCACCACACCCATCAACGAGTTCAGCACCGTGGCCGGCGCTTCGTGCTGGGCACCAGCATGGCCATGGCCACGGGCCTCGAAGCCCACCGCATCCACCGCACAGTCAACTTCTGGCTCACCCAGCAGGTTGGCGATCTGTTCGTGCAGCGGGGTGTCCTGGGACAGGTCGGCGATCTCGAAACCCTGAGCCTTGGCGTGTGCCAGACGTACCGGGTTCACGTCACCGACAATCACCACGGCCGCGCCCAACAGGCGCGCCGAGGCCGCGGCTGCCAGGCCGACCGGGCCGGCACCGGCGATGTACACCGAACTGCCCGGCCCAACGCCTGCGGTGACTGCACCGTGGTAACCGGTTGGCAGGATGTCCGAAAGGCAGGTCAGGTCACGGATCTTCTCCATGGCCTTGTCACGGTTCGGCAGTTTCAGCAGGTTGAAGTCGGCATAAGGCACCAGCACGTATTCGGCCTGGCCGCCGGTCCAGTCGCCCATGTCCACGTAACCGTATGCACCGCCAGCCCGTGCCGGGTTGACCGTCAGGCAGACACCGGTGTGCTGTTCCTTGCAGGAGCGGCAGCGACCGCAAGCAACGTTGAACGGTACCGAAACCAGGTCACCGATTTGCAGGTTTTCGACATCACGGCCCTTCTCGATCACCTCGCCGGTGATTTCATGGCCCAGAACCAGGCCGACCTGAGCGGTGGTACGGCCACGCACCATGTGCTGGTCGGAGCCGCAGATATTGGTCGACACTACCCGCAGGATGACACCGTGCTCGATCTTGCGGCCTCGCGGGTCCTGCATTTTTGGATAGGGGATTGTTTGTACCTCGACCTTACCGGCGCCGAGATACACCACACCACGATTACCAGACATGCTTTCACCTCGCTGATTGTTTTTATGTAGCGGTGCAAAGTGCGCTACCCGGAGGCAGCGCTGAGTTACTGGATTTTTTTACTGGCAAGCGTGCTCGTCAGAGCACTACCGTGCGGTTGGCGTTCAAAAACACCCGCCGCTCAATGTGGTAACCCACCGCCCTGGCCAGGGTCAGGCATTCGATGTCGCGGCCTTTGGCGATGAGGTCTTCGGGATAATGGCTGTGATCGACCGCTTCGACGCCCTGGGCAATGATCGGGCCTTCGTCGAGGTCGTTGTTGATGTAATGCGCCGTGGCGCCCACCAGTTTCACCCCCTTGTTATAGGCCTGGTGATACGGCTTGGCGCCTTTGAAACCGGGCAGCAGGGAGTGGTGGATATTGATCGCCCAGCCGTCGAGCTTGCGACACAACTCTGGCGACAGCACCTGCATGTAGCGGGCAAGGATCACCAGCTCTGCACCGGACGCCTCGATCACATCCAATACCTTGCGCTCTTGCGCCGGTTTGTCATGGGGATCGAGGGCAAAGTGGTAGTACGGAATACGGTGCCACTGGGCCAACGGCTCCAGGTCCGGGTGGTTGGAAATCACCGCCACCACGTCCATGGACAGCTGGCCTATACGCTGGCGATAGAGCAAGTCGTTCAGGCAATGGTCGGCCTTGGAGACCATGATCACGACCTTGGGCCGGTGGTTCGGCGCTGTCAGCTCGAAGACCATGCCAAAGGCCTCACCGCGCTCGGTCAGGCCTGCGCGGAAAGCCGCTTCGTCAAAATCATCGGGCTGGCGGAACTCCACGCGAATGAAAAACCGCCCGGACAACCGGTCATCGAACGAGTGGTGTTCGGTGACGTAGCAGCGCTGCTCGTAGAGGTAACGCGTCACCGCATCCACAGTGCCGAGCATGCTCGGGCAGTCGGCGGTGAGAATCCAGGTATCCGGGGCTCGGCTCATGCTAACGCTCCTGTCGGGTTCAGGCCTGGATGCTCAAGCCATATTCTGCGGCGGCGTCCTGCAACCACAGCCACCAGTAGTCGGAGAAGCTGCGACGGATCAGCAGTTCCCAGGTGTCTTCGCTGCTGCGACGGATGACCAGTTGCGACTTGGCGAACACCGTACTGACCGCTTTGCCGACCGGGAAATTGTTCGGGTGCACGTCGTAGCTGGTGGACTTCATCAGCACTTCGCGCACGTTCGGGCCGCTCAGTTCCAGCAGGGTCTGGCCACCGCTGACGTTGACCACCTGAATGTGCTGGTCCTTGAGGGCGTCGCGCAGTTTCTGCTCGACGGCGAACTCCTGGCCACCGGGGACGATCAACAGCCACTCATCCGGGCCGAGCCACTGCAGCGACATGTCGCCGTTGGCGACCACGGTCAGGGCCACGGGCAACTCAAGGCCGATGGCCTTGAACACACCACCGGCGAAGGCCGGGTCGTGGCCGTTGCCACGAATAGTCAGGTGGCCCAGCAACTTCTTCTCGCGCAGGGTGACACCGGCGTTCTTGCGCCCCTTGCCAACCAGGCTCGGCAAGTCGGCGTGGGCCAGCGGCGATTCCGCCTTGGCGGCGTTGCCTGGGTGTTGCTGGTAAACGTTGATTGCGCTCATTTCAAACCTGCCTGAAATATCAAATGCTGTAGGGCGATCCGTGTGGGGCCGGCCGCGCCGGCGCCACACGTGCGCGTCAATCCTTAAACGTTCTGCCGTTCGCCTTGCGGGTCGAAGAACACCGCTGAACAGATCTCCGCTTCGATCACGCTGCCATCGGCCTGCGGCGAGAACACGCGCTCGCCCATACGCTTGAGGCCACCCTTGACCACACCCATCGCGAACGAATAGCCCAGCGAGTTGGCGGCGTAGCTGGAGGTCACGTGGCCGACCATGTCCATCGGGATCGGTTGCTTCGGATCGAACACCAGTTGCGCACCCTCAGGCAGCCACTGGGTCGGATTGACCGGCTTGAGGCCGACCAGCTGTTTACGGTTTTCCCGTACGCAATCTTCACGGTTCATGCCACGACGGCCGATCCAGGAGAACGGCTTGGTCCGCCCGACGCACCAGCCCATGTTCAGGTCGTCCGGGGTCATCGAGCCGTCAGTGTCCTGGCCGACAATGATGAAGCCCTTCTCGGCCCGCAGTACGTGCATGGTTTCGGTGCCGTACGGGGTCAGGTTGTACGGCTTGCCCGCTTCGACGATCTGCTCCAGCACACCCATGGCGTAGTTGGCCTGGATGTTGATTTCGTACGACAGCTCACCGGTAAAGGAGATCCGGAAGACCCGCGCCGGTACCCCGCCCACCTTGCCTTCCTTCCAGCTCATGAACGGGAAGGCGTCTTTGTCCAGGTCGATATCGGTGACCTGCGACAGCAGTTTGCGGCTGTTCGGCCCAGACAGGGTCAGGGTCGCCCAGTGGTCGGTGACCGAGGTGAAGTACACCTTCAGGTCTGGCCATTCGGTTTGCTGATAGATCTCCAGCCACTGCAGTACGCGTGCTGCGCCGCCGGTGGTGGTGGTCATCAGGAAGTGGTTCTCACCCAGGCACGCCGTGACACCGTCGTCGAAGACCATGCCGTCTTCTTTGCACATCAGGCCGTAACGGGCCTTGCCCACGTCCAGCTTGGTCCAGGCGTTGGTGTAGATGCGGTTGAGGAACTCACGGGCATCCGGGCCCTGGATATCGATCTTGCCCAGGGTCGAGGCGTCGAGCAGGCCGACGCTGTCACGCACCGCCTTGCACTCACGGGCAACGGCGGCATGGATATCTTCGCCTTTGCGCGGGAAGTACCACGGCCGTTTCCACTGGCCGACGTCTTCAAACTCGGCACCGTTTTTCACGTGCCAGGCATGCAGCGCGGTGAAACGCACCGGCTCGAACAGGTGACCGCAATGCCGGCCCGCCACTGCACCGAAGGTGATCGGCGTGTAGTTCGGACGGAACATGGTGGTGCCCATTTGCGCCACACCAATGCCCAGCGAACGGGCGGCGATGGCCAGGCCGTTGATGTTGCCGAGCTTGCCCTGGTCGGTACCAAAGCCCAGCGCGGTATAGCGTTTAACGTGCTCGACCGACTCAAAACCTTCGCGGGTGGCCAACTCGATAGCCGCGGCCGTCACGTCGTTCTGTTGGTCGACGAACTGCTTCGGTGCCCGTGCCGTGGGTTTGTCATGCGGCACCTGGAACAACGCCACAGTGGCTTCTTCATGGCGCGCCAGCACCTTGGGCAGTACGCCGGTGACCGCCTTGAAACCGGCTTCGGTTGCAGCCCGTACACCGCCTTCAAAACCATCGGCCAGGGTATCGCCGAGGCTGTAGACACCGTTCACGCCGCCGACGCAGACGCGTCTCTGCGGGGCATCGCCCGGCACGAAGCCGAGGATGTCTTCACGCCAGACCGGCTTGCCACCCAGGTGCGAAGCCAGGTGAACCACCGGGCTGTAGCCGCCCGAACTGGCCACCAGATCGCACTCCAGCCACTCGCCTGGGCTGGTCACTGCGTGGGCTTTCAGGTCGATGGCTGCCACGCGGGCGGCTGTCACATGCTTGCTGCCACGCGCTTCGATCACCGCGCTGGAGGTCAGAATGCGAATGCCTTTGGCGCGGGCTTCTTCGACCAGCGAACCACGCGGGTTATGCCGCGCATCGGCAATGGCGACGACCTTGAGGCCGGCGTCGAACCAATCCAGCGCAACGCGATACGCGTGGTCGTTGTTGGTCGAAAGCACCAGTTTCTTGCCCGGTGCCACGCCGTAGCGGCGCACGTAAGTCGATACTGCACCAGCCAGCATGTTGCCCGGCACGTCGTTGTTGCCATACACCAGCGGACGCTCGTGGGCGCCTGTGGCCAGCACCACCTGCCGTGCACGCACGCGATGGATACGCTGACGCACCTGCCCCAGTGGCGCGCGATCGCCCAGGTGGTCGGTCAGGCGCTCGTGGATGGTCAGGAAGTTGTGGTCGTGGTAGCCGTTCACAGTGGCCCGTGGCAGCAAGGTCACTTCGCGCATGCCCTTGAGTTCGGCCACGGCGGCCGCCACCCACTCCGCGGCAGGCTTGCCGTCGAGGCTTTCGCGGGTGTCGAGCAGGCTGCCGCCAAACTCTTCCTGCTCATCGGCAAGGATCACCCGGGCGCCACTGCGGCCAGCCGCCAAGGCCGCTGCCAGGCCAGCCGGGCCACCGCCAACCACCAGCACGTCACAGTGCTGGTTCATGTAATCGTAGGTGTCCGGGTCGTTTTCCAGCGGCGAACGGCCCAGGCCGGCCGCTTTGCGGATGTACTTCTCGTAGGTCATCCAGAACGACTGCGGGTACATGAAGGTCTTGTAGTAGAAGCCCGGTGGCATAAGCTTGCCACCGACCTTGCCCAGGATCCCCATCACGTCGTTGTTCACGCTCGGCCAGCCATTGGTGCTGGTGGCCACCAGGCCGGCATACAGTGCCTGCTGGGTAGCGCGCACGTTCGGCACCTGGGTGGCTTCGGTGGCGCCGATCTGCAGGATCGCGTTCGGCTCTTCGGCACCGGCGGCGATGATCCCGCGAGGGCGCGAGTACTTGAAGCTGCGCCCGACGATGTCCACCCCGTTGGCCAGCAACGCGGCCGCCAGGGTGTCACCGGCATAGCCCTGATAGCTCTGGCCGTTGAAGGTGAAGTTCAAGACTTTGCTGCGGTCGATACGACCGCCGTTGGACAGGCGATTGACCTGGCTCATACCTTTTCTCCCTGACCACTGACTGCCAACTGCGGGCTGGTGTTTTTGCCGGTCACTTGTGGCTTGGCGCCAATTGGATAGGTTTCCAGAATTTCGTAGGTCACCGTGTCACGGGTGGCATTGAAGTACTGGCGGCAACCGGCGGCGTGAATCCACAGTTCGTGGTGCAGGCCGCGTGGGTTGTCGCGGAAGAACATGTAGGTGCCCCATTCCTCATCGGTGCAGGCATCCGGGTCGAGCGGGCGCGGGATGTGCGCCTGGCCAGCGGCGTGGAATTCCTCTTCGGAGCGCAGCTCGCCACAGTGGGGACAGAAGATGTGCAACATGGTCAGGTTCTCCTGTTAGTGGGCGACAGCGGCAGCGCCGTGTTCGTCGATCAGTGCGCCGTTGTAGAAACGGTCGATGGAAAAAGGCGCAGCCAGCGGGTGCATTTCACCCTTGGCCAGGCTGGCGGCAAAGACGTTGCCTGAACCCGGCGTGGCCTTGAAGCCACCGGTGCCCCAACCGCAGTTGAAGAACAGGTTCTTGACCGGGGTCTTGGAAATGATCGGGCAGGCGTCCGGCGAGGTATCGACGATGCCGCCCCACTGCCGGTTCATGCGCACACGGGACAGGATCGGGAACATCTCGACGATGGCCTGCAGGGTGTGTTCGATCACCGGGTACGAGCCGCGCTGGCCGTAGCCAACCCAACCGTCGATACCGGCACCGATCACCAGGTCGCCCTTGTCCGACTGGCTGATGTAGCCGTGCACGGCGTTGGACATGATCACACTGTCGATGATCGGTTTGATCGGCTCGGACACCAGTGCTTGCAGCGGGTGCGACTCCAGCGGCAGGCGGAAGCCGGCGAGCTTGGCCATGTGCCCGGAGTTGCCGGCAGTGACCACACCGACCCGCTTGGCGCCAATGAAGCCCTTGCTGGTTTCAACCCCGATGACCACGCCATTTTCCTTGCGGAAACCGGTGACTTCGGTTTGCTGAATCAGGTCCACGCCCAAGGCATCGGCGGCGCGGGCAAAGCCCCAGGCCACGGCGTCGTGACGGGCAACCCCGCCGCGGCGCTGCACGGTGGCACCGATGATCGGGTAGCGGGTGTTCTTCGAGCAGTCCAGGTACGGAATCTCGTCGGCCACTTGCTGGGCGTTGAGCAGTTCGCCGTCCACACCGTTGAGCCGGTTGGCACTGACCCGACGCTCCGAATCGCGCATGTCCTGCAGGGTGTGGCACAGGTTGTAGACGCCGCGCTGGGAGAACATCACGTTGTAGTTGATGTCTTGCGACAGGCCTTCCCAGAGTTTCATGGCGTGTTCGTAGAGGTGCGCCGACTCGTCCCACAGGTAGTTGGAACGCACGATGGTGGTGTTACGGGCGGTGTTGCCACCGCCCAACCAGCCCTTCTCGACCACCGCAACGTTGGTGATGCCGTGTTCTTTGGCCAGGTAGTAGGCCGTGGCCAGGCCATGCCCGCCGCCGCCGACGATCACCACGTCGTAGACCTTTTTCGGGGTCGGCGTGCGCCACATGCGCTGCCAGTTTTCATGGTGGCTCAGCGAGTGCTTGAAAAGGCCGAAGCCCGAGTAGCGTTGCATAGTCAGTTACTCCTCAACCACTCAGCGGTAAACCGGAAAGTCTGCACACAGTGCCGACACGTTTTTCGCCACATCGGCCTCGACATCGGCATCGCCAAGGTTGTCGAGAATGTCGCAGATCCAGCCGGCCAGTGCGGTGCACTGGCTGACCTTGAAGCCGCGCGTGGTCACCGCCGGGGTGCCAATGCGCAGGCCGGACGTGACGAACGGCGACTGTGGGTCATTCGGTACGGCGTTCTTGTTCACCGTGATATGGGCACGGCCCAGGGCAGCATCGGCCTCTTTGCCGGTCAGGCCCTGACGGATCAGGCTGACCAGGAACAGGTGGTTATCGGTGCCGCCGGACACTACATCGTAGCCGCGGTCGATGAACACGCCAGCCATGGCCTGGGCGTTGTCGATCACTTGCTGCTGATACGCCTTGAAGCTGGGTTCCAGGGCTTCCTTGAAGCACACAGCCTTGGCCGCGATGACGTGCATCAGGGGCCCGCCCTGGCCGCCGGGGAACACCGCAGCGTTGAGTTTCTTTTCCAGTTCTTCGTTGGCCTTGGCCAGAATCAGGCCGCCACGTGGGCCGCGCAGGGTCTTGTGGGTGGTGGTGGTGACCACGTCGGCGTACGGCAGCGGGTTCGGGTACAGCCCGGCCGCGACCAGGCCGGCCACGTGCGCCATGTCGACGAACAGGTAAGCGCCCACTTTGTCAGCGATCTGACGGAAGCGTGGAAAATCGAGGGTTTTCGAGTAGGCCGAAAAACCGGCGATGATCATTTTCGGCTTGTGCTCCAACGCCAGGCGCTCGACTTCGTCGTAGTCGATCAGGCCGGTGGCAGTGTCGATGCCGTATTGCACCGCGTTGTAGAGCTTGCCGGAGAAGCTGACCTTGGCGCCGTGGGTCAGGTGGCCACCGTGGGCCAGGCTCATGCCCAGCACCGTGTCACCGGCCTGCAGCAGGGCGAGGAACACCGCCGCGTTGGCCTGGCTGCCGGAGTGCGGCTGAACGTTGGCGTAGTCGGCACCGAACAGTTGCTTGGCACGGTCAATCGCCAGTTGCTCGACCTTGTCCACGTGCTCACAACCGCCGTAGTAACGCTTGCCCGGATAGCCTTCGGCGTACTTGTTGGTCAGGCCGCTGCCCTGGGCCTGCATCACGCGCTTGCTGGTGTAGTTCTCCGAGGCGATCAGTTCGATGTGATCTTCCTGACGCTGCTCTTCGGCATTCATCGCCGCCAGCAGTGCATCGTCATAACCCTGGATCTGGTCTTGCTTGCTGAACATCGCATCTCTCCCGGCAGCGGCATGGGCTTTCATTAGGTGGGCGGCATGACATGGACAGCGCCCTTTGGATTCGATGGTATGACCGACGCAGACAGCCCAGATGCCTATGGGCGCCACGCAAAGGTGCGTTTACGACATAACCTCGTGAGCGTCAGCCCGACAGGCAGGATAAAACCCGCGAAAAACCCTACAGCAGATGGCCCCATCGCTTGCAGGGCCGCTGGCCATACAGCAGCAGACACTTCACCGAATCTTGGTTTAGAGTGCTTGCCTGCGTCGTTTTCAGGACAGAACCATGACCGATCAAAGCCAACAATTCGCCAGCGACAACTATTCCGGTATCTGCCCCGAAGCCTGGGCCGCCATGGAAAAGGCCAACCACGGCCACGAACGTGCCTATGGCGACGACCAATGGACCGCACGGGCAGCCGATCACTTTCGCAAGCTGTTTGAAACCGACTGCGAAGTGTTCTTTGCCTTCAACGGCACCGCCGCCAACTCGCTGGCGCTGTCGTCGTTGTGCCAGAGCTACCACAGCGTGATCTGCTCGGAGACCGCCCACGTCGAAACCGACGAATGCGGCGCGCCGGAGTTTTTCTCCAACGGTTCCAAGCTGCTGACCGCCCGCAGCGAAGGCGGCAAGCTGACCCCGGCCTCGATCCGCGAAGTCGCGCTCAAGCGCCAGGACATCCACTACCCCAAACCCCGGGTAGTGACCATCACCCAGGCTACCGAGGTGGGCAGCGTCTACCGCCCGGATGAACTCAAGGCGATCAGCGCCACCTGCAAGGAACTGGGCCTGAACCTGCACATGGACGGCGCTCGTTTCAGCAACGCCTGCGCCTTCCTCGGCTGCACCCCGGCCGAGCTGACCTGGAAGGCCGGTATCGACGTGCTGTGCTTTGGCGGCACCAAAAACGGCATGGCGGTGGGTGAGGCGATCCTGTTCTTCAACCGCAAACTGGCCGAGGACTTCGACTACCGTTGCAAGCAGGCCGGGCAACTGGCGTCGAAAATGCGCTTCCTCTCCGCCCCCTGGGTCGGCCTGCTGGAGGACGGCGCCTGGCTGCGCCACGCCGCCCATGCCAACCACTGCGCACAATTGCTCAGCTCGCTGGTCGCGGACATCCCCGGCGTTGAACTGATGTTCCCGGTGGAGGCCAACGGTGTATTCCTGCAAATGTCGGAACCGGCCCTGGAAGCATTGCGCAACAAGGGCTGGCGTTTTTACACCTTCATCGGCAGCGGCGGCGCCCGGTTCATGTGCTCCTGGGACACCGAAGAAGCCCGGGTACGCGAACTGGCGGCAGATATCCGCGCCGTGATGAGCGCCTGACACCATCAGCGGCTACAGGCGAAACCCGCCCATCTGCCGCGCCAGGTCGTCAGCCAGCTCGCGCAGGGCCTGACACTCGTCCCGGCAGCCGCGCACTTCTGCGGCGGTTTGCCGGGCCAGGTCTGAGATACCCTGCACCGTTCGGTTGATCTCCTCGGTCACTGCCGACTGCTGCTCAGTCGCCGTGGCGACCTGGTGGTTCATGTCGCTGATATGCTCCACCTGATCCGTAATGGTCCCCAGCGATGCGCCGGTGCGCTGGCTCGACGCCACACCGGCACCGGTTGCCACCTGCCCGGCCTGCATTGAGGCCACGGCATTGCCCGTGCCCTGCTTGAGCCGTTGAATCATCTGCTGGATTTCACCCGTGGACACCTGGGTACGCTGAGCCAATGTGCGCACTTCATCAGCCACCACGGCGAAACCACGGCCCATTTCCCCGGCCCGCGCCGCTTCGATGGCCGCATTCAGCGCCAACAGGTTAGTTTGTTCGGAAATACTGCGGATCACCGCCAATACCTCGTCGATCGAGGCGACTTCTGCAGCCAACTCGCCAACCGCACCGGCGGCCGAGCCGATGTCATTGGACATGCCTTCGATCTGGCTAATCGAGCGCTGCACCACCTCACGGGCGTGTTCGGCTTCATTGCGGGCAGCCTGCGATGCCTGGGCCGCATTACCGGCATTTTGCGCAATGTCCTGCACGGTCAAGCCCATCTCATGCACCGCAGTGGCAACCGTTTCGGTCATTTCCTGCTGCCGCACAGAGCGATCAGCGGTGTTGTCCACCACCTGAGTCACCTGTTCCACCGCACGGTGCAAACGCTCAGTGGTGCCCAACACCTGGCCGATCAGTTCTCGCTGGCTGTCGATAAAGCGGTTGAAGCCACGCGCCAGATCACCCAACTCATCGCTACGGCCCTCATCCAGCCGACGGCTGAGGTCGCCACCGCCACTGCCGATGGCCACCAGTGCAGCGGTTACCTGGCGGATCGGCTTGACCAACCCACGCGCCAGCCAGACCACCAGCAGCAATGACAACAGCGCCACGGCCAGGCCGATCAGGCTGGTCAGCCAGACCGTCTCATGCACCTGGGCGTAAATTTGCGACTCGGGCACTTCCGCCACCAGCGTCCAGTTCAGGTCGCGCAGCGGCAGGCTAAGTGCCAGGAAGGTTTCGCCATCACGCTGAAAACGCGTACTGACCACCCGCTCCTGCCGCACCAAGGCGGTTTTCGCCGCAGCCTCACCCAACTGCTCACTGAGTTGGCGTTTACCGCTGAACTCGGCCTGTGGATGCACCTGGATCAAGCCATCGCCACGCACCAGGAACACCCGTCCTCGCGCCCCGAAACTGAAGTTGTGGATCAACTCGGACAGCTCATGCAAACGCAGGCCCAGCCCGGCAATGCCGACCAGTTTGCCGTCCTTCTCTACCCGGTAGTCGATGAACAACGCCACTTCACCGGAGCTACCATCGACGTCAATGTTGAGCATCCGCTCGTCACCGCTGTCGATGAAGCGGAAGAACCAGCTATCGGCCGGGTTGTCGCGACGCAGGGTACGGTCCAGGCCCTTCTCGTTGTAGTAATGATTGGAGACCGTAGAGGCAAACAGTGCCGTGAACGCGTTGTTGCGCTGGCGCAGTGCATCCAGGTACTCGGTAAAGTGCGCACGTTGGCTGGCGTCCTCGCCCTCGGCCAGCCAGTCACGCAGCAAGGTATTGCTGGCGATGTCCGCCGCCGCCGTCAGCGGTTGTCCGAGCATCCGCTCGATGTCGTTACGAATCGCCTCGATGCTCGCTGGCAGTGCCGTCTCGACCAGATAACGCTCCGTCAGCCGGTTAACCGCCAGCGTATAGATCGCGACCACCACCAGAATGCTCGCCAACAAGGCCGCACCCATGCTTGCAATCAACTTCCACTGAATACTGCGCCGCCAGAACTGCATGGAATTCCCCCGAGCAAATGACCCTGTACTGCAACAGGCAGGTCAACTGTATACACTTTGGTATCCAATTATTCCATTAGCGCGAGACAATACCCAACCGAGCAGGTGTCGGTTTTGCTTATGTAGAGGGCTCAGGACGGGGCTAGAACGCGTTGCAGGTCACTACGCGCCCAGCGCCGGCAAAGCCGGCGCGCTCAGGCGCGCAGTACGTCGGAGGAATGGGCGATCAGTTGTTGCCGATAGTCCGGGCGATGACGTCGACCGTGGCGTTGACTTGCTCTTGATAACGGTCGAGGGCTTCCTGATGCTTGTGCTGCAGTTCGATCTGCTGCGAGCACAGGTTCAGCGCCGCCAGCACCAACAGCTTGTCGCCAATCAGGGCTGGGTACTTGCGTTTGGTGTCACCCAACGAAGCCTTGAGCATTTGCACCGCCTTGAGCAAGGTCTGCTCTTCGCCTTCAGGTGCCTTGATCGAATAATCGGTGCCCAGGATCGAGATAACATTGATCGACTGCGCGGTCGTTTTCATGCGTTGACTGCGCCACCACCGGCACGCTCAACCAGCGCCTGGATACGCGCGGCCGTAGCGCCCTGCTTCTCTTCCTGCTCCAGCAGGCTCAGTTGCAGGCTGTCGTTTTCATCCTTGGCATGAACCAGTTCGGCTTCCAGCTTGGCAGTGCGCTCAGCCAGTTCCTGATTCTTCTGTACCAGGTCGTTGACCAGTTGTTCCAATTGACTCAGGGAAGTTTCCAACATAATGCCTTCTCGGGGGTTTTTGCAGGGGGCGCACACGATAAAGAAAACTCACCGCACTCGCCAGGGATATTGGGCCAGAGGCCCCGCTTTGATGTTGATTGACACACATTGGACAACTCGGTTCCCTGGCAACCCCACCATTGCCCAGATGAAATTTCATTCACAAGCGTTACTTTCGGCCGAAGTGCCTCAAGTCTTGTCCGATTCGACCGATAGGCAGAGTACGTCAAAATGCGTCGCATGGATCGCGTGCCCTTTCTCCTTCGGATAACGACCATGTCCCTACGCAATATGAACATCGCGCCGCGCGCACTGCTGGGTTTTGCCTTGATCGGTGCGCTGATGCTGGCGCTCGGTATTTTCGCGCTCAACCAGATGAGTGTGATCCGCCAGGCAGGTGTGGTCATTGAGCAAAACAGCATCCCCAGCATCAAGAACCTGGGCGAGCTCAACCAACTCACCCTGCGCCTGCGCAGCCTGGCTTATCGCTTGCTGGTTAACCGCGAGCCCGCAGAGCTACGCGACACGCTGGCACTGATGGACAAGCGCAACGCGCAGATTGATGAGGTGCGTAAAACCTACGAGCCGCTGATCGCCGATCAGAACGAACGCGCAACCTACAACCAGTACGTGCAGTTACTGAGCCAGTACCGTCAACTGGAAGCGCGCATGAAGAACCACGCCCAGTCCGGCCAACTGGACGAACTGCGCACCCTGCTGAACCGCGAGTTGCTGGACAACTCCGAGCAGATCAACACGCTCATGGAAAATCTGGTAAAGATCAACACAGAGCAAACCCGTAACACTAACCAGGTGGCCGCCGAACAGTACTCCACGGCATTCACCCTGGTCATCGCGCTGCTGGTGGTCGCGACCGTACTGACCTTCGTCTGCGCCTTGCTGCTGACCCGAAGCATCGTCAAGCCGATCAACGATGCCCTGCAAGCCGCCGAACAGATCGCCGAAGGCAACCTGACCCGACCGATCCAGACCCAAGGCCGGGATGAGGCCGCGCGCCTGCTGCAGGCCATGGCCAAGATGCAGAACAAACTGCGTGACACACTGCACCAGATCTCCGGCTCAGCGAACCAACTGGCGTCGGCAGCCGAAGAACTGAACAGCGTCACCGAAGAAAGCGCCCGTGGCCTGCAACAGCAGAACAACGAAATCGAGCAAGCGGCCACGGCAGTCACCGAGATGACCAGCGCGGTGGAAGAAGTGGCGCGCAACGCCGTCAGCACCTCGGAAGCATCGAAGGACGCCACCCGCTCGGCCGGCGATGGCCGTGATCTGGTGATGGAGACCGTCAGTGCCATCGAGCGCATGAGCGCTGATGTACAGGGCACTGCCGAGTTGGTCAGCAACCTGGCAGAGGAATCACGAGACATCGGCAAAGTGTTGGACGTGATTCGTGGCCTGGCCGACCAGACCAACCTGCTGGCCCTGAACGCCGCCATCGAGGCCGCGCGGGCCGGCGAGGCTGGCCGTGGCTTTGCCGTGGTTGCAGACGAAGTGCGCGCCCTGGCGCACCGCACCCAGCAGTCGACCAGCGAAATCGAACGCATGATCGGCAGCATTCAGGGCGGTACCGAGCAAGCGGTCAACTCGATGCGCAACAGCACCGAGCGCGCCGAGTCGACCCTGAACATCGCCCGTGGTGCAGGCCTGGCCCTGGACACCATCACCGGTGCCGTGGCGCAGATC
Organism: Pseudomonas sp. TE3910; assembly: GCF_056279025.1. Taxonomy (NCBI): domain Bacteria; kingdom Pseudomonadati; phylum Pseudomonadota; class Gammaproteobacteria; order Pseudomonadales; family Pseudomonadaceae; genus Pseudomonas; species Pseudomonas sp. TE3910. Next base: position 3,018,060 of record NZ_JBWBQN010000001.1, read on the forward strand.
AACGAACGCAACCTGGTGATCGCCAGCGCCGCCGAAGAACAGGCGCAGGTGGCCCGCGAGGTCGACCGCAACCTGGTCAACATCAATGACCTGTCGGTGCAGTCGGCCACCGGAGCCCACCAGACCAGCGCAGCCAGTGCCGAACTGTCACGCCTGGCAGTCGACCTGAACAGCCTGGTCGCCCGTTTCAGCGTTTAACCTGCTCCTTCATGAGTCTGCCGCGGTTGTGAGGGGCGGACTCATGAGGCGGTGTTTTCCTGGGCTCGGCGGTAAGCTTCGGCCCGGCGGTAAGCTCAATGGGCTTGAGCGCTTCCCATTGGCTAATGGGGCCGTTGGCGCTACTCCCTCCGTACTTGGCCGCCAACTTGTCCACCGCATTCAAGGCGGTGGTCACCGCGCCCTCCGCCCAACCGCCAGTCCACGACACATCATCCCCGGCGAGGATAAAGCCATAGGGGTTGGCACCACCGACACCCTGCATGAACTGGCTGAACAACAGGCGCTGATACTCGTACTGCCCTGGCAGGTTCATCTTGAAGGCACCGAGAAAGTGCGGCTGATCTTCCCAGTTCAACTCGACGAAAGGGTCCTGCGTGGCAAACCTGGATGCCACGTTCAACCCCGGATACACCACATCCAGTAGTGTCGTGCACAGCTCGACATGCCCAGACACCGGTGCAGCGAGGTCACCCAGAAATTTCAGGCTGTCATCGTTCCAGGTGTACGAGAGGAACATCCCACTGCCCTTGTAGGTACCGGTGCTCTGGCCATAGTCCACCAGGTAGGTGCCACGGGTCAGCCGGTCGGACAAGGTAATACTCATCAACTGTTTACCGTCTTCGCCACGCGTCTTCCAGAACGCTTCCTGGGTACCCGCAAAGATCTTCGCCGACTGCATGTAGTGGGTATACATCACCGCTTCCCACTGGGCTTTGCTCAGCAACGTGTTCATATCCGCGAACAGCTGTGGGCCGCCCATGTAGCGCAATTTGTCGAGGATACGCACATGGGGTGTATAGATAACGCTGGAAAACTCCAGGGACTGTTCCTGCCCGGTAACCAGGTCATGGAAGTAAACCCGAAACTGATCATCCGCCTGGCGGACGATATGCCGTACCTCCTGTTGCAACGGGTTGGCGAACACGGCTTTAGACCGCCCCTCAACCGTAGTGCCTGCGGCCCAATGCACCATCGCATCACCAAAGGTGCTTGGCGAGGTGTTCCATAGCCGTGTCGGTAACGTCGAAGCACCGTCATACATGAGCCGATGATTGGTATCGAGCCCGGTGTACAACACCCGCAATACTTCCAGAAAACTGTTGGGGTAGTCGGTGTTCCACCCGCCCGTACCGAAACCGATCTGGCCAAACAGGTTGATCTCCTCGGGGGTCCATTTGGCTTGCTCGACCATGGCCGCGTGGAAACTGAGGTTATCCCAGCCATTTTCCAAAACAGTATTCCAGATCGACTTGATCAGGCTCTGATTGATCGTACCCGTAGACATTGCCTGTTCCATTTCGCCAAAGCGAATAGGCTCTTGCTGCAGAAAAACATCGAAAAACTTATCTTCTAAGTTCGTATACGCTGGAGGCCTCGGGAAGTTGTTTGTACCTTCTTCGTAGTAAACCTTCTCGCCCTGATAATCGACCACCGTACTGACTGCAGCCACAGTACCCGGGTTGGGAAATTCGGTACTGTTGTCGGCCATGCCCACTTTTTCGAAATAATGATAAAGCGCCTTCCCCGACAGCGGAAAACGCATGGCGCCCAACTCACAGATCACACTACTCTCGTTGTTTTCCGTGCCCACCACTTTCGAATAGAGGCGCCCACCCAGGCGACCACTGGCGTCTACCACCACTGGGTGCAGGCCCATGCGCAGCGCCTCGTAGGCGGCTGTCAGCCCGGCGATGCCGGCCCCCACCACCAGTACCTGCTTGCCATAGTGGCTCGGGGCAATACTGCCCAGTGGCTGTTGGCCGGCCTGTGCCAGGTACTCACCGTAGTCGAAGGGAAAATCCGGGATCAAGGCACGCACTTCGTTTGCCTGAAGGCGTTTTGATTGTGTTCTGCGGGTACGCGAGGGAATTGCAGACATAGCGGGCGACTCCTCAACAGTGATCATTCAACAAAAGCCTGCTGAACTAAATCACACGCCCACTACCACAATGAAATACTGATTCGAGATCAGCATCTACACAACTAGACTGTCAAAACTGATAGTTGACTTCACCCACACAATAAATGCCCTGCCTGAACAATGTTCAAACAGGGCAGCTATTTAATACTCGATACGTACATCCCCCTTCGGCACACTGCAGCACGACAGAATGTAACCCTCGGCCACGTCATCATCGGTGATACCGCCGTTGTGCTCCATCTCCACTTCGCCGCCCAGCTTGAGCACCTTGCAGGTACCGCAGATGCCCATGCCGCAGGCCTTGGGGATCATCAGGCCGAGTTTGGCCGCCGCCGCATGAACGGTCTCGCCGGGCGCGACACGAATGCTCTTGCCCGTGGCGGTGAACTCCACCTGATGCAGGTCGGCGTTGTCCACCTCGGCCGCTTCGGCGGCCTGTTCGGCGTGTTCCACGGCATCGGCCTTGACCTCGGCCGGGGTCGCGCCAAATGACTCCTCATGGTAACGACGCATGTCGTAGCCGCTGGCTTCAAGCAAGCGCTTGACCGCGTTCATGTAAGGGGTCGGGCCGCAGCAGAAGATCTCCCGCTCCATGAAGTCCGGGGCGATCAGTTCCAGCAGCTTGTGGTTCAGGTAACCCCGGTAACCCGCCCAAGGTTCGCCCAGGCCGTGCTTCTCGCAAATGATATGCAGGCTGAAGTTGTCGATCCGCGAGGCCATCTGCTCCAGTTCGCGGTGGTAGATGATGTCTTTCGGCGAACGGGCGCTGTGGACAAACACCATGTCGACATTGCCGTTGGTGTCGTAGAACCAGCGGGCCATCGACATTACCGGGGTGATGCCCACGCCACCGCTGAGGTAGAGCACTTTGGGGCTGGGGAAATCAATTGCATTGAACAAGCCGACCGGCCCATGCACCGCCAGCTCCTGACCTTCGTGCAGGGTGTCGTGCAGCCAGTTCGACACCTTGCCGCCCGGCACCCGCTTGATGGTCACGGAAAAGCTGTAGGGCACCGAGGGCGAGCTGGAAATGGTGTAGGAGCGCATGATCGGCTGCCCTTCGATTTCCAGCTCCAGGGTGACGAATTGCCCGGGCTTGAAGAAGAACATGATCGGCTGGTCGGCCATGAAACAAAAGGTGCGCACATCCCAGGTTTCCTGGATCACCTTGACGCAACGGACGATATGGCGGCCGTTGGCCCAGGTCTGGGTAGTCACCGGATTGAGAAAGGGATTGGACATGCTCATCTCCACGGCCGACTGTGGCCTGATGGTAGTGATTCTGCTCAAGCTGCAACCGGCGCACATTCCTATCCGCGACATTGACGTGCTTATCGCGACCAGCCCCCACCGACAAGGGCTGGCGCGTCGGAAACGGATTCGACCATGTCGTCCAGGGATATGGTTCATGTCGGCGGCGAACGCACACTCCACCTCAAAGAATGCTGCTGCTTCAGCCTTGCGTCGCCATAACAACGATTAGCCACTTCCACCGGCCACACGCTTGGCCATGAGGACCTACACGATGGACGTCACCGCAACCCTGAGCCTGGGCGATCCACTGGAACCTGCACGCAAGGCAACTGCCGACATGCTGCAGAACCGCGAGCGGACCTTCTCGCTGCCCCAACCGTTCTACAACGACGAGCGCCTGTTCCAGATCGACATGCAGGAGATCTTCCACAAGGAATGGCTGATCGCCGGCATGACGTGTGAAATCCCGGCCAAGGGCAACTTCCTCACCCTGGAGATCGGCAAGAACCCGATCATGGTGGTACGGGGTGCCGAAGGTCAGGTACATGCCTTCCATTAACGTCTGCCGCCACCGTGGCTCGCGCCTGTGCACCAGCGACAAGGGCAAAGTGGCCAAACTGGTGTGCCCTTACCACCAGTGGACGTACGAACTGGACGGTCGCCTGCTGTTCGCCGGTACCGAAATGGGCGCCGACTTCGACATGAAGCAATACGGCCTGAAGCCTGTGCATGTGAAAACCGCCGGCGGCTACATCTTCGTCAGCCTGGCGGAGCACCCACCGGCCATCGATGACTTCCTCTCCACCCTGGCCCATTACATGGAGCCTTACGACATGGAGAACACCAAGGTGGCGGTGCAAACCACCTTGATGGAAAAGGCCAACTGGAAGCTGGTGCTGGAAAACAACCGCGAGTGCTACCACTGCAACGGTTCGCACCCTGAACTGCTCAAAACGCTCCTGGAATGGGACGACGTCACCGATCCACGCGCCGACCAGGCCTTCAAGGACCACGTTGCCGCCTCTGCCGCAGCCTGGGATGCCGAGCAGATTCCGTATGCCCACGCCAGCTTCGGCCTGCGTAACCGTATTGTGCGCATGCCGCTGCTCAAAGGCACCGTATCGATGACCATGGACGGCAAGCAAGGCTGCCAGAAGCTGATGGGCCGCATCAAAAACCCTGACCTGGGCTCGATGCGCATCCTGCACCTGCCGCACTCCTGGAACCACTGCATGGGCGACCACATGATCGTCTTCACGGTATGGCCGATCAGTGCACAGGAAACCATGGTCACCACCAAGTGGCTGGTACACAAGGACGCCGTCGAAGGCGTCGACTACGACCCGCAGCGCATGCGTGAAGTGTGGGACGCCACCAACGACCAGGACCGTCGCCTGGCCGAAGAAAACCAGCGTGGCATCAACTCCACGGCCTACCAGCCAGGGCCGTACTCCAAGACCTACGAGTTTGGCGTGGTCAACTTCATCGACTGGTACAGCGAGCGCATGCTGAACAACCTCGGTGCCGCACCAGCCCCCTACCTCAAGGGTGTAGCCGCACAGTAAGCGTCGCCCCCTCCTCCATCGCCGGCAAGCGCGCTTCCTACACCTCGGTAGGCGCCTTGTCGGTGATCCAGGCGCCATGCCATCCTGCCTGTACAAAATCTAACCAAACAGCGCATTGCCCAACAAACACAGGGCCTGCGACACTTCGCGAACACTTTATCCACAGGGCAACCCACAGTTAATGTGGGCAACCCCTGTGGAAAACTGAGCCAGCGGCCTGTTCGATGACCCACCCCCTATTGATCACTTTTTGATCAAACCTCTGAGCGCCTCTAAAACCGTGGCCTGCAGAAGAAGGCGAACACCTTACCCACAGAGCAGCCAACAGACTTTGTGCGCAACTGTGCAAGGCTGAAAAAGCCATGTGGATAAACCCGCAAGGCCCCGATTTATCGGCGTTTTCCCGATCATCGCCGGTGCTTTTGGGTGTGTTTGTATGTTTTTTGATCAAAACCTTGAACGCCTTGTATTCCGTGGCCTGCAGCCATGGGCGAACAGATTATCCACAGAAGCGCCAACAAGGATTGTGGGCAATATGCGTGCGAACGGTGCTTCATTCACAGGGGGAAAGGCTGGAAAAACCCCAGTTGCAACTGGTCAAAATCTGATCAAACGACTACAGGCCACGTAATACGTGGCCTGTAGTCATAGGCAAACACTTTATCCACAGAACCGCCAACAGACTTTGTGAGCAACTGTCAGCGCAGCACACCTTCTTCGATCAACAGCTTCAGAATGGCCTCGGCACCCGCTTGCGGAGTGAGGTCCTTGAGTACCTGGCCACCGCCGCCGCTGGCCTTGGCGGTAGCGGCTTTCATGCGGTCGGCACCACTCTTGGCCTTGATCACTTTCAAGCGCTTGGGGCGCGGCTTGGCGGGCTGCAGTTCTGCGCCGGTGAGTAACGTGTCTTCAACGATCGCCACATGGCGTGCCGCCAATACCCCGCGCCGCGCCGGGCCAAACGCGCTCTGGCGTGGTTTGGGCGCAGCGTTATCCACAGTGGCCAACATCGGTAGGCGTACCTTCAGCCGGCGCCGCTGGCCACGCGGCAGGGCCTGCAGCACCTGTGCAACGCCGTTGTGGATAGATTCCACCTCAGCCAGCCCCACCACCAGCGGCCAGCCCAGGCGCTCGGCCAGAAGGAACGGCAGCATCCCTGAGCCTTCGCCGGTTTCTGCCTGGCTACCGGTCAGTACCAGTTGTGCTCCGGCATCGCGCAGGTAGTCACCCAGCACAACGAGCGCATCGCTGCCAGCCGGTTGTTCGAGTACGTCCAGTTGCGCCAGCCCCATGCCCAGGTAGCTGCGCAGTGCCGGCTCCTGAGGGTCGCCGGCATGCAGCACCTGCAAGTTATCCCCAGCCAGTTGCAAGCCCAATTCGACTGCACGGGCATCCTGTTCAGCACGCCGGGCCCGACCCGAGGTCGGGTGGGCGCCAATCGAAACCAGGCTGATGACCTTAGTGTTCATAGCTATCCCCTGCTCTACGCGGCATCGCGCTTGGCTTCGTTGCGGTAGTTATCCACAGCGGCAATCAGCGCCTTGAGGATCGCTGCGCTGTCGCCGATCACCGAGAGATCGGCCCGTTTGATCATGTCGCAACCCGGGTCGAGGTTGACCGCCACCACCTTGTCGCAGGCCCCAATGCCCTGCAGGTGCTGGATCGCCCCCGAGATACCCACAGCCAGGTAGACCCGCGCCGTGACCCAGGTACCGGTCGCGCCGACCTGACGGTTACGCGGCATGAAGCCATCGTCCACCGCCACCCGCGAAGCGCCTTCGGTGGCGCCCAGCGCAACGGTAGCGCGGTGGAACAGGTTCCAGTCCTTGACACCATTACCGCCAGAGACGATGAACTCGGCCTCGGCCATGGCAATCGCCGCCGGGTCGACGGCCACCGGGCCGAGGTCTTCGATGCGTGCCAGGCTACGGACCACGGCTGTGGATAACGTCACTGGCAGCGCTTCGTGGCGGGTTTCACTGACCGGCTCGGCGCATTCGGCCGAGGCCAGAATCAGCCGCGGCAGGTCACGAATCAGGTCTTGCTGCCCAGCCCCCGCACGGCCGCTGCACAGGCCATCCTTGACTTGCCAGACGCGGGTTGCCGGGCGCTCGCCCAGCGCTGCAGCAAAGCGCCGCCCCAACTCAGCGCCACCGGTGCGGCTGTCAGGCAGCAGCCAGTGGCGTGGGTTGAACTGGTTATCCACAGCGCGCAGGCCCTGGACCCGTTGCTCCGGTGCATAACCGTCAAAGGCATCACCTTCGATCACCAACAGGCGGTCAACGCCGGCCGTGTCGAATTTGCTTTCCTTGTGCTCGCCAAACAGCACCGCCAGTACCGCACCGTCACTGCCGGCCAAGCCACGGGCGAGCCCCAACAGGTCGCGGTCGTGACTGCTCAGGCGACCACCGACCATGTCCGGTACCACGGCAATGTAGAAGGCAGGCGCGGCCAGTTGATGCAGCGGCAGCTGCACCTCGACCGCTGCACTGCGCTTGTTGCTGCTGCCCTGCTGGGCGCCACTGCGGTCGATTCGCTTGATGCCGTTAGGGCCAATGAAACCAACAGCATGAGGGTTCTTGCGGATCAGGCCGTTCGGGCCCATCCACGTCGTTTGTTGTGTCTGCATGGCCGCATGCAACGGGTGCAGGCGGTTGCGGGCGATCCACTCAGCGCGAGGGTCGCGGCGAATAATGTCGCTCATCAATGCACCTCCGCAGCGCTACGTTTGGCGGCTGCCGACTTATTCACAGGCACTTCGTCTTCAAGCAAGGCATCGGCGACCAGTTCTGCCAGGTCCTTGATCAATGGGCGTGGCTCAACCACCCCTTCGAGCATGGCCGTGCATTGTGGACAACCTACCGCCACCAACTCGGCGCCGGTTTCGCGGATGTCCTCCATGCGCATGTCGGGAATACGCTGCTTGCCCGGAATGTCGGTGATCGGCGCACCGCCGCCACCGCCACAGCAACGGGACCGGAAGCCCGAACGCTGCATTTCCTTGACCTCGATACCCAGCGCACGCAAAACCTCACGCGGCGCCTCGTACTCGCCGTTGTAGCGGCCCAGGTAGCACGGGTCGTGATAGGTGACACTGCTGCCCTTGTGCTGGCCGAGATTGAGCGCACCGGCGCCAATCAGCTCGGCAATGTAGGTGCTGTGATGCTGTACCAGGTACTCGCCGCCAAAGGCCGCGTATTCGTTCTTCAGCACGTGGAAGCTGTGCGGATCGCAGGTGACGATACGCTTGAAGCTGTATTTGCCCAGGGTCTGAATGTTGCGCTTGGCCAGCGCCTGGAACGTCGCCTCGTCGCCCAGGCGACGGGCCACGTCACCGCTGTCGCGCTCTTCCAGGCCCAGCACGGCGAAGTCCACGGCGGCCGCCTTGAGCACTTTGACGAACGCACGCAGGGTGCGCTGATTGCGCATGTCGAAGGCGCCGTCACCGACCCAGAACAGCACGTCTGCAGTTTTCTTCTCGGCCAGCACCTCAAGGTTCAGGTCGGCGGCCCAGTTCATCCGCCCACCCGGTGCAAAGCCCCCCGGGTTGTCGGTGGCGATCAGGTTTTCCAGCACTTCGGCGCCCTTGTTCGGGGTCGCGCCTTTCTCCAGTGTCAGGTGCCGGCGCATGTCGACGATGGCATCGACGTGCTCGATCATCATCGGGCACTCTTCCACGCAGGCGCGGCAGGTGGTGCACGACCAAAGAGTTTCGGCATCGACCAGACCATTGACGATCGGTTGATGCGGGTTGCCGCCGTGCTCACCAATCGGCTTGCCCGGATAGGGGCTGCCGGCGAACTTCGCATCGGTACCACCGGCCAGGCCGACGACCATGTCCTGAATCAGTTTCTTCGGGTTCAATGGCTGGCCCGCGGCAAACGCCGGGCAGGCCGCTTCACACTTGCCGCACTGCACGCAGGCGTCAAAACCCAGCAGTTGGTTCCAGGTGAAATCCTTGGGCTTTTCTACGCCCAATGGCGCGTTGCGGTCTTCCAGGTCCAGCGGTTTGAGCCCGGTGGAGCGACCGCCACCGAAACGCTCGGCACGGCGGTGCCAGGCCAGGTGCAGGGCACCGGCGAAGGCGTGTTTCATTGGCCCGCCCCAGGTCATGCCGAAAAACAGCTCGGACACACCCCAGAGCACACCGACACCGAGCAGGGCTACCAGCAACCAGCCGCCAAAGCCCTCCGGCAGAATGCCGGCCACCGGCAAGGTGGCGAGGAAGAAGCTTGCAGCGAACACCAGCAGGCTTTTCGGCAGGCGCATCCACGGGCCCTTGGACAACCGCGCAGGCGGGTTCAGGCGGCGCTTGTAGACGAACAGCGCACCGCCAAACATCAGCACCGTTGCCAGCAGCAAGGCATAGCCGAGAATGCGGTTATGCAAGCCAAAACCGTGTACCAGGATCGCCAGCACCGCCGCCAGCACAAAGCCGCCCGCAGTCGCCACGTGGGTGTTGGCCATGTACTTGTCACGCGCGACCACATGGTGCAGGTCGACCATGTAGCGGCGCGGCATGGCCAGCAAACCGCCGAGCAGGTCGACCTTGGACGGGCGGCCACGCCGCCACATGCGCACCCGGCGCAAGGCGCCGAGCACCGCCAGGCCAATGGCAGCGAACAGCAGGATGGGTAGAAGGGTGTTCAACATGGGAGGCTCCCACAACAGCGGTTGCAAGGGGTTCAGGCCCTTGGAATCCTGCACCGGCCCTGTGGGAGCGGGCGTGCCCGCGAATGCGTCAGATCAGACAACGGTGTTGTTCGTGCTGGCGCTTTCGCGAGCTTGCCCGCTCCCACTAGGGCCGATGTGTGCCGACTGAGCGATCAGAAGTCCTTGCACAGGCGCAAGGCGTCGTAGATTGCTGCGTGCGTGTTGCGCTGAGCGACGCAGTCACCGATGCGATAGAGCAGGTAACCTTCGCCCGGCTGGCTGAGAATCGGCTGCGGCTGGATCGCGAACAGGGCTTCGATGTCGATCTGACCCTTGTTGCGCGAGCCTTCCTTCAGCGCGTAGTAGAGTGCTTCGTCCGGACGCACGCCGTTCTCGATCACCACCTGGTCGACCACCCGCTCTTCCTTGGCACCGGTGTATTCGTTCTCCAGCACCGCCACCAGCTTGTCGCCCTCGCGGTAGACCTTTTCCAGCATGAGGTCGCCGGTCATGATCACTTCTTTCGGGTACATGCTGCGGTAGTAGGTCGGGAACGAAGTACCGCCAATGGCCACACCCGGCTTGATGTCGTCAGTGACGATCTCGACCTGGCTGCCCTTGTCGGCGATGAAGTCGGCCACCGACATCCCGGTGAATTCACAGATAGTGTCGTACACCAGCACGTTCTTGCCCGGCGCAACCTTGCCGTCGAGCACGTCCCAACTGCTGACCACCAGCCCTTCGGCAGCGCCCCAGTGTTCGTTCTGCTCCAGGAACGGATGCCCGCCCACGGCCAGCACGACCACATCGGGGCGCAGGTCGAGGATGCTCGCCGCGTCGGCGGCGGTGCCCAAGCGCAGGTCAACCTTCAACCGCGCCAGCTCCAGTTGGTACCAGCGGGTGATACCGGCAATCTGGTCACGTTGCGGTGCCTTGGACGCCGTCGTGATCTGCCCGCCAATGGCGTCCTTTTTCTCGAACAGGGTAACGTCATGGCCACGTTCGGCAGCCACGCGGGCAGCCTCCATCCCGGCGGGGCCTGCACCAACCACCACCACCTTGCGTTTCGGCCCGGTGGACTTCTCGATGATGTGCGGCACGCCCATGTATTCACGGGAGGTCGCGGCGTTCTGGATGCACAGCACATCCAGGCCTTGGTACTGGCGGTCGATGCAGTAGTTGGCACCGACGCATTGCTTGATCTGGTCAACCTGGCCCATCTTGATCTTGGCGATCAGGTGCGGGTCGGCGATGTGCGCACGGGTCATGCCGACCATGTCGACATAGCCGCCTTCCAGAATGCGTGTGGCCTGGTTCGGGTCCTTGATGTTCTGTGCGTGCAGCACCGGAACCTTGACCACTTCCTTGATACCAGCCGCCAGGTGCAGGAACGGCTCTGGCGGGTAGCTCATGTTCGGAATTACGTTGGCCAGGGTGTTGTGGGTGTCACACCCGGAGCCGATCACGCCAAAGAAATCGACCATACCGGTGGCATCGTAGTACTTGGCGATTTCCTTCATGTCTTCATGGCTGAGGCCATCGGGGTGGAACTCATCCCCGCAAATACGCATGCCGACGCAGAAATCCGGGCCGACTTCAGCCCGCACAGCCTTGAGCACTTCCAGGCCGAAACGCATGCGCTTCTCGAAGGTACCGCCCCATTCGTCGGTACGCTTGTTGACCCGTGGGCTCCAGAACTGGTCGATCATGTGCTGGTGCACCGCCGACAGCTCGACGCCGTCCAGGCCACCTTCCTTGGCCCGGCGCGCGGCCTGGGCATAGTTGCCGATCACCCGCCAGATTTCTTCCGGCTCGATGGTCTTGCAGGTAGCACGGTGTACCGGCTCACGGATACCCGACGGCGACATCAGAGTTGGCCAGTGTTCACCGTCCCAGCGCGAGCGACGGCCCATGTGGGTAATCTGGATCATGATCTTGGCGCCATGCTTGTGCATGGCATCGGCCAGGTTCTGGAAATGCGGGATGATCCGGTCGGTGGCCAGGTTGACCGATTTCCACCAGCCCTGCGGGCTGTCGATGGCCACCACCGAGGAGCCCCCACAAATGGCCAGGCCGATACCGCCCTTGGCTTTCTCTTCGTAGTACTTCACGTAGCGTTCGGTGGTCATGCCGCCGTCGGTGGCATAAACCTCGGCGTGCGCGGTGCTGAGTACGCGGTTACGGATGGTCAGTTTGCCGATCTGGATCGGCTGGAACATTGCTTCGAAAGCCATGGCGGGATCCTCGACTTACAGCGGCTTGACGATGAACAGGCCGTCGTCGTGGCCTTCTTCCGAACCACCGTAGACCTGCTCGGCCACGGTACGGATCGAACTGCCACGCGCTGCCAGGATCTGGTCCATGGCACCGGCAAACCAGCCGGTGAACATGTAGTCGACCTTGCGCCCGACCTTGCCGTACACATAAACGAAGGCAGAGTGCTCCAGCTTGACGCTGGCGGTGCCTTTTTCCAGGTCGATGTCCTGGATCTTGAACAGGCCCCAGCCGCGCTGGGACAGGCGCTTCATGTAGTGCTCAAACACCGCGACACCTTCCAGGCCATGGCACTCGGCTTCCTTTTCACACCAGTGCCAGGCGGACTTGTAACCGGCCTTGTAGAGGATCTCGGCATAGGCGTCAGCGCCGAGCACTTCCTCGATGCCCATGTGGTTGTTGACGAAGAAATGCCGTGGCACGTACAGCATCGGCAGGGCGTCGGAGGTCCAGACACCGGTCTCGCTGTCGACTTCGATAGGCAATTGCGGGGCGATCTTGGCCATGGAAACTCAACTCCAGAAAATTTGGTTGGCAGCCCCTGCTCAGTTGGCAGGGGTTAGAGAGACTTGGTTTGGAGGCTTACTCGCCCCACACGTCGCGCAGCACGTTGACCCAGTTTTCGCCCATGATCTTGCGCACCACGCGTTCGCTGTGGCCGCGCTTGAGCAGCGTTTCAGTGAGGTTGGGGAACTCGCCTACGGTACGAATGCCCAGCGGGTTGACGATCTTGCCGAAGTTGGTCAGGCGGCGGGCGTAGCCCTTGTCATGGGTCAGCCACTCGAAGAACTCCTGGCCGTGGCCCTGGGTGAAATCGGTACCGATACCGATCGCGTCTTCGCCGACGATGTTCATGGTGTACTCGATGGCCTCGGCGTAGTCGTCGATGGTCGAGTCAATGCCTTTGGCCAGGAACGGCGCGAACATGGTCACGCCGACAAAACCGCCATGGTCGGCGATGAATTTCAGTTCTTCATCGGACTTGTTGCGCGGGTGCTGCTTCAGGCCGGACGGCAAGCAGTGGGAGTAGCACACCGGCTTTTTCGATTCGAGGATGACTTCCTCACTGGTCTTGGAGCCCACGTGAGAGAGGTCGCACATGATGCCGACGCGGTTCATCTCGGCCACCACTTCGCGACCGAAGCCCGACAGCCCGCCGTCACGCTCATAGCAGCCGGTACCGACCAGGTTCTGGGTGTTGTAGCACATCTGCACCACACCGACGCCGAGCTGCTTGAACACCTCGACATAGCCCAGCTGGTCTTCAAAGGCATGGGCGTTCTGGAAGCCGAAGATGATCCCGGTCTTGCCCTGCTCCTTGGCCCGACGAATGTCGGCGGTGGTCTTCACCGGAATCACCAGGTCGCTGTTTTCGCGGATCAGCTTCTGGCTGGCAGCAATGTTGTTGACGGTCGCCTGGAAGCCCTCCCACACCGACACGGTGCAGTTGGCAGCGGTCAGGCCACCTTTGCGCATGTCCTCGAACAGCTCGCGGTTCCATTTGGCGATGATCAGCCCGTCGATAACGATGCTGTCTGCGTGTAATTCGGCTGGGCTCATCAGGCGGTCCCCTTTTCTCGATGCCTGCGCCGAATCGTCTGCCGGCGCTTTGGGGCCAGCATATGCCTGGGGCCGGAAGGGCCTCGGTGCAAAAACGACAGGGGTATTGCCGAAAGCGTCAAAGGGCGACAAAGCACCCCTTCGCGGCCCTGCCCTGATGGCTGTAATGGGCGCCTGCGGCGCTGTTATTTGTCTCGCGGCTGAGCGAGAATCGGCACTTCTGTTCCAAACACCGGCTTGGGGGATGTCGTAGATGAAACCAATGGTATGGCTGGCCCTGGCGGCCCTGAGCTTCGGCGCCCAGGCGGCGGAAGAAGAGAGCACGCCCTGTGACAACGTCGAAACCAGCCAGCAGAGCTACGACTGCGCGGTCTATAACCGCCAGACCGCCGAGCGCGAGCTGAATGCAGCCTTTGCCGACCTGCTTGATCGCATCAAGGAGCAGTACGCCGGCCAGCCGGCGCAGATCACTGAACTGAGCGCCCGCCTGAAAAACGCCGAGCAACTCTGGAGCAAGGCCCGCGATGCCGATTGCGCCGTGGAGACCTTCGCCGAGAAGCCCGGCAGCAAGGACTTCGAAACCGCGCAGAACACCTGCCTGGCCCAACGCAGCGATGATCGCTCCGAGTATCTGCAGTCACTGGGCCTGCAATAACCCCACCCTGAGGTACGAATGAACGTTTGCGGAATCGAAATCAAGGGCAGCGAAGCCCTGCTCGCGGTGGCTACGCTTGAAGCTGGCCTACCCGTGCACCGGCCTTTGGCGACCAAGAAAATCGCCCTGGAGGATGACGACGAGGCCGCCAACGTCAAAGCCTTCGCCAACCAGGCCCGGCAGTTCGTTGCCGACCACGGCATCACCCACCTGGCAATCAAGAAACGCAGCAAGAAAGGTGAGTTCGCAGGTGGCCCGACCACCTTCAAGATCGAAGGCATCCTGCAACTGCTGGACACCTGCGAAGTGCAGTTGCTGTCACCACAGACGGTCAGCGCCCAAAGCAAGAAACACGCATTGGAATTGCCCGGCTCGCTGAACAAGTACCAGCACGAAGCCTACAAATGCGCCTGCGCGGTGCTGCTCAAGGCCGGTCGCTAACGCTGGCGATGCCTGCTCGCACCGCCACAAACTTCAAGGCAAAAAAAACCCCGGCAAGCCGTGACAAGCCGGGGTCAAAAGCGAGCAATGACGCGCTACATCTGGAGGGTGACCAAACCGTCCATACTGAAACCTGGCCCCAGTGTGCCGCCTCCCCTGCCCTTCGATTTAGCCGAAAACGACCTGTTCATAGGTATGCCGGCCATTGCGACACGCTGCCCTTGCTCCGCTGATTGGCGAACACCAGAATCGACCCACAATCCCTCCCGTCGACAAGGACAACAGCCATGATGCATGCGGATTTGATTGATCAGGACGACCTGCTGGGCCAACTGCGCGCACTGGGTTTTGAAATGCCTGCCGGGGCAACTGCCGAGCAAGCGTGCGAGTGTGCGGTGCGGGGCTTGAGTGAGCCTCGGGCCAAGGCGCTGCGCGGTATGGTCGAGCAGATGTACACCAGCAGCGCGACCATCCTGCCGGCTGTGCGCCAGGCCATCGAAAAGCAGCTGTTGCCGGCGCTGGCACAGTTCAACAGCAACCGTAGCTGACACCTTTTCGCGGGCAAACCCGCTCTCGCATGGGAGCGGGCTTGCCCGCGAAAAGGCCGGAAGCGCTTTCGGCTACAGGCGTACGCTGGCGAAAGTCGATTCGTTGCGCGCCTGGCTGAGTGCCGACATCGGCCCTGCCAGTGGCGACAGCACCAGTGCCTGTGGAATCGGCATCATTGCCACCTGCTGGGCGGTGTTGGAGCCCACACGCTCATCACGCGGCGGAATACCGAAGTACTCGCGGTAGCACTTGGAGAAGTGCGGCGTGGAAACAAAGCCACACACCGACGCCACTTCGATGATCGACATCGGCGTCTGCTTGAGCAGTTGCCGGGCACGGATCAACCGCAGCTTCAGGTAATAACGCGATGGCGAGCAGTGCAGGTACTTCTGGAACAGGCGCTCCAGCTGTCGCCGCGATACCGCGACATACACCGCCAGCTCATCGAGGTCGATCGGCTCTTCCAGGTTGGCTTCCATCAGCGCGACGATTTCCTGCAGCTTCGGCTGGTTGGTGCCAAGCATGTGCTTGAGCGGCACACGCTGATGATCCTGCTCGTTACGAATACGCTCGTAGACAAACATTTCCGAGATCGCCGCTGACAGTTCACGACCATGATCACGGCTGATCAGGTGCAGCATCATGTCCAGCGGCGCAGTGCCACCGGAACTGGTGAAGCGGTTACGGTCGAGAGTAAACAGCCGGGTGCTCATGCTGACGCGAGGGAAGGCTTCCTGCATGGCTGCCAGGCATTCCCAGTGCACGCTGCAATCAAAGCCATCAAGCAGGCCCGCACAGGCCAGTGCCCAGCTGCCGGTGCACACCGCACCCAACCGGCGCGACTGCCGCGCCTGGCTTTGCAGCCAGGTAACGTGTTCACGGGTAACGGTGCGCTGAATACCAATACCACCGCAGACAATCACGGTGTCCATTGCTGGCGCCTTGTGCATTGAGGCGTCCGGAGTGATCTGCAAGCCGTCGCTGGCCCACACTTGCCCGCCATCCACGCTCAAGGTAGTCCACCGATACAGTTCACGGCCGGACAACTGGTTGGCCATGCGCAGTGGCTCCACGGCCGAGGCCAGAGAGATCAGCGTGAAATTGTCCAACAGCAGAAAGCCGATGGATTGTGGTGTGCGGGTTTGGGGTTGGGCCCCGGAGTTGTACGACGTCATCGCGATCTCTCCTCACACAATGCAGGTTGCGCCTCAGGCACGGTTTTTTGTCAGGGCCCCATCTCGAATGCAGGGCTTTGCACAACACAACGCAAATGCCATGCCTGAAATTGAATAGCTATTCAATAAAACCTGAAAACGACGTCGCAATGCGTCTATACGGCCTGTGTTCAGCGCAGGATTTATAAACGCAAAGTGCCGGACTAGCGCATCTCTGTAGGAAAAGTGAGCAGTACGGTAGCACTTGTGTAGAGGATGCTTGGAAGCGACATCGGCGATGTGTCACCACAGGCGCAGTGACACTCGGAAGGGAGGACCGGGATGCGGCGGTGTCGACGCTGCGCCAAAAAGCAGCGCGCCGACACCGGCATGGGCGAAAACGGCGCAGCCGTGTTCAGCACTCGATGGCGCTGACCGCAAGGCCACCGCGTGAGGTTTCCTTGTACTTGTCGTGCATGTCGGCGCCGGTATCGCGCATGGTGCGGATCACCCGATCGAGGGAGATGAAATGCTCACCGTCGCCACGCAGGGCCATCTGCGCCGCATTGATCGCCTTGACCGCAGCAATCGCGTTGCGCTCGATGCAGGGCACCTGCACCAGGCCGCCAACCGGGTCGCAGGTCAGCCCGAGGTTATGCTCCAGACCAATCTCGGCAGCATTCTCCAACTGCGCGGGGGTCGCACCGAGTACTTCTGCCAACCCGGCAGCCGCCATGGCACAGGCTGAACCGATCTCACCCTGGCAGCCCACTTCAGCGCCCGAGATCGAGGCGTTCTTCTTGCACAGGATGCCCACCGCCGCCGCGCCCAGAAAGAAGTCGACCACGCAGGCTTCGCTGACCTCTTCACTGAAACGCATGTAGTAGTGCAGCACTGCCGGGATGATCCCCGCCGCACCGTTGGTGGGCGCGGTGACCATGCGCCCGCCGGCAGCATTCTCTTCATTCACAGCCAGCGCATAAAGGTTCACCCATTCCATGGCGCTGAGGGTCGAGCCAATCACATTGGGCTTGTTCAGCTCCTGCAGGCTACGGTGCAACTTGGCAGCACGGCGCTTCACATTCAGCCCGCCCGGCAGTATGCCTTCGTATTTCAGGCCGTTTTCCACACAGTCCTGCATGGCCCGCCAGAGCTTCATCAAGCCAGCCCGAATCTCCTCTTCGCTGCGCCAGACTTTTTCGTTTTCCAGCATCAATTGCGACACGCGCAGGTCGTTTTGCTTGCACAGCTCAAGCAGCTCCACCGCACTGTTGAAATCGTAGGGCAATACCGTGGTGTCGGCGTCTAGCACGCCGCTGGCAGCCTGGGCGGCATCGACTACAAAGCCGCCACCCACCGAGTAGTAGGTGTCCCGGTGCAACTCACCCTCCGCACCTTCTGCAATCAAGGTCATGGCGTTCGGGTGATACGGCAGGTTCTCCTCCAGCAAGCGCATGTCGCGCGCCCAGACGAACTCGATTGGCAGCCGGCCGTCCAGCAGCAAGGTGTCTGTTTCGCGCAATACCGCAATGCGCAGGCCGATTTGTGAGGGGTCTATGGCGTCTGGCCATTCGCCCATCAGGCCCATGATCACGGCGTTGTCACTGCCATGGCCGATGCCGGTGGCCGACAGCGAACCGTACAGGCGCACTTCGACACGCCGGACCTGCGCCAGCTCGCCACGCTCGCGCAGCCCCTGGACGAACAATGCGGCCGCTCGCATGGGCCCTACGGTGTGGGAACTGGACGGTCCGACACCGATTTTGAACAGGTCAAACACACTGATAGCCATGGCCGCGAACCTCCTGAATGAGCACACGCCCGCCGCCACAAGCCGCGGGTGGCGGAGCTGCTACGCTGAAGCTGCAATCCGCCGGAATGCGCGCATCATCAGGCTTTTATCAGCAGCTCTGACGTCTGCAACCGACCCACTCTTGTCCAGCAACGCCGCTCGCCGTTGGCCGCTGGATTACGCCGTTTTTATGCGGTGCAGATCGCCGTAAAGGGCCGTTACGGGGAGGAAAAACACTGTAAACGACCTCACCTGCACTGGATGCGACCCTGCCTGTACTGGATACGACGCACCCTGTAGGCGTTTGTTTTTGGCTGTTAGATGATCAATCTCGACTCGATTGCACGGCACCCGTCCCGCTGTCGCCCGACCGTCCGGCCCACCCGAGTAGATCACTCACAACGCGTGGCGGTCCTGCGGGACACCCGACAAGAAAACACCTAGGAGTCCACTCATGAAAGGTTCACCCTCGCTGTTGTTGGCCGCTCTGCTGAGTCTGCCGGTGCTGGCCCAGGCTGCAGAACCCGAAGCCTGTCGTACCGTCAACTTCTCCGATGTCGGCTGGACTGACATCACCGTGACCACGGCGGTCACCAGCGCCGTACTTGAGTCGCTGGGCTACAAAACCCGCACCACCATGATTTCGGTACCGGTGACCTACAAGTCGCTGGCCGACGGCAAGAACATGGATGTGTTCCTCGGCAACTGGATGCCGACCATGGAAAACGACATCAAGCCGTACCGCGATGCCGGCACCGTGGAGACTGTTCGGGCCAACCTGGAGAACGCCAAGTACACCCTGGCCGTGCCTCAGGCACTGTATGACAAGGGTCTGAAAGACTTTGCCGACATCGCCAAGTTCAAGAAGGAGCTGGACGGCAAGATCTACGGTATCGAGCCAGGCAACGATGGCAACCGCACCATCCAGAGCATGATCGACAAGAACGCCTTCGGCTTGAAAGACGCCGGCTTCAAGGTGGTCGAGTCGAGCGAGGCCGGGATGCTCTCGCAAGTGGATCGCGCCCAGCGTCGCGGCACCGACGTGGTGTTCCTCGGCTGGGAACCGCACCCCATGAACAAGCGTTTCAAGATGCAGTACTTGAGCGGTGGGGATGATTTCTTCGGCCCGGATTTCGGCAAGGCAACCGTCCTGACCAACACCCGCAAGGGCTACGTTCAGGAGTGCAGCAACGTCGGCCAACTGCTGAAAAACCTGTACTTCACCCTGGACATGGAAAGCACCCTGATGGGTAACGTCCTGGACGACAAGATGAAACCCGACGCCGCAGCCAAGGCCTGGCTGAAGAAAAACCCACAGGCGCTCGACACCTGGCTGGTCGGCGTCACCACCGTTGACGGCAAACCCGGCCTGGAAGCCGCCAAGGCCAAACTGACGCAGTAAGCACCACCTGCGGCGGGCTTGCCCCGCCGCAGGCTGTCTTCAATTCTTTGCAGGTGGACGCTCGCTATCATGCTGATCGATCATAAACTCCCACTGGGCCAGTACATCTCGGCATTCGTCGAATGGTTGACGCAACACGGCGCCAACTTCTTCGATGCTTTCGCCTCCGCACTGGAACTCATGATTCATGGCGTTACCGGCGCCCTGACCTGGTTCAACCCCTTCGTTCTGATCGGTCTGTTTGCCTTGATCGCTCACCTGATCCAGCGCAAATGGGCACTGACAGCGTTCGTCGCCCTGTCGTTCCTGTTGATCCTGAACCTGGGCTACTGGCAGGAAACCATGGAAACCCTGGCCCAGGTGCTGTTCGCCACCCTGGTCTGCGTGCTTATCGGTGTGCCACTGGGCATCGTCGCTGCGCACAAACCGATGTTCTACACCATGATGCGGCCGGTACTCGACCTGATGCAGACCGTGCCGACCTTCGTTTACCTGATCCCTACCCTGACCCTCTTCGGGCTGGGTGTGGTGCCCGGGCTGATCTCGACGGTGGTGTTCGCCATCGCCGCGCCGATCCGCCTCACCTACCTGGGCATCTGCGACGTGCCCCAGGAGCTGCTGGATGCCGGCAAGGCCTTCGGCTGCTCACGTCGCCAATTGCTCTCGCGTATCGAACTGCCCCACGCCATGCCAAGCATCGCTGCCGGCATCACCCAATGCATCATGCTGTCGCTGTCGATGGTGGTGATTGCGGCGCTGGTGGGAGCCGATGGCCTGGGCAAACCCGTGGTCAATGCACTGAACACTGCCGATATCGCCCTGGGCTTCGAAGCAGGCCTGGCGATCGTACTGCTGGCGATCATGCTCGACCGTATCTGCAAACAACCCGAAGTACCGGTAAGGGGTGAAGCATGAGCATCATTCGCTTCGACGAGGTAGACGTTATCTTCTCCAAATCACCGCGTGAGGCCCTGAGCCTGCTGGACCAAGGCTTCACGCGCGAACAGATCCTGAAGAAGACCGGCCTGGTGGTCGGCGTGGAAAAAGCCAGCCTGGAGATCAACAAAGGCGAGATCTGCGTGCTGATGGGCCTGTCCGGCTCAGGCAAGTCGAGCTTGCTGCGCTGCATCAACGGCCTGAACACGGTCAGCCGTGGCAAGCTGTTCGTCGAACACGAAGGCTCGCAGATCAACATCGCTTCCTGCACCCCGGCTGAACTGAAGATGATGCGCACCAAGCGCATTGCCATGGTGTTCCAGAAATTCGCCCTGATGCCTTGGCTGACCGTGCGCGAAAACATCAGCTTCGGCCTGGAAATGCAGGGCCGCCCTGCCGATGAACGACGCCGACTGGTGGATGAAAAGCTGGAACTGGTCGGCCTCACCCAGTGGCGCAACAAGAAGCCCGACGAGCTCTCTGGCGGCATGCAGCAGCGGGTCGGCCTGGCCCGTGCGCTGGCCATGGATGCCGACATCCTGCTGATGGACGAACCCTTCTCGGCCCTTGACCCGTTGATCCGCCAAGGCCTGCAGGACGAATTGCTGGAACTGCAGCGCAAGCTGAGCAAGACCATCGTATTCGTCAGCCACGACCTGGATGAGGCCCTGAAGCTGGGCAGCCGCATCGCCATCATGAAAGACGGCCGGATCATCCAGTACAGCAAGCCCGAGGAGATCGTCCTCAACCCGGCCGACGACTACGTGCGTACCTTCGTCGCCCACACCAACCCGCTCAACGTCCTCTGCGGCCGCAGCCTGATGCGTACCCTGGACAAGTGCAAGCGGATCAACGGTTCGGTCTGCATTGACCCCAGTGTCGACTCGTGGCTGGACCTGGCTGAAGGCAACACCATCAAAGGTGCACGCCAGGGCGTCAACGGGCTGGACTTGCAGAACTGGAGGCCGGGAGAGGCAGTGGAACAGCTGGGTCGCCGGCCGACCCTGGTCAACGCCGGTATCGGTATGCGCGAAGCACTGCAGATTCGTTACCAGACCGGCAACAAGCTTGTCCTGCAGGAAGGCAACCGCGTGGTGGGTATCCTCGGCGACAGCGAGTTGTATCACGCCCTGCTGGGCAAAACCCTGGGGTGAAAGCTATCGCGGGCAAGCCCCACAGCTTGCCCGCGATGGAGGACTGTCAGCGAACGACAATCCCCTGCTTGGCCATAAAAGCCTTGGCTTCCGGCACGGTGTACTCACCGAAGTGGAAGATACTCGCAGCCAGCACAGCGCTGGCGTGGCCTTCAAGAATGCCGTCAGCCAGGTGCTGCAGGTTACCGACACCGCCCGAGGCGATCACCGGAATACCCAAGGCATCGCTGATGGCCCGGGTAACCCCCAGGTCAAAACCGCTCTTCATGCCGTCCTGGTCCATGCTGGTCAGGAGAATCTCACCGGCACCCAGGCCTTCCATCTTCTTCGCCCACTCCACCGCATCCAGCCCGGTAGGCTTGCGCCCACCGTGGGTGAAGATCTCCCAGCGCGGGGCTTCGCCCGGTGCAGAGACCTTCTTGGCGTCGATGGCGACAACGATGCACTGCGAACCGAAATGCGCGGCAGCCTCGCCGACGAACTCGGGGTTGAACACCGCCGCCGTGTTGATCGAAACCTTGTCGGCACCGGCATTGAGCAGGTTGCGGATGTCCTGCACCGTGCGCACACCGCCACCGACGGTCAGCGGGATGAACACCTGGCTGGCCATGCGCTCGACAGTGTGCAGCGTGGTGTCACGGCCATCGACGCTGGCCGTGATATCGAGGAAGGTGATTTCGTCGGCGCCTTGCTCATCGTAGCGCCGAGCGATTTCCACCGGGTCACCGGCATCGCGGATGTTCTCGAACTTGACGCCCTTGACCACACGACCGTTGTCGACGTCCAGGCAAGGGATGATGCGTTTGGCCAGCGCCATGGCGTTCTCCTCAGCCTTGGTAGCTGTCGCAGAAGGCTTGCGCCTCGGCGACATCCAGGGTGCCTTCATAGATCGCCCGGCCGGTGATGGCGCCGATGATCCCCGGAGCCTTGGCATCGAGCAGGGCCTTGATGTCACCCAGGTTGTGGATGCCACCGGAGGCGATCACCGGGATCTTGGTGGCTGCGGCCAGGGCGGCGGTGAACGGTACGTTGCAGCCCTGCATCATGCCGTCTTTGGCGATGTCGGTGTAGACGATGGCCGAGACGCCGTCGGCTTCGAAACGCTTGGCCAGGTCGATCACCTGCACCGAGCTGACTTCAGCCCAGCCGTCGGTGGCGACGAAGCCATCCTTGGCGTCCAGGCCAACGATGACCTTGCCCGGGAAAGCACGGCAGGCTTCGGCCACGAATTCAGGCTCTTTGACGGCCTTGGTGCCGATGATCACGTAGCTCACGCCCGCCTTGACGTAGTGCTCGATGGTTTCCAGCGAACGAATGCCGCCGCCGATCTGGATCGGCAGGTTCGGGTAGCGCTTGGCGATCGCGGTGACCACTTCGCCGTTGACCGGCTGGCCCTCGAAAGCACCGTTCAGATCGACCAGATGCAGGCGCCGGCAGCCACCCTCAACCCATTTGGCGGCCATGCTCACCGGGTCATCGGAAAACACCGTGGAATCTTCCATGCGGCCTTGGCGCAGACGTACGCAAGCACCGTCCTTGAGATCGATAGCGGGAATAATCAGCATCTGGAAAACCTGTCTAATCGGTAAACAGCGATGCTCGGGAAGTCAGTTCTTCTCGAGCGCCCACAGGTCGCTTTCGATGCTCTCGAACCGCTCCTTGAGGTGCAGCTGAACATCGGCAATCGCCCTGTTGTAGTAGTGTGGCGCAATCTCTTTGCTGAACAGGTCCAGGACCTCAGCCACCTCGAAAGAACCCAATTGCAGCTCGAAACGGTCTTCGAGAAAGCGCTTGAGTACGTCCAACGCTTCGCGCTCCTGTTCGGGCGCCAGCGTCAGGATCGGGGCCTTGTTCCTGGCCTTGCTCATTACCAGCGCCCGTCCCAGGCCGCGAAGTTCTGCAGCAGCTGCAGGCCATGGGTATGGCTTTTCTCCGGGTGGAACTGCACGGCGAAACGTGAACCGTCGGCCAGCGCTGCGGCGAAATCGACGCCGTAGTGGCCACGACCGACCACCTGCACAGCCTTGCCGGCCGTGACGTAGTAGCTGTGGACAAAGTAAAACCGCGCCAGGTCCGGAATGTTGTGCCACAGCGGGTGGTCGATCGTCTGCTCGACTTCGTTCCAACCCATGTGCGGCACTTTCAGGTGTTCGCCGTCTTCGTGCAGGTCTTTGCCGAAAAAGCGCACATTGCCCGGGAACATGCCAATGCAGTCAACGCCGTCGTTCTCCTCGCTGTGCTCCAGCAGGGCTTGCATGCCCACGCAGATGCCAAGGAAGGGACGGTCCTGGCTGACTTCCTGCACCAGGCTGTCGAAGCCCAGGCGGCGGATCTCGGCCATGCAGTCGCGAATCGCGCCTACGCCTGGAAACACCACACGGTCAGCCTCACGGATGACCGCAGCGTCGCTGGTGATCAGTACCTTGCCAGCGCCAACGTGCTCCAGGGCCTTGGCCACCGAGTGCAGGTTGCCCATGCCATAGTCGATAACGGCAACGGTCTGCATTACAGGCAACCCTTGGTGGAAGGCATCTGGCCGGCCATGCGCTCGTCCAGCTCGATCGCCATGCGCAGGGCACGGCCGAAGGCCTTGAACACGGTCTCGATCTGGTGGTGGGTGTTGTGCCCACGCAGGTTGTCGATGTGCAGCGTGACGTTGGCGTGGTTGACGAAGCCCTGGAAGAACTCCTGGAACAGGTCGACATCGAAGCCACCGACCGACGCACGGGTGTACGGCACGTGCATCTGCAGGCCTGGGCGACCCGAGAAGTCGATGACCACACGCGACAGGGCTTCATCGAGCGGCACGTAGGCGTGGCCGTAACGACGGATACCTTTCTTGTCGCCGATTGCCTGGCTGAATGCCTGGCCCAGGGTGATACCGACGTCCTCGACCGTATGGTGGTCGTCGATATGCAGGTCGCCCTTGCACTCGATGTCCAGGTCGATCAGCCCATGTCGGGCGATCTGGTCGAGCATATGTTCCAAGAAGGGGACACCGATATCGAATCGGGCCTTGCCACTGCCATCCAGGTTGATCGAGGCCTTGATCTGGGTTTCCAGAGTATTGCGCTCGACGGAAGCCTTACGTTCGACCATCACCTGCTCCGCGAAATCATTGGGCGAAAAAGGCGACCATTATAGGCCCAGATACGCTCGGCTTGAAACGAACATGACGCATGGCAGGGAATTTCTGCCTGCCTTGCAGGGGGCTTGATCGCCGACAAGGCCGGCACCCAACGGCAATTGTGCATGCCCGAAGGTGCCGGCCCTGCTGGCGAGCGGCTTAATGGAACAACGCGGCGGTCTTCTGCAGCGTCGCCCAGACGCCCCAAGCCAGCGGAATACCGACGACCAGCCAGGCCAACAGCACCAGCGGCATACTCGCCGGTGAGGCGTGCCATTCCAGTGCCTTGGCGCTGGTGATGACGTGAGCCTGCGAGCGCTTTTCCTCGGCGGCCAATTGCTCGTCGGTCATGAAGTGCTTGTCGGCTACCGGGCGCACGAGGGCATTGCAGATGAAGCCCAGTACCAGCAAGCCGGCCAGGATGTACAAGGTGATGTCATAGGCGGCTGCCCGCTCGACCCCGATGCTCAACTGGTACTCACGCAAGTAGTTGACCAGCACCGGCCCCAGCACACCCGCCGCCGCCCAGGCGGTCAGCAGACGACCATGGATTGCGCCGACCATGTGCGTGCCGAACAGGTCGGCAAGGTAGGCCGGCACCGTGGCAAAGCCACCGCCGTACATGGAGAGGATGATGCAGAACGCCGCCACGAACAGCACCACATTGCCCAGGTGGCCCATGTTCGGTACCAGCGCATACAGGGCGAAGCCCAGCGCGAAAAAGGCAAAGTAGGTGTTCTTGCGGCCAATGTAGTCGGAGAACGAGGCCCAGAAGAACCGTCCGCCAATGTTGAACAGGCTGAGCAAGCCGGTGAAACCGGCGGCAATCGCGGCGATCTGGCTCAACTGCGCAGTGTTCAGCTCGCTGAAGCGCAGGTCGTTACCCAGCAACTTCCCGGCAAACACCTCCTGCAGCAGCGGCGAAGCCATGCCGAGGATACCGATACCCGCCGAGACGTTCAGGCACAGCACCAGCCAGACCAAGGCAAACTGTGGGGTTTTCCAGGCCACGCTGACATGCACATGGCGATGGGTAATCATCGTATTGCTGGCTTTTTTCTGCGGTGCGACCCAGCCCTCGGGCTTCCAGCCAGTAGGCGGTACGCGGTACGCCAACGCGCCGCCGATCATGAAAACGAAGTAAATCGCCGCCATCACCACAAAGCTCTGCCACACGCCGACCCCTTCAGGGCTGGCGAAATGGTTCATCAGTGCCGCCGCCAGCGGGGCACCAACCATGGCCCCGCCACCAAAGCCCATGATCGCCATACCGGTGGCCATGCCGCGTTTGTCCGGGAACCACTTGATCAAGGTCGACACCGGTGAGATGTACCCCAGCCCCAGGCCAATACCGCCAATTACCCCGGAACCCAGCCACATCAGCCACAGTTGGTGGGTGTACACACCCAACGCCGAAATCAGTAGGCCGCCGCACCAGCACAGCGCTGACACCACACCAGCCTTGCGTGGCCCGGCGTGCTCAAGCCAACCGCCCCAGATCGCTGCCGAACAGCCGAGAAAAATGAAAAACAGCGTGTAGATCCAGCCCAGCATCGAGATCGGCCAGTCACAGCTCGAGGAAAACGCCTGAGCCAGAAAACCCATGTCTGCCGAGCAGGCAACCGGCGCACTGATACCAATGGCCTTGGACAGCGGCAACCAGAACACCGAAAAGCCGTAGGCCATGCCGATACACAGGTGAATCGCCAAGGCTGCCGGCGGCACCAGCCAGCGGTTGAAGCCCGGCTGGGCGATGATGCGCTCCTTGGACAAAAAGCTCGGTGCAGGAACAATCGCACCTGCCGTAATGCTGCTCATTTATTGTTTTCCCTTATCGATCTGGACGGTTCGCAGGCCCCACATCCGCCCTCGACCTTGGCGCACGCGGGTAGCGAACGTTCTAGCGGCAGGCAATCAGTAAAATGCGGCAAAACGCTACACAGGCACCTGAAAACCGCGAAAGGGTACCATTTGCCGGGCTCACTGAAAGCAATCTGATATCGTCCTTTTTTAGTTAACTGACCTGTCACGAGGAACCTACATGCCTGTCGTTGTCGAAGCCGTGCGTACACCGAGCCAACAAGACCGGCTGGACCTGGCGAAGATCTACGCCGATGCACCTGCCGATCTGTTTGCCCCTGGCGAAACCGCCGAAGCCTGGTTGGCCGCAGCCTTGGCCGACGGCAGCCTGATCGCAGCGCGGTTCAACGATCGTCTGCTAGGCGCTGCCCGCCTTACGCCTCAGCATGACGCCTGGCGCCTGTCGCACTTGTGCGTGCGCAGCGTGACGCGTCGACGCGGGGTGGGCCTGCGACTGGTCAGCGAAGCACAGCGTATGGCCCGCGAAGCCGGGCAAACTCTGCGCTTGCAGGCCACGACCAAGTGCGCGGCCATTCAGGCGCTGGCAAGCCAACTGGACCTGCCGCTGGAGCTGTCCGCAACCGTATAACGCTGGGGCACGCACTTAAACCGGCAACCAAATGCGCAGCGCTATACTCTGCGGCTGAATTTTCTAAAAATCGGACTACAAGGACTCGCCCATGAAAGCGTTCGGCAAAATCCTGGGGCTGGTACTTCTCGGGTTGTTGCTGATCATTGTGGCTCTGGGCTTCGCCCTGACCCACCTCTTCGATCCCAACGACTACAAAGACGAGATTCGCCAGCTGGCTCGCGACAAGGCCAACATTGAGCTGACCCTCAACGGCGACATCGGCTGGAGCCTGTTCCCCTGGCTGGGCCTGGAACTGCACGACGCCAGCATCGCGACCCTGAACACCCCGAAAACCCCGTTCGCCGACCTGAAGATGCTTGGCCTTTCCGTGCGCGTGCTGCCCCTGCTGCGCCGCGAAGTACAAATGAGCGATGTCCGGGTCGAAGGGTTGAACCTGACCCTGGCCCGTGACGAAAACGGCCATGGCAACTGGGAAGACTTCGGCAAGCCATTGCTAGGCACCACCCCCGCCACAACCACGACGCCCGCTACTACGGCTACACTGGCACCGGCCGAAACCAGCCAGGCGGCCACGGCCAACGAGCGCCCGGTCAAGCTGGACATCGACAGCCTCACCGTAAACAACGCCCGTGTGCAGTACAGCGATGCACGCAACGGCCAGACCTTCAATGCCGACAGCATCCAACTGAGCACGGGGGCGGTGCATGAAGGGGTCGACATCCCGCTGAAACTCACCGCATTCCTCAGCGTCGGCCAGCCAGTGCTGCGCGCCCGCACCGAGCTGAACGGTGAACTGCGCTTTGACCGCGCCCTCAAGCGTTACCAGCTCGAAGACATGAAGCTCACCGGTGAAGCCTCCGGCGAGCCGCTGCAGGGCAAGACCATGACCTTTGCCGCCCAGGGCCAGTTGCTGGTTGACCTGGCCGCCAATGTCGCCGAATGGAACAGCCTGAAGGTGTCCGCCAACCAACTGCGCGCCCTCGGCGAGTTGAACCTGCGCGACCTGGACAAGGCACCGAAAATCACTGGCGGCCTGTCCATCGCCCAGCTCAACCTGCGGACCTTCCTCGACAGCATCGGCTACCCCCTGCCAGCGATGGCCGACACCACCGCCCTGAGCAAATTCGAACTGGTCAGCCGCCTGCAAGGCAGCAGCACCAGCCTGGCCCTGGAAGACCTGACGGTAAAACTCGACGACAGCACCTTCAGCGGTCGGGTAGCCATCGACGACTTCGCCAAACAGGCCCTGCGCCTGCAGCTCAAGGCCGACAAGTTCGATGCGGACCGCTACCTGCCGGCTAAAAGCGAAGCCGCCGCCAGTGCCAGCGCCGCACGCAAGGCCGAGGTCAAAGGCAAAGAAGCCGGCGCACTCGCCGGTGGAGGCACCACGCCGTTGCCGGACGCGCCGACTCAAGTGGCCTGGAGCAGTGACACCCTGCTGCCCGTGGAGCGCCTGCACCAACTCGACCTGCAAGCCGACCTGAACTTCGGACTGCTGACCCTGAAAAAACTGCCGATCGAAGACGCCAGCCTCAAAGCCAGCGGCCAGGGCGGCTTGCTCACCCTGGAAACCCTGCGCGGCGGCCTGTACAACGGCGACTTCGAGAGCAAGGGCAAGCTCGACGTGCGCCCGGCAATCCCGCAGATCGGCCTGAACACGCAGATCAACCGGGTACCCGTGGAACACTTCATCAAGGGCGAGGACGACAGCTCGCCGCTCAAGGGCCTGCTCGACCTCACGAGCGACCTGACCGCCAGCGGCAACAGCCAGAAAGCGCTGATCGACACCCTCAACGGCAACGCCAGCTTCGCCATCAACAACGGCGTGCTGGTCAATGCCAACCTTGAACAACAACTCTGCCAAGGGATCGCCACACTCAACCGCAAGGCATTGAGTGGCGAGCCTCGCGGCAAGGACACCCCATTCGAGGAACTCAAAGGCAGCCTGGTACTGCGCAATGGCGTGGCCAGCAACCCGGACCTGAAAGTGCGGATTCCTGGCCTGACCGTCAACGGTGCCGGCGACCTCGACCTGCGGGTGTTGGGCATGGACTACCGCGTTGGCGTGATCATCGAAGGTGACAAGCGCGACATGCCCGACCCGGCCTGCCAGGTCAATTCACGCTACGTCGGCCTTGAATGGCCACTGCATTGCCGTGGCCCGCTGGAACTGGGCGCCAAGGCCTGCCGTGTCGACAAGGACGGCCTGGGCAAGGTGGCGGCGAAGCTGGCCGGTGACAAACTCAGCGAAAAGATCAACGAAAAGTTAGGCGATAAGGTATCTCCAGAATTGAAAGACGCACTCAAGGGGCTGTTCAAGCAATGAGTCCCGAGCAGTTCTCCAGTGCCGTACTGGAGTGGTATGACCAACACGGCCGCCACGACCTGCCCTGGCAACAGGGCATCACCCCCTATCGGGTGTGGGTGTCGGAAATCATGCTGCAGCAGACCCAGGTGAGCACCGTGCTCAACTACTTCGGGCGCTTCATGGACGCACTGCCGACCGTTGAGGCGCTGGCCGCAGCAGAGGAAGACGAAGTGCTGCACCTGTGGACGGGCCTGGGCTACTACACCCGCGCCCGCAACCTGCAGAAGACCGCGAAGATCGTTGTCGAGCAGTACGCCGGCGAGTTTCCCCGAGACGTGGAAAAACTCACCGACCTGCCCGGTATCGGCCTGTCCACGGCCGGTGCCATCGCCAGCATCAGCATGGGCCTGCGCGCGCCGATCCTCGACGGCAACGTGAAACGGGTATTGGCCCGCTACAGTGCCCAGGAGGGCTACCCCGGCGAGCCGAAGGTAGCCAAGGCGCTGTGGGCCACCGCCGAGCGTTTTACCCCGCATAGCCGGGTGAACCACTACACCCAGGCGATGATGGACCTGGGCGCCACCCTGTGTACCCGCAGCAAGCCCAGTTGCCTGCTCTGCCCGCTCAAACGCGGCTGTGAAGCGCACCTGCTCGGCCAGGAAACCCGCTACCCCCTGCCCAAGCCGCGCAAAGCCCTGCCACAGCGCAGTACGCTGATGCCCCTGCTGGCCAACCGTGAAGGCGCGATCCTGCTTTATCGCCGGCCCTCCAGCGGCCTCTGGGGCGGGCTCTGGAGCCTGCCCGAGCTCGATACCCTGGCCGACCTTGAGCACCTTGCCGAACAGCACCAGTTGACCCTGGACAGCCGTCAGGCACTGAGCGGCCTGACCCACACCTTCAGCCACTTCCAGTTGGCCATCGAACCCTGGCTGGTGCGCGTCGACAGCCGGGGCGAGCACGTGGCCGAGGCCGACTGGCTCTGGTATAACCTCGCCACCCCGCCGCGCCTGGGCCTTGCCGCCCCGGTGAAAAAGCTGCTCAAACGCGCAGCCGATGCCTTGAATTCAGGAGAGTCGTCATGACCCGTACCGTAATGTGCCGCAAGTACAAAGAAGAACTGCCAGGCCTGGAGCGCCAACCCTACCCAGGCGCCAAGGGCGAAGACATCTTCAACCACATCTCGCAGAAAGCCTGGGCCGACTGGCAGAAACACCAGACCATGCTGATCAACGAGAAGCGCCTGAACATGATGAACGCCGAAGACCGCAAGTACCTGCAGGGCGAGATGGACAAGTTCTTCTCCGGCGAGGACTACGCCAAGGCCGAAGGCTACGTTCCACCGGCCGAATAACCCCGTAAAATCGTAAGCGACGGTATTAATTAAAAAATTTTTCAAAACTTGCTTGACCTAAGTCCGAAAAAGCCTTTTAATGCGCCCCGTTGCCCAGATAGCTCAGTCGGTAGAGCAGGGGATTGAAAATCCCCGTGTCGGCGGTTCGATTCCGTCTCTGGGCACCATCATTCAGTTCAGATGGTGCCAGCATCATCTGAAACATCAAAAAACCCGCCTAGTGCGGGTTTTTTGTTTTCCGGGGTTTAATCACCTTGCGGTAAAGCGACGCCCTATTGATAAGAGTCAATGTGCCATCACTTTTGGATCCCTAAAATGCTTTTAGACATCCGAGAGAGAACACAGGTCTCCCATGAGCGAAGAATCAACCGCCCACCCCCTTCCCAACGCCTTGCCTGAAAGCACCACGCCAACCGCAACGCTCAGCACCAGCAAAAGCGCCCCGCGCAAAGCCACTGCACCACGCACCCGCCGAGCACGCAGCACCAGCAAACCGGTCGCCGTGAAAAACCTTGAAGCCGAAATCAGCACGGCCAGCCAGCAGCCCATGGCCCTGCAAGTAATTTCCGCGCCCCATGGTTCGAACGAAGACAGCTCCTCGGCGAAGCTGCCGGCCCGCTACCCGTACCGCAACCGCATGCGCCGCCTCGAATACGAAAAGGCCAAGCACGAGTTGCAGATCGAACTGCTCAAGGTGCAGAACTGGGTCAAGGAAACCGGGCAACGGATCGTCGTGCTTTTTGAAGGCCGTGATGCGGCAGGCAAAGGCGGCACCATCAAACGCTTCATGGAGCACCTGAACCCGCGTGGTGCGCGAATCGTCGCCCTGGAGAAGCCTTCCGAACAGGAAAAAGGCCAGTGGTACTTCCAGCGCTACATCCAGCACCTGCCCACGGCGGGTGAAATGGTCTTCTTCGACCGCTCCTGGTACAACCGCGCCGGCGTCGAGCGGGTGATGGAATTCTGCACACCGCTGCAGTACCTGGAATTCATGCGCCAGGCGCCAGACCTTGAGCGCATGCTCTGCAACAGCGGCATCCTGCTGTTCAAGTACTGGTTCTCGGTGGACCGCGAAGAACAATTGCGACGCTTCATCTCGCGCCGCGACGACCCACTCAAGCACTGGAAACTCTCGCCCATCGACATCAAGTCGCTGGACCGCTGGGACGACTACACCGCGGCCAAGGAAGCCATGTTCTTCCACACCGACACCGCCGACGCCCCCTGGACCGTGATCAAGTCTGATGACAAGAAGCGCGCGCGCCTCAACTGCATTCGCCACTTCCTGCACTCACTCGACTACCCGGGCAAGAACCTGAAAGTCGCCCACCAGCCAGACCCTCTGCTGGTCGACCGTGCTTCACGGGTGATCGAGGAAGACGAAAGAGCGACCACCGAACACCGGATTGAGCCGAGCACCCAGCCGCTGTCATTGCCCGCCTGAGCCACCTGCCGCCCACCACAACGCACCAGACGCAGCTTGGGTTTCCTGACCAACTGCGTTTCAATAGCCGGACGCATCAGCTTATTTCAAGGATTTCATCGATGGCCTCCAGCAGCAAACAACAGAAACGCGCCAAACGCGCCGCCAACAAGGCTCGGGAAAACCGAATGGTGCGCAGTGGGCAGGCGGTCAAGAGCTCGTCGGACGCCTCCAGCGTGGGTGTTGAGCAGGTATTCAACAAGGCCATGAACTCGGGCAGCTACAACGCCCTGTTCGAAAAAATGAAACAAGCCCAGGCGCAAGACAACGGCCTGCAGGCAATGATCGCGGTGTTCCTCGTCGACCCGTTGCTGGCCCTGGTGCTCAAGGGGCACAAGGAAGAGCAATCGACCGACTACATCGTCATGGTCTTCTGCGCCTACCGCAAATGGCTCGACGACGCCGACGAAGCCACCGCCATGGCCTGGCTGGAGAGCGACGAATTCCAGGAAGCCTATGTCGCCGCCTCGGAAGCCGTCTCGAAAGTACAAAAGCGCCCGGCATAACAGGGCTGCAGCTCATCCTGTAGGAGCCGGGCTTGCCCGCGATAGGGTCAGTGGGGCGTCAGTGAGTTCGCGGCGCCTGCATCGCGGGCAAGACCCGCTCCTACCAAACCCGTGGAATGCAGGCTTGCCCGCGATAGGGTCAGTGGAGTGTCAGCAAGTTCGCGGTGCCTGCATCGCGGGCAAGCACCGCTCCCACAGTAGCAAAAAGGCCGCTCCCTTTCGGGTAGCGGCCTTTTTGCTCAACAGCCTTGTATCAGTTGTTCAGTACGGCGGCACGCCCAGCGGCCAGGGCCTTGTGCTTGCGCGCCGTCAGCAGGCCCGCAGCGACCACGGCGATGGTCAGCAGGCCAGTCGCGATGATCTCCACCCGATGGTCCGGGCGAATCAGCATGACCGTCAGGATGCCAACGATGAACAGGATGGTCGCCCAGGTCAGGCCCGGGAACAGCCACATCTTGAAGACGATCTTCTCACCACGGGCCATGCGCTGACGACGCATGCGCAGTTGCGAGATGGCAATCACCAGGTACACCAGCAGCGCAATAGCGCCAGAGCTGGCCAGCAGGAACTCGAACACCGCCGCCGGCGCGACATAGTTGGCGAACACGGCCAGGAACGCAGCTGCAGTCGACAACAGCACCGCCCAGTGCGGCGTGCCGCTGGCGTTGGTGCGCTGGGCAATTGCCGGGGCATCACCACGCTTGCCGAGGGAGAACAGCATGCGCGAAGAGGTGTACAGCGCCGAGTTCAGGCAGCTGGTTACTGCAATCAACACGACGATGTCGACGATCACCTTGGCATTCGGCACGCCGATCAGGTTCAGCACCGTCTGGTACGAACCGACTTCTGCCAGCGGGCCATGGTTCCACGGCACCAGCGCCACGACGATAAAGATCGACACGAGGTAGAACAGGCAAATCCGCCAGATGACCGAGTTGGTCGCCTTGGTGATCTGCTTGCAAGGGTCTTTCGATTCGGCCGCTGCAATGGTGACAATCTCAGTACCCATGAACGAGAACATGGTGGTCAGCATGGCTGCCAGCACCGCCCCCATCCCGTTAGGCATGAAGCCCTGGGTATCGAACAGGTGGCTGACACCGCTGACCTGGCTGTTCGGCATGAAACCGAAGATCGCCGCCAGCCCGAGAATGATGAAGCCAATGATCGCCACCACCTTCATCAAGGCGAACCAGAACTCGAACTCGCCGTAGTTCTTCACACTGAACAGGTTGGTTGCGGTCAGCAACAGGGTAATGATCAGGGTAAAGGCCCAAATGGCAATATCAGGGAACCAGGCATGCAGGATGGTCGCGGCGGCGTTGGCCTCCAACGGGATCACCAACACCCAGAACCACCAGTACAACCAGCCGATGGTGAAACCGGCCCAGTGGCCGATGGCCTTGTCGGCGTAGGTGGAGAAAGAACCCGTATCCGGCGACGCCACGGCCATTTCGGCCAACATGCGCATCACCAACACCACCAGCGTACCGGCAGCGGCGTAGGCCAGCAGCACGGCAGGGCCGGCTTCGGCGATGGCATGGCCGGAGCCGACGAACAAACCGGCACCGATTACACCCGCGATGGACAGCATGGTGACATGCCGTTGCTTGAGCCCCTGAGCGAGGTCATTGGAGTTGTGCGTACCGCTCATAACACTACCTATAGCGAGGAATGGGCGCTCTAATCCTGAATCACACCCTTCGTAAAGAAAGACTGATACGTCCTGTTACCCATGCCTTGAGCAAGAACTGCGCCAAATTTTTTCAGCAGTTGCTCCGCATTCAGCACAACCCTCTACAACGAGCCTTGCGGGCCTTTTGGCCAAAGGCTGGCCAAAAGGCCATTATTCAAGGGCATCGCACCTCAGATTACCGAAATACTCAGTTACACATACATGCAGGTGCACCGAAATCGGCCGGTGGTAACACCCCTGCACATTTTTTGCGCAATAAAAGTGCAACCCGGCAGTGCAACCCACAGGCAGCCCAGAGGGCACAGGACTAAATACGGCTTCCCAGTACCGGCCAAAACTGGCACCATCGCGCCTTTTTTCATCAAGGCTCCGGCCCTGGAAATGGGAGCAGGCGGACATTGGCGCGACAGTCCGCTGCAACGATGCGACACCTGCCCTCACCCCAGCCGATTGCCCCGCCCGACGCTGTTGGCGGCCGTCAGAACGCTATGCTAGCGTGGCGCCAAGCCAGGAAGGCCTACAACAGCAGGAGCGCATCAGAACTCATGAGGACCGCACATGGCCCAGGCCACGCCCGCGCTTGAAATCCGCAACCTGCACAAACGCTACGGTGACGTGGAGATACTCAAGGGTATTTCGCTGACCGCACGCGACGGCGACGTGATCTCGATTCTGGGGTCTTCGGGTTCAGGCAAGTCCACCCTGCTGCGCTGCATCAACCTGCTGGAAAACCCGCATCAAGGCCAAATCCTCGTCGCGGGTGAAGAGCTGCGCCTGAAGGCCGCGAAAAACGGCGAGCTGGTCGCCGCCGACAACAAGCAGATCAATCGCCTGCGCAGCGAGATCGGCTTCGTCTTCCAGAACTTCAACCTCTGGCCGCACATGACCATCCTCGACAACATCATCGAGGCGCCCCGTCGCGTGCTGGGCCAGAGCAAGGCCGAAGCCATCGAGACCGCCGAAGCACTGCTGGACAAGGTCGGCATTCACCACAAGCGCCACGCCTACCCCGCCGAGTTGTCTGGCGGGCAACAACAGCGGGCCGCCATCGCCCGGACCCTGGCCATGCAACCGAAGGTCATCCTGTTTGACGAGCCCACCTCGGCACTGGACCCGGAAATGGTCCAGGAAGTGCTCAACGTGATCCGTGCGCTGGCCGAAGAAGGTCGAACCATGCTACTGGTTACTCACGAAATGGGCTTTGCCCGCCAGGTGTCCAGCGAAGTGATCTTCCTGCACCAAGGCCTGATCGAAGAGCAAGGATCGCCGCAGCAGGTTTTTGAAAACCCGAACTCGGCGCGCTGCAAACAATTCATGTCCAGCAACCGCTAACGGAGCAACACGCATGCAGAGCTATAAGAAATTCCTCCTGGCCGCTGCCGCCACGCTGGTGTTTTCGGCCAATGCCATGGCTGCCGAAAAACTGAAGATGGGCATCGAGGCGGCCTACCCGCCGTTCAACAACAAGGATGCCAGCGGCCAGGTCGTCGGCTTCGACAAAGACATCGGCGACGCCCTGTGCGCCAAGATGAAAGTCGAATGCGACGTCGTCACCTCGGACTGGGACGGCATCATCCCGGCCCTGAACGCCAAGAAGTTCGACTTCCTGATCTCCTCGCTGTCGATCACCGACGAGCGCAAGCA
This sequence comes from Pseudomonas sp. TE3910, assembly GCF_056279025.1. NCBI lineage: Bacteria > Pseudomonadati > Pseudomonadota > Gammaproteobacteria > Pseudomonadales > Pseudomonadaceae > Pseudomonas > Pseudomonas sp. TE3910. Next base: position 3,054,153 of record NZ_JBWBQN010000001.1, read on the forward strand.
GGCCGTTGACTTCACCGACCGCTACTACTCGAACAAACTGCAGTTCATCGCCCCGAAAAACGTCGACTTCAAAACCGACAAGGCCTCGCTCAAAGGCAAGGTGATCGGTACCCAGCGCGCCACCCTCGCCGGCACCTGGCTGGAAGACAACTACGGCAGCGACATCGACATCAAGCTGTACGACACCCAGGAAAACGCCTACCTGGACCTGACCTCCGGCCGGGTCGACGCGATCCTCGCCGACAAGTATGTCAACTATGACTGGCTGAAAACCGACGCTGGCAAGAACTACGAGTTCAAGGGCGACCCGGTGGTCGAGAGTGACGAAGTCGGTATCGCCGTGCGTAAAGGCGACCCACTGCGTGAGAAGCTGAATGCTGCGCTGAAAGAAATCATCGCCGACGGCACGTACAAGAAGATCAACGACAAGTACTTCCCGTTCAGTATCTACTGATCCGCCCGACCGGCACCGCCCTGGCGGCGGTGCCCGTCCCTTGAACAAACCTGCCCATGAATATCGACCTCTACGGATTCGGCCCGGCACTTGCTGCCGGTACCTTGATGACCGTCAAACTGGCGTTGTGTGCCCTGGCACTGGGGCTGGTCCTGGGGCTGCTCGGCGCCCTGGCCAAAACCTCGCCGTACAAACCCCTGCAATGGCTCGGTGGTTTCTACTCCACCCTGGTACGTGGCGTACCTGAACTGCTGTGGGTACTGTTGATCTACTTCGGCACCGTCAGCCTGATGAACCGGCTGGGCGAAGCCCTGAACATCCCTGGCCTGGAGCTCAACGCCTTCGCCGCTGGCGTCATCGCCCTGGGCCTGTGCTTCGGCGCCTATGCCACGGAAGTCTTCCGTGGTGCGATCCTGGCCATCCCCAAGGGCCACCGTGAAGCGGGCCTGGCCCTGGGCCTGTCCAAGGGCCGGATCTTCTCGAAACTGATCCTGCCGCAAATGTGGCGCATCGCCCTGCCCGGCCTGGGCAACCTGTTCATGATCCTGATGAAAGACACCGCACTGGTCTCGGTGATCGGCCTGGAAGAAATCATGCGTCACTCGCAGATCGCCGTGACGGTCAGCAAACAGCCGTTCACCTTCTATATGGTTGCAGCCTTCATCTACCTGGGCCTGACCATCATCGCCATGACCGGCATGCACTTCATGGAAAAACGCGCCGCACGCGGCTTCGCGAGGGCCAACCAATGAACTGGGAAGTCATCATCAAGTGGCTGCCACGCCTGGCCCAAGGCGCCACACTCACCCTGGAACTGGTCGCCATCGCGGTGATCGCAGGGCTGATCCTGGCCATCCCGCTGGGCATCGCCCGCTCGTCGCGGCACTGGTATGTACGTGCCGTGCCCTTCAGCTACATCTTCTTCTTCCGGGGCACCCCGCTGCTGGTGCAGTTGTTCCTGGTGTACTACGGCCTGGCCCAGTTCGACGCCGTGCGCAACAGCGCCCTGTGGCCGTACCTGCGTGACCCGTTCTGGTGTACGGTGCTGACCATGACCCTGCACACCGCCGCCTACATCGCCGAGATCCTGCGCGGTGCGCTGCAGGCCATCCCACGGGGCGAGATCGAAGCGGCCCGGGCGCTGGGCATGTCCAAGGCCAAGGCGCTGTTCTACATCATGCTGCCACGTGCCGCACGGATCGGCCTGCCGGCCTACAGCAACGAAGTGATCCTGATGCTCAAGGCCAGTGCCCTGGCCAGTACCGTCACCCTGCTGGAACTCACCGGCATGGCGCGCACCATCATCGCCCGCACCTACCTGCCGGTAGAGATCTTCTTCGCAGCCGGGCTGTTCTACCTGCTGATCTCCTTCCTGCTGGTAAACGGCTTCAAGCTGCTCGAACGCTGGCTGCGAGTCGATGCCTGCCAAGGCCGCTAAACCGGCAAGCGGGGTCGCCTCCGGCCCCGCTGCTGCCCCGGCTGACGCGCACCTGCTCAGCCGCTTCCAGGCCCTTGACCAATTCCTGCTGCAACACCAGGCACTCTGGCGCCCGCGCCCGTTCACCGAACGCCAACTGCCGTGGGAAACCGAGCACCCGGCCCTGGCCCAGTGGCTGCGCCAACGCACACTGAGCGACGCCGAGGCCGCCCACAACCACCCGGAAACACTCGACGCACCGGCGCCTTATCCACAGCTGGCGGCACAGGCCGCGCAACTGGCGGCGGTCGGCGAATTGCCCGTAATCGCCATCACCCCGGCCCCGCCGCGGCTGAACGTCGACGTACCGGGGCGCAAATGGCAGCAGATCGAAGCCTTCGCCAGCCACCTGGGCTTTACCCACACCCCGCGTCACTGGCTCGACTGGTGCGCGGGCAAAGGCCACCTGGGCCGCCGCCTGCTGCACAACGACCAGCACCTGACCTGCCTGGAATACGACCCGGCCCTGGTACAGGCCGGCCAAGCGCTTAGCCAACACCACGGCCTGAACGCCGAACACCGCCTGCAGGATGTGCTGGCCGACAACACCGCCCAGCAACTCAGCCCACAACACACCCCCGTGGCCCTGCACGCCTGCGGCGACCTGCACGTACGCTTGATACAACTGGCCAGCGCCCGTGGCTGCAACCAACTGGCCATTGCCCCGTGCTGCTACAACCGCACCCAAGGCCCGCTCTACCAACCCCTGTCGAGTGCAGCCCAGGCCTCGGCGCTGCAACTGAGCCTCGACGACCTCGGCCTGCCGCTGAGCGAAACCGTCACCGCTGGCGCCCGGGTACGCCGCCAACGCGACCTGTCCATGGCCCGCCGCCTCGGCTTCGACCTGCTGCAACGCCAACAACGCGGCATCGACGCCTACCTGCCCACTCCGTCACTGCCCAGCAGTTGGCTAGACAAGCCCTTTGCCGACTACTGCCGCGACCTCGCCGCCCTCAAAAACCTACCCCTGCACGGCAACCCCGACTGGGATGCCCTGGAAGCCGCAGGCCAAACAAGGCTGGCCGAAGTGCGCAACCTGGAACTGCTGCGCAACCTGTTCCGCCGCCCGCTGGAACTGTGGCTGGTGCTCGACCGCGCCCTTTACCTGCAAGCCCAGGGCTACCGCGTGCAACTCGGACAGTTCTGCGACTACGCCCTCACCCCGCGCAACCTGATGCTACTGGCCGAACGCAACCAGCAGCAGTGAACAGCCTGTGGATAACTCTGTTGATGGTTTTCCCACAAACCCCTCAAAAGCCTTGGATCCAAGGCAAAACAGCGCCTGGTCATTTTTTAGTCACACATTTTAAGCGAGAAAAAACAGCCATTTGCGCAAACACAAACGACTGTTTTAAAGGACAGGAGCGCGACAGTAACGTGACATAGCGATTGTGAATAAGGCTTTCAGCACCGCCAGATCACACGCCAAAAGCGCCAAAAATCGCCGCCGTTGCAGGGCAAAAACGGGCGGCAGAGAATGAAAGGAAAAAACCTACGCAATAAGTGCTACAGAAGTGGTTTACATAACCAAACCGATGGCTATAATAGCGCCCCTAAGCCGGTATAGCTCAGATGGTAGAGCAACTGACTTGTAATCAGTAGGTCCCGGGTTCGATTCCTGGTGCCGGCACCATACGCAGTACCAAAGAAGGCTCACCGAAAGGTGGGCCTTTTTTGTTTCTGGCGAATGTTCGTGCGAAATCCTTTCAGGCAGCCATCCTCTGAAGCCTTGCCTGCGATGCACAGTGACTCGATCAAATGCACTGCCCTGCACAGATCCCTGGACTGCCCACCAAGGGTTGGATTTGTGTCCAATTTCTCGGGGGCAGTCCACCCTGTAGGAGCGGGCTTGCCCGCGATAGCAATCTCAACACACCACACAACTCAGACCCCGCCACAGTAAAAAGGCTACCCAAACAGCAGCCTGTTCAGTGAACTGTCATACCGTGGCGGTTATCCACATAAGCGATTGGCATCCAGCGGCTTGCTAGGTCACTTCAAGAGCGGTCGCGACCTCTTCTCTTATATGAACGGTGCGACAACTCCCCTCGTGACAAACACCAAAGTCACCCGCAACAGCACTGCAGATGATGGTGCCGCAAACCAGGGAATGGCCTGCACCTGACTGACAGTCAGGCATGCCCCTGTCATCGCATTGCGGCGTTCACCCGGCTCAGGATCTTCAGGCGCTGGTTTAGTCAGCCAGCACTGCCTCCACCCGCCCACCGGTAACGGTGCTCAGAAGGCCAGATCATGAGATGCCCTTGCTCCCGGAATGCGATTCCCGGTCGTAAGGAGTCGCCAGTCCCGCGTAGAGGACATTCCCCACAGGCCGCAGGGGCCTTGATCCCTGATAAAACTCAGCATTCTTGGCGGGATGACGTGGGGCGAGGATCGGAGAGCGAAAGATGAAGTGACCGACATGGCATTGGTGGGTAGACGCGATGGTCGTAATTTCGGCTACGGCAGGCAATTGAGCTACGCAGGGCCGCAAGCGCTGAAAGCCATGTTCGGCGGCCATTACGGTACGGTCAAGGCGCACTGTGATCGGTGGCAGGCATTCGTGAAGTGGTGCCGCTCCGAACAGGGGCCTGGTATCAATAATGCGCGGCAGATTGATCGGAAGGTGTTAGCCGATTATGCGATGTATCTGCGCGACGCGGTTGGGTGCGGTGATCTTGCCGTCAGCACCGCACAAAATCGGCTATCCAGCGTTAACAGGACCATGGCAGCGCTTTGCGGTGATCAGTACGTGAAATTGCCAAGCCCAAGCAAGGCGCTGGGCATACAGCGCACCGGGGTTCGGCACTCAGTGCCGCAGGGCCAAGACCGCGAACAGGTTAAGCAGATTGTCGATGCGCTTTGCCGCCATCATCATCTACGGGCCGCCGCGATTGTTCTGTTGGCGCGAGCCACCGGTATGCGCTTGCGTGAGGCTATCTTGGCTGACCTGCCACGGCTGAGCCGTGAGACTAACGAACTAGGCAGGATTAACATCCAGGACAGCACCAAAGGCGGCCGCGCCGGATCCTCGGCACCCTGCTAGATTTCGGTCGATGATCACGCTCGAGGCGCACTTGGGTTTGCACGGCAGGTGTTGCCTATGGGTAGCCGCAACCTGATTGCGCCACACGAAAGCTACTTGAATTTTTTGCAAGAAATCATCCGTACTGCGCGGGATATCCTGCATACACAACCTCAAAGGTTTCCATGAGCTACGAGCGGCATACGCATGCAGCGCTAGGAGCAAATCACCCGGCATCGCGCGCCTATCAATAGCGGCCACTGTTGGCAGGTAGATAAGAACCTTGATCATGGGTCCCGGAGGCAAATCAGCTACGAACTGGAGCACGGTCGTATCGATGTGGTCGCTGCCTACATTGGAGGGCGGGTATGAGTAAGCCATTCGATATGGAGTTATTCTTGACCAGTATACTTATCGGATCGCCCGCGACGCGGCAACGCGGTATTACTATTTGCTGACCGTGCGGCTGCTTTCTCTTAGGTTGCACAAAAATGGGGGTTTAATCTCTGAACGAGCATTTGACTTTTAAAGGCGCATCTGCAGCAGTCGAACCTAATAGCCTCTTACCCCTTATAAAAGGACCTCTAACGAGTTAACACCCGCGAACTCCACTATTGAGTTTATATAATTAATTCCGCCTCGGACAACACATCTTGCCTCAGTCGCAAGTTGCGCACCGCCATTGAGTATGGCATTAGTTACTATAAACAACCGTGCGATAACAGGCTCCCCACTTTCAAATAATTGTTTTTCAATTTCGGCATTAAAAACCAAACGCTCGAAAATACTATTAAGCCTTTGATATACAGCGTCAGTGGCTTTCAGTTCGACTTTTTCGGGGGACGGCCTGGCTTGTCTGGCCACAAGTCAAAACCATTATCAAGTAGTCCCTTCTCGCGAAAACTAAATCTAGGGTGGCTGAATTCGGTTAACAAGTAAAGCTTTGCTTTTTCTTCAACTAAACGTGTCATCCCTGATCACTTCCTACTGAGACTCTAAGTCTGGGCGGGTGTTTTTTGTAGTTGTCACGGCCTTGCAAAATAGCACATCACTTGAATGCTCAAGCTTTCGACTTACCCAAGGCGTGGCACTGAAAACTTCTGGGCTGTCGCGCCTATATTGCACTACCTGATGTAAAAAAGTGCATCGAATCTTGATTAGGCGTTTGATCTTATCATCTTCCACTCGTAAACATTCGAGTATATAGCTAACGGCAGCTTGGGCTACTCTCCGGTCGGAGTGATCACATGAGGGACTGCCTTTGGCCGTCATCCACCCCGAAAACACCATCAAGCTCACTGCTTTATAGTTACAGATGCGCGTGAACAGTTCAAACTCCCTACCGACCACATGGCATATAGCCATGATGCAAAAAAACGATTAAACTAATTCACCCTGAAACACGGACAAAACACGCAATATAAACATGCCTTATTGTACACATGCTTGCGACACCAGCACCATGGTATCAAGGTAGCAGAGTTAGACCGGAAGATATATCAAGCCTCACTCACAGCAATTACGCAAGGGAAATCGGTGTGAAAGTTTCAACAATTGAACTTAGGGGTGTAAAATCATTTGATGAGGCAACCTCGGTATCACTTCCCGCTGAAATATCAATGTGTGCTTTTTCAGGGAAGAACGGTGCCGGAAAATCAACTCTACTAAAGGCTGTATGGCTTGTACAGAAAGCCCATTTCGTTAAATTACTAAACAATAGAGAGCTATCAACTTCTTTTTCGCAAGAGCTGAGAAAATATTTAAGCGGAAAAGACTCATACATAAATGTAAGATTTAATTCAGAAGACAGCGATTTAGAAATAAAGCTAACCAAAGATCTTTCAAGCCCGCAAGGCTATAGCATTGCCTACAGTGACGAAGAGACTTTAAAAAAATATTGGAACCTGTCAACCCCTAACAACCTAGTGCTATATATTGATGCAAGCAAAGGATTTTCCGAGGCCACCCTCACATTTGATGAGATCAATATCAAAGGGAATGACAAGGGCAGCTTAGTCTTAGAAGCGATCTTAAATCCCGAGAGCTTGTTCTCTGGCATATATAGCCAGCTCGTAAAAGACTATGTGCATGATCGATTGATACCTAGCAAGCCTGACCGACTCCTTTACTACCACATTGCTTCAAAATTATTTACCCATCTAATACCTACGGTTGAGCTTAGAAATTTCAGCGGCAATCATATGCCAGGAGAGTTTGTACTACTAGGTAAAGCGGGTAGAGACAAAGCACGCCCACTTTATGACGTTCGAGACTTCAGCTCGGGTGAAAAAGCGCTTCTCAGCACCCTTACTTTTTTATGCATTTCTAAAACCGTAAGCACGTTAATCATCGATGAGCCCGAGAACCATTTCCACGAATCATTACTACTGGAATTCGTTAGTGTTCTCCACCGACTTTGTGAAACAGGCGGCATATATAAATGGATGGAAGGTACCGAAGGTCGTGGAAAAAAAGTAAAATTAGACTGGGTCGCAGCCGAATACAAAGACCACAATATAAACCAGGTACTTGTATCCACCCACTCAAGGTCTTTAATATATAAATTTTTCTTAATTGGCAAAAATTACATCGTAAACAACAATGTAACCGCCATTTCTTATGAAGATGCTGAAGCCGAACTCAGAAACCTAGGCCTAAGCTCCATCTACAGCAAAGTTCTTTTAGTTGAGGGCGATGGGGATCATGAAGCACTTGAACATGTGCTTCAGGACCAAAACATCCAGATAAAACCACTCAATGGATCATCCGCAGTAATCGACACCTTCAAAAGACTGGCCGAACTAAAAAACTATGTACAGGAATCTAAATTTGTTTTCCTTGTAGACTCTGACAATAAGCCTGACAGCTTTTTCGACAAAGTCTCAGCAATAGACCCTGATTACTACAATGCCTCATTCATTAAAATTGATCGCCACGAATTTGAAAACTACTTTCTAGACCCGGAAATAATAAAAACATCCATGGATGGCTTCTTAGATGTATCAGGCGAGCAGAGCAAAAAGCTCGATATAAAAACCATTGAATCCAAGCTCATCGAGATATCTCGCGACTCTCTCCCCGCTGTCTATAAAAAAGAGCTCTCTCTAGTATTCCAGCAAGTTATCGAAAGAAAATTCTCTTCCCTGATCTGGGGCAACAAAGGTTTTTCTTGGACAGATGCTACAAAAATTCAAGAACAGTTAACTACAAGCATCTTAACTGACTCAGAATTTACTGAACTGAAAAACTTACTCTCCAAAGAATCCGCGGAAGTATTTGAAACCTATACAAAAATCGACAGTGCCAATCTATTAAGGCGATGCGATGGGAAGCAAGTTCTTTCCAAAGCCGCATCCTACTTCGCTAATCAAACTGGCGTAACCTCATACGCATTTAAAAAAGCAATGTACAAAACCGCATTCTCCATTGAAAGAACCGATGTCTCTAAGCTCGTTAGTGAAATAACAACCAAACTTTGCTAATCATCTAAGAGCCCCTAGTTTCGCAGTTGTCTTCTTAGGGGCTGTTTAGAGCTTAGCCGTCCTTCGGGAAAGGTTGTCTATCGCGCGCCCCTACTAAGAGGCGATGAGCCATCACAGTTTTCACACCATTTCCGATATGACTGCGGCGGACGCGGTCATAGAAGACCTCCGCAATGATCGAGGTGTATTCATCTGGACTGTGCCTTCTTTCCCAAACGATGACGGCGCCCTCTGTCTTCCATGCGTGCCTTTACCGGATTGAAGGCCCGGGTGGGTAGCTTGTCAAAACCTCACATCCAGGCCAGCACGGCGACTTGGCCGACGCTGACAAATTTTGGCCCTGGGACGACGCGAGGCCAGAGTTTTAGACCCGACTAGGAAGTGGCCGCCGCCCCCGGCTATGCGTTACGGCAAGAGATCAGCTGGAACCGCCTACCTTCACCCTACCCGCCACAAAACCGGTGAAGCCTTGCCCGCGATGCACACTGATTCGATCAAATGCACTGTCCTGCACAGATCCCTGTAGGAGCCTTGCCTGCGATAGCAATCGCAACACACCACACGACTACCAGTCTGTACATTAATTCCTGTATCGCGTTCGGCTCCCGAAGGGATGTTGATCAAGGCTGATGCGGTGGCTTCGTACTAGCTAAAGCAAGAGCGATACTCACTGCCGGCGCACCGAGCAGTATTCCAGGAATACCTTGGTAAGCGCTGTGACGATTTCTGGGTCTGCATCTGGTGCCGAGAACAACCGAAATTCGGCATTGGGTAACGGTGGCAATCCGTACTCAGCGCTCAGGACTGAGATTCCCGCAACCAGCTGGCTTAGCGGCATCGGGGCTATGGCTATTCCGGACAACACAGCCGAGCGCAGGGCATTCGTGCTGGTGCATAGCATCGACGTGCGTTGAGCGATGCCCGCTTGTGCAAGATGCAGCAAAGCCGCCTCTCGATAAGCACAAGGCTCAGGAAACAGTGCCAGCGGGAGCGGCTCGCTGATTGGGGTGAGTGGCTGCGCAGCGGTCGCCCAAATGAGCGGTTCGCTCCACAACAGGATCCCTGAGCTATCGGTCTCACACAAAGACCCGACCACTAAATCCAACTCTCCTTGCTTCATCAAACCGACCAGTGTGCCGGGGATGTTGATCTGAAACTCAATCTCCATACCTGGGTAACCTAGTGCAAGGTTCTGCAGTTCACGCAGCAGCCTGGTCTCCACAAGGTCTTCCGCAAGCCCCACCCTGATACGCCCCTGGAAAGGGGCTCGCGTCATTTCAGCCCATGCCTCTCGATTGAGAGCAAGGATGATCCTGGCGTGGCGCATCAAACGGTCGCCCTCCAGTGTCAGTTCCTGCGACCGGGTTGTCCTCTTGAGCAGAGGTTTGCCGACCTGCTCTTCCAAGCGGCGCAGATGCCCACTGACAGCAGGTTGGGTGAGATGGAGTTTTTCTGCAGCGCGACCAAAACCTTGCTCTTCAACTACGGCAACAAAAGTCTTTAGTAGAAGCGGATCAAACATATCTCAATCCATGATGAATAGCGTGTAATTTCTCAATTTATATTTCTTTTAAAGATATGTTGCAATGCCTCGTACACCCACCACGACACGAGACCGCAATGGCCAAGCTCCTTCATATCGAATGCTCCCCCCGCAAAGATCGCTCAGCGTCCATAGAGGTCGCCCAGAGTTTCATTTCGCGACTCTTGGGCTCTCATCCCGATCTGGAAGTGACAACGCTAGACCTGTGGCAGATATCACTGCCGGAGTTTTCTGATGAGGTGATGGATGCCAAGTACTCTGGATTGAATGGATTGGAGTTGACTGCGACTCAGGTGGTTGCCTGGAATGAACTGAAGGCATTGGCAAATTACCTGCACGAAGCCGACGTGCTCGTGCTGTCTGTGCCGCTGTGGAATTTCAGCATTCCCTACAAGCTAAAGCACTTCATCGACGTGGTATCGCAGAAAGACGTGCTGTTTAGTTTCAATCCGGAAACCGGGCTCGAAGGCATGTTGAGAAATAAAAAAGCTGTTGTCGTCTATGCCCGAGGTATGGATTTCTCTGCCGCTTCGCTGACACCCGCTCAACATTTCGACTTTCAAAAGCCTTATGTGGAAGCGTGGTTACGGCTTATTGGCATCACCGACGTAGAGTCAATCATCGTCGAAAAAACGGTTCTAGGATCGGAGGTGGACAGTACCTCTCGCCATGAAGCCAAGATGCGCGCAAATGCTTTGGCGGACGCCCTAAGCGTTTCGGACATAAACTTTCAGCCTGCGAACTCTGTTGCATGAAGATCAAGAACATCTTCCCGATCCTCCATGAGGAACCATAAAAAAGGCCAGCACTGGGCTGACCTTTTTAAACATTGCTATTGGGCCCAATAGCATTATTAGCCCCTCAGTTCCTCTAGAAGTGAGTGGCCGGCCCAGGTAATTCTGATCTTGCCATCATCAACCAAATAGCCGCTATCAAGCAGCAAAAGCTTTGCAGACTCCAACTCATCATTGTCGCAATCCTCTACACAAAACGTGGAGAGATCAAACCCACTCATTCCGCCTACATTGGTCTCCGCCTCAACTGCAGCCAGCACTTTCAAAACTGCTTCTTTATTCCTTTTCATTTTCAATCCTTTGAGATGTGTTTGATGGAGGCCAGAGCGTAACCAATTGAACGAGCCCCATGAAAGAGAGGACACCGTTCCCCCCCAGGGATGGCTTGAAGTAGCCGCGTGTTTCGGGTCGAGTTCAACGCCCGCCGAATGTTGAGGGTGGCCAATTGATTCAGAACAACCAGAACGGCCTTGTGCAGGCTTCGGTTTCTGAAGTACGCCTATCAGATGTCGACGCTTGATAAGGGCAACTCAAGCGCCGACAACGCCATCGGTTACCGGCGGTTCAAGGCTTGGGTTTCAATGCCATCGAGCACCGCATCGACCAGCCCTTTGGCCATTTCTGCGGAGTGCAGGGTGGACCATAGCAGGCCTTTTTTGGGGATGTCGTCGATGTGTTCACAGGCCTGTTGGGCCGTGTCGTAGATACCCTGGAGCAGCAGGGAGACGTGGACCAGCGCGTCTTCGGCATCGATGCCGGAGCGTACGGTGAACAAGGGTGCATGGCCCGCGTCGCAGCAACCAAATGCGGTGGTCGCGGTTTTGCCAAGAAGGGATTGCGGGGGATCGGGAACGATTTTTGTCATAGCGAACGTCTCTTTTTCTTTTAGTTGAGCCGTCACCGCTTGCGACCAAACAAGTTGGGTGGCAGCTGTACGCAGGTTGGTCGACCAGGAAAAAAGACAAACCCGGCAGGCACGAATGCCTCCCACGCACAGCCGCCATAGAACTACGTTACGGACGAGGAGCTCGTCAGTATTCGTATATGGGACCTGATTTGTATTTTTTTCCGACAGGCGACCAAGCCTGATCACTGATGTTCAGCGACCTAGGAAGCCTAACGCCCAAGGTGCAATGAGGCAAGGCGAAGATCGAAGGGTGGCCGCCATGCGCAGGTTGGTCGACCGGGACAGTAGGCACCCGGCAGGGCCAAAGCCCTCATGCGCACAGCTGCCATAGCCTGGCAATACTCGCGCAAAACCACCCGCGCTCAGTAGCGCCCAGCTGTTTCATTTTGTGGGCAGGGGTCAGCCCCAGTCGTCCCAGGCCACGGCATGGGTGGCGAGGTAGTGCTTTACCGCCGTGCCCACGGTCGGGAAGAAGGCGTCTTCCCCCAGTTGCGCGAACAGGCCGAATCGTTTGAGTTTGTCTTTGACCGGGTCTTTCATTTCGGCGATGCGCAGTTCGATACCCGCTTCGTTCAGGGCGCCCATCAGTTCGGCCAGCATGTCGGCCGAGGTGACGTCGACGCTGGTCACCGGCTCTGCCGCTACCACCAACCAGCGCACGGGCGTTGGCGAGGCGGCCACGGCATCCAGTACGCGGTCCTGGAATTGTTCGGCGTTGGCAAAGAACAACGGGGCGTCCCAGCGGAACAGCACCAGGCCTGGCACCTGCCGCGCCTCGGGGTAACGCTTGATGTCGTGGTAGCCCTGTACGCCCTTGGCACGGCCCAGCACGGCGGAGTACGGGCGCCAGCCGTCCCAGAGGAATTCGATCACGGCAATCACGATCGCCAGGCCAATACCTTGGATGGCACCGAACATCACCACCCCGACCGTACAGGCGATAGACAGCCAGCATTCCCAGCGCTGGATACGGTAGATGCGCCGCAGGTCGGTGACTTCGATCAGGCCGATGGCCGAGGCAATCACCACCGCGGCCAAGGCGCTGGTGGGCAGGTTTTTCAGCAGGTCGGGGGCGACCATCAGCAAGCCGGCTACGGTGAGCGCGCCGACCACGCCGGTCAGTTGGGTTTTCGCCCCGGCGGCTTCGGCCACGGGTGTGCGCGATGAGCTGCTGCTGATCGGGAAGCCCTGGAAGAACCCGGCGGCCAGGTTGGCGATGCCCAGCCCGACCATTTCCTGGTTCGGGTCGACGTAGCTGCGGGTTCGTGCGGCATACACCCGCGATAATACGCTGGTGTCGGCGAACGAGACCATTGCCACCGCGCAGCCACCGATCAGTACCGGGACGATGTCGTCGCGGGTAATCCACGGGATGGCGAAGGCTGGCAGGCCTTGCGGGAGGGAGCCGAGCACCTCGACGCCTGCGCCTTCGGCCAGGCCAAGCAGGCTGACCGCGACGGTTGCGCCGACCACGGCGATAAGGATGCTCGGCACACGGCCGTTGCCCTTGAACAGCAGGATAACCGCCAACGTCGCGGCACCGACGGCAAAGCTGGCCCAGTGGATGTTGCCCTCGAACACGCCCATGATCACCGCCCACTGGTTGCTCAGCGGGCCGTCGGATTCAATCGAGAAGCCGAACAACTTGGGCTGTTGGCTGATCAATACGGTCAGCGCAATGCCGTTCATGTAGCCGTAGCGAATGGGTTTGGAGAGCAGTTCGGTGATGAAGCCCAAGCGGGCCACCCCGGCCAGGATGCACACCGCGCCGGAGACGACGGCCATCATGCCGGCGAGGGCAACGGCACGCATCGGGTCGCCGCCGTACAGGGGCAGCACCACCGCCAGTATCACCGCCACCAGCGAGGAATCGGGGCCGAGCACGAGGATGCGGCTGGGGCCAAACAGGGCGTAGGCCAGCAGCGGCACGATGCTGGCGTAGAGGCCATAAATCCCGGGGATGCCCGAGGCTACCGCGTAGGCGATGCCCACCGGCACCAGCATGGCGGTCAGCACCAGCCCGGCCATGATGTCATGGCGTAGCCAGGCCAGCTGATACTCGCGCAGCATACGCAGCCCCGGCATCCAGTGCGCCCAACCGGCCTGGTCGGTCAGCTTGACGCGACGGTGAATTCGACCGGGCTCAGGGCGAGGGGACGACGATTCGGAATTGCTCATTAAGACCCCAGCAGCTAAAGACCTGCAATTCCGTTGTTAACGGCTCAGAGAAGTTTAGTTAGCGTGCACGCTGGTGTCTTGATAGCAGCAAAGTCGGGAGTACGCCATGGGTATTGCGCGGCAGCGCCGCCTATACCCTGAAGTGATCCATCAGGGTTTGTTGCTGGTTGGCCAGGCGGTTCAGTGCCTGGCTCACCTGGGCCGACTCATCGGCCTGCCCGGACAGTGACTCGGTCACGTCACGGATGGTTGCGACGTTGCGGTTGATCTCTTCAGCAACCGAGCTCTGTTCTTCGGCCGCGCTGGCGATCTGCAGGTTCATGTCGCTGATGACAGTGACGGCATCGCCAATACGCCGCAGGGCGGTAACGGCCTGTTCGACCTGGGCAACGCTGCCCTGGGCCTGTTGGTGGCTGCTGTGCATTGAGGCGACGACATCTCGGGTGCCGGTTTGCAGGCCTTCGATCACCTGGCGGATCTCTTCCACTGACTCCTGAGTGCGCCTGGCCAGGTTGCGTACTTCGTCAGCGACCACGGCAAAGCCACGGCCCGCCTCACCGGCCCGGGCGGCTTCGATGGCGGCGTTGAGCGCCAGCAGGTTGGTTTGTTCGGCGATGCCGCGAATCACTTCGAGCACCGAGCCGATCTGTTCGCTGCTGCTGGACAGGCCTTCCACCTGGCTCATGGCGAGGGTCATGTCGCGGGCCAGGTCGTCGATGGCGCGGGTGGTCTGGTTGATCACGCCGAGGCCTTCGCGGGTGGCTTGGTCTGCGCCGCGTGCAGCTTCTGCGGCCTGGGCGGCGCTGCGGGCAACATCATGGGCCGTGGCGCTCATTTCGTGGGACGCAGTAGCCACCTGGTCTACTTCGCGGTACTGCTGTTGCATACCGGCGCTGGTCTGGCTGGCGATGGCGGCAGACTGGTCGGCGGTGCCGCGTGCGTCCTGCACCGAGCTTTTCACATCGGCGATGATCGGCCGCAGTTTGTCGAGGAAGCGGTTGAACCAACCGGCCAGTTCGCCCAACTCGTCGTGTTTGTCGTAGGCGAGGCGCCGGGTCAGGTCGCCCTCGCCGCTGGCGATGTCGCGCAGCATGGCGGCGACACCCAGGATCGGCCGGGTGACGCCGCGTGCGGTCAGCCACACCAGTAACAGCCCGGCCACGGCAGCCAGCAGGCCGAACAGCAGCTCCAGCCAGGTGCCTTCGGCGCTGCGGCGGTCGAGGTCCTGCTGCAGGGTTCGCGCCGGGGCCAGCAGGGCCTCCATAGGTACATCAAGCAGCACAGACCAGGGCTGCGCGTCCGGTATGGGTTGCAGTGGCGCCAGCACCTGCAAGCGACCGGCCTGTTGCTGCGCGTGGGCCTGGCCCTGGCGTTGCAGGGCCAGCAGCTCGCTGCCGTGTTCCGGGTAGGCCTGGCTCAGCGTCTGGCCCAGCCGGGTTACATCCGGGCTATGCCCGGCGAGCAACCCGCCGGCGCTGACGATGCTGACCGCGCCTTTGCCCTGGTACAGCCGCTGGCTGCTGGCTTCAACCAGTTGCTGCAAGTTGGCCAGGCTGATGTCCATGCCCAGCACCGCCAGCAGTTTGCCGTTGTCGATCACCGGGAAGGTCAGCGAGGTGATAAGCGTCTTCTGCCCCGAGGCGTCGTCGAAATAGGGGTTGAGCAGGCAGGGTTTAAGGGTCTGTTTCGGGCAGTTGAACCAGGTGTTGAACGGGGTGCCATCGAGCATGGTGGTGCTGTCGGCGATCAGCGCTTCGCTGACCGTCAAGGTGCTCAACTCGCCGTTACGCTGCGCCCAGTAGCTGGAGAAGCGCCCCTGCTCGTTGCTGCCCCTGGCGCCCTGCCCGCTGAAACGGGCATCGTTGCCATCCAGCGCATTGGGCTCGAACACCAGGTACAGGCTGAGCAGTTGCGGATTGGCCTGCAAGGCCTCTTTCACCTGCTGGTGCAGCGACTCGCGCAGGGCTTCAGGGGCAAGCTGGGCTTTCTGCAGTTGGCGTTGTTGCTGCAGTACCTGGCGGCTGAGGTTTACGCCGTCCTGGTAGGCCGCGAGGAAAAAGCGCTGCAGGGTCAGCGCCTGTACCCGGCCCTCGCCTTCCATGCGCTCGCGGGCCGAGGTTTCGAGCATCTGTGCGCTGCTGGCCTTGACCAACTCGGTGCTCGCACTCATGCGGTAGAGCGAGATGCCAATCAGCACCGCGACGATGGTCAGCAGGCACAGGCCGGTGAGCAGGGTAATTTTCCACTGGATGGACAGACGGTTCAGCAGCATCGCACGTGATCCTTACGCCGGGGGCGACTGGCACGCCTGCGCAGGCGTATTTGTTAGAGCCATTACACATTGCGTGCCACCTGCCAACGCGCGCTGAAAACAGCCTGATGGCCAGCATTTACGGGGGTGATGGCCGGCCAAGGCGAAGGTACGCACACGCCCCACTGTTACAGCCTGAGACAGCGACTGTCGCATCGGCAAGATGCCGAGACACTGCGCAGGGGGCTGAGCGTTGATGCAAAACACCTTGTTTTCCATGGTCTTACAGCGCCCGGCGAACATTGGCATGGCGGTTGCGCACGGGCCTGCACAACAAAAACCATAGGAGCAGCCCCCCCGATGACCACGCAAACGTCCACTCCCCTGCGAACGCGCCTTGCCCTGGCACTGGCCGCCAGCGGCGTATTTGCCAGCCTGCCAGCGCCAGCCTACGAGCTGTACAACCAGGACGGCAGCGTACTGAACGCCGACCTGGAGGCGGTGTTCGGCATCATGCACAGCGAAGAAAGCTATGCCACCGCTGGCAACCGCAGCGCTGGCAGTTCGGCCTGGCGCGAGGGCTACATCAAGTACGGCCTGAGCGGCAGCCAGACGCTGGCCGACGCAGGCAGCCTGTACGGCAAGTTCAACCTGGTGAGCTCGGGCACCTGGGGTGACGGTGATGCTGCAGGCTTCACCCTCGGCAGCGAACGCCGCACAGCCGTGGAAGACGCCTACCTGGGCTGGCGCTCCGGGGCGCTGCTGCCACTGTTTGGTGAGGACGGCGTGGACATTTCCGCCGGCCGCCAACTGGTCAAACTCGGCGACGGCTTCCTGCTCAACGGCGACTCGGTGAACGTCGGCGATGCCGACCTCGGTGCCGACTTCGACCGGGGCGGCGCCTATTACCTGGCCGGGCGCAAAGCCTTCGACCAGACCGCGGTTGTGCATGTGGGCGGCACGCAAGGCTGGCGCAGTGATCTGGTGTGGCTGAAGTCAGACAACCGTGCCCAGGCCGAAACCGAGCTGGCGGCGGCCACCCTGGAGCATGTGGGTGCAGCCGGTACGCTGGGGCTGACCTGGATTCACGGGCTGGACGTCAACGAGCGCTTCGCCACCGCCGCCCAGCTTGAACGCAAGGACATGGACACCGTCAGCGTGCGCGGCAGCGGCGGGCTGGGGGTTGAAAACCTCAACCTGGCGTTCGAGTACGCCACCCAGGACCGTGACAGCGGGCGCGAGAACGCCTGGTACCTGGAGGGCGCCTGGACCTTCGCCGATGTGCCGTGGAAACCTACGGCCACCTACCGCTACAGCCGCTTCTCCGAGGCCTTCGACCCGCTGTTCTACGGTTTCAGCCGTGGCTACGGCACCTGGTATCAAGGTGAAGTGGCGGCCAACTATGCCGGGCCGTTCAACAGCAATACCGCCGTGCATCATGTCGGCCTGAAAGCGACGCCACGGGACGACCTGACGCTGGGCGCGCTGTTCTTCGACTTCGACACCCTCGACCGCGATCTTGGCAACCTCAGCGGCCAGGAACTGGACCTGTACCTGGAGTGGACGGTCAACGAGCACCTGATCATCAGCCCGCTGGTGGGCCTGTACAAACCTGAGCGCAGTGCCAGCGAAGGCGGGTTGCAGTTGGGCAACGACGACACCAACACCTACCTGCAACTGACCGTGGCGACGTTCTTCTAGCGTCCGGTGCGTGGCCGTGGCCTGGTTCACCCGGGCCACTGGCTGACGTACCATGCGTGCTTCTTCACACTCACACGGATGTGCAATGAAACGCTTCCTATGCCTTGGCGCAATGCTCGCCGGGCTGCTTGCCTTCGCCCTGCAACACACCGCCAGCGCGGCTGGGTTTGACTGCAGCAAGGCTGTCACCCTGCAGGAACAGGCCATCTGCAATACACCGTCGCTGTCCGCCAAGGACGAGCAGTTGAATGCCCTGTTCCGCCCGCTGAAAAAGCATCAGGTTTTCCGCCAACTGGGGGCCACCTGGCTGTATGAGGTGCGCAACGCGTGCCAGACGATCGGTTGTCTGGAGGCCGCCTACGACCAACAGATCAAGCGGCTGACCCCGCAGCCGCTGCCCAGGGTCGATGTTCATGCGCTGTCGCCACTGCCCGAGGGGCAGGTGTATACGCAAGTAGACGATGAGCCGTGGCAGCGCTACGTGCTGGCCGAGCTGCCGCAGGCGCCCGCGTACGTCTTCAAGCACATTGTCGACGCCGCCGTGGTCGACGGTGTGCTGCATGTCATTCTCTATGTCAGCAACAGCAATGACCGCGACAACATGTACCTCAGCGAGCGCTTCAACCACCAGACCTACGGCACCCTTTACGAATACACCGATACCCGCCCGGGCTGGCACCCGATCGCCACCCACATTGCCTTCAAGGGCTGGGAAAAAACCGGTTTCTACGATCAGGGCAAGCGCTACGCCGGGGTGGTGGACGGGGTGTTCTATTATCGCCAGCAAGAAGACAAAGGCCTGCAACAGGCCATGGCGTATACCTTGGGATCGGGTGCGGCACCACAGCCGACCGCGCAGACGTTCCAGGTGCCGTCCAGTACCGCACAGTTCGCCAAGGCCCGTATCCTGGACGACATCAACGGCAACAACAGCAACCTGACCCTGTCGTATGACGAGCGGGTTGACCGCCACAAGACCGAGCGCGTGATGGCCAACGACGCCACCGACTGGAGCCTGGTGAACCCAACCTGGAGCGAGCGCCGGGCCGTGTTGTACTTCGACAACAGCGGTGCCATGGCCTGTGTCTGGCGGGTGGACCTGGTCAACAAGGTGTTGTCCAAGATCGTCCCTGAGCATGAGGCGGTTTCGGCGCGGCCCGTGGAGCTGCTTGGCCAGGAAGCACTTGTCTACCTTGAGGAAAACCGTTTGGGTTTCGCCATCGCCCCGGTTCAGTAAGGGGGTAAACCGGCTTGCCTGCGCCAACGCCCATGACGGCTGGCCGCTTGCAAGCCCCTGCCCCTTAAAAGTGTTTTACTGAAATCGCAGGTTTTCTCCCGAAGCGCTTTCCCTATCCTAGGCAAGACGTACTCATCAGCGGAAGATCCATGAAACCGTCGCTCTACAGCCGTTATGCCTGCCTGGCAGGCTGTCTGCTTTTCACTGTCGCAAGCCTGCCTTTTCTCTCTGCCCACGCGGGCCTCTGGCCCCTGACGTTGATCACCGCCCTGCTCAGCCTGGTTGGCCTCAATGACCTGCGCCAGAGCCATCACGCGGTGCGACGCAACTACCCGATCCTGGGCAATATCCGTTACCTGATCGAAACCATCCGCCCGGAAATTCGCCAGTACCTGCTTGAAGGCGACGACGACAAGCTGCCGTTCTCCCG
Organism: Pseudomonas sp. TE3910; assembly: GCF_056279025.1. NCBI lineage: Bacteria > Pseudomonadati > Pseudomonadota > Gammaproteobacteria > Pseudomonadales > Pseudomonadaceae > Pseudomonas > Pseudomonas sp. TE3910. The sequence continues at coordinate 3,073,632 of NZ_JBWBQN010000001.1, forward strand.
GGCCCAGCGCTCGCTGGTGTACGCACGGGCCAAGAACGAGAGCGCCGAGAAAGCCTTCGGTACGCTGAACGATGTGTACAAGCCGGGTTTCGAGTTCATCAGCCACTCGATGCTGCCGGTGGAAACCCCCGACCCGGCATCATTCCGCGTGGCCATCGGCGGGCCGCAGTGCCACCAGCCTTACTCGGCCTCGATCTTCAACATTTCCGCGATGAGCTTTGGTGCACTCAGCGCCAACGCCATCGGCGCGCTGAACAAGGGCGCCAAGCTCGGCCGCTTTGCCCATGACACTGGCGAGGGCAGCATCAGCCCCTATCACCGTGAGCACGGCGGTGACCTGATCTGGGAAATTGGCAGCGGCTACTTTGGTTGCCGCACCGCCGACGGCCATTTCGACCCTGAGCGCTTCGCCGAACAGGCCAGCTCGGCTCAGGTGAAGATGATCGAGGTCAAGCTCAGCCAGGGTGCGAAGCCGGGCCACGGCGGGATTCTGCCCGGGCACAAGGTCAGCGCTGAAATCGCCGAAACACGCGGCGTGAACGTGGGTGAAGACTGCGTCTCCCCTGCTGCTCACACTGCGTTCCGCAGCCCGGTGGAGTTGCTGCAGTTCATTGGCCAACTGCGCGAACTGTCCGGTGGCAAACCGGTCGGCTTCAAGTTCTGCCTGGGCCATCCCTGGGAGTTCATGGGGATCGCCAAGGCCATGCTGGCCACCGGCATTCTCCCGGACTTCATTGTCGTCGACGGCAAGGAAGGCGGCACCGGTGCAGCACCACGGGAGTTCAGCGACAACATCGGCGTGCCGATGCGTGAAGGCCTGATGTTCGTACACAACACACTGGTGGGCCTGAACCTGCGCGACAAGATTCGCATCGGTGCCGCCGGCAAGATTGTCAGTGCCTTCGACATTGCCAGTGTGCTGGCCATCGGTGCCGACTGGGTCAACTCGGCACGCGGTTTCATGTTCGCCATCGGCTGCATTCAGTCGCAAAGCTGCCACACCAACAAGTGCCCGACCGGGGTTGCTACCCAAGACCCACTACGCCAGCGGGCGCTGGTGGTGCCGGAAAAAGCCGAACGGGTGTACAGCTTCCACCGCAACACGCTGCACGCGCTGGCCGAAATGCTCGCTGCCGCAGGCCTGGAGCACCCTGAAGAGCTCAAGCCCAAGCACCTGGCGCGACGCATCAGCCCTAGCGAAGTACGCCTGTTTTCGCAGTTGCACGTGTTCCTCAAGCCTGGCGAATTGCTCAGTGGCTCGATTGAAAGCGATTTTTATGCGCGGATGTGGCGGATGGCCCGCAGTGACAGCTTCGCCGCAGACACCGGCGAGGTGGTGGAGATCCGGGCAGCCCGGAACCGCAGAGAAACAACCCCGGCCTAGGCCGGGGTTGTGGGAGACGCCAATCAGAAGATGCTGATCGGGTACTCGACAAATACGCGGACTTCGTTGCCGTCGTCGTTGTAAGTGTTTTGTTGAACACTGGTAGAGGTACGCAGGAACGAGCTGCGCAGCTTGACCGACAGGTCCTTGGCAGGGCCTTCCTGAACCACGTACTTCAACTGGTTGAAGAGTTCGCGCTCTTTACCTTCACCGTAACCGTGAGTGTTGATGTTGTCACCACGCACGTAGGCCACTTTGTAGGTCAGGCCCGGTACGCCGAAGGCGCCGAAGTCCAGGCCGTAGCCCAACTGCCAGGAACGCTCGTCTTCGGCGTTGAAGTCGGACCAGTACGAGTTGGCCAGGTAGATGGTAGAGCCACCGTCACCCACCCAACCTTCACTCTGGTAACCGCCGTAGTTGTAGCCGGTGTCACCGGTGCTGCGCTGGTGTGCCAGGGTGATCGAGTGCGGACCAAAGGCATAGGTCGCGGCCAGGCTCCAGATGGTGTTGTCACGGCCAGTCAAACCAGCGTCTTTGACAAAGTCACGGTCCATCTTCGACTTGTAGCCGTTGAAGTCCAGGGTCAGGGAGCGCTCGGCGGCGATCGGCATCACGTAGTTGATACCCAGGTACTGCTTCTTCATGACGTCTTCGACGTCGGAGCCGTACAGGGAAGCCGACAGGTTGTCGGTGAACTTGTAGCTACCACCAAAGACGTTGATCGACTTCAGGCCACCACTGTCACGACCTTCAGCGCTCTTGCGCGCTTCCTGAGTGAAGCGACCCGCGTTCAGCTCCAGGCCTTCGATCTCCTTGGAGGTGACCAGGGTACCGGTGAAGCTTTCTGGCAACAGACGCGAATCGTCGTATTGCAGCACAGGCAGTGTCGGCATCTGGTCGCCGTACTTCAGTACGGTGTTGGAGACGCGGAACTTGACCGCAGCACCACCACGGGCGAGGTTGTGCGGGGAATTGGTTTGGGCGCCGTCGCTCGGTTTGAAGAAGTCGACCCCAGCACCACCGTTGTGTCCTTTACCACCGTCCAGGCGCACGGCGTAGAGGCCAAAGGCATCAACACCGACGCCGACGGTACCTTGGGTAAAACCAGAGGAGAAGTTGCCAATGACGCCCTGACCCCATTCGATCTGGTCGTTCTTGCCATGTTTCTTGTCACGGTTGATATAAGCGTTACGCAGCAGCACATTCATGCTGCTGTCTTCTACGAAACCTTTGGCATTGGCCTGGTCATTGGCCATGGCCTGAGTCGCGGACAACAAACCCAGAGCGATCAGGCTGATCCTGGTTTTCAACATTTTATTTTCCTTATCACAAAAACAAAGACGCGCTGCGACCGGCACCAGGAACCACGCCCCCTGCGTGGGTTGACGCTCGCGGGTCTGAAAACAAAAAAGCCCCCTGCGCATAGGCACAGCGGGCCATCTATTCTGGGTACAAGGTGAATGGGCCTACAGGCGAGGGCCGAATCCTAGCGGTCAGCAGTTCTGTGTGTCAAAAATTCGTGAACAGCACGGATCAGCGGTCGATCGTGCAATTTTGACAATGGCGGGGCATGCAGCACTGCGGGGGGACACGAAGAGCAGGACAGGAGAAAACGCATCGCCGGCAAGGCAGACCTTGCCGGCGATCGCTCAGTCAGTGGTGCCAGACCCCGAGCAGCGCATCGAGCTCTGCTTCACTGATCAAACCCACCGGGTACCGCTCAACCAACAACCGACGTCGCGGATCGGTCTTCCTGACTCGATTATTTGCATTGTTTTTCAACCACTGTGCCAGTGCCTTGATCGATTCGTTATTAACGATGGACAGGCCTGAAGCTGGCTCACTGACTACATTCATATCGACACGTACTCCCCAGGGTCGTGAGCCACTAACCTACGTTAACTTTGTGACAGAACTGCGTGCTCTATCCGCTTGAAATACAATGCAAAACGAATACAAGAGCTGTGCCAGATCGAGCTCCGATCGTCGAATGACGCGCAAAAAAAAGCCCGTCGTGCGACGGGCCTTTTTACTTAAATGCTTCAGCGTTTGACCGGTGCTGGCTGCTGTTGGGTCAGGCAATGGATGTTGCCGCCACCGAGCAACAGCTCACGACCTGGCACCATGACTACCTCACGATCCGCGAACAACGTCTGCAAAATCGCTCTAGCCTCGGCATCTGCCGGGTCGTCGAAGCTTGGCGCGATGATCGCACCATTGACGATCAGGAAGTTGACATAGGAGCCGGCAAGGCGAACCGACGGGTTACGCTCCTGGCTACCGGCGACCGGATCGACACCCGCACATTCTTCCTCGGTCGCGTACAGCGGCCCGGGGATCGGCATTTTATGCACCACAAAGGTGCGCCCTTTGGCATCGCGCTGACGCTCCAACACCTCAAGCGCCGCACGGCAACGTGCAAAGTTGGGGTCGTTGGAATCATCGGTCCAGGCCAGTAACACTTCACCAGGGCGCACGTAACAGCAAAAGTTGTCCACGTGCCCATCGGTTTCGTCGTTATACAGGCCATCAGGCAGCCAGACGATGGTCTCCACCGCCAGGTGATCGCGCAGGATCGCCTCTATTTGCTCACGGTTCAGGTGCGGGTTGCGGTTGTGATTGAGCAGGCATTCTTCTGTGGTGATCAGCGTGCCTTCGCCGTCGACGTGAATCGAGCCACCTTCCAGCACGAAGCCTTCGGTCTGGTAGCGTGGGCAGCGCTCGATCTGCAGGATCTTGCCAGCCACTTGTTCATCACGGTTCCACGGTGCGTACAGGCCGCCCTCAAAACCACCCCAGGCATTGAAGCCCCAATCGACGCCGCGGACTTCACCCGTGTCGTTGATCACAAAGGTCGGGCCAGTGTCACGCACCCAGGCATCGTCATTGCTGATTTCCACCACGCGGATGTTCGGGGTGTCCAGCAGGCGGGCACAGGCATGTTCGTACTGGGCGGCCGACACGCCGACGGTCACCGGCTCGAAGCGGGCAATGGCCTTGGCCACGGCAACATGCGCGGCCTGCGCTGGCTTGCCGCCCAGCCGCCAGTTGTCCGGGCGCTCCGGCCACACCATCCAGACCTGCGATTGTGGCGCCCACTCGGCAGGCATGTGAAAGCCATCGGCGCGTGGGGTAGTGGTCAGGGTTGTCATAGTTGAACCTTTGCAAGAACTGCCGCAGAACGGGCCTGCGGCACGATAAATGGGTGATCAGGATTCCAGCGAACCGTCGAGGGTCTTCAGCGTACCGTACAGGTCCGGCCGACGGTCACGGAAGGTGCCCCAGGCGCTGCGCACATGCTCCAGCTTGTCCAGGTCGAAAGTATGCACCAGCACGCCTTCTTCGGTTTCATTCAGTTCTTCAACCTTTTCGCCAAACGGGTTGGCGATGAACGACGAGCCGTAGAACGTGATGTCGTAGCCGTCCTGCTCTTCCTTGCCGATACGGTTGCTGGCGACCAGCGGCATCAGGTTGGCGCCGGCATGGCCTTGCTGCACGCGCTGCCAGTGATCACGCGAGGTGATGCTGGCGTCATGCGGTTCGCTGCCAATGGCGGTCGGGTAGAACAGAATTTCCGCGCCTTGCAGGGCCATGCTGCGTGCGCACTCCGGGAACCACTGGTCCCAGCAGATACCGACGCCGATCTTGGCATAACGGGTGTTCCAGACCTTGAAGCCGGTATCACCCGGGTTGAAGTAGTACTTTTCGTGATAGCCCGGGCCATCCGGGATATGGCTCTTGCGGTAGATGCCCAGGTTGTGGCCATCGGCATCGATGATCGCAATGCTGTTGAAACGCGCCCGCCCGGCCAGCTCGTAGAAGCTGATCGGCAGCACCACTTGCAGTTCCTTGGCCAGTTTCTGGAAATGGACGATAGCGGCGTTGGTTTCAACCGGGGTCGCCAGTTGCAGGTAGTCGGCGTTGGGCTTCTGGCAGAAGTACGGGGTCTCGAACAGTTCCTGGATCAGGATGATCTGCGCGCCCTTGGCGGCGGCTTCGCGCACCAGTTTCTCGGCGGTGGCGATGTTGGCGTCGCGATCCCAGGAACAGGCCATCTGGGTGGCGGCGACGGTAACGATGCGGCTCATGAAAACGTCCTCGAAGGGTTGCTGGGCAAGTAATGAGGACTTTATATCCGATAAAAATCGGCTTTGGAAGGCGATAAATCAAAATAAAAGGGTGAGAGTCGCCATTTAAATCGATAACAATCGATTTAAATCTGTGTTTTCCATGTTGATCACATTGTAGAAAAACCTGCCCCCCTTGGAGGAGCAGGCTTGCCTGCGATGGGCTGCAGTGCAGCCCCAATGCGGGTTTAGAGGTCTTCTGCCAACACCTTCGCCACGCTGTCGACGAAGAAATCGACGCTTTCACGGGTGGTGCACATCGGCGGTTTGATCTTGAGGATGTTCAGGTAGTCACCGGTTGGCTGCATGAAGATCCCCAGTTCGCGCAAGCGCTCGCACAGCGCCGCGGTTTCTTCGGTGGCCGGCTCCAGTGTGCTGCGGTCGCGCACCAGTTCCAGGCCCAGGTAGAAACCGGAACCGTGCACGGCGCCCACAAGCGGATGTTTATCGACCAATGCCTGCAACCGCGCCTTGAAGTGCCCGCCGACGGTACGCGCGTTGTCCCACAGGCCTTCTTCGCCCATGACATCGAGCACGGCCATGCCGATCCGGCAACTGACCGGGCTGCCGCCAGCAGACGAGAAGAAGTAGCCCTCGGCCTCCAGTGCTTCGGCGATTTCCCGACGGGTGATGACCGCGCCCAGTGGGTGGCCGTTACCCATGCCCTTGGCCATGGTGATGATGTCCGGCACCACGCCCTGTTGCTCAAAGCCCCAGAAATAATCGCCAAGACGGCCATAGCCAACCTGCACCTCGTCGGCGATACAGGCCCCGCCCAAGGCCCTAACCTTGCCGTAGACCTGTTGCAGGTAACCCGGCGGCAAGGCGATACCGCCGGCATTGCCGTACACCGGCTCACAGATGAAACCAGCCACCTGGCGCTTCTGCGCGGTCAGGCGGTCGAGGGTGGCATCGACATCACGAACATAGTCGGCGGTGCTCTCAGCGCCACGGTAGGCACCACGGTAGGTGTTCGGCGCCATCACCGGATGTACCCAGTCTGGACGGGTGGTCAGGGCTTGCGGGTTGTCGGCAATGGAGGTGGAAATCGCATCGGTGGCCACCGACCAGCCGTGGTAGGCCTCCAATACGCTGAGCATGTCGCGGCCACCGCTGTAGGCCCAGGCCAGGCGAATCGCCAGGTCGTTGGCTTCGGTGCCGCTGTTGACCAGAAACACCCGGTCCATGCCTTCGGGCGCCAGTTCCAGCAGGCGCTCGGAGAACTCGGCAATGGCCGCGTAGTGGAAGCGTGAGTTGGTATTGAGCAACGACCATTGCCGCGCCGACTCGGCGACCATCCGCGGGTGACCATGACCGAGCACCGCAACGTTGTTGAGCATGTCCAGGTAGGAGCGGCCCTGCATGTCGATCAGGTAGTTGCGCCAGCCACGCTCGATCTGCGGTGGCTGCTGGTAATAGTGCTTCTGCGAACGGGCGAAACTGGCATCACGCCGCTCAAGCAGTGCCTGGGCATCGGCCAGTGGTTCAGCGTCGCAGGCAAACCCGAGCAATGGCTGCGGCGAGGGGCATAGCGCCAGCCAGGCCTGCGCACGTGAAGGCGTGGCGAACAGTGGCGGGCACAACCCCGGTACGCGGCACAGTTGCAGCATCAGGCCGACACTGCTCTGCCCCAGCGGCTCGCCCTGCTTGAGCGCCAGGCCATCGGCCGGGGCATCGACCACGCCCCACAACCACAGGCTGACCTGCTCACCCTGCAGGCAACCACCGCCCGCCACCGCGTGCCAGACACCGGCAAACGGCGCCTGCAGGGCCGTACCCGAGGGAACCTGCAGCTCGACATGCAAGGCGCAGGTTTCGGGTTCCTGCGGGTTATCGATATGGGTACGCGACAACCGGTATTGGCCGTGCAGCGAGCAGGCCAGCCCGCTCTGGGCGCGCAGCAGCTGCTGGTCGATGCCCGGCTGCTGCCAGTTACCGGCCTGGAAATGTTCGCTGAGTACCCCGAGGTCGACGCGGGCGACAGGCTGGCCGTTCAGGCTGGGCATTAACAGCGTGGTGTTGACCAACCCCAGCGGGGCCAGGTCATGACCCGCAGCCTGCAGGATCGCCGTTTCCATCAAGGCGAACGGCACGCTGGTTGCGACCTCGAAGATTTCCCACTCGTGGGCCAGGTTGTCCCGGCTGTAGGCATTGCCCGGATCGACGCTGACCTGCTGCTCTCCGCTCAACACCAGCACGGCAGCACGGGCCACGATCATCGGCCACAGGGCCTTGAGCTCGGCTTCAGTCAGCGGGTTGACGACCTGATACGCCTGAATGGCCGGCAGGATACGCAACGGGTCGCCTTCGGCGTGGTGCAGCAGCGCCGCGCAAGTCACCGAGAGGTCGGCAATCCGCCAGGTATGCAGCAAGTCGCCAAAGTCGATCACCCCCTGCAACTGCCAGTGGCGCTGGGCATCGCGCTGCCACACGGTGTTGTCGTCGGTGATGTCCAGGTGCACGGCCTGCTGCGGCAGGTGTTCGATCAGCGGGGCCAGGTACTGCCAGGCCTCCGTGGCCGCCGCCTGCACGCGCGCCTTGCGCGGCCCTTCGACGAGTACCGGCAATAGATGTTCGATCAGCGCCGGGGCATGCCGAGGGTCCCACTGCAGGGTACGTTCCAGGCCTGGGTGGCTGAAGTCGGCCAAGGCATGGTCGATGCGCGCACAGAACTCGCCCAGCTCAGCCATCAGCCGTGGCTCCAGGCGCTTGAGGCGGGTGAGCGACTGGCCTTCGATGTACTCAAGCAGGCGGGCACGCAGGGGCTGGCCATTCAGGCTCAGTGCCAACAGGTGCTCACCGGAACGCGCCGGCACCACGCCAGGCACCGGCAACCAGCGCTCGCGCAGGTAACCCAGGGCGGCATGCTGGGCCTGAAGCTCGACCGGTGAATAATCACCGTGGCAGATCTTCAACACGTAACGACCCTGAGGGCTGTCGAGGCGAAAATTCAGGTCTTGTTGACTGCCCAGCGACTGTAACGTGCCGGTAAGCCCATAATGTTCCTGCAGCAACTGCAGGGCCTGTGATTCGCTGACATCCGGGCGCGGTAAGCTGGATCGGTGGATAAGGGTAGTAAGCGGCATGGGGCAAGCCTCGTTTTTTTTGCTGCTTATATCGCCACCGCTTCTGCCGATAAGCAAGGGAGGTGGAAAAAAAGGCCGTACCGGGTATCGTTTTCTCCGACGCCGACAGTCGCCGTACGCTGCTTGCACCCACCCGCGCCTTTACACAGGCTAGGCAGCACCCGATCAATACCCGTTTAGTCAGGAAAGGCCACTCGACATGCGTATTCTTGTTACCGGCGGTGCCGGATTCATCGGTTCGGCGCTGATTCGCCACCTGATCGAGACCACCGCACATGACGTGCTCAACCTCGACAAGCTCACCTATGCCGGCAATCTGGAATCGCTGAGCAGCATCGCGACCAATACCCGCTATGAGTTCGTGCAGGCCGACATCGCTGACCGCGCCACGGTCGACGCCGTACTGGAACGTTTTGCTCCGCACGCGATCATGCACCTGGCCGCCGAATCGCATGTGGACCGCTCCATCGACGGCCCCGCCGCGTTCATCGAAACCAACATTGTCGGCACCTACAGCCTGCTGGAAGCCGCCCGTGCTTACTGGGCAAAGCTGCCCGCCGCCGAGCGTGAAGCCTTTCGCTTCCATCATGTGTCCACCGACGAGGTGTACGGCGATCTGCATGGGGTGGACGACCTGTTCACGGAAACCACGCCGTACGCCCCCAGCTCGCCCTACTCGGCCAGCAAGGCGGCCTCGGACCATCTGGTACGTGCCTGGCACCGAACCTACGGTTTGCCGGTACTGCTCAGCAACTGCTCGAACAACTATGGGCCGTTCCAGTTCCCGGAAAAGCTCATTCCGCTGACGATCCTCAACGCCTTGGCGGGCAGACCGCTGCCGGTCTACGGCAACGGCCTGCAAGTGCGTGACTGGCTGTTCGTCGAGGACCATGCCCGCGCCCTGCTGCAGGTGCTGTGCGCCGGTCAGGTCGGTGAGACGTACAACATCGGCGGGCACAATGAACAGAAGAATATCGATGTGGTGCGCAGCATCTGCGCCCTGCTTGAAGAACTGGCACCCGATCATCCGGCCGGGGTAAACCACTACGCCGACCTGATCAGCTTCGTCCAGGACCGTCCCGGGCACGATCAGCGCTACGCCATCGACGCCAGCAAAATCCAGCGTGAGCTGGGCTGGACCCCGGCCGAAACCTTCCAGAGCGGACTGCGCAAGACCGTGCAGTGGTACCTGGATAACAGTGAGTGGTGCCAACATGTTCAGGATGGCAGCTATCAAGGCCAGCGCCTGGGCAACAGCGATTTCAAGGACCTGATTGCATGACCAAAGGTATCGTTCTGGCAGGCGGCTCCGGCACTCGCCTGCACCCCATTACCCTGGGGCTTTCCAAACAGCTGCTACCGGTCTACGACAAGCCGATGATCTACTACCCGATCTCGGTACTGATGCTGGCCGGTATCCGCGAAATCCTGATCATTTCCACCCCGCAGGACCTGCCGCAGTACCGTCAACTGCTCGGGGACGGCAGCCAGTTCGGCGTCCAGTTCAGCTATGCCGAACAGCCCTCACCGGACGGCCTGGCCCAGGCCTTCCTGATTGGCGAAGCGTTCATTGGCAACGACTCGGTGTGCCTGATCCTCGGCGACAACATTTTCCACGGCCAGCGGTTTACCGAACAACTGCAACGCGCCGCCAGCCACAGCAGCGGTGCAACGGTGTTTGGTTACTGGGTCAAAGACCCGGAGCGCTTCGGCGTGATCGAGTACAACGAACAAGGCCAGGCCCTGTCGATCGAGGAAAAGCCGACGCAGCCCAAGTCCAGCTATGCCGTGACTGGCCTGTACTTCTACGATAACGACGTGATCGAGATCGCCAAGGGCATTACCCCCTCGGCCCGTGGCGAGCTGGAGATCACCGACGTCAACAACGCTTACCTGAAACGGGGTGACTTGCGCGTAGAGCGCTTCGGGCGTGGCTTTGCCTGGCTCGATACCGGTACCCACGACAGCCTGCTGGAAGCCTCGCAATACGTGCAGACCATTGAGCACCGCCAGGGTCTGAAAGTGGCCTGCCTGGAAGAGATCGCCTTCCAACAGGGCTGGATCGACGAGGCGCACCTGCTTGAACGTGCCAACGCTTTTGGCAAGACCGGCTACGGCCAGTACCTCTACAGCCTGACCCGAGAGAACCGATGGAAGTAATCACCACTGACCTGCCCGAGGTACTGATCCTGGAGCCGAAGGTGTTCGGCGATGCCCGCGGTTTTTTCTACGAAAGCTTCAATGCCCGGGCCTTCGAAGCGCAGACAGGGGTCACGACAACCTTCGTTCAGGACAACCATTCCCGTTCACAGCGCGGCGTACTGCGCGGCCTGCATTACCAACTGGAAAACCCCCAGGGCAAACTGGTGCGGGTCGTACAGGGCGAGGTGCTCGATGTGTGCGTGGATATCCGCCGCAGTTCGCCAGCCTTTGGCCGTTGGGTCGCGGTGCATTTGTCTGCCGAAAACAAACGTCAGATGTGGATACCGGAAGGCTTCGCCCACGGTTTCGTGGTGTTGAGCGACAGTGCGGAGTTCCTCTACAAGACCACCGATTATTACAACCCGGCCGCCGAACGCTGCATCCGCTGGGACGACCCGGACCTGGCCATCGACTGGCAACTGCAACAGGAACCACTGTTGTCGGCCAAGGACCAGGCCGGTAAATCGCTGAAAGAGGCAGAACTGTTTCCATGACCACTGCCCCATTGAACATGCTGATCATCGGCCAACACGGTCAGGTGGCGCGCGAACTGCAACTGCAGCTGGCCCCGCTCGGCACCCTGCACGTGCTGGGTCGCGATGCGCTCGACCTGGCGTATCCGGAGCAGATCCGTCAGCAGGTGCGCACCTTGGCACCGGACCTGATCATCAACGCCGCCGCCCACACCGCAGTCGATCAGGCGGAAGTCGAGCAGGCCCTGGCCTTTGCGGTCAACGCCCACGCCCCCGGGGTACTCGCTGAAGAGGCCGCGCGGCTGGGCATCCCGTTGATTCACTACTCCACCGACTACGTCTTCGATGGCCGCAAGGCCACGCCCTACAACGAAGACGACACGCCCAACCCGCTGAGCGTCTACGGCCGCAGCAAGCTGGCTGGCGAGCAGGCAATCCGTGACGTCGCTGGCCAGCACCTGATCCTGCGCACCAGTTGGGTGTACTCGCAGCATGGGCGCAATTTCCTGCTGACCATGCAGCGGTTGCTGCAGGAAAAACCCGAGCTGCGCGTGGTTGCCGATCAGATCGGCGCACCGACCTGGGCGGCTACCATCGCCCGCAGCACCCGCGCCCTGATCGAGCATTGGCAGGCTGGCCAGGCGGGTGCCTGGGGCACCTATCACCTGACCGCGCAAGGCGAGACATCCTGGTTCGGTTTTGCCCAGGCCATCGCCGCGCACCTCCAGGCCCAAGGCAAGCACTGTGCCCGGCTAGTGCCCATCCCCACCTGCGAGTACCCGACACCGGCCCAGCGCCCACTCAACTCGCGCCTGGACTGCAGTCGCCTGCAGCAGCAATGGCAGGTCAGCCAGCCAGACTGGCAGCAAGCACTGATCGACTGCCTGAAGTAGCGCATAATGCGCCAGACTCCATCGGCGCATTTGCAATGACCATGACCCCGACCGTTCCCCGTCGTCCACGCTGGCGCAGCCTGGCCATAGTGGCCTTGTTCCTCGCCCCACTGCTCTTGCCGCTGCAACACCTGGCCGAGCGTTACTATCAGGACGAGCTGGCCGGGCAAAATCGCCAGACCCTCGACCTGTACGTGGCAAACCTGCTGGGTACCCTGCACCGTTATGAAACCCTGCCGCAAATCCTCGGTGACCTGCCAGCCCTGCGTGCGGTGCTCAAGGACCCGATGCGCCTGGAAACCCTGACCAACGCCAACCGTCTGCTCAAGGACATCAGCACCCAGACCGGTGCCGAAGTGATGTACCTGATGGACACCAACGGCAACACCCTGGCAGCGTCCAACTGGGACAAGCGCGACACCTTCGTTGGCCGTAACTTTGCCTTCCGCCCGTATTTCAGCGATGCCCTTACCGGACGCCTGGGGCGCTTTTTCGGCCAAGGCACCACCTCGGCCAAACGCGGTTACTTCTTTGCAGGTGCCGTGCGCGATGGCGAGCGCGTGATCGGCGCACTGGTGGTCAAGGTCGACCTGGACCACACCGAAACGCTCTGGGGCAAAACCCCGGAACAACTGCTGCTGACCGACCAGAACGGCGTGGTTATTCTGACCTCCCGTCCGGACTGGCGCTTCCGTGCCACCCGGCCACTGACCGATACCGAGCGCGCCGCCATTGCCGCGATCCAGCCCTACCCGACGCTGACGCCCCAACCGCTGAACCTCGACCCCAAAGCCTGGCTGATCCAGACCCGAACCATCGAGGAAACCGGCTGGCAGGTGAGCATCCTTGCCCCACGAACCCTGATCGACCGTTCGGTACGCACGGTGCTGGCCATCGGCGGCGCCACGCTGCTGGTGTTGATGTTGCTGCTTGGGCTGATCATGCAGCGGCGACGGCACTACATGGACCGAATCGCCTTCGAGGCCCGCGCCCGCCAGGAACTGGAACAACGGGTCATTGAGCGAACCGCCGACCTTGAAGGCCTGAACAGCCGGCTGAAAAACGAAGTGCTGGAGCGCGAGCAGGCGCAACAGGAACTGGTCCGTGCGCAGGATGAACTGGTTCAGGCCGGCAAGCTGTCAGTGCTCGGCACGATGTCGGCGAGCATCAGCCATGAGCTCAATCAACCGCTGGCGGCCATCCGCAGTTATGCCGAGAACGCTGAGATCCTGCTCGACCATCAGCGCACCGAAGAGGCCCGCAGCAACCTCAAGCTGATCGCTGAACTGACCGGGCGCATGGCCTCGATCATCGCCCACCTGCGCGCCTTTGCCCGGCGCGACCGGCACGCCCCCGAGAGCGTGGCCCTGCAACCGGCCCTGGACGATGCCCTGGCCCTGCTGGCCAAACGGCGCCGGGCAATGGCCGTGGAACTGGTGCGTGACCTGCCAGAGGCCACCCTGTGGGTACAGGCCGGTGAAACCCGCTTGCGCCAGGTGCTCGGCAACCTGCTGGCCAACGCCCTCGACGCGCTGACCGAGAAGGCTAACCCGCGCAAGCTGTGGCTAAGTGCCGAACGCAAGGACGACAACGTCTACCTGTACATTCGCGACAACGGCCCAGGGTTCAGCAGCGAAGCCATGGCCCGTGCCCGTGAACCGTTCTTCACCACCAAGACCCGTACCCAGGGCCTTGGCCTGGGGCTGGCGATCTGCGATACCTTGATGCGTGCGCTGGGTGGCGAACTGCTGCTGGCCAACCACCCTGAGGGTGGCGCACTGCTGACCCTGAAACTGCGCGTAGCCAAACCCGGCGCCAACCTGCAAACCTCGGAGGATCCATCGGCATGACGACCGAGCCGCTCATCGATAGCCGCACACAGGTGATTCTGGTCGATGACGACCCGCACTTGCGTCAGGCGCTGAGCCAGACCCTCGACCTCGCCGGCCTCAAGGTCATGTCCCTGAGCGATGCCCAAGGCTTGGCCCAACGTATCGAAGCCGATTGGCCGGGGGTAGTCGTAAGCGATATTCGCATGCCAGGCATCGACGGCCTGCAACTGCTCGAACAGTTGCATGGGCAGGACCCGGAGTTACCCGTGCTGCTGATTACCGGCCACGGCGACGTACCGCTGGCCGTCCAGGCCATGCGTGCCGGCGCCTACGATTTTCTGGAAAAACCCTTCGCCAGCGATGCCCTGCTCGACAGCGTGCGCCGGGCCTTGGCCCTGCGCCGCCTGATACTGGACAACCGCAGCCTGCGCCTGGCCCTCAGCGATCGCCAGGCATTGAGCGCCCGGCTGGTCGGGCAATCGGCACCGATGCTGCGCCTGCGTGAGCAGATTGGCGCACTGGCCCCGACCCGCGCCGACGTGTTGATCCTCGGCGAAACCGGCGCCGGCAAGGAAGTCGTCGCCCGTGCCCTGCACGACCTGTCGAGCCGCCGCGACGGCCCGTTCGTGGCGATCAATGCCGGCGCGCTGGCAGAGTCGGTGGTCGAAAGCGAGCTGTTCGGCCATGAACCCGGCGCCTTCACCGGGGCGCAGAAACGCCGCATTGGCAAATTCGAGTTCGCCAACGGCGGCACACTGTTCCTCGACGAAATCGAGAGCATGAGCCTGGATGTTCAGGTCAAGTTGCTGCGCCTGCTGCAAGAACGAGTGGTCGAGCGCCTGGGCGGCAACCAGCAGATTCCGCTGGATATCCGGGTCATCGCAGCCACCAAGGAAGACCTGCGCCAGGCCGCCGATCAGGGCCGCTTCCGGGCCGACCTGTACTACCGCCTGAACGTCGCGCCGCTGCGTATTCCACCGCTGCGCGAACGCGGCGAAGACATTTTGCTGTTGTTCCAGCATTTTGCCGACGCGGCCAGCCAGCGCCACGGCCTGCCCGGCCATGCCCTGCAACCGGCGCAGCGCGCCCTGCTCATGCGCCATGCCTGGCCAGGCAACGTGCGCGAACTGCAGAACGCGGCGGAACGTTTCGCCCTCGGCCTTGAGCTGGCCCTGGACGGCGACAGCCACAGCGAACCGCTGGCCGCCAACCCGGTGCTGGGCAGCGGCAATTTGAGTGAGCAGGTCGAGCACTTCGAGCGCTCGCTGATCGCCGCCGAGCTGGCCCGTTCGCACAGCTCACTGCGCAGCCTGGCCGAGGCCCTGGGTATCCCGCGCAAAACCCTGCACGACAAGTTGCGCAAGCATGGCCTGAATTTCGCCGACAGCCACAGCAGCGGCACTGATGATCTTGAGGAGAACCGCCCGTGACCACCGACAACCAGTACCTGGAAGCCCTCCTGCACCACGACATCCCCCTTACCCGGGAAATGGGCTTGCAGGTACTTGATTGGCAACAACAGCGCCTGCGCCTGCAGTTGCCGCTGGCCGCCAACGTCAATCACAAGAGCACCATGTTTGGCGGCAGCCTGTATTGCGCCGCCGTGCTGGTCGGTTGGGGCTGGTTGCACATGCGCTTGCGCGAGGCCGGCATCGACGACGGCCATATCGTCATTCAGGAAGGTCAGATCAACTATCCAGTGCCCGTCACCGGTGCAGCCATCGCTCAATGCGAGGCGCCTGATGAGAAGGTCTGGAACAAGTTCATCGCCACTTACCAGCGCTATGGCCGGGCCCGCCTGAACCTGAACACCCAGGTTCGCAACGCCGGCAGCGAAGAGGATGCCGTGCGTTTCAGCGGGCAGTACGTATTACATCGCTGAGGCGAGCTTGAGCAGGTCGTTGCGCCACGCCGCAGCGGCCGGCAACGCCAGGAAAAACGCATTGAGTAACGATTCACGCGGCGGGTAGCTGAAGACCTGGCCATCGAGGCCCAAGACTTCACCACCGGCGCCCTCCAGCACACCTTGGGCTGCTGCCGTATCCCACTGCGAGGTCGGCGCCAGGCGCGGGTAACAATCCGCGCTGCCCTCGGCCAGCAAGCAGAACTTCAACGAACTGCCGATATTGGCCAGTTGCAACTCGCCCAGCGTGCCGCTGAGCCCTGCCAACAAGTGTTCCTGCTGTGGGCTGGTATGACGGCGACTGGCGACCACGGTAAAGCTTTCACCCGCCGGTGGCGCCAGACGAACCTGAATCGGCTGCGCCTCGCCTCCGCGTTCGGAGCGCCAGGCGCCGAGCGCTTTACCACCGAAATAGCAGCGGCCACTGGTCGGCATGGCGACCACACCGAACAGCACTTGCCCCTGTTCAATCAGTGCGATGTTGACGGTGAATTCTTCGCTGCCTGCGATGAATTCCTTGGTACCGTCCAGCGGGTCGACCAGCCACCAGCGCTGCCAGGTCTGACGTTTGCTCAAGGGAATATCGCAATCCTCTTCGGACAGCACCGGAATCTCCGGGGCCAGCGCTTGTAGCCCACTGGCAATCACTTGATGCGCGGCCATATCCGCAGCCGTCACCGGCGAGGCATCAGCCTTGGCAGTCACCGCAACATTGACCCGCCAGAACGGCAGAATGGCATCCCCTGCCAGACGGGCCAGATCGACGACCTCAGCCATCATCGCGTTCAGGTTCAATTCGCTCATGGGACAAATACCCCACGCTGGGTCAGCAGGTCGCGCGCCAGGTACAACGCCGCCAGCGCTCGCCCTTCGGAAAACTGCGGATGCTGTGCCAGCGAGGCCAGATCACGCAGGTTGACCTTATCAACCCGCATCGGCTCCGGCTCATCGCCCTCAAGGCGCTCTTCATAGAGGTCGCTGGCCAGCACCACCTGGATTTTCTGGCTCATGTAGCCCGGCGACAACGACAGTTCGGTCAGGTGCTCCAGTTGCCGGGCACCGAAGCCGGCCTCTTCCTTGAGCTCACGGTCGGCCGCAGCCAACACGTCTTCGCCCGGTTCGATCAGGCCCTTGGGCAACGACAGCTCGTACTCGTCGGTGCCGCCGCAGTACTCCTCAACCAACACCGCGTGTTCGGCATCGAGCATCGCCACGATCATCACCGCACCATACCCGTTGCCGCGCCCGACTAATCGCTCATAGGTGCGCTCGGCACCGTTGGCAAAGCGCAGTTGCACCGCTTCGACACGAAATAGACGGCTGCTGGCGACAATCTCGCGAGCAAGGACTGTGGGTTTCTGGCGCATGGGTGGCGGCTCCTTGGCGTGAACGCGGTACTATACCGTGGCTTGCCCGGCCACTGCGCCCGACTGACCGAGAATCTTTCATGCCTGCCCTGAACTGGCGCGACATCGATACCGTTCTACTCGATATGGACGGCACCCTGCTCGACCTGCATTACGACAACCACTTCTGGCTCGAACACCTGCCGCAGCGCTATGCCGAACTGCATGGGGTGAGCCGGGCCATGGCCGAACTGGAACTGCAGCCGTTGTTTGAAAAGAACGCCGGCTCGCTGAACTGGTACTGCCTGGATTTCTGGAGTGCAGAGCTGAACCTGCCGATTCGCGAACTGAAGCTGGAAACCGCGAACCTGATCGCCCTGCGCCCGGATGCCGACGTGTTCCTTGCGGCCATCCGCGATGCCGGCAAGCGGGTGGTGCTGATCACCAACGCCCACCGCGATTCGCTCTCGGTGAAACTGGAACGGGTGGCACTGGCGCCGTATTTCGAGCGCTTGATCAGCTCCCATGACTACGGTTTTCCCAAGGAAGACCCGCAGTTCTGGAGTGCCCTGCAGGCCGACATCAACTTCGACCCGGCGCGCAGCCTGTTCATCGACGACACCTTGGCGATCCTGCGCAGCGCCCAGTCTTTTGGTGTTGCACACCTGCTTGCGGTGCGTCAGCCCGACAGCCGTAAAGGCCCACGGGACACCCAGGAGTTCGCGGCACTGGACGACTATCGGACGTTGCTCGAAGGGCTCGGTTAGAATGCCTCGCCTGCCCTGTGCCGTGGAGCGCCGATGGACATCAAACAGCTGAAATTCCTGATCGCCCTGGATGAAACCCGCCACTTCGGCCAAGCGGCCGCGTTGTGCCATGTAACCCAGCCAACCCTGTCGATGCGCCTGCGCAACCTGGAGCAGGAACTGGGTTTGGCCCTGGTCAATCGTGGTCAGCGCTTCGAGGGGTTCACCGCCCAGGGTGAACGGGTGCTGGCCTGGGCCCGTTCGGTACTGGCCGCCTACGATGGCTTGTACGCCGAAGCGGCTGCCTGCCGTGGGCATCTGGTAGGCACCCTGCGCCTGGGCGTGGTGCCGCTGTCGAGCTTCGACCCGCTGCCACTGCTGCAGCGCCTGCACAGCCAGCATCCACAACTGTGCTTTGAACTGAGCGCACTCAGCTCCGAACAAATTCTGGAGCAGTTGGCGAGTAACCGGCTTGACCTCGGCGTGTCGTACCTCGAACGGCTGGATAACGAACGTTTCGAGTCCCTGGCGCTGGGCGACACACGCATGGGCCTGCTGTATGACCCGGCGTACTTCAATTTCGACGATCAGCCCCTCAGTTGGCAGGCATTGACCGAACTGCCTTTGGGCCTGCTCACCGCCGGCATGCACTTTCGTCAGTCAATCGACCACAACTTCCACAGCCGTGGCCTGAACCCGCAACCGCTGCTGCAGACCGATGCCGTGCATCAACTGGTACAAGCGGTGAACGGTGGCCTGTGTTGTGCAATCATGCCGCTGGCCACCGGCCTGGAAGCCTTGACCGAGCGCCTGCGCCTGCAGCCCATCGAGCAAGCCAGCACCCTGGCACCGCTGGGCCTGATCATGCGCCGCAGCGCACCGCGTTCGGCCTTGGCCGAGGCCTGCTTCAACGAGTACCGCCACATGCAGGACGAGGTTTGATCGACCCGCTCTATCACGGCATCAGTATTAGCGATTAGACGATACCTGAGCGCAGGCCTAGGCTTAAGACTGATCAGCCGCCGGTACCTGTGCCATGACCCTAAAACGCCCCACTTGCGCGGCGACCACTGAGCTGGTGACGCCAGCGGCCAGCAACGACTACGCGTTCCACGACCTCGAAGACAGCACGCCGACCTACACCGCACTGGCCGAGGAAGTGGCTCTGGCGATTGCCTATAACGGCATCAGCCAGGCGGTCATGCTGGTCAGCCCCACCGACCTTGAAGACTTTATCGTTGGCTTCAGCATCGGTAGCGGCATCGCCGAGGCCAGTGAGATTTATGACATCACGCTCAGCGGCAGCGGCTCAGCCCTGCACGCGGAGGTTGAGATCGCCAGCCGGGCGTTCTGGAACCTCAAGAACCAACGTCGGCAACTGGCCGGTACCAGCGGTTGCGGCCTGTGTGGAGTCGAGGCATTGGAGCAGGCGCTGCCCGAGCTCAAGGTATTGCCCGGCGCACCCTTGCCACCGGCCGCCTGGCTGGTCGACCTGCGCCAGCGCATCAGTGCCTTCCAGCCGCTGGGCCAACACTGTGGCGCGGTGCATGCCGCACTGTTCATGGACGCCAACGGCGAACTGCTGTTGGGCCGCGAAGATATTGGTCGGCACAACGCCCTCGACAAACTGATCGGGGCCCTTGTACGCCAACGCATCGCCACCAAGGGTGGCCTGGCCATTGTCACCAGCCGCTGCAGCCTGGAGCTGATCCAGAAGGTGCTGCGCGCCGGCATCCAGACGCTGGTCAGCCTGTCTGCTCCGACCGGCCTGGCCCTGCAATGGGCCCGCCAACACAACCTCAACCTTATTCACCTGCCACAACGTAGTGCGCCGCGGGTCTACAGCCCTGCGCGGGAGAACCGAACGTGAACCTGCCCCATCAAGTCGACCAGAAACCTGTTCCACGCTACAAGCCTTACCGCGGCGCCGCGGGTGGCTGGGGCGCACTGCGCAGCGTGGCACAAGCCTGGATTGGCAGTGACAACGCGCTGAAAAACATCCGCGCGTTGCTCAAGACCAACCAGAATGGCGGCCTCGACTGCCCAGGCTGCGCCTGGGGTGACTCGCCGGAAAGCGGCATGGTCAAGTTCTGCGAGAACGGCGCCAAGGCAGTGAACTGGGAAGCGACCAAACGCCGGGTCGATGCTGCATTCTTCGCCCGCCACAGCGTCACCTCACTGCTGCAGCAAAGCGATTACTGGCTTGAGTACCAGGGCCGGCTCACCGAACCGATGAGCTACAACCCCACAACCGACCGCTACCAGCCCATCAGCTGGGAGGCCGCCTTCGCCCTGATCGCCCGACACCTGCAGAACCTGGCAAGCCCGGATCAGGCCGAGTTCTACACCTCCGGCCGCGCCAGCAACGAAGCGGCATTTCTCTACCAGCTGTTCGTTCGTGCCTACGGCACCAACAACTTTCCAGACTGCTCGAACATGTGCCATGAAGCCAGCGGTGTGGCATTGGGGCAAAGTGTCGGCGTCGGCAAAGGCACGGTGACCTTCGACGATTTCGAGCATGCCGAGGCGATCTTCGTCTGGGGCCAGAACCCAGGCACTAACCACCCCCGGATGCTTGAGCCGCTGCGCGAAGCGGTCAAGCGGGGCGCTCAGGTCGTCTGCATCAACCCGCTCAAGGAACGCGGCCTGGAGCGCTTCCAGCACCCGCAGCACCCCTTGGAGATGCTCACCAACGGCGACCGTCCAACCAACACGGCGTACTTCCGTCCGGCCCTGGGCGGCGACATGGCAGTACTGCGCGGCATGGCCAAGTACCTGTTGCAGTGGGAACGCGAAGCCCAGGCCAGCGGTGCACCAGCGGTGTTCGACCACGCCTTCATCGCGCAACACAGCGCCGGTGTCGACGACTACCTGGCAACGGTCGAGGCCACGCCCTGGGAACAGATCGAGGCACAGTCGGGCCTGAGCCTTGCCGAGATCGAACAGGCGGCGCAGATGTACCGCAAGGCTGGCAAGGTCATCATGTGCTGGGCCATGGGCATCACACAGCACCGACATTCAGTGGCAACCATTCAGGAAATCGCCAACCTGATGCTGCTGCGCGGCAACCTTGGTGTACCGGGTGCTGGCCTGTGCCCGGTCCGTGGCCACAGCAACGTGCAGGGCGACCGCACCATGGGCATCAACGAACGCCCACCGGTGGCGTTGCTCGACGCGCTGGAAAAACGCTTCGGTTTCAAGGTGCCTCGGCACAACGGCCACAACACTGTCGAAGCCATTGGCGCAATGCTCGCCGGCCAGGCCAAGGTGTTCATCGGCTTGGGCGGCAACTTCGCCCAAGCCACGCCAGACACCGAGCGCACCGCCCAAGCCCTGCGCAACTGCGCACTGACCGTGCAGATCAGCACCAAGCTCAACCGCAGCCATCTGATCCACGGCAAGGACGCGCTGATCCTGCCATGCCTGGGACGCACTGACATCGACCTGCAGGCCGAAGGCGCCCAAGCGGTCACGGTAGAAGATTCGTTCAGCATGGTGCATGCCTCCAATGGCCAACTGCAGCCGTTGTCGCGGCAGATGCGCTCGGAGCCTGCGGTCATCGCCGGCATCGCTGCGGCCACCCTCGGCGCGCAGCCGGTGGACTGGCACTGGCTGGTGGCCGATTACGCACGCATCCGCGAGCTGATCAGCCAGACCATCCCGGGGTTCGAGGATTTCAACCAGCGCCTGGCGCACCCCGGCGGTTTCTACCTGGGCAACAGCGCCAGCCAGCGCCAATGGAATACCGCCAGTGGCAAGGCCAATTTCAAGGCCAACGCACTGCCCGATGACTTGTTGCATGAATGTGTTCGCGCCAGTGGCCAGGTACCGGACCTGATCATGCAGTCGATGCGCTCGCACGATCAGTACAACACCACGATCTATGGTCTGGACGACCGCTACCGCGGTGTGAAAGGCCAACGCGATGTGTTGTTCGCCAACGAGGCCGACATCATTCGCCTGGGCTTCCGTCCGGGGCAGAAGGTGGATATCGTGTCGCTCTGGAGCGATGAGCGTGAGCGTCGGGTCAAAGGCTTCACCCTGCTCGCCTTCGACATCCCCGCCGGGCAGGCAGCAGCCTATTACCCCGAGGTGAACCCACTGGTGCCGCTGGAAAGCGTCGGCGATGACAGCCACACGCCCACCTCGAAATTCATCGCGATCAAGCTGCTCGCAGCCAGCGAGACGGCACGAATCATCTGACCGGTTTACGCCCACAAAAAAGGCCCTGACAACACTGCCAGGGCCTTTCCCGAAGTAGCTCAGACACGCGAAATTCGAGAAAGTTTCAGCTAAAAAACAGTAACTTATCGATTTGTGCACAAGTCGTGTTACTCGTCGGATTTCCGTTGCCAGCCCCATCCCAGAGCCTCAGGATCGCCTCGTCATCCCTCTGAGGCTCTCTTAGATGAAGAAGTACTCCTCGATTCTCTTGTTGTCCCTCGGCCTGCTCAGTGGCGTTGCCTCGGCAGGCGGCACCACCGAAGCCGGTATTGGCGGCGCATTGGGTGGGGTATTGGGTTCGGTCGTCGGCCAGTCGATTGGCGGCAGCACCGGCTCTGCGATCGGTGCGGGCCTCGGTGGTGCAGCCGGTGGTGCTGTTGGCGCGAACAAACACAGCCGCGGCGAAGCCGCCATCGGGGGCGCACTGGGCGCTGCCGGCGGTAACGTGGTGGGTCGCAGCATGGGCGGCACCACAGGCAGCCTGATCGGTGCAGCCGCCGGTGGCGGTGCCGGTGGCGCGCTGGGTAACTACATGGGCAGAGAAGCCGACGAAGAAGACCGTGACTACCGTGGACGTGGTTACCGCGGGCGCGACTACGACGACCGTCGTTACTACCATGACCGTGGCCATCACTACGGCCAGCGCAAGCACCGTCACTGGCGCCACGACGACTGATAGCCGCCGCGACAACGGCCTAAAGGCACACCGCTATCACGTCACTGGCTTAAGCCAAATACCTAACGGTTCGCTTCCCTGGCGATCCGTCGGCATCGACCCGGAGCTCACGCTCCGGGTGCGTTGCAGAACACCCGCCAAGCGGCCGGAACGCCCCAACCCACCGCATACCCCTCTAGCCCGACCTTGCCCGATACCAACGGCTTAAGGGGAGTCCTGATATGGGCAAACAGGGCTGGGCGCTATCATCCAACGTCCTCAGATCAGGCAGGACGCAAGGAATGCGGATAGGTAATGACGCTGAAAGCCGAACGCTTGTCGCCACTAAAGGGTTGGCAAACTTCAAACCGGCGTTACCCGACCCTACCGAGTTCCAGCAGTTGCAGACACTCGTGCATCAAAGCTGCGGCGTCGTCATCACCGACGACAAGCGCGCACTGATCGCCGCCCGCCTGAATCAGCGCCTGCGCCACCACCGCCTGGACACCTACCGCGACTACCTTCAGTTACTCGAACAGCCTCATTATCAGGCTGAGCGCAGCCTGGCCATCGACCTGCTGGTTGCCAAGGAAACCTACTTCTTTCGCGAGCACCGTCACTTCGAGTACCTCGGCCAATGGTTAGCGAAACACCAAGGCCCGGTGCGCCTCTGGAGTGCCGCCTGCTCGTCCGGTGAAGAGGCCTACAGCCTGGCCATGGTCGCCAGCGAACATGCCGCCACCGATCACTGGGAAGTACTGGCCAGCGATGTCAGTACACGCATGCTGTCGCTTGCCCAAGCAGGTATCTACGATATTGCCCAGGCCCGCTATTTTCCTGAAGGCTGGCTAGAGCGTCATGGCCTGTGTGGCATTGGTCAGATGGTCGGGCGCCTGCGCATGAGTGCATGCTTGCGCCAACGGCTAACCCTCAAGACCATCAACCTGATCCACCCATTGCCCGACGACCTGGGCCATTTCCACGCCATCTTTCTGCGCAACCTGTTGATGTACGTCGACAGCGAGCACAAGCCGAGCCTGCTCAAGGACATAGTGGCTCGCCTGCACCCTGGTGGCCTGCTGTTTATCGGGCACGCTGAGAGCATCCACGAACTGGCGCTTCCCCTTCGCCCGATACTACCTTCCGTATTCGAACGCTTATGACTGCACACTCACGGCAGGCCACCCAGGCGCGACACCGACACTGATGGCGCAGCACCGCGACAGCGCTCACATGGACCGAGCAAACCTGTCGCTCCTCATCCCTTGCGAAACAGGCTCGAACCCATGCTTTGCCGAATACTCCTTGTCGATGACTCGCCCCTCTTCAGAGCAGGTCTGAGGGCATTGCTCGAACAAAAAAAAGACTATGTCATCGTTGGGGAGGCTGGCGACGGCCTGAAG
Source organism: Pseudomonas sp. TE3910 (assembly GCF_056279025.1). Taxonomy (NCBI): domain Bacteria; kingdom Pseudomonadati; phylum Pseudomonadota; class Gammaproteobacteria; order Pseudomonadales; family Pseudomonadaceae; genus Pseudomonas; species Pseudomonas sp. TE3910. The sequence goes on from NZ_JBWBQN010000001.1 coordinate 3,097,906, forward strand.
GCCATCACGTTGGCTGAACAACTGAAGCCGAACATCATCGTGCTGGACATGCTCCAGCACGCATTCGACAGCGAGGAGGTTCTGGGCGAACTGCAACTGCGCGTACCGTCGAGCCGCGTACTGATCCTATCGTCCCGCTCAGAGCTGGAGTTCGTGATGAAATGCCTGCAACACGGCGCCCACGGCTTCCTGCTCAAGAGCGCAACCGTGCCGGAACTTGAGTCGGCACTGCATGCCCTAAGAAGCGGCAGTCAGTACCTGTCCGCCACCGTACTGCCGCTGGTGATCGAACAGGCGGTGAAACACAGCCGCAAGCGCCCGACGATAGGCACCACGACACAACTGACCACCCGCCAACTGGAAATCCTTCGGCTGATTGCCCGTGGTGAGTCGACCCGCTCGATTGCCGAAGGCCTGGGCCTGAGCATCAAGACCATCGAGGCCCATCGCTCGCAGATCATGCACCGCCTGCAGATCCACGACGTGCCGGGCCTGGTACTGTTTGCTGTGCGCGAAGGCATCATTCGCCTGAACGACTGAGCCTACTGGAGCGCCTGCAAGGCCGCCTGCAAGCGCTCCGGCAGGCTTGCCGGGCGACCTGTAGCACGCTCAACGAACACCTGTACCACGCGCCCTACCGCGCAGGCTTGCGAGTCATTGGCCTTGAACAACGCCACCGCGTATTCGACGCTACTACCGGCCAGGCGGCTAACCCGCACGCCAACCGCCAACGCCTCGGGGAACGCTGCCGAAGCGAAGAAATCGCAGGACGAACTCACGACAAAACCCACCACGTCGCCGTCTTGTGGGTCCAGTTCGGCACGTTCGATCAAGTACGCCTGCAGCGCACTGTCGAAGAACGCATAAACCATTGCACCCGCGATATGACCCTGTGCATCAGTGTCCTGCCAGCGCGTCTGAACAGGGTGAAAATGAGGGTAATGATCACGCTGAACCGTCTCGGACATACGATCCCTCCTGATGATGGCATCGACAAAGTGTCAGAGAGTGCGCGGTGCCCGCATCGTTGGCAAGCCAACTCCCACAGGGGGCCGCGCAGTACACTGCTTTTCTGTGGGAGCTGGCTTGCCTGCGATGGTATCGGGCGCAGTGTCAGTGGGTACGCGGCGCCTGCATCGTTGGCAAGCCAACTCCCACAGGGGGCCGCGCAGCACACTGCTTTTCTGTGGGAGCAGGCTTGCCTGCGATGGTATCGGCGCGGTGTCAGTGGGTACGCAGCGCCCGCATCGTTGGCAAGCCAACTCCCACAGGGGTCCGCGCAGTAGACTGCTTTTCTGTGGGATGCAGGCTTGCCTGCGATGGTATCGGCGCAGTGTCAGTGGGTACGCAGCGCCCGCATCGTTGGCAAGCCAACTCCCACAGGGGTCCGCGCAGTAGACTGCTTTTCTGTGGGATGCAGGCTTGCCTGCGATGGTATCGGCGCAGTGTCAGTGGGTACGCAGCGCCCGCATCGTTGGCAAGCCAACTCCCACAGGGGTCCGCGCAGTACACTGCTTTTCTGTGGAATGCAGGCTTGCCTGCGATGGTATCGGCGCGGTGTCAGTGGGTACGCAGCGCCCGCATCGTTGGCAAGCCAACTCCCACAGGGGGCCGCGCAGTAGACTGCTTTTCTGTGGGAGCTGGCTTGCCTGCGATGGTATCGGCGCAGTGTCAGTGGGTAAGCGGCGCCTGCATCGTTGGCAAGCCAACTCCCACAGGGGGCCGCGCAGCACACTGCTTTTCTGTGGGAGCAGGCTTGCCTGCGATGGTATCGGCGCGGTGTCAGTGGGTACGCAGCGCCCGCATCGTTGGCAAGCCAACTCCCACAGGGGTCCGCGCAGTACACTGCTTTTCTGTGGGATGCAGGCTTGCCTGCGATGGTATTGGCGCGGTGTCAGTGGGTACGCAGCGCCCGCATCGTTGGCAAGCCAACTCCCACAGGGGGCCGCGCAGTACACTGCTTTTCTGTGGAATGCAGGCTTGCCTGCGATGGTATCGGCGCGGTGTCAGTGGGTACGCAGCGCCCGCATCGTTGGCAAGCCAACACACACAGAGATCAACGCCAGAATGTTTTAGGCTTAAAAAACAAACCCCCGCTAAAAAGCGGGGGTTCGTCAGTGCGCTGGCGACAACTTACAGTTGTGGGCCGGCGTTCTTGATGGCATCGGAAACGTCGAACTTCTTGAAGTTCTCGATGAACAGCTTGGCCAGGCCTTTGGCTGCTTCATCGTACGCGGCCTTGTCAGCCCAGGTGTTACGTGGGTTGAGCAGAACGGTTTCAACGCCTTCAACGGCCTTCGGCACGTCCAGGTTGATGATGTCCAGGTGTTCGGTTTCAGCACCGATCAGCGCACCGCTCTGGATCGCTGCGATCACCGCACGGGTGGTCGGGATGTTGAAACGCTTGCCAACGCCGTAGCCACCACCGGTCCAGCCAGTGTTGACCAGGTAGACCTTGGAGTTAAAGCCACGGATACGCTTGATCAGCAGCTCAGCGTATTCACCGGCAGGACGCGGGAAGAACGGAGCGCCGAAGCAGGTGGAGAAGGTCGACTTGATGCCGGAACCCGAACCCATTTCGGTGGAGCCAACCAGTGCGGTGTAACCCGACAGGAAGTGGTAGGCCGCCTGCTCTTCGCTGAGGATCGACACTGGCGGCAGTACGCCGGTCAGGTCGCAGGTCAGGAAGATGACCGCGTTTGGCTCGCCGCCGAGGTTTTTCGGTGCACGCTTCTCGATCAGTTCGCGCGGGTAGGCCGCACGGCTGTTCTGGGTCAGGCTGTCGTCCGCGTAGTCGGCTTTCTTGGTGACCGGGTCGATGACCACGTTCTCCAGAACAGCACCGTGCTGGATCGCTTTCCAGATGACCGGCTCGTTCTTCTCGGACAGGTCGATGCACTTGGCATAGCAACCGCCTTCGATGTTGAACACCACGCCTTCGCCCCAGCCGTGCTCGTCGTCACCGATCAGGTAACGGCTTTCGTCAGCAGACAGGGTGGTTTTACCAGTGCCGGACAGGCCGAAGAACAGGGTCACGTCGCCCTCTTCGCCCATGTTGGCAGCGCAGTGCATTGGCAGCACGTCGGCCGCTGGCAGCAGGAAGTTCTGTACCGAGAACATCGCTTTCTTCATCTCGCCGGCGTAACGCATGCCTGCGATCAGCACCTTTTTGGCGGCGAAGTTGATGATCACGGTGCCGTCGGAGTTGGTGCCATCACGCTCAGGTTCGCAGACGAAGTTCGGCGCGTTGATGATCTGCCATTCCTGCTTGGCGCCCGGATTGTAGGTTTCCGGGTTGATGAACAGGCAACGGCCAAACAGGTTGTGCCAAGCCGTCTCGGTGGTCATCTTGACCGCCAGGTAGTGGGCTTCGTCGGAACCGACATGCACGTGGGAAACGAAATGCTCGCGCTCGTTGACGTAGGCCTCGACGCGGTTCCACAGGGCATCGAACTTGTCGGCCGGGAACTTGCGGTTGATCGGGCCCCAGGCAATAGCGTCCTGAGTGGTTGGTTCTTCTACGATGAAACGGTCAACCGGCGAACGACCGGTGCGATGACCGGTTTTCACGACGAGGGCGCCAGTATCGGCCAGCTCACCTTCACCGCGGTTCAGGGCTTCTTGTACCAGCTCGTCGACACTCAGATCGGTGTACACGGCGTTGTTGGCTTGCGTCATGAGATTCCCCATCCGGCCTGAGGCCGAGTGCTCCAAACGTTTTGTAGTAGAACTTTTTAAACTACTACAGCGAAAAAAGTGGCCGGATTATGCCAGAAACGCCCAAAAAAAGTAGAGCCCTCCTGTCAGAACGGCGCTTTTCCGCCATTCGACAGGAGATTTACCTGAGGTTAAACGTTTCAGTGACGAGTATCTGACGGTGCCTCAACACCCGCACCCACGAACAATTGCGCCACATCAGAAGCATCGAACCGGTAGCGTTCGTTGCAGAACTGGCAATCGATCTCGATATGACCGCCATGCTCGGCCAGCAGTTGCTGCGCATCTTCCTGACCCAGGCTGACCAGTGCATTGCCCGAACGTTCGCGCGAGCAACTGCAACGGAAGCGCAGCGGCTGGATGTCGAACAGGCGCACAGCCTCTTCGTGGTAGAGGCGGTGAAGGATGGTTTCGTTGTTCAGGCCAAGCAGTTCTTCATCACTCAGGGTGCTGGCCAGGGCAGTGACGTGCTGCCAGCTGGCGGCGCGATCGTCTTCATCTTTCTGGCGATCGGCAGGCAGTTGTTGAAGCAACATGCCACGGGCGTTTTTGCCATCGGCCTTGAGCCAGAAGCGCGTGCCAACCTGCTGGGACATGACGAAGTAGTTGGTGAAGCACTGCGACAGGTCCTCCCCATCCAGGTCTACCAGGCCCTGGTAACGCTGGCCGTTGGTAGGGTCGACGGTCAGTGCGAGTACGCCGTCCGGCATCAGTTCGCCCAGCGTCGCCGTATCGCCTATCTGGTCTGCATCGTAACGCGCCAGGCCGCGGATTTCGCGCTCGCTGGAGCACTCAACCATCAACAATGGAACCGGGCCTTCAGAGCGTGCCTGAAGAATCAGCAGGCCATCAAATTTCAGCGTGCCAACCAGCAGCGCCGCTGCCGCCATCAGCTCCCCGAGCAGTTGCGCGACGGGCTCCGGATAGGTGTGCTTGGCCAGCACTTCGGCGTAACTACGCTCGAGCGCAACCAGCTCACCGCGAACATCGCTTTCGTCGAAGATGAAGCGTTGGGTGTAGTCGGTATCGGGCAAATCGTGCATGAGTTCTGGCTTTCTAAGAGGTGACAAAATAAATGGGCTGGCCATCAAGGGCCGCGTCAGGGCACCTGCGGGTACCACGGTGTGCTGCTTGAACCGGGTATTTTATGGGCAATCGGCCACTGATCCAAGCGAAGCAAGGCGGGTTCACACCGACACGCTGCAACCCCACCTACTCTGTTTCCGCTTATGGCCTTTTGACCAGTGCCTCTGCCGGCCTTTCGACGAATGGCAAGCCGACCACGCAAACGCTCAATGACCCGTGTCGTGGAACTGGTGAAGCTGGCGCCGCTGCTTCTTGGTCGGCCGCCCATCGGTGGTCACACCCAGCGCGCCCGCTTTGCGCAGTGCCGCCGCCTGTTCGCGGCGGGCAATACTCTGCGCTGTTTCCTCGTACAGCGCCTGGGCTTCGGGGGCACCACGGCGCACCACCGACAATGCCTTGACCACGACAGTGCGCTCGTCGAAACCGGTGCGCAAGACGAACTCATCGCCTATCCGCGGCTCCTTGCCCGGCTTGCAGCGCTCACCTCGGCAATGCACCTTGCCACTCTCGATGGCCGCCTTGGCCAACGCTCGGGTCTTGTAGAAACGTGCCGCCCACAACCATTTGTCCAGGCGAACCTTGTCGTCTTCTTCGGGCTTTTGTGCCATCTCATGTCCTCGATCGCAATCTGCAATCGAACTGTACTACCGTAACTGGCGGATGCAAAAAGTACGCGGCGTGCTTACAGTTCACCGATCATTTGAGCAGGTTTAGCAATTTGAAGACTTTTGACCATTTAACCGTGATCGGTCTACGCGAGTGGGTGGCGCTACCCGACCTCGGGGTAGCCGGCCTGCGTGCGAAAATCGACACCGGTGCCAGCACTTCAAGCCTGCATGCTACCGAAATCGAACCGTTCGAACGCGACGGCCAGCGCTGGGTCCGTTTCAACGCCCACCTGGGTTCGGTGGTGCAGTTGCGCCATCGACGCTGTGAAGCGCCATTGGTGGCGATGAAAACCATTAAAAGCTCCAACGGTCAGGCCCAGATCCGCTATGTGATCCGCACTACCCTGGCACTCGGCGACCGAGTCTGGGAGGTGGAGTTCACCCTGGCGTGCCGCAAGGCGATGCGCTATCGCCTGCTGCTGGGTTCCAAGGCCCTGGTTGACGGCCAATTGGTGGTCAACCCCGGGCTCAAGTATGTTCAGGACAAGCCGGCCTTCCCGGCCTCCCCCACCCCTTCCACAGGTGTTGCATGAAGATCGCTGTGCTGTCGCGAAACCCGCGTCTGTATTCCACTCGTCGTCTGGTCGAAGCCGGTACCCAACGCGGCCATGAGATGGTCGTGATCGACACGCTGCGCGCCTACATGAATATCGCCAGCCACAAACCGCAGATCCACTACCGTGGCAAACCACTTGAAGGCTTCGATGCGGTCATTCCACGCATCGGGGCCTCGGTGACCTTCTACGGCTGCGCGGTGCTGCGTCAGTTTGAAATGATGGGCGTGTTTCCGCTCAATGAGTCGGTGGCCATCGCCCGCTCGCGGGACAAGCTGCGCTCGCTACAGTTGCTGTCGCGGCGTGGTGTCGGCCTGCCCATCACCGGTTTCGCCCACTCGCCGGATGACATTCCCGACCTGATCCAGATGGTCAATGGCGCGCCACTGGTGATCAAGGTCCTTGAGGGCACTCAAGGCATTGGCGTGGTGTTGTGCGAAACCACCAAGGCCGCCGAATCGGTGATCGAGGCCTTCATGGGCCTGAAGCAGAACATCATGGTCCAGGAGTACATCAAGGAGGCCGGCGGTGCCGACATCCGTTGCTTCGTGGTCGGCGACAAGGTCATCGCCTCGATGAAACGCCAGGCCAAGCCGGGGGAGTTCCGCTCGAACCTGCATCGCGGAGGTACCGCCAGCCTGATCAAGATCACCCCGGAAGAGCGCATGACCGCCATCCGTGCCGCCAAGGTGATGGGCCTGTCGGTAGCCGGTGTGGATATCCTGCGCTCCAACCATGGCCCGCTGGTGATGGAGGTGAACTCCTCGCCCGGCCTGGAAGGCATTGAGGTCACCACCGGCAAGGACGTTGCCGGGATGATCATCGAACACCTGGAGAAGAATGGCGGGCCGCACCTGACCCGCACCAAGGGTAAGGGCTAAACCGCGTCCCTGGGCAGCAACAAGCCCAGGGGCAGACGCACCCGTGCTTCAAGGCCGCCACCGGAGCGGTTGCGCAGCTCGACATTGCCACCGTGCTGGGCCGCGATGCGCTTGACGATCGCCAGGCCCAGCCCGGTGCCTTTGCCACTGCGGGCACGGTCGCCGCGAATGAACGGGTTGAAGATGCCCTCCAGCTCGCTTGGATCAATACCCGTACCACGGTCCAGCACGCTCAGCACCACATAGGGCGCACTGCTGTCACCCGAGACATAGGCGGCCACTTCGACGCCCTTGCCGGCGTGATACAGCGCGTTGCCAATCAGGTTGTTCAACATGCGCTTGAGCGAAACCCGACGCAGCGGGAACGGCGGAATCGGCTCCAGGCACAGGCGCACCCGCTCTTCCGGCTGATTGAAGGGTGCCACCACCTCACGCACCAGATCGCTGAGGTCGACCTCCTCCACGGGCTCGTCACGGCCATCACGGATAAAGGCCAGGAACTGGTCGAGAATGGCGTCCATGTCCTCGATGTCGCGCACCATGCCGTCAGTCAGCTCACTGTCATTGCTCATCAACGACAGTGACAGGCGCAGCCGGGTCAAGGGCGTACGCAAGTCATGGGAAACACCGGCCAGCATCAACTCACGCTCGCGCCCGGCCTGCTCGACATCCTCGGCCATCTGGTTGAACGCCCGATACACTTCGGTCATCTCGCTGGGCGTATCACTGATCGGCAAACGCACGCTACGCCCCTGCCCCAACTGCCGGGCCGCGAACACCAGACGTTTGAGCGGCTGATTGAGCTGGCGCACGAAGATCCAGGCCGAGGCCGTGGACAGCAAGCCAATGGCCAGGAACCACCCCAGCACGCTCCAGATTTTCTGGCCGCGCAGCGGGTGCGGGTACAGTGGCACTTTCAGCCAACCATCGCCCAGGCTCGGAGCGCGCACCCACAGGGCCGGAGGGGCATGGATACGCAAGCGAACCTCGGTGTCGGCGCCCAGTTCGGCCTGCATCTGCCGCTGATAAATCTCACTGTAGGGCCAATGCTGCTCACCCTCAGGCACACCGGTACCGACCACTCGGATCAGGCCAGCGGCTTCGGCGATTTTCTCACGGTCCGCCTCGTCGGCGGCCCAATAGGCGCGCAAGGTCAAGGCCACGCCATGGCTGTACTGGCGATCGACAAGCACATCTTCGTTCATCAGCAGGTAAACCAGGGTCAGCGCCTTGGAAAACAGCACAACGATCAGCACCAGCCAAAGGGTGCGGGCGAAGAAGCTTTGCGGGAACCACAGCGGCGTTTTCATGGACAACAGCTACACACCTTGCAGGAGCGAGCATGGCTCGCAGGCTTTGCGGACCTCGACACAAGCAAAAAGCAGGGCACCGTTAAGGTAGCCCCGCTTCCTGTGACGCACGTCTACAACCGAAACGTTACTTGCCGGCGTTGCCGTCCGGTACGAACACATAACCAACACCCCAAACGGTCTGGATGTAGCGCGGTTTGGACGGGTCGGGCTCGATCATGCGCCGCAGACGCGAAATCTGTACGTCGATGGAGCGCTCCAGCGCATCCCATTCACGCCCTCGGGCCAGGTTCATCAGCTTGTCACGGGTGAGCGGCTCACGGGCGTGCATGACCAGTGCCTTGAGTACGGCGAATTCACCGGTGGTGAGCATGTGTACTTCGTCGCCACGCTTGAGCTCGCGGGTGGCCAGCGACAGTTCGTAGTCGCCAAAAGTGACGGTCTCGTCTTCAGTGCCCGGCGCACCTGGCACCGAAGGCGCCTGGCGGCGCAGCACGGCCTTGACCCGTGCCACCAGTTCGTCGGGGTTGAACGGCTTGGCCAGGTAATCGTCGGCGCCCAGTTCCAGGCCCTTGATCCGGCTCAGCTCGTCACCCTTGGCGGTCAGCATGATGATCGGGACCTGGTTGTTCGCCGCCCGCAGACGGCGACAGGCCGAGAGGCCATCCTCGCCCGGCAGCATCAGATCAAGCACGACCAGATTGAAGACTTCACGGGCCAGCAGGCGGTCCATCTGTTCGACATTCGGTACAGCGCGGGCACGGAAGCCCTTGCTGGTGAAAAAACGCTCCAGCAGGCTGCTCAGCCCCGGATCGTCATCGACGATGAGGATTTTCTCGCCTTCAGCGGTTTGTGCAGTGCTGCTCATAGGTCGCTCCTTTAATCTCGGCAAGCATTATGGCCTAGCCGCCACGGGCCGTGACGTGTGCATTGTTAGCAGATTTTTCCCCCGATGCCAGTCGGACCCGGCGCCAGGCTGGCCTGCTGCCATCACCGCAAGCCGGATGTGGCGGGTATAATGCGCGCCTTTGATCCACTGCCGCCCGCGCCCCGCGTCGGCCTGCGGCCCCCGCATTCACAATTTGTCAGGTGGTTTTATGGACAGCATCAACAGCCGCATTGCCGAAGAACTCGGCGTCCGCCCGCAGCAGGTCGAGGCGGCCGTGACCCTGCTTGATGAAGGCTCCACGGTGCCTTTTATCGCCCGTTACCGCAAGGAAGTCACCGGTAGCCTGGACGACACCCAACTGCGTCACCTGGAAGAGCGCCTGCGCTACCTGCGCGAACTCGACGAACGGCGCGTGAGCATCCTGGCGAGCATCGAGGAACAAGGCAAGCTGACACCCGAACTGGCCCGCGAGATCAAGCTGGCCGACACCAAGACCCGCCTTGAAGACCTTTACCTGCCTTATAAGCAGAAGCGCCGCACCAAGGGCCAGATCGCCCTGGAAGCCGGCTTGGGCGAGCTGGCCGACGGCCTGCTGAACGACCCGCAACTGAACCCGGAAACCGAAGCCGCGCGCTTCGTCGACGCCGAGAAAGGTGTTGCCGACGTCAAGGCGGCACTGGAAGGCGCCAAGTACATCCTGATGGAACGCTTCGCCGAAGACGCCAGCCTGCTCGCCAAGCTGCGCAGTTTCCTCAAGCAGGAAGCCGTGCTCAGCGCCCGCCTGGTGGCAGGCAAGGAAGAAGAAGGGGCCAAGTTCCGCGACTATTTCGAACACGATGAACTGCTCAAGAGCGTGCCATCGCACCGCGCATTGGCCATTTTCCGTGGCCGCAACGAAGGCGTGCTGGCCGCCTCGCTGAAAATTGGCGAAGAACTGCCGGGCACCCTGCACCCATGCGAGCTGATGATCGGTGAGCACTTCGGCCTGCGCAACCAGAACCGCCCTGCCGACAAGTGGCTGGGCGAAGTGGTGCGCTGGACCTGGAAGGTCAAGCTCTACACCCACCTGGAAACCGACCTGTTCGGTGAGCTGCGCGACAATGCCGAAAGCGAGGCCATCAACGTCTTCGCCCACAACCTGCATGACCTGCTGCTGGCCGCGCCGGCCGGCCCGCGCGCGACCCTGGGCCTCGACCCGGGCCTGCGCACCGGCTGCAAGGTAGCGGTGGTCGATGCCACCGGCAAGCTGCTCGACACCGCCACGGTGTACCCGCATGTACCCAAAAACCAGTGGGACCAGACCATCGCCGTGCTGGCCGCGCTGTGCGCCAAGCACTCGGTTGAACTGATCGCCATCGGCAACGGTACTGCCAGCCGCGAAACCGACAAACTGGCCGCCGAACTGATCAAGAAATATCCCGCCCTGAAAATGACCAAGATCATGGTCTCCGAAGCCGGCGCGTCGGTGTACTCGGCTTCGGAACTGGCTGCCCGCGAGTTCCCCGAGCTGGACGTATCCCTGCGCGGTGCGGTGTCCATTGCCCGCCGCCTGCAGGACCCGCTGGCCGAACTGGTGAAGATCGATCCGAAGTCCATCGGGGTCGGCCAGTACCAGCATGACGTGTCGCAGCTCAAGCTGGCACGTGGCCTGGATGCCGTGGTCGAGGACTGCGTGAACGCCGTCGGCGTTGACGTCAACACCGCGTCGGTAGCACTGCTGTCGCGCATTTCCGGCCTGAACAGCACCCTGGCACAGAACATTGTCGCGCACCGCGATGCCAACGGTGCCTTCAAGACCCGCGCCGCGCTGAAGAAAGTCAGCCGCCTGGGCGAGAAGACCTTCGAGCAAGCGGCAGGCTTCCTGCGCGTCATGAACGGCGACAACCCGCTGGACGCCTCGGCTGTTCACCCGGAAGCCTACCCGCTGGTACAGCGTATCGCCGCCGAGACCGATCGCGACATTCGCTCGCTGATTGGTGACAGTGGCTTCCTCAAGCGCCTGGACCCGAAAAAGTTCACCGACGAAACCTTTGGCCTGCCAACCGTCACCGACATCCTCCAGGAACTGGACAAACCAGGCCGTGACCCGCGTCCGGAATTCAAGACCGCCGAGTTCCAGGAAGGCGTCGAAGACCTCAAGGACCTGCAACCCGGCATGATTCTCGAAGGCGTCGTGACCAACGTCACCAACTTCGGTGCCTTCGTCGACATCGGCGTGCATCAGGACGGCCTGGTGCATATTTCCGCGCTGTCGGAGAAGTTCATCAAGGACCCGCGTGAAGCCGTCAAGGCCGGTGACGTGGTCAAGGTCAAGGTCATGGAAGTGGACATCCCGCGCAAACGCGTTGGCCTGTCGATGCGCATGGGTGACACACCCGGCGAGAAAGTCGACGGCGCCCGTGGCAGCCGCCCAGGCTCGGCACCTCGCCAACAGAACGCGCCGGCACGGGCCAAGGAAACCGCCGCCCCGGCGAACAACGCCATGGCCTCGCTGTTCGCCAACGCCAAACAGCTGAAGAAACGTTGATGGAAGCACCTGAAGGTATCGAAGGTATCGTCCAGAGCGCATTCAGCCAATTGCTCGGCTGCCGCCTGCAACGCCTGGACAACGGCGTTGCGGAGGTTGCCCTGTCGCTGCAGGAGCACCTGCGCAACCGTGGCGGCAAACTGCATGGCGGCGCGCTGTTCAGCCTGGTCGACATCGCCATGGGCCTGGCCTGTTCCAGCGCCCACGGTTTCGACCAGCAAAGCGTTACCCTGGAATGCAAGATCAACTACCTGCGTGCTGTCAGCGAAGGCGACGTGCTGTGTATCGCTCGTGTACTGCATGCCGGGCGACGCACGCTGGTGGTCGACGCCGACGTGCTTCAGGGCGACAAATTGGTCGCCAAGGCCCAGGGGACCTTTTCGGTCCTCTAGCCGACGCTTGCTGTTTCAGGCTATTTTCGCCAGTGCGCAGGTACTGCCGAAACCGTCTTTTGTGCCCCGAGAATCGGGGCATGAACCTGCAGGCCCGGCCTGCGATAACCAGGCGACAACGCCAGTTCCTCTCTTCACCCTTGTAGACCGTCATCTCTACCCCCATATTGGGGCGACTGACCGTGAAGGAATCCATCTTGAGCGAACTTCTCAACCGCCGCCTGAGCCTGCTCGGCCAGCGTGACAACCTCTCCCTGCTCGAGCAGTGCCTGCATGGTATTGAGCGCGAATGCCTGCGCGTGACCGAGGACGGTCGCCTGGCACAGACCCCGCACCCCGAGGCGCTGGGCTCGGCCCTGACCCATGAACAGATCACCACGGACTATTCGGAGTCGCTGCTGGAGTTCATTACCCCAGCCCTGACCGACCCGGCAAAAACCCTGGAGAGCCTGGAGAATATCCACCGTTTCGCCTACGCCAAACTGGGCGACGAATACCTGTGGAGCCCGTCGATGCCCTGCCCGCTGCCCGCCGAGGAGGACATCCCGATCGCCTGGTATGGCACCTCCAACATCGGTCAGCTCAAGTACGTCTACCGCAAGGGCCTGGCCCTGCGCTATGGCCGCACCATGCAGTGCATCGCCGGTATTCATTACAATTTCTCGCTGCCGGAGAAACTCTGGCCACTGCTGATGCAGGCCGAAGGTGCCGAAGGCAGCGAGCGCGATTATCAGTCCGCCGCCTATATCGCCCTGATCCGTAACTTCCGGCGCTACAGCTGGCTGCTGATGTACCTGTTCGGTGCCTCGCCAGCGCTGGATGCGGGCTTCCTGCGTGGCCGCCCCCACCAGTTGGAAAGCTTTGACGCCAGTACCTTGTACCTGCCCTACGCCACCAGCCTGCGCATGAGTGACCTGGGCTACCAGAGCAATGCACAAGCCGGCCTGACGCCCTGCTACAACGACCTGAACAGCTATACCGACAGCTTGCGCAAAGCGGTGGGTACGCCTTACCCGCCGTATGTCGAAATCGGTACGCACAAGGATGGTGAGTGGGTTCAGCTCAACACCAACATCCTGCAGATCGAGAACGAGTACTACTCCAACATTCGACCCAAGCGGGTGACCTACACCGGCGAGCGGCCGATCCAGGCATTGATGGCGCGTGGCGTGCAGTACGTCGAAGCGCGTTGCCTGGATATCAACCCCTTCCTGCCAACGGGCATCGACCTGGCTGAAGCGCGTTTCCTCGACGCCTTCCTACTGTATTGCGCGCTGGAAGAAAGCCCGTTGCTGGAAAATGGCGAATGCGGCCAATGCACCAGCAACTTCCTTACCGTCGTCAAGGAAGGGCGCCGCCCAGGCCTGACGCTGCAACGCCAAGGGCAGCCAGTGACGCTCACACAATGGGCCGAAGAACTGCTGGAGCGCATTGCGCCGCTGGCGCAATTGCTTGACCAGAGCCAGGGTGGGCATGAGCACGTCAGCGCGCTGGCCCAGCAAAAGGCCAAGGTCGACGACCCTGAATTGACGCCTTCGGCACAGGTGCTGGCGAGCATGACCGAGAACCGCGAAAGCTTCAGTGAGTTCTCCTTGCGCCAGAGCAAGGTTCACGCCGAATACTTGCGCAGCCAGGCATTGCCTGCCGAGGAGCTGCAGCGTTTCGAGGCTATGGCCCGCACGTCGCTCGCCGCCCAGGCTGAACTTGAGCGCCAGGAAGTGGGGGATTTCGACCTGTTCGTCAGCGCCTACCAGGCCAGCATCCTGGCGATCAGCAACTGACATGACCCGTACCACCACTCCACGTAAACCTCGCGCCCGTAGCCAGGCCCGCATCGACTCCATTCTCGATGCGGCCCGTACGCTACTGGCCAGCGAGGGTGTGGCCAGCCTGTCGATCTACAGCGTGGCCGAGCGGGCGCAGATTCCGCCGTCGTCGGTGTACCACTTCTTCGCCAGTGTTCCGGCACTGCTTGAGGCCCTCACTGCCGATGTTCACCGTGCGTTCCGGGCCTGCCTGCAGGCACCCATCGAGCCGACGCGGCTGAACACCTGGCATGACCTGTCACGGCTGGTGGAACAGCGCATGCTGAGCATCTACAACGACGATGCTGCTGCCCGCCAGTTGATCCTCGCCCAGCATGGCCTGAGCGAAGTGACCCAGGCTGATCGCCAGCACGACATCGAACTGGGCGACTTGATGCACAAGCTGTTCGAGCAGCACTTCCAGTTGCCGGTACTGCCGAATGACGTGGATGTGTTTGCACTGGCCATGGAGCTGGGCGACCGGGTCTACGCCCGCTCGATACAGCTTTACGGGCAGATCACCCCGCGCATGGCGGAAGAAGGCATGCGCGTATTCGACGCCTACCTGGGCCTCTACCTGCCACCGTTCCTGCCTCGTCGGTAGTACGCCACCCCCCAGCAATATCTCCAGCAATATGTAGTGCCTCCACCAAACGCGATGCGTGTGAACTGAAAGGAGCGGCAAACACGGCGCCGCTCAACTTAGTCACGGAGGGCACCCATGCCAGATTTTTTTGAAATCACATTCCCTGAGCCTACCGACCTGGAGGAGACCGTTAGCGGTACCCGCTCCGGTACAGGTAACTCGCTCCACCAGGCCAGCATGGCCCTCAACCAGATCATCCCGGCGTTGCAAGCGCTGATGGCGCAATCCCCTGGCCTGCAGCAATCCATTGCCAGCATGCTCTCCCAGCAGTGGAACATCGATCCACGCCTGTGCGGTGTGCAACACGACACGACCCAGGTGAGCCTGTTGGACATGTCGGCCTACCTGCTCGCCAGCCCGGCGTTTTCCAATCTGTTTACAGAAGACTGGACCACCTATGGGGTGGATAACAACGCCAGTGCAGCCCAAATGAGCGGTGCCGACTGGGTCCGTCGAATCAACGCCCTGACACCAGGCCGGTTGGTAGCACAGGTCTACAGCACATACTGGGCGCAACGCATGCCCGGGCATGCACACGCTCGCCTGGCGCACGGAGAAAGCCTGCTGCAACAGCATTTCACCCACAGCATCGACCTGGCTTACGGCCTCGGGAACATTGACGAACACGCCTGGTACCAAGGGCATGCGGCCAGCACCTGGGCGGCGGTTTACTGGGAACACTCGGACAAAATGCGTGAGCTGGCGCAGGCCACGCTAGTGGTTCAGCCACTGGCCGAGCAGGCCCCATGGCTGCTGTATCGCCCCGGCGATACGACAACCCTTCGCGCATACGCTGATCGTGCAGCCCTGGAGAGTGGCTTGAACGAACTGCGCGCCACCTTATGGCCAGACCTGCCAGCCACCGAGGACGACGACAATACGTCCGGGGCACCGGTCATCAGCCCGCTTGACGAAAGCGCTTTTGGCTTTGTACTGAAGCAACTGCTGCTCGACCATGAAGAGCGCGCACTGCCGTTACTCGAGCAGGCCTGCCTGAACCAGACGAAGGACCAGAACCAGGAACCCGGCAACCTCGACTGGCAGTCGATCACCGACTGGGAGCAACGCAGCAGCCTGCGCCTCGTGGCACCTCTGGCCGATGAAACCTCGACCCTGATCCGCAACACCCTGCAACACGAACAGCAACTGGCTGAAGAACAACTGCATTTCGATTCACTCAGCCCTGTGCTGCCGCTGCTCTGGCGAACCTCACGCATCGCGGCCTATCAAGCAGCCCTTGAGCGCTACGTGGGCGACGATACGGCAGTCACTGCGCCAGCCATGGTTACCTTGCGCGCCCTTGAAGAAGCGCTGGAGCAACACCAGGAAAAAACCTCCAGGCACCTGGAACAGCTGCCCGACCCCCTCTCCCCTGCCGACTGGCAAGAACACGTCGAGGGCACCTCTCGCTTCGACTTCATCAGCCACCGCCTGGCTCAGGCACTGCTCGCCGAAGCGCGTCTGCAGCAGACGCTGGGTGAATTGAACGACGCGCAATTCGCGCTCATCGACGCCGTCGTGGCACAACCGGAATACACCCCAGAGCACACGGTCGAGGTTGCCAGGCTGACACTGGTCATAGGCAATCAACAGTGGCCACTGCACGGCTTTCTGACCTTTCGGCCCGCCGCAGAAACAACGACGCAGGAAAATGACGTACTGCTCTATCGGTCTGGACGCGATGGCGGGCTGAAGGCGTTTGCTGACGAAACGCTACTGACACAAGCGCTGCTCGAAAGCCTGTCCGGGCTGTGGGCCAATACCCTGATCGACAGTGTCGGGCCAACAGCGTCCCAAGCGCTGTTGACCGCGCTGGCCAGCAGCCAGGAACCGGCGCGCCTGGAAAGCACCCCGCTGATTACCCACTGCTTTGATCACTGCGTGCAGACGATCATTGACGCCATACAACCAGAAGACGCCGAACAGGTCGAGCCCAGCACTGAAGCTCACGCCTGGTTGAGCACGCTGCTGTCGATTCCCAGAAACGAAGCCCGAACGCAAGCCTTCAACGCGATTGCCGAACAGAACAGAACCGAAAACATCGTCAAGCAGTTTGACACCCGGCTAAACCGCCTGTCGGCTGAAGAGAGAAACGCCCTGACTGCCGGCTTCCAGCAGTACAGTCAGGCGATGGTAGCCTCCATCGTCTGCCTGGAACAGAGCCTGCCCGAACGCACCCAGTTCGCACGGGACAAGCTGGCGCAGCAATTGCGCAAAGATCTCGGGCTTACGACCGTCCCAACGATCACGGTAAACCTGCCGGACCAGGTCGACATGTACCAAGAGCCGATTGCCGGCTCGGGCCAAGCGCATGCGACCAGGACGGTCTTCGTACCGAGTGAAGCGCGCAGCGATATTCCCCTGGAGAACCTGCTCCTGGGGGCTATGGATGAGAACGTTCTGCAACGCATGAACTACATGCGTTTTGCCTTCGATCCTCCCGAAAGCAGCACACGCCTGAGCAATGCCTTGACCAGCGCCTACCTGGCTCGCCTCGACAAGACGCTCGATCTGGCGGGGGCTTATGAAAGTGCCATCCTCGAAGCCTTCAATGGCTCGGAAGGCGACACGGAAATGGCAAAAGAGTGGCGTGATGAAGTACTCCGTCGGCCGTTTGCACTCAGCCTGGAACTCTTTGCCCTGAGCAAACCTGCAGATCTGGACGACCAAGGGCAGGCCCTGCTGCGCGATGCGGCAGCCGGTACGATTGAATGGACACCCTTGAACCTCAACCCCGGTGTTGCCGCTGACGGTTCCAGCCATGAGGTCGCGCTGTCCGGCGTGTTCCTGCTGCAAAACGCCAGCCACGACACCGTCATCCTTTACCTGCCAGAAGCACCCAACGGCCGCATTGTCAGCCAGCATCCAAACGCAACAGCGGCCTGCCAGGCGTTGGAGCAAATGGCGTTGAACAGCATCATGCTCGACTGGCTGGCAACGCGTCCCGTAGCAGGCGACCCGGAACGGCATCGCAGCTACATCAATCAGGCGCTGCTGAAGAGCTTCACAGGCTTTATTGCCCCCGGCACACGCCAAACCCTTTCGCTGGCCACGCACCTGAGCCGGCTGCAAATGGGCCGGTTGATCACTCAGCATCGAAAAACAGCCCGCAGCCAACGCGAGCTGTATCTGGAAGAAGCGGCGATCCGCCACAACCGGGTATACGACTATATCCATCTATGCCTGTCATTCGTGCCGGGTGTCGGTGTCGCGGTGGGGCTCTACGATGGCTGGAACGCCTCCACCGCTGCAGTCGAAGCCTTTATGCGCGGGCAACACAGCCAAGGCGTCGACCACTTGAATTCGGTCGTACTGTCGATCATTGATGCATTACTCGACATTGCCCCAGGTCTGGGTGCCGCGCCAAGCGCACGCGTGGCCAGCGCACGCGCGTACACTCGGTTGCGACAAACCCAAGCGCAGCGGACAACCCTGGGCAAGACCGTGCGCACGGTCTCACCCGACCCGTTCAAAGGCTACGAAACAGAGATGCCGACACACACGGTGCGGTTGGACAGCGCAGGCTATACGCGCAATACGCTCGCGCTGGACGGCAAGCGCTACATCAGCCGCTACGGCCGTTACTACGAAGTGCAATGGGACGCGACCTACAACACCTGGCGCTTGAAAGGCAACGCACTCAAGCACTACAAGCAACCCATAAGGCTCAGCGAAGATGGCGTCTGGGAAACCCATGGGCACCTGAGCGGCCTGCTGGTCGAGAGTGGCCTGCAGGGTGGAGGGCAGGAGTTAGGCCGGCTGGTCGAGAGTGGAGGGCAGAGGTTCAGCCGGCTGTACAACAATGGCTGGGAAACCCTGCACGGCTACCTTCGCCGCCTGCGCGGCAACGCCATCGAGCAACCGCGGGATGAGCTGACACGAATGAATCGTGAAACCGATCAGCACAAGATCGCGCTCGCGGCTGCGATCCGACGCTTCAACGAGGTCCGAGCCGTGGGGCCCAACGGCCCGGTCGGAGAGCGTGGATCCCCCGCTCAAATCCGCAGTGCACAGCAAGAGGCGATCAAGGCGTGCAAACGCTTTGTCGAATACCATGACGGCTGCCTTCAGACCCTCAGCCGCCTGAAACCCAGTATTGGCCGCCGGCAATACGCCAGCTTTCTGACAGAGTACCTGCACAATGCTGCCGAACAGAACCTGAAGCTGATCCAGTTACGCAGCCTGGAACTAAGCGAATTGCTAATCGCTGTAGAACGTCTCAACCAAGAACTATTAACGCTCATCGACAACCTGCCCAATGACCTGAGTCAGGCCAGTGCGCTGATACGCCATAAACGGGCAACAATCGATAGCAACAACAAACAGTTGCTGGCGCAACTGCAAGGGCTTGAACGAGACACCCAACGTAATATGGACCTGCGCGACAAATTGCGCGGCGACATGCTGACCCAACACGACATCAAAGCCTCGCGCCTCATCTCGCTCTCAATCGAGCCCCAGGCCTACCGATTTGCGCGCCTGCATGTGACGTATTCAATGCTTGCCAATTTTGACCACATGCATGACGTCGATTTCTACCTGTTCTTCAATCAAGTCAATACACAGAGCAGAGCGCTTATCCGCACGCTACACAGCCACTTCCAGTCACAACAGGCCAGTCTGAGCCGAACCCAGTATGGGGAAGCCCTACGAGCGTTCAAGAATCAGTACATCACCTTCATCGCTCACATTGACTCGTGGTCAGTTAATTTCCAGAACTTCGTCGACGCGACAGCTGCCACCAGCTTACGTGCCGACCTAACGCAACTGGTCGCAGAAATAGACCGAACCCTGGTCAATTATCAACCGCCGAGACGAGGCACTGGCCGACCAAGCACAGCCCGCATCTTCCAAACCGATGAGCAGCAACTGCTGATAGGCCGTCAGGAACACATTGAGGGTGAACAGCGCATGGTGGTAGTCGACGCCATGAACGACGGCCGAACCGAAAGCTTTCGTCGAGTCGACGGGGATCGCTGGCAGAGCACGGCACCGGTCATACGCCGAACGATTAACCCACGCCGTATTAACGAACTGCAAACCCGGGCCCGCGAGCAACTGGCCGGCATCGCGGAGCAAAAAAACCGCTGGCAAGGCTATATGGCTACTGACATGGCGCCAGCCAGCCTGCAAAACATCGCCGAGCACTACGCGACCAACCTGCGCGAACGGGCACGCTATCTCGAGGATGCCCTGGGGGATCAGGCCACCGACGACCAGCGTCAGTTGATGCAACGCCTGAAGGATGCAGCCAGGAATCTGGACCGGCATGGCAAGGAGCTGCGCATCTCTAAAATCAAGACCACCCAACAACCGAACATCGGTCAGCTGCAGTTTCTTCACGAGCAGAATGCCGTCAAGGCGCGGTGGGGACGCATCCTGGAACCGAAAAAAGACAGCAAAGGTCGGCCGATCGAGTACCTGGAAGAGTATGAAGTGATAGATCTGGCGGCCAACACCGTGCTTTGGTACGCCCACTTCCACTTTCCACAGCGCCCCGGCAGCGGTTTCCGCAAATTAAGTGCGGGCCATTTGAAGGTGCGCAGTGAGCGCAATGTATCAAACGCCTGGCACGGACCTATCAACGAGGCAGAGGCGATGAAGCTGTTTGGCGGGCTACGCCCGGCAGCCGAGTAAACCGGCGCAACCACGCCCCGGCGGGTCAAGGCTGGCCCGTCGGGGTGTTGTGTCGCACCCTGCTCACAGCTTGGCGATCGACACCTCGGTGGATTTAACGAAGGCAATCACTTCACTACCAATGGTCAGTTCCAGCTCCTTGACCGAACGGGTGGTGATCACCGAGGTGACGATACCCGAGGCGGTCTGTACATCGATTTCCGACAGTACCGGGCCTTCGAGGATTTCCTTCACGGTGCCTTTGAACTGGTTACGTACGTTGATCGCTTTAATAGTCATCTGCTTGATTCCTTATGGGACGAGAGGTCAATGCGCCCAACGCAGTTGCGTGGGCAAAGGGGCTACAGGTTCCGGCTCGGGCGCAATGCCCGGCACCGACAGAACACGGTTCAGTACTTCACTTTCCAGGGTTGCCAGGCGATGTGAACCACGCGCCCTTGGCCGTGGCAGGTCAACCAGCAGGTCGAGGCCAATCTCGCCGTCCTCGATCAGAATCACCCGATCCGCGACCGCAACGGCTTCGCTGACATCGTGGGTGACCAACAACACGGTGAAACCGTGCTGGCGCCAAAGCGTTTCAATCAGTTGCTGCATCTCGATACGGGTCAGGGCATCCAATGCACCCAGTGGCTCGTCAAGCAACAGCAAGCGCGGTTGATGGATCAGTGCTCGCGCCAACGCCACCCGTTGCTTCTGCCCACCCGACAGCGCTGCCGGCCATTCATTGGCCCGCTCAGCCAGGCCAACTGCCGCCAGGGCCTCCAGCGCGCGAGGGCGCCAGTCACCGGAAAGCCCCAGGCCTACGTTGTCGATGACCGTTTTCCAGGGCAGCAAACGTGCTTCCTGGAACATCAGCCGGGTGTCTTCACGGGCTTCGCTCAACGCTGCCGGGCCGGCCAGCAACTCACCCGCACTGGGCTGGTCGAGGCCAGCCAGCAAGCGCAACAGCGTGCTCTTGCCACAGCCACTGCGACCGACGATGGCGACGAACTGCCCCGCCGGGATATGCAGGTCGATGTTGCGCAACACCTGGCGCTCGCCGAAGGTTTTCTGCAGGTTGCGCGCAGCCAGCGGAATACCGCGCAACAGCCGTGCGGGTGACGCGTTCAACAGGCTCATGGGCGATCTCCCTTGGCAACTTGATACGCCGGGTGCCAACGCAACCAGACCCGTTCAAGTGCACGCGCAGCAAGGTCTGCGAGCTTGCCCAGCACGGCATACAAGACAATGGCCAGCACCACCACGTCGGTCTGCAGGAACTCCCGGGCGTTCATCGCCAGGTAGCCGATACCGGCATTGGCCGAGATGGTTTCAGCCACGATCAGCGTCAACCACATAAAGCCCAGGGCAAAGCGCACACCGACCAGAATCGAAGGCAAAGCACCCGGCAAGATCACCTGACGGAACAGTGCAAAACCGGACAGGCCGTAGCTGCGCGCCATTTCCACCAAGGCCGGGTCGACATTGCGAATACCGTGGTACGTGTTCAGGTAAATCGGGAACAAGGTGCCCAGGGCCACCAGAAAAATCTTTGCCGACTCATCAATACCAAACCAGAGAATCACCAGCGGAATCAGCGCCAGGTGCGGCACGTTGCGGATCATCTGCACCGAACTGTCGAGCAGACGCTCACCCCAACGTGACAACCCGGTGATGAAGCCCAGTGCCAGGCCAAGGCTGCCGCCGATGACAAAACCGACACCGGCGCGCCAACCACTGATCGCCAGGTGCTTCCAGATATCACCGCTGCGCACCAGTTCGACACCGGCGCTGATGACCGCACTCGGTGCCGGCAGGATTCGCGTCGACAGCCAGCCGGCACTTACCGCCAGTTGCCAGACAGCCAGCAACAGCAGCGGCAAGGCCCAAGGGGCAAGCCTGTGTGACAAGGGCGCGTTAGCACGACTCATGGCCCGGTCCTCAGCGCTGCGCTGCAGATTTTGGCAAGATGTCGTTAGCGACCATCTCGCCGAACGGGCTGACATAGCCTGCGCTTTTTGGCGGTTCAGGACGCTGCACATCCAGGTGCGGGAACAGCAGTTCGGCTACCCGATACGACTCTTCCAGGTGCGGGTAACCGGAGAAGATAAAAGTGTCGATGCCCAGTGCCGCATACTCCTTGACCCGCTCGGCCACGGTTGGGCCATCGCCGACCAGCGCCGTGCCAGCACCGCCGCGCACCAGGCCGACCCCGGCCCAGAGGTTCGGGCTGACTTCCAGGTTGTCGCGTTTGCCGCCATGCAGTGCAGCCATGCGCTGCTGACCGACCGAATCGAAGCGCGCCAGGGATGCCTGGGCACGGGCAATCGTGTCGTCGTCCAGGTGCGAGATCAGTCGCTCGGCGGCCTGCCAGGCTTCGGCGTTGGTTTCACGCACGATCACATGCAGGCGAATGCCGAAGCGCACCGTGCGCCCCTGTTTCGCCGCCTTGGCCCGCACCTGCTCGATTTTCTCGGCAACGGCAGCCGGCGGCTCGCCCCAGGTCAGGTACAGTTCAACCTGCTCGGCGGCCAGGTCCTGGGCCGCCTCGGACGAGCCGCCAAAGTACAGCGGCGGACGTGGTTGCTGGATCGGCGGGTAAAGCAACTTGGCGCCTTTGACCTGAATATGCTGGCCGTCGTAATCGACCGTCTCGCCTTCGAGCACGCGACGCCAGATGCGAGTGAACTCCACCGAGGCCTGATAACGTTCTTCATGACTAAGGAACAGGCCATCCCCGGACAGCTCTTCCGGGTCGCCACCGGTGACCAGGTTGAACAGCGCGCGGCCACCCGAGAGCCGATCAAGGGTTGCGGCCTGACGTGCAGCGACCGTTGGCGAGATGATTCCGGGGCGCAGAGCCACCAGGAACTTCAGGCGCTGGGTTACCGGGATCAGTGAAGCGGCGACCAGCCAGGAGTCCTCGCAGGAGCGCCCGGTGGGGATCAGCACGCCGCCAAAACCGAGGCGATCCGCCGCTTGGGCGATCTGTTGCAGGTAACCGTGATCGACTGCTCGCGCGCCATCGGCGGTGCCAAGGTAATGACCGTCGCCATGGGTAGGCAGAAACCAGAAAACATTAAGGCTCATTGGAGTTGTCTCCTAAGGGTGGCTCAGACCGGGGCGACGCCCCGGCGCAGGCAATGCTTCAAGGCGCGCTGGCGACCTTGGCCGGGGGTGTCCAGATCACATCCTTGATGCTCAAGGGCTTGGGAATCAGCTTCAGCGCCTGGAAGGTGTCGGCGATCTTTTGCTGCGCGGCGACCACCTCTGGCGTCAGGAATGTCGCACCGTAGCCTTGGCGTTTAACCGAAGTCAGGGTGATGTCGGCGGGCAGGCCGAGCAGCGGCGCAACCTGATCGGTCACCTCCTGCGGATTGGCCTTGGACCACTCACCCACCGCGCGAACCTCGTCCACCAAGGCGCTGATCACCTCAGGGTGTTTCTGTGCGTAAGGCTTGGTCGCCAGGTAGAACTGATGGTTGTCGACGATGCCTTTGCCATCGCGCAGGGTACGCGCTTGCAGTTGTTTCTCGGCCGCCGCCTGGTAAGGGTCCCAGATCACCCAGGCATCGACACTGCCACGCTCGAAGGCGGCACGGGCATCGGCGGGCGGCAGGAACACCGGCTGAATGTCGCTGTATTTCAGGCCGGCATCTTCCAGGGCCCGAACCAGCAGGTAGTGAACGTTGGAGCCCTTGTTCAGGGCAACCTTCTTGCCCTTGAGCGCCTTCACCGAATCGATTGGCGAGTCCTTGGGTACCAGGATCGCTTCGCTGTGCGGTGCCGGTGGCTCATAGGCGACGTACAACAGATCCGCGCCAGCAGCCTGGGCAAATACCGGCGGGGTCTCGCCGGTGACACCGAAGTCGATTGAGCCGACGTTCAGCCCTTCAAGCAGTTGCGGGCCACCCGGGAACTCCGTCCACTGGACCTGCACGCCCTGCGCCGCCAGGCGCTTCTCCAGCGTACCCTTGGCCTTGAGCAGCACCAGGGTGCCGTACTTTTGATAACCGATACGCAGGCTTTCAGCCTGGGCTTGAGTAATGGCGCCGAAGGACACAGCCGCAGCAAACAGAGCGACCAGACCACGACGCAAAATGACAGTGCGCATAGCGCTCTCCTTTTGCGATTAGGGTTCAGGCTGCACCTGCTTGCCCGTTGGCGGGCGAGTAAGGTGGGACGTGCGAGTAATGTGTTGCGTGTTGCGTGTTGCGGCTCAGATGCTCCAGCGAGCACTGAGCAAACGTTCGTTCAACAGCCCCGGTGCAACGGGTTTTGGCCGACGGGCCAGGGCAGTGTGAAACTGTTCCAGCGATTCGTTCAGGCGCAGCTCCAACGCAGGAAGCAACTGCGCGGCAGCACTGCCTTCGCCATAAGCGATCTGGCTGTCGTCAGCGAAGATCCCTTGCAGGGTCTCTTGCGCCTTGAGTGCAGACAGTACCGGCTTGAGCGCGTAATCAACCGCCAGCATGTGGGCGATACTGCCGCCGGTAGCGATGGGCAGAACCACCTTGTGGCTCAGCGCTCGCTCAGGCAGCAAATCCAGCAGGGTCTTCAGCGCACCGGAGAACGACGCCTTGTACACCGGCGTCGCGACGATCAGGCCATCGGCCTGCTCGACCAGTTGCAGGAAGTGCTGAACCTTAGGGCTGTCGAAGCGCGCATGCAGCAGATCGTCTGCCGGGAAGTCGCGCACCTGGAATGTCACCACTTCCACACCCTGGCCTTGCAACCAGTGCCGGGCGCGTTCGAGCAACACACCAGAGCGTGAACGCACGCTGGGACTGCCACCGAGAGAGACAACCAACATTGAAGCGTATCCTTTAGCGGTTTCGAGACGGGTGCGAGCAGCAGATCTCGCGTTGATGGAGTGACCTTAACAGCTGTTTTATATATCTATAAATCATATTTTTTCATTTGGTTATTCAGTATAGGAATATTGAATAACCCGTACGCCGCGCAAAAAAAAGGGCCGTCGAAACGGCCCGAAAATCCCTGCTGTGGCTAAAGCAATGCGTCACACACTCAACGGTTTGGCTGCGGGGTCAGGCGCAGGTAGGGCTTGACCGCCCGGTAGCCTTTGGGAAAGCGTCGTTTGATTTCGTCCTCATCCTTGAGTGACGGCACGATCACCACCTCGTCACCGTCCTGCCAGTTGGCCGGGGTGGCGACCTTGTGGTTGTCGGTCAGTTGCAGTGAGTCGATCACCCGCAGAATCTCGTGGAAATTGCGCCCGGTGCTGGCGGGGTAAGTGATGGTCAGGCGGATCTTCTTGTTCGGGTCGATCACGAACAAGGAACGCACGGTCAGGGTGTCGCTGGCATTGGGGTGGATCAGGTCATAGAGGTCAGACACCTTGCGATCGGCGTCGGCCAGGATCGGAAAGTTGACGACGGTGTTCTGGGTTTCGTTGATATCTTCGATCCAGCGCAGATGAGACTCGACCGGGTCGACCGAAAGGGCAATGGCCTTGACCCCGCGTTCGGCGAACTGCTCCTTGAGCTTGGCAGTGAACCCCAGTTCGGTGGTGCAGACTGGCGTAAAATCCGCTGGGTGCGAAAACAGCACACCCCAGCTGTCGCCCAGCCACTCATGGAAACGAATTGTGCCGGCGCTGGAATCCTGTTCGAAATCGGGGGCGATATCGCCGAGTCTGAGGCTCATGGTGGGGCTCCTTGAAATACGTTCTGGTGGAGCCACTGTGCATCGACCTGAAGCAAATTAAAAAGAATAAATAATGATTTATTTATAACTTTACGAGCTATTAATTTCAGGTCGAAAAAAAGCCCCGCACCAAGGCGAGGCTTTCTCTAACTGACACTTACATGAAGGTGTAGGTGTAGTTGAAGATCA
Source organism: Pseudomonas sp. TE3910 (assembly GCF_056279025.1). Lineage (NCBI taxonomy): Bacteria > Pseudomonadati > Pseudomonadota > Gammaproteobacteria > Pseudomonadales > Pseudomonadaceae > Pseudomonas > Pseudomonas sp. TE3910. Next base: position 3,123,853 of record NZ_JBWBQN010000001.1, read on the forward strand.
GGCGGGTTTGGTCCATGTCGGCAGCACTTTCTGTGCCTTCGCCACGGTAGATACCATGCCGCAAGCTAGCACCCAGCCCCTTGAGGGCGCCTTCCTGAATGACGTAATCGATACGTGCATCACGCTCCCACTCGTTGTAGCTGCCATTTCCGCTCTTGTAACGAATGTCATCGCCACGCAGGTAGGCGATCGAGGTCTTCAGACCTGGAACCCCCAGGCGAGCGAAGTCATAAGCGTACTGACCGAAGGTGGTGTTTTCACCGGCACGGGCAAACTGGTTGATCATGCTATCGGTGAACAGGTAGAAGCTGGAGCCGCCGGCACCCTCAAGGCGACCATTACCATCGGTAACGTTGCTTTGGTTCAGCCAGACGAAACCACCATCATCACTAACCTGCTGATGACCGAGCATAAGCGAGTGTCCGCCCAGGGTGTAGGTGAACATGGCGCTCCAGGTCTTGTTATCGACCTCGTTGTTCTTACCGTAACCACCGTTGTTCTTGAACTCGTAACCGGCTTGGCCGTTCTTGCCATCCGAGCTGCTGTCGAAGTAGCGCAGGTCGGTCTTGAACGACTGGTCGTTCGCGATCGGGTAGACGTGGACCAGGCCCAGGAAGTGCTGCTTGTAGAAGTCTTCCAGGTTCGAGTAGTAGTACTGCAGGGTCAGGTCTTTGGTGACCTTCCAGTCGGCGCCGCCAAACTGGAACTTGTTGCTGTCCTGAGACGCGCCCGCAACCGACAGGCCGGTCCTGTTGCTCGAAGCACGGCCCATGGCGTGCTCAAGTTGACCACCAGTCAGGGTGACGTTGTCGATTTCCTTGGAGGTGACAATGCCACCTTCAAAGGTTTGCGGCAGCAGACGGCCGTCGTTGGCTACCAGGATTGGCAGGTTTGGCGCCAGTGCACCACCGAGGTGGGCTTCGGTCTTGGAGAAGCGCGCCTTGGCGTTGCCACCGATACGCGCCCACTGATCTACAGCCGAACCGTCAGTATCGCTGGGGAAAAAGTTGTTGTTATTCGGGTGGTGGCCTTTGCCGCCATCCAGATGAATACCCCAAACGGCTTGAGCGTCAAAACCGAAGCCCACCGTACCCTCGGTGAAGCCCGACTGATAGTCGGCCTTGAAGCCTTGAGCGGATTCTCGCTGATCGCTCCACCCCGGTTTCACGGTTGTCGTTATCGAAATACATGGTGCGCGAGCTGACAGACAGCTTGCTGTCTTCAACGAAACCGGCAGCACCTGCTTGTTGAGCCAGAACCCCAAGGGCCACGGCAAGTGCCAAGGTGGACTTGTACATATTTTTGCTCCTTTCATTTCTAATTCTTGTGATTCTCTGTCGGCGGGGTCTTTTGCCTCGCTCGACGTCGATAGCCGATTAGCACCAAAGGGTGTGGTTCGAGTCAATCGTAACCATTCATTTCAAGACTTTGGTCTAATGCGTCCGGTTTGCGCCGAAGAATAATGACTATCCTATAAATCTAAAAAGAATTATTTATGACGTTTTAAGATTTTTCTGACATAAAAATAGAATTTTTCTCTCCCTGCCTTTCCGTGCAGCCATTTCAATCCTCTCCCACCCGTGCAGTGGCGAGGTTGACCGTGGTCAGCCCATCGCCAAACCAACGCACCCTCCCCAGACACGCAAGCGCCTTAAAGCAATTGGCTCCTAAGCTAATTCCTAAAAGTTATTTATTTTAATTTTCTTAGATCATTTAGCCTTCCTCTCAATCGCCCATCACCCTCCGCCTGAGAAGGAGTTGTCCATGACCCTGCATACGCCGCTGCGCCTGTTCGCCGCACTGACCCTGGCCGGTGCCAGCTGGTTCACCCAGGCGGCCGACCTGACCGTGGCCTACCAGACCACCGTTGACCCGGCGAAAGTCGCCCAGGTTGACGGCGACTATGAAAAAGCCAGCAAGGCCAGCATTGACTGGCGCAAGTTCGACAGCGGGGCCGACGTGATCACCGCCGTAGCCTCGGGTGATGTGCAGATCGGCTACCTGGGCTCAAGCCCTCTGGCAGCGGCCGCGACCCGCAAGCTGCCGGTGGAAACCTTCCTGATCGCCACCCAGATCGGCGCCGCCGAAGCACTGGTCGCTCGCGACGGTGCGGGGATCAATTCGCCGCAAGACCTGGTCGGCAAGAAAATCGCCGTGCCGTTTGTCTCCACCGGGCACTACAGCCTGTTGGCCGCGCTGAAGCAGTGGAACATCGACCCGGCCAAGGTACAGATCCTCAACCTGGCGCCGCCCGCCATCATTGCTGCCTGGAAACGTGGTGACATCGACGCCACCTACGTCTGGGACCCGGCACTGGGTGTGGCCAAGGAAAACGGCAAGGTGCTGATCACCTCCGGCGAACTGGCCAAGACCGGTGCACCCACCTTCGACGCCTGGATCGTGCGCAAGGACTTTGCCGCCAAACACCCAGAAATCGTCAAAGCCTTCGCCAAGGTCACCCTGGACGCCTACGCCGAGTACCGCAAAGACCCACAAGCCTGGCTTGCCGACCAAAGCAACGTCGACAAGCTGGTGAAACTGTCCGGGGCCAAGGCTACCGATATCCCGGCGCTGCTTCAGGGCAACGTTTTCCCGCTGGCCAATGACCAGATCGCAGCCCTCGGCGCACCGACCACCCAGGCCATCACCGACACCGCCACCTTCCTCAAGGCGCAAGGCAAGGTCGAGGCGGTACTGCCGGACTACTCGCCCTACGTCAGCGCCAAATTCATCGCCAACTGATCGGAGCCTGTCATGGCATTGCTTGAGCTGGAGCGCATCAGCGCACAGTACCCCGGTGCGGCCGAGCCGGTACTGGCCGACATCTCCCTGAGCCTGGGCCCACAGCAGTTGCTGGTGGCCCTAGGCCCTTCCGGCAGCGGCAAGACCTCGCTGCTGAACCTGATCGCCGGCTTCGTTGTGCCCAGTGCCGGGCGCATCACCCTCGACGGCAAGCCGGTGCAAGGCCCTGGCGCCGAGCGCGGGGTGGTGTTCCAGGACGACGCGCTACTGCCTTGGCAGGACGTGCTGAGCAACGTTGCCTTCGGCCTGGAGCTGGCTGGTGTGCCACGTGCGCAACGGGAACAAAAGGCCCGCGAAATGCTCGCCCTGGTTGACCTTGCCGGGTTTGGCAGCCGGCGTATCTGGCAGCTGTCCGGTGGGCAGAAGCAGCGTGTGGGCCTGGCCCGTGCGCTGGCCGCAGACCCGCGGGTGCTGCTGATGGATGAACCCTTCGGCGCACTGGATGCCTTCACCCGCGAGCAGATGCAGGAGTTGCTGCTGCAGGTGTGGCAGCGTACCGCCAAGCCGGTGTTCCTGATTACCCACGACATTGAGGAAGCAGTGTTCCTGGCTACCGAGCTCGTGCTGCTGGCCCCCCATCCGGGGCGGATTGTCGAGCGCCTGCCGCTGGACTTCGGGCGACGTTACGCCGCCGGTGAATCGGCCCGGGCGATCAAATCCGATCCACGCTTTATCGAAACCCGCGAGCATGTGCTGGCACGGGTGTTCTCACAACGCAGCGCCGCCACGCGGCAGGAGTCCGCATGAGCAGCCTGGACGTTCCGTTGGCCGCAAAAGCCGCCAAACCCTTGGCCCACACTACGGCAGCACGCCGCAGCCTGAGCACCCGCTGGATCAGCGGCCTGACCCTGATCAGCCTGCTGGCCGTCTGGTGGGCCGTCACGGCAGCCGAGTGGATCGAACCGCTGTTCCTGCCCTCGCCTGCCGCGGTGTTGTCCAAAGCCTGGTTACTGCTAACCCAGGGCTACATGGAGTCGACCCTCTGGCAACATTTGGGCGCCAGCCTCGGACGTATCGGCCTGGCCCTGGGTGCGGCGATTGTCAGCGCCATTCCGATCGGCATCGCCATCGGCCACAACCGGATTGCACGGGGCATTCTCGACCCACTGATCGAGTTCTACCGGCCTATTCCCCCGCTGGCCTATTTGCCCCTGATTGTGATCTGGTGCGGTATTGGCGAGCTGTCGAAAGTGCTGCTGATCTACCTGGCGATCTTCGCCCCGATTGCCATCGCCACCGCAACTGGCGTGCGCACGGTCGACCCGGCCAAGTTGCGCGCTGCGCAGTCGCTGGGCGCCACACGGGCACAGCTGATTCGCCATGTGATTCTGCCCAGCGCACTGCCGGACATTCTTACCGGCGTGCGTATTGGCCTGGGTGTCGGCTGGTCGACCCTGGTTGCCGCCGAACTGATCGCCGCCACCAGCGGCCTGGGCTTCATGGTGCAATCGGCGGCACAGTTTCTGGTCACCGACGTGGTGGTACTGGGCATTCTGGTTATCGCCCTGATCGCCTTCGCCCTGGAGATGAGCCTGCGTGCACTGCAACGCAAACTGGTGCCTTGGCACGGCCAGAGCCATTGATCGCGCACCGACACTGACCACGCCGACAGCTCGGCGCCGAACCGAACGAGACCCCTATGAGCCTGACCATTACCCCATTGAGCCCGGCACTGGGCGCACAGATCAGCGGCATTGACCTGCGTGTTGAGATCAATGCCGAGCAACGTGACGCCATCGAGCAGGCGTTGCTCAAGCACCAGGTACTGTTCTTCCGTGATCAGCCGCTGACGCCTGCCCAGCAAGCACGCTTCGCTGCGCACTTTGGCGACCTGCACATTCACCCGATCTACCCTAATGTCCCTGAGACACCAGAGGTGCTGGTGCTCGACACGGCGGTCACAGACGTGCGCGACAACGCCGTCTGGCACACCGACGTGACCTTCCTGGCAACCCCGGCGATGGGCGCGGTGCTCAGTGCCAAGCAGTTGCCGGCTTATGGGGGAGACACCCTGTGGGCCAGCGGCATCGCCGCCTTTGAGGCCCTTTCGGCACCATTGCGGCAGATGCTCGACGGCCTCACCGCGACCCATGACTTCACCCAGTCGTTTCCGTTGGAACGTTTTGGCACGACCGCCGAAGACCGCGAACGCTGGGAGGCGACTCGTCGCGCCAACCCGCCGCTTTCACATCCGGTGGTCAGAACCCATCCGGTCAGCGGGCGCAAGGCACTGTTTGTCAGCGAGGGTTTCACGACCCGCATCAACGAGCTCAGCGAGGCAGAGAGCAAGGCGCTGCTCGCCCTGTTGTTTGCCCACGCCACCCGCCCCGAGTTCACCATTCGCTGGCGTTGGCAGGAAAACGACGTGGCATTCTGGGACAACCGCGTCACCCAGCATTACGCGGTAGACGATTACCGTCCGCAGCGGCGCGTGATGCACCGAGCGACGATTCTGGGCGACGCACCGTTCTGAACCTCGCGGCAGCCATCTCCCGGTAAAACGGCAAGATGGCTGCCACCTGTCCAGCAAGTTGCAGGCAGCGGGCTCAGCGCACCAGGTGCAGGTACTGCAGGTGCCGTTCGTACTGGTCGAGGATGTCGTTGATGATCTGCTCCTTGCTGTAGCCCACCAGGTCATAATCCTGGCTGCCTTCACTCAGGTGCACTTCCGCACGGTAGTAGCGACGGTTCTTCAACTCTTGCGTACCCAGCCCTGCCAACGCGAAGGACGGTGTGAAATAGCCGCGCATCTGCACCTGGTAGATAAACGGCTGCTCTTCACCATGGCCGATCTTCAGGCTGACATTGTCGTGGCTCGGGTCTTCCTGGGAAATCACCGCCAGGCCTTTCTCGACAAACACTTCGGTGACCTCGGCAATCGCCGGGCGCACCACGTCATCCATGAACCGGTAGACCTCATCCCGCGACGGGAAGTGAATGGCCTGGCTCAAACGTTGACGCCAGCCCCCGCGACCACGCCGTGAAGTGGCGAATGGGGCCAGGGAGTGCAGTTGGGCAATCTGCCGCTGCGACTCCAGGTAAAACGCCTTGTGCAGCCCCCACATCATGGCCAGCAGAATCACCGAGAAGGGCAACGAGGTCAGTACCACCGCTGATTTGAGCGAGTCGATACTGCCCGCGAACAGCAGGCCAATGGTGATCAGCCCGGTCATGGCGCCCCAGAACACCCGCAGCCAGTTCGGCCCATCTTCATCGGCGTTGCCATCACGGGCGGACAAGGTCGACAGCACCACGGTGCCGGAGTCGGCCGAGGTGACGAAGAAGACAAAGCTGATGAACACCGTGATGGCGATCACCGCCTTGCTCCACGGGTAGGTTTCCAGCAACAGGTAGAGGGTCATCGATGGGTTGTCGAGGGCCGACTGGGCCAGGCTGGTCATGCCATGGTCCAGCACCTGGGTCAGGGCACTGTTGCCGAAGATCGACATCCAGGCCAGGGTGAAGCCCAGTGGAATCAGCAGCACGCCAAAGACGAATTCACGGATCGTCCTGCCCCGGGAGATCCGTGCGATGAACAAGCCGACAAAGGGCGCCCAGGCAATCCACCAGGCCCAGTAGAACACCGTCCAGTTACCCAGCCAGTCGTTGGCCTGAGTGTAGGCATAGACATCGAAACTCTTGCGCGGCAAGGCACCGAGGTAATCACCCAGGTTCTGGATCAGCGTGTTGAACAGGTGCTGTGTCGGGCCGGCGAACAGCACGAACAGCAGCAACCCACAGGCCAGGAGCATGTTGATGTCGGACATCACCCGCACGCCCTTGTCCACACCGGCCACGGCAACAGCCACTGCGGCGCCCATCATCAGCGTGATCAGGGCAACTTGTACCCAATGGCTATGGGAAATACCGAACAGGTAATCCAGGCCGGCGTTCAGGTGCAAGACACCAAAGCCCATGTCGGCTCCCAGGCCGAACACCGTGGCGATGATGCCGAAGCCATCCACGGCATAGCCAATCGGCCCGTTGATGCGCTTGCCGATCAGCGGGTACAGCGCCGAACGCAGGGCCAATGGCAGGTTGTGCCGGTAGGCGAAATACGCCAGGGCCATACCGACAAAGGCAAAAACACCCCAGCCATGCAGGCCCCAATGCAGGAACAGCAACTGCATGGCCTGGCGCCCGGCCTCGACCGTGCCGGCCTCGCCTTGAGGCGGCTGAAGCAAGTGGGTGAGCGGTTCGGAGACGCAGAAGAAGAATAGGGTAATGCTGATACCGGCGGCGAACAGCATGCCGGCCCATGACAGGTAGCTGAACTCGGGCTCGTCGTGGTCGGCACCGAGCTTGATCTTGCCGTAGCCAGACAAGGCGGTGACCACCACGAAGACCAGGTACAGCGTCATCGCCAACATGTAGTACCAGCCAACCGTATTGGCGGCCCAGTTTTGCGCGGCCAACAGCCACTCACCGGCGGCCGTGGGGTTGGCGATCACCACCAGGCCAAACAACAGAATGAAGCTTGCCGCGAAGTAGAACACCGGCGGGTTCATGCGGATCTTGCTGGTCGGGACAGGCGTGGATGCACTCATAGGCAGTGCACCTCACGACGCGTGGAAAGGGTTGGATTGAACGGGTTCAGCAAAGGGTTTCCTCCTGTTGAACACCGGCAGCGGACCACCGTTTAACTTGAACGAGCGTTCAAGTTAAACATGGATGGCGCTCAGATGCGACCCAACCGGTCTGGAAGCCCGCCTACTTCTGCGTCCCGTCATCATGCTGCAGATTGGCCTGGGTCAAGTTGCTGCCCGGTGCCACGCTGCGGGTCAACCAGACGTTGCCGCCAATGGTCGAGCCCTTGCCGATGGTGATTCGGCCAAGGATGGTGGCGCCGGCATAGATCACCACATCGTCCTCGACGATCGGATGGCGCGGGTGGCCCTTTTGCAATTGGCCAGACTCGTCGGCCGGGAAGCGTTTGGCACCCAGGGTCACGGCCTGATAGATCCGTACCCGCTCACCGATGATTGCGGTTTCACCGATGACCACACCGGTACCGTGATCGATGAAGAAGCTCGGGCCGATCTGCGCGCCGGGGTGGATGTCGATACCCGTGGCCGAGTGGGCGATTTCCGAGCTGATCCGCGCCAGCAGCGGCAAGCCTGCACGGTACAGGTGGTGCGCCAGACGGTGATGAATCACTGCAAGGATACCGGGGTAGCACAGCAGGACTTCATCGACACTGCGGGCCGCCGGGTCGCCGTGGTACGCCGCCAACACGTCGGTGTCGAGCAGGCTGCGCAGGCCAGGCAGGGCCGCGGCGAAATCCTGGATCAGACGCAAGGCGGTAGCATCGACCTGTGCCGGGTCCGCCTTGCCCTGACGCGCAACATAGCGCAGCTCCAGACGGGCCTGCGCGAGCAGCGCGGTCAGGGCTGTGTCGAGGGTATGCCCCACGTAAAAGTCTTCGCTCTCTTCACGCAGGTCGACCGGGCCCAGGCGCATCGGGAACAACGCGCCACACAACTGCTCAAGGATCTGCCGCATGGCTTCACGCGAGGGTAATTCGCGCCCGCCCTGCTCCCCACTGCTGCGGCCATTGCGGCTGCGCCACTGATCACGGGCAGCACGTAGCTGGCCGACGATACCCTGCAATTGCCATTGCCCTGTTTGCGCGTTCTCGCTCACGGTTGCTCTCCTGCCACGCGGCAGCTGCTGGATTGGAATGCTCGCCTGATAGCTGACCACTTTACGGCAATTGGCGTCGCTGGAAAAAATAACCCTTTATTCCAATCCGCTATACCGGGGGCATAAGCCGAGCTATTCGCCGAACGCCAGCGGCTGCCTATACTCGATTTTTTGTCAGGCACAACTTCCCATGACCGAACTCGAACGCCAGCTCGCTCGCTTCAACCGCCTTGAACTGCTGAGCGGGCCCACGCCACTGGAAAAACTCGAGCGGCTGTCCACGTGGGCAGGCCGCGACATCTACGTCAAACGCGATGACCTGACGCCGCTGGCATTCGGTGGCAACAAACTGCGCAAGCTTGAATACCTGGCCGCCGATGCCCTGGCCAAAGGTGCCGACACCCTGATCACCGCGGGCGCGATCCAGTCCAACCACGTGCGCCAGACCGCTGCCCTGGCCGCACGCCTGGGGCTGGGCTGTGTCGCCCTGCTGGAAAACCCCATCGGTACCGATTCAGCCAGTTACCTGGGCAACGGCAACCGCCTGTTGCTGGACCTGTTCGGGGCCAAGGTCGAGATGGTCGACAACCTCGATAACGCCGATGAGCAGTTGCAGTCCTTGGCGGTGCGCCTGCATGCCAGTGGCCGCAAACCCTATCAGGTACCCATCGGCGGCTCCAATGCCCTCGGCGCCCTGGGCTATGTGCGCGCAGGCCTGGAACTGGCCGCGCAGATCCAGCACAGCGGCGAAACCTTTGCCGGGGTGGTGCTGGCCTCTGGCAGTGCCGGCACCCACAGCGGCCTGGCCCTGGGATTGGCCTCGGTGCTGCCGCAATTGCCGGTCATCGGCGTCACCGTGTCGCGTACCGACGAAGCCCAGCGACCCAAGGTACAAGGGCTCGCCGAGCGCACTGCCGAGCTGCTCGGTGTGCAACTGCCGGAGCGCTTCAAGGTCACCCTCTGGGATGAATACTTCGCCCCACGCTATGGCGAACCAAACGCAGGCACACTCGCGGCGATACGCGAACTGGCCAGCCACGAGGGCCTGCTGCTCGACCCGGTCTACACCGGCAAGGCCATGGCAGGCTTGCTTGACGGTATCACCCGCCAGCGTTTCGAGGCCGGCCCGCTGATTTTTCTGCACACCGGTGGGGCACCGGCGTTATTCGCCTACCCTGAAGTCTGGAACCCATGAACGGGCGGCACCAAATAGAACCTAAAGGAATAAATAAACAAATTAATATTATTTAAGGATCTATTAGTGTCACCCCTATAGTCACCGACACACCCATAACAACAGAGGGGCTAGCCATGAAGATTTCCGTTCTGACGAAACAGGTTCTCGGTGCCAGTCTGGGCCTGCTACTCGGTGCCAGCCTGCTGGGCCAGGCCATCGCCGGGGAGCAACTGCAACAGATCAAGGACAGCGGCATACTCAAGGTTGGCCTGGAAGGCACCTACCCACCGTTCAGCTTCGTCGACAATGACGGCAAGCTCGCCGGCTTTGAAGTGGACTTCTCCGAAGCCCTGGCCAAGGAGCTTGGGGTAAAAGCCAAGCTGCAGCCAACCAAGTGGGACGGCATCCTCGCGGCCCTTGAGTCCAAGCGCCTGGACGTGGTGATCAACCAGGTGACCATCTCCGAGGAGCGCAAGAAGAAGTACGACTTCTCGACCCCGTACACCATCTCCGGCATTCAGGCCCTGACCCTGAAAAAGAACGAAGGCAGCATCAAGACCGCCGCCGATCTGGCCGGCAAGAAAGTCGGTGTAGGCCTGGGTACCAACTACGAGCAATGGCTCAAGGACAACGTACCGAAAGCCATCATCAAGACCTACGACGACGACCCCACCAAATACCAGGACCTGCGGGTCGGCCGTATCGACGCCATTCTGGTAGACCGCCTGGCAGCATTCGAGCTGGTCGCCAAGGCCAAGGACACCGCCGTCACCGGCGAAGCCTTCTCCCGCCAGGAATCCGGTGTTGCATTGCGCAAAGGTGAGCCAGAACTGCTTGAGGCGATCAACAAGGCCATCGACACGCTTCGGGCCAATGGCACCCTGGCCAAGCTGTCGCAGAAATGGTTCAACGCTGACGTCACAAAATGATTGCCGACAGCCTCCAGCTAGCGCTGGATTCCGCGCCCTTTCTGCTCAAGGGCGCGTACTTCACCGTAGGCCTGAGCCTGGGCGGCATGTTCTTCGGCTTGCTGCTGGGGTTCGGCCTGGCGCTGATGCGGCTGTCATCGCTGAAAGTGCTTAGCTGGACTGCCCGCGTCTACGTGTCGTTTTTTCGCGGCACACCGCTGCTGGTCCAACTGTTCGTGATCTATTACGGCCTGCCGCAACTGGGCCTGGAACTCGACCCACTGCCGGCGGCACTGATCGGCTTGTCGCTGAACATGGCCGCCTATGCCTGCGAAATCCTGCGGGCGGCCATCAGTTCCATCGACCGCGGCCAATGGGAAGCCGCCGCCAGCATCGGCATGACCCGCAGCCAGGCCATGCGTCGGGCGATCCTGCCACAGGCGGCACGCACCGCCTTGCCACCACTGGGCAATAGCTTCATCTCCCTGGTCAAGGACACGGCGCTGGCCGCGACCATCCAGGTACCGGAGCTGTTTCGTCAGGCGCAGTTGATTACCGCACGCACCTTCGAGGTGTTCACCCTGTACCTGGCAGCAGCACTGATCTACTGGGTACTGTCCAGCCTCCTCGCCCACCTGCAGCACCGCCTTGAAGCGCGGGTCAACCGGCACGACCTGGAGTCCTGAGCGCATGATCGTCGTAGAGCACCTGACCAAGCAGTTCAACGGCCAGACCGTACTGGCCGGTATCAACCTCACCGTCAACGCCGGTGAAGTGATTGCCATCATCGGCCCCAGCGGCTCGGGCAAGACCACCTTCCTGCGCTGCCTGAACCTGCTGGAAACCCCCAGCAGCGGTCGCATTCGCGTCGGCGACATCGAGATTGACGGCAACCGTCCGCTGAAACAGCAACAGGGCCTGATCCGCCAACTGCGCCAGCACGTCGGTTTCGTGTTCCAGAACTTCAACCTGTTTCCCCACCGCACGGCGCTGGAAAACGTTATCGAAGGCCCCATCGTGGTCAAGAAAACCCCACGCAATGCGGCCATCACCCTGGGCCGTGCCTTGTTGCAGAAAGTCGGTCTGGGCGACAAGGAAAATGCTTATCCGAGACGCTTGTCCGGCGGCCAGCAACAGCGGGTAGCCATTGCTCGGGCACTGGCCATGGAGCCCGAAGTGATTCTGTTCGACGAGCCGACCTCGGCCCTCGACCCGGAACTGGTTGGCGAAGTGCTGGCCACCATCCGCAGCCTGGCCGAAGAAAAGCGCACGATGATCATCGTCACCCACGAAATGGGCTTTGCCCGCGACGTCGCCAATCGGGTGATTTTTTTCGACAAGGGGGTCATCGTCGAGCAGGGTGAAGCCAAGGCACTCTTTGCCAATCCCAGGGAAGAGCGCACCCGGCAATTCCTTGGCAAGTTCCTCGGTATGCACGCCTCGCAGCCCTGAGCCAGGACGACGACTTTTGCACCCGACGAACACCCTGGTTTCCCCCTCGAAGTAGGACGTCTCCGAAGATCCTGCACCCAGCCCAAGGCGGCGCCCGCATGCCTTGACTCGCTTCCCGTACTCGCCAATAAACCTGAGCAACGTCGTCCTCGACCACTCATTTACTTCGTACGGGAACATCACCATGCACTGTGCAGCCAAAGGAACTGAACTGCCCCCTCCTGCCCTCCCCGACGTTGCCCATGAGGGCATTGGCCTGGCCGCTGCCAGCAACCTGCGTGCCTGCATCCACACCAATGCGGCCATGCAAACGGGTGACGTGCTGGAACTGTTCTGGGGTAGTTGCTTCGTTGCCGCACACCAGCTTTCGGCCAACGACCTCGACCAGCACATCAGTTTCCAGGTACCCCGCACGCTGCTGCGCCCAGGCGCGAACCGCGTGCACTATCGCCTGCTCAAGCCCGGGTGCCGGCCTGTAAAGTCACCGTCACTGCAGGTGCTCATCAAGCTGGCCTGCCCTGGTGGTGAGACCCTGTGCGAGACCACCGAAAACCCGGCGCTCGCCCCGCTGAGCCTGGCCCCTGCAATTGTTCGCCATGGCCTCGACCTGCAGCGCCTGGGGCCGACGCTGCCCTTTCGCATCGCCCCTTACCTGAACATGGCCGAAGGCGATGAAATCACCCTTCGCTGGGGTGACGTGCGCCTCGACCTGCCTGCACTCGGCGCTGACGCTATCGGCCTCGCCGTGCATGGCGAAATCCCCAGGGCGCTGGTCATCGAAGCCGGAGCGGACGACTTTCTCGACATCAGTTACTGCGTCCTTGACCGCGTGGGTAACAGCTCGCAATGGGCGGCTCCCCTGCAGGTGAAGGTTTACAACAGCCGCCCCTGACCTCCCTTCTATGTATATTCCCAAAAGTTCGTTCATTTAATTTTTACAAACAATTAAGGTATATAAACCGGACCACCGGACCCACGCTTGTTCCGTCGCCGCACCCGCGGCGACTTTCCCATCAGTGAGGTAGGTATGGTCAGGAACACAATCACCCCAGTGCGTAACGCCAGGGCATTGAGTGCAGCCAAGGAGCGGTACTGAAATGTCCAGTCTGGCAATCACCACAGTCCACAGCGACCTGGACAGCGCCCCATTACTCTTGCCGGCCAAGGTTCTGCGCACTGACGCCGAAGCCTTGCAGGCAGCCCACGAACTGGCCGCAGTCGCCCGCACCCAGGCAGCCAAACGCGATCAGCAACGCAAGCTGCCCTGGAGTGAAATCGAACTTTTCACCCACAGCGGCCTGGGCAGTATCACGATCCCCCGGGCCTATGGTGGCCCGCAGGTCTCGTTTCAGACCCTGGCCGAGGTGTTTCGCATCATCAGCGCCGACGATCCTGCGCTCGGGCAGATCCCGCAAAACCAGGTCGGCATCCTGCAACTGCTGCAGGGTGCGGCAACCGAGCCGCAGAAAGCCCTGTTGTTCACCAGCGTGCTGAACGGCTGGCGCATCGGCAATGCCGGCCCGGAGCGCGGCACCAAGAACACCCTGGAGCTCAAGGCGCGCATTACCCGCCAAGGCGACGGTTACGTTATCAGCGGGCAGAAGTTCTACTCGACCGGCGCCCTGTACGCCCATTGGGTCGCGGTCAAAGCGCTGAATGATGAAGGCCGTCAGGTCATGGCGTTTGTACGCCGGGGCAGCCCGGGGCTGCGCATTGTCGATGACTGGTCTGGCTTCGGCCAACGCACCACGGCCAGCGGCACCGTCCTGCTGGACAAGGTTCCGGTCGACGCGGAGCTGGTCGTCGATAACTGGCGGATCGGTGAAAGCCCGAATATTCAGGGCGCCGTCTCACAATTGATCCAGGCCGCCATCGATGCCGGGATCGCCGAAGCGGCGCTCGCCGACACCATCGCCTTTGTGCGCGAACGTGCTCGCCCATGGATCGATGCCAAGGTCGAACGCGCCAGCGCCGACCCGTACGTGATCGCCGACATTGGTCGCCTGCAGCTTGAACTGCACGCGGCCCAGGCGCTGCTGAGCAAGGCCGCCCGCGTGCTGGATGCAGTGAGTGCCGCACCGATTGACGCCGAGGCGGCCGCTCGGGCCTCCATCGCCGTGGCCGAGGCCAAGGTGTTGACCACGGAAATTTCCCTGCAGGCCAGCGAGAAACTCTTCGAGCTCTCCGGTAGCCGGGCCAGCCTGGCCGAGTTCAACCTCGACCGGCATTGGCGCAATGCCCGTGTGCATACCCTGCATGACCCGGTGCGCTGGAAATACCACGCCGTCGGCGCCTATTACCTCAACGGTACCCTGCCTGCCCGGCATTCCTGGATCTGACCAGACCACTGGAGCCTCTATGAGCCTTTTGTCACCACCGCACGCCAGCGTTGCGGTTATCCACACTGATGCCCAGGCCTTGCAGATCGCCGAGGATATCGCCCAGCAATTGCGTCAGGACAGCATCCTGCGCGACCGCGAGCGGCAGTTGCCGCATGCCGAACTGGCGTTGTTCTCGCGCTCTGGCCTGTGGGGTATCACGGTCCCGAAAGCCTACGGTGGTGCCGGGGTGTCCAACGTCACCCTGGCCAAGGTTATCAGCCGTATTGCCCAGGCCGACTCATCGCTCGGCCAGATCCCGCAGAACCACTTCTATGCACTGGAAGTGCTGCGCGTCAACGGCAGCCCTGAGCAACAGCAGCGCCTGTATGCCGAGGTACTCGCAGGCCTGCGCTTCGGCAATGCCCTGGCTGAGTTGGGCACCAAAACCGCCCATGACCGCACCACCGCACTAAGCCGTGAAGGCGAACACTGGCGAATCAATGGCCGCAAGTTCTACGCCACCGGTGCGCTGTATGCTCAACGAATTCCGACCTCGGTGGTCGACGAGCACGGTGGACAGCACCTGGCCTTCGTTCCAGCCAACAGCCCGGGCCTGAATGTCATCGACGACTGGAGTGGTTTCGGCCAACGCACCACCGGCAGTGGTTCGGTGGTGTTCGACAACGTGCAGGTAGCGGCCGACGATATCGTGCCGTTTCAAAGCGCCTTCGAGCGGCCAACACCCGTCGGGCCACTGGCGCAGATTCTCCATGCTGCGATCGACACGGGCATCGCCCGCGCCGCTTACGAAGATGCCCTGCAGTTCGTGCGTACACGCACACGGCCCTGGATCGACTCGGGTATCGAAAAAGCCACCGACGACCCGTTGAGCCTGAAGGCCTTCGGGCACCTGGCAATTCGTCTGCACGCCGCCGAGGCACTGCTCGAGCGCGCGGGTGAATACCTCGACAGGGCGCAGGCCGAAACCAATGCCGACACCGTTGCCGCCGCCTCCATTGCAGTTGCCGAAGCACGAGCCATCAGCACCGAGATCTCGCTGGCCGCCGGCAGCACCTTGTTTGAGCTGGCAGGCAGCCAGGCGACACTGGCCGAACACGGCCTTGACCGGCACTGGCGCAACGCCCGCACCCATACCCTGCACGATCCGGTGCGCTGGAAGTACCACGCCATCGGCAACTACTACCTCAACGATGAAAACCCACCACTGCGGGGGACCATCTGATGGCGAAGAAAAAGATCCTGCTCAATGCCTTCAACATGAACTGCATCGGGCACATCAACCATGGGCTGTGGACACACCCACGGGATACCTCCACCCAGTTCAACACACTGGAGTACTGGACCGACCTGGCCAAACTGCTTGAGCGCGGACTGTTCGACGGGCTATTCATCGCTGACATCGTTGGCGTCTATGACGTGTACCAGCAATCGCTGGACGTCACGCTCAAGGAGGCCATCCAGTTGCCGGTCAATGACCCGCTGCTGCTGGTGTCCGCCATGGCCGCAGTCACCCATAACCTGGGCTTTGGCCTGACAGCCAACCTGACCTACGAGCCCCCCTACCTGTTTGCTCGACGGCTCTCCACGCTCGACCACCTGAGCCGCGGCCGGGTTGGCTGGAACATTGTCACCGGCTACCTCGACAGCGCGGCAAAAGCCATGGGCCTGGACGCCCAACCGGAGCATGACCGCCGCTACGACCAGGCCGATGAGTACCTGCAGGTGCTCTACAAACTCTGGGAGGGCAGTTGGGAAGACGATGCGGTGGTCAACGATCCACAGCAACGGGTCTATGCCCGGCCAGACAAAGTGCACAAGGTGCAGCACCACGGCGAGTTCTATCGCGTCGAGGGCTATCACCTCTGCGAGCCCTCTCCGCAACGGACCCCGGTGCTGTTCCAGGCCGGTAGTTCCGAACGCGGCCTGAGCTTTGCCGGGCAGCACGCCGAGTGCGTGTTCATCAGTGGCCAGAACAAAGCCGCGACGCGGGCACAGGTCGACAAGGTGCGGGCCGCAGCAGTAGCTGCCGGGCGCGACCCGCAGTCAATCAAGGTGTTCATGGGCCTGACAGTCATCGTTGCCGAGAGCGAGCAGAAAGCACGGGCCAAGCAGGCTGAGTACCTGCGCTACGCCAGCGCCGAAGCCGGGGTTGCGCACTTTGCCAGCTCAACCGGAATCGACTTTGCCAAGTACGACCTGGACGAACCGATCCAGTACGAAAAAAACAACGCCATCCAGTCGGCCACGAAAAACCTGCAGAACAACGACTGGACCCGCCGCAAGCTGCTCGAGCAACACGCCCTCGGCGGGCGCTACATCACCCTGGTCGGCTCACCAACCCAGGTTGCCGATGAGCTGGAAGCCTGGATCGACGAAACCGGCCTGGACGGTTTCAACCTGGCGCGCACGGTCACCCCGGAAAGCTATGTCGACTTCATCGACCTGGTCATACCCGAGCTGCAACGCCGTGGCTCGTACAAAACCGCCTACGACGACGGCAGCCTGCGGGAAAAACTCTTTGGCGGCAGCGCCCGGCTGCCTGACCAGCACACCGGGGCCAGCTACCGCACCCCCTCTGAATCAACCGTCCAACCGATTGGAGCGCTACAGCATGCTTAAGACCGTTCTGGCCCGCCCTGTTGCGGCCATCGCCCTGACTCTTGGCCTGTTTGGTGCGGCACAGGCAAACGAGGCCCCGCTGAAAGTCGGCACTACTGCGGCCTTCGCCCCGCCGTTGGAAGCCGCCGTCAGCGAAGCCAAGAAACAGGGGCTCAAGGTAGAGCTGATCGAGTTCAGCGACTGGATCGCACCGAACGTCAGCCTCGCCAACGGTGACATCGACGTGAACTATTACCAACATGTCCCGTTCCTGGAAAACGCCAAGCACGCGGCGGGTTTCGACCTGGTGCCGTATGCACCCGGGATCATCAACAACGTGGGGCTGTACTCGAAGCGCTACAAAAGCCTCGACCAACTGCCTGAAGGCGCCAGCGTCGCGATTGCCAACGACCCGATCAACAGCGGACGCGGCCTGCAGTTGCTGGCCAAGGCAGGCTTGATCACCCTCAAGCCAGGTGTCGGCTACAAGGCGACTGAAGATGACATCGTCGCCAACCCGAAGAAGCTGAAGATTCTTCAGGTCGAAGCGGTGCAACTGGTACGGGCTTACGATGATGCCGACCTGGTGCAGGGTTATCCGCACTACATTCGCCTGGCAAACACCTTCGATGCCAACTCCGCGTTGCTGTTCGACGGCCTGGATCACAAGGAATACGTGATTCAATTCGTGATCAAACCACAGAGCAAAGATGACCCGCGCCTGGCCAGGTTCATTGATATCTACCAGCACTCGCCGGTCGTTCATAGCGCATTGGACAAGGCCTACGGCAAGCTCTATCAGCCTGGCTGGGAGCGTTGAGATGAGTGCCGCCAACGCCCGCCTGGCGCTGGACGCGCAACCGTTCGCGCCGCCTCAAAACGCTCAGCAAAGGGCCCTGCACCCGGAGCTGAGCACAGCCCATATCCGTTTCATCGGCCTGAACAAGACCTACCCGGGGCAAGCCGCCCCGGCGCTGTCGGGCATCGACCTGAACATCCAGCGTGGCGAGATCTTCGGCATCATCGGCCGCAGCGGCGCGGGCAAGTCGTCGCTGATCCGCACCATCAATCGCCTGGAGCAACCGAGCAGCGGGCGGGTACTGATCGACCAGGTCGACATCGGTGAGTTCGACGAAGACCGTCTGGTGAACCTGCGTCGTCGCATCGGCATGATCTTCCAGCACTTCAACCTGATGTCGGCCAAAACCGTCTGGCAGAACGTCGAGTTGCCACTGAAGGTAGCCGGTGTGCCAAAGGAGCAACGCCAGCGCAAGGTCGCTGCGTTGCTGGAGCTGGTCGGTTTGCAGGAAAAACACCATGTCTATCCTGCACAGTTGTCCGGAGGGCAAAAGCAGCGCGTCGGCATTGCCCGGGCGCTGGTCCATGACCCCGAAATCCTGCTCTGCGACGAAGCAACCTCGGCACTGGACCCGGAGACCACCGAGTCGATCCTGGGCCTGCTGCGCGATATCAACCAGCGCCTGGGCCTGACCATCGTGCTGATTACCCATGAGATGGCCGTGATCCGCGAGATCTGCCACCGCGTGGTGGTGCTGGAAAAGGGTCATGTCGTCGAACAGGGCGCCGTCTGGCAAGTGTTTGGCGAGCCACAGCACGACGTCAGCAAGACCTTGCTGGCGCCACTGCAACCGGCCCTCCCCGCACACCTGCAAGCGCGCCTCCAGGCACAAGCACCCGGCCCTGAGGCGGCGCTGGTACTGCGCCTGCGGGTCAGTGGCCGGGACAAGCATGCACCGCAGTTGTCGACACTGTTCAGTGCGCTGGGTGGCCGGGTCAGCCTCTTGCAGGGTGGCATTGAGTCGATTCAGGGAAGGCCCCTGGGCCAGTTGGTGATTTCGGTGGAGCAATCACCGCATAGCCACGACAACGTGATCGAACGCGCCCAAGGCTGGGCCGCACAGGTGGAGGTACTCGGATATGTGGTTTGATCGTCTGCTACAGGGTGTACTCGATACCTTGCTGATGGTGGGTGTGTCTTCGCTGATCGCCCTGCTTGCCGGCATCCCGTTGGCGGTGATTCTGGTCACCAGCGGCAAGGGTGGGATCTTCGAGGCACCGACCGTCAACCGGGTGCTCGGCGCCTTCGTCAACCTGTTCCGCTCGATACCGTTTCTGATTCTGATGGTGGCGTTGATCCCCTTCACCCGCCTGATCGTTGGCACCACCTACGGCGTTTGGGCAGCAGTGGTACCGCTGACCATTGCCGCAACCCCCTTCTTCGCACGGATCGCCGAGGTGAGCCTGCGCGAGGTCGATCATGGTTTGATCGAGGCGGCGCAGGCGATGGGTTGCCGACGCTGGCACATTGTCTGGCATGTACTATTGCCTGAAGCCCTGCCAGGCATCGTCGGCGGTTTTACCATCACCCTGGTCACCATGATCAACTCCTCGGCGATGGCCGGGGCCATCGGCGCGGGCGGCCTGGGCGACATCGCCTACCGTTACGGCTACCAGCGTTTCGACAGCCAGATCATGCTGACCGTCATCGTCATGCTGGTGGTGCTGGTGGCACTGATCCAGTTGGGCGGCGACCGCCTGGCCAAGGGCCTGAACAAACGCTGACCCCCTGTGGGAGCGGGCTTGCCCGCGATACAGTCGCCGCGTACTACTGTACCTGCCACGCGCGCCGCACCTCCGTACAGTCAAGCGTGTTTCGGCTCCTTGATCTTGAACCAGGCCACATACAGCGCCGGCAGGAACAGCAACGTCAGCAAGGTTGCGATGATGATCCCGCCGATCATCGCGTAGGCCATCGGCCCCCAGAACACTTCTCGCGCAATCGGGAGCATGCCCAGACTCGCCGCGGCGGCCGTCAGCAGGATCGGCCGACGTCGGTGATCGGTCGCCTGCATGACGGCCTCCCACGGGCCATAGCCTTGGGCTTCATACTCATCAATCTGCGTCACCAAAATCACCGAGTTACGGATGATGATACCGATCAACGCCAAGATCCCCAGGATCGCCACGAAGCCCATCGGCGTACCGGTCGGCACCAACGCCAGCACCACGCCAATCAACCCCAACGGGGCGACGCTGACGACCAGGAAGAGCTTCTGCACGCTGTGCAGCTGGATCATCAGAAAGGTCGCCATCAGGAACAGCATCAGTGGCACAACCTTGGCAATTGGCGCCTGGGCCTTGGCGCTGGACTCCACCGTACCGCCGGTGGCCACCTGATAGCCCGCTGGCAACTTGCCGGCGAATTCATCGATCTGCGGCTTGAGCTGCTTGACCAGATCGGTGGGCTGAATCTCACTGCTGACCGCTGCCTTCACGGTAATGGTCGGTTTGCGGTCGCGACGCCAGACCAGCGGCTGCTCCAGCTCATAGCGCACGGTCGCGAACGCCAGCAGCGGGATCGAGGTGCCATTAGGGCTGAGGATCTGCAGGTTCTGCAGGGTCTGTGGCGAGGCGCGCTCATTGTCATCGGCGCGGGAGATCACGTCGATCAGATAGATGTTGTCACGCACCTGTGTCACCGCCGCACCGCTGACAATACCATTCATGATGCTGGCGACATCTTCGGAAGACAGCCCCAACTGCCGGGCCTTGTCCTGAGCAATGTCGATACGCATGACCTTGCCCGGTTCGTTCCAGTCGTAAATGATCTCGCCGATGTTCGGGTTGCTATCAAGCAAGGTCGCCAGCCCGATGGCATGCCGCCGAACCTGATCGATGTCCGAACCACTGACCCGGTACTGGATCGGCCAGCCCACAGGTGGCCCCATCTCAAGCGACTGGAGGTAGGTACTGATGCCGACGAAATCGGTTTTCAGCCGTTCCCGCAAGCGGGCCATCAACGCCCCTCGCTCCTCAAAGCCCTTGCTGACGATGACAAACTGGGCAAAGTAGGGGTTGACCAGTTGTTGGTCCAGCGGCAAGTAGAAACGGATCGCGCCCTGGCCAATGTAGCTGCTCCAGTGAACGATATCCGGATCACCCTTGAGCGTTGCTTCAAAGCGGTCAACCGCCTTTCGGGTCTCTTCGATCGAGGCATTCTGCGGCAGGTTGAAGTCGACAAGAAACTCTGGGCGGTCCGAGGCAGGAAAGAACTGATTCTGCACGAACCGCATGGCGAACAACGACAGCGCAAACAGCAGCACCGTGGCAATGATCGTTAGCCAATGATGGCGCATGCACCAAAGCAAACCGTTCTGGAACGCCTTGTCAAAGCGCCCGGCTTTCTTGTCGTGGGCCTTCAGCTTGGCATTGAGGATATGCACACCCAGCACCGGGGCGAACAGTACGGCAACCACCCATGACACCAGCAGGGATGCGGCAATCACCGCAAACAAGGTATAGGTGTACTCACCCGCCGAGCTGGCGTTAAGGCCAATGGGCACGAAACCGGCGACGGTCACCAGCGTGCCGGTCAACATCGGGAACGCCGTCGAGGTGTAGGCGAAGGTCGCCGCTTGCTCTTTGGTCTCGCCCATTTCCAGGCGGGTGACCATCACCTCGACGGTAATCATGGCATCGTCAACCAACAACCCCAGAGCAATGATCAACGCCCCCAGAGAGATCCGCTGCATGGTGATACCGCTGTACTCCATGAACACGAAGACCATGGCCAATACCAGCGGGATCGAACACGCCACCACCAACCCGGCACGGATGCCAAGGCTGATGAAACTCACCACCAGCACGATCACCACCGCCTCGAACAGCGCACTGGTAAAACCACCAACGGCTTCTTCGACCACCACCGCCTGATCCGAGACGGTATGTACCCCGACGCCCACCGGCAGGTCGGCGATCACTTCCTCCATCTTCTTGTGCAGGGCCTCACCGAATACCTGCATGTTACCGCCGGACTTCATGCCGACGCCCAGGCCAATCGCCGTCTGACCATTGAAGCGGAACATCGGCGTCGGCGGGTCGACGTAACCGCGGCTGATATCGGCAATGTCAGCCAACCGGTAAAAGCGATCGTTGAGACGCAGGCTCACCTGTTCCAGGTCTTTCTCGGAGGCAAACTGGCCCGTGGTGCGCACCGAAATCCGCTCCGGCCCTGCCTCGATGATGCCTGCAGGCGTTACCGCGTTCTGCGCTTGCAGGGCCTGCAATACCTGACGCCGATCTATGCCCAATGCGGCCATCTTGCGGGTGGAGAAATTCAGGTAAAGCACTTCGTCCTGCGCGCCGATCATCAACACCTTGCCCAGATTCGGTACAGCACGAATCTCGGCACGCACTTGCTCGACATAGTCGCGCAACTGCCGCATGGTCAGCCCATCAGCAGTAAAGGCGTAGATGGAGCCATACACGTCGCCAAACTCGTCGTTGAAACCCGGCCCCTGAACCCCCTTGGGAAAATCGGCCTTGATGTCCTGGATCTTCTTGCGAACCTGGTACCAGATATCCGGGATGTCCTCGGCCTTGGTGGTGTCGAGCAGGTTGACGTACACCGTCGACTCACCCGGGCGGGTGTAACTTTTCACATAATCGAGAGAGTCCAGTTCTTCGAGCTTCTTTTCGATCCGGTCAGTGATCTGATTGAGGGTCTCATCCTGGGTCGCACCCGGCCAACTGGTCTGGATGACCATGGTCTTGATGGCAAAGGAAGGGTCTTCTTCCCGGCCCAGGTTCAGGTAGGAGAACACGCCCATCAACAGGGATACGAACATCAGGTACCAGACGAACGACTGGTGTTTGAGCGCCCATTCGGACAGGTTGAAGCTCCCTTTCATGGGCCCACCTCATCAAGTTTGACCTTTTGCCCCGGCTTCAGGCTGTGTACCCCGGCACTGACCACTCGCTCACCAACCTGCACCCCCGACGCCAACGCGACCCTATCGTCGTTACGCTCAAGTACCTTGACCTCACGGGGCGAGACGGTCTGCTGCTGCTCGTCGACCACCCATACCCGGCTCTGGCCGTCCGCCTCTTGCACAGCGCTGACGGGCAGCTCCACACGTGGCGCTACGGCCGAACTCAGGGAGACACTGATCGCCGTCCCCAGACGGAAGCCGATCGGCGCCTCGGCCAGGGTCAGACGGGCGCGACGGGTTCGGGTCGCCGCATCGGCCTGAGGCTCAAGCTCACGCAGCGAAGCGGACGTTTGGGTACTGGGGTCAAGCTGCGCCTCGACATGAAAGCGCAAGCCCTTGGGCAACTGTTCAGCCAGTGTTGTCGGCAGGTCGATGACCGCCTCCTTGACGTCAGGACGGGCCAGCGTGACCACTGGCTGGCCGGCGGTAACGGTCTGGTCCGGCTTCGGCTTGCCAGGCCGTCACAACGCCCCCATGGTCGGTGTGCAGCTCGGTGTAGCCGAGCTGGTCACGCGCCTGCCTGAACGCCGCACTGGCCTGGTCCAGGGCAGCCTTGGTGGTCTTCAGGTTGGTCTGGGCAATATCCAACTGGGCCAGCGCGCCGGCCCCTCGGTCGTACAACTGCTGCTGGCGTCGGGCATTGGCCTGGGCATTGATCAATTGGGCCTGGATCTTGGCGAGGTCACCCTCGGCGGCGCGCAACTGGTTACGCTGATCGGTCGGGTCAAGCGTGGCCAGCAAGGCATCCTTGGCCACCTCGGTGCCAACATCCACATGACGCTGAGCGATTCGTCCACCCACCCGAAAACCCAGGTTGGTTTCATAGCGGGCCTGGATGCTCCCGGCATAGCGCCCCCATTGTTGAGTGTCCTGTGTCGTGACCCGCAACGTCAGTACAGGGCGCACAGGCTCCTCACTGTGTTCCTCGGTGCAGGCAACCAGGCACAGGCAGGTGCTGATAAGGATCGCAACAGATTTCATGGCGCCACCCCTTCAGCACTTGCCGGAACCACCTCGACCACTGCACCAGGGTGCAAGGTCTGGCCACCGGCCACGACCACCGTCTCGCCGCCCTTCAGCCCCTCCGCGATCACTACCTTGCCGGTCAGGTAGCGGCTGACGGTCACCAACTGCAAGTTGACCTTGCCGTCCTTGTCGACCACCCAGACAGCTGGATCATGCAGCGCCTTGGTCAAGGCCGCCCAAGGCAGCTCGACACTTGTTTTACCCGCAGCATTCACGCTGGCACTGACCACGGAGCCCAGCTCCATGCCCTTGGGAGTCGAGTCCAGCCCGACTTTTACCTGCACAGTACCGCTCTGCGCCGAGACGGTCGGGTTAACCTCACGCACCCGCCCCGAGGCCTGCACCTGCGGGTTATCGACCATACGAACGGTCACACGCCGGTCATTACGTGGGTCAACCGACAGCGACTCATACACGTTGAACACCGCGTCGCGCGGGCCATCGGCAGCCAGGCTGAAAATGGGCATTGTCGCTTGAACCACCTGCCCGACTTCGGCCTGACGCGCGGTAATGACGCCTGCGGTATCGGCTACAAGTGCGGCATAACTCAACTGCTCACGAGCACTGGCCAACTGCGCCTCGGCAGCCTTCAGTGCGCTGCGGCTGCTGAGCAGGGCGGCTTCGGCGGTGTCGTATTCGCTCTGGCTGGTGTAGCCCTTTGGCAGCAGCTTTTGCTGCCGTGCAAACGCCTTACTGGCCTGGGTGACACGTGCCTGCTCGGCAAACACCTGTGCAGCGGCCGAATCGACGGCGGTCTGCAGGTCCTTGGGGTCAAGCCTTGCCAGCACCTGCTTGGCCGTCACCCGGTCACCGACATCGACACTGCGGGAAATGATCTTGCCGCCCACCCGGAACGACAACTCAGTCTGTACACGTGCCTGGATATCGCCAGTCAGCGTCGCTGCGGCAGCGTAATCATTGGTTTCGGCAACCTGAACCACAACACGCGGGCGTTGCGACTCAATGGTTTCTTGCTCGCCACAGGCACCCAGTAGCAACGTTAGTCCCAGGCAGACGATCAGGTTTGGACGCGACACCGGCATGCGAGCTCCTTGCGATACCCAGTCGAAGAGAGGATGCGAGTGTTAGCGTAGATCAGGGTTACAAGCGCCGCTTGCGAAGCCAGCGAAGGAATGCAGGAATCGACGCTACATTGCGTAGGTCAAAAGGAAATGTTGATTCAGATCAGAGAGACAGAAAAGGCCGCCCGGGTGAGGGGCGACCTTTTCGGCGATACCACCATTGCGCAAGCGCATACGCCACCTGACGTATGCGCTTGCTTGCACTTACACCGAAACGGCAGCAGGTGCCGGCGCGCGACGCACGTCCGGCTGCTTCCACGAGTCGGCTGCACTTTCCTCGATGGCTTGCTGGATAGCCCGACGGCGGCGCTCTTCGGCCCGACGGCTGAAGTACCAGACCAGGAAGGTCACGAACGACACCGACAGCAGAATCAAGCTGGCCACCGCGTTGATTTCCGGCTTCACGCCCAGACGCACAGCCGAGAAAACCTCCATCGGCAGGGTGGTCGAGCCCGGGCCGGAGACGAAGCTGGCCAATACCAGGTCGTCCAGCGACAGGGCAAAGGACATCATGCCGCCCGCTGCCAGCGAAGGCGCGATCATCGGAATGGTGATCAGGAAGAACACCTTCCATGGCCGCGCACCCAGGTCCATTGCAGCCTCTTCGATGGACAGGTCCAGCTCGCGCAGGCGTGCCGACACCACCACCGCTACATAGGCAGAGCAAAAGGTGGTGTGCGCAATCCAGATGGTGAGGATACCGCGCTCCTGCGGCCAGCCGATCATCTGTGCCATTGCCACGAACAGCAGCAGCAGCGACAGGCCGGTAATCACCTCGGGCATGACCAACGGCGCAGTGACCAGGCCACCAAACAGGGTACGGCCCTTGAAGCGGGTTACCCGTGTCAGCACGAAGGCCGCCAGGGTACCGAGGACGACGGCGGCAATCGCGGTGTAGCAGGCGATTTCCAGCGAGCGCGCCACCGAGCCCATCAACTGGCTGTTGTCGAGCAGGCCAACGTACCACTTCACCGACCAGCCGCCCCAGACCGTCACCAGCTTGGAGGCGTTGAACGAGTAGATCACCAGGATCAGCATCGGCAGGTAGATGAACAGCAAGCCCACTACCAGCATCAGCTTGGAGAAACTGAAACGCTTCATGCCCGACCCTCCATCTCTTTGGCCTGACTACGGTTGAAGAGCAGGATCGGTACGATCAGGATCGCCAGCATCACTACCGCCAGTGCCGAAGCCACTGGCCAGTCACGGTTGTTGAAGAACTCTTGCCACAGCACTTTACCGATCATCAGGGTTTCCGGGCCGCCGAGCAGTTCTGGGATAACGAACTCACCCACCACCGGAATGAACACCAGCATGCAGCCGGCGATGATCCCGTTCTTGGACAGCGGCACGGTGATTTTCCAGAAGCTGTTGAAGGTGCTGGAACCCAGGTCGGAAGCGGCCTCCAGCAGGCTTGGGTCGTGCTTCACCAGGTTGGCATACAGCGGCAGGATCATGAACGGCAGGTACGAGTACACCACACCGATGTAAACCGCCAGGTTGGTGTTGAGGATCTGCAACGGCTCGTCGATAAAGCCCATGGTCATCAAGAAGCCATTAAGCAGGCCGTTGTTGCTGAGGATGCCCATCCAGGCATAGACCCGAATCAGGATCGCGGTCCAGGTCGGCATCATGATCAACAGCAGCAGGACCGTCTGGGTTTCCTTGCGCGCATTGGCGATGGCGTAGGCCATCGGAAAGCCAATCAACAAGCACAGCAGCGTGCTGATGAAAGCCATCTTCAACGAGCCCAGGTAGGCCGACAGGTACAGCTCGTCGTCGGTCAACATGGCGTAGTTGCCGAGGTTCAGCACCAGTTCGAGTTTCTGCTCGACGAAGGTGTAGATCTCGGTGTACGGCGGAATAGCGACGTCCGCTTCGGCAAAGCTGATCTTCAGAACGATGAAGAACGGCAGCATGAAGAACAGGAAAAGCCACAGGAATGGCGCACCAATGACCAGGTGACGCCCCTCGGGAACCAGGCGCTGGAAAGCGCGCTTCAGTTTTCGAATTTTCATGAGCGCAATACCACACCGGAGTCATCTTCCCAGCACACATAGACCTGGTCACCCCAGGTCGGCCGGGTTCCCTGGCGTTCGGCGTTGGCAACGAACGACTGCACCACCTTGCCGCTCGGCAACTCGACGTAGAACACCGAATGGCCACCCAGGTAGGCAATATCGTGAACCTTGCCGCGCGACCAGTTGTGCTCACATGACGGTTGCTCGGTGGTTACCAGCAGCTTCTCTGGGCGCAGCGCATAGGTGATGTGCTTGTCTTCCACCGAGGTAGTGACGCCGTGGCCAACGTAGATGCCGCGCTCAAGCTCGGGGCTGGAGATCAGGGCATAGCTTTCGGCATCGTCCACCACTTCGCCTTCGAACAGGTTGACGTTGCCGATGAACTCACAGACCAGGCGGCTGGTCGGGGTCTCGTAGACGTCGATCGGGCTACCGATCTGGGCGATCCAGCCCAGGTGCATGATCGCAATGCGCTCGGCCATGGTCATGGCCTCTTCCTGGTCGTGGGTCACCATCACGCAGGTCACCCCCACGCGCTCGATGATCTGCACCAGTTCCAGTTGCATCTGCGAACGCAACTTCTTGTCCAGTGCGCCCATTGGCTCGTCGAGCAACAGCAGTTTTGGCCGTTTGGCCAAGGAGCGGGCCAGGGCCACACGCTGACGCTGACCGCCGGAAAGCTGGTGCGGCTTGCGCTTGGCATACTGAGTCATGTGCACCAGCTTGAGCATCTCGGCCACACGGGCGTCGATCTCGGCAGCCGGCATGCGGTCCTGCTTCAGGCCGAACGCGATATTCTGCGCAACGGTCATGTGCGGGAACAACGCATAGGACTGGAACATCATGTTGATCGGCCGTTCATAAGGCGGCATATCGGTGATGTCGACACCATCAAGGAAGATGCGGCCTTCGGTCGGACGCTCGAAACCGGCCAACATCCGCAGCAATGTGGATTTACCCGAGCCGGAGCCACCCAGCAGAGCGAAGATCTCGCCCTTGCGGATTTCCAGGGACACATCGTCCACGGCGACCGTTTCGTCGAACTTTTTTGTAACCCGATCGATCTTCACCAGCACCTGTTTAGGTTGCTGGCCGCCATCGAGGGCTTTTTTATAGGCACCGGAGGCAACAGCCATGTGTGAAACTCCCAACAAGAATTTTTGCAGCCCGCCCCTGCCGTGACGGGCCCTGGATACTCATTTGCCCGACTTGACCTTGGTCCAGCTACGGGTCATCAAACGTTGCACCTTGGGTGGCAACTCAGCATTGACGTACAACTTGTCCAGCACCTCTTGCGGTGGATAAACCGCTGCGTCGGTTCTAACGCTCTGGTCCATCAGATCGCCAGCCTTTGGATTCGGGTTGGCATAACCGACGTAATCGCTGACCTGGGCAATAACCTCAGGCTTGAGCAAATAGTTGATGAAAGCGTGCGCCTCTTTGAGATTGCCGGCGTCCTTGGGAATCGCCAGCATGTCGAACCAGAGGTTGCCGCCCTCCTTGGGAATGGCATACGCCACCTGCACGCCCTTGCCCGCCTCTTCAGCGCGGGACTTGGCCTGGAATACATCGCCGGAGAAGCCAGCGGCCACACAAATGTCGCCGTTGGCCAGGTCCGAGATGTACTTGGACGAGTGGAAATAGGTCACGTAAGGGCGCACCGCCATCAGCTTGGCCTCGGCCTTTTTATAGTCGGCCGGGTTGGTACTGTTGGGGTCCAGGCCCATGTAATTGAGCACTGCCGGGAGCATCTCGTCCGGGGAGTCGAGGAACGCGACACCGCACGCGGACAGCTTCTTGATGTTTTCCGGCTCGAACAGCATGGCCCACGAGTCGATCTTGTCGGTACCCAGCACGGCCTTGACCTTGTCGACGTTGTAACCAATGCCGTTGGTGCCCCACAGGTAAGGCACCGCATACTGGTTGCCCGGGTCGTTCTTGTTCAGGCGCTTGAGCAGAGCAGGATCGAGGTTCTGCCAGTTCGGCAGCAGCGATTTGTCGAGTTTCTGGAACGCACCCGCCTTGATCTGCTTGCCGAGGAAATGGTTGGACGGCACGACCACGTCATAGCCGGAACGACCGGCCAGTAGTTTGCCTTCCAGGGTTTCATTGGAATCAAACACGTCATACAACGGCTTGATACCGGTTTCTTTCTCAAAATCCGCCAGCGTGGTCTGGCCGATATAGTCCGACCAGTTGTAAATGTGCACCGTGGGCGCCGCTTGGACGCTGATCGCCAGCGTCAGACCCGCTCCAGCCATCAAGGCCTTGCGAAATACAGAAATAGACAAGTGGAAGGTCCTCTCAATAGTGCCCGAGCTAAACGACAGAATGCTCTGCCGGATAACCAAACCGGCGCGCAACTTACCTTCGATACACCCAACCGGCAAAAAATATTTGCCCTCACCTCCCGCGAAAGCGCTGCCCTAGAGCTTCCGGGCAGCGCTCAGCGGGTCAACCCAGGCTTATTTGCCCGACTTGATCTTGGTCCAGCTGCGCGTCAGGATCCGCTGGGTAGCCGGCGGCAAGTCGCTGATTGCATACAGCTTGGCCTTCACTTCATCCGACGGGTAAATGCTCGGATCGCCAGAGATGTCCTTGTCCACCAGCGGCGTTGCCGCTTTGTTGCCGTTCGGGAAGCGTACGGCGTTGGTGATCTCGGCCATGATTTCCGGCTGCATCAGGAAGTTCATGAACTGATAGGCTGCGTCGAGGTTCTCGGCATCCTTTGGAATCGCAACCATGTCATAGAAGCTGCCCGCGCCTTCTTTCGGAATGGCGTAGCTGATCTTGACCTTGTCGCCAGCTTCATGAGCACGCGCCTTGGACTGCTCCAGGTCACCCGAGTAACCCACGGCGACGCAGATGTTGCCGTTGGCCAGGTCCGAGATGTACTTGGAGGAGTGGAAGTAAGCGATCGAAGGACGGATTTTCAGGAACAGCGCTTCGGCCTCAGCCAACTGCTTCTTGTCCTGGGAATCGGTCGGGTAGCCGAGGTAGTGCAGCGCTACCGGAATCATCTCGGTCGGCGAATCGAGGAAGCTCACGCCGCAGCTCTTGAGCTTGGCGATGTTCTCCGGCTTGAGCACCACGTCCCAGGAATCGATCTTGTCGACGCCCAGCGCAGCCTTGACCTTCTCCGGGTTGTAGCCGATGCCGATCGTGCCCCACATGTAAGGGAAGGCGTGCACGTTGCCCTTGTCGCTGGCATTGCCAACGGCGTTGAGCAGGTCGGTATCGAGGTTCTTCCAGTTCGGCAGCTTGGACTTGTCCAGCTCCTGGTAAACCCCGGCCTTGATCTGCTTGGCCAGGAAGTTGTTCGAAGGTACGACCACGTCGTAACCGGATTTACCGGCCAGCAACTTGGCTTCCAGCGTTTCGTTACTGTCGAAAACGTCGTAGACCACCTTGATGCCCGACTGCTTTTCGAACTTGGCGATGGTGTCTGCTGCAATGTAGTCAGACCAGTTGTACACGTGCAGCGTCTTGTCTTCTGCCTGAACAGCACTGGCCATTGCCCCCATCAGGGACATTGCCAACAGCGTCTTGCCCAATTTCTTCATGCGTAATGCTCCAGAATTTTTATTGACCATCTGTTCAGCAACCGGGACCTTCGGCGCAGGCACTAGGCGACTGAAACAGCCGCTAGTCTGGCAAGGTACAAGGCGCTCTTTCAAGGAAAGAGCAACCCTGAACCCCCTTAATGTCACAACGCTAGCCTAGCAGCAGGCTTACTGGATCGCCTCATAGGTCAGGTCCAGGCATTTACGTGCCTTTTCCACCAGCTCATCGATCTCTTCACGCGTGATCACCAACGGCGGCGCAATGATCATGGTGTCGCCTACAGCGCGCATGATCAGCCCGTTGTCGAAGCAGAACTGCCGGCAGATCATGCCCACGCCTTTGCCTTCATAGCGCGCACGGGTCGTTTTGTCCTTGACCAGTTCGATCGCACCGAGCATCCCCAAGCCACGAACTTCACCCACCAGCGGGTGATCGTTTAGCTCGCGTAGACGCTTTTGCAAATACGGTGCCGTTTCCTCATGAACGTGCGTGATGACCTTCTCGTCACGCAGAATGCGCAGGTTTTCCAGGCCTACTGCAGCCGCCACCGGGTGGCCTGAGTAGGTGAAGCCGTGGTTGAAGTCGCCGCCTTCAGTGACCACGCGGGCCACTTCGTCACGCACGATAACGCCGCCCATGGGGATGTAACCGGAGGTCAGGCCCTTGGCGATGGTCATCAGGTCAGGTTTGAGGTCGTAATAATCGGAACCGAACCACTCACCGGTGCGACCAAAGCCACAGATCACTTCGTCGGCAACGAAAAGAATCTCGTACTTGGCGAGGATTTCCTTGACCTTGGGCCAGTAGGTTTCTGGCGGAATAATCACACCACCGGCCCCTTGAATCGGCTCGGCAATGAAGGCCGCAACGTTGTCCTCACCCACTTCGAGAATCTTTTTCTCCAGCTGCTCGGCCGCCCAGACGCCAAACTCGTCCGGGGTCATGTCGCCGCCCTCACCGAACCAGTAAGGTTGCGGAATGTGCACGATGCCCGGAATCGGCAGGTCGCCCTGCTCGTGCATGAAGGCCATGCCACCCAGGCTGGCGCCCGCGACAGTCGAACCGTGGTAGCCGTTAACGCGACCGATGATCACCTTCTTCTGCGGCTTGCCTTTGAGCGCCCAGTAATGGCGCACCATACGCAGTACGGTGTCGTTACCCTCGGAGCCGGAACCGGTGAAGAACACATGGCTCATACCCTTCGGAGCAACCGCGGAAATGGCTTTGGCCAACTCCAGTGCCGGTGGGTGAGCGGTCTGGAAGAACAGGTTGTAGTAAGGCAGCTCACGCATCTGGTCGCTGGCCGCTTTCACCAGCTCTTCACGACCGTAGCCAACCGCCACACACCAAAGCCCGGCCATGCCATCGAGGATCTTGTTGCCCTCGCTGTCCCACAAATACACACCCTTGGCCTTGGTAATAATGCGCGGGCCTTTCTCCTTCAACTGTTTATAGTCGCTGAAAGGGGCCAAGTGGTGCTCGCCGCTCAAGGCTTGCCATTCACGGGTTTGCGGGTTCTTGACGCTCATGTGCTTCTCCAATTGCTGGCGGCCGCGCTCCTGCGGCCCCGGGTTGATCAGACCGCGAACAGCAGGAACTCTCGTTCCCAAGAGCTGATTACGCGTTTGAAGTTTTCATGCTCGGCGCGCTTGGTCGCCACGTAGCCTGTGATGAATTTCTTGCCCAGGTACTTCTCCAGGGCCTTACAGTTTTCCATCCGCTCCAACGCATCCTCGATGGTCAAAGGCAGGCGCAGGTTGCGTCGCTCATAGCCGCGCCCCTGCACCGGCGCACTGGCGTTGATGCGCTCCACCATGCCGATGTAGCCACACAGCAGGCTGGCAGCGATTGCCAGGTACGGGTTGGCGTCGGCGCCCGGCAGACGGTTCTCGACGCGGCGATGCTGCGGGCTGGCATCTGGAACCCGCAAACCGACAGTACGGTTTTCCTCGCCCCATTCGACGTTCACCGGTGCCGAGGTATCAGGCAGGAAACGCCGGAACGAGTTGACGTTGGGCGCGAACAGCGGCAACAGCTCGGGGATGAACTTCTGCAGACCACCGATGTGGTAGAGGAACAGGTCGCTCATGCTGCCGTCGTCATTGGAGAAGATGTTCTTTCCGGTCTGCACGTCCACCACACTCTGGTGCAGATGCATCGCGCTGCCTGGCTCGCCCGTCATCGGCTTGGCCATGAACGTGGCGGCGACGTTATGCTTGAGCGCGGCTTCACGCATGGTGCGTTTGAACACCAGGATCTGGTCGGCCAGGGACAGCGCGTCACCATGACGGAAGTTGATCTCCATCTGTGCCGTGCCGTCCTCGTGGATCAGCGTATCGAGGTCCAGGTTCTGCAGTTCGCACCAGTCGTAGACATCCTCGAACAGCGGGTCGAATTCGTTGGCTGCTTCGATGGAAAACGACTGGCGACCGGTTTCCGGGCGACCAGAGCGACCGACCGGTGGCTGTAACGGGAAGTCCGGGTCTTCGCAACGCTTGGTCAGGTAGAACTCCATCTCTGGCGCGACGATCGGCTGCCAACCTTTGTCGGCATACAGCTTGAGCACCTTCTTCAGGACGTTACGCGGTGACAGTTCGACCGGGCTGCCAAACTTGTCATAGGTGTCGTGAATCACCTGTGCAGTAGGCTCGATGGCCCACGGGACAAGAAACACTGCGTTCTCGTCGGGGCGGCAGATCATGTCGATGTCGGCAGGGTCGAGCAGTTCGTAATAAATGTCGTCATCGACGTAATCGCCAGTGACCGTCTGCAGCAGGACGCTCTCGGGCAAGCGCATGCCTTTCTCGGCAATGAACTTGTTGGTAGGCGAGATCTTGCCGCGGGTAATCCCGGTGAGATCGCTGATCAAACACTCGACTTCAGTGATCTTGTGCTCTTTCAACCAATCGGTGAGCTGATCGAGATTGGTACTCATAAACACCTCTGAAGGTAACCTGCTTCTATTAAGGTGGCGTCAGGCGCGGTGCGATGAATTGGCATCACGCTGACTGGCCCGCTTTCGGCAGGCATCGCCAAACGCCTTGAAAATGGCCAGATAGTCCGGATTGGACATCACGTGCCATTCGGGGTGCCATTGCACCCCCAAAGCAAAAGCCGTGCTACCTTCAATTGATATCGCTTCAATCAAACCGTCTGGGGCCACAGCCTCGATACGCAGGCCTGGAGCCAAACGTGCGATGCCCTGACCATGGATAGAGTTGACCTGAATCTCGGATGCCAGGCCCAAAGCGGCCAGTACACCGCCAGGTTGAACCCACAGGGTATGGCTTGGGGCATACTGGACTTCGACCGGTTCGTTTGAAGGTTCACGGTGATCCATGAAGGTTCCGGTTTCATGAACCTTCTGGTGCAGGCTGCCACCGAACGCCACATTAAGTTCCTGGAAGCCACGGCAGATGCCCAGTACGGGTACGCCAGCAGCAACCGCAGCACGCAACAACGGCAGCGTGGTGTGATCACGCTGAGGATCGTGAGGGGTGCCCGGGCCATCGGCCGGCCCTTGGTAGTGATGAGGTTCTATATTTGAGGGGGAGCCGGTAAAGAGCAGCCCGTCCAGGCCGTCAATTATTTCAGCCGGGTCGAGCAGTTCCGCCAGCGACGGCAGAATCAATGGCAAGCCTTTGGCTGCCAGCGCAACTGCGCGCACGTACTTGTCGCCACTGATGTGGAAAGCATGCAGACCGATCTGCTTGGTGCAGGCGGTCACGCCGATTATCGGCATGCGAGACATGTAACCCCCGGTATTATTGCTGTTATGGGTTACGTTCGAGCTTAGCCTTGTTCATTTTTTTACACAACACCCCCGTAAAAAATAGAACACGGCCTGCTCAGCATCACCCATGTTTACCCGATGGACGGGCTATCGGCGCCCTCAATTGCAGCAAAAGTGCCGCTGAGGCGCCGTTTTAGGGCATCATTGGGTCAGCTTGACTTAAGAGTGGCTTTCGGATTGACTGGAGCTGCAAGCCCCCATTGATTGATATATTTAACAACAAAGGTGTTGCATCATGTCGGTACCCCCGCGTGCCGTTCAGCTTAACGAAGCGAACGCGTTCCTTAAGGAACATCCTGAGGTTCTGTACGTTGACCTTCTGATTGCGGATATGAATGGTGTGGTGCGTGGCAAACGCATCGAACGCACCAGCCTCCACAAGGTTTACGAGAAAGGCATCAACCTGCCGGCCTCACTCTTTGCCCTGGACATCAACGGCTCGACGGTGGAAAGCACCGGCCTGGGCCTGGATATCGGCGACGCCGACCGGATTTGCTATCCGATCCCGGGCTCTCTCTCCAACGAACCCTGGCAGAAGCGCCCTACCGCGCAGCTGCTGATGACCATGCACGAGCTGGAAGGTGAGCCGTTCTTCGCCGACCCTCGGGAAGTCCTGCGTCAGGTCGTGACCAAATTCGATGAACTGGGCCTGACCATCTGCGCCGCCTTCGAGCTGGAGTTCTACCTGATCGACCAGGAGAACGTGAACGGCCGTCCACAACCGCCGCGTTCGCCAATCTCCGGCAAGCGTCCGATTTCGACTCAGGTTTACCTGATCGACGACCTCGACGAGTATGTCGACTGCCTTCAGGACATCCTCGAAGGGGCCAAGGAACAGGGCATCCCTGCCGACGCCATCGTCAAGGAAAGCGCCCCGGCACAGTTCGAAGTGAACCTGCACCACGTCCCAGACCCGCTCAAGGCCTGTGACTATGCGGTACTGCTCAAGCGACTGATCAAGAACATCGCCTACGACCATGAGATGGACACCACCTTCATGGCCAAGCCTTACCCAGGCCAGGCGGGTAACGGTCTGCACGTCCATATTTCCATACTGGATAAAGATGGTAAGAACATCTTCGCCAGTGAGGATCCCGAGCAGAACGCCGCACTGCGTCACGCGATCGGCGGTGTGCTCGAGACCCTACCCGCGTCGATGGCGTTCCTCTGCCCGAACGTCAACTCGTACCGCCGTTTCGGTGCACAGTTCTACGTACCGAACTCGCCGAGCTGGGGCCTGGACAACCGTACCGTGGCGCTGCGCGTACCAACCGGCAGCTCCGACGCCGTGCGCCTCGAACACCGCGTTGCCGGTGCCGATGCCAACCCGTACCTGCTGATGGCGGCCGTCCTGGCGGGCGTACACCATGGCCTGACCAACAAGGTCGAGCCCGGTGCGCCGGTGGAAGGCAACTCCTACGAGCAGAACGAGCAGAGCCTGCCGAACAACCTGCGCGACGCCCTGCGCGAGCTGGACGACAGCGAGATCATGGCCAAGTACATCGATCCGAAGTACATCGACATCTTTGTCGCGTGCAAGGAAAGTGAGCTGGAAGAGTTCGAACACTCGATCTCCGACCTCGAGTACAACTGGTACCTGCACACCGTGTAAACGGTGTGCGCTGCACTGAAAAACGCCGTCGGCCCGCTGGGTCGACGGCGTTTTTTTATGCGCCTGCTGTCTCGTTATCGCCGGCTCTACCGGCGATAACCTCAGAGGGCTTTCTCGAAGATCTTCGAATTACGCTGGAAGTTGTACAGTGACGCCCGCGCCGCCGGTAGGCGTTCGACGCCACTTGGGGAGAACCCGCGCTCACGGAACCAGTGCGCAGTACGGGTCGTCAATACGAACAGGGTCTTCAGGCCCATTGCCCGCGCGCGCGTCTCGATACGCTCGAGCAGTTCATCACCGCGCCCCCCATGGCGGTACTCGGGGTTGACCGCCAGGCACGCCAGTTCACCCGCATCGGAATCGGCAATCGGGTAAAGCGCAGCACAGGCGATGATCATGCCCTCGCGTTCAACCACACTGAATTGCTCGATCTCACGCTCCAGCACCTCGCGCGAACGACGCACCAGAATCCCCTGCTCCTCCAACGGGCTGATCAGCTCGAGCAAGCCACCGACATCCTCGATGGCCGCCTCGCGGACCTTCTCGAACTGCTCCTGGGCAACCAGCGTACCGCCACCGTCACGGGTGAACAGCTCCGTCAGCAAGGCACCGTCTTCGGCATAACTGACGATATGGCTGCGCGCTACGCCGCCACGGCATGCCTCGGCAGCCGCATCCAGCAACTCGCCCTGATAATCGCTGCCCAGCCGTTGCAGATGCGCCGGTACCTGCTGCGGGCGAAGCTCACGCACCAGGTTGCCGTTCTCGTCGATCAAGCCACACTCGGCACCGAACAACAGCAGTTTATCGGCACCCAGGTCTATGGCGGCGCGAGTTGCCACGTCTTCGCAGGCCAGGTTGAAAATTTCGCCGGTGGGCGAGTAGCCCAGTGGCGACAGCAACACGATCGAACGCTCGTCGAGCAGCCGGTTGATACCTTTGCGGTCGACCCGGCGCACTTCGCCAGTGTGGTGATAGTCGATGCCTTCAACTACTCCAATCGGCCTTGCAGTCACCAGGTTGCCGGCCGCCACCCGCAGGCGCGAGCCCTGCATCGGCGAGGCTGCCATGTCCATCGACAACCGCGCCTCGATGGCAATCCGCAGGTGCCCGACAGCATCGATCACGCATTCCAGGGTCGCGGCATCAGTAATGCGCATGCCACGGTGGTAATGCGGCGTGAGGCCACGTGCCGCCAGGCGGCTCTCGATCTGTGGGCGCGAACCGTGCACCAGTACCAGGCGCACACCCAGGCTGTGCAGCAGCACCAGGTCGTGGACAATGTTGCCAAAATTAGGGTGTTCAACCCCATCGCCAGGGAGCATGACGACAAACGTGCAGTCCCGGTGGGCGTTGATGTAAGGCGAAGCGTGACGCAGCCAGTTGACGTAATCGTGCATAACCAGAGCCTGTAAAAAATTGAACAAAGGCGGAACAACACACAGCGCTCGAAGGGTTATCGTCGGAACAGGCTTGGCGTCACGCGTACTCTCCTTGAAAAAATACAGTCGAACTCAGCGGGCAACAGCCGGGCTGAGGCAATAATGTTCGATCAACTCACGCAATAGACGCACGGTAGGCTGCAAGCGTGACATTTCGAGGTACTCACCCGGCTGATGCGCACAGGCGATGTCGCCTGGGCCAAGCACCAGGGTCTCGCACCCCAGGCGCTGAAGATAAGGCGCTTCGGTGCCAAAGGCTACTGCTTCAGCGCTATGCCCGGTAAGACGTTCGGCCAGACGCACCAGTTCGGCGTCAGCCGCCTGCTCAAACGGCGGCACCTCGGGAAACAATGGCGCATAGTCGATACGCACCTGATGACGC
The DNA here is from genome assembly GCF_056279025.1 of Pseudomonas sp. TE3910. Taxonomy (NCBI): domain Bacteria; kingdom Pseudomonadati; phylum Pseudomonadota; class Gammaproteobacteria; order Pseudomonadales; family Pseudomonadaceae; genus Pseudomonas; species Pseudomonas sp. TE3910. The sequence continues at coordinate 3,161,489 of NZ_JBWBQN010000001.1, forward strand.
TCGGCCAACGGCTGAAGCTTGCCACGAATGGCGGCACGCAACGCTTCCGGGTCCATGCCGGGCAACGGCCGCAGGTCGAACTCCAGAGCACATTGGCCACAGATGCGATTGGGGTTGTCGCCACCATGAATGCAGCCAAAGTTCAGGGTCGGCTGGGGGACACTGAACTGCGCATTGTTGAACTCGCGCTGCCATTGCCGACGCAGGCCCATCAATTCGCCCATCGCCTCATGCATCGCCTCCAGAGCACTATGGCCCAGGCGCGGATCCGACGAATGGCCACTGCGCCCGAGAATATCGATGCGCTCCATCATCACGCCTTTGTGCAGGCGGATCGGCCGCAGCCCGGTGGGTTCACCAATCACCGCCGCGCGCCCCAATGGCCGCCCCGCCGCCGCCAACGCCCGGGCCCCCGCCATCGAGCTTTCCTCGTCGCAGGTCGCGAGAATCAGCAGGGGTTGCTTGAACGGTTGATCGAGCAGGGTGCGCACCGCTTCGATGATCAATGCAAAGAAGCCTTTCATGTCACAGCTACCCAGGCCCACCCAGCGCCCGTCCACCTCGGTCAGCTTCAGCGGGTCGGTCTGCCACAATTGCGGGTCGAACGGCACGGTGTCGCTGTGCCCGGCCAGCACCAGCCCACCTGGGCCGCTGCCATAGCTGGCCAGCAGGTTGAATTTGCCGGGGGTCACCTGCTGGATTTCGCAGGCAAAACCGAGGTCGCCCAGCCAACCGGCGAGCAAGTCGATCACCGCACGGTTGGATTGATCCAGCGCGGCTTGAGTGCAACTGACCGAGGGTGCGGCAATCAGCGCGGCAAACTGGTCTTTGAGCGGCGGCAACGGCATGCGGATTCTCCTCGGGTCGGACCTCATCATAGGGCCATCGGGCATCTGGAATAAACCGTCTGCGGCCGACTCCTGTACACTGCACGGCCAAGACGCCCCCCTGTCATCCGACGCCGGATTGCCCAGCAATGCATAAAGAAACCGAAATCAAACTGCGGGTCAGCCGCGACACCCTCGCGGCCCTGCGCGAACACCCATTGCTGAAGAAGCGCAACAAGTCCGGCTGGCAGCAGCGCGAGCTGCTCAACCAGTACTTCGACACGCCTGAGCGCGACCTGGCTGCGGCCAAGGTCGCCCTGCGTTTGCGCCGCGATGGTGAGGTCATCATCCAGACCCTCAAGACCCGTGGTCAAAGCGTTGCCGGCCTGTCCGAGCGCCATGAATACGAATGGCACCTGGAAAAAACCAAGCTGGACCTGAAGAAACTCGACGCACAGTGCTGGCCAGAACAACTGGCCGAGGTCGACAAGAAAACCATCAAGCCGCTGTTCAGCACCGACTTCACCCGCGAATACGCGGAAATTGCCTGGGGCCGCGGCAAGGCCAAGGTCGTGATCGAAGCGGCCCTGGACCTGGGCAAGGTCATCGTCGGCAAGCAGCACGAAGAGATCTGCGAACTGGAGCTGGAACTGCGTGAAGGCCCCGCCGAAGCCCTGCTGGAGCTGGCCGCCGAACTCGCCGCCAGCCTGCCGATGATGCCCTGTGATATCAGCAAGGCCGAGCGTGGCTACCGCCTGCTCGACCCGGCCAGCTATGACCTGAGCCTGCCCGCGGCGGAACTGAACGCCGAAATGACCCTGGACGACGCCTTCGCCGCACTGGGCTGGCAGTTGCTGGGCAGCAGCCAGCGACTGGCCGAGCAGTACCGCTTCAATGGCCACTGGCGCCTGCTGCAGGACTGGGTCGAGAACCTGACCGAACTGCGTGCCCTGGCCAGCAGCCTGGGCCAGGCTGCGCCACGCGCCAGCACCCGCGAACTGCGCAACAGCCTCGACGCCCTGCTGGAAGACTGGAAGCCACTGGTACTGGCCGGCCTGGAAGACGAAGACGTCCGTCGTGCCGCGCCAGAACAGTTCGCTGAAGAACTGCTGGAAACCCGCTGGGGCCAGTTCTCCCTGGACACCTCGCGCTGGCTGCTGGCCCGTGCCTGGACAGTCGAGCGCAACAACCGTGGCAATCGCCAGGGCGCTGCGCAACTGGGTAACTGGCTGACCCACCTGCTGGCCGAGGAAGCCCAGGCCCTGCAACTGCCGCGCTACCAGCAGCAGCCTGAAGACCTGGCCGAGCAACTGCCGCGCATCGAACGCCTGTTGGCCTGGCTGCATCACGCCCGCAACGTGCTTGAGGTGCCGGAAGTCGACCGCTTGTACGGCGAGCTGAACAAGCTGCAACACCTGGCTCATCAGCCCATCAACGACGAAACCCTGGATGCCCGGGTACAACAGGCCATTGCCGTGTTCCAAAGCCGTGCCTGGAAATACCTGCTGCGCAAGTAAGCCTCAGAGCACCGGCAGACTCGTCGTGGACTTGATTTCAGACAAGGCCACGATCGAGTTGACCTCCTGGATCCCCGGCACCATCGACAGCTTTTCGAAGAAGAACCGTTCGTAGGCTTCGATGTCCGGGGTGACAATACGCAAGAGAAAATCCACAGCCCCCATCAGCACGTAACACTCCAGAACTTCAGGGAAGCCGCGAATCTGCTCGGTGAACTCGGTGAAGTTTGAACGCCCGTGGGCGTTGAGTTTGACCTCGGCAAAGATCTGAGTGTTCAGGCCGATTTTCTTGCGGTCGAGCAGGGTCACCTGCCCGCGAATAATCCCTTCCTCCTTCATACGCTGTATACGCCGCCAGCAGGGCGACTGTGACAACCCCACACGCTCGGCAATCTGCGCGCTGGACAGCGAAGCATCCTCCTGCAGCAGGGCCAGGATGCGTCGGTCATAGGCATCTAACTCGCTCTGCATAATTTTTTCTCCAGACGACTTATTCAAGAATTAATCAATTCAATTGATAGCAATAACTGCGGATCATAGAGAAAAAATACCCCGCGCATCATGCAAAAATCTTCTCATCAACTTCGGAGAATTCCATGAGCGCACTCGAACGGCTGGACCACCCTGTCACTGCGCTGCGCACCGATGCGTGGGCCAGCAATGCCACGCACGCACACGTTCAGTACCGATTGCAGGCTGAAGCCGAGCCGGACAGCCTGTGCCGTATTCTCAATCTGTTCGCATTACAGTTCCTCGTGCCTCAACAGCTACAGATGAAACAAGAAGATGAGCTGATGCACATTGAGGTACAGATCGGCGGCCTGAGCTGGCATCGCGCCGAACTCATTGCGCAAAAAATGCGCAACCTGATCAGTGTTGTCGAGGTACACCTTGAGCCCTGCCTGCCACCGGTCAGCGCCTTCGGATCACGACCCGCACGCTGAGCCACGACATACCCGGAAAACCTTGCGCCCGACCGTCGAGCACGGCAGCAACTAGCCTTGGCAGGCCATAACCGACCTGCAAGGAAGCCCCATGCCCGCGCTCGCAGAGGATCGCCCACTCGACCTTGTTACCCTGCTGGATGCACTGGTTGCACAACACGTCATCCACGCCGAAGACGCCCAACGTGTTGTGCCAACCGCCGACGACCCTGACCATCCGCTGGAGGTCATCGCCCGCCGCAGGCTGCCCGACGCGCGCCAGCCTGGCCAGGTGCTGGAGCTGGAAGGGCTGTGCCAATGGCTGGCCGCCGATGCTGGCCAACCCTACCTGTGCATCGACCCGATGCGCATTGATGCAGCCCACGTCACCGCCCTGATGTCTGCCGCGTTTGCCCAGCGCCACGGCATACTTGCAGTCGCGGTGGATGCCGACAGCGTGACGGTGGCCAGTGCGCAACCGTTTGTACGCAGCTGGGAGAGCGATCTGGCCCACGTCCTCAAACGGCAGATCAAGCGGGTAATCGCCAGCCCTGAACGCATCCGCAACCTGAGCCGGGAGTTTTTCAATGTCGCCCGTTCGGTCAACAGCGCTTGCCAACTGGAAATCGCCCGGCCCGCTGCCAGCATCGAGCACTTGCTCGACCTTGGCACCGCACACCAGGAAGCGGACGCCAACGACACGCACATTGTGAGCATCGTCGATTGGCTGCTGCAGTACGCCTTCGAGCAGCGCGCCAGCGATATCCATATCGAACCTCGCCGCGAGCAGGGTGGCGTACGCTTTCGTATCGACGGCGTGCTGCATGAGGCCTACCGGTTCCCACCGTGGGTGACGCTGGCGGCGGTAAGCCGGCTGAAAAGCCTGGGACGCATGAATGTCGCAGAAAAACGCCGCCCACAGGACGGCCGGCTGAAGACTCGCACACCCGCCGGCAGCGAGGTGGAAATACGCCTGTCCACCCTGCCGACCACCTTCGGTGAAAAGCTGGTGCTACGGATTTTCGACCCTGAGCTGCTGCAACGGGATTTCCAGCAGTTGGGCCTGGTCGGCGATGAGCTGGCATGCTGGCAACGCATGCTGGGGCACAACCACGGGATCGTCCTGGTCACCGGGCCGACCGGCTCCGGCAAGACCAGCACCTTGTATGCCAGCCTCAAGCAACTGGCAACGCCTGAGGTCAACCTCTGCACCCTGGAAGACCCGATCGAAATGGTCGAACCCGCGTTCAATCAGATGCAGGTCGACCCGGCCATCGACCTGTGTTTCGCCAACGGAGTACGCGCACTGCTGCGCCAGGACCCGGACATCATCATGATCGGCGAGATACGCGACCTGGAGACCGCACAGATGGCCATCCAGGCAGCGCTGACCGGTCACTTGGTGCTGTCCACCCTGCACACCAACGATGCCTGCACTGCCATTGGCCGTTTGCTGGAGCTGGGCATCCCGCACTACCTGATCCGCGCTACGTTGATCGGGGTGATGGCCCAACGCCTGATCCGTACCCTCTGCCCCGCCTGCAAAGTGCCCGCAACCCTGTCCGAACAGGATTGGCATACCCTGGTCCAGCCCCAGCAGTGGCCGTTACCCACTGAGGCGAAGCAGGCAGCGGGCTGCCCTGCCTGCCGACACACCGGCTACCGGGGGCGTACTGGCATCCATGAGCTGCTGCCCTTGAGCGAGTCGCTCAAGCCATTGATCTGTGCCGACGGCGACGCTCAGGCGTTACGTCACCAGGCGCTTGCCGAAGGGATGCGAAGCCTGCGCTTGAATGGCGCGCAAAAGGTCGCCGCTGGCCTTACCAGCGTGGCGGAAATTATCAGGGTCGCGCCATGATCAACGTACGTTCATCGGCCCGTTGAGGGCCAGGGAACTTGCCGAGGGGTGACAAGATCAAACCCGGTAGATCACCCCCCAAATGTTGGAGTCACCCACCATGCGCTTCAAGCGTGCTGTAGCAACACTTGCATTACTGTCCCTGCCCTTCGGCGCTGCCATGGCCGACACCTTCTGGCGCGACGTTATTTCCTCGGGTGCAACCACTGCCTCTACCTACCTGACGTTCAGGGATCACAAGTTGATCGTTGCGGCTCAAGACGACGCGGGCAGCTTCGTCGCTAGCGAAGGCAGCATTCGCGGACCTTACCTCGAAGCGGCCATCCAGAAAGTGCGGGCCGACAACCCAGGGCTGAAAGCCAGCGACATGGAGCTGGCCAACGCCATCCTGGCGAAAAACGCCGGCGCCAACGAATAACCCGCCAAAACCATCGCAGGCAAGCCTCCCACAAACCCTGTAGGAACGGGCTTGCCCGCGATCAAGGCGCCGCGACCAGCCCTTCAGCGGTAGTCCTCTACCGGGACACACGCGCAGAACAGGTTGCGGTCGCCATACACGTTGTCGACCCGGTTCACCGCAGGCCAGTACTTGTGCAGCCGGGCATGCGTGCTGGGCGTCACCGCCTGCGCAATGCTGTATGGCCGCTCCCATACGCCGACAACGTCTGCCAGGGTATGCGGCGCGCCTTTAAGTGGGTTGTCTTCTGCTGGCCAGTTACCGTTCTGCACTTCGGCAATTTCTGCGCGGATACTCAGCATCGCTTCGATAAACCGGTCCAGTTCAGCCTTTGACTCACTCTCCGTAGGCTCGACCATCAACGTGCCGGGCACCGGAAAGGACATGGTCGGGGCATGGAAACCGTAATCCATCAGGCGTTTGGCGACATCCTCCTCGGTAATGCCGGTCAGGGCCTTCAACGGCCGCAAATCGAGAATACACTCATGCGCCACCCGCGCATTGCGACCGCGATAGAGCACCGGAAACGCCCCGCCCAATTGCTGCGCCAGGTAGTTGGCACACAAGATCGCCACCTCGCTGGCGTCCGCCAATTGCGGCCCCATCATTGCGATGTACATCCAACTGATCGGCAGGATACTCGCGCTGCCCCAGGGCGCGGCGCTGATTGCCGTGTTCTTCGGGTCAGGCCCTGGCACCGGTACCACCGGGTGGCTGGCGACAAAGGGCGCCAAGTGGGCCCGGACACCAATCGGCCCCATACCCGGGCCACCGCCACCATGGGGAATGCAGAAGGTCTTGTGCAGGTTCATGTGCGACACATCGGCACCGATATCGGCCGGCCGGGTCAGGCCGACCTGGGCATTGAGATTGGCCCCGTCCATGTACACCTGACCACCATGGCTGTGGATAACCTCGCAGATTTCGACAATCCCCTCTTCATACACACCGTGGGTCGAGGGGTAGGTCGCCATCAGGCAGGACAGGCGCTGACCCGCCGCCTTGGCTTTCGCCTTGAGGTCGGTCAGGTCGACGTTGCCGTCCTTGTCACAGTCAACGATGACCACCTGCATACCGGCCATTTGTGCAGACGCCGGGTTGGTCCCATGAGCTGAGGCGGGGATCAGGCAGATATCGCGCTGGCCCTGCTGGCGGCTGCGATGGTACTTGGCAATCGCCATCAACCCGGCATATTCACCTTGGGCACCGGAGTTGGGCTGCATGCAGACCGCGTCGAAACCGGTGATCGCGCAGAGCCAACTCTCCAGTTCGTCGATCATGGCCTTGTAGCCCTGCACCTGCGCGGCGGGGGCGAACGGATGCAGCTGTGCAAAACCTGGCCAGGTAATGGGGATCATCTCGCTGCTGGCATTGAGCTTCATGGTGCAAGAGCCCAGTGGAATCATCGACTGGTTCAGCGCCAGATCCTTGTTCTCCAACTGCTTGAGATAGCGCAGCATCTCGGTTTCGCTGTGGTGCAGATTGAATACCGGGTGCGTCAGGTAGGCCGAGCGGCGCACCAACGCTGCAGGTATCCCCTCAGGCAGGGCATGGGTATCGAGGGTCGCGATGTCCAGGCCGTGGTCGGCGCCCAGGAAGATATCGAACAGGCGCAGCACCGTGGCTTCGTTGCACGTTTCATCGAGGCTGACACCCAGTTGGCCGCGCCCCAGAATCCGCAGGTTGATCTGCGCCGCCTCGGCGCTCTGGATGATCGCAGTCTGGCTGCCGCCCACTTCCAGGGTCAGGGTATCGAAGAAATGCTCATTGAGCCGCTTGATACCCTTGCTCTCCAGCCCGGCCGCCAGGATGAAGGTCAATCGGTGTACCCGCTGAGCAATCCGTTTCAGGCCTTCCGGCCCATGGTAGACCGCATAGAATCCGGCGATATTGGCCAGCAGCACTTGCGCCGTGCAGATGTTCGAGTTGGCCTTCTCTCCCGACGAATATGCTGCTCACGGGTCTGCAGTGCCATGCGCAGCGCGAGGTTGCCACGGGCGTCCTTGGACACGCCGATGATCCGCCCCGGCATCGCCCGCTTGAACTCGTCACGACAAGCGAAATAAGCCGCATGCGGCCCGCCATAGCCCATCGGCACACCAAAGCGCTGGGTAGAACCCAGCACCACGTCGGCCCCCAGCTCGCCCGGTGGCGCCAACAGCACCAGGCTCAGCGGGTCGGCGGCGACACACGCCAGTGCCTGCTGCGTATGCAGCTGTTCGATAAACGGCCTGAGGTCGCGCACCTCGCCATGGGTGTCGGGGTACTGCAACAAGGCACCGAACACAGCGTATTTGGCGAGGTTATCCACAGCGTCGATGACCAGTTCAAAACCAAAACCGTCGGCGCGGGTCTGCAATACCGAGAGGGTTTGTGGATGGCAGTGCTCATCGGCAAAAAACACGTTGCTCTTCGACTTGGCAACGCGGCGAGCCAAGGCCATCGCTTCGGCGGCAGCCGTGGCTTCATCAAGGAGCGAGGCGTTCGCCAGGTCCAGCCCGCTGAGGTCAATGATCATCTGCTGAAAGTTCAGCAAAGCCTCCAGTCGCCCTTGGGCAATCTCGGGCTGATACGGCGTATAGGCCGTGTACCAACCGGGATTTTCCAGGACGTTACGCAGGATCACCGTTGGCGTGAGGGTACCGTGGTAGCCCATGCCGATAAGGCTGGTCCAGATCTGGTTTTGCTCGGCGTAACCACGCAGCTTCGCCAGCGCGGCCTCTTCATCGAGGGCGGGCGGCAAGTCGAGGGGGCGGTTCAGGCGAATGCCGGGTGGGACGGTCTGTTCGATAAGCTCGACACGACTGCCCAGGCCAAGGGCTTCGAGCATAGCCTGCTGCTCGCTGGGGTCAGGCCCCAGGTGGCGACGCAGGAAAGGATTGGCGTCGTACAGTTGGCTCAGGGACGGCGACTGGGACATAGCGGCTCTCTCTTCCTAGACCAAGCCTCGACCAGCCGAGGCATATTGAGTCTAGGAAGAGATTGCCGCTTGTGTCGGAAAACTATTCGCCGATAAGCGCTTTGTAGCCTGCCGCGTCGAGCAGCTTGTCCAGTTCAGCCGGGTTGGCGGGCTTCAGCTTGAAGATCCAGGCGCCATACGGATCGCTGTTCAGCGACTCAGGGGTGTCGCTCAGATCCTCGTTGACCGCGATGACTTCGCCGCTGATCGGGGCGTAGATGTCCGAAGCGGCCTTGACCGACTCGACCACACCGGCGGTATCGCCAGCGGCAAACACCATGCCCACTTCTGTCAGCTCAACGAATACCACATCGCCCAAGGCTTCCTGTGCATGGTCGCTGATGCCGACCGTGACACTACCGTCAGCCTCCAAACGGGCCCACTCATGGCTATCGGCAAAACGCAGTTCGGCAGGGATATCGCTCATATTGTTGTCCTCGATAAGGTCAGCGGTCGGCCCGCCAGAAAAAATTCAGATCAGAATCTTGCCATGCCGCACGAACGTTGGCTTGACCACTCGCACCGGGTACCAGCGACCACGGATCTCGACTTCAGCGCGATCGGCAGTCGCCATTGGCACCCGTGCCAGAGCAATCGATTTGCTCAGCGTAGGGGAGAAACTACCACTGGTGATCTCTCCTTCGCCAATTTCACTGATACGCACGACCTGGTGCGCCCGCAACACCCCGCGCTCCTCCAGCACCAGGCCCACCAGCTTAAGCTTCGGCCCGGCATCACGCTCGGCCTCAAGCGCGGCACGACCGATGAAGTCTCGCGTCGCCGGCTCCCAGGCAATGCTCCAGGCGAGGTTCGAGGTCAGCGGGGAATGTGCTTCGTCGATATCCTGGCCATAGAGGTTCATACCCGCCTCAAGACGCAAGGTATCGCGTGCGCCCAGCCCACTCGGGGCAATACCGGCACCGACCAGGTCGTTGAAGAACCCGGGCGCCTGAACTGCTGGCAGCATGATTTCCAAACCATCTTCGCCGGTATAACCGGTACGGGCGATAAACCAGTCACCGTCGACCAGGCCCTCGAACGGCTTGAGTTCGCGAATCAATGCCGCACGTGCGGCAGTCACCAGATCTGCGACCTTTTCGCGGGCATGAGGCCCCTGGACCGCCAGGATCGCCAAATCCGTGCGCTCCTGGATACTCACGTCAAAACCAACCCGGCACGCTTGTAGCCAGGCCAGGTCCTTGTCGCGGGTCGCAGCGTTGACCACCAGACGATAACCGTCATCACAGCGGTAGACGATCATGTCGTCGATCACCCCGCCTTGCTCATTGAGCAGGGTGCTGTACAGGGCTTTGCCTGTGGCACTCAGGCGCTCGATATCGTTGGCCAGCACATACTGCAGCCACGCCGCTGCCTGAGCGCCGCCGATATCAATCACGGTCATGTGAGATACATCGAAAACCCCGCAGTCGCGACGCACCTGATGGTGCTCCTCGACTTGCGAGCCGTAATGCAGGGGCATGTCCCAACCGCCAAAATCGACCATCTTGGCGCCAAGCGCCAAATGCAGGTCATAAAGAGGCGTACGCAGTCCCATGGGTTTCTCCTTCCGCGCGTGGCGAGGCTACGACCGGCGGCAGTGCAGCCACCGACGTAGCGAATGCCGCGCATTGTAGCTGCAAGGCTGGACGCTTACACCCTCAGTGCGCTTGGCCGGGGTGCCGAGCCGACCGTCGAATCAGCCCGATAACCGGCAACAGGCCGACCAACACCAGCGTCAGGGCTGGCAGAGAAGCACGTGCCCACTCGCCCTCACTGGTCATTTCAAAGACCCGCACCGCTAGCGTGTCCCAGCCAAAGGGCCGCAGTAGCAAGGTAGCAGGCATTTCCTTGAGTACGTCGACAAACACCAACAGCGCCGCGCTCAGCGCACCAGGCACCAACAACGGCAGGTAGACCTTGAAGAACAGGCGCGGCCCCGCAACCCCAAGGCTGCGCGAAGCTTCCGGCAGCGAAGGCCTAACCCGCGCCAGGCTGCTTTCCAAAGGCCCGTAGGCAACAGCCACGAACCGCACCAGGTATGCCAGTATCAATGCACTGAGGCTGCCCAGCAGTAACGGCTTGCCAGCGCCACCCAGCCAGCTGGACAGCGGGATGACCAGTTGCTTGTCCAGGTAGCTGAACGCCAACATGATCGACACAGCCAGTACCGATCCTGGCAAGGCGTAACCAAGGTTAGCCAGGCTGACGCCAGCCCGGATACCGCGCGTGGGCGCCTGCCGTCGGGCAAATGCCAGCATCAGTGCCACGCAGACCGTGATCAACGCCGCCATGGCGCCCAGGTAGAGGGTGTGCACAATCAGCCCGGCATAGCGCTCGTCGAGGTCGAAACGACCACGCTGCCAGAACCAAACCAGCAGTTGCAGCACCGGGATGACGAACGCACAGGCAAAGACCAGCAGGCACCAACCGGTCGCTGCAAACGCCTTGACCCCGCGCAGGTGATACAAGGCCTTGCCCCGTGGCCGCTCACTGCCACTGCGGGTTGCACCACGTGCCCGGCGCTCGCCGTACAGCACCAGCATGACCGCCAGCAATAACAGGCTGGCCAGTTGTGCCGCACTGGAAAGGCTGAAGAAGCCGTACCAGGTTTTATAGATGGCCGTGGTGAACGTATCGAAGTTGAACACCGAGACCGCACCGAAGTCCGCCAGGGTCTCCATGAGTGCCAATGCCACGCCCGCGCCAATCGCAGGACGCGCCATGGGCAGGGCAACCCGCCAGAACGCCTGCAACGGCGAATGCCCCAGTACCCGCGCGGCCTCCATCAAACCCTTGCCTTGAGCAATGAACGCAGTGCGAGCCAGCAGGTAGACGTAGGGGTAGAACACCAGCACCAGCACCGTGATCACGCCACCGGTGGAGCGCACCCGAGGCAGACGCATCGGCCCGAACCACTCGCGCAGCAGGGTTTGCACCGGTCCGGAAAAATCCAGCAAGCCGACAAAGACGAACGCCAGTACATAGGCCGGGATGGCGAAGGGCAGCATCAAGGCCCAATCGAGCCAACGACGCCCGGGAAACTCACAAAGGCTGGTCAACCAGGCCAGGCTGACGCCCAATAGGGTGACACCAATGCCGACACCGGCGACCAGTGTGGCGGTATTGCCCAACAGGCGGGACATCTGGGTTTCGAGCAGGTGCGACCAGATCTGCCGGTCAATCGTCTCCCAGGACAGGAGCAGAACACTGATCGGCAACAGCACCAAGGTGACAACGGCGAAAACCAGGGGATACCAGCGGCGTTGGGCAGGGTGGGCCAAAGGGCGATGCTCTAGGTTTTAATGACTGTCGCCGGCAACACCTGCCCATCAGAGCTGGCCTTGCCGGCGATGAAGCCGCAAAGGGTCGAACAAGCATAAAGCCTGGGGCTTAGTTCCAGCCAGCCCGGTCCATCAAGCGAATCGCTTCAGCCTGACGCTTACCTGCGACTTCCACCGGGAGGGCGTCAGCCTTGAAGGTTCCCCAGGCGGCGACTTCCTCGGACGGTGCAACCTTCGGGTTGGCCGGGAACTCCTGGTTGATACTCGCGAACATCTTCTGTGCATCCGCACCGGTCATCCACTCGACCAGGGCCTTGGCTGCCTCTGGATGCGGCGCGTACTTGGTCAGGCCGATACCCGAGAGGTTGACGTGAACACCGCGGTCCGCCTGGTTAGGCCAGAACAGCTTGACCGGCAGTTGCGGGTCCTGCTGGTGCAAGCGACCGTAGTAATAGGTGTTAACGATACCGACATCGCACTGACCGGCCTTGATCGCCAGCAGCAAGGCCGTATCGTCAGAGAAGACGTCTGTGGACAGGTTGTTCACCCAGCCCTTGATGATCTGTTCGGTTTTCTCGGCGCCATGGGTCTCGATCAGGGTGGCGGTCAACGACTGGTTGTAGACCTTCTTCGCGGTACGCAGGCACAGGCGGCCTTCCCATTGCTTGTCGGCCAGTGCCTCGTAGGTGCTCAGCTCTTCCGGCTTGACCCGCTCGGTGGAGTAGACAATGGTTCGTGCGCGCAGGCTCAGGCCTGTCCAGTCATGGGACGAGGCACGATATTGAGACGGGATGTTGGCATCGATCACCGACGACTGGATCGGCTGCAGGATGCCCATTTGCTCGGCCTGCCAGAGGTTGCCCGCATCGACGGTGAGCAGCAGGTCGGCGGTGGCATTCTCGCCCTCGGCCTTGATCCGCTGCATCAGCGGTGCTTCCTTGTCGGTAATGAACTTGACCTTCACACCAGTCTTGGCCGTGTAGGCATCAAATACCGGCTTGATCAGCTCATCAATTCGCGAGGAGTACACCACCACTTCATCCGCTGCCTGGGCGGTGCTACCGAACAGCGTCAATGCCAGGGCGGCCAGTAAATGCTTGCGTGACAACATGGAAGCGGTCCTCGAAAGACAAGAAAGGCAGAAATGGTAGTGAATCCCATTTGCCATCTCAACCTAACTCACAACAGAGCAGTTACCAGATGTTGCAAGCCTCTCAGGGCCGCGCCAATTCGGGCAGATCACCGCTCAAGCCGAGGGCCTGACGCACAAACAGCGCCTTGGCCTCAGGCAATTGCTCGACCCACTTCAGGCCCGTATTACGCAGCCAGCGCAGCGGCAACGGATCGGCCTGGAACAGCCGCTCGAAGCCTTCCATTGCCGCCATCAAGGCCAGGTTGTGCGGCATCCGGCGCCGCTCGAAGCGACTCAGTACCCGCACATCGGCCAGCCGCTCGCCACGGTCCAGAGCGTTTAACAGTTCCTCGGCGAGCACCGCCGCATCGAGGAAGCCCAGGTTGACGCCCTGCCCGGCCAACGGGTGAATGGTATGCGCAGCATCGCCAATCAGCGCCAGGCCCTCGGCCACATAGCGCTTGGCATGGCGCTGGCGCAGCGGCACACACAATCGCGGGTCGGCACTCAGCACCTGGCCCAGACGACCTTCGAAGGCGCGCTCGAGTTCGGCGCAGAACGCCTCATCGGCCAACCCCATCAGGCGCTCGGCCTGCTCCGGCGTGGTCGACCAGACAATCGAGCACCACCCCTGCTCGCCGTCGCGCTGCAGCGGCAGAAACGCCAGCGGGCCATCATCCGTAAAGCGCTGCCAGGCCGTGGCCTGATGAGCCTGGCTGCAGCGCACACTGGTCACGATGGCGTGATGCAAGTAATCCCACTCACGAGTTTCGCACCCCGTCAGGCGGCGCACGGCCGAGTTCGCCCCGTCGGCTGCGATCACCAAGGGTGCACGCAGCGTACGGCCATCGGCCAAGGTCAGCAGCCAGTCCTCTCCAGAACGACGCATCTGCTCCAGGCGCGCATTGGCCAGCAGGCCGATTTCGCTGTCATGCAGGCGCTCCAGCAGCGCATCCTGGACCACTCGGTTCTCGACGATATGCCCCAGCACCTCGGCATGCACGCTGGCTGCGGAAAAGTGAATACGACCTGTCCCGCTGCCGTCCCAGACCTCCATCTGCCCAATACGGGCAGACGCGTCGGGCGCGGATACCGTCCCAGGCACCGAGCCGTTCAAGGATCCGCTGGCTAGCCACCGACAGGGCGCTGACCCGTGGCTCGAATGCGGCCTCGACATCAAAGGGTTTGACCGACAGCGGGCTGCCATCGACCAGCAGAATATTCAGGCCACTGTGCTGTAGCGCCAACGCCAGAGCGCTGCCGACCATACCGGCACCGACAATCAACAGTTCCGCGCGCATTTCCATGCCTTAAGCCTGTATTGCTTGCGGCCGGAGCCGCAGATAAAGGGAAAGTGGTATGTAGCCCTTGCGCATGCTCAACCCTGCAGGTCCGAACGGGTGCCCAGGCCCATCGCTTGCCGGGCGAACCAGCGCTTGGCCGGTGGCAGCAGGTCGAGCCCAAGCAGGCCCAGGTTGCGCCCGGCCGTCACCAGCGGCTGGTTGTTGCCAAACAGTCGGGTGACACGGTCGGAAAAGCCGATGGTCAAGGCCTGATCAAGGCGTTGACGCTCACAGTAGGCTTGCAACGTCGCAAGGTCACCGGGCGCTTGCGGCCCGGCGAGCAAGGCTTCAGACAAGGCCTGAACGTCACGCAACGACAGGTTGAAGCCCTGCCCGGCAATCGGGTGCAGGCTGTGCGCCGCATTGCCCAGCACCACCAGGTGAGGACGCACCTGTTCCTGCGCCTCGACCAATGACAACGGATACAGGTGACGAACACCCACCTGACACAAGGCACCCAACCGGTAGCCGAACACGCCCTGCAATTCGTCGAGGAAGCTGCGCTCATCCAGCTCGGCCAACCGCTTGGCGTCCATCCCCTTGCGGGTCCAGACCAGCGCGCAGCGGTTTTCCGGCAGCGGCAACAGCGCCATAGGCCCTTCGTCGGTGAAGCGCTCAAACGCTTGCCCGCAGTGCGCTTCACTGGGCGTGATGTTGGCGATCAACGCACTCTGGTTGTAAGGCCGCGTCGTGACATGAATGCCCAACTGCTCGCGCAGGCCAGAACGGCCACCGTCGGCCAGCACCGCCAGATCGCAGTCAAGGGTCGTGTCGTCGTTGAGCGACAAGCGATAACCGTCTTCCAGCGCCTGCAAGGCCGTCACTTCGGCCGGGCAGCGCCAACTGACCACCTCAGGATCCAGCCCTTTCCAAAGGCACTGCCCCAGCCAGGCGTTTTCCACCACATAGCCGAGGGCCGGTACGCCCTCTTCCATTGCGTTCAGACGGGCCGCGCCGAAACGCCCCCGATCAGACACCTGGATCTGCCGGATCGGCTCGGCACGGTGACTGATCGCCTGCCACAGCCCCAGCCGTTCATAGATCTGTCGGGTGCCGAAGGACAACGCCGACGAGCGTGCATCGTAGCTGGGCTGATAGCTGTCACCCGGCGCAAACGGCTCGATCAACAGGATCGTCCAGCCCCGAGCCTTGGCACCGGCCTGCAGCGCCAAGGCCAGGCTGGCCCCCACCAGGCCGCCGCCAATAATTGCCAGATTGAACCGGTTCATGCGGCCTGGCTTCGTGCAGCAGCCATCAAGGCTTCGATTTCAGCGACTGTCTTCGGCACACCCGCCGTCAGAACTTCACACCCATGCTTGGTTACCACTACGTCGTCCTCGATGCGTATGCCGATACCACGCCATTTTTTCGCCACGTGCATATTGTCCGCCGAGATGTAGATCCCCGGCTCGACCGTCAGGGTCATCCCCGGCTCAAGTACCCGCCACTGGCCGCCAACCTTGTAGTCCCCAACATCGTGTACATCCATGCCCAGCCAGTGCCCGGCACGGTGCATGTAGAAGGCCTTGTAAGCCTCGGACTCGATCAGATCCGGCACCTCGCCTGCGAGCAGGCCCAACGCCACCAGCCCTTCGGTAATCACCTGCACGGTCGCTTCGTGCGCGTGGTTCCAGTGCTTGCCCGGCGCAATCTCTTCGAAAGCCGCCATCTGCGCCTTGAGTACCAGTTCGTAGATTGCTTTCTGCTCCGGCGAAAAGGTGCCACTGACCGGAAACGTCCGAGTGATATCGCTGGCGTAGCAGTCAATCTCGCAACCCGCGTCGATCAGCACCAGATCACCGTTCTTCAGCGGCGCATCGTTTTCCTGGTAATGCAGGATGCAGCTGTTGCGTCCAGCCGCGACAATCGAGCCGTAAGCCGGCATCTTCGCCCCGCCCTTGCGAAACTCGTAATCCAGTTCGGCTTCAAGACTGTACTCGTGCAAGCCGGCCCGGCAGGCTTGCATCGCCCGCACATGAGCACGCGCCGAAATGGCCGCGGCTTCGCGCATCACCTTCACTTCCGCTGCCGATTTATACAGACGCATGTCATGCAGCAGATGATCCAGGGCAACGAATTCGTTGGGCGGCTGCGCACCGAGGCGCGCCTTGGAACGAATCACGTTGATCCACTCCATCAAATGGCGGTCGAACTCGGCATTGCTGCCCATCGCCGAGTACACGCGGTCGCGTCCCTCGATCAACCCCGGCAGAATTTCGTCGATATCGGTGATCGGGAAGGCATCATCGGCGCCAAAATCGCGAATGGCGCCCTCCTGCCCGGCGCGCAAGCCATCCCACAGCTCACGCTCAGGATTGCGCTCACGACAAAACAACACATATTCACCGTGCTCACGCCCGGGTATCAGCGCAATCACCGCTTCGGGCTCGGGAAAGCCGCTCAGGTACTGGAAGTCGCTGTCCTGGCGATACACGTGCTCGACATCGCGGTTGCGTATGGCGACCGCAGCCGCCGGCAGGATGGCGATGCTGTTGGGCTCCATCTGCGCCATCAGCGCCTTTCGCCGGCGGGCGTATTCCGACTTGGGGATGTGGGTCATGGGCAGATGGCGTCCAGGCAAAAATCAGTGCAGGGAAGGTTTCGCAGCGGCTGGAGCAGGCTTGGCCAGCTCCGTGTAAAGCAGCAACGGCGCGACGCGCAGGTATTCCATGACTTCCATGTAGTCGCTCTCGCCGTCCTCGGATTCCTCCAGAGCATCCTGGACCTGGGAAATGGCGGCCAGGTCCTGCAGCACTTCCTTGGCTTCAGTGCTCAATGTCAGGCCACCCGAGTTCAGGCCGAAGCCGTCAAGGAAGCCTTGGCACCACTGGCCCAGCGCAACGGCACGCTCGGTCAGCGGCGCGTCATCGCCCGGCAGCAGCAAGACGATGGTGATGTCTTCACCGGTGAGTTCGGCCTTGACCATTTCCTGCAAGCCAATCAGGGCATTGCGAACATTGTCGGCCGGCTCGGTATCAAGCAGGGGGGCTGCGTCGGCCAACCAGCTGTCGGCATCGAAGCCGGCACCTGTGCAGCTACGTCCGAGCAACAGCCCGTGCAGTTCGGCAGGAGAAACTGGATGACCGCCGCTGCTCAGCAGGGCGGCGAATGCGGTGTACGGCGAGTTGGTATTGGGCATGGGCAACTAGGCGCCAGACGGCGCAATGACTAGAATGAAGACCTTGTATCCTAGCACCGGCAGGCGCGCCAAGACCATCGACGCGGCCAACTCGGGGCTGGCAGGGCATAATCGCCGGGAACTCAGGCACACCCAATCGAGTGGCATTTCATGCAAGAGACCGAGCTGCAAGCGCTGATGGGCCGACTCGAACTGTTGATTGAACGGGTCGAGCAACTAAAACGGCAAAACGCACTCTTATTAGCTCAGGAAAAATCCTGGCGTGAGGAACGTGCCCACCTCATCGAAAAAAATGAAATCGCCCGGCGTAAGGTCGAATCGATGATTTTGCGACTCAAGGCCCTGGAGCAAGACTCATGAGTTCAAGCAATAGCGTCACCGTTCAGATCCTCGACAAAGAGTACTCGATCATCTGTCCGCCGGAAGAACGCAGCAACCTGATCAGCGCTGCACGCTACCTGGACGGCAAAATGCGCGAGATCCGCAGCAGCGGCAAGGTTATTGGCGCCGACCGTATCGCGGTCATGGCCGCTCTCAACATTACCCACGACCTGCTGCACCGCCAGGAACGCCCGGCCCCTCAAGTCGGCGGCGCCACCCGCGAACAGGTGCGCGACCTGCTGGAACGTGTCGATCAGGCGTTGGCCAACGATGCCGATACACCATCCAATTGAGTTTCAGGTATACTCTCGATCACTCCCTGGAGTGCTTGCCAGTCGGTCATGTCCCTGAGCCGATACGCACAACCACGGGGGTTGCACGCTGGGGCCGGTGCGCATGTCCGCCTGACGGAAAGCCTTAACGCCCCCTGCAATCTCCACCTTGAACTTTCGGGTTCAAGGGCTACACCGACAGCGGTTCGTCGGGGAGCCTGATTATCCTGCGCCTGCCAGCCTTGGCATGCGCACACGCGCTGCCACCCGCCTGGCAGTTGCTCAAGAGACCGCCCGTGCCATGACCGACACCGCGCTGCTCACCCGCCCCCAGCTACGCCGCCTGCTTCGAGATGCCCGTCGCGCGTTGACGCCAGCCGAACAACGCCGGGCCGCGCAGAACCTGTATTGCCAACTGGCACAGCATCCATTGTTCCGTCGTGCCAGGCACATTGCCTTGTACCTGCCCAACGACAGCGAAATCGACCCGCGCCTGTTGCTGCGCGAGGCCCAGCGCCGTGGCAAGCGTACCTACCTGCCAGTACTGCACGCCTGGCCGAAGACCAAGATGGCCTTTCAACGCATTGAGGCAGGCGAAAAGCTACGCCCCAACCGCTTCCGCATTCCTGAGCCTGTCATTAGCCAGGCACGACAACGCCCCGTATGGGCGCTGGACCTGGTCCTGCTGCCGCTTGTAGGGTTCGATGAAACAGGGGGACGCTTGGGTATGGGCGGTGGTTTCTACGACCGAAGCCTGGGCTACCTGGCCCGACGCAAAACCTGGAGAAAACCACTGCTACTGGGGCTGGCGCATGAATGCCAGAAGGTCGAGCGACTGACTCAAGCCAGTTGGGACGTGCCGCTTCAAGGAACTGTTTCGGACAAGGGCTGGTACCTGGCGAACTAAGCGCAGGCAAGCAGCCGATCAACGCTGTTGCGGGATGACCGACACTTCATAATTGGTGTCGAGGTTGCGCTCCCAGAGGCTTTCCGCATAACCGGTAGTGACCACACCCAAACCGAACAGAAAAACGAGTACCCAGATCATATCCGGTTTGCGATTCATCGATTGCCCCCCTCAGGCAAACTGATCACGATGGCAGCAACGGTTAGCGAGGTAGGCCGTGCAGCAGCGTCATGCTTAAAACCCGCGCATTCTCCGACAACCTGAAGCGACACGCAAACGTTGACGTCAACCGGCTGTCGGTTTCGCGCCACAGGTTGTTTCCAATTTTTTCAGGAGCACCTTCCATGGCCTATTGGCTGATGAAATCCGAGCCCGACGAGCTCTCGATCCAAGACCTGGCCACGCTCGGCGAAACCCGCTGGGACGGCGTGCGTAACTATCAGGCACGCAATTTCATTCGTTCGATGACGGTAGGTGATGCGTTCTTTTTCTACCATTCCAGCTGCCCGGAGCCGGGTATTGCCGGCATTGCCCGGATCACCTCGGACGCTTACCCGGACCCCACCGCGCTCGACCCCGAGAGCCACTACTTCGACGCTAAGGCCACTGCCGAGAAGAACCCGTGGAGCGCCATCAATGTCATCCATGTCGAGACATTCACAAAGGTGCTTGGCCTGGGTTACCTGAAACAACAAACAGCCCTCGCCGAGCTGCCACTGGTACAGAAAGGCAGCCGCCTTTCGGTCATGCCGGTAACTGCCGAACAATGGGCCGCTGTACTCGCCTTGCGCTGAACAGGGTAGGATTCCTACTCAATTGACGGATATCAACCCGGCTAAACAGGGAACCGTCACACTGACGTCATTGCCGCAGGATGCTTGAACAATGTCGCTTAGCCAACACACACCAAGACTTTTCGCCGCTGCCCTGATTGCTCTGCTCGTGGCCGCGGGGGGCTTGGGCTACTGGAAATCACTGCATGATCGCCTGCCCGAAGGCCTGAGCCAAGGCAACGGTCGGCTTGAAGCCACCGAGGTGCAGATCGCCAGCAAGGTTCCCGGGCGCCTGGCCGAAGTGCTGGCCGATGAAGGCGACAGCGTGAAGCAGGGACAATTGCTGGCCCGCATCGACACCCGCACCCTCGAAGCTCAACGTACCCAGGCCGAAGCGGAAGTGCTGCGCGCCAAGGAGAACTACGCCGCGGCCCAGGCCAACGTGCAGTTGCGTCAGAGCGAATTGCTGCTTGCCAGCCAGGAGCTGCGGCGCAGTCGTGAACTGTTCCAGCGCAAGTACGCCAGCCAGCAACTGCTCGATCAGCAACAGGCACGCTTCGACACCAGCAGCTCGGCGGTGGTCGCCGCTCGTGCACAACTGGCGGCTATCAATGCGGCCATTGGTGCGGCGCAGGCACAGGTCGAACAGTTGACCAGCGAAATTGACGACAGCAGTCTGCGCGCCCCCATCGATGGGGTGATCCAGTTACGCTTGGCCGAACCCGGCGAGGTGCTGCCGGCGGGCGGACGTGTACTCCTGCTGATCGACCCCAACGATCAGTACATGAACCTCTACCTGCCGGCTTCGACCGCCGGCAAACTGACCATGGGCGATCAGGCACGGATCGTACTCGATGCCCTGCCCGACAAAGCCCTGCCGGCCAAGATCACCTTTGTCGCGGCCAAGGCTCAGTTCACCCCCAAGCAAGTGGAAACCCGTGACGAACGCCAGAAGCTGGTGTTCCGGGTAAAACTGCGCCTGACCGACCCTAGCGCCCTGCCTCAAGCCAAACCCGGTATGCCGGGGGCCGGCTATGTACGCACGGCCCCCGTGGACTGGCCGGCCAACCTGCAATGAATGCGCTGGCGCTGCACGCCAAGGGCATCAGCCATCGCTACGGCACCGTAGTGGCCCTGCAGGGCATCGACTTCGAGCTGCCAGCCGGCACCCGTTGCGGCCTGATCGGCCCCGATGGTGCGGGAAAGTCCAGCCTGCTTGGGTTGATTGCCGGGGTGAAAAAGTTGCAGACCGGCACGCTACAGGTGCTCGACGGCTCGATCGACGAGCGTCGCCATCGCCGCAGCCTGTACTCACGCATCGCCTTCATGCCCCAAGGGCTGGGCAACAACCTTTACCCGGACCTGTCGATACGCGAAAACATCAGTTTCTTCGCCACCCTGTTCGGCCTGCCCCGCGCGGAATGCGAGCGGCGCATGCACGAGCTGCTGCTGGCCACTGACCTGGTGCGTTTCGCCGACCGCCCCGCCGGCAAGCTCTCGGGCGGCATGAAACAAAAGCTCGGGCTGTGCTGCGCGCTGATCCATGACCCCGACTTGTTGATCCTCGACGAACCGACCACAGGCGTCGACCCGTTGTCACGGCGGCGCTTTTGGGAACTGGTCGAGCAGGTGCGCCGCGAGCGCCCGCAACTGACCCTGCTGGTCGCCACGGCCTACATGGAGGAAGCCGAGCAGTTCGAGCATTGCCTGATGCTCGACCGCGGACGCCTGATCGCCGCCGGGCCCAGCCGCGAACTGGCCGCCGTGACCCCCAGCGACAAGCTCGACGACGCCTTTACTCACTTTCAGGGTGACAGCAAGCGCAGCGGGCAACCCTTGCACATACCACCACGTGCCGACAGCAACGCCGAAATCGCCATCGAAGCCCATGAACTGACCCTGCGCTTTGGCGACTTCACCGCGGTCAACAAGGTCAGCTTCGCCATTGGTCGTGGCGAGATCTTCGGCTTTCTTGGCTCCAACGGGTGCGGTAAAACCACCACCATGAAGGTCCTGACCGGCCTGATGCCCGCCAGCGAAGGCAGCGCCAGCCTGCTCGGGCGCCCGGTGGATGCCAGCGACCTGGCCACCCGCAAACGGGTCGGTTTCATGTCGCAGAGCTTTTCCCTGTACGGCGAGCTGAGTGTGCGGCAAAACCTTGAGCTGCACGCACGCCTGTTTGACTTGCCCAACGCCGAAAGCCGTCCGCGCATCGCCGAACTGATCCAGCGTTTCGATCTGAACAGCGTGGCCGACCAACAATCCGGCGCGCTTCCCCTGGGGATTCGCCAACGGCTTTCGCTCGCAGTGGCGGTACTGCACCGGCCGGAAGTGCTGATCCTCGACGAACCGACCTCGGGAGTCGATCCCGCCGCCCGTGACGACTTCTGGCGCCTGCTGATCGAGCTGTCACGGGAACAGGGCGTGACCATCTTCCTCTCCACCCACTTCATGAACGAGGCACAACGCTGCGACCGCATTTCGTTGATGCACGCCGGCCAGGTACTGGCCTGCGATACGCCCTCAGCGCTGCAGACTCAGTTCGCCGGCGAAACCCTGGAAGACGCCTTCGTGCGCTGCCTGGAACAGGCCCAGGGCCCAGTGGAGGCGCCTGCCACTGACACCCCGCTGAACACGGCCGCCGCGCCGACGTTACTGCGCCAGCGCCGAGGCTTCAGCCTCAAGCGCCTGTTCGCCCTGGCAAACCGCGAGGGCAAGGAGCTACTGAGGGACAAGGTACGCCTGGCGTTTGCCTTGCTCGGCGCACTCTTCATGATGGTGATCTTTGGTTTCGGGATCTCGCTGGACGTCGAGAACCTCGCCTTTGCGGTCTATGACCAGGACCAAAGCCCGCAAAGCCGCGCCTACCTGGAAGCGTTTCGTGGCTCGCGCTACTTCGATGAGCAAGCACCGATAACCGACCTGGGGCAAATGCACCGGCGCCTGCAGCGTTCCGAGATCAAGCTGGCGCTGGAGATACCGCCGGGCTTTGGTCGCGACCTCTACGCCGGTCGCCAGCCGACCGTAGCCGCCTGGCTCGACGGTGGCATGCCGTTTCGCGCCGAAACCAGTCGGAACTATGTCGAAGCCGTGCATCAGGGCAACCTGGCATTACTGGCGTCCTTGAGCAGTGCCGCTCAGCCGGCACAGCCACTGGTAAACCTGGAAACACGCTTTCGCTACAACCAGGATGTCGTCAGCGTGAACGCCATCGGCCCCGGCGTCATGGCGCTGATTCTGGCCTTCATCCCGGCCATGCTGACCGCACTGGGTATCGTCCGGGAGAAGGAGCTGGGCTCGATTACCAACTTCTATGCCACACCCCTGACACGCCTGGAATTCCTGCTCGGCAAGCAGGTGCCTTATCTGATCGTCAGCCTGATCAACCTGGCACTGCTGGTGGCGATGAACCGCTGGCTGTTCGGCGTGCCATTCAAGGGTAGCGCCTTCGCCCTGGCGTGCGGTGGCGTGCTCTACCTGCTGGCGACCACCAGCATGGGAATGCTGATCTCTGCGTTCACCCGCACCCAGATCGCCGCGATCCTCGGCACCATGATCATCACCAGCCTGCCCACCATTCAGTTCTCCGGGTTGATCGTGCCACGCTCGTCACTCGAAGGCACAGCAGCGGTGATGGGGCAACTGTTCCCCGCCGGCTACTTCCTCGACATCGCCGTCGGCACCTTCACCAAGGCCCTGAGCCTGCGCGAGCTGTGGCCGCAATGCCTGGCCCTGCTGGGATTCTTCCTTGCCTTCACGGGCTTGAGCCTGGCCATGTTGAAAAAGCAGGAGGCCTGATGCATCGCCTTGCTCACATTCTGCGCCTGGGGCTCAAAGAGCTCACCAGCCTGCGCCATGACAGCGTGCTGTTGCTGTTCCTCCTCTATGCCTTCAGTGTGGCCATCTATATGCCGGCGGCGGGTTCCGTGATTGGCGTGCACAACGCCAGCGTCGCCGTGGTCGACGAAGACCACAGCCTGATCTCGCGCAAACTCACCCAGGCCCTGCAACCTCCCGAGTTCCAGACAGCCACCGCCCTGTCCTATGACCGGATCGACCAGGTTCTGGACAACGGTCAGTACACGTTCGTGATCAACATTCCGGTGAACTTCCAGACCGACCTGCTCGCGGGGCGCTCACCGGAACTGCAGATCAATGTTGACGCCACCGCCATGAGCCAGGCGTTCATGGGGGCTGGCTACATCGGGCGGATCTTTGAACGCGAGTTGCTCGACTACGCCAACCCCGACTCAAGCGTCGAGCGTGCACCGGCCCTGCTGACCAATCGGGCGTTGTTCAACACCAACCTGGAAGGTGGCTGGTTCCTGGCGGTGATCCAGATCGTCAACAACATCACCATCCTGGCAATCATCCTGACCGGCACGGCGCTGCTTCGTGAGCGCGAGCACGGCACCCTCGACCACCTGCTGGTATTGCCATTGACCGCACTGGAAATCATGCTGGCGAAAATTGGCAGCAACGCGCTGGTGGTGGTGCTGTGCACCTGGGTATCGCTGGAGGTGGTGGTCAAAGGCGCACTGGGTGTACCGCTGGCAGGTTCGCTCGGGCTGTTCCTGGCAGTGACCGCGCTCTATCTGTTCGCCAGTACCGCCTTGGGGATTTTCCTCGCCACGCTGGCCCGTTCGACCCCGCAGTTCGGCTTGTTGGCGATCCCGGTGATTATCCCGATGCTGTTGCTCTCGGGCGGCAGCACACCGCTGGACAGCATGCCGCAGTGGCTGCAGTGGGTCATGCAGGGCTCACCGTCGACCCACTTCGTCAGCCTCGCCGCCGCCATCCTGTTCCGCGATGCCGGCGTCGACGTAGTCTGGCCAGACCTGCTCGCGCTCGGCGCGATCGGCCTGTTGTTCTTCAGCATCGCGTTGGCGCGCTTCAGACGAACCCTGACCTCCTGATTACTGCACGATCAGGTTGTTGAACAGCAGGTCCTCGACGATCGGCTTGCCCTCTTCGTCATTGAGCACCTGCTGGACCTGCTTCAACGCTTCCTGACGCAGCTTTTCCTTGGACTCGACATTGCTCATGCTCTCCAGGTTCTGCTGGGTAAACAGTGCAACGAGCTGGTTACGGATCAGCGGCTCATGGTGCTTGACCACTGCCGCTGCGGCTTCACCGGTCACCCGCAGGGCAACATCAGCCTTGTACACGTGCAGCTTCGGCCCACCGTCGAGGGCATAGTTGCCAACAAAGGGCGGCGTCAGAGAGATGTAGGCCACTTTCGGTGCATCTTCCTTGGACT
Source organism: Pseudomonas sp. TE3910 (assembly GCF_056279025.1). Lineage (NCBI taxonomy): Bacteria > Pseudomonadati > Pseudomonadota > Gammaproteobacteria > Pseudomonadales > Pseudomonadaceae > Pseudomonas > Pseudomonas sp. TE3910. The sequence continues at coordinate 3,186,518 of NZ_JBWBQN010000001.1, forward strand.
CCTCGGCCATAGCGGCCGCAGGCAGCATCAGGGCCACCAGCATCACGATCCACGCTTTCACGAATTCACTCCTCAAACAGTTGGCGCCAGCATAACCAGCGCTTTTGGCAAACCCAAGCGCAGGCTTATGCCAGCCTATCAAGCCGGGCCATGCTCGTTGGCCCCAAACCTGCCCTTCTACACTTATCGGCCAGCACACGCAAAGGAATAGCCCGGCGGTGCAAATGGCACATCCCCTGACGGCCAACTGAACAAATCCTTGCCAGCGTCGGGATCTTTCCTTGAAACGCGCCCTCCAATCGCCTGACCCGCGTGTCCTAACTGACAAGGAAGACGACCATGACTCGCCCAACCCCACTGCCTGCACTTGGCCCCAACGACCTGCTCAAGCTGCTCATCGCGCTGCACAGGGCCGTTGCTAACCAAGACTGACGCGCACACAAAAACGCCGACGCAGGCCTCTGCGTCGGCGTTTCAGGTTGCTGACGCCCCCGCTGTTAGCGGAAGACGTTCTAGTACGCCCGGCAGGCGCTGGGCGTATCAGAACGCGGGCAGTACCGCACCCTGGTATTTCTTCTCGATGAACGCTTTCACTTCAGGGCTGGTCAGGGCTTTGGCCAGCTTCTGGATAGCGGCGCTGTCCTTGTTGTCTGGACGGGCGACCAGGAAGTTCACGTAAGGCGAGTCGCTGCCTTCGATGACCAGAGCATCTTTGGCCGGGTTCAGACCGGCTTCCAGCGCATAGTTGGTGTTGATCATGTCCAGATCGACCTGGTCCAGCACACGCGGCAGCATGGCCGACTCAAGCTCGCGGAACTTGAGTTTCTTCGGGTTCTCGGCGATGTCTTTCGGCGTAGCCAGGGCATTCTTCGGATCTTTCAGGGTGATCAGACCCGCCTTCTGCAACAGCAGCAGGGCACGACCGCTGTTGCTGCCCTCGTTCGGGATCGCAACGGTTGCACCGTCCTTGAGCTCGGAGAGGCTCTTGACCTTCTTCGAGTAGCCACCGAACGGTTCGACGTGAACGCCGATCACCGTTTCCAGGTGAGTCCCTTTGCCTTCGTTGAAGTTCTTCAGGTACGGCAGGGTCTGGAAGTAGTTGGCATCCAGGCGCTTCTGGTCGACCTGAACGTTAGGCTGCACATAGTCGGTGAACACCTTGATCTCCAGGTCCACACCTTCCTTGGCCAGCGTTGGCTTGATCAGCTCAAGGATCTCGGCGTGGGGTACCGGGGTAGCCGCAACGACCAGTTTTTCAGCCGCTTGGGCAAAACCAGCTACCGACAGCGCAGTCGCCAGAGCAGTGAACAGCAGAACCTTTTTCATGCACAGTCCTTATTCGAATCATGGCCATCAGACGACGGCGAAAAGAAGATGCCCGTCATTGAAGACTGGCGTGAGGTGGACAATACCGAGATTTTTTATTCCAGAACAATACCTTTTATTTAGAGGCTTATTCCATTTCGAGAATCTGCCCTTCAACCCTGCGCCCGAGTATCCGCAACGATGAACGCCGGCAAGCTCAGGTGCTCTGGCAGGATCTCGTCACCAGTGCTCACCAGCAAGGCAAAGTGGATAACGTTTTCCAGCTCACGGGTATTGCCCGGCCAGCAATGCGCCTCCAGTACGCGCTGTGCCGCCTCACTGATCAGCGGAACCGGCACGTTCAGCCGCTGGCTGTAGATACCGACGAAGTACTCGGCCAACGGCAAGATGTCTCCGACCCGCTCGCGCAAGGCCGGCAGGGTCAAATGCCCCTCATGCAGGTAGTGATAGAGCCGCTCATGGAACTTGCCCGCACGCACCGCCAATGCCAGGTCGATGCTTGAGGCCGCCACCAGGCGCACGTCCACCGGGTTCGGTTGCTGCGCGCCAACGCGGGTGACTTCTCGCGTCTCCAGCGCGGCCAGTAACTTGACCTGAATCGGCAACGGTAAATCGGCGATCTCATCCAGGTACAAGGTGCCGCCATTGGCCGAGCCGAACCAACCGGCCCGGCTACTGGCGGTCCCACTATGAGCGCCCGCACTGTAGCCAAACAATTCAGCATCGGCGTAGGTCGGGCTGATGGCTGCGCAGTTCACCGAAACGAACAACCCGCTGCGATCACTGGCCCGGTGGATCTGCCGCGCCAACAACTCCTTGCCGGTACCGGTTTCGCCACGAATCAATACCGGCAAGCCCAGCGGTGCAAGCTGCTCCAGTTCCTCACGCAACTGGCGTGAGCGAGGGTCAACGAACACCAGCGCCTTGGCGCGAATACTGAGCGGGCTCTTGTCCAGTTCAGGAAAGGTCAGCAACGGCTGGCCGTGGGTGTCATGAATAGGCATGGCAAACTCCCGCCCGGCCACTAGGCGACCAGGCGTTTCAGATAGAAGTGGTTAACGCCTTGGGATCAGGCGCGGCGCAAGGCGCCTTGTTCCAACCGGCTCTGCAGGCGATACAGGTAAGCAAACCCTTGTTCCCAGCGACGATGCCCGGACTTCACGTTGATGTGACCGGCGCCGGAGAGAATCCCCGCTTCAGCCCCCCAGGCCCGGGCCAGTTGCATCACCCGTGGAGCGCTGGCCGCCGGGTCGTTGTCGGAGCCGACCACCTGGCAAGGGAATGGCAATACCTGTTGCGTGATCGGCGCGAAGTTGCGCAAGGCCGGCGCACAGGTGGGGCGCTCGACATCCGCCGGCGCCACCAGCAGGGCACCACGCACCCGGCGCAACAGGTTGGCACTGGCCTGCGCCGCCCAATGGGCGACAGTGATGCAGCCCAGGCTGTGGGCAATCAGAATGACCGGCGCTGCATCGGCCGCGATAGCCTGCTCCAGCGCTGCCACCCAGTCTTCACGCCGTGGCGTCAACCAGTCAGCCTGTTCGACCCGGGCACTATTGGGCAGGCTTTGTTGCCAGTAACTTTGCCAGTGATCCTCTGGCGAACCCTGCCAACCCGGCACTATCAGGTAACGAATCGACGTGTTGGACATGGGACGCCTCCTGCAGGCTTGCGTGCTTGAGGACCAGTATAGGGCGAGGGTTATATTCGTAAAGGAATAAGAAGCTATTTGGTAATAACCAAAACCAATAATTCGCGTAGCAATCTGGACGCTCCGGTGAGCACTGGAGCGCAATAAAAAAGGGGCCGCACCCTGCCAAGGAACGGCCCCTGAAACGCTCGCGTACAGTTAGATGTTCGCGACTTTCTGCCAAACCTTCGGCTTGAAGAACAAGGTCTCGCCACGCACCAGCCCGGTCAGGCTGTCGTGATCCTTGACCACTTCGGCTTCAATCAACTCGCTCTGCCCCTCGACCTTGAGGGTGACCCGGGTCGTCGCACCCAAGGGGCGGATGTCCCGCACTTCAGCGACGTGGTGGCCTTCCATCTCATGGCGCGACAACGACACTTCGTGCGGCCGGAACAGCACGTGATGACCTTCGCTCAGGTGCAACCGGTTGGAATCGCCCAGGAAGTGGTAAACAAAGTCGCTGGCCGGGTGCTCGTAGACATCCCCCGGCGAGCCGATCTGCTCGATCACGCCCTTGTTCATCACCACGATACGGTCCGCAACTTCCATGGCCTCTTCCTGGTCGTGGGTCACGAACACCGAGGTCAGGTTGATGTCTTCGTGCAGCCGCGCCAGCCAGCGGCGCAGTTCCTTGCGTACCTTGGCATCCAGGGCGCCGAAGGGCTCGTCGAGCAGCAATACCTTGGGCTCTACTGCCAGGGCGCGAGCCAGGGCAATACGTTGGCGCTGGCCACCGGACAATTGCTCGGGGTAGCGATCTGCGAGCCAGTCGAGTTGAACCATGTTCAACAGTTCGTGAACTTTCTCGGCGATCTTGCTCTCGCTCGGGCGCTCGGCCTTGGGCTTCATGCGCAGGCCGAAGGCGACGTTGTCGAACACGCTCATGTGGCGGAACAGCGCATAGTGCTGGAACACGAAGCCGACGTTACGGTCGCGCACGTCGTGGCCGGAGACGTCCTCGCCATGGAAAACGATGCTGCCCTGATCCGGGGTTTCCAGCCCGGCGATAATGCGCAGCAGCGTGGTCTTGCCGCAGCCGGAGGGGCCAAGCAATGCCACCAGCTCGCCGCTGTGGATATCCAGGTTGATGCTGTCCAGGGCCTGGAAAGCGTTGAAGCGCTTGCTGACGTTACGAACTTCGATCGACATGAATTATTCCTCCGCTGCGTTGTGGCGCAGACGGTTAATGCGGGACTCGCTCCACTGCTTGAGCAGCAGGATGAAGAGCGCCAGGATCAGCAACAGGCTGGCCACGCTGAAGGCCGCGACATGGTTGTACTCGTTGTAGAGGATCTCGACATGCAGCGGCAGGGTGTTGGTCACCCCACGAATGTGCCCCGAGACCACCGACACCGCACCGAACTCGCCCATGGCTCGCGCAGTACACAGCACCACACCGTAAATCAGGCCCCACTTGATATTCGGCAAGGTCACGTGCCAGAACATCTGCCAGCCGTTGGCGCCCAGCAGGCGCGCCGCTTCTTCTTCCTGCGTGCCCTGCTCCTGCATCAGCGGGATCAGCTCACGGGCCACGAAGGGGACGGTGACGAAAATGGTCGCCAGGACAATCCCCGGCAACGCAAAGACGATCTGAATATCGTGCTCCTGCAACCACGGCCCGAACAGGCCCTGGGCACCGAACATCAACACGTAGACCAGGCCAGCGATAACCGGGGACACCGAGAACGGCAGGTCGATCAGCGTCACCAGTATGCTTTTGCCACGGAAGGTGTACTTACTGACACACCAGGCCGCGCTGACACCAAACACCAGGTTCAGCGGCACCGAGATGGCCACGGCAATCAGGGTCAGCTTCAACGCCGAGAGGGCATCGGGCTCAAAGATCGCACTGAAGAACGTACCCAGGCCCATTTTCAGGCCTTGGGACACCACGATGAACAATGGCAACAACAGGAACACGGCAAAGATCAGCCAGCCAAAACCGATCAGCACCCGTCGTGACACTGCGCTGCCACGGCGAGCGGCATTGGCCGAAGCGGCTGCGCCAAGGGAAGACGTAGACATGGACAAAGCCTCCTTCACGGGGTTTCGATGCGCCGCTGCAACAAGTTGATCAGCAGCAGCAGAATGAAGGAAACCACCAGCATCAACACGCCGATAGCGGTAGCACCGGTGTAGTCGTACTGGTCCAGTTTGACCATGATCAACAACGGCAGGATCTCGGTTTTCATCGGCATGTTGCCGGCGATGAAAATCACCGATCCGTATTCACCGACGCCTCGGGCAAAGGCCAGGGCAAAGCCGGTCAGCCAAGCGGGCAGCAGCGCGGGCGCCAATACATAACGGAACACCTGCAAGGGTTTGGCGCCAAGGCAGGCCGCGGCCTCTTCGACTTCCCGCGGAATGTCGGCCAGCACCGGCTGCACCGTACGCACCACAAACGGCAAGGTGACGAAGGTCAGTGCCAAGGTAATACCCAACGGCGTGTAGGCGATCTTGAAGCCCAGGTCAGTGGCGAACTGACCGACCAACCCGGTCGGCGCATACAGCGCGGTCAAGGCAATACCGGCAACGGCCGTTGGCAGGGCAAACGGCAAGTCGATCATTGCATCAATGATCTTGCGCCCCGGAAAGGTGTAGCGCACCAGCACCCAGGCCAGCAGCGTACCGATCAGGCCGTTGATTAGGGCAGCGTACAACGCAGTACCGAAACTGAGCTTGAGCGCCGCCAACACGCGCGGAGCACTGACGATGGCCCAGAACTGCTCCCACGTAAGCTGGGAGGCATGGACGAACATCGCCCCCAGCGGTATGAGCACAATCAGGCTGAGGTACACCAAGGTGTAGCCCAGCGTCAGCCCGAAGCCGGGTATGACGGGGGAGATACGACGTGACATAAAGGTCCTTGGTTGAACGCAGTAAGCCCGGAACGAATCCCGGGCCCATGCTGGCTACTGAACGGCTTTCATCCTGGCGGTGACAATTCACTGCGCCGTGTAGATCTGATCGAACACCCCGCCATCGTTGAAGAACTTGGGCTGCGCAGTTTTCCAGCCACCGAAATCTTTGTCGATAGTTACCAGATCCAATTTCGGGAACTGCTTGGCATACTCGGCCGCCACTTTCACATCACGCGGACGATAGAAGTTCTCTGCGGCGATCTTCTGCCCGGCGGGGCTGTACAGGTACTTGAGATACTCCTGGGCAATGGCCTCGTTGCCTTTTTTCTCGGCATTCTTGTCGACCACGGCAACTGGCGGCTCAGCCAGGATCGACAGGGACGGTACGACAATCTCGAACTTGTCGCTGCCGCCATCTTCCTTCAATGCCAGAAACGCCTCGTTCTCCCAGGCCAGCAGCACGTCACCCTGGCCATTGTTGACGAAGGTAATGGTCGAGCCACGGGCACCGGTGTCCAGCACAGGCACATGCTTGAACAGCTCCGTCACATACTCCTGCGCCTTGGCTTCACTGCCACCGGCTTTCAGGCCGTAGGCCCAGGCAGCAAGAAAGTTCCAACGCGCCCCCCCGGAGGTTTTCGGGTTCGGGGTAATCACCGACACGTCTTTCTTGATCAGGTCGCCCCAGTCCTTGATGCCTTTGGGGTTGCCCTTGCGTACCAGGAAAACGATGGTCGAGGTGTAAGGGGTACTGGCGTCAGGCAGGCGGGTCTGCCAGTTCTCCGGCAAGCCTTTGCCGAGCTTGGCGACTTCATCGATGTCGCCCGCCAGGGCCAGGGTGACCACGTCGGCGCGCAGACCATCGATGACCGCGCGAGCCTGTTTGCCCGAACCGCCGTGGGACTGCTGGATCTTCACCTTGTCGTCCGGGTGAGCCTGCTGCCAGTGCTTGATGAACTCGGCGTTGTACTGCTGGTACAGCTCACGGGTCGGATCGTAGGACACGTTCAGCAGCTCGTAGTCCTTGGCGATGGCGGAACCGGCAAAAACGGCACTGGCGAGAGCAGCCAGAGCATAACGGCGAATGGACATGGTGAAGCTCCTGACGTTGGCTTTTCTTCTAATGTGTTGGCAGGTTGCTACGAGGCTTCAGCTCGCCTTGTTGCTGGCGTTCTGCAACCGGAATTTTTCCTTGCGTTCGATCTGGACGACTTGGGCGTTATGAACAGTGATCTCCACCGCGCCGAACCGCAGATCGCGCAGCGCGCTCTGGATTTCCCGCAGAATGGTGGCTTCGTCCTGTCCATCAACGCTACGCAACGATGCGCTCATAACCCGTACTCCTGTGGCTAAAGGGTGCCGTGCAGTAGCAGGGGATGTAAGCGACTGCGCTGGCTTGAGGGCAATCTTAGAGAGGGCTGAATATTCTTAAAAATACTATTTAAGAATTTTTATATAACTGTTAGTACTTATCGCCAGCGCGGCTGGCTCCTACGGGTGCTGCAACGCATGCAGGAGCCGGCCTTGCCGGCGATGCACAGGGTTTACCAACGCACTTGCTGCGCCGGAACCGGACGGCCATACCAATAGCCCTGCCCCAGGTCACACTGCTGCTCCAGCAGACATTGCGACTGCTCGGCATGCTCGATGCCTTCAGCCTGGATCTGCATACCCATGCTTCGAGCCAATGCAATGATTACCCGGACAATCGCCATGTCGTCTTCGTCACTCGGCAAACCGGCCACAAAGCCCTGGTCGATCTTCAGCTTCTGCACCGGCAGGCGCTTGAGGCGCAGCAGCGAGGAATAGCCCGTACCAAAGTCATCGATGGCCAGGCGCAAGCCAAGCTCACGCAAGCGATGCAGTTGCTCAAGCGCCACCTCAGGGTCTTCCATGACCGCACTTTCGGTCACTTCAAGCTCCAGAAAGGCCGGCGCCAGTTGGGTTTCGTGCAGCACCTGGGCGACATACTGGTAGAGGTCACGGTGCACGAACAAACGGCTGGAAACGTTCACCGCAATAAAGTCCAGGGTCTTGCCCTCGCGCTGCCATTGAACCATCTGCAGGCAGGCCTGGCGCATGACCCAGGTGTCGATATCGGAGATCAAACCCGTGCGCTCGGCAATCGGGATGAACTCTCCAGGAGGTACCAGGCCACGTTGCGGATGCTGCCAACGCACCAACGCCTCGACACCAATCATCCGCCCACTGCTCAGGTCGTGCACCGGCTGGTAGTACACCCGCAGCTCTTCCTGCTCCAGCGCCCGGCGCAATTCGGCGGCGGTTTCCACCCGCTGCTGAGCGTGGGCAGTCAGCTCTTCGGTGTACAGCGCATAACCTGCACGACCATTGCCCTTGGCCTTGAACAGGGCCGAGTCGGCATTACGCAGCAACTGCTCGGCACTGAGTGCATCACTGGGGAACAGGCTTATACCGATACTCACACTGGTGAACAGACGATGATTATCCAGCTCAAAAGGGTCTTTCATGCCATCGATGATGCTCTGCGCCATCACCGCCGCCTGGCCAAGTTGTGAGCAGTTCTCCAGCAACACCGCGAACTCATCGCCCCCCAGACGCGCCAGCGTCACCCCTTCGCCGATCACGCCCTTGAGGCGTTCGCCAACAGACTTGAGCAACTGGTCACCAATATTGTGCCCCAGGCTGTCGTTGATACTCTGGAAGTGATCGAGGTCGAGCAGCAACAGGGCGCATCCGCGCTTGTTGGCTTGCGCCGCCGCCAGCGCCTGGGCGGTACGGTCATTGAACAGCAGGCGATTGGGCAGGCTGGTCAGCGGGTCGTGATGCGCCAGGTAGGCCAGCTCGCGCTCCGTGTGCTTGATTGCGCTAATATCGCTGAAAACAGCGACATAGTGGCTCACAAAACCGCTATCGTCGAGAATCGCGCAGATGGTTTGCCACTGCGGGTAGACCTCGCCGCTTTTACGTCGGTTCCAGATTTCGCCGCTCCACTCGCCCTTTTGCGCGAGGGCCGCGAACATCTCCTGGTAGAACTGCGAACCATGTCGACCCGACTTGAACTTGTTCGGCCGGTGACCGATCACTTCCTCTTTCTGGTAGCCGGTAATTCGCATGAACGCGCGGTTTACATGCACGATCAAGCCCTGGCGGTTGGTCACCAGCACCCCCTCAAGGGTGCTGTCGAAGACGGCAGCAGCCATTCGCAGGCGCTCCCGGTCTTCGCGGCGTAAACGGGCACCGACGCCGATGAACTTCAACAGGCGCACACGCGAATAGAAGATCAACAGGGTGCTGCAGAACACCCACACAAGGGCGTTGACCATCTGCCATTGCAACAACTGGGCAGGATCATCGAAAAGACTGCTTAATATTTGGTCAGACAGCCCAAGCCACAGGACTGATAACACCAGGTAGAGCGCAGCCGTGCGCAGGGCATCTCGTGCAGAAACAGACATAGTGTGTTTGGGCAGCCCAGATCAAAAGTTGGCGCATTATAGGACAGAAACATCCAGCGACCGTCTATCAAAAAGGCCGACTGGTTTTATTTATGTTGCGAAGGATAATGTCACCTGCTGTTTTCTTCGCTTTACGAGGGCCAACCCGGCTATGTGGTACAACGGTTTACTCGATTTATCCGCCTGGCAACTGCTGGCAGTCACGCTGCTGATGACCCACGTGACCATTGTCAGCGTCACGGTTTATCTGCACCGCTATTCCGCTCACCGCGCGCTGGAACTCAACGCCGGGCTCAAGCATTTCTTCCGTTTCTGGCTGTGGCTGACCACCGCACAGAACACCCGTGAGTGGACCGCCGTCCACCGCAAGCACCACGCCAAGTGCGAAACCGTCGACGACCCGCACAGCCCGGTCGTAAAGGGCCTGTCCACGGTGATGCGCAAAGGGGCCGAACTCTACCGGGAAGAGGCACGCAATCCGGAAACCCTGCGTATCTATGGCAAGAACTGCCCAGAGGACTGGATCGAGCGCAACCTCTACTCGCGCTACAAGCTGGGCGGCATCGCCCTGATGGCAATCATCGACCTGCTGCTGTTCGGCACCATCGGCATCACCATCTGGGCCGTGCAGATGATGTGGATTCCGTTCTGGGCCGCCGGCGTGGTCAACGGCCTTGGCCATGCCGTCGGCTACCGCAACTTCGAGTGCCGCGACGCCGCGACCAACCTGGTGCCGTGGGGCATCATCATTGGTGGCGAAGAACTGCACAACAACCACCACACCTACCCGAATTCGGCCAAGCTCTCGGTCAAACGCTGGGAATTCGACATGGGTTGGGCCTGGATCAAGCTGTTCAGCCTGCTGGGGCTGGCCAAGGTGCAACGTGTCGCGCCCATCGCCCACCGGGTTGCAGGCAAGGGCCAACTGGACATGGACACCGCCATGGCCATCCTCAACAACCGTTTCCAGATCATGGCGCAGTACCGCAAGCTGGTAATTGGTCCGCTGGTCAAACAGGAGCTGGCACGGGTCGACGGCTCGGTGCGTCATCAGTTCCGCCGCGCCAAGCGCTTGCTGTCTCGTGAAACCAGCCTGCTGGAAGACCGCCATCACCTGCACATCCAGAGCATGCTCGAGCACAGCCAGACACTGCGCACCATCTATGAAAAGCGTCTGGCACTGCAACAGATCTGGGCTCGCACCAGCGCCAACGGCCATGACATGCTGGCCGCAATAAAGGACTGGGTACATGAAGCCGAAGCCAGCGGCATCCAGTCGCTACGCGAATTCGCTGCCCAGTTGAAAACCTACTCGCTACGCCCCGCCCTGGCCTGATGCCGTTGATCGGCGCGCCCTTCCCAAGGGCGCGCCGACCGGAACTTCAGCACACTTTCCAGCTCTTACAAGCATATCGTCCGCGTGGCGGGCCGGGTCGTGGCCGCACGCCCTTGCCTTTTGAGAAGCTGCGCGCCAATGGTCAAGCACACGCCCACCTCCATGCCCCAACACCCACCGCCCGAGGCCGCTCAGACCCTGCTGGACCTGATGCATGCTCAAGGTGAAGTGGCTCGCCTGAGCGAACGCGAACAGCTGTTCAGCTCGCTGCTCGACAGCGTCAATGCCGTGCTCTGGGCCTTTGACTGGGAAAGCCGCAAGGTGCTCTACGTCAGCCCGGCGTACGAGCGTATCTTCGGTCGCCCCGCCAACTTGCTGTTGGCCGACTACAACGCGTGGCGCAACAGCGTTTTCCCGGAAGATCTGGAGTACGCCGAACGCAGCCTTGCCGAAGTACTGGTCAAAGGTGCCGTGGAAAACCGCGAGTACCGCATCCTGACAGCCGACGGCCAGCTTCGCTGGCTCAGTGACAAGTGCTTCATCAACCAACAGACTGACGGCGATCAGCGAGTAATCGTGGTCGGTATCGCCGAAGACATCACTGAAAAAAAGCAGCTTGAAGGTGAACTGCAACGCCTGGCGACGACCGACGTGCTGACCCAGAGCAGCAATCGCCGGCACTTCTTCGACTGTGCCCGCAGCGCCTTTGCAAAGGCCCGCCAGGATGACACCGCCCTGTGCTTCCTGCTGCTGGACATTGATGACTTCAAACAGATAAACGATACCTATGGCCACCCGACCGGCGACCAGGTGCTGCTACGTATCGCAGACAGCGGCAAAGCCGTCCTGCGCCGCGGTGATCTGTTCGGACGAATCGGCGGCGAAGAGTTTGCGGCGATATTCCCGGACTGCACGCCGGAAATGGCACAGCACATTGCCGAGCGCTTGCAACGCGAGATCCAACGCCTGAGCTTCAGTCACGAAGATCGAACCTTCGGGGTAACCGTCAGCCAAGGGCTGACCGGCATTGTCGATACCGACAAAACCCTCGACAGCCTGTTCGCCCGTGCCGATGCGGCGATGTACCAGGCCAAGCGACAAGGCAAGAACCAGATTGTTCTAGGCTGAGCGCTGGCGCGCCAGCGCAGCCGACAGCAATCAGGCACTCACCCCTTGCGCAAACGCCTCAACTCGCTTGCGCCAACCTTGAGCAGGCGTGCTGCCTTGCTCTCGACGATGGCGTCCAGCGACGCCTCGGCGGGCAAGTGCACCAGTTGCCCGACCAGGTTCATGACCAAGGCTTCCCGCGAGTAGACCCCACCGCCAAGGTGGTACACCCCACCGCGATCAACTCACGCAGTTCCAGCGGCAGGCGCCAGCGTGTACGCAGTGCCGAGCCATAGGCCGCCGCCGATTGAGACAGGGCCAACTCGACACTGGCTTCGTCCAGCTCACCACCGGCCAGGCGCCATTCCTGCATACAGCGCAACACCGCCAACTCACCCAGGCAATGGAGCAAACCTGCGCAGTAACAGCGTTCCTCATCCAGCTCAAGGATGCGCGCCAGGGTGCGGGCATACTCTGCCGTATGCAACGACAGCGCCCAGTAACGCTCGGCATAGCCAGACAGCAGTGGATCATCGAGCTTGGCGCTGCGCTTGAGCGCAAGGCCGAGAATCAGGTTCATGCTCTGGGTCGAGCCCAGTTTGTTCAGGGCCTGCAACAAGGACTGCACCTGCCCGTCATGATGCACCGCAGCGCTGTTGGCCGCTGCAATCAACACGGCGGTGATCTGCGGATCGGTGCGGATCTCTTCCTCGAGGACCTTCAGGTTCAAACCCGGTGCCTTCAGGCTGCGCTTGACCGCTTTCTGAACATCGGCCAGCAGCGGGCCACCGTCAGCGGTAGCGCGGCGGTCCTCAAGAAAACGCGTCAATGTCATGCTGGCGGGCAGCGACGGCACAGAACAGGCAACGGGCGCACCGGCCGAAAGCAACAACTGCTCCAGACGCTGACGCAGCGAATCCATGTTCAAGGGTTTGCTCATGTACGCGGTAGGCGCCAGCGGCAAGGCCTCTCGCACACTGGCACTGTCGCTACGGCTGCTCAACAAAATGAACGGCAACGGCGGCTGACGGCGCTTGGCGCGCACCGAGCGCAGCAGGTCAAGACCATCCAGCCCGGGCAATTCACGCGAGGCAATGATCAGGTCAGGCTGGCTGGCTAGCGCAGAGAGCGCCTCATGACCATCAGCGCACACCTGCAGGGACGCATCACAGCGCACATCCAGCAACACCTGAGTCAGCATGTCTCGTACCCATGGGTCGCCTTCGGCGATCAACACACAGGGCTGGCCGGGTGAATCTGCAACAGTCATACGGTTCTCCTGAAAACGTCTGCATGCAATCCACTGCACCCTCCAAGATGTCCATTGCTGGCTACCTTAGTACGCCGCCCATTCCTTTGGCATAAAAAAAACCCGCCGAAGCGGGTTTTTCTTTAGCGCGTCACAGTTTACGCGAGTTCGGCGAAGCACTCTTCAATGATTGCCAAGCCTTTGTCCAACTGTGCGTCTGGCGCGGTCAGCGGAACCAGGATACGCAGGACGTTGCCGTAGGTGCCGCACGACAGCAGGATCAGGCCCTTGTCGCGTGCCTTGGCTACAACCTGAGCAACGGCAGCAGGGTTTGGCGCGTGGGAGTCCTTACCTTCGAAGACTTCAACGGCGATCATCGAGCCCAGGGCACGCACGTCACCGATCACTGGGTACTTGTCCTGAATCTTGCGCAGGCCAGCAACCAGGCGCTCGCCAACAGCGTTGCTGCGCTCCAGCAGTTTCTCTTCTTCGAACACTTCCATCACGGCCAGAGCAGCGGCACATGCGATCGGGCTACCGGCATAGGTGCCGCCCAGGCCGCCTGGGGCGATAGCGTCCATGTATTCGGCCTTGCCGCAAACACCGGCCAGTGGGAAACCACCAGCGATGGATTTGGCGAAGGTGGTCAGGTCTGGGGCAACACCCATCTGCTCCATCGCGAAGAAGGTGCCAGTACGGCCAGCGCCGGTCTGTACTTCGTCAGCGATCATCAGGATGCCGTGCTGGTCGCACAGGGCGCGCAGACGCTTCATGAACTCTTTAGGCGCAACGTAGAAACCACCTTCGCCCTGTACTGGCTCGATGATGATCGCGGCGATGTCTTTTGGCTCAGCGTCGTTCTTGAAGATGCGCTCGATGCTGGCGATCGAATCGTCGACGCTCACACCGTGCAGTGCGCATGGGTACAGTGCGCGGAAGATGCCGCCTGGCATCAGGCCCATACCAGCCGAGTAAGGCACGACTTTACCGGTCAGGCCCAGGGTCATCATGGTACGACCGTGGTACGCGCCGGTGAACGCGATCACGCCGGTACGGCCAGTGGCGGCACGGGCGATCTTCACGGCGTTCTCAACGGCTTCGGAACCGGTGGTGACCAGCAGGGTTTTCTTGGCGAAGTCGCCTGGAACCTTGGCGTTGATCTTCTCGCACACTTCAACGTACGGCTCGTAGGCCAGTACCTGGAAGCAGGTGTGAGTCAGCTTGTGCAGCTGTTTTTCAACAGCGGCGATGACTTTCGGGTGCACGTGACCGGTGTTCAGTACCGCGATACCGCCAGCGAAGTCGATGAACTCGCGACCTTCAACGTCGGTAACAGTGGCGTTCTTCGCGCTGTCAGCGAAGATTGGGTGGATCTGGCCAACACCGCGCGGGACGGCGGCTACACGGCGTTGCATCAAGGATTCGTTGGTCTTGTTGCTCATGAACATGTCCTCATTCGCCACACAGTGGCGTAGTTTCAAGGCTTGGGCGACCGGGGTTCAACTGCCACAGCATGCGCTGATCGACTGCTACAGGATCCGGGGCGCCAGGTATCGGCTTGTGTCTAAAAAGGCCAGCGAGGCGTCACTCTCGCGCCTCGCTGGCAGAGGTAAAACGTTAACCGGCGATCAAACGCTGATGCACAGGTATTTGATTTCCAGGTAGTCCTCGATGCCGTACTTGGAGCCTTCACGGCCCAGGCCCGAAGCCTTGATGCCGCCGAACGGTGCGACTTCGTTGGAGATCAAACCGGTGTTGATACCGACCATGCCGTATTCCAGCGCTTCAGCAACACGGAACACACGGCTCATGTCGCGGGCATAGAAGTACGAGGCCAGGCCGAATTCGGTGTCGTTGGACATGGCGATGACTTCGGCTTCGTCCTTGAAACGGAACAGCGGTGCCAGCGGGCCAAAGGTTTCTTCCTTGGCCACAGCAGCCGTCTTCGGTACGTCGACCAGTACGGTCGGCTCGAAGAAGTTGCCCTCGATCAGCTTGCCACCGGTCAGTACCTTGGCGCCTTTGCTAACGGCGTCAGCAATGTGCTCCTGGACCTTGGCCACAGCCTTGTGGTCGATCAGCGGGCCAGTGGTGGTGCCTTCTTCCAGACCGTTGCCGATCTTCAGTTTGGCGACCGCTGCACGCAGCTTCTCGGCGAAGGCATCGTAGACACCATCCTGCACGTAGATACGGTTAGCGCAGACACAGGTCTGGCCGTTGTTGCGGTACTTGGAGATGATCGCGCCTTCAACGGCCTTATCCAGGTCTGCGTCGTCGAACACGATGAACGGTGCGTTACCGCCCAGTTCCAGGGAAACCTTCTTGATGTCCTTGGCGCATTCGGCCATCAGCTGGCGACCGATTTCGGTCGAGCCGGTGAACGACAGCTTGCGCACGATCGGGTTGCCGGTCAGCTCGCTGCCGATGTCGCCAGCGCTGCCGGTCACCACGCTCAGCACGCCTTGCGGAATGCCGGCACGGTGCGCCAGCTCAACCAGGGCCAGGGCCGAGTAAGGGGTCTGCGAAGCAGGCTTGAGCACCATGGTGCAACCGGCGGCCAGGGCTGGGCCGGCTTTACGGGTGATCATCGCCGCCGGGAAGTTCCACGGGGTGATCGCGGCAGTAACACCGATTGGCTGCTTGATGACGATCAGGCGCTTGTCTGGCTGATGGCCAGGAATGGTGTCGCCGTAAACGCGCTTGGCTTCTTCAGCGAACCACTCGATGAAGGAAGCGGCATAGGCGATCTCGCCCTTGGCTTCGGCCAGTGGCTTGCCCTGCTCGGTGGTCATCAGGCGCGCCAGGTCATCCTGGTGCTCAATCATCAATTCAAACCAACGACGCAGCTTGCCAGCGCGCTCTTTGGCGGTCAGTGCGCGCCAGGCTGGCAGCGCCTTGTCGGCGGCCTCAATGGCACGGCGGGTCTCGGCGGCGCCCATCTTCGGCACGGTGCCGATGATTTCGCCCGTTGCCGGGTTGTTCACCTTGATCGTCTGACCGTTGTCCGCGTCCAGCCAGATACCATCGATATAGGCTTGCTGGCGGAACAACTGGGCGTCTTTAAGCTGCATGTCGGCGTCCTTAACAGCACCGTGCGCACACGGAGCGAATTGTTGATTGTAAAAAAGGAGCCCTCAGGTGGGGCTGCCGTCAGGAATTCACACACCGGGCCAGCCCACGAAACCACCGTCGCAGGATCAGGCACCACGCAAGAGCGTTTGAAATCTCAAACGAATCCTAGGATTAAAGGGGTTAAAGGACAATAGGCTGTTCGAAAAAAAGAACAAAAAGCTGCTCAAAGAACCTTTTTTCGGATCAACGTCACTTATAGCCCCTTCAGTGTGCGAAATCGACTACAGATTCTGACGATGGACGCCGACAGGTGAGATGGGTATCATGGCGCCCGCGTTGCACTCGTAGCTCAGCTGGATAGAGTACTGCCCTCCGAAGGCAGGGGTCGTGGGTTCGAATCCCGCCGAGTGCGCCATCTTTCCTTACCCTTTGGCTCCAAAGGGTCGGCCTTGCGCCACCAGGGCAAGCATCACCGCCCAACCTTCATCACCCCCATTGTTCGACAAGTACGCTGACGCCTGCCGCTGCCCAGCCAACTGACAACGCCGTTCGCTGTGGACAACCGACAGGACACAGGCGTTCAGCGTCTGGACAAAAGTTGTCGGTCCTTGCTGATGCGCATCAGGAAATCAACGATCTGATGAGCCGACGCCAAGGGCGATCCGACACTCGCATCAATTTCCAGATCGGGTTGCACGGGAGCTTCGTACGGGTCTGTTATGCCGGTAAACAGTTGGATTTCGCCCGACCTTGCCTTTGCGTAGAGCCCTTTGACATCACGGGATTCGCAGACGCCAATAGGCGTATTGACGTAAACCTCGTAGAAACGCCCATATCGCTGAACCATTTCACGCATTGCAATCCTGCTCTGCGCATAGGGCGCGATGACGGCGCACACCGCTATCCCCTCGTGCTTGACCACTTCAGAAGCGACATACGCTAAACGCTGGACGTTGGTCATGCGGTCTTCTCTTGAGAATCCCAACCCGGCACAAAGGTGCTTACGCACTTCATCACCGTCCAGCAATGTAACCCGGCGCTTTGCCTCTTGCTGCAGGTACTCAACCAGATGCCTGGCGATACTCGACTTTCCCGCGCCTGACAGGCCGGTCAGTAACAATGCAAATCCATTCCCACTGGACTCATCACTTTCGTTGGTCATGTTCGACTCAGCTTTGGTGGAACGATACGGTTGAACCATGGGTTGACGATGGCGCTCAAGACACGACCGGCCGAGGCAATGCCCCTGGGCGCAGCGCCGCCTCGACATTGAGTTGGCCCATCAAGGCATCAAGAATCTGTCGATGGGCATTGCCATCACCAAACGGGTTCTTCCAGGTCACCTGCGTCTTGAACAGTGCTTGTGCCGCCTCGACCAGGCTGTTGGCACCCACATGGGAAACCAGGCGGGCACCACCGGTTTCCAGACTTTCCGGGCGCTCAGTGTTGGGGCGAAGTATCAGGCAGCGCCGCTGCAGTACGCACGCCTCTTCCTGCAACCCACCGCTGTCGGTCAAGACCAAGGCTGCGCCTTGCAGCAAGGCCAGCATGTCCAGGTAACCCACCGGATCAATGGTGCGGATACGCGACATACCCTGCAGCACCTTCCAGTGCCGCTGGTCGAGCCGCGGGTGGACGGGAAACACCACCTGCCGCTGTTGCTCTTCAGCCAGGCACTGCACCGCCTGCATCAACTGCGCAAAATGCGCAGGGTCGTCGGTATTGGAAGGTCGATGACAGGTCAGCAACAGGTAGTTGTCGTGCTGCAAACCCAGTCGCTCATGGATGACGGATCGTTCGGCAGCCGCGCGCGCATGAAGCAGCGTCGCGTCATTACCCGTGTTACCGGTAATGAGCACATTCGGGCCCTCAATACCCTCTCTGGCCAGCAGCTCAACCTGCAGGGGCGACGGACAGAACCAGAAGCTGGACAGGTGATCCAGCAGCACCCGGTTGGTTTCCTCCGGCATACTCCGGTCGAAACTGCGCAACCCTGCCTCCACGTGACCGACCGGAATACAGGCCTTGCTGGCGGCAAGCCCACCTGCCAATGCACTGTTGGTGTCCCCTTGGACGATGACACAATCAGGCTTCACTTCCTGCAACACCGGCTCGATGCCCATCATCATCCGGGCCAGTTGCAAGCCTGCGGGGCCAGACCCCACGCCCAGGTTGAAATGCGCACGAGGCAAACCAAGCTCTTCAAAGAACAGACGATCCATGGCCGCGGCATAATGCTGATTGGTGTGGATCAAGGTGTATCGCACACCGTCACGGATACAGGCAGATATCAACGAAGACAGCTTGATGATCTCGGGGCGAGTGCCCAATACGAATGCTATATGCATTTATCCTTATGCCCCAACTGTCCTGTAGCCTGAATCATGTGTGGATCGGGAATGAACTCATCCAGTGCGCCATTGACCATCAGCAGGCTGCGGTCGGTGTAGCGCAAGACCGTCAAGCGATGCGTGATCAGCAACACCGCCAGGCCCGGCCGCGCAGTGCGCAGCCCCTCTAAAAAACGACTTTCAGTCGATTGATCCAGGGACGCCGTTGCCTCATCAAGGATCAGCAACGAATGAGCGTGGAGCAAGGCGCGCGCCAGCCCGATGCGCTGCCGCTCACCACTGGAAATCCGCTGTTCGAAAACCTCCACCGGTGTATCCAGCCCTTCTGGCAGGCGTTCGAGCAACGACCCGATATCCGCGATGTGAAGCGCTTCCACTAATTGCTGGTCAGTACAGTACTCGCCCAGAAAACTGACATTATCACGCAACGTCCCGGGGATCAGCGTCGTTGATGCACCGGCATAGCCAATGCCAGCGTGCGCACGCCCTGCACTGAACCACTGGATACGGCCCTGGAGGGGCTGTAACGCGCCAATCAGCAGGTCAACCAGCGTCGACTTCCCGACCCCGGACTCACCGACCAGACCGGTCCACTCACCCTTGCGCAGGCAGAGGTTCAAACCACAGATAACGTCTTGGCCAGCACCGGGATAGCGGTATTGCAACGACTCACAGAGCAGCAATTGCTTTTGTGATTCATCCTCACACGGTGCGATGAGCGCCTCATTGGCTGCACGCGGCGCTACTGCGGTCAGTTGCGCCAAGGCAGGACGAACAAACCTCAAGGTTTGCAAAATGCTCGTGATGCGTCGGAAGCCAAGAATCAAACGCAGCCCCACTGCCGAAAACAGTGCTAGCAAATGGAAGTCCGCCTGCCCGGAACCCTCGCTGGCCACCAATACAGCACTGCCAAGGACCAGCAGGAAAAACAGCTCCATAACCGGCGACTGGATGTCCATGAATGTCCGCTCACGGGCACTCTCTCTGGAGAAATGCCTGGCGACCGGACGATACCGGGCGAGAACCGCAGGCACTCGCTGGTAGAGCCGAATCTCCCGCAGGCAGGCGACACTGTCGGTCACCCAGCGCTGCATCAAGGTCTGATGCCTGAATTTCAGGTCGCCTCGAGCGCCCATCAGTAGGCGTGACACGACGTTGCCAATGCAGAGCGCAACCAGCAAGGCCACAACCATCATCGACGTGGCAACAGGCTCCAGCGCCACCAAGACACTCAGCAGGACACCAATCAGCAGAGCTTCCGTCAGCAGGTCGAGGCTCGGCAGAATGGCCCCCATCACGATCCTTGGCACCACAAAATTGACCGCAACATTGCTGCTCTGCGCATGGGTTTCCTGCCGTTGCCGAACACCCGGAGCCAGCTCTCGCTCTAGGACACTCATCGACACCAGCAGCGTCCATTGGTCGATCAACCAGCCACGCATCCACAACAGCAGCGGCGTCAAAATACCCTTGCACAGCACCAGGATCGCCACCAGCAACAGCATTGGCGACAACACACCGTGCAATGGACCATACGAGAAGGCTTCTACCTGTGCATACCAGCCCCCCATAGGTCGGCCCACAGGAAGCATGAGGGCAAGGACGCCTGCCAACAGCAGGGCGGATAACGCGTCAATGCTCGCCTTGCCCAGCAGCAGCAACAGCATCGAAGCAAGGCTTGCCCTGCTTGCGCCGCACTGCCTGACAAAGCCCAGGGCACGTGATGGAATCTGCAACAACGCCACAGGCTTGTTGATACTCATGAGCTCACCGCTCGACGCGGCGTAACCAGGCGGGCGTAATAGGCGGCCAGCTCGGGCGCCTTGCGTTGCCAGGTAAAACCCTCCTTGACCGCCTCAATGACGGTATCCGGCACAGCGCTGCGGGCCGTGCGAGAAAGGCATTCGCTCAAAGCAGCAATATCGCCAACCGCGAACACCTCGCCCCACCCAACCGCGTCGGTGATGGAGCGGCAGCCCTCGATATCCGAGCAGGCAATCGGCACCCCGGCCAGCAGCGCCTCCAATACCACGGTAGGCATGCCTTCGCGCTCCGAGGCCAGGACCATCGCATCACAGCCTGCCATCATCTGTTCACTGACAGCGTCATCCTGCCAGCCATGGAAACGCACGCGTGAGGCAAGGCCCAACTGCATGACCAAGGCTTCGAGCCGGGCGCGGTCCTCGCCTCGCCCGATGATATGCAGCACCGCTTGCGCGAGCGGCGGCGTGGCCAACGCAGCAATTACATCGTCCAGGCGCTTGACCGGGTCAAGCCGCCCAACAGACAACAACGCAGGTGCGCCCTCCAGGCGGTCGACGCCAGCCGAGACGGCCTGACGCCGCCCCTCGATACAGTTGGGTACGATCATCACACTGGCCGGATGCAGGCCGCGCCGGGCCAGATCGGCGACCCAACCCTCATGCAGTAGCACCACCACACCGGCAGCGCGCACCAAAGCCCGCTCTATCGTGCTGTCCCAGAGCGCCTTGAGCGCTCGGCGCCACGGCGTCCCCGTGTCGTAGTAACAGTGCGGCGTGTAGACCACCGGCACACCGCGCAGCCACGCGAGAAACGCGGCAGACGCAGCGAACGGGGTGCGGGCACCGTGGACATGCACCAGGTCACTGGCACCAACCGCCGCCCACAGGTGCCTGTACCCACCTTGCTGCACGCGACAGGGGGCAGCGCCCGCATCAATTGTCGGGGCCAGAATGTGCAGTTCAATCTCGGTATTTTCCTGCATTGCCTGGACGAGCCCCTGGATGTGGCGCGCCACACCGCTGGACAACGGCTGGAATTCCTTACTGACATGGAGTACGCGCATCACTGCGTACACGCCGCAGACGACGGCTGGTCGATTCGTTCAAGCAACCCTGTGAGCCCTCCGGACTGGCTGGAAAAACTGGCGCGCAACCACTGGGCCTGCGCCTCGGCCGCCTCGCGACGAAACTCGGCATCCTCGCGCAAGCGCCTATAAACAGCCACGGCCTGCTCGGCCGTATCGGCACGCAATGGGGCGGCCAGTACGCTGCGGGCCGCATGATTACCTTCGAGCGGGAGTTGCAGCGCGACCACCCAATGCCCTGCCAACGCCGCATCCAGCATGGCCGTGGAGCAATAGCCCATGACCAGGCGAGGCGCACACGCACCGGGCTGCAATTCCGGGTGCGGAGGATGCCGGGTCGCCAGCGCCGCGGGCCCCGTATAAGGCTCGCGTTCCAATGGATGCAGGAGGATCCTCGCCTGCGGGGCACGTTTCAAGAGGGCATCGGCAAACTCGCGCAACGCGCTATCAATTCGGTCCCCCAGCACGTACGCATGAGTTTGCGACAGCAAGGCAAGCCCGTCTGGCGCCTCAAGCACACGTAGCGGTACCTGGCCACGGCCCAGTGCGTCCTCGACAAGACGGCTGGACCGGCTGTCGACTGCATCGAACGCCTGACGGCTGCTACCTCCCCAGATCAGGTACCAGTCCGCACGGGTGGGAAAAAATTCATCGGTAGGCACGCCGTGCTGCAAGCAAATGGCAGGCAGGCCTTTGTTGATCGCCGCCCGGCTCATCAGGTCGAAGTCATTGTGCAGCAACAGCACGCCGCGGCTATTGGCCAGCGTCCGCCTGAGACTGCCCTGCCACAGCCGACGCCGGGCCAGGCAGCAGGCCAGTAACAGCGGGCGCCGCAACAACAGGGTGTCGACGAGAACACGCAAGCTAGATAACAGATCGGCTACGCCAGCCCGTGCGGGGCGCGCAACCTGCAGATTCGATGGGAAAGCCTTGGAGGATAACCGTGGGTGAGCCAGTATCAGCCGCTCATACCCAGCCAATGCAAGCGCTGGCAGGCTACGCTCCAGCGTACCCCAGCCACTGGCGCCATGAAGCGTGGTCAGCAGAATCGCCTGTCGCCCTGCAGAAACCGGCAAACCAGGGCCTGCGCGCAGCAACAATAGCCAGGCATCGCGCAGTAAAGCGCCGAAGGCTCGCAGCCCCGCCGCCAAGGACGTTTTTCCTGCAGCGAGGTAGAACAGCTCGTGACGTACATCTACCGCTTCATCGCCAAAGTGCTGACGCAACGCGGTGAGGTGCTCCGAGAAAGATCCCCGCCAAACCGACGACTTCATCGGGTAATATCCCTATTCGTTGATGGCACTACGCTACAGATGCTTGATTGAGTTGCCAACCTCCCATTGGAAATGGGCCGCGCCCCCACCAAGGATGGATATCCACACCAATCATGCCCACTCATCGTTCCCCTGCTGCAAGCAGCGAGATACCTCGCACTCACCTCCAAAATGTACCGTCCAACGACGCACTGTTGCGCGCCACCCTCTGGTTGATGGGCTTCGGCCAGCCCGTCGCAGAGGTAGACAGCCAGGCACTCAACGCTTTTGTACGACACCATGGTGTTGCAGGCCTGCTCGATCGCACGCGCGTCGAAGCCCTCGACCGGACGCACTCAACGGCACTCACCCAGGAACAGCGACGCATTGCATTGCGAGCCCTGCAACTGGGTGCGACGCTCCAGAACCTGATCCCGGCAATGACAGCACGCGGCTTGCAGCCGCTGGCGCTAAAGGGCCCGGCACTGGCCGTTCAGGCTCACGGCGCGCTCAGCACACGTGGTGGCGTAGACCTGGACATCCTGCTCAGCGAGGAGCAGTGGCCGGCAGCGCTTGAGGTATTGCAACAGCAGGGGTACGCGCCTGCGCCAGGGCAGCGCCTGCCACTTGCCAGAGGCACCCACGAGTTGGTCCTGCTGCACCGGGAACGTCGCCCGCGTGTCGAATTGCACCGTCGGCTGCTGCGCCACCGACACTTGATCGCGGACACCCAGGGGATGGCTCAGGAGGTTGACCTGCAAGGCACCCGGGTGGCCAGCCTCGACCCCATCCATGCTCTGCCTTACCTCATCGCGCATGCAAACCAGCATTGCTTTCGCAGACTGATCTGGCTGATGGATATTCACGCCCTGCTGCAACGACCCGATCTGGACATGCAGCGCGTTGCCCGCGAGATTCAGCGAACGGGCACCTGCGCGATGCTGGATACCTGCCTCACGCTGCTCGACACATTGTTCGGCACGCCAGTAGCCGCTCCACTCCAGCGGGTGCGCCGCCCTTGTCGGGCCAGCCACATCATGGCCGCGCTGGCGCTGGAGGCGATTCGTGAATCACTGTCCGACGATGAAGTGGCTCAACGCCTTGGCCCCTTGAAACGGGTGTCCATGGACATTGCCCTGCAGGACAGCCTGAGCGGGCGCTTGCATGCATTGAGTGGCTGGCTGAGCCCGACCGACAAGGACAGTAACTGGATGACGCTGCCACCGGCCCTGTCCTTTCTCTATCCCTTAATCCGCCTTTACCGACTCGCTAGACGGTTTCGTTGAATAGCCGCCCCAATGGCCGTGCGGCGCCATCAGCCATTGCACGAACGCCTCTCTGAGCCAGTGCAAGGCACGGGGCCGGGCTCAACGGCCTTTCAGTGACAACCTGCCAAGGCGCACGGCCGCGCGCGGATAGCCATTGCGAAGACTCAAGGGCCGAATCTGCCTGTGAATATGCGCGGTCAGTTCGGTCAGTCGTTGCGGGGTTAACGGCGCAGAGGTAACTGCCTGAGCACCAGGCCTGGCATAGACCCGCAAGTTGCCTTCATAAATGCCATGAGCCTCACGGCAGATGCGATGCACCGAGAAGCCATTATTGCGCAGCAGTGCTTCAAGGGTTTGCGCACAAAAATAGCTACGGTGGGAAACATGAATTTGCCACAAGCCCAGCCCAGGCCAATTGGCACCCATATCGGGTACTTCAATGACCAGCCACCCTTGCGGATCAATGAGCCCGGCTAATCATTGAAGCGCCTTGCCAGGCTCTTCCAGGTGCTCAAGGACATGAAACAAGGTGATCAGTTGCGGCTTGAACGGCAACCGAGTGCTTGCATTCAGCCCTTGCGCGCGAACCTTGTCTCCCAACCCCAGCGTGTGTACCGCATGATCGCGCTGCGGTCCGCCAGGCTCCAGGCCCAAGTACTGCTCACAGCCATTGCTGCGACACGCCGCGAGGAAAAACCCAAGGCCGGCCCCCACATCCAGCACCGACTCAACGGCACCGATGACCGAAGTAATCTCACTGTGCCGATAGCCTGCCATAAGGCGATAGTTCCAGAGCATCTTGTCCGAAGGTGGCTGGGCCATCAGACGCGGATAGACCTGTTCATAGAACGACGCCTGAACGTCCCCCTGCAGCCCGCGCGCCAAGTACACCAGACCACAACCACGGCATACCGAGAGATTCACTCGCAAAAAATAACGATCCCGGCGCCAGACCGGATGCGGATCATTTAACCCACAGGACGGGCAAGACAGCGTCACCAGGCGCTGGTCAAGCGTGCGCAGATCGGTGAGCAGGGAAAAGGCTCGAGGCACCGGCATTGATATCCATCCGTGAAGATTAAAGAACGAAACCGTGCCCGAAGAGGCCATGTCGCGCAAGTACCCTATCCAGAAGCACCTGCGAAGGCCTGAAAAAGCGGTCTCGATTAACTAAATGCAGGCGTAAATGCTGGCCAATTGCAACAGCCTGCAGGCTATGGCAAATTCACAACACCTCGACAGCATGGGTGTTCGACCGGATAGCGGACGGACGGCAGGAGGCCATCAGCGTTCCCTTCAGGTTGGATGCATGTACTCGACAGCAGCACAGGGCCCGCAGCGGCCTCAGGATGACGAAACTTCACTCGGCGAATTGTTCCTGCGTGTATTGCGCTTCTACCAACGCTTCGGCCGGTTACTGTTGCTACCAGCGTTGGTCCTGTCGGTGTGCGCAGCGTGGTGGGTTGCCCAACGCCCCCTGTATAACGTAACGGCCTTAGTTGAAGTTCCCGATATTTCGCTTGAAGAATGGCGACAAACTCAGTCGTTCCTGTGGGACGAACGCTGGGTGGCGAAGTCTTTTAGCGATGCGGATGGCGGATCAACACCTCCTCAACTCAAGCGAATGGCGCTAAACCCGGCGTATTGGGCCCGTACGGTACTCTACCGTTCGGCACTGAACAGAGACGATCTGCGCGACGTACCGGTCGCCGAACTCCAGAAGACCCGGGGCCTGGGCCTGAGCCTGTCAGTACAGGCGCGCGATGACGCGCAGGCCAGCCGTACCTTTGAGCTGCTAACCCGACATGTGCGCGAAGCCTTGCTGGCCAACAGCCTGATAGGCCTGATCCGTGAAGGCCAGCAGGCACTTGCCCGGCGCCCGCAGTTGCACCTCGACTTGCTGCAAACAGACTTCGACATCGAGCAGTACCGCCAACGTATCGAAGATATGCGCCGACTGTTGGAGCGTTACCCCGAACTGCGACACATGGAGGCCAACACCGTCGTGTCGGTGAGCGACGGTGGCGGCAAGTACCTCGCACCATTGCCGCAGATCGTGGCGCTGGAAGCGACCGTTTCCGAGCTGCAAGCCAAATCGCGCAAGCTCCGTCGTGAGCTGGAAAAGCTCGACTGGACAACACAATTGCTGACGGGCATGGACCAGACCGTCCGCAATGTCTCCTCCGGGGAGGAGATCATCGACAGGTTACGCGAGAACCGAAACAAACTGCTCGCCGACAACCCGCAACTGCCAACTGTTGCTCAAGAGGCAGTCCAGGACATGAGCCTCAAGCTGGCGCTGGCCGAGGCCCGGCAGCAGGCCATCGGCATCAAGACACGCTCGGCGCTTTCCAGTGTGCTGGTAACGGCACGCAACCCCGTCGTGGTCGGCCTGATCGTTTTCGGGGTGCTGTTTGCGGGGCTGTCGCTGTTGTTGGCGATCCATGCCCTGTTGCACCGGGATCGTGAAATCCTGACCTGGCTGCCACGCCCCCTGCGTCGCAGACTGATCGTCGAGGTGCGCTCATGATGCGCCTGTTGGTCACCGGTGGAGCCGGTATGCTGGGGCGTCGCGTTACCCGACAATGGCGCGAGGCCGGCGGCGAAGTTGCGGTGCTGGACAACCTGTCGAGCGGCCTGCCGATGCCGGACGAAGCCACCCTGGCGGTGTGCGGCGATCTGTGCAACAGCGAAACACTGACAGCCCTGCTGGACGCGTTTCGTCCAGATGCCATCATCCACCTGGCAGCGGTGCATCACATTCCCACCTGCGAAACCCAACGCGCTCACTGCCTTGACGTCAACGTCGTCGGTACCGAGCGATTACTGGCCGCCGCGGAGCAGGCAGATATCAGGCGCATCGTGATTGCGTCAAGCGGCGCCGTCTATGCCTGGCAGGAAGCCCCGCTGGCAGAACTCACCAGCCCGCTGGCGCCCTGCGACAACTATGCCCTGTCCAAGTACAGCAACGAACAACAGTTGAAGTTCTGGGCCAGCCGCGGCCAACGCGTGGGCCGAGCAGCCAGGATCTTCAACGCCATTGGCCATGACGATCCCAATGGGCACCTGATTCCCGAAGTGCTGGCACAACTGCGCAGTGCAAGCGATGGGCGCGTGCGCCTGGGGAACCTGACCCCAAGGCGCGACTACCTGCACGCTGACGACATCGCTCGCGGCCTGATCGCCATGCTGCTCGACCCTCGCCACGATGTTCCGTTCGATACCCTGAACCTGTGTTCTGGCGTGGAGCACTCCGTAGAGCAATTGGTCCGGCAACTGGGCCAGATTCTCGGCATGCCGGTAACGGTTGAAGTTGACCCGGCGCGCAAGCGCCGAGTCGACCGCCCCAGCCAACTCGGTGATCCCGGCCGCACGCTGGAACTGCTTGGCTGGCAGCCACGTTTGCGCTTCGATGAAGCCTTGCGAAGGGTCGTGTTTCCGGACAGTGCGCAGTGAATCCAGGCGCCTCTCAAGAGCCCGCTCAACCGACGCCTGGCAAACACGCTCGACACCCCAAGGCAGGGTCGATCAGCCAGCCGTTGCTCTTCGCGGCCTCGACGTACGCGCTGGGCCAAGTGGCCAATTTCCTGTTCCAGTTACGCCTGCTGTACCTGTTGGGCCCTTCGCAATACGGTGAAACCGGACTCGCCCACCTGCTGCTGGTTACGCTGATTTTCCTGGCGGACCTTGGCTACTCGTCACTGTTCCTGCGCGAATCCGGCAACTCGCCCGACTGGCAACACACCTGGCGATATGCCTTGGGACATCGGTTGGCCGCTACCGCCGCGCTGCTGGCCGCCAGCGCACTCGGCTGGCAGCTATGGGGCAGTGAGGGTGCCAGCCAGGAGTACCTGCTCTGGGCCGCGCCAGCCTGCCTGCTCGCGCTGTTCAATTATTCGTCGCCAATGATCGCCGAGGGGCGGCGCTTGGCCGGTCTGCTGGTCACACAAGTCGCTTGGCCCGCCGCACTGCTCTTCTGGTACCTGTTACAGGACACGCTCGCGCAGTCGATGGCGGCCACCGCCGGGCTATCGGTCAGCCTTGGCTATCTGGTGCAGGCACTCGTCAATGTGATCTGCAGCCGCCAACTCAAGCTCTGGCTGCCTTTGGTGGGCAAAGGTCAGATAGGCGCCGCTGTCCATCTCTCGCTGATCGGCATATGCGGCACCCTGCATGACCGGCTCACACCGTTTCTGCTGGCACCACTGGCACCAACTTTCCTGCCGTTTTTCCTGATCTTGAACCACGTGCTCAGCGGCCTTTCAGGGATACAGGCCCAGCTTGCACGGCTCCTGCTGCCCACTGCCAACACGGCACCCGGGCAGGCGCGGATTCTGACCGTGGCCTCACTGTTGCTGTGGGGCACAGCAACAGTGTTGCTGGCGGGCCTGCTGATAAAGGACCTGGCGTTGTTTACTGGGCAACGCCCATGGCTGGGGCTGGCAGCAATCGTGATATTCGCTTGGGGGCTCTCGGCATCGAGTGGGGTTCTCGCCACGCTGCTCATCAGTGCTCGCCTCGAGGGTCGCTTGATGAGGTTGCTGGTGATCGGCATGACCGGCAGCGCACTGCTGCAGATCGGCGCCGCTTGGGCAGGCGACGCCGGTTACCTTCTGTGGGCCCGCATGGCAGGCGTACTTGCGATATTGGTCTGGCAGCTCAAACTGCTCAAGCTGCGCTTCGGGCTCGCTGGGCTGACGACCCTGGCCCTGTCGTTGCTCGCGTGTGTTGCCGACGCAACCGATTGGGCGATGACGATCGGCACGGTGCTGTTGCTGCCAATCCTGATCGGACTGCTGCGGCAGATGCCCTGCTATTTGCCCGCCCGCCGCGCAGGCGCTCACCCATGAACACACCGGAGCAGCTGTCATGTGCGGTTTGATTGCAGTACGCGCGCTCCGCGCCTCCGCCGGCCTGGAACAACGGGCCAGATCGGCACTGGCGAGCCTGGCCCGACGTGGTCCGGATGCAGAAGGGCTACTCACCGTAGAGCAGGCACCCGCGACCCTGCTCGGCCATCGCCGACTGGCCATCCTCGATACCAGCAGCGCTGCCGAACAGCCTATGCGCTGCCCGATCAGCGGTACGGTGCTGGTGTTCAATGGTGCGATCTACAACTTTGTCGAGCTGCGCGAAGAGCTTCGCGCACTGGGCTGCCTGTTCGTCACAGACGGCGACACCGAGGTGCTGCTACAGGGCTGGCGCCTCTGGGGTGAGAAGGTATTTACTCGCTGCAACGGCATGTGGGCGGCGGTGCTATGGGATGCGCCCAGCGGCGATCTGATCTATTGCCGCGACCGGCTCGGCGTGAAACCGCTGTACCTGCATCACGATGGGCACCACGTAACGCTGGCCAGCGAAATCAGCGCAATTGCTGCAATGCGTGGCGGGTACCCAGCCCCTAACCCAGAGAAACTGTTCGATTTCCTGGTCACCGGTTTTTCCGAGCAAGGCAACGCCACGTTCTTTAGCGGCGTTCAGGCGGTACCGCCTGGCCAGGTCTGCCGCATGAGCCGAGCCGGGCGTTTCAGTGCCGCCCCTTATCATGACTGGCCCGAGCCCGGTAGCGCAGAACCGCTGTCGAGCACCGAAGTGCGCGAGCTGGTGGAAGATGCAATTCGCCTGCGCCTGCAGGCAGACGTCCCCGTGGCCAGCCTGCTGTCCGGCGGGCTGGACAGCTCCATCATCACGCGTGTCGCGCTTGGCGCCAGCCAGCAACACCGACAGCGGCTGTCGGGCGCCTTTACCTACGGCTATCACGACGCTGTGCAGTCGGCATTCGATGAGTCGGCCAGAGCCACAGCGTTCATGGGCGACAGTGGTCATGCGGCCTTGCATCGAATACTGCGCTTTAACCCCATCCCCTCAGCCGATGAGCTAATGAACTTGGTCAGCGTCCAGGGCGAGCCGTTCAGCACGCCGTCGGCGATTGCCGGCTTCAGAACCTACCGTGCCATCCGCGAACAAGGCTACAAAGTCGTGTTATCCGGGGAAGGCGCCGACGAGCTGTTCGGCGGGTACACCGCGCGTTACCACGCCCTGGCGACGAGGGATGCGTTCAAGGCGGGCAAACTGCTTCATATGATTCGCCTGCTCAGGTACCGCACTTTCGCGCCCGGCCTGCTCTTGAATCGCCTGGTCTGGGACCTGCCACTGCCTGCGGTGGGGGCATTGCTGCGGCGCAAAAGACCCAGCGTCGGCCTGATGAGCGAGGCACTCTGGGCGTCGCAGCGGCATCGCCTGGAATACCTGCAAGAACGCATGCGCAGCAATCTGGAAACCCGGCTGCGCCAGGATGAACTCGATAACCTGCTGCCCATGAGCCTGCGGATTGCCGACCGCAACAGCATGAGCGCGGGTATCGAACTGCGCAGCCCATTCATGGACCATCGCCTGGTGCAACGCGCCTTTGCCACCCCGGCATTGACGCGGGTGGGTGAAGGGCGCTCCAAGGCGCTGCTCCGGGACGCCTTCAAAGGGCTGCTGCCCGAGGCCATCATCGAAACGCCGAAGAACACCGGTTTCGGTCATGCCGAACAGTTTCTCGTCGGTCGTTTGCCGTGGCGCGAGTTGCTCGATGACCTGCCCTCCGGGCTGGCGGCATTCATCGACGTGGATGGGCTCCGCGCCCAGCTCGCCCAGCCCCGTCAGCACAGTACGTTGTGGCTGGCACTGTCAGTAGCGCTCTGGTATCGGAGGTTCCATGCGTGAGCACAGCGTGGACTGGGGGTTGGCAGCGGACTGCGGCCAGTGTCGCCTGTGCGGCAGCACCGAGGCACAGCGGCATTTCTGGCCGGAGGTCTATGCCCGATCAGGCCAGCAACTGAGGCGTTGCGGACATTGTGCGGCGGTTTATCTGGCGCCGGGCTTTACCGAAGCCGGCCTGTCGCGGTTCTATGAAGGCGCCTACCGCCGCCTGTTTCCGGCGGAAGTACCCTGGCACAGCACCACGCGCTTCTTTGCCTGGCGCGGCGACCGGGAAACTGCCCGCCTGCGTCTGTCGCTGATTGCGCCGAAGCTGCCACAGAAGGCGCATCTTTTTGAAATGGGTTCGGGCTTCGGTGCTTTTCTCGGCGAGGCCTCAATGCTGCGCCCAGACCTGCAACTGACGGCCAGCGAGCCGGACACGTCGCACCGCGGCGCCTTGCTGGCGCACGCGCAGGTCGCGTTCATCAATGACCTGGCCGCCCTCCCAACAGAGCACCTGGACGCGCTGGTAGCGTTCCATGTCCTGGAGCACCTGATCGACCCTCGGGGTTTCCTGGAACAGGCCGCACGCACGCTCCGAGTAGGCGGACAGCTATGGATAGAGGTGCCGGACCTGATGAGCGACTGGCAGACCCGCTTGTTCGTGCACCCGGCTCACTTGAGTTACTTCTGCGCCGACAACCTGCAACGCCTCGCCGAAGCAGCCGGTCTGCAGGTCACCTACTGCGGCGCTCATCCACTGACGGCATTGCCCGGTACGCTGTGGCTTGAAGCAAAACGCCCGGAACGCCTCGTGCAATCCCCCATGGCGCCCGCTGCCAAGGCAAGCGTCAACACCATTGATCAATGGATTGAACGGGTTGACTGGGGCCTCAAAGACCGCCTGAAGGCCATGCTCAAGCGTGCGGCCCTGAGCCTGCTCGGAGCTGGCGCGCTCGGCGAGCTGCAGCGCTGGCGCCAACATCGTGCCCGGCAGCGTCAGGAGCCGCGCCGATGAGGTTCGTGGCGCTGGTGATCATCATACTTTGGGTCCACTTGGGCGACCTTGGCAGTGCCTGGCTGTATGATGGCGGCGCGTGGCCTGGCGCGGGCGTGCTGCGCAATCTGCGCGACCTGCTGGTCATCGTCCTCGCGGGCTGCTGCCTGCTCAGCGTACGCATGCCGACGCGCCTGCTGCTGCCAATACTGGCCTATGGCAGCCTGGCAATGCTGTACCTGCTGTTCAATCGCGGCGGCGTCTCCTTTGGCATCCTGGTCGGCTCATTCGGCACTCTGCTGATACCCATGCTGTTCTTTCTGGCGGGCTATTACTGCGTCCGGGAACGCCAGCAACTGCGCAGTTGTGCCGCCCTGCTGATAACGCTGGGCATCGCCAGTACCCTGTTCGGCGCCTGGGAACAACGAAACACCCATTTCTGGATCGACACGCTCGCGTATCCGAGCTACATGCTGCATGTCAAAGGCTTGCTGCTGGGGGCTCAACCGGACACCGGGTTGCCCTGGAATTTCTACTCCAACCTCGAGCTGGATCGCCGGGCCGCAGGCCTGCTGGCCTCGCCTTTGGCCCAGGGAATGTTCCTCGCCGTCGTCGCGCTGACCGCAATCGCTTGGTTGGAGCGGCGTGCGCGCTGGTTCGGCCTTGCCTTGTGCGGCCTGATGTTCATCGGTATCTGGATGTCCGGGACACGAGGCGCCATGCTCGCGGGCAGCCTGGCGCTGGTCGGCTACCTGATGACCGGCACGACCTTGTTCCGCTCCCGGTATTCACGCCTGGTGATCGCGGGGTGTGCCTGTATTGCTATTGCCATTGCGTCATACGGCATCGTGCTCATCAGCATCCGATTTCAGGATGGTTCAACCATCGGTCACTGGATGGCCTTGCAGAAAAACCTTCAGGACTTGCCCAAGGTATTGCTGCTGGGAGCCGGGTTAGGTGAGCAAGGCGCAATCGCCGCACAAGAAAGCCGCCCGGCCATCGGTGGCGGTGAAGGGGCCATCTTCAGTATCGCCTTTCAATTGGGCCTGCCCGCCGCCCTGCTCTTCCTGTACTTCTATGCCAACGTCGCGCTGGCCTTGTGGCGCGGCTATCGCCAGCATCGCGAGCCCATGGCCCTGGCGGTTTTCTGGCTGTCGCTCGGTGTCGCCACGACCCTGATCAGTTCCGAGCACGTACTGGCAGTCTCCGGTACCGGCGCTTTCTGGCTGCTCTGCGGTGCCACACTGCGCAGCCTGCCCAAAACACAACATTATGCAGCAGGGATGCGCTATGAATACTCAGCCCGGTAACCGTCGGATCGACTTTCTCGGATGCCCCCTCGACCTGATCGCCCCACACGATCTGATGGAGGAAGCGAAGCGCTCCCTTGCCGGCGAGCGCCGCCTGCACCTGGAGGGCCTGAATGTTGCCAAGCTGGTCGACGCCCGTCGCGCACCGCTGCTGATGGGCGCGCTGAACGAAGCCGAGTGGGTGCATATTGACGGTGCCGGCATTTCACTCGGGCTCAAGCTTCTGGACATACCGGTCCCACCACGCCGCGCGGGCATCGATCTGTTGGGTGATCTGTGCGCCCTGGCAGCGGAAACCGGGGCTTCTGTCTATCTGCTGGGCGCTCGCAGGGAGGTGGTGCAACTGACTGCTCAGCGCTTACTCGGCCGCTATCCGAAACTGCGCATTGTCGGGGTGCGTGATGGTTACTTCAGCGCCGAAGAAGAAGCCGATGTGGTCGAAGCGATTCGCACCAGCGGTGCAGACATGTTGTTCATCGGCATGAGCTCCCCGAAGAAGGAGCTGCTACTGCAGAAACACTGGCAGCACCTTGGCGTAAAGATCGGCATGGGGGTCGGCGGCTCGTTCGATGTGCTTTCCGGCACACTGCCGCGTGCCCCTCGCTGGATGCAAGTCATTGGCATGGAGTGGTTTTTCCGGCTGCTCATGGAGCCCCGTCGCTTGCTATGGCGCTATGTACGGACCAACGTCGCCTACCTGTTTCTGTTGATCGTCGCCAAGTTCAAAGGCCTCTTCCAGCGCCACGCCGGGTCGGGCACCAATGCGTAAGGCACGCCTGGTCAAAGCCGCCCGGGCGTTCGGGCTGAGCAAACGAGGCTTCCCCTTCATGGTTCTGCGCTCCTCGCGCACACCCATGGGGCGCATTCGTTCGGTGGCACGATCTGAATACTTCGCCCATCGACCGTTGCTGCAGCGCTGGGCCTTGCGCGCCCTCATGACCCTGGCCTGGCCCATCGGTGCCCTGCTGGAAACCCGACGCAACCTGCGCCAAGCACCAGCGGACATACGTCCGGGCAGCCCCTGGGAGAGCGTTCGGCAGGGGTGGCAGATGTGGCGCCTGGCAATGCTGCACAATGTGCCGCCAGTAGAATTCAACAGCTACCGACTCGCCGATAAATCGCGCCAGCACCTGGCCGGCGATTACTTTTACTGGTGCGAGGCAAACCTGCTACGCACCTTGAATACGCGACGCGGCGCCTCGCATTCGGACGTTCAGGACAAGGCGCGCTTCGCTGACATTTGCCAGCGCCATGCCCTGCCCTGTATCCCCACCCTCGCCGTATTCCGCGAAGGGCGACAAGACCCTTCGCACACCCCGTTTCTGCCAGACCAGGCCAGGCTGTGGGTCAAGGACCTACACGGCAGCCAGGGTAGCGGCGCGCAACAGTGGCTGCGCGAAGCAACAGGCTACCGCGACATCAATGGCCAAACCCTGCAGCCCACTGCACTGGTGGAGCACTGGCGACAACGCGATTGCATTGTGCAACCCTGGTTGCACAACCATCCCACGCTTGCGGAGCTGTCCCACGGGCCGCTGGTAACACTGCGCATCGTCACCGGCATCACCCTGGCAGGCGAGGTGCAGGTGGTCGCAAAACTGATGATGCTGTTCACCGATGAACACCATGGCAGACGCCGCCCCATCCTCTGTGCGATCAATGCAGAAACCGGCAAGGTCACACGCAGCCTCACCGCCAAGGGCGACGTGGTTACGCATCATCCGTTGACGGGCAAGGCCATCACCGACCTTACGATCCCTCACTGGCAGGCCTGTGTGGAACTGGTGCAACGCGCCCATCGCCAAGCGTTTGAACGTTTCGTCTTTCTGGGCTGGGATGTCGCGGTAACGCCTGACGGTCCCGTGCTGATCGAAACCAACGCCGGCTGGGGATGCTTGTTTCACCAATTGATCGACGACACTGCGCTGGGTGATACGCCCTTTGCCACCATCGCACTGGAACATCTGGAAGCCTACCCATGCGCCTGATTTGCGGATTTGTACATCTGGATGGCCGAGCAGCCGAGGCCACATGCCTGGAGCGCATGGTGAGTGCGATGATCGAGCCAGGCTTGATACCGAGTGTCGCCCGCCTTCTGCAAGGGCCTGCCGCACTGGCAGTGCTGGATTTCAGTGGGGGGGAAGCCTCGTTGCCGCACGCAGCAAGCGGTGCAGTGATGGCTGCCGACGCCCGTATACACGAACCACAGATCGACGGCGAAAGGCAGCTACTGGCAGCGCTGGAAGCCCCCCACACCGAAGCGCTGAAACGCATACTCGGAGAGTTTGCCGTGGCGCTCTGGGATGCACGTTCGCGTACCATGACCTGCGCCCGCGATGGCATGGGGGTACGACCGCTGTTCTTCACCCATCAGCCAGGCAACCTGTTCGCCTTCGGCTCACTCCCCCGGGCCATCCACGCTGGCGGTTTCGTCACCCGAGAGCTTGATCAGGACTACTTCCTGAGTGACCTGCTCGGCGCCTTGCACGGACCGGAGCGTTCGCTTTTCAGAGGCATCGAACGGCTCGCACCGGGCGAGCGGATACGCGTATCGCCGCTGCACATCGAGCGCCAGCATCACTGGCGACTGGAGCCAACCCTCGGCGGGCAGCGTACCTGCAGCCCGGAAGAGGCCGCCGAAGAAATGGCCACGCTCGTCCGCGAAGCGGTGCGTTGCCGCTTGCCTGCCGAAAGGCCGGTAGGCGCTCACATAAGCGGTGGCCTGGATTCTTCGTCACTGGCAGTCCTGGCGGCCCGCCTGCAACGCCAGGCAAACCAGCCACTGTTGGGCTACTCCTTTCTGCCCGGCAGCCTGACCGGGCTGGACCTGCAAGGCGAAGGCGATTACGTCGAGGCCGTATTGCGTCAGGAGCCGGACATCGCCTGGCAGCCGATCCGGATCGACAATCAAGCAGCGTTTGTCTTCCCACGCATGGATGTCGATCAATTGGTACCGTGCGACCCGGCTTTTCCGGATAACCAGGTCTGCGCACATGCCGCCGCTCACGGCGTGACGACCCTGCTGTCGGGCTGGGGTGGCGACGAAGGGGCCACCTACAACGGTCGTGGGGCGCTGGCAGAAGCGTTACTGGGCGGGCAATGGCGCTACCTGGCCGGAGAGTTTCGGGCGCTGGCCAACGAACACGGCCAATCCCCACTTCGAACAATACGCGCCGAATTGTTGCCTTACCTGATACCGGGCGCCGCCCTCGCTTTCTTGCGCCAGCGGCCTACCGCCGGGGCTCATCCGTACAAACTGCAAGACATGTTGAGGCTCGACGACCATCGCATCATCGGCCCAGGCATCAGGATCGGCGCCAATGCGGTGGGCAATCGCTGGCAACTGCTGGCGGCACAGCCGCACCTGGCACGCAGGACCGAACACTGGGCGTTAATGGGTGCGCGCTATGGCATCGCGTTTACTTTTCCAC
Source organism: Pseudomonas sp. TE3910 (assembly GCF_056279025.1). Taxonomy (NCBI): domain Bacteria; kingdom Pseudomonadati; phylum Pseudomonadota; class Gammaproteobacteria; order Pseudomonadales; family Pseudomonadaceae; genus Pseudomonas; species Pseudomonas sp. TE3910. The sequence goes on from NZ_JBWBQN010000001.1 coordinate 3,222,741, forward strand.
TACTGGACCGCCGGGTCGTCGAGTTCGCCTGGTCGTTACCCAGCACGTTGTTTTGTCGCGGCGGATGGAAACGACGCCTGTTCCGCGATGCCATGGCCAATGTACTGCCCGAGAAAATTCGTTGGCGGCGTAACAAGCTCAGCCCATTTCCCGAACTACTTATGATCCAGGCGGCGCAACGCGACGCGCTGCACGCGCAGATGGAAGCACTGCGCGCCCATCCCCTCGCAGGCGATCTTTTTGACCTGCAGGCGATACAGCGCCGCATCGACCACCTGCCCACGGTAGAGGATGCAAAACACCTTGTGCTGGCCGAGAACCGGACGCGCATGGCCAGCGCAGGCGCCATTGTGCCGATGTCGCTGCTGCGCGCCATGGCCTGGTTGCTGCAACATCACTGAGCAGGGGGGGCGCCAGATGCTTCCTGGGAAAAACGAGCCAGCTCGCTAAAACCCTGGCTGGCAGGTATGCCGATCACCCCTTGCTCGCCTACGGTCAGCCAGGCATGGGCCAACATGCGGCGACTGCCATCCGTGCTGAGCGCCATACCAAAATGCAGGGTGGAGGCGATACCACGCCGACGCAGCATGCGCTGGGCAGCAATGGCTTGGGGCAGGCATAGCAGCGTCAATGGCAGGTGCCGAGCAGCACGCACCACAGCCCGCCCGACCTGCCCTGGCAATGCAGGGTGCAGGGGCGGCAGCGACGACACTTCAGCCCGCTGCGTTTGCCCTGACAACTCCCCGGCCCCTCTGGCGACCCAACGAAACGGTAAAAGCTTGAGCATGCTCGCCGCGCACAGGAGCGATACCGCAGCCTCCAGCGTCAGCCAGCGGTCGGCGCGGGACATACGCCTGTATTTAGCCAGCCAACGCATCGCTGACCTTGACCAAACCGCGTTCATGCAAGGCGCCGAGAAAGGTTTCCAGCTCCTGGCGTGCCACCTCAGGGGTAACATCGTATTCGGCAAGCAAAGTAGCAAGCATGGCCTGCACCATCAGCGGCTTCTCCAGAAGCGCCCAGATCCTGGCGCCAACCGCATTGAGGTTGAAGTACTTGCCCAGATCAACGCTCATCATCAACAACTCTTCACCCGCCTCAGCCGCGAGCAACCCTTCGGTGCGCTGGAACACGCCCTCTGAAAGCAGCCTTGTATCGATCATTAAACTCTCTGCTCCATGATTGTATGGGTCATCCGATAAAAACCATTACCGCGCGCGGCTCATAGGTAACCCAGACGCTCCATGAGCGGACGATGGGCGCACACAATGCGCTCTTGCTGTGCAGGGGATAACACCTCGGACCACGCCCCCGCCCGCCCCGAGCGGAAGAACGGCGCGCTGGCTCGGCCAAGCTTTTCCCGAAAGCCATGCGTCTGCTCCTGGCGCTGCAATTGATCGAACGCAGCAAAGTGCACGGCACGTTCTATGGCTTGGGCCGACACGTCGAGGCCCAGAAACGCAACAGCCTCAGCAAATGCTGCCGCACCATTGGCCAGCAAGTCCTCATAACGCAGCAGGTGCACAGGAACCTCGCGCTGCTCAAGCCAACTGCTCACATGCTGGCTCCAACTGTACAAGACGCTGTCGAATCGAGCGACATACCGGCGCGGAACACGGCCCACGTCACCGGAGCCGTCATTCAGATAGCCAATGGCCTTGTCGAGCGAACAGCCGAAATGATGGGACAGCGATACGGCCACGTCTCGCGGATCACGAACGACATACATCGCAACACTGTGGGTGAGTCGGCCAAGTATGGGCTCACCGGCAGCGTTGAGGCGCCAAAGGTCGTGCGTTTTGATATAAGAGCGTTCCGTCGCATCGGCTGTTGCCAATCGGGCCCACTGAGGTCGCAGCCGGTCCACTTCGCTGTGGGTCAACAGGCTGGTATCGATAAGTGTCAGCGCTTCAATGGTATGGCGGCTAATGGGCGAGTTGCCCGGCAAGGTAATGTGGTTGATATCGACCGGCTGCTCATCGGCATACAACAGATTGGACAGCAACAACCGTAACCAGGTATTGCCTGACTTGGGAAAGGAGGCCAACCACACCACGCCGTGATCGCGTGCTGTCATTTGGCGCTTTCCAGACAGCCCAGAACCAGACGCACATCATCGCCAAGCCGAGCAAAATCGGCGTGCCGATCAAGCCGAAACACCTGAACCTGCCCTAGCAACGCGGCTATCTGGACAAACAACTGCGCATCACGCCCCAGGCGCGACGCGAACAGCCCACGGAACACGTCATTACGAAGCAACGCGACGGCATCAGCGGACGAGAGCTGCACAAGCCCAGGACGGTGCGCCCCCCGCGCCTCACGCAATACTACGATGGCCTGCAAGGGAACGGGCACCGGTTGGCCTTCACTGGCCGGATCCACATGAAACTTCTGCAGGCTGGCCCGCACAGCTGCACCCTGACGGTCGTTCAGGGAAAGGCGTTCAACGCTATCAGCCCATAGCCGATGCTGACGCCCGTCCGGAATCACCAAGGGCCTGCCCGCAGTGGCCGTGTGAATGACCGATACATCATCACTGACAAAACTGCAGCCCGCCTCGCACAACGCCGCCGCCAAGGTGGATTTGCCCACCCCACTCGGCCCGCAAATCGCGACAGCCTGACCGTTGAAAGAAACGGCGGACGCATGCAGTACCAGGCGCTGGCGTTGATGCAGCAGCACACCGACCACGGTACTGAGAAAAAACGGCACAACATCGTCGTCGCGGCCAGAGGCTTCGAGCTCGAACTCAACCTGTCGGCCACCGGCAATCAGAAACCGAACGATCCCCGGCACCCGGAACAACACATCGGCACCGTCGACACGCCAATTCAGGCCGTGCTCCTGCTCTGGCGTATAAGGCAAAGGAACGGTTGCCCGTTGCACCAGCACATCCGGCTCGCTCACCAGGGCCTCGGCTCTTACGATGCCGGGCAGCAGCAACTCGGAACGGACAGAGAGCCCACAAACAAGATAATCGACCAAGGTGGACCTACGTGTATTAGCAATGAACTCATTCAAAATTGCTTGGCCCGGATCCACGAAAGGCTAGGCTGCGATCACTCAGGAACGCGCCGGCCGCCAGTGAGCGCTAGAGGCGTGATGAACATCGTAGATGCCTGTCAGCCGTTTAAACACTTCAGAGACAAAGCGCTAGCGTACAAAAGCCAAGGGATATCACTCGCCGAACGGCTGCGCGGGAAGCAGATTAGGAAACAGGCCCAACTGTTACGGAGGTCTCGGTCGCATAATAGAACTTGGTCGCCTCAGTAAGACTGTTAATGCTTTGATCGCGCACCTCAGGGGTAAACCACTCTTTTTTCTGGCTCTCGGGCTGGGCGCCCTTTGCATCAACAGTATTGTGGGAGGTCACGACCAGTATCCTTTGGCAGGTTTTACTGCAGCCAATCCGCAGCAAAAAAACGGTTTAAAGCCTACATAATTGCTTTTTGCTATACAAGACATGCCCGTCAAAGTACTCCTGTCGATGGGCGCCAGATCATATGCCAATAGGGACCTGACTGGCCGGTCTGCTCGAAGCCCAGACGCCGGTACAGCCGCAGAGCCGGGTTGCTCATCTCCACGTTGAGGCTGACGGTCTTGCCCTGCATGCCGGCCTGACGCTGCACCGCACGCAGCAGCGCCGAGCCAAGCCCGATGCCGCAGCTCTCCGGGGTCAGGGATACATCGACCACCCGTACATCGTGATCCGTCCCGAACAGGCAAAGCCTGCCAACGGCGCATGCATTGTGTTCGACGATATAGAAATCGCCCCCGGCATAGGCGTTGGCATAATGACGGCGCTGCAAATCAAACTGGCTGGCCAGGAACGTATGCCGCATCTGTTCCGGCCACGCCGCAAAACCCGGGTCCGCAGCTCGGTTCGAGACGAAAAGCCGTTCCAGGAACGGCCTGTCGTCAGGGTTCTCGCCGCGCAATGCCAAGCCCGACAGCAGATATTCCATGGGCAACACGCGCATACACCTCAACTGAAACTAGGGTAAGTACCGTTCCAGCAAATGCAGAAATCAAGCGCTAGATAGGGTTGTCGGTTTTCATGGGGGGCTCCTGTGCCCTGAACGGATAACGTCGTGCCGGAAAGCTGAACATTCGAAGCCCCTACATAGGCCGGTATTAAAGCTAGCGGCGTACTACTCAAGACCGTCGCTCTGGCCAGCCATGATGAATTGGCGTCCGGTGTAGCCTGCATATCGGTTGCTGCGCTTGCGAGCACGGGGTACTTAACCGTCACTGAGTGGTTATGGGGGGGTACCTGAGCCTCGGTCAATGCTACCGCTGCCTGCCCGGCCGTGTCGGCCCAGGTACGGGGGGTCAGGTTTGGGCCTGCACCACTGCCCATGACCACGCGCTGCCTCAGGTCAGGCAGCGCGAACGTCTGCTTGCCGTCCCCTCCCCACTTGTTGCCAATGAGCGAGTACAGCGCTGCGTATGCCTGTATCAACAGAACGGTACCGTCACAGGCCAGCCAGCCGTCAGGGACGTATCCATAAGGAAACGACCTGATTTCACCGATAAAAGCATCCATGTTGAGCGTTCCTGATATCAAGATTGTGTTGGGTAGATACCGACCAGGGCAATGATGTACGTCAAAACCGCGCTAGGCATGACGTTGTTGTGCGCCTGACCTGATCCCACAAGTGCGACGGTGTCACCAGACAGCTGTACTTGCTGTGAAGAGGCTGCGCCATTCTTGAGGTACTGCGCTATAGATAAATCCGTATTGGCCAAGGTCATTCCTGGCCCTGGCGTGGCAGTACTAGCGCTTGCACCCGCAGTCATGATCACGTGCGAGTGCGCTGGCATCTGTGACGTGACCAAGGCCACTGTCTCGGTACCACCGGCAGCACCGACAGACCTGAGCGTCAGGCCAACTCCCTGCCCCTGCCCGATAGGCACACGACCACGTAGATCAGGAAGCCCAAATGTCGTCACCCCATTTCCGCCATAGGTCGTGCCAATCAAGGAATACAACACCTCGTTGCCGCTGATCGACAGCTGAGTGCCGTCACACGCATGCCAGTTGTCGGGGACTCTCGAGCCAGCAAACAAACGCACTTCACCTACATAACAATCAACCATGTCTTTGATTCCTCAATGCTGGGGTCAACTAGCGTCAGCTGCGTGGCGGGAATATGCCCGAGACAGCAATACAAGGATTGAGCACCAGGAACGGCTGCATGTTTGTATGCGCTGCACTACTGCCTGACACCGATACACTTTCATTGTTCAGCGGGATCATGGCGCCAGGCGCCCCATAAAGATGTGGGTCAGGCACGCCACCCGCTGCAGCGGCATGCGCCAGAAAATTGTTCTTCGGCTGCGGAACCGTTCCCGCTGCCGTTGATGCATTGAAGGCATGTGTATGTGCTGGCATTTGTGCAACAGTCAGCGCGACTGTTTCAACACCCGCCTTGGCTCCAAGTATGTAATCAGGTTGAACCCCGCTATAGTGCAGGGCTGCACGGCCGCGCAAGTCCGGTAGCTTGAACGTCGTTACCCCATTCCCTCCGTACCTTGTCCCAAGCAAGGCATACAAGGCCTGGTTCTGAGCGATTGTCATGTCTCTTCCATCACATGTAAGCCACCCGCTGGGCGCCCAACTCGTCGGAAACCAGCGAATTTCACCCAAAAAATAATCTGACATCCCCCGCTCCTTTCCTTAGAAAAGCATGTAGTTAAGACTCAACCGATTAACCTCGACGCACGCAACGCACGTCGCAGCCCAAGGCAATAACGCACCCTGTGCTCACGTGCACTTTTTACTCATAAAAACGCTGGCGATTATTGGTATGGGCCTGGGCCACAAACGCCACCCGCCGGTAAACGGTATCGAGACGGTGTCGACACTTCAGAAGATTGGGTGAATGGAGAAATGGGTTTGCTTTGTCGGTGACGTGACCTGTCGCAATTCCCGAAAAGTGTTGCGCAGTCAACGGCGACATCCGTGCCTCCAATTGAAACGTTCATCCTGTTTGAAACCCGTCGGGAGAACTCCAGCCTCTTCGACGGTTTCGCCTCTACTCCATGGCTGGATTGCCCATGCCACACGAGCGTAAAGTCAAAACGATATCAACGACGGTTATATATCTAGCAGATATCCAACCCAATGCAAATACCTCAAGGCCCCAACAGAAAGGGTATCGAGAGGTACGCGCCAAGTATGTTGGCTCACCGTCTTTTAATGACTCAAATGTTAGATATTGATTCGAAAAGGCAAAATGGCTGACTGATCTTAGATCCCAGGAAAAACCCTACGCAGTCTGTCTATGCGTGATGACTTGTCCCCGGAAACCCTGCCCTCTAGGCTGACTCCGTCGCTGAACATACAGCGCTCGGGGGTGGTAACCCGAGCGGTCGTAGACATCCATAGACCCTGCTTTATGGCAGCTGTACGCGGGAGGCCTCAGGGCCTGCCGGATGTTCCTGTCCACCGGTTTACCACCCCGCGTATAGCTGCCACCCTCTTTGGCAGCTGCCGCCGGTCAAAGGGCTGGCGGGCGCGCTGCAGGCGCTTAACCGACACCCTCGCAGGCCAGCGCCTACACAGTCGCTTTCAGGGGAGCAGCGCCTTGCGTCAGGTAGGCCAGCAATTCGTCGATCGGGAGCGGACGACTGATCAAGTATCCTTGCGCCTGATCGCAGTCGAAGCTGCGCAGCAACGCCATCTGTTCTTCAGTCTCAACCCCTTCGGCCACCACTTCCAGCTTCAGGTTGTGCGCCAGGTTGATCATGGCGTGAACCAATTGGCGGTTTTCTTCGCGCTGCTCCATGCCACCGACAAAGCTGCGGTCCACCTTGAGCAAGGTAATCGGCAGGCTGTTGAGGTGCACGAACGACGAGAACCCGGTACCAAAGTCATCCAGGGAGAAACGCACGCCAAGCCGGCCCAGCGCATCCATGGTCTGTTTGACCAGATCGCTACGGCGCATCACGGCCGTCTCGGTCAACTCAAACTCCAGCCAACGCGCATCAACCTCATGCTGGATGATCAACCGGCTCAAGGTGGCCAGCAACTGGCTGTCCTGGAACTGGCGGAAAGACAGGTTAACCGCCATATGCAGAGGGGCCACCCCATGCTCACGCAGTGCCTGCATGTCGCGCAGGGCACGGGAGATCACCCAGTACCCCAACGGCACGATCAGCCCGCTCTGTTCGGCCAGCGGCACGAACTCGCTGGGTGGCAGCAGGCCTCGCTCGGCATGCCGCCAGCGTACCAACGCCTCAAGCCCGACGATCTGGCCACCCTTCAGGTCAAAACGAGGCTGGTAGTGCAACTCCAGTTCGTCACGGCGCAAGGCGCGGCGCAGTTCGGTTTCCAGGTCGGCCAGGCTGCGCGCATGGCGATTGATACGCTCGTTGAACACATGGAACGTACACCCCTGGGTGCCCTTGGCCTGTTGCATGGCGATATGGGCATGCCACATCAGTGGGTCTGCACCGCCCTCGGACCGGGCATGCGCGACGCCCAGGCTGCAGCCTAGCAAGAGGCTTTCACCGTCGATCCAGTAAGGCTCGGCCAACGCTTCGACGATACGTTCAGCCATCCATTCGGCACGTTGCGGCTCACGGCGGGTATCAATCAGCAGGGCAAATTCATCACTGCCCAGACGCGCCACCTGATCACCCGCTTCGAGCTGGCTTTTGAGCCGACCGACCACTTGCAGGATCAGGCGATCGCCCGCCTGATGGCCCAAGGCGTCGTTGGCGTGCCGAAAGTTGTCCAGGTCGAGGTGGCCAAGGGCGACACCGCGACCTTCGTTATCGGCCAGGCGTGCGGTGAGCAGGGTCTGGAAACCCTGACGATTGGCGATGCCGGTCAATGGGTCCTGCTCGGCCAGGCGCTGCAAGGTGGCCTCCAGTACGCCACGCTCACGCACATGGCGCAGGCAACGCCGCAGGGTATCGGTGCTCAGCGCTTCACGCACCAACCAGTCGCTGACACCCAGCGGGGGCTGCACAGGTTCTTCTTCCAACAGCAGCAGCATGGGCAGGTCGCAACGACCTGGCGCCGGTTGCAGCGCAGGAGTGGCCAGCACCAGCGCATTGCGGTCACTGACAAACAAGCTGTCGACCGACTCCCAGTTCGGCGCATTGATCAGCACGGCACTACCGGCCAGCGGCTGCAAGCAGTGTTGCAGCGCCGCGGCCCAGCTAGGCTCATCAGCCAGCAGGAGCAAACGCAAAGGTTCGACAGGCGTAGACAAGCTGGCTCCTTAGCACGTTGACGCAGTCTAAATGACGATGAGTAGCAGGGATGCCCTATCCTAAATCATTAGTAGTAATGATTTTCACTTAAACACATGCCATTCCTTTGCCGACATCCACATACGTTGCAGCGCATCCTGCGGGAAAGTAACAGAACCAGCAAATTTAGATCGCGTGCTACGTCACACTGTCAGACGGTCGCGGCACAATCTCGTCGCGCCTGCTAAAATGCCCGGCTATTTTCAGGCGACCCCAGGTTCCCCCATGTCCCGACTCAACCCCCGGCAACAAGAAGCCGTGAGCTACGTCGGCGGCCCACTTTTGGTGCTCGCCGGTGCCGGCTCCGGCAAAACCAGCGTGATCACCCGCAAGATCGCCCACCTGATCCAGAACTGCGGCATCCGTGCCCAGTACATCGTGGCCATGACCTTTACCAACAAGGCCGCGCGCGAGATGAAGGAACGGGTCGGTACCCTGCTTCGCGGCGGCGAAGGGCGCGGCCTGACCGTCTCGACCTTCCATAACCTGGGCCTGAACATTATCCGCAAGGAGCATCAGCGGCTGGGCTACAAGCCGGGTTTCTCGATCTTCGACGAAGCCGACGTCAAGGCATTGATGACCGACATCATGCAGAAGGAGTACTCCGGGGACGACGGCGTCGACGAGATCAAGAACATGATCGGCGCCTGGAAGAACGACCTGGTGCTGCCTCCAGAAGCCCTGGAAAAAGCGCGCAACCCCAAGGAACAGACCGCCGCCATCGTCTATGCGCATTACCAGCGTACGCTCAAGGCGTTCAACGCGGTGGACTTCGACGACCTCATCCTGCTGCCGGTGAAGCTGTTTCAGGAACACGCCGACATCCTGGAGAAATGGCAGAACCGCGTGCGCTACCTGCTGGTGGACGAATATCAGGACACCAACGCCAGCCAGTACCTGCTGGTGAAGATGCTGATCGGCACGCGCAACCAGTTCACCGTGGTCGGCGACGATGACCAGTCGATCTACGCCTGGCGCGGCGCGCGCCCGGAAAACCTGATGCTGCTCAAGGACGACTACCCCTCGCTGAAGGTGGTCATGCTCGAACAGAACTACCGTTCCACCAGCCGCATCCTGCGCTGCGCCAACGTGCTGATCTCGAACAACCCGCATGCCTTCGAGAAACAACTGTGGAGCGAGATGGGCCACGGCGACGAGATCCGTGTGATCCGCTGCCGTAACGAGGAGGCCGAAGCCGAGCGGGTGGCCATGGAAATCCTCAGCCTGCACCTGCGTACCGACCGCCCCTACAGCGACTTCGCCATCCTGTACCGGGGTAACTACCAGGCCAAGCTCATCGAGCTGAAGCTGCAGCACCACCAGATTCCGTACCGGCTCTCCGGCGGCAACAGCTTCTTTGGCCGTCAGGAGGTCAAGGACCTGATGGCCTACTTCCGTCTGCTGGTGAACCCGAACGACGACAACGCCTACCTGCGGGTGATCAACGTGCCGCGCCGGGAAATCGGCTCGACCACGCTGGAAAAGCTTGGCAACTACGCCACCGAGCGAAAGATCTCGATGTACGCCGCCAGTGAAGAGCTGGGCCTTGGCGAACACCTGGACAGCCGCTTTACTGACCGCCTGCAGCGCTTCAAACGCTGGATGGACGGCGTACGCCAGCAGGTCGCGCAGAACGATCCGATCGCGGCCCTGCGCAGCATGGTCATGGATATCGACTACGAGAACTGGATTCGCCAGAACAGTTCCAGCGACAAGGCGGCAGACTTTCGCATGGGCAACGTCTGGTTCCTGATCGAGGCCTTGAAGAACACCCTCGAGAAAGACGAAGACGGTGGCATGACCATCGAGGAAGCCATCGGCAAGCTGGTGCTGCGCGACATGCTCGAACGCCAGCAGGAAGAGGAAGAAGGCGCCGAGGGTGTGCAGATGATGACCCTGCATGCGTCCAAAGGGCTGGAGTTTCCCTACGTGTTCATCATGGGCATGGAGGAGGAAATTCTGCCGCACCGCTCCAGCATCGAAGCCGACACCATCGAAGAAGAACGCCGCCTGGCCTATGTCGGCATCACCCGGGCTCGCCAGACCCTCGCGTTCACCTTTGCGGCCAAGCGCAAGCAGTACGGCGAAATCATCGACTGCGCACCAAGCCGTTTCCTCGACGAGCTGCCCGACGACGACCTCGTCTGGGAAGGCCTCGACGATGCCCCGACCGAGGTCAAGGCCGCACGTGGCAATAACGCATTGGCGGATATCCGCGCCATGCTCAAACGTTAGATAATCCACCTTTGCCCTGGCACTCTGCCGGGGCCTTTTTGTTACATCGAGGAATTTACCGCCGTGGAAGCACTGCACCAGAAGATTCGCGAAGAAGGCATTGTGCTTTCCGATCAGGTCCTGAAAGTCGATGCGTTTCTCAACCATCAGATCGACCCTGCGCTGATGCAACTGATCGGTGACGAGTTCGCCCGTCTGTTCGCCGACTCGGGCGTCACCAAGATCGTCACCATCGAAGCCTCCGGCATTGCCCCGGCGGTAATGACCGGGCCTGAAGCTCGGCGTTCCGGTGATCTTCGCCCGCAAGCACCAGTCACTGACCCTGACTGAAAACCTGCTGACGGCCTCGGTGTACTCCTTCACCAAGCAGACCGAAAACACCGTGGCGATCAGCCCGCGTCACCTGAACAGCAGCGACCGCGTGCTGGTGATCGACGACTTCCTGGCCAACGGCAAAGCCTCCCAGGCCCTGATCTCGATCGTCAAGCAGGCCGGTGCCAGCGTGGCCGGCCTGGGTATCGTCATCGAGAAGTCGTTCCAGGGCGGCCGTGCCGAACTGGACAGCCAAGGCTACCGCGTCGAGTCGCTGGCACGGGTCAAATCGCTGGAAGGCGGCGTCGTTACCTTCCTGTAAGCCCGCCTGCAGGGAATACAGCATCCCGCAGAAACGACAAAGCCCGCACGCGGCGGGCTTTGTCGGGGGAAGCGTATGGCTTAAAGGCCAGACATCTTCTTGATGGCGCCTTTCAAGTCGTCATCCGAGCAATCGGCACAAGTGCCTTTTGGTGGCATCGCGTTGATACCGGTGATGGCCTTGGCCAGGATACCGTCCAAGCCACCCTGCTGGCTCGCACGCTCTTTCCAGGCAGCAGTGTCACCGATTTTCGGCGCGCCGAGCAGGCCGCTGCCATGACAGGCATTGCAGTGCTTGGCGATGATCTCGTCAGGCGTCTTGGAACCGCCGCCGCCAGCAGAGGCAGCCACTTCCATACCTTTACATTCCTGGCCTTGAACGCAGACCTGACCAACAGGCTCCAGTCGCTTGGCAATGTCGTCATTGGTCGCAGCTTGAGCGCTGACTGCCCAAAGGGCCAATACGGCAGCTGGTACGGCCAGCATTTTCTTGATTAGATTCACACGTACACCCTCATGGTGGCTAGTCACGCCCGCGGCCACGGTTTCGCAGGCGGTCGCAAGTATAACGAGAACCCTGCCGCACTGAAACAACCCTAAAGACCTAAGGGGATTAGACGCGACAATAAGCCGCGCCTGGCCTATCAGAAGTTGGCAGGGGTCGCCGCACTGATCAGCCGCGCCGGTTCATCGAATGGATTGCGGAAACGGTGCGGCTTGGTGCTTTCAAAATAGTAGCTGTCGCCGGCTTCAAGGATGAAGGTTTCCAGCCCCACGACCAGCTCGAGGCGACCTTCCAGCAAGATGCCGGTTTCTTCACCATCGTGCGTGAGCATCTCTTCGCCGGTATCTGCACCAGGCGGATAGACCTCATTGAGGAAGGCAATGGCCCGGCTAGGGTGCGACTTGCCGACCAGCTTCATGGTCACCGCACCATCGGAAATATCGATGAGCTCGTTGGCCTTGTAGACGATCTGAGTGGGGTTTTCCGGCTGCAGTTCTTCAGAGAAGAACTCGACCATGGACATGGGGATACCCCCCAGCACCTTGCGCAGCGAGCTGATTGAGGGGCTCACGCTGTTTTTCTCGATCATCGAGATCGTGCTGTTGGTGACACCCGCGCGTTTGGCGAGTTCACGCTGAGACAGGCCCTTGAGCTTGCGTATGGCCTGCAGTCGTTCACCGACGTCCAAGGCTTAAGCCCTCCTAAACGAACAAATGGGGTCGAAATTGAACGTTATCATCGCACAGCGTTCAGTATTTACAACACTTCGACCCACTGCCAGTCCGTCCAGTTGCCTCAATCGCCAGAATAGACCAGCGGTACGCGGCGCAGGTTGCAGAAGATCTGGTAGGGAATGGTCCCGGCCTGAATCGCCACGTCGCTGGCCAGGACGTTCTTGCCCCACAGCTCGACCGGGCTGCCGAGGCCGGCTTCAGGTACATCGGTCAGATCAATGCAAAGCATGTCCATTGACACACGACCAATCAGTTGGCTGCGCTTGCCTGCCACCATCACCGGGGTACCGGTCGGGGCAAGACGCGGGTAGCCGTCGGCATACCCCATCGCAACCACACCGACACGGGTTGGCCGCTGGCTGATGAACCGGGCGCCATAGCCCACCGGCTCACCGGCCGGCAGTTCACGTACACTGATGACTTTCGATTCCAGTGTCATCACCGGCTGCAGGCGCTGAGCCTGGGCTTGCTGCACCTCGAACGGCGTCGAACCATAGAGCATGATGCCTGGGCGCACCCAGTCGCTGGGGATCTGTGGCCAGCCGAGCACCGCCGGCGAGTTGCGCAAGCTGATCTCGGCGTTCAGGCCTTGGCGAGCCGCCTGGAACACCGCGACCTGGTCGTTGCTGGCGCTGCAGTCGAGTTCGTCGGCACGGGCGAAGTGGCTCATCAGGACAATGCGCGCCACCTTGCCGGTTGCCTGCAGACGCTGATAGGCCGACTGATAATCCTTCGGGTGCAAACCGACGCGGTGCATACCCGAGTCGAGCTTGAGCCAGACGGTAATCGGCTTGCTCAGGTTGGCCTTTTCGATGGCTTCCAGTTGCCACAGCGCATGCACCACGCACCAGAGGTCGTGCTGGACGATCAGCTCCAGTTCGCTGGCCTCGAAGAAACCTTCAAGCAGCAGGACAGGGCCATGAATACCGGCCGCACGCAGCGCTAGCGCCTCTTCGATACAAGCCACGGCAAAACCATCGGCTTCGGCCTGCAGCGCCTGGGCGCAGCGTACCGCGCCATGGCCGTAAGCATCGGCCTTGATCACCGCCAGGGCCTTGGCCCCGGAGAGTTCGCGGGCGAGTTGATAGTTGTGACGCAGCGCTTGAAGATCGATCAGGGCACGGGCAGGACGCATGACGGCAGCCTTCTGGCAGTCTGGTTAGAAGTAAAAAACCCGGTGCTCGCACGTAGCGCAATGCCACAACGGCACCGGGTGAGGGATGGGTTACGGCAGTGCGGCGACTACCGATAGCTCGACGAGAATTTCAGGCTCGCACAGCTTGGCTTCGACCGTGGCACGGGCCGGGGCAACACCTTTTGGCAGCCACGTGTCCCATACCTGATTCATGCCCTGGAAGTGAGCATCGATGTCTTTCAGGTAGATGGTCACCGACAGCAGACGCGTTTTGTCGGTGCCCGCCAGGTCCAGCAGACGCTCGATGTTGGCCAAGGCCTCGCGGGTTTGTTGCTCGATACCCGCGTTCATGTCGTCACCCACCTGGCCCGCCAGGTAGACGGTGCCGTTGTGGGTAACGATCTGGCTCATGCGCTCATTGGTGAGCAGGCGCTGGACTGCCATGCTTTGCAATCTCCTGGTTGTTGCCGTAGCGAGAAATATCGAGGCCTTCAGCACTGATTTGCGGCTTTTTGCGGGCCATCAGGTCTGCAAGCAGGCGACCGGAACCGCACGCCATGGTCCAACCGAGGGTGCCGTGGCCCGTGTTGAGGAACAGGTTACGGAACGGGGTCGCACCGACGATCGGCGTACCGTCCGGGGTGGTCGGACGCAAGCCGGTCCAGAAACTGGCCTGGCTCAGATCACCGCCGCGAGGATAAAGATCGTTGACGATCATCTCCAGTGTTTCACGCCGACGCGGGTTGAGCGACAGGTCAAAACCGGCGATTTCAGCCATACCACCAACGCGGATACGGTTGTCGAAACGAGTAATCGCGACTTTGTAGGTTTCGTCGAGAATGGTCGACGTCGGAGCCATGGCCGGGTCGGTGATCGGTACGGTCAACGAATAGCCTTTGAGCGGGTAGACCGGGGCCTTGATGCCCAGCGGCTTGAGCAATTGCGGCGAGTAGCTGCCCAGCGCCAGTACGTAGCGGTCGGCGGTTTCCAGCTTGCCGTCGATCCACACGCCGTTCACACGGTCACCGGCATAGTCCAGACGCTCGATGTTCTGCCCGAAACGGAACTCGACACCCAGGTTGACGGCCATTTCCGCCAGGCGGGTGGTGAACAGTTGGCAGTCACCGGTCTGGTCATTAGGCAGACGCAGGGCGCCAGCCAGAATATTGGTGACGCCAGCCAGGGCCGGCTCAACGCGGGCGATGCCCTCACGGTCGAGCAGCTCGTAAGGCACGCCGGACTGCTCAAGCACAGCGATGTCCTTGGCGGCGTTGTCCAGTTGTGCCTGGGTACGGAACAGTTGGGTGGTGCCCAGGGTGCGACCTTCATAGGCAATGCCCGTTTCGGCGCGCAGCTCGTCGAGGCAGTCACGGCTGTACTCGGACAGGCGGACCATGCGCTCCTTGTTCACGGCATAGCGGCTGGCCGTGCAGTTGCGCAGCATCTGGGCCATCCACAGGTACTGGTCAATGTCTGCCGTGGCCTTGATCGCCAGCGGCGCATGGCGCTCCAGCAACCATTTGATAGCCTTGAGTGGAACACCCGGTGCAGCCCACGGCGAGGCGTAACCTGGCGAGACCTGCCCGGCGTTGGCAAAACTGGTTTCCATGGCCACCGCCGGCTGACGATCGACCACGACCACTTCGAAACCTTGCCGGGCCAGATAGTAGGCACTGGCGGTTCCGATTACACCGCTACCAAGTACCAGAACTCGCATGTTTGTATCCCTCGACGCGGCGCACCGCAGACATTTGTTGTTAATGGCGTAGATGGGCGCAGTATAGGAAGGTATGGGCAGTGCTTTTCACTATATAAAAGCCTATATTTGGCGAGAATTCTCGGCAGAGTCAGCTTTTACGGAGGGGCATCCCCTATGAGAACCCAGCATCAAAGTAAACGTGAACTGGACAAGATCGACCGCAATATCCTGCGCATCCTGCAAACGGACGGGCGCATTTCCTTCACCGAGCTGGGCGAAAAGGTCGGCCTGTCGACTACGCCGTGCACCGAGCGGGTTCGACGCCTGGAACGTGAAGGGATCATCATGGGCTACAACGCCCGGCTGAACCCACAACACCTGAAGGGCAGCCTGCTGGTGTTCGTTGAAATCAGCCTGGACTACAAGTCTGGCGATACCTTCGAGGAATTCCGACGTGCGGTGCTCAAACTGCCCCACGTATTGGAATGCCACCTGGTGTCCGGTGATTTCGACTACCTGGTGAAAGCGCGGATTTCGGAGATGGCCTCCTACCGCAAGCTGCTGGGCGACATCCTGCTGAAACTGCCGCATGTGCGTGAGTCGAAGAGCTACATCGTCATGGAAGAAGTGAAGGAAAGCCTGAACCTGCCAATTCCGGACTGAGGCTCAGACCAACACCTGACGGGTGGTGGCGATGTAGTGGTGGATCAGTTGCTCGGCCCCGGGATCAATCGGTTCCTCGGGGCCGCGGCCACGCGGGCACGGCAAGCGTGGCGTGGTACCGAACAAGCGACAGATCAACGGCCGCTCTTCATACACCGTGCAACCGTTCGGCCCCAGGTGTACGCAGTTGAGTTCGGCCAGCGCAGCGTCCTGCTCTGCTTCAGTCTTGCGCGGCAGCCGGGCCATTTCTTCCGTCGACGTAGTGACCGGCCCGCAGCAGTCATGGCAACCCGGCACGCACTCAAACGACGGGATCTGCTCACGCAGGAAGCGGATCTTGTGGCTGTTGCAACTCATGGCGGCCTGCGCAATATCGGTGTGAGCGTCGATTTTGCCTGACGGTTGCCTCTGCGCGAAAGCGCGGCTTATGCTCCGTCAAGTTTTCCAAACATAACAATCAGGATAACGCACATGAACGTCCGCGTTCAGCAGCCCGCTTCCAGCGCCCTGCATACCGCCTCCTACTACGCGGCCAGCAGCGCTGCACAGCCGGACTACCCGGCGCTGCAGGGCGAGACGAGCTGCGATGTCTGCGTGGTCGGTGGTGGCTTTTCAGGCCTCAACACCGCCATTGAGCTGGCTGAACGCGGCATGCGTGTTGTCCTGCTGGAAGCGCACAAGATCGGCTGGGGCGCCAGTGGGCGTAATGGCGGGCAATTGATTCGCGGTGTCGGCCACGGCCTGGACCAGTTCGCCCCGATAATTGGCAGCGACGGCGTACGCCAGCTCAAGCTGATGGGCCTGGAGGCTGTGGATATCGTCCGCCAGCGCATCGAGCAGCATGCCATCGACTGCGACCTGACCTGGGGCTACTGCGACCTGGCCAACAAACCCAGCGACCTGGAGGGTTTCGCCGCCGATGCCGAGGAACTGCGCGCGTTCGGTTACCGCCATGAACTGCGCCTGCTGCAACCTGAAGAGATGCATCGCGTGGTCGGCTCCGACCGCTATGTCGGCGGCCTGATCGACAGGGGGTCGGGCCACCTGCACCCACTGAACCTGGCGCTGGGCGAAGCCCGCGTTGCCGAAAGCCTGGGCGTGCGCCTGTTCGAGCAATCGACCGTAACCCGCATCGACTACGGCAGCCAGGTTCGCGTGCATACCGGACAAGGCTCGGTCCGCGCCAGCACCCTGGTGCTGGGCTGCAATGCCTACCTCAATGGCCTGAACGCCGAACTGAGCGGCAAGGTGCTACCGGCCGGCAGCTACATAATCGCCACCGAGCCGCTGAGCGAGGCCATGGCCCGGCAGTTGCTGCCGCAAAACATGGCGGTCTGCGACCAGCGTGTTGCGCTGGACTACTACCGCTTGTCTGCCGACCGCCGCCTGCTGTTCGGGGGTGCCTGTCACTACTCCGGGCGCGATCCCAAGGACATCGCCGCCTACATGCGGCCCAAGATGCTCAAGGTCTTCCCGCAACTGGCCAACGTGCGCATCGACTACCAGTGGGGCGGCATGATCGGCATCGGTGCCAACCGCCTACCGCAGATCGGGCGCCTGCACGATCAACCCAACGTGTATTACGCGCAGGCCTATTCCGGCCATGGCCTCAACGCCACACACCTGGCCGGCAAACTCCTTGCCGAAGCCATCAACGGCCAGCACAACGGCCGCTTCGACCTGTTTGCCCAGGTGCCACACATCACCTTCCCCGGCGGTAAACACCTGCGCTCGCCACTGCTGGCCCTGGGCATGCTCTGGCACCGCTTCAAAGAGCTGATCTAAGGACGCCAGAAGGGTTTCAACCCCTCATGCAGGGCCTGCTCGCGGGTCAGGCCAACGTCGCGCAACTGCTCAGCGTCCAGCGTCAGCAGTTCGCGGCGGGAGTGCCAGCGGTGCACCATCAGCGCCCATCGACCCATGCCACACGCCACACCAGACACGTCTGGGGTTTGTTGCGCCTGCAACTCACCGCTGTAGATCTTCAGCCGCACATCGCTTAATCCGTTCATCACGCCTGCCTCCTGAGTAGTTCCGAGCGTGGAGCCATGATGCGCGCCAGGCAAAAAGCATTACAGATTCAAAGTCCAACTATTACGCCCATACAGAATTGGCAAAGCGGCGACTGAATGCTGTATTTTTGCCTTATCTGTATGGAACGATCGCAAAAAATTGCCAAGGAACGAACCATGACGCTTTACGTCAATCTCGCCGAACTGCTCGGCGCACGTATCGAACAAGGGTTCTACCGCCCAGGCGATCGCCTGCCTTCTGTACGGGCCTTGAGTGTCGAGCATGGTGTCAGCCTCAGTACGGTCCAACAGGCGTACCGGGTGCTGGAAGACCATGGTCTGGCGGCACCGCGGCCCAAATCGGGCTATTTCGTGCCCGCCACCCGATCCCTCCCTGCCCTGCCCGCGATCAGTCGCCCCGCACAACGCCCGGTGGATATCTCCCAGTGGGATCAGGTCGTCGAACTGATGCGCAGCGTTCCGCGCAAGGACGTGGTGCAACTGGGCCGGGGCATGCCCGATGTCGACAGCCCGACCCTCAAGCCCTTGCTGCGCAGCCTCGCCCAACTCAGCCGACGCCAGGACATGCCCGGCCTGTATTACGACACCATCTACGGCACCCAGCCCCTGCGCGAGCAGATCGCCCGGTTGATGCTCGACTCCGGCTGCCACCTCAGTGCGGCCGACCTGGTCGTCACTACGGGTTGCCATGAGGCGTTGTCTGCCAGCATTCGCGCGGTCTGCGAGCCGGGCGACATTGTCGCGGTCGACTCACCCAGCTTTCACGGCGCCATGCAGACCCTCAAGGGCCTGGGCATGAAAGCCCTGGAAATCCCCACCGACCCGCTCACCGGGATCAGCCTCGAGGCACTGGAACTGGCGCTGGAGCAATGGCCGATCAAGCTGATTCAGCTCACGCCAAGCTGCAACAACCCGCTGGGCTACAGCATGCCCGAAGCCCGCAAGCGGGCCTTGTTGACCCTGGCGCAACGCTTCGACGTGGCGATTCTCGAAGACGACGTGTATGGCGACCTGGCCTATACCTACCCGCGCCCACGCACCATCAAGTCCTTCGACGACGACGGCCGCGTGCTGCTGTGCAGTTCGTTCTCGAAAACCCTCGCCCCAGGCCTGCGGATCGGCTGGGTGGCGCCCGGGCGTTATCTGGAGCGGGTGCTGCACATGAAGTACATCAGCACCGGCTGCACCGCCACACAACCGCAATTGGCGATTGCCGACTTCATCGAGGGTGGCCACTATCAGCCACACCTGCGCCGGATGCGCAGCCAGTACCAGCGCAGCCGTGACCTGATGATCGACTGGGTGACACGCTACTTCCCGGCAGGTACCCGGGCCAGCCGACCACAGGGCGGCTTCATGCTCTGGGTCGAATTACCGGAAAGTTTCGATACGCTGCGGCTGAATCGGGCTTTACTGGAGCAGGGCGTACAAATTGCCGTGGGCTGTATTTTTTCGGCCTCAGGCAAGTACCGAAACTGCCTGCGCATGAATTTCGCGGCCCGCCCCAGCGCAGAGATCGAAGCGGCGGTACGCAAAGTGGGTGAAACCGCCATTCGTCTACTGGCCGAGGATATAGGCTGAGGGTAACGTTGCGCCGCCCTTGCGGGCCCTGTTCATCTCCCTGAGCGGTTAAGGAATCGCCCTTTGAACCACCCTCGGCTCGTGCCTCTGTTGCTATGGCTGGTGTTTGCCCTGGCAGGCTGCGCCAGTGTCGACAGCCCCCGTGAAGTCAGTCAGGCACTGCCGGCCAGCGACTCGGCGTTCGGGCGCTCGGTCCAGCGCCAGGCCCAAGCCTACGGTGGCCGCTCCGGCTTCCGCCTGCTGCCCAATAGCAGCGAAGCATTCCGTGCCCGTGCCGAGCTGATTCGCAATGCCCAGAGCAGTATCGACCTGCAGTACTACATCGTCCGCGACGGCCTGAGTACCCGCGCACTGGTCAGCGAGCTGCTGCAAGCCGCCGACCGTGGTGTACGGGTGCGCATCCTGCTCGATGACACCACCAGCGATAGCCTGGACAACCTGATCGACACCCTCACGGCCCACCCCAACATCCAGTTGCGCGTCTTCAATCCGCTGCACCTGGGCCGCAGCACCGGTGTGACACGAACCCTGGGACGGCTGTTCAACCTGTCGCGGCAACACCGGCGCATGCACAACAAGCTATGGCTGGTGGACAACAGCATGGCCATCGTCGGCGGACGCAACCTGGGTGATGAGTACTTCGACGCCGAACCCAACCTGAACTTCACCGATATCGACCTGCTTGGCGTCGGCCCGGTGGCGGAGCAGTTAGGGCATAGTTTTGACCAATACTGGAACAGTGCCCTGAGCCGGCCGATCAACGACTTTTTCCTGCGCCAACCAGATGCCGACGACCTGCGCCGCACCCGCCAGCGCCTGGACAGCGCCTTGCAAGCGGCCAGCACCCAGCGCAAGGCCCTCTACGACCGGTTGATGGCCTATCGCACACAGCCGCGCTTGGACATCTGGCGCAACGAGTTGATCTGGGCCCATAGCCAGGCGCTGTGGGATGCGCCCAACAAGGTACTGGCCACGGAAGAACCCGACCCACAGTTACTGATGACCCCGCAACTGGCGCCCGACCTGAATGCCGTGGCCCACGAACTGATCCTGATCTCGGCCTACTTCGTACCGCGCGACACCGGCCTGCTGTACCTGACCAGCCGGGCTGACGCAGGTGTCTCGGTCAATTTGCTGACCAACTCGCTGGAGGCGACTGATGTGCCGGCGGTTCATGGCGGCTACGCCCCCTACCGCAAGGCCTTGCTGGAACATGGCGTGCACCTGTTTGAGCTGCGCCGCCAGCCCGGCGCGCCTCATCGCCATCCGCTGTACCGCCTGCACGGCAGTTCAGACTCAAGCCTGCACAGCAAAGCCATTGTCATTGACCGCAAGAAGACCTTTATCGGCTCGTTCAACTTCGATCCACGCTCAGTGTTGTGGAACACCGAAGTCGGCGTGCTGGTCGACAGCCCCGAGCTGGCGGAGTACACCCGCGACCTGGCAGCTCAAGGCATGGCCCCCGCCCGGAGCTATCAGCCCAAGCTGGAAAACGGTCGCGTGGTCTGGGTCACGCAGGACAACAACCAGCTGCACACCCTGACAACCGAGCCAGGCGGCCTATGGCGTCGTTTCAATGCCTGGATCAGCAAGGCCGTCGGCCTGGAACGCATGCTTTAAGAGGCCAGCTTCACCTCAAAGGCATTCGGTCGCCGGGCCAGCAACACCAGGCCAAACGCGCCAACGGCCATCAGCAAGGGCAAGGCATGCCCACTGATCCACTGGCTGCCAGCGCCAGCCAGCAAAGGCCCGATCAGGCAACCAATACCCCACAGTTGAGCCACGTGGGCATTGGCGCGCACCAGCGCATCGTCACGGTAACGCTCACCAATCAGGATCAGCGACAAGGTGAACAAACCACCGGCGCTAGCGCCGAACAGCACCCACAGCGGCCAGATCAACGAGGTGTGCAGCAGCAGCGGAATCATCAGGCTGGAAATCAACAGCACCAGTGCGCACCCCGAGAACAATGTGCGCCGCGACATGCGGTCGGCCAGTGCGCCTATCGGCAATTGCAGCAGCGCATCGCCAATCACGACGGTACTGACCATAAACAGCGCCATTTCAGTGCCAAAGCCCTGCTGCAGGCAGTACACCGGCAACAGGGTCAAAATCATCGCCTCGAACGCGGCAAACAGGGAAATGGCCCAGGCAATGACCGGAAGGTTGCGACAGAACCAGACCAGATCACCCAAGGTCACCGAACAGGCTTCGGTTGTCGGCGCACCACTGCGCCCGATCAACAACAGGGGGGCCAGCAATAACAGGCCTGCACCTGCCCAAAAACCGAAGTCACCCTCCGGCCCCAAAAATCCCAGCACCAACGGCCCGGCCAACTGGCTCAGTGCATAGCTACTGCCGTACAGCGCGACCAGGCGCCCACGCCACGCCTCGACCACCAACTGGTTGATCCAGCTTTCACCAAGGATGAAGACGATGGTCAGCACCATGCCAATCAACAGGCGCAGCACCAGCCACACCGGGTAACTGGGCAACAATGCCAACAACCCGATCGACAGCGCGCCGCCCCACAGGCACAGACGCATCAACCCGGGGGTGCCGAAATACGCCGCCAGGCGGCTGGCCAGGCTGGCACCGAACAGCACACCGATTGCCGGCATCGCCGCCATCACACCAATGGCAAAGCCACCGTAGCCCCAACTCTCCAGCCGCAACGACACCAGTGGCATGCTCACG
Organism: Pseudomonas sp. TE3910; assembly: GCF_056279025.1. Taxonomy (NCBI): domain Bacteria; kingdom Pseudomonadati; phylum Pseudomonadota; class Gammaproteobacteria; order Pseudomonadales; family Pseudomonadaceae; genus Pseudomonas; species Pseudomonas sp. TE3910. The sequence goes on from NZ_JBWBQN010000001.1 coordinate 3,244,921, forward strand.
CCTAGCGCCAAGCCAACACTGAGCACTGCCGCCAGTACCGCAAAGTAGGTACCCCAGCGCATTACAGCCCCCCTTTTTGTTGTTTTAAACAGGCACAAACAACACAGCCGGGCTTGCTGCGATGCAAGGCCCGGCCGTGTCACTGAACGCGCGCGGCACCCGGCCGCGCAAGGCTTACAGCTTGATCCAGGTCGCCTTGAGTTCGGTGTACTTGTCCAGCGCATGCAGCGACTTGTCACGGCCGTTACCCGACTGTTTGAAGCCACCGAACGGTGCGGTCATGTCGCCGCCATCGTACTGGTTGACCCAGACGCTACCGGTACGCAGCGCCTTGGCAGTCTTGTGTGCCTTGGAGATATCTGCCGTCCATACGCCCGCCGCCAACCCGTAGGGGGTGTCGTTGGCAATGTTGATGGCCTCTTCAACGCTGTCGAAGGTGATCACCGACAGCACCGGGCCAAAGATCTCTTCCTGCGCGATCTTCATGGCATTGCTGACGCCGTCGAAAATCGTCGGCTCGACATAAGTGCCGCCGGTTTCTTCGAGGATACGCTTGCCACCGACCAGCAGTTTGGCGCCGTCGCTATGACCGGCTTCGATGTACGACAACACGTTGTTCATTTGCTGGGTGTCGACCAGCGCGCCGACCGTGGTCGCCGGGTCAAGCGGGTTGCCCGGCTTCCAGGCCTTCAGTGCCTCAAGCACCAGCGGCAGGAAACGATCCTTGATGGAACGCTCAACCAGCAGACGGGAACCTGCCGTGCAGACTTCGCCCTGGTTGAAGGCAATCGCACTGGCTGCGGCTTGTGCGGCCGCGTTCAGGTCCGGGGCATCCGCGAAGACGATGTTCGGGCTCTTGCCACCGGCTTCCAGCCAGACGCGCTTCATGTTCGATTCGCCGGCATAGATCATCAGTTGCTTGGCGATCTTGGTCGAACCGGTGAACACCAGGGTGTCCACGTCCATGTGCAGGGCCAGGGCCTTGCCGACGGTGTGGCCATAGCCTGGCAGCACGTTCAACACGCCCGCAGGGATACCGGCTTCGATAGCCAGTTGAGCGATGCGAATGGCGGTCAGTGGCGACTTTTCCGAAGGCTTGAGGATCACCGAGTTACCGGTGGCCAGCGCTGGGCCGAGCTTCCAGCACGACATCAGCAGCGGGAAGTTCCACGGTACGATGGCCGCGACCACGCCCACCGGCTCACGGGTGACCAGACCAAGCTGATCATCCGGCGTAGCGGCCACTTCGTCGTAAACCTTGTCGATGGCCTCACCGTTCCAGCTCAGTGCATTGGCCGCGCCTGGCACGTCGATGCTCAGCGAGTCGCTGATCGGCTTGCCCATGTCCAGGGTTTCCAACAGGGCCAGCTCTTCGACGTTCTGCTTGAGCAGGCCGGCAAAGCGGATCAGGGTTGCCTTGCGCTTGGCCGGGGCCAGGCGCGACCAGACACCGGAATTGAAGGTGGCACGGGCATTTTCGACGGCGCGCTGGGCATCGGCTTCATCACAGCTGGCGATGTGCGCCAGAAGGCGTCCGTCGACCGGGCTGATGCACTCGAACGTCGCATTCGATGCGGCGGCGGTGTATTCACCATTGATGAAAGCACGGCCTTCGATCTTCAGTTGCTGGGCACGCTGTTCCCAGTCCGCACGAGTCAGGGTGGTCATACGAAACTCCTCCTCTTATTGAAGTGCAGCACCGCACGAGGGCTCACGGGTGCTGTCAGAAATTTTGCCGGAGCGATACGACGCTCGACGGCATCAGACACCCTAAACCAGCAGCACCCAAATTATCAATATATTTGACACAAATAGGCAAAAAGCCTACTGATGTGCAGTTTATTAAACACAATAAGGGTGACCCGTCCATGAAGATTCAGCAGATCGTCGATTTCAGCCAAGCCATGACGGAAGCAGAACGTTACCGCCCTGCAGCAGAGAAAATCCTCAAGGGCGATCCTGAGCAGGCGGTCTTCAACCACTATTCCAGCCCCTGCGGGCAATTTGCCGCCGGCGTATGGGAAGGCGCTGTCGGCCAATGGACAGTGAACTACACCGAACACGAGTACTGCGAGATCCTTCAGGGCGTCTCGGTACTGCGTGACAGCGCAGGGCAGGCAAAAACCCTGCGGGCAGGCGACCGCTTTGTCATCCCCGCCGGTTTCACGGGCACCTGGGAGGTGCTGGAGCCGTGCCGTAAAATCTATGTGATGTTTGAACAGAAGGCCTAAGCCCAACGTTCAGGTATGACAGCAACAAAAAACCCGGCACGAAGGCCGGGTTTTTTGTGTGCCAGCACCCTGAAAGGACACCGGCGAGAAACCAATCAATTACTTGATTTTGGCTTCTTTGTAAGCAACGTGCTTGCGAACCACAGGATCGTACTTCTTGATTTCGATCTTGTCGGGGGTGGTGCGCTTGTTTTTGTCAGTGGTGTAGAAGTGGCCAGTACCAGCGCTCGACACCAGACGGATCAATTCACGCATGATTCTCTCCCTTAGACCTTGGCGCCGTTGCGGCGGATGTCAACCAGAACGGCATCGATGCCGCGCTTGTCGATGATACGCATGCCTTTGGCGGATACGCGCAGACGCACGAAACGCTTCTCAGACTCGACCCAGAAGCGATGATGCTGCAGGTTCGGCAGGAAACGACGACGGGTTTTGTTGTTTGCGTGGGAAATGTTGTTCCCGGTTACCGGACCCTTACCGGTAACTTGACAGACTCTCGACATGCCTCAGCCCTCTAAAACCACATGCCCAACCCGGCATGGGTTGGCCGCTTAATCTCTCAGTCTATGGCGCCAGGCGCCGTGTTTCTTCAGGGTCTTATCGGTTATACGCACAGACGCGACAAACCGGGCCCCTAGAAAAGAGCGCTGCTTTATACCAGAAAGACCAGAGTACAACAACAGCAGATACGAATTGCCGTGCAACGAATCATACGCGAACAGCACAGCCGTGGGCTTGGAGCACCCTCGACCACTCGTCGCAAGATAAGCCAAAAAGGATATAGCCATTTAGTCCGGCGCGCACTAGGGTAGGACACTTCCAGACTGCATCGGCAGATGGGCCATCGATCAGCCAAGGAGTCCCCATGCGTCCTGCCGCTCTACCGTTACTGTTCGCCGCTGTATTTGCGCCTGCACTGGCCCAGGCGGCGGCACTGAGCGTTTGCACCGAAGCCAGCCCTGAAGGCTTCGACGTGGTTCAGTACAACTCACTGACCACCACCAACGCGTCAGCCGATGTGCTGATGAACCGGCTGGTCGAATTCGACGCGACCCAAGGCCAGGTGGTGCCGAGCCTGGCGGAGCGCTGGACAGTTTCCAGTGATGGCCTGACCTACGAGTTCAAACTGCGTCCCGAAGTGAAGTTCCACAGCACCGCCTACTTCAAGCCCAGTCGCACACTGAATGCCGACGACGTGCTGTTCAGCTTCCAGCGCATGCTCTACCCCGCTCATCCCTGGCACAAGATTGCACAAAGCGGCTTCCCCCATGCGCAATCGCTGCAACTGCCTGAACTGATCAAGCAGATCGAAGCGCCAGACCCGCTCACCGTGCGCTTCACCCTCGACCACCCGGACGCCACCTTCCTGGCCACGTTGAGCATGGGCTTCGCCTCAATCTACTCGGCCGAATACGCCGACCAACTGTTCAAGGCCGGCACCCCGGAGAAGCTCAACAGCCAGCCCATCGGCAGCGGGCCGTTTGTCTTTGGTCGCTTCCAGAAGGACGCCAACATCCGTTATCGGGCCAACCCGGACTACTTTGCCGGCAAACCGGCGGTCGACCCGTTGATTTTCACGATCACCCCCGATGCCAACGTGCGCCTGCAGAAGTTGCGGCGCAACGAATGCCAGATCGCCTTGTCGCCCAAGCCACTGGACATCGCCGAAGCCGCCAAGGATGACAACCTGAAGGCCGAGAAGACCGATGCCTTCATGACCGCCTTTGTCGCCATCAACAGCCAGCATCCGCCACTGGATAAAGTGGAAGTCCGCCAGGCCATCAACCTGGCATTCGATAAAGCCAGCTACCTGAAGGCGGTTTTTGAAGACACCGCCGTCGCCGCCAACGGCCCTTACCCGCCCAACACCTGGAGTTACGCCAAGGACCTGCCCGGCTACCCCACCAACGTGGACAAAGCCCGCGGCTTGCTGGCCAAGGTTGGCCTGGCGAAGGGCTTCAGCACCACGATCTGGACGCGCCCTTCGGGCAGTCTGCTCAACCCTAACCCAAGCCTGGGCGCACAGTTGTTGCAGGCCGACCTCGGCAAGATCGGCATTCAGGCCGAGATTCGCGTCATCGAATGGGGCGAGCTGATCCGCCGGGCCAAGGCGGGCGAGCATGACCTGCTGTTCATGGGCTGGGCTGGCGACAATGGCGACCCCGACAACTTCCTCAGCCCACAGTTTTCCTGTGCCGCCGTGAAGTCCGGAACCAACTTTGCCCGTTATTGCGATCCGCGCCTGGATCAGTTGATCAGCGCCGGCAAGACCACCAACGACCAGAGCGTACGCAGCCGCCTGTACGAGCAGGCACAGACGCTGATCCAGCAGCAGGCATTGTGGCTGCCACTGGCGCACCCAACTGCTGCTGCCCTCACCCGCAAGGGTGTGGAGGGCTATCAGGTAAGCCCGTTTGGCCGGCAGGACTTCTCGAAGGTGAATGTGGCCCGCTAAAACCAGCCGTACTCGACCATCGACAAGGGTTCGCCATCGCCGATGATGAAGTGATCCAGCACCCGGACATCCACCAGCTCAAGCGCCGTCTTGAGCCGCCGGGTGAGGATCACGTCGGACTGGCTGGGCTCCGAAACCCCCGACGGGTGGTTATGGCACAGGATCAAGGCAGCCGCATTGTGTGCAAGCGAGCGTTTGATCACTTGCCGTGGGTAGACACTGGCGCTGTCGATAGACCCGCGAAACAGCACTTCAAACGCAAGCACCCGGTGCTTGCTGTCCAGGAACAGGCAGCCGAACACCTCATGCGGCTCGTGACGCAACTCGGCCTTGAGGTAGTCCTTGACGGCCTGCGGGCTCTCCAGGACCGAGTCCCGGCGCAAACGCTCGGCCAGATGGCGCCGGGCCATCTCCATGACCGCCTGCAACTGGGTAAACTTGGCAGGCCCCAGCCCTGGCTCGGTGCTGAACCGCCTGAGGTCTGCTTCCAACAGCGCTCGCAAGCTGCCGAACTGCTGTAACAGGTAACGCGCCAGGTCGACGGCACTGCGCCCGCGAACCCCGGTTCGTAGAAAAATAGCCAGCAATTCGGCGTCCGAGAGGCTGGTGGCCCCTCGCGCCAGTAACTTCTCCCGAGGCCGCTCCGCGGCCGGCCAATCCTTGATGCTCATGCTACCTCCCTGCCCACTGGGTACTGCTGTCTGGCTTGAGTGCTGTGCTATCTTAGCCCCTCTTTTTCTTCGCCGATTTGGCTTCCTACAAGCCTGATCGGCACGTGCAAACCCTGATTTGACAAGGCAAGCCTATGCAGCGGCTGTATCGGAAACGCATTGTTCTCGGCGTCGGCGGCGGCATCGCCGCCTACAAGAGTGCCGAACTGGTTCGCCGACTTCTTGAGCACGGCGCGCAAGTCCGTGTCGTCATGACCCGTGGCGGTGCTGAATTCATTACCCCCCTGACGATGCAGGCCCTGTCCGGGCACCCGGTTCATCTGGACCTGCTCGACCCGGCCGCCGAAGCCGCCATGGGCCATATCGAGCTGGCAAAGTGGGCCGACCTGGTGCTGATCGCACCGGCCACCGCTGACCTGATCGCACGCCTGGCCCAAGGCGTCGCCAATGACCTGCTGACCACACTGGTGCTGGCCACTGACGCGACGGTTGCCGTCGCCCCGGCCATGAACCAGGCCATGTGGCGCGACCCGGCCACCCAGGCCAACCTTGAACTGCTGCAAAGCCGCCAGATCCAGGTATTCGGCCCGGCGTCCGGTAGCCAGGCCTGTGGTGATATAGGCCTGGGCCGCATGCTTGAAGCCAACGACCTGGCGTGGCATGCCGCCGAATGCTTCAAGCGCGAGTCGCTGACCGGCAAGCATGTACTGATTACGGCCGGCCCGACCCAGGAAAACATCGACCCGGTGCGCTACATCACCAACCACAGCTCCGGCAAAATGGGCTTTGCCCTGGCCGAAGCAGCGGTCGAAGCGGGTGCCAAGGTCACGCTGGTTACCGGCCCTGTACACCTGCCAACCCCTGACCGGGTGACCCGCATCGATGTGGTCAGCGCCCGCGACATGCTCGCCGCGTGTGAAGCCGCCATTCCCTGCGACCTGTTTATTGCCTCGGCAGCGGTTGCGGACTACCGGCCAGAGGTCGTAGCCCCACAAAAGCTAAAGAAAGACCCGACCACCGGTGACGGCCTGCTGCTGCAGATGGTGCGCAACCCCGATATCCTTGCCACCATCGCCACCCGTCCGGACCGTCCGTTCAGTGTCGGCTTTGCCGCCGAGACCGAACACCTGCTCGACTACGCCGCACGCAAGCTCAAGGACAAGAACCTTGACCTGATCGTCGCCAACGATGTCGCCAACCCCAGCATTGGCTTCAACAGCGAAGAGAACGCCTGCAGCGTGATCGACCGGCAACTGCAAGAAACCCTTTTCGCCCAGACCAGCAAAGGCAAGATCGCCCGTCAGCTGATCGCCTTTATTGCTGAACGTCTTAACCAGGTTTAATCGCGCATGCACGCTCTACAAGCCAAGATTCTCGACCCTCGCATCGGCAACGAATTCCCGCTGCCACAGTACGCCACCCCAGGCTCCGCCGGCCTTGACCTGCGTGCCATGCTCAAGGAAGACACCGTCCTGGAACCAGGCCAGACCCTGCTGATCCCGACTGGCCTGTCGGTGTACATCGGTGACCCCGGCCTGGCAGCCCTGATCCTGCCACGCTCGGGCCTTGGTCATAAGCACGGCATCGTGCTGGGCAATCTGGTCGGCCTGATCGACTCCGACTACCAGGGCGAACTGATGGTGTCCTGCTGGAACCGCGGCCAGACTGCATTCACCATCGCTGTTGGCGAGCGAATCGCCCAACTGGTGCTGGTGCCGGTGGTACAAGCCCATTTCGACATCGTCGAAACGTTCGATGAAAGCCAACGCGGCGCGGGTGGCTTCGGCCACTCCGGCAGCCACTGACCCACCGGGCAGCCTCGGCTGCCCAACGCAACCCAACGGATTGGCGAACGCTCTGGCAGAAACACTGTCAAAGCGCTCAATTTGAGCCTGCACCGCACGCCCTTGAGATTGGAGCTCCCCAGTGATGAATGACATGACACAACTGGTACCCACACTCCCTGAAAGCATCTTTCGCGCCTATGACATTCGTGGCGTGGTTGGCGACACCCTGACCGCCGAGACTGCCTATTGGATTGGCCGGGCCATTGGTGCCCAGAGCCTGGCTCAAGGCGAGCCGCAAGTTTCAGTGGGCCGTGACGGCCGCCTGTCCGGGCCGATGCTGGTCGAGCAGTTGATCAAAGGTCTGGCCGAGGCCGGTTGCCAGGTCAGCGACGTGGGCCTGGTGCCTACGCCTGCCCTGTACTACGCCGCCAACGTTCTCGCCGGCAAATCCGGCGTCATGCTGACCGGCAGCCACAACCCGCCGAACTACAACGGTTTCAAGATCGTCATCGCCGGTGACACCCTGGCCAACGAGCAGATCCAGGCGCTGCTGACCCGCTTGAAGACCAACGACCTGAGCCATGGCCAAGGCCATGTCGAGCGCGTCGAGATCCTTGATCGCTACTTCCAGCAGATCACTGGCGACATCAAGCTGGCGAAAAAGCTCAAGGTCGTTGTGGACTGCGGCAACGGCGCAGCCGGTGTCATTGCCCCACAACTGATCGAAGCCTTGGGCTGCGAGATGATTCCGCTGTTCTGCGAAGTGGACGGCAACTTCCCGAACCACCATCCAGACCCAGGCAAGCCCGAAAACCTGGTCGACCTGATCGCCAAGGTGAAAGAGACCGGCGCGGACCTGGGCCTGGCCTTTGACGGCGACGGCGACCGCGTCGGTGTCGTGACCAACACCGGCAACATCGTCTACCCGGACCGCTTGCTGATGCTGTTTGCCAAGGACGTACTGGCCCGCAACCCGGGCGCCGAAATCATCTTCGACGTCAAATGCACCCGCCGCCTGAGCCCATTGATCGAGCAGTACGGTGGTCGTCCACTGATGTGGAAAACCGGTCATTCGCTGATCAAGAAGAAAATGAAGCAGAGCGGCGCCCTGCTGGCCGGCGAGATGAGCGGACACATCTTCATCAAGGAGCGTTGGTTCGGCTTCGACGACGGTATTTACAGCGCCGCGCGGCTGCTGGAAATCCTCAGCAAGGAGTCGGTCGACGCCGAAACCCTGTTCGCCGCCTTCCCAAATGATATTTCCACGCCGGAAATCAACATTGAAGTGACCGACGAAGGTAAATTCAGCATCATTGATGCACTGCAGCGTGATGCGGATTGGGGCGAAGCCAGCCTGACCACCATTGATGGTGTTCGAGTCGACTACCCCAACGGCTGGGGCCTGGTGCGCGCCTCCAATACCACCCCGGTACTGGTGCTGCGATTTGAAGCCGAAACCGACGCCGAACTGCAACGCATCAAAGATGTTTTCCACGCGCAACTGAAGCGTGTTGAACCCAACCTGCAACTACCGTTCTGACCGACTACTGTTCCACTGGAGCTTTGCATGACCCTCGATCGTGATGCCGCCACCCATGTCGCCCAGGTATTGTCCGAAGCGCTGCCTTATATCCGCCGCTTTGTCGGCAAGACCCTGGTGATCAAGTACGGCGGCAACGCGATGGAGAGCGAAGAGCTCAAAACCGGTTTCGCCCGTGACGTGGTCCTGATGAAAGCCGTGGGTATCAACCCTGTGGTCGTACATGGCGGCGGCCCGCAGATCGGCGATCTGCTCAAGCGCCTGTCGATCGAAAGCCACTTTATCGATGGCATGCGCGTCACCGATGCACAAACCATGGACGTGGTCGAGATGGTTCTCGGTGGCCAGGTCAACAAGGACATCGTCAACCTGATCAACCGTCATGGCGGCAGCGCCATCGGCCTGACCGGTAAGGACGCTGAGCTGATTCGTGCGAAGAAGCTCAAAGTCACCCGCCAGACCCCGGAAATGACCTCGCCTGAAATCATCGACATCGGCCATGTAGGCGAAGTGGTTGGGGTAAATACCGACCTGCTGAACATGCTGGTGAAGGGCGACTTCATCCCGGTGATCGCACCGATTGGTGTTGGTGCCAACGGCGAGTCCTACAACATCAACGCCGACCTGGTCGCCGGCAAGGTCGCCGAAGCCCTGAAGGCCGAGAAGTTGATCCTGCTGACCAACATCGCAGGCCTGATGGACAAGCAAGGTCACGTGCTGACCGGCCTGACCACCGAGCAAGTCAACGACCTGATCGCCGATGGCACCATCTACGGCGGCATGCTGCCGAAGATTCGCTGCGCGCTGGAAGCAGTACAGGGCGGCGTCAACAGCTCGCACATCATCGACGGTCGGGTACCGAATGCGGTCCTGCTGGAAATCTTCACCGACAGCGGCGTCGGCACCCTGATTACCAATCAGAAGCCTGAGTAACAATCTCAGCCCACCCCGAGCAACTCGGGGTGGGGCCTCGATCCCTCCGCGTCTCCTTGCGCACCACTCCGGAAACTTCCCTCAAGCAAGCGGGAAATCTCCTACGCCACCCAGACCTTCTTCCGCGCTACGCTGATGCCTCTTCACAAAGGAGGTTCATCCATGACAGACAAGGATTACGTGCCCTACGGCAGTGACGTCTCGGCAGGTACCTACGCGTGCGTCGACTGCGACCATCACTACTCGAACCAAAGCAAGAAGTCGCTCCCCCCCTGCCCCAACTACACAGCAGAGACCCACACGAAAAAGGGCTGGAAAATACTCAGCGGCCAAGGCGATGCGGTGGACGATCCCTATCCGAACTGATGGCACACGACTCAGAGAAGCAAAAAGGCCCTGCAATGCAGGGCCTTTTTGTTGCGCATGGGCTTCAGATACCGTACTGGGCCCGGTACGCCTCGACCGCAGGCAGATGCTGCTTGAGCGCTGGATCGTCAGCGAGGAACTCCAGTACCTGGGTCAGCGACACAATGCTGACCACCGGGATACCAAAGTCACGCTCCACTTCCTGGATCGCCGACAACTCGCCGTTGCCGCGCTCCTGACGGTTCAGTGCGATCAGCACGCCAGCGGCCTTGGCCTGCTGCCCCTGGATGATCTGCATGACCTCGCGGATCGCCGTGCCGGCAGTGATCACGTCGTCAATGATCAAGACGTCGCCAGTCAGTGGCGCGCCGACCAGACTGCCGCCTTCGCCATGGCTCTTGGCTTCCTTGCGGTTGAAGCACCACGGCACGTCGAGCTGGTGATGCTCAGCCAGCGCTACAGCGGTCGCTGCAGCCAGCGGGATGCCTTTGTAGGCCGGGCCGAACAGCACGTCGAACGGAATCTTGCTGTCGACAATCGCCGCCGCATAGAAACGCCCGAGCTGAGCCAGGGCCGCGCCGCTGTTGAACAGGCCGGCATTGAAGAAATACGGGCTGGTACGCCCCGACTTGAGGGTGAACTCACCGAAGCGCAGAACCCCACGATCGATGGCAAAACGAATAAAGTCGCGCTGATACGGCTGCATGTAGAGTCCCGGATGCCACGGATTTAGCTAATTGAGTACAGCTCGGGTATCATACACGCACGAGATTTTTGGGGCCATTTATGCGGATCATCAGTGTGAACGTAAATGGCATTCAGGCTGCAGTCGAGCGTGGTTTGCTCAGTTGGCTGCAAGCCCAGAATGCCGACGTCATCTGCCTTCAGGATACCCGCGCCTCGGCCTTTGAACTCGACGACCCAGCTTTCCAGCTCGATGGCTACTTCCTTTATGCCTGCGACGCAGAAGTCCCCGCCCAAGGCGGTGTGGCACTTTACTCGCGCTTGCAGCCCAAGGCAGTCATCAGCGGCCTGGGCTTCGAGACAGCCGACCGCTACGGACGTTACCTGCAGGCAGACTTCGACAAAGTCAGTATTGCCACCTTGCTGCTGCCTTCCGGGCAGAACGGCGACGAAGACTTGAACCAGAAGTTCAAGTTGATGGACGACTTCGCCAAGTACCTGGACAAGCAACGTCGCAAGCGTCGTGAATACATCTACTGCGGCTCGCTGTATGTCGCGCAGCAGAAGCTCGACATCAAGAACTGGCGCGACAGCCAGCAGTCCCCGGGCTTCCTGGCACCGGAACGGGCCTGGATGGACACCATCGTCGGCGACATGGGCTATGTCGATGCCCTGCGCGAAGTCAGCCGCGAAGGCGAGCAGTACAGCTGGTGGCCGGACAACGAACAGGCCGAGATGCTCAACCTGGGCTATCGCTTCGACTACCAGTTGCTGACACCAGGCCTGCGTCGCTTCGTGCGTAGCGCACGCCTGCCACGCCAGCCACGCTTCTCCCAGCATGCGCCACTGATCGTGGACTATGACTGGACGCTGACCATTTAAACGGTCACGCACAAAAACGAACCCCCGCTTTTCAGCGGGGGTTCGTTTTTATGTGCCAAAAATAACGCAAGACACCCTGTGGGAGTTGGCTTGCCAACGATGCAGGCGCCGCGTACTCATTGGCACCCCGCCGACGCCATCGCAGGCAAGCCTGCATCCCACAGGAAAAGCCAACAACCCTGCCGCTACTGAATCACCCGCCAGGTAAAGGGGTAGCGATACGCCTGCCCCTCATTGACCTTGACCGAAGCGATGATCATCAGGATGGCTGCGGCCACTACCAGCAGGCCGAGCAACGCAAAGCCAATCAATATGATGAACAGTGCGATGCAGATCACGTAGGCAATGGTCACGGTAATCTGGAAGTTCAGCGATTCCTTACCTTGGGCATCGATGAACGGGTCCAGCTCACGCTTCCATTGCCAGATGATCAACGGCCCCAGCAGGTTGCCGAAGGGGAACAACAGCCCGCAGAACGCCGCGAGGTGGCAGAACATCGCCCACTGGCGCACATCGGCACTCGGGGTGGATGCATTCAGAGGTTGTTCGCCCATCAGGCCATCCTCACTCAGTCAGCCAGCGAAGCGCTCTGCAGCTCGAAGAGGTCGCTCATGCCTTTTTGCGCCAATGCCAACATGGCATTGAGCTCTTCGGGCTGGAACGGCGCGCCTTCAGCGGTGCCCTGCACTTCGATGAAGCCACCGGCGCTGGTCATGACCACGTTCAGGTCAGTCTCGGCAGCGGAGTCTTCCAGGTAGTCCAGGTCGAGCACTGGAACGCCTTGGTACATGCCCACCGAAACGGCAGCGATCATGTGCTTGAGCGGGTCTCCGCCCTTGAGGCCGCCACGCTTCTTGACGACACGCAGGGCATCGACCAGCGCGACCATGGCACCGGTGATCGACGCCGTGCGGGTACCGCCATCGGCCTGGATCACGTCGCAGTCGACGTAGAGGGTAATGTCGCCGAGCTTGCTCATGTCCAGCGCCGCACGCAGCGAGCGGCCGATCAAACGCTGGATTTCCAGGGTGCGGCCACCCTGTTTGCCACGGCTGGCTTCGCGCTGGTTACGCTCGCCAGTGGAGCGCGGCAGCATGCCGTACTCTGCTGTCAGCCAGCCTTGGCCCTGACCTTTGAGGAACCGGGGAACACCATTTTCGACGCTGACCGTGCAGACGACTTTGGTGTCGCCGAACTCGACCAGTACCGACCCTTCGGCGTGCTTGGTGTAGTTGCGGGTGATGCGGATCGAGCGGAGCTGATCGGCAACGCGACCACTTGGACGTTTCATAGGGGATACCTGTACTGGACTTGAATCTGCCCAGCATTATAGAGCGCCCAGGCTCCGCTGGACATGCCCAGGGCAGAAACAGCTGTTTATGCACCCGCAGGGTACGCGCCAGCCTTGAGCCAGAGACGTTGGTCGGTTTTTTCCGGCAATCCAGAGAGTGTTTGTAACATCAGTGGATTGGGAGCACACCTCGCACTGCGCTACAATCCTGCGCCTTTGCAGCCTGTCGGCTTCCCTTCAACCTACTGCGAGGTACTTCCCATGGTGCATAGCATGACCGCCTTTGCCCGCGCCGAACGCGCTGGCGCCCAAGGTACCCTCATCTGGGAATTGCGCTCGGTCAACCACCGCTACCTGGAACCCCACTTACGTCTGCCTGATGCCTTCCGCGACCTTGAAGGCACGGTACGTGAAGCCCTCCGTCAGGGCCTGTCACGCGGCAAGGTCGAATGCACGTTGCGCTTCAATGAAGAAAGCACTGGCAAACCCTTGCAGGTTGATCGCGAGCGCGCCGCGCAACTGGTTGCCGCCGCCGAGACCGTCGCCAGCCTGATCAAGCAGCCTGCTGCGCTCAACCCGCTGGAAGTGCTGGCGTGGCCAGGCGTGCTGGTGGCAGACGCGACAGACCCGCAAGCGTTGAATATCGAGGCCATGAGCCTGTTTGAAGAGGCCCTGAAGGAGCTGCGCAACGGTCGCAACCGCGAGGGCACCGAGCTGGCCAGGCTGATCAACGAACGCCTGGACAACATGGCCACCGAGGTCACGACCCTGCGTGCCCTGGTACCGCAGATGCTGGCCGTTCAGCGCCAGAAGGTCCTGGATCGCTTCACGGACATGAAAGCCGAACTCGATCCACAGCGCCTGGAACAGGAAATGGTGCTACTGGCCCAGAAAAGCGACGTCGCCGAAGAGCTGGACCGCCTGAGCACCCACATGACCGAGGTACGCCGTGTACTCAAGTCCGGTGGTGCCGCAGGCCGGCGCCTCGACTTCCTGATGCAGGAGCTGAACCGCGAAGCGAACACCCTTGGCTCCAAAGCCTTCGACCCACGTAGCACCCAAGCAGCGGTCAACCTCAAGGTCCTGATCGAGCAGATGCGTGAACAAGTACAGAACATTGAGTAAGGCCACCCCGACCATGAACCACAGCAGCGGCATCCTCTACATCATCTCGGCCCCTTCCGGCGCCGGCAAGACCAGCCTGGTGAAAGCCCTCATCGACGCCGAGCCGAGCATTCGCGTTTCGGTCTCGCACACCACCCGCGCCATGCGTCCGGGCGAAGAGAACGGGGTGAACTACCACTTCGTCGATCGCGCCGAGTTCATCCGCATGACCGAACACGGCGACTTTCTGGAGCAGGCCGAAGTCTTCGGCAACCTCTACGGCACGTCGCAGAGCACGCTGCAGCAAACCCTGGACGAAGGCCACGACCTGATTCTGGAAATCGACTGGCAGGGTGCCGAACAAGTACGCAAGCAGATGCCACAGGCACGCTCGATCTTCATCCTGCCGCCGAGCCAGCAGGCCCTGCGCCAGCGCCTGACCAACCGTGGCCAGGACAGCGATGAGATCATTGAGGGTCGGATGCGTGAAGCCGTCAGCGAGATGAGCCACTACAACGAGTACGACTTCGTCATCATCAACGACGACTTCGCCGTGGCCCTTGAAGACCTCAAGGCGATCTTCAGGGCCAATCGCCTGCAGCAGAAGAGCCAGCAACAGCGCCACAGCGAGCTACTCAAACAGTTGCTCGCCTGATTGGCGCCGTCTCAGCGTCGGCAGGGCAGCGTTGCCTGCCGATGCAGAGTCATCCCCAGGAAGAACGCTGGTGCACGCATGCGCGACAGCACCATCAGGAAGATACCCAGCAACAGAATGATCATCGCGATCACGAACACCAGGCCCAGGCCTGCGACATGCGAGCCACTGCCGAACGACGGGGAAGCACTGTCGATGGCGGTCTGAACGAAGATCACCGACAGAATCCCACCGCCCACGAAGGGGCACAGGCCGCGCATCATGAAGTGACGCAGGCTGTCGAACAGGCTGTCGCGGAAGTACCACACGCACGCGAACGCCGTCAGCGAGTAGTAGAAGCAGATCATCATCCCCAGCGCGGTGATGGTGTCGGCCAGTACGTTTTCACTCAGGGTGCGCATGGTGACGTAGAACAGACCGGCAGCAACGCCTGCACAGATGGTCGCGTAGCGTGGCGTCTGTGAGCGCGGGCAGATGCTGGCAAATCGCTCAGGCACGGCACCGTAGTACCCCATGGCCAGCAGCGTGCGCGCTGGCGAGACGAAGGTCGACTGCAGGGACGCCGCGGTACTGGCCAGTACCGCAATGGACATCAGGATAGCCAGCGGCCCCATGACCGGGCCGGCCAGGTGTGCGAAGACGTTCTCTTGAATGCGCGGGTTGCCCAGCCCCAGGCCAATGTCACCGATACCGGCGAACTGCAAGGTAGCAATACCGGTCACCAGGTACAGGCCAAGGATCAATAACACGGTCCAGGTGGCAGCCTTGCCAGGCACTTCTTCACTGCCCACCGACTCTTCGCTCACAGTCAGGCAGACGTCCCACCCCCAGAAAATGAAGATCGACAGCGACAGCCCGGCTGCAAACGAGGAGAACGACTCGACGCCAAACGGGTTGAACCAGTCTGAGTCGAATTGCAGCGGCGGTATGGTCGGCGACCCACCGAACGCGGCCATGGAGAAACCGATCAGCACCACCAGTTGCAAGGCCACCAGGCCATACTGCACCGTCATGGTAGTACCCATGCCACGGCAGCAGATCCACACGGCCATGGCAATAAAGACACAACAGGTGGTGACGTTGACCAACAGGTTATCGCTCAGCGCAGACACCTCATGGCTGCCGCTGAGCTGGCCGAGGAACAGGTAGAAGAAGTCCACTGCCACACCCGCCAGGTTGGACAACACAATGGTTGTCGCGGTGACCAGCCCCCAACCGCCGATCCAGCCAATCATCGGACCAAAGGCACGGGCAGACCAGGTGAATGACGTGCCGCTATCGGGCTCGGCAGCGTTCAGCTCGCGGTAGCCCAGCGCAACCAGCAGCATGGGCAGGAAGCCGACAAGGAACACGGCTGGCAGGTGTGCGCCGACTTCGCGCACGGTAGGCCCGAGCGCGCCGGTCAGGGTATAAACCGGCGCAATGGTGGAGATGCCAAGCACAATGCTGGCAAGCAGCCCGAGCCGGCCCTTGGCCAGCCCTTTGCTGCGATGGGTGGAAGCGCCTGAGCTGGCCTGCGCCGACTCTGCCGAGCCCGAGGGCCGACTCGCTTCTGTGTATTCACTCATGAGTATTTGCCGTCGCTATTGGTATTGTTCTAGATGGGCGTCTTGCAAGGCACCCGCTTTCACTCATGGAAAGCTCACTGCTTGATTCATGACATCCGGGGGCGCCGGACAGCCTCAAATGGCCGCCACCTCAACACGCTTTCCCGCCGCATGGGCGATACAAGCCTCGCGGAACGCCTGAAACAGGCGCAACGAGACAGGGTTGTCGGTAAAACGCCATTCCGGATGCCACTGAACGCCAAGAACAAACCCTGGCGCGTTATCCAGCGTGACCGCCTCGACCAATCCATCCGGCGCAACGGCTTCGACTCGCAGGCCACTGGCCAGGCGCTCGATGCCCTGGCCATGCAACGAGTTGACCTCGAAAACCGTGGGCAGCCCCAAGCACTCGAAAAGCCCACCCGGCTGCACGCTCACTGAGTGCTGCGGTGCGTATTGCACCTCCAGCGCAACGTCTTTCGGCTCGCGGTGGTCCAGGTAGCCAGGCAACTCATGAACCTGTTGATGCAGGCTGCCACCGAGGCTCACATTCAGCTCCTGGAAACCACGGCAAATGCAAAATACCGGCACGCCCGCCGCAATCGCCGCACGCAACAACGGCAGGGTCAGGCGATCACGGTACACATCGTGTCGGGTTCCCTCCGCGCTGGGGCTGCCATTGTAATGATGCGGCTCCACATTTGAAGGCGAACCGGTAAAAAGAATGCCATCCAACCGCTCTAGCACGAGCTCTGCAGCCACAGGCTCGGCACGCGCAGGCAATATCAGGGGAATCCCGGCGAAGCCTGCAGCCTCGACATACTTGTCACCCGCCGTGTGCGAGGAATTCTTTTCCAGTTGCTGGCGGCAGGCAGTGACGCCAATCAGTGGG
The DNA here is from genome assembly GCF_056279025.1 of Pseudomonas sp. TE3910. Lineage (NCBI taxonomy): Bacteria > Pseudomonadati > Pseudomonadota > Gammaproteobacteria > Pseudomonadales > Pseudomonadaceae > Pseudomonas > Pseudomonas sp. TE3910. The sequence goes on from NZ_JBWBQN010000001.1 coordinate 3,261,959, forward strand.
GTAACCTGCTTCATCTGTCAGCCCTCGTTTACAACTTGATCCAGGTCGCCTTGAGTTCGGTGTACTTGTCGAATGCATGCAGTGACTTGTCACGCCCGTTACCGGACTGCTTGAAGCCGCCGAACGGCGCCGTCATGTCACCACCGTCGTACTGGTTGACCCAGACACTACCAGCGCGCAGGGCCTTGGCCGTGCGGTGCGCCTTGGACAGGTCGCTGCTCCAGACCGCTGCGGCCAGGCCGAACGGTGAGTCGTTGGCAATGCTGATGGCTTCCTCGGCGGTATCGAACGCAATCACTGACAGCACCGGGCCGAAGATCTCTTCACGGGCAATACGCATGGCATTGTCCACACCATCAAAGATCGTCGGCTCCACATAGACGCCGCCGGTTTCTTCCAGCACGCGCTTGCCACCAGCGACCAGCGTCGCACCGTCGGCGGCACCGGCCTCGACATAGCCCAGCACGGTATCCAGCTGGGTGCCGTCCACCAGGGCGCCAACCCGAGTAGTCGGGTCCAGCGAATGGCCGGGCTTCCAAGCCTTGAGCGCCTCGATGACCATCGGCAGGAAGCGATCCTTGATGCTGCGCTCGACCAGCAGACGCGAGCCCGCCACACACACTTCGCCCTGGTTGAAGGCAATGGCGCAAGCGGCGGCGTCAGCCGCTGCCTGCAGGTCAGGAGCGTCGGCAAAGACGATATTCGGGCTCTTGCCACCAGCCTCCAGCCAGACACGCTTCATGTTCGATTCGCCGGCATAGATCATCAGTTGCTTGGCGATCTTGGTTGAACCGGTAAACACCAAGGTGTCCACATCCATGTGCAGGGCCAGGGCCTTGCCGACGGTGTGGCCATAGCCTGGCAGCACGTTCAGCACGCCCGCAGGGATACCGGCTTCGATAGCCAGTTGAGCGATGCGAATGGCGGTCAGTGGCGACTTTTCCGAAGGCTTGAGGATCACCGAGTTACCGGTGGCCAGCGCCGGGCCGAGCTTCCAGCAGGCCATCATCAGGGGGAAGTTCCACGGCACGATCGCCACTACCACACCCACCGCTTCGCGGGTAACCAAACCCAGCTGGTCGACCGGCGTTGGCGCCACTTCGTCGTAGACCTTATCAATGGCCTCGGCGCTCCAGCGGATGGCATTCGCCGCGCCCGGCACGTCGATGCTGAGCGAGTCACTGATCGGCTTGCCCATATCCAGGGTTTCCAGCAGTGCCAGCTCCTCGGCGTTGGCCAACAGCGCGTCAGCGAAAGCAATCAGCACACGCTTGCGCTGGGCCGGTGCCAGGCCCGACCAGGCGCCGCTTTCAAAACTGCGGCGGGCCGCCAGGACAGCACGCTCGGCATCCGCGGCATCACAACTGGCGATATTGGCCAGGTGACGGCCATCGACCGGGCTCAGGCTCTCGAAGGTTTCAGCCGAGGCAGCAGCCTGGTACTGACCATCGATAAAGGCACGCCCTTCGATGCTCAGGTTCTGGAAAAGGGATTCCCATTGCGCGCGGGACAAGGTGGTCATGTTCGTGTGCTCCAGGCCTTACACCGTGTGCAGATACCAGTTGTATTCGAGATCCGAGATCGATACTTCAAACTCTGACAGCTCACTTTCCTTGCAGGCGACAAAGACATCGATGTAGTCCGGGCTGATGTACTTGTTCAGCACTTCGCTGTCATCCAGCTCGCGCAGTGCGTCGCGCAAGTTGTTTGGCAAGCTCTGCTCCAGCTGCTCGTAGGAGTTGCCTTCCACCGGCGCACCCGGCTCGATCTTGTTGGTCAGGCCGTGATGAATGCCGGAGAGGATTGCCGCCATCATCAAGTACGGGTTGGCATCAGCACCGGCAACACGGTGCTCGATGCGCACCGCATCAGCACTGCCGGTGGGCACGCGCAGGGCTACAGTACGGTTGTCCAGGCCCCAGCTTGGCGCATTCGGCACATAGAACTGGGCACCGAAACGCCGGTACGAGTTGACGTTCGGGCAGAGAAAAGCCATCGACGCCGGCAGGGTTTCCAACACGCCACCAATGGCGTGGCGCAGCGCGTCGTTCTGCTCGGGCTCATCACTGGTGAAGATGTTCTTGCCGGTTTTCTTGTCCAGCAACGAGATATGCACGTGCAAACCGTTGCCCGCCTGGCCAGGGTACGGCTTGGCCATGAACGTGGAGTCCATTTCATGGTCGTAGGCGATGTTCTTGATCAGACGCTTGAGCAGGACCGCGTAGTCGCAGGCCTTGATCGCATCTTCAACGTGATGCAGGTTGACCTCGAACTGTGCCGGGGCGCTTTCCTTGACGATGGCATCAGCCGGGATGTCCTGCTCTTTGGCCGCTTCAAGCATGTCCTGCAGGCAATCGACGTACTCGTCCAGATCATCGATCAGGTAGACCTGAGTCGACTGCGGACGCTTACCCGAGATCGGCGAACGGGGCGGCTGTGGGCGGCCATTCACGTTGTCCTGATCGATCAGGTAGAACTCCAGCTCGAAGGCGGCGCAGATGGTCAGGCCCAGCGCATCGAACTTCTCCACCACGCTGCGCAGCACTTCTCGCGGGTCAGCGAAGAAAGGGGTGCCATCCAGCTCGTGCATGGTCATCAGCAGCTGCGCGGTAGGACGCTTCTGCCAAGGCTCGTAGCTCAGCGTGCCGGGAATGGGAAAGCAAATACGGTCGGCATCACCGATATCCAGGCCCAGGCCGGTGCTTTCCACGGTCGAGCCGTTGATATCCAGCGCAAACAGCGACGCTGGCAGATTGATACCTTTTTCGTAAACCTTGTGCAGGCTCGCACGCTCGATTCGCTTTCCGCGCACGACACCGTTCATGTCGGAAATGAGCAGGTCCACGAACTGGACTTCAGGATAAGCCTGGAGAAACTCGCTCATCTCGCTGGAAGGGCTGGCGCACGGGGAGACCGACGTCATGGCTATGCATCCTTTGATTTTTATCGGGCGACAATATGAAGGGGTGTTGCAGGCGCCCTGTGGGCGTCGATGGTTGGTTTATTTTTCTAGTATTCCCATCGTGGGAAACAGCCGAATGAACATCCTTGTGCGCTGCACTCGGCACTCTGGCCGGCGGCGAGGTTGATTCGCGGCTGCTGCTTCACTATAGAATGGCCTCAACGCAACAGACATTGGCATTTCGGCAAGCTAAGAGTGCACTCATGCAATATCAGGTCAGCCATACCGATCTCACCCTGGTGCTCGCCCTGGTTCGCGGGCGATCCCTGGCAAAAGCTGCCGAACTGCTCAAGGTGGACGTGTCGACCGTCTTTCGCTCGATTCGCAGGCTCGAGGCCTCACTGGGCAAGGCGCTGTTCGATAAAAGCCGCAAGGGCTACGTCCCCACTGGCACAGCTCAAGCGCTGGCGGAGCAAGCCGAGCGCGCCGAACAGGCACTGGATGCGGCCCAGGTGGCGGTGGAACACGGCGACCAGGTGGTCAGCGGCACCGTGCGCCTGACTTGCACCGAAGCGGTATTGCACAGCCTGCTGCTGCCGGCGCTGGCCCATTTCATGCCAACCTACCCGGCGCTGTCGCTGGAGCTGGCAACCTCCAACTCCTTCGCCAACCTCAGCCGACGCGATGCCGATGTCGCCCTGCGCCTGACCAACTCACCCCCCGAGCACCTGGTCGGTCGCTGCCTGGGCACGGCCTCCTACCTTGTTTATGGGCACGCCGATTATCGCCAGCGCCTGGCCGAGGCTCCGGCATCACTCCCCTGGATCGCACTGGACGACTCGATGTCCGATCATGCCTCGGTGGTCTGGCGCGAGCAGCACCTACCTGGCGTGGTACCACGCTACCGCTGCAGCAGCATGGCCGCCGTCGCCCAACTGGTAGGTGCAGGGCTGGGCGTCGCAGCGCTGGCTGACTACATGGCCGACAGCCTCCCCGGGGTGGAGCGACTGAGCGATGCCCTGCCCGGCTGCGATACCGAACTCTGGCTGCTGACTCGCCCCGACTGCCGCGCACTGCGCTCAGTACAGACGCTGTTCGACGAACTGACCCCACGCTTGCGCGCGGCGATGGGCGAGTAGCACGAGGGAGTTGTGCTAACCCCACGCAAATGGTTATCGTCTGCTCTAACGCTAAAACTCTCGGCCAAAGCATGCCGCCTGAGCGAGAACTGAAATCAGCGCTTCCCTATTGGCTGGTGATTTTTTAAACTACCGAGTCCGCTCGCCCATCCGGGCTGCTTGCCTATTGCATTTGCTACGAGGAATACCATGGCCCGCGTGACCGTTGAAGATTGCCTGGACAACGTCGATAACCGTTTCGAGCTGGTCATGCTCGCCACCAAGCGTTCCCGCCAGCTGGCAACCGGTGGCAAGGAACCCAAAGTGGCCTGGGAAAACGACAAGCCAACCGTAGTTGCACTGCGTGAAATCGCTGCCGGCCTGGTCGACAACGAATTCGTCGCTCAAGAAGATGTGGTCGTTGAAGAGCCTATCTTTGCCGCATTTGAAGACGAGGCCAACGAGGCCGTCTAAGTTCATGCCTGGTCGACATTGCACGGCGCAAGGCACCAGCCATCGGCAGGAGGTAGTACGTTGCCGAGCATAGATGCCCTTGCCGATCGCCTGTCGACCTACCTCGGCGCTGACCAGGTCAACCTGGTGCGCCGAGCGTATTTCTACGCCGAACAAGCCCACGATGGCCAACGCCGTCGCAGCGGCGAACCTTACGTTACCCATCCCCTTGCGGTAGCGAGCATTCTTGCCGACATGCACATGGACCATCAGAGCCTGATGGCCGCCATGCTGCACGACGTGATCGAAGACACCGGTATCGCCAAGGAAGCGCTTTCAGCGCAATTTGGCGAAACCGTCGCCGAACTGGTCGACGGGGTCAGCAAGCTGACCCAGATGAACTTCGAAACCAAGGCCGAGGCCCAAGCGGAAAACTTCCAGAAAATGGCCATGGCCATGGCCCGGGACATCCGCGTGATTCTGGTCAAGCTGGCCGACCGCCTGCACAACATGCGCACCCTGGAAGTGCTGTCCGGCGAGAAGCGCCGACGCATCGCCAAGGAAACCCTGGAAATCTACGCCCCCATCGCCAACCGCCTTGGCATGCACGCCGTGCGCGTGGAATTCGAAGACCTGGGTTTCAAGGCCATGTACCCGATGCGCTCCGCACGCATCCATCAGGCGGTGAAACGCGCCCGCGGCAACCGCAAGGAACTCGTCAACAAGATCGAAGAATCGCTCAGCCATTGCCTGGCGGTCGACGGGATCGAAGGCGAAGTCAGCGGGCGACAGAAACACCTCTATGGCATCTACAAGAAGATGCGCGGCAAACGCCGGGCCTTCAACGAGATCATGGATGTCTACGCGTTCCGCATCGTCGTCGACAAGGTCGACACCTGCTACCGCGTACTCGGTGCAGTTCACAACCTGTACAAGCCACTGCCGGGTCGCTTCAAGGATTACATCGCGATCCCCAAGGCCAACGGCTACCAGTCACTGCACACCACGCTGTTCGGCATGCACGGTGTTCCCATCGAAATCCAGATCCGCACCCGCGAAATGGAAGAAATGGCCAACAACGGTATCGCCGCCCACTGGCTGTACAAATCCAGTGACGACGAACAGCCAAAAAGTACCCATGCCCGTGCCCGTCAGTGGGTCAAAGGCGTGCTGGAGTTGCAGCAACGTGCAGGCAACTCCCTTGAATTCATCGAAAGCGTGAAGATCGACCTCTTCCCGGACGAGGTCTACGTGTTCACGCCCAAAGGCCGCATCATGGAGCTACCCAAGGGCTCCACGGCGGTCGACTTCGCTTATGCCGTGCACACTGACGTCGGCAACAGCTGTATTGCCTGCCGCATCAATCGTCGCCTGGCACCGCTGTCCGAGCCACTGCAGAGCGGCTCGACCGTCGAGATCGTCAGTGCGCCAGGGGCACGGCCAAACCCGGCCTGGCTCAACTTCGTGGTGACCGGCAAAGCCCGTACGCACATTCGCCACGCGCTCAAGCTGCAACGCCGCTCCGAGTCGATCAGCCTTGGCGAGCGCCTGCTAAACAAAGTGCTCCATGGTTTCGACAGCGCGTTGGAGAAAATTCCTCAGGAACGCGTCCAGGCCATGCTCAGCGAATACCGCCTGGAACTGATCGAAGACCTGCTCGAAGACATCGGCCTGGGCAATCGCATGGCCTATGTCGTGGCTCGCCGCCTGCTGTCCAGCGAAGGCGAGCAGTTGCCAAGCCCTGAAGGCCCGCTGGCCATCCGCGGCACCGAAGGCCTGGTGCTGAGCTATGCCAAATGCTGCACACCGATTCCGGGCGACCCCATCGTCGGCCACCTGTCGGCCGGCAAAGGCATGGTCGTGCACCTGGAAAACTGCCGCAACATCAGCGAAATCCGCCACAACCCGGAAAAGTGCATCCAGCTCTCCTGGGCCAAGGACGTCACCGGCGAATTCAATGTGGAGTTGCGCGTCGAACTGGAACACCAGCGCGGCCTGATTGCCCTGCTAGCCAGCAGCGTCAACGCTGCCGACGGCAACATCGAGAAAATCAGCATGGACGAACGCGATGGTCGCATCAGCGTGGTCCAACTGGTGGTCAGCGTACACGACCGCGTACACCTGGCCCGCGTGATCAAGAAACTGCGTGCACTGACTGGCGTGATTCGCATCACCCGCATGCGCACGTAGCCCGACAACAGCAAGGAGTCATCCATGACCAAGACCGTCATCACCAGTGACAAGGCCCCAGCGGCCATCGGCACCTACTCTCAGGCGATCAAGGCCGGCAACACCGTATACATGTCCGGGCAGATCCCGCTCGATCCAAAAACCATGGAACTGGTTGAAGGCTTCGAAGCCCAGACCGTCCAGGTGTTCGAGAACCTGAAAGCCGTCGCCGAAGCCGCTGGCGGTTCGTTCAAGGACATCGTCAAGCTGAACATCTTCCTGACCGACCTGAGCCACTTCGCCAAGGTCAACGAAGTCATGGGCCGCTACTTCGAACAGCCTTACCCTGCTCGCGCCGCCATCGGCGTTGCCGCACTGCCTCGCGGCTCGCAAGTAGAAATGGACGCGATCCTGGTCCTCGAGTAATGCTCCAGATGGCGAACCTTGCAGGGTTCGCCATCGCTTTTCCCTGAAAGGACCCCGCCATGCGCTACGCGCTCGTCCTGTCGTTTGTTGCCGCCCTGCTCGGTGGCTGCGCCAGTCATAAACCTGAAGATTTCAACGGCATCTGGATCAACCAGAACGCCATCGATGCAGCCGCCAAAGGCGGTAACCTGCGTCAGGCCTTGCAAAGCAACGGCCCGAACCTGGAGTGGCGTATCAATACCGCCGCCAACCAGGCCCTGGTTACCAGCGGCTTTGAACTCAGCGAAGCTAAACTGCAGCCCGCTGACAAGGGCTGGAACGCTGTGTTTTATCCCAACTACAGCATTGGCCTGACCCTGGATGGCGACGAACTGGTCCAGGCGGCCAGCGAAAACGACCCAGAGCAGCGCTTCCATAAAGCCGACAAGCCACAGCTCGACGCACCGCCCCGCACGACGTTTGAACTGGCCCTCTATGAGGCCTACCTCAAAGGTGACTGGTCAATCGTCGAAGGCCCAGGCCAAGGCGCGACCATGAAGTTCAGCCCCAATGGCAGCCTTGAGGGCATGCCGAACCTGGACCGTTACGCACTGTGCCTGGACGGCGACTGCGCCACCATGACCGGCGAGTACGACAGCCTGTGGCTGGAGAAGAACCAGCAGGGTAGCCCGTGGATCTTCAAGCGTGATGGCAAGACACTGGAAATTTTCCAGGCCATCAACCAGGCACGCGACGACGAGATGCCTGAACTGCGTCCAGGCGCCCGCCGCTGGCTGCTGGAGCGCAAGTAAACCTGGGGCGCGTCAATCGCGCCCTGCAAGGATTGCCGCGTAGCCTTCCCGATAACTCGGGTAACGCGGGACCCAACCCAGCGAGCGTGCTCGTGCGTTCCGGCAGCGCTTGCTGCCCGTGCGCCGCACGCGCTCCTGTTCCGACCATTGGGTGACACCCAGGTATTCCCGCAACCAGGCCACCACTTCGAACAGCGGTGCTGGCGCGTCGTCCACACCGATGTAGCAATCTTCCAACGCCCGCCCCTCGCTGTCCGCCTGCAACAGGTACGCCAGCAGCCCGGCAGCGTCCTCGGCATGAATCCGGTTGCCATACAGTGGTGGCGTCTCGGTCACCCGGTAACCTTGGCGCACCTGCGTCAACAACCACTCACGCCCAGGGCCATAGATACCGGTCAGACGCACAATCGTCGCCGGTACGGCGCTGTTCAGGGCCACCTGCTCGGCTTCGAGCATCAGCCGCCCCGAATAGCCCTCAGGCTCAGTGACCGAGGTTTCATCAACCCACTCCCCATCCTTTTGCGCATAGACACTGCTACTGGACACAAACAGCAACCGTCGTGGCTGCTGCCCCTGTTCGCCAAGCCAACCCAGCACATGCCGCAAGCCATCGACATACGCCGCCCGATAACCCGCCTCATCGTGCTGGCTAGCCGCCACGCAATAGACCAGATAGTCCGGCGCAACCTTTGGCCAGGCGGGCGGGCAGGTCGCATTGCTCAGGTCAGCAGCAATTCCACTGACACCTGCAGGCAACTGCGCGATGTTTCTGCGCAGGCCGCTTACCTGCCAGTGCGCAGCTTGCAATTGGGTCGCCAGGCGGCCACCGACATCGCCACAACCGACAATCAAAACAGAGGGCGCAGACATCTCGAAACTCCGGTTATCAAAGCCACAGCCTATCTGCGAAAATCGATAGGTAGCTAGAGAATATGGAAGAAAGTTACTTTATTACTTTTGCTAACAAGAATTACTTGCAATAATGGCAACCCAATTTGTTCTCGGCCTGCCTCGAGGCCTGGAGAGCATCCACCTCTTTTTTTTTCATCAGGTCGGGCCAGCATGACACGTATCCCTTCTTCCGCTTTGCCAACCCCGTCGCGCGCCTGGCGCACTATCGCCGCGCTGATGTTCAGCCTGGTACTGGCGCCTGCGGCCATGGCCGATGAGCCAGCTGTGCAACACAGCTCGCCAGCGGCAGCGGTTGCCCCTGCTGCACCCGCCACGCCTGGCGCCGAAACAGCTGCCGAATCCGCCACTCCTGCCGTAGCACCACTCGAAGACCACGCCAGCGAAGGTGCAGCAGCCGTTGCCGAAGACACCAGCCTGGGCATGGCCCACGATCTGTCGCCGTGGGGCATGTACAAAAACGCCGACGTGGTGGTCAAGGCGGTCATGATCGGTCTGGCCATTGCCTCGATCATCACCTGGACCATCTGGATTGCCAAAGGCCTGGAGCTGATGGGCGCCAAACGTCGCCTGCGGGGTGACATCGCCCTGCTGAAGAAATCCTTGAGCCTCAAGGAAGCCAGCAGCGTTGCCAATACCGAAGGCACCCTGGCCCACCTGCTGGTCCATGATGCCCTCGAAGAAATGCGCCTTTCGACCAATACCCGCGAGAAAGAAGGCATCAAGGAGCGTGTCAGCTTCCGCCTGGAGCGCCTGGTCGCCGCCAGCGGTCGCAACATGAGCAGCGGCACCGGCGTGCTGGCAACCATCGGCTCCACTGCCCCCTTCGTCGGGCTGTTCGGTACGGTCTGGGGCATCATGAACAGCTTCATCGGCATCGCCAAGACTCAGACCACCAACCTGGCTGTGGTCGCCCCCGGCATCGCCGAAGCCCTGCTGGCGACGGCCCTGGGCCTGGTTGCAGCGATTCCTGCGGTGGTCATCTACAACGTCTTCGCTCGCTCCATCGCCGGCTACAAGGCACAGGTTTCCGACGCGTCGGCCCAGGTACTGCTGCTGGTCAGCCGCGATCTGGACCAACAGCCAGGCGAGCGCATCGCTCAGCCACACATGGTGAAAGTGGGGTAAGCGATGGGCCTGCATCTTAACGAGGGCGGCGACGATCTCGCCGAAAACCACGAAATCAACGTCACGCCGTTCATCGACGTGATGCTGGTGCTGCTGATCATCTTCATGGTCGCAGCGCCCCTGGCCACCGTCGATATCAAGGTCGATTTGCCCGCCTCCACGGCCAAGCCGGCACCGCGGCCTGAGAAGCCGGTCTTCCTCAGCGTGAAGGCCGATCAAAACCTGTATGTCGGCGACGAGCAGGTTCAGCGTGAGCAACTCGGCGCTGTACTCGACGCCAAGACCAAAGGCGACAAGGACACCACCATCTTCTTCCAGGCCGACAAAGGCGTCGACTACGGAGACCTGATGGAGGTGATGAATGCCCTGCGGGCGGCCGGCTACCTGAAGGTCGGCCTGGTCGGACTTGAGACGGCAGCCAAGAAATGATCAAGACGCGGCATAAACTGACGCGTTACGGCGGTAGCCTGGCGATTGTGCTGGCGGTGCATGCCGTTGCCGTCCTGCTGATGCTCAACTGGTCGGTGCCTCAGGCCATTGAGCTGCCACCGGCAGCAATGATGGTTGCAATGGCCCCGATGCCGGAGCCGGCACCACCGCCTCCGCCCAAGGTCGTGACACCGCCACAGCCACCGGCACCGGTCGAAGCCCCGCCAATGCCGAAACTGGCCGAGGCGCCAAAGCCGAAGATCGCCGTACCAAAACCGGACAAGCCAAAGGCGAAGCCACAACCACCGAAACCGGAGAAAAAGCCGGAGCCTGTGGAGCAAAAGCCGGCAGAAGAGAAAGCCGTCGATACACCGCCAAGCACCGCGCCCGCGCAGCAATCCGCCGCGCCCAAGCCGAGCATCGCGAGCAACAGCAACGCCCTGCCCACGTGGCAAAGCGACCTGTTGCGCCATCTGGGCAAGTACAAGCGCTACCCGGAAGACGCGCGTCGACGTGGGCTGCAAGGCATCAACCGGCTACGTTTCGTGGTCGATGGCGAAGGAAGGATTCTGTCCTACTCCCTGGCCGCTGGTTCGGGCAGTGCAGCGCTGGACCGTGCGACGCTGGACATGATCCGCAAGGCTCAACCGGTACCCGCGCCGCCAAAAGAGCTTCTCAACAATGGCAGTATCGAAGTGGTTGCCCCATTCGTTTACTCGCTGGACAGACGCTGAACGGGTAATCCTGTCATAAACAGGCAAGTCTGATAACGTGCGTCTATCGAGTGCAGCCGCTATGCTGGGGCCGCAACTTCTTGGACGCACGTTATGACCCTTACAGAATTACGCTACATCGTCACCCTCGCTCAGGAGCAGCACTTCGGCCACGCCGCCGAACGCTGCCATGTCAGCCAACCGACCCTGTCGGTGGGCGTGAAAAAGCTGGAGGACGAGCTTGGCGTACTGATTTTCGAGCGCAGCAAGAGCGCCGTGCGCCTCACGCCGGTGGGTGAAAGCATCGTCGCGCAAGCCCAGAAAGTACTGGAGCAGGCTCAAGGCATCCGCGAGCTGGCCCAGGCAGGCAAAAATCAGCTGACTGCACCGCTGAAGGTCGGCGCCATCTACACCGTCGGCCCCTACCTGTTTCCGCACCTGATTCCGCAACTGCACCGGGTCGCCCCGCAGATGCCGTTGTACATTGAAGAAAACTTCACTCACGTGCTGCGCGACAAGCTGCGCAATGGCGAACTGGATGCGGTGATCGTTGCCCTGCCGTTCAATGAAGCCGATGTGCTGACCCTGCCGCTGTACGACGAACCGTTCTACGTACTGATGCCCAGCGAGCACCCCTGGACGCAGAAGCAAACCATCGATGCCAGCCTGCTCAACGACAAGAGCCTGCTGTTGCTGGGCGAAGGTCACTGCTTCCGAGACCAGGTACTGGAAGCCTGTCCCACCCTGAACAAGGGCAGCGATGCGGCCAAGCACACCACGGTCGAGTCCAGCTCGCTGGAAACCATCCGTCATATGGTCGCCTCCGGCCTCGGTGTCTCGGTGCTGCCACTGTCGGCGGTCCACAGTCATCACTATGCACCCGGCATCATTGAAGTTCGCCCGTTGAGCCCGCCAGCGCCGTTTCGCACCGTGGCCATTGCCTGGCGTGCGAGCTTCCCGCGGCCAAAGGCTATCGAGATCCTCGCCGACTCGATCCGCCTGTGCTCGGTGGCCAAGCCACCCGTCAGCCAGTAAGCAGCCATGACCGAGTTGTCCAAGGTATCGGTCACTGCGCTGAAGGGCGTAGGCGAAGCCATGGCGGAAAAGCTCGCCAAGGTCGGTCTGGAAAACCTTCAGGATGTGCTCTTCCACCTGCCACTGCGCTATCAGGATCGCACCCGGGTCGTCCCGATCGGGGCCTTGCGCCCTGGCCAGGACGCCGTGATCGAGGGGGTGGTCAGCGGTGCCGACGTGGTCATGGGCAAACGCCGCAGCCTGCTGGTGCGTCTGGGCGACGGCAGTGGCGTGCTGAGCCTGCGCTTCTATCATTTCAGCAATGCGCAGAAGGAAGGCCTCAAGCGCGGAACGCACCTGCGCTGCTACGGCGAGGCTCGTCCGGGCGCATCGGGGCTGGAGATCTACCACCCGGAGTACCGCGCCCTTACAGGCGATGAACCGGCACCGGTGGAACAGACCCTGACACCGATCTACCCCACCACCGAAGGTCTGACCCAACAGCGTCTGCGCCAGCTCTGCCAACAGAGCCTGGCGATGCTTGGCCCGCGCAGCCTGCCCGACTGGTTGCCCGAGGAACTGGCCCGCGACTACCAACTGGCACCGCTGGACGATGCGATCCGCTACCTGCATCACCCTCCCGCCGATGCCGACGTCGACGAACTCGCCCTGGGCCAGCACTGGGCTCAGCACCGCCTGGCCTTTGAAGAGCTGTTGACCCATCAGCTATCCCAGCAGCGCCTGCGCGAAAGCCTCAGGGCCCAACGGGCTCCCGCGCTGCCCAAGGCCAGCCGACTGCCACAGCAATACCTGGCCAACCTGGGCTTTGCTCCCACCGGCGCCCAACAGCGGGTCGGCAACGAGATTGCCTACGACCTGAGCCAACCCGAGCCAATGCTGCGGCTTGTTCAGGGGGACGTCGGCGCTGGCAAGACCGTTGTTGCTGCGCTCGCCGCCCTGCAGGCCTTGGAGGCCGGCTACCAAGTGGCACTGATGGCGCCGACCGAGATTCTGGCAGAGCAGCACTTCATTACCTTCAAGCGCTGGCTGGAGCCGCTGGGCATCGAAGTCGCCTGGCTGGCGGGCAAGCTCAAAGGCAAGGCACGCGCTTCGGCCCTGGAGCAGATCGCAGGCGGCGCACCGATGGTGGTCGGTACCCACGCCCTGTTCCAGGACGAAGTAAAGTTCCACAACCTGGCGCTGGTGATCATCGACGAACAGCACCGCTTCGGTGTCCAGCAGCGCTTGGCCTTGCGCCAGAAAGGCGTGGGTGGCCGGCTCTGCCCCCATCAATTGATCATGACCGCAACACCCATTCCACGCACCCTGGCCATGAGCGCGTATGCCGACCTGGACACCTCGATCCTCGACGAGCTGCCGCCTGGACGTACCCCGGTCAACACCGTACTGGTGGTCGACAGCCGCCGCCTTGAAGTGGTCGAGCGCGTACGCGCCGCCTGCGCTGAAGGCCGTCAAGCCTACTGGGTCTGCACCCTGATCGAAGAATCCGAGGAGCTGACCTGCCAGGCCGCCGAAACCACCTTTGAAGAACTCAGCAGCGCCTTGGGCGAATTGCGCGTAGGCCTGATTCACGGGCGCATGAAACCTGCGGAGAAGGCCGCCGTCATGGCCGAATTCAAGGAAGGCCGTCTGCAACTGCTGGTGGCGACGACGGTCATCGAAGTCGGCGTAGACGTCCCCAACGCCAGCCTGATGATCATCGAGAACCCCGAACGCCTTGGCCTGGCCCAATTGCACCAGTTGCGCGGGCGCGTGGGCCGTGGCAGTGCCGTCAGCCACTGTGTGCTGCTCTACCATCCGCCGTTGTCGCAGATCGGCCGCGAACGCCTGGGAATCATGCGGGAAACCAACGACGGGTTCGTCATCGCCGAAAAAGACCTTGAGCTGCGCGGTCCTGGCGAGATGCTGGGTACCCGTCAGACCGGCCTGCTGCAGTTCAAGGTCGCCGACCTGATGCGTGACGCCGACCTGCTGCCTGCTGTGCGCGATGCGGCGCAGGCACTATTGGCTCGTTGGCCAACACATGTCAGCCCGCTGCTCGAACGCTGGCTGCGCCATGGCCAGCAGTATGGCCAGGTGTAATCCGCCCGACGGAATCGATCCAGCTCACGGTGCAAGCTGGTTATACTCTCGCGACTGTAAAGAATTTGGATACAGACCATGACTGAAGTTGCACTGGACGCCGCAACCCCCCAAGCCCCGTCTGTTATCCGGTTGCTGCTCGACAAACTGGATATCGCCTACCGTGAAGTGACCGAGCACCCACAGCTGCCGCCCGAGCGTCGGGTGCAGGCTGTATTGCTCGACGATGCAGTCGGTGCGCTGATGGTGTTGTTTCCGCAGAACCAGCTACTGGACCTCAAGCGCCTTACCGAACTGACCGGGCGTGATCTTGCCGCCGTGCCGTTGAAACGCCTGGAGCAGATGCTGGCCAAGCACGGCCTGAAGATTCTGCCGGGCATTCCGGCCCTTACCAGTTCGCCCTGCCTGTACGAAGAAAGCTTGCTGGACGTGCCGAGCCTGCTGATTCATTCAGGTGAAGCCGGCGTGCTGCTGGAAATTGAACGTGACACGTTCAAGAGAATGCTCAGCAAGGCCAGTGCCGGGCGCTTCGGCGAACTGCTGAGCAGTATTCAGCCCAACCTCGACCGCCCGGATGATGACCGCGAAGAGATCACCCAGGCTGTCCATGCCTTCACCGCACGGCGCATCCAGCAGCGCCTGGAATCGACCATCGAGATTCCACCGCTGGCAGAAACGGCGCAGAAGATCATCAAGTTGCGGGTCGATCCCAACGCCACCATCGACGACATCACCGGCGTAGTGGAAACCGATCCGGCATTGGCTGCTCAGGTAGTCAGTTGGGCAGGATCACCGTACTACGCTTCACCGGGCAAGATTCGCTCGGTGGAAGACGCGATCGTCCGCGTGCTGGGCTTCGACCTGGTGATCAACCTGGCACTCGGTCTGGCCCTGGGCAAAACCCTCAGCCTGCCCAAAGATCACCCACAACAGACCACACCGTACTGGCAGCAATCGATCTACACCGCAGCCGTTATCGAAGGCCTGACCCGCGCCATGCCTCGTGCCGAGCGGCCGGAGGCTGGGCTGACTTACCTCGCCGGGCTACTGCACAACTTTGGCTATCTGCTGCTGGCGCATGTGTTCCCGCCGCATTTCTCACTGATCTGCCGGCATCTGGAGGTCAACCCGCACCTGTGTCACAGCTATGTCGAGAAGCATCTGCTGGGCATCAGCCGCGAACAGATCGGCGCCTGGCTGATGCGTTTCTGGGACTTGCCGGACGAACTGGCCACGGCCTTGCGCTTCCAGCATGACCCACATTACGACGGTGACCACGCTGCATTCCCCAACCTGGTTTGCCTGGCCGTTCGCCTGCTGCGCGCCCGCGGCATCGGCTCAGGGCCGGAAGAAAGCATCCCGGATGAGTTGCTTGAGCGCCTGGGCATGAGCCGCAGCAAAGCCGAAGATGTGGTCAACAAGGTACTTGAAGCCGAGTCGCTGTTGCGCGAACTGGCCTCACAGTTCAACCAGAACTGACCACATGGCCTGGCCCTCGGCGGTCAGGCCTGCTTTTTCGGTTTCAGGAACTTGGTCAGGCCTTGGAACCAGACCACCAGGGCAGGGTTACCCTTGATCTGAATGCTCTTGTCCTGAATCCCCTGCATGAACGCCAACTGCTTGTTCTTGGCCTGCAACGTAGCGAAGCCGTAGGCCGCATCCTTGAAGGCTATCGCAAACGCCGGCTGCGGATGGGTACCGGCCTTGCTGCTGACGCGAAGGTCCTTGACGATGAAATGCCGAGCGACCTTGCCGTCCAGGGTCTGCAGTTGAAACACCAGGTTCTTGTCGGTCAGTTGCTGCTGGAACGCCGGGTTGTTGCGACTGGCCTTGGCCATGAGCAATCCCAGAGCCCAGAGAAGAAAGCGAAACTTCATGTGCACGCCTCGGCTAAAAAGTGACTGGCGAAGCAGTTTATAGTCTCGCTGCGAAAACACCATACGCCTTCCAGCTTTTCACAAAGGCGCCCGGCATTTGTCCTGAAAGCCGCCAAAACGGGGTGTTTCAATAACACGCCGCCCCTGCCACGGCACCTTGGTCGGTCAGGCGTTGCACGCTGGCGTCAGCGCTCTCGACGCCCTTTTCCTGAGCCAGTCGGTAGCACGCCAAAGCACGCGACAGGTCACGTCCTTGCAAGTCGCCTTGCTCATAGTGGTTGGCAAGAATCGGCAAAGTCTCCCAGCCACCCATTTTTACCGACTTGATCAACATTGCCTCGGCCCTCGCCGGGTCCAGGCACGGCCCGTCACGGGTATCGTCAGTGCCATTGCAGTAGAACTGTGCCAGCAACGCGGCGGCCACCGGCAGGGTTTCCGCCGCGCGGCTCAGCAGTTTCTCGCTGACCTCTGCACTCAGGGCCGGCGCCATGCCGGAAAAGCCGAGGCTGACGGCCTCCAGGCTGGCCTGTGGATTGCCCGAGGCCGCTGCGCAGAGCTTGTTCTGCAGTGCCGCTTCAAAGAACTCGGTGGTCGGTGGATAACGCTCGACACCACCCAGCCCCTGAAAAATTCCACTCTTGAGGTAGCAGATCTCTTCAACACGGCTCATGTTCGGCATCCCGCTGACTGCCAAACGGCTTTCATCTACCGACCAGTCCTCCATTGCCACCAGCGTCCAACACGCTGCGTACTCAAACAGGTAGGCCTTGATCGCCTCGTTGCCTGCCCGCTTGTCGTCTACCCGAACATGACGGGCGTCGATCCGTTGTACCTCCACCCCCGCCATGCCTGTATCGGTAATGGCCGACATCAACGGCAACGCCAACTGATCGCCCTGCAACACGCGGACGCTGGGTTGTGCGGAGTCGCCGACGACCTCTAGCGTCGTGCTGAAAACGCGCCCGGCACTGGCCTGGCGCTGCACGTCGATCGTTTGGGAAAAGGCCCGGAGAAACGCCGTGAAATCCGTGGCCGCACATACCGCAGGGGCGGCCACGGCAGTGATAGGGAACGCGCACAGCCACAACATGGCCAGGAACGATGCAGTAATGAAGTTAGCGGATGTCATGGGAGCTGAATCGTCCTGGTTGATTAGCGCGTATTACCGCGACTGCGCTCCAGAGCGCGTGCGGGAATCAGCCGTTCCTTGCCAGCGGCCTGCATGGCCGCAATGTAGGCGGTGTAGTAACCCGCTGCCTGGCTTGGCTTGTACAAGCCCCACAGGGCATCGGCGATGTTCAGTTTCAACACCACGCGCTCAGGCACCACGCGCTCGACCTTGCTGAACAGCTCATACGCCGACGCCTGCCAACTCGCCTCTTGAAGGGCGTAACCGAGATCGTTGTACAGCGGTGCGTTACTTACCGTCAGGGGTTCATCACGCAGCAACTGCGCGACCCTGAGGCTCAGGTAACTACTGACCGCTTCGGTGTCCTTGGCCTTCAAGCGCTCAAGGACAATCCTGTGCGCCAGCTTCAGCGAGTCCCGCTCACGGCCTTGCACCCGCTCTTTGAGCTTCTGCGTTGCCAAGGGTCGGCTGATGTACCAGTGGTAGTTGATCCAGTAGATGGCCATATTGCCCTCATACCCGGACAACACCTGCGAAGCCGCCTCATCCTTGACCAGTGCATCCACTATCCAGATGTATACGAAGGCGCGGTACTCCCAGCCCTTGATCGCGTAGGTGTCAAAGCCTGAATGATCAACCGGCCACCGACAGAGCACCACCAGGTAGGGCTTGGTGCTGTCGACCGTATAGGCATCGACAACCTCTGGGTTGCCTCGCTCAGGCAGGCACTTGTCTGGCAGCGCTTCAGTAAACCCCTCGGCGCCTTGCAACTGACCTTGCCACCCCGTGCCCGTGTCGCTCGCCAGGCGCTCGAACTGCACCTGAGTGGCGCCCTTGAAGCTGGGTGTCAGTTGAAACTGCCGTGTCTCGGCCTGCGCCAGAAGCGGCAACAGAGCCCATAGCAGGCTTAGGCCAATAGACTTCACGTGTTCACCTGCCCTGACACATCGACGTTTTGCCGGACAACCGATGGCCGACGACGGGCAAACACCTGCTCAAGGCCTATCGCCAGTAACGTCACACCACCGGCCAGGCAGCTGAAAAACCCGGCCCGCACCGGATGATCCGGCAACAGCCAATACAGAATCAGTGCGACCATCGCGGCGTTGAGTAACACCTTGAGTTTCCAGCGAGGCAGCAAGGCAATCACCGTGCTGAACACGATCAGGGTATAGAACACCAACCAGACAATGCTGCCCGCTGCCACCCCTCTGGCGGTGAAGCCACCATAGCGCTGCTTGTACAGCGTGACGCCGTAATCGTTGAGCAACAGGAACAGAAAACCGGCAAGACCATAGATGAGCACTACCTTTAGCCAGCGAATCATCTAGGCCACCCGAGTGTTCATGTAGTAGGTGCCAACAATGTGCAGCGCCACCACGGTTGCCAGGCAACCAAGGATCAGCACCCGTAGCCAGGCCCTGTGCCACAAACGCGGGTTCAGGCCACACAGCAGGCCGATCAGGCAGGCAATCGCCAGTGAACCGAACAAGTCACTATCGGCCAACCCAGCCAGGTAGCCCTTGAAGTAGTCGTCATCAACGTACATCCGCGCAATGCTCCATGGGCAAGGCCAGGGGAAAATAATCGGCGCAGAACAGGGGGAATACAGACAGGCCCGCAGCAAGCAGCGACCGCATAGGCGGGTCGTCTTGTGGGGATATAACGCAGTAGGCGTATGCCGCTTCTTCCCTGAAACGCGTTGCGGCCAATACACCCTATCGGCCGAGGCGACGTATGCTAGTGAGAAGCCGGGGAGCAGGCAAATAAAAACGGGCGCCGCCTGGGCACCCGTTTTTCATGGCATCAGTTGCCAGGAGGCATCATGGGTTGACGCTGTCCTTGAGGAACTTGCCAGGTTTGAACGCGACGGTATTGCTGGCCTTGATCTTCACCGGCTCGCCGGTTTGCGGGTTCTTGCCCGTACGGGCACCACGGTGGCGTTGCAGGAAGGTGCCGAAACCCACCAGGGTCACACTGTCTTTGCGGTGCAGGGCGCTGGTGATCTCTTCGAGTACGGCGTTGAGCACGCGATTGGCCTGCTCTTTGGTGAGGTCAGCCTTTTCAGCAATAGCTGCGGCGAGTTCTGGTTTACGCATAGTGAAGCCTCTTTGACGGATTTTTTGTTGTTATGCCGTGCTGCTCCCAGGGAGCAGCGCCCAAGGGGCCGCAGGCTCTAAACTGCGGCAGACGGGTGTGAGAATGGCACGCCGCCCAAAGCCGCGCCAGTCTCTGAGCGACCTTTGTGTTGGCAAAGGATAGGTAAATCCGACAAAACGCCCGGCATTTACGCCATCAGCGCGGGCAACTGGCGGTTCAGCGCCAGTTTTTCCATCACCGCAGTACCGGTCAGTGCGTAGCCCAACAGGTTCCCATCGGCATCATGGCACAGCACCTTGAGGTCAGCGCCCTGCCCTTCGACCTGCCATTGCCCCTCGCTGCCACGCGGCGGCGGTGAAATCACCAGCGGGCATACCGGTGTTTTCACCGTGATCGGCATAGGCCCATAGCTAACCGTTGTCAGCGTGCCCGCGAGGGTCTGGGCCAAGGCACGTGCACAGCTCATCAATGGCATCACATAGAGCAGGTTGAGCCCATCCACTTCGGCACAGTCGCCCAGCGCGTAGATGTTCGCATGCGAGGTGCGCAATGTACGATCGACCACCACGCCACGGTTCACCACCAGGCCCGCGGCCGCAGCCAGATCAATACGTGGGCGCAACCCGACCGCCGATACCACGAGGTCGCAGGCGATCACACGGCCATCGGACAGGTGGGCTTCCAGGCCATCCGCTGCGCGCTGCAGACGGGTCAGTACTGGGCCAAGGTGAAAGCGCACACCCAACCCCTCCAGGCCAGCCTGCACGGCACGCGCCGCCGCCGGGTGCAGCAGGGTGGGCATGACCTGTTCGCACGGCGCGACCAGCTCGACCTGATAACCACCACTGCTCAGGTCGTTGGCGAACTCGCAACCGATCAGGCCGGCACCGAGAATCAGCACCCGCTGCTTGCCTGCGGCAGCAGCCCGAAAGCGTGCGTAGTCTTCCAGATCGTTGATCGGAAAAATCGCCTCGCTCGCATCGCCGTCAACCGATACCCGCACGGTTTCCGCGCCCCAGGCCAGGATCAGGTCGCGATAGGACACGGCCTCTTCGCCAATCCACACCCTCTTGTGCCCTGGATCGATGCCACTGATACGGGTGTGCGTGCGCACTTCCGCCTTGAGCTGTTCAGCCATGGCGCCAGGCTCGGCCATGCTCAGGCCATCAGCATCCTTCTGCTTGGCAAAACCGGTGGACAGCATGGGCTTGGAATAGGAGCGCCCATCATCAGCGGTGATCAGCAGCAACGGCGTCTCGCCGTCGAGCTTGCGAAACTCACGGGCGAGGTTGTATCCCGCAAGACCCGTACCGACAATCACCACTGGAGCCGTCATGAAGTGCTTCCTTGTACGTTAAAAAATCGATCAGCCGATGGCGATCATTTCGAAATCGGTCTTGCCCACGCCGCAGTCCGGGCACAACCAGTCTGCAGGCACATCTTCCCAGCGGGTACCCGGCTCGATACCGTCATCCGGCCAGCCTTCGGCCTCGTCGTAAATCAGCCCACACACCACACATTGCCACTTTTTCATTGCTAAGGTTCCTACTCAGGCTTGGCGTGGTCGCTCTGCAACGTGCGGTGGCGACCATCAGGAAGGCTTTGTACTGGAGGGCGACGCCACGATGCAAGCCGGAACGGGCAATCATGCTAAGCTCGCCACCTCACTGGCCTGTAACCGCATACCTACCGTGCCGTACGAAACTTCGCTAGCGCCTACTCCGTACTGGCAGCCACAGCCGCTGCCGACCGCCTCTGTCGACGCGCCAACCCTCGACTGGTTGTTCGACCAAGGTTCCCTGACCCGTCGACTGACTCAATTATCCGCCGATCAATTCTGCGTGACACCCCTTTGCGAAGGCTGGCAGACGCTCCGCGACGATGAGTGCCAGGCACTCGGGCTGGCACCTGGCAGCGAAGGCTGGGTACGCGAGGTGTACTTGCTCGGGCAAGACCAGCCCTGGGTGTTCGCCCGCAGCGTGGCGGCCCGCAGTGCACTGGAAGAGGATGGGCTGGACCTGGAAAGCCTTGGCAGTCGGTCGCTCGGCGAACTGTTGTTCTGTGATCGCGGGTTTACCCGCCAGGCCATTGAAGTATGCCGCTACCCTTCGGCCTGGCTACCGCCGGATGCTGCCTGTGATCGACTGTGGGCAAGGCGTTCTCGCTTCGACCGTGGCGCGTTGAGCGTTTTGGTTGCTGAAACTTTTCTACCGGCGCTGTGGCACGCCGCGAATATCCGTCAGGAGGACTGCTGATGTACCTGAGCCTGCTCAAGTCCCTCAATCGCCTGCACCCCCGTGCCTGGGACTTCATCCAACTGAGCCGGATGGACAAGCCAATCGGCATCTACCTGCTGCTCTGGCCGACCTTGTCTGCCATATGGATCGCGGGCAAGGGCTCGCCGTCGCTGGCCAACGTGCTGATTTTCACCCTCGGGGTCGTCCTGATGCGGGCAGCAGGCTGCGCGATCAACGACTTCGCCGACCGCAAGGTCGATGGCCATGTCAAACGCACCGCCGAACGGCCATTGGCCAGCGGCAAGATCAGCGGCCGCGAAGCCCTGACGTTGTTCGCCCTGCTGGTAGGCGTAAGCTTCGCACTGGTGCTGTGCACCAATACCACCACGGTCTGGCTGTCGTTCGGCGCAGTGGCGCTGGCATCCTGCTACCCGTTCATGAAGCGCTATACCTACTACCCACAGGTAGTTCTGGGTGCAGCCTATTCATGGGGCATTCCCATGGCCTTCACCGCCGAGACCGGTGAACTGCCGGCCATTGCCTGGCTTCTGTACATTGCCAACCTGCTCTGGACCGTAGGCTACGACACCTACTACGCCATGGTTGACCGTGATGACGACCTGAAAATCGGGGTCAAGTCCACCGCCATCCTGTTCGGCGAAGCCGATCGGTTCATCATTGTGACGCTTCAGGGGTTGTCACTGGCCTGCCTGCTGATGGCCGGCAATCGTTTCGGCCTCGGTGGCTGGTTCCACCTGGGGCTGGTGGCAGCGGCACTGTGCTTTGCCTGGGAATACTGGTCGACCCGCAAACTGGATCGCGAGTCATGCTTCAAGGCCTTCCTGCACAACCACTGGGCCGGCCTGCTGGTGTTTATCGGTATCGTGCTCGACTACGCACTACGCTGACCGCCCTTGGGCGGTCAGCATTTGGGCGGCGCTCAGGGTTTGGCCACGTGCCAGACGTCCTTCATACCGTCGCCATACATATCGCCGGCTTTCTTGTCATTGATAAAGGTGTACACCGGCTTGCCATCGTAGGCCCACTGCATCGTACCGTCATCACGCTTGATCTGCGTCCATTCACCCTCGGCTTTCTCGCCGGCCTTGACCATCAGCGGCGGCCAGTTCTTGGCACACTCACCACTGCACATCGACTTGCCCCCCATATCCTTGTCAAAGGTATAAAGGGTCATGCCATGTGCATCGACAAGCATGCCGTCCTTTTCCATGGCATATTCGGCCAAGGCCACCCCCGGCAAGGCCAGTGCCGCTACCGTGAAAAGCGCCATCCAGTTCAGCGTATGTCGTGTCATTGGATCCACCTTCTGTTCTCGGGAGTGAGCTTTAAGCCTAGCTCAGTAACAGAATGTTGCTGCAAGCGCCCACGACCTGTCACACGACTGCAATAATTCCGTTATCTAATGCGGGCCAAGACACCTGAATGGTAAGAGGTTAAAGCATGGTTGGCAGAAACATTCTAATCGTCGACGACGAAGCGCCGATTCGCGAGATGATCGCCGTTGCATTGGAAATGGCCGGCTATGAATGCCTTGAAGCAGAAAATTCGCAGCAGGCGCATGCCATCATCGTCGACCGCAAGCCCGACCTGATCCTGCTCGACTGGATGCTGCCTGGCACCTCGGGCATCGAACTGGCCCGACGCCTGAAGCGCGATGAACTGACTGGCGACATCCCGATCATCATGCTCACTGCCAAGGGTGAGGAAGACAACAAGATCCAGGGGTTGGAAGTCGGCGCTGACGACTACATCACCAAGCCGTTCTCGCCACGAGAGCTGGTGGCACGCCTCAAAGCCGTGTTGCGCCGCGCCGGCCCAAGTGACGGCGAAGCGCCCATCGAAGTGGGTGGGTTGCTGCTCGATCCGATCAGCCACCGCGTAACCATCGATGGCAAACCTGCCGAAATGGGCCCGACCGAATACCGCTTGCTGCAGTTCTTCATGACCCACCAGGAGCGCGCCTACACCCGTGGTCAGCTGCTTGATCAGGTCTGGGGCGGAAACGTCTACGTTGAAGAGCGCACCGTCGATGTGCATATTCGTCGCCTGCGCAAAGCGCTGGGTGAAGCCTACGAGAATCTGGTACAAACCGTTCGTGGCACCGGCTACCGTTTTTCGACTAAAAGCTGAAGCGTCAACGCGCGCATCGGCTTGCAGCGCGCAGCTGCCTCTGGAAAGGATGTTCCGCTAATTGAACCAGAACTGGCATGGCACACTGATTCGCCACATGTTGCTGTTGATCACGGTCTGCCTGCTGGCAGGCCTTGTCAGCGGCTATTATGGATGGAGCCTGGCGCTGGGCCTGGGGCTCTATCTGGGCTGGACCTTAAAGCAACTCCTGCGCCTGCACGAATGGCTGCGGCTGCATCAGGTCGACGAAGCGCCGCCCGATGGCTACGGCCTGTGGGGCGAGGTTTTCGATAGCATCTATCACCTGCAACGTCGCGATCAGCGCGTTCGCGGACGCCTGCAAGCGGTCATCGACCGCGTTCAGGAGTCGACCGCCGCACTGAAGGATGCGGTGATCATGCTCGACAGCGACGGTAACCTGGAGTGGTGGAACCGTGCCGCAGAAACCCTGCTGGGCCTCAAGACCCCACAGGACAGCGGCCAACCGGTCACCAACCTGGTTCGCCATCCTCGCTTCAAGGAGTACTTCGAACAGGAGAACTACCTTGAACCCTTGGAAATTCCCTCGCCGATCAATGACCGCCTGCGCGTGCAGCTGCACATAACCCGCTACGGCAACAACGAGCACTTGATGCTCGTGCGCGATGTCACCCGCATTCATCAGCTTGAACAGATGCGCAAGGACTTCGTCGCCAACGTGTCCCACGAACTGCGCACACCGCTGACGGTAATCGCCGGTTACCTGGAAACCCTGCTGGACAACGTCGAAGACGTCAACCCGCGCTGGGTACGGGCGCTGCAACAGATGCAGCAGCAAGGTGGGCGGATGCAAACCCTGCTCAACGACCTGCTGCTGCTCGCCAAGCTGGAAGCCACCGACTACCCCTCGGACAACCAACCGGTGGCGATCAATGCCCTGCTGCAGTCGATCAAAGCTGACGCCAAAGCCTTGTCCGGGCAACGCAACCAGAACATCACGCTGGAAACCGAAGGCGACGTGTACCTCAAAGGCAGCGAAGCAGAACTGCGCAGCGCCTTTTCCAACCTGATCTTCAACGCCGTGAAATACACCCCGGATGGCGGCCAGATCCGCATCCGCTGGTGGAGCGATAGCCAGGGTGCGCACCTGAGCGTGCAGGACTCCGGGATCGGCATCGACCCCAAGCACCTACCGCGCCTGACTGAGCGCTTCTACCGGGTCGACTCCAGCCGTGCCTCCAATACCGGCGGCACCGGCCTGGGCCTGGCAATCGTCAAGCATGTGCTGCTGCGCCATCGTGGTCGCCTGGAGATCAGCAGTGTCCTGGGCCACGGCAGCACCTTTACCTGCCATTTTGCGGCCACACAACTGGCCCTGCAAAACGCCTCCTGAACGCGCGCCACTAGGCATTTGCGCCTTCAGCCGCTACATTGGCCCACTTGCGCCGACAGAAGTCGGCGCAGCATCTCTCTATTTCTTCAGAAGACGGACCCCTTAAAAATCCATCATGGACCCTTCCGCTGGTTTTAGCCTCGCTTCACTTTTCGCCGATTTCGGCATGATTCTCTTCGCGCTGCTACTGGTTCTGCTCAACGGCTTCTTCGTTGCCGCCGAGTTCGCCATGGTCAAGCTGCGCTCGACCCGGGTCGAGGCCATCGCTGATAAGAATGGCTGGCGCGGGCACATCCTACGCACCGTACACAGCCAGCTGGACGCCTACCTATCGGCCTGCCAACTCGGCATCACCCTCGCCTCGCTGGGCCTGGGCTGGGTCGGTGAGCCGGCTTTCGCTCACCTGCTCGAACCCCTGCTGGGCGCCGTTGGCGTGCAGTCGCCAGAAGTGATCAAGGCGGTCTCGTTCTTCAGCGCCTTCTTTGTCATTTCCTACCTGCACATCGTGGTCGGTGAGCTGGCGCCAAAATCCTGGGCCATTCGCAAGCCTGAGCTGTTGTCGCTGTGGACAGCCGTGCCGCTGTACCTGTTCTACTGGACGATGTACCCGGCGATCTACCTGCTCAACGCCAGTGCCAACGCCATCCTGCGGATCGCTGGCCAAGGCGAGCCTGGGCCACACCATGAGCACCACTACAGCCGTGAAGAACTCAAGCTGATCCTGCACTCAAGCCGTGGGCAAGACCCAAGCGACCAAGGCATGCGCGTATTGGCCTCGGCAGTCGAGATGGGTGAGCTGGAAGTCGTCGACTGGGCAAACTCCCGGGAAGACATGGTCAGCCTGGAAGCCAACGCCCCCCTCAAGGACATCCTGGCGATGTTCCGCCGACACAAGTTCAGCCGCTACCCGGTCTATGACACGGAGCGTGGTGAATTTATCGGCCTGCTGCATATCAAGGACCTGCTGCTGGAACTGGCCGACCTGGATCATATTCCGGAGTCCTTCAACCTGGCCGAGCTGACCCGACCACTGGAGCGCGTTTCCCGGCATATGCCGCTGTCGCAACTGCTGGAGCAGTTCCGCCAGGGCGGTGCGCACTTCGCCCTGGTCGAGGAAGCCGACGGCAAGGTCATCGGCTACCTGACCATGGAAGACGTACTGGAAGTGCTGGTCGGCGATATTCAGGACGAGCACCGCAAGGCCGAACGCGGCATTCTCGCCTACCAACCGGGCAAACTGCTGGTGCGGGGCGATACGCCGTTGTTCAAGGTTGAACGCCTGCTTGGCGTTGACCTGGACCACATCGAAGCCGAAACGCTCGCCGGGTTGGTCTATGAGACCCTCAAGCGGGTACCGGAAGAGGAAGAAGTGCTGGAAGTCGAAGGCCTGCGAATCATCATCAAAAAGATGAAAGGGCCGAAGATCGTGCTGGCCAAGGTTCTCAAGCTCGACTGACCGCACTACGGGTTACCGGCAGGGTAACCCGCAGGATGGCCTGGTAGAACTGACCTGTAGGGCATGCAGCAGGCCCTACAGGCGTCGACGAGGCGGATCAGGCGCCGGGGGTGAAGTGCTTCTGCGCCGTACCCCGGGCAATCAGCCGCGAAACGTAGTCGAGCTTCTGCGCGTCCTGGTCGACGAAACGGAACGTAATCTGCAACCAGTCGCTGTCCGGCCTTGGCTCCAAGGCCGCTACCGCATGCAGGTAGCCGTTCAAGCGTGCGGTTTCAGCACTTTCGCCCTGCTCCAGGTCGAGCACCGCGCCTTCCAGCACTTGCGGCAGTGTCTCACTGCGGCGCACCACAATCAGGGCTTCCTTGAGGCTCAGGGCCTTGATCACACAGGGCTGAGTACCACTTGGCAAGCGCAGTTGGCCTTGACCACGACCGGCCGGAGCTGCCGCTTTGGCCTGTGGCGTGGGTGCATTGATCAGCGGCTTGGCTGGGGCAACCGCGGGTGCAGCCGTCGGCTTGACGGTTTCGGCCTTGCCGCCGGTCAGGGCGCTCAACGAATCATTGGCAAACGCGGAGTTGGCGCGGGTCGGCGCGCTGGACAGCAGTGCGTCGAGCTTGCCCACCTTGGACAAGGCTTTCTTGACCTTGGTCAGCAACTGCTCGTTCGTGAACGGCTTGCCGATAAAGTCCGAAACGCCAGCCTGGATAGCCTGGACAACGTTTTCTTTATCGCCACGGCTGGTCACCATGATGAAGGGCAACGCCTTCATCGACTCCTGCTGGCGACACCAGGTCAGCAGCTCAATACCCGACATTTCCGGCATTTCCCAGTCGCACAACACCAGGTCAAAGGCCTCTCGGGACAAGATTGCCTGAGCCTTGCGACCGTTGACCGCATCTTCGGTCACGATGCCGGGAAAGGCATTGCGCAGGCATTTCTTTACCAGATCGCGGATGAAGGGCGCATCATCCACCACCAAAACACTGACTTTACTCATCGCCACTCCTTTTCAACCCCGGCTAGCATAACGCTGACTGATGGCCATCTGCCAAAAACGGGTCACGCCGGGACTCTCTTGCGTTCGCGGGGTGCCACCTCACTTGCTCGACCGCAAACGAAAACGCCCGGCCAAGGCCGGGCGTTCATTCTCGGGGCAGTCTTACTTATCGTCCGATTTGCCGGGAACATTAGCCTTTTCGGCGCCGCCCTGAACCTCTTCTTTCATCCTTGCCAAGCCCAGATGGCGAACGTCGGTGCCGCGCACCAGATAAATCACCAGCTCGGCGATGTTGCGTGCGTGGTCACCGATACGCTCGAGCGAGCGCAAAGCCCAGATCACGCTCAATACCCGCGAAATAGAACGCGGGTCTTCCATCATGTAAGTCACCAGCTCGCGCAGCGCCGTTTTGTACTCACGGTCGATGGTCTTGTCGTACTGGGCCACCGACAACGCCAGGTCGGCGTCGAAGCGGGCGAAAGCGTCCAGCGCATCACGAACCATGTTACGCACCTGGTCGCCAATGTGACGTACTTCGACATAACCGCGTGGCGACTCGCCCTCTTCGCACAGCTGGATGGCTCGACGGGCGATCTTGGTCGATTCGTCACCAATGCGCTCCAGGTCAATCACCGACTTGGAAATGCTGATGATCAAACGCAGGTCGGAGGCAGCCGGCTGTCGACGGGCCAGAATGCGTACGCACTCTTCGTCGATGTTGCGCTCCATCTGGTTGATCTGCTCGTCCACCTCACGCACCTGCTGGGCAAGGCCCGAGTCGGCCTCGATCAGCGCGGTCACCGCGTCGTTGACCTGTTTCTCGACCAGGCCACCCATCGCCAGGAGGTGGCTGCGCACTTCTTCAAGCTCGGCGTTGAACTGCTGGGAGATGTGATGGGTAAGGCTGTCTTTATCGATCATGGAGAATCCTTGGGGCATCCGGTGAATACGGTCAGGCGGCGTTCAGGCGCTGAGCCCTAGCCATAGCGACCGGTGATGTAGTCTTCGGTCTGTTTCTTCGCCGGGTTGGTGAACAGGGTGTCGGTATCACCAAACTCGACCAGTTTGCCCATGTACATGAACGCGGTGTAGTCCGATACCCGTGCAGCCTGTTGCATGTTGTGGGTGACGATCACGATGGTGTACTTGGATTTCAGTTCGTAGATCAGCTCTTCGACCTTCAGCGTGGAGATCGGGTCGAGTGCCGAACACGGTTCGTCGAGCAGCAAGACTTCCGGCTCAACGGCGATGGTACGGGCAATCACCAGACGCTGCTGCTGACCACCGGACAAACCCAGCGCCGACTCATGCAGGCGATCCTTGACCTCATCCCACAGTGCGGCGCCCTTGAGCGCCCACTCAACGGCCTCGTCGAGCACACGCTTCTTGTTGATGCCCTGAATACGCAGGCCGTAGACCACGTTCTCATAGATGGTCTTGGGGAACGGGTTCGGCTTCTGGAACACCATGCCGACGCGACGACGCAGCTCGGCGACATCCTCGCCCTTGCGGTAGATGTTGTTGCCATACAGGTTGATCGCGCCTTCGACACGGCAACCGTCGACCAGATCGTTCATCCGGTTGAAGGTTCGCAGCAGGGTCGACTTGCCGCAACCGGACGGGCCGATGAAGGCAGTAACGCGCTGCTTGGGAATATTCATGCTGACGTCAAACAGTGCCTGCTTCTCGCCGTAGTACAGGCTCAAACCCGGCACTTCGATGGCCACGGTTTCTTCCGCCAGGCGCAGGCTCTGCTTGTCGCGACCCAGGGCCGACATATCGATGCCGTGGGCGTGGGATTCATGCTGCATGGTTAGACTCCATACGCTATCAATTTCGTTTCATCGAACCGCCCGGCGACCGGGCGGCACTTGCAATTCAGGGGGCTGTCGATCAGCTGTCCAGCGCCTTGTACTTCTCGCGCAGGTGGTTACGGATCCACACCGCCGAAAGGTTGAGGGTGGCGATCACCAGCACCAGCAACAGGGCGGTGGCGTACACCAGCGGCCGCGCGGCCTCGACGTTCGGGCTCTGGAAGCCCACGTCATAGATGTGGAAGCCCAGGTGCATGATCTTCTGGTCCAGGTGCAGGTACGGGTAGTTACCGTCCACTGGCAACGACGGCGCCAGTTTCACCACACCTACCAGCATCAGCGGCGCCACCTCACCGGCGGCACGCGCAACGGCGAGGATCATGCCGGTCATCATCGCCGGGCTGGCCATTGGCAGAACGATCTTCCACAGCGTTTCGGCCTTGGTCGCACCGAGGGCCAACGAGCCCTCACGCACGGTACGCGGGATACGCGCCAGGCCTTCTTCGGTAGCCACGATCACCACCGGCACGGCCAGCAGGGCCAGGGTCAGCGAGGCCCACAGCAGGCCTGGAGTACCCAAGGTTGGCGCCGGCAGGGCTTCAGGGAAGAACAGCCGGTCGATCGAGCCACCCAGCACGTAGACGAAGAAGCCCAAGCCGAACACACCGTAGACGATCGCCGGAACACCCGCCAGGTTGTTCACCGCAATACGGATCAAGCGCGTGACCGGGCCCTGACGTGCATATTCACGCAGGTACACCGCCGCCAGTACGCCGAACGGCGTGACGATCACGGCCATGATCAGGGTCATCATCACCGTACCGAAGATCGCCGGGAAGATCCCGCCCTCAGTGTTGGCTTCACGCGGGTCGTCGCTCAAAAACTCCCAGACCTTTGCGAAGTAGGTGCCCAGCTTGGTAAAGGTACCCATGCCGTTTGGCTGATAGGCATGCACCACCTTGTCCAGGTTGATCTCTACTTCGCGACCATTACCATCACGGGCAACCAGACTGTCGCGGCTGAACTCGCGATGCAGCGCGCCCAAGCGGTCCTCAACGGCCTTGTAGCGGCTGTCCAGCTCGGCGCGCTCGGCGTCCATGTCCGCCTGAGCAGCGGCGTCCAGCTTGCCATCAAGCTCAAGTTTACGGCTGTGAAGGCGCAGGCGCTCCAGGCCATGGTTGATCGCACCGATGTCTTTCTTCTCAAGGGTCTGCAGGTCGCCGGCCAGTTTGCTGGCACGCTTGAGGCGCGCTTGCAGCTCGCCCCAGGCCGCTTGACCTTCGGCGACAACCTTGCCGTTTTCCTTGACGCTGACCAGGTAGCCGTAGAAGTTGCCCCACTCGCGGCGTTCCAGAGCGATCAGTTCGGCGGGGGTGGTTTGATCCACCAGCCAGTCACCGACCACCCAGGTGAAGTCGCTGCCATTGAGGTCGCGATTACCGACCTTGATCAGCTCGCGGGTCATGAACTCCGGGCCGTTGTCCGGCACCGGCAGACCGGCGCCCTTCAAACGTGCCAGCGGCACCTCTTCCTTCTGTACCACTTCACCGATGACCACATGATCAGCCTGGCCCGGCACCTTATAGGTGGCCTGGATCAGGTCGGCCGGCCAGAAGTGGCCTAGGCCACGCACGGCGATCACCGCCAGCAGGCCCACGGTCATGATCACCGCAATGGCGACCGCGCCACCGCTGATCCAGACGCCAGGGGCGCCGCTCTTGAACCAGCTTTTGAGGGAATCCTTTTTCACGGATCTCTACCTTCCTATCAAAGCGACGAGTATTTCTTGCGCAGACGCTGGCGAATCAGCTCGGCCAAGGTGTTCATCACGAAGGTGAACATCAGCAGTACCAGCGCGGCGAGGAACAGCACGCGGTAATGGCTGCCACCGACTTCCGATTCCGGCATCTCCACCGCGACGTTGGCCGCCAGGGTGCGCATACCTTCAAACAGGTTCAGTTCCATGACCGGGGTGTTACCCGTGGCCATCAGCACGATCATGGTTTCACCGACCGCACGGCCCATACCGATCATCAGCGCCGAGAAGATCCCCGGGCTGGCGGTCAGGATGACCACACGGGTCAGGGTCTGCCACGGCGTGGCGCCCAGCGCCAAGGAACCCAGGGTCAGGCTGCGTGGCACGCTGAACACGGCGTCTTCGGCAATCGAGTAGATGTTCGGGATCACCGCGAAGCCCATGGCGATACCAACTACCAGGGCGTTGCGCTGGTCGTAGGTGATGCCCAGGTCGTTGCTGATCCAAAGGCGCATGTCGCCGCCGAACCACCAGGTTTCGATGAACGGACTCATGTACAGGGCGAACCAGCCGGTGAACAGGATCACCGGGATCAGGATCGCTGCTTCCCAGCCATCTGGCACACGCAGGCGCAGCGATTCCGGCAGGCGGCTCCAGGCGAAGCCGGCCAGCAGGATGCCGATCGGCATCAGCAGGAAGAGGCTGAAGACACCCGGCAGGTGGCCTTCAAGGTACGGTGCGAGGAACAGGCCGGCGAAGAAGCCGAGGATCACCGTCGGCATCGCTTCCATCAGCTCAATCACCGGCTTGACCTTGCGGCGCATGCCTGGGGCCATGAAGTAGGCGGTGTAAATCGCTGCGGCAATAGCCAAGGGTGCCGCCAGGATCATCGCATAGAACGCGGCCTTGAGGGTACCGAAGGTCAGTGGCGAAAGGCTCAACTTAGGCTCGAAGTCGGTGTTCGAAGCAGTCGACTGCCAGACGTACTTGGGCTCGTCGTAGTTCTCGTACCAGACCTTGCTCCACAGCGCGCTCCAGGATACTTCCGGGTGCGGGTTCTTCAGGCTCAAGGGCAGCAGCTTGCCGCCTTCTTCGATGAAGATGCGGTTGGCCCGCGGCGACAGGGCGAGGATGCCTGCGCCCTCGGCAGCAGGCTCGACCAGCAGGGTGCGGTGCGCGGTGCTGTGGAACACGCCGAGCTTGCCCGAGCTGTCCAGGGCGATGAAGCCTTTGCGGCGATCTTCGGCGTCTATCTGGACTACGGGTGCAGTGCCCATCTGGAAGCTACGAATCAGCTTGAAGCGCTGCTCGCCATCCGGATCGCGGGCCATGAACCACTGGCTCAGGCCACCCTTGGAGTCACCGAAGACCAGCGATATACCGCCGACCAGTTGGGCACTGGCAGTGATCTCGGCCTGGCCATCGTCGAGCAGCTTGTAGCGACCATTAAGACTCTTGTCGCGCAGGCTGAACACATCGGCCTGGGCGCGACCGTTAACCACATACAACCATTGCTGACGCGGGTCGATGAAGATCGCCTTCACCGGCTCGGTCATCTGCGGCAGGTCGATGCGGTTCTGCTCGCTGGTGACCTCACCGGTCATCATGTTCTCTTCGCGAGTCAGCTGGGTCACCAGCAGTTGCGAGCCGTGCGAGCCTGCCACCGTTATGGTCTCGCCGTTGACGTTGACGCTGACGTGCTCAAGTGCGCGGCCCTGCTCGTCGAGCACGAACGGCTCTTGGCCATACGGGAAGTCGATGCCAGGGGTGATGGTCTTCTTGTTGTCCGGATAGGTGATCTTGTAGGCGTGGTGGAATACCACGGCCTGACCGTTGGACAAGCCCAGCACGATCAGCGAGCTACCCGGCTGGTCGGTACTGATCGAAGTCACCTGGGTGCCGGCCGGCACGGGCAGGTCGACGCGGTTGATTTCAGCACCGGTCTTGGTGTCGAAGAACAGCGCCTGGCCCTTGTCGGACACACGCATACCGACGAGGTTTTGCTCCTCAAGAGCAATCATCAGCGGTTTGCCGGCATCCTGCTGCAGCCAGGTCGGCTCCATGGCTTTCTTACTGGTCAGCTCGGCGCCCTGAAACAGTGGCAGCACGACATAAGCCAGATAGAAAAAGATCAGGGTGATCGCCGCCAGCACGGCAAGCCCGCCTACCAGTACATACCAGCGGGTCAGGCGATCCTTGAACGCACGCATCTTGCGCTTGCGTTGCAACTCGGGCGCATTGAAATCAATCCGCACGGGGGGAGAATTTTGGGTCATGGTGGAGTTGGCCAGATCATTCATGCGCACACCCTAGCGGTCCCGTATTACAAAAACATGACAGTGCATTGACGCAAAAAAGCCCGCCGCTCAGGAGTTCTGGCTTCGGACCGGGAATGGGTGGGAGGGCTAGCCGTAGGCCAGCCCTCACCGGGGTCTCACTTACTTCTTGGCAACGTTACCGTTGTGCGACAGACCGAGATCCGCCATGGCCTTGTCGACCACTTTCTTCGGCAGCGGGATGTAACCATCTTTCACTACGACCTGCTGGCCAGCTTGCGACAGGACCAGCTTGATGAACTCGGCGTCCAGCGGGGCCAGAGGCTTGTTCGGGGCCTTGTTGACGTAAACGTAGAGGAAGCGCGACAGCGGGTAGGTGCCGTTCAGGGCGTTGCTTTCGTTGTCTTCAACGAACTCGCCGCCTTCTTTCTTGGCCAGGGCTACAGTCTTGACGCTGGCGGTTTTGTAGCCGATGCCCGAGTAACCGATGCCGTTCAGCGAGCTGCTGATCGACTGCACGACCGAAGCCGAGCCTGGCTGTTCGTTGACGTTAGGCTTGAAGTCGCCTTTGCACAGGGCTTCTTCCTTGAAGTAGCCGTAGGTGCCGGACACCGAGTTACGACCGAACAACTGAACCGGCTTGTTGGCCAGGTCGCCGGTCACACCCAGGTCACCCCAGGTTTTGACATCGTTCTTGCCACCGCACAGGCGAGTCGACGAGAAGATCGCATCGACCTGAGCCATGGTCAGACCCTTGATCGGGTTGTCCTTGTGCACGAAGACAGCCAGGGCATCAACAGCAACCGGGATTGCGGTTGGCTTGTAGCCATACTTCTGCTCGAACGCCTGCAGCTCGACGTCCTTCATCTTGCGGCTCATCGGGCCCAGGTTAGCGGTGCCTTCAGTCAGTGCAGGCGGTGCGGTGGAGGAACCGGCAGCCTGAATCTGAATGTTCACGTTCGGGTATTCTTTTTTGTAGGCTTCAGCCCACAGGGTCATCAGGTTGGCCAGGGTATCGGAACCGACGCTGGAGAGGTTGCCCGACACGCCAGTGGTTTTGACGTAAGTCGGAATAGCAGGGTCAACAGCGGCAACCGCATTAGCGGTGGCAACGCCAGCGGCGGCAAACGTCAGGGCCGCCATCAAACGCTTCAGTTTCATGCCTTGCTCCTAGCAGGAATTGGGGTTGAGATGAATCGGGCCCCAGTATCTGCAGGGCATATGACCACTCTATGAAGTGAATATGACAATTAGATGAATGGCCATCACCACTCAGGCAGGAAGGCCTTTTCAAAATGTAACGACTGCTGGGCTAGAGCGCTTTCAGCGCTTCGTTGCCAGTAAATAGCAACCCACCAGCAGACCAATGGTGCAAATACCGGCCACGTAATAGGACGGGCCCATGGGGCTGAGCTTGAGCAGATAGGTCACGACCATCGGCGTCAGGCCACCAAAAATGGCGTACGCCAGGTTGTAGGAGAAGGACAGGCCACTGAACCGCACCACGGGCGGAAACGCCCGTACCATCACATAAGGCACTGCACCGACGATGCCGACGCACAACCCGGTCAGTGCATACATCGGAAACAGCCACTCGGGATGGGTCGCCAGGCTGTGATAAAACGCCCATGAGCTGGCCAGCAGGCACAGGCTGCCCACCACGAACACCCGCCCGGCACCGAAGCGATCAGCGAGCATGCCGGCGGCGACACAGCCGAAGCTGAGCAGGACAATGGCCAGACTATTGGCCTGCAGCGCAACGGTCATGGGAATACCGTAGACCGTCTCCAGCACGGTCGGGGTCATCAGGATCACCACGATGATGCCCGCCGACAGCAGCCAGGTCAGCAACATCGACAGGATGATGGCACTGCGGTGATCACGCAGCACCGCACGCAGCGGCACTTCTTCGGCCAACGCCTGGCGCGCCTTCATCTCGGCGAACACCGGGGTTTCGTGCAACCAGCGACGCAGATAGACCGAAAACAGACCAAACACACCCCCCAGCAGGAACGGAATCCGCCAAGCGTAGTCAGACAGTTCCTGCTCACTGTAGAGGCTGCTAATCAGGGTAGCCACCAGCGAGCCGAGCAGAATGCCGGAGGTCAGCCCCGCCGTGAGGGTGCCGCAGGCATAGCCGGTATTGCGTGCCGGGACATGCTCGGAGACGAACACCCAGGCGCCTGGGACTTCGCCACCGATGGCCGCGCCCTGGATCACCCGCATCAACAACAGCAGGATCGGCGCCCACATGCCAATCTGCGCGTAGGTCGGGAGCAAGCCCATGATCAGTGTCGGCACAGACATCATGAAGATGCTCAGGGTGAACATCTTCTTGCGCCCCAACAGGTCACCGAAGTGTGCCATGACGATACCGCCCAGTGGGCGTGCCAGGTAGCCGGCAGCAAAGATGCCGAAGGTCTGCATCAGGCGCAGCCATTCAGGCATGTCAGCGGGGAAGAACAAGTGGCCGACCACTTTGGCGAAGAACACAAAGATAATGAAGTCGTAGAACTCCAGCGCACCACCCAGGGCGGAAAGCGACAAGGTCTTGTAGTCACTGCGAGTCAGCGGCCGCGAGGGCTGCGCGATACTGGTGGGCACGGAGGTCATCGACGCGTCTCTTATTGATGGTTAAAGCGGCAACAGCGCTGGTTGCAGCCAGGGAAAAATGTTGGATCCGAGGCAATTTGCTTGAAAACGTACAGGATGTACACATTCACGACAGATAATGGTGACCGTATGGTCGTCGCTGCACGCGAGGCTCTATATACTGGCCCCATGCAGGAAAAGGCTACGCCTTATGGAGGATGTTGTGCGAAAGCGCCGCTGAATATACTTAGTCGGTTTCGCAGAGTTTCCTTTCGCCGCCTGGCTAAAGCGAACGCAGCGTAGCGTGCGTATGCTGAATCGTTTGTCGAGGCGTCCACACTGCGCTAACCAATGAAGCGTCACGGGTCAGAGGCTACCCCGGCATGATTGAACTCGAACAAGAAGATCCTATCCCGCAAGGCGACCTGGCCCTGCAAATCACTGCATTGCCACGTGAAACCAACGGTTTCGGCGATATCTATGGCGGCTGGCTGGTCGCCCAGATGGACCTCGCCGGCACGGCCATGGCCAGCCGTGTTGCAGGAGGCCGCGTGGCTACCGTCGCAATTGATCGCATGGCCTTCCTGGTGCCTGTCGCCGTCGGCGCACAACTGTCCTTCTATACCCAGACCCTGGAGATCGGCCGCAGCTCGATCCAGATGATGGTCGAAGTGTGGAGCGATGATCCGCTGTCCAGCGAATGGCGCAAGGTCACCGAAGCGGTGTTCGTCTTCGTTGCCATCGACGGCAGCGGTCGCACCCGCTCGGTTCCACCTCGTCGCTGAGCGGCTGGCGCGGTACACTCGGCGGTAGACGAGAGGTCAACGACCTTACGGCAACCGAACGAGATCAGACGCATGTCCACACCCAAGGTAGAGTCGGAAAAACACGGCGAGCTCAACTGCTGGCGCATCACCAGCGACAGCGCTGAGCTACTGATCGCCCAGCAGGGTGCCCAGGTGCTGAGCTACCAACGGGTTGGCGAGCCGCCGCTGCTGTGGTTGAGCGACCAGGCCCTGTTCAAGCAGGGCAAATCGGTACGCGCAGGCGTGCCGGTATGCTGGCCCTGGTTTGGCAACCTGGCGCGCAACCCGCAAAGCGTGCAGGCCATGTACCAGGCCAGTGAGGCGCCCGCCCACGGCCTGGCTCGTGGGCGCGACTGGCAACTGTTGGGCATCGACAACAGCAGCACTGAGCTGCGTATCGACTTCACCCTGCCGCAAGCCCTGGGCCACCTGCCCGGCTGGCCACATACCGTCGCGTTGAACCTGAGCATCGTCATGGGCGAGCAACTCAACCTGACCTTGTGCAGCGAAAACCTGGGTAGCGACCCCGTCACCATCAGCCAGGCGCTGCACAGCTACTTCGCGGTCAGTGATGTACGCCAGGTTCGGGTCGAAGGCGTGGCCGGGCTGAACTACATCGAAACGCTGGCCAACTGGGAGCAGCGCAACCAACAGGGCGACCTGGGTTTTGCCGGGGAAACCGACCGCATCTACCTACAGGCACCTGAGCAACTGAGCATTGTCGACCCGGCCTGGAACCGTCGCATCCTGTTGCGCAGCAGTGGCTCGCGCTCGGCCGTCATCTGGAACCCCTGGACCGACCGCGCCGCCGAGCTGATCGACATGGCCAACGATGGCTGGCAGCGCATGCTGTGCATCGAGACGGCGAATGTCTGGGACGATCTCGTGCAACTGGCACCAGGCGCCCGTCACACCTTGAGCCTGAGTATCGGCAGCGAGCCGCTCTAAACCCGGACTACTGTGGGCGTTGGCTTGCCAACGCCATCAAAGGTCAGCGTCCGTCACCACCCGTACCTGCCCGGCGTCCAGCGCATAGGCTGCATCCGCCAGGTCGTTGCTGACCTTCTCGACCGTCAACGTGCCTGTAACCCATAACGGCGTGTAGATATCGTCCAGTTTCAAGCCTTTGGGGTAACGCACCAGTACCAGCTGGTTCGGTGGCGGTGGCGGCACATGAATGCAGGCACCTGGGTAGGGCACCAGGAAAAACAAGGTGCTTTTGCCTTTGGCATCGGTTTCCAGAGGTACCGGATAGCCACCCAGGCGGATGTGCTTGCCGTTCATGGACGCAACGGTCTTGCTCGAGTACATCACCGCTGGCAGTCCCTTGCTTTGCTTCAAGCCGCCCTTGTTGCTGAACGTGCCATTGGCTTCGGGAGAGTTGTGGTCAATTTCGGGCATTTCCTCAAGCGCCTTCTGGTCCGACTTGGGCATCAGCTCCAACCAGTCGGTTTCCGGCAACTCGGCATGGGCCAGGCCACTGCAAAACAGGAGAGCACACAGGAAAATACGGCGCATGAAAAACTCGGCAACAAGGGGAACGTAAGTTGCCGAGCATTCTAGCCTGACGTCAGTTCTTTTTGATGAAACCGAAGATCAGCAGCAGCACAATCGCACCGACCAGCGCGCCGAAAAACCCTGCCCCCTCGCCAGCATGGTAGATCCCCAAGGCCTGGCCACCATAGGTGGCAGCCACGGATCCACAGATGCCGAGCACAATCGTCATGATCCAGCCCATGTTGTCGTCGCCTGGCTTGAGGAAGCGTGCCAGCAGACCCACGACCAGGCCGATGAAGATAGTTCCAATGATGCCCATGGCGATCCCTCTGAAGTGCGTGCATTGGCCAAAGCCTAGTCAGCGCTTTGGCATCCTGCCATCAGAGGGACGCGGGAGCAGGAAGGTTCCGCTCAAGCGGAAATCAATGCTTCAACCTGCTGGATTTTCTGCTCGAGCGTGGCCTTGTCGGCACAACGCAGGGTGGCGTGGCCAACCTTGCGTCCGGCCTTGAAGGCTTTGCCGTAGTGATGCAGATGGCAGTCGTCGATAGCGATGACCTGCTCCACCGCCGGCACTTCGCCGATGAAATTGAGCATGGCGCTTTCGCCGACCTTGTCGGTCGAACCCAGTGGCAGGCCCGCAACGGCGCGCAGGTGGTTCTCGAACTGGCTGCACTCGGCGCCTTCGATGGTCCAGTGCCCGGAGTTGTGAACCCGCGGCGCGATTTCGTTGGCTTTCAGGCCGCCATCCACCTCGAAGAACTCGAACGCCAGCACACCCACGTAGTCGAGGTGCTTCAGTACACGCCCGGCGTAGTCTTGCGCCAACGCCTGCAATGGATGCTCGCTGCTGGCAACCGACAAGCGCAGGATGCCGCTCTCGTGAGTGTTGTGGACCAGCGGGTAGAAACGGGTTTCACCGTCACGGGCGCGCACGGCGATCAACGAGACTTCACCCGTAAATGGCACAAAGCCTTCCAACAGGCACGGCACGCTACCCAGTTCGGCGAAAGTACCCACTACATCGGCTGCAGTTCGCAGTACTTTCTGGCCTTTTCCGTCATAACCCAAGGTACGGGTTTTCAGCACTGCAGGCAGGCCGATGCTGGCCACCGCGGCGTCGAGGTCGGCTTGCGACTGGATATCGGCGAAGGATGGGGTTGGAATACCCAGGTCCTTGAACATGCTCTTCTCGAACCAGCGATCACGCGCAATACGCAGGGATTCGGCGCTTGGGTAAACCGGTACGAACTGCGACAGAAACGCGACGGTTTCGGCTGGCACGCTTTCGAACTCGAACGTTACCAGATCGACTTCGTCGGCCAATTGGCGCAAGTGGTCCTGGTCACCGTAATCGGCGCGCAGGTGCTCGCCCAACGACGCAGCACAGGCGTCCGGTGCAGGGTCAAGGAAAGCGAAATTCATGCCCAGCGGAGTGCCTGCCAGGGCCAACATGCGGCCCAACTGGCCGCCACCGATTACACCGATTTTCATGCTCGTGACCTCAGGCCTGGCGTGGATCTGGATTGTCCAGAACGCTGTCTGTCTGCTCGGCGCGGAACTGCTTCAGCACGGCGTGGAACTGAGGGTGCTTGGCCCCCAGGATGCTCGCTGAAAGCAACGCGGCATTGATCGCACCGGCCTTGCCGATAGCCAGGGTTGCCACCGGAATACCGGCTGGCATCTGCACGATCGACAGCAACGAGTCGACACCCGAGAGCATCGAGGACTGCACAGGCACACCCAAAACCGGCAGGTGAGTCTTGGCAGCGCACATGCCCGGCAGGTGGGCTGCGCCCCCTGCACCGGCGATGATCACCTCGATGCCACGGCCCTCAGCTTCTTCGGCATACTGGAACAGCAGGTCCGGCGTGCGATGGGCGGAGACCACCTTCACTTCGTAGGGAATGCCGAGTTTTTCCAGCATATCGGCGGTGTGGCTAAGGGTGGACCAATCGGACTTGGAGCCCATGATCACGCCAACCAGTGCACTCATCGTCGAGCCTCTTCTCTTGGGCGCCTTCAGGCGCGTCAAAAAACAACAAGCCACGCGGGACGACCGGCGTGGCTTGTTATGCGAATTCATTGGCAGGTGGGACCGGCCAAGGGCCGCGCAGTATACCGTAAAGCAGCCAGAAGAAAGCCCCCTTGCCGACCATTAGTCAGTGCAGCAAGGGCGCATTGCTTTTGTACCCGGTATTACTCTACCGATGCGAGAAAATCGGCCATACGGCCGCGATTGACGTCAGAGAATCTGTAGTCCTTCGCATAGAGCGGATTGTTTGCTTCATGCATGTAGGTTTGTGTTGGCGGGATGCCAAACGTCACTTCCGCATGCTCATGTGAGGCGTTGAATGTATGGCCCAGTTCATGAGCGATATGCTGGTAACCCTGGACGGACGCCAGGAAAAAATTCCCGCCAACCTGGGCCATGCCATGCACGCTGCTGGAGATCCCGTCCTGGGTGATGAGCCCATAACGATAGTTGTGGCGATAGGACAGATCGTTCTCCTGGGCAAACGTTGCTCCGCGCGAGGCGAACTCATCGAGACTCGATCGCTCGCTGCCCAGTTCGGTCTTGTAACTGAAGTCGGTCACGCCCGGGATGGCATAGTGAAGCTCGACAATGATTTCACGCTGGAATACCTGCTCCAGCTCATACATCAAGTCCTTCAGATAGTCGCGGTAGATGATCGGTCGATAGCCTTCATCGAGATCATCGTGGCAGAACAGGTAGATGAACACGGGCTTTTTCTCGTACTTGTCAAAGTCCCCGTACTTTTCGTAAAGATCGTATTTTTTATAGAGCATTCCGAAATCCTTTCAGAAGAGTGCGCCCGTCCTAATGACAGGCGCGGCGTGAAGAAGCCGTCGACATAACCTACAAGTCATGCCAGCGCCCGGCATTCAGCCATCGCCTCTTCATCGTGTAGCGCTTGCAGCTAAACGGTGTAGGAAGCCCACAAAGACATCAGTTTGCCGCAGCCTGCTCCAGCTTGCGCCAGAGCAATCGAACATTGGCCTTGCGCACCAGCGCGCAGCGATACACGCGGATCTCCAGTGGCACGTGCCACTGGCTGCCACCACAAATCACCAGTTCCCCCCGTTCCAACTCAGCCCTTACCGATAGCCGTGGCACCCAGGCGATACCGAGCCCCTCCAGCGCCATGCTCTTGAGGCTGTCGGCCATGGCCGTCTCGTAGACTGTGGTGAAGCGCAGGTTGCGCTGACGCAACAACAGGTTCACCGAGCGCCCGAGGAATGCCCCGGCGCTGTACGCCAGCAACGGCACACTGCCCTCGCCTTCGAGGTCGAACAGCGGCTTGCCGTCCGCGTCCGCCGCGCAGACTGGGAGCATCTCGGTATGCCCCAAGTGCAGCGACGGGAAGATTTCCGCATCCATCTGCAGCGCGGCATCCGGGTCATAGAACGCCAACATCAGATCGCAACCCCCTTCACGCAAGGCATGCACCGCATCGCCAACGTTAGTTGCAACCAAACGTGTCGCGATATTGAGCCCATCGTTGCGTAATTGGGCGATCCAGCGCGGGAAAAAGCCCAGTGCCAGAGAGTGCGCCGCGGACACCTGAATGACCTCGCCCTGCCCACCTTCGAGGTGATGCAAATGGCGCAGTACCTCGCCCAACTGATCGACCACAGTACGCGCCGTCACCAGAAACAACTGGCCAGCAGCCGTCAACTCAATGGGTGTACGCGAACGGTTGACCAGGGTCAGACCCAACGCCGCCTCCAGGCTGCGAATACGCCGGCTGAAGGCCGGCTGGGTCACGAAACGGCGCTCGGCCGCTTGCGAAAAGCTCCGGGTAGCGGCCAGCGCACTGAAGTCTTCCAGCCATTTACTTTCAAGGTTCATCAAGGGTCTCCAGGCATGCACCAAAATGGCACACGCTCGAATAGCTGTTGGCGTCACATCGACCATTATGCCGTTTGTGCATAGGTTAGCGTGCAACAGCATTGGCCGCAAAACTCCCGCAGACCTAGGATTGGCGCCATTCCGGCATGTGCCGGGCCAAACTCGAGATGATATCTATCATGTCCGCTGCTGCATCGTTCCGTGTTGAAAAAGACCTGCTTGGCACCCTCGAAGTCCCTGCTGATGCCTACTACGGCATCCAGACCCTGCGTGCTGCCAACAACTTCCACCTCTCCGGCGTACCGCTGTCGCACTACCCTAAGCTGGTCGTGGCCCTGGCCATGGTCAAACAGGCTGCTGCTGACGCCAACCGCGAGCTGGGCCACCTGAACGATACCAAGCACGCTGCCATCAGCGAGGCTTGCGCCCGTCTGATCCGTGGCGACTACCACGAGCAGTTCGTGGTGGACATGATCCAGGGCGGTGCTGGCACTTCGACCAACATGAACGCCAACGAAGTCATCGCCAACATCGCACTTGAGGCCATGGGCCATCAAAAGGGTGAGTACAAGTACCTGCACCCGAACAACGATGTGAACATGGCGCAGTCGACCAACGACGCCTACCCGACCGCAATCCGTCTGGGCCTGCTGCTCGGTCACGATGCCCTGCTGGCCAGCCTCGACAGCCTGATCCAGGCCTTCGCTGCCAAGGGTGAAGAGTTCAACCACGTACTGAAGATGGGCCGTACCCAGCTGCAGGACGCGGTACCGATGACCCTCGGCCAGGAATTCCGTGCCTTTGCCACCACCCTGACCGAAGACCTCAACCGCCTGCGCACCCTGGCGCCGGAAGTCCTGACGGAAGTCAACCTGGGCGGTACCGCCATCGGTACCGGTATCAACGCCGACCCAGGCTACCAGCACCTGGCCGTACAGCGCCTGGCGGAAATCAGCGGCCAACCGCTGGTACCGGCTGCCGACCTGATCGAAGCCACCTCGGACATGGGCGCCTTCGTCTTGTTCTCCGGCATGCTCAAGCGCACTGCGGTCAAGCTGTCGAAGATCTGTAATGACCTGCGTCTGCTGTCCAGCGGCCCGCGCACCGGCATCAACGAAATCAACCTGCCAGCACGCCAGCCGGGCAGCTCGATCATGCCAGGCAAGGTCAAC
Organism: Pseudomonas sp. TE3910; assembly: GCF_056279025.1. Taxonomy (NCBI): domain Bacteria; kingdom Pseudomonadati; phylum Pseudomonadota; class Gammaproteobacteria; order Pseudomonadales; family Pseudomonadaceae; genus Pseudomonas; species Pseudomonas sp. TE3910. Next base: position 3,305,220 of record NZ_JBWBQN010000001.1, read on the forward strand.
CCGGTGATCCCGGAAGCCGTCAACCAGGTGGCCTTCGCCATCATCGGTAACGATCTGGCCCTGACCATTGCAGCCGAAGGCGGCCAACTGCAGCTGAACGTGATGGAACCGCTGATCGCCTACAAGATCTTCGATTCGATCCGCCTGCTGCAACGCGCCATGGACATGCTGCGCGAGCACTGCATCGTCGACATCACTGCCAACGAGCAGCGCTGCCGTGAACTGGTCGAGCACTCGATCGGCCTGGTCACTGCCCTGAACCCGTACATCGGCTACGAAAACGCCACCCGTATCGCCCGTATTGCGCTGGAAAGCGGCCGCGGCGTACTGGAACTGGTGCGCGAAGAAGGCTTGCTCGACGACGCCATGCTCGACGACATCCTGCGCCCGGAAAACATGATTGCACCGCGTCTGGTACCGCTGAAGGCTTAACCCTCAGTACCTCACGCAAACCGCTCACCAGGTCGAGGGACTAGACACCTCTCACCTTTTGAGGGCCTGGAGCCGAATGCTCCAGGCCCTTTTTTTTGCCTGCGATTTCATCTACAGGTTTTACCCTGCTGACGCAGACAAGGCTCCCGACGATGGCGTACTGTGGTCTGCTTCTAATAAGACTGACCACGGAGACAGGCGAATGAACCCCGTTACCGCGCATCCCGCTCGCAATATCATGGTGCTCTACACCGGTGGCACCATCGGCATGCAGGCAAGCGCCCACGGCCTGACGCCGGCCTCAGGCTTTGAACAACGGATGCGCGAACAACTGACGGGCCTGGCGTTGCCTCATTGGCAGTTTCGCGAACTGCTGCCACTGATCGACAGCGCCAACATGACCCCGCAATACTGGCAGCGCCTGCGCGAAGCCGTTATCGACGCGGTCGACAGCCAAGGCTGCGATGCCGTGCTGGTGCTACACGGTACCGACACCCTGGCCTACAGCGCGGCCGCCATGAGTTTCCAATTGCTGGGGTTGCCGGCACCGCTGCTGTTTACCGGCTCGATGCTGCCAGCCGGCGCCCCCGACAGCGATGCCGAAGAAAATATCGTTGGCGCTTTGCAAGCACTGGCCGCCGGGCAAGTATCGGGCGTGCAACTGTACTTCCACGGCGAGCTGCTTACGCCGACCCGCTGCGCCAAGGTCCGCAGTTATGGCCGCCATCCCTTTGCCACACTGAAGCGCTTCGGTGGTGCAGCCAAGGCTGCATCGCTACCCGCCGAACTGGACTACCGTCACGCCAAGCAAACCGCCCAGGTTGCGGTGCTGCCACTGGTGCCCGGTTTTGCTGCCCAGCCACTGCTGGCGGTACTCGACAGTGGTGTTCAAGCCGTCATCTTGGAATGCTTCGGTAGCGGCACGGGCCCCTGCGATGACGTCGAGTTTCTTGCCAGCCTGAAGCTCGCCCAGACCCGCGGCATTGTGGTGGTAGCAATCACACAGTGTCACGAGGGCGGCGTCGATCTGGATGTCTATGAGGCCGGCAGTCGGCTGCGTGAAGTGGGCGTAGTGTCTGGCGGCGGCATGACCCGCGAAGCAGCCTTCGGTAAATTGCAGGCCTTGCTGGGCGCGGGGCTGCCGGTGGACGAAGTACGTCGCTTGGTTGAACTCGATGTGTGCGGGGAACTGCGTTGAGTGCATCGCCGGCAGCACCGACACGAATGTGATGATACCGGCCACCCTGTTACTGGCCAGGCGCCTGACACCTGATCAGCGACGCCAGGCACGCCGCAGCCGTGCCAAGGCATCGGCGATCGCGGCTTCAGGCACCGCAGCAAAGCCCAGTACCAGGCCGGCGCGTTTATCCACAGGGGTGCTTGAGTCCTCCAGCCAGTAATCGCTCAATGGATTCAGTTCAACCCCGACGGCCTCCGCGCGGGCGATCAGTTCACGTTCGCGTGCCAGGCTGTCCACATCGACTTTGACATGCAGGCCCGCCGCCACCTCAGGCATTGCCCCACAGCCGGGGATATCCACAGGCCACCCCGCCTTGAGCACATTGCGCCGACTCAACGCTGCCCGGCGCATACGACGGATATGCCGCTGAAAATGCCCTTGTGCCATGAACTGCGCCATCACCACCTGATTACCGACTTCCGAATGCCGCACCGCCAGTGCCCGACAGCGGGAAAATGCCTCGACCAATGGCGGCGGTACGACCAGATAACCCATGCGCAGGGCCGGAAAGGCGATCTTGCCGAAGGTACCGACATACAGCACACGGCCATGTGGGTCCAAGGCAGCCAAGGGCGCCAGGGGCGCACCGCTGTAACGGTATTCACCATCATAATCGTCCTCGACAATCCAGCCATCGCTGCGTTCAGCCCAGGCCAGCAGCTCCAGACGCCGGGCCAGGCTCATGGTGACGCCCGTGGGGTACTGGTGAGAAGGCGTCACGTAGCTCAGGCGGCACTGGGGCAGTGCCGACAAGGCTGCGCAATCCATTCCTTCGTTATCTACCGCAACACCGAACACCCGTGCCCCGGCAAGCGCGAACGCATGCCCGGCAGCCCGGTACCCAGGGTTTTCCACAGCCACCCCATCGCCAGGCTCCAGCAGCAACTGTGCACAAAGGCTGATCGCCTGCTGTGCGCCACTGGTGATCACAATTTGTTCAGCGCTGCAGGAAAGCCCCCGCGAACGACGCAGGTAGGTCGCAATCAGTTCGCGCAAAATCGGCTCGCCTGCCGGATCACCGTAACCGAGCAGGGCCGGATCGGGCTTACGCCAGAAACCCGCTTGTAGCTTGGCCCACGTCTCGAAGGGGAATAGATCGAAAGCGGGTGCACCGACTCGGAATGCCCTCGGAGGCCCGCTTTTCGGTGCTGGCAAATGATGCTTTTCAAGCCGACTCAAAGACCCGGTGTGGATAACTTTACTGGTTAGATGCTCAGTGTTTTCTGGCGATTTTGTGGATAAGGCTGTGGAAAAAACCCGGGATAACCCTGTGGATACATTTGTGGATAGTTTTGGCAACTGAGCAACATAGGTGCCGTCCCCTACCCGGCTTTCAATAAAACCTTCGGCGTAAAGCTGGTCATAGGCACGCACCACACTGTTGCGCGACAGTGCCAATGCCTTGGCCAGGTCGCGACTGGCCGGCAAACGTGTACCGCTGCCCAGCCGCCCATCCAGCACTCTGGCACGCAAGACTTGATACAACTGGCGACTCAACCCCAGACGCCGATCAAGTACGATACCCGTTGGATCAAAGGGCAATGACAGGGGCTGCTCGCGCACGGTATTGGACCTATAAAATCGATAGTGAATGGCTCTTACCATAGGCCAATAGCCTGCCTAGGATGGCTGCATTCGCCAAGGACTATCGTCATGTATATACCCAGTGCGTTCCGGGACACCGATCTCGACAGCCTGCACCAGCAAATCGAACAGACCCGCCTTGCCATTCTTGTCACACACGGCCAGCAGGGCTTGCAGGCGAGCCACCTGCCGTTGCTGTTGAAGCGCGACGAAGGCCCGAACGGCACACTCTACGGGCATCTGGCCAAAGCCAACCCCCAGTGGCAGGACCTGGCCACTGGCAGCGAAGCGCTGCTGATCTTCGCGGGAGCCGATGCCTATGTCAGCCCGAACTTCTACCCAAGCAAAGCCGTGGACGGTAAAGCCGTACCCACCTGGAATTACCTGGCGGTGCATGCCTACGGCTGCGCCGAGGTGTTTGACGACCCGCAACGCTTGCACCCATTGCTCGACAGCCTCAGTGAGCGCCATGAACGTGGCCGCCCCCAGCCCTGGTCGATCGACGACGCACCCGTCGACTATATCAATGGCATGCTCAAAGCGATTGTCGGCTTCGCCCTGCCGATTGAGCGTTTGCAAGGTAAACGCAAGACCAGCCAGAACCGCAACAGCGCCGACATTGAAGGCGTACGCAAAGGCCTGAGCGAAAGCCCAGACCCACTGGATAACCAATTGGCCGCCCTGATGCGCCAACCCTGAAGGAGCCTGAAATGCCCACCGTACAGATCCGCCCGGTCGAAGCCGACGACCATAGCGCCTGGCTGCCCCTGTGGCAGGCCTACCAGCGTTTCTACGAAACCCAGATTGATGAGCAGGTCAGCGCAGTGACCTGGCAACGCATGCTCGACCCCGCCGAACCCATTAATGCAGCCCTGGCCTGGGTCGACGGCAAGGCCGTGGGCATGGTCCATTGGATCTATCATCGTTCCTGTTGGACCACGGAAAACTCATGCTACCTGCAAGACCTGCTGGTCACTCAGGAGCACCGTGGCCTGGGCATTGGTCGGCAGTTGATCGAGTTCGTCTACGCGACTGCCAGCGCTGCGGGATGCGCCAAGGTCCACTGGCTGACCCACGAGACCAACACCACCGCCATCGCTCTCTACGAGCAATTGGCCGAACGTCCGGGCTTCATTCAGTTCCGCAAACTGTTGTAATTCGAGGAGCCGTCCCATGAACACTCTGCTGAACTGGCACCCCGCCAAACTGCCACCCGCCACCCCGTTGACCGGGCGTTTCATCCGCCTGGAGAAACTCAACCCGCGCCAGCACCGTGACGACCTCTGGGAAGTGTTCAATGGCCCCGATGCTGACGCTGCGCTATGGAGCTACCTGCCCTACGGCCCTTTCGAGGAGCGTGAAGCGTTCGACCACTGGCTCGACAGCAATGCCGCCACCAGTGATCCGTTGTTCTACACCGTCATCGACCTGCACAACAACCAGGCCCAGGGCATTCTCAGCCTGATGTCGATAGTGCCAGCACACGGTCGCATCGAGATTGGCCATGTCGCCTTCGGCGCCGCCATGCAGCGCACACCGAAAGGTAGCGAAGCCATCTACCTGCTGGGCAAGCTGGCCTTTGAGTTGGGAAACCGCCGCCTGGAGTGGAAGTGCAACGACGCCAATAGCCGTTCCAAACGGGCGGCTGAACGCTTCGGCTTCCACTATGAAGGACTGTTTCGCAAGCACATGGTGGTCAAGGGACAGAACCGCGATACGGCCTGGTACTCGATCACCGACGATGAATGGCCTGCCATCGCTGCCGGTTTCGAGCGCTGGCTCGCGGCAGAAAACCAGCGCCCTGACGGTCAGCTCAGAACGCTGGAGGCGTGTCGCGAATCCGCCTGAAGGATCAGCGCAGGCGTTGCGCCAGGACAGCTATGTGCTCCGGGCCAATGCCACAGCAACCACCCAGGTGGCTTGCACCGCGCTGACGCCAATTTTCGGCCCAGTGCAGGTAGCCCGGCGGATCAAGGTCTTCGCGTAGCTCGTCCAGCCCATCGTTGGCGGTAGCGTCCTTGGGTTGCGGCGGGAACGCATTGGCGTAGGCGCCGATGGCAATCTGTACACCCAACCGCTCGAAGGTTTCGCGTGCGGCATCGATAGCCGCGCCGATGACTTCCGGCTGGCTGCAGTTGAACAGCAAGGTCTGCACACCCAGCTGTGCGGCTACTTCGGCAGCCTCACTGACGGGCTCGCCAGAGCGCAGACGTGGCAGGTCATCGACATCGTCGTCCTGCAGGGTGAAGGACAGCCAGAACGGCTTGCCATCGTTGGGCAGGCCGGCACGAATGGCCCGCGCTTCGACGATGGAGCTCTGGGTCTCGGCCAACCACAGGTCGACATGCTCAGCCAGGCCTTCAACCAACGGCGTCAGGACTTCGCTGACCCGAGCGGCATCGAACAGGTCGGGACGGTACGAGCCGAACAGGGGTGGCAATGAACCGGCAACCCGTACCGGCTGGCCACTGGCGTCCGCAGCAGCGCGGGCCAGTTGCCCGGCGGTCGAGGCCAAGGCCCGCCCTTCAGCGGCAAAGCGGGCCTCGCCGATGTGGAATGGCACCACGGCATAGCTGTTGCTGGTAATGACCCGCGCCCCGCTTTCGATGTAGGCCGCATGCACGGCCACCACAGCCTCCGGGGCCTCGCTCAAGGCCAGCGCCGACCATTCCGGTTGCCGAAAGGGCGCACCACGGCGCTGCAGCTCACGGCCCATGCCACCATCGAGAATCACCACCGCACTTTCACCCATATAACGTCCACTTCTATGAATATAAATAAAACTTACTAGTAGAGTTTTTCTTATAACTATTTAATACGCCTGACATTCAATTTAACAACTCTTTTTTCAGGTGATTTTCCATGCGTTTTTCCACCTTGTTGGGCGCCAGCCTGCTGGCACTGAGTGTGACCACCCAAGCCCTGGCGGGGGCAACGCTGCAACGCGTGGAAGAACGCAAGGAACTGGTCGGCGTGCTGATGGAAAGCTACCCGCCATTCTCTTTCCTCAACGAGCAGAACCAGCTGGACGGCTTCGATGTCGATGTGGCGAAGGCCGTAGCCGAAAAACTCGGTGTCAAACTGCGCCTGGAAACCCCATCCTGGGACGTGATCGCCGCCGGTCGCTGGAGCGGTCGATACGATATCTGCATCTGCTCGATGACGCCGAGCAAGGCTCGCGCCCAGGTCTTCGACTTCCCGGTGGAGTACTACGCTTCGCCTGCCGTCATCGTGGTCAACGCCAAGGATGACCGTATTCACGGCGCTAAAGACCTCAGCGGCCTGAAAGTCGGCCTGACCAGCGCCTCCAGCTACGAAAGCTACCTGAACAAGAACCTCGTCATTGAAGGCGCGGAAGACAAGGCGCTGGACTACCCATTCGAGAACGTCCAGATCGCCCCCTATGACACCGACAACGTGGCCTTTCAGGATCTGGGCCTGGGTGCCGGCGTGCGCCTCGATGCGATCCTCACCAACCTGGTCACCGCCCAGCCGCGCCTGAATCAGGATGCGCGCTTCAAGCTGGCCGGCCAGGCGCTGTATGAAGAACCTAACTCGGTGGCCATCGAGAAAGGTGATGCGGCCTGGAATGCCAAGGTTCAGCAAGTGTTCGCCGAGCTGAAACAGGACGGCACCCTGAGCCGCCTGTCGCAGAAGTGGATCGGCGCCGATATCAGTAAATGAGTGCCTATCAGCCACCGCCCAGCCAGGCTACGCGCACGCTGGGCCAGCGCCTGTTCGGTTTTCGCACGCGCCTTTACCTGACGTGGGCAGCGTTATTCGTGATGTTCGTCGGGTTCTTCCTGAGCTTCGACCTGAAGTTTTCGATCATCCTCGACAAGCTGCCTAACCTGCTCGGGCTGCACCTGGCACCGAATGGTTTCCTGCAAGGCGCAGCACTGACCCTGTTCCTTTGCCTGTGCTCGATGCTCAGCTCGGTGATACTGGGTTTCGCTGCGGCGCTGGCGCGCCTGTCGAACAGCGCTGTCGCCTTGGGCATCGCCAGCTTCTACACCTCGTTCTTTCGCGGCACGCCGCTGCTGATCCAGATCCTCTTGATCTACCTGGGCCTGCCGCAAATTGGCGTTGTACCTGGTGCGATCAGCGCCGGGATCATTGCCTTGTCGTTGAACTACGGTGCCTACCTGAGTGAAATCTTCCGAGCCGGTATCATTGGCGTGGCGCCCGGCCAGCGGCAGGCGGCCATGGCCCTGGGGATGCGCCCACGGGCAATTTTCTGGCACATCACCCTGCCCCAGGCCATGCGTACGATCATTCCGCCAAGCGCCAACCAGTTCATTTCCATGCTCAAGGATTCGTCGCTGATTTCGGTGATGGGGGTCTGGGAAGTGATGTTTCTGGCGCAGTCCTATGGCCGCTCCAGCTACCGCTACCTGGAAATGCTGACCACTGCAGCCGCCATCTACTGGCTGCTGTCGTTTGCCCTGGAGTTGCTCCAGGTGCGCCTGGAGCGGCACTACGGCAAAGGCTATCGGCACTGACGCCGCATCGCCAAATCGCGCATAAAAAAAAGGGGGGCATATGCCCCCCAGAGGTTAACCGTTTACTACCGAGGGCTGTTTCAGCCCTCGATCTCGATCAGGATCTCGCCCGGGTTGACCCGGTCGCCCTTGGCCACGTGGATAGCGACAACTTTACCGGCGATGGCCGACTGCACTTCGGTCTCCATCTTCATCGCTTCGGTGATCAGCACGGCCTGGCCGGCTTTCACCGTGTCGCCTTCCTTGACCAGCACATCGACGATGTTGCCCGGCATGGTGGTGCTGACATGACCTGGCTCGCTGGCCTGCTTGCGCTTGCTGCCGCCACCGCCGACGAACTCGTTGAGCGGCTCGAACACCACTTCTTCCGGCATGCCGTCGATGGACAGGTAGAAGTGACGCTTGCCTTCAGACTTGACGCCAACACCGGTGATATCGACGCGGTAGGTCTCACCGTGAACATCAATGACGAACTCGGTCGGGACGCCTTCACCACCAGCCGAGCCCACGGCACCGGCTTCAGGAATCGGCAGCAGCACTTCAGGGGTCAGGGTGCCGGCATCGCGCTCTTCGAGGAACTTGCGGCCAATATCCGGGAACATGGCGAAAGTCAGTACATCTTCTTCAGACTTGGCCAGGTTGCCGATGTCCGAACGCAGCTTGGCCATCTCTGGCTTGAGCAGGTCAGCCGGACGCACGTCGATTACTTCTTCGCTGCCAATCGCCTGACGACGCAGTTGGTCGTTGACCACGCCCGGCGCCTTGCCATAACCACCTTGCAGGTACAGCTTCACTTCGTTGGTGATGGTCTTGTAGCGCTCGCCCGCGAGGACGTTGAAGAACGCTTGAGTACCGACGATCTGCGAGGTCGGCGTAACCAGCGGTGGGAAGCCGAGGTCTTCACGCACCCGCGGAATTTCGGCCAGCACTTCGTTCATGCGATGCAGCGCGCCCTGCTCCTTGAGCTGGTTGGCCAGGTTGGAAATCATCCCGCCTGGTACCTGGTTGACCTGCACACGGGTGTCAACGGCGGTGAACTCGCTTTCAAACTGGTGATACTTCTTGCGCACGGCGTAGAAGTACAGACCGATTTCCTGCAGAAGCTCCAGGTCCAGGCCGGTGTCGAATTCGCTGCCCTTGAGCGCGGCAACCATCGACTCGGTACCCGGGTGGCTGGTGCCCCAGGCGAAGCTGGAGATCGCGGTGTCGATATGGTCGGCACCGTTTTCGATGGCCTTGAGTTGGCACATCGCGGCCAGGCCAGCGGTGTCGTGGGAGTGGATGAACACCGGCAGCGACTGCTCGGCCTTCAATGCCTTGACCAGTTCACCGGTGGCATACGGGGTCAGCAGGCCGGCCATGTCCTTGATCGCGATCGAGTCGCAGCCCATGGCTTCCATCTGCTTGGCCTGGGCCACGAACGCGTCGATGGTGTGTACCGGGCTGGTGGTGTAGGCAATGGTGCCCTGGGCATGCTTGCCGGAGGCCTTGACCGCCTCAATGGCAACGCGCAGGTTGCGCACGTCGTTCATGGCATCAAAGATGCGGAAGACGTCGATGCCGTTGACAGCTGCCTTGGCCACGAACGCCTTGACCACGTCATCGCTGTAGTGCCGGTAGCCGAGCAGGTTCTGCCCGCGCAGAAGCATTTGCAGGCGGGTGTTCGGCAGTGCCGCACGCAACTTGCGCAGACGCTCCCACGGGTCTTCCTTGAGGAAACGTACGCAGGCGTCAAACGTCGCGCCACCCCAGACTTCCAGCGACCAGTAGCCGACTTTGTCGAGCTTGTCGCAGATGGGCAGCATGTCTTCGGTGCGCATGCGGGTTGCCAGCAGGGACTGGTGGGCGTCACGCAGGATCGTGTCGGTTACATGAATTTTCTTGGACATTTTTTCGTATTCCTCACAGGCCTGCGTGGGCTGCAATGGCAGCAGCGATGGCCAGGGCCAGCTCTTCGGGTTTGCGCTTGATCGAGTAGTTGGTCAGTTCCGGATGGCTTTCCACGAAGCTGGTATTGAACTGGCCACTGCGGAATTCCGGATTGCGCAGGATTTCCTGGTAATAAGCGGCGGTGGTCTTTACCCCTTGCACGCGCATGTCATCCAGCGCCCGCAGGCCGCGGTCCATGGCTTCTTCCCAGGTCAGGGCCCAAACCACCAGTTTCAAGCACATCGAATCGTAGAACGGCGGGATGGTGTAGCCGGTGTAGATCGCCGTGTCGGTACGCACGCCAGGACCACCGGGTGCGTAGTAACGGGTGATCTTGCCAAAGCTGGGCAGGAAGTTGTTCTTCGGGTCTTCGGCGTTAATCCGGAACTGCAGGGCAAAGCCGCGGTGCTGGATGTCTTCCTGCTTGATCGAGAGCGGCAGGCCCGACGCAATACGAATCTGTTCACGTACGATGTCGATGCCGGTGATTTCCTCGGTGATGGTGTGTTCCACCTGCACCCGGGTGTTCATCTCCATGAAGTACACCTCGCCATCGGCGAGCAGGAACTCCACGGTACCGGCGTTTTCATAACCGACCGCCTTGGCCGCACGTACCGACAGGTCGCCGATGTAGGCGCGCTGTTCCGGGGTCAGCTGAGGGCTGGGGGCGATTTCGATCAGCTTCTGGTTGCGGCGCTGAATCGAGCAATCGCGCTCGAACAGGTGCACCACATTACCGAAGCTGTCACCGAGGATTTGCGCCTCAATGTGTTTCGGGTTGACGATGCATTTTTCGAGGAAGACTTCCGCCGAACCAAAGGCCTTGGTCGCTTCGGAAATCACCCGCGGGAACGCCTGTTCCAATTCTTCACGGCTGTTGCAGCGGCGAATACCACGACCACCGCCACCCGACGTAGCCTTGAGCATGACCGGGTAGCCAATGCGATCACCTTCGCGCAGCGCCTCGTGTATGTCCGCGACGTTGCCTTCGGTGCCCGGGGTCACGGGTACGCCGGCCTTGATCATGCTGCGCCGCGCTTCGGTCTTGTCGCCCATCCGGCGAATGACCTCTGCCGCAGGACCAATGAACTTGATCCCACGTTCAGCGCAGATGTCTGCAAGTTCGGCGTTCTCTGACAGGAAACCATAGCCAGGATGCAGGGCATCGCAGCCGGTCTCTACCGCCAGGTTCACCAGCTTGCGCGGGTTCAGGTAACCGGCCAGGGGTTCGGCACCAATACTGTGAGCCTCGTCTGCACGCTTGACGTGCAGTGCATGACGGTCGGCATCGGAATAGATCGCCACCGAGCGAATGCCCATTTCGGCGCAAGCACGGACAATCCGTACTGCGATCTCACCCCGGTTGGCGATCAGGATTTTTTTTATCACTGGAATATTCCCAAGCCATTGGAACAGACGAACCGGCGAGACCGGTCGGCGCGTGACCATACGTTGCTGGCCAGTCGCATAAGTACCCTAGCGCCGTCGCTTAATAAACAAAAATCAATATTTATTAGGCCTTGCATTAGCAAAAGCTTATAGTGCCGTAACAAGGTTTGTCCGGAGCCGGATGAGAGATGCGTAAGTCATTGATGCGTATGACATTACGGCAGTTGAAAGTCTTCAACGAAGTCTGCGATCTGCGCTCCTACAGCCGAGCCGCCGAAGAGATGTCGCTGACGCAACCCGCCGTTAGTCTACAGATCCGCCAGCTCGAAGAACTGGTCGGCCAGCCGCTGTTTGAGTACGTGGGCAAGAAGCTCTACCTCACCGAAGCCGCTGAGGCTTTGCAGCGCGCCAGCCGAGACATCTTCGGCCGCCTGGAGAGCTTCGACATGCAGCTCTCGGACATGCAAGGCTCTCTGCAGGGGCAACTGAAACTGGCGGTGGAGTCCAGCGCCAAGTACTTCGTGCCGCACCTGTTTGCCGCCTTCAAGAAGCTTCATCCCGAGGTCAACCTGACCCTTACCGTGGTCAACCGCGCCCAGGCGATTCGGCGCCTCTCGGACAACCGTGATGACCTGATCATCATGTCCATGGTGCCGCAGGACATGGGCCTGGAATTCATGCCCTTCCTGAACAACCCGATCGTTGCCGTGGCGCCACCTGACCACCCGCTCTGCAAGCTCGAACGCCTGCGCCTGCAAGACCTGGAGCCCCACACGCTGCTGGTTCGCGAGCAAGGCTCAGGCACGCGCAAAGCCTGCGAAGAGTACTTCAAAGACAAACGCGTACACTTCTCCCAGACACTGGAGGTGGCGTCTGCCGACGCTCAACGCGAGTGCGTCATTGCCGGGCTCGGGATCGCACTGCTGACGCGTCATGCGCTGAACCTGGAACTGGCCACCGGCGTGTTGCGCGAACTGCCCGTGGAAGAGCTACCGCTGTACCGAAGCTGGTGCGTGGTACAGGCCAAGGCCAAGCGGCAGTCGCCGGTAGCCCTGGCCTTTCTTGCATACATCCGCAGCGAACGCGCGCAAATCAGCGCACTTGTTGAGCGTTTCTCGGGGACTCTGCCGCCGATACCTGCCAGAGGTTGACGGCCTGTAATTCGGGGTAGTCAGCAATTTCCTGCAACAGGCGGCGCTGCTCGGAATAGCTTTCAATCGCACGGCGATACTCCATGCGGCGCTGATCCTTTTCCTGCTGCTTGCGGGCCTTGGCGTTGGACGGGTACGGACGATCAAATTCACGAGCCATTGCGAATCTCCCTGGTCAAGTACGGGAGTTTCAGGGTGCGCAATGGCGGTGACGATTTGGCGGCGCGGCGATGACAAAACCATGAACCTTGCCGACCGTACGGGGACAGTCGGCGGCGGTCAGTCGTCCAGGGCCTTGATCGACTTGGGTGACAGGCGCAGGCTGCGCAAGCTGCGTTTGACGCTCTTGAGGTGGTTGACCAGGCTCGGGCCACGGGCCATGGCAACGCCCATTGCCAGCACGTCGATCACCACCAGGTGGGCGATCCGCGAGGTCAACGGGGTATAGATCTCGGTGTCTTCATGAACGTCGATGGCCAGGTTGACACTCGACAGCTCAGCCAACGGGGTCTGGCTCGGGCACAGGGTAATCAGGGTTGCCCCGCTCTCGCGCACCAGGTTGGCGGTGATCAGCAGGTCCTTGGAGCGCCCGGACTGGGAAATGCAGATGGCCACATCACCCGGTTTCAGGGTGACCGCCGACATCGCCTGCATGTGCGGGTCGGAATAGGCAGCAGCGCTGAGCAGCAGACGGAAGAACTTGTGCTGCGCATCGGCAGCCACCGCGCCGGAGGCGCCAAACCCGTAGAACTCGACGCGCTGGGCCTGGGCCATGGCGGTCACGGCACGCTGCAGCGCTTGGGCATCGAGGTGCTCACGCACTTCCATCAGGGTGTGCAGGGTGGTGTCGAAGATCTTCAGGCTGTAGTCGGCAACCGAATCGTCCTCATGGATCGCAAACTGGCCAAAACTGGCCCCGGCCGCCAGGCTCTGGGCAAGCTTGAGCTTGAGGTCCTGGAACCCGGAGCAACCAATAGCGCGGCAAAAGCGCACGATGGTCGGCTCGCTGATGCCGACGCTATGGGCAAGGTCGGCCATGGAGCTATGCATGACGGCTGCTGGGTCGAGCAGCACGTGGTCGGCAACCTTGAGCTCCGACTTACGTAGCAGATGGCGCGACTGGGCGATGTGTTGCAACAGATTCAAGGGCAGGACTCGGTTATGATCGACTGACCGGGTTGTAGCTTTCTTGTAGTTATACTACATGACCAGCGACCCGCCCAGCTAAACGATCTAGGAGAGTGGTGGTATTGACTATCCCTTGCGACATCATGGTATTCGGCGGCACCGGTGACCTGGCCCTGCACAAGCTGCTTCCGGCGCTCTACCACCTGTATCGCGAAGCACGCCTGCACCCTGAAGTGCGTATCGTTGCGCTGGCTCGAAAAAATCTGCCGCGCAGCGACTATCGTTTGCTTGCCGAGCGTCGCTGCCGGGCCCAGATTGCCCGCCATGACTTCGATGAAGAGGTCTGGAAGCGTTTCTCGGCGCGTCTCGACTACTTTCCCATGGACGCCTCGCAGAGCGCCGACTTCGGCCGTCTGGCGCGCTTCCTCGGCGAACCAGGCGGGCTGACGCGGATCTACTACCTGGCCACGGCACCCGACCTGTTCGTGCCGATCATCAGCCATATGCAGATTGCCGGGCTGGCTGACAGCGACGCGCGGGTCGTACTGGAAAAGCCTATCGGCCACTCGCTGGAATCGGCAACGGCAATCAACAGTGCCATTGGCGCCGTGCTCGACGAGTCGCAGGTGTTCCGGATCGACCATTACCTGGGCAAGGAGACCGTACAGAACCTCATGGCCCTGCGTTTTGCCAACGCCCTGCTGGAACCGGTATGGCGCAGTAATCAGATCGACCATGTGCAGATCAGTGTGTGCGAAACCCTGGGCGTCGAAAACCGCGGGGCCTACTACGACCGCGCTGGCGCGACACGCGACATGCTGCAGAACCATCTGCTGCAACTGCTTTGCCTGGTAGCCATGGAGCCACCGGCTCAATTCAACGCCGAAGCCGTGCGCGATGAGAAGGTAAAGATCCTCAGGGCCCTCAAGCCGATCACCGGCCAGGATGTCCAGGATCGGACCGTGCGCGGCCAGTACAGCGCGGGCAAGATCGGCGGGCAGGAAGTACCGGCGTATTACTTCGAGAAAGATGTCGACAACGACAGCGATACCGAGACCTTCGTCGCCGTTGAAGCCTATATCAACAACTGGCGCTGGGCCGGTGTACCGTTCTACCTGCGTACCGGTAAACGGATGGCGAAGAAGTCATCGCAGATTGTCATTCAGTTCAAACCGGTACCGCACCAACTGTTCGAGGGCGCACAGACCAATCAGTTGCTGATTCAGTTGCAGCCGGACGAACGCATCAGCCTGCAGATGATGACCAAAAGCCCAGGCAAAGGCATGCGCCTGGAGCCTGTGGAACTGAACCTGAACCTGGCCCAGGTGTTCGGCCAGACACGTCGCTGGGAAGCCTACGAACGGCTGCTGCTGGATGTGCTGGAGGGCGATTCAACCTTGTTCATGCGCCGTGACGAAGTCGAGGCCGCCTGGGCCTGGATTGACCCGATCCTCAACGGCTGGCAGGAATACTTCCAGGCCCCCAGGCCCTACCACGCTGGCACCAACGGCCCCGACCAGGCACATAGCCTGCTGGCCCATCAAGGCCGGGAATGGCACAACTGAGCACATGACACGCGCCAATGAGCGACTACTATGTAATACCGATAGTGATTCGTTTGATCCGATACTGAACCCCGGCGCTTGGCTGAGCGCGAACGCTTCTCCCCTTGCCTGCCTGGTACCCGCAATGCCAGGCAGGTTTTTTGTTTGAAGGGTATGCAGCCACGCGACTGCATCACCACACAGGCGGCATCGACAGCAAACTCATCAGATTGGCCGCCGCCACCGGCCGGCTGATCAGATACCCCTGTACCTCATCGCAGCCCTGCTCACGTAGAAAAGCCAACTGCTCCTGCGTTTCAACACCCTCGGCCACCACCTTGAGCGCCAGGCTATGGGCCATGACGATAATTGCTCGGGTGATAGCTGCATCCTGACTGCCTTCAGTCAGGCCGCGAACAAAGGTTTGATCGATTTTGACGTAGTCCACCGGGAATCGCTTGAGGTAACTCAGGGACGAGTAACCCGTTCCAAAATCGTCGATGGCCAGCTTCACCCCCAACTCATGCAACTGACGGAACGTCGCAATGATGTGCTCGACACTGTCAAGCAACTGGCTTTCGGTCAGCTCCAGCTCCAGCAGATGAGGCTCCAGCCCGCTCTCATCAAGCACTTGACGCACCAGGCTGACCAACTTGCCCTGACGTAACTGATGAACCGAAAGGTTTACCGAGACACGTATCGGTGCCAAGCCCTGACGCTGCCATTCGCAGGCTTGCCAACACGCCTGACGCAAGACGAACTCACCCATCGGCGCAATCAGCCCGGTTTCCTCGGCCAACCCGATAAACTCGCTCGGCGGTACCATGCCCCATTGCGGATGATGCCAGCGCACTAAGGCTTCGGCTGCTGTCAGACGCCCTGTGGCCAGGCACAGTTTTGGTTGGTAGTAGACCTCCAGCTGGCGTTCTTCGATCGCCCTGCGCAACTGATTCTCCAGTTGCAGACGCTCCAACGTGCTGGCCTGCAGGCTTTCGGTGTAGAACTGGAAGTTGTCGCCCCCCAGGTGCTTGGCGTGCTGCATCGCCATGTTCGCTTGGCTGACCAGCATACTGACCTCCCGAGTGGTGTCGGAGAGCAGGCTGATACCGACTGATGCACTGATCACCAACTCATGACCCGCAACCCGCAACGGTGCACGCAGCTTGTCGAGCAGGCGTGTCGTAACCCGCACCAGGCTCGACAGGTTGGTGTACCCATCAAACAGCACGGCAAACTCGTCCCCGGAAAGCCGCGCAACGGTATCGGCCTCAGGCAACGCATTGCTGATACGCCGGGCCATCTGGGTCAGCAGTTGATCTGCAATCTCATGCCCAAGGCTCTCGTTCAACAGCTTGAAGCGATCGAGGTCGATATGCAGCAAGGCCAGGCTACGACCGCTCAAAGGTAAGCGCTGCCCGGCTTCATGCAAACGCAATCGGAACAGCGCACGGTTGGCCAGGCCCGTGAGTTCGTCGTAATGCGCAAGGTAGCGCAAACGCTCTTCCGACTCGCGCCGCGCAGAGAGATCACTGAAGAAGCCAACAATACTGCTGATGTTGCCCTGTGCATCCCGCACACCATTGAGTTGCAGCCACTGGGGATAGAGTTCGCCACTCTTGCGCGCCTCAACCAGCTCACCCTGCCACCCGCCCTGCTGCTCCAGGGCCTGGTCAATCGCCGACAGGTGCCGCCGCGCGTCGCGGCTGCAGGGCAACTCCAGCACGTTGCGCGCCAGCAACTCTTCTCGGTCGTAGCCGGTGATTCGACAGAATGCCTGATTGACGGCCAGCAGCACGTAATCCGGGTCGAGAATGGCAATACCTTCGCTGGCAGCCTCGAACACTGTGGCCGCCAAGCGTTGCTGCTCTTCCTGAGCCTTGCTTGCGCTGATGTCGCGCCGCGTCCCCAGCATACGCACAACACGCCCGTCGGCATCGCGTTCGACGGCCCGGCCACGGTCCTCGACCCAGCACCAATGGCCCTGGCTGTGACGAACCCGGTACTCGATACGGTAATCCTCGGTGCGCCCCTTCAAATGCTCGACCAGCGTGCGCTTGAGCGACGGCAGGTCGTCGGGGTGCAAGCGCGGCTTGAGGTGAGCCAGCATCGCCTTGACCTGCTCTGGATCAAGGCCAAACAACTCGCGAAGCTGGGTGTGGTGAACCTCATCGCTCTGCAGGTTCCAGTCCCATAAACCCAGCTCACTGGCGTCCAGCGCCAACGCCAGGCGTTGCTCGCTCTTGCTCAACGCCTGATTGGCTGCGTCCAGTTGCTGGCTGCGCTGCGCCACCCGCGACTCCAGGCCGACCTGGGCCTGACGCAACTGGTCTTCGATCAGCCGTCGCCGCTCGACTTCACTGGCCAAGGCCTGGTTGAGCTGTTCACTGCGATGCTGTGCAGCCTGCAGGTGTTCAATCAGCGCCTGATTCTGAAAGCGGCGCAGCAACCCGTTCTCAATCAGGCGATTGACCTGCCAAGCAACCACTAACAAGGCCCCCAGCAGGATGAGGCCCAACCAGCCCCAACCCAGGTGCTCGTCGGCACCACTCCAGAACAGGTAGAGGATCGGCGGCAACAAACATGGCAAGGTGAAGCTGAGGAAGGCGGGCAAGCTGACAGCGTAGGCAATGCTGGCCGAAAGTGTCGCCGCGCCAAGCAGGCCAAAGACCCAGGCTTGCTGTACGAAATTATCCGTAGGCACCAGGGCGATCGCTGCGCTGGCCAGGGTCAGGCCACTGAAAGCCGAACCCAGGAGGAACATTCGCCACCAGGTCGGTTGCGCCTGACGTTCTGGCATGGCCGCGTCGAATGCCGCGACCTGGATCACTCGCAAGGCAACCAGGGCCATCAGCCAGACCATCCAGATACTGATCTGAAAATAGCGTGGCGGGCTCCACAGCAACCAGGCGCATACCAGGCCATTGAGCAGCATGAACAACGTTGGCAGCAGTGACCCCTGATACAACAAGCGGGTGCGCTCGACGGCCAGTTGCGTGGCAAATTGCTTTCGAATGCTCCGGCGTGCTTCCTGAGGGACGCTCGCAGAGCCTGAACCGAAGGTCATAGGCAGTATTCTTGTAATGGTGAGCCTTAAACGTGGCACGGAGCATACACAAGCATCGACCACTACCAAACTGCTCTGCGTTATAAATATTCACCAACCTGATGCACGCTCCATGACCATGGCGACCGCTCAAGCACGCGGGCCAAGGCCTGCACGCCATGACCAGCGGATCGTCACCCCGACGGATTTTCCACGCCAGGTTTGCCCCTGACTCCCCTGCCCCCTAGAATGGCCGGATGCGCGATGATCTCTCTCTCCTGTTGAACTCCCTCAACGATGCCCAACGTCAGGCCGTAGCGGCCCCGGTTGGCCGTCAGTTGGTCCTGGCCGGTGCCGGCTCCGGCAAAACCCGTGTGCTGGTGCACCGTATCGCCTGGTTGATCCAGGTCGAGCAGGCCTCACCGCATTCGATCCTGTCGGTGACCTTCACCAACAAGGCTGCCGCCGAGATGCGCCAGCGTATCGAGCAACTGATGGGTATCAACCCGGCAGGCATGTGGGTGGGCACCTTCCACGGCCTGGCCCATCGCCTGTTGCGGGCGCACTGGCAAGAAGCCGGGCTGAACCAGAATTTCCAGATTCTCGACAGCGACGATCAGCAACGCCTGGTCAAGCGCGTAATCCGCGAGTTGGGCCTGGACGAACAGCGCTGGCCTGCACGCCAGGCGCAATGGTTCATCAATGGCCAGAAAGACGAAGGCCTGCGCCCACAGCATATTCAAGCCAGCGGCGACCTGTTCCTGGGCACCATGCGCAGCATTTATGAAGCCTATGAGGCCGCCTGCCAGCGCGCTGGCGTCATCGACTTCTCCGAACTGCTGCTGCGCGCCCTGGACCTCTGGCGCGACCATCCCGGTCTGCTGGAGCATTACCAGCGCCGCTTCCGCCACTTGCTGGTGGATGAGTTCCAGGACACCAACGCCGTGCAATATGCCTGGCTGCGGCTACTGGCCAAGGGTGGCGACAGCTTGATGGTGGTCGGCGACGACGATCAGTCCATTTATGGCTGGCGCGGTGCCAAGATCGAGAACATTCATCAGTACACCAGCGACTTCCCCGACGCCGAGTTGATCCGCCTGGAGCAGAACTACCGCTCGACCGCCGGCATCCTCAAAGCCGCCAACGCCCTGATCGCCAACAACAGCGGGCGCCTGGGCAAAGAGCTGTGGACCGACGGTGGCGACGGCGAACCACTGAGCCTTTACGCCGCCTTCAACGAACACGACGAAGCGCGCTACGTGGTGGAAACCATCGAAAGCGTGATCAAGACCGGTGCGGCGCGTAGCGATATCGCCATCCTTTACCGCTCCAACGCCCAGTCGCGGGTGCTCGAAGAGGCCCTGCTGCGCGAACGCATCCCCTATCGAATCTACGGGGGGCAACGCTTCTTCGAGCGCGCCGAGATCAAGAACGCCATGGCCTATTTGCGCCTGCTGGAGGGCCGTGGCAACGACGCGGCACTGGAGCGGGTCATTAATGTGCCGCCGCGTGGCATCGGTGAGAAAACCGTCGAAGCCATTCGCGAGCATGCCCGCCATGCCCAGGTCTCGATGTGGGAGGCCGTGGCCCTGCTGCTCGCCAACAAGGGCCTCAAGGGCCGTGCAGCCAGCGCGCTGAGCGCCTTTATCGAACTGATCGAAAACCTGGCGGCGAAGGTGCTGGAAATGCCGCTGCACCTGATGACCCAGACAGTGATCGAGCAATCAGGGCTGATCGTCTATCACCAGGAAGAGAAAGGTGAGAAAGGCCAGGCACGGGTAGAAAACCTTGAGGAACTGGTCAGCGCAGCGCGCAACTTTGAAACCAGTGAAGACGACGAAGACCTCTCGCCGCTCTCGGCATTCCTCGGCCATGCCTCGCTGGAAGCCGGTGAGGCCCAGGCCGATGAGCATGAAGACAGCATCCAGTTGATGACCCTGCACAGCGCCAAGGGCCTGGAGTTCCCTTACGTGTTCCTGGTGGGCATGGAAGAAGGCCTGTTCCCGCACAAGATGAGCCTGGAGGAGCCGGGGCGCCTCGAAGAGGAACGCCGCCTGGCCTATGTCGGCATTACCCGGGCCATGCAGCAACTGGTCATGACCTACGCCGAAACCCGCCGCCTGTACGGCAGCGAGACCTACAACAAGGTGTCACGTTTCGTACGTGAAATTCCGGCCGGACTGATTCAGGAAGTGCGTTTGTCCAACAGCGTCAGCCGCCCATTCGGTTCTGGCCAGAAGCAGAATTCGAGCAGCCTGTTCGGTAGCGCTAACATCCCGCAAACCGCCTTCAACCTCGGCCAGCGGGTACAGCATGCAGTGTTTGGCGAAGGCGTGATCCTGAACTTTGAAGGCTCCGGCGCGCAGGCACGCGTGCAAGTCAACTTCGCCGAAGGCAGCAAGTGGCTGATGCTGGGTTATGCCAAGCTGGAAGCCATCTAAGTCGCGTTTCTGGACAAAGGTAACGCAATGGGCTCGGGCTTCTTTTCCTCATGGACGTTCTGGGCCCTTGCCGCCTGACCCCATAGCCACCGGCCCCCAGGTATTAGCTGATCGTGCAACAGGCTTGAGTCAAGCATGAAGGCATAATCAAGCAAAAGCTGGAAACATTATGGTGCTGGTCATGCAGCCTACAACCTGTGCACCATGACGCGCGTGCAATCCACAAAACGGGAATTCCCATACTATGCAACGTTTTCTTAGCATCGCTCTAGCGCTGTGCATTGGCCTGACGATGAGCCTCGACGCCAATGCCAAACGCTTCGGCGGCGGCAAGAGCTCGGGCGCAGCACCGACCCATCAAACCCGCCAGGCCGCCCCATCCACTCCGGCAGCCACCCCCGCAATGCCAGGCCGTGCGCCTGCCGCTGCCAGCGGCGCCTCGCGCTGGCTCGGCCCATTGGCAGGTATCGCCGCCGGTGGCCTGCTGGCCTCGATGTTCATGGGTGATGGCTTCGAGGGGATGCAGTTCCTCGACATCATCATCATGGCGCTGATCGCCTTCCTGGCGTTCCGCTTCATTGCCGCCCGCCGTCGCAAGCAACAGCAGCCACAGATGGCGCCAGCAGGTCACGCACCGTTCCAGCGTGAAGCCTACGAGCAACCAGCACAGCCGCAGGTATTCGGTGGTTCGCCAGCCTCGTCGGCCCGCCCGGTCATCAACGCACCGGCCTGGTTCAACGAGCAGAGCTTCCTGGCTGCAGCACGCAACCACTTCCAGTCGCTGCAGCAGCACTGGGACGCGAACGAGATGGACAAGATCGCCGAGTTCGTCACGCCACAAATGCTGCAGTTCCTCAAGCAGGAGCGCGCGGCCTTGGGCGAGGGCTTCCAGTCCACCTACATCGATGACCTGAATGTGCAACTGGAAGGTGTCGACGACCGCGCCGACAAGACCATCGCCACTCTGACCTTCAGCGGCGTGTCGAAAACCTCGCGCTTCGACCAGGGCGAAGTGTTCAGCGAAAGCTGGAACATGGAACGTGCCCAAGGCGAGAACCAGCCGTGGCTGGTCGCCGGGATCCGCCAGAACGGCTGATTTTCAGGCATTGCACAAAAAACCCCGGGCCTGTCCCGGGGTTTTGCTTTTGCCGGATTGCGCTACTAGGGTATAACGCGCAGCGTGTCATCAAGGTAAGAGGATAGAGCCGTGGAAGAAGTGATTGAACAACTCCGTGAAGCCAATGAACCTGTGCCGGTTCCACTGGAGTTGCCCGACGAGGATCAACTGGTCGAGATCGAAGAGCAGTTGTTCATCAACATTCCCTTCGTCTTCAAAGAGTTCCTGCTGACCGTCAGCGATGTCGTGTACGGTAGCCTGGAACCGGTGACCGCGACCGACCCACAATCGCACACCTACCTGCCTGAAGTCGCCGCCAATGCCTGGGATGCGGGCGTACCGCGCGACCTGATCCCGCTCTGCCAGGACGGCGATGACTACTACTGCGTCGAAGAAGACGGCACCGTAGTGTTGTGGTCGGGCGAAGAAGAATGCGTCACCGAGGAAAGCTGGGAATCGGTCTGGCACTGGGCTCGGGATGTCTGGCTGGAAAGCTGACCTGAACATCGCCTGAAGCATCAACAGCCATCGGGCAGTTGATTGGCGCTGGCAGGACGCGCCATCACCGCACCCTAGCGGTGATGGCCGTCATCATGCTCTAGCGTTTCGAGCAAAGCGATCTGCATCCGCGTGTGCACCCGGATGAACCAGCGCCAGAGCAACGCGACCACGCCCGCAGCGACCACCGCGATCACCAGCAGCAGTTCACTGGTCGGCAGAATACTGGCCGACAATGCCGACAACAGCAGGAAAATCACCAACAACGACAGCAGCGGAATCACCTCGGCGATTACCCGTCGAACACGCTGGGTATGTCGCCCCGCCACCTCCGGCTTCACCCCCATTTCCGCCAACAGCATCGAGAGCGCCTTGAGCTTGCGATAAGCCGCGATCAGGAACGGTAGCGACAACAACAGCGCTGCGCCCCAAATCAAGGCCTTGTGCTGCCCTGTGTCGCTGATCCAGCCGCTCAACCAGGCGCTGATGCGGTATGCGAAGTAACCGCCACTAAAGAAGATCGCGGCCACCAGGGCCAGGTTGACCCCAACCTGCAACAGAATCCGCCGGATCATGGCCGCCAGCATCGCGCCCTCGCCGTGTGGTTGAATACTGCGCAACCATTCACCATACAGCGACAGTACTCGGCCCAGACGCTGCGGCATGACCTTGGCCAGCCTCTGTGACAACGGATCTGCACTGCGAATCAAATACGGCGTCAGCAGCGTGGTAATCGCCGACACGGCCACCGCGACCGGGTAGAGGAAGTCACTGGTGACCTGCAGGGTGATCCCCAGCGCCGCGATGATGAAAGAGAACTCGCCGATCTGTGACAGGCCCATGCCGACACGCAACGACGTGCGCCCATCGTTGCCCGCAATAAACGCTCCCATGCCGCAAGAAAGCACCTTGCCCAGCACGACGGCAACGGTAATCACCGCAATCGGCCAGGCATAGTCGAGCAGCACCCGCGGGTCGATCATCATGCCGATGGCGACAAAAAAGATGGCACTGAACAGGTCACGAACCGGCTCGATCAAGCGCTCTATTTTCAGTAACTGCCGCGACTCAGCCATAATCGCGCCAATCAGGAACGCACCCAGCACCATGCTGTACTCAAGCTTGACCACCAGCAGGCAAAAGCCGAAGCACAGCCCTAGCACCGTAATCAGCAGCATCTCGTTGCTTTCAAAGCGCGCCACGTAGGCCAACACACGCGGCACCAGAAGAATGCCGACCACCAACGCCACAATCATGAACAGCGACAGTTTGCCGACCGTGGAAAACACCTCACCGGAGCTGACCGTACCGCTGACGGCAATGCCCGATAACAAGGCAATAATGCCGATACCCAGAATGTCTTCAACGATCAGTACACCGAAGATCAACTGGGCGAAGCGCTCGTTCTTCATCTTCAGGTCATTGAGCGCCTTGACGATGATCGTGGTCGAGGAAATCGCCAGAATCGCCCCGAGAAACAACGAATCCATGGTGCTCCAGCCAAACCAGCGGCCAATCTCGAAGCCGATCCAGATCATCAGGACGATTTCCAGAAAAGCGGCGATAAAGGCGGTTGCCCCGACCTTGAACAGCTTGCGCAGGCTGAACTCCAGGCCCAGGCAGAACATCAGGAAAATCACCCCGAGCTCGGCCAGGGTCTTGATCGTGTCTTCGTCGTGAATCAGGCCGAACGGTGGGGTATAAGGGCCAATGATGAACCCGGCAACGATGTAACCCAGGACCACCGGCTGCTTGAGGCGATGAAAAAGCACGGTGACGACCCCGGCAACCAGCATGATCACCGCCAAATCCTGAATAAAGCTGATGGCATGCATGGCGGACACCTCCTGAATACGTACAAAAAACAAACAAGTACCTGTCAGAGTGATCTGATTGAGCGGCACCTGTTTTATGCTTTATCTGTAGGAATAACCCACCTTGCATGGGCCAACTGAGGTTAACACCCGCCACTGCATGAGGCTGGCGATGCAATATGTAGAAACAGATCGACAGATTTGCCCGACCAAATGACCTGAAACGCGTGACGGCAAGGAGCCTGCCAGCGTCCCGTTTTTATGATGGGAATCGTAACGGGGAAAGAAGCGTCCGTTCAGGCGCCCCCCACTCAGCGCAACCTCACCGTGAGCACACTATGGAACCTGGAAACGCCCAGCTATCGATGACCGTCCTGATGACTCCGGACAAGGCCAATTTTTCTGGCAACGTACACGGCGGTACCCTGCTCAAGTACCTCGATGAAGTCGCCTATGCCTGTGCCAGCCGCTACGCTGGCCGCTATGTGGTGACACTCTCGGTTGATCAAGTGATTTTCCGCGAGCCGGTGCATGTCGGCGAATTGGTGACGTTCCTGGCCTCGGTCAACTACACCGGCACCACCTCCATGGAGGTGGGCATCAAAGTGGTCACTGAGAACATCCGCGAACGCTCGGTGCGCCATAGCAACAGCTGTTTCTTCACCATGGTCGCCGTCGACGACGACCGCAAGCCCGTGCCTGTGCCGCCACGTCAGCCGGAAACCAGCGAAGAAAAGCGTCGTTTCCTGCAGGGTAAGCAGCGCCGCCTGATTCGCCAGGAGCTGGAAAAACGCTACCAGGAGCTCAAGGCCGACGCCCTTTAAAACGCCAGGCGCTGCGCCTCAAAACGCAGCCGTGGATGCACAATACGATCCTGGGCCCGCACCAGTTCCAGTTCATAACTGCCGCAGGCCTGGGTTTCCAGCAGTACTTCATGCACAGCTGCGGCACTGTACTCGAATGCCGCGACCCAACTGTCGCCCAACAGCAGCCGAGCCAGGAACAACCCGGCAGTGAGGTCGCCGACACCCACCGGCTGGCGCGGGAAGGCCAGCAGCGGGCGACGCAGGTGCCAATTGCCTTCAGCGGTCACCAACAGCATCTCAAAATCATTGGCTTGCCGGTCCGGATAGGCCAGGTGCTTGACCAATACCGCCTTCGGCCCACGGCTCAACAACGACCGTGCCATTGCAACGCAATCGTCGAGCGATTCAGCGCGACGACCGCAAAAGCTGTCCAGCTCAAGCTGATTCGGGCACAACACATCGGCCGCCGCCAGCGCCTCCTCTCGTAGAAAGTCGCTGACTTCTTCGGGCACGATGCAGCCTTTTTCTGCGTGCCCCATCACCGGATCGCACAGGTACAGCGCTGCCGGGTTGGCCGCCTTGATTTGCGCCACAACCGCGAGGATTGCACGCCCCTGGGCCGCACTGCCGAGGTAACCGGACAACACCGCATCGCAATTGCCAAGCTCACCGATCGTCGCGATTCCGTTCACCAGCGCAGGAATTTGCGCTGGCGCAAGCACTTCTCCAGTCCACTGGCCATACTGTGTGTGGTTAGAGAACTGCACGGTATTGAGTGGCCAGACGTTGACCCCCACACGCTGCATGGGGAACACCGCAGCGCTGTTGCCGGCGTGACCGAAGACCACATGAGACTGGATAGCAAGCAGGTGTGGCGTACGTTTCATGCAAGGCTTCCGATGCGTTGTAATAGAGACAAGGCATGCAGTATGGCGCTAAATACCACCTGTACGACAGCGCTGGGAGGCGGTTAAGCTGAGTACACCTCGTTGGAGCCTATGTAATGTTGACCCTCGAAAATCTCTCCGTACTGATGCTGCTGGCTACCGTCGGTGCTTGGCTTTGGCACAACCACGGGCTGCGTGAAAAAGCGCTGGAAAGGGTCAAACAGCATTGCGCCAAGCTCGACCTGGAGTTGCTCGACGGCAACGTCGCGCTCAAACGTATCGCCTTTATCCGTGATGCCAATGGCAGGAAGCGCCTGGCCCGTGTGTATAACTTTGAGTTCACGGTAACCGGGGAGCAACGCCACCCCGGCACCATCACTCAATTTGGCGCCCACGCCATGCAAATCGAACTGGCGCCCTACCCGTTCGAGATCAAGCCGGTGCAACACCATGACAACGTGATTGAAATGAAGCAGTGGCGCCAGGAGCACAACCGCTGGCACAACTGATCAATACAGGCATGCCGCCATGCCTTGTTGCAGCGCTTCAGCATCCTGGGGCTGAGCAAAGATCAGTTCGATACGCGAATCACGCCGCCAGTGGCTCGACTGCCAGACCAGGGGTTTACCTTCCAATGCGTTAGCAGACTGCCAACCTTCCGGGCTGTGGATAACCAGTTTGGCCCGGCGCCACACCAGCCCCGTAAGAAACCCCTCTATACGCTGCGCATCGAGCAACTGACTCGGGTGCCAGCGCCAGCCAATGCTCCAGCCGTCAGTTGATTGATGGTGCAGGCAGATCGGCTCGGATGGACTTGTCCACAGAGCGCCGAGTGGTGCGGTACCGTCAGGCAACGCAGAATTATCCACAGCCGGCTTATCCACAATTGCGGTGGACTGCTTCAGCAGCTCATCCAGAGGTAACCGACCCTGTTCCGTCCAATAGCACGGCACGGTGGGTAATCGGGAGGTTATCCACACCCGTTTTTCACTATCCACAGCCTCGGCTTTGTTCAGCACCAACAACCCTGCCTCAACCAATGCGGCTTGCTGACTGTCCGCTAGCGGCTGGCCACCCGCCAACATCTGGGCATCCAGCACCATCACCAAGGGCTGCACATCCAGCACACCCTGCCATGGTGGCTGGCGCAGTTGCGCCAACAGCTGCGCCGGGTGACCAAGCCCTGAAGGTTCGATAAACAGCCGGTCTGGTCTGGATTTGCGCAACAACCGACCCAGGCCAACCTGAAACGGTGCGCCGTTCACACAACACAAGCACCCTCCAGCCACCTCGCCCATGGCAATGCCGTCATCTGCAGTGCTGAGCAGCGCCGCATCCAGGCCGATCTGACCGAACTCGTTTATCAACACCGCCCAGCGCTCAGTGGCCGGGCGATGAGCCATCAAGTGGCGAATCAGACTGGTCTTACCGGCCCCCAAGGGCCCGGCAATCACGTGGGTAGGTATGTTCTGCAGCATGGTCATCAACAGGCCTGGAAGATCGCACACTATGCGCTGGACTCAGGCCATCCAGTCAAGGCTAAGGATCAAACGGCGCTCACCGTTGGCCAGTGCTGGCGACCTGTGGATAAGCCCGCAGCCTTCATTACCCAACCACTTCTCCCCCTTCAGCAAGGCGACAGCACCACAGCCCAACTGACGAACCCGCGCCGGCTCGACCTCTGCCGGCAGCGGCTGGACGCGTTTATCCACAGCCTCTTCCAGCCATTCGCTGCCGGGCCCGGCATAGGTCGTGAGCAGCCGCAAGGGTACGTGATCGACATGCCAACGCGGGCACATGGCGTTGTCCAGTGCCGTAAGACGTACCCCAACCCGACGAGCATCAAGCAGGCAGGCATAGGCTCCAACCAGCCAGGCCACATCGGCGACGAAGCCATCGTAGCCTGTCAGGTCGGCATAGCCTCTGGCCACCGCAGGCAATGCCGGAAGTTGCCCGTCGTCGTCCAATTCCAACGTGAACGACTCCGCCAATGGTTGGTTCAATGACAACAACAGGCTGGCAAAATCGGCGATATGCACAGGCAGTTGCCGCTCCCAAACGGCCAGATTGACCCCGTCCTGCAAGGCTTCACCCAGGACCTGAGGTGATTCACCAAGTACCTGGCGCGGAACGTAACGAGGCGTTGGTGCCAACATCAGGCAGCGTCCTCTTCGTACCACGGACCAAAGGGGTCCGGCAGCTGACTCCAGGCGTCTTCGCCTAGCGCCATTTCAGCGTCACTCAGCAAGCAGGCCGCCAGCTCAGCTTCAAGCCTGGCAAAATCAATATGCTGGCCGATGAACACCAGTTCTTGCCGACAATCACCGCACGCGCTGTTCCAATGCTTGAGGATTGCCGCCTGACTGTCCTGATCCTGTGGCCAATGCTCACGAGGCACAAAACGCCACCAACGACCGGCGAATCCGTGTCGAACCATGCCACCTGCCTGAGACCAGCTACCGGCATCACTCCGTTTACTGGCCAGCCAGAAAAAGCCCTTGGAGCGCAGCAGTCGCCCATTCGTCCAGGGGCTGTGGATAAAGTCGAAGAAGCGCTGCGGATGCAACGGACGCCGAGCCTGCCAGGCCCATGAGCAAATGCCATACTCCTGCGTTTCAGGCACATGCGTACCACGCAGTTCCTGAAGCCAACTGGGCGCCTGCGCGGCCTTGTCGAAGTCGAACAAGCCGGTGTTGAGGATCCGCTCCAGCGGCACCTGTCCCATGACCATTGGAACAATCTGCGCGTGAGCGTTAAGGCTACGCAGGATCGCCATTAGTTCGTCACGGCTGTGGCTACCCACCAGATCGATCTTGCTGACCAGAATCACATCAGCGAACTCCACCTGCTCGATCAAGAGGTCACTGATCGAACGCTCATCCTCTTCGCCAAGGGTTTCGCCACGGCTCGCCAGGCTTTCCGCAGCCTGATAATCACTCAGGAAATTCAAACCATCGACTACCGTGACCATGGTATCGAGCCGCGCCTGGTCGGCCAGGCTGCGGCCTTGGTCATCCCGGAAGGTAAAGGTTTCAGCCACGGGGAGTGGTTCAGAAATACCGGTCGACTCAATCAGCAAGTAATCGAACCGACCTTCTCGAGCCAGTCGCCCGACTTCCTCGAGCAGGTCTTCGCGCAAGGTGCAGCAGATGCAACCGTTGCTCATCTCGACCAACTTTTCCTCGGCACGGTTCAAGCTGACATTACGTTGCACCTCACTGGCATCGATGTTGATTTCACTCATGTCGTTGACGATCACTGCCACCCGGAGGTTTTCGCGATTGCGCAGGACATGATTGAGCAGCGTGCTCTTGCCTGCGCCGAGAAAGCCAGAGAGCACAGTAACGGGAAGACGGTCGGGCATGGTGGGGTCCTCATCGGGGCAGCATTCGATAGATGCTTTACGACATGTTATATTATAACGGTGCGCTTATTCCAAGCACCTTCGCAAGCGCACGACCGCTAGCCACCTCGAGGAAGTCTTGATGAATCAACCGTGGGCTTGGCTTGTTTGCCTCGCTGCACTTGCCCCGCACGCCCTCGCGCAGGCACTACCCAGCGACACGCTGGCGCACTGCACGCGCAGCGCAAACCTGCTGGCCTGCAAGGATCTCGAGGGCAATTACTACAGTGTGCAAACCAAAGGCAGCACCGTGTTTTTGCGCGGGTACGAGATAGAGGGCAAACGTCGCTGGGCACAAACCAGCGACCGCTACGGTCAACTGACATTCTTCACCGGGCTGGCCAGTGACGGTGAAGCCTGGGTCGGCTACAGCCGTCGCGTCGGTTGGACCACGATCAACCGCGTATCCAGTTCCAGCGGACAGCGCTTTGGCGTGCGCTGCAGTCGAGTAGGCGGTTGCCAGTAATCCCTGCAGTCTTGTAGAGCACTGCATTGTTATAATATAACAAACTACTTTTCCGCCACGACGAACAGCCCATGACTGCCCTGCCTCTTCCCGACATTGCCACTCAGGCACTACACCAGCCACTACCACTGAACTGGGTGGGCATGTGCGGCATTGCCTTGCCGGTGACGTTCAACGCTCAACGGCTGCGCGCCAGTGCCGATGCCGGCGTCAGCCTGGATAACGGCGAATCACGCGGGATACACATGTCGCGCTTGTACCTGGCACTGGAAGCACTGGAACAAAAAGAACTTTGCCCAGCACTGATTCATCAGGTGCTTGAACACTTTCTGGAAAGCCACTGCGGTCTTTCTGACAGCGCTTACCTGCGCCTGCAATTTGAAGTCATGCTGAAACAGCCAGCATTGGTCAGCCCGCTGTCAGGCTGGAAGGCCTATCCCGTGGTGCTGACTGCACGCCTAGAACAAGAAGTGTTCCACGTGGAACTAAATGTGCACGTGACCTATTCCTCAACCTGCCCCTGTTCCGCAGCACTCGCAAGGCAACTGATTCAACAGCAATTTCTCGCCGATTTCGCTAACCAACCACTCAGCCATGATGCGCTGCTCTCCTGGCTAGGCAGTGCCGCGGGCATCGTTGCCACGCCCCATAGCCAACGCAGCCTGGCAACGTTGCAGGTACGTTTAACGCAAGACGTTAGTGTGTTTCCCATCGTCGCACTGATTGATCATGCCGAAGGGGCACTGGGTACGGCGGTGCAGACCGCAGTGAAACGCGCCGATGAGCAAGCCTTCGCACTGGCCAACGGTCAGAACCTGATGTTCTGCGAAGATGCCGTACGCCGTTTACACCTGGCCTTAAGGCGCCATGCCTGGATCGACGGGTTCAGCCTGCAGGTTGAACATGCCGAGAGCTTGCATGCTCACGATGCAGTCGCCCGCAGCCAGTGGCAGTGGTAGTTCATTGGTAAGGGAGAAATAGCCATGATTCGCAAGAACCCAAGCGGTGATCTACCGGTGATCGCCGAATCCGCTTATGTCGATAAAACGGCAATCATCTGCGGCAAGGTGATCATCGCCGACAATGTGTTCGTTGGGCCCTATGCGGTCATTCGGGCTGATGAAGTGGACAGCAACGGCGCGATGGAGCCCATCACTATTGGCGCCAACTCCAACATTCAGGATGGTGTGGTGATCCACTCAAAGTCAGGGGCCGCGGTGACCATTGGCGAGTTCACCTCGATTGCTCACCGCTCCATCGTCCATGGCCCCTGCACCGTTGGCAATCGGGTGTTCATCGGCTTCAACAGCGTACTGTTCAACTGCACCGTTGGCGACGGCAGCGTGGTACGGCACAACTCGGTGGTCGATGGCTGCAACCTGCCGGCGCAATTTTATGTGCCCTCAACAACGCGAATGGGTGCCAGCACGGATCTCTCTCAGTTTCCTCCTGTGAGCATCAGCGCCTCGGAATTCTCCGAAGACGTAGCCCGCACCAACGTTGACCTGGTGCGGGGCTACAAGGCGCTGCAGAACGAGTTCTAGGTGCGTGGCTTGACGGTGCCGCAGTTGCTGCCGAGCCAGACCGCACGGGTTTCCATGCTGCCCTGTTGCTGCGTTCCCGAAGCGTTGAAGGTGCCGTTGACCTTGGTCAGGAACTCACGGTCACTGAGGAACTGAGCCTGCCCGGCGCCTTGGGCTTTGGGGCAGCTAAAACGGAATTTCCAGACATTGCCGTTGCGCTCGGTGATTTCCTGGCGACAACCTGACTTGGGGTCTTGCAAGGGGATGTTATCGCTGTTGACCTGCTCCTGAGTCAGGCAGGAGCGCACGCCATTCCCCGCCACAGTGACACCTTGCTTGGCCAACACCTGCTCCATCATTGCACGCTGCTCGGGCGGCAGGTTTTTCAACTGGCCGAGCATGAACTGCATATCCGGCAGCGGCTTGCCATCAACCTGCATGTTGCTGGTGGTCAACTCCCACAGGCCTGGCTGCAACATCTGTGCATTCACCAACGGGCTCGCCAACCCGAAGACCAGCGCCAGTATTGGCAGACGAATCTTCATCTAGTCACTCCTCGAAACGCCGGCGTCGGGCCGGAACATGGTTTAGACGCTGATTTACGCTTTCGGTTGCAAGTACTGCCCGGAACATGCTCTGGTAGAGGCAGTGCCAGCGGACAGCAGGATGTGTATGGATTACCACAGCCCCTACTTCTTCGGTTACCTGATCGGCCTGATCCACTTGCTGGGTGTGGGTGCCGCACTCCACGCCGTGGTCAGCGTCCGTACTGCGCAGGGTGCGATCGCCTGGGCCCTGTCGCTGTTGTTCATACCCTACCTGACACTGATTCCTTACCTGGTGTTTGGCAGCCGAACCTTCGATGCGTACATCAAAGCACGACGTCAGGCCAACCGCGAGATGCACCTGGCCATCACTGACCTGAACTGGCGCCCGTGGGTGGAAGAAGCATTAGCTGCGCGAAGCTCCAGCTCCTACGCCGCCTTGCGCGCATTACCGAAACTCGGTCGCATGCCTTGCTTGGCGAACAATCAAATCAAACTACTGATCGATGGGCAGGCCACCTTCAGCGCCATCCTTGATGCCATTGCCCAAGCCCGTAATACGGTGCTGGTGCAGTTTTTCATCATCCATGACGATGAACTGGGCCGGCGGCTGCAAACACTGCTACTGAAAAAAGCCGCCGAAGGCGTAAAGATCTATGTGCTTTACGACAGTGTCGGCAGCCACGGCCTGCCCTCGGCATACTGCCAGACGCTGCGTGAAGGCGGCGTTGAGATACGTGCCTTCAGCACCCGTCACGGCTGGTTCAATCGCTTCCAGGTCAACTTCCGCAACCACCGCAAGATCGTCGTCGTCGACGGCTTGCAAGGCTTCGTCGGTGGGCACAACGTTGGCGATGAATACCTGGGGGGCAACCCCAAACTGTCGCCTTGGCGCGATACCCACGTACAGGTCAGCGGCCCAGTGCTGGCCTGCCTGCAGGAATCCTTTGCCGAAGACTGGTTCTGGGCCGCACGGCAATTGCCACCATTGATCCTGCCGGATGAGTACCCGGACGAGGGCGTACTGTGCCAAGTGCTGGCCAGCGGGCCAGCTGATCCTCAGGAGACCTGCTCACTGTTCTTTATCGAGGCGATTCATTCAGCGCGTGAGCGCCTATGGATAACCAGCCCGTACTTCATTCCCGATGAGGCGATCTTCGCCGCGCTACGACTGGCCGTTCTGCGTGGCGTCGATGTGCGTATCCTGTTGCCCTCACGTCCCGACCATCGGATCGTCTATGCCGCTTCCAGCCTGTTTGCCTTCGAGGCGGTGCGCGCCGGGGTGCGGATCTTTCGCTACCAGCCCGGGTTCCTGCATCAGAAGGTCGTACTGATCGACGATGAAGTCAGTGCGATCGGCAGCGCGAACCTGGACAACCGCTCCTTCCGCCTGAACTTCGAGATCATGCTGCTGACCATCGACAGGACCTTTGCCGATCAGGTCGAAGCCATGCTCAAGCACGACTTCGAACAGGCTCGGGAAATCACTGCCGAGGACAGCCGCGACACCCATCGACTGCAGTTGCTGGGCATGCGTATCGCCAGGCTGATCTCCCCCATCCTCTAGTGGCGAGGCATCGTCAGCGATAAAGATCCGCCCGGGTCCATGGCAGGGTATGACTGCCATCGGCCAGCGGCTTTACCGCCAGAATCTGGTGCAGGTTGATCCAGCCCTTGGCGAAGGCGTATGAACAACCGGCCAAGTACAATCGCCAGATTCTCAGCGCGCGTTCAGGCACCAGACGTCCGGCTTCATCAAGCTTCGCCTCCAGTCGATCACTCCAGAAGTGCAATGTCCGGGCATAGTGCAAACGCAGGCTTTCCACATCGACCACCTCTAGCCCGGCATCGCTGATGTAAGCACTGATCATCGACAGGTGCGGCAGCTCGCCATGGGGGAACACATAGCGGTCAATGAACTCGCCTGCCCCCCGCCCGACTGGCCGACCATCAATATGTTTGGCGGTGATGCCGTGGTTCATCACCAGGCCACCTTCACGGACAGCGCCAAACAGGCGCTGGCAGTACAACGCCAGGTTGGCATGGCCAACATGCTCGAACATGCCAACACTCACCACCTTGTCGAAACGGCCATCCTGCGGCAGATCCCGGTAGTCGAGGATTTTTAGATCAACCTGCTGCTCCAGGCCTTCCGCCTTGACCCGTTCCCGACCCAGCTTGAGTTGCTCCTTGCTCAAGGTGATACCCATGACCTTGGCACCGAACTCGCGGGCGGCAAACCGCGCCAGGCCACCCCAACCACAACCGACATCCAGCAAGTAGTCACCGCGCTGCAGCCGTAGCTTGCGACACAAATGCTCGAGTTTGTCCTGCTGGGCTTGCTCAAGGGTTTCATTGCCCGTCTTGAAGTAGGCGCAGGAGTAGACCATTTCCTGGTCGAGCCAGAGCTGATAGAAATCGTTGGACAGGTCGTAATGGTAGGAAATATCAGCCGCGTCAGTCGTCTTGTCATGCGCAGCACGCTGGGGTTGTGGCTCGTCATCATCCAGAAGCAGCGCTTGAGTCAGTTCGTCGCAAACCTGGATAACCTCGCCGATATTACCTTCCAGCTCCAGCCTGCCTTCGACAAATGCCGACCCCAGATCATCAAGGCTAGGACGGGTAAGCTGACTCATCAGCTGTGGGTCCTTCACCACAATGGTGACGTGTGGCCCAGGCCCCAGATCGAAGTGGAGACCATTCCAAAACTTCAGGCGAAGTGGCAGCCGTACGTTTTGCAGAGCCGCTGGAAGTTGCGCAAGCATGAAAAAACCTCCCGTTGTCTTAGAACGTCACGAGGAAAAGGGTAGTTCATCTGCGAGAACTTTCTGAATAAGTCCACACCACTGATTGTATACAATCCATCAATCACGGACTAATCTTGCGCCCATTGTCGATACCTCATCCTGGAGTACAGCAATGAAAAGCTACGATATCGTGATCATTGGCGGGGGGCCGGGTGGCTACAACGCTGCTATTCGGGCCGGGCAATTGGGCCTTAGCGTCGCCTGTGTGGAAGGTCGTTCAACCCTGGGCGGCACCTGCCTGAATGTCGGTTGCATGCCGTCAAAGGCGCTGTTGCATGCCTCTGAACTCTACGACGCCGCCAGCAATGGCGAACTGGCCACACTGGGTATCGAGGTGAAACCGACCTTGAACCTGGCCCAGATGATGAAGCAAAAAGATGACAGCGTTACCGGCCTGACCAAAGGAATCGAGTACCTGTTCCGCAAGAACAAGGTCGACTGGATCAAGGGCTGGGGTCGTCTCGACGGCGTCGGCAAGGTCAAGGTAACCGACGCGCAAGGGACCGTCAGCGAACTGCAGGCCAAGGACATTGTCATTGCCACCGGTTCCGAACCTACGCCGCTGCCAGGGGTGCTCCTTGATCACCAACGCATCATCGACTCCACCGGCGCCCTCTCCCTGGCCGAAGTGCCCAAGCACCTGGTCGTGATCGGAGCAGGTGTCATCGGCCTGGAGCTGGGCTCGGTATGGCGTCGCCTTGGCAGCCAGGTCACCGTCATCGAGTACCTGGACCGTATCTGCCCAGGCACTGATGAAGAGGCCGCGAAAACCCTGCAACGCTCACTGGCCAAGCAAGGCATGACCTTCAAGCTGGGCACCAAAGTGACCCAGGCCAGTGTCGTCGGGAACGCTGTGCAACTGACTCTGGAGCCTGCCGCTGGCGGTGCTGCCGAAACGCTGGAAGCCGACTATGTGCTGGTGGCCATCGGACGGCGCCCTTATACCCATGGCCTGGGGCTGGAGACCGTCGGCCTGGAAACCGACAAGCGTGGCATGCTCGCCAACGAAGGCCATCGCTCGACGGTTCCGGGTATCTGGGTCATTGGCGACGTCACCTCGGGGCCGATGCTCGCGCACAAGGCCGAGGACGAAGCGATCGCCTGTATCGAGCGAATTGCCGGCAAGGCGCACGAGGTCAATTACGGCCTGATCCCAGGGGTTATCTACACCCGTCCGGAACTGGCCAGCGTCGGCAAGACCGAAGAACAACTCAAGGCCGAAGGCCGGGCCTACAAGGTTGGCAAGTTCCCGTTCACCGCCAACAGCCGGGCCAAGATCAACCATGAAACCGAAGGGTTCGCCAAAGTCCTGGCAGATGCCAACACTGACGAAGTCCTTGGCGTGCATCTGGTTGGCCCGAGCGTCAGCGAGATGATCGGTGAGTACTGCGTGGCCATGGAGTTCAGCGCCTCGGCCGAGGACATCGCCCTCACCTGCCACCCGCACCCGACCCGCTCCGAGGCCCTGCGCCAGGCGGCCATGAACGTCGAAGGCATGGCGATGCAGATCTGACCTCAGTCTGCCTGCACACCTGACCTGCGAACCTGCGGCGTGACCCGCCGCAGGTTCAGCAACAGATGAGCGAACAAGCCAAAGATCAGCCCCCAGAAAGCGGCCGACAGCCCCAGAAACGACATCCCGGATGCCGTCACCAGAAAGGTGATCAGCGCAGCTTCGCGGTCAGCCGGCACACTCATCGCACCGGCAAGCGCACCACCAATGGCACCGAACAGCGCCAGCCCGGCCAGGGCTGCGATCAAAGCGGCCGGAAAGGCACTGAACAACGACACCAGTGTCGCGCCGAACACGCCCAGCAACACATACAGTGCACCACCGCAAACACCCGCCCAGTAGCGCCGATGTGGATCATCATGAGATTCACGACCGGTGCAGATCGCCGCAGTAATCGCCGCAAGGTTAAGGCCATGGCAACCAAAGGGCGCCAGCAACAGGCTGGTGAACGCACTGCTGCTGATGATCGGGCTGGCGGCTGTGGCATAACCGTCATTACGCAGCACGACAACCCCCGGTACAAACTGCCCGGTCAGTGCGACCATCACCAGCGGCAAGCTGATACTCAGCACCGCGTTCCAACTGAACTCCGGCAGGGTCAAGACGGGTGTCGCAAGGCCAATGACCAGCTCCGAACTTTTCAACTCGCCATTGGCCAGAGACAGGCTCACCCCGCAGATCAGTACCGCAAGTACGGCATAGCGCGGGGCCAGGCGCTTGAACAGCAGGTAGGTGACAAACATCGCCAAGACCAGCACGGGCTGCGCTTTCACCGACAGGAACAGACCCGTACCGAAACTGAACAGGATGCCGGCCAACATGGCCGCCGAAATGGCTGACGGCAGCTTGCTGATGATCCGATCAAACGCCCCGGACACACCCACGCCAAGGATGATCAGGTTGGCGACGATGTAGGCGCCTACCGCCTCGGCAAAGGCAATGTTGGGCAGCAGCGCCACCAGCAACGCCGAGCCAGGCGCCGACCAGGCGATTACGACAGGAACTTTGTAGCGCAGGCTGAGGACCACCCCAAGCAGACCGCTGCCAATGGAAATGGCCCAGACCCAGGAAGACAATTCGGCCGCCGACAACTGTGCGCTGTGGGCAGCCTGAAAGACGATCACCAGTGGCCCGGCATAAGAGATCATTGTGGCGATCAGGCCGGCCACCAGGGCGGACACAGAAAAGTCGTGGAACAGAGGCTTCATCGGACCACCCAGGGCTTGTGCTTGTCTTAACGCAGATCGCCGGCAAAGCCGACGCCTGCATCAATGATACGAACCATTGAGCAGGCGTCGGCTATGCCGGCGTCAAACCGAGTGCGTTACTCAGGCATCCTGCAAGGCACGCGGACGATTGCTGCGCAGTTCAAAGGCTGGCTGCGGTGCGGCCTGCAACTGGAAGTCAAAGTCCATCTCGGCAAAGCGTCCTTCGACACCCCGGGCATCGGCAGCCGCAGCATCTTCGACGAAGCGCAGTTCACCGACCAGCCCATCGCGGGTGGCGTAGGCGAAATCATCCCACAGGTATTGATCACCGGACAGGTTGATCTGGGTGGTCAGGTGACGGTGACCCGGTGCAGAGATAAAGAAGTGCACATGCGCTGGGCGATTGCCATGGCGGCCCAGTTGGTCAAGCAGCTCCTGGGTTGGACCGTCCGCTGGGCAGCCATAGCCCGACGGCACGATGCTGCGCGCACGGTAACGGCCTTCTGCATCGGTGATGATGCGACGACGCAGGTTGTAGTCCGACTGCGTGCTGTCGAAGTAGGAGTACGTACCCTGGGTGTTGGCGTGCCACAAGTCGACCACCGCACCGGCTACCGGTTGACCGTGCTCATCCAGTACCCGCCCTTGCAGGAACATCACGGTGCCAGCATCAAGACCATCGTCCATCCGCACTTCACCTTCGGCCAATGGCGCACCGGCTACGTACAGCGGGCCTTCAATGGTTCGCGGCGTTCCGCCGGACAAACCTGCGGCTTCATCCTGGGCATCCAGTTGCAGGTCCAGGTAGTGCTCCAGGCCAAGACCGGCCACCAGCAAACCGGCTTCCTGACGTGCGCCCAGGCGATTGAGGTAATCCACTGCTTTCCAGAACTCATCCGGCGTCACCTGCAGGTCTTCGATGACCCGGGCAACGTCATTGATGATGCGATTGACCAGGGTCTTCAGGCGTGGATTGCCTTCCTGATTAAGCAAGCCGCTGGCTTCTTCGAAGAATTTTTGCACATCGGCAGTGTGAGCGATCTTCACGGTCATGATTGGCTACCTCGAATTGTTGTTATCAGTAATCAGCGATCAACGGTCATCGGAATGGATCGACGAGGGATGCCGGCACAGGCCGTCAATCTCGATGTCCATGTAGGGGAACAGCGGCAGTTGCATCAGAGTGTCGTGCAGCGCTTCGACGCTGGGCAGGTCAAAGACGCTGTAGTTGGCGTAATGCCCGGCAATGCGCCACAGGTGGCGCCAGATACCCTCGTGCTGCAGACGTTGGGCCAGCGCCTTTTCGTCAGCCTTGAGCCGGGCCGCTTGGGCCGGGTCCATGTCGAGGGGCAATTTCACGGTCATTTTCACGTGGAACAACATGTGGGCTCTCCTATTCAGCGGCGGCTGAAGAACGCCAGGCGCTCTTCATCCAGGGTCAGGCCCAGGCCTGGGGTACGCGGGACGTGCAAGGCGAAATCGCGGTACACCGGTGCCTCGACGACGATCTCTTCAGTCAGCAGCAGCGGGCCGAACAGTTCGGTGTGCCAGGTGAGCGCGTTCAAGGTGACGAAGGCATGCGCCGAGGCCAGGGTGCCGATCGAACCTTCGAGCATGGTTCCGCCATACAGGGCGATCCCGGCGGCTTCGGCGATCTGGGCGGTGCGCAACACCGCGCGCGGGCCACCGTTCTTGGCGATCTTCAAGGCGAAGATGCTGGCGGCACCGTCGGCGGCCAGGCTGAAGGCGTCCTCGACACTCTCGATGGACTCGTCGGCCATGATCGGTGCCGGGCTGCGCTGGTTCAGGCGTACCTGACCGGCACGGTTGATGCGCGAGATCGGCTGCTCGATCAGGTCGATGCCGTTGTCACCCAACACCTGACAGGCGCGAATCGCCTGAGACTCGTCCCAGTACTGATTGACATCGACCCGCACGCTGGCGCGGTCGCCCAAGGCGTGCTTGATCGCGATGACGTGGCGCAGGTCATGGGCCACTTCATTGGCGCCGATCTTCAGTTTGAAAATGCGGTGACGACGCTGATCGAGCATCTGCTCGGCTTCTGCGATATCGCGGACAGTGTCGCCGCTGGCCAGGGTCCAGGCGACTTCCAGGCTGTCACGCACCCGACCGCCCAACAACTCGCTGACCGGCAGGCCCAGGCGTTTGCCTTGGGCATCGAGCAAGGCACTTTCAATGCCCGACTTGGCGAAGGTATTGCCCTTGATCACCTTGTCCAGGCGCTGCATGGCACTGTTGATGTTGCTGGCATCGAGGCCAATCAGCATCGGCGCAAAGTAGCTGTCGATGTTCTGCTTGATGCTTTCCGGGCTTTCATTGCCATACGCCAGACCACCGATGGTGGTGGCCTCGCCCAGACCTTCGATGCCGTCAGTGCAGCGCAGGCGAATGATCACCAGGGTCTGCTGCTGCATGGTATGCATGGCCAGCTTGTGCGGGCGGATGGTCGGCAGGTCGACGATGGTTGTCGAGATGCTCTCGATCAGGGGGTAACTCATCAGGATTCTCCAGGGGGGCTCAACCGAGGTCGCCGCCACCGACCGGCAGCACCGTGCCGGTGATGTAAGAGGCCTCGTCGGAGGCGAGAAAAAGAATCGCGCCGACCTGTTCGTCGAGGCTGCCGTAGCGTTTCATCAGGGTGCTGTCGATGGTCTGGTCGACGATCTGCTGATACCAGCCCTGTTCCTGCGCGCTTTGCTCGGCACTGTTACGCGGCACGCGACGGGGCGGTGCTTGCGTGCCGCCCGGCGCCGTGGCATTGACCCGCACACCACGCTCGGCAGTCTCGAAGGCCAGGCACGCGGTCAGTGCATTGACCCCGCCCTTGGCCGCGCCGTAAGGCACGCGGTTGATGCTGCGCGTGGCAATCGAGGAGACGTTGACGATGGCCCCGTGGCCCTGCTCAAGCATGTACGGCAGCGCGGCGTGGCAGCACCAAAGGGTCGGGAACAGCGAACGACGCACTTCGGCCTCGATCTGGTCGGCCTGGTAATGCTCGAAAGGCTTGGCCCAGATGGTCCCGCCGACGTTGTTGATCAGCACGTCGAGCCGACCGAAGTGCTCCACCGCTGCCGCCATCACGCGCTGGCACTCGCTGTGCTGCTCCAGGTCGGCGGTGAGGGTCAATACACCTTCGGCCTGCAGCTCATGCACCAGCTCCGAACGGTCAACCGCGACCAGTACGGCACCCTCTTCCAGAAGGCGCTCGGAAAGGCGCCGACCGATACCCTGCGCCGCACCCGTAACCAGCGCGACCTTGTTGTCGAATCTGTTGCCCATGACAACCTCGAATAAAAAAGAGCCGCCCGTACCCGCACGATGCGAACGGCTCCAAAAAAGGATCAGGCCGCGGACGCAGCGAATTTCTCGTAGTAGAAGTTCGCCGGGGTGATGCCCTGCTCGCGGATGTACTGGCTGACTGCCTCGACCATGGGCGGCGGGCCGCACAGGTAGACATCGACATCACCGTCATTGAGGTGGCGCGGCTCGATGTGCTGGGTGACATAGCCCTTGAGAGGGTGCTGGCTGTCGGGGTTGGCCACACAGGCGCTGAAGGTGAAATTGGGAATGCGCGCGGCAAAGGCTTGCAGACGATCCAGTTCAACCAGGTCGAAGTCGTTCGTGACCCCGTAGATCAGGTGCAGCGGATGCGCACTGCCCTCTTCGGCGATTTTCTCGAGCATTGCGGTGAACGGTGCCAACCCGGTACCGCCAGCCAGCAACAGCAACGGACGACGGATCTCGCGCAGATAGAAACTGCCCAACGGACCGGCCAGGGTCATGCTGTCACCGGCCTTGGCCAGGCCGGTGAGGAAGCTGCTCATCAGCCCACCCGGCACGTTGCGGATCAGAAAGCTGACTTCGCCGTCCTTCTGCAGTGAGCTGAAGGAATAGGCACGGGTCTGCTCGCTGCCCGGTACGCCAAGGTTGACGTACTGGCCCGGCAGAAATGCCAGGCGGCTCAACGCCTCACCCTTGATCGACAGCGCAATGGTGCTATCGGAGAGCTGGCGCACGTCACTGATGCTGGCCTGGTAGCTGGCCTGTTCGGTCTTGCACACCTGTGACGAGGCCGGTACGCGGATCACACAGTCGCTTTCGGCGCGCATCTGACAAGTCAGCACGTAGCCCTGGGCCACTTCTTCCTCGCTTAGGGCGTCTTCGATGTATTCCTGGCCCAGGTCGTAACGACCGGCCTCGGCAAAGCACTTGCAGGTTCCGCAAGCGCCATCACGGCAGTCCAGCGGGATGTTGATACCCTGGCGGTAGGCCGCATCGGCCACGGTTTCGCCGCCAGCGGCGTCAATGAAGCGGGTGACCCCGTCTTCGAAATTCAAGGCGATCTTGTGCATGGCGCACCTCGTGGATCAGGTTGTTGCTCGAAAACCGGGTCAGATGTGGTAGATGTCGATGACCTGGCGTACGTAGTCGTTCTTCAACACCACTTTCTTGGCCTTGATCAGCGGGCGATCGCCACGCACATCAAGGGTGTAGAAGCTGGTACCGAAGTAACTGTCCACGGTCTTGTAGCGGAAGCTCAGGGTGTGCCAGTTGAAACGCAGGTGGCACAGCCCATCGCTCTGCTCAAGCAGTTCGAGGTTGCTGATGTTGTGCGAGGTGCGGGTGTCGGGCATGGTCGCACTGGAGCGTTCGGTCTTGATCCGGAACACCCGGTCTTCCAGACCGCCACGGTTGCCGTACCAGATCAGCGAGATTTCCCGCTGCGGGTTCTCGGTAAGCTGGTCGTTGTCGTCCCATGCCGGCATCCAGAACGTGGCATCGCTGGCATAACATTCCAGCCATTGATCCCACTGGCTGTCGTCCAGGTAGCGGGCTTCCTGATAAAGGAAGTCACGCACTGCTTCGTAGGAAATGCTCATTGCACGGCCTCCACAGGGATCAACTGCTGCTCGGCTTCAAGGGCCTTGAGCATGGTTTCCTGCCAGTACTTGTGCTGCAGTACAAACAGGCCCTCATCCTCGGTACGCACACCGCTGAGGTGTGGATGCAGGTCGATTTCCTGGGCCGCGGCGTCGGCGCCTTCAACCCAATGCGTAGCCCCGCGGGACATGTCATTCCAGCCACGGTTGCCCTGGTAACCCATCTGACAGGAGCGGAATTCTTCCAGGTCATCCGGTGTCGCCATGCCGCTGACGTTGAAGAAGTCTTCGTACTGACGAATACGCAAGGCACGGGCCTCGGCGCTTTCACCCTTGGGCGCAATGCAGTAGATGGTGATCTCGGTCTTGTCCACGGCAATCGGCCGGGCAATACGGATCTGCGAGCTGAACTGATC
Source organism: Pseudomonas sp. TE3910 (assembly GCF_056279025.1). NCBI lineage: Bacteria > Pseudomonadati > Pseudomonadota > Gammaproteobacteria > Pseudomonadales > Pseudomonadaceae > Pseudomonas > Pseudomonas sp. TE3910. The sequence continues at coordinate 3,347,507 of NZ_JBWBQN010000001.1, forward strand.
CATCAGGTAAACGTTGGGGTACAGGCACAGGTTGCGCGAGTTTTCGATCATCCAGTCGGCACGGGCCTGACCGAAATCGCGAGCCAGTTCATCACGACGCTCGAACAACGGACGGTCTTCCGGGTTGGCCCAGCGCGTCCAGAGCAGCAGGTGGCCCTTGTCAAAGGAGTAGAAACCACCGCCATTCTTGGCCCAGCCACCGGCACTCATGGTCTTGACCTCTTCACCCGCTTCGCGCTGCTTGCGCTGGTTCTGGGTGGCGGCGTAGTTCCAGTGCACGGCACTGACGTGATAGCCGTCGGCGCCGTTCTCGGCGGTCAGCTTCCAGTTGCCTTCGTAGATGTAGGTGGAAGAACCACGCAGCACTTCAAGGCCGTCCGGTGACTGGTCGACGATCATGTCGATGATCTTGGCCGACTCGCCGAGGTGCTCGACCAGAGGCAGTACATCCGGGTTCAGGCTACCAAACAGAAAGCCGCGGTAAGACTCGAAACGCGCAACCTTGGTCAGGTCATGGGAGCCTTCGCAATTGAAGCTCTGCGGGTAACCGGCATCGACCGGATCCTTGACCTTGAGCAGTTTGCCGGAGTTGTTGAAGGTCCAACCGTGGAACGGGCAGGTATAGGAAGAGCGGTTGCCACTCTTGTGCCGGCAGAGCATCGCACCGCGGTGGCTGCAGGCATTCAGGAAGGCGTTGAGTACACCATCCTTGTTGCGCGCGATGAAGATCGGCTGGCGCCCCATGGTGGTGCTCAGGAAGTCGTTCTTCTCGGGAATCTGGCTTTCGTGGGCCAGGTAGATCCAGTTGCCCTCGAAGATGTGTTTCATTTCCAGTTCGAACAGACGGGGGTCGGTGAACATCTCGCGCTTGCAGCGGTAGATGCCCTTCTCCTGATCTTCTTCAAGCAGGGAATTAAGGTATTCGAATCCCAGGGACATGGCCGGGGCCTCCGTTGTTATTGTTCAGGCCATGTCAGGGTAGGGAGCGCAGGCTCAGGTAAATATCCGCTTTGTGCAGACCTTTATCCGTTTTCTGCAAACACGTCAGGGGCGACGCTTGAGGGTATCGGAGGGCAGCTCGCCAAACAGCGCTTTGTAACTTTCCGAGAATCGGCCCAGGTGAACAAAGCCGTATTCCAGGGCCAGTTCGGTGATGTTGCGCACGCTGCAGTCCGGGTCGCTGAGGTTGCGACGAATGCGTTCAAGCTTCTTCTGCCGAATGTAGTGCTTCGGGGTGGTACCGGCATTGCGTTCGAACAACCCATAGAGCGAACGCAGGCTCATGCTCGCCTGCTGCGCCAGTTGCTCAATGCCGATGTCTTGCTTGAGATTGCGCTCAATGTACTCGGCAATACGCTCAAAGGTGACGGCCTGGCTGCCCAGGCTCTCGCGGCTGACGTTGGTCTGCATCAGCGTCAGCAGCTTGCTGGCAACGATCTGGCTGTAGTGTTCCTGAACACGCTGCAGCGAATCAAAGGCCTCGGCCTCATGACAGACCATCGTCAACAGCCCGGCAAAACCTTCCAGCGCCAGCAGTTGGTAATGGCTGTGGATAAACCGGACGCCTTCACTGGGGCGCTGCCAGCGCTGCTCATCACAAACCGCATCGAGCAGGCGAGCCGGCAGCTTGAGGATGAACTTCTCGCAGTCGGCGGAATACGCCAGGTCCACCGGCTCATCCGGATTGATCAACAACAGCTCACCCGGACCGAGCAGGCGCTCGGCCCGACCGCGGCGCCACATACAGTGCCCCCGCAAGAGAATCTGCAGATGAAAAACACTTTCCAGGGCATGAGACAGCACCCTCACCTCGCCACCATAGCTGATCCGACACAGGTCCAGGCTGGCAAACTTTCGGTGATCGAGGCTGGCCTCCGGGAGGCCATTGCGCGGTAGTCGAATATGATGCTGACCGACGTGCTGGTTAACGTAGGTCGACACGGCATAGGGGTCGGCACGCTCAAAAACCCGGCTGCGATGACTAAGCAGGGGACTATCCATACCAGGGTACTCGTTGTTTTTGTCTGCTCAGTCTATGTGATCCTCAGGGGTTGTGGATAAACGTGAGATGGGTGGTCCCCTGTGGGAACCCACCCTGCCAGCCCTTACAACAAGATCCAGGTGTAACTCAGGATCAAGCGATTCTCATCGATGTCAGAACGGTAGTTCGAGCGCGCCATGGCATTGCGCACGCGGATTCCCAAGCCTTTCAAGACTCCGCCCTGTACCGCGTAGCCAAGATCGAAATCGCGCTCATGCTCCCGGCCCTCATACCCCAAACCGGTGTTGACGTTATCGCCTTTGAGGTAGCGTGCGGTTGCTGTCAGCCCAGGAATGCCCATGGCAACGAAGTCATAGTCGTAACGCACCTGCCACGAACGTTCGTCGGTGTAGGCGAACTCATAGGTCGGCACTTCGTTGCCCAATGGCGAAATGTTCGGGAACACACGGGGGAAGGCATCATCACCATAGATTGCCTGGTAGCCCACCGTGAAGGTATGCCCGGAACGTTTGGCTGAGAGCAACGAGTAAAACGCCTGGTTGTCGATATCCCCCAGCTTGCTGGCTCCTTGCTCACGGGCAGAGAAGTAGCCGAGGTTGGCGCCGAGCGTCCAATCGCCCAACGGCTGGTTGTGTTTGAAACCGACAAACCCTTGTTGGTAGATATCCTCCAACTGTCCGTACCAAAGGCTGAAGGTGCTGCGATTGCCGTTGAAACTGTAGTCGCCCCCGGCAAAATTGAACGCATCGCTATCGGCTTTACGCTGGGGAACATGGCCGAGCACTGCAATCATTTTCTCGTCACCGGCCTCGTTGCGCAGGCTGGTGGAGCTCAAGTGCCCGGCTTGTAGCGTCAGGCCCTCAAGTTCTGAAGATGTGATACTTGCCCCCTGATAGGTCGGCGGCAGCAGCCTTGAGTCGTTGTACTGGAGAATAGGCAGGTTGGTTTGCAATTCGCCGACCTTCAACTCAGTCTTCGAGTAACGCAGCTTGAGGGTGCCGCCGACCCGGCTGTACTCATCAGCGGCGCGACCATCGCCCTGCACCGGCAATAGCCCGGTACCCGTACGATCAGGGCTACTGTCGAGCTTGAACCCCACCACGCCGATGGCATCGACACCCACACCGATCAAGCCAGGGGTATAGCCAGACTTGAAGTTGAAGATAAAGCCCTGCCCCCACTCCTCGGCCTTGGACTGCTTGTTGGCGCCGACGATATCGGAGAAATCGCGGCTGAAGTAGTAGTTGCGGGCCTGCAACGTAGCGCTCGAACCGCTGACAAAGCCGGGCTCAGCGGCGTTGGCACCAACACACAAGGCAAGGGTGGACAGCAACCAGGAATGACGGAGGTTGTTCATGGGTAACGTGCTCTTTTTATTGTTGTTTTAACCGGTGCTACGCGGAGCTTTGATGGCCGGCATAGCCGGCCGCTTGGTGCTCAGGCCTTGGCAGGCAACGACGCCTGGCTGGCAAACGGCGAGCGGCTGGCGAACACCATCATCGCCAAGGCGGCGACGGCACCCGGTACCGCGAACGCCAGGAAGTTGAGCGGCAAAGGCAACTGGACACCCAGCAATGCGCCCCCCAACAGCGGCCCGACGATGGCCCCACTGCGACCAACGCCCGAGGCCCAACCCAGGCCCGTCGAGCGGATGCCCATCGGGTAGTACTGTGCAACACAGGCATAGGCAAGAATCTGCGTGCCGATGGTGGTCGCACCGGCAATCGCGATCAGCAGGTAAAGCACCGGTGTCGGGCTTTTGAAGCCCAACAGGCTGATGGACAGGGCCGCCACCGCAAAGAACACCACCAACACCTTGTCCAGCTTGAAGCGGTCGCCAATCCAGCCACCACCCACGGCGCCAAAGATCGCGCCGAAGTTCAGTACCAGCAGAAACGCCAGGCTGGAACCCAAGCCATAACCTGCGTTGTTCATCAATTTCGGCAGCCAGGAATTGAGGGCATAGACCATCAGCAGGCAGCAGAAGAACGCCACCCAGAGCATCAGCGTGTTCAGCGCCCGACCTTCGTGGAACAGTTGCGGTACCGCCGCACCCGGCGCCTTGCCTGCGGCGGCTTCAAGCCGATCGCCCGCTTGCGGCTGATAGCTCGGCTCAACCCGCTGCAACAGTTGCTGAGCCTGCTCTACCCGGCCCTGACGTACCAGAAAACCGAGGGACTCCGGCAAAAAGCGCAAGATCAACGGCAGCGTCAGCAGCGGAATGACCGCCACATAGAACACCGACTGCCAACCAAAGGCCGGCAACAGCACAATGCCCAGCCCGGCAGACAGCATGCCGCCCACCGAGTAACCACTGAACATGATCGCGACCAGGGTGCTGCGAATTTTCTTCGGTGCGTATTCGTTCATCAGCGCCACCACGTTGGGCATGACGCCGCCGATTCCTAAACCGGCGATAAACCGGCAGAGACCGAACTCCGTAGGGTTACGGGCGAAACCGTTGAGTACCGTAAAGCCACTGAACAGGATCACGCAGAGGGTGATTGCCTTCTTGCGACCGATGCGGTCCGACAACGGGCCAAACACCAGTGCACCGAACATCATGCCAAACAGCGCATAGCTACCCAGGGCACCGGCCTGCAGCGGGGTCATGCCCCACTCCTGCATCAATGCCGGCAGCACCACGCCATAAATGACCAGGTCGTAACCGTCGAAGATGATGATCAGCGCACACCAGAACAGCACGCGCCAGTGAAAGGGATTGAACTTCGCCTGATCGATCAGGGCATTGATATCGACTGCTCGCATGGTGCGCGTCTCTTTTGTTGTTGTTATCGAAACCCGAAGGCGCAATACCCACTCGGCGCTGGGGCCTGGCGGTGTTCGCACACTCAGGTTAGGGAGACGTCGAGCATGGCAATAGCCATTTCCTGCGAATCGCTATCCAGATAGCGCAGGGGCTGACCAGGTGTCAGCGGTGGCGTTTGAAGGTCACCGAGGGCAGTTCGCCAAAGCGCTGGCGATAACTCTCGGCAAAGCGCCCCAAGTGCAGAAAACCGTAGTCCAGGGCGATTTCCGTCACGTTGCGTACGCTGCTGGCCGGATCCTGCAAGACCGCATGGATACGCTCCAGTTTGCGCTGGCGCACATACCCCTTCGGCGACAGGCCTGCATGGCGCTCAAACAGTGAATACAGCGTTCGCTCACTGACCCGCGCCACGTTCATCAACTGCACGATACTGATGTCTTGATTCAGGTTGGCGTCGATGTACTCCACCAACTGCTCAAAGGAATGAGCCTGAACCTGCGGCTCTCCCCGTTGAATGTTGTTGTCCAGCAGGGTCAGCAGCTTGCTGGCGACAATACGGCCGTAGTGTTCCTGAACCTGTAACAGCGAATGGTCGGACTCGGCCTCAGCGCAGACCAACCCGAGCAAACCGATGAAACCATCCAGCGGTTGGGTCTTGTGACGGGCCGATGTGAAGCGAATGCCGCCCTCAGGCACCTGCCAGCGCTGTTCCAGGCAGGTCTGTTCGAGCAGGCTGGCCGGCAGCTTGAGGATGAACTTCTCGCAGTCGGCCGAATAGGTCAGGTCTACCGGGTCATCGGGGTTGATCAACAGCAACTCGCCTGGAACGTAAGGGTGCTCATTGCCACGGCAAGCCGAAAGACAATGGCCCTTGAGCAGGATCTGCAAGTGATACAGGCTGCCCAGCGCAGGTGAAGTAACCCGCGCCTTGCCGCCATAGCTCAGGCGACACAAGTCGAGGCTGGCGAACTTGCGATGGTTGATACTGGCCTGCAGGTCGCCAGTTCTGGGCAGGCGCAAGCAATGGCCGCCGACATGCTGATTGACGTAGTCGGAGACCACATAAGGGTCGGCGCGCTCGAATACACGGCTGCGCTCGCTCAGCAGGTGGCTGCTCATAGGCTGGCCTCGTTTTATTATTATGATGTCGATATCCACAGGGTCTGGTTATCCACAGGCGACCAGCTTGCGTTAGTCGATGTGGGCAGTCCAATATCCGTTAAGTGGGTAACCATACCTTGGAGGTATCATGGAACTGCGCCATTTGCGTTATTTCCGCGTGCTGGCGCAGACCCTGAATTTCACCCGCGCCGCCGAACAGTTGCACATTGCCCAGCCGCCGCTGAGTCGACAGATCCGCCAACTGGAGGAAACCCTTGGCGTAGAGCTGCTGGAGCGAAGCCGTCCGCTGCGCCTGACCGAAGCCGGGCGCTTCTTCCATGAACAGAGCGCCGCCCTGCTCGACCAGCTTGAACAAGTCGCCGAAGCCACCCGACGCATTGCCAACAGTGAGCGCCAGTGGTTGCGGATCGGTTTCGCACCTTCGACCTTGTACGACCTGCTACCGGAGTTGATCCGCCGACTGCGTCGTTCCGAGGATCTGGAGCTGGGCCTGCAGGAGATGATTACCCTGCAACAGGTCGAGGCCCTGAAGGCCGGGCGCATCGATATCGGCTTCGGTCGTATCCGCATCAATGACCCGGCCATTGAACAGCATGTGTTGCGCGAAGACCCGTTGGTTGCCGCCTTGCCTTGCGGGCATCCCTTACTGGGGCAGCCGCTGGACCTGGCGCTGTTGGCCCGCGAACCCTTTGTGCTCTACCCCGCCACGCCACGGCCAAGTTACGCCGACCACATCATGGCGCTGTTCGCCAACCATGGCCTCAGCGTCAGGGTAGTGCAATGGACCAACGAACTGCAGACCGCCCTCGGGCTGGTGGCGGCGGGGCTGGGGATAACCCTGGTACCCGCGTCGGTACAAACCCAGCACCGCGCAGACATCGTCTACGCACCACTGACCGAGACCTCGGCGGTTTCACCCATCATTCTCAGCCGCCGGGCTGGGGATAACTCACCCCTGCTCAAGCACTGCCTGGCTCTGATTGAACAGATGCAGGCTGTGGATAACAACGCCTGAGGCGCCAGTGCAGGGCAACCTTGCAGATGCCAAGGGCTAAGGGAAAAACTGTTAGTTGAAATTTAAACTATAAAAATCAACAACTTACAAAATCTGTACTGCACTTCTGAATAGGCCTTTAGTTGCGTATCACTCTCAACTAATACTGTTCTAATTGACCTGAATCAATACAGCATCACCGTCAGGTGATGGTGTTGATTAATATCGCGTCGCTTGCCTGTTGCCTTCAACAAAACCAGTACTTAAGTACATGAAAACCCGTTGAAAATGTAAGCGCACGGGCGCTCGCTCAATAGTAAGATAGGCGAATAACTATCCCGCATCCTCACGTTCGCGCCCTGTGTTATCCCATCGCTGGAAACGATCGTTAATAAACTGATTTATCAGCAAGGCACTATTGGCCGAATGAAAAATGCTTCGGCTGACGCACTGTGCACCGCGGCTCATGTTCTAGATTGCACGATTTAACTACATTGTAAGGAGCGTTTCGTGAAGTTCACTATTACCCGCCTGATGATCAGCAGCGCAACAGCACTGATCCTTGTGGCGCTGGGGCTGTCATTCTGGATTTCTCATCAGGTCAACCGCCTGGATGATCTCAGCCGACAGTTGGAAAACCTCAGTAGTGCCCAGCAAGAGGTAGAAGAACTTCGTTACCACACGGCGCAAATTCAGCAGTTCTACACCGACGCAAGCTTGACCGGCGAAAACGAGGCAGCCGCCACCGCCCATCGGCACTTTCAGCGGATGCAGGAGAAGCTGAACGAACTCAAACAGGCAATTCCAGCATTCCGCCTCGAACTGGAGGCGATGAACGCCCCGGCAGAACGGCTCGACAATGTGGGCCTGCGCATGTTCCAGGCCTACACCGGCCCCGGCAAGGAGGCTGGCGACAAGGTGATGGAAGACTTCGACCAGCGTTCGGCAGAAGTGATTCGTGCGTTCGCCGGGCTACGTGACCCGCTGTCGGCCAAGTACAAGACAACCCTCAGCGAAACCAGCGAAGTGCGTGAGTCCCTGAAGGTCAATACGCTCGTGGCCTGGGGCATAGCGTTGCTGTTGATCCTTGGCACCCTTTGGCTGATCAGCCGCCGCGTCCTGCCCCCCCTCAACCGGATGTCCAGTTCGTTACGCGATTTGAACACCGGTAATGGTGACCTCAGCCGTACACTGCGCCAGGACAACGACGATGAGATCGGTGAAGTGGTTGCGGGCTTCAATCAGTTCGTTGCCGGCCTCAGGGGCCAAATTGCGACGGTAGCCCAAGTAGGTTGCACCTTGGGCCAGTCATCGACGCACTTGGTCAATGATGCGCAAGCCGCCGAAGCGAGCGCCGAAACCTTGCGTTCGGAAGTGGATCAGGTGGCCACAGCAGTCAATCAGATGGCCGCCACCGTACAGGGCGTGGCCGCCAATGCCCAGGCAAGCTCGGCCCAAACCGGTGACGCTGATCGCCAGACGCAAGAAGCGATTGGCGTGGTGAACCAGACAATTGTCGAGATTCGTACCTTGGCCAACGAAGTGGGCCGGGCATCCGAAGTGATTCAAACCCTGGAAACCCACTCACGTTCCATTGGTGGGGTGCTGGAAGTGATACGGACCATTGCCGAACAAACCAACTTGCTGGCATTGAACGCGGCCATTGAAGCAGCACGCGCAGGCGAGCAAGGCCGGGGCTTTGCCGTGGTAGCCGATGAAGTCCGCACCTTGGCCAGCCGTACCCAAGCCTCGACCCAAGAAATCCAGGGCATGATCGAGCGCCTGCAGAGTGCGTCCCAAGAGGCCGTAGCAGTCATGCAGGAAAGCCGTACCTATGCCGAAAAAGGTGTCACGCAGGCCGAAATAGCCGGTCAGGCACTGGTGAACATCAGTACCTTGATGGCCTCGGTATCGGGGATGAGCTTGCACATCGCTGAAGCGGCTCGCGAGCAGTCCATGGTCAGCGATGAAATCAACCAGCGGATCAGCAGCGTGGCGAATGTCGCCGGCCGTACCGCAGAACTGTCTGAGAGCACACTGGCCAGTGGCCGAGCGGCTGGTGAAGACGCTCGACGGCTGGATGAAATTGTCAGCCAGTTCAAGCTCTAGGCCGGTCTGAAGCAGGCGAGCAGCGTTGGTAAGCAACGCGCTCGCCTCAACAGCAGCCTTACTCCACGGTCACCGACTTGGCGAGGTTGCGTGGCTGGTCAACGTCGGTGCCTTTGAGCACGGCAACGTAGTACGACAGCAACTGCAGCGGAATGGTGTAGAGAATCGGCGCCAGGGCATCTGCGATGTGCGGCATCGCGATCACGTGAGTCCCTTCACCATTGCTCATGCTGGCTTGCTCATCAGCAAAGACGACCAGTTGACCACCACGGGCGCGCACTTCCTGCAGGTTGGACTTGAGCTTTTCCAGCAGCTCGTTGTTCGGCGCCACGGTGACCACCGGCATGTCGTTGTCCACCAGCGCCAGCGGGCCGTGCTTGAGCTCACCAGCCGGGTAAGCTTCGGCGTGGATATAGGAGATCTCCTTGAGCTTGAGCGCCCCCTCCATCGCCACCGGGAACTGCGCACCACGACCAAGGAACAAGGTGTGGTGTTTGTCGGCGAACAGCTCCGAGATTTTCTCGATGGTGGCATCCATCGCCAACGCTTCGCCCAGGCGAACCGGCAGGCGGCGCAATTGCTCGACCAGATCGGCCTCAACGCCTGCTCCCAAGGTGCCACGCACTTGGCCCAGGGCCAGGGTCAGCAGCATCAACGAAACCAGTTGGGTGGTGAACGCCTTGGTCGAGGCCACACCGATTTCCGGGCCGGCCAGGGTCAGCAGGGTCAGGTCCGATTCACGTACCAGCGAACTGATCCCGACGTTGCAAATGGCCAGGCTGGCCAGGAAGCCCAGCTCCTTGGCATTGCGCAGCGCTGCCAGGGTGTCTGCTGTTTCACCAGACTGGGAGATCGAAACGAACAGGGTGTCGGGCTGCACAACCACCTTGCGGTAGCGGAACTCGCTGGCCACTTCGACCTGGCACGGAATACCGGCCAGTTCTTCCAACCAGTAGCGCGCAACCATACCCGCATGGTAACTGGTGCCACAGGCAACGATCTGCACATTGCGAACCTTGGCAAACAGCTCGGCGGCTTGCGGGCCAAAGGCCTGTACCAGCACATGATCAGTGCCCAGACGACCCTCCAGCGTGCGCTGAACCACGGTAGGTTGCTCGTGGATTTCCTTGAGCATGAAGTGGCGGTATTCACCCTTGTCAGCCGCTTCTGCACCTTCGTGGTACTGCACCGCTTCACGCTGAACAGCTTGGCCGGCCTGGTTCCAGATACTGACCTTGTCGCGGCGAATCTCGGCGATATCACCTTCTTCCAGGTACATGAAACGGTCGGTGACCTGGCGCAGGGCCAACTGGTCGGACGCCAGGAAGTTTTCCCCATGGCCCAGGCCAATCACCAGCGGGCTGCCGCTACGCGCAGCGACGAGGCGATCCGGTTGTTTGGCGCTGATAACGGCCAGGCCATAGGCACCGTGCAGTTGCTTGACCGCTACCTTGAGCGCTTCGGTCAGGTCAGGCTGGGTCTTGAGGGTGTGATGCAGCAGGTGAACGATCACCTCGGTATCGGTTTCCGAGCTGAACACATAACCCAGGCTCTTGAGCTGCTCGCGCAGCTCCTCATGGTTCTCGATGATGCCGTTATGCACCACCGCCAGGTCGTGGCCAGAAAAATGAGGGTGTGCATTGCGCTCGCTGGGCGCACCGTGGGTTGCCCAACGGGTATGGGCGATACCCAGCAGGCCCGACAGCGGTTCGGCGGCAACGGCAGCTTCCAGCTCACTGACCTTGCCGATACGACGACGGCGCTCCAGGACGCCTTGCGCGCTGTAGACGGCCAGGCCGGCGCTGTCATAGCCCCGGTACTCCAGGCGCTTGAGGCCTTCGATGAGGATAGTGGTGATGTTACGTTCAGCGACGGCGCCAACGATTCCACACATAGAAATTACTCCTAGCTGATTGCGGCGCAGATAACGTTTACGCCGCGGGCTTCAATCTGTTCACGTGCCGCTTGGGGCAGGCGCTCATCAGTAATCAGGGTATTGACGCTGCTCCAGGGCAGCTCGAGATTGGGGATCTTGCGACCGACCTTGTCCGACTCGACCATGACAATCACTTCCCGCGCGACCTCGGCCATGACCCGGCTCAACCCCAGCAACTCATTGAATGTGGTGGTGCCACGCACCAGGTCGATGCCATCGGCGCCAATGAACAACTGGTCGAAATCGTAAGAGCGTAGTACCTGCTCGGCGACCTGGCCCTGGAAGGATTCGGAATGCGGATCCCAGGTACCGCCGGTCATCAACAGCACCGGTTCATGCTCAAGCTCGCTAAGGGCGCGGGCGACATTCAACGAATTGGTCATCACCACCAGGCCCGGCTGCTGGCCAAGCTCAGGGATCATGGCGGCGGTCGTACTGCCACTGTCGATGATGATTCGCGCATGCTCACGAATCCTGCCCACTGCAGCGCGGGCAATGGCCTGCTTATAGGCAGACACCGGCTGGGCCTGATCGGCAATCAGTTCCTGAGGCAGCGTGACCGCACCGCCATAGCGACGCAGCAACAGACCATTAGCCTCAAGAGCCGCCAGGTCTTTGCGGATAGTGACTTCCGAGGTCTCGAAACGTTTGGCCAACGCATCGACACTGACCTCGCCCAGCTCATTCAGCAGCGCGAGGATGTTGTGCCGTCGTTGTGGAGTGTTTCGTTTCGACATTTTGGCTTTAAGTTTCGTTTCGTAAGTTAATGAAGCCAATCAAAACCTAAAGCTTTCACTTCGTCAAGGACGATGCGTATGTTTTTGCCTGTGCATAACTAGACATGACTGGCGCTTTTATCCACAAATCCCGGCCTAGAGCGCCTGGCATAAAAAAAGCCGACTTATGCACAATCCAGTCGGCTCTTTTATTCACATGTGGATAACGTCAGTTCTTCTTGATCTTCTCTGGCCGCTTCCAGCCATCGATGTTGCGCTGACGTGCCCGACCAACGGCTAACTGAGCCGTATCGACATTCTGCGTAATGGTCGAACCGGCTGCCGTTGTAGCACCAGAAAGGATATCCACAGGCGCAACCAGGGAGTTGTTGGAACCGATGAAGACATCCTCACCCAACACCGTCTTGAACTTGTTCGCACCGTCATAGTTGCAAGTGATGGTGCCTGCGCCTATGTTGGTTCGTGCGCCGACTTCCGCGTCGCCCAAGTAGGTCAGGTGACCGGCTTTGGCACCCTCGCCCAGGTGAGCATTCTTCAACTCGACAAAGTTACCCACATGGGCTCGTGCTTCCAGCACGCTGCCAGGGCGCAGACGCGCGAATGGGCCGGCGTCGCTGCCCTCGCCCATGATGGCACCTTCGATATGGCTGTTGGCCTTGACCACCACGCCTTTGCGCAGGGTGCTGTCCTTGATCACACAATTAGGACCGATCACCACGTCGTCTTCGATCTCGACGCGGCCTTCCAGGACCACGTTGATGTCGATCAGCACATCACGACCAACGGTAACCTCGCCACGTACATCGAAACGCGCCGGATCACGCAGGGTGACGCCCAGCGCCATGAGCCGACGAGCCTCACGCAACTGATAATGACGCTCCAGCTCAGCCAGTTGCCGACGGTCGTTGGCGCCTTGCACCTCCATCGGGTCGTGCGGTTGCTCGGTGGCCACCACCAGGCCATCCGCAACGGCCATGGCGATCACGTCGGTGAGGTAGTACTCACCCTGCACATTGTTGTTAGACAGCCGACCAAGCCACTCAGCCAAACGTGCCCCCGGGACGGCGAGGATACCGGTGTTACCTTCCTTGATAGCCCGCTGTGCTTCGCTGGCATCCTTGTGCTCGACGATTGCCGCCACCTGACCCTGTGCATCACGCACGATACGGCCATAGCCTGTCGGGTCGTTCAGCGTAACGGTCAGCAAGCCCAGTTGCTGCGCAGTAACCTTGGCCAGCAACCGCTTGAGGGTGTCGACTTCGATCAGCGGCACATCACCGTAAAGAATCAGCACGGTATCGGCCGTCAGGTGTGGCAGCGCCTGTGCGACAGCATGGCCCGTGCCCAGTTGTTTGTCCTGCAGTACAAAATTCAGATCGTCGGCAGCCAAACGCTCTCGAACCACTTCCGCACCATGCCCGATTACCACGTGCATACCCTGTGGCTGAAGTTGCCGGGCGCTGTGGATAACATGGCCAAGCATGGAGTTGCCCGCAACCGGGTGCAGCACCTTGGGCAAGGCTGAACGCATGCGTGTGCCTTGGCCCGCGGCGAGAATAACGATATCGAGAGACATGACTGGCTACCAATCCTGGGTGGTCAGCGACTGTGACCAAAAAGAAGGAGTTACAGAAAAAGAAAAAGGGTAGCCGAGGCTACCCTTTAACTCAATCGCACTACAGAAGCTTGGCTTAACCGCCGAACTTCTTGCGGATCTGCTGGACGGTGCGCAGCTGGGCTGCGGCTTCGGCCAGACGTGCAGCGGCGGAACCGTAGTCGAACTCCGCGCCTTTTTCGTGCAGGGCCTTTTCAGCAGCCTTGACGGCTTCCTGAGCGGAGGCTTCATCCAGGTCGCTAGCGCGTTGCACGGTATCGGCAAGCACCTTGACCATGTTCGGCTGGACCTCGAGGAAACCACCGGAGATGTAGAACACCTCCTTGTCGCCACCCTGCTTGGTCAGCGTGATCGGACCCGGCTTCAGATCAGTGATCAGCGGGGCGTGGCCTGGAGCGATACCGATATCACCCAGGTTGCCGTGCGCAACCACCATCTCGACCAGACCGGAGAAAATTTCTCCTTCCGCGCTGACGATATCGCAATGGACTGTCATAGCCATCTGCTTGCCTCAACCTGATTAGCGCCCCTTTCGGGGCGCCGGGATTACAGTTTCTTGGCTTTCTCGATCGCTTCTTCGATGCTGCCGACCATGTAGAACGCTTGTTCTGGCAGGTGGTCGTAGTCACCGTTGAGGATGCCTTTGAAGCCAGCAATGGTGTCTTTCAGGGAAACGTATTTACCCGAAGCACCGGTGAAGACTTCAGCCACGAAGAACGGCTGGGACAGGAAGCGCTGGATCTTACGAGCACGGGATACCAGTTGCTTGTCGGATTCGGACAGTTCGTCCATACCCAGAATGGCAATGATGTCCTTCAGCTCTTTGTAGCGCTGCAGCACGTACTGAACACCGCGAGCGGTTTCGTAGTGCTCGGTGCCGATGACCAGAGGGTCCAGCTGACGCGAAGTCGAGTCCAGTGGATCGACCGCTGGGTAGATACCCAGGGAGGCGATGTCACGGGACAGTACCACGGTGGCGTCCAAGTGGGCGAAGGTGGTCGCTGGCGACGGGTCAGTCAGGTCGTCCGCAGGTACGTATACGGCCTGGATCGAGGTGATCGAACCTTGCTTGGTCGAAGTGATGCGCTCTTGCAGCACGCCCATCTCTTCAGCCAGGGTCGGCTGGTAACCTACTGCCGAAGGCATACGGCCCAGCAGTGCGGATACTTCGGTACCGGCCAGGGTGTAACGATAGATGTTGTCGACGAACAGCAGAACGTCGTTACCTTCGTCACGGAACTTCTCAGCCATGGTCAGGCCGGTCAGCGCTACGCGCAGACGGTTTCCTGGTGGCTCGTTCATTTGGCCGTATACCAGAGCAACCTTGTCCAGTACGTTGGAATCCTTCATCTCGTGGTAGAAGTCGTTACCCTCACGAGTACGCTCACCCACACCGGCGAACACGGAGAAACCGCTGTGCTCGATGGCGATGTTACGGATCAGTTCCATCATGTTTACGGTTTTGCCTACACCGGCACCACCGAACAGACCAACCTTACCACCCTTGGCGAACGGGCAAACCAGGTCGATAACCTTGATACCGGTTTCGAGCAGGTCGTTGCCACCAGCCTGTTCTGCGAAGGAAGGCGCGGCACGGTGAATGCCCCAACGCTCTTCTTCGCCGATCGGACCGGCTTCGTCGATTGGGTTGCCCAGGACGTCCATGATACGGCCCAGAGTCGCTTTACCGACTGGAACGGAGATGGCTGCCTTGGTGTCAACGACGTCCAGACCGCGCTTCAAGCCTTCGGTCGAGCCCATCGCAATGGTACGTACTACGCCGTCGCCCAGCTGCTGCTGAACTTCCAGAGTAGTTTCCGCGCCCTGTACTTTCAGCGCGTTATAGACACTCGGTACGCTGTCACGTGGGAATTCCACGTCAATGACGGCGCCGATGATTTGAACGATACGTCCGCTACTCATAGCTGGATCCTCTGAATATTTGAACCGTTAAACCGCGGCAGCGCCGCCGACGATTTCCGAGATCTCTTGGGTGATCGCAGCCTGACGTGCCTTGTTGTAGATCAGCTGCAAATCGCTGATCAGGTCGCCGGCGTTGTCGGTGGCGTTTTTCATTGCGATCATCCGCGCAGCTTGTTCAGCCGCGTTGTTCTCGACTACCGACTGGTAGACCTGCGACTCCACGTAACGCACCATCAGGCCGTCCAGCAGCTCTTTGGCATCGGGTTCGTAGAGGTAGTCCCAGTGGTGCTTGAGTTCTTGATCCGGGGTTGCGACCAACGGAATCAACTGCTCGACCGTTGGTTTTTGCGTCATGGTATTGATGAACTTGTTCGACACCACGGACAGGCGATCGATACGGCCTTCCAGGTATGCGTCCAGCATGACTTTGACGCTACCAATCAGATCGTTGATCGATGGCTCTTCGCCCAAGTGGCTGATTGCAGCAACGACGTTACCGCCGAAGTTACGGAAGAATGCCGCACCTTTGCTGCCGATCACGCACAGGTCGATCTCGACGCCTTGTTCGCGGTTTGCCGACATGTCCTTGACCAGGGCCTTGAACAGGTTGGTGTTCAAGCCGCCGCACAGACCACGGTCACTGCTCACCACGATATAACCGACACGCTTGATGGCGCGATCGATCATGAACGGGTGGCGGTATTCCGGGTTGGCGTTGGCCAGATGACCAATCACCTGGCGGATGCGCTCCGCGTAAGGACGGCTAGCAGCCATACGCAGTTGAGCCCTGCGCATCTTGCTGACCGCCACTTTTTCCATGGCGCTGGTAATTTTTTGCGTGCTTTTGATGCTCGCAATCTTACTGCGAATCTCTTTTGCGCCTGCCATGTAACACCTATCAGGTTAGCAAGCGGGGGCTGCAAAGCCCCCGCTGCGGCTTACCAGGTTTGGGTGGCCTTGAACTTCTCGATACCGGCTTTGATGCCAGCGTCGATTTCGTCGTTGAAGTCACCCTTCACGTTGATCTTCGCCATCAGTTCGGCGTGATCACGGTTGAAGTAAGCAATCAGCGCTTGTTCGAAGCTACCGATCTTGGCGATTTCAACGTCGACCAGGAACCCACGCTCAGCGGCATACAGCGACAGCGACATGTCAGCGATGGACATTGGCGCGTATTGCTTCTGCTTCATCAGCTCGGTAACACGTTGACCGTGCTCGAGTTGCTTACGGGTGGCTTCGTCCAGGTCAGAAGCGAACTGGGCAAATGCAGCCAGTTCACGGTACTGAGCCAGAGCGGTACGGATACCACCGGACAGCTTCTTGATGATCTTGGTCTGAGCGGCACCACCTACACGGGATACCGAAACACCGGCGTTAACTGCAGGGCGGATGCCCGAGTTGAACATGGCCGATTCCAGGAAGATCTGACCGTCGGTGATCGAGATCACGTTGGTCGGAACGAACGCGGAAACGTCGCCAGCCTGGGTTTCGATGATCGGCAGAGCGGTCAAGGAACCGGTTTTGCCAGTTACTGCACCGTTGGTGAACTTCTCGACGTACTCTTCGGAAACGCGCGATGCACGCTCCAGCAGACGGGAGTGGAGATAGAACACGTCACCTGGGTACGCTTCACGTCCTGGTGGACGACGCAGCAGCAGGGAGATCTGACGGTAAGCAACAGCTTGCTTGGACAGGTCATCGTAAACGATCAGCGCGTCTTCACCGCGGTCACGGAAGAACTCGCCCATGGTGCAACCGGCGTATGGCGCCAGGAATTGCAGTGCGGCGGATTCCGAAGCACTGGCGGCAACAACGATGGTGTTAGCCAGAGCGCCGTTTTCTTCCAGCTTGCGAACAACGTTGGCGATGGTCGATTGTTTCTGACCAACGGCGACGTAGACGCAGAAGATGCCACTGTTTTTCTGGTTGATGATCGCGTCAACCGCCATGGCGGTTTTACCGATCTGACGGTCACCGATGATCAGCTCACGCTGGCCACGGCCGACTGGAATCATGGCGTCGACGGATTTGTAGCCAGTCTGTACAGGCTGGTCTACCGATTTACGCCAGATAACGCCCGGAGCAACTTTCTCGACCGCATCGGTCTCGGTGTTGTTCAGTGGGCCTTTACCGTCGATTGGGTTACCCAGTGCGTCGACTACGCGACCCAGCAGTTCCTTACCAACCGGAACTTCCAGGATGCGGCCGGTGCACTTGGCACTCATGCCTTCGGCAAGGGAGGTATATGCGCCCAGTACTACCGCACCAACGGAGTCTTGCTCCAGGTTGAGGGCCATACCGTAGACGCCGCCCGGAAACTCGATCATTTCACCGTACATAACGTCGGCCAGACCGTGGATCCGCACGATACCGTCAGAAACGCTGACGACAGTACCTTCGTTGCGGGCTTGAGAGGCGACATCGAGTTTCTCGATGCGACCCTTAATGATTTCACTAATTTCGGAAGGATTGAGTTGCTGCATTGCTCTGCTGCCCCTTCAAACTCAAGATTTCAATGCTTCGGCCAGTTTCGCGATTTTGCCGCGAATCGAGCCATCGATTACCAGGTCGCCGGCGCGGATCACGACACCACCTATGAGGGAGGTATCCTCCACAGCGTGCAGTCGCACTTCCCGGCTGAGCCGTGCACTGAGAACCTTGGCGAGTTTGTCTTGCTGTTCTTGGTTCAACGCAAAAGCACTAGTGACTTCCACGTCCACGGATTTTTCCTGCTCGGCCTTGTACAGCTCGAACAGCGACGAAATCTCCGGCAACAGCAGGAGACGGTCGTTTTCCGCGGCAACATGAATGAAATTCTGTGCCTGGGCATCAAACTTGTCACCGCACACTTCAATAAAAGTGGCGGCCTTTTCTGCGCTCGTCAGTCGCGGGGCCTTGAGCAGGCGCTGCATGGTGCCGTCTTGCGACACCGCAGCAGCCAGGCCGAGCATGGCTGACCAATTGGCCAGTTGCTGATGGGCCTGGGCATGCTCAAAGGCAGCCTTAGCGTAAGGTCGGGCCAACGTGGTCAATTCTGCCATGATCGCCCTCGCTTAAATTTCAGCGGCCAGTTTGTTAACCAGCTCCGCATGCGCGTTTTGATCGATTGTGGCACCAAGGATCTTCTCAGCGCCGTTAACGGCCAGGCTACCCAGTTGGGCGCGCAGCGCGTCTTTGACACCGTTAAGTTCCTGTTCGATCTCGGCCTGAGCCTGAGCCTTCACACGGTCAGCTTCGACGCGGGCCTGATCACGGGCTTCCTCGACGATCTGAGCACCGCGCTTCTTGGCTTGCTCAATGATTTCGGCTGCCTGAGCTTTCGCTTCGCGCAGTTGCTGACCCACTTTATCTTGGGCCAGCTCCAGGTCGCGAGCTGCTCGGCTGGCAGCGTCCAGTCCATCCGCGATCTTCTTCTGACGTTCTTGCAATGCCGCGATGACCGGAGGCCACACGAACTTCATGCAGAACAGCACAAAGATGAAGAACGCAACGGACTGGCCAATCAGGGTTGCATTAATGTTCACGCCAACACCTCGCTCGTTCTTTGTCCATCACACAAAACCACTCGAAAATTCGAGTGATTAGCCGGCGATTTGACCAACGAAGGGATTAGCGAAGGTGAAGAACAGAGCGATACCAACACCGATCATGGTTACGGCGTCGAGCAGACCGGCAACGATGAACATTTTAACTTGCAGCATTGGAACCATCTCTGGCTGGCGAGCAGCGCCTTCCAGGAACTTGCCGCCCAGCAGGCCGAAACCAATGGCGGTACCCAGTGCACCCAGGCCGATCAGCAGAGCAACAGCGATAGCGGTAAGACCAACTACAGTTTCCATCTTTCCTCCCGACTTTTACGTCGTATTGGTTAGGTTTTTTAGTTTGAAGCGGTAAAGCAAAATCGTTTTGTACAGCTGCCCTTGCGGACCTTTTGCGACCCTTGCCCGTACCGGCGAAAGGGTCTTCAGACACGCCAGGCGGTCTTAATGGTTATCTTCGTGAGCCATCGACAGGTAGACGATGGTAAGCATCATGAAGATGAACGCTTGCAGGGTGATGATCAGGATGTGGAACACCGCCCACGCCCACTGCAGCACCACGCCCAGGCCGCTGAGCCAGAGCAGACCAGCACCGAACATCACGGCAATCAGGATGAACACCAGCTCGCCGGCGTACATGTTGCCGAAAAGACGCAGTGCCAGGGAGATTGGCTTGGCGATCAGGGTCACAAATTCCAGCAGGAAGTTCACCGGAATCAGCAGGATCTGAACGAAGATGTTCTTGCTGCCGAACGGATGCAGGGTCAGTTCGCCGAGGAAACCGCCGATGCCCTTGACCTTGATGCTGTAGAAAATGATCAACGCGAACACGCAGAAGGCCATGGCCAGGGTAGCGTTCGGGTCAGTCGTGGAGACTGCACGGAAAGGAATGTGCTTGTCGCCGGAAATCAGCATGGCCAGTTGAGGAATCCAGTCGACCGGTACCAGGTCGATGGCGTTCATCAGGAAGACCCAGACGAAGATGGTCAGCGCCAGCGGTGCGATAACCGGGCTACGACCGTGGAAACTGTCCTTGACCGAACCGTTGACGAACTCCACCAGCACTTCAACGAAGTTCTGCAGGCCGCCAGGTTGACCGGAAGTTGCTTTCCGGGCCGCCATGCGGAACAGGAGAATGAAGATCAGACCCAGCGCAAAGGACCAACCCAGGGTGTCCACGTGGAACGCCCAGAAGCCCATTGCTTTGGCTTCTGCTGCGGAATGGGCAAAGCCCCAACCGCCGTCTGGTAGTTGACCGTAGGTCAAGTTCTGCAAGTGGTGCTGGATATAGCCCGAAGCGGTTTCTGCTGCCATGTTTGCCTCAAACGCCCTAAGGTCTCGAAAGTCTTGTTTTCACTAGCAGGGGCGCGAACCAGCTGACCAACTGGGTCAGCAGAAAGACGCCGAATACTGCTAATGGCGCCAATGGCTTCACTCCTGCAAACGTCAGCGCGAACAGCACTGCCGTCAAAATCAATTTGCCTGCCTCGCCAGCGTAAAACGACTTGACGATGGCCTGCGCTGCCCTGGCTCCGGTAAACCGAAAAGCCTTCCAAGCAAAGTACACATTCGGTAGCCAGGCAATCAGCCCTCCGCAGAGGCCTGAATATCCGTCGACTGCCCCGCGCCACTGCCACAACGCCAAGGCTGCCAACAGAAACACGACACACTGAGCCAGCAGTACCGGAAAAACCGCCCAGCGATGGAAAGGCAAGCGGTTTGGCGTGCGGGTTTCCATCACAACTGCTCCTCAAAAGTCGGCCAACCCGTCAACTCTGACTTGGCATAATTTGTGCCGACAAAATGCGCGCAGAGTATAGGGGCGGTTTAACCCCTATTCAACTGCTGGGTAGTGATTTCCGACTGTGCGCTACAACAGGAATTGTTTCAGCGGATGTGAGCAAGGACGCCCTGCAACTCATCCAGCGAGTTATAACGAATCACCAACTGGCCTTTGCCCTTGTTCCCATGACGGATCTGGACAGCCGAGCCCAGCCGCTCTGCGAGCCGCTGTTCAAGGCGTGCGATGTCCGGATCAGGCTTGGCCGGTTCGACCGGTTCAGGCTTGCCATTGAGCCACTGACGGACCAGTGCTTCAGTCTGGCGCACCGTCAGTCCACGTGCGACAACATGTCGCGCCCCATCAACCTGTTGCTCATCCGGCAATCCGAGCAATGCACGTGCATGGCCCATTTCCAGATCGCCATGAGAGAGCATGGTCTTGATGACTTCCGGCAGGGTGATCAAGCGCAACAGGTTGGCCACGGTAACCCGCGACTTGCCCACGGCATCGGCAACCTGCTGCTGGGTCAGCTGGAACTCATGCTGCAGCCGTTGCAGGGCAATCGCCTCTTCCACCGGGTTGAGGTCCTCGCGCTGGATGTTCTCGATCAGCGCCATCGCAATGGCCGCCTCATCGGGCACATCACGAACCATTGCCGGAATGGTATCCATGCCGGCCTGCTGACTGGCGCGCCAGCGGCGCTCACCCGCAATGATTTCGTAGCGATTGTCAGCGATCGGACGAACCACGATCGGCTGCATGACGCCCTGGCTACGGATCGAGTGCGCCAATTCCTCCAACGCCTGCGGATCCATGTCGCGGCGAGGTTGGTACTTCCCGCGCTCGATCAGGTCGAGCGGCAGGTGTTGCAGTTCTTTCTGATCGACTTTGACAGCCTGCTCTTCGAGCGCGCTGACAGTCGGACCACTCAGCAGTGCATCCAACCCACGTCCGAGACCTCGTTTCTTAACGGCCATACGGATTCCTTAAGTTGCTTGTGCAGTGCGAGATTGACGACGCTGGCGACGCACCATCTCACCGGCCAGGGCCAGGTAGGCCAAGGCACCGCGCGATTGCTTGTCATAGGCCAGCGCCGGCATGCCGAAGCTTGGTGCCTCGGCCAGGCGAATGTTGCGCGGGATCACGGTGTCGTACAGCTGATCACCGAAATGCTCCTTGAGCTGCGCCGATACATCATTGATCAGGCTCAGGCGCGGGTCGTACATGGTCCGCAGCAAGCCTTCGATCTTCAGCTGTGGATTAAGCCGCTCGGCAATCCGCTTGATGTTATCCACAAGGTCACTCAAACCTTCCAGCGCAAAGTATTCACATTGCATCGGAATGATCACGCCATCGGACGCGACCAAGGCGTTGAGGGTCAACATCGACAGCGACGGCGGGCAATCGATGAGGATGTAGTCGTAGCTTTCACGAATCGGCGCCAGCGCGGTACGCAGGCGACTCTCCTTCATCTGCATTTCCAGCAACACCACCTCGGCGGCGGTCAGGTCACGGTTGGCCGGCAGCAGTTGATAACCACCGTGCTCGGAGAAGCGCATGGCCTGGGCCAGATCGCATTCACCGATCAACAGGTCATAGACCGAATGTTCCAGGACGTGTTTATCCACACCACTGCCCATGGTGGCGTTGCCCTGTGGATCGAGATCGATCAGCAGCACGCGGCGCTTGGTCGCCACCAGCGATGCTGCGAGATTGATACAGGTGGTGGTCTTACCCACACCACCCTTCTGGTTCGCGATTGCGAATACCTTAGCCATTCTTGCTTGTGTTCCCAGTCATGCCGTGCGGCGCAGTATCAGCAGATGGCGCTGGCCTTGGCAACCCGGTACGGTCAAGGCCTGCTCGCTATCCACTTTGAAATCTGCCGGCAATGCTACCAGCTCATCAGCTGGATGCAGCCCTTTCATTGCCAGCCACTGCGTCTGGGTATCCCCCAGGTGCCGCGTCCAGTTGGTGAAGTTTTCCATGCTGCTGAAAGCACGCGAAATGATTCCGGTGAAAGGGCGCTCCGGCTGGAACGCCTCAACCCGATTGTGGATAACTTGCAGGTTATCCAGTTTCAATTCCAGCTTTACCTGAGTCAGGAAGCGGGTTTTCTTGCCATTGCTGTCGAGCACCGTGACCTGCTTTTCCGGATGCAGGATAGCCAATGGAATACCGGGCATGCCACCGCCGCTGCCGACGTCAAGCCAACGCTCGCTGTGGATAAACGGCATTACACTCAGGCTGTCGAGCAAATGACGGGAAACCATCTCGTCCGGGTTACGCACAGCGGTCAGGTTATACGCCTTGTTCCACTTGATCAGCAGTGCCAGGTACGCCAGCAGTTGCTCCTGCTGGCTGGCACTCAACTCGACGCCCAGTTCGCGGGCGCCTGTGGACAACTCTTCGGCATGTTGAGGGGTGACCATGGAACTCAAGCGCTTTGCTCCAACTCACGGCCTGCGCCGCGTTTTTTCAGGTGAATCAGCAAGAGTGAAATTGCTGCCGGGGTTACGCCAGGGATACGCGATGCCTGACCCAATGTTTCCGGACGAGTCTGGCTGAGTTTGCTCTGAATTTCCTTGGAAAGCCCGGAAATGTTCGTGTAGTCGATATCCTCGGGCAAACGGGTATCTTCGCTGGCACGCAGACGAGCAATTTCTTCCTGCTGGCGATCGATATAGCCGGCGTACTTGGTCTTGATTTCGACCTGCTCGGCAACTTGCGGATCAATGCCTTCGCTACCGGTGACTTCGATCAAACCGGCGTAATCGATTTCCGGACGGGTGAGCAGGTTGAGCAGGTTGTACTCATGGCTCAGCGGCGTACCGAATTTCTCTGCAATGGCTTGGCCTTGCGCCGTACCAGGGCGTACCCAGGTGCTTTTCAAACGTTGTTCTTCGCGCTCGATACCTTCGCGTTTAGCGGTAAAGGCCGCCCAACGGGCGTCGTCGACCAGGCCCAGTTCGCGACCTTTTTCGGTCAGACGCAGGTCGGCGTTGTCTTCACGCAGGATCAACCGGTACTCGGCCCGAGAAGTGAACATGCGGTACGGCTCTTGAGTACCGAGGGTGATCAGGTCGTCGACCAACACACCGATGTACGCTTCATCGCGGCGCGGGCACCAGCTTTCACGGCCCTGTGCACGCAATGCGGCGTTGGTCCCGGCCAGCAATCCTTGTGCACCGGCTTCTTCGTAGCCGGTGGTGCCGTTGATCTGGCCAGCAAAGAACAGGCCGCCAATCACTTTGGTTTCAAGGCTGTACTTGAGATCTCGTGGATCGAAGTAATCGTACTCAATGGCATAACCCGGACGAACGATGTGCGCATTCTCCATGCCGCGGATCGAGCGAACGATCTGCAGTTGCACGTCGAATGGCAGGGATGTGGATATCCCGTTCGGATACAGCTCGTGTGTCGTCAGGCCTTCAGGTTCGATAAAGACCTGATGGCTCTCCTTGTCCGCAAAGCGGTGAATCTTGTCTTCGATCGAAGGGCAGTAACGCGGGCCAATACCCTCGATGACACCGGAATACATTGGCGAACGATCAAGGTTCGACGCAATGATTTCGTGGGTGCGGGCATTGGTGTGGGTAATCCAGCAACTGACCTGGCGCGGGTGCATCTGCTGCGACCCCATGAACGACATCACCGGGGTGGGCGTGTCACCCGCCTGTTCGGTCATCACCGAGAAATCCACAGAACGGCCATCGATACGCGGCGGAGTGCCGGTTTTCAGACGACCAACCCGTAATGGCAATTCACGCAGGCGATGTGCCAGGGCAATCGACGGTGGATCACCGGCACGACCACCGGAGTAGTTCTGCAAACCGATGTGGATAAGTCCACCAAGGAAAGTACCGGTGGTCAGTACCACTGCATCGGCGAAGAAACGCAGGCCCATTTGAGTGACCACACCACGCACCTGGTCCTGCTCGACGATCAGGTCGTCGCACGACTGCTGGAATATCCACAGGTTGGGTTGGTTCTCAAGGATCTCGCGCACTACCGACTTGTAGATCGCACGGTCTGCCTGTGCACGGGTGGCACGTACTGCCGGACCTTTGCGGTTGTTCAGAACGCGGAACTGGATACCACTCTTGTCGGTTGCCAGCGCCATTGCGCCACCGAGTGCATCGATTTCCTTGACCAGGTGGCTTTTGCCAATACCACCGATGGCCGGGTTGCAACTCATATGACCGAGGGTTTCCACGTTGTGGGTCAACAGCAGGGTTTTCACACCCATGCGTGCTGACGCAAGCGCAGCCTCGGTACCGGCATGGCCGCCGCCGATGACGATCACTTCAAAACGGGAAGGGAAATCCACCACGCACCTCGTGCCTGTTTCGCGAATAAATAAGGGATAGCCGACAAGTATAGGGACTTCCCCCCCTCTAAAGGAACCTTTTGCACAAAATTTAACCAGCCTGTGGATGAGTGGCAGGCAATAGAAATTAAAGAGAGAAATTTATTAAAGCTTTGTTTTTATGTTTATTCTTATGCAGCCACCTTTCTGTGGATAAAGTGCTGCAGGCCTTTATCTACGTCATGTACAGCGATTTATAAGCCTGTGATCTAGTGGGTCTGAGCGTTCTGGATAAGCGCTTTAAGCCTGTGGATCAAATGGCTAGTTACCCACAGTGCAGGTTATCTCCAACCTTGAAGGCCAGTTATCAACGGAGCTGAAGGTGAGTTTTCCACAGGGCTTAATTCACAGGTAGCCAGCACACGGGCAGGAAAAATCCTCAGGCGTGACCTGTGAAGGCATTCGTGTCGGGAGAGAAAGGCGGGAGATGACGCGCAGCAGTCGGCTCGAAACTGAGCCGACTGTGGATAAGGTGCTTACTTGCCGATGCAGAAACTGGAGAAGATTCGGCCCAACAAGTCGTCAGAGCTGAATGCACCGGTGATTTCACCAAGTGCTTGTTGTGCCTGACGCAGGTCTTCAGCCAAAAGCTCACCAGCGCCAGCCAGGGTCAACTGTGCACGACCGTGTTCAAGGTTGTCGCTGGCCTGGCGGAGCGCTTCCAGATGGCGCCTGCGAGCGCTGAAGCTGCTCTCGGCGGTCTGTTCATAACCCATGCAGGCCTTGAGGTGTTCGCGCAGTAGATCAAGCCCCATGTCCGTATCCTTGGCACTCAAGGTAATGGTGACATGGCCATCATCGCTGTGCGTCATGGTGATCGGCTCACCACTGAGGTCCGCCTTGTTGCGAATCAGGGTGACCTTGGCTGGATCCGGGCGCAGATCAAGGAACTCTGGCCAGAGCGCAAATGGATCGCTGGCTTCAGGTGCGGTGCTATCCACCACCAGCAATACCCGGTCGGCCTCGCCAATGGCTTTCAGTGCGCGTTCTACACCAATCTTTTCCACATGGTCGTCGGTGTCACGCAAACCGGCGGTATCGATGACATGCAGCGGCATGCCATCGATGTGGATATGTTCACGAAGAATGTCCCGGGTAGTACCGGCAATATCAGTGACGATGGCTGCCTCGCGACCGGCGAGCACGTTCAACAGGCTGGATTTGCCCGCGTTGGGGCGCCCGGCAATAACCACGTTCATGCCATCGCGCAGCAAGGCCCCCTGCCCGGCTTCGCGCAGTACTGTGGATAATTCAGCACGTACCTGATCAAGCATGCTCAAGACATGGCCATCGGCAAGGAAGTCGATTTCCTCTTCAGGGAAGTCGATGGCTGCTTCCACGTAGATGCGCAGGTTGATCAACCTCTCGGTGAGTTTATCCACACGTCGGGAAAACTCACCCTGCAACGAACGCAAGGCGTTGCGTGCCGCTTGTGCAGAACTGGCCTCGATTAGATCGGCAATTGCTTCGGCCTGCGCCAGGTCAAGCTTGTCGTTGAGAAAAGCACGCTCGCTGAATTCACCAGGGCGAGCAAGCCGGCAGCCCAACTGCAGGCAACGCTGCAAAAGCATGTCCAGCACCACCGGGCCACCGTGCCCCTGGAGTTCGAGTACGTCTTCACCGGTAAACGAATTCGGTCCAGGGAAGTACAGCGCCAGCCCTTCGTCGATGACCTGGCCATCGTCACCGCGAAACGGCCCGTAATGCGCGTAGCGCGGGGTTAGTGTCCGGCCAGCGATCAACAACCCGGCTTGGCTCGCCAAGGGGCCGGAGATACGCACAATCCCTACCCCTCCGCGCCCTTGGGCGGTGGCGATGGCAGCGATGGTTTCACGCGGAGTATTCATGATCGACGGCCTCACGACAAAAACGACAGATAGCAAAACGCCCCACGAGGGGGCGTTTATCCACAGGTTAGCTGGCTAACCCGTTATGCAGCAGCTTTCTTGCTAGCCGCTTCGATGCTACGGGTGATGTACCACTGCTGAGTGATGGACAACACGTTGTTCACAACCCAGTACAGCACCAGACCTGCAGGGAACCACAGGAAGAAGAAGGTGAAGATGATTGGCATCAGCTTCATCACCTTGGCCTGCATCGGATCCGGCGGGGTTGGGTTCAGGCGCTGCTGAATGAACATGGTCGCGCCCATGATGATCGGCAGGATGAAGAACGGATCCTTGATCGACAGGTCGGTAATCCAGAACATCCAAGGTGCCTGGCGCATTTCCACGCTTTCCAGCAACACCCAGTACAGCGAAAGGAAGACTGGCATCTGCACCAGGATCGGCAGGCAGCCGCCCAGCGGGTTGATCTTCTCTTTCTTGTACAGCTCCATCATGGCCTGCGACATTTTCTGCCGGTCATCGCCAAATTGTTCTTTCAGCGAAGCAAGCTTGGGTGCCACGGCACGCATGCGCGCCATAGAACGATAGCTGGCAGCCGACAGCGGGAAGAACAGTGCCTTGATCAGCATGGTCAGGACAATGATCGACCAGCCCCAGTTACCCAGGAGGCTGTGGATATGTTGCAGCAGCCAGAAAATTGGCTGGGCAATGAACCAGAGAATGCCGTAGTCGACGGTCAGTTCCAGGCCTGGGGACAACTCCTTGAGCTTGGACTGAATTTTCGGACCGGCATACAGCATGGTGCTGGTTTCGGCTTTACCACCTGCAGCGACTTCCAGTGTCGGGCCAGTGAAACCGATGATGTAGTTGCCTTGGCTGTCCTTGCGCGTCTGAACGATGTTGTTGTCAGACTTGTTCGGAATCCAGGCCGTCACGAAGTAGTGCTGCAGCCAGGCTACCCAACCACCAGACACATTTTCTTTCAGATTGCCCTTGTCGATGTCTTTCATCGACACTTTTTTGTACGGCTCTGCACTTGTCCACAGGGCAGCACCCAGGTAAGTGGCAGTACCGGTGGCAGTGCTCGAGGACGGATCCGAGCTGGCATCGCGCTTGAGCTGGGCAAACAGGTTGCCGCTCCAGGCCTGACCGCTCTGGTTGTCGATCAGGTAGCTGACCGTCAGGTCGTACTCACCGCGCTTGAGTGTAAAGCGCTTGATGTAGTTGACGCCGTTGTCGCTGAACTTCAGGTCGACGACCAGTTGATCCTGACCGTCGGCCAGTTGATAACTTTTCTGTTCGGTAGCGTACAGCGGGCGACCAGATGGACGAGCATCCGGGCCGTTGGTACCGGTCAGACCGCTCTGTGCCAGGTAAACACGCTCGCCGCCGTTGTCGAACAGCTGGAACGGAATATCGGGATGGTCCTGACGGCGCGGGTATTTCGGCAGCATCAGCTGCGCGATATCACCGCCATTGGGATCGATAGCCAGATCAAGAACATCGGTCTTGACCCGAATCAGGTCTTTGCTGATGGCAACCGGGGCCAGTTCGGTCGAATTCGACTCGGGGTTGGCGCTCGGAACATCGGCACTGGCGGAATTGCTTGCGGCCCGCGCGGTGTCCGGCAACGCCGGCGCGGTGGCGGCGTTCTGGGTCGGCAAGGCTGCCTGTCCGTAGTCCTGGTTCCACTTAAGAACCATGACATAAGACACGATTGCCAGGGCGACGATCAGGATCGTGCGTTTAATATCCATGATTACTCGGCTATCGAAGAAGTACGGGAAGAAGAAGCGGGCGGAACCGGGTCGTATCCACCAGGGTTCCACGGATGGCAACGCCCCAGTCGACGAACGGTCAGCCAACTGCCACGCAGAAGACCATGAGACTCAATGGCTTCGAGTGCGTAGCAGGAGCAGGAGGGGTAGAAACGACAGTGATTGGCCATCAGAGGACTAATGGCGTAACGGTAAAACTGGATCGGAACGAGTGCCAGTTTACGCATCTGGACTGTCTACCCCTACGGATTCGGTTGGCGCTGGAGCGGGCCGATTACGCGCAAGACGCTTCCAGAGCTTGCCAAAATGTTGGTGCAATTCTGGGTTTTCGATCTCGCCCAGGCCTTTGCGCGCAACGATAACGATATCCCAACCTGCCAATAGATCTTGGTGAAGGCGGAATGAGTCGCGCATCAATCGCTTGAGTCGATTTCGCTGAACGGAGAGCTTGACGCTCTTTTTCCCGATCACAAGCCCCAAGCGGGGATGATCCAGACCGTTCTCGCGGGCAAGGAGCAAAAGATTCTTGCCTGGAACCTTGCCGGTTGGGGAGTCGAAGACCGCTTTGAAATGTCGGGGGGTCAGCAGACGCTTTTCCCGACTGAAGTCCTGACTCACCACCTGTGCCGAATGATCAAACGGCCAGACGCTTACGGCCTTTGGCACGACGACGCGACAGAACGGCACGACCGTTCTTGGTGGCCATACGGGCACGGAAACCGTGAGTGCGAGCGCGCTTGATGGTGCTTGGTTGGAAAGTACGTTTCATGGCGTGTTACCTGGTTCGTCGACTACGGGCCGGAATGGCCCCCGTTTTAAGAGATCGGCGATTCTAGAGAAAGCAAGGCCATAGGTCAATTTCCAACCAGCTTTTCCTTATAGGTGGTCACGTGGGTGGGGGTTGGGTGTGAACGTGTCGAGGTACAGCGTTCAGACCTAAACATAAAAAAAGAGAGAGGAATTATTTAAAGCTTTTCTGTAAATCTTATAAAGCTTATGTAGAAGAATTCTGTGGATAAGGTTCTACAGGCCTTTATTTTCATGGCGTACAGAGAATTTAAACCTTGTCGGGAAGCGGTGCTCTGGCTGTGCCGAACGCTCGGAAAATCTGTGGATAAAAAAGCGAGTTATCAACATGCGAGTTATCAACAGATTTCGACCCGGACTTGTGCAAAGACCTCAGGCGCGGTTATCCACAGGGCTTATTCACACCCCTCCGGCATCATTTTGTTCACTAAGTCGCTGATCTATCACCACGCTCATCGCATCGGCATGTGGATAACTGCGCGGCCGGTCGGGTACAATGGCTGCTTGTTTTTGCCTCACCGGCTTTCAAACTCAGGGGATATCCGTGTCAGTGGAACTTTGGCAGCAGTGCGTAGAGCTTCTGCGCGATGAACTGCCTGCCCAGCAATTCAACACCTGGATCCGTCCGCTACAGGTCGAAGCCGAAGGCGACGAGTTGCGCGTGTATGCGCCCAACCGTTTCGTTCTCGATTGGGTCAATGAGAAGTACCTTGGGCGTCTGCTCGAACTGCTAGGCGAACAGGGCAACGGCATTGCGCCAGCGCTTTCCTTATTAATAGGCAGCAGACGCAGCTCTGCGCCTCGCGCTGCGCCCAATGCGCCGCTGGCGGCCGCTGTTGCCGCTTCCCAGGCGCAAGCCGCTCAAGTCGCCCCGCCGGTCGTTGAACCGATCGCTGCGCCAGTTGTGGCTCAAATCGAGGATGCGCCTTCACGCGATAGCTTCGATGCCATGGGGGAAAACAACGCCCCCCCTGCTTCTGGCGGCCGGGCCGAACAACGAACCGTGCAGGTTGAAGGTGCGTTGAAACACACCAGCTACCTGAACCGTACCTTTACCTTCGAGAACTTTGTCGAAGGTAAATCCAACCAGTTGGCCCGTGCGGCTGCCTGGCAAGTGGCCGACAACCCGAAACATGGCTATAACCCCCTCTTCCTTTATGGGGGCGTTGGCCTGGGTAAAACGCACTTGATGCATGCTGTGGGTAACCACCTGCTCAAGAAAAATCCGAATGCCAAGGTTGTCTACCTGCATTCCGAGCGTTTTGTTGCGGATATGGTGAAGGCACTGCAGCTCAATGCCATCAACGAATTCAAGCGTTTCTACCGTTCGGTCGATGCGCTGCTGATCGATGACATTCAGTTCTTTGCCCGTAAAGAGCGTTCGCAGGAAGAGTTTTTCCACACCTTCAACGCCTTGCTTGAGGGCGGTCAGCAGGTCATTCTCACCAGTGACCGTTACCCGAAGGAAATCGAAGGCCTGGAAGAACGCCTGAAGTCTCGTTTCGGTTGGGGATTGACGGTTGCCGTCGAGCCACCGGAGCTGGAGACGCGGGTGGCGATCCTGATGAAGAAGGCCGATCAGGCCAAGGTCGATCTCCCGCACGATGCGGCGTTCTTTATCGCTCAGCGGATTCGTTCCAACGTCCGTGAACTTGAAGGTGCGCTCAAGCGGGTCATTGCCCACTCGCACTTCATGGGCCGTGACATCACCATTGAACTGATTCGGGAGTCGCTCAAGGATCTTCTGGCGCTGCAGGACAAACTGGTGAGTGTGGATAACATCCAGCGCACCGTTGCCGAGTACTACAAGATCAAGATCTCCGATCTGTTGTCCAAGCGGCGTTCCCGCTCGGTCGCGCGACCACGACAAGTAGCGATGGCGTTGTCCAAGGAACTGACCAACCACAGCTTGCCTGAAATTGGCGACGTATTTGGCGGTCGTGACCACACCACAGTGTTGCACGCGTGCCGCAAGATTAACGAACTCAAGGAATCCGACGCGGATATCCGCGAGGACTACAAGAACCTGCTGCGGACGCTGACAACGTGATGACTGTCAGCGCAGCTTATTAAAGGCAAGGGACTAGACCATGCATTTCACCATTCAACGCGAAGCCCTGTTGAAACCCCTGCAACTGGTCGCAGGCGTCGTCGAGCGCCGTCAGACCTTGCCGGTATTGTCCAACGTGCTGCTGGTTGTCCAAGGCCAACAACTGTCGCTTACCGGTACCGACCTGGAAGTGGAACTGGTTGGCCGTGTGCAATTGGAAGAGCCTGCCGAACCAGGCGAGATCACGGTACCTGCGCGCAAGCTGATGGACATCTGCAAAAG
Organism: Pseudomonas sp. TE3910; assembly: GCF_056279025.1. NCBI lineage: Bacteria > Pseudomonadati > Pseudomonadota > Gammaproteobacteria > Pseudomonadales > Pseudomonadaceae > Pseudomonas > Pseudomonas sp. TE3910. The sequence goes on from NZ_JBWBQN010000001.1 coordinate 3,379,170, forward strand.
CCTGCCGAGCGATGCGCTGATCGACATCAAGGTCGATGAGCAAAAGCTGCTGGTCAAGGCGGGTCGCAGCCGCTTCACCCTGTCGACCCTGCCTGCCAACGATTTCCCGACAGTCGAGGAAGGCCCGGGTTCGCTGACCTGCACCCTGGAGCAAAGCAAGCTGCGCCGATTGATCGAGCGCACCAGCTTTGCCATGGCGCAACAGGATGTTCGTTACTACCTCAACGGTATGCTGCTGGAAGTATCCACAGGCACACTGCGAGCCGTTGCTACCGATGGCCATCGCCTGGCAATGTGCTCGATGAGCGCAAACATCGATCAAGCGGATCGTCATCAGGTGATCGTGCCACGTAAGGGCATTCTTGAGCTGGCGCGTCTGCTGACCGAGCCTGAAGGCACTGTCAGCATTGTGCTTGGCCAACACCATATCCGTGCAACCACTGGCGAGTTCACGTTCACCTCGAAGCTGGTCGATGGCAAGTTCCCGGACTACGAGCGCGTGCTGCCCAAGGGCGGTGACAAGCTGGTAGTGGGCGACCGTCAGGCACTGCGTGAGGCATTCAGCCGTACCGCAATTCTGTCCAACGAAAAGTACCGTGGTATTCGTCTGCAACTGGCCAATGCCCAGCTGAAGATTCAGGCGAACAACCCGGAGCAGGAAGAAGCGGAAGAGGAAATCAGCGTCGACTACAACGGCAGCTCATTGGAAATCGGTTTCAACGTCAGCTACCTGTTGGACGTACTGGGTGTCATGACCACCGAGCAGGTTCGTCTGATTCTGTCTGACTCCAACAGCAGTGCCCTGCTGCAGGAAGCAGGCAATGACGATTCCGCATACGTCGTCATGCCGATGCGTCTGTAACCTTGTCTCGCATAGTCTAGATGTCCCTCAGTCGCGTTTCTGTCACCGCGGTGCGTAACCTGCACCCGGTGACATTCTCCCCCTCCCCCCGCATCAACATTCTGCATGGCGCCAACGGCAGCGGAAAAACCAGCGTTCTTGAAGCGATCCATTTGTTGGGTCTTGCCCGCTCCTTCCGCAGCACACGTTTGAACCCGGTTATTCAGTATGAACAGTTGGCCTGTACCGTGTTCGGTCAGGTTGAATTGGCCGAGGGTGGTTCAAGCAACCTGGGTATTTCCCGGGATCGCCAAGGGGAGTTCACTATTCGTATCGACGGGCAGAATGCCCGTAGCACGGCTCAATTGGCTGAAATTCTGCCGTTGCAATTGATCAATCCGGACAGCTTTCGCCTCCTTGAGGGCGCTCCGAAAATCCGCCGGCAGTTTCTCGATTGGGGGGTGTTCCACGTGGAACCTCGCTTCATGGGAACCTGGCAGCGACTGCAGAAGGCCCTGCGGCAGCGGAACTCATGGTTGCGGCATGGTACACTTGATCCAGTTTCGCAAGCGGCATGGGACCGGGAATTGTGCCTGGCCAGTGCGGAATTGGATGAATACCGCCGTACTTACATCAAAGCCTTGAAGCCGGTTTTCGAGCAAACCTTGAGTGAGTTGGTCGAGCTTGAAGGATTGACCCTCAGCTATTACCGCGGTTGGGACAAGGATCGGGAGCTTAGTGAAGTTCTCGCCAGCTCCCTGCAGCGGGATCAGCAAATGGGCCACACCCAGGCCGGGCCGCAACGTGCGGATCTGCGCTTGAGGCTAGGCGGGCATAACGCCGCGGAGATTCTCTCCCGGGGCCAGCAAAAGCTAGTGGTGTGCGCATTACGTATCGCCCAAGGCCATCTGGTCAGCCAGGCTCGGCGAGGTCAGTGTATTTATCTGGTGGATGACTTGCCGTCCGAGTTGGATGAGCAGCACCGCCACGCGCTTTGTCGTTTGTTGGAAGAATTACGCTGCCAGGTATTTATCACCTGTGTAGATCACGAATTATTGAGGGAAGGCTGGCAGACGGAAACGCCAGTTGCCTTGTTCCACGTGGAACAGGGCCGTATCACCCAGACCCACGACCATCGGGAGTGAAGGCATGAGCGAAAATCAAACGTACGACTCCTCCAGCATTAAAGTGCTGAAAGGGCTGGATGCCGTGCGCAAGCGTCCCGGTATGTACATTGGCGACACCGATGATGGTAGCGGCCTGCACCACATGGTGTTCGAGGTGGTCGATAACTCGATCGACGAAGCCCTCGCTGGCCACTGTGACGACATCACCGTAATCATTCACCCGGACGAGTCCATCACCGTCCGCGACAACGGCCGTGGTATCCCGGTCGATGTGCATAAAGAAGAAGGCGTCTCCGCAGCAGAGGTCATCATGACCGTTCTGCACGCTGGCGGTAAATTCGACGACAACTCCTATAAAGTCTCCGGTGGTCTGCACGGTGTGGGTGTTTCTGTAGTAAACGCCCTTTCTGAGCAACTGGTATTGACCGTTCGCCGCAGCGGCAAGATCTGGGAACAGATCTACGTTCACGGTGTTCCACAGGCACCGATGAAAATCGTTGGTGAAAGTGAAACGACTGGTACCCAGATCCACTTCAAGCCATCGGCTGAGACCTTCAAGAATATCCACTTCAGCTGGGACATCCTGGCCAAGCGTATTCGCGAACTGTCGTTCCTCAACTCGGGCGTCGGCATCCTGCTGAAGGATGAGCGCTCCGGTAAGGACGAACACTTCAAGTACGAAGGTGGTCTGCGCGCATTCGTTGAGTACCTGAACACCAACAAGACGCCGGTCAACCAGGTGTTCCACTTCAATGTCCAGCGTGAAGACGGTGTGGGTGTCGAGATTGCCCTGCAGTGGAACGACAGCTTCAACGAGAACCTGTTGTGCTTTACCAACAACATTCCACAGCGTGATGGCGGTACTCACCTGGTTGGTTTCCGCTCGGCGCTGACCCGTAACCTGAACAACTACATCGAGCAGGAAGGTCTGGCCAAGAAGAACAAGGTCTCGACCACTGGCGACGACGCCCGTGAAGGTCTGACCGCGATCATCTCGGTCAAGGTTCCAGATCCGAAGTTCAGTTCCCAGACCAAAGACAAACTGGTTTCTTCTGAAGTGAAGACGGCAGTGGAACAGGAGATGGGCAAGTACTTCTCCGACTTCCTGCTGGAGAACCCGAACGAAGCCAAGGCCGTTGTTGGCAAGATGATCGACGCGGCGCGTGCTCGTGAAGCAGCGCGCAAGGCTCGGGAAATGACCCGCCGCAAAGGTGCGCTGGATATCGCCGGCCTGCCGGGCAAACTGGCTGACTGCCAGGAGAAGGACCCTGCCCTTTCCGAACTGTACCTGGTGGAGGGTGACTCCGCAGGTGGTTCGGCCAAGCAAGGCCGTAACCGCAAGACCCAGGCAATCCTGCCGCTCAAAGGTAAGATCCTCAACGTCGAGAAAGCACGTTTCGACAAGATGATCTCTTCCCAGGAAGTCGGCACGCTGATCACCGCGTTGGGTTGTGGTATCGGGCGCGACGAGTACAACATCGAAAAACTGCGTTATCACAACATCATCATCATGACCGATGCTGACGTTGACGGTTCGCACATTCGTACCCTGCTGCTGACCTTCTTCTTCCGTCAGTTGCCGGAACTGGTTGAGCGCGGCTATATCTACATTGCCCAGCCACCGCTGTACAAGGTGAAGAAAGGCAAGCAGGAGCAGTACATCAAGGACGACGAGGCCATGGAAGAGTACATGACCCAGTCGGCCCTTGAAGACGCAAGCCTGCACCTGAACGACTCGGCCCCGGGGATTTCCGGTGAGGCGCTGGAGCGTCTGGTCAACGAGTTCCGCACCGTGATGAAGACCCTCAAGCGTCTGTCGCGCCTGTACCCACAGGAGCTGACCGAGCACTTCATCTACCTGCCGGCGGTATCGCTTGAACAACTGTCTGACCATGCCGGGATGCAAGCCTGGCTGGCCAAGTTCGACGAGCGCCTGCGCACCAGCGAGAAGTCCGGCCTGGTCTACAAGGCCAGCCTGCGTGAAGACCGCGAGCGTAATGTCTGGCTGCCAGAAGTGGAAATCACCTCTCACGGCTTGGCTAGCTACGTGACCTTCAACCGTGACTTCTTTGGCAGTAACGACTACCGGACCGTTACCGCTCTGGGTTCGCAGTTGGTCACTCTGCTGGACGACGGCGCCTATGTTCAACGTGGCGAGCGCAAAAAGGCCGTCACCGAGTTCAAGGAAGCCCTTGACTGGCTGATGACTGAAAGCACCAAGCGCCACACCATCCAGCGCTACAAAGGGCTGGGCGAGATGAACCCGGACCAACTGTGGGAAACCACCATGGACCCAAGCGTGCGTCGCATGCTCAGGGTGACCATTGAAGACGCGATCGCTGCCGATCAGATCTTCAACACCTTGATGGGCGATGCGGTCGAGCCGCGTCGTGAGTTCATCGAGAGCAACGCACTGGCAGTGTCCAACCTGGACTTCTGATTAGCTGTAGGCTCACAAATAAGTGACCGGCCAGAACCAGCCCTTCAAGGTTGGTAGGCCAAGAGAACGGCCCGCGTAAGCGGGCTTTTCTTTTTACGCCTGAAGTCTGTGGCGAGGAAAATTCCCCCTCCCCGTGCTCCGTTTTAGCGAAGCTCACATTTCTGTTGCGGGAAGCCTAACCGCTAACTCACGCCTACCTGAGGTTGAGGTCCGGCTGCGCGAATGGCGGGTGCGCAAGCCGGGCTCCTCGCTTGGGTGCTGCACAGCGCCGTTCAGGCCTGCTCCAGCTCCCGCCAGCCTCCGGTTACGCGCTGCTCCAGTCGCGCCGGACTGCTATCCAGGCGCAGCAGGTTCAGCCAGCCGTGATCGACTAGGTTGCGCACCACCTCATGCTTGTCGATCACGCTGTCGATCATGCTCCGCGGCGCCTCGATCACGACGCTCAGGCGCAGCGGCCGGTGCACCCAGTGCTCACCGTCATGCAGCGACTGGCGTGACAGGCCGATGCGCAAATCGCCGCCGTTGCCCTCGAACACGCCGATATGCCCGCCCACCACGTTATGCAGCACCTTGTTGCCGCTGCCGAAGCGCAGGTTGTCGGTGGTCGAGGTGAAGTACTGCAGGTTGATCCAGTGCGCCACCACCATCGGCGCGGTCATGATCAGTTCCAGCACTTGGCCCTCGCCATCCTGGCGCCAGTCGTAGTCGTGCAAGAAGGCGCGCCCTTGCAGATCCACGCCACGGGTGCGCGCGCGCGGTGCGGCTATGAATGCCGCGTTGCCCGCCAGCCCCCATTCCGGGCGGGTTTGCGCCCAGTCGCGGGCGCGGCGGCGAAGCGTAGCAAGCAGCTTCTGCGGACGATCCGCCAGGGCCGCCAGCCCCAGTTGCGAGGCCCGTTCGCTGCGCACCCGGAAACTTGCTTCGTCCAGCGCCTGGCGCACCCGCTGCCAGGCAGGCTGCAGCGCGGGCGATAGGCTCTCGGTGGCGAACACCTGCACTTCGTCGGTGCTGGTGTTGTGCAGTCCGGCGAGCACATGGCAGTGATAAGGCAAGTCCAATCCCTGCTCGCGCAGCGCCATGCGCACCTCTCCATCGTTCAACAGGTCGGCGAGTAGACGGGCGTTGACCTCGCCGCTCTGGCCGCAACAAGCGCCGCAGTCGAGCCCCGCCGCCTGAGGGTTGTTGGCGCTCTGGCTGCCGTGCCCGAGTAGTACCAGTATCGGCGGAACCGTTGCGCCAAGACCCATGGCGCGAAGGATACGAGCGGCCAGCTCTGCTTTCTGGGTCGGTGTCAGTGCCGGCAGTACCGGCCTGAGTTGTTGCCACTCCGCTCCACGCAAGGCAGCCCGGTGCGCCTCGCCACGGTCCCGGAGCAGCCCCCAAGTGCGGCCAAGCAGCGCGCCGGCATAGCCCAATCCGACGCTTTCCACCAGGGTGAAGGTCGAAGCTGGCAGGCGTTCAAACAGGCGCCAGCGCCCACTTCGTGCAAGGCGAGCCTTACGCAGCTGCGCCAGCAGATCGTCCTGTCGCTCATCACCGGTGCTATCGCCGACCTGCAGTTGTGGTGCGAGCAGGCCGGGCAGTTGCGGTCGCGTGGCAGCGGTCCCCAGTGGGGTGTAGGCGATGGGCAGGCCAAAGAATCCGGCGAAACCTCCGGTTTCCAGCTCTGGGCAGACTGCTTCCAGCGCACGGCGCAGCGGCTCGGAACGCACGTCGATGCAGAAGAACAGCTTGGCCAGCGGTGCCTGTACCGGTGCAGACGCCAGGGGATGGCACAGGCGCCGCTGCAATTGTTCCTGCCAAGCCAACTCATCGGCCCGCTGCCACAGTTGCAATGCCTGCCAAGCTGTTCCGGGCGACTGTAGACGCCCCTCCTGCCAGGCCGCTCGCCAGCTGTGCCAGCGGCTTTGCGGCTCTCGCTGACGGTCGTCCACCAACCATTCCCAGGCTGCACGAATGGCCAGCAGATCCAGCAGCGTGTCGTCGTCATTGCCCTGCAGTCGCGCCTGCCAGCCCCGATAGGCGCACCAGGAGGCCCAACCGATGCTGCGTAACAGCAGGCAGTCGAACCATTCCTCCCATTCATCGGCAAGCAGGCCCAGGTGCTGCACGGCCGCCTCCAGCGCTACCTGCGGCGCATCCGGTAGCTCTGCGATGCGCTCGCTGAGACGTGGGCAGGCGCTGAGTACACTCAGGCCCCGGTCCTCCAGGAGGGTCGCACGCCAAGCCCGGTAGAGCCCGCCCGCCTCGCCCGGCCGCCAGTCGGCTTGCTCCCGATCGAACCAAGCGGCACAGCACTGACCGATCTGCTGTGTGATCAGCACCGGCCAGCCCGGCAGCGGCAGGCCAGGTTCGGCCATGTCCTCCAGCAGTGGCAGGCTCCGGGCAGTCGCTGGCGGGCCGTCCAGGGCCTGCACTAGCTGCGTCGGGGTGAAGTCCTGCACGGTCTCGGCGAGGGCCTGGCGCAGGTGGCGATCGGCGATACGCCCGTCTCGCCAGGCCTGCCGATAGTCGTCAGGTCCCAGCGTCAGGCGGCTGCCAGCACGCCTCCAGAGCTGTTCGGCGACTTCGTGCCAGGGCTGCCCGCGGCGTTCCCAGAGCGGGCTGACCGCGATCATGCGATCCAGCGGCCAGGTCGGCGCAATGCGCGCGCATGCTTGCCGGGCTACCGCGATCAGGGCATCCCGCTGAAAGGTGGCAAGGGGTTCGAGTGCGGTCATGGGCAGTCTCCGGCGAAGGATGGGGTGGGCTGGGGCTTGCGTACCGGCCACAGGCGGAAGGTCAGGCGAGTGAAGTGCTCATCCAAGTAGAAACCGGCAAAAGCCAGGGGATACAACCGCCGGGCCAGTGCACCCTGCGGGCGAGCAAGGATCCAGGACTGCAGCATGTAGAGTGCAGCGAAAAGCAGCAGCGCCAGCAGGGTCAGGTACGGTGGATGAACCGCATGCGCCGGGCTCGCACCGAGGATCCAGGCCGCGGCTTGGTGCCAGAGCAGGTATGCCCCCAGTAGCAGGCTGAAAATGGCTAGCCCGTAAAGCTTGGCGCCCTGGCGTAGTAGGGCCCATGGCGCCAGACCGATGGCGAGGATCACCAGGGCCACCTGGGGCAATACGTGACCAGGAAGCAACCACTGCCAGGCCCCCTGTACCAGCAGTAATCCTAGAGCCGCCAGTAGCAGGGCCAGCAAGAGCCCGCCCAGGCTGATCGCGGGGGCTGGCGGCTGTAGTGCATGGTGCCGCGCCTGTGTAACCGTCTCGCCCGCAGCCAGGAAGGCGTGCGCCTTGTAGAGCGAGTGTGCCAGCAGGTGCACCAGGGCCAGCTCATAGAGCCCCAGACCGCACTCCAGCAGCATGAAACCCATCTGCGCGCAGGTGGACCAGGCCAGGCGGACCTTGATACTGATGCGTGTCATCATCACGAGGACGGCGAGCACTGCCGTGAAGCCGCCGATTGCTACCAGCAAGGTCTGAGCGGGTACTGCGGCGGAAATCAGCGGCGCAAAGCGCAGCAACAGGAAGCCGCCAAGGTTGACCAGCCCTGCATGCAGCAGCGCCGAGACTGGGGTGGGCGCTTCCATCACTTGGATCAGCCATCCATGCACCGGCAGTTGCGCGGACTTGAGAATCACTGCCAAGGCCAGCAGCACGGCTGCTAGTTGCAGGTCCCAGCCAAGGGCACCGGAAGCCTGCAGCCGCATCGTGACGTGTTCGAGAATCGCCTCCATGCTGCTGCCGCCAGCAGCGTGCACCAACAGCAGGGTGGCCAGAAGCATGCAGGCATCGGCTAGGCGGCTGGCCAGGAACTTCTTGTGCGCCACCACCAGAGCCATTGGGCGGTCGCGGTAGAACGTGAGCAACTGGTGCAGGCACAGGCTAGAGATGATCCAGGCGCCAACCAGTAGCAACAGATCATCGGCGGTCACCACCGTGGCTACCGAACTCAGAGTGCCCAGCAGTGCCAGGACATAGCGCCGCTGGCCCGGTTCTCCCTCTAGGTAGCGCCGGGAGTATTCGATGATGACCAGCGCTAGCAGACTCACCAGCCCGGCCATCGCCAGCCCCAGGCGGTCGTTGTCGCGTCCATCTATGGCGGCTTGCAGCCAAGCGCCCAGCACCAGGATCAGCCCCACGTGACCTGCTATGCGGGCGGGCAACCAGAAGCGCGTCGGGGTACGGCTGCACGTCGTCGGTAACAGCGCCAGGGCATAGACCCAAGGCAAAAGCGAAGCGAGGTGGTAAAGAATGGTTGGCATGGGAGCTTCTCCATGGCGAGTCGATGGCGATAGTCTCCGGTAGCACTTGATCTATGAAAAATAGATAGATCAGAATCTATCGTTCCCTTTTTAAGAACAAACCATGCGCCGATTGAACTTCCACCACCTGCACTACTTCTGGGCCGTGGCCAAGGAAGGCAACCTCACCCGCGCCGCGCAGTTCCTGCACGTTTCGCAGTCGTCCCTGTCGACCCAGATCCGTGCTCTGGAGGACCAGCTCGGACACCCGCTGTTCATCCGTTCTGGTCGAAGCTTGCTGCTGACCGAGGCGGGCCGGATGGCGCTGGACTACGCGGATACGATCTTCGCCCTCGGCAGTGAGCTGCAAACGACTCTTCTGAGTAGCCAGCAGGCCAGCCAGGCGCTGCACATTGGCGCTGTGGCAACCCTGTCGCGAAATTTCCAGGAGAATCTTCTGCGCCCATTCCTGGGCCGCAAAGATCTGCGCATAACCCTCGAGTCCGGGAGCCTGGACGAGTTGCTGGAGCGCTTGGCGTTACACAAGCTGGATGTCGTGCTGACCAACAAGGCCGTCAGCGCCGACGCCCAGCGCACCTGGCAATGCCGCCTCCTGGATCGTCAGGCTGTGTGCTTGGTCGGGCCACCACGCAGTGCAGGACAACCCTTCGACCTGAGCCGCGACCTGAACCGTGCGCGTCTAATCGTTCCGGGCCGCAGTAGCGATATCCGCAGCCAGTTTGAGGTCTACTGCAATAGCCACGCCTTTACTCCGATCATTTGCGCAGAAGTCGACGACATGGCCATGCTGCGCCTCCTGGCTCGCGACTCGGGGGATCTCGCCTTGCTTCCGGCGGTCGTGGTGCAGGATGAACTGAAGAGCGGCTCGCTCCAGCTCTACGCGGAGGTTCCCGAGATTGCCGAGCAGTTTTTTGCCGTTACGCTGCAACGACATTTCAACCTGAGCATCCTTGACGAACTGCTAGGTAGAGACTGAAGAAATTTGAGTGACGTTAGCTGGGACGACTCGGAGGTGGAAGAGGATGCCGGGCAAGTTTTGCACGGAGCGTAGAAGCCGGCTGGGTGTCCGATTTGATCAGACCACTACACCGGCTCGTCTTCTTCAGCGTTTCCTCAGTCCTTCAGTGGCTTTTTCAGGTAGTAACGCTGGTGTCCAGGTGGGCAGTCTTCCAACACGCCCATCACCTGGTAGCCCTGCTTCTGATAGAAGTCGGGTGCTTGGAAGCTGTAGGTATAAAGAAAAACGCCCTGGCAGCCCCGGCGTCGTGCTTCTTCTTCTGCCCGCTTCAACAAGTTGCGGCCCAGGCCGTGGCTGCGCAGGGTGTCGTTCAACCAAAAATAGTCAATGTAGAGCCAGCCCATTCCACTGTGGCCGAATAGGCCGCCAACGACCTGGCCGCTGCTATCGCGGGCATAGAGCTGGAAATCCGCATAGGTATAGGGGCCAATCTGCCCCACATTGAAGTGTTCCAGGCCTTGGCGCACTACCGCCATGGCCTCGGCGTCAGCACCCAAGCTGAAGCTGTAAGTGTTATCCGTCATACACTCTCCTGTGTGGCGTTTTTGGGAAGAACAAATACTCTCATGGCTGCAAACGCTTGTGGTGATGAAACTCCCCTCCTCAACGTCTGCCGGTTGCCCGTGAGTACAAAGCAGATGATCTGCTAATCTCGTGAATAGTGACGTAAAAGGCCAATTCTCTGAATTGGCCTTTTTTGTGTGCGTTCGGAAATCAAATTCCCTCAGCACGCCTGCCAGGGAGGGTTTGCATTTTTGAGGTCAGGTGCTGCGAAAATGCAGCAGCGGGGGGCGTTTTCTCGCTGAGAGCCTTGGTCTTTCTGCTGCTTGAGGTTGGCATGCATTGTGCGCATCTAGCCCCGAGCCCATTTCCACTGTTCGGACGCACACATGTCGCTTATTCAAACCCTCGCTGATCGGGGTGCCCTACTTAGCTGCACGGTCTGTAAAAGTGGACGCATGACCAACGTCTCTTCGTCGTTGAGTGACCAACTCGGTTACTCACCGGTAGAGATGCAGAACTGCAGCATCGAAAGCATCTTCACTGCTGAATCCACGCACCTTCTGCGTAAACTGTTTTCCTGCCCGCCGGCAGATGAAAAGCTGAGCAGCCTGGCGCTTACGTTCATCCGTCACAGCACAAGCCTGTTTCCCGTGCTAGCCAGCGGCTTCCTCGAATGGCGTGACGCCGACGCTCCCAGTATTCACCTCGTGTTTATACCGCTGGGCTCGTTGAGTCACCGCTTGAGTGAACTGCAAAACGCCAACGAAGTCATGACCCAGATGCTCTACAGCGCCAAGGTAGCGTACTGGTGCATCGAGTTCGCTGAAGCGGTGGACATTACCCAGACACCCGATGAAGTCGTCCGTCAGGTGTTCGAAAACCGCTCTTACTGGCGCATGTGTAACCGTGCCATGGCGGATGTTTACGAGATGCCGGCGGACGTCGACTTTAATCAGCAGCCGGTGCGGCTTTACTGGCCGCGCAGCCCGGCCAACGAAGAGTTCGTAAGGCGCCTGGTGGAAACCGATTTTTGTGTCGACGGCGCGCTTTCGGTGGACCGCCGCCACGATGGTTCCCCTGCCTATGTGGAGAACGATGTCCGTGCCGCCATCCACGACGGTCGCCTGTTGCGTATGTGGGGCAGCATCCGTGACGTCAGCCAGGAGCTGCGTATGCAGCACGATGCTGAGCAGCGTATCGATGCCTTGCGCCGGGTCTTCGATGCGGTACCGGACGCTGTGCTGGTGATCGACGAAGAGTTGCAACCGCGGTGGCGTAACGCCGCCTTTGAGCAGGCCTTCGGTATCACCCAAGGTGCGAGCATCGCCCACGCCCTGCTCGACCGGTCACTGCCTGAACGCACCTGGCACAGTCTGCACTTGATCAATCTCAGTGGTCACCTGCAACTGTTCAATGTCCACTGCTCGCGCATCCTCATGCAAGAAGGCGTGGCCTGGAAGGTGGCAGTGCTGCGCGCGGCGGAGCGCACTATCCAGCACAACGGCGAGCTGCATCCATGATCGAGAAAAGTCTCTTGCCGCCCCTGAAGATGGGCATGCGATCTTCGGTCAATGTCAGCAGCGAAGTGCTTTCCGCGCTGTTGGAAACCCCTGCGCTGCACGCCCTGTTGGACAGCTTCAGTGAGGCAATCATCCTGTGCGATGGTGAGTCCCGTGTGCGCTTTCTCAATCTTGCCGCGGAGCGGGTGAATCGCCTGTCTCGAGAAGACGCGATCGGCTTGCCCAATGCCGAGTTCTTCCAGCGTTCGGCCGTGAGCTTCGATGATTTCCAGCAAGCTGTTGGACGTGGTGGTAACAGCGCTTTGACCCGCTCCCGCGATGGTCGCATGTTCCTCACCAGCACTCAGGCGGTTCCCACCGGCGCTTACGAAAAGCCCTATACGCTATTGGTGCAGCGCGATTTTGAAGGCCGTGAGAGCCCTCGTCGCACGTCGCAGCAGGCGTTCGCCCCTGTGGAAAACAACGGCCTTGGCGATCCACAGGACAACGCCCTGCACCTCTCGCCGCTGCTCTCCAGCATCGCCGACACTGGCGTACGTGCATTTCGCCGCCGCGCTCGCTTGCTCCTGCTGGGGGAGCCCGGCGTTGGCAAGACCGCCATTGCCCGGCATATCCACCGCGCTGCGGGTTGGGGCGACCGGCCCTTCATTCACGTCAACTGCGGCAGCATTCCGGAAAGCCTGTTTGAGTCGGAGATGTTCGGCTACGAGCGCGGTGCTTTCACGGGAGCCCTGCAGAGTGGCAAGCGCGGCTACATCGAAAGTGCTTCAGGGGGCACCCTGTTCCTTGATGAAATTGGCGAAATCCCTCTGCATGTCCAGGCCAAGCTGCTCAAGTTCCTTGAAGACGGCAGCATTCAGTCGGTCGGCTCGCCATTGAGCAAGACGGTACAAGTCCAGGTGATCGCCGCCACCAACAAGGACTTGCGGCGGCTGGTCGAGTCCGGCGAGTTCCGTGCCGACCTGTACTACCGCCTTGCTGTGCTGCCGGTAGAGATCCCGCCACTGCGCCAGCACCTGGAAGACCTGCCAGTGCTCATGGACATCCTGCTGATGCGCATCAACCGTGACCGCCAGCCCACGCTGCGGTTGTCCGGCGGTTGCCGTCAACGGCTCCTGAGCTATGACTATCCGGGCAACATCCGCGAGCTGGTGAATATTTTTGAGCGCTTGGCTGTGCTGGCTGATGACGAGGCCAGTGAACAGCATCTGCCACCGGAACTGCTGGGGCTGATCGCACCGATTTCCATCAGGCCAACGACTCCACGCCAGGAAATGGATACAGAGCTGCCAGCCGACGACGAACTGGGTGAAAGCCTCAAGGCGCAGGTTCAGCGCTATGAGCGCCAGCTCATTCTCCAGGCAGTCCAGAGCCAAGGCAGCAAACGCAAGGCAGCCCAGCAACTGGGCATTGATATCGGTACCCTGATTCGCAAGCTGCAACGCGATTGATTTTCCCGGCACAGGGATGTGCCGTCTGCTGCAATTTTCCCCCTCCGCCGCCTCCCATACCGCTGCAAGAATGCCTACGGCACACGCTATTTTTGCCTACGTTAATGCCTGCGAATAATAAAAATCCATAAATTTCAGTGACTTAAAAATTGGCACAGCATGTGCAATATCAGCCTGCAACCCATCCAGCTGATGGGTCATTGCATCGATGCTGAATGCCCTATCGGGCATTGGCGGTCCTGGAGGTAAAACAACAATGCTGATCACAGGTATCAAGAGTCGGCCGGTCTATGACCAACTGCGCCCCCTGCCGGGTGGAATCCGCCACCTCGTCGCAGGCCAGGGTAGTGGTGGCCGCGCCATGCTGCGTCTGCTGGATGAAATGTCCGAGCAAGGCATGCAGACCACTCTGCTCTATTCACAGGAATCCTTCTCCGGCCTGGACTACCTCGCCGAACTGCAGCAGCGGCAGGTCGCCGAGCTGCGTGTGTACCCCAGCAATCATGAGTTGGTAGCGGATCTGGAGCGCATCCTGGGCAATGCCCGCATGGGCACCCGGCTCTACCTTTCGGGCTCGGAGAGCTTTATCGGTACCGCCATGCAGGTGGCCACCCACTACGACATGAACAGTGACGAGGTGCTCCGCGAGCATGCCGGGTCGTTCGTCCGTCGTATCTGGTGCGTGCACTGCGACAGCTACACCGAGAACGTCACCCAGCGCGTGTTCCAGTGCCCTGGTTGCAACGCAATGTTGGTGGTGCGTGACCATTATTCCCGCCGTCTCGCCGCCTTCCAGGCCGTGAAGGCCGACGCCGAAGTCCCCGGCGAATTGCCAGAAGCAGAGGAGCTCGACACATGAGCTTGAGCAACGGAACCCTGAGTGTGCGGGTTGCCCGCATCGAAGCTGTCACACCGGAAATCAAGCGGTTTACCCTGGTGGCCACCGATGGCGCGCACCTGCCGCCCTTCTCGGGCGGCAGCAACGTGGTGGTGTTGATCCCTCACGAAAACGGCACCTACCGCAATGCCTACTCGCTGATGAGTTCGCCGTACGACTCCAGTGCCTACCAGATCGCCGTGCGCCGTGTTGACGAAGGGCGTGGCGGTTCACTGCGGATGCACGAAGCCGTGAACGAAGGTGATGTGCTGGAAATCCTGCGCCCGGTGAACCTGTTCCCGCTGAGCAAGCATGCTCGTCTGCACCTGTTCATCGCCGGTGGTGTCGGCATTACCCCGGTCTGTTCGCAACTGGCCGAACTGCGTCTGCGTGGCACGCCGTTCGAGGTGCATTTGGCCGTACGCGGTGCCGAGCACGCACGCTTGGGCGAAGAGCTGGTGCGCGAGTATGGCGATGCCGTACGCCTGTATCGCAACGATATCGGCCAGCGCCTGGATATCTCGGTTGTTGTCGCCGCTCGCCCGCTGGGCAGCCACCTGTATGTGTGCGGCCCTGAATCCATGATCCAGGATGCCATCGACAGTGCCCATGCCCAAGGCTGGACCGATAGCCACATCCACTACGAGCGCTTTCTAGAACAAGGCAGTGTCGGCGAGGCCTTCAGCGTTACCTTGGCGCGCAGCGGCGCGACCATCGAAGTGTCGCCTGACCAGAGCCTGCTGGAAGCCGCTGAAGCGGCCGGCCACTCGATTCCTTACCTGTGCCGTGGCGGCGCCTGCGGTGAGTGCGAAACCCGCGTGCTCGAACTCGACGGCGAAATCGTCCACACCGACGACTGGCTGTCCGACGAAGACAAGGCCGCCAACACAAAAATCATGCCCTGCGTGTCGCGTGCCAAGTGCTCGCGGCTGGTCATCGACTGCTGAACGGAGAACCACCATGACCATCCAGTTCCGACCCGACGAAACCTACCGCGACGACTACACCTACGCGAACAGCCCCGAGTGCATCGCCCGTGCGCCCTTCCCCTTCCCGGACGACGAGTACATGTACTCAATGAACCTGGAGCCTCACGTGTCGGTGGGCGACGGTGCGCTGAAGGCCGTCTTCGACATCGATGAGCACTACATCAGCGAGTGCCGTGACCGTGCGATCACGCTGGAGAAAGATCCGGGCATGCACTACGTGTCGGCGCCGCACATGATGGAAGCGCAGTGGGACCTGCTCGAGCTGATCATGGAGTCCTACGCCAGCGACTACCCCGAGTACTTCACTTTGGAGAAGGACGGCACTCGCTGGCACTGGACCAACACGCTGCTGAACATCGATGACACCTTTACCTTCGGTGATCCGTCCACCTTGCCCTATGAGCCAATGGAGTACATCACCCGCCAGGCTCAGGGCGATTGGGTACTGCAGGAAGAGCGTGACGGCACCCTCTACTGGGGCGCCGGTATCGCTACCCAGCGCGCCGACTACTCGCTGCGTTTCAACCTCGGCATGGCCTGGCACGAATTTCACGGCCCGGTGCCGCTGCTGAAGGAAACCGGCATGCTCGACCGTGCGCTGAAGTTCCTTCTGCGTCTGCGCTGCGGCCATCCGGTACGCCGCCTGAACTGGTCGCTGACGGTCAATCCGCGGCTCGATGTCTCTGCCGAAAGCCTGCCGGACTGGGCGCCCGACCGCACCATGGTCACCGCCGAGAACGCCGGCAAGCTGGTTTATCTGCGCATTGAACTGCAACCCCTGCACCGCCTGCCGCGCAGCAACGCCATCGTCTTCCCGATTCGCACTTACCTGCTGAACCTGGAAGACATCGCCACCAACCCAGCCTGGGCCAAACGCATGCACCGCGTGCTCAAGACCCTGAATCAGGAACTGGTGGACTACAAGGGCTTCACCCGGTACCGCGATGCCGCCGTTGAATGGCTCTCGCAGTTTGACGACGGCCGAGATGAGGAGGTGGCCAAGGCTGGATAAGTGCGCATCTCGCTTCACCCATAACAATAAAGGCTCTTCGATGAGCACCGGCGGGCAGCGACCCGCCGCCATGCAAACGACTGCCATTCAAATGAGGAAAACAATATGAGTGGGTCTTCTGCGGCAAGTGCAACCGCTTCTCTCGATCAGGACGCCGAGCAACTGCGTGCGCTCGGCTACAGCTCCAACTTCAACCGTAGTATGAGCCTGTGGGAAAACTTCTCCCTGGGCTTCACCTATCTGTCGCCGGTGGTCGGCGTCTACACCCTGTTCGGCCTCTGCCTCGCGGCAGGTGGTCCGCCGATGTTCTGGTCTTACCTGCTGATTGGCCTCGGCCAGATGCTGGTGTGTCTGGTGTTCGGTGAGGTGGTGTCGCAGTTCCCCATCTCTGGTGGCGTCTACCCTTGGGCGCGACGCCTGGTCGGCAAGCGCTGGGCCTGGATGGTGGGTTGGGTCTATGCCTGGGCGCTGTGCGCCACCATCGCCGGTGTCGCCGTCGGTGCGGGCCCTTACATGGCTGCCATGCTTGGTTTTGACGCCAGCTCAAACGCCAACATTTATATCGCCCTCGGCCTGATTCTGATGTCTACCGCACTCAACCTGGTGGGCACCAAGCTGCTCGCCCGAGTGGCCATGTTCGGCTTCCTCTGTGAACTGGTGGGCGCCATTCTGGTGGGCGGCTACCTGTTGATCTTCGAGCGTCATCAACCGATCAGCGTGCTGTTCAACACCTTTGAGCTCAACGTCAACGGCTCCTACCTGCCAGCCTTCCTCGCTGCCTCCCTGGCGGGCCTGTTCCAGTACTACGGCTTCGAGGCCTGCGGTGACGTGGCGGAAGAAACCCCCAACCCCGGCAAGCGCATCCCCAAGGCCATGCGCATGACCATCTACATTGGTGGTGCTGCGGCCATGTTCGCCTGCCTGGCGCTGATTCTGGCAGTCCCGGACATGCAGAAAGTGATCGCTGGCGAAGATACTGACCCGGTTGCCACCATCCTCGCCAATGCCTTCGGCCCGGTAGGTTCGAAACTGGTGATGGCGGTAGTGATGGTCTCCTTCATCTCTTGTGTACTGAGCCTGCAAGCTGCTGCCAGCCGTTTGCTGTTCTCCTACGCACGTGACGAGATGATCGTTGGCAGCAACCTGCTGAAGCGCTTGTCCGCTAACCATGTACCGTCGTTCGCGCTGGTCGTGAGCGGCGTGATGCCGGCGTGTATTGTCTGCCTTGGCCTGTTCATGGCCGATGCCGTGGCAACCATCGTCGGCTTCGCCGCCATTGGCATCTATGTGGCGTTCCAGTTGATTGTGATCGCTGCACTGATCGCCCGTGGCAAGGGCTGGCGCCCGAGCGGCCAGTTCAGCCTCGGTGGCTGGGGGCTGTTGGTGAACATCGCCGCGCTGATCTACGGTGTTGGCGCCATCATCAATATGGTCTGGCCGCGCAGTCCTGATGCGGCCTGGTACATCAACTACTCGATGATTCTGACCACGGTGGTGGTGATGGGCGCAGGCTTCCTCTACATGCTGCTGGCCAAGCCCTATGACAAAGGTACGGCCCCGGCCGGCGACGCCTGGAAGTTCTCCAAGCCTCTGCCCAAGGCCGCCAACGTTGCTGGCGTGCCAGTGCGTTAAGCCAACGCCTTTATCAAACCTCCCTACTCATGCTGCCCCCCCTTCTCCTTTCAGGGAGAAGGGGCTAAGGCTACCGAAGGACTGAATCATGCAAACCAAACTCCTGATCAACGGCCAACTTGTTGTTGGCGAAGGCCCCAGCATCGCCGTGCTCAACCCGTCCTTGGGGACCGCTCTGGTGGAAATCCCTGAGGCTAGCGCGGCCCAGGTCGATGCTGCCGTGCGCGCCGCCGATGATGCCTTTGCGCTGTGGTCTCAGACTTCGCCGAAGGACCGTTCCACCCTGTTGCTCAAGCTCGCCGATGCCATTGACGCCCATGCCGAGGAACTTGCCCGCCTGGAGTCGCAGAACTGCGGTAAACCCTTCACCGCCGCCTTGAACGACGAGCTGCCGGCCATCGCCGACGTGTTTCGCTTCTTCGCCGGCGCCAGCCGCTGCATGAGCGGTTCGGCAGCAGGCGAGTACCTGCCCGGCCACACCTCCATGATTCGCCGCGACCCGGTGGGCGTGGTTGCCTCCATCGCGCCGTGGAACTACCCACTGATGATGGCTGCCTGGAAGCTGGGCCCCGCCCTGGCCGCCGGCAACACGGTGGTGCTCAAACCCTCGGAACAGACGCCGTTGACCGCGCTGAAGCTCGCTGAGTTCATCGCCGACATTTTCCCCGCTGGCGTGGTGAACATGGTGTTCGGCCGAGGTCCGAGCGTTGGCGAGCCGCTGGTCACCCACCCTAGGGTGCGTATGGTCTCGCTGACCGGCTCGGTCGCCACGGGCTCGCGGATCATCAGTAGCACTGCCGATAGTGTGAAACGCATGCACATGGAGCTGGGCGGCAAGGCGCCGGTCATCATCTTCGATGATGCTGATATCGACGCCGCCGTAGAAGGCATCCGTACATTCGGCTTCTACAATGCCGGCCAGGACTGCACCGCCGCCTGCCGCATTTATGCACAGAAAGGTATCTACGAGCAGTTCGTGGCCAAGCTTGGCGAAGCGGTGGGCAGCATCCAGCCGGGCCTGCAGGACGACCCGGCCACCGAACTCGGTCCGCTGATTACCGAGCAACACCTGGAGCGCGTCGAAGGCTTTGTCCAGCGCGCCAGCGCCTTGCCGCACATTCAGGTGGTCACTGGTGGTCATCGTGTCGAAGGCCCTGGCTTCTTCTTTCAACCCACCGTGCTTGCGGGCGCTCGCCAAGACGATGAAATCGTCCGTCGCGAGGTGTTCGGCCCCGTGGTTTCGGTCACGGTGTTTGATGATGAAGAGCAGGTGCTGGGCTGGGCCAACGATTCGGACTACGGCCTGGCCTCGTCGGTTTGGACGTCGGATGTCGGTCGTGCCCATCGCCTGTCTGCGCGCCTGCAATATGGCTGCACCTGGGTGAATACGCATTTCATGCTGACCAGTGAAATGCCTCACGGTGGGGTCAAGCACTCTGGCTACGGTAAGGACATGTCCATGTATGGGCTGGAGGACTACACCGCTGTACGCCATGTGATGTTCAAGCACTGATTGAACTGGTGGTGTCGATAGTGGCCAGCAATGAGGTTGCTGGCCGCTTTCCTTCGTAATTCCGATCTGGAGTGAAGATCATGCAAACAGCATTATCGAGTGCCTGGCATGTTCTCTTGGCCCTCTGGGCTGACCAAGCATTGGTGGCCTGCTGACCATGATGTTGGCCGTGACAAGCAACATGGCGGCGTGCTGCACATTGCCGCCGCTTTCCTCTTTGGCGTAATGCGACCTCTGCAAAATACCCTGTGTTCAAACCGTTTTGGGGCAGGTTGTAGATACGAGGGCGGTCGTCGCGAAGCGATTGTTCCATTTCGCTAAAGAATGCTTTGCCAACATTGGCATTTATCTAAAAGTTCAGCGGAATAGACTGTACACAGCTTCCAAACAAAGCCGCGAAACGCAGACTCCAAAGGGTGTAAGCAAACGACCCTGCCACGTTTCGCAGAGCCTTCAGCCTTACCGATTCCGACTGAAGACGTAGATCGTTTGCATCGTTGGGACACTGTAAAAATGAAACTGTTTACCGCTCTGGTTACCACTGCTTGTGTAATGATCGGCACTCAAATGGCATTCGCTGCCGAAGCACCTGCAGTAGAGCAATACACGTACGGTAGCCACCCTGATATTGCCCACGTGATCCACCAGGATCGTATCCCTGATGTGTGTGGTGTGGTGCAGATGAAAATGACCTACGAAGACCACCAGGGTCAGGTACACACCATGCAGTACGCTGCAATGGGTAACGGTTGCTTTGACAACTAATTGAGTCCCCTGCAAACCCTGAGTTGTTTGCGTACAAGCAGGATCAAAAAACGCCCCGGTTCAAGGGGCGTTTTTTACTTCGTCAGGAAAACCAAAACGTCTTCAGGTGTGCAGCGATGACGGCTATTACTTCTGGCTCATCCATTCGGTATTAAAGTCTCGCGAATAAAAGAAACCCAGCGCCCGTGGCTTTTTGTCGCCCTGACCCAGGACGATGAACAGTGACGAGGCATAGGGTGGTTTTTCAGGGGCATGCACATTCAAGTGCTTTTCTATTTCCCGAATGCAATCGCTGTGTGTAACCAGAATCAGGTTGTGTCCTGGGCGTTTAGTTTCAAGCGCGGTCTTAAGCATGATGCCTTTGCAGGCGGCGAGCCACTGCTGCGGCTCGACATCATGGTTAAACATGAAGTTCGCGGTTTGCCGGGTTCTTGTCAGGGGGCTGGTAAAGATATCAGCCTGGTCCAGGCCGAGTGTTTGATAATGCTTGCCCAACTTTACGGCGATGTCTTTACCGCGTTTGGTGATGCCATCTGGGGCATCCAGGCACGGCGCACTGGACAGGTCGCAGCGTTCCGCATGGCGAATCACGACAATAGCGTCACCACTGGCCCATGCCGATTTTAGCGGGGCCAGTTGTGCAGCGTTGCTCTGGGCAAGATTGGTCAGCCGGGGGGTTCTGAATAGAAAGTACGAACCGACAATTACGAGCACGACTGCAAGTACAGTGATAAGCACGTTTCTTGCGCGCTGGTTCGACCCTGTGAAAGACAACGACATAAAGCGGGACCCCATCAAGAGCTAGGCAGATTCAGCCAAGATCTTGCCCGAGGGACCGTGAAGAAACTGTTGTCTCGGCAACTGAAAATCAAGGAATGGTGTTATTGATTTTCTCGCACAGGGTTAAGGGCCGGCATGCCCGGCGCGGCTCACAGCCCCAACTCGCGCAAGCGCCGATACAGTGTTCGCTCACTCATTCCCAACTGTTGGGCCAATTCACTGCGCGAACCTTCAAAGGCTTGGAGTGCTTGTGCCAGTTGGCCAAGGTGATCCTTTTTCCGTCGCTGCGATTGCCCTGCCGTGGCATTGTCAGGTTTCACATCGTCGGGTAAGTGCTCTGCCCTGATGAGGCCATCGTCGGCAAACAAGCGAGCGCGTTCGAGGATGTTTCTCAGCTCGCGAATGTTCCCCGGGTAGGTGTGCAGGCTGAGCCAGTGCATGGCCTGCGGATCTACCCGCGGTGCCTGGGCGCCGGCCATGCGTTGCAACAGGCTGTCGATCAACAGCGGCAGGTCTTCGACCCGCTCGCGCAATGACGGCAGGCGGATCGGAAAGGCACTGATCCGGTAGTAGAGGTCTTCACGGAAGGTGCCGTTGGCAACCATTTCCTTGAGGGGTTTGTGAGTGGCCGAGATCAGGCGGAAGTCCGAGTGAACAGTACGCAGGCTGCCCACCGGGCGGAAGCTGCCTGACTCGATCAGACGCAACAGCTTCACTTGCATTGCCAGTGGTACTTCACCGATCTCATCGAGAAACAGGGTACCGCCATGTGCGGCTTCCGCCAGACCGATCTTGCGTTGCAGAGCGCCGGTAAAGGCGCCCTTTTCATAGCCGAACAGCTCGCTTTCGAACAGTGATTCGGTCAGGCCGGTGCAGTCAACGACCACCAGCGGGCCGTTGGCGCGTGGGCCACTCAGATGCAGCGCACGTGCGAACAGCTCTTTGCCCGTGCCGGACTCACCTTGCAGCAGTACCGGAATCTGTGACGGTGCCGCACGTTGCAGGCTGGCCAGTGCCTGCTTGAACGCTGGCGCCCGGCCAACCAGGCCATGTTGCTGGGGTTGAGCCGAGGCCACGGTGATGCTGGTCAGGCGCTCGACGAACGCGACCACCTCACCCTGCTCATCGAGGATCGGCCGTAGTTCTACATCGACATGTTCCGGACCACGCGGCGTGTGGTGAATATGCAGCATCCGCTCGGGCACACGGCTTTCTCTCGCCTTGCGCATCGGGCAATGCTCGCCGGCCTGATCGCAGGGTACGGCGTAGTGATGGGAGACCTGGTGGCACTTCGCGCCAAGGGTTGATTGGCCTTCTACGCCGAACTGACGTTGGTACGCACTGTTGGCAGCAAGGATGTTGTAGTGGGTATCCAGCACGATGGTGGGCTGAGGGTCATGTTCGAGGTATGACACCAGCGCCTGAACGGCGGGGATTTTCGGGGCAACGGTAATCAACTGAGACATGGCGACACCTAGGCAATCACACCAAGAGCTTACCCGAAGGCGACGAAGACTGCCAAAAACTGCCAGGTACTGCCACATCACTGCCAAATGGCGCGGCAGTCTGTTCGCTGAGGTACAGCCGGGCCCTGTAAACGCGGGGGCTACGCCTTTCCCGACCGATGGCACATATCTTGATGACAGCCCTGCGACTGCCAGCTATGCCTTACGTTGGCATCAATGGATTTATCGGGAGAAGGTCATGATCATTGGCGGCAACCTGTATGTGGAAGCACTGTTCGACAGCGCGACCTGGACCATCAGTTATCTGGTGATGGATCGCGACAGCGGACACTGTGCACTGATCGACAGTGTGCTGGACTACGATCCCAAGTCTGGCCGTACCGATACGTGCTCGGCGGACAAACTGATTGCGCGGGTGACCGAGTTGGGTGCCAAGGTGCAATGGATTCTGGAAACCCATGTGCATGCTGATCACCTGTCGGCGGCGGCGTACCTGAAAGAGAAGCTCGGTGGGCAGGTCGCCATTGGCAGCCATATCACCCAAGTGCAGAAAGTCTTCGGTGCGCTGTTCAATGCCGATAGTCGATTCGCCCGTGACGGCAGTCAGTTCGACGTGCTCTTTGAGGACGGTAGCGAATTCCTGATTGGCGGCTTGCGTGCGCGGGCCATGCATACCCCAGGTCATACCCCGGCCTGCATGACGTACATCGTTGAAGCGGGCGGTGAAATTGCAGCGTTCGTCGGCGATACCTTGTTCATGCCTGACTACGGCACTGCGCGGTGTGATTTCCCCGGTGCAGACGCAGGCACGTTGTACCGCTCGATCAAGCGCATCCTTGCCCTGCCTGACCATACCCGGCTGTTCATGTGCCACGACTACCTGCCAGGCGGTCGCGAGCTGCGTTACATGACCACGGTCGCCGAGCAGCGGGAGAACAACATTCATGTGCATGCAGGTATCAGCGAAGAGGCGTTCGTGGCGATGCGCAAAGCCCGCGACGCGACCCTGGAGATGCCGGTGCTGATCCTGCCCTCGGTGCAGGTCAACATGCGCAGCGGTCAGTTGCCCGAGCCTGAAGACAACGGCGTGCGCTACTTGAAGATCCCGCTCAACGCCATCTGATTCCGGCGCGACAGAATTATTATTTAGGAAACACTGCCATGCTTGCTCAATCATCTTCAACGTCGCCCGCCTGTGCGCACCACAAAGTCCTGATCATCGGTGCCGGCGCAGCAGGCCTTGCCACTGCCTCCAGCCTGATGGCACGCGATTCGTCCCTCGATGTGGCAATCATTGATCCGGCCGAGGTTCATTACTACCAGCCTGGCTGGACGCTGGTCGGAGCTGGCGTGTTCCAGCCCAAGAGCACGGTGCGTAGTATGGCCTCGGCTATTCCCAAGGGCGTGACCTGGATCAAGGGTGCCGCACAGTTCTTCGACCCTCAGGCGCAGACGGTGCAGTTGGAGGATGGTCGGCTGATCAGTTATGCACAACTGGTTGTCTGTCCGGGCCTCAAGCTTGACTGGGATGCGATTGAAGGCCTGAGTGAAACCTTGGGGCGCAATGGTGTGACCTCCAACTACCGTTATGACCTGGCGCCTTACACCTGGCAGCTGGTTCAGCAGTTGGAGAAAGGCAAGGCCCTGTTCACGCAGCCACCGATGCCGATCAAGTGCGCTGGCGCACCGCAGAAGGCCCTGTACCTGTCGTGCGATCATTGGTTGCGCAGCGGCCGCCTGGACAATATCCAGGCACGGTTCTTCAATGCCGGCGCGGTGTTGTTCGGGGTGGCCGACTACGTGCCTGCGCTGATGGAGTACATCGACAAGTATGCGGTCGATCTGAACTACGCCCATCGTCTGGTAGCGGTGGATGGGCCGGCGAAGCAGGCAACCTTTGTGCGTTCCCTGCCTGACGGCAGCAGCGAAACCCTGGTGCAGCCATTCGATATGCTGCATGTGGTGCCCCCGCAAGTGCCGCCGACGTTCATACGTAACAGCCCCTTGTCGGACGCAGCGGGTTGGATCGATGTCGATCCGGCAACCCTGCGCCACCGTCGTTTTGCCAATATCCATGGCCTTGGCGATGCCACCAACACCACGAATGCCAAGACCGCCGCCGCTGCGCGCAAGCAGGCCCCTGTGGTTGCCAATAACGTACTGGTCGCGTTGGGGCGCCTGGCGGATGTCGTGCACTACGACGGATACGGTTCCTGCCCGTTGACCGTGGAGCGCGGCAAGATCGTGTTGGCCGAGTTCACCTATGGCGGCAAGGTTGCCCCAAGCTTCCCTCGTTGGCTGCTTGATGGGCGTAAGCCGACCCGTCTGGCCTGGCTGTTGAAGGAGCGTATCCTGCCGCCGCTGTACTGGCGTTGCATGCTCAAAGGCCGTGAGTGGATGGCCAAGCCGTTACCCGCACCACGTGAGGCCCATCAGTGATCGAGCATGAATTTCTGGGGGCCGGGCTGGGCGCGATCATTGGGGCCATTCTTGCGCTGACCGGTGCTGGCGGTGGCATTCTTGCCGTGCCGCTTCTGGTGTTCGGTTTGGGCTTGTCGATGGCCGAAGCTGCGCCCGTTGGCTTGCTGGCGGTGGGCCTGGCCGCAGGCGTTGGTGCAGTGCTGGGTTTGCGTCAGGGCGTGGTGCGCTACCGTGCAGCGCTGTTCGTTGCCTCGCTTGGGTTGCTCACGGCGCCACTGGGCTTGCTGCTGGCGCATCGGCTGCCCAACGCGCCGTTGGCGTTGGCCTTTGCCGTGGTTCTGATCTATGTCTGCGTGCGGATGTTGCTCAAGGCGCGGCATGAACTGAAAGGGGGGTGTGGATCGCTGCCGCGTGATGTTCAGCCCTGTGTCCTGAACCCTCTGCAGGGGCGCCTGCGGTGGACGTTGCCCTGTGCCCGAGCACTGGCCTTCACGGGCCTGCTCTCCGGGCTGCTGTCGGGTTTGCTGGGGGTGGGCGGTGGCTTTGTAATCATCCCGGCCTTGAGCCGCTACACCAACCTGGAGATGAGGAGCATTGTCGCCACTTCACTGGCGGTGATTGCCCTGGTGTCCGTTGGCAGTGTGGTGAGTGCCAGCCTGGGCGGTGTGATGCATTGGAGCGTTGGCCTGCCCTTTGCCATTGGCGCGGTGGTCGGTTTGGTCATCGTCCGGCAGTTTGCACACAAAGTCGCCGGGCCTCGACTTCAGCAGGTGTTTGCTCTGGTCGGCATTGCCGCCGCCCTGCTGCTCATGGTCAAGACCCTGGGCGCCTGATACGGCGCCCTACTCGGCCAGCAAGGCGCTCTGCTCTTCGGCGCAGAGTGCCAGCAGGTAGTCCCAAACCACTCTCAAGCGTACCGACTTGTGCAGCTCGCGACGGGTGCAGATCCAGTAACTGCGCTGGATGGTTTCGCTGGGCAGCACGCGTACCAGCCCCGGGTCGTGACGGGCCATGTAGTTGGGCAGCACAGCGATACCCAACCCCGCCCGTGCAGCTTGATGTTGAGCGATCACACTGGTGCTGCGGAAAACCACATTCGGGGCTCGACAGAAGCTGTTGAGAAACAGCAGCTCCTGGCTGAACAGCAGGTCGTCTACATAACCAATCCAGTTATGCCGAGCCAGGTCTTCGCGGCAGTTCAAAAGCGGCGCCTGTGCCAGGTAATCAGGGCTGGCATACAGCGCCAGGCGGTAATCAGTGAGCTTGCGGGTGATCAGCAGGTCGGCATTGGGGCGTTCCAGGTGAATGCTGATTTCGGCTTCGCGGTTGAGGATGCTGACGAAGCGTGGCACGGCCACCAACTCCACCTCCAGCCCCGGATAGCGCTCGAACAGGCCCGCCATGCGTGGGGTGAAGAACATGATGCCGATGCCTTCGGTGACGCCCAGGCGAATCTTGCCCAGCGGCGTCATGGCCTGGGTAATTTCTTCCTGGGCCAGCAGGGCAACGTTTTCCATGGCTTCGGCGTGCTTGAGCAGGGCCTGGCCGGACGGGGTCAGTTCGTAGCCTTGGGCATGTTGCACGAACAAGGGGGTGCCCAGGCTTTGTTCGATGCTTTCAATATGCCGGGCCACAGTGCTGTGGGTAGTGTTGAGGCGCTTGGCGGCGGTCAGTAGCCGGCCACTGCGCTGCAACTCGAGAAAAAACCGCAGATCATTCCAGTCGAACATGCTTTTCCTTGTGAATCAGGTATTCACGTGCGTTGTTCTAAAACGCACAGCACTTGAGCGAAATCTAACGTTTTCATCGCGAAATTAATCAATAACATGGTCCGGGACAAGAATAATAAATAGGCGCGAGGTCCCTCATGGCATCAGCCGATCATTCCTACGACTATGTCATCGTCGGCGCTGGCCCTGCCGGCTGTCTCCTGGCCAATCGGCTTTCTGCCGATCCGGGTTGCCGGGTGCTGCTGCTGGAAGCAGGGGGACGCGATAACTATCCGTGGATTCATATCCCTGTCGGTTACCTCTATTGCATTGGTAACCCGCGCACCGACTGGTGCTTCAAGACCCAGGCTCAACCCGGCTTGCAAGGCCGCAGCCTGGGCTATCCACGGGGCAAGGTGCTGGGCGGCTGTTCCTCGATCAACGGCATGATCTACATGCGTGGCCAGGCTCAGGACTATGACCGCTGGGCAGAGGCAGGCAACCCCGGCTGGGCCTGGAAGGATGTCCTGCCACTGTTCAAAACCAGTGAAAAGCATTTTGCCGGTGCCAGCGACGTGCATGGTGCCGACGGTGAGTGGCGGGTCGAACAACAGCGCTATTCTTGGGCGATTCTCGACGCGTTTCGCGAAGCGGCGGCCCAGAGCGGCATTGCCAGCGTGAGTGATTTCAACGGCGGTGATAACCAGGGTTGTGGATATTTTCAGGTCAACCAGCGCTCCGGTGTGCGTTGGAATGCATCAAAAGCCTTTCTGCGGCCGGTTCAGGCGCGGGCCAACCTGACCGTACTGACCGATGTTCTGGTCGACAACCTGGTACTGGAAGACGGGCGTGCCACGGCAGTCAATGCTCGTTGGCAGGGCCACTGGCAACGCTTTACGGCGCGCCGAGAGATCGTTCTGTGTGCTGGCGCGGTCGGCTCTCCAGGCATTCTTCAACGTTCCGGCATCGGTCCACGACTTCTTCTTGAGCGCTTGGGCATCGCTGTACGGCACGAACTTCCAGGGGTTGGCGGCAACCTGCAGGATCACCTGCAGTTACGCCTGATCTACCAGGTCAGCAATGTCCGAACCCTGAATCAGGTCGCCAACAGCCTGTGGGGCAAGGTCGGCATGGGCTTGCGCTACCTGTACGACCGTAGCGGGCCATTGGCGATGGCGCCGAGCCAATTGGGGGCCTTCGTGCGCTCCGGGCCGGAGCAGGCCAGCGCCAACCTGCAATATCACGTGCAGCCGTTGTCACTGGAGCGTTTTGGGGAGCCGCTGCATCGCTTCCCGGCCTTCACTGCATCGGTCTGTAACCTGCGCCCGGCCAGCCGTGGCCGGGTCGACATCGGTTCGGCAGATCCAGCAGCCGCACCAACCATCGATCCCAATTACCTCAGTGACCCGCAGGACCTAAAGGTTGCCGCCCAGGCCATCCGCCTCACCCGGCAGATCGTGCGGGCACCTGCCCTGGCGCCTTTCCAGCCGCGGGAATACCTGCCGGGTTCGGCGCTGCAGACCGAGGAACAGCTGTACGAAGCGGCCGGCAAGATCGGTACCACCATCTTCCATCCGGTCGGTACGTGTCGTATGGGCAGCGGGCCGCTGGATGTAGTGGATGCTCAATTGCGTGTACACGGCGTATCCGGTCTGCGTATCGCCGATGCGTCGATCATGCCGCAGATTGTCTCGGGCAATACCTGCTCGCCGACCCTGATGATCGCCGAGAAGGCGGCACAGCTGATACTCAACAATGCGGTAAGCCCAAGGGGGACCGTTACAGCGGCAGTTGTTACACCCTGATCTGACAGGGTGATGTGGTAAACGGAGCGCCGGATGCAGTCGCCCGGCACCGACAGTGGAACAACAACAATAATCACTGTGGCCTCAAGGCCGAGGACAACAACGATGTCGGACTACATCCAAGAGCGTGGCGCGGCAACGGTGGTGAATAGCCGCCGGGAAGAACGCAAGATCATCTTTGCGTCATCCCTCGGGACGGTTTTCGAGTGGTATGACTTTTTCCTCTATGGCGCCCTGGCGGCCGTCATCAGCAAGCAGTTCTTTGCCGGGGTCAACGACACCACAGCCTTTATCTTCGCCTTGATGGCCTTTGCTGCCGGTTTCCTGGTACGCCCATTCGGGGCGCTGGTGTTCGGCCGCCTGGGTGACATGATCGGGCGCAAGTACACCTTCCTGGTGACCATTGTACTGATGGGCCTGTCGACCTTTGCCGTCGGCTTGTTGCCGACCTATGCAAGCATTGGCATTGCCGCACCGATCATTCTGGTAGTGTTGCGCATGCTTCAGGGGTTGGCGCTTGGTGGTGAGTATGGCGGCGCCGCGACCTATGTTGCCGAGCACGCCCCGCCCGGCAAGCGTGGTTTCCATACCGGCTTCATCCAGTCCACAGCCACCCTGGGATTGCTGTTGTCCCTGCTGGTGGTGTTGGCCAGCCGTTACGTCAGTGGTGATCAGTTCGAAGTCTGGGGCTGGCGCCTGCCGTTCCTGCTGTCGATTGTGCTGCTGGCGATCTCCACCTGGATTCGCATGAGCATGCACGAATCGCCGGCCTTCGTGAAAATGAAGGCTCAGGGTAAAACCAGCCGTGCGCCGATTCGCGAGTCCTTCGGTTCCTGGGAAAACCTCAAGGTGGTCTTCACCGCGCTGTTCAGTATCAATGCCGGGCAGGCCGTGACGTTCTACACCGCGCAGTTCTATGTGCTGTTTTTCCTGACCCAGATGCTCAAGATGGACCCTGGCCAGGCCAACACCTTGTTGATCATCAGCGTGGTCATCGGCGCGCCGTTCTTCGTCTTCTTCGGCTGGCTGTCGGACCGGGTCGGGCGCAAGCCGATCCTGATGACAGGCCTGCTGCTGGCCACCCTGCTCTACTTTCCGTTGTTCAAAGCCCTGAGCCATTACGCCAACCCGCAGATCGACGCAGCCAGCCGCCAGGCGCCGATTGTGGTCATTGCCGATCCACAAGGCTGTACCTTCCAGTTCGATCCGGTGGGCAAGGCGCGTTTCGACAGCCCATGCGACAAGGTCAAGACGTTCCTGGTCAAGCAGGGCCTGCCATACAGTTCCGAGACGGCAGCCGCTGGCAGCCCTGTGGTCGTGTCCATTGGCGATCAGCAAATCAGTGGTTTCGATGAAGCGGCGATGCGTGCAGCTATCGACAAGGCGGGTTACCCGGCCAAGGCAGATGCGGCTTCGGTGAACCAGCCGATGGTGGTTTTGCTGATCGTGGTGATGATCCTGATTGCGACCATGACCTATGGCCCGCTGGCGGCGGTGATGGTCGAGCTGTTCCCGACCCGCATTCGCTACACCTCGATGTCGCTGCCCTACCACATTGGCAACGGTTGGTTTGGTGGCTTCCTGCCGACGGTGTCATTCGCCTTGGTGGTGTACACCGGCGATATCTTCTATGGCCTCTGGTACCCGGTGTTGATTACCGGCATCAGCCTGGTGGTGGGGCTGTTCTGCTTGAAAGAAACCCGCGACGTGGACATCGACAAGGTCTGATCTGATGGCATAAAAAAACCGGCGTAAACGCCGGTTTTTTTATGCCGTGAAAAAACTTATGCACGATTTTCAGAAAACAGTCATACAGAGAAATAAGTATTTAAATTAAGCACTTAGCTCATCGTAGTGGTGATTTATCAAAATACTGTACACAAGTTATCCACAGATCGTCAGTGTGTGCTCTGGGCTTCATTTTGCGCCACGGGCGGCAGGGAGCCCATGTCGCGTTGGGTCTGCTCGTTCCAGGCAGCTGCGCGGTCATTGAGCTCGGCGATAGCCCGTGGCCCGGTGCCTTCGGCCCACATTGGCGCACCGATGACGACCTCGATGGTGCCGGGCAATTTACCCCAGCCTTCCTTGGGCCAGTACTTGCCAGCGTTGTGGGCGATCGGCAGCACCGGTAGCCCGGCATTTACCGCCAAGGCGGTACCGCCACGGGAAAACTTGCCGATGGTGCCAAATGGCACACGGGTGCCTTCCGGGAAAATCAGGACCCAGATGTTTTGCTTGAGTAGCTTGTCACCTTCGCTGGCGACCTGTTTCAACGCGGCCTTGGGGTTGTCGCGATCAATGGCAATGGGCTTGAGCATGGCCATCGCCCAGCCAAAGAACGGTACATAAAGCAGTTCGCGCTTGAGCACCTGGCTCAAGGGCTGGAAATAGGCGGAGAGGAAAAAGGTCTCCCAGGTGCTCTGGTGATTGGAAAGAATCACACAGGGCTGTTCAGGAATGTTCTCAGCCCCGGTTACCTTGAACCGTATACCGAGAAAAACCCGAACCAGAAGCAGTGCGAAGCGGCACCAATACACGTTGATGAAACGGTATCGGGCGCGGAACGACAGGAACGGCGCAATAAAAAAGCTCAGGGTGCACCAGAGCAAGGAGCTGGTACCCAACAGCAGGTAAAAAAGAAATATTCTGATCGCCTGCAGGATCGACATAGCGGCATGTACCGTTGCGGGCTCGCCCGCCTGTTGGAGTGCACCGGGGGAACGCTCGTCGCAGAACCACTACTGCGGCCCTGGAGGCGACGAATATTCGGCGGCGCTCTACGTGTGGATAAGTGCTCTGGCGACGGCCGCCAGATCCTCGAAAACCAAGGTGCCTGCTGGTAGCCCTTTGCTCAGGGTCCGTTCACCCTTCCCGGTTTTTACCAGAACGGGTTGTGCATCGACGGCCAGCGCAGCTTCCAAGTCACCCTTGCTGTCACCGACAAACCAAAGTCCGGCCAATTCCACGGCATAGTGCGCAGCAATGGTCTTGAGCATACCCGGCTTCGGCTTGCGACAATCGCAACCGTCATCCGGGCCGTGCGGACAATGGACTATCAGGCCGACCTCGCCACCCTGCTCGGCCACCAGGCCGCGCAAGCGTTCATGCATGGCGTCGAGGGTGGCCGTGGGGTAGTAGCCGCGTGCGATGCCGGACTGGTTGGTGGCGACTGCCACCGTCCAGCCGGCTTTGCTCAACTGCGCGATCGCTTCGATCGAGCCGGGGATCGGTATCCACTCCTCCACCGACTTGATGTACGCGTCGGAGTCCTCGTTGATCACCCCGTCCCGATCGATAATCAGCAGTTTCAAGGCTTACCCCAGCAGCGAGATGTCAGCTACGCCCAGGAACAGACCGCGCAGGCGGCTGAGCAAGGCATAACGGTTGGCCCGCACTTTGGCGTCTTCGGCGTTGACCATCACTGCCTCGAAGAAGGCATCGACCGGTTCACGCAGGGCTGCCAGACGTGCCAGCGACTCGCTGTACTGACGCGCTGCGGCCATTGGCTGCACCGCTTGATCGGCTTGCTGAATCGCCGAGTACAGGGAGAACTCGTTGGCGTTGTCGAAGTACTTCGGCTCGACGTGGTGGGCAACCGTGCCTTCGGCTTTGCTCAGCAGGTTGGAAACCCGCTTGTTCACGGCGGCCAGGGCTTCGGCTTCCGGCAGCTTGCGGAAGGCCTGAACGGCTTGCACGCGCTGGTCGAAGTCCAGTGCGGAACCGGGCTTCAATGCACGAACCGACAGGTAGGTGGCGACGTCGATGCCTTCGTCTTCGTAACGTGCACGCAGGCGGTCGAAGATGAACTCCAGCACCTGATCGGCCAGGCCAGCGGCTTTGACCGTGTGGCCGAACTGGGCCACGGCGAAGGCCACGGCATCGTTCAGGTCCAGGTCCAGCTGCTTCTCGATCAGGATACGCAGCACACCCAGCGCGGCACGGCGCAGGGCATAGGGGTCCTTGCTGCCGGTTGGCAGCATGCCGATGCCGAAGATACCGACCAGGGTATCGAGCTTGTCGGCGATGGCCACGGCTGCGCCGGTCAGGGTCGACGGCAACTCGGCACCTGCACCGCGTGGCATGTACTGTTCGTTCAGGGCCAGGGCGACATCTTCCGGCTCACCGTCGTTCAGTGCGTAGTAGTAACCGGCTACGCCTTGCATCTCGGGGAACTCGCCGACCATCTCGGTGGCCAGGTCGCACTTGGACAGCAGGCCGGCACGGGCGGCACGCTTGGCATCGCCACCGATATGCGGAGCGATGAAGGCGGCCAGCTTGGCTACGCGCTCGGCTTTGTCGAAGACACTGCCCAGTTGGGCCTGGAAGACGACGTTCTGCAGGCGCAGGTTGAAGCTTTCCAGGGACTGCTTCTTGTCTTGCTTGAAGAAGAACTCGGCGTCGGTCAGGCGTGGGCGCACGACTTTCTCGTTACCCTGGATGATCTGCTTCGGATCACGGCTCTCGACGTTGGCCACGGTGATGAAGCGCGGCAGCAGCTTGCCGTCGATGTCCAGCAGGCAGAAGTACTTCTGGTTGTCCTGCATGGTGGTGATCAGGGCTTCCTGTGGCACTTCGAGGAAGCGTTCCTCGAACGAGCAGACCAGCGGCACTGGCCATTCAACCAGCGCGGTCACTTCGTCGAGCAGTGCCGGTGGCACGATCGCGGTGCCTTCCTGCTGCATCGCCAGCTCAGCGGTACGTTTGCTGATCAGCTCACGGCGCTCGGCGAAGTCGGCCAGTACGTAGGCCTTGCGCAGGTCTTCCTGGTAGCTGGCCGGCGAGCTGATGCGTACGTTTTCCGGGTGGTGGAAACGGTGGCCACGGGATTCACGACCGGCTTTCTGGGCAAGGATGGTGCAATCGACCACTTCATCGCCCAGCAGCATGACCAGCCACTGGGTTGGACGGACGAACTCTTCCTTGCGCGCGCCCCAACGCATGCGCTTGGGAATCGGCAGGTCGTTCAGCGAGTCTTCAACGATGGTCGGCAGCAGGCTGGCGGTGGCCTTGCCTGGAATGTGCTGGGAGAAGCGCAGCTTGGCACCGCTCTGGTCGATTTGCGCCAGCTCTACGCCGCACTTCTTGGCGAAGCCCAGGGCCGCCTGGGTCGGGTTGCCTTCGGCATCGAACGCGGCCTGGCGCGGTGGGCCATCGACATTGATGCTGCGGTCAGGCTGCTGGGTATCGAGTTGACGGATCAATACCGCCAGGCGACGTGGTGCGGCGAACACGACCTTGTCGCTGTAGTTCAGGCCGGCAGCTTGCAGGCCTTTTTCGATACCGGCGAGGAAAGCGTCGCCCAGGGCGCTCAGGGCCTTGGGTGGCAGTTCTTCGGTGCCCAGTTCAACCAGGAAATCTTGAGCACTCATTGTGCAGCCTCCAGCTTAGCCAACACTTCATCACGCAATTCAGGGGATGCCATCGGGAAGCCCAGCTTGGCGCGGGCTTGCAGGTAGCTTTGTGCCACGGCCCGGGCCAGGGTCCGTACACGCAGGATGTAACGCTGACGCTCGGTTACCGAGATGGCGCGGCGGGCGTCGAGGAGGTTGAAGGTATGCGATGCCTTGAGAACCATTTCATAGGTTGGCAGCGGCAGTTCCAGCTCGATCAGGCGGTTGGCTTCGCTTTCGTAGAAGTCGAACAGCTCGAACAGCTTCTCGACGTTGGCGTGTTCGAAGTTGTAGGTCGACTGCTCCACTTCGTTCTGATGGAACACGTCGCCGTAGGTCACCTTGCCGAACGGGCCGTCGGTCCAGACCAGGTCGTAGACCGAGTCGACACCCTGCAGGTACATCGCCAGACGCTCCAGGCCATAGGTGATCTCACCGGTGACCGGGAAGCACTCGATACCGCCCACTTGCTGGAAGTAGGTGAACTGGGTGACTTCCATGCCGTTGAGCCAGATTTCCCAGCCCAGACCCCAGGCGCCGAGGGTCGGCGATTCCCAGTTGTCTTCAACGAAACGAATGTCGTGGACCAGTGGGTCAAGACCGATGGCTTTCAGCGAGCCCAGGTACAGTTCCTGGAAGTTCGCCGGGTTCGGCTTGAGCACCACCTGGAATTGGTAGTAGTGCTGCAGGCGGTTAGGGTTTTCGCCATAACGGCCGTCAGCCGGGCGACGGCTTGGCTGTACATAGGCGGCGTTCCAGGTTTCCGGGCCGACGGCGCGCAGGAACGTGGCGGTATGGAAAGTGCCGGCGCCTACTTCCATATCGTAGGGCTGAAGTACCACACAACCTTGCTCGGCCCAGTAGTTCTGCAGGGCGAGAATCAAGTCTTGGAAGGTACGCACGGCTGGCGTAGGCTGGCTCACGAAATTCACCTGTTTCTAGGGCTGCGAATATAAAGAGCGGGAGTATAACCCGATTCTTGCGGGCCTCTACCTCTGGAGCCTTATGCCACGCTGCTTTTGGTGTACCGACGATCCACTTTATCAGGCCTATCACGACCTGGAGTGGGGTGTTCCGCTGCGAGATCCCGGCCGGTTGTTTGAAATGCTGCTGCTTGAAGGCTTTCAGGCAGGGCTTTCGTGGATCACCGTATTGAAGAAGCGAGAGCGTTACCGGCAGGTACTGTTTGGCTTCGATCCACAGCGACTGGCACAGATGAGTGACGACGAAATCGAGGAGCGCCTGCTTGATCCGGGCATCATTCGCAACCGTCTGAAGCTTAATGCCGCCCGGCGCAATGCCCGGGCCTGGCTTGAACTTGAAAACCCGGCCGACTGGCTCTGGTCGTTCGTCGGCGGTGAGCCGAAGATCAATCATTTCAGCCAGCGCAGTGAGGTGCCCGCAGTGACTGTCGAGGCCCAGGCCATGAGCAAGGCACTGCAGAAAGCCGGGTTCACCTTTGTCGGGCCCACCATCTGTTACGCCTTCATGCAGGCCACGGGCATGGTCATGGATCACACCATCAATTGTGATCGCTACGCCGCCTTGCTGCGCTGAGGGGTACAATGCCCGGCTTGCAGAAGGAGGAACCTGCCTGTGGATAAATTCAAGGGCGCCTTGATGGTCGGGGTGCTGCGGTTGTTTGCCAAGCTGCCATGGGGCGCAGTGCAACGGGTCGGCGCGGCAATCGGCTGGATCATGTGGAAGCTGCCGAACAGCTCGCGCAATGTCGTGCGCATCAACCTGGCCAAGTGTTTTCCGGAGATGGACGCCGCCGAACGCGAGCGGCTGGTAGGCCGTACGCTGATGGACATCGGCAAGTCGTTCACCGAGAGCGCCTGTGCCTGGATCTGGCCAGCCAAGCGCTCGCTGGCGCTGGTGCGTGAGGTCGAAGGGCTTGAGGTGCTGGAAAAAGCCCTGGCGTCGGGCAAGGGGGTCGTCGGTATCACCAGCCACCTGGGCAACTGGGAAGTGCTCAACCACTTCTACTGCAGCCAGTGCAAACCGATCATTTTCTACCGTCCGCCCAAACTCAAGGCGGTCGATGACCTGCTGCGTGAACAGCGTGTACAGCTGGGTAACCGTGTCGCGGCGTCGACCAAGGAAGGCATCCTCAGCATCATCAAGGAAGTGCGCAAGGGCGGTCAGGTGGGGATTCCTGCCGACCCTGAGCCAGCCGAATCGGCAGGCATATTCGTACCGTTTTTCGCCACCCAGGCGCTGACCAGCAAGTTCGTGCCGAACATGCTGGCCGGTGGCAAAGCCGTAGGGGTGTTCCTGCATGCGCTGCGCCTGCCGGACGGTTCCGGTTTCAAGGTCATCCTCGAGGCAGCGCCTGAGGCCATGTACAGCGAAGACACTGAAACCTCGGCTGCGGCGATGAGCCAGGTGATCGAGCGTTATGTGCGGGCCTACCCGAGCCAGTACATGTGGAGCATGAAGCGCTTCAAGAAGCGCCCGGCAGGCGAATCACGCTGGTATTGAGGTTGCGTCACTGGCAAGGTCGGGCCCTGCAGGTGCCGGCCTTGCCTGCGACAAACACGCCTCAGTGTTGCGCTTTGTCGAGCTTTTTCAGAAACACCGTCATCTCTTTTTCCGCCTGCTTGTCGCCATGCGCCTTTGCTGCGTCCAGGCCTTGCTGCCAAGCCTGGCGTGCCGCTGTCAGGTCGCCCTGCGCCTGATGTGCCTTGCCCAGCAGCTTCCACGCCGCGGAATACTTCGGATCGAAATCCACACAGCGTTGCAGGTGTACAGCGGCTTCGGCAGCGTTGCCCTCATCCAGCCAGGATTTGCCCAGACCGAAGCGCAACAGGGCGTTATCCACACCCTTGGCGAGCATTTTTTCCAGTGATTCGCGCATCTGCCGTTCCTCTTAGAAGAAGCTCAAGCCAACGTGGAAGAGTTTCTCGACGTCACGGATGTACTTTTTATCCACAACAAAGAGGATCACCCGGTCACCGGCTTCGATCACGGTGTCGTCGTGGGCGATCAGCACTTCCTCGTCGCGGATGATCGCGCCGATGGTGGTGCCCGGTGGCAGTGCGATGTCTTCGATGGCCTTGCCGATGACCTTGCTCGATTTCGAGTCGCCATGAGCGATGGCCTCGATGGCCTCGGCCGCCCCTCGGCGCAGCGAGTGGACGCTGACGATGTCACCTCGACGTACGTGGGCCAGCAAGGTACCGATCGTCGCCAGTTGCGGGCTGATGGCGATGTCGATTTCGCCACCTTGCACCAGGTCGACATAGGCCGGGTTGTTGATGATGGTCATCACCTTGCGCGCACCAAGGCGCTTGGCCAGCAGCGAAGACATGATGTTGGCTTCGTCGTCGTTGGTCAGGGCCAGGAAAATGTCGGCTTCGGCGATATTCTCTTCGACCATCAGGTCGCGGTCCGAGGCGCTGCCTTGCAGGACCACTGTGCTGTCCAGGGTGTCGGACAGGTAGCGGCAGCGTGCCGGGTTCATTTCGATGATCTTGACCTGGTAGCGGCTTTCGATGGCCTCGGCCAGGCGCTCACCGATCTGCCCACCACCGGCGATGACCACCCGCTTGTTGGTTTCGTCGATACGCCGCAGCTCGCCCATCACGGCGCGGATGTGCGCCTTGGCGGCGATGAAGAACACTTCGTCGTCGGCCTCGATCACGGTGTCGCCCTGGGGCAGGATTGGCCGGTCACGGCGGAAGATCGCCGCGACGCGAGTATCCACATTCGGCATGTGCGCACGGATCTGGCGCAGTTGCTGGCCCACCAGCGGGCCACCGTAATAGGCCTTGACCGCCACCAGTTGGGCTTTGCCCTCGGCGAAGTCGATCACCTGCAAGGCACCCGGGTGTTCGATCAGGCGCTTGATGTAGTGGGTCACCACCTGTTCGGGGCTGATCAACACATCGACCGGAATGGCCTCGTTATTGAACAGGCCGGCACGGGTCAGGTAGGCCGACTCGCGTACCCGGGCGATTTTGGTCGGGGTATGGAACAGGGTGTAGGCGACCTGACAGGCGACCATGTTGGTCTCGTCACTGTTGGTCACCGCAACCAGCATGTCGGCATCGTCGGCACCGGCCTGACGCAGGACCGTCGGGAACGAACCCCGGCCCTGGACCGTGCGGATATCCAGGCGGTCGCCGAGGTCGCGCAGGCGATCACCATCGGTATCGACCACGGTGATGTCGTTGGCTTCGCTGGCCAGGTGTTCGGCCAGCGTACCGCCAACCTGCCCCGCACCCAGGATGATGATCTTCATCCACTACTCCCCTTCCATTGTCGTTATCCGCGAGCCGCGGCGATCTTGATCAGCTTGGCGTAATAGAAACCGTCGTGCCCACCCTCTTGCGCCAGCAGCTGGCGACCATGAGGTTGACGCAGCCCAGCGGCAGTCGCCAGGTCCAGCTCGCGGGCACCTGGCGTGCGGGCGAGGAAGGCGTCGATTACTTCCGTGTTTTCCGTTGGCAAACTCGAACAGGTGGCGTAGAGCAGGATCCCGCCGACCTCCAGGGTTGGCCACAGGGCATCGAGCAGTTCGCCCTGCAGGCTGGCCAGGGCCGGAATGTCCTCGGCCTGACGGGTCAGCTTGATGTCCGGGTGGCGGCGGATGACCCCGGTTGCCGAGCAGGGGGCGTCGAGCAGGATGCGCTGGAAGCCCTTGCCGTCCCACCAACTGGCGGTATCCCGTGCGTCGCAGGCGATCAATTGTGCGTCAAGGCCCAGACGGTCGAGGTTTTCCCGTACGCGTGTCAGGCGTTTGGCCTCCAGGTCAATGGCGACCACTTGTTGCAGCCCGGCCTCTGCTTCGAGCAGGTGACAGGTTTTTCCGCCCGGGGCGCAGCAAGCGTCCAGCACCCGTTGCCCTGGGGCCAGGTCCATCAGGTCGGCGGCCAGTTGCGCGGCTTCGTCCTGAACGCTGATCCAGCCTTGGTCGAAGCCAGGCAGGTTGCGCACGTCGCTGGCCTCGGCCAGAACGATGCCATCGCGGCTGTACTGGCACGGCGCGGCCTGAATACCGGCCTCGGCAAGCAACTGCAGGTAGGCGTCGCGGTTGTGATGACGACGATTCACCCGCAGGATCATCGGAGGGTGCGCGTTGTTGGCGGCGCAGATCGCTTCCCATTGCTCTGGCCAGAAGGCCTTGAGCGACTTCTGCAGCCAGCGCGGGTGGGCGGTACGCACCACCGGGTCGCGCTCCAATGCGCTTAGCAACTCATTGCCTTCACGCTGGGCCCGGCGCAGTACAGCGTTGAGCAGGGCCTTGGCCCAGGGCTTTTTCAGTTTGTCGGCACAGCCAACGGTCTCGCCGATGGCCGCATGCGCGGGAGTACGGGTGTAGAGCAGTTGATACAGACCAACCAGCAACAATGCCTGTACATCGGCATCGGCACTCTTGAAAGGCTTTTGCAGCAACTGTTCGGCCAGCGCCGACAAGCGCGGCTGCCAGCGGGCTGTACCGAAGGCCAGGTCCTGGGTCAGGCCGCGATCACGCGCCTCGACTTTATCCAGTTGTGCCGGGAGCGAGCTGTTCAACGATGCCTTGCCGCTGAGAACGGCGGCCAGGGCGCGGGCAGCGGCCAGACGCGGGTTCATTGGCCCAGCACCGTGCCGACGGCGAATTTCTCGCGACGGCTATTGAACAGGTCGCTGAAGTTTAGCGCTTTGCCCCCGGGCAACTGCAGACGGGTCAGGCACAGCGCCTGATCAGCACAGGCGACCACCAGGCCGTCCTTGCTCGCGCTGATGATCTCACCGGGTTGACCATGGCCTTCAGCCAGGCTTGCCGCGAGCACTTTCACGGCTTCGCCGCTCAGGGTGCTGTGGCACACGGGCCAGGGGTTGAAGGCACGGATCAGGCGCTCCAGCTCAACCGCAGGCCGGTTCCAGTCCAGGCGCGCTTCGTCCTTGTTCAGCTTGTGCGCATAGGTGGCCAGTGCATCGTCCTGCACTTCGCCCTGTAGCGTGCCGTCGGCGAGGCCGGCAATGGCTTGCAGGACGGCGGGCGGGCCCATTTCGGCGAGGCGGTCGTGCAGGCTGCCACCGGTATCGGTGGCACTGATCGGCGTGCTGACCTTGAGCAGCATCGGCCCGGTGTCCAGGCCTGCCTCCATGCGCATGAC
This sequence comes from Pseudomonas sp. TE3910, assembly GCF_056279025.1. NCBI lineage: Bacteria > Pseudomonadati > Pseudomonadota > Gammaproteobacteria > Pseudomonadales > Pseudomonadaceae > Pseudomonas > Pseudomonas sp. TE3910. The sequence goes on from NZ_JBWBQN010000001.1 coordinate 3,418,789, forward strand.
GGTCACGCCGCTTTCCGGGTCGCCTGCTTCCACGGCCCGTTGGATCGGCGCCGCACCGCGCCAGCGCGGCAGCAAGGAGGCGTGGCTGTTGATGCAACCCAGGCGCGGAATATCCAGCACGACCTGCGGCAGGATCAAACCGTACGCCACCACCACCATCAGGTCTGGTTGCAGCGCGGCCAGTTCGGCCTGGGCGTCGGCATCGCGCAGGGTCGGCGGTTGCAACACAGGGATACCGTGCTGCGCGGCCAATTGTTTGACCGGGCTGGGCATCAGTTTTTGTCCGCGCCCGGCGGGACGGTCCGGCTGGGTGTAGACCGCGACGATGTCGTAGGGGCTGTCGAGCAGGGCTTTGAGGTGTTCGGCGGCAAACTCAGGAGTGCCCGCGAAGACGATGCGCATGGAGTTCTCGCTTAAAAAAGAAAAAGGCTTGCCGGAGCAAGCCTTCTGGATGAGGGGATCAAGCTTGCTGGCGGTGAAGTTTTTCCAGTTTTTTCTTGATCCGGTCGCGTTTCAGGGTCGACAGGTAATCGACGAACAGCTTGCCGTTGAGGTGATCGCACTCATGTTGAATGCACACGGCCAGGAGGTCTTCGGCGATCAGTTCAAACGGTTGGCCATCACGGTCCAGGGCCTTGACCCGGACGCGCAGTGGGCGGTCGACGTTCTCGTAGAAGCCCGGCACCGACAAACAGCCTTCCTGATACTGGCCCATGTCGTCGGTGAGCATTTCCAGCTCGGGGTTGATGAACACCCGTGGTTCGCTGCGGTCTTCGCTCAGGTCCATGACCACGATGCGCTTGTGCACGTTGACCTGGGTTGCGGCCAAGCCGATACCCGGCGCTTCGTACATGGTTTCAAACATGTCGTCGACCAGCTGGCGTACGGCGTCGTCAACTTCCACTACCGGTTTGGCGATGGTGCGAAGACGCGGGTCAGGGAATTCGAGGATGTTCAGAATGGCCATAAGCGTATGAGCTGCACTGTGCGAAGTAATACAAACATGAATGCACATAATAAAGGGATTCGACGCGTTCGGCACCTGTGAAAAGGTCAGCTAACGTTTAGCAGCCACCCCCATGCATCGGCCCGGTGAGCGGAGCGGTGTTGACTGACGCACATGTTGTCAATCGATTATCAACAGAGTTATCCACAGCTTGTTGTTGGCTTCGCCGGGCCTCTGAATCAAGGATGATCAGATGATGTGCAATGATTTTTCGACCTGCCCACCCGCCGAACTGGAGGCGCGGCTGCGCTTGCATCGGCTGCCGGAGCTCGGGCCTCGGCGTTTCCGTAAACTGATCGAAGCCTTCGGTAGTGCTTCGGCAGCGCTCAGCGCACCGGCTGCCGCCTGGCGTCCGCTGGGCGTGCCAGCCACCGCAGTGGAGGCGCGGCGCAGCCCAGAGATCCGTGATGGTGCGGCGGCCGCAATGGCCTGGCTAGAGCGCCCAGGCCAGCATTTGCTGATGTGGGACGCCGCCACCTACCCGGCCTTGCTGGCCGAACTGGACGATGCCCCGCCGCTGCTGTTCGTGGCCGGTGACCCGGCCATTCTGGAGAAACCACAGTTGGCCATCGTCGGCAGTCGGCGTGCATCGCCCCCCGCCCTGGCGACAGCGGCGGCGTTTTCCCGCTGCCTGGCACAGGCCGGTTTTGTCGTCACCAGTGGTTTGGCGGCGGGCATTGATGGTGTGGCTCACCAGGCCGCGCTGGACGTCGGTGGACAGACAATCGGGGTGGTCGGAACCGGGCTGCAAAAATGTTATCCACAGCGCCATCGGGCGCTGGCAGCGGCAATGGCGGAGCGCGGCAGCGCGGTGGTGTCAGAGTTTCCGCTGGACGCCGGACCCGTCGCCGGAAATTTCCCCCGGCGCAACCGCATCATCAGCGGCTTGTCGCTGGGTGTGCTGGTGGTTGAGGCCAGCCTGGCCAGTGGTTCGTTGATCACAGCGCGCCTGGCGGCCGAGCAAGGGCGAGAGGTCTACGCCATCCCGGGGTCTATCCATCATCCGGGCGCCAAGGGCTGCCATCAATTGATCCGCGATGGCGCGCTGCTGGTCGAGCGGATTGAGCACATACTGGAAACCCTGAGTGGGTGGCAGAACCTGCCGGTGACCCAGCCAGTGTTGCAGGTACCCTCCAACCCGTTGCTGGTGCTGCTCCTGGCCGCGCCGCAAAGCAGCGAAAGCCTGGCGCACGCCAGTGGTTGGCCGTTGTCGCGTGTCTTGGCGGCACTGACCGAGCTTGAGCTGGCCGGGCAGGTTTGTAATGAAGCAGGCCGTTGGTTTGCTCGGCCGGGCTAAGTACACTGCTCGTCAGCCTTTTAGCGGAGTGACAGCAATGGTGAGCAATTGGCGCGTGCAACAAGCTGCACGCGAGATTCGGGCGGGTGCGGTGATTGCCTATCCCACCGAAGCCGTCTGGGGTCTGGGCTGTGATCCCTGGAACGAGGAAGCGGTTGATCGGTTACTGGCGATCAAGTCGCGTTCGGTAGACAAGGGGTTGATCCTGATCGCCGACAATATTCGCCAGTTCGATTTTTTGTTCGAGGATTTTCCGGAAACCTGGCTCGACCGCATGGGCAGTACCTGGCCGGGTCCGAACACCTGGTTGGTGCCGCATCAGGGAATGCTCCCGGAGTGGATCACCGGCATGCACGACACCGTCGCCCTGCGTGTCAGCGATCACCCGGTGGTGCGTGACCTGTGTGCGCTGGTCGGGCCGCTGGTGTCGACTTCGGCCAACCCTCAGGGGCGGCCTGCAGCCCGCACGCGGCTGCGGGTTGAGCAGTACTTCCATGGCCAGTTGGATCTGGTGCTTGGTGGTGCCTTGGGCGGTCGCAAGAACCCGAGTGTGATTCGCGACCTGATGACCGGCGATGTTGTCCGACCGGGCTGAGGAGCGCTAAACCGCCCTTGCCAGCGATTCGCGCGCCGTGCAGGAACAGGCACGGCGCTGCGGTTATCGCCGGCAAGGCGGGTGCCTACCGGGTGGGTGTCAAGGCAACAGCACCGTGGACCCCACTGTCCGGCGTGCCGACAGCTCGGTTTGGGCCTTGGCCGCTTCGCTCAACGGGTAGCGTTGCTGGATATCTACCGTCAGTTTGCCACTGGCGATCATCCCGAACAGTTCATCGGCCATTGCTTGCGTGTTGGCTGGGGTGTTGGCGTAGCCTGCCAGCGTTGGTCGGGTGACATACAGCGAGCCTTTCTGCGCCAGAATGCCCAGGTTCACGCCGCTGACCGCCCCGGAGGCATTGCCGAAGCTGACCATCAGGCCACGGGGGGCCAGGCAGTCGAGAGACGTCAGCCAGGTATCCTGACCAACGCCGTCATAAACCACCGGGCATTTCTTGCCATCGGTCAGCTCCAGAACCCGTTGCACGACGTCTTCATGGCTGTAGTCGATGGTCGCCCAGGCACCCAGCGCCTTGGCCCGTTCGGCTTTTTCCGCCGAACTAACGGTACCGATCAGCTTGACCCCAAGGGCCTTGGCCCATTGGCAGGCGAGCGATCCAACACCGCCGGCGGCGGCGTGGAACAGAATGGTCTGGCCCGGTTGCACGGCATAGGTCTGGCGTAGCAGGTACTGCACGGTCAGGCCCTTGAGCATCACGGCTGCGGCCTGCTCAAAGCTGATGGCGTCTGGCAGTTTCACCAGGTTGGCCGCTGGCAGCACATGCACCTCGCTGTAGGCGCCCAGCGGGCCGACAGCATAGGCCACGCGGTCGCCGACCTTGAAATGCTCGACACCCTCGCCAACGGCTTCAACCACGCCCGCCCCTTCCGTGCCCAGGCCCGAAGGCAGTGAGGGCGGTGCATAGAGGCCGCTGCGGAAGTAGGTATCGATGAAGTTCAGGCCAACGGCCTGGTTGCGCACGCTGACCTGCTGTGGCCCGGGTGCCTGTGGCTCGTAATCGACCCACTGCAGGACCTCTGGACCTCCATGCTGGCTGAACTGGATACGCTTGGCCATCTGCTCTCTCCTGTATTGATCCTGGGGAAAGCTGCTATCGGACTCCGTTGCTTGATCGCCGTCAACTGCGGCAGGCCCATGGCCGGTGGTATGCTACGCGCCGAATTTGCCTTAGCCCGTTTCCAGGTGACCTGATGACTAGCCGCACCGAGGCCGTGAAAGCCTACCTGCTTGACCTGCAAGACCGGATTTGCACTGCCCTTGAGAACGAAGACGGCGGTACACGGTTCATCGAGGACAGCTGGACGCGTGAAGCGGGCGGTGGCGGGCGAACCCGGGTCATCAGTGATGGCAAGGTGATCGAGAAAGGTGGGGTGAACTTCTCCCATGTGTTCGGCAGCGGTTTGCCGCCTTCGGCCAGTGCCCATCGGCCAGAGCTGGCGGGGCGTGGCTTTGAAGCGCTGGGTGTGTCGCTGGTGATCCACCCGCACAACCCGCATGTACCGACGTCTCACGCCAACGTGCGCTTTTTCATCGCCGAGAAAGAAGGCGAGGAAGCGGTCTGGTGGTTCGGTGGTGGTTTTGACCTGACGCCGTACTACGCCAACGAAGAAGATTGCGTGCATTGGCACCGGGTCGCCGAGCAAGCCTGCGCGCCGTTTGGCGCTGACGTTTACCCGCGTTACAAAGCCTGGTGTGATCGCTATTTCCACCTCAAGCATCGTAATGAGCCTCGCGGCATCGGCGGCCTGTTCTTCGACGACCTGAATGCATGGGACTTCGACACCTGCTTCGCCTTCATGCGGGCTATCGGCGATGCCTACGTCGAGGCTTATCTGCCCATCGTGCAGCGCCGCAAGGCTCAGCCATACACGGCACAGCAGCGTGAATTCCAGGAGTTCCGCCGTGGCCGTTATGTGGAGTTCAACCTGGTCTATGACCGTGGCACCCTGTTCGGCTTGCAGTCGGGTGGGCGTACCGAGTCGATCCTGATGTCGCTGCCGCCGCAGGTTCGCTGGGGCTACGACTGGAAGCCTGAACCTGGCAGCGAGGAAGCGCGCTTGACCGAGTACTTCCTGCAGGATCGCGACTGGCTTGGCGAGGCTGCCAAAGCTGGTCATTGAGCCGCGTTGTGGATAACTCGCAGTGGATAACTTGCCCGAGCCTCGGGCCTGACTCAGGAATCGCGTGAATGGACCAGTATGTCGTCTTCGGCAACCCGATTGGCCACAGCAAGTCGCCTTTGATCCACCGGCTGTTTGCCGACCAGACCGGCGAGCACTTGGAATACAGCACCTTGCTTGCGCCGCTGGACGACTTCAGTAACTGTGCTCTGGGCTTCTTCAAGCAGGGGCGTGGGGCCAATGTCACCGTGCCGTTCAAGGAAGAAGCCTTCCGAATGGTCGATAGCCTGACCCCGCGGGCACGCCGGGCTGGTGCGGTGAACACCTTGAGCAAACTGGCTGATGACAGCCTGCAGGGTGACAACACCGACGGTGCCGGGCTGGTCCGTGACCTGACCGTGAATGCCGGTGTACAACTGACGGGCAAGCGCATTTTGCTGCTCGGCGCCGGTGGCGCCGTGCGTGGTGTGCTGGAACCGTTGTTGGCGCACAACCCGGCGTCGCTGGTGATTGCCAACCGTACGGTGGAAAAGGCCGAACAACTGGCGCGTGAGTTCGCTGACCTGGGCCCGGTGGCTGCCAGTGGGTTTACTTGGCTGAAAGAGCCGGTCGACCTGATAATCAATGCCACCTCGGCCAGCCTGGCCGGTGAGGTTCCGCCGATTGACGCCAGCCTGATCCAGCCGGGGCATACCGTGTGCTACGACATGATGTATGGCAAGGAACCGACCCCGTTCTGCCGCTGGGCCAGCGAACAGGGCGCGGCGCAGGTGCTGGACGGCTTGGGTATGCTCGTTGAGCAGGCCGCCGAAGCGTTTTTCATCTGGCGTGGTGTGCACCCTGATACTGCGCCTGTCCTCGACGAGTTGCGCCGTCAGCTGGCGCGCGGCTAATCCTCGAAACGAATGGGGCAGTGCGCTGCCCCTTCCAGCTTGTACAACTCTTCAACCACTTGCGGTCGCGCGCGACGCAGGGTCAGGCTGCCGCCCTGCCGACGCAGGCGGCGGGCTTCGCGGTGCAGCATCTCCACTCCGGAATAGTCGATGAAGTTGATCTGTCGGGCATCGATCACCACCCTCGGGCCTTGGCAGCGTTGCAGGCGCACCTGCAGGTAATGGCTGGCGCCGAAGAAAATCGACCCGCCGACCCGCAGGATATCCACATCACCTTCCCGGCTGTGCTGGACACTAGGCTGCGATGTGCGCTTGAGGTAGAAGAACAGCGATACCAGTACGCCGGCATAGATAGCGGTCTGCAACTCCAGCAGCAGCGTGGCGGCGCAGGTCACTGCCATCACCAGGAATTCCGCCCGGCTGACGCGGAACAGCGCCCGAATCGCCCGGTGGTCAATCAGTCCCCAGCAAATCAGCAGAATACTGCCGGCCATGGCCGGTAGCGGAATGTGGGCGATCAGCGTGGCACCGGTCACGGCGAACAGCGCGACCCACAGCGCGGAAAACACCCCGGCCAACGGCGAGCGGGCACCTGCTTCCAGGCTCAATCCCGAGCGGGTGAAAGAGCCTGAGGACAGGTAACCGGAGAAGAACGCCCCGCCCATGTTCGACAGGCCCTGAGCACGGATTTCCTGATTGACGTCGATCAGTTGCTCCGAGCGTGCTGACAAGGCACGGGCAATCGACAGGCTCGTCACCAGGCCGAGCATCCCCACCGCCACGGCACCGGGCAGCAGCCGCAGCAGCAGTTCCAGGTCCCATAGCGGCAGTGGGCTTATGGGCGGTAGTTGGCCGACGAAACCCTGTACCCGCGCCACATGCCCGAAGACGGAAGGCCACAACGCGCACAGCAGACTGGCGCTGGTCAGGCTGATCAGCAGGCCCGGCCAGCGCGGTCGCAGCTGCCTCAGGGCAATGCCCAGCAGCAGCGTACCCAGGCCTAGGGCGAGTGAACGCAGGTCGGCGTTTTTTGCATGTTCAAGCAGGCCCTGCAGGGCTTTCAAGGCCGTTGTCTGGCTGGGCAGGTCCAGCCCCAGAAGACTTGGCAGTTGCCCCAAGGCAATGACCACGGCGGCACCGATGGTAAAGCCGAGTACCACAGGCAGGGAGACAAAATTGACCAGCGCACCGAACCTGAGCATGCCCAGCAACCACTGAAACACGCCGGCGAGGAACGTCAGTAGCAGGATAAGCGTGATGTAATCGCTGCTGCCCGCACTGGCCAAAGGGTTGACACTGGCATACAGCACGACCGATATCGCCGCGGTGGGCCCACAGATCAGGTGCCAGGATGAACCCCACAGGCACGCAATAAGTACGGGTACGATGGCTGCGTACAGGCCGTACTCGGCGGGCAGTCCAGCGATCAGGGCATACGCAATGGATTGCGGCAGGGCGAGGATTGCCCCGCTCAGGCCCACGTGCAGGTCGCGACCGACGCTGGCACGGGTCTGCCGAGGTAGCCAGGAAAGAAAAGGCAGGAGTGTGTGGCGGTCGGGCCAGGCCATGGGGTTCTCGGTCGGCTGAGCAGTACACAGGGTGCGATTTCCTGCGCGGTGGTGCAAGCCGTCCCTGAGCGGGCGGGTTATAGTTGTGAACGTTCTTTGGGGTCAGGAGCTCGTGTGCAAAGAATCAAGGGCTATCACGCCCATGTCTATTACGATGCCAGCACCATGGCGCAGGCCCGGGCGCTGTGCGAGGAAGCTTCGCAGCTGTTTCCGGTGACGATGGGGCGGATGCATCAGCAACCGGTGGGGCCGCACCCGGACTGGAGTTGCCAGTTGGCGTTTGGTCCGGAAGTGGTTGGCGTAGTGCTGCCTTGGCTAGCGTTGTACCGCAACGGGCTGGTGGTGTTCCTGCACCCGCTAACCGGTGACGAATTGGCCGATCATCGTGATCATGGCATCTGGATGGGGGCGGTGCGACCGCTCGACCTGTCGATCTTCAGCCAAGCCTAAGGTGTCGCAAGCAAGCCCCCACACAAGGTGCAGGAGCAGGCTTGCCTGCGATTGAGACTTAGGCCTTGCGCGCCGCCCGCACACCTTCGGCCAGTGCCGAGCACAGCTCCAGCACATCGCCTACGGCTTGTTCAGCGCTGGTTGCGTGGGCAATCTTGTCTACCAGTGCCGAGCCAACCACCACGCCGTCTGCGAGACGGGCAATGGCCGCCGCCTGCTCGGGTGTACGGATACCGAAGCCAACACTGATTGGCAGGTCGGTATGCCGACGCAGGCGCTCGATGGCGCTGCTGACCTGATCGGTGGTGGCAGAGCCGGCACCGGTCACACCGGCAACCGAGACGTAGTAGACAAAGCCCGAGCTGCGCTCGAGCACGCGTGGCAAACGCGCATCGTCGGTGGTCGGAGTGGTCAGGCGAATGAAGTCGATCCCGGCGGTTTGGGCCGGGGTCGCCAGTTCGGCATCATGCTCTGGCGGCAGGTCAACGATGATCAGGCCATCGACGCCGGCTTCCTTGGCGTCTGCGACAAAGGCTTCGACACCAAAACGGTGGATCGGGTTGTAGTAGCCCATCAGGACGATGGGCGTGGTGCTGTCGTCGACGCGGAACTCGCGCACCATCTGCAGGGTTTTCGCCAGGGTCTGACCGGCGTCCAGGGCACGCAGGGTGGCCAGCTGGATCGCCACACCATCGGCCATCGGGTCGGTGAAGGGCATGCCCAGTTCGATCACGTCGGCGCCAGCGGCGGGCAGGCCCTTGAGGATCGCCAGCGAGGCATCGTAGCCCGGGTCGCCTGCGGTGACGAATGTGACCAGTGCCGCACGGCCTTCGGCCTTGAGCGTGGCAAAACGTTGTTCAAGACGGCTCATGCCTGCTTCTCCTGCTGTGCGGTCGCGGCCATATGGCTCATTACGGTTTGCATGTCTTTGTCGCCGCGCCCGGACAGGCACACCACCATCAGGTGATCCTTGGGCAGGGTCGGTGCGCGTTTGATCGCTTCAGCCAGGGCGTGGGCGGTCTCCAGCGCCGGGATGATGCCTTCCAGGCGGCAGGTGGTGTGGAACGCCGCCAGGGCTTCGTCATCGGTGATGCTGACGTACTCGACACGCTTCACTTCGTGCAGGTAAGCGTGTTCCGGACCGATGCCCGGGTAGTCGAGGCCCGCAGAAATCGAGTGGGCGTCGGTGATCTGGCCGTCCGCGTCCTGCAGCAGGTAGGTACGGTTACCGTGCAATACGCCCGGTACACCACCGTTGAGGCTGGCCGCGTGTTTGTCGGTGTCGACGCCATGGCCACCGGCTTCGACGCCGATGATCTGTACGCTGGCGTCATCGAGGAAGTCGTGGAACAGGCCCATGGCGTTCGAGCCACCGCCAACACAGGCGATCAGGCTGTCTGGCAGGCGACCTTCCTTGGCGTTCATCTGTTCACGGGTTTCCTTGCCGATGATCGACTGGAAGTCACGGACCATGGCGGGATACGGGTGCGGACCTGCAACAGTACCAATCAGGTAGAAGGTTTCATCAACGTTGGTCACCCAGTCACGCAGGGCTTCGTTCATCGCGTCCTTGAGCGTACCGGTACCGGCGGTGACCGGGACGATTTCGGCGCCCAGCAGCTTCATGCGGAACACGTTGGCTTGCTGGCGGTCGATGTCGGTGGCGCCCATGTAGATCACGCAAGGCAGGCCAAAGCGTGCCGCTACGGTGGCGGTGGCCACGCCGTGCATGCCGGCGCCGGTTTCAGCGATCAGGCGCTTTTTGCCCATGCGCTTGGCCAGCAGTACCTGGCCGATGCAGTTGTTGATCTTGTGCGCGCCGGTGTGGTTGAGCTCTTCGCGCTTGAAGTAGATCTTCGCGCCGCCGCAGTGCTCGGTCAGGCGTTCTGCGAAGTACAGCGGGTTCGGGCGACCGATGTAATCGCGTTGGAAGTAGGCCAGTTCTTCGATGAACGCCGGGTCGGCCTTGGCAGCTTCATATTCTTTGGCCAGGTCAAGCACCAGTGGCATCAGGGTTTCAGCGACGTAACGGCCGCCGAAATCGCCAAACAGGCCGTTGGCATCAGGGCCGCTGCGGTAGTGGGTCTGGGTCATGAGTCGCTCCAAGGCGTTATCTAGACTGGGATTGGCTCTACTCTAACCACGACACACGCATCTGAAAACCGATAAGATCGCCATAACCTGTCAGGAAAACTCACAAATCAAATGGCCCACGACTTGCCTCCGTTGAACGCCTTGCGGGCGTTCGAAGCGACCGCCCGGCTGAACAGCGTCAGCCAGGCTGCCGAGCAGCTGCACGTTACCCATGGCGCGGTTAGCCGTCAGCTCAAGGTGTTGGAGGAGCACTTGGGGGTGAGCCTGTTCGTCAAGGATGGGCGTGGCATTAAACTCACAGATGCTGGGGTGCGGCTACGGGATGCCAGTAGCGATGCGTTCGAGCGCCTGCGTGTGGTGTGCGCCGAATTAAGCCGCGACAGTGCCGAGGCGCCCTTCGTTCTGGGCTGTTCGGGCAGCCTGTTGGCGCGTTGGTTCATACCGCGGTTGGGCCGCTTGAAGGCCGACCTGCCGGAATTGCGGCTGCACCTGTCTGCGGGCGAAGGTGACCTTGATCCGCGTCGCCCGGGCCTGGATGCCCTTCTGGTGTTCGCGGAACCGCCATGGCCAGCCGACATGCAGGTACATGTTTTGGCCGAGGAGCGTATCGGCCCGGTGCTTAGCCCGCATTGCAGCGGCTTTGCGCGTTTGCAGCAGGCGCCGGCCAGCGCCTTGTTGGGTGAAGCGTTGCTGCAAACCACCTCGCGCCCACAGGCGTGGCCCAGTTGGGCTCGGCAACAGGGGCTCGACCCGCAGGCGTTGAGGTATGGGCAGGACTTCGAGCACCTGTATTACTTGCTGGAGGCGGCTGTCGCGGGCCTTGGCGTTGCCATTGCGCCACAACCCCTGGTAGCCGATGACCTGCGTGCCGGGCGTCTGGCTGCGCCGTGGGGTTTTTGTCAGACCCAGGCCGCGTTGGTGCTATGGGTGCCACGCCGCGCCGCCGATGGGCGTGCCGAACAGCTTGCCGGTTGGCTGCGTGCTGAACTGGCACAGCAGGTCGTGTGATAGCCGGGCCTGTTCGGCAGGTAAATCCGTGTGGCGCTGCTAGGCTCTGGAGTCAGGCTCGTCAGGAGAAACGCCATGTCCGATCATCACACCTACAAGAAAATAGAGCTTGTCGGCTCATCCCCCAACAGCATCGAAGAGGCCATCAACAATGCGCTGGCCGAGGCTGGCAAGAGTATTCAGCACCTGGAGTGGTTCGAGGTGGTCGACACCCGTGGGCATATCAAGGACAACAAGGCCGCGCACTTTCAGGTGACCCTCAAGGTGGGCTTTCGGATTGCCAACAGTTGATGCGTCCTGATGCCACAGTGCTGGCTTGAACGCGCAGCTTGGGGTACATAGGTAAAGATGCCGGGCAGCGTCCGGTACCCGTTTCTTTTTGATCTGAACAAGGAATGCGATCGATGAAGAAGGTGGTGATGGCTTTCGGTTTGATGATGCTCGCCGGAACGGCGTTGGCAGCCGGCAAACCGTGCGAAGCGTTGAAAAGCGAGATCGACGCGAAGCTCAAGGCGAAAGGTGTTTCCGGTTATTCGCTGGAGATCGTTGCCAAAGGCGCCGCTGCGGGTGGAAAAGTCGTAGGTACCTGCGAGGGCGGTACCAAGGAAATCGTCTACAAACGCGGTTAAGCCAGTAAGCGTCGGCTCCCGCGGTTTATACCTGCGCAGGAGCCGACGTTGCCACGCGAATGTCTGGATACCGTTATCGGTCGCCCAGCACCGTCTGCGCCAACAACTCGTAAGACCGTATCCGGTCGGCATGCTCATACAGGTCGCAGGTGAAGATCAGCTCATCGGCCTGGGTCTGCTCCAGCAATACCTCCAGTTTGGCGCGGATTTTCTCCGGCCCACCGACCATTGCCAGCCCAAGGAAACTGCCCACCGCCTCGCGCTCGTGGGGCAACCATAGGCCGTCCATTGACGTTACCGGTGGGCGTTGCATCAGGCTTTGCCCGCGCATCAACGCCAGGATGCGCTGGTACACCGAGGTGGCCAGGTAGTCGGCCTGCTCGTCGGTATCGGCGGCGACCAGCGGTACGCCGAGCATCACGTAAGGTTTGTCGAGCACCGCAGAGGGCTGGAAATGGTTGCGATACACGCGAATCGCCTCGTGCATGTAGCGGGGGGCGAAATGCGAGGCGAAGGCGTAGGGCAAGCCACGCTGACCGGCGAGCTGGGCGCTGAACAGGCTTGATCCGAGCAGCCAGATCGGCACCTCGGTGCCATAGCCAGGCACGGCGATCACTTTTTGATCAGCCGTACGTGGGCCCAGGTAGCGCACCAGTTCGGCGACATCCTCTGGGAAGTCGTCGGCACTGCCGGAGCGCTCACGGCGCAGGGCACGGGCGGTCAGTTGATCGGAGCCTGGCGCACGCCCCAGGCCCAGGTCGATCCGGCCTGGATAGAGGCTGGCCAGGGTGCCGAACTGTTCGGCAATCACCAGTGGCGCGTGGTTTGGCAGCATGACGCCACCGGCACCGACGCGGATCGTCGAGGTGCCTCCCGCCAGGTAACTGAGCAGTACCGCCGTGGCCGAACTGGCAATGCCGTCCATATTGTGGTGTTCGGCGACCCAAAAGCGGTTATAGCCGAATCTCTCGACGTTACGCGCAAGATCGAGGGAGTTTCTCAGGGCTTGTGCCGGGCCACCGTCCTGGCGTACTGGCACCAGGTCGAGTGTGGAAATCTTGATATCGGCAAGTCGCTTCATGGGCTGCTGGGGCTCCTGGGCAGTCGTTTGGCCGGCGTCGAGCGACGACCCTGCTGGCTCTGTATGGGCATATTCCAGAGATTCAATGCCCGCCTATGAAATCGAGCTGAACTTGCTTGCCGTATCGGCCTCTGAAAGCAGACAAGGCGCGAACCTTCGTGCCACCACCCAGGAGTAGTCCCATGATTCGTTTTGCATTTACTGTACTGGGCATGCTGATGGCATCGGCAGTGCTGGCTGCGCCCAAGCCTTGTGAGGAACTCAAGGCCGAAATCGAGGCCAAGATCCAGGCGCGTGGCGTCACCTCCTATACCCTGGAAATCGTCCCCAATAACGAAGTCCACGACCAGAACATGGTGGTGGGTAGCTGCGATGGCGGAACCCGAAAGATCATTTACCAGAAGAATGATCGCTAGGTCTCAAGGAATGCAGTGCACGTCTCGCTCCTCCGCGAGTATCTTGCGGTCGGCGTCGTACAGCCACGCATTGGGGGTCATGCTCAGTGCGCGGGCTTCCAGGCGGTAACGTTGGCCTGCTTGAAAATTATCGTAGCGAACGGTGAGGTAGCAGGTTCTTTCGACCGGTTCGCTGGTGAAACCGCCGGCATAAACCTCGTAGTCGAAGCGCACGATCAACTCGTGGGGCCCTGGCGTTACCTGGAAGTAGCGACCATCGTTCAGGCGCGTGCCGTCCAGACGATCAGCCATGACCAGTCGGCCAGGGGTAATGGTGTAGAGGTCGACCCAGGCCTGCTTGGTATCGATGGGGGGCAAGGGATTGCTGCAGGCGGCCAAGGTACTGACGGTGAGCAACATCAGCGGCTGGCGCATGATGGTCTCCAATGGCAGGTTTCAAAGTTCAAGCATAGCGCCATTAGGCACTTCAGGTGCGTTGACAGCCTGCCGGTAGCCCCTTGCCAACCACCCGACGTTGCTCATCATAGAGTTTCACCCAGGGGTTCAAGCCGGTACTCCCCGCCTTTAGCTGGTAGCGCTGACCGGCATTGAAGTCCTTGTATTTCACATTCAGCTCGCAATCGCGCCACAGCGGCTCGCTGACCGGGCCGATGTTACCGGGCGCGACCGGGAACTGATAACGCACCGTCAGCTCATGGCTGCCGGGGGAGACTTCAAAGTAGCGTTTGTCGGCCCAGCTACGCTCGTCCACTTCTACCGCATGCAGTGACTCGTCCGGATGGGGTGTCAGGTCGATCCAGGCCTGGTTGGGGTCGGGTGCGGGAAGGCCTGCGCAACCGGACAGAATCAGCAGGCTGCAGGCAACAAACATCGTACGCATGGCAAAACTCCGGGTTGGCAGGATAGTCTTGGGGCGACAAGGACTTGAGCGGGACGCCTGGCGTCATGATTCGACTGATTTTTTTGCTGCGCTCAGGTCTCCGGGTACTCGACCGCAGCAGCCGACTGTTGGTTCCCCTGTCAGCGCTTATTGCTGCTCAGCGGTTGCTCCAGCCTCGGCTACTACAGCCAGTTGGCCAGCGGCCAGTGGCACCTGCTGCAAGCCCGCGAGCCTGTGGCCGAGATCATCGCCGACCCCACGCGCGATGCGACCTTGCGCAAGCATCTGGCGCAGGCAGAGCAGGCCCGGGCCTTCGCCAGTACGCAACTGAAGCTGCCGGACAACCGCAGTTATCGGGTGTATGCCGATATCGGTCGGCCGTTTGTGGTGTGGAACGTGTTCGCAACCCCCGAGTTTGACCTCGAACCCCTCACCCATTGTTTTCCTGTTGCCGGTTGTGTGGCCTATCGCGGCTACTACAGCCAGAGCGCGGCGCGCGGTGCTGCGGCACTGGCCCGGCAGCAAGGGCAGGATGTCTACATTGGCGGCGTACAAGCCTATTCGACACTGGGTTGGTTCGATGACCCTATCCTCAGTTCGATGATGGGTTGGGGTGATGAGCGTTTGGCCACGTTGATCTTTCATGAACTGGCCCACCAGCGGGTGTATGTGAAGGATGACACCGAGTTCAACGAATCCTTTGCCACCTTCGTCGAGCAGGAAGGCACGCGCCAATGGCGCAAGGCGCGCAACCTGCCACCGCTGCAGGACAGTGCCAGCCAACAGCGCGACCAGTTCACGGGCCTGGTGTTGGCCAGTCGTGAGCGCTTGAAGGCGCTGTACGCCGCACCACTGGCAGTACCGGCCAAACGAGCGGCGAAAGCGGCCGAATTCGAGCGCTTGCGTCGGGAGTACCGGGCGTTGCGCGATACTGCGTGGGGCGGTGTTGGCCGGTTTGATGCCTGGGTTGAATCACCGCTGAACAACGCCAAGCTGTTGCCCTTCGGCCTGTATGACCAGTGGGTGCCGGCGTTTGCCGCGTTGTTCAAGCAGGTGAATGGCGATTGGACGGCCTTTTACGCCGCTGCGGAGGCGTGGGGGCGGTTGCCGCCAGTGCAACGCAAGCAGGCGCTGGTGAATGCCCTGCACTGACGGACACGGCCTTGCCATCTGCGCGCGTTACAGAAAGGCTCGATGCAGTTCGCTCAGCGTGGCGAAGTGGTAGGCCGGTTGTTCGGCGCTGAGTTCCTCGAAGCTGCCAAAGCCATACCCCACGGCTGCTGCGTCCAGGCCGTTGCGACGGGCGCCGATCAGGTCGTGTTTGCGGTCACCGATCATCAGGGTTTGCGCCGGCTCCAGTTGCTCTTGCTCAAGCAGGTGGGCGATCAGTTCGATCTTGTCGGTGCGGGTGCCGTCCAGTTCACTGCCGTAGATCACCTTGAAGTGGCGATCGAACTCGAAGTGCCTGGCGATTTCGCGGGCGTATATCCAAGGCTTTGAGGTCGCGATGTACAGCGTCCTGCCCTGCCCTTCCAGCGCCTGCAACAGTTCGCCCACACCCTCGAAGACGCGGTTCTCGTAAAGCCCGGTGACTTTGAAACGCTCGCGGTAGAAATTCACCGCATCCCAGGCGCGCGCTTCGTCAAAGTCATAGAACTGCATGAAGGCCTGCAGCAATGGCGGGCCGATGAAGTGCTCCAGGCGGCTCAAGTCTGGTTCGTCGATGCCCAGTTTGCTCAACGCATACTGGATCGAGCGGGTGATGCCTTCGCGCGGATCGGTCAGGGTGCCGTCCAGGTCGAAGAGAATGTTCTGATAGTGCATGGCAATCTCTGTTGGGCTGTGGATAACGTCATTCCGGGCGATCGTAGCCTTCAGCCAGGTGCTGGTCCTTGAGCTTGACGTAGTTGGCGGCGCTGTAAGGGAAGAAGGCGCGCTCCTTGTCGGTCAGCGGGCGTGCCTGCTTGACCGGGCTGCCAACATAGAGGAAGCCGCTTTCCAGGCGCTTGCCCGGGGGCACCAGGCTGCCTGCCCCGATGATCACCTCATCCTCGACCACCGCACCGTCCATGATCGTGCTGCCCATGCCCACCAGGATCCGGTTGCCAAGTGTGCAGCCGTGCAGCATGACCTTGTGGCCGATGGTCACGTCGTCGCCGATCAGCAGCGGGAAGCCGTCCGGGTTGAAGGGGCCGGCGTGGGTGATATGCAACACGCTGGCATCCTGCACGCTGGTGCGCGCACCGATGCGGATACGGTGCATGTCGCCACGAATCACGGTCAGTGGCCAGACAGAGCTGTCGTCGCCGATCTCGACATCACCCAGCACGACCGCCGAGCGGTCGACAAAGGCCCGTTCGCCCAGGCGTGGCGTGTGGTTCTGGAAACTGCGGATGGCCATGATCGTTTCCTTGTATGGCATGTATAACTTTGGATAGCTGCGGGGAGCGCTGATTGTAATTAAGATGGGCCTGTGTTTCTTCTGCCAAGGTGTTTAACCGTGAGTGCGAACAACCCGCTTCTGCAGTCCTACGACCTGCCGCCCTTCTCGGCGATCCGTGCCGAGCATGTGCTGCCGGCGATTGAACAGATCCTGGCCGACAACCGTAGTGCCATCGCCGCCATTCTGAAATCCCAGGGTGAGAACCCCACCTGGGAAGGCCTGGTCTTGGCCATGGATGAACTCAATGACCGTCTGGGCGCGGCCTGGAGCCCGGTCAGCCACCTCAATGCAGTGTGCAACAGTGCCGAACTGCGCGAGGCCTACGAGTCTTGCTTGCCCGCACTTAGCGCCTACGCTACCGAGCTTGGGCAGAACCGCGAGCTGTTCCAGGCTTATCAGGCCCTGGCCGCCAGCCCGGCGGCGGCACACTTCGATGTGGCGCAGAAAACCATTATCGAACATGCCCTGCGTGACTTCCGTCTGTCGGGTATCGACCTGCCTGCAGACAAGCAACAGCGTTATGCCGAGGTCCAGAGCAAGTTGTCGGAACTGGGTAGCCGATTCTCCAACCAACTGTTGGACGCGACCCAGGCCTGGACCAAGCACGTTACTGACGAAGCGGCTCTGGCTGGCCTGACCGATTCGGCCAAGGCACAAATGGCCGCAGCAGCCCAGGCCAAGGGCCTCGATGGTTGGCTGATCAGCCTGGAGTTCCCAAGCTATTACGCGGTGATGACCTACGCCCAGGATCGCTCCCTGCGTGAAGAAGTCTACGCCGCGTACTGCACCCGTGCGTCCGACCAAGGCCCGAATGCTGGCCAGTTCGACAATGGCCCGGTGATGAGCGAAATCCTCGATTTGCGTCAGGAGTTGGCCGGCCTGCTTGGTTTCGCCAACTTCGCCGAGTTGAGCCTGGCGACCAAGATGGCCGAGTCCAGCGATCAGGTGTTGAGTTTCCTGCGTGATCTGGCCAAACGCAGCAAGCCGTTCGCGGCTCAGGATCTGGCTCAGCTCAAGGCCTACGCGGCCGAGCAAGGGTGTGCCGATCTGCAGAGCTGGGACAGCGGTTACTTTGGCGAGAAGCTGCGTGAGCAGCGCTACAGCGTTTCCCAGGAAACCCTGCGTGCCTACTTCCCGATCGATAAGGTGCTGACCGGCCTGTTCGCCATCGTTCAGCGTTTGTACGGCATCGAAATTACCGAACTCAAAGGTTTCGACAGCTGGCACCCGGACGTGCGTCTTTTCGAAATCAAGGAGCACGGCCAGCACGTCGGGCGCTTCTTCTTCGACCTGTATGCACGCGCCAACAAGCGCGGTGGTGCCTGGATGGACGGCGCTCGCGACCGTCGGCGCACCGCGACGGGTGAGCTGCAGAACCCGGTCGCCAACCTGGTGTGCAACTTCACCCCGGCAGCGCCCGGCAAGCCAGCGCTGCTGACCCACGATGAAGTTACCACGCTGTTCCACGAGTTCGGCCACGGCCTGCACCACCTGCTGACGCGCATCGAGCATGCAGGTGTTTCCGGTATCAATGGTGTGGCGTGGGACGCGGTCGAGTTGCCGAGCCAGTTCATGGAAAACTGGTGCTGGGATCCTGAAAGCCTGGCGCTGATTTCCGGGCATTACGAAACCGGCGAAGCACTGCCCAAGGACCTGCTGGAGAAAATGCTGGCGGCGAAGAACTTCCAGTCCGGTCTGATGATGCTGCGCCAACTGGAGTTCTCGCTGTTCGACTTTGAACTGCATGCTCACCATGGCGATGGTCGCAGCGTGATGGAGGTGCTTGAGAGCATCCGTGACGAAGTCTCGGTCATGCGTCCCCCTGCGTATAACCGCTTCCCAAACAGCTTTGCGCACATCTTTGCTGGCGGCTATGCCGCGGGTTACTACAGCTATAAGTGGGCCGAAGTGCTCTCGGCGGACGCGTTTTCGCGTTTTGAAGAGGAAGGTGTACTGAACGCTGAAACCGGACGTGCTTTCCGTGAGGCGGTGCTGGCGCGTGGTGGTTCGCAGGAGCCGATGCTGCTGTTCGTCGACTTCCGTGGCCGTGAGCCGTCAATCGATGCACTCTTGCGTCACAGTGGTCTGAGTGAGGATGTGGCGGCATGAGCGAAGCGCATGTGAATGTGAATGTAACGAAACGACGCTTTATCGCCGGTGCTGTTTGCCCGGCATGCAGTGAGCCGGACAAGTTGATGATGTGGAGCGAAGACAGCGTCCCACACCGTGAGTGCGTAGCCTGCGGTTTCAC
The DNA here is from genome assembly GCF_056279025.1 of Pseudomonas sp. TE3910. NCBI lineage: Bacteria > Pseudomonadati > Pseudomonadota > Gammaproteobacteria > Pseudomonadales > Pseudomonadaceae > Pseudomonas > Pseudomonas sp. TE3910. Next base: position 3,437,541 of record NZ_JBWBQN010000001.1, read on the forward strand.
CGATACCCTCAATGAACAGGGCTTGTCGGTACCGAAGGAGCTCGGCACGCGGGTCAATCATGTCGAGCTCAAGCCGGCCAGGCCTGCGGTGCAGACGGTTCAGTTCTTTCCGAACCCGAAGCTGAAGAAGCCAGCCGAGTAATCGGTTCGGCAGTGCCAGGCGCCAGGCGGCTCTGGTAATTGGTTATCGCCCTCTATACTGTATATAAAAACAGTATAGAGGGCGTTTTTATGTCCACTCCACTCCCCGTGCGTGGCCGCGGTACTGCGAGCAATCCGCACAACCGCTTCGCGCCGAACCGCTCGGTGGTCGAGGATGACGGCTGGTATCAGGAAGTCCCGCTCACGCAGGGTACTGAAGTCCGCATCGAAACAGCCAAGACCATCATCACCCGCAACAGCTCGCCAGACCTGCCCTTCGACCGCTCTATCAACCCTTACCGGGGCTGTGAACATGGTTGCATCTACTGCTATGCAAGGCCCAGTCATGCGTATTGGGACCTGTCGCCAGGGCTGGACTTCGAGACCAAGCTGATCGCCAAGACCAATGCGGCTGCTGTGCTGGAACAGCAACTCTCCAAGCCGGGTTACGTCTGTGCACCGATCAACCTGGGTTCCAATACCGACCCCTATCAGCCGATCGAACGCGAGCAGAAGCTGACCCGTCGCCTGCTGGAGGTGCTGTTGCGCTACCGCCATCCGGTCACGATAGTGACCAAGGGTTCGCTGATCCTGCGTGACCTGGACCTGTTGGCCGAGCTGGCCCAGCAGCGATTGGTGAGGGTAATGATCAGCCTCACCACGCTCGACGATGAGCTCAAGCGTGTTCTGGAACCCCGGGCGGCGGCACCGAAGGCCCGCTTGCGGGCCATTCGGGTCATGCGCGAGGCAGGTGTTCCGGTGGGCGTGCTGTGCTCGCCAATGATTCCGATGATCAATGACAGTGAGCTTGAACGGCTGCTGGAAGCGGCCAAGGGTGCGGGGGCCTTGAGCGCTGCGTACATGCTGTTGCGCTTGCCCTTGGAGGTCGCGCCGCTGTTCGAGCAGTGGCTGCACGACCACTACCCGCAACGGGCTGCCCATGTGCTCAGCCTGATTCGTCAGAGTCGAGGCGGTGACTTGTACGACAGCCGATTCGGTGCGCGGATGCGTGGTGAGGGGGTGTTTGCCGAACTGTTGGCGCAACGCTTCAGCACGGCGATCCGTCGTCTGGGGCTGAACCGGCGCGAAGGGCCTGGGCTGGATTGCAGCGCGTTTTGCCCACCGGGGGGGCAATTGTCTTTGCTGTGAATGAGGCTTGCGGTTGTGATGGGTGAGTCAGTGACGTCATCTAATCGTCACGCTTTGCCTGAATCAATATCCCGTTAATATGGCATTAACGTTCAAACCGTCACAGAGGATAAATCATGCAAGACAAGGAACCCTCTCCGTCCGGCCCGGTGGTTGATGCCAACGATGCCGACGCTGCACTCAAGCATATCGTCGACGGCTTTCTGCGTTTTCATCACGACGTCTTTCCGCAACAGGAAGAGCTGTTCAAGAAGCTCGCCACCGCGCAGAAACCACGAGCGATGTTCATCACCTGTGCAGACTCGCGGATTGTCCCTGAACTGATCACTCAGAGCTCGCCGGGCGACCTGTTCGTAACCCGTAATGTCGGTAACGTGGTGCCGCCCTACGGGCAAATGAACGGCGGTGTTTCCACCGCGATCGAATACGCTGTCATGGCGCTTGGTGTGCATCACATCATCGTCTGTGGCCACTCTGATTGTGGTGCGATGCGTGCGGTACTGAACCCGCAGAGCCTGGAGAAAATGCCGACCGTAAAGGCCTGGTTGCGCCATGCCGAGGTCGCCAGGACGGTTGTCGAGGACAACTGCCATTGCAGCACTGAGCATGAAAGCATGCAGGTGCTGACCAAGGAAAACGTGATTGCGCAATTGCAGCATTTGCGCACACATCCTTCGGTAGCCTCGCGCATGGCGGCCGGCCAGTTGTTCATCCATGGTTGGATTTACAACATCGAGACCAGCGAGATCAGTGCTTACGATGCTGAGCACGACGCGTTCCTGCCGTTGACCGTCGGGCAACCTATTCCCTGCGCGACGCCCAAGGGGCGTTTCTAGCTACGTGCGCCTGACCCTGCCGGCAAGTCCGGCAGCTCAGGCGTGTGTTCAGGCTGATTGGTCGAGGTCCAGGCCCACGCCCAATTGGCGAGACAGGCACGGCCAGCGCTTCCAGGCGGCACCGGTATCCGGGCTGCTGAGTTTCTCTCGGTAGGCTTCCACCGACTCCAGGGCGAAGCTTTCCTCATTGAGCAGGTTATCCACAGAGTGGTGTACCACTTCGTCCAATTGGTTGGCGAAGCTTTCGCCGATCAGTTGGTGGGCGATCAGGTTGGCGACCGTGGTGTCCAGCGGAATCAGTGGCTGCTGGAAGTGCTTGATGTAGACGTCGTTCACTTCCTCGACCAGGCGATGGGCCAGGTAGGCTTCATCGAGCAGGCTGTCGAGGCCGACATGGCCCTCCAGGATCGTTGGCGGCGTGACGAAATACGCCTCGGCAATCATCAACACCGGTTTGATCTGCGATTCGATGCCCGCTTCACGAGCAACGTCGTGGGCGGCTTCCAATACCTCTGGCACCTGATCGATGTAGGCGCTGACGAAACGTGTCAGTACGCCCTGAGCATCCTGTTCCGGCAGTTGGATCGCCGGGTGCAGGTGTGGCAATTGCTGTGCGAGTTGCTGTTTCAGCTGGCCGGTTTCGGCTTCATGTTGATGGGCACGGGTGATCTGCTCGCGCAATGCGGCGATGTTCATGACAACTCCAGGGACAAAGGATTACAAACGGAAGACATAAGGTAGCTCGGTTCTGCGAGCGATTAAGACGCATTTTTCATAATCAAAGGACACTTATAGTCTGAGGTTATATTGACCTGCCAACACGCTGGTATTGGTCGTTGGTTGTGGACGACACGCCGATCATTTGCCCCTTGTGCTGAATTTTTCCTGTCGATTGCGCGGTCAGGGTCGCTGTCTATACTCCGGTTGAAAGTGATTGGCTGACGAGGCCCGACTGCATTGCAGCAGGGGCTCGGCCCCAAAGTGTGCAGTCTTGGCCGCCGTACCCTTAGCCGTAGGTCCATGCCTCCGGGATAACAAGAACGATAAGGGGAACCCGCAATGATGCGACATCCACATGTCTGGATGGGCCTCCTGTTGTGGTCGGTATTCGGTCAGGCACACGCCGCCTGGACTGTGAATATGGCGCCGGGTGCGACTGAGGTCAGCAACGCAGTCTTCGACCTGCACATGACCATCTTCTGGATCTGCGTGATCATCGGCCTGGTGGTCTTCGGCGCGATGTTCTGGTCGATGATCATCCACCGTCGTTCCACCGGGCAGGAGCCGGCTCATTTCCATGAGCACACCTGGGTGGAGATCCTCTGGACCGTAGTGCCCTTTCTGATTCTCGTGGCCATGGCCATTCCGGCCACGAAAACGCTGATCGATATCTACGATGCCAGTGAGTCAGACCTGGATGTTCAGGTCACCGGCTACCAGTGGAAATGGCATTACAAGTACCTGGGCCAGGATGTCGAGTTCTTCAGCAACCTGGCTACGCCCGCCGATCAAATCCATAACAAGTCACCCAAGGACGAGCACTACCTGCTCGAAGTGGATCAGCCGCTGGTGCTGCCGGTCGACGCCAAGGTGCGCTTTCTGGTGACCGCAGCCGATGTCATTCACTCCTGGTGGATGCCGGCTTTCGCCGTGAAGCGTGATGCGATTCCGGGCTTCGTCAACGAGGCCTGGACCCGGGTCAAGAAGCCCGGAATCTATCGGGGCCAATGCACGGAGCTGTGCGGCAAGGACCATGGCTTCATGCCGATCGTGGTCGAGGTCAAGTCCAAGCCCGACTTCGATGCCTGGCTGGCCGAACGCAAGGCTGAGAGCGCCAAGCTTAAGGAGCTGACCAGTAAGGAATGGACGTTGCAGGAACTGGTGGAGCGCGGCGACAAGGTTTACCACACCACCTGCGTGGCCTGTCACCAGGCCGAGGGGCAAGGCCTGCCGCCGATGTTCCCGGCGCTCAAGGGCTCGAAAATCGCCACCGGGCCTAAGGAGGGGCACTTGAATATCGTGTTCCACGGCAAGCCCGGCACGGCGATGGCTGCGTTCGGCAAGCAGCTGTCGGAAGTGGATATTGCTGCGGTGGTGACCTACGAGCGCAACGCCTGGGGCAACAACAAGGGCGACATGGTCACACCCAAGGATGTACTGGCGCTCAAGCAGGCAGAAAGCCAATGAACCGGCCCTTCGTCGGAACTCGCGTTGGCCGCGTGGCCAGCCACGTACAGCGGATTGCAGGAGACAGGACATGAGTGCAGTGATCGACGACCACGGTCATGCCGGCGCTGACCACGCCCACGGCCCGGCCAAGGGCCTGATGCGTTGGGTGCTGACTACCAACCATAAAGACATCGGCACGATGTACCTGTGGTTCAGCTTCTGCGCATTCCTGTTGGGCGGCTCGTTTGCCATGGTGATCCGCGCCGAACTGTTCCAGCCGGGTCTGCAGATCGTCCAGCCGGAGTTCTTCAACCAGATGACCACCATGCACGGCCTGGTGATGGTCTTCGGTGCCGTGATGCCGGCCTTCGTCGGGTTGGCCAACTGGATGATTCCGCTGATGATCGGTGCGCCGGACATGGCGCTGCCGCGGATGAACAACTTCAGCTTCTGGCTGTTGCCCGCTGCCTTTCTGCTGCTGGTCTCGACCCTGTTCATGCCGGGTGGCGGACCGAACTTCGGTTGGACCTTCTACGCGCCGCTGTCGACCACCTATGCGCCAGAGAGTGTGACCTTCTTCATCTTCGCCATCCACCTGATGGGTATCAGCTCGATCATGGGGGCGATCAACGTCATCGCGACCATTCTCAACTTGCGCGCACCCGGCATGACCCTGATGAAAATGCCGTTGTTCGTCTGGACCTGGCTGATTACCGCGTTCTTGCTGATCGCCGTGATGCCGGTGCTGGCCGGGGTGGTGACGATGATGCTGATGGACATCCATTTTGGCACCAGCTTCTTCAGCGCCGCTGGCGGTGGCGATCCGGTGCTGTTCCAGCACGTGTTCTGGTTCTTCGGCCATCCCGAGGTGTACATCATGATCCTGCCGGCTTTCGGCGCGGTCAGTTCGATCATTCCGGCGTTTTCGCGCAAGCCGCTGTTCGGGTACACCTCGATGGTCTACGCCACCGGTGCAATCGCCTTCCTGTCTTTCATTGTCTGGGCGCACCACATGTTCGTGGTCGGTATTCCGGTGGTCGGCGAGCTGTTCTTCATGTACGCCACCATGTTGATCGCAGTGCCTACCGGGGTGAAGGTGTTCAACTGGGTGAGCACCATGTGGCAGGGCTCGCTGACCTTCGAGACGCCCATGCTGTTTGCCGTGGCCTTCGTGATTCTGTTCACCATCGGTGGTTTCTCCGGGCTGATGCTGGCCATCGCCCCGGCGGACTTCCAATACCACGACACGTACTTTGTGGTCGCGCATTTCCACTACGTGCTGGTGCCAGGGGCGATCTTCGGGATCTTCGCCTCGGCCTACTACTGGCTGCCGAAGTGGACCGGGCACATGTATGACGAGACGCTGGGCAAGCTGCACTTCTGGCTGTCGTTCATTGGCATGAACATGGCCTTCTTCCCGATGCATTTTGTTGGCCTGGCGGGCATGCCCCGGCGGATTCCGGACTACAACCTGCAGTTCGCCGACTTCAACATGATCTCCTCGATTGGTGCGTTCACCTTCGGCGCCACGCAGCTCTTCTTCCTGTTCATCGTCATCAAGTGCATTCGGGGCGGCAAACCGGCCCCGGCCAAACCCTGGGACGGAGCGGACGGCCTGGAGTGGACGATCCCTTCGCCTGCGCCTTACCACACGTTCGTGACCCCGCCGGAGGTCAAATGAACAGCGCTTTGAGCGGTTCAGGGAGCGAGCCATGAGCGGGCAACTCGCCATGCGGACACTGATCGTCCGGCTGATGCTGCTGGCGGTGGTGATGTTCGTCTTTGGTTTTGCCCTGGTGCCGATCTACGACGTCATGTGCAAGGCCTTCGGCATCAACGGCAAGACCGGCGGGCAGTACGAGGGCAGCCAGGTCAGTGATCCGAGCCGTACGGTGAAGGTGCAGTTCATGTCGACCAATGCCAGCGACATGGTCTGGGACTTCTACTCCAAGGCCGATCAGCTGGATGTGCATCCTGGCGCGGTGAACCAGATGATTTTCGTGGCCCGCAACCCCAGCAACCGGCCGATGACGGCCCAGGCGATTCCGAGTATTTCGCCGGCTGAGGCGGCGGCGTATTTCCACAAGACCGAATGCTTTTGTTTCAGCCAGCAGGTGTTGCAACCGGGTGAGCGCATCGAAATGCCGGTGCGGTTCATTGTTGACCGTGACCTGCCCAAGGATGTGAAGCACCTGACACTGGCGTACACGCTGTTCGATATCACCGCTCGTCAGCCGCCGGTGGCTCAGGTGGCCGGCCAGGCTTACCAGGGCGCTCGATAAGGAGAACACCCCATGGCTTCACATCAGCACTACTACGTACCGGCGCAGAGCAAGTGGCCGATCATTGCCACGATCGGGATGTTGATCACTGTGTTCGGCCTGGGTACCTGGTTCAACGACATGAAGGCTGGTCGTCCCGATTCCCATGGGCCGCTGATCTTCTTCGTCGGGGCGCTGTTTCTGGCTTACATGTTGTTTGGCTGGTTCGGTTCGGTGGTCAGGGAAAGTCGAGCGGGGCTATACAGCCCACAACTGGACCGCTCATTCCGCTGGGGAATGTCCTGGTTCATCTTCTCTGAAGTGATGTTTTTCCTCGCCTTCTTCGGCGCATTGTTCTACGTGCGCACGCTGGCCGGGCCATGGTTGGGCGGTGATGGCGCCAAGGGCGTGACACACATGCTGTGGCCAAACTTCGAGTTTGCCTGGCCGCTGTTGCAGACCCCTGATCCGAAATTGTTTCCGCCGCCCAGGGAGGTCATCGACCCTTGGCATCTGCCGCTGATCAACACCATCTTGCTGGTCAGCTCGAGTGTCACTGTCACCATCGCTCACCACGCGTTGAGGAAGGACCATCGTGGACCGCTCAAACTGTGGCTTGGCCTGACCATCCTGTTGGGGATCTCTTTCCTGATACTGCAGGCCTACGAGTATCACGAGGCCTACACCGAGCTCGGTTTGACACTGGGGTCGGGGATCTACGGCGCAACCTTTTTCATGCTCACCGGTTTCCATGGTGCCCACGTGACACTGGGCACGGTGATCCTGCTGGTGATGTTCATCCGCATCCTGCGTGGGCACTTCAATGCCGACAAGCACTTCGGGTTCGAGGCCGCCAGCTGGTACTGGCACTTCGTCGATGTGGTCTGGGTGGGTCTGTTTATCTTCGTGTACGTGCTTTAGTCGGGCTTACCAAGGGGCGTGGGAAACCAGTTGGCCGCTGTAGAGGCCCCATGTGATGAGTAGCAGGGTGGCGGCGGCCAGGCTCACCCGAATGGTGAGTGCTTTGAGCAGGCGGGTCGAGTGTCCTTCGTCCTTGACCAGAAAGACCAGGCCGCTGAACAGGCTGGCGATGGTCGCCAGCAGCATCAGGACAATCGCGGCTTTTAGCATGGCGAAACTCCGGGGGGATGCGATGACTTTCAGTATAGCGACTGACCGTGGGGTGGCCGGGTGAAGCCGTTCCGGCCCGGTGTACTGCCGACCCTGGTAGTGCTTTTGCTACTGCCCGGTCTGGTGGCGCTTGGCTGTTGGCAATTGAGCCGTGCCGAGCAGAAGCGTCAGTTGCTGGCCACGTATGCCGAGCGCCGCAGCGCCGATCCGGTGGCCGCTGCGCAGTTGCCGCTGATTGAGGATGCAGCCTATCGGCGGGTCAGGCTCTATGGCCGTTTCGACGCGCAGTACAGCCTGTTGCTGGATAACCGGATGCGTGATGGCCGCCCGGGCGTCGAGGTGCTGCAACCGTTCCATGACCAGCCCAGTGGGCTGTGGCTGCTGGTCAACCGTGGCTGGTTGCCGTGGCCTGATCGACGTACGCCCGTGTCCTTCAGCACGCCGGATCAACCCTTGAGTCTGGAGGCTTGGGTCTATGTGTCGCCCGGTGCGGCATTTCAACTGCAGGTCGATCCACAGGGCGGTGCCTGGCCGCATTTGGTGACCGCCGTAGACGCCACGCAGTTCTGGTCACAACTGCAACGCGAAGGTTTTGCCCACGAATTACGCCTTGAGCCTGGTCCTGCAGCCTTCAGGCTGGACTGGCCGGTGGTTGTCATGGGCCCGGAAAAACACCTGGGCTACGCCGTGCAGTGGTTTGCCCTGGCGCTGGCCTTGATCGCGCTCTACCTCTACTTCGGCTGGCATAACAACAAGGAGAAACGCCATGGGGACCGTCATGAATCCATCCAGCACCTCTGACCTCAAGGCTCCGCAAGGGCGTGGTCGTGGTCGGTTGCAACTGCTGTTGATCCTGTTGCTGACGATCGGGCCGATGATTCTCGCTACCGGCATGTACAAGTTTCAGTTTTGGGTGCCCGACAGCCGTATCTACCACGGGGAGCTGATCGGCAATGGTCAGAGCCGCGCCGACCTTGGCGTGCAGGCTGACGAGCAACGCTGGCAGCTATTGGTCAGCGCGCCGAATGATTGCGCCATGGACTGCCAGCAACTGGTCTATCTGGCCCGGCAGATTCAAATTGGCCTGGGGCGCGATGCCAGCCGCGCAAGCCATGCCTTGGCCGTCGGACAAGCGTTGGCATCGGACTATCAGGCCAAGCTTGCACGTGAATACCCGCAACTGCAGCGCTACCCGCTGGACCTTGCTCAGTATGGTCGGATGAGCCAGGGCAAACCGGACGCTCAACTGTGGATTATCGATCCTCACGGCAACCTGGTGCTGCGTTACGACGCCAGGGCCAACGGCAAGGACGTGCTCAACGACCTGCGCCAGTTGTTGAAGCTTTCTAACATTGGTTAGGAGATGGTCATGGCCAGACCCGGTTATCGCCTTGCAGTGTTTGCTACGTTGTTGGCACTGGTGGTCATCTTGCTCGGTGCCTATACCCGCCTGACCCATGCCGGGCTTGGCTGCCCTGACTGGCCGGGCTGTTACGGTTTCCTCAGCGTGCCGAAGACCGAAGCGCAGTTGGCGCATGCCGAGTTGCATTATCCCGATGTGCCGGTGGAGGCCCATAAGGGCTGGAACGAAATGATCCACCGCTATTTTGCCGGGACCCTGGCGCTGGTGATTTCGATGCTTGCTGTGCAGGCGATCCGTCGTCATGGGCGCGATGGCCAGCCTTTCAAACTGCCCTTGGTGCTGCTGGGGGTGGTGGTGGCACAGGCGGCGTTTGGCATGTGGACCGTCACCCTCAAATTGTGGCCGCAGGTCGTGACGGCGCATCTGCTGGGCGGTTTCACCACCCTTGGCCTGTTGTTTCTGTTGAGCCTGCGCCTGTCACACGCGTTTGCTCCGCTACCGCTTTTGCCCGTGCGTTTACGCCGTCTTGCGGCCTTGTCGTTAGTGATGGTGATAGGCCAGATTGCCCTGGGTGGCTGGGTCAGTGCCAACTATGCGGCCATGGCCTGTATCGATGTGCCTACCTGTCATGGCCAGTGGTGGCCGACGGCCGACTTCGCCAATGGTTTCCACCTGACCCAGCATATCGGTCCGAATTACCTGGGTGGGCAGTTGGACAGCGATGCGCGTACGGCCATCCATATCACTCACCGCCTCGGCGCCTTGTTGGTGACCGCTACCCTGCTGGCACTGGCCTGGCAATTGCGCCGGTTTGGCCTCACGCGGTTGGCGGCTCTGGTGCTGGCGGTGCTGGCGGTACAGATCAGCCTGGGTATCAGTAACGTGCTGCTCCACCTGCCATTGGCCGTGGCCGTGGCCCATAACGCCGGGGGGGCAGCCCTGCTTCTGACCCTGGTTCTGGTCAACTACTGCACCCGCCGTGTGGCTCAACCGAAAGTGCGTCGTGTGGGCCGCGAATGGCGGCTGCGGCCTCTCAGTGCCGGGGGCGTTGTGCACTATCTGGGGGATAATCCATGGCAACGCTTCTGACTGAGGGTCGTAGCCAGGCAGGTTGGCGTGACTACCTTGAGTTGACCAAACCCAAGGTTGTGCTGCTGATGCTGATCACCTCGCTGGTCGGCATGTTTCTGGCCACCCGGGCAGGCGTACCGTGGACGGTGCTGATCTTTGGCAATCTCGGAATTGCGTTTTGTGCGGGTGCAGCGGCAGCGGTCAATCATGTGCTGGACCGGCGTATTGATGCATTGATGGCCCGCACCCATAAGCGTCCGCTGGTTGCGGGACGCGTGGCGCCCACCGCCGCACTGGCATTTGCCCTCTTGCTCGGCGTGCTGGGCATGGTCCTGCTGTTGACCTTTACCAATGCCCTCACCGCTTGGCTCACCCTGGCCTCATTGTTGGGGTATGCCGTGATCTATACCGGCTTTCTGAAGCGCGCAACACCGCAGAACATTGTTATCGGCGGCCTGGCCGGTGCGGCGCCACCGTTGCTGGGCTGGGTGGCCGTCAGTGGGCACCTCAGTGCTGAACCCCTGCTGCTGGTACTGATCATCTTCGCCTGGACCCCGCCGCATTTCTGGGCCTTGGCCATTCACCGCAAGCACGAGTACGCCTTGGCAGATATTCCCATGCTGCCCGTGACCCATGGCGAGCACTACACCAAGGTTCACATCGTGCTCTACACCTTGATGCTACTGGCGGTCAGCCTGCTGCCCTATGCCATCCATATGAGTGGGCCGCTCTATCTCGGTTGTGCCCTGCTGTTGGGCGCGCGCTTCCTGCAGTGGGCGTGGGTGTTGTACCGTGGCAGTCGGCCGCACGCGGCGATCAAGACCTTCAAGTACTCTATCTACTACTTGTTCCTGTTGTTCATCGCGCTGCTTGTAGACCATTACCTACTGTTGAACCTATGACCCGAACCCAGAAAACAGTTTTTATCCTCGTTGCCCTGGTCGCCATCGTACTGGGGCTTACCATCAACAAAGTGATCACTACCAAAGGCCAGGCCAACCCCGCCGAGCTGATTGATGCCGGGATCATTCTGTTGCCGCAAAGTCGCAGTGTGCCTGCGCTGGAAATGACCGACCAGAATGGCCAGCCTGTGACGATGGACCAGTTGAAAGGCAAATGGTCATTGCTGTTCTTCGGCTACACCTTCTGCCCGGACGTTTGCCCGACCACCTTGGCGCAACTGCGTCAGGTAAAGAGCGAATTGCCAAAAGAAGCGGCCGAGCGCTTGCAGGTGGTTCTGGTCAGTGTTGATCCGAACCGCGACACGCCAACTCAGCTCAAGCAGTACCTGGGGTACTTCGATACGGAGTTTCGTGGCGTGACAGGCTCATTGGAGACGACCCAGAAGCTGGCCAATGCGCTGAGCATTCCGTTCATTCCGGCCGACACCAGCAAGCCGAACTACACGGTTGACCACAGCGGCAACCTGGCCCTGCTGGGGCCGGACGGGAAGCAACGTGGTTTCATTCGCGCGCCCTTCAACAACCAGAAACTGATTGTCCAGTTGCCGGGGTTGGTCAAGCGTGATTGAGGGGGGATGTGCTGGAGCCGGTCAAACCGGCTCCAGCAGGTAGGACTTAGAACGCTGGAACGACAGCGCCTTTGTACTTATCAAGGATGAACTGCTTCACCGCTGGGCTATGCAGTGCGCCAACCAGTTTCTTCATGGCGTCGGAGTCCTTGTTGTCCGGGCGGGCAACCAGAATGTTGACGTAAGGCGAGTCGCTGCCTTCGATGATCAGCGCATCCTTGGCTGGGTCCAGCTTGGCTTCCAGCGCGTAGTTGGTGTTGATCAGCGCCAGGTCGACCTGGGTCAGGACGCGCGGCAGGGTCGCGGCTTCCAGTTCGCGGATCTTCAGGCCTTTCGGGTTCTCGGCGATGTCTTTCGGCGTGGACAGGATGTTCTTGGCATCCTTGAGCTTGATCAGGCCCGCTTTCTCCAGCAGCAGCAATGCACGGCCGCCGTTAGTGGCGTCGTTAGGGATCACCACGTTGGCGCCCGACGGGATCTCGTCCAGCTTCTTGTACTTGCTCGAGTAGGCGCCCAGTGGCTCCAGGTGCACGCCGGCAACGCTGACCAGGTTGGTGCCCTTGCCCTTGTTGAATTCATCCAGGTACGGCTGATGCTGGAAGAAGTTGGCGTCCAGACGCTTCTCGGCAACCTGTACGTTAGGCTGGATGTAGTCGGTGAAGACCTTCACTTTCAGGTCCACGCCGTCTTTGGCCAGGCTCGGTTTGACGAACTCAAGGATCTCGGCGTGCGGCACGGCGGTCGCAGCGACGGTCAGGGTTTCGGCCGCCTGGGCGGAGAAGGCCGCAACGGCGGCGACAACAGCAAGCAGTTTTTTCATTCATCACTCCTTGTGAGGGCCGTTACGGCCCCCGGGTGTCGGCATGGCCGACCCATGGGGTTATTTACGGGAAAAATGCACAACCATTTTGTCGCCGACGCTCTGCAGTACTTGAACCAGTACCAGCAACAGGACCACGGTGACCACCATGACATCAGTCTGGAACCGCTGATAGCCAAAGCGGATAGCCAGGTCACCCAGCCCACCAGCGCCGACGACGCCGGCCATGGCGGTGTACGACACCAGGGTGATGGCGGTGACGGTGATTGCCGCGAAAATACCTGGCCGAGCTTCTGGCAGCAGCGCGTTGACGATGATCTGTCGCGTGGTGGCACCCATGGCTTGCGTGGCTTCGATAATGCCCCGGTCGACTTCACGCAAGGCGGTTTCCACCAGGCGCGCGAAGAACGGTGTGGCTCCGACCACCAGCGGTGGAATGGCCCCGGCGACGCCCAGCGAGGTGCCGGTAATCAGTACGGTGATCGGGATCATCACGATCAGCAGAATGATGAACGGCAGCGAACGCAGGATGTTGACGATCAGCGACAACAGCGCATACACGCGCTTTTCTTCAAACAGCTGGCGCGGGCCGCAGAGAAACAGCAGCACGCCCAGCGGCAGGCCGAGCAGCACGGTGAAGAACAGCGAACCGCCGAGCATGATCATGGTGTCGACGGTGGCCAACCAGATTTCACTCCAGTCGACGTTGGCAAAGAAATTCAGGGCGTCCATTAACGCAGTACCTCCATATGAACGTCAGCCGCGTGGAAGCGGGCAAACGCCGCGTCCATGTCACCACCGGTGATGGCCAGGGTCAGTTGCCCATAGGGAGTGTCCTTGATGCGGTCGATGCGTCCGGCCAGGATGCTGTAGTCCACCCCGGTTTCACGGGCGACGGTACCCAGCAGCGGCGCATAGGTGGCATCGCCCTGGAAGGTCAATCGCACGATCCGGCCCGGTACATGGGCAAAGTCGTCGCGCTGTTCGTTTTCGTCGATCTGTTCGTCTTCTTGAACGAAACGCTTTGTGGTCGGGTGCTTGGGGTGCAGGAACACGTCTGCCACCGGGCCATGCTCGACGATCTGCCCGGCGTCCATCACGGCCACCTGATCGCAGACGCGACGGATTACATCCATTTCATGGGTAATCAGGACGATGGTCAGGTTCAGCTCACGGTTGATCTCGGCCAGCAGTTGCAGCACCGAGGCGGTGGTCTGCGGGTCAAGGGCACTGGTGGCTTCGTCGCACAGCAGGATCTTCGGCTTGGTCGCCAGGGCGCGGGCAATGCCAACGCGCTGCTTTTGCCCGCCAGACAGTTGCGCCGGGTATTTCCTGGCGTGTTCGCTCAGGCCGACACGGGCCAGCAGCTCGCTGACGCGGGTGTCGATTTCACTGCGCGACAGCTCACCGGCCAAGGTCAATGGCAGGGCAACGTTGTCAGCAACCGTCTTGGACGCCAGCAGGTTGAAGTGCTGGAAGATCATCCCGACCTGTTGCCGGAAGCGGCGCAGCTCGTTGGCATTGAACGCGGTGACATCTTCACCGTCGACGATGATTTTCCCGCCGCTAGGGGCTTCCAGGCGGTTGATCAGGCGCAGCAAGGTACTTTTGCCTGCACCGGAATGGCCGATCAGGCCGAATACCTGCCCGTTCTCGACTCGCAGGTCGGTCGAATGCAGGGCGGGGATATCCTTACCGGCAACGCGGTAGGTTTTATGGACGTTTTGAAACTCGATCACGTAGCGAACCTTGTGGGGCGCATGAATTAGGGTCAGCGGATGGCCGGGCGCGCATTTTAGCCTGTTCACATAGAGGTTCTTAGCATTTATTTCGTAAACAACCAACGATACGGGAATAACGCGATCAGTGGTCAGTTGAGCGAAATGCTTGCCAAGACGGTCCGTGAGCCTGGGCGGGCCCGGAGCCGGCCGGGATACCCGAGGAGCGGCCCGGCAGCTGGTCTTAGGGGCGGCGCGGTGTCAGTACGACCTGGGCCGGCTGATTGCGGTGTATCTCATGGCGCTGCTGCAGCGCGAAGTCAGGTGCAAGCTTGTGCACGCGTTTGCTGAGCAGGGTGGCAAGCCACGGATAGTCCTGCTTGCGCGGTACCTGAAACAGCACGTCGCAGTCATAGTTGACGGTATCGCTGGCAATATCATCGAGTTGGCGGCGAAGTTCGCTCATCTTGCCAATCTTCAGGGCGATGACCGTGCTGGCTGCAGACGGGTCGATGAGCTTGGCCGCAGGGCGTGCTTCTGCGGCCTTGAGGGCGGCTTCGGCCTTGTCGAGCTCAGCTCTTCGCGCCTGGGTAATGGCACCGTTGACGCCGCCGGTTAGGGCTGGCGCCTTGGGCATCAGCGCACGGGCGCGGCTAAGGGCTGTGGCGGCAGCATTCACATCACCTTTCTGCAGTACGATCTGGCTGCGTTGCAGGTAGGCTTCGGCCAGTTGCCGCTGATATTGCTCCAGGCGACTGTCGCCCGGTGCTTGAGTTTGTAGCGCAGCGAGTTGATCTTCGGCGGTGGCCAGTTCGCTGCTGGCGATGCTTTGTTCCAGCTGCTGCCAGGCGTCTGGCGCCGCAGGCACGGCGGTGCTCTGCGCCGGGTTGCTTGAGCATGCGGCCAAGGCCAGGGAAAACGCGGCAAGGAGCAGATAACGGGAGGCGAACGGCTTCATTCCTGCGACTCTCTATTTGCGCAAAAAACGAGCAAGTCTACACCCAGCTCGCTGACTCGAAAATAACTCTTCAGAGTGTATGCGCGATTAAAATGTCGCAGGGTGCAACCTGTGTGGTTGTACCCTGCGCGACTGCGCCGCCGTTCAGCGCCGGGGAAGCGCCAGGCTAATCAAGAATAGCACTGCAGCGCAGACCACGATTGACGGCCCGGCCGGCGTGTCCTTGAACCAGGACAGGGCGAGCCCGCTGCATACCGCCACCACGCCTAGCAGGCTGGCACCCAGGGCCATCTGCTCGGGTGAGCGGGCGTGACGCTGGGCAGCGGCTGCCGGGATGATCAGCAGTGATGTGATCAACAGCACGCCGACGATCTTCATGGCCACGGCAATGACTACCGCGATCAGCAGCATCAGGGCCAGGCGCAACGCGGCCACCGGCAAGCCTTCGACCATGGCCAGCTCCTCGTGGACGGTCACGGCCAGCAAGGGCCGCCACAGGGCCACGATCAGCAGCAAGGCCACGCTGCTGCCGCCGAGTATCCAGGCAAGATCGCCCGGGCTGATCGCCAGCAGATCACCGAACAGGTAGGCCATCAGGTCGATTCGCACATCGTGCATGAAGCTGAGCACGACCAGGCCAAGGGACAGGGTGCTGGGTGCGAGAATCCCCAACAGGGTGTCGGACGCTAGCGGCTGGCGCTGTTGCAGGGTGACCAGCAGCAACGCCAACAGCAGACAACCCACCGTCACCGCCAGGGCGGGGCTGATGTCGAGTACGAAGCCCAGCGCCACACCCAGCAGTGCTGCGTGGGACAGCGTGTCGCCAAAGTAGGCCATGCGCCGCCAGACCACGAACGATCCCAAGGGGCCTGCAACCAGCGCCAGCGCCAAACCTGCAAGCAGGGCGTAGAGCAGAAAATCAGCCATGCTTGCAGTGGTCTCCGTGTACATGACCGGCTTTGGCCGGGGCAACCACGGAACCGTGCAGGTCGTGGGCGTGGTCGTGGTGATGGTGGTAGATCGCCAGGCTTGGCGCGTTGTTGCCGAACAGCTCGACAAAGGCCGGGTCGCCGCTGACTTGCTCGGGATGCCCGGAGCAGCAGACATGTCGGTTCAGGCAGACAACCTGATCGGTGGTGCTCATTACCAGGTGCAGGTCATGGGAGACCATCAGTACACCGCAACCGTGGCGGTCGCGCAGCCGGGTGATCAGGCTGTACAGCTCGGCCTGGCCCGCCACGTCGACGCCCTGTACCGGTTCATCGAGCACCAGCAGCTCGGGCTCGCGCAGCAGCGCCCGGGCCAGCAGCACGCGCTGCATTTCACCGCCGGAAATGCCCTGGACAGGGCTGTCGATCACCTGCTCGGCACCCACTTCCTTGAGGGCTGCCAAGGCTGTATTGCGGTCTACGCCGGGCACCAGGCGCAGAAACCGTAGAACCGAAAGCGGCAAGGTCGCATCGACGTGCAGCTTCTGTGGCATGTAGCCAATACGCAGTTTGGGTTTGCGCCAGACTTTGCCGCTGTCGGGCTTGAGCAGCCCGAGCACCGCGCGTACGAGGGTCGTTTTGCCTGCGCCGTTGGGGCCGATCAGGGTGACGATCTGGCCAGGCTCGACACTCAGGTCAATGTTGTCGAGCACCGACTGGCTAGCGAAGCCGACGCTCACCTGCTCCAGGCGAATCAGGGCATTGCTCATCACGCGCTCCGGCAACTGGCGCAGAGCCCAACCACTTCGACGGTCTGCGTTTCAACTGTGAAACCGACGTCCTTGGCGCTGGCAACGATGGCATCGCTGATCGACGACTGTTCCAGTTCGAGCGCGACATGGCATTCGCGGCAAATCAGGAACTGCCCTTGATGGACATGCTCTGGATGGCTGCAGCCCATGAAGGCATTGAGCGACGCAATTCGGTGAACCAGGCCGTTTTCCAGGAGGAAATCCAGTGCCCGGTACACCGTCGGTGGCGCGGCGCGGCGACCGTCTTGCTCACTCAGCACGGCCAGGATGTCGTAGGCGCCCAAGGGTTTATGGCTCTGCCAGACCAACTCCAGCACGCGTCGACGCAAGGCGGTCAGGCGCAGGCCCTGGCGGACACACAGCGCGTCGGCCTCGGCCAGGGCGCTGTGGACGCAGTGGGAGTGGTCGTGGGGGCGATTGGCCAGCGGTGTAGTAGGCATGAGCAGCGACGGTTCTTGTGAGAGACGTTATTATGTTACCTGTTCCTGAACCGTTGAGTGGCTATCGTGTCCCGATTTTTTGCCCTTTTTGTCGCTTTTGTCTCCAGTCTTGTCGTCTTGGCGCCAGCGCAGGCTGAAGTCCGTGTATTGACCAGCATCAAGCCACTGCAGTTGATTGCGGCTGCGGTCCAGGACGGTGTTGGTACGCCCGAGGTGCTGCTTCCACCGGGCGCTTCGCCTCACCATTACGCCCTTCGTCCCTCGGACGTGCGGCGGGTTGCCGAGGTCGACCTGCTTTACTGGATTGGCCCCGATATGGAAGGTTTTCTACCGCGCGTGCTGAGCGGCCGCAACAAGCCCAGCGTGGCCTTGCAGGCTGTGCCGGGGTTGCAGTTGCGCCACTTTGGCGAAGACAGCCACTCCCACGAGTCGACGGACGAGCATGATCACGATCATCGTCCGGGTAGCCTGGATGCGCACCTGTGGTTGGCACCGGCCAATGCCCGGGTGATCGCCGCGAAAATGGCGGCTGACCTTGTGGCTGCTGATCCGGCCAATGCTGCCCGCTATCAGAGCAACCTGAGCGCATTCGAGCAGCGCCTGGATGCCCTCGACCTGCGCTTGAAGGCTCGATTGGCGGGTGTTTCCGGCAGGCCGTACTTTGTTTTCCACGAAGCGTTTGATTACTTCGAGGCGGCGTATGGCTTGCAGCATACTGGCGTATTCAGCGTTGCCGCCGAAGTGCAGCCCGGTGCCCAGCACGTGGCTGCCATGCGCAAGCGCTTGCAGGAGGTCGGCAAGACATGCGTCTTCAGTGAGCCGCCGCTGCGCCCACGGCTGGCCGAGACCTTGACGGCCGGGTTGCCGGTACGTCTGGCCGAACTGGACGCACTAGGGGGCAATACCCCGGTGACCGCCCAAGGCTATGAGCAGGTGCTGGAGAAGCTTGGCAATGACCTGGCGGGTTGCCTGGAGGCGCTCTAGGCAGCCGCCTCCGTGCAATAACCGGCTTAGAGCGCGAACGGCAACGCCACGCTGACTTGCTGACGCGCTGCCAGGCGCACTTCGAAATCGGCAGGGTCGTGAATCAATACATCCATGCCCGCGAAGGACTCTGCCGCAATAAGCCGGGACAGCCAGAAGCGTACACAGGCTATCCGCAGCATGACCGGCCAGAGTTGCGCTTCTGCCGCCGTGAAGGGGCGCAGTGCCGCATAGGCACCCAGCAGCGCCCTGGAGCGCGCACCGTCGAGCTGCCCGGCATCGTCACAGCACCAGTCGTTCAGCGTAATGGCCAGGTCGTAGAGCATCGGCCCGGAGCAGGCGTTGTAGAAGTCGATCAGGCCCGTCAGGTGCGTGCCTTCGAACAGCGCATTGTCACGGAACAGGTCTGCGTGCAGGTTGGCGCGCGGCAAGGCCATGATCTGCGCGTGATGCGTTCTGATTTCCTCCAGGCAGGCTTGCAGCAGCTGGCGTTGATCCGCGTTCAGGCGCGGCATCAGCTCGGCACCGGTTTGCAGCATCCAGTCCAGGCCGCGGTCGGTTTTACGCTCCAGCACATGCTCGCAGGTCGCCACATGCAGGTGGCCAAGCAGTTCGCCAACCTGATGGCAATGCTGGTTGTTCGGCTCCTTGATGTGCTTGCCTGGCAGTCGCGGTTGCAGCAAGGCCGGCTTGCCGGCCAACTCGCGCAATGCCACGCCGTCCGTGGTCCGCAATGCGTATGGCACAGGCAGGTTGGCTTCGTGCAGGACGTCCAGCAGTTCAATAAAGAACGGCAGGTCCTGGATTGGCCCGCGCTCGACCAGCGTCAGCACAAACTCACCCTGTTCGAGGCTGACGAAGAAGTTGCTGTTTTCGGTTCCGGCGGCAATGCCCTGGAAATCCCGAAGGCGGCCCAGGCCATAAGGGGCCAGAAAGGTTTCCAGCTCAGGCCGGGTCAAAGGGGTGAACACAGACATGGTCAAAACTGCTCGTTCGGGCACTTCGGCCAGGAAGTGCCGGGTTGATGTTAGAGGTCGCGCGTTACCACTCGAAAATCTTCCAGGATGGAATCAGCATGTCCGGTTGATCTGAGCGGATAAAGTTGGCTTCGGTGCCGTCGGCGCGAACCAGAAAGTAAGGTTTGCCATGCTTGGGGGTAATCTTGATGGCATACAGAAAACCATTCTGGCGGTACTCCTGAATGGTTTTATCGCCTTCCTGGCGAATGGTGACGTCCGGATCGGGCGACGGTGCATCATCCGCAGCCATCGCCGCGAACGGAGTAGCCAGGAGCCCTAGCAGCAACAGGCGATTTAGTGTGCGCATGATAACCTTGTCCCTTTGTCGTCAATGATCCGGACATTCTAGCGCCGGGCCCGCCGAAAAGGTTGATTCTGCTCATGAGCCAAGCTCCCCTCGTCCTGGTGGACGGTTCTTCCTACCTGTACCGCGCCTTCCATGCGCTGCCGCCACTGACCACCTCCAAGGGCCTGCCAACCGGTGCGGTCAAGGGCGTGCTGAACATGCTGAAGAGCCTGCGCAAGCAGTATCCCGGCAGCCTGTTTGCAGTTGTTTTCGATGCAAAAGGCGGCACGTTCCGCGACGAAATGTTCGCCGAGTACAAGGCCAATCGGCCCAGTATGCCGGATGACTTGCGGGTGCAGATCGAACCGCTGCATGCCAGCGTGCGTGCACTGGGGTATCCGCTGCTTTGTGTGGAGGGCGTTGAAGCCGATGACGTGATTGGCACCCTGGCCCGCAGCAGCGCGGCTGCCGGACGTCCGGTGATCATCTCCACAGGCGACAAGGACATGGCGCAACTGGTCGATGGCCACATTACGCTGGTCAACACCATGACCGGCAGTGTGCTGGACGTGGCTGGCGTGAAGGAGAAATTCGGCGTCGGTCCCGAACACATCATCGACTTCCTGGCTCTTATGGGTGACAAGGTCGATAACATTCCTGGCGTGCCAGGGGTGGGCGAGAAAACCGCGTTGGGCCTGCTGACTGGTGTTGGTGGCGGTCTGCGCGATCTCTACGACAACCTCGACAAGGTACCCAGCCTGGCTATCCGGGGGGCCAAGACCCTGCCGGCCAAGCTTGAGGAGCACCGCGACGCCGCGTTCCTCTCGTATGAACTGGCGACGATCAAGCTCGACGTCCCGCTGGATATCGAGGTTGACGCACTGGTGTGCGGTGAACCCGACCGCGAAGCCTTGCTGGCGCTGTACACCGAGCTGGAGTTCAAGAGCTGGGTCGAGGAGATTCAGCGTGAGGCCAAGCGTGAAGGCGTGGCGGTTGCCGAGGTGGCAGAGCAGCCATTGGTCGAAGTGAAGTATGAAACCATCCTTGACCAGGCGCGCTTTGACGTCTGGCTGGAAAAACTGAAGAAGGCCACGCTGATTGCTTTCGACACCGAGACCACGGGTCTTGATGCTCAGCAGGCGCAAATTGTCGGTGTGTCGTTTGCTGTGGAGCCCTTTGAGGCGGCCTATGTGCCGTTGACTCACTCCTACATGGGCGTGCCCGAGCAACTTGATCGAGACGCCATGTTGTTGGCGCTCAAGCCGATCCTGGAAGACCCGAATACGCTGAAAGTCGGCCAAAACGCCAAATATGACATGAATATTCTGGCAAATTGCGCGATTGGCGGTGATCAGGCAAACGGTATCGCGCTGCGTGGTGTGGCCTTCGACACCATGCTGGAGTCCTACGTGCTGGATTCCACCGCGACCCGTCATGACATGGACAGCCTGGCGCTCAAGTACCTGGACTACACCACTATTTCCTTTGAGGACATCGCCGGGAAAGGCGCCAAGCAACTGACCTTCGACCAGATTTCGCTTGAAACGGCCGGCCCCTACGCGGCCGAAGATGCCGATGTGACGTTGCGTCTGCATCAGGCATTGCAGGCACGCTTGGCCAAGACACCGAGCGTGCTGCCGGTGTTGAACGAGATCGAGATGCCGCTGGTGCCGGTGCTGGCGAAGATCGAGCGTCAGGGTGCACTGGTCGATGCCAAGCTGCTCGGTGCCCAGAGCCTGGAGCTGGGTGAGAAACTGGTCGCGCTGGAGCGTGAAGCCTTCGCGATCGCGGGTGAAGAGTTCAACCTGGGCTCGCCTAAGCAGTTGGGGGTGATTCTGTACGAAAAGCTCGGCCTGCCGATCCTCAGCAAGACCGCCAAGGGCCAGGCTTCCACGGCTGAGGCTGTGCTGGCGGAACTGGCCGAACAGGACTACCCACTGCCCAAGGTGCTGATGCAGTACCGCTCGCTGAGCAAGCTGAAAAGCACCTACACCGACCGTCTGCCCGAGCAGATCAACCCGCGCACTGGGCGTATCCATACCTCGTATCATCAGGCCGTGGCGGCCACCGGTCGTTTGTCCTCAAGTGATCCGAACCTGCAGAACATCCCGATTCGCACCCCTGAGGGGCGGCGTATTCGCCAGGCGTTTGTTGCCGCGCCCGGCTACCGTCTGCTGGCTGCGGACTATTCGCAGATCGAGTTGCGCATCATGGCTCACCTGGCCAAGGACGAAGGGCTGTTGCATGCGTTCCGGCACAACCTGGACGTTCACCGGGCCACAGCCTCCGAGGTCTTCGGCGTTGCCTTGGAAGAGGTTACAAGCGACCAGCGGCGCAGTGCCAAGGCGATCAACTTCGGCTTGATCTACGGTATGAGCGCTTTCGGTCTGGCCAAGCAGATTGGTGTCGATCGCAAGCAGTCCCAGGCCTACATCGACCGTTATTTCGCCCAGTACCCAGGCGTGCTGGCGTACATGGAGCGCACGCGTGCTCAGGCTGCCGAGCAAGGGTTTGTCGAAACCCTGTTCGGTCGCCGCCTGTACCTGCCGGACATCAATGCAAAGAACCCGGCACTGCGCAAAGGCGCGGAGCGCACGGCGATCAACGCACCAATGCAGGGTACTGCAGCCGACATCATCAAGCGGGCCATGGTGGCGGTAGACAACTGGCTGAACGATTCCGGACTGGATGCTCGGGTGATCCTGCAGGTTCACGATGAATTGGTGCTGGAAGTACGTGAAGACCTGGTCGATCAGGTGCGTGAACAGATCCGTCCGTACATGAGCAGCGCCGCGCAGTTGGATGTTCCGCTGCTGGTGGAGGTAGGTGTGGGCTCGAATTGGGATGAAGCGCACTAAATAACCCTGAAAAAGCTGCGGCATATCGTCGCGGCTTTTTGGCTGGGTACACGCCGTTAGTCGTGAAAATTCTATGTGCTATCGCAAATAGTTTCTAAACGCTCGGAACTAATCGGGGGAACCACGACTCAGAGTAACTGAATGGGTGGTGAAGCCCTTCGATGCTCCTATGTTGTGTTAAGTGTTGGCAGATATCTGGACCCCGCCCTAGCGGTCCGGAACTTGAACCCCGAACTTCCCCCTCCCCATACGAAGTCCGGGGTTTTTTTTGCCTTGCGTTTGGCGCCTGGCCCTTATTCTGCGGGCTTGTCGGCCAACTCCATCCAGTTCGCCAGAACGCCGTAGGCTTCTTCCAGCCCTTGGCGCTTAGGGGCGGAGAACAGCTGAATGGTCACCCCTTCGCCCCAGCCCTTGCGGATTTCCGCTTGCACCTTGAGCAGGGTGTTTTTTGCCGCGCCATAGGTGAGTTTGTCGGCTTTGGTCAGAAGAATATGCATCGGCATGTTACTGGCCACTGACCAGTCGAGCATCATCTGGTCGAAGTCGGTCATGGGGTGACGCACATCCATCATCAAAATCACGCCTCGCAGGCTTTCGCGGCTGCCCAGGTAGGCCTCCAGGTGGCGCTGCCAGTGCTGTTTGAGCGGGATCGGGACCTTTGCATAGCCATAGCCTGGCAGGTCGACCAAACGCCGTTCTTCGTCCAGACTGAAAAAATTGAGTAACTGGGTGCGACCGGGTGTTTTCGAGGTGCGTGCCAGGCTGGCGTGGGTCAGCGTGTTTAGGGCGCTGGACTTGCCGGCGTTGGAGCGCCCGGCAAAGGCCACTTCATAGCCCTGGTCGTCTGGGCACTGGTCGACTTTGGCGGCGCTGAGTGCGAATTTGGCCTGTTGGCAGAGGCCGAGAATGGGGTTTTTTACGTGCATGGGGTATCCGCTTGGGGGCTTGTCCGAGGCAGGCTCGGCAAGGGGTGTCGTTTCCGTTTCGATAACGGGAGTATATAATGCCGCAGATTTTGTGTGCGCTTTATCCCAGCGTAGGATGAGGTTCACGGGGGGACCCGATTCAAGCTTGCGCGTTAGAACGCAGTGCAGGCCCCCAGCCCTGAAAGGTCGTTCGCATGACGAAATGGCTGTTGGTTACCGTTGTCTTGGTACCGTTTTTCAGCGCTCAGGCTACACAGGATCCCGAGGCGTTGTACAACCGCGCATGCGCGGCGTGTCATGCCGGTCAGCTGCCACAGGCACCGAAACCAGGTGATCGTGCAGCCTGGGAACCGAGACTGGCGCAGGGTATGGAGACGTTGGTGGTGCATGTCACCCAGGGTTTCAAGGCTATGCCGCCGCGTGGATTGTGCATGGACTGCAGTGCCGAAGACTACCGGGCGATCATTCAGTGGATGATCCGATAGTATCGATACATAACTCTTTCACCCTTAGCCGTAGTTGGATTAGCTGATGAACAAACTACTCGTGAGTCTGCTGTTGACCTTGGGCGTCACCGGCGCTGCAAATGCCGCTGGCAATCTTGTTGGCGATGCCGCTGCCGGTCAGGGCAAAACTGCTGTATGTGGCGCTTGTCACGGTCCAGACGGTAACAGCATGGCGCCGAACTTCCCGAAACTGGCTGGCCAGGGTGAGAAATACCTGGAGAAACAGCTGCATGATATCAAGTCGGGTAAGCGCACCGTGCTGGAAATGACGGGTCTGCTGACCAACCTGAGTGATCAGGACATGGCAGATATCGCGGCCTACTTCGCTAGCCAGAAAGGCAGTGTCGGCGCCGCCGATCCAAAACTGGTCGCGGCCGGTGAAGCCCTGTTCCGCGGTGGCAACCTTGAAAAAGGCATGCCAGCCTGCACCGGTTGCCACTCGCCTAATGGCGCTGGCCTGGCTGCTGCCGGTTTCCCGCACCTGGGTGGCCAGCATGCGCAGTACGTCGCCAAGCAATTGACCGACTTCCGTGAAGGCAACCGTACCAACGACGGCGACGCGATGACCATGCGTTCCATCGCTGCCAAGCTGAGCAACAAGGACATCGAGGCAGTATCGAGCTACATTCAGGGTCTGCACTGATCCTTGCGGCGTAACGTTGTGCGGGGCTACATCTCTCGCAATGTTAACGTGCCGTTAATGCAGCTGCGAAAGCATGAAAAGGGTGGCTAGGGCCGCCCTTTTTTGTACCTGCTACCGTTACACTATCGAACTCAGGCCTGTGTCGATCTGTCTGAAGGCAGGTCGCGTTGTGGCGACTCATCACTGCTCAGGAGTAAAGCATGCGTAATCTGATTCTCAGCGCCGCGTTGGTCGCCGCCAGCGTCTTTGGCATGTCTGTCCAGGCCGCCGAGCCGCCTGCAGACGGTAAGTATGTCGAGCTGAACAATCCTGTGCCGGTTGCTGTGCCTGGCAAGATCGAGGTGGTGGAGCTGTTCTGGTACGGCTGCCCGCATTGCTACAGCTTTGAGCCGACCATCAACCCATGGGTCGAGAAGCTGCCAAAGGACGTCAACTTTGTGCGTGTACCTGCCATGTTTGGCGGCGCCTGGGATGCCCATGGCCAGATGTTCCTGACCCTGGAAGCCATGGGTGTCGAGGGCAAGGTGCACAGTGCTGTATTCAACGCGATCCAAGTGGAACACAAGCGTCTGACCAAGCCTGAGGAAATGGCCGACTTCCTAGCGACTCAGGGCGTCGACAAGGACAAGTTCCTGGCGACATTCAATTCCTTTGCGATCAAGGGCCAGGTTCAGAAAGCTCGCGATCTGGCCAAAAAATATGAAATCAGCGGTGTTCCGACCATGGTTGTCAACGGTAAGTACCGTTTTGACCTGGGCTCTGCCGGCGGTCCAGAGGAAACCATCAACGTGGCTGACCAGTTGATTGCCAAGGAGCGCGCCGCCCAGTAAGCGGCGCTTGCCATGCGGCGTTGGAAAACTGAACGGTGTGTTGGCCTGCATGATCCGCAGGTCAACGAACACCATTTGCAGACCAGTAGCCTCCCGAAGGACGGTCGTCTGCGCCTGCTCAGTTTCAATATCCAGGTGGGGATCAGTACCGAGCGCTACCGCCACTACCTGACGCGTAGTTGGCAGCACCTTTTGCCTACCACCGGCCGTGCCGGTAACTTGCAGAAAATTGGTGACCTGCTCAGCGACTTTGATCTCGTCGCCCTGCAGGAGGCCGATGGTGGCAGCTTGCGTTCAGGTTTCGTCAATCAGGTCGAGTACCTGGCGCAACTGGGTGCCTTCCCTTACTGGTATCAACAGCTCAATCGCAACCTTGGCCGTTTCGCTCAGCACAGCAATGGCGTACTCAGTCGCTTGAAGCCGCAGTTGCTGGAAGACCATCCGCTGCCCGGTCCTTCGGGTCGTGGTGCGATTCTGGTGCGTTTTGGTGAAGGGGACGATGCGTTGGTCGTGGTGATGATGCACCTGGCGCTGGGTGCACGGACCCGTGCGCGTCAACTCGCCTACATTCGTGAACTGATTGGTGGTTATCGTCATCAGGTATTGATGGGCGACATGAATACCCATGCCAGCGACCTGCTGGAACACTCGCCATTGCGTGATCTCGGTTTGGTTGCCCCGCAGGTGCAAGCCACGTTCCCCAGTTGGCGGCCGCAGCGTTGTCTTGATCATATCTTGCTCAGCCCCAGCCTCACGCTGGAGCGCTTCGAGGTGCTTGCCCAGCCCATTTCCGATCATCTTCCGGTCGCGGTTGAGATTCGTTTGCCTGATGCCCTTGCGATGGATACGCTTCCGGCCGTGAGCTAACTGCCCCTACTCCTTTGCGAAATCAGGCATGACCGAAGAAGCCCAGCGCTGGAAAGAAAAATACCTCAAGAGTATTGAGCAACAAGAAAAGCTCGAGCGCCGCTGGGAAGCTCGCCTTGACCTTCTGCGTCGAGGCTTGGTACGCAGCACATTGGCGGCCGAAGGCAGCGATCTGGCTGTTGATAAGTGCATGAAAGAGATGCGCGACGTCATCCGCACCGACAATATGGACGCTGCACTGGCAGGCTTGATTCCGCGGTTGGAAAAAGCCGTATTGGACTCCGAGCAGCGTCGGGAAACCCGAACGGCACAGATCGGCACAGCGCTGGCGGCATTAGTGAGCCAGTTGCAAGCATTGCCGTTGCCGAGTGAGGTCACTCGGCCACTGAAAAAATTTGCCAAACAACTGGATGCTCGCGCGAGTCAGCCTCGTGAGATGCCTTTGCTGCTGGGCGAGCTGAGTAGCTTGCAAGGCCAGGCGATTGCTGCGCTGGACAAGCCAGAAGAAGCCGGCCGCCCAGGTTTTTTGCAGCGGTTGTTCGGTAACCGCGAAGCGGCATCAGATGCGCCCGCAGTACCGACAACGGTTGCCAGCACAGCCTCTGCGGCTGTTGAGGTTGAGGCTGCTGCTGCTGTTGAATCAGCGCCTGTTGCATCGCCAGTCGAGGTCGATGCAGATGAGCTGCATCCGCTGCCTGAGCCCGTTGTCGAAGCGGCCAGCGAGGCGGTGACGTCCGTGCAGGTCGAACCCGCGGCCGCCGAGCCTGTGCAGGTGCCCTCTCCTCCAGTCGCTGCGCCGCTTGAGGCATTGGCAGCGGAGCCAGCATCTGAACCTGAGCGTCCTGAAGCACCGGAGACCGGGGCCGATGTTCCACCGCTCGCTGCCGATATCCCGGAGGATCAGGCCACGCCCGCCGAAGAGGCGTACGCACTGCCCGAAAACACCGAGCCTAGCTACAGTTCGGTCGCCAGTCATATTGAAGAGACCCTGCTGGGCTTGCTGGATGATCTGACGCTTCCCGAGCGGCACAAGGCCCAGGCGCAATCCATGCGCGAGCGCCTGCAGCATGGCCTGAACTGGTATGAGCTGTTGCCGGTCCTGGACGATCTGGTCGTGCTCATGCTGGCTATCACCAGCAGCGGCCAGCATGAGTTTGAAGCCTATCTGCAGCAGGTCAATGAACGCCTTGAGTCTTTCCAGAGTCATCTGCAGGAAGCCAGTGAAGGGCATGCCGATAGCCGGACAGCTGCCCGCGATCTGGATAGCCAGTTGCGTGAACAGGTTGATGGCCTGCAAAGCAGCGTGCAGGGGGCTGCGGATCTGGAAAGCCTCAAACACATTCTGGATAACCGCCTGGAAGGATTGCTGGGAACGATTGACATACACCAGCAGCAGCGTGATCAGCGTGAGCAGGAAATGGCCGAGCGTTTGCGTGGCTTGGCTGAGCGGGTTACGCATATGGAGCAGGAAGCCCAAGGTTATCGTGAGCATCTGGAAGAGCAGCGGCAGAAGGCCTTGATCGACCCACTGACCGGCCTGCCAAACCGTGCGGCCTGGTCCGAGCATCTGGAGCGTGAGATGCAGGCTTGGCAGGCACAGGGTGGCCACCTGTTGGTCGCGATGCTTGATCTGGACCATTTCAAAAGGATCAATGACAACTACGGGCACCTCGCTGGCGACAAGGTGCTAAAGATCGTTGCCAACGAACTGCGCAAGCGCTTGCGAGGCCGTGACTTTATCGCCCGGTTTGGTGGTGAGGAGTTTGTGTTGTTGATGCCGCAGAGCAATCTGGTCAGTGGATGCCAGCAGGCCGAAATCCTGCGGGCGGCGGTCGAGGCCTGCCCATTCCACTTCAAGGGCGAGCGGGTAACGATCACCCTCTCGATAGGTGTCACTGCGCTACGTGATGGGGAGCGCAGCGACATCGCCCTCAAGCGCGCCGACGAGGCGTTGTATCGCGCCAAGCACCAAGGCCGTAACCGCGTCGAACAAGGATGAGCACTATATAGTTATCACCGTTTGCGCCATCGCTAGAGAGGGTACGTTATGCTATTGCATTACTGATATCCATAGATGTGCCCTCTTGCCATGAAAGCCTTCTTCTGCGCCCTGCTGCTTCTGTCTCTGGCCGGTTGTGCGAACACCCTCCAGATTGACCGAAGCCACCCATCCGTCAACCAGGACAGTCGTATCCAGTTTGTTGTCCTGCACTACACCAACGCTTCGCTGGAGCGTTCACTGGCGTTGTTGACCCATGGTGAAGTCAGCAGCCACTACCTGATTGGTGATCAGCCAGCGACCATCTACCAACTGGTAGACGAGAACCGCCGTGCCTGGCACGCCGGTGACAGCCAATGGCAGGGGCGTACCTGGCTCAACTCGAGCTCTATTGGCATTGAGATCGTAAACCCAGGTTTTACCGATACACCGTCTGGACGTGTCTGGCACCCCTACTCCGAGGCGCAAATACAGGCGCTGATCCTGTTGCTCAAGGACATCGTCAAACGCAATAACATCGACCCACGGCATATCATTGGGCATAGCGATATAGCGCCATCACGCAAACTCGACCCAGGCCCTCTGTTTCCCTGGAAGCGCCTGGCCGATGCCGGTGTTGGTGTGTGGCCTGATGCCGCTGCCGTTGCACAGCAGCGTGCCCGTTTCGATGTGAGCCCGCCGAGTATTGCCTGGTACCAGCAGCAACTGGCACGTTTCGGCTATGCCATCGAGCAAACCGGGGTCAATGATGTCAATACCCGGCACGTGTTGGCCGCTTTTCAGATGCGCTTCCGCCCGCAACGTTTTGATGGCGTGCCCGATGCGCAGACGGCGGCAATCTTGCAGGTGCTCAACCGCTCCCGCTGATGGGCGCCGCCCAACGGGCAGGCTGATTCGTCAGGCAGTTGCTATACCTTGTGGTATTCAATGGGATATCGCCTGATGTCATCTGCCTTCGCCGCGCTGCGCAGCCTTTTCCTTCGCCCCTGGCTACTGGCCGCTCTCGCGGCCTCGGCCAGTGCGATCCTGTTGCTGAGTGCCAGCCTTGGTGTGGCCATGCACCAGATTCAGCAAAGTGAAAGCGAGCAGATGAATGCGAAGGGGGAGCGGTTTCTGGAGCGGCTGGAGCAGATCTTCAGTCAGCTGCGTGAAGGTGTGGATCATCTTCAGGCTCAACCGCTGCGAGGGTGCACTCCGCAGATGTTGGCAGCCTTGCAGCAGGTGGGCTTCAACAATCGCTTTGTCTTTGAAGCCGCCTATATAGATGGAGACACCCGCTGCTCCAATCGCTTGGGTGAGCACAGCACAGAACCTGTACGGCCCCCGGATATTCAGGGGCCGACCTACAGCTATTGGTTGAACACCAGTGCCGAACCGAACGACAACCTGGCGGCATTGATGCTGGGGCGTGGGCATTTCCGTATCTCGACTTCTCGTGGGCACCTGAGCGATGTTGTTGATCTGCCACCAGGCGGCAGCCTGTTGGTGGTGCTCGACAACGGTATGCGTGCAGTACCCGTGTTGGGGCCGGCGCAGGCATGGCCACCCTCCTCTGATGGGGCACTCGACGTTGCAAACGCCATGCTGGAGTTGCCCGATCATCTGGTCTATCGGATGCCGACTAAGTCTCCGGACTATCAACTGGTGCTGATTACCCCCAAAACCAGCCTGCCGCTGAAAATGAATGGCGTCATCTGGTTGCTGTTCCCAGGCAGCCTGCTGCTGGCCTGGTGCATCGGCTGGTTGGTACTGCAGTTGGTACGTCAACGCCAATCAATGAGTTCGGAACTGCAGGGGGCGTTGCGGCGAGGTGAGTTGCAGGTGCTCTATCAGCCAATTCTCGAGCTCAACAGCCGACGATGCGTGGGGGCCGAGGCGCTGGTACGTTGGCGCCATCCCGATGGCACATTGACCAGTCCGGACCTGTTCATTCCGTTGGCGGAAAACACCGGCCAAATTCGCCAGATCACCGACTTTGTGTTGCAGCGCGTTCTGGAGCAGTTGGGGCAGTTGCTGCGTGCCAACCCTCAGTTGTACATCTCGATTAACCTGGCTGCGTGCGATGTGATGGTGCCACGCATTGGTCGTGTGGCTGCTCGTTTACTGGCACTGCACCGCGTCGCGGCCAGCCAGATCGCTTTCGAGGTGACTGAGCGCGGGCTGATTGATGTGGTGGTCGCACGGGATAACCTGCAAGCACTGCGCTCGGTTGGTCACCAAGTGTTGATCGATGACTTTGGTACGGGCTACTGCAGCCTGGCCTACCTGCAGACACTGCCGGTCGACTGCCTGAAGATCGACAAGGCGTTCATCGATGCTCTGGGCCACGATGCCGCCAGTAGCGGGGTTGCGCCGCATATCATTCGCATGGCGCATGCCTTGCAGTTGCGGGTTATCGCCGAAGGTATCGAGTATGAGGATCAGGCGCTGTTGCTGAACAGCGAAGGTGTGAACTACGGACAGGGTTGGTTGTTTGCGCATCCCCTCAGCGCCAGGCAATTTGCCGAGTTGGTGACCCGAGGTCGGCGCAGGGGGCCGCGACGGATCGATGATGAGGCCTGAACCTACTCCAATATACGACGGAGAATCATCATGTTGAGTTGGGCTATTACTTTCCTGATTATCGCCATCGTCGCTGCTGTGCTGGGCTTCGGTGGTATCGCGGGCGCAGCGACTGGCATCGCGAAGATCCTCTTCATCATTTTCCTTGTGCTGTTCGCGGCGTCCCTGTTTTTCGGTCGACGTGGATGACGAAGCCGGTCAGGCGCTCTGTTTAGGGTACTGGACGTTTCAGTGTTGGCCCGGGTACTGAGCGGATATCCGAAATGCCTGTAGAGGTAATGGGCATCACGCCGGCTGTTTTGGGTTGTTTCCTACAGCGGATGTCGAAGTGTGCGTCTTGTTGACCGTACATCGATATTTTTTTAGCTGACCCCTCCGACAAATTTGGGGCGTTTCACGCATTCGGATTGTCGAACAACGGCATTTATCATCCAGGCGGATATGGCTGAATTGGCCTAAATATGGCGCTTTGGCCATCTTCGGAATTCCGAACGGCTCTATTTCAACCCTTTCAGACGTTCGTTTTTAGCCTTAATCATCATGCCGAATCGGCATAGGGTAGTCGTTTACGGCATTAGACGTTACCCTCTCGCGTCGGAATAGTTGCGCCTTTTTTCGCTGACCCGAGCGTTCTTTCGCTCGCCTGCGGTGACCTTCTACGGCGCTATTGCCTGCTGCGAACAATCGACTCTTGAAGGCTTTCAATAGCTCTAGGTCGGGGTTTTCAGCGCAATGCCCGTGACCACTTGAAGAAAGGGTAACGACATGAAGAAGGCAAAACTAAGCCTCGCTTGGCAGATCCTCATCGGTTTGATTCTCGGGATTGCAATCGGTGCAGTACTGAATCATTTCAGTGCAGAAAAGGCATGGTGGATCAGTAACGTTCTGCAGCCAGCTGGTGACATCTTCATTCGCCTGATCAAGATGATCGTTATCCCGATCGTGATCTCTTCACTGGTCGTGGGTATCGCCGGGGTTGGCGATGCGAAAAAACTGGGCAGTATCGGCCTGAAAACCATCATCTACTTCGAGGTGGTCACCACCATCGCGATCGTGGTCGGCCTGCTGTTGGCCAACCTGTTCCACCCTGGCGCCGGCATCGACATGAGCACGCTGGGTACGGTGGATATCTCCAAGTACCAGGCAACCGCTGCTGAAGTGCAGCATGAGCACGCGTTCATCGAGACGATCCTCAACCTGATTCCGTCGAACATTTTCGCAGCGCTGATGCGCGGTGAAATGCTGCCGATCATTTTCTTCTCCGTGCTCTTCGGCCTGGGCCTTTCGAGCTTGCAGGCGGATATCCGCGACCCGTTGGTAAAAACCTTCCAGGGCGTGTCCGAAGCCATGTTCAAGGTCACTCACATGATCATGAACTACGCGCCAATCGGTGTGTTCGCGCTGATCGCGGTCACTGTTGCGAACTTCGGCTTTGCTTCGCTGCTGCCGCTGGCCAAGCTGGTACTGCTGGTTTACTTCGCGATTGCCTTCTTCGGCTTCATGGTGCTGGGCCTGATCGCCCGCTTGTTCGGCTTTTCGATCCTGAAGCTGATGCGCATTTTCAAGGATGAGCTGGTTCTGGCGTACTCCACTGCCAGCTCTGAAACGGTATTGCCACGCGTAATCGAGAAGATGGAAGCCTACGGTGCACCGAAGGCCATCTGCAGCTTTGTCGTCCCGACTGGCTACTCGTTCAACCTCGACGGTTCGACCTTGTACCAGAGCATTGCTGCGATTTTCATCGCTCAGCTCTACGGCATCGACCTTTCGATCAGCCAGCAGCTGCTGCTGGTACTGACCTTGATGGTCACCTCCAAAGGTATTGCTGGCGTTCCGGGCGTATCTTTCGTGGTACTGCTGGCCACCTTGGGCAGTGTCGGTATTCCGCTGGAAGGCTTGGCTTTCATCGCCGGTGTAGACCGCATCATGGACATGGCCCGTACCGCGCTGAACGTGATCGGCAACGCTCTGGCAGTACTGGTTATCGCTCGCTGGGAAGGCATGTACGACGATGCCAAAGGCCAGCGCTACTGGAACTCGCTGCCGCACTGGCGCAGCAAGGAAGCAGTACCTGCCGGTAAAGTGGCGACCAAGTAAGCCGCTGCATGATCTGATTAAAAGCCCCGACGTGTCGGGGCTTTTGCTTTTCTGGCGTGCCCCCAGCCTGGCCCGCTATCATTCGGCCCACTGTGTGGGGGAATAACTGATGCTCAACGGCCTCTGGCTTGGATTTTTCGTGGTCGCTGCCGTGTCGGCGCTGGCGCAATGGTTAGTGGGCGGCAACGCCGGGATCTTTGCCGCCATGGTCGAGAGCATCTTTGCCATGGCCAAATTGTCGGTCGAGGTCATGGTGTTGCTGTTTGGTACCCTCACCCTCTGGCTGGGCTTTCTGAAAATTGCCGAGAAAGCCGGTGTGGTCGAATGGCTGGCCAAAGTACTAGGCCCATTGTTCCAGCGCCTGATGCCGGAGGTTCCCCCCGGCCACCCGGCATTGGGTTTGATCACCCTGAACTTTGCCGCCAACGGCTTGGGCCTGGATAACGCAGCCACGCCGATCGGGCTCAAGGCCATGCGGGCGCTACAGGAGCTCAATCCCAGCTCAACTACCGCCAGTAATGCGCAGATTCTCTTTTTGGTACTCAACGCCTCTTCGCTGACGTTGTTGCCCGTCACCATCTTCATGTACCGCGCACAGCAGGGGGCGCTGGACCCGACGCTGGTGTTCCTGCCGATCCTGCTGGCGACCAGTGCATCAACGCTGGTCGGCCTGCTTTCTGTGGCGGTCATGCAACGCCTGCGGCTATGGGACCCGGTGGTCCTGGCCTACCTGGTGCCTGGCGCGCTGCTGCTCGGAGGGTTCATGGCGCTGCTGGCTGGGCTTTCGGCTACAGCCCTGGCGACCCTCTCGTCAATCATGGGCAACTTGACCCTGTTCGGACTGATCATGCTCTTTTTGCTGATTGGCGCGTTCAAGCGGGTCAAGGTGTATGAAACCTTCGTTGAGGGCGCCAAAGAAGGGTTTGACGTCGCCAAGAGCCTGTTGCCCTATCTGGTGGCAATGCTCTGCGCCGTTGGCGTGTTGCGTGCCTCTGGAGCCCTTGAGTTCGGTCTGGACGGTATTCGCTATGCGGTTGACTGGTTTGGCTGGGATACCCGCTTTGTCGATGCGTTGCCGACCGCGCTGGTTAAGCCATTCTCTGGCAGTGCTGCCCGCGCGATGTTGATCGAGACCATGCAAAGCCAT
The DNA here is from genome assembly GCF_056279025.1 of Pseudomonas sp. TE3910. Taxonomy (NCBI): domain Bacteria; kingdom Pseudomonadati; phylum Pseudomonadota; class Gammaproteobacteria; order Pseudomonadales; family Pseudomonadaceae; genus Pseudomonas; species Pseudomonas sp. TE3910. The sequence continues at coordinate 3,471,594 of NZ_JBWBQN010000001.1, forward strand.
GGGGTAGACAGTTTCCCTGCGTTGGTGGCTGCCACGGTTCAGGGCAGCACCGAAACCACATTCTATGTACTGGCCGTGTATTTTGGCGCAGTGGGTATCCAGCGGGCCCGACATGCTGTGGGCTGTGCGCTGCTCGCCGAATTGGCCGGCGTGCTGGCGGCCATTGGCGTCTGCTACTGGTTCTTTGCCTGAGCTTGTGCGGCTTGGCGCACGGTCCAATCAACCAGTTGCGCCATCAGTCGGTCGCTGGCCTGGCCAAAGCCTTCGACGACAGCGGGTATCTGTTTATCGCTTAGCGGTTGACGCACCTCGAAGCGTTGGCTGGCCAAAATTCGCTGGGTGCGCCCTTGTACCAGGCGCGCATCAAAGCGGATCACCACGTTGAGCCCCTGCGCGCCATACTCGCTCTGGAACGATTGCAGCTCGCCAGCCAGCTCGTAGTCGGCTTGCAGGTTGCTATCGTCGGCGCTGAGCCGCTGTACCCGACCATCGCGCTGGAAGGCATCGAGCATGCGGTTGCGCAGCAACGTGGGCGCCGGGTCACTCCAGCGGGCGCCCTTGTAGCTGCTGATCAGATCACCTTGAGGCACCACGGCAATACGCGGGCTGTTCAGCACTTCACTGGTGAGCGGTTTGTTCAGACGCAGCGACCAGTCTAGTGGCGCAACGTCGCTGGTGCCGTGCTGGACCTGGTGGGTCGGCAGGCGGTAGACATCTGATGGGTCGGCCTGGGGCAGAATCGAGCAGGCACTGCTCAGGCTTAGCGCTAATGCCAGTACCAGGCGGTTACGCTTCATGGCTCGAACTCCTTGTTTTTGTCACGGCCCAACAGATAGCCACTGGGGTTGGCTTCCAGGCGCCGGGAGATTGCCTTCAACGCGGTCAGGGTGTCTCGCAGTTCTCGAATGGCTGGTGCCAGTTCATGCAGGCCCTGCGCCCCCTCATTGATGGCTTCGCGATTGTCGTTGAGCATGGCGTTGAGGGTTGTGGTACTGCTGGCCAGCGACTGCATTGCCTGTTGGGCATTACCGACGATTTGTGTGCCCTGGCCGCTGAGCAGGCCATTGGCGTTGCGCATCAGTTGGCTGGTTTGTTCCAGCGTGGCGCTGGCCTGCTTGCTCACCTGTGCCAATTGCTGGATGGCGAGGCGAATGTCGTCGCGCTGCTCGGCAACCGAGCCGGTGGTTTGCTCCAGATGCGCCAAGGTATTGCTCAACCGTGCAGCGTTCTCCTCGGAGAACAGCTGGTTAGCATTGTGCAGCAGTTGGTTGATGCTGCTCATCAGGTCATTGCTGTTGCTCATAAGACGTGCAATCGGTGATGGCGAGGCAATGATCACCGGGAGTTTGTGCCCTACCCCTTCCAATGCTGGGCTCTGTGGCGTACCGCCACTGAGCTGGATGATCGAGGTACCGGTGATACCGGTCAGGGCCAGCTTGGCCTGGGTGTCTTCCTTGATCGGGGTGTCGGCGCTCAGCCGGATGCGAGCCAGTACACGGCGAGGATCCTTTGGGTCGAGGCGCAGGTTGATGACATCGCCAACCTTGATCCCGCTGTATTGCACCGAACTGCCTTTGGACAAGCCGGAAACGGTCTCGTTGAACACCACTTCATAGTCCTTGAAGGTGTTATCGACACTGGATTTGGCCAGCCACAGGCCGAACAGCATGGCGCCAGCCACGACCAGCACGGTGACCAGCCCGATCAATACATGGTGTGCACGGGTTTCCATCTCAATCCTCCTTGAGCGCTGTGGCGGCCTGGTAGGCCGCACGGCCACGGGGGCCATGGAAGTAGTCTTGAACCCAGGCGTCCTCGGTATCGGCAACTTGCGCGATTGGCGCGGCAACCAGTACTTTTTTCTGTGCCAGCACCGCGACGCGATCGGTGATGGTGTAGAGGGTGTCCAGGTCGTGAGTGATCAGAAACACGCTCAAGCCCAAGGCGTCGCGCAAGGTCAGGATCAATTGGTCGAAGGCCGCCGCACCAATGGGGTCGAGCCCTGCGGTAGGTTCGTCGAGAAAAAGGATATCGGGGTCCAGGGCCAGTGCCCGTGCCAGCGCTGCGCGTTTGATCATGCCGCCAGAAAGAGAGGCCGGGTACTTGTCTGCGGCCGACAAGGGCAGCCCGGCCAGAGCCAGCTTGACGCCCGCGAGCTGTTCGGCATCTGCGCGGCACAGGCCGGCATGTTCGATCAGCGGCAAGGCGACGTTCTCAGTGACCGTCAGCGAGGAGAACAAGGCCCCTTTCTGGAACAGTACGCCAAACCGTCGTTCGACCTGGGAGCGCTGCGCTTCGTCCAACTGGTTCAGGTGCTGCCCGAATACCCGTACATCGCCTTCGTCGGGACGCCGCAGGCCGATGATGCTGCGCAGCAGGACGGATTTGCCACTGCCTGAGCCACCGACCACCGCAAGGATTTCACCACGATACAAATCGAGGTCGAGGTGTTCATGCACGCTCTGGCTGCCAAAGCGATTGCACAGGCCTCGGGCTTCAATCACGGTTTCGCGTGGTGGCGTACTCACCAGCCCATCTCCATGTAAAACAGGGCCGCAATGGCATCCAGCACAATGACTACAAAGATCGACTGAACCACGCTGGAGGTTGTGTGCGCACCTACCGATTCGGCACTGCCGGAGACCTTGAGGCCTTCCAGGCAACCAATTGCAGCGATCAGGAAGGCAAAAAATGGGGCCTTGGCCAACCCGACCAGAAAGTGTCTTGCATCGATGTCGTTTTGCATCATCGAAAGGAACATGGCCGGCGAGATGTCCAGGGACAAGGCGCAAACCAGCGCGCCGCCGACGATGCCGCAGAGCATTGCAAGAAAAGTGAGTAGTGGCAGTGCGATCAGCAAGGCCAACACCCGTGGGATGACCAGAATCTCGATGGGGTCCAGTCCCAGCGTGCGAATGGCATCGATTTCTTCGTTGGCCTTCATCGAGCCAATCTGAGCGGTGAACGCACTCGCGGTACGCCCCGCCATCAGGATGGCGGTCAACAACACACCGAACTCACGCAGGAAAGAGAACGCCACCAGGTCGACGGTAAAAATGCTGGCGCCGAACTTGACCAGCACTGTTGCCCCAAGGAAGGCCACCACGGCGCCAACCAGAAAGGTCAACAGTGCGACGATCGGCGCGGCGTTAAGGCCGGTTTGCTCAATGTGTGCGACCACCGAGGTGAGCCGCCAGCGTTTTGGCTGTAACAGCAGGCGCCCGAAGGTGGCGAGAATAAGGCCAACGAAGCCGAGCAGGTGCAGGGTATCTTGTTTGAGGGTATCGACGGCACGACCGATGCGTTCAAGCAGTTGCATCAGCACGTTCCGCTCTGGTGTTTTCACCGGTATGCAGTAGTCTTGCAGCGAGCAGTAGACCGTTTTCAGCAGGGCGCGGTTGGCCGCTGGCAAGTGTGTGGCGGTTTCGGTCAGTTGGGCCAGGCGCTGGGTGCCCAGCAACTCGACCAGTAGTGCGGCACCTGCGGTATCCAGCTTGCCAAGTTGATCAAGCTCTATCCGCGTTGTGCTGTCGTACTGCCCTGCCAGGCTTGCAGTGTGCTGCTTCAGGCTGGCGTAGTTGGCCAGCGTCCAGTCACCCGTGATCCGCAGACAAGCTGGGCTGCTGGTGGTGTCCAAGGTGGCATTGGCAGTACTGGTCATAAGCTCCATGTGATCCGAGAGGCGCTCCAATGCGCAGCCTCAGAGCATAGCGCTACTGAGCTGTGCTTGCTTGACCGTCGTCAACTACCCGGAAGCGCAGCACGCCGATGACCTGACCATCTTCGGTCAACACCCTCACCTGCCAGCGCCCGATGGGGTTGCTCGGGAAGTTCTGCTTGTGGGTCCAGGCGCGGTAGCCTTCCTTGCGCCCGCCATGAATGTCCAGCGCGATGCGGTCGACCTCGTTGCCGTTGAACTGCCAGACATGGTAGATCCGCTCATTCAAGCCCCGTGGGGCATTGATCGCTGTGTAGGCATACAGACCGCTGCTGCGGATCTGACTGGCACTCACTTGTTTGAGGCTGGCGCCGGGGGTGCGGTTTTGCACCTCGGTGCTTATCGCGACATCGTTCAGCCATAGCGTGGCAGGCGGCACCCACGAGCGCAGTAGCCAACCGCTGCCACCCACGGCCAGGGTCACGGCTACCAGCATGACGGCGCGGCGCCAGTGGTTGATCGGAAAACTGCTGGCCAGGCTGGGGAACGACAGCAGCATGGCCGCACCCAGTGCCAGCTTGAAGCTCTGTGCTGTGGTGAGGTGCAGGATGATGGGCAGCGCAGTAAGCAGCGCCGCGAACAAGGTCAGGGTGTGCAGGGCAAGAAACAGTGAGCGCCGTGGCGCCAGCCACTTGTAGTACAACGGATCAATGATCGAAATCAGCCCGGCTGCGGTCAGTAGCCCGGGTGAATACCAGTTGGCCGCTGTTCCAGGTTGTGGTGATGAAAAAGAACGGCAGTACGAAGAACAGGCTTTCCTGGTGGATCATCTGCGTGGCATAGCGCAGCAGTGGCTGCGGAATTTCGCGCTTGAAGACCTTGGCGAACAGCTGGGTGAAGGTGTTCTCCAGCATCAGCCAGACCCAGCTGACCAGCATCAGAATGGCAATCCAGCTGGCCAGGCCTGCTTGGCGGTCGACCAGAATGAAACTGGCAATACCGGAAATGAAACCGCCAAGGGCAATAACCCCTGGGTAGCGCTTGAACAGTTCGATCAGGCGCTGGATGACGTGAGGCATGCGGGTATTCGCTGAAGTCAGGTAAAAACCCGCACAGGATAACGCTGTTTATCCGTAATGGCTTGTTGTCATCCCCCTTGAGAGGGCCTTTGTCGCGCCTATTGGCCGCGGCGGCGTCTATGCCAGACAAACCCAGCCAGCAGGATCAGCCCGAGTAACCCGGCCAACAGACGGTAAATGCTTTCATAACCCAACGCCGGCTTTTCAATGCGCAGGTACCCAGGGTCGGCAAACAGTTGGCGCATGGCCTGGTTGGTATCCTCCAGGCTGACCTGGCGCAACTTGCTTACCGGGTCTGCAAAGCGCCCATCGGCATAAGCGCTCAATGCACTCCAGTAGTAGTCGGCCAAGGCTGCATTACCCTGAGTGGTCCATGCTTCACGGTCGATGGCTGCCTGTTTGATGCGTTCAAACGTTGCAGGATCCAGCCCATTCTGACGCAGTCGCTCGATCAATTTTTGCAGCAGCACCTCTGCTTCATCGACGCTCTCGCGATCAAGGTCGGCATTCAGGCTCATTACACTGCTATTGCCGAGCATTTCACGCTGGCTGGAAGGGCCATAGGACAGGCTGTGTTTGAGGCGTAGTTCGCTGTACAGCGCCCAGTCCAGGTAGCGTTGTAGCAGGTTGAACGTCTGCTCGCTGTCACCCTCAAGCACTGGCTCAAGGAACATCCAGTGCAGTTTGGCGCTGTTACCGAGCCACCCGCTGGTCAGCACGCGCTTTGCCTCGGCCTTGTGTACAACGGTCTCCAGGCCCCGTCGCTCGCTGGGGTCGACCGGGTCGAGCTGGCCATAGGTCCGTTCCAGATAGGCCGGCAGCAGGCGGTCGAGGCCACCGACCATGATCAGGGTCATGTTGTTGGGCGCATACCAGTGCGCACGCAGGTCATCGACCTCTTCCAGTGTCAGGTCGTCTATAGCGGAGCGCTCAGCGCAGGTAAGCCCCAGTTCAACTGCCAATTGTTCGCTGGGACCGTGGCCGAGGTCCTGACGGTCGAGCCAGCGTTGCAGGTGCGAGTAATGCCCGCCATCTTCGCGTTCGACGATTTTTTTCGACAGTTCAAGTGCATTCTCATCGAGCTGAGTCTGGCTGAGAATCGCCAGCAACAGATCAAGGACCTTGCGTTGATTGCGGGCCGGCGCCTCGATTACGAAGGTCGTGTCGGCGCTGCTGGTGTAAGCATTCCACTCGCCACCAAGCGCTTGCATGCGTTCCTCAAGACCACCCTCGCCGCTGTCGTCGATACCGCTGAACAACAGGTGTTCCAGCAGGTGCGGCAGTTCCCGGCGGTCGCATGGGAAATCGTCGAAGCCGACGCCCACGACCAGGCGGATCGACACATGGTCGCGTTCATAACCCGGCTTGAGTATGACCTGCAGGCCATTGGGCAGCAGGTAACCTTCTACCTGGGAGCGATCAAGGGCGAAACTGGGCATGCAACCCAACAGTAGGCAAACAAACAACAGGCAACGCATGGCGAGCTTCCTTGCGGGAGTTCTTGGATCGTTCAAGGCGAATGGGCGTCGTCAGGTACGCTATCGATCAACAGGGCATCAGTGTCTGAGCCACCCAATACCACATAGGCACTACTGCAGAACAGCGAGTTCAGGCGCTTCATGTCGGCGATCAGTTCCAGGTGCAACGAACTGGTTTCGATACTTTGCACCACTTTACGTTGCAGTCGGCTGACATGGGCGTGTGCGAGGCGGCGCTCCTGGGCGCGGAATCGACGTTTTTCCCGTAACAACTGGCGTGCACTTTCCGGGTCGGCGCTGAGAAACACCGACAGGCCCAAGCGCAAGTTGGCCAGCAACTGAGTGTGTAGCCCCGTCAATTCTTCCAGGCCAACCTCGGAAAATTCACGGCGCTGCGCGGTCTTTTGTTGCTGCACCTTGCGCAGCATGCGCTCGATCAGATCGCTGGCCAGCTTGAGGTTGATTGCCAATTCGATGATTTCCGCCCAGCGTCGACTGTCTTGTTCGCCCAGGTCTTCGCGGGGCATTTGCGCCAGGTACAGTTTAATGGCGTTGTAGAGCCCCTCAACATCTTCGCCCAGGCTGCGCATCTGTTGGGTCATTGCCGTTTGGGTACCGCGCAGAACGCCGAGCATGGCATCAAGCATGCTGTCGACCAGATCACCCATGCGCAGGGTTTCGCGTACCGCGTTGGCCAGTGCCAGGCTGGGGGTGGCGAGTGCGGTGGGGTCCAGGTGACGGGGCTGGGCTTGGCCGTTAGTTTCCTCGCGAAGTGGCAACAGCCAGCTACACACGCTTGCCATGGGCTTCACAGTCGGCAGCATCAACAGGCACCGCACGCTGTTGTAGAGCAGGTGGAAACCGATCACCAGTTCCTGAGGACTGAAATTCAGACTGTCCATCCATTTCACCAGCGGGCCTAATGCTGGAATGATCAGAAGCAGCCCGATCAGCTTGTACAGCAGGCTGCCCAGGGCAACCTGGCGACCTGCAGCGTTCTGCATACTGGTGCTGAGAAAGGCCAGCAGGCCACTACCGATGTTGGCGCCAATCACCAGGCCGATGGCGACAGGCAGGCTGATCAGTTCTGCACCCGCCAGGGTTGCCGTCAACAGTACGGCCGCCAGGCTGGAGTAAGACACCAGGGCAAACAGGGCCCCGACCAGAGCGTCGAGCAAGATATCGCCGGTCAGCGAGGCAAACAGCACCTTTACGCCTTGGGCATGAGTGATCGGCGCCGCTGCTTCGACAATCAGTTGAAGGGCCAGGATGATCAGCCCAAGGCCAATGCCGACGCGTCCCAACTGGCCGGCTCGGGTCTGTTTGCGCGACAGGAAGAAAATCACGCCAAGAAAGATCAGCAGGGGTGACAGCCAGGACAGGTCGAATGTCAGTACGCGGGCCATCAGGGCTGTGCCGACGTCGGCACCCAGCATGATCGCCAGTGCCGGGGTCAGTGTCATCAGGCCTTGCCCAACGAATGATGTCACCAGCATGGCCGTGGCGTTGCTGCTTTGCACCAGGGCGGTGACCAGAATACCGGCAATGAAAGCTAACGGGCGTCTGGCCATGTTCTGGCTCAGCACCCGGCGCAGGTTGGAGCCGTACACGCGCAGAATGCCGGTACGCACGATGTGTGTGCCCCAAATCAGCAAGGCCACGGCCGACAGCAAATTGAGCAGGGTCAGCATGTGAAAAGGCCCCCTGTTGAATGTGCCCCAAAGGAGGCAAGTGGATGATGCCGTGAGCCTGGCCTGGTTGCAGGCGGTTCTTTTCCAGTACTCACTTAAGCGTTAGTCGGCTAGAAGCCCTGGCGCCAGCATCGCATAGCCTGCACAGGCTTGAAACTAAACCCTCAGGCTGGAGCATGAAAAAGGGCCCGCGTGGGGCCCTTTCATAACCGCACCAGGATTACTGACCCGGAATGTCCTTGCGAAGTTTCACGGGATCGTTCTGTTGCTGTTTCTTTTTTGCTATCGCCGTACGCATACGGATGTTGATGGCTTCTACCGCCAGCGAGAACGCCATGGCGAAGTAGACATAGCCTTTTGGTACATGCACATCGAACGACTCGGCGATCAGCACGGTACCCACCACGATCAGGAACGACAGCGCCAACATCTTCAGTGATGGGTGCTTGTCGATAAATTCGCTGATGGCGCCAGCGCAGAGCATCATCACCAGCACGGCGACAATGATTGCGGCGATCATTACCGGCACATGGGAAACCATGCCGACAGCTGTAATCACCGAATCCAGAGAGAAGACAATGTCGATGATCGCGATCTGGATGATGGTGTAGAGGAACTGGCCACCTTTGCCAGCAGGTTCTTCGTGTGTTTCATCCTCGCCTTCCAGGCCGTGGAAGATCTCCTGAGAGCTTTTCCAGAGCAGGAACAGGCCACCGAAGAACAGAATCAGGTCGCGTCCAGAGATCCCTTGCCCGAATACTTCGAACAAATCATTGGTCAGACGCATGACCCAGGTGATCGACAGCAGCAACATGATCCGAGTAACCATGGCCAGTGCCAGACCGAAGATCCGGGTACGTGGCTGCATGTGTTTGGGCATGCGGCTGACCAGGATCGAGATCATGATGATGTTGTCGATGCCGAGAACGATCTCAAGGGCCGTCAGAGTAAAAAAGGCAACCCAGATCTCTGGGTTGGTCAGCCATTCCATGTGTATTCCTTCAATCGTTGAATGCGATGCACCCGGGCAAAGAGCGTGATCGCAGTGGTTGGATCTGTAGTCTTAAAGGTTGCTGAATAGTGGGAAAATTCCCATCAGCAGCGCAGCCAACATTATGCACAGGCAAACCAGTACTGCCCATTTCAAGGTGAAGCGCTGGTGGTCGCCAAATTCAATGCCGGCCAGTGCCACTAGCAGGTACGTTGAGGGTACCAGTGGACTTAGCAGGTGTACGGGCTGCCCGACGATCGACGCGCGGGCCATCTCCACCGGCGAGATACCGTAGTGGCTGGCAGCCTCCGACAGTACCGGCAGTACGCCGTAGTAGAAGGCGTCGTTGGACATGAAAAAGGTGAATGGCATGCTAACGACTGCTGTGATCACCGCCAGGTAAGGGCCCATGGTCTCCGGGATCACGGCCAGCAGGCTCTTTGACATGGCTTCAACCATACCGGTGCCAGAGAGAATACCGGTAAAAATACCTGCCGCAAAAATCAGCCCGACCACGGCCAGCACACTGCCGGCATGTGCGGCGACACGCTCTTTCTGCTGTTTCAGGCATGGGTAATTGACCACCATGGCGATACTGAACGCGATCATGAACAGCACCGGCAATGGCAGTAAGCCGGCGATCAGGGCGACCATCAGGGCAAAGGTCAGGGCCCCGTTGAACCAAAGTAGCTTGGGCCGACGTGCATCGGGGAACTGCGAAACACTGATCTCGCTGTGATCGATCTCGTCCCCCGGCAAGTGCAGTTCACCGAGGCGAGCCCGTTCGCGCTTGCCATACAGGTAGGCGATGGCGAGGATCGCCAAGACGCCGAACAGCATGGCCGGGATCATGGGCACGAAAATATCCGAAGGGTCTACGTGCAATGCACTGGCAGCACGGGCCGTTGGGCCACCCCATGGCGTCATGTTCATGACCCCGCCAGCCAGAATGATCAGGCCAGCCATGATTCGTGGGTTCATGCCCAGACGGCTGTACAGCGGCAGCATTGCGGCAACACAGATCATGTAAGTGGTGGCACCGTCACCATCGAGTGAAACAACCAAGGCCAGCGCGGCGGTGCCGACGGATACTTTCAGTGGGTCGCCTTTGACCAGCTTGAGGATCTTGCGTACGGCCGGGTCGAACAGGCCGGAGTCGATCATCAGGGCGAAGTAGAGAATGGCGAACATCAGCATGACGCCGGTTGGCGCCAGTTTGCTGATGCCTTCCAGCATCATCGGGCCGATTTTGCTGGAGAAGCCTCCAAACAGTGCGAACAGGATTGGAACCAGAATCAATGCAATCAACGCCGACAGGCGTTTGGTCATGATCAGGTACATAAAGGTGATGACCATGGCAAAGCCGAGGAAGGTCAGCATGGGAGTACTCCAGGCGTAGCGCGTCGTGGGGAAATCGAGTCGGACGAATCAGCGTGCGGTCAGCAGCGTTCGGACTTTCGGCGGGCGTGGAGTCGCAAGGCGGGCGTAGAAGGACATCAGAATCACCATTGTTGTTGTTAAATTGGCCTGATGTACGCTGAATCTCAGGTACACCGGCTGACCGGTCTAATGCCGGTGGTGGGCTGATGCTAAAAGCGAAAGCTTTCAGCCAGCTTTCGCAGGCTGAAAGACGACCAATGGAGTGGGTTGAATGACCCATGGGCCATGAAGGTGCCTGCCACGCTGGGGCTCTGCGCTGGTCTCAGGGGAGCTGCAAGCCGCCGGCAGCCTTGTGTAGCTCGCGCAGGTGTTTGCCAATCTGATCGATGTTGGCTTCAACCGCTGCAATCTCGGCGGCGCGTGACGGCTCGAGCAACGCCCTGACCTCTTTATCGAGGGCTGCGGTAAGGTGTTGCAGCTGTTGCTGGCGCTGGCCGCTGGTCTGTTCCAGTTGTTGGCGTTCGGCTGCCTGTGGCACGCCATAACCCTTGCTGTCGATCAACTCGGCCGGGCGACTGAGAAAGCCACTGTTGGCAAGTATCTGCTGCAATGTGCCGTTTGCTTTGGCCACACTTGCATCATTTAATGCGCGACCGCTGAGATAGCGCTGCTTGACCTCATCCTGAGCCAGCAGCAGTTGGCGCCGCAGGCTCGCCTGCTCCAACAGCAACAGGGCGGCACTGGTGCGCAGGTCCGCTCGGTCGAACCATTGCTGGCGCTGTTGCGCGGGTTGTTCGAGCCAGGTCTCAACGCTGTCCTGGGCAACGGGCAGGTGCTTCTTCAATACCTGAAACATGGCTTCATATCGGTCTCGATAGGAGTCGAAACGGTAGCCCAGGCGCAGGGCTTCACGCGGATCGTCGAGGACGCTGACATCCGCCAGGCCACGTCCGTTGAGCACTTCCAGCAAGCCATTGGGCATGATGCTGTCCAGTCCCGCCAGCTGTTGCTTGCCCGTGCCGCTGCGCAGCAGTTTGAGTGTTTCGACTGCACAGTTGTTGGAAAGGAAATAGTAGTTGCCGTCGTAGCTCCAGTGCATTTCCGCGGCCTGGCGCACCAGGCTCTCCAGCTCGGATCGATCCAGCTTGAGCGGTACTGAAGCCAGGCTGCGCAGTTCGGTCTTGGTGTACTCATCGATCACCTGGCCCAAGGGCAGGATGAACAAGCGGGAGGGATAGGCACCCGTCAGGCCGCCCCAACTGGAGAGTTGCACATCATTGACGAAGGCTCGGTAAGACAGCACTAGATGCTGGTCGAGGTCCAGCCGGCAGTCAGGGCCACGTGGCCTGCCAGGGGCGCAGATTACCAGGCGCAGCATGCTGTGCCCCCAGCGGCTGACCCAGTTCTGGTTGGCCTCGGCCAGCAGGTAATCGACCGCATAGACCCGCTCCGGGTCGATCTGGCCCAGCGGTTGGCGGGCAAAATCGTTTCCTGCATTCAGGAACGGTAATGTCTGTTGGCAAGTCGGGTGTGCCGGGGCCCAGTCAAAGTGCGCTTGCAGGTAGGCGTGCAGTGCGGGCCGTCTACAGGCATAGCTTGGGTCAAGGAGAAAGTACTCCATGTTGACCGCAATGAATTCTTTCGGGCTGCTCAGCTCGTAGCTATCTGGGCTGCGGGCGATTTGCCGATTGTGTTGTTCGCGCTCTCCGCGTCGGCCGACGTACTGCGGCCAGCCGGCAAGGTCCAGCAGACGAGGGTCATCGCTGAGGGTAAAGCGGCGTTTGGTTTGTCCGCGGCAGCCGTCTGGAAGGCCAACCTCGCCTTTGCTGGACGCATACCGGGTACAGGCCTGGATCTCTTTGCGCTCGGCTGTGGGCCATAGGCGGGCACGATCATACAGATGGGTCAGTTCATGCAGTACAGTCGCCAGCAGCTCCTGACGTACCGTGCCGTGTGGTCGATCCGTCTTCGTAGTCGCAGCGGTGCCGTCCACAAGGCTTGGCAGCAAGCGACGATTGAGTTCGAGGCTGGACACCAGCGAGGCCTGCCCATAAGCCTCGTCTGGCATCTTTGTGCTCCAGCTGACGTCGATACGTCGATCCAGCCGGGATTTGAACTGTGGTGGAAGCGCTTGCAGCGCCTCATCCAACAATGCCTGGCTGGCCCTTTGTTGTTGCGGATCAAGGCCATCGTGTTCGAGGACCAGTTGCAGATCCGCTAACACGGGGGGAGCGAGCAGCGTCAGTACGCAGCCCAGCAGCCAGGCACGCATGGGGTTCACAGGGCCAGGATAGCTTCGGCCAGGGCTTGGTCGCTGGCGTCACGTGCCTCAGGAACACGCTGGCGTAGGGTATCGAACGCTGCTTCGAGCTGTGCACCGCGGATTTCACCGTTGCTGGCGACGTAGCTGGCGGCATCGTCATGGGCTTCGCGGACTACTTTGGCGTCGCGGATAGACGTTGTCGTGTCGGAGGTGAAGTCGATCGAGCGGCCAAATGCACGAACGATAATGTTGCTGGTGGCCACCAGGGTGTGTGCCTGGGCCAGGTCGGCCATCAGCATTAGGCCGAGGGTGGCGGCAATCAGCGGGTTACGCATGGAACATCTCCGGTAATACAGGTGTGGTCATTGGACGAGAATTGCCTGCGCCAGTTCAAGGTCGCTGGCATGAAGTTTGGGGTGAGTTTCACGCAGTCGGTCCAGCGCAGCCTGCAGGTGAGCACCGCGCAACATGCCGGCGCTGGCGACGAATGCTGCCGCATCGTCCTTGGCTGCCAGTATCAATTTACGGTCGAAGGGTGCCGAGGTGACCTTGCTGGTGGCATAGCCGCTGGCGACGAGACTCTGGGTGGTCAGGTCAAGGGCTTGGACGGTGCCGGCCCAGCACAACGCAAGCAACAGCAATAATGGATAACGCATGGTTCTCTAGGGGCTGGTGAATCAGGCGGCAAAGGCTATCCCAATGCGTCGGTCTGAACCAGCCTGAAGAGTCCGGCTGTTTTGCATGTTGTTGCATAACTGTGCCGGACTCCAATCACGGTCAAATGGCCAGAATGGCTTGTGCCAACTCTGCGTCGCTGGCTTGAAGTGCCGGTGTTTGTTGGCGGATATGCGCCAGTGCGCTTTCCAGTTTTACACCGCGGATTTCGCCTTGGCTGGCAACGAAGCTGGCAGCGTCGTCACGGGCAGCACGAACGATTTTATCGTCACGGAAGGATGAGGTGACATCGGAGGTGGCGTCGGTGGAGGCCCCTAAGCCCCGAACCACGGTATCGGTGGTGACGACGAAACTGGTTGCATTGGCTGTCGAAGCCAGGGCCAGCATCAGCGCGGTGCCAAGCATGCGTGAACGGAACATGAGGTCTATCTCCTTTAGAGAGCAGTGTGGGGTAGCTGCTTAAGCGTATCACGGCGACGCAACCTGCGAGGCGTACGTGGGGAGCCAGCGTTCTTAACAATAGGACCGTTACCGTGCCATTTCGTTGCGCGGTATCTGTATCTCGAACGCCTAGATGAAACTGTACCTGTCGTTTTTAATATTTTTATAACTGTGCATGTCTGCGCTGCAGGCGCTCTAGCCCGGGCCTCAGAACGAAAAAACCCGTCAGCAGTCTCCTGCGACGGGTTTTTGATAAATTCGAGGTGCCGGCGTGGCCGGCGAGCCCTGCATTAGCGCCAGAAAGGCTTGCTCAGCTCTTCGTAGCGTTGTGCTTCGCTGATGCCAGCATCGGCCAGAAGGCGCGAATCCAGGCGAGCCAACTGGTGGCGGCTGGAGATACGGCGTTGCCACAGCAACAGGTTCGACAGCAAACGCAGCGGCAAGGAAGCGTTGGATTTTTCGGCGCTGTTTTCAAAAACCAGATCGGAACTGAGGGTACGTTCCATGATGTCATCCTTCCGCTTATGGCGGCATTAGGTAGTGATTTAACTGATGCCAATGATCCTCCTCTTCGGTCGATTCCTCTAGATACAGTTCATATGGATTGTGATGGTCCAGTTAACTGTTTTAGAAGACTGTTGCACTCGAAATGGACGCAACTGTACCGGTCTGCACTGGTATGGTGCGATTGATTTTGGGAAAGGGGGTAAAAGCGAGGAAATTCCCGGAAAATAACCGGTACAGTAGAACAGTTTGATTGATTAATGCGCTGTAGCTGTTCAGCTGGCGTGCATTGCACCGCACCAACTGAACAGCTGCGCTAGGGATTAACCGACGAGCATGCGACCGGTTTCTTCCAGGTTTTCGTGCCAAGACAGGGCTTCACGCAGGATATGCGGGGTATGACCACCGCGCTCGCAGGCGCGGGTGAAGTAGTCATTCAGCGCTTCGCGGTAGTCCGGATGCACACAGTTGTCGATGATCACGCGGGCGCGCTCACGTGGCGCGAGGCCGCGCAGGTCGGCCAGACCCTGCTCAGTGACCAGAATGTCGACGTCATGCTCGGTGTGGTCGACGTGGCTGACCATTGGAACAACGCTGGAAATCGCGCCGCCTTTGGCAATGGACTTGGTCACGAAGATCGCCAGGTGGGCGTTACGTGCGAAGTCGCCGGAGCCACCGATACCGTTCATCATGCGGGTGCCACAGACGTGAGTCGAGTTGACGTTGCCGTACAGGTCGAACTCCAGTGCAGTGTTGATACCGATGATGCCCAGGCGGCGAACCACTTCAGGGTGGTTGGAGATTTCCTGTGGACGCAGTACCAGCTTGTCCTTGTACTTCTCCAGGTGGCCAAACACGTCGGCATTGCGGCGGCTCGACAGGGTGATCGAGCTGCCCGACGCGAAGTTCAACTTGCCTGCGTCGATCAGGTCGAAGGTCGAGTCCTGCAGTACTTCGGAGTACATGGTCAGGTCTTCGAACGGCGAGTCGATCAGACCGCACATTACCGCGTTGGCGATGCTGCCGATACCGGCCTGCAGCGGGCCAAGCTTGTTGGTCATGCGTCCGGCATCAACTTCCTGCTTGAGGAAGTTGATCAGGTGGTTGGCGATGCCCTGAGTTTCGCTGTCCGGCGGCAGTACCGTGGACGGCGAGTCTGGCTTGTCAGTGATAACGATGGCGACAATTTTTGCCGGGTCGATCGGGATCGCGGTGCTACCGATACGGTCGTCAACCTTCACCAGCGGGATCGGTGTACGGGTTGGACGATAGGTCGGGATGTAGATGTCGTGCAGACCTTCCAGGTTCGGATTGTGCGCCAGGTTGATCTCGACGATCACATGTTTGGCGAAAATCGCGAAGCTGGCCGAGTTACCCACGGACGTGGTCGGAACGATATGACCTTGTTCGGTGATCGCCACGGCTTCGATAACCGCGATGTCTGGCAGCTTGAGCTGCTGGTTACGCAGTTGCTCAACCGTTTCCGACAGGTGTTGGTCGATGAACATTACCTGGCCTTCGTTGATGGCCTTGCGCAATGTGTTATCAACTTGGAATGGCATGCGTCGAGCGAGTACGCCAGCTTCGGTGAGCTGCTTGTCGAGATCATTGCCCAGGCTGGCGCCGGTCATCAGGCTGATCTTCAGCGGCGAATTCTTGGCGCGTTCGGCCAGCGCTTGAGGAACGGCTTTGGCTTCACCGGCACGGGTGAAACCGCTCATGCCGACGGTCATGCCGTCCTGAATCAGGCCAGCGGCATCAGCCGCACTCATTACTTTGCTGTGCAGGGAGGATAAGCGAATTCGATCACGGTACATGGATTGTTATCTCGATCTCGGGCTACTAAAGCTAGGCCTCCAGTCTAGTGATTTAGAAAGGGTTCGTCCCACGACCAAGGTCGAATGCCCGGGCTATAAACAGGGCCTTTTGTCGGTGATATCGGGCAGCAAAAAGCCCCAGCCGAACCGCGCTGGGGCTTCTGTGGTTTTGCCTCGGGGTCAGTCGACGGCTTTGACCATGTCTTCAATGACTTTCTTGGCGTCGCCGAAGACCATCATGGTCTTGTCGAGGTAGAACAGTTCATTGTCCAGGCCTGCATAACCACTGGCCATGGAGCGCTTGTTGACGATGATGGTCTTGGCCTTGAAGGCTTCGAGGATCGGCATGCCAGCAATGGGTGACTTTGGATCGTTCTTCGCCGCTGGGTTGACCACGTCGTTGGCACCCAGCACCAGCACCACGTCGGCCTGGCCGAATTCGGAGTTGATATCCTCCATCTCAAAGACCTGGTCGTAAGGCACTTCGGCTTCGGCCAGCAGTACGTTCATGTGTCCAGGCATCCGACCGGCTACCGGGTGGATCGCGTACTTAACGGTAACGCCATTGTGGGTCAGCTTTTCGGTCAGTTCCTTGAGGGCATGCTGGGCACGCGCAACAGCCAGGCCGTAGCCAGGCACAATGATGACCGTGTCGGCGTTGCTCAGCAGGAAGGTGGCGTCGTCTGCCGAACCGGACTTCACTGGGCGGGCCTCCTTCGCTCCAGCCGGACCAGCAGCGTCCGTTGCCCCGCCGAAGCCGCCGAGGATTACGTTGAAGAACGAGCGGTTCATCGCTTTGCACATGATGTACGAGAGGATCGCACCCGAAGACCCTACCAGCGAACCTGCGATGATCAGCATCGAGTTGTTCAGCGAGAAGCCGATGCCCGCTGCCGCCCAGCCCGAGTAGCTGTTGAGCATCGACACCACTACCGGCATGTCGGCACCGCCGATCGGGATGATGATCAGCACGCCCATTACGAACGCCAGGATCAACATCAGGGCGAATGCGCTGTAGTTGCCGGTGAAGGTGAAGACCAGGCCCAGGCCAATGGTGGTCAGGCCCAGTATCAGGTTCAGCTTGTGTTGACCGCTGAACTGCACAGGTGCGCCCTGGAACAGGCGGAACTTGTACTTGCCGGAGAGCTTGCCGAAGGCGATGACCGAACCGGAAAACGTAATTGCACCGATGGCTGCACCGAGGAACAGCTCCAGGCGGTTACCGGTAGGGATCGGCTCGCTGATGCTGCTGACGATGCCCAGCGATTGCGGTTCAACCACTGCCGCAATGGCAATGAATACCGCAGCCAGGCCGATCATGCTGTGCATGAACGCGACCAGCTCGGGCATCTTGGTCATTTCTACTCGTTTGGCCATGATCGAACCCGCAGTACCGCCAATCAGCAGGCCTACGATCACGTAGCCAATACCGGCAGTCGCCAGTTCCGAGCCCAACTTGTAGATGAGGCCAATGGTGGTGACCACGGCCAGCGCCATGCCGAGCATGCCGAACAGATTACCGCGGCGCGACGTGGTCGGGTGCGACAGGCCTTTGAGGGCCTGGATGAAACATACCGAGGCGACAAGGTAGAGAAGTGTTACCAGGTTCATGCTCATGTTTACTTCTGCCCCTCTGCCTTCGCTGCTTTCTTCTTGAACATCTCCAGCATGCGCCGGGTGACCAGGAAACCGCCGAACACGTTGACCGCTGCCAGGGCGACCGCGAGGGTGCCCATGATCTTGCCCAGCGGGGTTACCGTCAGGGCTGCGGCGAGCATTGCGCCAACGATGACGATGGCGGAAATGGCGTTGGTAACCGCCATCAATGGGGTATGCAGCGCAGGGGTTACGTTCCAGACCACGTGGTAACCGACATAGATGGCCAGCACGAAGATGATCAGGTTGTAGACGCCATGGGAAATCAGCATGTCTTCCATTGTCGTGCTCCTTATCCGTTCTTGCGGATGACCTGACCGTCGCGGCACATCAGGCACGCGGCGACAATGTCGTCTTCGAGGTTGATCGTGAACTGGCCATCCTTGTCGAACAGCAGTTTCATGAAGTCCAGCAGGTTGCGTGCATAGAGCGCCGAGGCATCGGCGCCGACCATTGCTGGCAGGTTGGTTGGCCCGACGATAGTCACACCGTTTTCAACAACCACTTGATCGGCAACCGTGAGCGGGCAGTTACCGCCTTGAGCCGCCGCCAAGTCGATGACCACCGACCCCGGCTTCATCTGCGCAACGGTTTCGGCGCTGAGCAGCGTGGGTGCCTTACGGCCGGGGATCAGTGCGGTGGTGATGACGATATCGGCCTGTTTGGCGCGCTCATGCACGGCCAGGGCCTGGCGTTGCATCCAGCTCGCCGGCATTGGTCGGGCATAGCCGCCAACGCCTTCGGCGCATTCGCGCTCCTCGTCGGTTTCATACGGCACATCAATGAACTTGGCGCCGAGCGATTCGATCTGCTCTTTAACGGCAGGCCGTACATCCGAAGCCTCAATCACCGCACCCAGGCGTTTGGCTGTGGCGATTGCCTGCAGCCCGGCCACACCTGCGCCGAGAATCAGCACGCGTGCGGCTTTTACCGTACCGGCAGCGGTCATCAGCATCGGCATGAAGCGAGGGTAATAGTGCGCTGCCAGCAGGACAGCCTTGTAACCGGCGATGTTGGCCTGTGACGACAACACATCCAGGCTTTGCGCGCGGGAAGTGCGCGGGGCCGCCTCCAGGGCAAAGGCTGTAATGCCGCACTCGGCCATCTTGGCGATGACATCGTTGTTGAAGGGATTGAGCATACCCAACAGCACGGAGCCGCTCTTGATCTGACCCAGTTCACTATCGTTGGGCGCCACAACCTTCAGAATCAGTTGTGCGCCAAACGCATCGGAAGCGCTGCCAATAGTGGCGCCTGCTGCTTCGTAGGCACTGTCCGGTACGCTGGCTTTAACCCCGGCGCCGCTTTGAACGGTGACCTGGTGACCCTGGCCAATCAGTTTTTTGATGGTTTCCGGGGTTGCAGCGACGCGTGTCTCGCCCGTCTGCGTTTCGAGAGGAACACCAATGTGCACGTCAATTTCTCCTGCGTGATCTTTTGTTAGTAAACCAGTGCACTACGGATGGTGCTTCTGGGGCGGCCGATCAGCACGATCCCGCGTGAATTCAGGCGGGGCTGGGCATTTTGCTGGCGATCCTGAATCGCTTCAACAGATTTTGAAGGGTGACGATAAACAAACTACAAGTCACCCTGTGACCGTATGTCGCAACAATCGGCCTTCAGCCCGCCAGCCGTGGGCTTCAGGGAGATTACGGCAAAATTTGAAAATTTTCCGTTGAAATCACTGTGGGAGAGAAATTGCACCCTATTTATAGCGTCAAAGCCACGTAAACAGCAGGGTTAAGGGGTGTTTACGAGGGTGTTGGTAGGGTTTAACTAATTGCGACATTTACGTATATTTGTAGGTGTTCAGAATATTGCACTACGTAGTTAATTTCGAACACTCTCGCTGTGGTTGGCGATGTAGTTGCGGGCTTGTTCTACCAGCCAGTCGCGGAAGGCGCGCAATGACGCAGACTCCACTTTGCGCTCGGGAATCATCAGGTAATAGGCCTTGATGCTCGACAGTGCATGGGGGTTGGCGATAACCAGGCGCCCTTCTGCCAGCTCGCGCTGAATCAGAAATGGAGGTATCAGTGCTATACCCATTTCATGTATCGCAGCCTGGGCAAGCATCGAGAATAGCTCATAGCGTGGCCCCGTCATGTCGCGAGCAACATTCATGTTCAGGCTGTCAAACCACTGTCGCCAAGCATATGGTCGGGTGGTTTGCTGCAGCAGAGGCAGGCTGGCGATGGTCTTCGCCGTGAGCTGTTGCTGGGCGCCGAGCAGTGCCGGGCTGCATACCGGGACCGGGTTCTCGCCCATCAGGCGGTGGAACTGTGTACCTGGCCAGTCGGCATCGCCGAAATAGATCGCCGCGTCGAAATGCGTATCGGCGAACAGAAAGGGCCGCGTGCGGTTGGTCAAGTTGACGGTGACTTCTGGATGGCGGTGCTGGAACTCCTTCAGGCGAGGCAGCAACCACTGGGTGCCAAAGGTTGGCACCACGGCCAGTTCAATGACATTGGCCCCCTGTTGGCCCATGACCGACAACGTGTCGCGCTCTACGGCATCCAACTGTGTCGCTACCCGACGGCTATAGGAAAGCCCTGCTTCGGTCAGTTTTACCCCGCGGCGTGAACGGCGAAACAGTTCGACATTGAGGAAGTCTTCCAGCCCCGCTATCTGTCGACAGACGGCACCCTGCGTCAGGGACAGCTCTTGGGCCGCCTTTGTAAAGCTCTCGTGGCGCGCGGCTGCTTCAAAGCAAACCAGGGCCGTGGTGCTGGGTATCTTGCGCCTCATATACGTTGATCTCACTAATAGAAGGCAGGAATGGGCTTTTTTCCATTACGGAGTGAAAAATTATCACAAGTTTATGCGCAATCCTCGTTTGTCCCTCTGGGCTTTCCGGCCTAGGATCAAAGGACAAAAAACCTGAACCCATTTCTTGAGGATTCGCCCATGGCTGGCAAAGCAAGCTTCAACTGGATCGACCCCCTGTTGCTCGATCAGCAGCTCACTGAAGAAGAGCGCATGGTGCGTGACAGTGCTTTCCAGTTTGCTCAGGACAAGTTGGCACCGCGTGTACTGGAAGCCTTTCGTCACGAACAGACGGATCCTGCGATCTTCCGTGAGATGGGAGAAATCGGCCTGCTCGGTGCGACCATTCCTGAGCAGTACGGTGGTAGTGGCCTCAACTACGTGTGCTACGGCTTGATCGCCCGTGAAGTGGAGCGAATCGACTCCGGCTATCGTTCGATGATGAGTGTGCAGTCGTCACTGGTGATGGTGCCGATCAACGAGTTTGGTACTGAAGCCCAGAAGCAGAAGTACCTGCCCAAGCTGGCTAGTGGTGAATGGATTGGTTGTTTTGGCCTGACTGAGCCCAACTATGGCTCTGACCCAGGCTCGATGATCACCCGCGCCCGCAAGGTCGAGGGTGGCTACAGCCTGACTGGCAGCAAGATGTGGATCACCAACAGCCCTATCGCTGATGTGTTTGTGGTTTGGGCCAAGGATGATGCCGGTGATATCCGAGGCTTCGTCCTGGAAAAAGGCTGGAAAGGCCTGAGTGCACCGGCCATTCATGGCAAGGTGGGTTTGCGCGCGTCGATCACTGGCGAGATCGTGATGGACAATGTGTTCGTTCCCGAAGAGAACATCTTCCCCGACGTGCGTGGCCTGAAGGGCCCCTTCACCTGCTTGAACTCGGCGCGTTATGGGATCTCTTGGGGTGCACTGGGCGCCGCTGAAGCCTGCTGGCACACCGCGCGGCAATATACCCTCGACCGTCAGCAGTTCGGTCGTCCGTTGGCCGCAAACCAGCTGATCCAGAAAAAACTGGCCGACATGCAGACCGAGATCACCCTCGCCTTGCAAGGTTGCCTGCGTCTGGGGCGGATGAAGGATGAAGGTACTGCCGCGGTTGAGATTACCTCGATCATGAAGCGTAACTCCTGCGGCAAGGCCTTGGACATCGCCCGTATGGCGCGCGACATGCTGGGCGGCAATGGCATCTCCGACGAGTTCGGTGTTGCGCGACATTTGGTCAACCTTGAAGTGGTCAACACCTATGAAGGGACCCATGACGTGCATGCCTTGATCCTGGGGCGTGCGCAAACCGGCATTCAGGCGTTCTACTAATCAGGGAGCCAGACCATGGGCGCGCTATCTCATCTGCGGGTGCTGGATCTGTCGCGAGTATTGGCTGGGCCGTGGTCAGGGCAAATCCTTGCGGACCTGGGGGCCGAGGTGATCAAGGTGGAGCGCCCCGGTGTGGGTGATGACACCCGCGCCTGGGGGCCGCCCTTCCTCAAGGATGCGCGGGGTGAGAATACCAGTGAGGCGGCCTATTACCTGTCTGCCAACCGCAACAAGCGCTCGCTGACCATCGACTTCACTCAGCCTGAAGGTCAGCGCTTGGTGCGTGAACTGGCAGCCAAATCGGACATTCTCATCGAGAATTTCAAGGTGGGCGGGCTGGCAGCCTATGGCCTCGACTATGAAAGCCTGAAGGCGATCAACCCTAACCTTATCTATTGTTCTATTACTGGCTTCGGTCAAACCGGCCCTTACGCCAAGCGTGCGGGCTATGACTTCATGATTCAGGGGTTGGGTGGGCTCATGAGCCTGACCGGCCGCCCTGAAGGTGACGCAGGGGCCGGTCCGATGAAGGTTGGGGTCGCCCTCACCGACATCCTCACCGGGCTTTACTCGACTGTTGCGATACTGGCCGCCCTCGCCCACCGTGAGCACGGTGGCGGTGGGCAGCGCATTGATATGGCGTTGCTCGACGTACAGGTCGCCTGCCTGGCCAATCAGGCAATGAATTACCTGACTACTGGGGTGGCGCCCCGTCGGCTGGGTAATGCGCATCCGAATATCGTGCCTTATCAGGACTTCCCCACGGCGGATGGCGACTTCATCCTTACGGTTGGTAATGATGGTCAGTTTCGCAAGTTCGCTGAAGTGGCTGGGCAGCCTCAGTGGGCGGATGACCCTCGATTTGCGACTAACAAGCAAAGAGTGGCGAATCGCGCCGAGTTGATTCCTTTGATTCGTCAGGTAACGGTATTCAAGACCACAGCCGAATGGATCAGCTTGCTTGAGCAGGCCAGCGTTCCTTGTGGGCCAATCAATGACCTGGCAAAGATGTTCGAGGACCCTCAGGTGAAGGCCCGTGGCCTTGCCATTGAATTGGCCCACCCCTTGGCTGGGCGTGTGCCGCAAGTGGCGAGCCCTATTCGGCTGTCGGAGACGCCAGTCGAGTATCGCAATGCGCCGCCATTGCTGGGTGAGCATACTGATCAGATTCTCTCTGAGGTATTGGCGTTGACAGCGGATGAGATCCAGCGCTTGCGCACTGCTGGCGTGTTGTAGTGTTTGCGCCCTTCTATATAGAGGGGCGTTTTGGGTTGTTTTGAGAAAGGTTGGAATTAACCCTTGACGCCCCGTTTCATCTCTCTATAATGCGCACCTCTTCCGGCGCAGTCGAAACGGAAAACTCCTTGGTAATCAATGAGTTAGACGTTTAGCGATAGTGTCGGAAGTGCTTCGGTCGAATAGATCTGCAGCGGTGAAAAAGGTGGTTGACAGCGAGTTGAAACGCTGTAGAATTCGCCTCCCGCTAACGAGAGATCGAAGCGAGTCAAGTGGTTGAAGTTGAACGGAAAATTCTGAAAAACTTCAAAATAAACGCTTGACAGAGACAGGGGAAAGCGTAGAATGCGCGCCTCGGTTGAGACGAAAAGCTCTTAACCAACCGCTCTTTAACAATCGAATCAAGCAATTCGTGTGGGTGCTTGTGAAATCAGACTGATAGTCAAAAAGATTATCAGCATCACAAGTGACTACACGAGAAATCGAAATAGTCATTTGAGATTGCTGAGCCAAGTTTAGGGTTTTCTCAAAACCCAAGCAGTATTGAACTGAAGAGTTTGATCATGGCTCAGATTGAACGCTGGCGGCAGGCCTAACACATGCAAGTCGAGCGGATGACGGGAGCTTGCTCCTTGATTCAGCGGCGGACGGGTGAGTAATACCTAGGAATCTGCCTGATAGTGGGGGACAACGTTTCGAAAGGAACGCTAATACCGCATACGTCCTACGGGAGAAAGCAGGGGACCTTCGGGCCTTGCGCTATCAGATGAGCCTAGGTCGGATTAGCTAGTTGGTGAGGTAATGGCTCACCAAGGCGACGATCCGTAACTGGTCTGAGAGGATGATCAGTCACACTGGAACTGAGACACGGTCCAGACTCCTACGGGAGGCAGCAGTGGGGAATATTGGACAATGGGCGAAAGCCTGATCCAGCCATGCCGCGTGTGTGAAGAAGGTCTTCGGATTGTAAAGCACTTTAAGTTGGGAGGAAGGGCAGTAAGCTAATACCTTGCTGTTTTGACGTTACCGACAGAATAAGCACCGGCTAACTCTGTGCCAGCAGCCGCGGTAATACAGAGGGTGCAAGCGTTAATCGGAATTACTGGGCGTAAAGCGCGCGTAGGTGGTTCGTTAAGTTGGATGTGAAATCCCCGGGCTCAACCTGGGAACTGCATCCAAAACTGGCGAGCTAGAGTAGGGCAGAGGGTGGTGGAATTTCCTGTGTAGCGGTGAAATGCGTAGATATAGGAAGGAACACCAGTGGCGAAGGCGACCACCTGGGCTCATACTGACACTGAGGTGCGAAAGCGTGGGGAGCAAACAGGATTAGATACCCTGGTAGTCCACGCCGTAAACGATGTCAACTAGCCGTTGGAATCCTTGAGATTTTAGTGGCGCAGCTAACGCATTAAGTTGACCGCCTGGGGAGTACGGCCGCAAGGTTAAAACTCAAATGAATTGACGGGGGCCCGCACAAGCGGTGGAGCATGTGGTTTAATTCGAAGCAACGCGAAGAACCTTACCAGGCCTTGACATCCAATGAACTTTCCAGAGATGGATTGGTGCCTTCGGGAACATTGAGACAGGTGCTGCATGGCTGTCGTCAGCTCGTGTCGTGAGATGTTGGGTTAAGTCCCGTAACGAGCGCAACCCTTGTCC
Source organism: Pseudomonas sp. TE3910 (assembly GCF_056279025.1). Classification (NCBI taxonomy): domain Bacteria; kingdom Pseudomonadati; phylum Pseudomonadota; class Gammaproteobacteria; order Pseudomonadales; family Pseudomonadaceae; genus Pseudomonas; species Pseudomonas sp. TE3910. Next base: position 3,496,211 of record NZ_JBWBQN010000001.1, read on the forward strand.
TTAGTTACCAGCACGTTATGGTGGGCACTCTAAGGAGACTGCCGGTGACAAACCGGAGGAAGGTGGGGATGACGTCAAGTCATCATGGCCCTTACGGCCTGGGCTACACACGTGCTACAATGGTCGGTACAGAGGGTTGCCAAGCCGCGAGGTGGAGCTAATCTCACAAAACCGATCGTAGTCCGGATCGCAGTCTGCAACTCGACTGCGTGAAGTCGGAATCGCTAGTAATCGCGAATCAGAATGTCGCGGTGAATACGTTCCCGGGCCTTGTACACACCGCCCGTCACACCATGGGAGTGGGTTGCACCAGAAGTAGCTAGTCTAACCTTCGGGAGGACGGTTACCACGGTGTGATTCATGACTGGGGTGAAGTCGTAACAAGGTAGCCGTAGGGGAACCTGCGGCTGGATCACCTCCTTAATCGACGACATCAGCTGCTTCATAAGCTCCCACACGAATTGCTTGATTCATTGAAGAAGACGATTAGGTTAGCAACCTTCGATTGGGTCTGTAGCTCAGTTGGTTAGAGCGCACCCCTGATAAGGGTGAGGTCGGCAGTTCGAATCTGCCCAGACCCACCAATTGCTGGGGCCATAGCTCAGCTGGGAGAGCGCCTGCCTTGCACGCAGGAGGTCAGCGGTTCGATCCCGCTTGGCTCCACCACCCCTCTTGCTCAACCGTGTCAAAGCTTAGAAATGAGCATTCCATTGTGATGATGGTGAATGTTGATTTCTGAACTTTTTCAGAATCGTTCTTTAAAAATTTGGGTATGTGATAGAAATAGACTGAATAACACTTTCACTGGTGTTTATTCAGGCTAAGGTAAAATTTGTGAGTGTCTCTTAAGTCTTTAAGAGTATTGCGAATTTTCGGCGAATGTCGTCTTCACAGTATAACCAGATTGCTTGGGGTTATATGGTCAAGTGAAGAAGCGCATACGGTGGATGCCTTGGCAGTCAGAGGCGATGAAAGACGTGGTAGCCTGCGATAAGCTTCGGGGAGTCGGCAAACAGACTTTGATCCGGAGATCTCTGAATGGGGGAACCCACCTAGGATAACCTAGGTATCTTGTACTGAATACATAGGTGCAAGAGGCGAACCAGGGGAACTGAAACATCTAAGTACCCTGAGGAAAAGAAATCAACCGAGATTCCCTTAGTAGTGGCGAGCGAACGGGGACTAGCCCTTAAGTTGATTTGAGATTAGCGGAACGCTCTGGAAAGTGCGGCCATAGTGGGTGATAGCCCTGTACGCGAAAATCTCTTTTCAATGAAATCGAGTAGGACGGAGCACGAGAAACTTTGTCTGAATATGGGGGGACCATCCTCCAAGGCTAAATACTACTGACTGACCGATAGTGAACTAGTACCGTGAGGGAAAGGCGAAAAGAACCCCGGAGAGGGGAGTGAAATAGATCCTGAAACCGTATGCGTACAAGCAGTGGGAGCCTACTTTGTTAGGTGACTGCGTACCTTTTGTATAATGGGTCAGCGACTTATATTCAGTGGCGAGCTTAACCGAATAGGGGAGGCGTAGCGAAAGCGAGTCTTAATAGGGCGTTTAGTCGCTGGGTATAGACCCGAAACCGGGCGATCTATCCATGGGCAGGTTGAAGGTTAGGTAACACTGACTGGAGGACCGAACCGACTACCGTTGAAAAGTTAGCGGATGACCTGTGGATCGGAGTGAAAGGCTAATCAAGCTCGGAGATAGCTGGTTCTCCTCGAAAGCTATTTAGGTAGCGCCTCATGTATCACTGTAGGGGGTAGAGCACTGTTTCGGCTAGGGGGTCATCCCGACTTACCAAACCGATGCAAACTCCGAATACCTACAAGTGCCGAGCATGGGAGACACACGGCGGGTGCTAACGTCCGTCGTGAAAAGGGAAACAACCCAGACCGTCAGCTAAGGTCCCAAAGTCATGGTTAAGTGGGAAACGATGTGGGAAGGCTTAGACAGCTAGGAGGTTGGCTTAGAAGCAGCCACCCTTTAAAGAAAGCGTAATAGCTCACTAGTCGAGTCGGCCTGCGCGGAAGATGTAACGGGGCTCAAACCATGCACCGAAGCTACGGGTGTCACTTAGGTGACGCGGTAGAGGAGCGTTCTGTAAGCCTGTGAAGGTGAGTTGAGAAGCTTGCTGGAGGTATCAGAAGTGCGAATGCTGACATGAGTAACGACAATGGGAGTGAAAAACTCCCACGCCGAAAGACCAAGGTTTCCTGCGCAACGTTAATCGACGCAGGGTTAGTCGGTCCCTAAGGCGAGGCTGAAAAGCGTAGTCGATGGAAAACAGGTTAATATTCCTGTACTTCTGGTTATTGCGATGGAGGGACGGAGAAGGCTAGGCCAGCTTGGCGTTGGTTGTCCAAGTTTAAGGTGGTAGGCTGAGATCTTAGGTAAATCCGGGATCTTAAGGCCGAGAGCTGATGACGAGTGCTCTTTAGAGCGCGAAGTGGTTGATGCCATGCTTCCAAGAAAAGCTTCTAAGCTTCAGATAACCAGGAACCGTACCCCAAACCGACACAGGTGGTTGGGTAGAGAATACCAAGGCGCTTGAGAGAACTCGGGTGAAGGAACTAGGCAAAATGGCACCGTAACTTCGGGAGAAGGTGCGCCGGTGAGGGTGAAGGACTTGCTCCGTAAGCCCATGCCGGTCGAAGATACCAGGCCGCTGCGACTGTTTATTAAAAACACAGCACTCTGCAAACACGAAAGTGGACGTATAGGGTGTGACGCCTGCCCGGTGCCGGAAGGTTAATTGATGGGGTTAGCTAACGCGAAGCTCTTGATCGAAGCCCCGGTAAACGGCGGCCGTAACTATAACGGTCCTAAGGTAGCGAAATTCCTTGTCGGGTAAGTTCCGACCTGCACGAATGGCGTAACGATGGCGGCGCTGTCTCCACCCGAGACTCAGTGAAATTGAAATCGCTGTGAAGATGCAGTGTATCCGCGGCTAGACGGAAAGACCCCGTGAACCTTTACTATAGCTTTGCACTGGACTTTGAATTTGCTTGTGTAGGATAGGTGGGAGGCTTTGAAGCGTGGACGCCAGTTCGCGTGGAGCCATCCTTGAAATACCACCCTGGCAACTTTGAGGTTCTAACTCAGGTCCGTCATCCGGATCGAGGACAGTGTATGGTGGGTAGTTTGACTGGGGCGGTCTCCTCCTAAAGAGTAACGGAGGAGTACGAAGGTGCGCTCAGACCGGTCGGAAATCGGTCGTAGAGTATAAAGGCAAAAGCGCGCTTGACTGCGAGACAGACACGTCGAGCAGGTACGAAAGTAGGTCTTAGTGATCCGGTGGTTCTGTATGGAAGGGCCATCGCTCAACGGATAAAAGGTACTCCGGGGATAACAGGCTGATACCGCCCAAGAGTTCATATCGACGGCGGTGTTTGGCACCTCGATGTCGGCTCATCACATCCTGGGGCTGAAGCCGGTCCCAAGGGTATGGCTGTTCGCCATTTAAAGTGGTACGCGAGCTGGGTTTAGAACGTCGTGAGACAGTTCGGTCCCTATCTGCCGTGGACGTTTGAGATTTGAGAGGGGCTGCTCCTAGTACGAGAGGACCGGAGTGGACGAACCTCTGGTGTTCCGGTTGTCACGCCAGTGGCATTGCCGGGTAGCTATGTTCGGAAGAGATAACCGCTGAAAGCATCTAAGCGGGAAACTTGCCTCAAGATGAGATCTCACTGGAGCCTTGAGCTCCCTGAAGGGCCGTCGAAGACTACGACGTTGATAGGTTGGGTGTGTAAGTGCTGTGAGGCATTGAGCTAACCAATACTAATTGCCCGTGAGGCTTGACCATATAACACCCAAGCAATTTGCGTCGAAACGACCAGATTGCGGTGTTGTGAAGACGAAACGAACCGAAAGTTTGCGACTCACAACTATCACATACCCGATTTGCTGGAGCGTCGAAAGACGGTCTGGTACACAGAATTTCTTGACGACCATAGAGCATTGGAACCACCTGATCCCATCCCGAACTCAGCAGTGAAACGATGCATCGCCGATGGTAGTGTGGGGTTTCCCCATGTGAGAGTAGGTCATCGTCAAGATTAAATTCCGAAACCCCTATCTGCACACGCAGGTAGGGGTTTTGTCTTTAGGTAGAAGTATCAAGAATTTCGCTGGAGCGTCTGCACAAGACGTCTTGGCAACAGAATTTCTTGACGACCATAGAGCATTGGAACCACCTGATCCCATCCCGAACTCAGCAGTGAAACGATGCATCGCCGATGGTAGTGTGGGGTTTCCCCATGTGAGAGTAGGTCATCGTCAAGATTAAATTCCAAAACCCCAGTCTGCGCGGCAGACTGGGGTTTTGTCTTTTCTGGGTCTGTACTCTGCTGTATGCAAGCTACAGAGATTGGTTGCGGTAGGGGCATGACGTACGGTCACGCCCCGCCCGGGGCTAGTGCTCAGGTGAGCAGGTTGCGGACATTGCTCATGGCGTTATCGGCAAAGCCCTGTAGAAAGGCCTGGAACGCTGGTAGCGCTTCGGCACCACCTTCATGAGGCTCTGCCTGGATAGTCCAGGTCGCGCGACTGTGCTGCTCTCCCAGGGCCTCCACCTGCATGGCTGCCCAGAGGTTGCCAATGTTCAGGCTGGTGTAGATCAGGCTCCAGGTCATGCACATTGCTTGGTCGTCGTGTGAGTTGAGTTGCTCGATGACCACATTACCGTCCTTGAACAGCTTCTTGCGTACGGATCGCACACCACTGCCGGTCATATCGATATGTGCCAGGGCAGGGATGAACACCGGGAAGCCGGCGAAGTTACCAACGATGTTCCAGACGCTGGTGGCGGCGGCGGGGATCTCGACGCTAGAAACAACGCGGCAGCCATCGGGATTGTGGATCAGGGTGTCAGGTTGCAGTTGCATGGTTGTGTACTCCTGTTTGGCTTGGGTGATTCAGATGAACTGGATGTCCTGGAGATAGCGGCAGCCGCGTTGCAGCAGCGCCGGGTTTTTTGCCGGGTAGCGCTCGCCCATGCGCCACACCCCTTCGCGGGCGTTGTCATGGTCGATGCGTGAGGTATCGCCGATGTCTTCCTCAAAACCGTTCAGGTAGAAGCCGAGCACCTCGAACAGCGCGTTGTCGCAGTCGACCCGCTGCAGTTGCTGCTGCCACTGCTCGACCTCGACCAGCTCAAAGGGCCGCCCAATGTCACGGAACGACGCGACATAGGCTTGCCAGCTCAGTGGCTCGGGATTGTGCAGGTTGAACACCGCCTGCTCGGGTCGGTAGCGGCTGGTGTGGAAGGCGATAAAGCGGGCGAGGAAGTCCACTGGCATCAGGTCGAAGTTGAGCTCCAGTGCTGGCACCTGGCCCAGTTGCAACGACCCTTTGAGCATCAGCATTAAGCGATTCTTGTGTGGCTGGCAGACACCGTTACGGCTGTCGAAGGTGATGTTGCCCGGCCGGTACAGATTGACCCAGGCACCCTGCGCCCGTGCCCGTTCCAGGATCCGCTCGCCGACCCACTTGCTCAGGTTGTAGCCGTTGCGGATGTAGATCGGTGGCGTTTGTGCCGGTGGTTGCTCAAGCACTTTCCCGTCATCGTCGATGGCACTGCACGCTGAGAGCGTTGAGACAAAGTTGAAGATCTTTTTTCGTTGCCCTTCGCACAAGCGCAGGCAGGCAAACAAGGGCTCGACGTTGTCTACAGCCAGAGCCTGATAATCGAGCACATGATTGACGTGTGCGCCGTTGTGGATCAAAGCCCCGTAATGGCGGTCAAGGTAGTCGTAGTCCGCCTCATTAAGTCCAAGCTTCGGTTGGCGCAGGTCGGCTTCAAAAACCCTCACGCGGTTCAGGTCCAAGCCTTGTAGCTGGTTCTCGGTCACGGCCTGAGTAAAACGTTCCTCCGCTGAGTGGGTTGCGTTACGTCTCACAAGGCAGGCCACTTCGCTAGCGCCCCAGTCCAGGAGGGCCTCGACGATATGCACACCAAGGAAGCTGTTGGCACCGGTGACGATGACCTTGTGTACATCGCCAAGGCAGTCTATTGGTTGCACCTGAAGGTCTAGCGCACGTTCAGCATCGGACCGTGCTTGAGGGTCAAGCGTGCTGGTCTCGTTATCTTCGTCGCCCAGCAGCATTGCCATGCGTTGCAAGGTTGGCATTTCGATAAAACGGTTGATTGGGATACTGCGACCAAACGTTTCGCGAACTTCCAATAGCAGGCGCGACAACAGAATCGAATGACCACCCAGGTTGAAGAAACTGTCGGTGCAGGAGATATGGTCTGCGGGCAACTCCAGTAGCGCGCTCCAGATCCTGAGTACACGCTGTTCACAATCGTTTCGCGGTGCCACATGGGTGTTTTGCGGCCCCAGTTGAACAGGGCGCGCACGCAGGGCCTGACGGTCTATTTTGCCGTTGGCCGTATAGGGCATGTTTGGCAGTTCCTGATAGAACGCTGGACAGATGTAATCAGGTAGTTGCTGCTCGGCGTATCTGCGCAACGCCACCTTGGCGTCTGCCTGCCGTGGCTGGGCAGCAAAAGCCAGCAAGCGGCGTTGCTGATCGACCACGACGGCAACCTGACGGTAGAGCTTGCTGGCACGCAGGCAATGCTCGACCTCTTCCGGCTCAACGCGGAAGCCGCGGATCTTTACCTGATTATCCCGGCGACCGCAGATTTCGATACCGTGCTCCGTCCACTTGCCCACATCGCCCGTGCGATAGACGCGCAGCTGTCTACCGTCGGGCAGGTCCAGCAGCAGAAAGCGTTCGGCGTTTAACTGCGGATTACCCAAGTAACCTAGGCCCACGCCCGGTCCTGCGATGTACAACTCACCTGGTGTTTGCTCGACCACGGGTTGCAGGTGTTCGTCGAGAATGAAAACTTCGCAGTTGGCGATGGGGCGACCCAAGTTGCGGTTGTTGTCCCGGCAGGCGAATACACGCGTAGTTGCCAGTACGGTGGTTTCGGTTGGCCCGTAGATGTTGTGGAAACAGCACTGTTCGGCCAGGTGCTCGATTACTTCTGGTTCGCAGACATCGCCACCGGTTATCAGGTGGTTCACGCCCCTCATCTGCTTCAGCGGCAGGATGCTCAGTAAAGCCGGTGGCAGAAAGGCATGAGTGACAGCTTCTCGCTGTAACAGCTCAAGCAGGCGTTGTGGGTCACGCCGCTGGTCTTCATCAGGGATGACCAATTCGGCGCCACAGGCCCACGTAGGCAGGATGTCCAGTAACGATGCATCGAAGTTGATGGTCGAAAATTGCAGCACTCGGCTGTGTGCCGCGAGTTGCACATGCTCGGCATACCAATGCTGGAAGTGGCTCAGGTTGCGTTGGCTGAGTAGAACCCCTTTTGGGTGGCCGGTGGTACCTGAGGTGTAAATGGCCACACTGGGTGCTTCGCTCTGTGCGCGTATGCGTATCAGGCTGGACAGGGGCGTTTGCGGTGCCGCGGGTAATTGGCTCAGATCCAGTGTGGGTAGGCCCGCCCGGTTGGGACTGAAGCTGGCATCGTGAATCAGCAGTGCTGCGCCGGCATTGTCGAGAATGTACTGAAGACGCTCGGCAGGGTGGTTGGGGTCCATTGGCAGGTACACCGCTGCGCAGCCCAATACGGCGAGCAAACTGGCGTAGAGCGCCAGTGACTTGGGCAAGCAGATGGCGATCACTGGTGGTTGAGCCCAGTGCGCTGGCAGGTGAGGGATCAACTGCTGTTGAATGGCCAATGCCTGAGCGTGCAACTGGGCATAACTGAGACGATGACCATTCAGGTTCAGCGCCGGGTTATCGGCAAAGACCTGAAAACTGCGCTCCAGCCGTTCGATGACAGGCACATCCGCGCGCTTGAGTAACTGTTCATTTCGGGTGCTATTGAAGAGATGAACAAATGCCAGTTGTTCCAGCCACATCAGGCCGTGTTCATGGGCGAACTGAGCACCACTGATGGTGGGCGTTTCAAGCAAGTAGTCGGGGTTGCGCGAGAGGCGCCCGACCTGCAGCGCAACCAGTGACTGAAGGCGGGCAATGGCTTGCAGACGCAGTTGCTGACCATTGCCTGAAGGCTCCATCGGCAGCACTTCGTGCGCAATCAGCCGTTGGGCTTTGCGGCTGCCTGTCCAGCAGCGCAGCTCCAGGCCCGGCAGCAGGCCCCGTGTGTCAGTGCTGCTACCCAGCCGCAGGCTCAGGAAGGTGCAACCGGAAACACCTGTTTCTGCAGCATACGGAAGGGGCAAGCTGCCATCTTCGATGACCAATTGTGGAGCCACCTGTAACGGCTGCTCTGGTCTAGACAGATCTGTCGCCAGGTAAAGGACGTGACCATGTTGCTCCAGCTCAGCGTGCAGTGCAGCCAGTGCCGGGCTGGTGCCTACCAGTAAAATATCGAGGCGTTTCATGACGGTCTCCTTGTCTCGACGTGGTAATCGGCCAGCGCGTGTTGCACGCACGGCGAGTCGAGCATTGAGCTGTTGCGGAAAAAGCGCAGGATGTTGCCCAGTAGTGGGTGTTGCTGATTGATCGGATAAACCATGCTCAGCACCTCCTCGTTAAGCGCTGTGCGCACGCGTTCAGACACCTGAAGGTGTTTGATCACGTTGAAGTCGAAGGCCTTTTGGATATCGTTGGTGAGGTACTGGCGAATGAACACCGGCAGTATTTGGGCGATACAGCTACGGTCCTCTTCCGGTGCGCTCTGCCAGTAGAGGCGTACCAGCCGCGCCCAGAACGTCGAATGACGGCCTTCGTCGAGCAGGTGATCCGCCATCAGGCCCTTGATTGATGGCTTGACCGTGTCGTCGCGGGCAAAGGCCGCCACATCGTTGGTCAGCGTGTTCTCGGCGATAGCCACGCAAATCAGTTCAAGCGCATCTCGCAGGTGTTCTGGCACCAGAGCCAGGGCCGCCGGAATAGCGCGGCTCAGTTCAATTTCGTTGGGTAGATCGATCGGCTCAATGCCGGTCAGCGCCACGGTCTGTTGCATGAAATCCATTGCCACCAGAGCGTGGTAGTCCTCATCAACGACCACCGTCATGGCGTCGTAGCGGCAGGCAAAAGGAAAGCGGATCGCGAAGCGGTTCTTGGCAATGGCGCGTGCTGTGCGGTCGACGATCTCGGTTTCGAAGATCACTACATCGTTGATGAACTTGTAGAGACTTTGCACCAGCACGAAGTCGCGCCATTGCGAGCACTCGCGCATGAACGTGGCACCCAGCACCAGTGGCTGACGGCTCAACGGATAAATCAGTCGGTCGTCGTTCTCCAGTATTCGCCGTGGGCGGGTGCGTATCGTTGCTCGGTCTTCCCAGACCGTAGCGAACGACTGGTAGTCGATAGCATTCATACGCTGGCCTCGGCAGTTTCAGCGTGCATCGCGTCACGCAGGCGGTCCCAGAGGGCAATGCGACTCTCCACTGCAGCAATGGCAGCTTCATACATCTCGCTCTCATGTCGGGGGTCGTTGTTTACTAACCGCGCGAGCAACTGCTCGGCTGCTGGCCCGTGGTCTTCCGAGTCCACTTCGATATGCCGTTGCAGGTAGTAACGGAAGGTCGGGGCCTGTTCTGCAGTAATTCCCCAATCATCCAGAATTCGCTGGAACATGCCTGGAATCACGCTTTCGCGGCCATGCAGGAACGCTGCTGCGACTGCATGGGCGGGGGCATTCATGGCGGTTTCGAGGGTGTTGCAGACGAACTGCTTGGCGGCATCGCTGGCAGCGACACGGCCCAAGGCACTGGCATAACCCATGCCCTCGCGCTGCAGGCGCACGAACTGCTCGATAGCGAGCGTGCTGGCGCCGACTTCGCGCATGGCGTCCAGATACAGCTCAAAGTGGCTGTAATGACCGTGCACCAGCCGGTTATCGGACTCCTCGCCTAAAACGATTTCATTGATCAGGCGAGCCGCCTTGGGGTCAGCGGGTGGTAACCAGGGTAGTTGTACACAGGTCAGTTCTTGTTGTAGCCGCTTGGTGAGTGACATGAAGTCCCAGACGGCAAAGACATGGGTTTCCATGAACCGTTGTAACACGGGTAATGAGTCTATTTCGGCGAAGATGGGGTGCGCGGCAAGTACCGCCTTCTTTTCACTGAGTAAATATTTGAGTGGGGTCATGATGGTTCCTTAATTGGACAATGTTGTGAGTGGGGCATGAATTGTTTTCTTCAGGCCGAGCGAGGCCGTCGAACGAAAAGTCCGATAATGGCGATCGCTGTATATAAGCCCGTCGTGGCTTTATTCAGGCCCTTGTGGGCCCACAGTGCCAACGTTCATGCAGTTGGCAGGGAAAAAACTAAAGCAACTTCAAAGTTGTCTGCAAGTGTTTTTTAAATTAATTAATGGTGCGCTTATTATTTGCAAATAAGGTCTTCTATAAAACTTTTAAGTTAAGTTTTATTTGGATGAGTGCGATCCTTTCGATGCAGTTGGATCGAAATAAAGTTATTGAGCGATTGTTTCGCTCGGCGCACTGATGTGGTGGGGAAGTTACATATGAACTATGAGGGGCGGCTGATCGGTATCGGTCCTTGCCCGTGGTCGAACTCCTTCTGTTGATCCATAACGCACAGACGACCAGGTCCACCCTTGGCGATCAGCGGCCGTCTGCTGCTAAGAGTGTGCTCAAAATGGCGGCACTGCCATGTCTGGCTGCCGGCCTGGAGGAAAAGGAGGTGTAAGAGGGGATGTCGTTGATGGGTGACAGCGAAGCAGGATTAGAGGCTGAGCAGCCCCAAGTGGGTATTGATGATTTGCATCAGACGCTGCTGCAGCTTCGGATCGTCGAGTTGCGTGCTGGGCAACTCGATCAGTTCCAGCTCACGGCAAATGTAGTCTCGCCAGCCCAGTATGCGTTTCAGACTGCCTGGCGGATAAAGTGCAGTGACGGGTACTTGAAGGCTATGCGCGGTCTGGCATGGCGAGGTTGCTGGGCTATCGCACATTGAAACGAACAGATGACGGGTCAAGCGCGGACTGACGTGTTGCATTCGCTTGGCGATCTCGAAGGCCAGGTGCGCGCCGTCATTATGACCAAACAGCGCATGAGGTCGGCGTAGATAGGCCTGCAAACGCTCAAACAATTGCTCGCAAAGGTCCTCAGTGCCAGAGCCGCCTGCGGTCGCACCGTAGCCTGATACATCTATTGGCGCCAGCTCAATGTGATCGTTCAGGTCGTTCTGCCAGCGCTGATAGTGCACCAGGCTGCTCGCGCTGTTGGCGAAGCAGATCAGCACAATTGAGCCGGGCTGTGCGCACGGTAGGGGCGTAAGCTGTTGTGGCGTATGGGCGTGCACTGCATTTCCTTGCGCTCAAGACTTCCCTGAAGCAGTACTGCAGCCCCGCGCCAGTCTCTGTAAGGCGCAGGCTGCGGGATCAATCGTTTCGTTGCTTGCTCAGGTAGTTTTTCATTGTTACGGCGGCTTTGTTCAAGTGCTTCTGCAGAATACTGACGGCCTCTTCAACGGCTTTGTCATTGGCCGCTTCCACTAACCCGCGGTGATCGTCCTGGGTCAGTTTGCCCAGCCCCATGGACGAAAGATGGAAACGCAGGAAGCGTTCTTCTTCATTGAGTTCGTTTTCAATCAGGCGCAGCAGTTTCTGGTTGGGTGTCTTGTGGTAGAGAGACATGTGAAACAGGCGGTTCAGACGACCGATCTCTGCATATCGGGTTTCGGTCTCCAACAGTTCGATGTAGTGACGTGCCTGCGCGATATCCTCGGCATCAAGCAGTGGGATCGACTGGCGTAACGCCTCAGCTTCCAGAATGACCCGTAGCGCATAGGTGTCCACTGCATCCTCACCGATCAACGGTGCAACCACGGCCCCCTTATGGGCTACCACCTGCAACAATGACTGTGCTTCCAATTGGCGTAATGCCTCGCGAACGGGCATGCGGCTGACGCCGAACAACGTTGCCAGTTCCTGTTGGCGCAAGGCCACCCCAGGTGCGAGCCGCCCTTCGATGATGGCGCTACGCAGCCGTTCTTCGATCACACTGCGAGCGAGATGCGGCGGAACCTGCTCGCCACCGAGTATTTCACTCAAGAGTTTGGACTTTTCGGCCACGCGGACTCTACCCTGATGTCGGTGTGCTTTTTTGGATCTTGGATCCAATCTACACTAGTGATTGAAAATTTACTTGTCAAACCGGCTGTGAACCACAGCGACAACACTTTATGCGGCCCTGCAACAAGTGCGCTGTTGCCGATTCAACGACTATCGTGAATGAAGTTTTTGCCCAAGGGAAGCGGACAGAATGCCGGTATTTTCTGGGTAGTTGCACAGTAATAGCAGTGTGATCTCAGTCGGCCATTGTTTTTTCATCGAGCAAGTCGCACCATCCGGTTCCCTCAGGTCTGCACGGGTTATTCGCATTGGCGAAACGTTGGGCTTTTCATCTGATCATGCGCCGGTTTGGTCTGGCCTTGCTGCTTGGCTGCATGTTGCTGGGCGGCTTGCGTGCGGACTGGGATTTCTCCCAGATCAGTCGACGAGCTCAGGCCTTGTACGGCCCACTGGGGGCAGGCCAAGGGCGTATCGATGCCTGGCAACAGTTGTTGGCTACGCAGAAGCAACTGAGTGAGGTCGAGCGCCTCAATGTGGTCAATCAGTTCTTCAACCGTCAGCTGCGCTATGAGGAAGATATCGACCTTTGGCGTGAAGTGGATTATTGGGCTACCCCAATCCAGTCGCTGATCAAGGGTGCCGGTGATTGCGAGGACTATGCGATTGCCAAGTATTTCAGCTTGCGTCGGCTTGGAGTTCCCAGCGAAAAGCTGCGTATTACCTACGTCAAGGCGCTGCGCCAGAACCGCGCGCATATGGTTTTGACCTATTATTCGAACCCAGACGCCATGCCGCTGGTACTGGATAGCCTGATCGATGCGATCAAGCCCGCCAGCCAGCGTGCCGACCTGTTGCCGGTCTATGCATTCAACGGCGAGGGGCTCTGGCTGGCGGGGGCCAAGGGTAACAAGAAGGTCGGCGATACCAAGCGTTTGTCCCGTTGGCAGGATCTATTGAAGAAGATGCAGGCCGAAGGTTTCCCGGCCGAGCCGGTTTACTAAGGAGCGTAGATGTCACTGTTCAAACAATTGTTGCTTGCCATCTGCCTGTTCCTGGTGGTCGCCTTCACCGGCAGTTTCATGGTTAGTCTGGAGAGCTCGCGCAGTCAGTACGTCAACCAACTGCGCTCGCATGCCCAGGATGCGGCGACGGCGTTGGCATTGTCGCTGACACCGAACATTGATGACCCGGCAATGGTCGAGTTGATGGTCAGCTCGATATTCGACAGTGGTTACTATTCCAGCATCCGGGTAGTAGACCTGACCTCTGACGCCCTGTTGGTTGAGCGCCATGCCGAGCCGGAAGCTGGCAGCGTGCCACGCTGGTTCATCCGTCTCATAGGCCTGGAGGCTGCGGGCGGCGATGCGATCGTCAGCCGGGGTTGGCAGCAGGCGGCGCGTGTCGAGGTGGTCAGTCACCCGATGTTCGCCCTGGCCAAGCTCTGGCAGAGTGCATTGGGTAGCCTGGGTTGGCTGCTGCTCTGTGGTGCGCTGAGTGCATTGTTGGGCGCGATGTTGTTACGTCGCCAACTCAAGCCGTTGGACTATATGGTTGCCCAGTCCCAAGCCATTGCACGGCGAGAGTTCCTGAGCTTGCCTGAACTGCCGCGTACACCTGAACTGCGTCGCGTTGTCCAGGCAATGAACCAGATGGTCGATAAGCTCAAGGCGCTGTTTCTGGAGCAGACCGAGCGCAGCGAGAAACTGCGGATTGAGTCATACCAGGACAGCCTCACCGGGCTGGCCAACCGCCGCTATTTCGAGATGCAACTCAACGCCAAGGTCAGTAACCTGGAAGAGGCGCGAGCGGGCTACCTGCTGTTGCTGAGGGTCAAGGATCTGGCGGGGCTCAACCAGCGTTTGGGTGGGCAACGGACTGATCAGTTGCTGCAAGCGGTCGGGCAGCAGCTGAAACGTGCCTGTGCCAATTACCCGGAAACCAACAACCTGATTACCCGCAGCCGCGGCGGCGAGTTCGCCGTGCTGGCGCCGGGCATGGTGCATGAAGAGGCCGTGCAGTTGGCGCAGGCGCTTGAGGTCACGTTGCAGAGCCTTAGTGCGACCGGTGCGACCGACGTGAGCACGGTGGCCTGTATCGGCCTTGCGCCTTACAGCCCGGGTGATGACCCGCAGGCACTGTTGAAATTGGCTGATGAGGCCCTGGCTCGCGCCGAGGCCCAGGTTGAGCCGAGTTGGGTGTGCCTTGAGCAGGGTACTGCGCCGCAAACAGGTGATACCCATCATGGTTGGCATACCTTGCTGGATGATGCTTTGAGTCAGGGGCGTTTCCAGTTGTTCTTCCAACCGGTTGTGGCGTCGGAAGACCTTGAGCGTGTACTGCACTACAAAGTGTTGTCGCGCTTGCTCGACGCTCAGGGTCAAACCATCGCTGCCGGTCGCTTTTTGCCCTGGCTGGAGCGCTTTGGCTGGTCGGCGAGGCTCGACCTGTTGATGTTGGAGCTCGTGCTCAAGCAAATGGGCGACCACGGCTACGCCTTGGCGCTGAACCTGTCGGCGGCAACCCTGGCTGATCCAAAGGCCTTGCAGCGGGTCTATGAATTGTTGGGGCAGTATCCGGCATTGGGCCAACGTCTGACGCTGGAAATCGGGGAAGAGCAGCTTCCCGAGCAATCCGTGCTGGAGCAATTGACCCGACGCCTTCGCAGTCTGGGTTTCAGCCTGAGCCTGCAGCGCTTTGGCGGGCGCTTCAGCATGATCGGCAACCTTGCGAATCTGGGGTTGGCCTACCTGAAAATCGACGGCAGCTATATTCGCGCCATTGATCAGGAACAGCACAAGCGCCTGTTCATCGAGGCGATCCAGCGCGCAGCACACAGTATCGACTTGCCGTTGATTGCCGAGCGCGTTGAAACCGAAGGTGAGCTCAATGTGCTGCGTGAAATGGGCATTCAGGGTATTCAGGGGCAATTGGTCGGCGAACCGGCACCCTGGAAGTAGTGCTGCGGCGGGGCGAGTACGCTAACGGTACTCGCCTTCCAGCTCGTCGAGTTGGTGATCAAAGCTGCGCAGGCGCGCCGACCAGGTGTACACCAGCACTTCCAGGTCGCGGTTGAGTACTGCCGCACCCCGTCCCGCACTTTGCTGTGAATCGCACAGGTCCAGTTGATAGCGCTCACGGGCCATCGCGGTGGCCACACTGGAGAGCTCCCGAGCATTGTTCAGCCAGTGCCAACGGGAGTCCTGGATTTCCTGGTCAAGCTCGCGGCACTGGCGCTTCAAGGCTTCCAGGCTTTGCTCCAGTGGCGTGCCCTCCAGCTCGCCCATGACCTCCTGAAAGGTCCGTCCGGGTTGCCAATAGCTGCCCCAGAAATAGCGGTCAAAGACGGTCTCGACGCGGCGCAGCGCCACCTTGGTGTTCCAGATGGCAACCAGTGTGCGGCCCTGAGCCAATTGGCGCTTGCGCGTTTTCAACTGCTGCCAGGAGGTCCAGGCCAATGACGTCAGTGCCATTGCCGCGATCACGGCAGCGGCGCCGAACAGGAACAGTTCGGCCTCTGCCAGTTCGTAAGCGTCGCGTATGCCATAGAAATAACCGGCGGTGAGCAATACCAAGGCGGTTACCGCGCACCAGAAGCCGGGTGCATAGGGATCTTTCATTGGCGCTGTCCCCGTGTTGTTGTTTTGAGCATAGCAACGCCACTCGCCGATATCCGTTGCCGCTCAGCGCATTTTTCGCAGTGCCAGACTGAGCTGGTCGATCACTTCGGCCCAGTCGGCGTCCTCAAGGATTTCATCGCGCAAAAAATCGCGTTGCGACGCTGTCCAGAACAGCGCATCTGCGAGCGCTATATCGGATTTCAGGGGGGAGTGGCTGGTAATGAACTGGTCAATGCTCAGCGCATCGTCAGCCAAGCCCAATTGTTTGAACAGTGAGGGAAGGCTATGGGTAGTTGATTCCATGGTTCGCTCCTTGGGCCAGGCAGACTAATGACAGTGCCCGCCTGGCGGTGGGTTGGAGATCATCAGCAGACCTCGCGCACTTCGGCCTTTGGCACCAGTTTCAGGTACTGATCCATGCTCATGTGAACCAGATAATCGTGGTTGCCTGCTTCCAGGTAGATATCGCCCTGACGGGTCAACGTCGGGTCGAGCAGCATTTTGATTTCGTAGGCATCGCCCAACGCTGGAATGGCGCCGCGCTCACAGTCGCCGAACAGGTGTGGCAGGCCACTTTCTCGGGTCAGTTGCCAAGGGCCGGTGGCGCGCACCTTGCTCATGTCCAGATGACGGTTGGCCGGTAGTACAGCCATCAGGTAGTGCCCGTGACGGTCGTCGAGCATGACTGATTTGGCGACCCGCTCGGCGGGGACACCTGCAGTGCGTGCAGACTCAAGGCTGGTCGCTGAGTGTGGGTGAGGAACGATGTCGTAATCGCAGCCGGCCGTGTCCAGGCGCTGCTGCACGGTTCTTGCCATACGCATGATGCACCTCCAGGCCCAGTCCAGGCGTTATGCCATTACAGGCCTCGGTTAGTTTGTCCCCCTGTGGAAAGTTTAGGCGGTGCTGTTGTGGGTTGCCGGACTAAACTTAATTCACACATACAAGCCAGGTGTGACCGGGTGAACGCTCGCCGCTGGTGGCGCATGCTTCTGCTGCTGATGCTCGTCGTCATGTCGAGGGGGCAGGGTGCGCCTGGTAGCCCGGTGCTGCTCTTGCGTGTAGACGATGCCATTGGTCCGGCTTCTGCCGACTATCTGGTGAGGGGGCTGGCTCAGGCTCAGGCATTGAATGCTCAACTGGTTGTGATTGAGCTGGACACCCCGGGTGGCCTGGACAGCTCGATGCGTACCATTATCAAGGCGATTCTCGCCAGCCCGGTACCGGTGGCCACCTTTGTTTCGCCCAGTGGGGCTCGGGCGGCCAGCGCGGGTACCTATATTCTCTACGCCAGTCATGTCGCGGCGATGGCCCCGGGAACCAATCTTGGTGCGGCTACACCGGTGCAGATTGGCGGTGCACCGGGCGCGCCGCCCGCTGCCCCCAGTAGCGACAAGAAGGCGCCCTTAGATCCTGGCGACACCCTGCTCCACAAACAGATCAATGATGCCGCCGCTTACATTCGCAGCCTGGCGCAATTGCGCGGGCGGAATGTCGAGTGGGCGGAAAAGGCCGTCCGTGATGCGGTCAGTCTGCCCGCCAGCGAAGCGTTGCGGCTAAAGGTGATCGATCGTGTGGCCACTGATGTGCCAGACCTGTTGCGCCAACTCGATGGCAAGAGCCTTGAGGCTGCAGGCCAGGCCGTCGTGTTGCAGACCACCCAGGCGCCGCTGATTGAGCGCCAACCCGACTGGCGTACCCGACTGCTGGCGGTCATCACCAGCCCCAGTGTGGCGCTGGTGCTGATCACCGTCGGTGTCTACGGGCTGATGTTCGAGTTCATGAACCCGGGTTCCGGTGTAGGCGGCGTGGTGGGTGGCATCTGCCTGTTGTTGGGTTTGTACGCGTTGCAGTTGTTGCCGGTGAACTATGCCGGCGTTGGCCTGATCATGCTGGGGCTGGCATTCATGATTGCAGAAGCGTTCTTGCCCAGCTTTGGGGTCATCGGCTTTGGGGGTATTGCCGCGTTTGTGGCGGGCGCTGTCATTCTGATGGACACCGATGTGCCCGGCTTTGGCATTCCCTTGCCTCTGATACTGGGGTTGGCCCTGCTCGCAGCGTTGTTGTTGAGCGGGTTGATCGGTATGGCGCTCAGGGCCAGAAGGCGTGCACTGGTCAGTGGAGATGCCGGCCTTGTGGGTAGCGTGGTGAGGGTCACCGACGTGCAGGCCACAGACCCTTGCATGGGCTGTGTACAGGCCCAGGGCGAGCAGTGGCAGGCACAGTGCCAGACGCCTTTGCACGCCGGGCAGCGGGTTCGGGTGGTGGCACGCAACGGCGTGCTGCTGGAGGTTAGTGCTGCCGCCGAACAACCGGCGCAAGGAGAGTGAGCATGTTCCTGCAACTGGGTTTTGCTGCGCTGTTTGGGCTGATCATGCTGCTGTTGTTTTCAGCCTTTCGCATTCTGCGCGAGTACGAACGCGGCGTCGTGTTTCAGCTGGGCCGGTTCTGGCAGGTCAAAGGGCCGGGGCTGATTCTGCTGATTCCGGGCGTGCAACAGATGGTCAGGGTCGATTTGCGAACCGTGGTTCACGACGTACCGCCCCAGGATGTGATCACCCGCGACAACGTCTCGGTCAAGGTCAATGCGGTGCTCTACTTCCGTGTGCTGGATGCCCAAAAGGCAATCATTCAGGTCGAGGACTACTTCGCCGCTACCAGCCAACTGGCCCAGACCACCTTGCGTGCGGTACTGGGCAAACATGAGCTGGACGAACTGCTGGCTGAACGCGAGCGGCTCAATCTGGACATCCGTCAGGTGCTTGATGCCCAGACCGATGCCTGGGGCATCAAGGTGGCGAACGTCGAGATCAAGCATGTCGACCTGAATGAGTCGATGATTCGCGCCATAGCCCGTCAAGCCGAAGCCGAACGTGAGCGACGGGCCAAGGTGATTCATGCTGAAGGCGAATTGCAGGCGTCAGAAAAGCTCATGCAGGCTGCCGAAATGTTGGGGCGCCAGTCCGGCGCCATGCAACTGCGCTATATGCAGACCCTGGGCAGCATTGCCGGGGACAAGTCATCGACCATCGTCTTCCCGCTGCCGTTGGAGCTGTTCAAGGGGATGATGGATAAAACCTGAGGGCATCAGTGTGCTGCCGAGGGTTGCGCGGCGCGTGCATCGCCAGTGCCTTCCCAGCCCCCACCCAGCGCGAGGAATAACCCGATCTGCCCCAAGGCGACCTGAGTGTTGGCAGCCGCCAGTTGGGCGCGCATATCCGTGTAAGTGCGGGTCGCCTGCAGGTCGGCAAGGAACGACGCGCGACCGGCCTGATAGAAACGATGCGTTTGATCTGCAGCCAACTGCGCCGAGCGTTCGGCCTCCGCCAAGGCATCACGCCGCTCCAGCAGGGCGCTGTACTGGGCAAGGCTGGTCTGGGTTTCGCGGATGGCGTTGAGCACCACACCGTCAAAGCGTGCCAGGGCGGCTTGGGTCGAGGCCTCGGCTTCGCGGATACGTGCCCGAGTACCGTTGGTCGGTACGTTCCAGGTCAACAGCGGACCAAAACCCCAGCGATTGGTTGCCGGTGTACCGAGGTTTTCCAGAATACCGATGGTGCCAACTTGAGCGCCAATGCTGATGTCCGGATACAGCTGGCCGGTGGCGACCCCGATGGTGGCGGTGGCGGCTGCTAGGCCACGCTCGGCCTGGCGTACATCTGGGCGTCGCTTGAGCAGCGCGGCCCCATCACCTACGGGTAATAACTGGGCAATGTGGGGCAGTTCGGCACAGGTTGCGGTGCCGGCCGGTAGCTGGTCGACAGGCTTGGCCAGCAGCATCGAAAGGGTAAACAGACCGGCTTCGCGTGCTGCCTGATAGCGCGGCAGTTCAGCGCGCAGGGATTTGAACTGGGTCTGCGAGCGCGTGACCTGGGTTTCGTCGCCACGCCCGGCATCGCGCAGGCGTTGGGTCAGGCTCAGGCTTTGCTCCTGCAGGTCCAGTGAGGTCTGGGCGATGTGCAGCTCTTCGTTGGCGGCACACACCTGGGTATAGGCGCGCACGACGTCGGCGACCACTGTGATTCGTGCCGTATCAGCGGCGGCCTGGGTTGCGTCGGCATTGGCCTGGGCTGCTTCTACACCGCGCTTGAGGGTGCCCCACAGGTCGAACTGGTAGGACGCACTAAGGATCGCTTCGCCAATATTGGCCACGGGCACTTTTTCCGGCAGCAGGAACGCCTCGCCGGATTCTTGCAGGCGCTGGGCGCCGAGTTTCGTTCCGGCGTGAAAGCCGCCCTGAGCCTGTGCTTCCTCGACTTGGGCGCGGGCCCGGGCGATATTCGCGGCAGCTACGCGCAGCTCGGTGTTGGCAGCCAGGGCGTCGCGCACCAAGTGGTCAAGGCGATCATCGCGATACAGCTGCCACCAGTTGCCGGGCACTGGTGCGGAGACCACGCTGTTCGCATCGTTGCGCAACGTGCCTTGCAGGTCACTGCGGTTGACCGCTGCGTCCTTGGGCAGGTGGTAATCCGGGCCGACCATCTGGCAGGCCGATAGCACCAGGCTGATGCTCAGCAATGCCAACCGCTTCATTGACCGCTGCCCTCGATGATGGACACTGTGGCCGTGCGCCCGGCGATCATGCGGAAATCATCCGGCACCTGATCGAAGGCGATGCGTACGGGGATGCGCTGGGCCAGGCGTACCCAACTGAATGCGGGGTTGACGTTGGGCAGCAGGTTCGCGCCACTGCTGCGGTCGCGGTCTTCGATACCGGCGGCGATGCTCAGTACATGGCCACGCAGCCGTGTGTTGTCACCCATGACGCGAATGTCCACTGCCTGGCCAACCTTGATGCCGGAAAGCTTGGTTTCCTCGAAGTAGCCGTCGACGTGGTAAGAATTGCTGTCCACAACCGACAGTACAGGGCGCCCGGCACTGACGAACTCGTGTACGCGCGGGGCTCGGTCGTTGAGGTAGCCGTCCACCGGGCTGCGCAGTACCGAGCGGTCGAGGTTGAGCTGCGCCGCATCGACTGCCACCTGGGCCTCGGCCAGAGCCGACTGCGCCCGTGCCTCGCGTGACTGGCTCTCTTCCAGTTGCTCTTGGGCGACCAGGTTGCCCAACCCTCGATTACGCTTGGCCTCACGTTGCGCCTGGGCCAGGGTTTCCTTGCGCTCTGCCAAGGTGGCCTGGGCCTGGCGCAAGGCCAGGCGGAAGCGGTCCTGATCAATGGTGAATAGCACATCGCCACGTTTGATCACCTGGTTGTCACGCACGCTGACCTCCTGGATCAGCCCGGACACGTCAGGCGCGATCTGGATCACATCGGCGCGGATGTGCCCGTCACGGGTCCAGGGCGCGAACATGTAATACAGCACCATCTGCCAGACCAGTACGGTCGCCAGCGTCACAACCAACAGCGTCAGGACCATGCGTCCCAGGGTCAATAGAGGTTTCTTCATGGCAGCATCAGGCTTCGAAAAAAATGATCTACCGTACCGAGCAGTACGGCGTAGAGGGCGACGTTAAACAACGCCCGGTGCCAGACCAGGCGATAGAAATGCACGCGTGTCAGCACTGCATGCACGCCGAGAAACAGCAGGTATGTTCCCAGCATCATCACGAGCAGCGTGGGCAGGAAAACCCCGCTGATATCCAGGTCACCGATCACAGGGGCGCTCCGTCGATGCCATAGGGCAATTGAGGTGGGTTTGCAGCGGGATCAAGCATGACTTCCACGCCTGGCAGCAAGGCCAGACGCAAACCGCTCAAGGCATGCAGCAAATGCAGACGGGCATCGGCGTGTTCGGCCATGCTCTGCACGTTAAGCGCCTGGCGAGCGCGCTCCATGCTGGTCAGCAACAGTTCAGGCGGGTGCAGGCGACGGCGAGCGTCCAGGCAGGCCTGGAAATGCGCGCCCACTTCGGTGACGACCTGTTCAAGTTGCGCTCGAGCCTGGGCTGACGCACGGGGCATATAGGCCAGCAGGTCGAGCAGGTTCAGGCCAACCCGCAAGTCACGCAGGGCACCGCTGGTGTCCTGTCCGGTCTGGCCGAGGCGTGGCAGGTGCTGCATCAGGCGGTCGAGCATTTGCACGCCCAGCCTGCGGTGCTCGGCCAAGGTGGCTGGAAGGGTCATGCCGACGATGTCGTGCCAGCTAAACCGCGTTAGCCGCCGGGCGGCGTGCTCGACACCGAACGGGCGCATCACCAGGGTCCAGATGAAGGCGAACAACAGGCCTGCGGGGCCCGCCAGGTTGGCATTGATGAAGGTCAGAAAGTCGGCGTCGTAGGCCCCTTGGATGCTGATGAACGAGGCCGTATTGACGATGGTCAGCAAGGTGCCCAGGTAGAAGCGCGGCTGGACGGTCAGGGTGCCGACGCAAATGAACGGGATTGCGAAGGCCAGTACCAGCATCGGGAAGTCATGCAGGTTGGGCAGCACCAGAAACAGGTAAAGGCTGGCAAACACCACCGACAGGGTGGTCCAGAAGAAAAACCGATAAATCTGTGGTGCCGGGTCGTCCATGGCGGCGAAGAAACTGCAGGCAACCGCTGCCAGAATGACTGCGCTGGCGCCATCGTTCCAGCCCAGCAGGATCCACAACGTCGTGGCGGCAATGATCGCGGTCACGGTCGAGAACACCGAGTAGAGCATCAGGCCGCGGTCAAAAAACGGTGTCAGCCGGCCCAACCGCCAGTGTCGATAAACGGCGTGCCAAGGCGAGAGGTCCTCGGTCCGAATGGCCTGTTGCAGCGTGCAGCAGTCTTGCCACAGATCGACCCATTCGGTGAGACGATACAAGGCATTGGAAAGCAGTAGCATGGGCCGCTCGTCCAGCGCTGCGGCGTCGGGTTGCAGGTTTTCCAGCCGGGTGCGCAAGGCTGACCAGCGTGCTGGTGAGGCTGATTCGGCGGTGGCTTGCAGCCAGTCGCGGGCCTCCAACAGCACGGCTTGAAGATGTTCAGCCTGGGCCGGGGCGCGTTTCTCAAGTGCCAGCAGTGCGTCGTCCAGTGCGTCGAGTACTGGCAGCAGGTGAATCATGCGACCACGCAGCTCGCGGGCGTTTTTTACGGTTTGTGGGCGTGCGCCCTCATGGGCCAGTTGGCCGATCATCATTTCCAGCGAGTTGAAGGTCGCGACCATCGAGGCGCGCAAGGTGCTGACGGTTTCGGTCGATACCTGCCGGGCGAGGAACGTGTCGCTGTACCGACGGGCTTCGTTGAACCAGTTACTGGTCGTGCCCACCACTACAGGGGCCAGTCGGCGCGGCCAGAACACTGCCCCGACCACCGCCGCGCAGACTATGCCCAGGCAAATCTCCTGGGCCCGTGAGGACGCGATATCGAATACGGCCAGCGGGTTGTCGACCACAGGCAGGGCAATCATTGGCAGGGTGTAGCCGGCCAGCATCAGGGTGTAGCTGTTAGCGGTGCGCAGGTGCATGGAAAGGAAGAGCAGGGTTCCGGTCCACAGCGCGATGGCGATCGTCAGCAGCACCGGCGCCTGTACCAACAGGGGTACCAGAAAGACGGCCCCGGCCGCGCCGAGCAGAGTACCCATGGCCCGGTACAGGGCTTTTGAGCTGGTTGGCCCGACGAATGGGCTGGATACGATATAAACCGTTGCCATGGCCCAGTAGGGCCGTGGCAATTGCATGAGCAGGGCGATATACAGTGCGATCATCGAGGCGGCGAAGGTTCGTACCCCGTAGAACCAGTCGCGCGCAGGCGGCATTGAGCTGAAAAAAGTACTCATGCGGTTTGCCCCGAGGCGCGCTGTGCCGCCTCTTCAAAGGCCCTTAATACCCGCAGAGTCGCCTCAAGATCCGCTGCCGGAAGATCCGCCAGTACCTCTCGGCGCAAGCGAACCAGTTCGCCCTCGATGGCTTCGGCCAAGGCTCGGCCACTGGTGGTCAGGCTCAAGGCTTTGGCGCGGCGGTCGAGGGGATCTTCGCTACGGCAGACGAAGCCCGCGCTGCACAGTTGGTCGAGCAGCCTCACCAGGGAGGGGCTTTCCAGTCCGGCCGCCTGGGCGACCTTGACCTGATGAACGCCGTCGCCCAGGCGCACGATCAATAGCAGCGGCACCGCGCAGGCTTCGGAGATACCGTAACCAGCCAGCGTGGCCTGGCAGATCCGTCGCCAGTGCCGGCCGGCTGCCACCATACCGCTGCTGATGTTGAGTTGCAGTGCGTCGAGATTCATTGGAGGGCGGTCACGCGGATATTCATAGTTTGCTAACTATCAATATACTTCGACCACCACCCCCGACGTCAAGAGGCGCTTGCTCAATGGTTTCAGGAGCGCACCTGGTCCTCCAGCTTCATGCTCAACGCCAAGGGGCTGCCTAGGGCAATGGCCTGATCGCGCCAGAACAGGTAGCGCAAGGTGTCGTTCGACAGGCTGAAATGGACAGCCAGTTCCTCCGCAGCCTGTACCACCTTGGCGACTGCGGCGAGTTCCAGCCAGTACAACGCAGCCTTGGTGTCAGTCTCGACCTGTTGGCCATGCAGCAACCGATAACCGATTTCAAAACGGCAGCGTGCATCGCCGCGTTCGGCTCCGCGCATGAACCACTGGTAGGCGCGCTGCAGGTCGACTTGCCACTCCTGCACATGGGTATCGCAGACCTCTTCCTCGTAAAGGTCACCGAGTGCCGCTGCAGCATGGTCCAAACCACGCTCGAAGGCATGCTGGTAGTACTCGGCTGCACAGGCGTAGCTCACCATCACGCCTTTGCCGAAGTAATGTTGCTGGGCCAGGTTGAACCATGCTGTCGCATTGCCCTGCAAAGCGGCCATGCGCAACAGGTGGCCGGCCAGTGTCGGATCCGCTCGCCAGTACTTGCCATTGAGCCAGATCCAGCCGAGGTCATTGAGTGCCGAGATGCTGCCCTCCAGCGCCTGGTTGCGCAGGTCGGTATACACCGCCTGCAGGTCGGCGGCCTCATCAAGGCTGTTTATCAGGCTGAAACTGTCACCCAGCGCGGCACGCTGGCTGGGCATGCCAACCCCGGCATAGAGGCGCGACAAGTGGCCGGTACGTCCGGGGGCTGGCGTGATGCGCGTGGGCAACAGGCGCTCTAGCAAGGGATAGATATTGCTGACAGCAGACATGTTCATCCTCATTGAACCACCCGCAGTACCGAGAGCGGGGGTGATGGGATGTGATTCTGCGCAAGGCAACGACAAAACCTGTCGCGAACAATCATCGTGAAGCGATTCAACAGCTCTTCCTTGATCTGGTTGAATAAGTGGCCATTTGCCATATCCGTTGGCGGGCGCCATGCTAGTGCGCAAGTCTAGACAAGGACGCACCCTTTTGCCCTCTGCTACCACCCGCGCCACACTCAGCCGCCAATGGGAACTTTTGCGCCAGCTACCCAGCCGATCCCCCGGCATCACTAGCGCAGAGCTGGTCGCCCGATTGCAGGACGCTGGCTTCACCATCAGCAAGCGCAGTATCGAGCGAGACCTCAACGAACTATCGTTGATCTTTCCACTGGAGCGCAACGACAAGAGTATTCCCTATGGGTGGCATTGGGCGGCAAACGCCTGTGTCGAACTGCGCGGCTTGAGTATCAGCGAAGCCTTGAGCCTGGCGTTGGTCGAGGAAGCGGTACGGCCACTGCTACCGGGGAGCATGCTCAAGGTGCTTGATGCGCGTTTCAGTCATGCTCGGCAAAAACTTGAGCACTTGTCCGGTGCGAACAAGGCTGCGCGCTGGCTGGACAAAGTCGCCAGCGTTCGCCCCGACATGAACATGCAAGCGCCCGAGGTGCCCGACAGCATTCTGGAAACGGTGCAGAAGGCATTGTTGGAGGAGTATCAGTTGAAGTGCCAGTACTACTCGGCACATAACGACAAACTCAGCGAAATGACTCTCAACCCGTTGGCGTTGATTCAGCGCGGTCAGGTCAGCTACCTGATTGCCCGAGCGGATCCCTACAGTGATATTCGCCAGTTTGCGGTTCATCGCTTTCGCACGGTCAGTATCCTCAGCAGTGCCACCGAAGGTCTCGAGGATTTCGACCTGCAGGTTTACCTGCGCAGCGATGCCCTGCAATTCGGGCAGACCGATAAAATCGAGCTGCAAGCCTGGGTGAGCGACAGTTTGGCGCGCTTGGTGCGTGAAACGCCGCTGTCGGCGGACATGAGCCTGGCCCCGTTGGCACATGGGCATCTTCTGAGGGCGACGGTCAGCAATAGCTGGCAGTTGCGCTGGTGGTTGTTGAGCCAGGGCGATGGCTTGATCGTCGAGCAGCCGATCGGCCTGCGCCAGCAAATTGCTGAAACCCTGAGCAAGGCCGCCGCCCAGTACCAAACGGCATGAATTAGCGCTGCATACCCCAGCGCTTGATGGTGACCCGTTCCAGGCTATTGAATACCAGGCTCTCCACCAACAAGCCGATCAGGATGACCACCGCCAGGCCGGCGAATACCTTGTCGGTGTACAGCTCGTTGCGGTTCTGAAAAATGTACCAACCCAGGCCACCCTTGCCGCTGGTCGCACCGAAGACCAGTTCGGCGGCAATCAGGGTGCGCCAGGCAAAGGCCCAACCAATTTTCAGCCCTGAGAGAATCGACGGCAGCGCGGCTGGAATCAGGATATGCAGGACCAGGCGCAAGCCGCGCAGGCCATAGTTGCGTCCGGCCATGCGCAGGGTTTCCGATACGCCGAGAAAGCCGGCATAAGTGTTCAGCGCCAGTGCCCAGAGTACGGAATGTACCAGTACGAAAATCAGGCTGTTGTCGCCCAGGCCGAACCAGAGCAGCGCCAAAGGCAGCAGGGCGATGGCGGGCAAGGGGTTGAACATTGAGGTCAAGGTACTGAGCAAGTCGCGGCCGAATTGTGTCGACACTGCCAGGCTGGTCAACCCGAAGGCCAGGACAATGCCCAGCAGGTAGCCCTTGAGCAGCACGATCAACGAGACGCCGACCTTGGCCAGCAGCTCGCCGCTGGCCAGGCCATCGATCAAGGCACGGGATGTCTGGACAAAGCTGGGCAGGAGCAGGTCGTTGGCCTGATAACGGGCAACAGCTTCCCAGGCCAGGGCCAGTAACAGCAGGATCAGCCCTTTGCGCAAACTGCTGTGTTGCCAGAGTCGCTGGGCCAGTGGAAGCTCACGTTCCAATGGCACGTTGAGCAGCGGCTCCAGGGGGACTTCATACTCCTGGCGCACAATAGGAGGGGTAGCCATGCGAGTGGACTCCAGGTCAGTAGGCGATGCGAACATCGGCGAAATCAAGATCGAGTGCTTGATCTTGCGCCTGATCTTCCTCAAACAGCAGTCGATGGATACGTTGTGCCGATGCCTGGAACTCACGGCCGCCCAGACTATGCAGCCCGTACTGATGGCTGTGCACTTCGGCGCGCACCCGTCCTGGGTGCGGTGACAGCAGCAGAATGCGGTTGCCTACCACCAACGCTTCTTCGATGGAGTGGGTGACGAACAGCAGTGTGAAACGCACCTCCTCCCAGAGCAGCAACAACTCTTCCTGCATCTTGCGCCGGGTCAGCGCATCGAGTGCGGCGAACGGTTCGTCCATCAGCAGGATCTTCGGTTGCATCGCCAGTGCCCGTGCGATGGCCACCCGCGCTTTCATGCCGCCGGACAAGGTGTGCGGGTAGGCGTCGGCAAAGGCTGCCAGGCCAACTTTTTCCAGATAGTGCAGCGCGCGCTGCTCGGCCTCCTGACGTGGCAGCGTGCCAGAGACCTGCAACGGGAACATGACGTTCTGTTTGACGGTTTTCCAGGGTGGAAGCTGGTCGAACTCCTGAAACACCACAATACGGTCGGGACCAGGCCCTTTAATAGCCTGGTCTTGCAGACGAATCGTCCCTTCCTGAGGCTCGATGAAACCGGCCACCGCCTTGAGCAGGGTCGATTTACCGCAGCCTGAGGGGCCTAGCAGAACAAAGCGGTCGGCCTTGTCCACTTCAAAGCTGACGTGGTGAGTAGCGCGCACCACGCGTTGCGCAGTGCGGTACTCGAGGCTGACGTTATCCACGTGCAGCAGAGGCGACGTGGGCACGTCGCGCAGGTTGCTGACCGTGTGGCCTTGCAATTGGGCGTTCATGCGTTTCAGCTCCCTTGCAGAGGCTTCTCATCCTGGAAGAAGTAGTCTTTCCAGGATTCGGGCTTGTGCTTGATAGCGCCGACGCGATAGAGAAATTCGGCCAAGTGGGTAGGTGTTTTTCGGCGTGACGCTGAACTCGTATTGAGGGTTGTCGATGATCTTGAGCAGGGCCTCGCGGTCGATTTTTGCCTTGGTCACCCGAATGTAGGTGTCGGCGGCGGCAGCCTTGTCGTTCTGGGCGAAGTCTGCCGCTTCGGCCAGCGCTCCAACGAACGCTTTATAGGTCTTGGGGTTGTCCTTGCGGAATTTCTCAGTCGCAAACAGTACGGTTGGCGAGTTCGGGCCGAGCAGGTCGTAGGTGTTGAGCACCACATGCACATTCGGGTTGGCCAGCACCTGATCCTGGAACGGCGGGTTGGAGAAGTGCGCATTCAACTCGGTGCCACCGGCCAGCAGGGCTGCGGTGGCATCAGGGTGCGGAACCGCCAGGGTGAATTTGTCCAGGCGGGCATACTCCTTGTCACCCCATTGCTTGGCTGCCGCGTACTGCAGAAAACGCGATTGCACTGAAACACCCACTGCCGGCAGGGCGATGCGGTCCTTTTCGCTGAGGTCGGCAATCGTCTTCACGTTCGGATTACTGCTGACCAGGTAATAAGGGAAGTTGCCGAGTGAGGCGACGGCCTTGACGTTCTGCCGTCCCTGGGTGCGGTCCCAGATGGTCAGCAACGGACCGACGCCGGCCCCGGCGATATCCACCGAGCCGGACAGCAGTGCGTCGTTGATGGCTGCACCGCCAGAAAGTTGGGTCCAATCGACCTTGATGTCGACTCCCTGTGCCTTGCCGTGCTTTTCGATCAACTGTTGATCACGCACCACATTCAGTAGCAGGTAGACGATACCGAATTGTTCGGCGATGCGAATTTCGCCTTCGGCCTGTGCGGCGGCCGGGGCCACCAGGCTTCCGGCGATCAGGCTAAGACCCAGGCCGATACTGGCCGCGAGGCGGCTGATAGCGTTACTCATGCTGTGCTCCTTGATCGGTCTTAGAAGGGCGCGTCGCCCTGAATGGTGGTGCGGAACAACTTGCGGCGCAGGTGGCTCGGGCAGCCGGTTGCCAGGTGAATCAGTGAGCGGTTGTCCCAGAACACCAGATCGCGGGGCTGCCATTGATGGCGGTAAATGTTGTGTTCCAGCACGCTGTGGGCATACAGCTCGGTGAGAATCTGGCGGCTTTCGTCTTCCGGCAGGCCGATGATTCGGGTGGTGAAGCCCTCGCTGACAAACAACGCCTTGCGACCGTTCTCCGGGTGCGTGCGGACGATCGGGTGAATCACTTCCTGCACCTGTGCCAACTGTTCGGCAGTCAGGGTTGGGCGCCAGTTGCCTTCGAACTTGGTCTCGCTGTAACGCGCGGTATAGGAGTGTGCGGCGCTGCGCCCCTCGACGGCCTTGCGCAGGGCCTCTGGCAGGTCGTCCCAGGCTTTGTGCATATCGGCGAACAGGGTGTCGCCGCCTTCGCGGGGCAGTTCCTGGGCATGCAGCATCGAGCCGAGGCTGGGGAGTTCCTTGTACGACAGGTCTGAATGCCAGAACTTGCCAGCATCGCCCAGGCCGATGTTCTGCCCGTTCTCGACAATGTTGGAGACAATCAGGATTTCCGGATGCCCGGCCAACAGGAACTGTTTGAGCACATGGACTTGCAGTACGCCAAACCGGCGGCTAAAGGCGACCTGCTGTTCGGGCGTGATGTGCTGGTTACGAAAGACCAGCACGTGGTGATCCAGATGAGCCCGGTGGATGCGGGCAAACGCTTCGTCGTTGACCGGCAGGCTCAGGTCAAGGCCGATGATCTCGGCACCTACTGCGCCGGCAAGAGGACGAATTTCGAAGGTTTGCTGCTGTGCGCTGTCGTGTACCGACAAAGCGATTGAGGCTGCTGACATAGTGCTCTCCCACGCAGTGCGCGCCCAAGGGTGCGCGCATCGATCAGAAACTCACGGCTGTTCCGTGTTGGTTCGTGTCGTGCGGCGCACCGATTGGTCGGCATGTACGCAGGGGATTAACTATATTGCTATAAGAGATTTAATTTAAATATCTTTATTGAATAAGCATATGAGTGAGCAGCGGCCTCCAATCAACGCTCGCGCAAGGCCTCGGCCCGTGCCCGGATGATCGGCTTGAGCAGGTAGCTCAACACGCTTTTCTTGCCGGTAATGATGTCCACTGATGCGACCATGCCGGGGATAATCAGCAGCGGTTTTTCGTCAGTGCCCAAGTGGCTGCGATCCGTACGCAGTTTGATCACATAGAACGTGTTGCCGTCTTCGTCGGTGATAGTGTCGGCGCCGATCTGCTCCAGCCGGGCTTTCAGCCCGCCATAGATGGTGAAGTCATAGGCGGTGAACTTCACCATGGCGTCCTGGCCAGGGTGTAGGAAGGCGATGTCCTGTGGACGGATCCGCGCCTCCACCAGCAGTGTGTCATCCAGCGGCACGATCTCGACAAGATCACTACCGGGTTGAATGACGCCGCCAATCGTGTTGACCAGCAGTTGTTTGACGATACCGCGCACCGGCGAAGTAACCAGCGTACGGCTGACCCGATCCTCCAGCGCCTTGCCGGTTGCCTGGGCCTTGCTCAGGTCCGTGCGGGCTTCGTTCAGTTGGGTCAGGGCCTCGCTGCGGAACTTGCCACGGGTTTCGTCGATCTTGCGCTCGACTTCCTTGATGGCGGACTCGGCGCGTGGGATGGCCAGAGAGGTTGCATCCAGTTGGCCTCGGTTTTCCACTTCGGCCCGCTTGAGGCGTAGCACCTCAACCGGAGAAATCGCGCCCTGGGATACCAATGGCTCGGACATGTTGATTTCCTGACGCAGCAGCTGAAGGCTGTTGCGGTACTGCGCCTGCTTGGAGCTGAATTCGCGCAGTTCCTGCTGGCGCTGTACCAGTTGCTCCTGCAAACCGCCGATCTCGTTCTGCAACTGCTGGCGCCGACTCTGGTACAACGATTCCTCGTTGTTGGCCTGATTGGGCGCGGCTTTGCGGATTTCATCGGCGATATGCAATGGGCGATCCTCGACCTCGGCGCTCAAGCGTTCGACGCGCAGGGCCATGGCCAAACGGTCGGCTTCTGTCTCGCCAACGTTGGACACGAACCGAGTATCGTCCAGGCGCAGCAGTGGCGCGCCGGCTTCGACAATCTCGCCTTCGTGGGCATAGATCTCGGCAACGATACCGCCTTCCAGGTTCTGGATTTTCTGCAGTTTTGAGGACGGAATGGCCTTGCCATCGCCGCGTGTCACTTCATCAATGATCGCGAAGTTGGCCCAGAGCCCCATGAACAGGAAAAAACCGATTACGCCCCAGATGGTCAGCCGCACAATGCGCGGTGCATCCTCGATCAGGGCTTTGTTGACCTCAGGCAAGGGTTGCCCATGGAGCGACTCCGAGCCTTTGAAGTAGTTACTCAGTACGTCCTTGATGCGACCTGCTCCAGACTTAAGCAACACTGATCTGCCCCTTTTTCAGCGCATCCATTACGGCGGCTTTCGGGCCATCCGCGACAATCTGCCCGCGATCAATCACGATCAGCCGGTCGACCAGTGACAACAGCGAAGCACGGTGCGTGACCAGTACAACGGTCTTGTTCTCGATAACCGCTTGCAGGCGCTGCTTGAGGCGCTCTTCACCGGTGTTGTCCATGGCGCTGGTCGGCTCGTCCAGTAACAGGATCTGTGGGTTCAGCAGCAAGGCCCGGCCTAATGCAACGTTCTGTCGCTGGCCGCCGGAGAGGTTCTGGCCGCGCTCGCCGACCTGCAGCTCGTAGCCCTGCGGGTGCAGCCTGGCAAACTCATGCACGCCAGAGAGCTCGGCCGCTTGCAGGACCATTTCGTCCTCGATATAGCGGGCACCGCTGACCAGGTTGTCGCGCAATGTGCCGGACAACAACTGGATGTCCTGAGGGACATAGCCAATATTGTGGCGCAGCTCGCTCACATCGATCTGACGGATGTCCACGCCATCGACCAGCAACGAGCCGGCGTCTGCTTCGTAGAGGCCGACAATCAACTTGGCCAGCGAGCTCTTGCCTGAGCCGCTACGGCCGATGATGCCGATCTTCTCGCCCGGCCGGATCACCAGGTTGATGCCCTTGAGCGCAACGTTCTGCTGGTTCGGGTAGGTGAAATCAACCCCGCGGAACTCAATGGCACCTTGCAGTACCTGGCGGCTCAGTGGGCGCTCTTCGAAGTTGCGCTCTTGCGGCAGCTCCATCATCTGGTCAACCGAGACCATGGTGACCTTGGCCTGCTGGTAACGGGTCAGCAACCCGGCCAGTTGGCTCAGGGGGGCCATGGCGCGTCCATTGAGCATGTAGCAGGCGATCAGGCCGCCCATGCTGAGGTGGCCGTCCATGATCTGGTAGACGCCGAAGCAGATCAGCGCCACGCCGGCCAACTGCTGGATCAGCAGGGTGATGTTCATGGCCAGGCCCGACAACACCTTTACGCGCAGCTCCAGACGGCTAAGCGTACCGATGGTCTGCTCCCACATGTACTGGCGTTCGCTTTCGGCGTTGTTGACCTTGACTGCATCCAGCCCTGCGAGGGTTTCGATCAGGCTCGACTGGCGCTCGGAACCCAGCGCCATGGTGCGTTCCAGCGTTGCGACCAGCGGTTTTTGCAATGCATGGCCAATGCCCAGAGCCAGCGGGAAGGCAACGATGGGAATCCAGACCAGATGGCCGCCGATGATGGCGATCACCAAGAGGATCAGCAGGGTGAATGGCAGGTCGATCAGGCTGGTCAGGGTCAGCGACGCAAGGAAGTCGCGCAGGCCCTGAAATTCATGGATGTTCTGGGCGAAGCTACCGACCCGGGCCGGGCGGTACTTCATTGCCATGCCGACAATACGCTCGAACAGCGTGGCGGAGATGATCAGGTCGGTTTTCTTCCCGGCCAGGTCCAGGCAAAGGCTGCGCAGGCCCTTGAGGATCAGGTCGAAGAGGTAGGCCCCGGTAATACCGATGGCCAGCACCCAGAGGGTCGAGGTGGCCTGGTTGGGAACTACGCGGTCGTAGACGTTCATCACGAACAGCGGTGCGGCCATGGCGATCAGGTTGATGACCAGGCTGGCGGCGATGGCGTCGGCATAAAGCCAGCGCGAGCGCTTGAGGGTGTCACGGAACCATGAGCGCGCCCTGGGGATCAGGTTGCCATGGTTGACGTCGAACTTATGCTGCGGCTGGGCAAAGAAAACCCGGCCACTGTAATCGGCCAGCAGCGCTTCGCGGCTGACATGTACCTCACCGCCGTCGCTCTCGCTGAGCAATAGACGTGCAGTACCTTCGTTTTCCCAGCCGAGCAGGATCGTGCTGCGGCCATCCTTGAGCAGCAACATCGCCGGCATGGCGATGTTGGGTATCTGCTCCAGCTTGCGTTGCAGCAAGCGACCTTGCAAGCCTGCCCGGGCAGCGGCGCGAGGCAGTAGCTCCGGGCTCAACCGCTGCGAGGGCAGCGGTAAACCGGTGGTGAGCATCGCCCGGCTGGCAGGTTTCTGGTGCAACACACAGAGCGACAGCAGGCTGTCCAGCAACGGGTCGTCGTGCTGGCTGCGTGGATCATGGGTGAGCTGGACTCGACTGACTTCTGATTCCACGCGGCAATCTCTTAGCAAATACGGTTGGACATGAGGGCTGGCCTCAGTTCATGCCGGGCAGGTTTACCTGAGGCTTCATGTCGTTCTGCACGACAGTTGCCATTGGCGCCACAACGCCCTGGCTCTTGAGGAGCTGGCCAATGGTCGCCTTGATTCGATATTGAGTAAACAGCTGACTGTTTTTCACCTCTGCCAGACGGCGCTGGGCGGTGAACAGTTCGTTCTCGCTATCGAGCAGGTCAAGCAATGTACGTTCGCCCAGGCTGAACTGTTTCTGGTAAGCGGTGCGAACACTGCTGCTGTAATCAACGTACTTCTGCGCAATCGGCACTTGGGCATTGGCGTTGTTCATAGCATTCCATGCCAGGCCCAATTCTTCATTGAGCTGGCGCAAGGCATTGTTACGAATATCCAGCGCTTGGTTTGCCTGATAGGACTTGGACTCCAGGTCAGCTTTGTTGCTGCCACCGGCATACAGGTTGAAACTCATGCGCAGCATGGCCTGCCAGTCATTGTTATGACCGCTGACACCATCGATGTTGTTGTCGGCACTGCGCCCCAGTTCAGCATCGAAACGCGGGTAGAACGACGATTTTGCAGCATCGTACTGCTTCTCTGCAGCGGCGATATCGGACTCCGCCGAGCGCAGGATCGGGCTGCTTTCCAGCATTTGCTGGCGTGCTTCATCCAGGCTGGCTGGCAGCATGTCGATAAAGGCCGGCGGCGTGCTGATTTCGTCTGGCATTTGACCAACCACACTCAGGTAGTTGGTTTGTGCGTCAGCCAGGTTGGTTTGTTCGGTGATCAGGTTGTTGCGGGCCTGTGCCAGGCGTGCTTCGGCCTGATCCATATCGGCCAGACGGCCAACGCCACGGGAAGTCCGCAGCTTGATCTGATCGAAGATGCGTTCATGGCTGCGCAGGTTGTCTTCGGCCAGACGCACCATGTCGCGACGGGTCAGCACGTCCAGATACACCTGGGCAACATTGAGTGCCGTACGTTCGGACGTACCCATCAGGGCATAGGCGCGTGAGTTGACGGTGGCTTGTTGACGACCGACTTCACTGGATGTGGCGAAGCCGTCGAAGACCATTTGTCGAAGACGCACACTGGCTTCGCCACGGTTGAGTGTTTCCCAATCGTTGCTACGGTTACCGATGCGAGTGCTCGGGCTGTCGGTGCCTTCGCGGCCGTAACCTGCCAATACATCAACCCGCGGCAAATAGCCGCCCTGGGCTGCGCGCAATTGATAGTCGGCGGCGGTTCTGCTGTTAACCCCGGCTTGAACTTCCGGGTGGACTTCGATGGCGCGCTGCATAGCTTCCGGCAGGCTTTGCGCTTGAACAAAACTGGCGGCAAGGGTGAAAGGAAGAGCAGTCAGAAGGAGCGATCGCATTTACTTTTTCCCGGGGACATCTTGTCCCAAATCACAGCAAGTGGCCTTGCCGCATTTAATAATGGCAACCGTGCGGACCTTACGTCGGAAATTTCCGAGATGCTACTAGGATCGTACGAAGGAAGACTGGTGACCGTTCAAATATCAATGTGACATTACGTATCCGATTGTTTAGGATGGCGATCAGAAGGTCAATAGTTTGGCATGAAGTTAATTGCCAAACCTTTTAGTCATTATTTTGACAGTTGCAGTGTCAAAAACGCCTCACAGAACATTCCATCTGATTGCGGCAAGTCAGCGTCGCTCGGGCATGGAAGCCAATTTGAACGGTTAGTCCGGAGAGTCTTATGAGCAGTGTTGTTGCCGTTGTCAAAAGCATTGTTGGTCAAGTAATCGCTGTTTCCCCAGAGGGGATTCAACGTGTACTCATCGAAGGCGACCGTTTGTTCGTCGGCGAGCAGGTACTGACCGGTCTGGCCGGTGCCGTAACCCTGGAACTGGCTGATGGCCGCACGCTCGATCTCGGGCGCGACATGCAGTGGAGTGCCGATGCTCCAGACAGCACCACCGATCTGGCTGAGGCTACGGCGCAACAAGCCCCGTCGGTTGACGAGTTGCAACAAGCGATCGCGGCCGGTGCTGACCCGACCACTGAGCTGGAAGCCACGGCGGCAGGTCCCACTGCAGCTGGCGGTGGTGGCGGTGCAGTCGGTGGTGGCCACAGCTTCGTTATGCTCGATGAGACCGCTGCTTCAGTCGACCCGACCATTGGCTTCCCTACCGAAGGCTTGGCCTTCCAGACGGCCGCTGTCCAGCAAGAGCAAGGCCCGCTGGTTCTGAATACGGCTGCTGATGCCACCACGCCGTTGCGTGCCGCCGACCTGACCCTTACCGCTACCCCGAGCATCACTGAAGCGGGTGGTGTGTTGACCTACACGGCGACCCTGACTCAAGCGCCACTGACCGACCTGACTATTACCTTGTCCAACGGCCAGGTGATTGTTATCAGCGCCGGCCAGCTGACCGGCAGCGTCAACGTAGAAATTCCGCCGAATGACACGGTGTACATCGATGGCAGCGAAATCTCCGCCACCATCACTGGCACCAGTGGCGGTGGTGGCCTGGTGGTTACCCCGAGCACAACACCTGCAGTCACCCAGATCACCGACACCATCGACACCACCACCGTGACCCTGACGGCGACCGGCAATATTGTGGAAGGTGGCAGCATCACCTACACCGCGACCCTGACCAACCCGGCACAGACGCCGGTCACTGTGACCCTGTCCAACGGCCAGACCATCACCATTGAGGCCGGCAAGACCACCGGCAGCGTGGATGTTGAAACCCTGGGTAACGATGTCTACAACAACGGCAGCACCGTCAGCACCACGATTACCGGTGCTACGGGGGGTAACTTCGAGAGCTTGGTGCCGAGCACCGAACCGGCGGTGACTACTATCACTGACTCGCCGGACACCACCACCGTTACGCTGACGGCGACCGGCAATATCGTGGAAGGCGGCGGCATCACCTATACCGCGACCCTGACCAACCCGGCACAGACGCCGGTCACCGTGACCCTGTCCAACGGCCAGACCATCACCATTGAGGCCGGCAAGACCACTGGCAGTGTGGATGTCGAGACCCTGGCCAACGACGTTTACAACAATGGCAGCACCGTCAGCACCACGATTACCGGTGCGACGGGGGGTAACTTCGAGAACCTGGTGCCGAGCACCGAGCCGGCGGTGACCACCATCACCGATTCGATCGACGCCACTTCGCTCACCCTGACGGCGACGTCGACGGTGGGTGAGAACGGTGTGATTACCTACACCGCTACGGTCGGTGCGCCTGTGACCGGTTCGCCACTGACCGTAACCCTGTCCAATGGCCAGACCATTACCATCCCGGTGGGTGAGTCCGCCGGTACGGTGGACTTCACCGCGCCGAATGATGTGTACAACGGCGCCGACTCGATCATCACCACCATCACCGGCACCACAGGTGGTAACTACGAAAAGCTTGAACCGAGCGAAGAGCCTGCGATTACCGAAGTGGTCGACAGTACGGACACCACAAGCCTGAACGTGACGGCAACTGGCGAAGTCGCCGAAGGTGGCAAGATCGTCTACACCGCGACCTTGAGCAATCCGGCCGGTACCGAAATGCAGATCACCCTGAGCAATGGTGAGACCATCACCATTGCCGCAGGTGCGAAAGAAGGCAGCATCAGCATTGATGCGCCGGGCGATGATTCATACATTGATGCTGGCACACTGAGTGTTACGGTCACTGGTACCAGCGGTGGTAACTTTGAAGAGCTGGAGGTCAGTGACAAACCAGCAGTGACCACGGTGACCGACACCATCGACACCACTACCGTGACCCTGAGCGCTACACCCAGCGTGGCCGAAGGTGGCGTTGTCACCTACACCGCGTC
The DNA here is from genome assembly GCF_056279025.1 of Pseudomonas sp. TE3910. Classification (NCBI taxonomy): domain Bacteria; kingdom Pseudomonadati; phylum Pseudomonadota; class Gammaproteobacteria; order Pseudomonadales; family Pseudomonadaceae; genus Pseudomonas; species Pseudomonas sp. TE3910. Next base: position 3,533,394 of record NZ_JBWBQN010000001.1, read on the forward strand.
GGTCAATGCCCCGGTTACCGGTACCCCGCTGGTGGTGACCCTGGCCAACGGCCAGACCATCACCATCCCGGTCGGCGAGTCCTCGGGCTCGGTGCCGTTCACCGCACCGAACAACGTCCACAACACCAACGCGCCGCTGACCAACAGCATCACGGGCATCAGTGGCGGCAACTACGAGAAAGTCGAAGCCACAGGCAAGCCAACCACGACCGTCACCGATGGTCCTGGCACCCAGGATTCGACTGGCCTGAGCGTCAGCGCAACCGGCGAAGTGACCGAAGGCGGCAAGATCGTCTACACCGTGTCGCTGACCAACCCTGCCGGCACGGAAATGAAGGTGACCCTGAGCAACAACCAGGTCATCACCATCGCCGCCGGCGCGAAAGAAGGCAGCATCACCGTTGATGCCCCAGCCGACGACGTCTACAAAGACGGCGAGACGCTGAACGTCACCATCACCGGCAGCACCGGTGGTGACTTCGAGAACCTGGTGACCAGCCCAGCGGCGGCAGTGACCACGGTGACCGACACCATCGACACCACCACCGTGACCCTGAGCGCTACACCCAGCGTGGCTGAAGGTGGCGTTGTCACCTACACCGCATCGGTCAACGCGCCGGTTACCGGTACCCCGCTGGTGGTGACTCTGGCCAACGGCCAGACCATTACCATTCCGGTCGGTGAGTCGTCCGGTTCGGTGCCGTTCACCGCGCCGAACAACGTTCACAACACCAACGCGCCGCTGACCAACAGCATTACCAATGTTGAAGGTGGCAACTACGAGAAAGTAGAAGCCGTTGGTAAGCCGTCCACGACTGTCACCGATGGTCCTGGCACCCAGGATTCGACTGGCCTGAGCGTCAGCGCAACTGGCGAAGTGACTGAAGGCGGCAAGATCGTCTACACCGCGACCCTGACCAACCCAGCGGGCACCGAAATGAAGGTGACCCTGAGCAACAACCAGGTCATCACCATCGCCGCCGGTGCGAAAGAAGGTTCGATCACCGTTGATGCTCCATCCGACGACGTCTACAAAGACGGCGAGACGCTGAACGTCACCATCACCGGCAGCACCGGTGGTGACTTCGAGAACCTGGTGACCAGCCCAACGGCGGCAGTGACCACGGTGACCGACACCATCGACACCACCACCGTGACCCTGAGCGCTACACCCAGCGTGGCTGAAGGTGGCGTTGTCACCTACACCGCTTCGGTCAACGCGCCGGTTACCGGTACCCCGCTGGTGGTGACCCTGGCCAACGGCCAGACCATTACCATCCCAGTGGGTGAGTCGTCGGGTTCGGTACCGTTTACCGCGCCGAACAACGTTCACAACACCAACGCACCGCTGACCAACAGCATCACGGACATCAGTGGCGGCAACTACGAGAAAGTAGAAGCCGCAGGCACGCCGACCACGACCGTAACCGATGGTCCAGGTACCCAGAACGATACCGGCCTGAGCGTCAGCGCAACCGGCGAAGTGACCGAAGGCGGCAAGATCGTCTACACCGTGTCGCTGACCAACCCGGCCGGCACCGAAATGAAGGTGACCCTGAGCAACAACCAGGTCGTCACCATCGCCGCCGGCGCGAAAGAGGGCAGCATCACCGTTGATGCCCCAGCCGACGACGTCTACAAAGACGGCGAGACGCTGAACGTCACGATCACCGGCAGCACCGGTGGTGACTTCGAAAGCCTGGTGACCAGCCCAGATGCGGCAGTGACTGTCGTTACCGACACCATCGACACCACCACCGTGACCCTGAGCGCCACTCCAAGCGTGGTTGAAGGTGGCGTTGTCACCTACACCGCGTCGGTCAACGCCCCGGTTACCGGTACGCCGCTGGTGGTGACCCTGGCCAACGGCCAGACCATCACCATCCCGGTCGGCGAGTCCTCCGGTTCGGTGCCGTTCACCGCGCCGAACAACGTCCACAACACCAACGCACCGCTGACCAACAGCATTACCAATGTTGAAGGTGGTAACTACGAAAAAGTAGAAGCCACAGGCAAGCCAACCACGACCGTGACCGATGGTCCTGGGACCCAGGATTCGACTGGCCTGAGCGTCAGCGCGACTGGCGAAGTGACCGAAGGCGGTAAGATCGTCTACACCGCGACCCTGACCAACCCAGCCGGCACCGAAATGAAGGTGACCCTGAGCAACAACCAGGTCATCACCATCGCCGCGGGTGCGAAAGAAGGCAGCATCACCGTTGATGCTCCATCCGACGACGTCTACAAAGACGGCGAGACGCTGAACGTCACCATCACCGGCAGCACCGGTGGTGACTTCGAGAACCTGGTGACCAGCCCAGATGCGGCAGTGACTGTCGTCACCGACACCATCGACACCACCACCGTGACCCTGACGGCAGAGCCAAGCGTGGCTGAAGGTGGCGTTGTCACCTACACCGCGTCGGTCAACGCCCCGGTTACCGGCACCCCACTGGTGGTGACCCTGGCCAACGGCCAGACCATCACCATCCCGGTCGGCGAGTCGTCGGGTTCGGTACCGTTCACCGCACCGAACAACGTCCACAACACCAACGCGCCGCTGACCAACAGCATTACCAATGTTGAAGGTGGTAACTACGAAAAAGTAGAAGCTGTTGGTAAGCCGACCACGACCGTAACCGATGGTCCAGGTACCCAGAACGATACCGGCCTGAGCGTCAGCGCAACCGGCGAAGTGACCGAAGGCGGCAAGATCGTCTACACCGCGACCCTGACCAACCCAGCCGGCACCGAAATGAAGGTGACCCTGAGCAACAACCAGGTCGTCACCATCGCCGCCGGCGCGAAAGAGGGCAGCATCACCGTTGATGCCCCAGCCGACGACGTCTACAAAGACGGCGAGACGCTGAACGTCACGATCACCGGCAGCACCGGTGGTGACTTCGAAAGCCTGGTGACCAGCCCAGATGCGGCAGTGACTGTCGTTACCGACACCATCGACACCACCACCGTGACCCTGAGCGCTACACCCAGCGTGGCTGAAGGTGGCGTTGTCACCTACACCGCTTCGGTCAACGCGCCGGTTACCGGTACCCCGCTGGTGGTGACCCTGGCCAACGGCCAGACCATTACCATCCCAGTGGGGTGAGTCGTCGGGTTCGGTACCGTTTACCGCGCCGAACAACGTTCACAACACCAACGCACCGCTGACCAACAGCATCACGGACATCAGTGGCGGCAACTACGAGAAAGTAGAAGCCGTTGGTAAGCCGTCCACGACCGTAACCGATGGTCCAGGCACGCAGGATTCGACTGGCCTGAGCGTCAGCGCAACCGGCGAAGTGACCGAAGGCGGCAAGATCGTCTACACCGTGTCGCTGACCAACCCGGCCGGCACCGAAATGAAGGTGACCCTGAGCAACAACCAGGTCGTCACCATCGCCGCCGGCGCGAAAGAGGGCAGCATCACCGTTGATGCCCCAGCCGACGACGTCTACAAAGACGGCGAGACGCTGAACGTCACCATCACCGGCAGCACCGGTGGTGACTTCGAAAGCCTGGTGACCAGCCCAACGGCGGCAGTGACCACGGTGACCGACACCATCGACACCACTACCGTGACCCTGAGCGCCACACCAAGCGTGGCTGAAGGTGGCGTTGTCACCTACACCGCGTCGGTCAACGCCCCGGTTACCGGTACGCCGCTGGTGGTGACCCTGGCCAACGGCCAGACCATCACCATCCCGGTCGGCGAGTCCTCCGGTTCGGTGCCGTTCACCGCGCCGAACAACGTCCACAACACCAACGCACCGCTGACCAACAGCATTACCAATGTTGAAGGTGGTAACTACGAAAAAGTAGAAGCCACAGGCAAGCCAACCACGACCGTGACCGATGGTCCTGGGACCCAGGATTCGACTGGCCTGAGCGTCAGCGCGACTGGCGAAGTGACCGAAGGCGGTAAGATCGTCTACACCGCGACCCTGACCAACCCAGCCGGCACCGAAATGAAGGTGACCCTGAGCAACAACCAGGTCATCACCATCGCCGCGGGTGCGAAAGAAGGCAGCATCACCGTTGATGCTCCATCCGACGACGTCTACAAAGACGGCGAGACGCTGAACGTAACCATCACCGGCAGCACCGGTGGTGACTTCGAGAACCTGGTGACCAGCCCAACGGCGGCAGTGACCACGGTGACCGACACCATCGACACCACCACCGTGACCCTGAGCGCTACACCCAGCGTGGCTGAAGGTGGCGTTGTCACCTACACCGCTTCGGTCAACGCGCCGGTTACCGGTACCCCGCTGGTGGTGACCCTGGCCAACGGCCAGACCATTACCATCCCAGTGGGTGAGTCGTCGGGTTCGGTACCGTTTACCGCGCCGAACAACGTTCACAACACCAACGCACCGCTGACCAACAGCATCACGGACATCAGTGGCGGCAACTACGAGAAAGTAGAAGCCGTTGGTAAGCCGTCCACGACCGTAACCGATGGTCCTGGCACCCAGGATTCGACTGGCCTGAGCGTCAGCGCAACCGGCGAAGTGACCGAAGGCGGCAAGATCGTCTACACCGTGTCGCTGACCAACCCAGCGGGCACCGAAATGAAGGTGACCCTGAGCAACAACCAGGTCGTCACCATCGCCGCCGGCGCGAAAGAGGGCAGCATCACCGTTGATGCCCCAGCCGACGACGTCTACAAAGACGGCGAGACGCTGAACGTCACGATCACCGGCAGCACCGGTGGTGACTTCGAAAGCCTGGTGACCAGCCCAGCGGCGGCAGTGACCACGGTGACCGACACCATCGACACCACCACCGTGACCCTAACGGCAGAGCCAAGCGTGGCTGAAGGTGGCGTTGTCACCTACACCGCGTCGGTCAATGCCCCGGTTACCGGTACGCCGCTGGTGGTGACCCTGGCCAACGGCCAGACCATCACCATCCCGGTCGGTGAGTCCTCGGGCTCGGTGCCGTTCACCGCGCCGAACAACGTTCACAACACCAACGCACCACTGACCAACAGCATCACGGACATCAGTGGCGGCAACTACGAGAAAGTAGAAGCCACAGGCAAGCCAACCACGACCGTAACCGATGGTCCAGGCACGCAGGATTCGACTGGCCTGAGCGTCAGCGCAACCGGCGAAGTGACCGAAGGCGGCAAGATCGTCTACACCGTGTCGCTGACCAACCCGGCCGGCACCGAAATGAAGGTGACCCTGAGCAACAACCAGGTCGTCACCATCGCCGCCGGTGCGAAAGAAGGTTCGATTACGGTTGATGCTCCAGCCGACGACGTCTACAAAGACGGCGAGACGCTGAACGTCACCATCACCGGCAGCACCGGTGGTGACTTCGAAAGCCTGGTGACCAGCCCAACGGCGGCAGTGACCACGGTGACCGACACCATCGACACCACTACCGTGACCCTGAGCGCCACACCAAGCGTGGCTGAAGGTGGCGTCGTCACCTACACCGCGTCGGTCAACGCCCCGGTTACCGGTACCCCGCTGGTGGTGACCCTGGCCAACGGCCAGACCATCACCATCCCGGTCGGTGAATCGTCGGGTTCGGTACCGTTTACCGCGCCGAACAACGTTCACAACACCAACGCACCGCTGACCAACAGCATCACGGACATCAGTGGCGGCAACTACGAAAAAGTAGAAGCCGTTGGTAAGCCGTCCACGACTGTCACCGATGGTCCAGGCACGCAGGATTCGACTGGCCTGAGCGTCAGCGCAACCGGCGAAGTGACCGAAGGCGGCAAGATCGTCTACACCGTGTCGCTGACCAACCCAGCGGGCACCGAAATGAAGGTGACCCTGAGCAACAACCAGGTCGTCACCATCGCCGCCGGCGCGAAAGAAGGCAGCATCACCGTTGATGCTCCATCCGACGACGTCTACAAAGACGGCGAGACGCTGAACGTCACCATCACCGGCAGCACCGGTGGTGACTTCGAAAGCCTGGTGACCAGCCCAGATGCGGCAGTGACCACGGTGACCGACACCATCGACACCACCACCGTGACCCTGAGTGCCACACCAAGTGCGGTCGAAGGCGGGCTTGTTGTGTACACCGCAACCGTGACTTCGCCTGTAACCGGTACCCCGGTCACTGTGACCTTGGCTAACGGCCAGACCATCACCATCCCGGTGGGTGAGTTGTCGGGCTCGGTACCTTTCACTGCGCCGAACGATGTGATCAATGGCCACGAGCCGCTGACCAACAGCATCACTGACGTCAGTGGCGGTAACTTCGAGGCGTTGGTTCCTGATGGCAAGTCTGTGACCACCGAGGTCACAGACACTATCGACAACACTAACCTGATTTTGAGTGCGACCGGCTCTGTGGCTGAAGGTGGCAATATCACTTACACCGCATCGCTGAGCAATGCGGCGGATACCCCGGTCACCGTGACATTGTCCAACGGCAAGACGATTGTGATTGCCGCAGGTGAAACGTCAAACAGCATCACCATCGCTGCACCTTCTGATGATGTGCATCTGGATGCAGGGAACGTCAGTGCGTATATCACCGGTGCCACCGGCGGTAACTTTGAGAACCTGTCTTACACCCAGACACCAGCGGTCACCAAGGTCACCGATACCATTGACAGCACCACTGTCAGCATTACCGGCACGAACTCGGTCGTTGAAGGTGGCACTGCCACTTACACCGTGTCGCTGAGCAATCCGCCACTTACGGATGTCATCGTCAAGTTGAGCTACAGCGGCACCGCGGCCAATGGCTCCGACTTCACTGGTGTTGCAACGGTGGTCATCAAAGCGGGCTCGAGCAGCGCAGACTTCAGTATCCCGACCATCAAGGATGCGGCCACTGAAGGCACCGAGAGCTTCACCGTCAAGATCGATTCGGCCAGTGGTGGTCGGTTCGAGAACCTGGTGGTTGATAGCAGCGCGGGCAGTGTTACCACGCAGATCTTTGAGCCTGCGCCGATTCTCGACCTGGATGGCAACAACTCCAGTGGCTCGACCGGTGCTGACTACAACGTGACCTTTACTGAAGGTACTACCGGCCCGGGCGTTTCGATTGGCGACGTCGACGTGAAAATCGCCGATGTCGACAGCGACTTCATGATGGGCGCTACTGTCACCTTGACCAACCGTCAGCCAGGCGATCACTTGAACCTGGGTAACAGCGTCAACGGCATCTCCATCAATGCCAACAGCACGGATGGCCAGGTCGTGTTGACCTTGAGCGGTAAGGCGACCCTGGAGGATTACATCCAGGCAATCAAGAACATCAGTTTCACCAACAACTCGGACGACCCGAGCACCACACCACGGGTGATCACGGTTACCGTCACCGATGGCGTCAATACCTCCAACACTGCGACTACGACAGTCAATGTGACGGCGGTCAATGATGCGCCGGTTGCGGCAGGCGGCGCTGTCACTGGTAGTGAAGATGCACCGCTGACTCTGAATTGGAGTGACTTCAATGTTTCCGATGTGGACAGCGCGCTGTCCAGCCAGGGTATTGTCATCACCAAACTGCCGGCCGATGGTGTCTTGCAGTACAAGGATGGCTCGACCTGGAAGACCATGACCGACAGTGATCTCGGCAAGGTCTTCAGCAAGGCTGACATCGACGCCGGCAAGCTGCAGTTCATGCCGGACAAAAACGAGTCAGGCTCCGATGCCTTCAGTGGCAATGGTGTAGGCGACCAAAAGGCCGACTACGCGCAGATCCAATACAAGCCAACTGACGGCCAGACTCAGGGCAGTGAAGCCACGCTGAAAGTGGACATCACCCCTGTAGCAGACAAGCCAGACCTGACCATCGGCGGCAATGGCGTGGCCTCGACTGGCCTGATCAAGGAAGTCTGGAACAACCTCGGTGGTTTGGGCACCAGCGGTAATGGCGCCGATGCCGCAACGCTGAAGTCGGTGATCGATGCGGCCGGCACACCTAACAGCACTACGATCGCCACTGATGTGGCATCGACTGGCAACGTAAGCCCTGGTATCGCCACGAAAGTGTCGGGCCTGATCTACCTGGAAGCTGGTAGCACCTACACCTTCAAAGGTGTAGGTGATGACAGCTTGGCAGTGTCGATTGGTGGCAATACCGTGGCTAGCACGACCTGGGGCGCGGGTGGCCAGCTTAATGGCAGCTTCTCACCGACCAAGAGCGGTTATTACACCGTTGATATCTACCACTACAACCAGGCGGGCCCAGGTAGCTACGACGTCAACCTGTCAGTCAATGGCGGCACTGCTGTCGACCTTAGCAGCGCGGGCGTGCCGATCTACACCAGTACTGCGGACCTGACCAACGCCGGCGTTACCCTGTCTGATCTGCACGGCAGCAACGGCGATGGTTACTACGATGGTTACAAACTCAACGAAGGCGCTGAGAACGGCACTGTCAAACTGTCCTCGATCAACACTTCGTTGACCGATACCGATGGTTCTGAGGTGCTGAGCGTCAAGCTGGGTGGTATTCCAGCCGGCTCGGTACTGAGCGATGGTGCAGGCCACACCGTGACCGTCGGTGCTTCCGAGGTGAACGTCACCGGTTGGAACCTGGGCAGCCTGAGCATCAAGCCGCCAGCGTACTACCACGGTACTTTCGACGTTAAAGTCACCTCGACTTCGACCGAAACGGCCAATGGCAGCACTGACTCCCGCGATGGCACCATCAAGGTGACCGTGTATGAGGACAAATACGCTCTCAATAACGGCACCGAAAATAATGACAACTTGTCGGGCACTGACAATAACGACGTTATCGTGGCTGACATCAACGGTCTGCATGTTGTCCAGGGCCAGAACTACAACCTGGCGTTCATTGTCGACACGTCCGGGAGTATGGGTTCATCCGGTATTGATGCCGCACAGAAGGCATTGCAGAACGTGTTCACGACGCTGACCAACAGTGTCAAAGGCGCAGGTGCTGGTGTCGTCAACATTCTGTTGGTGGACTTCTCTGAGCAGGTCAACACCACTATTTCCGTCAACCTCGCCGATAGCTCGGCTCTGACTACCCTGACGGCGGCCCTGCAGAAGTTCTACGCAAGTGGCAACACCAACTATGAGGACGCCTTCAAAACTACGGCCAACTGGTTCCAGACGCTCAAAAACACAGGTGTTACAGGCGAAAACCAGACGTTCTTCATCACCGATGGTCAGCCTAACCGGTTCCAGAGTGGTGAGCAGACGGACCCAACGTTCCGGGGATCTTCTTATACGTTGGATGGTGTCCTGGGTTCGTTGAACTACAAACTGGGCGATGTTTTTGACAAGAAGATGGTTGGTGATTACAACCGAATCACGATTGATGCTCAGGGCAACCTCAAGGCCGAGTACTGGACGGGGAAAAAGTGGAGCGCAGACAGCAATGCCTCTGGCCAATTGCATGCTGAGGGCAACGGTACCTATGAACTGTCGTACGTAGCCCAAGAGTCTTGGTATAACAGTGGCGAAACCTACACCAACTCACATGACAGTTATTTGCTGCTTGCCAACCTGTCCAAGGTTGAGGCCATTGGTCTCAAAAGCGGGATTAGCGAGACCGCCCTGGCTCCGTACGACAGTGATGGCAAACCGCAGACCAACATTGACCCAAGCAAACTGGCTGAAGCGATCCTCGGGCATACCGAAGCCACTCAGCCGGGTAACGACACAGTCAACGGTGGTGACGGCAATGACATCCTGTTTGGTGATCTGGTCAGCTTCGACTCGATTACCGGTAACGGTGTCGAGGCCATCCAGGCGTATATCGCGCAGAAAACCGGCCTGAGCCTGGCGGATGTCGATGGCCGCGTAGTGCACCAGTACATCGCTGAGCACACTAGCGAATTCGACGTGTCGCGCACCAACGATGGCAATGACAACCTGTTGGGAGGTGATGGCAACGACATCATCTTTGGTCAGGGCGGTAACGACACCCTTGACGGTGGTAAGGGCAACGACATCCTGTTCGGTGGAAGCGGTACCGACACCTTGATTGGCGGTGAAGGTAATGACTACCTGATCGGCGGCAAGGGCGATGACATCCTGACCGGCGGTAGCGGTGCCGACACCTTCGTCTGGAAGGCCGGTGACGTGGGTAACGATGTGATCAAGGACTTCAAGCCTGCCGAAGGTGACCGGCTCGACCTGAGCGATTTGCTGCAAGGTGAGAAGGGCAGCACCATCGACAATTACCTGAAGCTCACGACCGTCGATGGTGTTTCTACACTGCAGGTCAGTTCCGAAGGCAAGCTCAATGCCGCTGGTGGAACGGCCAATGCCGATGTCACCATCAAGCTGGAAGGGGTGAACTGGTCGAACACCACGATCAACTCGTTGATCTCCGGTGCAGACCCGACCATCAAGATCGATCACTCCAACAGCTAATGCCTGTGCCAGCGGCAGCCCTACCCGGGTTGCTGCTGGCCTCGGGCCTTTCCCTATACCGTCTTCGCGGCGCATACTGGCGCGCCGGGCGCTACTGCCCGGCGGGCTTGGCCTATGCTGCTGATGGCGGATATGGACTGACACACACGAGGGGTACCCCATGTTCTACGTGCAACGCGATGCACAGGGCCAATTGCTCCGGGTAGAAGCTGCAGCTTATGCCGACGCTACGGAAACCTTGCCAGCCGACAACGCGGAAATTCAGAAGTGGTTTGCTGACGACGTGCTGGAAGGCAGCCTTCAGCAACTCAAGCAAAGCGACCTGGACATGATCCGGGTACTGGAAGACTTGATCGATGTGCTGACCCGCAAAGGGCTGATCAGCATCACCGACTTGCCAGAAGGCGCCCAAGGCAAGCTGCTGGGGCGCTCCCAGGCACGTATCGCCCTGGGAGGCCTGACCCGCCTGTTGGTCGACGATGAAGACGACGGTGCAGGGCTGATCTGAAATCAGCCCTCGGCTTCAGTCTCCGCGAATATAGTGTTCCAGTTGCTGGATGAGGTCTGCTTGTTCCGCAATGGCTGCCTTGACCAGGTCGCCAATCGACAGCAGGCCCAGCAGCTCACCGTTCTCCACCACCGGCAGGTGACGCAGGTGGCCGTCGGTCATCATGCTCATGCAGGTATCGATGTTCTGATGCGGCCCTACTGTAATCACGGGCGCACTCATGATTGCGCTGACCGGTGTGCCCACCGATGAGCGCCCCTTCAGTACCATCTTGCGCGCATAGTCGCGTTCGCTGATTACGCCGACCACTTTGCCGCCTTCAACGACTGGCAAGGCACCGACGTTCTTTTCAGCCATCACCCGCAGCGCATCAAGCACCATCTGGTCAGGGGCAATAGTGTGAACCTGCTGATGCTGCTGGGACTTCAATTTCAGGAGCTGTGCCACGGTTTTCATAGAGAGCCCTGCCAAGTGGTGGTAGTGACGATCGATAGCTAAAGAATCGTGCACTAATCACCACAGGGCAAGGTTGAAAGCGGCATTGGTCCGATTGAAAAACGTCATTGGTGTAAAGTTCGAATAGCCGTGAGGTGCCAGCCCCACAGGCCGAGCTACGCAGCGCCTGCACCACTGGCAAGTCGGGTTTCCACTGGTACCCCCAGCATGCGTTTCATCCGCCACTCGAATGCCAGGGTCAGGCAGATTGCGGCGCATGCCAACCCCAATGCCAGGCCCCACCAGACACCGACGGCTCCGCCGTCGAGCGGGAAGGCGAACACCCAGGCGGCAGGTGCACCAATCAGCCAATAGCAGACAAAGCCAATCAGGAAGGTGGTCTTGGCGTCCTTCAGGCCGCGGATTGAGCCCATGGCAATGGTCTGGGTGCCATCGAACAGCTCGAACCAGGCGGCAACCATCAGCAGGCTGACCGCCAGTTGAATGACCTCGGCGAACGCCGGATCACCCTGATCGAGGAACAGCCCGATCAAGGCTTCTGGCAGCAGCCAGAACAACACTGCAAACGCCAGCATCAGCGAGGCGCCAAACCCGATTCCGACTCGCCCGGCATGCCGCGCAGCACGCAGGTTATCGGCACCAAAATGCAGGCCGACCCGCATGGTCACGGCATAGGACAGCCCTGCCGGGATCATGAACGCTGTTGAAACGATCTGCAGGGCAATCTGGTGTGCTGCCAGCTCGGTACTGCCCATGGTGCCCATGCACAGCGCCGCAAAGGCGAACAGCCCGACCTCTACCGTGTAGGTGCCGCCAATCGGCAGGCCAAGCCGCCACAACTCGCTCAAGGCTGGCCAGGATGGCCGGCTCAACCGGTGGCGGATGGCATAGGCGTCATAGGCCGGGTGCCAATGAATATGCAGGGCCAGCGCCACCGCCATACCGGTGGCGACGATGGCCGTGACCAGCCCGATCCCTACCAGCCCGAGTTTTGGCAGGCCGAACAGGCCTTCGATCAGCGCATAGTTGAGCAGGAAGTTGAGCACGGTACCGACCAGGCTGATGACCATCACCGGCGCCGAGCGCCCCAACGCACTGGTGAAACCGCGCAAGGCCATAAAGGTCAGGTAGCCGGGCAGGGCGAAGGGCAACAACAGCAGGAACTGGCTGGCGGCCTCGACGTTGTCTGGTGTCTGGCCGAGCAGCAACAGCACCGGCGACAGGTTCCACAGCACCAATGCGGCAACCAGTGCCATCACCCAGCCCAGCCACAAGCCCGCCTGGGTCAGGCGCGTGGCACCTTCGGTATCGCCAGCACCCAGGCGAATGGCGACTAACGTGCCGACAGCGGCAATCACCCCCAGACAGAAAATCGACACGAAGGAATAGCTCGCTGCACCTAGCCCACCCCCGGCCAAGGCCTGCGGGCTGATCCTGGCCATCATCAGGGTGTCGGTCAGCAACATCAGCATGTGTGCCAACTGAGAGGCGATCAGCGGTCCGGCCAGGCGCAGCAACGCCTTGAGTTCTTTAGATGGCACGGCTTGCATGATGATCGTCCTGTTCGCGGGCAAGGTTAGGTGAAGCCATTGATTCTCGGGCTTTGGACGATGCTGCACAAAAGGATAATAACGATCATTGGCATGATTAAAACTCATGCGAGTAAGATCGCTCGTCACGTATCGGGGTATTGTCGGGAGCAGGGTCATGTCACGTCGTTTACCGCCGCTGTATGCACTACGGGCATTCGAGGCAGCCGCCCGGCACAGCTCGTTCACCCGCGCGGCACAGGAACTCTCGATCACCCAGAGTGCCGTCAGCCGGCACATTCGTACGCTGGAGGATCACTTCGCTTGTCGACTGTTTTTACGCAATGGCCGAACGTTGCAACTGAGTGAAGCCGCCCGCTTGTTGTTGCCCGGCGTGCGTGAGGGTTTCGCTGCACTGGAGCGGGCTTGCAACACGCTGCGCAGTGAAGACGACATCCTGCGCATGAAAGCGCCATCAACCCTCACCATGCGTTGGCTACTGGCCCGTCTGAGTCGCTTCCGCCATTTACAGCCTGGCAACGAGGTGCAGCTGACCAGCGCCTGGATGGATGTCGATCATGTGGATTTCAATCAGGAGCCGTTCGATTGTGCGGTGCTGTTGAGTGATGGTCATTTTCCCCCGGACTGGGAAGTCAACCGTCTGTTCTCCGAGCTGCTGGTACCGGTCGGTTCGCCAGAGCTGCTCAATGACGGCCCTTGGGACGCTGAACGGCTGGCCTCGGTCGAGCTGTTGCACCCGACCCCGGACAAACGCGACTGGCGCAGTTGGCTGGCCTGCATGCACCTCACCGAGCAGATCTCGCTCAAGGGCGGTCAGGTGTTCGACACACTGGAGTTGGGCATGATCGCTGCGGCGCGTGGTTATGGCGTATCGATGGGCGACCTGCTGATGGTGGCCGAGGATGTGGCCCAGGGGCGTTTGAGCTTGCCCTGGCCGACGGCGGTGGCCAGTGGTCTGGATTACTACCTGGTATGGCCGAAGACCCGTCCCGGTGGCGAGCGGCTACGACGGCTCAGCGACTTTCTGCAACATGAAGCCCAGGTCATGAACCTGCCGGATGTGCAGGTACTGAATGCGCTTGAGGCCACGCATCCAGGCTGACCTGCATCGCTGGCAAGCCTGCCCCCACGAAGGGTGCACGTAGGCGATCTTCGTGGGGGTAGGCAAAGCCGCTCAGCGCTTTACAACGAGGCCAGGTTCAACGCCTCGGCGCAGGCTTGCAGCGAGCGACGCTCGCTCTGCGCGTACAGCGCCAACTCATCCTGGACCGACTTGCCCAGTGCCTGCTCGAACGCCTCGCGGTTGGCGTTGCTGCCGTACTGGCTATGGCTGTCATCACCCAGGTTGGACTGGAAGATGCCTGCGGCACTGACCGGCAGGAAGTCCTCGTAGACCAGCGCTTCAAAGTGAATGTGCCCGGCGTCGATCAACGCGTCCAGCGAGGTTGGTCGTTGCGCGGCATCACGTGCGGCCATGCCCTTTTCAGTCGGGAAGTAGCGGAAGTAGGCCAGGCCTTGTTGACGCATTTGCCCCAGATCGTCCGGGAAGGCCTGGAACTGTTCTGCCAACAGGCTCATGTAGCGCTCAGCGTTCGCTTCTGCGGGGACACCACCCAGGCTTTCGCGTGTGGCATCGAGCAGGCGGTCATACAGTGCGCGCCCTTTGGGCGTCAGTGCGGCGCCGCGTTGTTCAATTTCACCGAAACGGGCGGTATGGCTGCCACCTGCCGTGGCGTCCTGGTCACTGAAGGCAACCTGCTCCTGAAGTGCCTTGAAGCTGGTCTGGCGCAGCAGGATCGGGCAACGCCGGCGTGGTGGGCCTTCGATGACTGCCTTGGGTGGAATGCCCTTGGCCGGCATGCCGACCTGAATGGCGTCGATGTCCAGTGTGCGCGGCGTCAGGTGGTTGATGTGCGGGCCTTTGAAGGCCACCACATCAGCGATCAAACGGTGTTGATCATGCAACTGACGGTACTGCTCGGCGGTGACCGTGGCGGTGTTGTGCCAGCGGAAGGTATGCAGCGCCTGCTCGACGAACTCACGGGCATCGACGTCGTTCAGGCCGCCATCACGCTCGAATTGCTCGATCAGGCTCAGCGCACGTGGGGTGAAGATCTGCCGTTTGGCGAGGATGCCACGGGCCAGTTCACGCAACTGCGGGTTGTCGATCAGTTCCAGGCGCAGCAGCGAGGTAAAGACGCGGAACGGGCTGATATGCAGCGACTGTTCGTGGACGGCCCGAAAGGCTGTGGAATGCACTGGCACACCGGCAGGGCTGAGGTCGTAGTAGCCCACCGGCTGCATGCCCATGACTGCGAACAGGCGACCAATGGTGGCCAGCTCTTCAGCCGTGCCCACGCGGATGGCGCCGTGGCGCTCCTGGTCGAGGCGTTCGATTTCGCCGGTCCAGCGCAGGGCTTCGGCGATGTCGGGATGCTGTTGCATCACCTGGTGATTGGTCTCGCTCACCAACTCCAGCAGTGTGCCGTACAGCGGCACCTCCTGTTTGTACATCTGCGACATGGCGGCCGAGAACTGTGCGCGAATACTATCCGGGCTGACGAAATCTTGAGCGGTCATCGAAAGCTTCCTGGTGAAAAGTGCAGGCTTACATGAAAGCGAGGAATGCTGTTCCGACACAAGCGAAAAAAAGTCGAGCCATCATTCCTGAAATTCAGGAAACGTCGGCGCTCACACGTGTTCGCGAATCCACTCCACCAGGCTGCGTACCTTGGGCACTTCTGCAGCATGTTCGGAGAACGCCAGGAAATACGCGCCGTTGCTTTTCATCGCGTGCTGCCAAGGAACGACCAGCTTGCCTTCGGCCAGCTCTTGAGCCACCAGATAGCGTGGCACCAACGCCACGCCACAACCGGCCTGGGCGGCACTCAGGCACATGTAGAACGTGTCAAAGCGCGGCCCGTGATAGCTGTTCGCCGAATGCAGGTCCTGTTCAAGGAACCACTCGTGCCAGGCTTCGGGGCGCGAGGTGGCTTGCAGCAGCACCAGGTCGGCCACTTCACTGGCATCGTTCAGGGTGCGCCCTTGCAACAGCTCTGGCGAGCAGACCGGCACCATCTCTTCGCCGAACAGTTCGATGCAGGTTGCCCCGGGCCACGTGCCCTGGCCAAAGAAAAACACCACATCGGCATTACCCTGAAGCAGGGCAAAGGGCTCCATCTCGTTGCGGATATCCAGGTGAATGTTCGGGTGGCGTTTGCCGAAGCCCTTCAGGTTCGGTATCAGCCAGCGCACGCCGAAACTCGGCTGGGTGGCGACCTTGAGCACCTCGGTCTGCTCGCCATAGGAGAGGATGTAGCGGCTCGACATGTCGACCTGGGTGAGGATCTTGTTCACTTCGGCCAGGTACAACGCGCCGGCCGGCGTCAATTGCAGACGTCGCCGTATACGCAGGAACAGGTGATGGCGCAGCATGTCCTCCAACTGTGCCACCTGTTTGCTGACGGCGCTTTGGGTCAGGTGCAGCTCTTCAGCCGCGCGGGTAAAGCTCAAATGACGGGCGGCAGCTTCGAAGCATTGCAGGGCGGCCATCGAGGGCACGAGGCGTTTGGACATGGTGTTCTCGTTAATCATTACCTGGCGGAATGATGTGCTGAGTAAAGGTCGTTTGTTGTGCCAGAGTAATCGGATTAATACTGACCTCCGTCATTGAAATCAACTACTCATCGTATGCAGGAGAACAAAAATGGTTGATGGACTGCTTGATCGCCTGGGTGTACCGGCCAGTGCCTACACCAACGGCAACCATCCCATTCACACCCCCATCGATGGCAGCGTCATTGCCTCGGTCCACCTGGAGAGCAAAGCCCAGGTCGTGGGCAAGATCGACCAGGCTGAAAAAGCCTTCCAGGCCTGGCGCAATGTCCCAGCGCCACGCCGTGGCGAGTTGATTCGTCTGTTCGGCGAAGTGCTGCGTGAGCACAAGGCGCAGCTCGGCGAACTGGTGTCTGTCGAAGCGGGCAAGATCACCCAGGAAGGTCTGGGTGAAGTACAGGAAATGATCGACATCTGCGACTTCGCTGTTGGCCTGTCGCGTCAGCTGTACGGTTTGACCATCGCATCCGAACGCCCAGGCCACCACATGCGTGAAACCTGGCACCCGCTGGGTGTGGTCGGCGTGATCAGCGCGTTCAACTTCCCGGTTGCAGTCTGGGCGTGGAACACTGCGCTGGCCCTGGTCTGCGGTAACGCCGTAGTCTGGAAACCGTCGGAGAAGACGCCGCTGACGGCCTTGGCTTGCCAGGCACTGTTCGAGAAAGCCCTGAAAGCCTTCGGCGATGCACCGGAAGGCCTCAGCCAGTTGATCGTTGGTGACCGTGAAGCGGGCCAGGTACTGGTCGACGACCCACGCGTACCCTTGGTCAGTGCTACCGGCAGCACCCGCATGGGCCGCGAAGTCGGCCCACGTGTGGCCGCGCGTTTCGGTCGCAGCATCCTCGAGCTGGGCGGCAACAACGCCATGATCCTGGCGCCAAGCGCCGACCTGGACCTGGCTGTTCGCGGCATCCTGTTCAGTGCCGTTGGTACTGCTGGCCAGCGTTGCACCACCCTGCGCCGCCTGATCGTGCACCGCTCGATCAAGGACGAGGTGGTCGCACGCGTCAAAGCCGCCTACGGCAAGGTACGTATCGGCGACCCACGCAAGGACAACCTGGTCGGCCCGCTGATCGACAAGCAATCCTTCCAGGCCATGCAGGACGCCCTGGCCCGTGCCCGCGACGAAGGCGGCACGGTATTTGGCGGCGAGCGCCAACTGCAGCAGGACTACCCGAACGCCTACTACGTGGCCCCGGCCATTGTCGAAATGCCGGCCCAGAGTGAAGTCGTGCGTCACGAAACGTTCGCGCCGATTCTGTATGTGCTGGCCTACGACGAGTTCGAAGAAGCCCTGCGGCTGAACAACGAAGTGCCACAAGGCCTGTCCTCGTGCATCTTCACCACCGACCTGCGTGAAGCCGAGCGCTTCCAGAGTGCAGCCGGCAGTGACTGCGGCATCGCCAACGTCAACATCGGCACCAGCGGTGCAGAGATCGGTGGCGCTTTCGGTGGCGAAAAGGAAACAGGCGGTGGCCGTGAATCGGGTTCCGATTCCTGGAAGGCCTACATGCGTCGTCAGACCAACACCGTGAACTACTCGCGTGAGCTTCCGCTGGCGCAGGGTATTGTGTTCGACTGATAGCCACTCAGGCTTCCATCGCCGGTAACGCCAGCCTCTAATGGGTGCAGGCCTTGCCGGCGATGGGGTTTCCACCGACTAAAAAGATCAATAAAGCGGAGCCGACCATGACCGACCTGCGTCAAGAGTGTCTATGGGAGTTCGTTACACCGGCGGCGGCCCCGTCTGCCGAGTTGAGCGCGGACATCAAGGCCGATGTGTGCATCATCGGCGGCGGTATTACAGGTTTGTCCGCTGCGATCCATTTGCTCGAGCAAGGCAAGCGCGTGGTGCTGCTGGAGGCCTGGAAGATCGGCCACGGCGGCTCGGGACGCAACGTTGGCCTGGTCAACGCAGGCACCTGGATTCGTCCGGATGACGTTGAAGCGACCCTTGGCCAGCAACAAGGCAGCCGCCTGAACAAGGTACTCGGTGAAGCGCCGGCCGAGGTGTTTGCCACCATCAAGCGTCTGGGCATCGATTGCCAGGCCCGTAACGAAGGCACGCTGCACATGGCACACAATGCCAACGGTGTGGCCGATCTCGAGGCACGGCATGCCCAATGGAGCCGCCGTGGTGCCGACGTCGAGCTGCTCACCGGGGCTCGTTGCCAGGAATACTGCGGTACCGACAAGATTTCCGCCGCGCTGCTCGACCGCCGCGCCGGCACCATCAACCCGATGGGTTACACCCGTGGCCTGGCTGCTGCCGTGGCGCGCCTGGGCGGGCAGATTCATCAGCAGTCCGCAGTTCAGGGGCTGGAGCGCGAAGGCAGCGCCTGGCGGGTCAAGACCGCCAAGGGTTCGGTCTGCGCCGACAAGGTCATCATCTCCACCGGTGCCTACACCGAAGGTGACTGGACCGACCTGCAGCGCAACTTCTTCCGTGGTTACTACTATCAGGTAGCCTCGGTGCCGCTGACCGGTGCCGCAGCGGACAACGTGCTCAAGCATGGTCAGGGGTCCTGGGATACCCGCACCGTGCTCAGCAGCATTCGTCGTGACGATCAGGGCCGTCTGCTACTGGGCAGCCTGGGGCGGGTCGACAACAAACCGACCTGGTTCATCCGCAGCTGGGCCGACCGCATCCAGAGCCATTACTTCCCGCAACTGGGCAAGATTGAATGGGAAATGCACTGGACCGGTTGCATCGACTTCACCCCCGATCACCTGATGCGGCTATTCGAGCCGGCCCCGGGCATTGTGGCGGTAACCGGCTACAACGGGCGTGGCAACACCACCGGTACAGTGATTGGCAAGGCGTTCGCCGAGTACCTGCTCAAGGACAACCCGGACGAGCTGCCGATTCCATTCTCGCCGATGAAACCGGTGACGGGCGCTTCGCTGCGTACCGGCTTCTACGAGACCGGGTTCTCGCTGTACCACGCCGGCCAGTGCCTGCGAGTCGTGCTTTAGTGCGGCTTTAGCCAGCTCAGGAAGCCGCCTTTCTTGACCGCAGCCGGTCGCTGTAACAACAGCGACTGGCTGGCTTGCTGACGATGGCGCTGCAACTTGCTCAGCGCGCTTTTCACCTCTTCGCGTTGTTCCAGGCAACTGCGTACGGCGGTTTTCTCGATTCGGTAGAGCAGGCAGTTGGTCAGGCTGCGGAACTCCGCATTGGAGTCGTTGCCGTCCAGCAGGCCCTCGGCACCGAGAATTTCCCCCGGCCCCATCCGTCCGGCTTCGACACTGCGCTCCCCGTCGCGAATTGACGCCGAGACCACCCCCGTACCGATCACCAGCAGGTAATCAGAGGCCTCATTGAGCCCCAGAATTACCTGATCGGCCAGGTACTCAACCGGCATCATGCGTTGGCTCAGGCTGTCCTTCTCCTCATCACTCAGCGAGCGAAAAATGCGCACATCTTCCAGCAAACTGCGCTGACGGCTCCAGGGTTTGGGCACGGCGTCCGGGTTCCAGTTGACCCCGGCGGCTTCCAGGTGGCGGTGGGCGAGGTCGAACAGGTAATTGCGCACGTCGGTTTTCTTGTCCATGGCCGCGACGAAACCACTGGCCTCGTACTCCACCGACTCCAGGCTGACGCTCTTCACCGTGGCCTTGGCTCTGGGCATGGCGAGCAGGGCGCTGGTGCCCTGCAGGGCCTTTTCCAAGGCATCGAGGACGCGTCGCGGGCGAATCTGCGAGGGCACCACGACACTGATCGATACCCCATGAACATCGTTCGGGCGGCTGAAGTTCAACAGCTTGGCCTTGGCCGCCAGCGAGTTCGGAATCACCGCCATACTGCCGTTGGCCGTGAGCAAACGGGTTGCGCGCCAGTCGATATCCAGCACTTTGCCTTCGGTGCCGTCGATCGAGATCCAGTCATCGATTTGATAGGGCCGCGTGGTGTTCAACACTATGCCGGAGAACACATCGCTCAGGGTGCTCTGCAAGGCCAGGCCGACGATGATCGCCATGGCGCCCGAGGTGGCCAGCAGGCCCTTGACCGGCAACTGCATGACGTAGGCCGCCGCCGCAACGATAGCGATCAGGAAAATGACCGCTCCCAGCACATCCTGCAACAGCCGGCCGGTATGCCCGCTGCGAGCAATCAACATCAACCCGAGCACCACCGTCAACGTACGCGCGGCGAACAGCCACCAGACGATCTCCAGCACGGTTGCCAGTAAATTGCGCGGTGCATCCTCAACCCAAGGGGCCGGTTGCAGTGGGCTCATCCCTGCACTGATCAACACCCAGCTGAACAACAGAAACGCCAGCAAGCGTGCCGCCGTACGCGCATTGCGCCGCTCCGCCGGAATCGCGCGCCAAAGCAGCAGGTCGATCAGCAGCAGGGTCGTGCCGATCAGCAAGGGCCAGTTGTGGATAAGTTCAAACATGCGTGTCTCGGCTCGGTGAGCTGCTGAAAGTAAAGAGCAGAATCCGGGGAAATCCAGAGCGATCTGGGGGAAGCTTGCGTGCGAGAGCATCCGTGAGGTATCCGGCGGTGCGCGGTCTTTGTATCGCTACCAAGCGCTCGCCTTACTGCGTTGCCGGACGATACTGCAGGGCTTCGGCCAGGTGTGTGCGGCTGATCTGTTCGGCCTGCTCCAGGTCTGCGAGGGTGCGTGCGACTTTGAGCAAGCGGTGGGCCGAGCGTAATGACAGGGTCAGGCGTTCACAGGCGCTTTCCAGCCAGCGTTCGTCGGTTGTGGATAACGGGCAATGCATGCGCAGGCCGGGCAGGTCGAGGAAGGCGTTGGCGCAGCCTTGGCGTTGTTGCTGCAGTGCGCGGGCGGCGGCGACCTGGGCGGCAGCGTTGGCGCTGTTGTCGTCACTGTGGACGGTTGGGGCCAGCGCCGTGGCTTCGCGGGCAACGGTCAGGTGCAGGTCGATACGGTCCAGCAGCGGGCCGGAGAGTTTGTTGCGGTAACGCTGGACCTGCTCGCTGCTGCAGCGGCAGCGCCCGTTCGGGTCGCCCAGGTAGCCGCAGGGGCAGGGGTTCATCGCCGCCACCAGTTGGAAGCGCGCCGGGAAACGGATTTTGTCACGAGCCCGGGCGATCACGATTTCGCCCGATTCCAGGGGTTCGCGCAGCACCTCAAGTACACGCCGCTCGAACTCCGGCAGTTCATCGAGAAACAACACGCCATGATGGGCCAGGGTGATTTCACCGGGTTGCGGTCGGCTGCCACCGCCCACCAGTGCCGCCCCCGAGGCCGAGTGATGTGGGTGGCGAAACGGGCGCTGCGGCCAGCTGTTCAGCGGTACCGGGCTGGCCACCGACTGGATCGCCGCTACCTCCAGCGCTTCCCGCTCGTCCAGTGGTGGCAACAGGCCGGGCAAGCGGCTGGCGAGGAGCGTCTTGCCGGTGCCGGGCGGGCCGCTGAACAGCAGGTTATGCGCCCCGGCTGCGGCCACCAGCAATGCGCGTTTGGCGGCAATCTGGCCTTGCACTTCACTCAGGTCGGGGTAGGGCCGGCTTTGCAGGATCAGGCCGTTGGCGCGGTAAGGCGAGAGCGGCTCCTGAGCGTTGAAATGCCCGACCAGTTCCAGCAGGTGTTCGACGGCGAATACGGTGAGCCCGGAGGCCATGCAGGCTTCTTCGGCATTTTCCTTCGGCACCACCAGCGCCCGTCCGGCATCGCGTGCGGCCAGCGCTGCTGGCAACACACCCTGCACCGGGCGAATCGCCCCGGACAGCGCCAGTTCGCCAAGGCACTCCACGTCATGCAGCGCCATGATGGGGATCTGCCCGTTGGCAGCGAGAATGCCCAGCGCGATGGCCAGGTCGAAGCGTCCGCCATCCTTGGGCAGGTCGGCAGGGGCGAGGTTGAGCGTGATTCGTCGGGCAGGAAACTCCAGGCTGGAGTTGAGTATCGCACTGCGTACCCGGTCTTTGCTTTCCTTGACCGTGGCTTCGGGTAGCCCAACCAGGGTGAGCGTGGGCAGGCCGTTGGCCAGGTGCGCCTCGACGGTAACGGCCGGGGCCAGCACGCCAACCTGGGCGCGGCTGTGAACGATAGCAAGAGACATGTTCGCTCCATGATCAGTACGGGGCCGCGTCCTGCGGCTAAGGCAAGGATAGTGGGGTAGGGCAGGGATGCCGGATGTAGAGTGATGCTGGAGATTGCGGGGCAGGTAGCAGGTCACGTCTGATACCGGCCCCGAAAAACAACGAAGGCCGTGCATTGCTGCAAGGCCTTCGTTTTTTAAGCGTACCAAGGCGCTACTTTTTGTGTAGCTCCCACGCATCGGCAAACGGCGCCGTGCCTTTGTCGTATGGCTTGAACAGGGTCATGTAGAGCAAGCCGAAGACGATCACGACGGCGGCGGTCAGCAAGATGCCGTAGTTGCTGTACCAAGGCGCCTCCGGGGTACGTGGCCAGGACATGTTGGCGACCGCCAGCAAGCCGTAGACCAGCGCCAGGATGTTCACGATCCAGCCCCAACCGCCAAGGGTGAATTGACCTGCTGGTTTCCAGCCGCGGATTCGAGCGAACAGCGCCCCGCCCACGATCATCTGGAAGGACAGGTAAATGCCAATGGCTGCGAAGCTGACGACGATCGCGATGGCGTTCTCCAAGAAGAAGCCTGCGCAGACGATGAATGCCGGGATCACACCGCAGGTGATCAGTGCAGCCGTTGGCACACGTGTCGTCGGCGAAAGACGCTTGAGTACATTGCTGCCCATGACCATTTCGTCCCGTGCAAAGGAGTAGAGCAACCGGCTGGCGGCAGCCTGCAAGCTCAGTACGCACGACACGAAGGAGATGGTGATGACCGCAGTCACGACGCGCCATCCGGTTGGCCCGAACGCATTGGCCATGATGGTGGACATCGGGTCTTTGTCATCGCCCGAGAGCACCTTGGCGATGTCCGGGACCGCCAGAATCAGTGCCAGTGCCGCAAAAATCGCGGCACCACCACCAATGTAGATGGTCATGCGCATGGCCTTGGGAATGCGTTTGCTCGGGTTGGGGGTTTCTTCCGCGACGTCGCCGCACGCTTCAAAGCCGTAGTAGAGGAACATGCCTGCCAGCGATGCGGTCAGGAATGCGGGCCAGTAGCTGCCGTCGATGCTGATGTCGAAGGTATTGAACAGCACCGAGAACGGCTGGTGACGCTCGAAGATCAGCAGGTAGCCACCGATGACAATGGCGCCCAGCAGTTCGCAGATAAAGCCGAACATGGCCACTTTTGCCAAGAGGCTGGTCCCGCTCAGGTTCAGCACGGTGGCCATTGCGGTGAGCGCCAGTGCGATCAGGGTGTTGGTCACCGGGCTGGGCTCGAAGCCCAGCATGGCGGCTATGTAGGGCCCTGCGCCCAGCGATACGGCAGCAATGGTCACGCACAATGAGACGGAATAGATCCAGCCCACCATCCAGGCCCAGCGCTTGCCCACCAGGCGACGCGCCCACGGATAAACGCCACCGGAGATCGGGAATTGCGAAACGACTTCGCAGAAGATCAGGCACACCAGCATTTGCCCGAGACCGACCAGTAGGTACGACCAGAACATTGGCGGCCCGCCCGCCGCCAAACACAGGCCGAACAGCGTATAGACGCCGACCACCGGGGAGAGGTAGGTGAAGCCCAGGGCAAAGTTTTCCCAGAGGCTCATGCTTCTTTCAAAGTTGGACGTGTAGCCAAGCGCCCTTAACTGGGCGGCATCGCTATCAGCCATGGAAAATTCAGAGCTGTTCATGTTGTTGTCCTGAAAAGTGTGTCCTGCCGGCTGTTTTTGCTGTTGTCTTGCTGCCTTACAACTTGATCCAGGTGGCCTTCAGTTCGGTGTACTTGTCGAAGGCATGCAGCGACTTGTCACGGCCATTGCCCGACTGTTTGAAACCACCGAAGGGCGCGGTCATATCGCCGCCGTCGTATTGGTTGATCCAGACGCTACCGGCGCGCAAGGCCTTGGCGGTCAGGTGGGCTTTGGAGATATCGGCGGTCCAGATGGCCGCGGCCAGGCCGTACGGGGTGTCATTGGCGATCCGGATGGCATCGTCGACGTTGTCGAAGGCGATCACCGACAGCACGGGGCCAAAGATCTCTTCCTGAGCGATCTTCATGGCGTTGCTGACGCCGTCGAAGATGGTCGGTTCAACGTAGGTACCACCGGTTTCCTGCAAGATGCGCTTGCCGCCGGCTACCAGTTTGGCGCCCTCGGTATGGCCCGACTCGATGTACGAGAGGACGGTGTTCATCTGCTGGGTGTCGACCAGCGCGCCAACGGTGGTCGCCGGGTCCAGTGGGTTGCCTGGCTTCCAGTACTGGAGGGCCTCGATCACCCGTGGCAGGAAGGCGTCCTTGATCGAACGTTCTACCAGCAGGCGCGAGCCGGCGGTGCACACTTCGCCCTGGTTGAAGGCGATGGCTGCGGCAGCAGACTCGGCAGCGGCTTGCAGGTCCGGGGTATCGGCGAAGACGATGTTCGGGCTTTTGCCGCCGGCTTCGAGCCAGACGCGTTTCATGTTGGATTCGCCAGCATAGATCATCAGTTGCTTGGCGATTTTGGTTGAGCCGGTGAACACCAGTGTGTCGACATCCATGTGCAGGGCCAGCGCCTTGCCGACGGTGTGGCCGAAGCCTGGCAATACGTTCAGCACGCCCGCCGGAATGCCGGCTTCAATCGCCAGCTGGGCAATGCGAATGGCGGTCAGCGGTGATTTTTCCGAGGGTTTGAGGATTACCGAGTTGCCGGTGGCCAAGGCCGGGCCCAGTTTCCAGCAGGCCATCATCAACGGGAAGTTCCACGGCACGATGGCAACCACGACACCGACCGGTTCGCGTGTTACCAGGCCCAATTGATCATGGGGGGTTGCTGCCACTTCGTCGTAGATCTTGTCGATCGCTTCGCCGCTCCAGCTCAGCGCTTGCGCTGCTTGCGGCACATCGACCGCCAGTGAGTCGCTGATCGGCTTGCCCATGTCCAGGGTTTCCAACAGCGCCAACTCGTCGGCGTTGGCCATCAGCAGGTCGGCGAAGCGCACCATGATCTGCTTCCTGTCCGCTGGCGCCATGCGCGACCAGACGCCAGAATTGAACGTGGCGCGAGCAACGCTGACAGCATGGTCGGCGTCGGCGGCCGTGCAACTGGCGACTTTGGTCAGCAGTCGACCGTCGACCGGGCTCAGGCAGTCAAACGTTCCGCCTTCGATCGCGTGGGTGTATTCCCCACCGACAAAGGCCCGCCCTTCTATCTTCAGTTCTCGTGCCCGGGTTTCCCATGTGCTTAGCGTTGGATTCGTCATGATCTGCCATTCCTCTGTGTCGATGCCAATGGCCCCTCAGCGCTATCGGTGAGTCGCGGAGCCGGGCTGCCTAGTAAACATTTAAAACCATATCTTATGAATTTGAGCCTGCCAATTGACCTGTCGTTTTTGCCTAAAAACGACATTTGAGCGACTGATTTTTGTTTGGCTTGTGCATTCCTGTTGAGTTTTTAAGCCGATATGGCTAAAAGAAAACTGGTTTCATATTTTTAGTGGCGAGTAGATGACTCAACTGAACAAAGTGAACCGCCTGTCCCTGTTGCAAGTCAGCCAGGAGGGCAAGCCCGAGGAAGTGGCTCGCCGACTGATCGAGGTCATTGAGCTGGGGCTGATTGGTGAAGGTGAGCAGTTGCCCAGTGAGAGTGAACTGGCGACTCGCTTCGGCGTGGCGACCGTGACATTGCGCGACGCGTTGGCGATTTTGCGTCAGCGGGGTGTTGTTGCAACCAAGCGCGGCAGAAACGGCGGCAGTTTCGTCTGTGCCCCTGTGGAGGTTTCCGATGACTTCCTCAAGGCCAGGCTCAGTGCGATGAGTTCGCTGGAGCTTCGCGACCTGTGCGACGAGCAAATCGCTATTTCGGCTACTGCCGCAGGCTTGGCGGCCAGCCGATCTACCAGTGCCCAGCATCAAAGGCTGGAGCATTTCGTGACGGCGCTCCAAGAGGCCACGACCCGAAGCGAGCTTCGCCGGGCGGATGCACGATTTCATATCGAGGTTGCGGTTGCTGCGCAGTCGGTGCGATTGACGCACGCAGAAATGCGCCTTCAGTCCCAAATGGGCGAGTTGCTATGGATCTCTATGGCGGACGCTCACAAGAGTACGGTCATTGCGGAGCACCGGGCGATCCTGCAGGCCGTGATGGCCGGTGAGTCTAATCTGGCCAGTGCGCTGACAGAGGCTCATGTCAAAGAGGGCATAAAACGCCTGATGGATTTGCGCTACGCACTGCTTGAGCTGCAAGAGGCTACATCACCATGATCACAGTCGAACAAAACGAAGAGCTTCATCAGTGTGCCCAGCGATTGGAAGCGATCTTCTGCACCCTGTTCGAGCAATTGAACAGCTTGGCCGGGGAAGTGGTAACGGTCTGGGAGGCGCTGGATGCCGAAGGGCGGAAGCCGACCTCCAAAGACCTCGCTTTTCTTCAGGCGACCATTGAAGCGCGGCTGTTGGCAAACGACAGCTATATCCACGGGACGGGGGTGGTGCTGGAGCCGGGTGAGCTTGCGGACCAAGAATTGTTTCTTGAGTGGTTCTACCGCCCCTCCAGCGGCAAAGTCGCCCCGATGATGCTGAACTTCAATCGTCAAAGCGAGAGCTTCTACAATTACCAGGGCATGCCTTGGTTTACGCGCCCCAAGCTGACGGGTGAAGCGTCGGTCGAGGGGCCGTTCGTGGACCTGTACGGTACAGAGCTTTACATACTGGCCTTCTCCGTTCCGATTGTTGCCAAGGGGCATTTTGTCGGCGTTGCCGCAGCGGATATCGCCCTGCACGAATTCGATCAGTTGCTCACCCGGTGCCTGCTGCGGATGAAGAACGAGGCGTTCATCATCAATGCTGAAGGCCGAATCGTTGCCGCCAATTCGGCCAACTGGTTCGTGGGGAACATTGCCAGCCGCCCTGCAGCTGCCAACGTGCGAAAGCTTGAACCGTTATCGATCGAGTGGTCATTGGTTGAACTGCCAACGCCGCGATAGGCCGTGGCCTACCCTCAACGCACCACTGATACCTGTTTCCGTTTCTACCACAACAGCAATAATCGAAGAGGAAATACCATGCGTCGACTGTCGATACGTCTCGTTAGCCTCCTTTGCATGCTCTTGTTCGCCCAGTTGTCGATTGCAGCGGAAAAACAGAGCACCCGGAGCATCATCGATGCTTACATGAGTGCCTGGAACAAGCATGACCCCAATGCGGCGGCGCAGTACTTTGCTGAAAACGGGGAGTTTCTGGATGCGTCCGTAGGGATCCCTCAAGTCGGCCGGGAAACGGCCCGGGATAAAGTCATCAAGCTGTTTATCGATGCCGTGCCGGATTTGAAGTGGCAGATGGTTGGCGAGCCGATCATTGAAGGCGACAACATTGCCTTTGAATGGCAGTTCGATGGCCATAACACCGGTGCCTGGGCACCTGAAACCCCTGCGACCAACAAGCCGTTGAGTTTCAAAGGGGTCAGCTTCATCCGCCTGAAGGATGGCAAGATCGCGACGCAGCATGATTACTACGATGCGTTGTCGTTCAACAAACAGTTGGGCTGGTAAGCGGGCCGCGAGCGGGGCTTGCCAGCATCTACGCGCTGCGTACTCAACTTCGCAGCGCTTAGACGCTATCGCAGGCAAGCCTTGTTCCCACGGAGCAGGCTCGGTCTCAGCCGCTGCGCGTGGGTGATTACTGCTCGGTGGCTGTTTCTACCGGCGGGGTCATCCGCGCTTCCAGTTCCAGCACTTTGGCTTCCAGCGCCTCCAGGCGGGCGCGGGTACGGGCCAGTACCACCATCTGGCTGTCGAACTCTTCGCGGCTGACCAGTTCAAGCTTGCTGAAACCGCTTTGCAGCAGCGCCTTGAACTGGCTTTCCAGTTCACTGCGAGGCTGTGAGGTGTCGCTGCTGAAAAGGCGCGAGGCCTGGTCGCTTAGGGCATCGAGAAAGGCTTTGGGCGCGAGCATGGGCAGTATCCAGAAAATTCCACAAGGCCGGCAGTGTATCACGCAAGGAAACCGGGCTCGCATTGCACACTTTTTGCGCATCGCGGCGCAATGCCGCGCACCGTAGTTGTGCGTCCGAACCTTGCTGGCGAATGGCCAAACTGACCGGGTTGCCGTAAGTCGTTGTAATTGGTGAATTTGTCGGACATGGCAAGGTTTCTGCTTAGACCTCTGTGACCCATGCACCGATGCTGTCGCTGTGACGATGCAGTGCGCAAATGGAGCGAAGGACGTGTTTCGTAAGACGTGGTTTGTGGCGTCGGCTTGAGGATGAGTGGTCGACGACGCGTTACAAAGCCAAGCGCTGCGCTTAGACTTGAGTCGGGTTTGTTTTCCTGGGGCAAGTCCACCAATTCGGGAGAAAGTTTCATGAAGCTAGTCACTGCCATCATCAAGCCGTTCAAATTGGACGACGTGCGCGAGTCGTTGTCTGAAATCGGCGTGCAGGGCATTACCGTTACCGAAGTCAAAGGTTTCGGTCGGCAGAAAGGCCACACCGAGCTGTATCGCGGTGCGGAGTATGTGGTCGATTTCCTGCCCAAAGTGAAGATTGATGTCGCCATTGACGACAAGGATCTGGACCGGGTCATCGAAGCCATCACCAAGGCGGCCAATACCGGCAAGATCGGTGACGGCAAGATCTTTGTGGTGAATCTGGAACAGGCTATCCGTATTCGTACCGGCGAAACCGATACCGACGCGATCTAACAAAAAGCCGCCCCAAACCCAACGCCCCAGGAGATAACATCATGACTCTGCGTCAGTTCGCAGGGCTAGGAGCCCTTTTGTCCCTCGTAATGCCTGGCCTGGCCCTGGCAGAGGACGCAGCACCTGTGCTCAACTCCGGCGATACCGCCTGGATGTTGACCTCTACAGCCTTGGTGCTGTTCATGACCATCCCCGGCCTGGCGCTGTTTTACGGCGGCATGGTGCGGTCCAAGAACGTCCTGTCGGTGATGATGCAGTGTTTCGCGATCACTGGCCTGATCAGCATTCTCTGGGTCGTTTATGGCTACAGCATGGCGTTCGATACCACCGGTATGGAACAGGGCGTAGTCAACTTCAATTCTTTCGTCGGCGGCATGTCCAAGGCGTTCCTCGCCGGTGTGACGCCATCGAGCCTCACCTCCGCGACGGCGTTGTTTCCGGAAGCCGTGTTCATCACCTTCCAGATGACCTTCGCGATCATTACGCCGGCTCTTATTGTCGGTGCCTTTGCCGAGCGCATGAAGTTTTCGGCCATGCTGATCTTCATGGCCATCTGGTTCACCGTGATCTATGCGCCGATTGCGCACATGGTCTGGAGTGGCAGCGGCGGCCTGATGTGGGACTGGGGCGTGCTGGACTTCGCGGGCGGCACCGTGGTGCATATCAACGCCGGTATCGCCGGCCTGGTGGCTTGCCTGGTGCTGGGCAAGCGTAAAGGCTTCCCGATCACCCCAATGGCGCCCCACAACCTGGGTTACACCCTGATGGGCGCGGCCATGCTCTGGGTCGGCTGGTTCGGCTTCAACGCCGGCTCTGCCGCCGCCGCCAATGGCACCGCCGGTATGGCCATGCTGGTCACCCAGATTGCCACTGCCGCCGCTGCGCTGGGCTGGATGCTTGCCGAGTGGCTGACGCACGGTAAACCAAGCGCTCTGGGTATCGCTTCGGGTGTGGTTGCAGGCTTGGTAGCCATCACCCCGGCCGCTGGCACCGTAGGCCCGATGGGGGCGCTGGTGATCGGCCTGGTGGCTTCGGTGATCTGCTTCTTCTGCGCTACCAGCCTCAAGCGCAAACTGGGCTATGACGACTCGCTGGATGCCTTCGGTGTACACGGTATCGGCGGTATTGTCGGCGCGCTCCTGACCGGTGTGTTTGCCGCGCCTTCCCTGGGTGGTTTCGGCACCGTCGAGGATATCGCTGCGCAAGTCTGGATTCAGGCCAAGGGCGTAGGCTTTACCGTGATTTACACCGCAATCGCCACCTACGTGATCCTCAAGGTTCTGGACCTGGTCATGGGCCTGCGGGTCAACGAAGAAGAAGAGTCGGTCGGCCTCGACCTGGCTCAGCACAACGAGCGTGGTTACGCACTGTAATCGCCAGAAAAAATCTGCCCGGTTCGCCGGGCATTTTTTTGCCTGCGATTTGAGCCGGAAATTACACGCAAACGGTTTCCTCAAATACTTGCGCAGGTACTGCCCTGAAGCGTTTGCCCTTAAGCACAAGACTTACAGGCAACAAGGATATTTAGACACTTTGTTTTTTCCCACAGCACGCTAGAATGCGCGCCGAAGGGTGCTTATCAGTGGTCCGCACACTTCGGTACCCTTTGCTAGGCTTGTCAATGGGCATGCCCATGACGCCAGGGTGGGCCGGCTCGGTGTCGCCGGTGGCTCTTTACTTTTTGTCGGGCTCGGTGTGTGTCGGGCTCGCATGGCGCTTGCCGGTAGGGCGAGCGTTGCAGGTGATGGGGCTTCATCACCTTTGAATTTTGCCCGGCGGCTGCGCTATTTGCGCCGCGGGTCCATAACTAATGTGCTTTTCGCAAGTCATGAGGTAGAACATGAGCGACGACGATCTGGAAAATGATGACCTCGAAGTAGGCGACGAAGACGAAGGCGACGAAGGCCTGGAAGCCGCTGCCGAAGACGTGGCAGACGACAGTGACGACAGTCCCGTACCGGTCGCCAAAGGCAAATCCAAGGCGGCTGTCTCGGTTGACGAGATGCCAAGCATGGAAGCCAAGCAGAAAGAGCGTGATGCCTTGGCCAAGGCCATGGAAGAGTTCCTGGCTCGCGGTGGCAAGGTGCAGGAAGTTGAGCCGAATGTGGTCGCTGACCCGCCCAAGAAGCCGGACAACAAATACGGTAGCCGCCCTATCTGAGTGGTTGTCGTAACAAAAAGCCCGCTGTCGCTGCGGGCTTTTTTGTGTGCGCTGTTTTAGCGCCAGCGGGACAGGATTTCAGGAAGCTGCGACAGGCGCTGGATTTCGGCATCCGGGTGTTGTTCGGCCTCCCAGGTCTTGCCTTGAGGGTTGAACCAGATCGCCCGCAGGCCTGCTTGTTGGGCGCCTGCGATGTCGTCGCCGGGGTGATCGCCAATATGTACCGCCGCACTGGCTTCTACCTGGCCACGGCGAAGGGCTTCCTGGAAGGGCTGCGGGTCGGGTTTGCCGATGCCCAGGTCTTCTGCGCACAAGGTGAACTTGAAATAGTCGGCCAGCCCCAGGCGGCGCACATCGGCGTTGCCGTTGGTGACCACGCCCAAGCTGTAGTGACGGCAGAGCAATTCCAGCACCGGCTGCACTTCCGGGAAAATGTCGATTTGATGGCGGGCATGCAGGAAGACTTCAAAGCCCTCGTTGGCCAGCTCCCGGGCGTGCGCCTCACTGTAGCCAACCTCTTCCAGTGCATGGAACAGCACCCGACGCCGTAGTGCGCTGATGCGGTGCTTGAGCCCCGGTTCGGCCTGTACCAGGCGCTCGCGAATGGCATACAGGTGCTCGACCGGCACGGGGCCCAGGTTGGGGGCATTGGCCGCCAGCCAGTCTCGCAGTACGGCTTCGGCGCTGACAATAACCGGGGCGGTGTCCCACAGGGTGTCGTCCAGGTCGAAGGTGATCAGCTCGATACTCATGTGTCGCTGTCCTTACTGCGCTTGGCCCGTGGATGGGCGCTGTCGTAAACCGCAGCCAAGTGTTGGAAGTCCAGGTGAGTGTAGATCTGCGTGGTGGCGATGTCGGCATGGCCGAGCATTTCCTGGACGGCGCGCAGGTCTTGGGAGGACTCCAGCAGGTGGCTGGCAAAAGAGTGCCGTAACATGTGTGGGTGCAGGTTTTGCCCCAGCTCCCTTACGCCGGCGGCTTGTACCCGCAGTTGGATCGCCCGACGGCCAAGGCGACGGCCCTGGCGGGTGACAAACACCGCGCCATCTTCAGGCGCGCTCATGCCGCGCAATTTGAACCACTGTTGCAGGGCCTCGCGGGCTTTGCGGCCCACCGGCAGTACGCGGGTCTTGCTGCCTTTGCCATGCACCTGTACCAGGCCTGCGGCGAGGTCCAGTTGCTCCATGTTCAGGCTGGTCAGCTCCGACAGGCGCAGCCCGGAGGAGTAGAACAACTCCAGGATGGCCTGATCGCGCCGGCCGATGAAGTCGTCTTCAACGGCTCCGTCGAGCAATTGCAGGGCGCGGTCGGTGTCCAGGGTCTTGGGCAGGCGCCGCTCGCCTTTGGGGGCCGACAGACCGGTGGCCGGGTCGTGGCTGCATAACCCTTCACGGTTGAGGTAGCGATAGAAACCGCGCACGGCCGAGAGCATGCGGGCCAGGCTACGTGAGGACTGCCCGTGTTGATGCTGACGGGCAACGAACTGACGCAGCTGTTGGATCTGCAGGTCGTTCCAGCTGTTGATGCCGGCCTTGGCGCAGTACGCCAGGACATTGTCGAGGTCGCTCCGGTAGGCCAGTTGGGTATGCGGTGACACCTGACGTTCGTTACGCAGGTATGCACAGAACGCGTCCAACTGGCGTTGCATGGTTAGCGCACCGAACGCAGGGTTTGCGTGAAGCGTGGAACGACACGGCCCAGGACTTCGGCAATGTAGCCCAGGAACAGGGTGCCGACACTGCTCTTGTAGTGCTGCGGATCTCGGCTGCCGATCGCCAGCACGCCATGCAGGCCCTGATGGTTGAGTACGGCGACGGCGCTGGAGCCGACTTCTTTACGCTGCTCTTCACCGAACAGGAAGTCCAGCTCATGGTCGCGCAGCGAGCCGCTGACGGTCTTGCCGCCGCAGAGCAAGCTGCCAATGGCTTGTTGGGCCTCGGTACTGTTGACCCAGCGGCCCACCGAAGTGGCGTTGTCACTGAACAGTATGAGACTGACAAACGGCACCTTGAACTCCTGGCGCAGGCTGTCTTCGACGGCCATGACCACTTCCTCGAGGCTGTTGGCATCGAGCAGGTCGAGGATCAAGCGGCGGGTCTTGTCGAACAGGCGGTCATTGTCGCGGGCGACGTCCATCAGCTGTGACAGGCGATGGCGCATCTCGATGTTGCGATCACGCAGGAGCTTGAGCTGGCGCTCGACCAGCGAGACGCTATCGCCACGCTGGTGAGGGACGTGCAGTTCCACCAGCAGTTCATCATGCTCGGTGAAAAATGCCGGGTTGGCGCGCAAGTAGGCGGCCACGGCCTCGGCCCCAAGGGCCGGTGTCATGCCCTGATCACTCGGGGCGGGGTGTTCGACGGGGGCCTGGGGCTGATCGGTCATGGCTGATACTCACTCATAGACGAACCTGTCCTTCGAAAACGCGCACGGCCGGCCCGGTCATCATCACCGGGTGGCCAGGTCCTGCCCATTCAATCGACAGGCGCCCGCCTGGCAGGTCGATAAGCAGGGGTGAATCCATCCAGCCTTGGCTGATCGCGGCCACTGCAGCAGCGCAGGCGCCGGTACCGCAGGCCTGGGTTTCCCCGGCGCCACGTTCCCAGACCCGCAGTTGTGCGCGGTGCCGATCAATGACCTGGATAAAGCCGACATTCACACGTTGCGGGAAGCGTGGGTGGTGTTCGATCTTCGGCCCCAGGGTATGTACCGGTGCCTGGTTGATGTCATCGACACGCAGCACGGCGTGCGGGTTGCCCATGGAGACGGCGGCCATTTCGACCTGCTGGCCGTCCACATCCACCGAATAGCTCAGGGCTTGTTCGGGGGCCTGGAACGGAATATCGGCCGGGACCAGCCGTGGTGGGCCCATGTCGACACAGATCTGCCCATCGCTACGGACATTGAGCTCAATGACGCCGCTACGGGTTTCGACGCGGATCTGTTTCTTGGCGGTCAGGCGTTTGTCCAGCACGAAGCGGGCGAAGCAACGTGCACCGTTACCGCACTGTTCTACTTCGGAGCCGTCGGCGTTGAAGATCCGGTAGCGAAAGTCCACGTCCGGATTGCTCGGTGCTTCGACGATCAGTAACTGATCGAAGCCGATACCGGTATGCCGGTCGCCCCATTGCTTGGCGTGCTTGGGCAGAATGTGTGCATGCTGGCTGACCAGGTCGAGGACCATGAAGTCATTGCCCAGGCCATGCATTTTGGTAAAACGCAGCAGCATGGGGTTACTCCGGCAACTGGCTTTCGCCTGCGAACAGTTCGGCTACGGTCTCGCGACGACGCACTTCAAAGGCCTTGTCGCCATCGACCAGAACTTCGGCGCAGCGGCCACGGGTGTTGTAGTTCGAGCTCATGACAAAGCCATAGGCACCCGCTGAATGCACAGCCAGCAGGTCGCCCTCGGCCAGGTTCAGTTGACGCGCTTTGGCCAGGAAGTCGCCGGTTTCGCAGATCGGTCCGACCACGTCATAGGTGCGTGGCTCGCCCGCACGCGGCTGCACGGCCGTCACGTCCATCCAGGCTTGATACAGGGCTGGGCGGATCAGGTCGTTCATCGCCGCATCGACGATAGCGAAATCCTTGTGTTCCGTGTGCTTGAGATACTCGACACGGGTCAGCAGCACGCCGGCATTGGCGACGATGTAACGACCCGGCTCGAAGACCAGGGTCAGGTCACGTTCGCCGACACGCTCGCGTACGGCCTTGATGTAGTCGGCAATAAGCGGTGGCTGTTCGTCGTTGTAACGCACACCAACACCACCACCCAGGTCCAGGTGACGCAGGTGGATGCCACATTCGGCCAGGCGGTCGATCAGCGCCAGCAGGCGGTCGAGTGCGTCGAGGAACGGGGCGAGGGTGGTCAGCTGCGAACCGATATGGCAGTCGACACCCACCACTTCCAGGTTCGGCAGTTGAGCTGCGCGCAGATAGACGGCCTCGGCATCGGCGATGGCAATGCCGAACTTGTTCTCTTTCAGCCCGGTGGAAATGTACGGGTGGGTACCGGCATCGACGTCAGGGTTGACCCGCAGCGAAATCGGCGCGCGTACGCCCATCTCGGCGGCGACGACCTGCAGGCGTTCCAGTTCGTCAGTGGACTCGACGTTGAAGCAGTGTACGCCGACTTCCAGGGCCCGACGCATGTCTTCACGGGTCTTGCCGACGCCGGAGAACACCACGCGGTCGGCGCGTCCGCCAGCGGCCAGAACGCGTTCCAGCTCACCGCCGGAGACGATGTCGAAGCCTGCGCCCAAGCGGGCGAGCACGTTCAGCACGGCCAGGTTGGAGTTCGCCTTGACTGCAAAGCAGACCAGGTGCGATACGCCTTCCAGGGCATCGGTATAGCTGCGGTAGCGCTCTTCGATATGGGCGCGCGAGTAGACGTACGTCGGCGTTGCGAAGCGCGCGGCGATGGCTGACAGCGCTACGTCTTCCGCGAACAGTTCACCTTCGCGGTAGCTGAAAGCGTCCATGGGGTTCCCTTACTGGTGCTGGTGCGATTGCGATTTTTTGCCATCTTTGCTGTCGTCAGGCAGGTACAGAGGACCCTTTTGACCACAGGCGGAGACGAGGCAGGCAACCGCGACGAGCGCCGCGAGGGAGGAGATCAGGCGCTTCATGGCGAAATCCTTTGAAATAAGCAGTATTGCGCCCGAGTATACCGAGCGCCCAGCGCCTTGCCTATGTGGCTTGCCCGCCATCGGACAGGGGCGGTGGTCGGTATCCTTTGCATTCGTCGCGCTGGCCTCGTATCGTGCCCGGCTTGCGCGTGAGCAGAAAATTTCGAGGTTCTTGCAATGAGTTTGAGCGAAGCACGTTTTCATGACCTGGTCGATGCCACCCAGCAGGCGCTGGAAGACCTGTTCGACGAAAGCGGCCTGGACCTGGACATGGAAAATTCGGCCGGTGTCCTGACCATCAAGTTCGATAATGGCAGCCAGTTGATCTTCAGCCGGCAGGAGCCTTTGCGTCAGCTGTGGCTGGCTGCCCGTAGCGGCGGTTTCCATTTCGACTACGACCCGGAAAGCAAGAAGTGGATGTGCGATACCACTGACGAACTGTTGGGCGAAATGCTGGTGCGCATCGTCTTTGAGCAGTCTGGCGAGAAGCTCGACTTCGACGAGATTTGAAATGAGTGTTGCCAGCAAACCGGCCAAGCCGCTGTACAGCAATGTCAGCCCGGCGGTGCCTTCGCCGTGTATCAGCCTGTGCCGGCTCGATGAGCAGAAGGTCTGCCTGGGTTGTTTCCGGCATGTAGAGGATATTCGCCAGTGGCGTTCGGCGGATGACGAGCAGCGTCGTCAGATTTGCCGCGAAGCAGGTGCCCGGCGCACCCAGGCCGAGGCTCGCTGAGCCAGGGCTGCCTGCCTCCCCTCTTGTGTATTTGCCGGGCTGTGGTAGTGTCGAACGTATATCGGCACTGCCGAATTCCTGAAAACCCCGCCCTTGGGCGGGGTTTTTCTTTATATCGCCTAGAAAAAGGAGTCTGACTGGATCATGAGCACCAAGCCTTCCCTTATCCTCACCCGATTGGACGTACAACGTCTTGAGCGTTTGATCGATAGCCTCGACGAAAACGTGCCGGGTGTGCTCGCCTTGCAGGACGAGCTGGACCGCGCCGAGCAGGTGGTCGGTCACGAGGAGGTCCCGGCCGGTGTGGTGACCATGAACTCCCGCGTGCATTGCCGTGAGGAAGCCAGTGGCAAGGACTATCACCTGACCCTGGTCTACCCGAAGGATGCGGGTGCCGAAGGCAGCGTATCGATCCTGGCGCCGATTGGCTGCGCATTGCTGGGCCTGTCGGTCGGCGAGCAGATCGATTGGCCAGCACCGGGCGGCAAGACCCTCAAGCTCAAGCTGCTGGAGGTTGAGTACCAGCCGGAAGCCGCTGGTGACTTTGACCTCTGAACCTGGCTTAGAGCAGGGCCATGGCGTCGTTCAGGCGCGCCTCCAGTTCGTCCTTGTAGCGCAGGTAGCGGATGCTTGAACCTGGGCTTTCAGCGAGCAGGTCGGACAGGTCCAGGTCAGTGATGTAGCAGCGGTAGGGCGCAGCTTCACGGCGCTGCTCGACGATCTCGCGCGCAACCATGGCATACAGTTGGTCGCCATGGTCGAGCGCTGAAAATTCCTTTTGATTACAGTACAGCGTGACGTGGGCTGACTCGGTTGCGCTCGTCTGTAGGATCGCCTGTACGTCGTAGAAAAACCTGCCGCTGTTGTCCTGTGGCGCGGGGCGGGGTTCGACCCGGCGCGCTCGGCCTCCGCCCGAGGGCATAATCTGGTAGTAATGGATTGCCAGCGAGCCTTGCGCCAGTGGCCGGCGCGCGTTCTGACGAAAAACCACCGCCTGCAGGAAGCGCTGCAACGGCAGCAGCAGGCTGCTCTCGTCATGCATCGGCAGGCGTTGCTGCCACAACACGTTATGTTCATCCAGCACGTAGACATCGGCCCAGTCATCCCACAGGCGGTAGAACACCTGAAGGGCGTGCGGCTGGCCAAGCGCAAGCACTTGTGCCAGGTCATGCTCCTGCAGTGCATTGGCATCCAGGTGCAGGTGGCTGTAACTGCTCCGCTCCTGGCCCAGATACGCCAGAAGGGCCGCGTGGTCGTTCAGTGTGGCTATTTCGGTTGCGCCAGGTTGCAGGTTGAGCACGTGGGTATGCTGCTGAACCTGAATCAGGTAGCGGTACTCGAGGGGTTGCTCCAGGAGTGCCTGAGCGCTCATGAACACTTCTTCGACACGCAGGGCAATGGCCTGGGCCCGGTTATGACAGAAGCAGCGTACCCTCAAGCGTGGCGCAGGTGCGCCGCGCTCAAGGCTGCTCAGGTAATCGCGCAGGCAGCGCAGCAGGGCATGTTCGCCGTCATAGCGTTGAACCTGCACTTCGTTCCAACTGTTGAGTGTGACCTGGTCGAGGGTCAGTACCAGGTTCTCGCGCACGCCAGCGTAGCTCAGCGAGTCGGTACGCTCGGTGGTCATCAGGATGTTCAGGTCGCGGTGTTGGCGCAGTGGGTCGATGCCGACATTCACCAGCAACAGCACCTCCTCGGCTACGCTGGGTTGTAGCAGGCGTTCCTCACTGACACGGGGCAGTGGCAGGGCTACGCTGTGCTGCAGGCTGCCGAGCAGGTTGAACAGCTCGTACTCGCTCAGGTCGCTGCTGCCTGGATACAGCGCTAGCCGCGTACTGCTGTCGATCACGCCATTGCGATGGGCCCAGGTCAGCAGTTCAAGTAACCCGCGGCACCGTTTGATCGGGGCGAAGTGCTCCCATTCCTGCGGGCCGAGGTTGCCGCTGTAGAGTGTCCATTGAACCCGCTCCGGTGCGTTGCCGGTACTTGATTGGACCAGCGTCAGGGTGTCTTCAGCCAGGTCAGGGGCCACGCCTGGGTTGATGAAGTCGACTTTGCCAGCACGGCGCCCGAAAGCTGCATGCAAGCGTCGGCCAAGCACGTTGAGGTCGCGTTGGTCGATGCGATTGCTCGCCTGTTGGCTGCGTGCGAACTGGTTGAGAAAGCGGTAGCCGTAGTTCAACTCATCGACCAGCACCCGCCGCTCGCTCTCGACCTGACGAACTTTCCATTGGCTGCGGCTGTCGAGCAGGGCCAATTGGCGTTCGTCCCAACCCCATTCCTGGCAAAGGCGTGCAAGCTGCTCGCGTTGCCAGCCACTCACGCGCTGGCGTGCCAGGTTGCTGAGTTTCTTGTTGACCTTCAGGTACAGGCTGCGTCGCACCAGCTCCAGCCGTTGGCTGTCGCCGCTGGCCTTCAGGTAGCGCTCGATGCGCCGGTAAACCATCACGTAGGGGTCGAGTTCGTCTGGGTCCAGGCGGTTGGCGAACACGGCCTGTTTGAACTGCAGGCTGAGGCAGTGTACCTGTGGATGCTCGCTGGCATAGGCTTCGGTCAGTAGCAGTTTAAGTACAGATTTGTAGGGCGACTCAATCCCTTTGTACAACTGCCAGAGCCCGGCACCGATGAACTCGCCGGCCGGGATATGGGCCATATGGCCAAGATCCAGAACCTCTTCTTCGCGGACAAACCGTTTGGACAGCAGCGTGCGGGTGAATTCGGCATAGCGCGCTTCTTCGTGCACAGGTACCAGCCACCAAAGCGGTGTGCGGCCGGCCAGCCAGATGGCGGTGCGGTAGAACTCATCAAGTAGCAGGTAATGCTGAGTGGTGCCGCAATCTTCCGAACTGAGCCTGGTGTTGCGTTCGCCCTGAACGAATCGCTGCGGGTCGATCAGGAACATGTGTGCTTCGGCGCCCTGGCTGGCGGCCCAGATCTCCAGCAACGTGCACTTCTTGCGCAGCTCGGCCAGGGCGGTGTCGTCCAGGTCGCAAGCGTGGCATACCCACACATCCATGTCGCTTTGTTCGGCCTGGGCCAGGGTGCCGAGGCTGCCCATCAGGAACAGCCCATGAATGGGGCGTGGCGGGTTGCCGTGGCGAGGCCTGTAGCTGAACGAGCGCGTCAGGCGCTGCGCTTCAGCCAACTGCTGTGCATCGGGCTCGTAACCAGAGACACCCGCTGGGGTAGAGCCTGATACATAGCCGGGAAACAGTGGGTGATTGACGTGGAAGAGCAGCGGTAGCAGGTTAAGGACGAGTTGCTGTCTGCTCGACAAACCGTCCATTGCGCGTGCCAGGCGACCTTCGTTCAGGCGCAGAAAACGCGCGCGCAACTGATTGAGCACCTTGCGGTCGATGCCTGCATCCAGGTCCGGGCGGATTTCATAGGGGTGGTTCATTATGGATTCAAACCGGCCTACAGGCTCGACAAGGGAACGTCAGTTAGCACTGGCGAGTTTAGCCCTAGTAATGCAGTCGGTTTAAGCCGTATTTGGTTTTTGACGCCATTTTTTCGTGGGCGGTGCAGCGTCGTGTACGGCCCGAAGGCCGTGCAAGACGCTGGCGCGTGAGGCTTGCCGGTGAAGGTGTCGGCGGGTATTCAGGCTGTTTCGGTCACGTTAAGGATGGTCAGCAGCTGCTGTGCATGCTCGGCGGCGTCCAGGCCCAGGCTGGTCAGGTAACCGCCATCGGGTTGGGTGATCAGTTCCTTGTCATGCAGGCGTTTGGCGGCGGCAATGGCTTGGGGCGCTGCCGTCTTGGTGTGAATTTTCAGGCCTTCCTGGGTATTGGCCAGGTTGAACAGTGCAAGTATTTCCAGTTCGGCAACCAACTCGGGGGTAAATGACATAGGTACTCCGACATTTCCTGAATTTGCGGTTGGCACCTTGGTAACGGATGCCTGGCTTTGGAGTGTAGTTCAGTCTTTTTCCGGCGGTAGTTCGGGCAGTGCGCGCAGGGCAGTTTCGTACCATTCGGTGTTGAATGCACGGTCTTCATCGAGCATGGCGTCAATCTCGATAGCCAGTACATGAGCCATCAGGTTGAGAATTTCTTCGCGCTCATAGCCCACCAGCGTCAGCTTGTTGAAAGCCGCCTTGGCGGCCGGTGGCTCACCGGACTCGATCTGATTCTCGATGGCCTGGGTCAGGGTGGCTTCGGCGAAGGCTTCTTCGTCGTCGCTGTCGATTTTGTTCTGTTCGCTCATGGTGATTCCTCGCGTTGAGCTTGCAGTTTGCCATGAGCGCACAGGTCATGTCGCAGTATCGACACGATCCATGATGCTGGTCAGTCCAGGCCAATCGTTCTATAACACCCCGGGCCAACTCCTTACGGCCTGGAGGCTGTTTTCATGCTCAAGCTTCATGGTTTTGCAGTCAGCAACT
This sequence comes from Pseudomonas sp. TE3910, assembly GCF_056279025.1. Taxonomy (NCBI): domain Bacteria; kingdom Pseudomonadati; phylum Pseudomonadota; class Gammaproteobacteria; order Pseudomonadales; family Pseudomonadaceae; genus Pseudomonas; species Pseudomonas sp. TE3910. The sequence continues at coordinate 3,574,468 of NZ_JBWBQN010000001.1, forward strand.
ACTACAACATGGTCAAACTGGCACTGCTGGAAAAGGGCCTGCCCTTTGAAGAGGTGCCGTTCAACGGTGGCCAGAGCGATGACGCTCTGCAGGTCAGCCCGCGCGGCAAGGTCCCGGTACTGGAAACCGAGCACGGCTTTATCAGTGAGACCAGCGTGATCCTCGAGTACATCGAGCAGGTGCATCCTGAGCATGCCTTGCTGCCTGCCGAGGCCTATGCGCGTGCCAAGGTGCGCGAGCTGGCCAAGGAAATCGAGCTGTATATCGAACTGCCGGCACGGGCTTGTTACCCCGAGGCGTTTTTCGGCATGCAGGTGGACGCGGTCATCAAGGAAAAGGCCAAGGGCGAACTGTTGGCGGGGCTTGATACCCTCAAGCGCAACGGCGTGTTCTCGCCTTACGTTGCTGGTAACACGCTGACTCTGGCCGACCTGTATTTCTTCTACAGTGTCGATCTGGCGCGCGGTGTCGGCCTCAAGATATTTGGTCAGGACTTGCTGGAAGACTTCCCGCAGGCCAAGGCGCTGTTCGCCCGGCTCAAGGAGAGCCCGCATGTGCAGAAGATCGCAGCGGACAAGGAAGCGCAGATGCCCGCCTTCCTCGAGATGATTCGCAGCGGCAAGCGCTGAGTTGAAACAGGCTCGCCGTGCTGCCCGGCGAGCCTGTATCGAGGCTTAACGGCTGGCCAGCAGGGCCTTGCCGCGTTGCACCGCAGCCCGTACCTGGGCTGGAGCGGTACCGCCAATGTGGTTACGGGCGTTGACCGAGCCTTCCAGGGTCAGGACGGCAAATACGTCTTGCTCGATCTGGTCGCTGAACTGGCGCAGTTCGTCCAGGCTCATTTCCGCCAGGTCCTTGCCGGTGTCGACGCCGTATTTCACTGCATGGCCGACGATTTCGTGGCAGTCACGGAACGGCAGGCCGCGCCGTACCAGGTAGTCGGCCAGGTCGGTGGCGGTGGAGAAGCCGCGCAGTGCGGCTTCGCGCATGATCGCATGACGCGGCTTGATGGCCGGGATCATGTCGGCGAAGGCCCGCAGCGAGTCGCGCAGGGTGTCGGCGGCGTCGAACAGCGGCTCTTTGTCTTCCTGGTTGTCCTTGTTGTAGGCCAGTGGCTGGCCTTTCATCAGGGTCAGCAGGCCGGTCAGGGCGCCGAATACACGGCCGCTCTTGCCGCGCACCAGCTCTGGCACGTCCGGGTTTTTCTTTTGCGGCATGATCGAGCTGCCGGTGCAGAAGCGGTCAGGCAGGTCGATGAACTGGAATTGCGCACTGGTCCACAGCACCAGCTCTTCGGAGAAGCGCGACAGGTGCATCATCGCCAGGCTGGCGGCAGCGCAGAATTCAATGGCGAAGTCGCGGTCAGAGACGCCGTCCAGCGAGTTGCCGGCCACGGCTTCAAAGCCCAGCAGCTGGCAGGTCAGTTCACGGTCGATCGGGTAGGTGGTACCGGCCAGTGCGGCACTGCCCAGCGGCATGCGGTTGGTGCGCTTGCGGCAGTCGACCAGGCGCTCGTAGTCACGGCTGAGCATCTCGAACCAGGCCAGCAGGTGGTGGCCGAAGGTCACTGGTTGCGCGGTCTGCAGGTGCGTGAAACCCGGCATGATGGTTTCCGCTTCGCGCTCGGCTTGCTCCAGCAGGCCTTGTTGCAGGCGGGTGATCTCAGCGAGGATCAGGTCGATTTCGTCACGCAGCCACAGACGGATATCGGTGGCGACCTGGTCGTTACGGCTACGCCCGGTGTGCAGCTTCTTGCCGGTGATACCGATGCGATCGGTCAGGCGCGCCTCGATGTTCATGTGAACGTCTTCGAGGTCGATGCGCCAGTCGAAGTTGCCGGCTTCGATTTCGCTCTGGATGGTTTTCAGCCCGTCGATGATGCTGTCGCGCTCGGCATCGGTGAGAACGCCGACCTTCGCCAACATGGTGGCGTGGGCGATCGAACCCATGATGTCGTGGCGATACAGGCGCTGGTCGAAGTTGACGGAAGCGGTGAAGCGGGCGACGAAAGCGTCGACGGGCTCACTGAAGCGGCCGCCCCAGGACTGGTTGGTCTTGTCAGTGCTCATGGATTCGCTCGTTGAAGGCGTGAACGGGAAAAGTGGCGCCGATAATAGCAGGATTGGCAGCATTGACGGCGTTCGGCGGTCGGCATAAATGGGTGATCGAGGTTCTGGCTGGCGCCGTTGAAGGTGTGTTCTTGACAGGATATTTGGCGAATGAACGGCAGCGTTCCGGCAACCGTCTACAGTTGGACTGAGGATTGGCATCTTTACTGCCGACCCAGTGAATTTTTAGCCATCGTGCGAGTCTGAGCGTGGATCGCCGTGACGGTCGTCACTTCACCTGTCTACGCTATCCTTGTGCGAGACTCACGCAGGAATCCAGCGCAATATGAATGTCCTGATCGTTGATGACGAACCCCAAGCCCGCGAACGCTTGAGCCGCATGCTCGGCGAGCTTGAGGGCTATACCGTGCTGGAGCCTAGCGCCACCAATGGTGAAGAGGCCCTGGCACTGATCGACAGCCTTAAACCCGATGTCGTCCTGCTCGACATTCGTATGCCAGGCCTGGATGGCCTGCAGGTGGCAGGTCGCTTGTGCGAGCGTGAAGCACCACCGGCGGTGGTGTTCTGTACGGCGGATGATGAGTTCGCGGTAAACGTATTCAAAGACAGCACCCTGGGCTGCCTGATCAAGCCGGTACGCGCCGAGGAGTTGCGGGACAGCTTGCGCAGGGCAGAGCGTCCCAGCCGGGTGCAGTTGGCGGCGTTGACGCGCCCGGCCGCTGAGAGCGGCATCGGGCCTCGCAGTCACATCAGTGCGAGAACCCGCAAAGGCATCGAAATGATCCCGCTGGATCAGGTCATTTACTTCATCGCCGATCACAAATACGTCACCCTGCGCCATGAGTCCGGCGAAGTCTTGCTGGATGAACCACTCAAGGCCCTTGAGGATGAGTTCGGTGACCGCTTTGTCCGTATCCACCGCAATGCGTTGGTCGCGCGTAACCGTATTGAACGCCTGCAGCGCACGCCGCTAGGGCATTTCCAGCTTTATCTGAAAGGGCTCAATGGCGATGCGCTGGTGGTCAGCCGTCGGCATGTGGCGGGCGTGCGCAAGATGATGCAGCAGCTCTAAAGGACAGTGCTGGAGCGAATCGTGCCAAGGACGGCGACCTTATCCGATAATTTAGATCTGCTAGCGCGTTGGACTGAGCTGTTATCATCCGTAGCAACTCTCTCGTACGGATCGTTCCATGTCCACTCGCGAAATCCGCATTGCCACCCGCAAAAGTGCCCTTGCCCTCTGGCAGGCTGAATATGTCAAAGCCCGTCTAGAGGAAGCCCATCCCGGCCTGCTGGTGACGCTGGTGCCAATGGTCAGCCGCGGTGACAAGCTGCTTGACTCACCGCTGTCGAAGATTGGCGGCAAGGGCCTGTTCGTCAAGGAACTGGAAACTGCACTGCTTGAGCGCGAAGCCGACATTGCGGTGCACTCGATGAAAGACGTGCCCATGGACTTCCCCGAAGGTCTGGGCCTGTATTGCATCTGCGAGCGCGAAGACCCGCGCGACGCGTTTGTTTCCAACACCTTCCCAAACCTCGAAAGCCTGCCGGCGGGCAGCGTGGTCGGTACCTCCAGCCTGCGCCGTCAGGCACAGTTGCTGGCGCGTCGCCCCGACCTGCAAATCCGCTTCCTGCGGGGCAACGTCAATACCCGCCTGGCCAAGCTCGATGCGGGTGAGTACGACGCGATCATCCTGGCGGCTGCCGGCTTGATCCGCCTCGGCTTTGAAGACCGTATCAGCTCTACCATCAGTGTCGATGACAGCCTGCCCGCCGGCGGCCAAGGTGCCGTGGGGATCGAATGCCGCAGTGCCGACAGTGAAATCCATGCGTTGCTGGCGCCGCTGCACCATCGCGACACCGCCGACCGTGTCAGCGCCGAGCGGGCGTTGAACAAGCACCTCAACGGCGGTTGTCAGGTACCGATTGCCTGTTATGCCGTGCTTGAAGGTGATCAGCTATGGCTGCGCGGCCTGGTAGGTCAACCCAGCGGTGGCACGTTGCTCAACGCCGAAGCGCGTGCGCCACGCGCCGATGCCGAGGCGCTGGGTGTTCGGGTCGCCGAAGACCTGCTCAAGCAGGGGGCCGGTGAGATCCTCAAGGCTGTTTATGGCGAGGCCGGTCACCCGTGAGCAGCTGGCGTCTGCTGCTTACGCGGCCGGCCGAAGATGGTGCAGCGCTGGCGCAAACGCTAGCGCAGAGCGGCGTCTTCAGCAGCAGTTTGCCTTTGCTGGAAATCGAGCCACTGGCGCTTGATGCCGCGCAGCGCAGCACGGTGGCCCACCTGGATCGCTACTGTGCGGTTATCGTCGTGAGCAAACCGGCGGCGCGCCTGGGCTTGGCGCAGCTTGATCACTACTGGCCGCAACCGCCGCAGCAAGCCTGGTTCACGGTCGGCGCTGCTTCGGCGCAGATTCTGGAAGCGCATGGCCGGGAGGTGCATTACCCCCGCACTGGCGATGACAGCGAGGCACTTTTGCAGTTGCCCGCCTTGCATGAGGCGATTAACCGGCCCGATGCGCGTGTATTGATCATGCGCGGTGAGGGCGGGCGTGAGTTGTTGGCCGAGCGTTTGGCCGAACAAGGTGCTAGTGTCGACTACCTCGAATTGTACCGACGTTGCCTGCCTGTCTACCCGCCGTCGACATTGCAGCGGCGTGTCGAGGAAGAGCGTTTGAATGGCCTGGTGGTCAGCAGCGGCCAAGGGTTTGAACATTTGCAGCAATTGGCCGGCGAGGACTGGCCGCAGTTGGCGCGGTTGCCTATTTTTGTGCCGAGCCCTCGGGTGGCAGCCCAGGCCCGTGCAGCCGGTGCCCTGAATGTAATAGATTGTCGCGGTGCCAATGCCGCGGCCTTGCTGGCGGCGTTGCGGGAAACTCCTGCACCTGCCCTCTAAGGCGCTAAGCTGATTGGCGACGTGCCTCAATGCAAAGGATGGATACGTGAGCGAAACTGTCTTGCCCAACGATGAAGTGCAGTCGGCGCCCGAGGCGCCAGAACAAACGCCTGCCGCAGCGGCAAAGCGCGGCGGTAATGGTTTGGCGATTCTCGCGCTGTTGCTGGGTGCCGCGGGTGTAGCCGTGGGGGGCTGGGGCGTATGGCAAGTACGTCAGCTTCAAGGCGCCGATCAGGCCCAGGGCGAACACTTGCAAGCGCTGAACACCTTGGCCGAGGCTCTGCAAACACGTGAGCAGCAGCTTTCGGCGCAGCTTGCCGGCCTGCCACCGGCCGCCGAGCTGGAAGACCGTCGCCGCCTGGTCGCGCAGTTGCAGGGCGACCAGCAACGCTTGAGTCAGCGCCTGGAAAGTGTGTTGGGGGCGAGCCGCAAAGACTGGCGGCTGGCAGAGGCCGAGCACCTGTTGCGTCTGGCCAGCCTGCGTTTGTCGGCGCTGCAGGACATTGCCAGTGCCCGCGCCCTGGTTCAGGGTGCTGATGACATTCTGCGTGAGCAAAGCGACCCGGGCGCTTTCGCCGCCCGCGAGCAGTTGGCCAATAGCCTGGCCGCACTGCACAGCGTAGAGCAGCCAGACCGCACGGGGTTGTTCCTGCAATTGGCCGCTCTGCGTGATCAAGTGGTGCAGTTGAGCGCACTGGCCCCAGACTTCCAGGTCAAGGCTGAAGGCGATTCAGCCTTGATCGCCGATGGTGATGGCGCAAGCCGTTGGTCGCAGTGGTGGGACAAGATTTCCCGCTACATTCGCATCGATTTCAATGCCGATGAAAACATCCGGCCATTGTTGGCCGGGCAGGCGCTGAATCAGGTTCGTCTGGCCTTGAGCCTGACGCTTGAGCAAGCCCAGTGGGCTGCGCTCAATGGCGAGCCGAAAGTGTATGCCCAGGCGCTGGCAGAAGCGCGCAGCGTGCTGCTGGCCAACTTCAACCCTGACCATGCACAAAGCCGGATCATGCTTGAGCGTTTGCAGGCCTTGGCTGACGCGCCGGTATCGGTTGTCACGCCGGATCTGGCGCAAAGCCTGAGTGCGGTTCAGGCGTATATCGAGCGTCGTCATCTGCCTGCCGAAGAAGTGCCAGCCGGCAAGGCAACTGAGGAGGCGCGCCCATGAAGCGTGTCTACCTGTTGACGGTCGTGGCGATTGCGGTGGCCGCGCTGGTAGGTATCGGCATGGCACACCACAGTGGCTACGTGTTGATTTCCTACGGCAACTTCTTCCGCTATGAGTCCAGTGTGTGGGCAACGCTGGCGGTGTTGCTTGGGATGTGGCTGCTTTTTTTGCTTGTTCGCTACCTGCTCAGTGTGGTGTTCGTCTCGGGTGGGGTGGTCAACCCATGGTCTCGGCGCAACCGCGACCGGCGTACTCGCCTGGCCATCGAACAGGGCCAACTGGATCTGGCCGAAGGCCGTTGGGCCAGCGCCCAGCGCAACCTGCACCGTGCCGCCGAAGCTGAGCGTCAGCCCTTGCTCTACTACCTCGGTGCTGCCCGTGCTGCCAACGAACTTGGCCGTACCGAAGACTGCGACAACCTGCTGGAGCGTGCCCTGGAGCGTCAGCCCCAGGCCGAACTGGCCATCGCCCTGAGTCATGCCCAGTTGCAAACCGACCGTGGCGACCTCGATGGAGCGTTGGAGACCCTGCAAGCCATGCATGATCGCCATCCGCACAGTGTTCAGGTGCTGCGCCAGTTGCAACGCCTGCATCGACAGCGCGGCGACTGGTCTGCTTTGATCCGTTTGTTTCCGGCCTTGCGCAAGGAAAAAGCCCTGCCGGCTGCCGAGCTGAGCGAGTTGGAGCAGCGCGCCTGGGGTGAGAACCTGTCACTGGCAGCCCGCCGTGAAAACGACGACCAGACCGGGCTTCAATCATTGGCGCGTGCCTGGGAACAGTTGACCTCGGCGCAGCGCCAGGAGCCGCAACTGGTGCTGGCCTACGCCGAGCAACTGCGCCAGTTGGGTGCCGAGGCTCAGGCTGAAAAGGCGTTGCGTACAGCGCTCAAGCGTCAGTACGAGAGCCACCTCGCCCGTCTTTATGGGCTGGTCCGGGGTGAAGATCCCGTACGTCAGTTGCAGACAGCCGAAGGCTGGTTGAAGCTGCACCCCGATGACCCAAGCCTGTTGTTGACCCTCGGTCGTCTGTGCCTGCAAAACCGCCTGTGGGGCAAGGCACGTGACTACCTGGAAAGCAGCCTGAACCTGCAGCGTAACCCCGAGACCTGTGCCGAGCTGGCGCGTTTGCTGGCGGGGTTGGGTGATACCGAGCGCAGCAATCAGTTGTTTCAGGAAGGCTTGGTGCTGCTGGACGAGCGTCTGCTGGCGCTACCCTTGCCTGAGGGTGTTCGCAGCTAGCAACACTGTGTGCAGGCCCGCCTGGCACGGCGGGTCTGTACGACTGGGTAATTGTTCCTACAGCGTGTGGTTTATTGTGCCTTCGGCGGCCTCTCGTCAGTCCCTTCTGGTTTGCCGTACTTTCTGCTTTTTGTTGGCGAAGAGTCCCGAAGGGCTCGTATTGAAAGGGGTTGTGGCTTTCCTCTACCGTTGATGCCCCTTCATTCCGCTCTTGGAATTCTTCATGCCGTTGGTTCGTTTGCGCTCCTTGTTCCTCCTGGCCTTTGTGGCATCGCTGGCCATATTGGGGGGGACGTTCTACCTGGAGTTAGGTCTCGGCCTGGTGCCGTGTCCCTTGTGCCTGAGCCAGCGCATCCTGCTGTCGTTGTTCGCCATTGTCTGTCTGGGCGCGTTACTGCAGCGACCACGACTGCGCGGGCTGTGTCGCTACGCTGCTGTGGCCTTGGTGTGTGCCGTGCTCGGGGTCTTGCTGGCGGCCCGGCATATCTGGCTGCAAAGTGCTTCATTCGTGCCTGAAATGGAGTGTCATCCGCCCTTGGGCTACCTGGTCTACACACGGTCCTGGAGTCAGGTGCTGGAGGCCATGCTGCTGGGGAGCCCGGACTGCGTGCGAATCAGTTGGACCTTCATGGACCTGAGTGTTCCTGAATGGAGCCTGCTGGCGTTCATGGTCTTGACGCTTTTTACCCTGACCGTGACGTTTGTTGGCCTGCGTATACGGATGGCCCGTAGGCGAATGGCACGCCTCTGACCCCTTGGCAGCATGCTCGGCAGTATCGCAAGTCGCTGATTCGATTGACCTGGAACAGCTTTGTAGATGAGCGGCGCTACGTCGCAGGATTAAACACTTGTATGAACTTTGTCGCCTGCGTACCTTGAAGGCATGGGCGCACGGGAATAATCTCCCCAGCACGCAGACAAAAAAACTACGCTATGCCGGTTTGCTGCTTTCAACCGGTCACAACAATGCGTGACGCGGTGTAGTGCAGCACGACCCTGAAGGGAAGAGATCGCCATGCTCGATAGTTGTCAGAATGCTCAGGAACGCTGGGGTGGGGTTCATCGGCTGATTGACCGCTGGCTGCAGGAGCGGGCGGAACTGGTGGAAGCCTTCCGTAAGCTGCGCGATGCAAAGCCGGCCTTCGCCGACAAGGACATGAATCGGGATTTCTGTGCGGTGCTGGTTGACTATGTGTCGGCCTGGCACTTCGAGGTGCAGGAGCAACTGGTCAGCGAGGCCAAGGCTTTTGGTGATAACCGCAGCCTGGAGTTGGCCGAACAGATCAGCCCGCGTATCGACGACATTACCCAGATTGCCCTTGCCTTTAACGATCACTGCGACAAAGGCAACTGCAACGACCCCGAGCGTTTCGCCAAGAAACTCCAGGAACTGGGCGGCCTGTTGCATGAGCGTTTTGAGCTGGAAGACTGCCTGATCGAGGTGCTGCACAACGCGCACAAGGAAGAGGGCGCGGTTCAGGCCTGAACCGTCAATTTGCCACGCCGAGCAGTTCAATCTCGAACGTCAGAGGCGTGTACGGCGCAATCAAGTCCCCTGCACCTTCAGCGCCATATGCGAGCGCTGAAGGAATGACCAGCCGCCATTTTGAGCCTGTCGCCATCTGCGGCAAGCTCACCTGCCATCCTTCAATCACGCTGTTCAGGCTGAACCACTGCGGTTGTTCGCTTCGGTCGAAGACCGTACCGTCTGGAAGTGTGCCGACATAGCGAACCTGAAACTTGCCGCCGCTGCTGGGCTTGGCCCCAGTGCCTGCTACCAGCTCGCTGACCAGGACACCTTCCGGCAACTCTCGTACGCCGGCCCTGGCACGTTCAGTGGCCATGAAGCGGCGTTCAACACCGAGTAGCTGTTCGCTCTGCGCCTGTGCTGCGGCGTCGTTGGCCTGGGCATCGTGCTGGCTGAGCAGTGCCTCCATGCGCGTTTTACTCAGGGCCAGTGGCTTGTTCTGATAGGCCTGTTGCAGGCCGTCGATCAATGCCTTGAGCTGCAGGTCCGGGACCTCTTCGCGTAGCCGTTCTCCGAGGCTGGCGCCCAGGCTGTAAGCAAGGTCATGAGCGTCGTTGGCATTGCCATCTGCCTGCGCCATGGCCGGTGACAGCAAGACAAGAAACGGCAGTAGAAAGTAGCGCGGCATGGCAAGGGTCCAGGTTTCGGAGAAGCACAATTATGCCAGCCTGAAGGTATTGTCCAAGGCTTTATCGGCAGTGTTTCCAGCAGCATCTACACTTGCCTCCAGCGGCAACGATACGCACTTTGCCCAGGCATGCAACGCGGCGCATCCATTACGGTCAACATGCCCTAGCGGCGATAGCAGCAGAAGACTAGTATGAGCCGCAACTACATCAGCCAGGAGGTAAGCCATGTCGGCCAATAAGAAGCCAGTAAGTACGCCGTTACACCTGCTCCATCAACTCTCCAGCAGCCTGCTTGAGCATTTGGAAAACGCCTGCTCGCAAGCGCTGGCTGATGCAGAAAAACTGTTGGCCAAGTTGGAAAAACAACGTGGCAAGGCACAGGAAAAACTTCATAAAGCCCGCCTCAAACTTCAGGACGCTGCCACTGCAGGCAAGGCCAAGGCACAGAACAAGGCCAAGAATGCCGTAGCGGAGCTTGAGGAGTTGCTCGATGCATTGAAGGAGCGTCAGGCACAAACCCGCACCTATATCCTTGAGCTCAAGCGCGATGCTCAGGAAAGCCTGAAGCTTGCCCAGGGCGTGGGCAAAGTAAAAGAGGCTGCCAGCAAAGTCCTGACCCTGCGTAGCGACAAGGCAGCGGTTACCGCTACCGCCGCCAGCAAACCGACCACTGCCAAAGCAGTTGCCAAACCGGCTGCAACCAAAGCGCCGGCCAAACCTGCGACCGTCAAGGCACCTGCCCGAGCTGCAGCCAAGCCAGCCACAGCGGCGAAGGCCCCGGCCAAACCTGCCGCTAAAACTGCTGCTGCCAAGCCTGCTGCGGTCAAAGCCCCCGCTCGCGCTGCTGCCAAACCAGCCGCTGCTGCCAAGGCGCCTGCTCGCGCTGCTGCCAAGCCTGCCGCTGCTGCCAAGCCGGCTGCTAAACCTGCCGCCGCCAAGGCGCCAGTCAAGGCCGCTGCCAAACCAGCTGCCGCTGCGAAAGCCCCAGCCAAGCCTGTCGCTGCCAAGCCTGCAAGTCCGGCCACGCCAGCACCAGCCGCCGCTGCACAACCGGCTGCACCTGCAAGCCCGGTAGTCCCTGCTGCTCAGTCGCCGTCGACCGCGTCTTGAGTGCTTGCTGCCGCGACGCGTAGCTTCTGCAACGCGTCGCGGTACGCCTTAACGCCATCCGGCGACAGTCGTTCCAGCCAATCCGACTCAGTCACTTCTGCGACTGGCCACGCCAGCGAGGCCGCTTGCAGGCGCTCTAGCAGCTCGCGTTCAGCGGCCAACTCCAGTGCCTTGAGTTGTTCGCGCAGGCGAGCCTGCGCTGGGTCCAGGCTTGCTGCTTCGCGCCATTGCTGGCGCAGTGAGCGTAGTGGCGTCACCACCTGGCGGTGCCAGGGTTCGGCCAACTGTTGCAACTGTGCCACGCGGGAGGCATCGGGCTTTACACCACGGGCTTCCAGCCAGGTAGCACAGAGCAGCAGGCAGACATTCCCCCCCTGGTCCTGCAGGCTCAGGCAGGCCGCTTCCACCCCCGGACGGGTATAGAGGCTCACGGCAAAATTCCACAGGTCGGTGTACATGGTCCCACTCGCGCCAGTTGGCGGCGAAGCTGGTAGACTTCGCGGCCATTATGATCAGACTATCGAACCTCACTTTACAGCGTGGTCCACAGCGCCTGCTAGAAGGCGCTGAGCTCACCCTGCACCCCGGCCAGAAAGCCGGCCTGATCGGCGCCAATGGTGCCGGTAAATCCAGCCTGTTCGCATTGCTGCGCGGTGAGCTGACGCCCGACGCCGGTAACTGTCAGCTGCCGGGCGATTGGCGCATCGCGCACATGCGTCAGGAGGTCGATACCCTCGAGCGCCTGGCCGTGGACTATGTGCTCGATGGGGATGAGCGCCTGCGCACCATCCAGCGCGATCTGGAGGCAGCGGAGTCGGCTCACGACGGTACTGCTGTGGCCCGCCTGCATATCGAACTCGACAGTGCCGACGGTTACACGGCTGATGCCCGTGCCCGCAAGTTGCTGGCGGGCCTTGGCTTCAGCAATGAGCAGATGGAACGCCGGGTAGGTGACTTCTCCGGTGGCTGGCGGATGCGCCTGAACCTGGCGCAGGCGCTGATGTGCCCGTCCGATCTGTTGCTGCTCGACGAACCGACCAACCACCTTGACCTGGATGCGATCCTTTGGCTGGAAGACTGGCTCAAGGGTTACCCCGGCACCTTGCTGTTGATCTCCCACGACCGCGATTTCCTTGATGCGGTGGTCGACCATGTGGCCCATGTCGAGCAGTGCAAACTGACCCTCTACCGGGGTGGTTACAGCGCGTTCGAGCGTGCCCGTGCCGAACGCCTGGCGCAGCAACAGCAGGCCTATGAGAAGCAACAGGCCCAACGTGCGCACATGGAGAAGTACATCGCCCGGTTCAAGGCACAGGCCACCAAGGCCCGTCAGGCACAAAGCCGGATCAAGGCCCTGGAGCGGATGGAGGAGTTGTCGGCGGCCCATGTCGACTCGCCGTTCGACTTCACCTTCCGCGAATCAGAGAAAATCTCCAGCCCCTTGCTCGACCTTTCTGAAACGCGGCTGGGCTATGGCGATAAAACCATTCTGGAGAAGGTCAAGCTGCAGTTGGCGCCAGGCGCGCGCATCGGCTTGCTTGGCCCTAACGGTGCGGGCAAGTCGACCCTGATCAAGAACCTCGCAGGCGAGCTTGAGCCGCTGGCTGGACGCCTGGTGCGCGGTGAGAACCTGGTGGTGGGCTACTTCGCCCAGCACCAACTCGACTCGCTGGACAGCAAAGCCAGCCCATTGCTGCACCTGCAACGCCTGGCACCGACCGAGCGTGAGCAGACCTTGCGCGACTTCCTGGGTGGTTTCGACTTCCGTGGTGGTCGACTCGACGAGCCGGTACTGAATTTCTCCGGTGGCGAGAAAGCCCGCTTGGCGCTGGCGTTGATTGCCTGGGAGCGGCCGAACCTCCTGCTGCTCGACGAACCGACCAACCATTTGGACCTGGAAATGCGCCTGGCGTTGACCATGGCGTTGCAGGAGTTCAGCGGTGCAGTGTTGGTGGTATCCCACGACCGTCACCTGCTCAAGAGCACCACCGACGAGTTCCTGCTGGTGGCCGACGGCAAGGTCGACACCTTCGATGGAGACCTGGACGACTACACCCGCTGGCTGGCGGAGTACCGTCAGCGTAATGCCCCGGTCAGCAGTGCACCGGCCAACGCCGACAAGACCGACAAGAAAGCCCAGCGTCAGGCGGCGGCAGCCCTGCGTCAGCAGTTGGCGCCGCACAAGCGCGAAGCGGAAAAGCTTGAGCGTGAGCTTGGCACCGTGCATGAGCAGTTGGCGAAAGTCGAAGCCAGCCTCGGCGACAGTGCCCTTTACGAAGCTGCCCGCAAGGATGAGTTGCGTGAGCTGCTGGCCCGCCAGGCCCAGCTCAAGGGCCGTGAGGCCGAGCTGGAGGAGGCCTGGATGGAGGCGCTGGAAGTGCTGGAGACCATGCAGGCGGAGCTGGAGGCACTGTCGTGATGGCGGCGTTGCGACAGTTGCTGCCGGTGGAGTGGATCGAGCCCTTGTGGCTCGGTTTGCAGATCCTGCTGATCCTGGTCGCGGCCTTTTTCCTGCAGCGTGTGGTCGCACGCTGTTTGAGCCGGCTGGCGCAACGCTACCCGTTGCCGCCAGAGTTGATAATGCCGCTGCGCGGTGGCCTGCGCTGGCTGATCATGGGCAGCGCACTGATTGTCGTGCTGGAGCGTCTGGGGGTGTCGGCCACCGTGCTCTGGACCGCACTGTCGGGGTTTGTCGCCGTCGCAGCGGTCGCGTTCGTTGCCATGTGGAGTGTGCTGTCCAACCTGCTCTGCGCGGTGCTGATCTTCACCGTTGGGCCGTTCCGTCTGGGTGATGTGGTCGAGCTGGTGGACACCACTGACAAGCCGGGTGTCAAAGGCCGTGTCATTGCCATCAACCTGTTGTTTACCACGCTGGTCGAGCTGCCCGAGACTGGCGGTGCACTGGTGCAGGTGCCCAACAGCCAGTTCTTCCAGAAGTCGGTACGGCGTTGGCGCGGCGCTGATGCGCTACCGCTGGTGGGCGAGGACGCGCCGAAGAGCAACTGATCGGCGGTCAAAAAAACCGTGGCGTTTTTTCCAGCGGCGCATTAGCGTTGGGCTTTGTACTAGAGTCCCCGCTGAGGTGTGTCATGTCGCTGGAAACATGGTTGGCGTTCTTTGTTGCATGTTGGGTGATTAGCCTGTCTCCGGGCGCTGGCGCCATTGCCTCGATGTCCTGTGGCCTGCAGTATGGCTTCTGGCGGGGCTACTGGAATGCGCTGGGCCTGCAATTGGGGTTGATCATGCAGATTGCGATCATCGCCGCGGGCGTGGGGGCGGTGCTGGCGGCATCCGCCACGGCCTTCCAGTTCATCAAGTGGTTCGGGGTCTGCTACCTGGTCTACCTGGCCGTCAAACAATGGCGTGCATTGCCCGCCGACCTCAGTGACAACGCCGCCGTGCGGCCGATTGGCAAGCCACTGAGCCTGGTGTTCCGCGGCTTTCTGGTGAACATCAGCAACCCCAAGGCGCTGGTCTTCATGCTGGCGGTACTGCCACAGTTCATCAACCCGCACCTGGACCTGCTGCCGCAGTACCTGATCATCACGGCCACCATGGTGGCGGTCGACCTGCTGGTCATGGCGGGTTACACCGGCTTGGCGGCACGGGTACTGCGCTTGCTGCGTACTCCGAAGCAGCAGCGGCGCATGAACCGTACCTTTGCCGGGTTGTTCGTGGGCGCTGCTGCGCTGCTGGCGACCCTGCGTCGGGCGACGGTCTGAGTTCCGGGCGCCAACTGCCCCGGTAGAAACAAGAAAGGCGACCCCAGGGTCGCCTTTCTTGTTGTTTAGCGCAGGATCTGCGCCGGTTCGTCCGGCGGCAGGTTGTTGCGCATCGGGCGCCGCTCGTGTTCCGGCATTGCCTGGCCAAGCTGCTCGCTCAGTTGCCGAGCCCACATCCATGCCCAGCTCCTTGGAGACTTCACGGACCACACGCGGCCGGTTCAGGGTGACGCGCACATCGTCACCATTGACCAGCTTGGTGTCCTGGCCTTCGCCCATGGCGGTAAACGCCGAGGTAATTTCGAAGGTTTTGGTGTTGATCAGGCTGAAGTCGGCGACCAGGGTCAGGCCGAGCACTGCGGAGTAGCTGTCAGTGCGGTCCAGCGAGGTGATATCACGCTGGAAGTCGATGTCCGACAAGGTGCCGAACAGCACATAGTCAGCACCCTTGAAATTACCGTTCTTGATCCGTTTGATGACGTCGTAGACGTCTTCCTTGGCCTTGGCGGTATAGGGTGTGCCTTGTACCAGCTGAAACATTCCGGTCTTGAGAATCTCACCCTTGATGTCACCGCTGAACTTGCGCAGTTCGGTCTGCTCGACGTAGCTCTGGCTGCTCTCGTACTCGTTGTAGCTCGACGAGCTGTTGGCCGAGTACATGCTTGCGTTGGAGCTCTGTTGCGCGGAAACGGTGTGGATGTATTCCTCCACACGTTCCTGATAGGCGAGGTCGGTGACCGCGACTTTAGGAGCCGCGTGTGCGCTGAACGCACACGCCAGGCCGAGGCTTGCAATCCATGCACGCATTGCTTAGCGCTCCGTGGTCTTACGGATTTCTTTTTCGTCCATCCATTCGGCCAGACCGCTTTCGACGTCGATCAATTGCAGGCTGAACTTGTAGAAGACGTCCTTGTAGTCGCTGCTGCGTTTGACGATCGAGCTGATCGAGCCTTCCAGGCGGTACTTGGCCGCGATCATGTTGCCGGTCTTGGCCACGGTGTTTTTCTTGTACAGACCGCTCTGGTTCTGCAGTTTCAGTTGGTCGACCTGGCTTTGCATCTGGGTGTTGTCGCTGGCGAAGCGCGCAGTGCCGGACTTCATCAGCTGGGTCTTGATCGACGTGGTGATTTCGCGGGTATCAATGTACTCGCTGGTCTTGTTCTTCACATCGTAGACCTGCACGACAGGGCGGCCTTGAAGGATGCCGGACTGGGCCAGCGACCGGGTCATGCTCTCGGCGATCATTTGCAGGTCAGTGGAGCCGAACTCGTTGGTGACCAGTTCGACGGCCTTGCTGTCACCGTAGCCAATGTTCTTGCCACCCAGAACAGGGGAGTTGTTGGCGCAACCGCTGGCCAGGGCGACGACAACGGCGAGGATCGAAAAACGTGCGAACATAAAATGGATCTCCTGAAAATCGAATTACTGCGACTGGACTTCGAGACGGAAGTCGGTGGCTTGTGGCACGGGCGCGATGGCCGGCAGAATGCTGGATTGCGACCCGTACAGGGTCAGGGTTTTCCAGCCTTCTTCGTCGGCTACAGGGAATCCATCGTTACCCAGCCAGGCAAAGCGGTAGAACATCGCCTTGTTGCTGCTACTGGTGTTGTTCAGTGACACCTTGACGGTGAGAAAGCCGTTCTCGCGGGCAACCCGCATCTGGCCGACCTCAATGTTTTTCAACTTGCCCATCACCACGACTTTACTGGCGGCGCTGCCAGGTGCTGGCGGCGGGGTCGCGCAGCCGGCCAGCAGGGCAACGGTGGTCAAGGCTGCGAGGAGTTTGATTCGCATTGCGCTTCCTTTGGGTTACTTGATGCTGGCGACAGCCTGGGCAGTGGTGTTCGGGATGACTTGGGTAGCAGGGCCGCCGGCGTAGACCTGGCTGCCGACCACGCGCAGGGTCACAACCTGATAGGGCCGCTCGATTTTGACCTTGACCTGTGTGCCGCCCAGGTTCGAAGGCAGGCTCAGGGTATGCTCGCCCTGGCTCATGCGTACGCGGACCACTTGGGTGTCGTCTGGCAGGGTGCGCCAGGTGCGGGTGTCGGCACCTTCGACGACAGCCGAGGCGATGCCGACGGCCAGGCCGGCCAGCGGGTTGGTGTCGTTGAGCTGCTTCTGGGCGACGCCGCGGCTGATCGCACGCACGCTGGTGCGCAGGATGATACCGGGCATGTCATCGCGCAGGGCGCGGCGAGACATGGCGGTGGTGCTGTTCAGGGCCGTCAGCTCAAGGGTGTTGCGGTCCAGCCCGATCTGCGAAAACCGCGGCGTGGAAGTGTCTTCCTTGATGATCGGGAAGGAGAGCGGGGTGATCACCAGATTACCGCTGATGGGCAGTGGCAACGGCACGCGAATCGAGTCACGGGCTGGCGCCAGACCGCTTTGCACCACGATCAGCACGTCGCTGTCGCTGTTTTTGGCCGCAGGTTTGTCCAGGTCGAGAAGAGCCTGCTCCAACAGTGGGGTGTTCGGGCGCAATTCGGCAGCCTTGCGGTAGCCTGGCGCAGCCAGGCCGCGTTCGCCCAGGGCCTCATAGACGTAACCGGACAGGTAGTGGCTGAAGGCACTCTGGTAGCTGTTTTTCAAACCGACCACTTCTGGCGCGTCGAGCGCAGCAACCGGGTAACCCTGCAGGTCTTTGTACTCGGTCTTAATACCTTCTTTCTCGGCTTCCTCTTCGCGCTTGAGGTATTCCTTGTCGCGCAGTTCGGCAATGACCGCTTCACGCTCGTGGGTCTTCTTGATTTCGGTACGGGCAGCATCGAAGTCATTCAGGGCCAGCAGGTTCAGCGCCATCTGGGTGCTGAGCATGACTTTTTCGTAGTCGTAGCCTTCATAACGGCGCACCTTGTCATTGACCAGGTAGCTGCCGAACTGGGCCAGGTACTTGCCGGTGTCCAGCTTTACCGACTCTTCCCATTTGAACACGACATTGTCGGCCTGGTGCCACGCCTGTTGGCTGGCCGCCAGATCGCCCTTGGAGCGCAGCAGTTCGCCTTTCTCGAAGTAGTAGAGCAGGTCCTTGTCTTCGCCTTTATTGTTTTTTTCCAACAAAGCGAGGGCCGCATCGACGTTGCCACTGCTCAAGTGTTGGTTGGTTTGTTGGAGTTCACTGTCGTAGTTGCGAAAAACCGCGCAACCAGTGAGTTGGACGATCGCACAGAGTGATGCGACGGTAAGGACACGGGATGCCATCTGAAACCTTCTTCCCTGATCAATGAAGAGCCACAACAGGCGGGAGGCTGTTATCCCTTTGAACGGCTAGTTCCAAATCCTCATTAATAGAGGAGCCTAAATTTCCATTCGCTATATGGAATGGCGCGGCATTATAAGCGCAATTTGCTGGCTAATTAATGGCGTTTTGACTCGGGATCTTCCTGTTTTGCCATCAGAGAATACGACCCGACGGGCGGCGGATTACACGCAGGGCGTTTACCACCTGATTTTGTGACAATTTTTTTCAAGGCAGACCTTCGCAAGCCTTGAGTGTGAATCAATGGAAGTGAACAATGTAATGCCACGCATTCTTGTTCGAGATTCGCTCATGACTTCCCGCTTCCGTTTGCTTGCCTGGTTGCTTTGGCCAGTGTTGGCGTTGAGCAGCACCTCTCTGTTTGCCGGTACGGTTGAGGGCGCCGCCCAGGCATTGCACCTGCTCGATTACATTGGCGCCGATTACCCGGCAACCGTTGAGGCAGGGAAGGTGGTAGACCCTTCTGAGTACCGTGAGCAGCTTGAATTCCTGGGGGTGTTGCAGGGTTTGATCAGTGCGCTGCCGCAGCGCCCTGAGCGCCAGGCACTGGAGCAGGGTGTGGCGCAATTGCGTGAGGCGGTCAGCCAGCGTGAGGAAGCAACCGTGGTGGCCACTCAGGCCCGGCAATTGGGGGCTCAGTTGGCGGCGGCGTATGAGGTAAGCCAGGCACCGGTCATCACGCCTGACCCTGTTCGTGGCGCCCCGTTGTATGCCCAGCATTGTGCTGTCTGTCACGGTGATAACGGTGTTGGTGACGGCCCGGCAGGTGTAGGCCTGACGCCGCCGCCCGCCAACCTGACCAGCAGCGAGCGGCTGGACCGCTTGAGCCTGTTTGACCTCTACAACACCCTCGGCCTGGGTATCGAAGGCACGGACATGCCGTCGTTTGCCGATCAGCTTGATGAGCGTCAGCGTTGGGATTTGGCTGCCTACATCGCAGGTTTCACCGCCGACCCAGCCAAGGCCAAGAGTGACAGGAAATTCAACCTCGCTGATCTGGCGCGGCATACCCCTCTGGAGGTCCAGGCCAACGAAGGGGCTGAGGCCGTCGCCGTGTTCCGCGCCCAGCGAGCCCAGCCGCCGCAGGTGCAGCGTGGCGCTTCACAACTGTTGGGTTATACCGCCAGTACGCTGGACAAGAGCCTGGCAGCTTACCGGGCCGGTGATCGCGAACAGGCCTACGACCTTTCCGTTGCCGCCTACCTGGAAGGCTTCGAACTGGTCGAAAGCTCGCTCGATAACCTCGACACCAACGCGCGCAAGGACACCGAGCGGGCGTTGATGGCCTACCGGCAGTCGCTGCAGGACGGTTTGCCAGTGGCTCAGGCTGCCCAGAAGCTTGAGGTTGCCAAGAGCAAGCTGGCCAAAGCCGAAGAACTGCTCGGTGGCGGCGGCCTGAGCCAGTCGTTGAGCTTTGTTTCCGGCCTGTTGATTCTGCTGCGCGAGGGCCTGGAGGCCATTCTGGTGTTGGCCTCGGTCATTGCCTTTTTGCGCAACACCGGCCAGGCCGCAGCGGTGCGCGGGGTGAACATTGGTTGGGGGCTGGCGTTGCTGGCAGGGTTGGCAACCTGGGCATTGGCCGCCTATGTGATTGATGTCAGCGGCGCCCAGCGCGAACTGCTTGAAGGCTGCACGGCACTGTTTGCCAGTGTGATGGTGCTCTGGCTTGGCGTGTGGATGCATGATCGCCGTCATGCGGCGGCCTGGCAGGATTACATCAAGAGCAGCCTGGTCAGTGGCGGTGGGCGTTTTGGCTTTGCCTTGCTGGCATTCTTTTCGGTTTACCGCGAGCTGTTTGAGGTCGTGCTGTTTTACGAAACCCTCTGGCTGCAAGCGGGCCCGGCGGGCCACAACGCGGTGCTGGCTGGTGGGGCCACGGCACTGGTGCTGTTGGTTGGTTTGGCCTGGGTGATTCTGCGTGGCTCGGCGAAGCTGCCGTTGGCGCTGTTCTTCAGCATCAATGCCGGCCTGCTCTGCGCCCTTTCGGTGGTGTTTGCCGGGCATGGGGTCAAGGCGCTGCAAGAGGCCGGTGTCTTTGGTACTCGGCCTGTGGCGTTCTTTGAGTTCGACTGGCTGGGCATTCACGCTGACGCCTATTCGCTGGCGGCCCAGGCTGTGGCGCTGCTGGCGGTTGCGACACTGTATGGGCGCAGCCGCCTGGCTGAAAAGCGCCGGGTGCAGGTCAGTTGATTTGAAGCCGGGCAGGCGAGCAGGGATACTGTTCGCCTGTTCTTCCGGAAAATATAACCATGCGTGTCTGGATCGATGCCGATGCCTGCCCCAAGGCAGCCAAGGATCAGGTCGTCAAATTCGCCCTCAAGCGCCAACTCGAGGTGGTGCTGGTCGCTGGGCAAAGCCAGATCAAGCCCGCGTTTGCGTGTGTCAGGCTGATCGTGGTGCCGAGTGGTCCGGATGCTGCCGACGATTACCTCGTCGAACATGCGGTTCCCGGCGAGTTGGTGATTTGCAGCGATGTGCCGTTGGCCGATCGCCTGATCAAGAAGGGTGTCGCCGCGCTCGACCCACGTGGGCGTGAGTTTGACCCACACAACATGGGCGAGCGCCTGGCGGTGCGTAACCTGTTTACCGATCTGCGTGAGCAGGGCCAGGTGGGGGGTGGCCAGGCGCCTTACGGTGATCGCGAGAAGCAGGCATTCGCCAACTCGCTGGACCGCATCCTCACGCGCCTGGCACGCGAGTTCCCGGGGTAGGGCGACTCAGTCGTCCTGCGAGGCCAGCTCCAGCACCCGGTCCACCAGCTTGTTGATACCCGCGGCTGCTTCGCTGATCGATTGGGCCAGCATGTAGGCCGGGGTGCTTACCAGCTTGCGTGCAGTGTCTTCGACGATCTCATCGACCGGGCATTCCTGGTGGGTGCCGCCCATTTTTTCGATCGCTGCGCGGGTGCCGGCATCGTTGCCGATGGTGCAGATCACTCCCGGGCCATAGATCTTGGCTGCCAGGGCCGGCGAAATGCAGATCAGCCCCACCGGTTTACCGGCTTCGGCGAACGCTTCGGCCACGGCCAGCACGTCTGGGTGCACGCTGCAGCCCGCGCCTTCGGTGGCAAAATTCGACAGGTTCTTTGCTGCCCCGAAACCACCAGGCACGATCAGGGCATCGAAGTCCTTGGCATCGGCCTCTTGCAGGTCCTTGATACTGCCGCGGGCAATGCGAGCCGACTCCACCAGCACGTTACGCGACTCGGGCATCGTTTCGCCGGTCAGGTGGTTGATCACATGCATCTGGGCAATGTTCGGTGCAAAGCACTGCACCTGGGCGCCGCGCTGATCGAGGCGCAACAGGGTGATCACGCTCTCGTGGATTTCCGCACCGTCGTAGACGCCGCAGCCGGACAGAATTACTGCAACTTTTTTAGTCATGCTTACTCCTCCCGATTCGAGGCGCTAAATGTCCTCTAATTTGGCAGTTGTCGCCATAGGGATTCCAGCGAACCCGGCCTAATCTGGGTGAACAACCTGACGGTGGACGGGCCATGGACTTCATCCTCTATGCGGTGCCTTTTTTCTTTGTGCTGATTGCGCTGGAGCTGCTGGCCGACCATTGGCGGGGCATGCGCAATTACCGCGTGGCCGATGCTATCAATAGTCTCAGCACAGGTGTGCTGTCGACCACCAGTGGTTTGCTGACCAAGGGCGTTGGCTTGGTAACGTACGCCGTGGCCTGGGAGCATCTGGCGCTGTTTGCCCTGCCTGCCGAGCGCTTCTGGGTGTGGGGGCTGGCCTTTGTTGGCTATGACTTCTGTTACTACTGGCTGCACCGCTTCGGGCATGAGCGCAATGTGCTCTGGGCGGCACATTCGGTGCACCACCAGAGCGAGGACTACAACCTGTCCACTGCTTTGCGCCAGACCAGTACCGGCTTCATTTTCTCCTGGATCTTCTGTTTGCCGTTGGCTGTCCTGGGCGTGCCACCGCTGGTATTTGTCAGCGTCGCGGCGCTGAACCTGCTGTACCAGTTCTGGGTGCATACCCGGCATATTCCCAAGCTCGGCTGGTTTGAGTGGGTGTTTGTTACACCGTCCAATCACCGTGTACACCATGCTCAGAACCCTGTGTACCTGGACCGTAACTATGGTGGTGTGTTCATTTTCTGGGATCGCCTGTTCGGCACGTTCTGTGAGGAAGACGACAAGGAACCGGTTGTTTTCGGTGTGACCACGCCCCTGGCCAGTTGGAACCCGCTGTGGGCCAACCTGCAGGTTTATGCGCAGTTGTGGGCAGACGCCCGGCGCGCTGAGCGCTGGTGGGACGCGGTGCGAATCTGGTTCATGCCGACTGGCTGGCGCCCGGTCGATGTGGCTCGGCGTTATCCGCATGCCAAGCAGGACCTGAGTCGTTTCCAGAAGTTCGAGGTCCCGTTGGGCTGGCCAATGCAACTGTACGGGGTGGTGCAGTTTGCCGTTTACGTCGCCTTTGGCAGCTACCTGCTGGCGCAGGGTGAGCAGTTGTCGCGGGCAGCGCTTGGGCTAGGCTGGTGCCTGATGGCGTTGGGTTTGTATGCACTGGGCGCCGTGCTGGAGAATCGGCCCTTGGCCTTTCGGTTGGAATGCGTGCGGTTGCTACTGAATCTGCCGGCCATGGCGCTGGCCGGGCACGTGGGGTTATGGGCTGTTACGACGCCGGGGTGGCTCATGCTGCTCGCTTACAGCGGCGTCAGTGTCCTCGCCCTGATCGGCCTCCACACCAGCCGCCATATTGGCTTGCAGCGCGTCAGCCGCTTCTTTCCTGGCAATACGAGCGGCCCTGAAGCGCCGACGCAACCACAACACTCCACCAAGCAGCAGCAAACCGCCGAGCACCCATAGTTCGTAACGCTTCACGTTACCCAACAGGCCTTCGAGGATGGCCCCGAAGTGGTACGCAGCTGCGCCCAGTGCCGCAGCCCAGATGGCGGCACCGAGGCCATTTAGTAGCAGGTAGCGGCGTGGCGGGTAGCCGGACAGGCCAATGGCCACTGGCATGACGGTACGCAAACCGTAGACAAAGCGGAAACTGAGTACCCAGATGTCCGGGTGACGGCGAATATGTTCCAGTGCGCGGTCGCCCATCAGTTGCCAGCGCGGCTTGCGCGCCAGCAGCTTGCGCCCATGCCGGCGGCCCATGAAGTACCAGAGCTGGTCGCCGGCGTAGCTGCCGAAGAAAGCAACTAACACCACCAGATTGATGTCCATATATCCGCGGAACGCAAGGAATCCGGCAAGCACCAAAATGGTCTCACCTTCAAAAAAGGTACCGAGAAAAAGGGCAAAGTAGCCGAAATCCTGTAGGAATTGTTGGAGCATTTTCTGGGAGCTGGGCGAAATGAACGCGCAGCCTACCCCTTCGAGCGCGTTCGGGAAAGTGTCCAAATGTGTCTCGACGTGAACATTTCCTACAAGGACAATGTCTGCGTCCTCAAGTCGCAGGGTTGCCCATAGCTGTCATACACGCGTCATAATGGCTGCTTATAACTGTCGCGCTCGCCCGCCTGCGCGGGCTCAGGAGTCTGCCGTGAGCTTTACCCCCGCTAACCGTTTGTTTCCTGCCACCCGCCTGCGTCGCAACCGTCGCGATGATTTTTCCCGTCGTCTGGTTCGCGAAAATGTTCTGACTGTCGATGATTTGATCCTGCCGGTATTCGTGCTGGACGGCGAGAATCGCCGTGAAGAAGTCGCGTCGATGCCCGGTGTCGAGCGTCTGAGCATCGACCTGCTGCTCGAGGCAGCCGACGAATGGGTCAAGCTGGGCATTCCGGCGCTGGCGCTGTTCCCGGTCACGCCGGCCGAGAAGAAGTCGCTGGACGCTGCCGAGGCCTGGAACCCCGATGGTGTTGCCCAGCGTGCAACCCGTGCATTGCGCGCACGTTTCCCTGAGCTGGGTGTGATCACCGACGTCGCGCTGGACCCGTTCACGACCCATGGTCAGGACGGCATCCTCGACGAAGAAGGTTATGTACAGAACGACATCACCGTCGATGCCCTGGTGCGTCAGGCACTGTCCCATGCCGAAGCGGGTGCGCAGGTGGTTGCGCCCTCTGACATGATGGACGGTCGTATCCAGGCGATTCGCGAGGCGCTGGAGCTGGCCGGTCACGTCAATGTGCGGATCATGGCCTATTCGGCCAAGTACGCCAGCGCCTATTACGGCCCGTTCCGCGATGCGGTCGGGTCGGCACTTAACCTGGGCAAGGCCAACAAGGCCTCCTATCAGATGGATCCTGCCAACAGCAACGAAGCCTTGCATGAGGTGGCCGCCGACCTGGCCGAAGGTGCTGATATGGTAATGGTCAAGCCCGGCATGCCGTATCTGGATATCCTTTACCGGGTCAAGGAAGAGTTCAAGGTTCCGACCTTCGTCTACCAGGTCAGTGGCGAGTACGCCATGCACATGGCAGCCATTCAGAATGGCTGGCTCAGCGAAGGGGTTATCCTTGAGTCGCTCACCGCTTTCAAACGAGCAGGTGCTGATGGCATCCTGACTTATTTCGCTGTTCGCGCTGCTCAATTGATGAGAGGGCAGTAACGCCCTTCAGGAACGCTAGATGAATAACGAAGTGCTTAATGACGCTGCTATGAAGGATGCCCAGCCAGTGCCTGAGCCGATGGTGGAAACACCGCCAGAGCCGGCAGCGGTTCTGGCACCCGTGGTGGACGCGCCTGTGGTCGAGGCCCCTGTGGTGGCCCCCGCCCCGGCAATCGCCATTCCGGGCCTGGACGACAGTAGCCTGTATATCCACCGGGAACTGTCGCAACTGCAGTTCAACATTCGGGTGCTGGAACAGGCGCTGGACGAGTCCTACCCACTGCTGGAGCGGCTCAAGTTCCTGCTGATCTTCTCCAGTAACCTGGATGAGTTCTTCGAAATTCGTGTAGCGGGCCTGAAAAAGCAAATTACCTTTGCCCGTGAACAGGCGGGTGCCGATGGCCTGCAGCCGCATCAGGCGCTGGCGCTCATCAGCGAGCTGGTTCACGGCGAAGTCGACCGCCAGTATGCGATCCTCAATGACGTGTTGTTGCCGGAGCTGGAGAAGCACCAGATCCGCTTCATCCGCCGTCGCTACTGGAACACCAAGCTCAAGACCTGGGTGCGGCGCTACTTCCGCGACGAGATCGCTCCGATCATTACACCGATCGGTCTCGACCCGACGCACCCGTTCCCGTTGCTGGTGAACAAGAGCCTGAACTTCATTGTCGAGCTTGAAGGGATTGACGCCTTTGGTCGCGATTCCGGCCTGGCGATCATCCCGGCACCGCGTTTGCTGCCGCGAGTCATCAAGGTGCCGGAAGACGTCGGCGGCCCGGGCGACAACTATGTGTTCCTCTCGTCGATGATTCATGCCCACGCCGATGACCTGTTTCAGGGCATGAAGGTGAAGGGCTGCTATCAGTTCCGACTGACCCGAAACGCCGACCTGGCGCTCGATTCCGAGGACGTCGAAGACTTGGCGCGGGCCCTTCGTGGCGAGCTGTTCTCGCGTCGTTACGGCGATGCGGTACGTCTGGAAGTGGTCGATACCTGTCCCAAGCACCTGTCGGATTACCTGCTCAAGCAGTTCAGCCTGAGCGAGAGCGAGCTGTACCGGGTCAATGGGCCGGTCAACCTGACCCGACTGTTCAGCATTACCGGCCTGGATAGCCACCCTGAGTTGCAATACAAGCCGTTCACTCCGGCCATCCCCAAGCTGTTGCAGAACAGCGAGAATATTTTCAGCGTGGTCAGCAAGCAGGACATTCTCCTGATGCACCCCTTCGAGTCGTTCACTCCGGTGGTCGATCTGTTGCGCCAGGCCGCCAAGGACCCTCATGTCCTGGCCGTGCGCCAGACGCTTTACCGCAGTGGTGCCAACTCGGAAATCGTTGACGCGCTGGTCGACGCGGCGCGTAACGGCAAGGAGGTCACAGCGGTGATCGAATTGCGCGCGCGTTTCGATGAAGAGTCAAACCTGCAGATGGCCAGCCGCCTGCAGGCCGCAGGTGCCGTGGTGATCTACGGTGTGGTCGGTTTCAAGACCCACGCCAAGATGATGCTGATCCTGCGCCGCGAAGCCGGTGAGATCGTTCGCTACGCGCACTTGGGTACGGGTAACTACCATGCTGCCAACGCCCGCCTGTACACCGACTACAGCCTGCTGACCTCTGACGATGCCCTCTGCGAAGACGTCGGCAAGCTGTTCAGCCAGTTGATCGGCATGGGCAAGACCCTGCGCATGAAGAAGCTGCTGCACGCGCCGTTTACCCTGAAAAAGGGCATGCTCGACATGATCGCGCGTGAAACCCAGTTTGCCCTCGACGGCAAGCCGGCGCACATCATCGCCAAGTTCAACTCGCTGACCGATCCGAAGATCATCCGTGCGTTGTACAAGGCAAGCCAGTCCGGGGTGCGTATTGATCTCGTGGTGCGCGGTATGTGCTGCCTTCGCCCAGGTATCGCCGGTGTGTCGCATAACATCCATGTGCGCTCGATCATCGGTCGCTTCCTTGAGCACACGCGGGTGTTCTACTTCCTTAATGGTGGCGAGGAGCAGATGTTCCTTTCCAGTGCCGACTGGATGGAGCGCAACCTCGACAAGCGTGTGGAGACCTGTTTCCCGGTCGAGGGCAAGAAGCTGATCCTGCGGGTGAAAAAGGAGCTGGAAGGCTACCTGACCGACAACACCCACGCCTGGATTCTGCAGTCGGACGGCCGCTACGTACGCAGCATGCCAACCGGCAACCAGAACCCGCGCAGTGCCCAGGCGACTCTGCTTGAGCGCCTGAGCAACCCGGTCCTCAGCGTACGCTGAGGACGAAGCCGACCCGGGCCAGCCACTCCGCCTCAAGGGCGAAGTCGGCCTGGGTCAGCTGGTTCTGCTCCAGCCAGCCCTTCGGGAACTCCACGTCGAGGCTATCGCCTGCGGCATGCAGGGTGACTTGCGGCATCTGTTGAGTGCCACGGATGTGGTGGAACAGGATGGCAAAGCGCAGCAGCACGCACAGACGAATCAGCTTGACGCCGTCGTCGCCGAACTCGGCAAACTTGTCCTTGGGAATATTGCGCCGGTGACCGCGTACCAGTAGCGCCAGCATTTGCTGGTCTTCGCGGGAAAACCCGGCCAGGTCCGAGTGCTCGATCAGGTAGGCGCCGTGCTTGTGGTAGTGATAGTGGGCGATATCCAGGCCCACCTCATGTACCTTGGCTGCCCAGCTCAGCAGTTCACGCCAGATGCCGTCTTCCAGATCCCAGGCCGCCGCTACCTGATCGAAGGCATGCAGGGCCTTGCGCTCGACGCGCGCGGCCTGGCCTTGATCGACGTGGTAGCGCTCCATCAGCGAGCCGAGCGTGCGTTCACGCACGTCTTCGTGATGATGGCGGCCCAGCAGGTCGTACAGCACGCCTTCGCGCAGAGCACCTTCGCAGTGATCCATGCGCTGCAGTTCCAGGGCGTCGAAGATGGCTTCGAGGATGGCAAGGCCTGCCGGGAAGATGGTCCGGCGATCTGGCTTGATCCCTTCAAAGTCGATTTTCTCGACATCGCCGAGCTTGAACAGCTTGCGCTTGAGCCACGCCAACCCTTCGGCATTAACCTCGCCCGAGCCCTGGCCGCCTGATTTCAGGGCCAGGCCAATGGCGCGGATGGTGCCGGACGAGCCAATGGCTTCATCCCAGGTCAGGCGGTGCAAGGCGTTCTCGATGCTCATCAGCTCCAGCCGTGCTGCCGTGTAGGCCTGGGCATAACGAGCGGGCGTGATCTTGCCGTCGCGGAAGTAGCGCTGCGTGAAGCTGACACAGCCCATTTGCAGGCTTTCGCGCAGCAGCGGCTCGAAGCGCTGGCCAATGATGAATTCGGTACTGCCGCCGCCGATATCGGCAACCAGGCGCTTACCCGGCGTGTCGGCCAGGGTATGGGAGACGCCCAGGTAAATCAGGCGGGCTTCTTCGCGACCGGAAATGACTTCGACCGGGTGGCCGAGAATGGCCTCGGCACGGCGGATGAACTCACCGCGGTTGCGGGCCTCGCGCAGGGCGTTGGTACCGACGATACGTACGGCGCCGTCAGGCATTCCGTTGATAAGCTGGGCAAAGCGCTTGAGGCAATCGAGCCCGCGCTGCATGGATTCTTCGCTGAGCTGGCGCTCTTCATTGATGCCGGCGGCCAGCTGAACCTTTTCACCGAGCCGCTCAAGAATGCGGATCTCGCTGTGGATGGCCTTGGCGACGACCATATGAAAACTGTTGGAGCCCAGGTCGATAGCAGCGATCAAGGACAGGTTCTTGGCTGTGGTTTGCGGCATGATCATGGGTTCTCGGTCTTTAACCCGCCAATCCTGACATGATCCATCGCTGACGCCAACGCGCAGTGTAGGAAGGCTTGATATGGCGCAGGTTGCACGGGGGAATGTGACGTTGTTGTGACAAATCGATATGCAAAGTCATCCACAACTATAGTTACACTCAATCGCCTGCGACTTCCTGTCCGCCATCTGGGCGGCTATGATGGGCGACGTTTTTTTGCTTACGACCTTGGAGACTTCCATGAGCAGCGATCTTATCAAACACGTCACTGACGCCAGCTTCGAGCAGGAAGTGCTGAAGGCTGAGGGCCCAGTGCTGGTGGACTATTGGGCTGAATGGTGCGGCCCTTGCAAAATGATCGCTCCAGTGCTGGACGACATCGCCGCCACTTATGAGGGCAAACTGACCGTCGCCAAGCTGAACATCGACGAAAACCAGGAAACGCCAGCCAAGCACGGCGTGCGTGGTATTCCTACCCTTATGCTGTTCAAAAACGGCAACGTCGAGGCCACCAAGGTCGGCGCACTGTCGAAGTCTCAGCTGGCGGCCTTCCTGGACGCCAATATCTGAGTCAAAAAAGCCCCGCATTTGTCGGGGCTTTTCTTTGCTCGGTGACTAGACGCCAGAAAAAGCAAGTGGTACATTCGGCCTCGCACTGTTTCTTCGGTGCCCTCTGCACGCCGTCGCCGACGCATCCCCAATTCGAATCAGTACGCGATCCTGTCGCCTTCTTTGCGGCGCGGCTTCATTAAGCCAGAAGCTTAATTCTCCCTTCTTACATGATTACGTCACTCCCCTTATGAACCTGACTGAACTCAAGCAAAAGCCGATTACCGATCTGCTCGAAATGGCCGAACAGATGGGCATAGAAAATATGGCCCGTTCGCGCAAGCAAGATGTGATTTTCTCCCTGTTGAAAAAGCATGCGAAAAGCGGCGAGGAAATCTCCGGTGATGGCGTGCTGGAGATTCTCCAGGACGGTTTCGGTTTCCTGCGTTCGGCGGATGCCTCTTACCTGGCCGGCCCTGACGATATCTACGTTTCGCCTAGCCAGATCCGCCGCTTCAACCTGCGCACCGGTGACACCATCGTTGGCAAGATCCGCCCACCAAAAGAAGGTGAGCGTTACTTCGCACTGTTGAAAGTCGACACCATCAACTTCGACCGTCCAGAAAACGCGAAGAACAAGATCCTGTTTGAAAACCTGACGCCGTTGTTCCCGAACGTGCGCCTGAAGATGGAAGCCGGTAACGGTTCCACCGAAGACCTTACTGGCCGGGTCATTGACCTCTGCGCGCCAATTGGTAAAGGTCAGCGCGGCCTGATCGTCGCACCGCCAAAAGCGGGCAAGACCATCATGCTGCAGAACATCGCGGCCAACATCACCCGTAACAACCCCGAGTGCCACCTGATCGTTCTGCTGATCGACGAGCGCCCGGAAGAAGTGACCGAAATGCAGCGCACGGTGCGTGGCGAAGTGGTTGCCTCGACCTTCGACGAGCCGCCAACCCGCCACGTACAAGTGGCTGAAATGGTGATCGAGAAGGCCAAGCGCCTGGTCGAGCACAAGAAGGATGTAGTCATCCTGCTCGACTCCATCACCCGTCTGGCCCGTGCCTACAACACCGTCATCCCGAGCTCCGGCAAGGTACTGACCGGTGGTGTCGATGCCCACGCCCTGGAGAAGCCAAAGCGTTTCTTCGGTGCTGCGCGTAACATCGAGGAAGGCGGTTCGCTGACCATCATCGCCACTGCGTTGGTTGAAACCGGTTCGAAGATGGACGAAGTGATCTACGAAGAGTTCAAGGGCACCGGTAACATGGAACTGCCTCTGGACCGCAAGATCGCTGAAAAACGCGTCTTCCCGGCCATCAACATCAACCGTTCCGGTACTCGCCGCGAAGAGCTGTTGACCGCCGACGACGAACTGCAGCGCATGTGGATTCTGCGCAAGCTGCTGCACCCGATGGACGAAGTTGCGGCCATTGAGTTCTTGATCGATAAGCTCAAGCAGACCAAGACCAACGACGAGTTCTTCCTCTCGATGAAGCGCAAGTAAATTCGAGCAGGTCGCAAGAGCCGGGGAAACCCGGCTTTTTGCTATCTGCACATTGGCTATTCTGGCCGACCGGGTATAAGGCTACACTTTGCCACCCCGTCCGATACGGCCAACATGAGGCTTACGCATGCAGTATCGCGATTTGCGCGACTTTATCCGCGGCCTGGAACAGCGTGGCGAACTCAAGCGCATCCAGGTTCCGATTTCTCCTGTCCTGGAAATGACCGAAGTCTGCGACCGCACCCTGCGGGCCAAAGGCCCGGCCCTGCTCTTCGAGCGACCTACCGGGCATGATATTCCGGTGCTCGGCAACCTGTTTGGCACGCCTGAGCGCGTGGCCATGGGCATGGGTGCCGAGTCGGTCAGCGAGCTGCGCGAAATCGGCAAGTTGCTGGCTTTCCTCAAGGAGCCAGAGCCACCGAAAGGCTTGAAGGACGCCTGGTCGAAACTGCCGATCTTCAAGAAGGTCGTGTCGATGGCACCCAAGGTCGTCAAAGACGCGGTCTGCCAGGAAGTGGTTATCGAGGGTGATGATGTCGACCTGGGCATGCTGCCGGTGCAGACCTGCTGGCCAGGCGACGTCGCGCCGCTGATTACCTGGGGCCTGACGGTTACCCGTGGGCCTAACAAGGATCGCCAGAACCTCGGCATCTATCGTCAGCAGGTGATTGGCCGCAACAAGGTCATCATGCGCTGGTTGAGCCACCGAGGCGGTGCGCTCGACTACCGTGAGTGGTGCGATAAGAACCCGGGCAAGCCATTTCCGGTGGCGGTGGCCTTGGGCGCTGACCCGGCAACCATTCTCGGCGCTGTGACCCCGGTTCCCGACACCCTCTCCGAATACGCCTTTGCCGGCCTGTTGCGGGGCAACCGCACCGAGCTGGTCAAATGCCGTGGCAGCGATCTGCAAGTGCCGGCGAGCGCCGAGATCATCCTGGAAGGGGTGATTCATCCTGGTGAAATGGCCCCAGAGGGGCCTTATGGCGACCATACCGGCTATTACAACGAAGTCGACAGCTTCCCGGTGTTCACCGTCGAGCGAATCACCCACCGGACCAAGCCGATCTACCACAGCACCTATACCGGGCGGCCGCCGGATGAGCCCGCGATTCTCGGTGTGGCACTCAACGAAGTGTTCGTCCCGATCCTGCAGAAGCAGTTTCCGGAGATCACCGACTTCTACCTGCCGCCGGAAGGCTGTTCCTACCGCATGGCGGTAGTGACCATGAAGAAGCAGTACCCGGGGCATGCCAAGCGGGTGATGTTGGGTGTGTGGTCGTTTTTGCGACAGTTCATGTACACCAAATTCGTTATCGTCACTGATGATGACATCAATGCCCGCGACTGGAATGACGTGATCTGGGCCATTACCACGCGCATGGACCCCAAGCGCGACACGGTGATGATCGACAACACGCCAATCGATTACCTGGATTTCGCTTCGCCGATCTCCGGGCTGGGTTCGAAGATGGGCCTGGACGCAACCCATAAGTGGCCAGGCGAGACCACCCGTGAGTGGGGCCGCGTCATCGTCAAGGATGAGGCTGTCACACGGCGAATCGATGAGTTGTGGAACCAGTTGGGAATAGACTGATGCAGGTAACGTTGCAGCCTTCCGGTGCGGTATTGACGATCAAGCCCGGAGAACGGATTCTGGAAGCGGCGCAGCGTCTCGGTTACGACTGCCCACAGAGCTGTCGCAATGGCAACTGCCATGTCTG
Source organism: Pseudomonas sp. TE3910 (assembly GCF_056279025.1). Lineage (NCBI taxonomy): Bacteria > Pseudomonadati > Pseudomonadota > Gammaproteobacteria > Pseudomonadales > Pseudomonadaceae > Pseudomonas > Pseudomonas sp. TE3910. Next base: position 3,606,141 of record NZ_JBWBQN010000001.1, read on the forward strand.
CGCCGCACTGCTGGTTGACGGTCGTGTGCGCCAGGAAGGGCAGGTGCGTGATCACGGCGAACTGTTCACTTGTATTGCCGAACCCCTCGAGGATTGCACCTTGCTATGGGACGGTGTGTTGGCGCTGGGCGAGCTGCCAGTGCGCAAGCTGGCTTGCCAGGTGAGTGAGTGTGTCGAGCTTGGCGGTGACGTCTGGCGCGTGCGCCTGCGTGCGCCTGCCGGCAAGCCACCGCGCTATCACGCTGGGCAGTACCTGATGATCGAGCGGGAAAACGGCGAGAAATCGGCTTTTTCCCTGGCCTCGGCGCCACATCGTGGGCGTGATCTGGAGTTGCACGTGCTGGCCCGTGAGAACAGTGCGCGTGATTTGATTGCCCAACTGCAGCGTCAGGGCATGGCCCGTGTTGAGCTGCCGTTCGGTGATACGCACTTGGCCGAGTTGCCGGAAGGCCCGTTAGTGTTGATCGCTGCAGGCACCGGTATGGCGCAGATGCACAGCCTGATCGAGCATTGCCGCGCGCAAGGTTTCAAGTACCCGGTGCACCTGTACTGGGGTGTGCGTCGTCCAGAAGATTTCTACGCGCTTGAGCACTGGGACGAGTGGCAGCAGCTACCTAACCTGTACCTGCACAAGGTCGTCAGTGACCTGTGTGGCTGGGAGGGGCGCTGCGGCCTGTTGCACGAAGCCGTGTGTGAAGACATTACCGAACTGACTTCGGTACAGGTCTACGCCAGCGGTTCGCCGGCCATGATCTATGCCACGCTCGATGCTTTGGTGAGTGCCGGCATGGATGCGCATCAAATGCGTGCCGATGTCTTCGCCTATGCGCCGCGAAACGGCTAACGGGATCAAGGCGCGCTGCAATAGCGCGCCTTACTAACTAACCGTTATTGTCGCTTGCCATTATGAAAGGCCATTGTTGCAGGGGCTGAAATTAACTTTCGCGGCACTTGCAAGTGTCTGCTATTACTTGCTGAAACACTTGTAAAGCGGCTCTTTCAGACCGTTTGAGGGCTTGTTTTTCGTGGGCTATCTGCCGTACGGTAACTGCACGGACTGTGTATTTGTTTTAGAGTGAGTTACCTAATTAACTCACGGGGAATTCTGGCGACGGCTATGTCGGCAATTGAAACTGCATCTGTGAATGTGGCATATCCTCCCTTGCTTGATTTCGGGTCGCAATTGACTCAAGAGCAACTTCTGCACTCGGTTCATCGCACCATGGCCTTGCATCAAGGGGGGCCGGTCTGGCTATTTGCCTACGGTTCGTTGATCTGGCGTCCAGAGTGCTCCGCCGAGGAGCGGCGTCGGGCGCGGGTGCATGGTTATCATCGCGGCCTCTACCTGTGGTCCCATGAGCACCGTGGCACGCCGGAGTGCCCAGGGCTGGTCTTTGGCCTGGACCGCGGCGGCTCCTGCAGCGGGTTTGCCTACCGTCTGCCGGAAGAGCATCTGCACGATTCGTTGCTGGCGCTCTGGCAGCGAGAAATGCCCTATCCGGCCTATCGGCCACATTGGCTGAGTTGCCGACTGGATGACGGCAGCAAGGTTCAGGCACTGGGTTTTGTCCTGGAGCGGCACTTGCCGTGTTACGCCGGCAATCTGCCGGATACGTTGCTCAGCCAGATCTTTGCCCAGGCCAAGGGGCGGTATGGCAGCACCCGCGACTATGTCGAGCAGACCTTGAACGCCCTGCGCAGCCATGCCATGCCCGATCGCAATCTGGAAGCACGGTTTCGTCGCTGTCATTCCCGCGAGGTGTAGGGGCCAGCAAGGCTGGCCTCTACCGACTTGCTGGTCGCAGGGCTGTCAGGGTTCCGGTGTCAGATGCAATATGCTCTTCGCCGGGATCACCCCCATTTGCGCCCGCTGGTACTTCCCGTCCATGTAGTCCCGGGCTTGGTCGGCATAGTGGGTATCGAACAACACGCCACTTTGCCCAACCGGGTTGATACTCAAGGACTGGCCGGCATCGGCAAAGTCGATCAGGCGTCGTGTCGAGGGGCCATAGGTCACCGGCCATGGTGCCGGGCTAATCTTCGCCGAGAAGTTGTTCGGCACTTCATGGCTGCCTGGGGCATTGAACGGCCCTACGTTAAACAGCCTGTCCAGCGGTTTCTGTTGGCCCAGCGGGTGACCGTGGGTCAAGGTGTGTGCTTTGCCCCATTGCCAGCTTGCCGGGTCGTTGCCAAGGGTTTTGCGCAGGTGCGCCAGGCTGTTATGCCAGGCTTGGACAACAGCATCCTTGCGGTTGCCACGTTCGTTGCTGCCTCTATGCTCCCACCACGGCGAGTCAGGGTCAGCGGCCAGGCGCGGTAGCGCTGCGTCAATGACGCGGGTCGAGATCAGGGTGTCAAACCACAGGTCGCCCAGCTCATCGTGCAGGGCGGCGCGGCTCAGCTCATAGAGGAATTGGTTGAACACGGTGGCGCTGATCGAATCCAGCGGATAGTCGCCAGGCCAGGCGGCCAGTTGCTCGACCAGTTCCTTTTCCTGTTCCCCCTCGGCGACTTCTCGCAGTACCGACAACAGCGGTGCGAGGGTGCGCGGGCCATAGCCGGTGGTGGTGCCCAACTGCAATGCCTGGCTGTTGTGTATATCCCATTGGGTCTGGTCGGTTGCAAGGTGGTGGGCCAGCTGTTGACCACGGTCGGCCGGGTTGTAATAGCCGGGAATGGGCATGCCGGTCGGTGACTGTGGCTGGGCATTGGCCGAGACGATATAACCGCTGGCCGGGTTTTCCTGTTGGGGGTTGGCGTTGAACGGGTAGAAGCCGAGCTTGTCGGCTTGTGCACTGCTGCCATCGAGGATGAATGCCGGGTTGACGCCCTCCGGACGGATCGGCAACCGGGCGGCGGCCCACCAGCCGATGTCGCCGCGGGCATTCGCCCAGACCAGGTTCAGGCCTGGCGCGTGGATCTTCGCGGCAGCGCTGCGCATTTTTTCCCGGGTATTGGCGCGGTTGATTTCGTAGAAACCCTCCAGTATCGGGTTTTCACTTTCGAGAAACGTCCACCACATGGCGATCGGGGTGGTGCTGGCGGTTTTGCCTAGCACGTCGTTGACGATGGGTCCGTGCGGTGAGCTGCGCAGTGCGAGGGTCACCGGTTGTTCGCCCTTGACCATGATCTGCTCTTCGCTACGTGTCAGCGCTTGCCATTGGCCGTTGATACGAACCTCATTGGGCTGTGTCGGGTTGACCTGTTCGGCGATCAAGTCGAGGTCGTCGTTCTGGAACATGGTCAGGCTCCAGCCGAACTCGCGGTTATGCCCCAGCGAGGCAAAGGGGTTCAGCGCCTGGTGGTAGCCGTACAGATTGAAGCCGGGTGCGGACAGCTCGGCTTCGTACCACACGGCTGGCACGGCAAAACTGATATGCGGGTCGCCTGCCAGCAGCGGCATACCGCTACGGGTGTGGCTACCGGCCACGGCCCAGGCGTTACTGCCTTCGAATTGCGGGATACCCGCGTCAAACAGTGCCTGCTGGCTGCGTTGGGCTAGCAGGTTGAGGCTTTGCCAGTCGGCGGCAGCGAGCTTGGGTGCTGCCTGTACCGCGCCTTCAGGGTGCCAGTCCAGGTCGAAGATTTTCAGGTAGTCTGGGCCCAGTTGGTCGCGGATATAGGTGAGCACCGGTTCGGTCCTGAAGGCGGCAGCAAAGCTGTACGCCATGTAGCCGGCGATGCTCAGGGTGTCCTCGGCCGTAAAGGGGCGTGGCGTGATACCCAGTATGTCGAACTCTATCGGTTTGGGGTGCGAGGCCTGCCAGGCGTTAACGCCGTCCAGGTAGGCTTGCAGGGCTATCCAGGCGGGCGATTGTTTGTCCTGACGGGCCACCATCAGTTCGGCCTGGTCGCGGATGCGCAGGCTGCGGAACAGCGTGTCGGTTGGCACCAGTTTCGGCCCGAGCACCTCGGCCAGTTCACCTCTGGCCAGACGGCGCATGATTTCCATCTGGAACAGGCGGTCCTGGGCATGTACGTAGCCCAGTGCTCGGTAAAGGTCGGTCTCGTTACGCGCTCGGATATGCGGTACGCCACGCTCGTCATAGCGTACGCTGACGGGGGCTTGCAGGTTGGCCAGGGTTACCTCGCCCTGACGTTGCGGCAATTTGCTCTGTACATACCAGAAGCCACCGGCGGCCAGTGCCGTGAGGGTGACGGCGAGTAAGCTCAGGCTGCGTTTCATCGAGACTCCTTGTGTGGGGCGAGTGACGGCTTCAACAACGGGCGCGTGTGTTTTCGGACAGAGGATAGACGTTGCAAACTCAACCCATCGGCAAGGGGGGTGAGAAATCAGGCGCCCCATGGGCAGTAGCAGCCCACTGCCAAGGTGTGCGTGGCGCTGACTGAGCGTCCTTGGCTCAGCGCCTGCAGAATCGGCTCGATGAAGCTGTTGCTCGAATTGCAGGTCGCGCCTTCGCTGTAAGGGCCGAAATAGGCCAGCTTGCCGTCTCGGTCCCAGATCGCCACGGCAGGGCTGGCGGGCAGCTGTTCAGCGCCTGGCAGTGTTGGCAAGGGCTTCAGGGCGCTCAGGTTGGGCGGCAGCTGGCCGCGGCTGCCTGCTTTCTGTACTGCATAGAAGGCTACGCCTTGGGGCGCAAAATGTGCGATCAACTCACTCAGGTGCTGTTGGTTGCCAACATTGCACGGGCAGGCCGGGTCCCAGAAGTGCACCACGCGGATCGGCCCAGGGCCGGCGAGGTCGGCAGGCAGGTGCAGGTTGTCACCGGCAAACAGTGCGGTCTGGTTGTCGAACGTGCGCAGGTAGCGGCTCTGGAAGCTGTCATAGGCCCACCACAGGATGGCTGCGCAAAGCAGCAGGGTCAGGCCGGTTAACAGCGTTTTTGCACGTGGTCGAGGCATGTCCATGGGTCCACAAAAGGGCGCATAGCTTGCCATGCCAGTGACGACAGATGAATATCGTGGATCAATCCTTTGTTTTTGTGCCTGGATGCCCGCTATGTCCGCTTCGTTCCAGCCAGATGCTTTGCGCGCCAGCTTGCAGCCGCTATCGGCTCGTCAGCCGCTGTCAGCGCAGGCGGCGGCGTATCAGCACTTTTATGGTCTGGACCTGCCGGCGCGCCCGGTACCGGTGGAGCGCTGGTTGGGGCGATTCCAGGTGGCCGGCTATGACGTGGTCGGCCAGGTCTGGCTGGCGCCGGCCCCGGTGGCGACACTGATCCTGTTACACGGCTTCTACGACCATATGGGCTTGTACCGGCATGTCATCGACTGGGCGCTGGACCAGGGCTTCAGTGTGATTGCCTGTGACCTGCCCGGGCATGGCCTGTCCAGTGGCGAGCGGGCCAGTATCGATGACTTCGCGGTGTATCAACAGGTGCTTGAGGCCTTGTTCGCGCAAGCGGCCGCACTAGGCCTGCCACAGCCCTGGCACCTGTGCGGGCAAAGCACGGGCGGCGCCATCGTGATCGACCATATACTGAATCACGGTGATGACAGCCCGATCCAGGGCCGGGTGATTTTGCTGGCACCGCTGGTGCGACCTCGCGCCTGGGGCTGGTCGAGGTTCAGCTACTACCTGTTGCGACCGTTCGTGAAGGGCATTGAGCGGCGTTTCAGCGAGAACACCAACGACCCGACGTTTCTGCCGTTCCTGCTGGCAGACCCCTTGCAGCCGCGGCGTTTGCCCACGGCCTGGGTTGGAGCACTGATTGAATGGGTCAAGCGTATCGAGGCGGCGCCGCCGAGTACGCGTCGGCCGCTGATCATTCAGGGGCAGTCGGACATGACCGTTGACTGGCCGCATAACCTGTTGGTGCTACGGGAGAAATTCGCCCAGCCTCAGGTGCTGATGCTGCCCGAGGCGCGACACCACCTGGCCAATGAACTGCCGACGATTCGCCAGCGCTACTTCGCGTTCATTGGCGAGCACCTTACTTGAGGTCGGCGCTGTTCTGGCCGACCGCCAGGCCGGCACGAATCGCCGCGAGGGCGGCCTTGTAGTAGGCCTGACCTTCTGCAGACTCGGCGAAACTGGCGAACTCTTCCAGCTCCGGGTCCGACAGGTCGCGGTAGACGTAGAGCAGGGTGTTGTTCAGGTCGTTGCCGATCTGCTCCATCAGCCTTGCGCGCTGGCCGTCAAGCATGCCCTGAGCCTGACCACCACCGAGCAGTCCCGGAATCATCTGGCTGAGGCTGTCCGCCGCCACGCCGGCAATCGCCAGGCTGACTTCGGCACCGGCTTCGCGGGCCGGCAGGGCCTTGGCCAGGTGACCAATGATCAGCAGGCGGGTATCGCTTGCCTGAATACGCGGCAAGCCCTTGGCATTCTTGGCCAATTGGTCGCGGCGGGTGGCCAGCAGCTCGGCAGCGACGATCTTGCGTCCCAGCGGCGACTGGAAAAACGCCAGGGCCGGTGTCGGATTGCTCAGGTTGGCGCGTAACTGGGCGGCGGCGCGCGCGTCTACAGCCTTTGGCTCGAAACGCTGGTTGCTGTTGTTGACCAATGCTTGAAACACCGCAGGCGGCAGGCTGTTTTGGTAGCGCTGCTGGGCGGCATCGAGGGCATCGGTAAAGTGGGCGCGCTGCTCAGGCCAGCCGGCGACCTTGTAGAGTTGGTCGAGGCTGTCTGCCCAGACAGGCATGGTGCAGCTCAATAGCAGCAGAAAAAACAAACGACGCATTAAAGACTCCTGTCGGCAGAGCGCTATTGTCCGTGGCTTGGCGGGCCTTTGTCGAGACGCGATGTGTTCTGTCAGCCAAGTGGCGCTGTCGATTTTTTTGGCAGATAGATACTATGCGCGGCATGCGCATATCCTCTGATCACCCACTGTTGTTACGTATCGTTGATGACCTGGCCAGCCATGGCTGGTCGCAGCAGAATATTTTCCTGCCAGAAAACCCTGACGCGGGCGCTGGCGGCTGAGTGCCGCAAGCGTGAGACCGAGGGTGATCTAGCCCCGGCAGCCGTCGGGCGCGGCGCTACCCAGGAGGTTCGCGAGGGTATTCGCGGCGACCATATCCAGTGGATCGAGCCCGGTGAGTCCAAGGCTTGCGATCAGTACCTGGGGGTGATGGACAGCCTGCGCGAGGCGATGAACAGCAGCTTGTTCCTTGGGCTTGAGGACTTTGAATGCCACTTTGCGTTCTACCCGCCAGGTGCGTTTTATCGCCAGCACCTGGACCGCTTCCGCGACGATGACCGACGTATGGTGTCGGCGGTGCTTTACCTCAATGAAGCCTGGCTGCCAGAGAACGGCGGACAACTGCGCATGAGCCTCAAAGGTGGGGTCGAGCATGATGTACAGCCAACTGGCGGTTGCCTGGTGGTGTTCCTCTCCGGGGACATTCCCCATGAGGTGCTGCCGGCCACTCGTGATCGCCTGTCCCTGACGGGCTGGTTTCGCCGACGCGGCAACGAGCCATTCTGACATGCACAAGGTGTTGGTCAGTGCCTGCCTGCTCGGCCAGCCGGTGCGTTATGACGGTCGTGCCAGCGGGTATCCGGATTGCCTGCTGCAATGGCAACGGCAAGGTCGTGTCGTGCCCTTGTGCCCCGAGGTGGCAGGTGGTTTGCCGACACCGCGGCCACCTGCGGAAATCCCCGGAGGCCAGGGCGCTGCCGTACTTGAGGGGCGTGTAGTGGTCGTGAACGTCGATGGCGAGGATGTCAGTACGGCCTTTTTGGCCGGTGCCGAGCGGGCATTGCAGCTGGTGCGGCAACACGGCATCCGTATTGCCGTGCTCAAGTCCGGTAGCCCGTCCTGTGGCAATGCCCTGACCTATGACGGCACGTTCAGTGGCACCAAGGTGCCGGGCGAGGGTGTTACCACGGCACTGCTGCGCCGCGAGGGCGTTCAGGTCTTCAGCGAGCTGGAGCTGGACGCCGCATTACAGGCATTGAATGCGCTTGAGGCTTAAGGCTTCGGCGGTTTGCTGGCATCCATCCCGAACCATTTTTCCGACATCGCGCTCAACCGACCATCGTTCTTGATGCGCTGCAGTGCGCTGTCCAGAGCGCTGTGGAAAGCCGGGTTACCCTTCTGGAAGGGAATCGCCAGGTTGAGCACAGGGCCGACAGTTGCACCTTCGGTAACGGGTAGTTTGCTGTCGCGCACGGCATAGGGCACCAGCAAACGATCACTGATGACGGCGTCGATCTGATCGTCGGCCATGTCCTTTATGGGCTGGTGCGTATCCGGATAGCCGCGCAGGTCTACGCCTTCAATGACGCGCGCCTGTTCGGCAAACTGGCTGCCCTGAACGAAGCCCAGGGTGTGCCCCTTCAGGGCATCAAGGGTTGTCAGTGGGCGTTTTTCTTCCTTGCGCACGATAAGTTGGGCGCTGGAGTAGCTGTAGGGCGCGCTGAAATCCAGGCGATCCTTGAGCTCAGGGGTTGCGCTGATCTGATTGAGGGCGATGTCGTATTTGCCGCTTTCCACGCCCATGATCAGGTCGGTGGCGTCGGTCACGATAAACGAGGCGTTGACGTCCAGTTCATTTGCCAGGGCGCGTCCCAGTTCAATCTCGAAGCCGCTCAGTTGGTCATTGTCCTTGAAATTGAACGGTGGGTTGGATGCCTGGACGGCAATGCGCAGTTCGTTGCGGTCGTTAACGTCGTCGATCAGTTCCGCGTGCGCTGCTGTACTGAGCAGGGCTGCAAGCAATACCCCTATGGTCAAACGCATTGTTGCCCCTGTTTTATTTTGGCAGTTGAAGATCGGTTCGCCGCGACTTTATGCAAATGCTGCGGTCGAACGCCACCTAGGACCTTGGTCGGTAGTGGATGTTAGACGTTTCCTACAAAATATTTTGTAGGAAGACAGACAAACACAGACCGTTCCAATTGATCTATGGTTACTGGCTGCTGCCGCACTATTTTGCAGCCTCTGTTAGTGAAGTAAATCACAGGAGTAGTGAATGAAAAGCCTGATTTCGTGTGCAGCTATTGCTGGTCTGCTAATGGGCGTCTCCGTTCTGGCAGCAGCCGAGGGCCTGAAAAGCCAGGAACCGCCTGCAGGGGCCAAGGTTTCCATTCTGTCCCCTGCCGATGGGGCTACGGTGGACAAGACCTTTACCGTCAAGTTTGGTATCGAAGGCATGGCGCTCAAGCCTGCCGGCGATGATACCCCGCACACCGGTCACCACCACCTGTTGGTCGACGTGAGCAAAGAGCCTGCTGCTGACCAGGTGCTGCCAGCCACGGTGTTGCCGGCCGACAATCAGCCGCTGCCGCCGGGTGAGCATGTTGTTCATTTCGGTAAGGCGCAGACTGAAACCCAGATCACCTTGACGCCAGGCAAGCACACGCTGCAACTGGTGCTGGGCGACAAGTTCCACGTGCCATTCAAGCCGAGTGTTGAATCGAAGAAGATCACAGTGACCGTCAAGTAAACACGGCACACAAAAAAAGGGAGGCCATCAGGGCCTCCCTTTTTTATGCCGCAGGATGCTTAGAACAGAACGCGGGAACGGATGGTGCCCTTGATCTGTTGCAGTTTTTCCTGGGCCAGGTCGGAGTACTCGGCATCTACGTCGATAACCACGTAACCCACCTTCTCGTTGGTCTGCAGGAACTGACCGGAGATGTTGATGGCGTTTTCGGCGAAGACCTTGTTGATCTCGCTGAGAACACCCGGGATGTTTTGGTGGATGTGCAGCAGACGGTGCTTGCCTGGGTGGGCCGGAAGGGCCACTTCAGGGAAGTTGACCGAGGATACCGACGTACCGTTGTCGCTGTACTTGACCAGCTTTTCTGCCACTTCCAGGCCGATGTTGGCCTGCGCTTCGGCAGTCGAGCCACCGATGTGCGGGGTCAGGATGACGTTGTCCAGGCCGCGCAGCGGGCTTTCGAACTCTTCATCGTTGGAGCGTGGCTCGACCGGGAATACGTCGATGGCGGCGCCGATCAGGTGCTTGTCCTTGATGGCGGCAGCCAGGTGGTCCAGTTCGACCACGGTGCCACGGGCGGCGTTGATCAGGATGCCGCCTTTCTTGATGGCGCGAATTTCCTTCTCGCCGATCATCCACTGGGTGGCTGCGGTTTCTGGAACGTGCAGCGAGACGATGTCGCACATGCCCAGCAGCTCGTGCAGGTTGTTCACCTGAGTGGCGTTACCCAGCGGCAGCTTGGTGATGGTGTCGTAGAAGTAAACCTGCATGCCCAGGCCTTCAGCCAGGACCGACAGTTGGGTGCCGATCGAGCCGTAGCCGACGATACCCAGCTTCTTGCCACGGATCTCGAAGGAGTTGGCCGCGCTCTTGATCCAGCCACCACGGTGGCAGGACGCGTTCTTCTCCGGGATGCCGCGTAGCAGCAGGATGGCCTCGGCCAGTACCAGTTCGGCAACGGAACGGGTGTTGGAGTACGGTGCGTTGAACACGGCGATACCGCGTTCGCGAGCCGCGTTGAGGTCGACCTGGTTGGTACCAATGCAGAAACAGCCGACAGCGACCAGTTTCTTGGCGCAGTCGAAAACCTCTTCGGTCAGCTGAGTGCGCGAGCGGATACCGATGAAGTGAGCATCGGCGATCTTTTCCTTCAGATCGGCGTCGGGCAGAGAGCCGGTGAGGTACTCAATGTTGGTGTACCCGGCGGCCTTAAGGACGTCCACGGCAGTTTGGTGGACGCCTTCGAGGAGAAGGAACTTGATCTTGCTCTTATCGAGAGAAGTCTTGCTCATCTGCGTAAACCTGTGTCCCGGAGAAAAAATGGCAGGGAAGAGAAGCTGTCGCAGATCGGCCTGAAGCACGATTAGCGGGGGGCATATGCTAGCATAACGACCCCTTGATACGCCCATCCCTGGCACGTGAAGAGTCCTCAGGGTGACTATGAATTGTTCGAGAGTTCTATCGATGACCAATCCTGCGCTGATTGATGAGCTGTTGACTCTGGTTGAACCTGGCAAGGTACTGACCGACGCTGCTTCCCTCGATACGTACGGCAAGGATTGGACCAAACATTTTGCGCCGGCACCGCTGGCCATCGTGTTTCCGAAGAGCATCGAACAGGTACAGGCCATCGTCCGCTGGGCCAACCAGCGCAAGGTTGCGCTGGTGCCGTCGGGCGGGCGAACCGGGCTTTCCGCCGCAGCCGTTGCGGCCAATGGCGAAGTGGTAGTGGCCTTCGACTACATGAACCAGATTCTCGGTTTCAACGCCGGTGATCGTACGGTCGTCTGCCAGCCTGGGGTGATTACCGCGCAACTGCAGCAGTTCGCGGCAGACCAGGGGCTGTACTACCCGGTTGACTTTGCTTCAGCAGGATCAAGCCAGATTGGCGGCAATATCGGCACCAATGCCGGCGGTATCAAGGTTATTCGCTACGGCATGACCCGTAATTGGGTGGCTGGCCTGAAAGTCGTCACCGGCAAGGGCGACCTGCTTGAGTTGAACAAGGACTTGATCAAGAACGCCACCGGTTACGATCTGCGTCAGTTGTTCATTGGGGCTGAAGGCACTCTGGGCTTTGTGGTTGAAGCCACGATGCGCCTGGACCGCGCGCCGAAGAACCTCACCGCGATGGTCCTGGGCACCCCGGACTTCGACTCGATCATGCCGGTGCTTCATGCTTTCCAGGGCAAGCTGGACCTCACCGCCTTTGAGTTCTTCTCCGACAAGGCCCTGGCCAAGATCATGGCGCGTGGCGATGTGCCTGCACCCTTTGACACCGACTGCCCGTTCTATGCCTTGCTGGAGTTCGAGGCGAGCACCGAAGAGGTGGCCAACGACGCCCTGGCAACCTTCGAGCACTGTGTGGAGCAAGGCTGGGTGATCGACGGCGTGATGAGCCAGAGCGAGCAACAACTGAAAAACCTCTGGAAACTGCGTGAGTACATCTCCGAGACCATCTCGCACTGGACGCCCTACAAGAACGACATTTCGGTCACCGTATCGAAAGTGCCGGCGTTCTTGAAGGATATCGATGCGATTGTCGGCGAACACTACCCTGATTTTGAAGTCGTCTGGTATGGCCACATCGGCGACGGCAATTTGCACCTGAACATCCTCAAGCCGGAAAACCTGAGTAAGGACGAGTTCTTCGCCAAGTGCGCTACCGTCAACAAATGGGTTTTCGAAACGGTAGAGAAGTACAACGGCTCGATTTCTGCCGAGCACGGTGTTGGCATGACCAAGCGCGACTACCTGACCTACAGCCGTTCGCCCGTGGAAATCGAGTACATGAAGGCGGTTAAGGCCGCCTTCGACCCGAATGGGATCATGAACCCGGGCAAAATCTTCCCGGTCGAGTGACGCGTTTCCCCCAAAAGTGATTAACAGCGCCAGGAGTCGGCAATGAGCTACCAGCACCAGTATCTAGACGGCACGCGTATTCACTTCCCGTTGGGCAAGGTGGTGTGCATTGGCCGTAATTACGCCGAACATGCCAAGGAACTGAATAACCCGGTACCGACTGAACCCTTGTTGTTCATCAAGCCCGGCAGTTGTGTCGTGCCGCTCGAGGGTGGTTTCAAGATCCCCACCGAACGTGGCTCGGTGCACTACGAGGCGGAAATCGCCGTGTTGTTGGGCAAGTCGCTGTCGACCCAGCCCGACGAAGAAGAAGTGCTCGATGCGATCTCCGGCTTCGCCCCGGCACTGGACCTGACCCTGCGTGACGTCCAGTCCAAACTGAAGGAAAAGGGTTTGCCCTGGGAATTGGCCAAGTCGTTCGATGGTGCCTGCGTTCTGGCGCCGTTTGTGCCGGCCAGTACCTTCGAGGACCTGACCGATATCGGCATTCGTCTGAGCATCAATGGCGAGGTACGCCAGGATGGCAACAGCGAGCTGATGCTTAATCCGATTGTTCCGATGATCCAGTACATGGCGGCACAGTTTTCCCTGCAGGCCGGTGATGTGATCCTCACCGGTACGCCAGCAGGCGTCGGCCCGCTGAATCAGGGGGACGAACTGGTGCTGGAGCTGCCTGGCATCAGCCGTTTCGAAAGCAAGGTACTCTGAGCGCCGGTACGCCGGACCTGTGTGGCAGTCGTAATGGCTGCCACCTGCTTTATCGTTACAGTCAGCCTGCTTTTACCGATTTTTTCACAAGTCATCCGGATAATGCCTGCGCATTGGTTCACGTGAACCTGCCGGTGCTGTGCTATTAAATCGGTAAAAAACAAGCAGGAATCCTCGATGACCACACCGTTTCCTTCCGGCGACTCTCTGCCGTCTGTGCGCAAGCGTCCTTTAATGTTGCGTTGGTCGACCTGGTTGGCGACTGCGGCGGTCATCGGCTATGGCGTGGCCTATGCCATGCATTGGGATGACCGTGGCCTGCTCTGGATCAAAGAGCGTTTCGAGAGCCCGGCAGAACAACGGGCTAGCGTCTGGTTGCCGGACTACCACGCCGACATTGATGCCAAGGTGCTGCCTGGCATGGAAGATGACGAAGCTTCAGATGTCTCCTACGACCCGCAAACCAAAACCCTGTTCGCGGTGATGGGCAAGAACCCGTTCCTGGTTCAACTGACGCTGGACGGTGATGTGCTGCGCAAAATGCCCCTCAATGGCTGGAGCAACCCCGAGGGGGTTGCCGTGCTGGAGGGTGGGCGCATGGCAATTGTCGATGAGCGCGATCATACCGTGACCATCATCCGGGTCGATGCCGATACCAAGGCACTGAACAGCGCCGACTTCCCGCAATACGACCTTGGGCCGTCGAAGAATCAGAACAAGGCGTTCGAGGGGGTTGCCTGGGAGCCAAAACGCCAACGGTTGGTGTTGGGTGAGGAGCGGCCACCAAAGTTGTTCACCTGGAGTAGCGATAGTTCGGGCCAATTGAGCGGTCAGAAACAGTCGCTGTCCAGCGACGAACTCGATCTGCGCAATGTATCTGCCCTTGGCATTGATCCACGTACGGGCCATATGCTGGTGCTGTCGGCCGACTCCAACATGTTGCTCGAGCTGGATCAGCAGGGCCAACAGGTCAGCTTCATGACCCTGCAGGGCGGCTTCAACGGTTTGCAAAAGCGTATTCCACGGGCTGAAGGGGTTGCCATGGATGAGCAGGGCACGCTGTATATGGTCAGCGAGCCGAACCTGTTCTATCGCTTCCGCAAGCACTAAGCGTGCTTGCCCTGGTGCTTTAAGCTTCGATTCAGGTGGGTATGGTTAGCTTTAGGTCGATTTTTGTTGAGTCTGCCTGAATGCGACGTTTTATCCGTTTACCTCTGCTTGCTTTGCTTATCAGCCTGTCGGCCCTTTCTTTGTTGGCTTTGGCGGCGCACGAGTATCGATTGCTCGAGCGCGGTTGGTTCAACCTCAAGACCTGGTGGCAGCCGGTCGAGCACGGTATTGGCCTGGATCGCTATCAGGTCGTACTTGAAGCCAAGCCTATCGAGGGGCTAGACGATGACCTCTCTGCACTGACCTACGACCCTGATCGTAAAAGCCTGTTCAGTGTCACCAACAAGCGTTCAGAACTGATAGAGCTGTCGCTGGATGGCGTCATCGTGAGGCGCTTGCCGTTGATTGGTTTCGGCGACCCGGAAGCCGTTGAGTATGTCGAGCCTGGCAGCTATGTCATCACCGACGAGCGCCAACAGCGGCTGATCCTTGTTCAACTGAATGATGACACCCGCGTGCTGGATGCCAGTACCGCTGAGCAGCTGTCTCTGGGGGTTGGTCTGAACGGCAACAAAGGGTTCGAGGGTTTGGCCTATGACTCGGCAGGCAAGCGTCTGTTCGTGGCCAAGGAGCGCGACCCGATGTTGATCTACGAGGTGCAGGGGTTCCCTCATGAGGGCGACGGGCAGCCTTATTCCGTGCATGTAGTGCAGGATCGCCAGCGTGATTCACGGTTGTTCATGCGTGATTTGTCGAGCCTGGTGTTCGATGAGCGCAGCGGCCATTTGCTGGCCTTGTCGGACGAATCGAAACTGGTACTGGAGCTGGATACTGAAGGGAAACCGTTGAACAGCTTGTCTCTGCACAAGGGTTTTCAAGGGCTGCAGCAGAGCGTGCCGCAGGCAGAAGGTATTGCCCTGGACGATGCCGGGACGCTCTACCTGGTCAGTGAACCCAACCTGTTCTACATCTTCAAGAAGCAACCGGCCCCGTAAACGACCATCGTTGGGGGCCGGCCTGCGCTTGACGGGTGTATCAGTTACGCAGTGTTTTTACGCCTTCCGGGGTACCCAGCAGTAGCAGATCGGCAGGGCGCGCGGCGAACAGACCATTGGTGACGACACCAACGATGGCGTTGATCTGGCTTTCCAGTTCCACCGGGTTGGTGATCTGCAGGTTGTACACATCGAGGATGATGTTGCCGTTGTCGGTTACCACGCCTTCGCGGTACACCGGGTCGCCGCCCAGTTTGACCAGTTGGCGGGCAACGTGACTGCGGGCCATCGGGATCACTTCCACTGGCAGCGGGAAGGCGCCCAGTACCGGAAACCAGCTTGCTGGCGTCAGCGATGCAGATGAAGGTCTTGGCCACGGCGGCAACGATCTTCTCGCGGGTCAGTGCGGCGCCGCCGCCCTTGATCAGGGCCAGGTGCTCGTTGCTTTCGTCGGCACCGTCGACATAGAACTCCAACTCGCTGACGGTGTTCAGCTCATACACCGGAATGCCATGGCCTTTCAGGCGCGCAGCAGTGGCTTCGGAACTGGCAACGGCACCGTCGAAGGCACCTTTGTGCTTGGCCAGGGCGTCGATGAAGCAGTTGGCGGTCGAGCCGGTGCCGACGCCGACGATGCTCTTGTCATCGAGCTTGGGCAGAATGAAATCGACAGCGGCCTGGGCGACAGCCTGTTTGAGTTGGTCCTGGGTCATGCGGGCTCCGAAGCGGGGAGGAGTATCTGAGGTTGCCTAGTATAACGGCTAAAACCCTAGGCTGGCGGTGGTCGCCCGACAGGGCGCTGGGGTAGACTCCCAGGCCTTGTCCCAGCCGCCCAGTGATGCTTTCCCGATGCTCGAACAGTACGTCAAGAAGATCCTCACCTCGCGCGTCTATGACGTCGCTGTCGAAACGCCATTGCAACGTGCCGGGCAGCTGAGCAAGCGCTTGGGCAATACCGTGCTGCTCAAGCGCGAAGACCTGCAGCCGGTGTTCTCCTTCAAGATTCGTGGCGCCTACAACAAGCTGGCCCAACTGACCCCCGAGGAACTCGCCCGTGGCGTGGTCACCGCGTCGGCGGGTAACCATGCCCAGGGTGTAGCACTTGCGGCGAAGGAGTTGGGCATCAAGGCAACCATCGTCATGCCCAAGACCACGCCCGAGATCAAGGTCGAAGGTGTGCGCTCGCGTGGCGGCAAGGTTGTGCTGCATGGCGATTCCTTTCCCGAAGCGCTGGCCTATTCGCTGAAACTGGTCGATGAGAAGGGCTTCGTCTACATCCACCCCTACGACGACCCGCACACCATCGCAGGCCAAGGCACCGTGGCCATGGAGATTCTGCGCCAGCACCCGGGCCAGTTGGACGCGATCTTCGTTCCGGTCGGTGGTGGTGGCCTGATTGCCGGTATCGCGGCCTACGTGAAGTACCTGCGCCCGGAGATCAAGGTGATCGGCGTCGAGCCGGATGACTCCAATTGCCTGCAAGCCGCCATGGCTGCGGGTGAGCGCGTGGTATTGCCGCAGGTCGGGTTGTTTGCCGATGGCGTGGCAGTTGCGCAAATCGGCCAGTACACCTTTGAGATCTGCAAAGACTACGTCGACGAGGTCATTACCGTCAGTACTGACGAGATCTGTGCGGCGATCAAGGATATTTACGACGATACCCGCTCGATCACCGAACCTGCGGGCGCCCTCGGTGTGGCGGGCATCAAGAAATACGTCGAACTGCGCGGTGTCAGCGGCCAGACGCTGGTGGCCATCGACTCCGGTGCCAACGTCAACTTCGACCGTCTGCGCCATGTGGCCGAGCGCGCCGAGCTGGGTGAAGGGCGTGAGGCAATCATTGCCGTGACCATCCCTGAGCAGCCGGGCAGCTTCAAGGCGTTTTGCGAGGCCATTGGCAAGCGCCAGATCACCGAGTTCAACTACCGTTACCACGCCGAGGGCGAAGCCCATATTTTTGTTGGCGTGCAGACCCATCCTGACACCGACCCGCGCAGCGCCTTGCTGCAAAGCCTGAGTGAGCAGGGCTTCCCGGTGCTCGACCTGACCGACAACGAACTGGCCAAGTTGCATATCCGGCACATGGTCGGAGGTCATGCGGCGGGTGTCAGCAACGAGATGGTGCTGCGCTTCGAGTTCCCGGAGCGCCCGGGTGCGCTGTTCAACTTCCTCAACAAACTGGGTGGGCGCTGGAACATCTCGATGTTCCATTACCGTAACCACGGTGCGGCCGACGGCCGTGTGGTTGCAGGTTTGCAGGTGCCGGACGAAGAGCGGCATCTGGTACCCGCAGCGCTGGCCAAGATCGGCTACCCCTACTGGGATGAAACCGAGAACCCGGCGTACCGGCTGTTCCTCGGCTGAGGCTGCTACGCTCAAGACGGTGCTTTGATGGGGTGGGATGCTTTCGTATGGAAACTTTAAGCGTGATGAAAATGTTGCATGGCCTGGCGACGGCGTTGTCGCTGGGGTGTGCATTGGGGCTGGTGTTCCAGGCGTGGCGTCAGCGCGCCAATACGGTAGCCGGCCCTGCGACGAGCCTGCAGCGGCCCTGGTTGTTCGTCTGGATTCTGATGGGCCTGAGCCTGTTCAGCCTGCCCTTCAGTGGCTGGTGGCTGGTGCACCTGATTGGTTGGCCGCTGGAACAGGCCTGGCTGCTTGGCGGGGCCGTACTCTACCTGCTGGGGTGCGTGTGCTGGTTGCTGCTGGTGGGGCGATTGGGCAAGGCCACAGCCAGTCGACGCTCGGTCGTGATACTGGCAGCGCTGAGCGCGGTTATTTTCCTCAGCATCATCGGCCTGATGGTCGCTAAACCGGTGTAATCGTCGCGCCTGTCGCCAGCACACCCTGCACTACTTGGGTGCAGGACGTGCTGGCGATTGATTGCCTTCAGCCCTTAGTCACGCAGGCTGATGACTCTCCAGCCACGCTTTTCGGCTTCGGCGCGCAGGTTCGGGTCCGGGTCGACTGCAATCGGGTGTTCGACCGCTTCCAGCAGCGCCAGGTCGTTCATCGAGTCGCTGTAGAAATGGCTGCCTTCCAGGCTGAAGCCGTTTTCCAGCAGCCAGCGATTGAGGCGTGTCACTTTGCCTTCACGGAAACACGGTATATCGGTACTGCGCCCGCTGTAACGGCCATCAATCATCTCGCATTCGGTGGCCAGCAGGGTTTGTACGCCCAGGCGCTTGGCAATCGGGCCCGTGATGAAACGGTTAGTGGCGGTGATGATCACCAGCTTGTCGCCTGCGCTACGGTGCTCTTCCAGCAGATCAAGGGCTTTGGGCAGGATGATCGGCTCAACGCAGTCGCGCATGAAGTCGCGGTGCCATTCGTCGAGTTGCGCCATTTCGGTTTTGGCGAGGATTTCCAGGCTGAAGTTCAGGTAGTCGTTCAGATTCAGCTTGCCGGCCAGGTAGTCCTGATAGAAGGCATCGTTGCGGTTCTGGTACTCGACAGGGTCGAGAATGCCGCGCTCGCAGAGGTAATCGCCCCATGCGTGATCGCTGTCACCGCCAAGGAGAGTATTGTCCAGATCGAATAAAGCCAGGCGCATTGCAGTCACTCGCATAACATCTGAAAAGTCCTTAAGAATACGGACTTTTCACATCGATGCACATAAGGTCCGCAGGCGCGTTGCTGGCCTTGTGGGCTTTGTGGAACAATGCGGGGACATGCGTTTGCGAGGTTGCTGCCGTGATCGACCCCGATGGTTTTCGCCCCAATGTCGGGATCATTCTGACGAATGATGCCGGGCAGGTGCTATGGGCTCGTCGTATCAACCAGGATGCCTGGCAGTTTCCCCAGGGCGGGATCAACCCCGAGGAAACACCAGAAGAGGCCTTGTACCGCGAGCTGAACGAAGAAGTGGGGCTTGAACGACATGATGTTGAAATTCTTGCCTGCACCCGTGGCTGGTTGCGTTATCGTTTACCCCAACGCCTGGTGCGTACCCACAGCCAACCGCTGTGTATCGGCCAGAAACAGAAATGGTTTCTCCTGCGCCTGGTGTCCAATGAGCAGCGAGTGCGGATGGATTTGACCGGGAAACCGGAGTTCGATGGCTGGCGTTGGGTCAGTTATTGGTACCCGCTGGGCCAGGTGGTGACATTCAAGCGCGAGGTTTACCGCCGCGCTCTCAAAGAGCTTGCACCGCGCCTGTTGGCGCGCGACTGACGACGGAGTTCGACCCCGAGCCATGCTCAATACGCTGCGCAAGATCGTCCAGGAAGTTAACTCCGCCAAGGATCTGAAAACGGCGTTGGGGATTATTGTCTTGCGCGTCAAAGAGGCCATGGGCAGTCAGGTCTGCTCGGTCTATTTGCTTGATCCGGAAACCAACCGTTTCGTCCTGATGGCCACCGAGGGCCTTAACAAACGGTCTATCGGCAAGGTCAGCATGGCCCCCAACGAAGGCCTGGTCGGCCTCGTGGGCACCCGCGAAGAGCCGCTGAACCTCGAAAACGCCGCCGATCACCCGCGTTATCGCTACTTTGCCGAAACGGGCGAAGAACGCTTTGCCTCGTTCCTCGGGGCGCCGATCATCCACCACCGTCGGGTGGTTGGTGTTCTGGTTATCCAGCAAAAAGAGCGTCGCCAGTTCGATGAGGGCGAAGAAGCCTTCCTCGTGACCATGAGCGCACAGCTTGCCGGGGTTATCGCCCATGCCGAGGCGACGGGCTCGATCCGTGGCCTGGGCCGTCAGGGCAAAGGTATCCAGGAAGCCAAATTCGTCGGTGTGCCGGGTTCGCCGGGTGCAGCGGTCGGTACCGCCGTGGTCATGCTGCCGCCGGCCGACCTCGACGTCGTGCCGGACAAGACCGTCACGGACATTGACGCCGAACTGAGCCTGTTCAACACCGCCCTTGAAGGCGTGCGCAACGACATGCGCAACCTCTCGGCCAAGCTGGCTACCCAGTTGCGCCCAGAAGAGCGTGCGTTGTTCGACGTCTACCTGATGATGCTTGAAGATGCTGCCCTGGGCGGTGAAGTCGTGCAGGTGATCAAGACCGGCCAATGGGCCCAGGGTGCCTTGCGCCAGGTGGTCGGCGAGCACGTCAGCCGTTTCGAGCTGATGGACGACGACTACCTGCGGGAGAGGGCTTCCGACGTGAAGGATCTGGGCCGGCGACTGCTGGCCTACCTGCAGGAGGCCCGCCAGCAGACGCTGGTCTATCCCGACAACACGATTCTGGTCAGCGAAGAGCTGACCCCTGCCATGCTTGGCGAAGTGCCTGAAGGCAAGCTTGCGGGCCTGGTCTCGGTATTGGGTTCGGGCAACTCCCACGTTGCGATCCTGGCCCGGGCCATGGGTATTCCGACGGTCATGGGCCTGGTCGACCTGCCGTACTCCAAGGTCGACGGCATTCAGATGATCGTCGACGGCTACCACGGCGAGGTCTACACCAACCCCAGCGAGGTACTGCGCAAGCAGTATGCCGAGGTGGTGGAAGAGGAGCGCCAGTTGGCTCAGGGGCTCGACGCCCTGCGCGAGCTGCCGTGCATCACTACCGACGGCCATCGCATGCCGCTGTGGGTGAACACCGGCCTGCTTGCCGATGTCGCCCGCGCCCAGCAGCGCGGTGCCGAGGGTGTCGGCCTGTACCGCACCGAAGTCCCGTTCATGATCAACCAGCGCTTCCCCAGCGAGAAGGAACAGCTGGCGATCTACCGCGAGCAACTGGCTGCGTTTCATCCGCAGCCGGTGACCATGCGCAGCCTGGACATCGGCGGCGACAAGGCCTTGTCCTATTTCCCGATCAAGGAAGACAACCCCTTCCTCGGCTGGCGCGGTATCCGCGTGACCCTCGACCACCCGGAAATCTTCCTGGTGCAGACCCGTGCCATGCTCAAGGCCAGCGAAGGGTTGAACAACCTGCGCATTCTGCTGCCGATGATTTCCGGTATTCATGAGCTGGAAGAGGCCTTGCACCTGATCCACCGCGCCTGGGGCGAAGTGCGTGATGAAGGCACTGATGTGCCGATGCCGCCGGTGGGGGTGATGATCGAGATTCCTGCGGCGGTCTACCAGACCCGCGAACTGGCTCGCATGGTGGACTTCCTGTCGGTCGGCTCCAACGACCTGACGCAGTACCTGTTGGCCGTCGACCGCAACAACCCGCGGGTTGCCGACCTGTACGACTACCTGCACCCGGCGGTGCTGCAAGCGTTGCAGAACGTTGTCAACGACGCTCATGCCGAAGGCAAGCCGGTGAGTATCTGCGGTGAGATGGCCGGTGATCCGGCGGCGGCG
This sequence comes from Pseudomonas sp. TE3910, assembly GCF_056279025.1. Classification (NCBI taxonomy): domain Bacteria; kingdom Pseudomonadati; phylum Pseudomonadota; class Gammaproteobacteria; order Pseudomonadales; family Pseudomonadaceae; genus Pseudomonas; species Pseudomonas sp. TE3910. Next base: position 3,627,417 of record NZ_JBWBQN010000001.1, read on the forward strand.
GTGCTGCTCATGGCCATGGGCTTTGACAGCCTGTCGATGAACGCCACCAACCTGCCCAAGGTGAAGTGGATGCTGCGTCAGATCAGCCTGAGCCAGTCCAAGGACCTGTTGGCCCAGGCCATGAAGATCGACAACCCGCAAGTTATCCACAGCTCGCTGCAATTGGCCCTGAAGAACCTGGGCCTGGCGCGGATGATCAACCCGGCGTCGCCGAAGACCTTGTAGGGGCTGCTACGTCGCGTCACTGCTACAACCTTGCGCGGTGCCTGTCTCTCAGGCACCGCGCATTTCATAGGTTCGCATTTCATAGGTTCATAGGGTCATAGGTGCAATGCCACCTCGCCCAAATGCCCGCCAAAGGGCCCGAAGCTGCGCTCTACCAACTGCCGCGAACCATCCGCCGACACCAGCAGCACCGTGCTGGCCCGTGTGCCGTAGCTCTGGCTGGCAATGAACACACTCGACAGCAGCCGCTCCGTGGCCATGCCTACGCCGGTTTCCGGCAGTTCGCTCTCTGCCGCCTGTTGGCCATCGGCCAGCAACGTCAACAATGCCTCGGGCTGAGGCTCATGCAATTGAGCCTGCAGTGCAGCACGGGCCTTGAGCAACTTGGGCCAGGGTGTGTCGAGCCCGGCATTGGAAAGGCCATAGACGCCGGTATCCAGCAGCCTAGGGGTGGCCTCCCGCGCACTCAAGTACGCCAACTGTTGCCCATCGCTCAGCAGCAAATTGAAGCCGCTGTACTCCGAGGCACGGCTGGCCACCTGATCCAGATAGGCCTCGATAGGCTGCGTCCCGGTCAGAAACCCCGACACCAACTCGCCTCGTGAGCGCTGGCCCAGAGGCTGGTCGGGGTCGCGGATGTTGGTCAGTGCGGCGAAGCGACCGGCAGGGCCGACGCCCAGCCAGGTGCCACCGGCTTCCAGGTCGCGGCCGGCATACACCCCTGGCGCATCGGCCCAATGGCTGAGCGGTTGGGCAGGGCGGGCATAGAATTCATCGCGGTTGGCGGCAACGATCAGCGGCTGGGGATGCCCCGGTCGCCAGGCAAAAACGATCAGGCACATGGCTGGACTTTCCTGGTGTTTTCACTCACTGTAACAGAGCCTTCGCTGCGAGCCACTGGAGCCATTACCCCGGCTTCCGTTACCATGCCGGACAGAATTTTCCGGGGGCGACAATGGAATTCCTGCTCTATCTAGTGCTGGGTGCCTGTGCAGGCGTGCTGGCCGGGCTGTTCGGCGTTGGTGGCGGCATCATTATCGTGCCGGTATTGGTCTTCAGTTTCACCGCGCAGGGCTTTGACGCCTCGGTATTGACCCATCTGGCGGTCGGCACCTCATTGGCGACCATCGTCTTCACCTCGGTCAATGCCATTCGCGAACACCATCGCAAAGGCGCGGTGCAGTGGCCGATCTTCATCTGGATGACCCTTGGGATCCTGATCGGCGCCGGTATTGGTGCGAAAACCGCCTCGGCGATCCAGGGCCCGAACCTGCAAAAGATCATTGGTGTGTTCGCCCTGATCATTGCCCTGCAGATGGCGCTGGACCTCAAGCCCAAGGCCAGCCGCAGTATCCCTGGCAAAGCCGGCCTTACCGCTGCCGGCAGTGTGATCGGCTGGGCCTCGGCGATCTTCGGCATTGGCGGCGGCTCGCTGACCGTGCCGTTTTTGACCTGGCGCAGCCTGCCGATGCAGCAGGCGGTGGCGACTTCATCGGCCTGCGGCTTCCCGATTGCCCTGGCCAGTGCGCTAAGTTTCATGGTTCTGGGCTGGCACGACCCGTTGTTGCCAGCGCATAGTCTCGGGTTCGTGTATTTGCCGGCGCTGTTGGGTATTGCCCTGACCAGTATGTTTTTTGCCCGTTTTGGTGCGCGGCTGGCCCACAAGCTGTCGCCCCGCCTGCTGAAACGGCTGTTTGCCGCACTGTTGTTTTGTGTCGGCCTGAGCTTTTTGCTTTAAGAATAGAGGACGTTTGATGCTGCCTTATCCGAATATCGACCCCGTGGCCGTGGCCATCGGGCCGCTGAAAATCCACTGGTACGGCCTGATGTACCTGATCGGCATCGGCGGCGCCTGGCTGCTGGCATCGCGCCGGTTGAAGCGTTTCGACCCGACCTGGAGCCGCGAAAAGCTTTCCGACCTGGTGTTCTGGCTGTCCATGGGGGTGATTGTCGGTGGCCGCCTGGGGTATGTACTGTTCTATGACCTGAGTGCGTACCTGGCCAATCCCGCGTTGATTTTCGAAGTCTGGAAGGGCGGCATGTCGTTCCATGGCGGCTTTATCGGCGTCATGCTGGCGGCACTGTGGTTCGGCAAGCGCAACAACAAGTCGTTCTTTGAGCTGATGGACTTCGTTGCACCGCTGGTACCGATTGGCCTGGGTGCGGGGCGTATCGGCAACTTCATCAACGGCGAATTGTGGGGCAAGGCGACCGATGTGCCGTGGGCCATGGTCTTCCCGCCCTTCAGTGATCCGGCACAATTGCCGCGCCATCCGTCGCAGCTTTACCAGTTTGCACTGGAAGGTGTGGCATTGTTCCTGGTTCTCTGGCTGTATTCGCGCAAACCACGCCCGACGATGGCCATCTCCGGTATGTTCGCGCTGTTCTACGGCATCTTCCGCTTCATCGTCGAGTTCGTCCGCGTGCCCGATGCGCAACTGGGCTACATCGCGTTTGGTTGGTTGACCATGGGCCAACTGCTTTGCGTACCAATGATCCTCGGTGGTATCGGGTTGATCTGGTGGGCCTATCGCCGCGCGCCGACCGCCAAGGGCGCTGCGCTTTAAATGTGTAAGGCAGGGGTGCGCCTCTGCCTGTTTTGAAACAGGTAAGTCATGAAGCAATATCTAGAACTGGTCGCCCACGTGATCAAGCACGGCACCCTGCAGGGCAACCGTACCGGCATCCGCACCATCAGCTTCCCCGGTGCCATGCTGCGTTTCGACCTGCAGGAGGGCTTCCCGGCCATCACCACCCGCCGCCTGGCGTTCAAGTCAGCCATTGGCGAGATGGTCGGTTTCCTGCGCGGGGTGAAGAACGCAGCGCAGTTCCGCGAACTGGGCTGCAAGGTCTGGGACCAGAACGCCAACGAGAATGCGCAGTGGCTGGCCAACCCGTTCCGTCAGGGTGCCGACGACCTGGGTGAAATCTACGGCGTGCAATGGCGCCAGTGGCCGGCGTACAAGCGTATTGCGCTGAGTAACCCGGCTGCCATCGCGCTCGCTCAAAGCCAGGGCTTCCAGACGATTGCCGAGGCCGAGGAAGACGGTGAAGCGTTCGTGGTGCTGTACAAGGCCATTGACCAGATTCGCCAGTGCGTCGACACCATCATCAATGACCCAGGCAGCCGACGCATCCTGTTCCACGGCTGGAACTGTGCCCAGCTTGACGAGATGGCCCTGCCGCCGTGCCACTTGCTGTACCAGTTCCACCCGAATGTCGAGACCAAGGAAATTTCCCTGACCCTCTACATCCGCTCCAACGACCTGGGCCTTGGCACGCCGTTCAACCTCACCGAAGGCGCTGCACTGCTGTCGCTGGTGGGCCGTCTGACCGGTTACACGCCACGCTGGTTCACTTACTTCATTGGCGATGCGCACGTCTATGAGAACCACCTGGACATGCTCAACGAGCAGCTCAAGCGCGAACCACTGGCCGCGCCGAAGCTGGTGATCTCCGACCGTGTGCCGGAATTCGCCAAGACGGGTATTTACCAGCCCGAGTGGCTGGAACTGATCGAGCCGAGCGACTTCAGCCTTGAAGGCTACGAGCACCACGCGCCGATGACCGCGCCAATGGCGGTTTGACCGCCGCCTCACAACACAGGCTATTGCGGCCTGTGTTGTGTTTGGTTACAGCCTCAGGCGTCCAGTTCAAGCGCCAGCAACGACTCAAGGCTTTGGCGTTTGCGGATCAACCGACTGGCCTCGCCGTCGATCAGTACTTCAGCGGCATGCCCGCGGCTGTTGTAGTTCGACGACATCGACGCGCCATAGGCGCCGGCGGTATGGAACACCAGGTAATCCCCCACCTGAGCCGACGGCAGCAGGCGCGATTCGACAATGCCGCCTTCAAGCTGAGTAGTAAACACATCACCGGATTCGCACAACGGGCCTGCCACCACGGTAGCGCGCGGCGGACGCGGCGCCTGCGCGGTGCCAGGCTGTGGAATCAGTGAAATCTCGTGGTAGCTGCCGTACATCGAGGGGCGCATCAGGTCATTGAAACCGGCATCGACCAAGGTGAAGTGGTTGCTGCCCATCGGCTTGGTCCCGCGTACTTCAGCGACCAGCAGGCCGGACTCGGCCACCAGAAAACGACCCGGCTCGATTTCCAGGCGCACTGGGTGACCCAACTGCTGCTCGATCTGCTGTTTGGCTTCACGCCACTGCGTGAGGTAGTGCGCGATGTCTACGGCCTGTTCGCCATCGCGGTAAGGCACCGACAGCCCGCCACCAGTAGAGATCGCTTCGATGTCGTGGTCCAGGCGGCCAATCAGCTCCACCATGGCGCTGCACACCCGCTGCAGGTGGGAGTAGTCCACGCCCGAGCCGATATGGAAATGCAGGCCGACCAGATGCAGCTGATATTTGCGAACCTGGGCCAGCGCCTCTTGCAGCTGCTTGTGCCAGATCCCGTGCTTACTGTTTTCACCGCCGGTGTTGGTCTTGTTGCTATGGCCGTGACCGAAGCCCGGGTTGATGCGCAGCCAGACCCGGTGCCCAGGGGAGCGCTCGCCCAGTTGCTCAAGCATGTCGATCGAGCCCACGTTGACCTCGATCTGCGTTTCTACCACGCGGTTCAGGGTGGCCCGGTCGAACAGGTCGGCGGTGAACACCACTTCGGCAGCACCTGAGGTGCGGCCGGTTTTGAAGCCGGCCTTGAGTGCGCGCTCGATTTCACCGAGTGATACGGCATCAACCGCTACCCCCGCTTCACGCATCAGGCGCAGTACATGCAGGTTCGAGCAGGCTTTCTGGGCGAAGCGGATGGTGTCGAAGCCCGCCAGTTGCTGGATGCGCTGACGAATTACCTGGGCGTCGTACACCCACAGTGGGGTGCCGTGTTCGGCGGCCAACCGGGTCAGCATGCTATCGGTGATGGCGGTGGTCCGGCATGGGCCTGGACGTTGTGCGGCGGCGTGTTCCAATGAGGTTCTCCCTGGGGTATGGCGCGGCCCCGGTGTGGCGGGGCGTGGATGGCCTGCATCATGGAGAAAGGTGGGGGCGGCATAAAATATCAATTTGCCGTGAGGTCATTCATTTATGATATGGCTTTCGATCTCCCGAGCGGCCCATGTCCATCTCCTTGCGTCACATTGAGGTTTTCCGTGCGGTCATGACCTCGGGCAGCGTGACTGAGGCCGCTGCTATGCTGCACACCTCGCAGCCGACCGTCAGCCGTGAACTGGCGCGTTTCGAGCAACTGTCCCGTTTGAAGCTGTTCGAGCGGGCCCGTGGTCGGTTACGACCGACCTCACAGGCGCTGGCGCTGTTCGAGGAGGTGCAGCGGGCCTACTTTGGCCTTGATCGCATTCTCAATACGGTGGACGCCCTGCGCGAGTTCGAGCAGGGGCAGTTGTCGATTGTTTGCCTGCCGGTGTTTTCCCAGTCGCTGCTGCCCAAGACCTGCCAGCGCTTTCTGGCGCAGTTCCCCAAGGCCAGTGTCACCATCAGCCAGCAAGAATCGCCTTTGCTGGAAGAATGGCTCTCCGCGCAGCGGCACGACATCGGCCTGACCGAGGTGAGCAGCACGCCGCCTGGCACCGTGCTATCGCCGCTGATGACTGTGGATGAGGTCTGTGTATTGCCCAACGGGCATCCGTTGCTGGAAAAGCAACGCCTGGCGCCCGCCGACTTTTCCGGGCAACCCTTTATCAGCCTGTCCACGCTGGACACCTACCGGCAGCAGATCGACGAAATTTTCCGGCAAGCGCAGGTCGAGCGGCGCTTGGTACTGGACACCCACAGTGCGGCATCGGTGTGCTCAATGGTCCGCGAGGGGATTGGCCTGGCGATCGTCAACCCGCTGACTGCCCTGGACTTCGTTGGCCAGGGTGTGCAGATCCGCCCCTTCACGGTGCCGATTCCCTTTACCGTGAATATCGTCAAACCCCTGCATCGGCCACCTTCACAGTTGGTCAGCCTGTTCGAGGACGCCCTGCGCCAGCAGGCAGACGCGGTCAAGGCGCAGTTGGCGGTTAATCCCCAGGCACTGTGAGGGCCATCAGTGGCCGTGGCTGCGACCTACATGTGAATGCTCTGCGCCCGGCGCGGTGACTGCCCCGTTGACCTCCAGATGCTGCAGGATCGAGCACTGTTCCTCTTGGGCGTGGCAATGCTGGCGCAGTTCCAGCAACTGCTCCTGCAAGGCCAGCAACCCGTCGATCCGGGCCTTGACGTGCTGGATATGCTCATCGATCAGCGCGTTGACGCTTTCACACTGGGCCTCCGGGCTGTCGCGCAGGCGGAGCAGGCTGCGGATTTCATCCAGGGTCATGTCGAGGGTTCGACAGTTGCGGATAAAGGTCAGGCGCTCGACATGCGCCTGGGTGTAGAGCCTGTAATTACCCTCGCTGCGCGCAGGCTCTGGCAGCAGGCCTTCGCGCTCGTAGTAGCGGATGGTTTCCACCGGGCAGTCAGTCGTTTTGGCCAGTTCACCGATTTTCATTGCACATTCCCCGGCAGATTGCTTGACCCTATAGTGGCTACAGGGTGTGTACTTGGCAACAGGACCTTTAGGGATGAACCGTATGCACCAGCCCGTCAGCCACAACCACGCCCATAAGGCGCATGATGACCACGACAATCACCACGCTCATGGCCATCAAGCGCACGGCCATGCCTGTTGCTCGGCTGCCGAGGCGCCGGCGCTGATTCAATTGAGCGAGGTGAGCAGTGCCAACGCTCGCCTGAGCCGCTTTCGGATCGAGGCCATGGACTGCCCGACCGAACAGACCCTTATCCAGAACGCGCTGGGCAAACTGGCGGGGATCGAGCAACTGGAATTCAACTTGATCAACCGCGTGCTTGGCGTGCGGCATACCCTGGTTGAGGCGAAGGTTATCGAGCAGGTCATCGCTGGCCTGGGCATGCAGGCCGAACCGCTGACAGAGAACGCCGAGACGCAGGATGAGCCGCGTGTAACGGCGAAGAAGCCTTGGTGGCCGCTGGCGCTTTCTGGCGTCGCGGCTCTGGTGGCGGAAGTCATTCACTTCACGGCGGCCGCGCCGAACTGGGTGGTGGCACTGGTTGCGCTGGTGGCAATCCTCAGCGGCGGCCTGGGTACGTACAAGAAGGGCTGGATCGCCCTGAAAAACCGCAACCTGAACATCAACGCCCTGATGAGCATCGCGGTGACCGGTGCAGTGCTGATCGGTCAGTGGCCGGAAGCGGCGATGGTGATGTTCCTGTTTACCTTGGCCGAGCTGATCGAGGCCCGCTCGCTGGAGCGTGCGCGTAACGCCATCGGCGGCTTGATGCAGTTGAGCCCTGACCGCGCCACCGTACAGCAGGCTGATGGCCAGTGGCTGGAGATGGAGGTCAAACACGTGGCGTTGGGCGCTCGTGTACGGGTTCGTCCCGGTGAGCGTATCGGTTTGGATGGTGAGGTACTGCTGGGGCAATCCAGCGTCGATCAGGCGCCGATCACCGGCGAAAGCCTGCCCGTCGAGAAAGGGCCGGGCGACAAACTGTTCGCCGGCACCATCAACCAGGGTGGGGCCTTGGAGTTCCGTGTAACAGCGCCCGCCGGTCAATCGACCCTGGCGCGGATCATCAAGGCCGTGGAGCAGGCACAAGGTGCGCGTGCGCCGACGCAGCGCTTCGTTGATCAGTTCTCGCGCATTTACACCCCGGTGGTGTTTGCTCTTGCCCTGCTCGTAGCGGTCGTGCCGCCAGTGTTCACCGGAGCCGCGTGGTTCGACTGGATCTACCGGGCCTTGGTCTTGCTGGTGGTCGCGTGCCCTTGTGCCTTGGTGATTTCTACCCCGGTGACGATTGTCAGTGGCCTGGCCGCTGCTGCGCGCAAGGGCATTCTGATCAAGGGGGGCGTGTACCTGGAGGGCGGCCGCAAGCTTGATTTCCTGGCCTTGGACAAGACCGGCACCCTAACCCACGGCAAACCGGTGCAGACCGATTTCCAACTGCTCGATCCACTGTTCGAAAGCGCCGCGCAGCGCATCGCCGCCAGCCTCGCCGCCCGTTCCGACCACCCGGTGTCCCATGCGGTAGCGCAGCAGGCCGAACAGCAGGGCATCGTCGTGCATGAGGTTCATGACTTCCAGGCCCTGCCGGGGCGAGGGGTCCGCGGGCAGGTCGAGGGCACCTTGTACCACCTGGGTAACCATCGGCTGGTAGAAGACCTTGGCCTGTGCTCGCCGCAACTGGAAGCCCGTCTCGATTTTCTGGAGCGCCAGGGCAAAAGTGTCGTGCTGTTGCTTGACGGCTCCGGCCCGGTGGCGTTGTTTGCCGTGGCCGACACGGTCAAGGACAGCAGCCGTGAGGCCATCGCTCAATTGCACGAACTGGGCATCCGCACCGTCATGCTGACCGGCGACAACCCGCATACCGCCGAGGCCATTGCCGCCCAGGTGGGCATCGATCAGGCCTACGGCAACCTGTTGCCCGCCGACAAGCTCAAGACCATTGAAGACCTCTACAGCAAAGGTCATCGGGTGGGCATGGTCGGCGACGGTATCAACGATGCTCCGGCACTGGCACGGGCCGAAATTGGCTTTGCCATGGCTGCAGCCGGCACCGACACGGCCATCGAGACGGCCGACGTGGCGTTGATGGATGACGACTTGCGCAAAATCCCGGCCTTCGTCAGGCTCTCGCGCAACAGCGCGGCGATTCTGAAGCAGAACATCGTGCTGGCGCTGGGGATCAAGGCGATCTTCCTGGGCATCACCTTTGCTGGCATGGCGACCATGTGGATGGCCGTGTTTGCCGATATGGGCGTCAGTCTGTTGGTGGTCTTCAACGGTCTGCGTCTGCTGAGAAAATGAGGATGTATGTTGAGTGCCGAGTTGAAAGCGTTCTACATGGTCGCGCGGTTGGGCAGCATTACCCTGGCGGCGAAGAAGCTCGGGCTCAGCCAACCGACCGTGACCACGCAGATCCGCAATCTGGAAAGCCAGTACGGGGTTGAGTTGTTTTACCGTGGCGGTCGTCGCCTGACCTTGAGTGACGACGGTGCGCGCCTGTTGCCGATGGTCAAGGTGCTGTTGCAGCAGGAAGCGGATATCGAGTTCTTCCTGCGTAACAGCGGCCAGGCCCAGGGCACCCTGCGCATCGCCGCGACGGCGCCGTACTACATTCTCGACCTGGTGAAGATCTTCCGTGAACGCTTGCCGCAGGTTGAGGTTTCGGTAGAGATCGGCAACTCCCAACAGGTGTTGGAGTTGCTGGAAGACTACCGGGTGGACCTCGCGGCGTCCTCGCAGTTACTCGAAGATGCCAGGCTGGTGCGGCGGGTGCTTGGCACCGACCCGCTGGTGGTGGCGGTGCACCGCAATCATCCGTTGGCCAATCGCGGGTCTGTACCGCTCAGCGCCTTGAGCGGGCATTGCCTGCTGATGCGTGTGAGCTTGGTTCCACGACGCGTCGCCTGACTGAACAGATGCTGGCCGATGCCGGGGTGAAGGCGGGTTCGTTGTTGGAAATCGGCAGTCGCGAGTCGATTCGCGAGGGGGTGCTGCGCAACATCGGCATCAGCATCATTGCCCGCCATGAAGTGCCGCATAACCCGGAATTGCGCGTGCTGACCCTGGAGGGCGCTCCGCACATGTACGAATACCTCTATTGCCTGAAAGAACGGCGCCAGGCCCGCCTGCCCGCAGCGTTTCTTGGCCTTGCCCAGGAAGTCGCGGCCTGCGACCTGTAGGCCAAGGCAAGCCTACTGCGCCTATCCCTGTAGGAGCCGGGCTTGCCCGCGATGCAGGCGCTGCGCACCCACTGGCACACCGCCGCTGCAAAAGGTGCGGCTTTGCTGGCAATGGCAGTTAACCCAAATCTGCCTATACCACTATCGGTAGCTTTTGCCTGGGCGCCACAGAAGCTTCGCATTCGCCTCCTAGCATGACCCTCATCTGCTCGGTGAGGCCCTGCCATGAACAACCCACTCGTAAACCCTGGCGCACAGATGAAGGTGCGCGGCATCCACAAGCGCTTCGGTGCTTTCACGGCACTGCAAGATGTATCCCTGGATATCGCCGCAGGCGAACTGGTCTGCCTGCTTGGCCCTTCCGGGTGCGGCAAGACCACGTTGCTGCGTTGCATCGCCGGGTTGGAGCGTCAGGACCGTGGCACGCTGTACATCGGTGATCGTGACATTTCCGACCTGCCACCGCAGGCGCGGGACTACGGCATTCTGTTCCAGTCTTATGCGCTGTTTCCCAACCTGACGGTCGAAGCCAACATTGCCTATGGCCTGAGCGGCAGTGGCCGTGATGAAGTGCGCCAGCGTGTCGCGCAGATGCTGGAGCTGGTGGGCCTGTCGGGCAGCGAGAAAAAGTACCCCGGCCAACTCTCTGGCGGGCAGCAGCAGCGCGTTGCCTTGGCGCGTGCCCTGGCGCCAGCCCCCTCACTGTTGCTGCTCGATGAGCCAATGTCGGCGCTCGACGCCCGTGTGCGTGAGCACTTGTGCAGCGAGTTACGCCAATTGCAGCGTCAGCTTGGCATCACCACCCTGATGGTGACTCACAATCAGGACGAGGCCATGCTGATGGCCGACCGCATTGCCGTGATGAACAACGGGCAGGTTGAGCAGTACGCCTCCCCGCAGGCGATTTATGACAAACCGGCCACCCCGTTTGTGGCCGAGTTCGTCGGTCAGGGTAACTGGCTGCCGTTCCAGCGCAGCAGCGACAGCCATGCGCAGGTCGGTTCGATGAACATGCGCCTCGACCAAGGCGCTAGCCAGGCCCGCAGCGGTCGGTTGTTCTGCCGCCCCGAGGCGATCAGTGTCAACCCGCCGACCCACGAAGAAAACCTGTTCCCGGCCCGGGTGCGGGAGATCACGTTCCTCGGCAACCGCTGCCGCATGAGCTTTGAGTTCAACGAACTGCCTGGCCATCCGCTGTTGGCGGAAGTCGCGCCGGAGGCCATGCCGCGCCTGGGTTCACAAGACATCTGGGTCGCCCTGCCACCGCGCAGCCTGCAGGTGTTTGCCTGAGATGGCTGCGCCAATCGCACTGCCGGGCGCTCAGGCGTCCCGCACTCAATCGGCCCGTATCGCACGGGGTGATCGCTTGTTCGTGGTCGGCGGCAAGGTGCTGTTGCTGCTGCTGTTGACCGTCGCTGTCCTGTTGCCGCTGCTTGCGATCTTCTGGCGTGGTTTCAGCAGCGAGGCCGGGCAGGGCGGCGGCCTGACGGCGGCCATTGAGCTGGTGACCAGCGCGAATTTCCATTGGTTGCTGGGCAACAGTCTCAAGGTATCGCTGAGCGTGGCAGCCATCGTCGTGCCCGTGGCCTACCTGTTCGCCTATGCCCTGCAGCGCACGCTGATTCCGGGCAAGTCGATCTGGCGCGGGATTTCGCTGTTGCCACTGCTGGCGCCGTCGATGTTGCCGGCCATTGCGCTGGTCTACCTGTTCGGTAACCAGGGGCTGCTGCGCGGTCTGCTCAACGACAACATCTACGGTTTCTGGGGCATTGTCCTCGGCGAGGCGATCTACACCTTTCCTCATGCCCTGATGATCCTGCTGTCGGCACTGTCGCTGGCCGATGCACGGTTGTTCGATGCAGCCTCCAGTATGGGCGCAGGCCCTTGGCGGGCGTTCCACAGCATTACCTGGCCTGCAACCCGGCAGGCGGTCTTCGCTGCATTCTGCCTGGTATTCACCCTGACCATCACGGACTTCGGTGTGCCGGTCGTGGTGGGCGGCGACTATCAGGTGTTGGCGCTGGAAGCCTACAAGGCCGTAGTGGGGCAGCAGCAGTTCGGTCGCGGCGCACTGATCGGTATGGTGCTGTTGCTGCCAGCGCTGTTCAGCTTCGCGGTCGATGCCTGGTTGCGCCGCCGTCAGGGCGATGCAATGAGTGGCCGGGCACAGGTGTTCCTGCCGGCGCCATCGCGGCAGCGCGATGGCTGGTTCCTGGCGCTGGTACTGCTGGTGTGCGCGATCCTGTTGCTGGTGGTGGGCATGGCGGTGTACTCGTCGCTGGTGAAGTTCTGGCCTTACAACTTGTCGCTTTCACTCAAGCACTACCAGTTCGACGACACCGCCGGTGGCGGCTGGCTCGCTTATCGCAACAGCCTGACCATGGCCCTGGGTGTGGCACTGATTGGCAGTGTGGTGATCTTCACCGGTGCCTACCTGATGGAGAAAACCCGCGGCCAACGCAGCCTGAACCTGCTGCTGCGCCTGCTCAGCTTTGTGCCGATGGCTGTGCCGGGGCTGGTGCTGGGTCTGGGCTATGTCTTCTTCTTCAACTTGAGCGGCAACCCGTTGCATGTGTTCTACGGCAGCATGACGCTGCTGGTGGTGTGCACCATTGCACATTATTTGACCACCGCTCAGATGACCGCGACCACCGCACTGCGCCAGCTCGACGGCGAGTTCGAGGCCGCCGCACTGTCGCTCAAGGCGCCGCTGTACCGGCATTTCCTGCGGGTGACTGTGCCGATCTGCCTGCCCGCACTGCTGGACATCATTCGCTACCTGTTCGTCTCGGCGATGACCACGGTGTCGGCGGCGATCTTCCTCTACAGCCCCGACACCATCCTCGCCGCCGTCGCTGTGTTGAACATGGACGATGCCGGCAACGTCGGCGGCGCGGCGGCCATGTCCACCCTGATTCTGCTGACCAGCGCGGCCGTCTCGCTGCTGCTGGCCTGGGCCTCGCGCGGCCTGCTGCAACGCTCCCAAGCCTGGCGCCAGCGTGCGCCAGGCCACTGATGACCCTCTAACCTGTACCGCTCAAGGAACCGCACCATGTTCAAGCCACTTGCTCTTGCCGCTGCCGTCCTCACTGCCATGACTGTGCAGGCCCAGGCCGCTACGACTCAACTGACGGTGTACACCGCACTGGAAGCCGAGCAGTTGAAGACCTACAAACAGGCGTTCGAGAAGGCCAACCCGGATATCGAGATCAAATGGGTACGTGACTCCACCGGCATCATTACCGCCAAGCTGCTGGCGGAAAAGGATCGCCCGCAAGCCGATGCGGTCTGGGGCCTGGCGGCCTCCAGCCTGGCGGTTCTTGACCAGCAGGGCATGCTGCAGCACTACGCCCCCAAAGACCTGGAAAAGATTGGTGGCAACTACCGCGACGCGGCCAATCCACCGGCCTGGGTTGGCATGGACGTCTGGGCGGCGACCATCTGCTTCAACACCATCGAGGCCGAGAAGCAGGGCCTGAGCAAGCCTCTGAGCTGGCAGGACCTGACCAAGCCGGAATACAAGGGCAAGATCGTCATGCCGAACCCTGCGTCCTCCGGCACTGGCTTCCTGGACGTCAGCGCCTGGTTGCAGACCTTTGGTGAACCACAGGGCTGGGCGTACATGGATGCTCTGCACCAGAACATCGGCCAGTACGTTCACTCCGGTTCCAAACCCTGCAAGTTGGCCGCGGCCGGTGAATTCCCGATTGGTATTTCCTTCGAGTACCCGGCGGTTCAGCTCAAGCGCCAAGGTGCGCCGTTGGATATCGTCTTGCCAAAAGAAGGCCTGGGCTGGGAGATCGAGGCTACTGCCGTACTCAAGGGCAGCCAGCATGAAGCAGCCGCCAAGCGCTTGGCCGACTTCTCCGCCAGCCCGGCGGCGATGGAGTTGTACAAGGAAAACTTCGCCGTACTGGCTCAGCCGGGCATCGCCAAACCACAGACCGAACTGCCAGCCGACTATGAACAGCGCCTGATCAAGAACGACTTCGCCTGGGCCTCGAAAAACCGTGACGGCATCCTGGCTGAATGGCGCAGGCGCTATGACGGCAAGTCGGAAAAGGTGGCGCAGCAGTAAGCGACAGGGCCTACAGCTCTTGCACCAAGGCTTCAAGCTGCTCAAGGCGCTCTGCCTGGCTCAGCCGCGCCCCCGCATTGAGCGATGACCACTGCGGGTGCGCCCGAGCCTTGTTGAGGGCTTCGGGCAGCTTGCCGTCACGCCAGCTGTTGTCCTGTGGTGTGCCCAGTGTGATGCGCGCCTGTGCTGCGTGCCCACGGCTGTCCAACGCCTGGGCCAGCTGGCGCTGACGCAAGGCCAGCAGGCGTAACACACCGTCGTCCACTGTCAGTTCACGTTGCCCTTTGAGCTTGCCCAGCAAGCGCGAGCCATAGTTGCGTGCGGTCTGCAGCGCGCCGCCGGCAATGGCGCCAGCCAATGCTGCCGCCCCCAGGGTCAGGCCACCTACCAGCAAGTCAACGCCCGCACCTGCGGCCGCTCCCGCCGCCACGCCGCTACCCAGGCGAACACCTAGTAGCTTGAGGGTTTCCGGGTTGAACAGGTCATCGCCCCAGCGTCCGTCGAGCAACGGCAGATCCTCGGCGCTGGCATCCTGGCTGCGGAACGCATAGAGCTTGAGCAAGGCGTCGACGCAACGTTGTTCACGTTGGCGTATGGTCTGGCGCAACTGCTCGATAGCCGCCGCTTCCTGTGTGGGGTCTGCCACTACACTGCGGCGACAGGCTGCGCAGTCGAGCAGCAGCTCGGCGATCAGTTGGCGGGCGCTGTGACGACGCGCTTCGCGCTGCGCTTGTTGGTCGTCGATCAAGCGCTGCAGGGCCGGGCGGGCACTTTCCAGCAGAATGCCAAGGCTCTCATAGAGCCTGCGTTCGCCATCCTCCGGTGGGGCCACGCTATCGAAGCGTACCAGCGCATGCAGCCCCAAACGGGCCAGCGCTTCGCGCCAGTCCGGTTCACGATGGTTGCTGCTGGCGACGAAATTGAGCACCGGCAGCAGCGGTTTACCGCAGCCTGCCAACACCTCCAGTTCATCGCGGTATTTGGCCAGCACCGGCTCGCGGGCATCGATCACGTATAGCCCGGCATCGCTGGCCAGTAACTGGCGCAGCACCTTGGCTTCTTGTTCAAAACGCTGGCGGGCTTCGCTGCCCTGCAGAAAGCGCTCCAGTCGTGCCGGGCCGTCGAGGCGTTCCCCGGGCCGCTCCAGGCGTTCGAGGTAGTCGAGCAGGGCAATGGCGTCTTCCAGGCCCGGTGTGTCGTAAAGCTCCAGCAGGGGCTCGCCCGCCACCGACAACCGTGCGCCTTCCACGTGGCGGGTGGTGCTGGGCCGGTGTGACACTTCGCCAAACCCCACATCGCGGGTGAGGGTGCGCAGCAGCGAGGTCTTGCCGACGTTGGTGTGGCCGACCACGGCTAGCTTCAAGGGCTCAGTCATGGCCATGCTCCAGCCAGTGCAAGGGCGCCGTGTCGGCGAACCTCAGGTCAAATTTTTCCAGCGCCTGATGCCAGTCGCCCAGTCGCTCGCTGTCCAGTGCTTGCCCAGGCGGAGCTTGCATCAGCCAGATCCGCGTGGCCCCGGCGCTGCGCGCCAGTTCGGCGATCAACGCCAGGCTGCCACGGTCCGGCGAGCGGCGTGGGTCGCAGGCTATCGCCAGACGTGCAGGGGGGAAGCGGCTCAGTTGTTCCAACAGCCGGTTGCGCGACTCGCGGCTGTCGAGGATGCCGGCATCCACGACGCTGGCGGGTAGCGCCGGTGGCCACGGGCGCTGGTCGTCCAGCTCAAGGCCCACCAGCAGGGCACCTGCGCTGTGTTCCGCGTCGGCCAGGCGAGTGACCTCTGGCATGGCCGCGGGTTCTGGGTCGTTGATGCCCAAGCGTTCGCTACTGGGCATCAGGGCCTCACGCAGGGTGCTGTAGCCGGGCAGCTTCAGGTCCAGGCTCAGGTGCTGGCGACCACGTCGCCAGCACCACAGGCAGGTCGCGGCCAGCAGCAGGCGCGGCAGCAGGCCGTAGACCACCAGCACGCCCAGCAACCAGCCGGCCCACGCCTGACGGGCCAGTTCCAGCACCGGCTGGCTGACGCCGCTGGCGCGGATCATGGCCACGTCCGGCACGCTGAAACCCAGCAGTGCCGGCAAGGCACCGAGTGCCTGGGTCAGGTCAATGAAGGTCTGGTCGCCGAGGATGGTGGTCTCCCAGACAAAGCCATAACGGCGGGTTGCCAGCAGTACCAGCAGCACCAGCAGGGCGCTGCCCAGTGCCAATAGCCAGAGGCCGTTGACCAGTGCCCCGAGCAGCCAGCGGTTGAGCCGCTGGCGTTGCAACAACAGCAGTAAGGCCGGCGCCAGATGCACCGCCTGCGCGTCACGGGCGAGCTTTTCGCTCAGCCATAGCCACACACGGCCCAGGCTTGCACCTTGCTCGCCAGCCAGGGAAAAGCTCATGGCCCAGCTCAGCAACAGCAGCAGGTTGACCCCGAGCAGGCTACCCACGGCCCAGAACACATTCACCGGTCGCTGGCCGTCACCCAGCGCGGCAAAGGCCAAACCGGCACCGCTCAGCACAGCCACCGCCAGCAGCACCAGCAGGGCCAGTCGCGCGCCCTGTTTCCAGTGCAGCAGCGCGGCACGCATGCCGTCACGTTCAGCCAGCCAGAGCGCACGGTTTTCGATCCGCGTTGCGAGGTCGCCCCCCAGTTGGCGGGCACGGCGATTAGCCTCTTGATCGTCCAGAGGGCCGGCGTGTTCTTCGCGCAAGCGTACCGCTTCGGTAAGCCAGCGTTTGTCCAGGTCTGTCAGTCCAGTCACGCAAAAGTCCATTGATCACGTCAGTCCAGAGCATAACCCAGGCGTGGCACTGCGGGCTTTGCTATCCTCGCCGACATGAAAACATCACTTCCCCTCAGCCTGATCGCGGCGCTCGCCGAGAACCGTGTGATCGGCATCGACAACCGCATGCCCTGGCACCTGCCGGGGGATTTCAAGTACTTCAAGGCCACCACCTTGGGCAAGCCGATCATCATGGGTCGCAAGACCTGGGATTCGCTCGGTCGACCATTGCCGGGGCGGCTCAATCTGGTGGTCAGCCGCCAGCCTGGGCTGACACTGGAAGGTGCCGAGGTGTTCGATTCGCTGGAGGCGGCTATCGCCCGTGCCGACGTCTGGGCGCGTGAGCAGGGGGGTGGACGAGCTGATGCTGATCGGCGGTGCGCAGCTCTACACCCAGGCGCTGGCGCGTGGTCTGGCAGATCGCTTGTACCTGACCCGGGTCGAGTTGAGCCCGGAAGGGGACGCCTGGTTCCCTGAGTTTGATGCTGCGCACTGGCGCTTGGCATCCACCCAGGAAAACCCGGCCAATGAACAGACCCCGGCGTATCACTTCGAGGTCTGGGAGAAGGCCTTGTAGGCGCTGACGCCCAACTCAGGTATTTGACAGCGCCGCGTGTTCATCCGCTGCCAGCAGTGCCTTGTCGGTCTGCTGCATCATCTGGCTGGTAATCACGCCCGCTGTCATTGAGCCACTGACGTTCAGCGCTGTACGGCCCATGTCGATCAGCGGTTCTACCGAAATCAGCAGCGCCACCAGTTCCACAGGCAAGCCCATCGCCGGCAGTACGATCAGCGCGGCGAAGGTAGCCCCGCCCCCAACGCCCGCCACACCGGCCGAACTCAGGGTCACAATCGCCACCAAGGTTGCGATCCACAGAGGGTCGAGCGGGTTGATGCCCACTGCAGGCGCAACCATTACCGCCAGCATTGCCGGGTACAGGCCGGCACAGCCGTTCTGGCCAATGGTGGCGCCGAACGAGGCAGCGAAGCTGGCAATCGACTGCGGCACGCCCAGGCGCTGGGTTTGCGCTTCGATATTCAGCGGAATACTGGCTGCACTGGAGCGGCTGGTGAAGGCGAAGGTCAGCACCGGCCAGACCTTGCGCAAGAAACGCAGCGGGTTGACGCCGCTCAGCGACAGCAACAGGCCATGCACCACGAACATCAGCCCCAGGCCGATGTAGGACACCACCACAAAGCTACCCAGTTTGAGGATGTCGTCCAGGTTCGAGCTGGCCACCACCTTGGTCATCAGTGCGAGCACGCCGTAGGGGGTCAGTTTCATCACCAGGCGAACCAGGCGCATCACCCAGGCTTGCAGGGTGTCGATGGCCGCCAGGGCACGGTTGCCTTTCTCCGCATCGTCCTTGAGCAACTGCAGCGCGGCCACGCCGAGGAAGGCTGCGAAGATCACCACACTGATGATCGAGGTTGGCTTGGCCCGGGCCAGATCACCCACCGGGTTCTGCGGGATGAACGACAGCAGCAATTGCGGGATATTCAGGTCGGCGACCTTACCGGCGTAATCGCTCTGGATGGTCTGCATGCGCGCCATTTCCTGAGTGCCGGCGACCAGCCCTTCAGCACTCAGGCCGAACAGGTTGGTCAGCACGATGCCGATCAGCGCGGCAATGGCCGTGGTGAACAGCAGGGTGCCGATGGTCAGGAAGCTGATCCGGCCCAGTGACGAGGCGTTGTGCAAACGGGCCACAGCGCTGAGGATCGACGCGAAGATCAGCGGCATGACGATCATCTGCAGCAACTGCACATAGCCGTTACCGACCAGATCGAGCCAACTGAGGGTGGCCTTGAGCACCGGGTGGCCGGCGCCATAAATGGCATGCAGAGCGGTTCCGAACAGTACGCCGAGGATCAGGCCCGCGAGGACCTTCTTCGCCAGGCTCCAGGTGCTGTTACGGGTTTGTGCCAGGCCTAGCAGCAATGCGAGGAACGCCAGCAGGTTGAGGGTTAACGGCAGATTCATTGAAGCTCCAAAACAAAGCAGGGGCATCGCTTCTGTGTGCGATTGCGAACAGAAATGCTAACAGCATGAAAACTGACGAATTTATATCGAAATGGAATTTGCTTAGTTGTTTTTGGAATAAAAAGTGTTGCGAAGCGTTGAAGCGCTAGTTAACCGGTGTCACGGGCTACTGTAATTCTAGAATTTAGGAACTATCCTACGAGCGCTGTCGAACTCGAAAGGTTGTTCGGGGGGAATCGTGAGATTACTTTCGTTCAGTCGCCGCTCCATCGGCGATCGGGCGTGAGAACCCGCGAGTTTTCGTGTAGCAGCGTCTTTATGGTAGCTGTGCGCGGGCAGGCTTATGCCTGGCCGGTCTCCAAACTCGCCGGTTTCTCACCCCGCGCATGGCTGCCACCCATTCTGTGAGAAGGAGGGGTGGTCAGCTTCAATAATGAGTTTGGAGGCTGCACCATGAAAAAAATCGTCCCCGATCCGCCGCCCGCCCTTGGCACCACTGCCGCCATCCCTTTTGGCACCTGCCAGTCCAGTCATCCTCCGATGTTCAGCGTTTGCAGCGGTGTCCAGGCCGAAGACGCGCTGGTTCATGCGACCCTATTGCTGCGTGGTATCCGTGACGTTACCGACTACTACTGCCAGCACCATGCCGAAGAAACCGGGCGTGGGATGTTGTGGTCGGTGCTGCATTCGGCGGAAATGGCCAAGGCATTGGTTGAAGGCGTATTGGATGGGATGCCGGTGTCGTCGGCAGGGCCGGCGCCTACGTCAACGTAGCGAGCGCATGATTCTGCAGGGCAGTCGGTTCGCGGCGCCTGTATCGCAGGCAAGCCTGACTTCCACTGGATTGCACAAGGCGGTGTGGGAGTTGGCTTGCCAACGATGGGTTTGGGCCGCTAAGGCGGTCTCAGGCGACGATCAGCGCCTTGACCTTGTTCATCGCGTTTTTCTCAAGCTGGCGAATACGCTCAGCCGACACGCTGTATTTCTCAGCCAGGTCATGCAGGGTGGCCTTTTCTTCGGCCAGCCAGCGCTGGTAGAGAATGTCGCGGCTACGCTCATCCAGGCCTTGCAGGGCTTCGTGCAGGTTGCTGGTGGAGTTGTCGCTCCAGTCGGCATCCTCAAGCTGGCGTGCCGGGTCGTAACGGTGGTCTTCCAGGTAGTTGGCTGGAGACTGGAAGGCGCTGTCGTCGTCCGCTTCAGCGGCTGGGTCGAAGGCCATGTCCTGACCGGTCAGGCGGCTTTCCATCTCGCGGACTTCACGCGGCTCTACACCCAGGCTTTCGGCTACACGATGCACTTCATCGTTGTTCAGCCAGGCCAGACGTTTCTTTTGGCTGCGCAGGTTGAAGAACAGCTTGCGCTGAGCCTTGGTGGTCGCGACTTTGACGATCCGCCAGTTACGCAGGATGAATTCGTGGATCTCGGCCTTGATCCAGTGCACGGCGAACGACACCAGACGAACGCCCATTTCCGGATTGAAGCGTTTGACCGCCTTCATCAGGCCAACGTTACCTTCCTGGATCAGGTCAGCCTGGGCCAGCCCGTAACCCGAGTAACTGCGGGCGATATGCACGACAAAACGCAGGTGGGCGAGCACCATTTGCCGAGCCGCCTCAAGATCCTGCTGGTAGTAGAGACTCTCGGCCAGTTCACGC
This sequence comes from Pseudomonas sp. TE3910, assembly GCF_056279025.1. Classification (NCBI taxonomy): domain Bacteria; kingdom Pseudomonadati; phylum Pseudomonadota; class Gammaproteobacteria; order Pseudomonadales; family Pseudomonadaceae; genus Pseudomonas; species Pseudomonas sp. TE3910. The sequence continues at coordinate 3,647,793 of NZ_JBWBQN010000001.1, forward strand.
TCCTGCTCAACGGTCAGCAAAGGGATGCTGTTGACCGTGTGTACGTAGGCCTCCAGGTTTGCACCGGGGACCAGGGCATAAGCAGGTTGCAACGAAGTGGTCATACGAAAAAACCTCCGACTCACTGAATTCGTGCCCGTGGGCACTGCCAGCATTGACCGGGGAACCCAGAACAAGTTCCCCCAAGCGCTACGTCAATGCAGGCAAAAAGACACTTTTTATCGCGGTGCGAGCTCGCTCAAGTGACGAGCGACCGCAATCCAAGCACCGATATACCCTAACAACACTGCACCAAGCAAGAGCGATAGACCATCGGCTGGCGGCACACCTGCCAGTGCGAAATCGCTACCGTAGAGGCCAGAAAGCCCGATCACCGCATCATTCAGCCAGTTCAAGCCAAATGCCAGCACGCCCCAGGACAGTACACCTGCGCCAAATCCGTAGAGTGCGCCCATGTACAGGAACGGTCGACGGACATAGCTATCGGTACCACCGACCAGCTTGATGACTTCAATTTCGATGCGGCGGTTCTCGATATGCAGACGAATGGTGTTACCAATTACCAGCAGCAACGCCGAGACCAGCAGCACGGTCAGACCGAAGACAAAGCGGTCACCCAGCTTCAGGATCGCTGCCAGGCGCTCGACCCAGACCAGGTCCAGCTGGGCCAGTTCAACCCTAGGCAGTTCGGCCAGACGCTGACGCAAGGCCTCGAGGGCCGGTTTGTCGACTTCCTTCGGGGTGACCACGATGACACCAGGTAACGGGTTTTCAGGCAGTTCGCGCAGGGCTTCGCCCAGGCCGGACTGCTTCTGAAACTCGTTGAGGGCCTGATCACGGCTGACAAACTCTGCCTCGGCGACTCCCGCAATGCCTTTGATCTGGTCGCGCAAGGCTTCGCCGTCACGGCTGCTGGCGTCCAGTTTCAGGTACAGGGAGATTTGCGCTGCGCGCTGCCAGGAGCCGCCGAGCCGCTCGACGTTGCTCAGCAGCAATGACAGGCCCATGGGCAGGCTCAGGGCGACGGCCATCACCAGGCAGGTGAAGAAGCTACCAATCGGTTGTTTGCCCAGGCGACGCAGGCTGTCGAGCAGGCTCGAGCGGTGGCTTTCCAGCCACGCATGCAGCAGGGTGCCGAAGTCCGGGCCGTCATCGTCGTCGTTGCCGCGTTTTTTCTTCTCCGGGGCAGGGTCGGCCGGTTTCGGTGCCACCCGCTCGGAAACCTTGGGACTACGTGTTGCACTCATTGCCCGGCCTCCCCATCGCCGATCAGACGGCCGCGCTGCAAGGTCAGCATGCGGTGACGCATGCGTGCGATCAGTGCCAGGTCGTGGCTGGCGATCAGCACGCTGGTGCCCAGGCGGTTAATGTCTTCGAAAACACCCATGATCTCTGCAGCCAGGCGCGGGTCAAGGTTACCGGTCGGTTCGTCGGCCAGCAGCAAGGCCGGGCGGTGAACGATCGCCCGGGCGATACCGACACGCTGCTGTTGCCCTGTGGACAAGTCGCCGGGGTACAGCTCGGCTTTGTCCGACAAGGCCACGCGTTCAAGTGCGGAGTCGACCCGCTTGGCCACCTCGGCCTTGGACAGGCCAAGAATCTGCAGCGGCAGGGCGACGTTGTTGAATACGGTGCGGTCGAACAGCAACTGGTGGTTCTGGAACACTACGCCAATCTGGCGACGTAAGAACGGGATCTGTGCGTTGCTGATCTGCCCCAGGTCCTGGCCAGCCAGCAGCAACTTGCCGCTGGTCGGACGTTCCATGGCCAGCAGCAGGCGCAGCAAGGTGCTCTTGCCGGCGCCGGAATGGCCGGTGACGAACAGGAATTCGCCCCGACGTACCCGAAAACTCAATTCATGCAGGCCAACGTGACCATTCGGATAGCGTTTGGCGACCTGTTCGAATCGGATCATGGATGCTCCCGCTCGGCAAACAGTGCTTTCACAAAGGGTTCGGCCTCGAAGGTCCGCAGATCGTCGATGCCTTCGCCCACACCAATGTAACGAATTGGCAAGCCAAACTGCTTGGCCAGGGCGAAGATCACCCCGCCTTTGGCGGTGCCGTCGAGTTTGGTCAATGCCAGGCCGGTCAGCTCAACGCTCTGGTTGAAGTGCTTGGCCTGATTGATGGCGTTCTGCCCAGTGCCGGCGTCCAGCACCAGCAGGACTTCGTGTGGGGCAGCCGCATCGAGTTTGCCCATTACCCGACGGACTCTTCTTGAGTTCTTCCATCAGGTTGTCTTTGGTATGCAGGCGGCCTGCGGTGTCGGCGATCAGCACGTCGATACCGCGGGCTTTGGCGGCCTGCAGTGCGTCAAAGATGACCGAGGCCGAGTCGGCGCCGGTGTGCTGGGCAATGACCGGGATATTGTTGCGCTCACCCCACACCTGCAACTGCTCGACGGCGGCGGCACGGAAGGTGTCGCCTGCTGCCAGCATGACTTTTTTGCCTTCAAGCTGCAGTTTCTTCGCCAGTTTGCCGATGGTGGTGGTCTTGCCCGCGCCATTGACGCCGACGACCAGAATCACGAAAGGCGTGCTCTGCGACTGGATGCGCAACGGTTGTTCAACAGGCTTGAGCAGGTCGGCCAGTTCGCCTTGCAGCGATTTATACAGGGCATCGCTGTCAGCCAACTGCTTGCGCGCGACCTTCTGGGTCAGGCTCTGGATGATTACCGATGTGGCTTCAACGCCGACGTCGGCGGTCAGCAGACGGGTTTCGATTTCGTCGAGCAAGTCGTCGTCGATGGCCTTCTTGCCCAGGAACAGGCTGGCCATGCCTTCGCCGATGCTGGCGCTGGTTTTCGACAGGCCTTGCTTGAGGCGGGCAAAGAAACCGGTTTTGGCTTCTTCGGTACGCTCTGGCGCTGGCTCGACTGATGCAGTCACAGGCGCAGGTGGCGCTGCCTGAGTGATCGGCGCAGTTACGACCGGTGCAGGTGCAGGTGCAGGTGCAGGTGCAGGTGCAGGTGCAGGTTCGGCGGCTGGCGCAGGCGCTGCAACCACCGGCGGGGTCGATTCGAGCGGCGCAACCGGTGCGTCGCGATGGGGAATCGGTGGCGGCGAATGCGGCTCGAGGTCAGCCATCAGTGCCACCGGCTCCTCTGGAACCGGCAAGGTCAACCCGGCAGGCGGTGTTGCCGGGGCCGCAGCGGGGGCAACCTCTGCAACAGGCGTTGCGGGTGTCGGGGCCGAAACAGGGGCGACGTTGATCGCCGGCTCGGCGACGGTTGGCGCGACCTGCTCAGGTACATCCTGGGCGGGCGGCTGTGGCTGTTCGACAACCGGCTGCTTCTTGCGCAGCCAACCGAACAGGCCCTTCTTTTCACCGGCCGGGGCCGGGTTCTTTTTGTCGTCGTTGGAACCAAACATGGAAGACGGCTATCTCAGGGTAGCGATGCGCCACTGTGGCGCCTCAAAAAATTCTTTCAACGCAGAACAGACTATGTTTAAACCGGCTTGTTCATGCGCACATTTTGTCGAGAAGCCTTCGGGCTTGAACCCCGACAGGCATGGTCGTCTGGCAACCGGATCAGTATCCTAGCACCTCCTCGCCCGCAGACGCTAAGACCAAGCGGGCAGTCCTACAGGTTGAACAACGAATGAATGCTCTAGCCCGCCGTGCCACTGGCCTGCTGCTCAGCACAGTTATTCTGCCGTTCGCGGCCTTTGCCGCCGATCCGCAGCCCACTCACGAGTTCACCCTCGACAACGGCCTCAAAGTGGTCGTGCGCGAGGACCACCGCGCCCCCGTGGTGGTTTCGCAGGTCTGGTACAAGGTGGGTTCCAGCTATGAGACGCCGGGGCAGACCGGTTTGTCCCATGCCTTGGAGCACATGATGTTCAAGGGCAGCGAGAAACTTGGCCCTGGCGAAGCTTCTCGCATCCTGCGTGACCTGGGCGCCGAAGAAAACGCCTTCACCAGCGATGACTACACCGCCTATTACCAGGTGCTGGCCCGCGACCGTTTGCCGGTGGCCTTTGAGCTGGAAGCCGACCGCATGGCCAGCCTGCGCCTGCCTGCCGACGAATTCAGCCGTGAAATCGAAGTCATCAAGGAAGAGCGCCGCCTGCGCACCGACGATCAGCCGACTGCCAAGGCCTACGAGCGGTTCAACGCGATGGCTTACCCGGCCAGCGGCTACCACACACCGACCATCGGCTGGATGGCCGACCTTGAGCGCATGACCGTCGAAGACCTGCGCCATTGGTACCAGTCCTGGTATGTGCCAAACAACGCCACCTTGGTCGTGGTCGGCGACGTCACTCCAGACGAGGTCAAAACCCTCGCCCAGCGCTTTTTCGGCGGTATTCCCAAGCGTCCGGTGCCCTCGGCGAAGCTTCCGCTGGAACTGGCCGAGCCTGGCCTGCGCCAGCTGACGCTGCATGTGCGTACCCAGCTGCCGAGCCTGATCTACGGCTTCAACGTACCGAGCCTGGCAACCGCCAAGGACCCGCGTACCGTACACGCCCTGCGCCTGATCTCGGCCCTGCTTGATGGGGGCTACAGCGCCCGCCTGTCTACCCGCCTCGAGCGTGAGCAGGAACTGGTTTCCGGGGCGTCTACCAACTACGACGCCTTTGCCCGTGGTGACAGCCTGTTCGTGATTTCGGCCACGCCCAATACCCAGAAGAACAAGACCCTGGCCGACGTCGAGGCCGGTATCTGGAAACTGCTCGAAGAGCTGAAGACCACACCGCCGTCGGCTGAAGAGCTTGAGCGTGTTCGCGCCCAAGTGATCGCCGGGTTGGTCTACAACCGCGACTCCATCAGCAGCCAGGCCACGACCATTGGTCAGTTGGAAACGGTTGGCCTGTCCTGGAAGTTGATCGACAACGAACTGGAGGAGCTGAAAAACGTGACCCCGGCTGACATCCAGAAGGCCGCGAGCACCTACTTCACCCGCGAGCGCCTGAGCATCGCCCACGTATTGCCCGAGGAAAAGGCTCATGAGTGAGCGCACGACTCCCCGTTACACCCTGATGGGCCTGGGTATCCTGCTGGCGGTGGCACTGCTGGCATTCTTCCTGGCCCGCCCTGCCCAGTCCGATAATGCTGCAGTCGCGGAAAAACCGGCGGCAAAGCCAAGCAATACCTTGCAGTCGCTGGCTGAGCTCGACGACAAGGCGCCGAGTCGCCGCCAACTGGATATCCAGACCTGGAACACCGCTGAGGGCGCCAAGGTGCTGTTCGTCGAAGCCCGCGAGCTGCCGATGTTCGACCTACGCCTGACTTTCGCTGCAGGCAGTAGCCAGGATGGCGATGCCCCTGGCTTGGCGACCCTGACCAATGCAATGCTCAATGAAGGCGTTGCCGGTAAGGACGTCAGTGCCATTGCCGAAGGTTTCGAAGGCTTGGGGGCCGATTTCGGTAACGGCGCCTACCGCGACATGGCCGTTGCCACCCTGCGTAGCCTGAGCAGCACGAGCAAGCGTGAGCCTGCGCTCAAACTGTTCGCTGAAGTGGTCGGCAAGCCGACGTTCCCGAGCGATGCATTGGCGCGAATCAAGAACCAGTTGCTGGCGGGTTTCGAGTACCAGAAACAGAACCCCGGCAAGCTGGCGAGCCAGCAACTGTTCGAACGCCTCTATGGCAGCCACCCCTACGCTCACCCGAGCGATGGCAATGCCAAGAGCATTACCCCGATTACCGTCGAACAACTGCGTGCTTTCCATGCCAAGGCCTACGCCGCAGGTAACGTCGTGATCGCACTGGTGGGTGACCTGAGCCGCGAAGACGCCGAAAAGATCGCTGCCCAGGTGTCTGCCGCGCTGCCTAAAGGCCCGGCACTGGCCAAAGTCGCCGAGCCGAGAGAGCCCACACCGGGCGCCAGCCATATCGACTTCCCGTCCAAGCAGACCCACCTGCTGCTCGCCCAATTGGGCATCGACCGTAACGATCCGGATTATGCCGCGCTGATGCTGGGTAACCAGATCCTGGGTGGCGGTACATTCGGCACGCGGCTGATGAGCGAAGTACGGGAAAAACGCGGCCTGACCTACGGGGTGTACTCCGGGTTCACGCCGATGCAGGCACGTGGGCCGTTCCTGATCAACCTGCAGACCCGCGCCGAACTCAGCGAGGGCACCCTGAAACTGGTTCAGGACATTCTGCGTGACTACCTGAAAACCGGCCCTACCCAGCAAGAGCTGGACGACGCCAAGCGTGAGTTGGCCGGCAGCTTCCCGCTGTCCAATGCCAGCAACGCCAGTATCGTTGGCCAACTGGGCGCTATCGGCTTCTACAACCTGCCGCTGACCTACCTGGAAGACTACATGCAGCAGTCCCAGAGCCTGACCACCGAGCAGGTCAGGGCGGCGCTGAACAAGCACCTGGTGGCTGACAAGATGGTCATCGTTACGGCGGGGCCGAGTGTGCCGCAAAAGCCTTTGCCACCCCCTACAGACAAACCCGCCGAGCAACCGCTCGGTGTTCCGGAGCATTAATGGCCAGTCCATCCGCAAAACCGGCCCGTGCCCACAATGGCCAGGGCCAACTGCGCATCATTGGCGGCGAATGGCGTAGCCGTCGTCTGAATTTCCCCGACGGCCCAGGCTTGCGCCCGACCCCGGACCGGGTGCGAGAAACCCTGTTCAACTGGCTGGCTGCCTACATCGAAGGCGCGCGTGTGCTGGATGCTTTCAGTGGCAGCGGGGCGTTGTACCTTGAAGCGTTGTCGCGCGGTGCCGCCTCTGCGGTAGCGCTGGACAACAATCCGGCTGCGATTGCCAGCCTCAAGCAGAACCTGGAACTCCTGCGCTGCACACTTGGCCAGGTGATCCAGAGTGACGCCCAGCGTTACCTGCAGGGCGAGCCAGGTGCTCCCTTTGATGTGGTGTTTCTCGATCCGCCGTTTCACCAGGACCTGCTGAGCACGACCTGCAGCCTGCTTGAAGAGCGCCAATGGCTGGCGCCACGCGCGTGGATCTACACCGAGAGTGAGACCGCGCCGTCGAGCCTGCACATGCCCGGCAACTGGCGGTTGCACCGGGAGAAAAAGGCCGGCCAGGTGCACTACGCGTTGTGGCAGCGCAGCTGATCGCACATCAGGCCCGCCGCTCGGCGGGCCTGACACCTCAATAACTATCTACACCCATCCCCTTTGGCAGAACACAGAAGCTACTCCGGCAATTGATGCCACTTTATGGAGTACTTCCCATGATCAAAAAAACCTTGCGATGGGCGCTCGCCTGTCTTGCCCCCGGCCTGCCGCTACTGGCAACGGCCAGTGAACCCGCCCCCTTGCAGCACTTCACCCTCGACAATGGCCTGCAGGTTATTTTGCGAGAAGATCGCCGTGCCCCTCTCGTTGAATCGCAGCTGTGGTACCACGTCGGCTCCAGCTACGAATACCCCGGCCAATCGGGATTGTCCCATGCACTGGAACACTTGATGTTCGAGGGCAGCAGCAAAATCGGCCCCGGCCAGATTGCAAAGATATTCGGCCGCATCGGGGCCACGGAAAACGCCTTCACTACACATGACGCCACGGTATTTCACCAGACCTTGCCCAGCGACCGGCTTGCAATCGCCCTGGAGGCAGCCGCTGACGCGATGGAAACTGCGCGTTTGGGCGCAACGGAATATGCGCGTGAGATCGAGGTAGTAAAGGCTGAGCGCCGCCGCCGCGTGGACAACGCGCCGATCATGTTGGCTCAGGAACGGGTCCAGGCCCACGCCTATGCACAGAGCAGCTACCGGACGCCGACAATTGGTTGGGCAAACGACCTTGAACAGATGCGCGTCGAGGAGCTGCGGCAGTGGTATCGCGACTGGTATGTCCCCAACAACGCCACCCTTGTGGTGGTGGGTGACGTAAACCTTGAAACGCTTAAACCCTTGGTTGAGCGCTATTTCGGCGCCATTGCGCGCCGAGACACTCCGGTGAAGAAAGTGCCTCGCGAGCAGGGTAGCGTGGGCGAGCGTCGCCTGGACCTGCGCCTGCCCCAGTTGGAGCCTGGCCTGATACTGGCCTTTAACGTCCCCAGTGCTGCAACGGCTGAAGCGCCTCATCTGCCCCTGGCATTGCGCCTGATTCCTCAGATACTCACGGAAGGCTTCAGTTCACGCATGAACGCCCAACTGATCCGTCATGAAAAAATGCTGTCCTATGTACAGTCTTCCTACGAGCCCTACCGGCGCGGCGACACACTGCTGACGCTGGATGCGTTCCCAAACCCGACCACCCAGCCCGCATTGGCTGACGTCGAAATGCGGATCTGGGAAATGCTCGAAGCACTCAAGTCCACGCCACCTACAGCAGCCGAACTGGCACGTGCCAAAGCGCGTTTGATCGCTTCGCAGGTGTATGTCCGCGACGAATTGGGTGCACAGGCCGACGCCATCGGCGAGTTCGTCGGCAGCGGTTTACCGCTGACCTACCTCAACGACGAAATCCAGGCACTGCAAGCTGTCACCGCCGAGGATGTTCAGCACGCCGCCCAAAGCCTGTTGACGCGTGAGCGTTTGACCATTGCCCATCTGCAGGCCAAGGAGGCCGACCATGAATAACCTCAAGGCACGTATGCGTCATGGCGTGATTGGCGTACTAAGCGTTGCGCTCTTCACCCTGATGACCTCTACCGCCGCAACAGCAACGGATGAACTGTTCGGTGGGCTTACCTCACCTCACGAGATTGATCTGCTCAGCCACCCCGAGATAAAGCAGGACATTCAGACCTGGCGTACCGACGCAGGCACTCAGGTGCTATTCGTGCATTCGCCTGGCCTGCCCATGTTTGATCTGGTGCTGAAGATTGATGCCGGCAGCGTCCGGGATGGCGACACGCCAGGGTTATCAGCGCTTACCGTGAGCATGCTCAACGAAGGAACCAAAGACTACAACACCGACGAAATTGCCGAACTGTTCGAGCGGCACGGCGCTAAGTTCTCGACCCGTTACGAAGCGGACTCTGTCTCTGTTTCGCTGCGCAGCCTGAGCGCTGCCGAGCACCGTATACCGCTGGTTGAGCTGTTCGCCGAGGTGGTTGGCAAGCCCGCACTGGGCGCCACTCAGTTGCAGCGGTTGAAAGGGGAGATGCTCAATCAGTTGAACGATGACAACAATTGGATGCCGTTTTTCCTGAAGAACGAGTTATATGCCCAGCTCTTTCGTGGCCACCCCTACGCCCAGCCGTCAGGGGGCACGCCAGAGGGTATTGCAGCGGTTACCCGCGAAGCCTTGCACAGGTTTCACAGCCAGACCTACACCCCCCAGAACATGGTCATTTCACTGATCGGTGATCTGGCGCTGGAGGAGGCCAAGGCCATTGCCGAAACCGTTAGCCAGGCGCTGCCCGAGGGGCCGGCTCAACCTCCGATTGCCAGTACGCCAGAAGCTGAGCCTGAGGTTCTGCATTTTGAGCGCCCGAATGCACAAACCGATGTCATGCTGGCATTTCCGAGCGTCACGCTAGACGACCCGGATTACGTTGCCATGGAGATTGCCAGTATTTTATTGGGCAACCATCCCAACGCACGTCTGACGAATGAACTGCGCCATAAACGTGGGCTGACCTATGGTGTTGTGGCCACGTTCATGCCGTTCAAGGCTGGCGGTTCGTTGCAGATCAAATGGGATGTAGAGCCTCGCTACAACGAGGCTTCTCAAGCGTTGGTCAGTGAGATGCTGGAGACATTCCTGCGTAACGGCCCCACCCAGGAAGAGCTGGACCTGGCCAGACAGCTATTTCGTAGCGAAGCGCTCAACTCAATTTCGGTCAACGCCCTCGCGGTGCGGAAAATTTCTGCCATAGGCTTCAACGGTAGGCCGCTTGATTACATTCAGCGGCAACAGGAAGAGGCTTTCGCCTTGACGCCAGAGGCTGTCAGGCTTGCTGTAAATCGTAAGTTGGACCTCACGAAGTCGGTGTTCATCAGTGTGGGCCCCGAGGTGCCTCAGGAGCCGTTGCCTGATCTCTCGTTGATTGCGCAAACCGACGAATAGAGGCGGTACAAGCATTCAGGTTTGTGGCAACGTAGTCGATGCACGAAGAGGAATCGACGTTGGCCGCAGCCTTCAATACCCCTGTCTTTCGCCCAGCCCCCGGGCTGGGCAACCCCCATCTGCAAACCTTGTGGGGCCCGCTATGGCGCAAGCTTGCGGTGCCGTCACGTCGGCGTGAACGCCTTTGGCTCAAGGACGGTGACTTCCTTGATCTTGACTGGCATGGCCCGCACAGCATTGATGCGCCTCTTGTGGTGTTGTTGCATGGCCTCACCGGTTCTTCGTCATCGCCTTATATCCTCGGCGTGCAGCAGGCACTGGCCCTGCAAGGCTGGGGCAGTGTTGCGGTGAACTGGCGAGGCTGTTCAGGCGAGCCGAACCTGTTACCGCGCAGCTACCATTCTGGCGCCAGCGAGGACCTTGCCGAAGTCATCGCTCACCTGCAGGCTCAGCGCCCTATTGCACCGCTCTATGCTGTTGGCTACTCGCTGGGTGGAAACATATTGCTCAAATACCTGGGCGAGACCGGTACAGCCTGTCCTTTGCAGGCCGCCGTGGCGGTTTCGGTGCCGTTTCGCCTGGATCAGTGTGCCGACCGAATTGGCCAGGGCTTTTCGCGGGTGTATCAAGCCCATTTCATGCGCGCGATGCGGGCTTACGTGAAAGACAAGCAGCGGCATTTCCAGCGCCACGGTCATCAGGAGGGGTTGTCGGCTATCGAGCGCCTGGGGTCACTGGAGCATTTGCGCACGTTCTGGGATTTTGACGGCAAGGTCACTGCGCCGCTGAACGGCTTTGCCGACGCCCATGACTATTACCGGCGTTCATCGAGCCGTTACTTTCTCGGAGAGAATCGGACGCCAACGCTGATCATCCAGTCCAGCGATGACCCCTTCGTGTTTCGCCACAGCCTGCCGGGTAACAACGAGCTGTCGACGCAGACCACTCTGGAACTGCATGCCCACGGTGGGCATGTCGGTTTTATCGACGGGAGCCTACGCCACCCCGGCTATTACCTGGAGCGGCGCATTCCGCAGTGGTTGGCCAGCGGTGCTTAATCGCCGGTGGCGACAGCGTTTTGCGGGTCGGTAATCCACTCGCTCCAGGAGCCTGCGTACAGCGTTGCCAGCGGGTAACCGGCCAGGCACAGGGCAAACAGGTTATGGCAGGCGGTCACGCCTGAACCGCAATAGGCCACCAGGTTTTCTGGCTGACGTGCGCCCAGAACAGCAGCAAAGCGTTGGCGCAACTGTTCGGCCGGCAGGAAACGGCCATCAGTGCCCAGGTTATCGGTGAAGGCTGCGCATTGGGCGCCCGGGATATGCCCTGCGACCGGGTCGATAGGTTCTACTTCGCCACGGAAACGCGGCAAGGCACGGGCATCAAGCAAGGTCAGTTCCGGTGAACCCAGACGTTTGTTCAGTTGCTGCGCCGAAACCAGCATGGCCTGATCCGGTTTGCCGGAAAAATGTCCTTCTCGTTTTTCTGCGGGGTCCAGGCTCAACGGCAACCCTGCGGCGTGCCAGGCCTTGAGCCCGCCGTCGAGCACGTAGACGCCACTGCGCTTGCCCAGCCAGGCCAACAGCCACCAGGCTCGCGCGGCAAAGGCGCCCGGGCCATCGTCATAAAGCACGACGTCACTGTCGTTATCCACGCCCCAGCTTTGCAGGCGTTCAATCAACCGCCCTGGCTGGGGGAGCGGGTGACGTCCACTCACGCCCTTGACCACTGGGCCGCTAAGGTCGCGCTCCAGGTCGGCGAAATGCGCACCGGCGATATGCCCTCCGGCATAACTGCGCTGACCGTAATCGACATCGTCCAGGGCAAAGCGGCAATCGAGCACCACCAGCTTTGGCTGTTCGAGCCGTTCGGCCAGTTGCTCAGGGCTCATCAGTTGCGCGAGGGGCATGACCATCTCCTTATCGTTCAAATAGGGTGAGTAGCAAAGGCCGGGGGCGTCACTGCTCCAGTGCCTTGTTCAGCGAAACGTAGAATTCTTCACACAGGGCATCCACCGCCGGGCGCGCCTGGGCGGTGACGAAGCCCAGCTCAAGTACCAGCACCTGATAAACGCCACGCTTGAACGCTTCTTCACTCAGGTGCGCGGAATGCTCGCGGGTCGTGCAGAGAAAGCGTACCCAGGAGGTCAGCACGATCCAGGCATTGAGCGTCAATGATTCGATCTGTACGGCGTCCATCGCAACGATGCCGGCTTCGACGAAACCGCGATAGATCGCCTGCCCCTGCAGCAGGCAGCGCTGAGAAAAGCGGCGGTAACGTGAGGCCAGTTCCTGGTCGCTGTCGAGCAGGTGCTCAAGGTCGCGGTGCAGGAAGCGATAGTTCCACATCGCGGCCAGCAATTCCTTGAGGTAGAAGCGCTTGTCCTCCACGGTCGCCATCCGCCCTTCTGGCGGGCGCAGGAAACTGTCCACCTGTTCTTCGTACTGCGTGAACAATACGGCGATGATTTCCTGCTTGTTGGCAAAGTGGTAGTACAGGTTGCCAGGCGAAATCTCCATGTGAGCGGCGATGTGGTTGGTACTCACACTGCGCTCGCCTTGCTGGTTGAACAGCTCCAGGCTGTTCTGCACGATGCGTTCGCGGGTATTGATTCGTGGGGCCATGGGTCAGCTCCCAAAACATGAGCTTGAATGATTAGGCCCATCTTACGGTTTATCGACCGCAGGATGTACCCGGCCAGAGGCTTTTAAAATTGGTACAACAGTGCAATATTAGAGCATTAGCTCTATTCATATTGCCCCTGTCGTGGAGCACTGCATGACCGTCGACACTGCCAGTACGCTACCGCTAGCCACTGCACTTGATGCAATGAACGCGACCTTTGCCGCTCAACGACAGGCCTTTGCCGGTAACCCGATGCCGCCTGCGGCCCAGCGTCGGCAGTGGTTGAAGCACCTGCGCCTGGCGCTGTTGGAGCATCAGGACGAACTGGTCGAGGCGATTGGCCGCGACTTTTCCACGCGCAGTGCCGATGAAACCCTGCTGGCCGAACTGATGCCCAGTGTTCAGGGCCTGCGCCATGCCGAGCGGCACCTGCAGCGTTGGATGAAAGCGGCTCGGCGCCCGGTCGGTCTGGCGTTCCAGCCTGCCCGTGCGCGGGTGGAGTACCAGCCATTGGGCGTAGTCGGGGTGATCGTGCCCTGGAACTACCCGCTGTTTCTTGCCATAGGCCCGCTGACTGGTGCTCTGGCAGCCGGCAACCGGGTGATGCTCAAGCTTAGCGAAGCCACGCCGGCCACTGGCGAACGGCTCAAAGGCCTGCTGCAGAAGGTCTTTCCCGATGACCTGGTCAGTGTGGTGCTGGGCGAGGCCGAGGTTGGCGAGGCGTTCTCGCACTTACCGTTCGACCACCTGCTGTTCACGGGCGCGACCTCCATCGGGCGCAAGGTCATGCAGGCCGCCGCACAAAACCTGACCCCCGTGACGCTGGAACTTGGGGGTAAATCCCCGGCGATCGTCTCGGCGGATGTACCACTGGAGGCTGCAGCCGAACGGATTGCTTTTGGCAAAACCCTGAATGCCGGGCAAACCTGTGTTGCCCCGGACTATGTACTGGTGCCTGAACAGCGCTTGGCCGGGTTTGTCGACGCCTACCGCAAGGCGGTACAGCGGTTCTATCCACAGATCGCAGGTAACCCGGACTACAGCGCCATCATCAACCCGCGCCAGTTGGCCAGGCTCAACGACTACCTCAGCGATGCGCGCGACAAGGGCGCGCAGGTGCTCGACCTGTACCCCGGGGAGCACCGCGAGGGCCGGCAGTTGGCACCTCATGTGCTGCTGCAGGTCAACGACGACATGCGGGTCATGCAGGACGAAATCTTCGGTCCGCTGTTGCCCGTTGTGCCCTATCGCCAGCTTGACGATGCCCTGGCCTACGTCAACCAGCGGCCTCGCCCGCTGGCGCTGTATTACTTCGGCTATAACCGCCGAGAACAGCAGCGTGTGCTGGAGCAGACGCACTCCGGTGGGGTGTGCCTGAACGACACCCTGTTGCATGTTGCTCAGGATGACCTGCCGTTTGGTGGCGTCGGCCCTTCTGGCATGGGCCATTACCACGGGCATGATGGTTTCCTGACCTTCAGCAAGGCTAAGGCTGTGCTGGTCAAGCAGCGATTGAATGCGGCGCGGCTGATCTACCCGCCTTATGGCAAGGCCCTGCAAAAGCTGGTGTACAAACTGTTCATCCGTTAATCGGCGATACCCCCGGGCCCAATAACAATGACGACATGCCTGCCTGACCTGCACACACTGAACCGGCGTAGCCTGCTCAAGCTGGGGCTCGGCGCCACCGCGCTGCTTGCCACGGTTGGGCTGGGTGGTTGCACACCGGCGCCGTCGGCCAAGGGCTTGCAGGTACTGCGCGACAGCGACCTGCCGATGCTGCGGGCGCTGATTCCCGTGGTTCTGGAAGGCACGGCTGCAGTGCACACGGTGGAGGCGGTGCTGCGCAGCCTGGATGACAAGCTCGCCTACCTCTCCCCAGCCATGCTGAAACTGACCCGACAGCTACTCGATGTGCTCAGCCTGCCCCTGACCCGAGGCCCGCTCACCGGCGTATGGGGCGCGTGGGACCAGGCGAGTAGCGAGCAGATCCAGGCCTTTCTGAAACGATGGCAGCACAGCACCTTCGACCTGCTACGCATGGGGCATGGCTCGCTGCTTCAACTGTTACAGATGGCGTGGTACAGCCTGCCCGATGCGTGGGCCGACTGTGGCTACCCCGGCCCGCCGAAAATCTGACCCCCTTATCCAGAGCACCGACATGCCCGTACCCGATCTGTTCCGCGAAGGCCTGGCCCGAGGCTGGAAGACCTACGACGGTTCGACACTGAGCCAGGATCTGACGCTGGAAGCCGATGTGGCGATCATCGGCAGCGGTGCCGGCGGCGCCACCACCGCCGAGTTGCTCAGCGCCGCCGGGCTCAAGGTGCTGCTGATCGAAGAGGGGCCGTTGAAGACCAGTAGCGACTTTCACCTGCTTGAAGACCAGGCCTATGCCAACCTCTACCAGGAGGGCATAGGCCGCATGAGCAAGGACGGCGCCATTACCATCCTGCAAGGCCGGGCGGTCGGTGGCACGACGCTGATCAACTGGACCTCAAGTTTTCGCACGCCGGCGCAAACCCTGGACCACTGGGCCACCGAGCACGGGGTCAAAGGCCACAGTGCCGAAGCACTGGCGCCATGGTTCGAACGCATGGAAAAGCGACTTGGCATTGAGCCCTGGGCCATGCCGCCGAATGCCAACAATGAGGTGCTGCGCCGCGGCTGTGAGCAGTTGGGTTACGCCTGGAAGGTCATTCCTCGCAATGTGCGTGGCTGCTGGAACCTGGGCTATTGCGGTATGGGGTGCCCGGTCAACGCCAAGCAGTCGATGCTGGTCACCAGTATTCCGGCGACGTTGGAACGCGGCGGCGAGCTGCTGTACCTGGCCCGTGCCGAGCGCCTGGTGCATAACGGTGAGCGTATCGCGCAGTTGGAGTGTGTGGCCATGGACAGCCGCTGCGTTTCACCCACGGGCCGGCGCATCACCATCAAGGCGCAGCACTATGTGCTGGCCGGTGGCGGTATCAACAGCCCGGCCTTGTTGTTGCGCTCCGATGCGCCAGACCCACATCAACGTCTCGGCAAGCGCACCTTCTTGCACCTGGTCAATTTCAGCGCCGCACAGTTCAAGGACACCGTGAACCCGTTTTACGGCGCCCCTCAGTCGATCTACTCCGACCATTTTCAATGGCGCGACGGCGTTACCGGGCCCATGGCCTACAAGCTGGAGGTACCGCCCCTGCACCCGGCGCTGGCCAGTACCCTGCTAGGTCACTTTGGTCGCGAGAATGCCCTGCGCATGGCGCAACTGCCGAACACCCATGTCATGCTGGCACTCATGCGTGACGGCTTCCATCCACAGAGTGTCGGTGGCGAGGTGTCGCTGCGCGATGATGGTTCACCCGTGCTCGACTATTCGATATCCGACTACACCTGGGATGGCCTGCGTCGCGCCTTCCACAGCATGGCCGAGATCCAGTTCGCCGCTGGGGCCGAGGCGGTGCTGCCCCTGCACAGTGACGCGCATTACGTGAAAAGCCTGGCCGAAGCCCGGCTGATGATCGACGGCCTGAACCTCGAACGCTATCTTGTCCGCTTGGGCAGCGCCCATGTCATGGGTGGCTGCGCCATGGGTGAAGACCCGCGCCAGGCGGTGTGCAATAGCCTTGGCCAGCATCATCAATTGGCCAATCTGTCGATTCACGACGGCTCGTTGTTCCCCACCAGCATTGGCGCCAACCCACAGTTATCGGTGTATGGCCTGAGCGCCAGGCTCAGTGATGCCTTGGCCAAGCGCCTGTCGAAAGGCGGGTGACAAGCCTTATTCATGCTGTCTATAGTGCCATCAGCCTGTGCATGCGACTTGGCCGACTGCAGAGGCTGCGCTACCATCCGACTCCCCAACGCACTCCTGCCAGGACGACGCGATGAACCGAGTGTTGTACCCAGGGACATTCGACCCTATTACCAAGGGCCATGGCGATCTGGTCGAACGCGCCTCGCGCCTGTTCGACCACGTGATTATCGCGGTTGCCGCCAGTCCCAAGAAGAACCCGCTGTTCCCTCTGGAACAACGGGTCGAGTTGGCGCGCGAGGTCACCCGTCATCTGCCCAATGTCGAAGTCATCGGCTTCTCCACGCTGCTGGCGCATTTTGCCAAGGAGCAGCAAGCCAATGTCTTCCTGCGAGGTTTGCGCGCAGTGTCCGACTTCGAGTACGAGTTCCAGCTGGCGAACATGAACCGCCAATTGGCCCCGGATGTCGAGAGCCTGTTCCTGACGCCCTCCGAACGCTATTCGTTTATCTCCTCCACCTTGGTGCGTGAAATCGCAGCCTTGGGTGGAGACATCAGCAAGTTCGTTCACCCAGCGGTGGCCGACGCCCTGACCCAACGCTTCAAGAAGTGATTCTTCCGGCCTGAACCGAGCGCCCGCGTGCATCGCGGGCGCTAATGCGGCACAATTACGCCATTGGTTTTCACATGCCAGGGCCAGATGCCCAGGCCGGAGTCCCCATGTCCCTGATCATCACCGACGACTGCATCAACTGCGACGTCTGCGAACCCGAGTGCCCGAACGCCGCTATTTCCCAGGGCGAAGAGATCTACGTGATCGACCCGAACCTGTGCACCCAGTGCGTCGGTCACTACGACGAACCGCAATGCCAACAGGTTTGCCCGGTTGACTGCATCCCGCTGGATGAAGCCCACCCGGAAACCCATGAAGAGCTGATGATCAAGTACCGCAAGATCACCGGCAAGGCCTGATGCCCGGTAGCGCCGCGCTTCGCTCACTGTTGCTTGGCGCCGCGCTGGCGCTGTGTGCCACGCAGGCCTTGGCCGACGGCCCGGGGCGGGCGGCGATTGCCAGCCCGCACCCGGAAGCCACGGCAGCCGCCCGGGAAATGCTGGAGCAGGGCGGTAACGCGTTCGATGCGGCAATTGCCGTGAGTGCTGCCCTGGCGGTGGTTGAGCCTTATGGTTCTGGGCTGGGTGGCGGTGGGTTCTTCCTGCTGCGCCAACCCGGCTCACCGGTCCGCTATCAGTTCATCGATGCCCGCGAGCGTGCGCCGGGCAAGGCCACCGCGACCCTGTACCTCAAGGACGGCAAGGTTCAACCGGGCCTGTCGATCAATGGGCCGCTGGCTGCCGCTATTCCAGGCCTGCCTGCCGCGCTGGCCGACCTCGCTGCCAACTACGGCAGGCTGCCGCTAACCCGCTCGCTGGCGCCGGCCATTCGCCTGGCCAATCAGGGTTTTGCTGTCGACCGGGTTTACCGCGACCGTGCCCAGATGCGCCTGGCTGCCCTGCGTGACGACCCGGAAAGTGCGCGCTTGTTCTTGAAAGACGGTGACGTCCCGGCGTTGGGTACGTTCATCCGCCAGCCTGAACTGGCCGTCACCCTGACACGCTTGGCCGAGCAGGGTCATGACGGCTTCTATGCCGGCGCCACGGCCAAGGCACTGCTCAGTGGCGTGCAGGGTGCAGGCGGTATCTGGCGCCAGGACGACCTGAACGACTACCGCGTCGTTCACCGTGAACCGTTGCGCTACCCGCTGGCCGAGCACCGCGAGCTGATCAGCGCACCACCGCCGTCTGCCGGTGGTGTAGCCCTGGCACAGAGCCTGGCCATGCTTCAGCGCCTGCCCTGGCAGAGCGCCGACAGCGTGCAGCGCAGTCATTACGTGCTTGAAGTACTGCGCCGCGCCTACCGAGACCGTGGCCTGCTGGGCGATCCGGATTACGTCAGTAACCCGATCCCCCAGTTGCTTTCGCGCGGTTACCTGCAGGGGTTGGCCGATGGCATTGATACCTACAAGGCGACCCCCAGTGCCGATTTGCCGCCAGCGCCGGCCTGGCGCGAAGGCGACCACACCACTCATTTCGCGGTGATCGACGGCGAAGGCAATGCGGTAGCGGCCACCTTGTCGGTCAACATGCCGTTTGGTGCCGCCTACAGCGCCCCTGGTACGGGTGTGGTGTTGAACAATGAAATGGACGACTTTGCAGCAGACCCCAGCGGCAGCAACAGCTACGGGCTGGCCGGCAGCCAGGCCAATGCGGTAGCCGCCGGCAAGCGACCGCTGTCGAGCATGAGCCCCACGTTTATCGAGAGCCCCAGCCAGTTCGCCGCCTTTGGTACGCCTGGCGGCAGCCGCATCCCGAGCATGGTGTTGTTATCGGTCATGGCGTTTCTTGATGGCCGCCCCGTGGCCACGTGGCCAGCGGTGCCGCGCTACCACCACCAGTACCTGCCGGACGTGGTCGAACATGAGCCGGGGGCATTCAGTGCCGAGCAGCAGCGCGAGTTGCAGGCGCGTGGCTACACGCTCAAGGACGTGGGTCGCGCCTATGGCAATCAACAGGTGCTGTTCTGGGACAAGGCCGTGCATACTCTGGAGGCGGCCAGCGATCCACGCGGGCTGGGCACCTCCGAGGTATTCAGCCCGCGCTGAGGCGGCTCAGGTCTGGCAGCGTGGGCAGTACACGCTGGCGCGCTGCCCAAGGCGTACTTCTCGCAAGGTGCTGCCACACACCTTGCACGGTTCTTCCCCGCGTCCGTAAACGAACAGTTCCTGCTGGAAATAGCCAGGCTGGCCGTCGCCACCGATAAAGTCACGCAAGGTGGTACCGCCACGCTCGATGGCACTGGCCAGGATTCGTTTTATTTCGATAGCCAGTTTCAGGTAGCGCGCCCCGGGAAATGCTCCCCGCTTCGCGTCGAGGGTCAATGCCGGCGGCAAACAACGCCTCGGTCGCATAGATATTGCCGACGCCCACCACCACCGCGTTGTCCATGATGAATGGCTTGACCGCCATCGAGCGTCCCCGCGATAGCTGGAACAGGCGCTCACCGTCAAACAGATCGGTCAGCGGCTCAGGCCCCAGCTTGATCAGCAGTTCATGGTGCAGTGGGTCGAGGCTCCAGAGCATCGCGCCAAAGCGCCGGGGGTCGGTGTAACGCAGTGCCAGCCCGGACTCCAGCTCGATGTCCACGTGCTCGTGCTTGAGCGCTGGCAGGCCGATTTCTACCAGCCGCAAGTTGCCGGACATGCCCAGGTGACTGATCAATGTACCGACTTCGGCGTTGATCAGCAGGTACTTGGCCCGCCGTTCGACGCTGACGATACGCTGGCCTGAGAGGCGAACATCAAGGTCTTCGGGGATCGGCCAGCGCAGGCGCCGGTCACGCACGATCACCCGTTTGACCCGCTGACCTTCCAGATAGGGCGCGATCCCGCGTCGTGTTGTTTCGACCTCTGGCAATTCAGGCATCGATCAATGCCCACCCAGGTCGCGGATGGTTTGCTTGAGGTTTTCGAAGTCGTACTCAGGCAAGCCGACGTAATCGAGCACCAGATGGCTGATGGTGTTCCACTCATGGTCTTCGCTCTGGCCACCCAGCACCCGGTGCGAAGCGCAAATATGCTCGGCCATCTTCAGGATCGACAGCAGGTTCTTCAACTGGCTGTTACGCGCCGATTCATCACTGAATACCGCCAGGGCGTTGTGATGATTGGCAATGGCATTGCTCAGGTGTTCCGGCAGGCGCCACGACTTGGCGGTGTAGTAGCCGACCACGGCATGGTTGGTGTTGAACACCTGGTTTTCGGTATCGACCACCCGCTGGCCGGGCCCGGCGCTGGCGTAGGCGTCTTCGACCACGCTCATGTATTCCGGGAAACGCTTGAGCATCAGCGGGATGCCACAGTCGTGGAACAGCCCCAGGGCATAGGCCTCGTCCACCGCTTGTGAGCCCAAGCGCTTGGCCAGGGTCATGCAGGTCATGGCCACGTCCTGGGCGTTGTCCCAGAAACGGTTCAAGGTGACGATGGTTTCATCGCTCATCTCGCCCTTGATCGACTGCGCATTGATCAGGTTGATGATCGAACGGCTACCGAGCAGATTCACCGCGCGCTGAATCGAAGCGATCTTGTTGGTCAGGCCGAAATGCGCTGAGTTGACCAGCTTGAGCAGTGCTCCAGAAAGCCCCGGATCCTGGGAAATCAGCTTGGCGATCATCTCCAGGTCTGGATCAGGCATGTACTGCTCCATTTGCAGATCAACCATGATTTGCGGCTGGGGCGGCACACTGATGCCCTGCAGGGCCTGCTGAATCTGTTCGGAGGAGAGCTCTTGGGACATAAGTACACACTCGGGGCTGAGCGGCGATTTTAACCTTGCCCTGCGCCCAAGGAACACCGGCAGATGGCTCAATTGCAACTAATTGCCACCTCGGTTCACCACTTGGCGGCTATTTATCCTCAGCCACGCGTTGAACCTCGTCGACGCGTTATACTCCCGCTCTTTTTTCCGGAGCGACGTCATGTCCCTGCCCAGCCTTCGCCTCAAAGCCAACGCCGACCGCCGCCTGCGCGCCGGCCATCTATGGGTTTACAGCAACGAAATCGACGTCGCCGCGACCCCGCTGCATGGATTCAAGGCCGGTGATCAGGCGGTGCTGGAAGCCGCGGGCGGTAAAGCCCTTGGCATCGTCGCCATGAGCCCGAACAACCTGATTTGTGCTCGCCTGCTGTCGCGTGATGCCAAGCTGCCGCTGGACAAGTCGCTGCTGGTGCACCGCCTGAATGTGGCCCTGTCGCTGCGTGAACGCCTGTTCGACAAGCCTTACTACCGCTTGGTCTACGGTGATTCCGACCTGCTGCCGGGCCTGGTGGTCGACCGTTTCGGCGACATTCTGGTCGTGCAACTGGCTTCGGCCACCATGGAACTGCACCGCGACGACATCCTTGCCGCGCTGATCCAGGTGCTCAAACCAAGTGGCATCCTGTTCAAGAACGACTCCGCTGCACGTGATGCCGAAGGGCTGAATCGCTATGTGGAAACCGCATTCGGCCTGGTGCCCGAGTGGGTTGCACTGGAAGAAAACGGCGTGAAGTTCGAAGCGCCGGTGATGGAAGGCCAGAAAACCGGCTGGTTCTATGACCACCGCATGAACCGTGCGCGCCTGGCGCCGTACGTCAAAGGCAAGCGTGTTCTCGACCTGTTCAGCTACATCGGTGGTTGGGGCGTGCAGGCCGGTGCCTTTGGCGCCAGCGAAGTGTTCTGCGTCGACGCTTCGGGCTTCGCCCTGGACGGCGTTGAGCGTAACGCTGCACTCAACGGTATTGCCGAGAAGGTCACTTGCGTCGAAGGTGACGTATTTGAAGCACTGAAAGAACTGAAAGCTGCCGAAGAGCGTTTCGACGTGATCGTGGCCGACCCACCGGCGTTCATCAAGCGCAAGAAAGACCTGAAGAACGGCGAGGGCGCCTATCGTCGCCTGAACGAGCAAGCCATGCGCCTGCTCACCAAGGACGGCATCCTGGTCAGCGCGTCGTGCTCGATGCACCTGCCTGAAGACGACCTGCAGAACATTCTGCTGACCAGCGCCCGCCACCTGGACCGCAACATCCAGTTGCTGGAACGTGGCGGCCAGGGCCCGGATCACCCGGTACACCCGGCGATTCCGGAAACCCGCTACATCAAGAGCCTGACCTGCCGTTTGCTGCCTAACAGCTAACATGCGGTGCCGGTGTTGGGCTGCTCGGCAGCCCAACACCTAGTCGTGCGTTGGCACTGCGCTCAGTTCCACACCGTCGATGTTGAACGTGTTAAAGCGGGGTTTGACCGGCTTTAGTGCACCCTGGCGGATCAACTCGATCATGCGCGCCGGGTCTTCCTGCCCCTCCAGGTCTGCAGCCGCTCGCCACTCGCCGTGCTTATCACGCTCCAGAATGTAAGCCTTGAACGCCCATTCCTCCTTGGACACGAGCAGCACCTCGTTGCGACCGTCGTCGTTCAGGTCCATGGCGTGCAGTACGCAACCAGCCCCCTGGCAATGCATGCCGATGAACGCGCCTTTCAGCATCGTCTCGACACCGTCCTCGGTATTGCCGACCCACTCGATCTTCAAGGCGTTATCACGGCCGTCAAATTCTGCCGAGTTCGAGCGGTAGGTCGGCTCTTTCAAAATCTCACGCAGCTGCTCGCGCCCTTGAGCGTCCAGAATCTGCCCGCGGTCCACTTCGGCCGTGAGCCATTCGAGCTGCTCGATTCCAGGCGCACCAAGCCGGTAGCGCAGGGTCCAGGCATCGAAGTCCGCCACCGCTGTACGCCCGCTGAGCAGGCGTTGCACCTGGTGCTTTGCGCTCCAGGTCTCAGGGCTCACCAGTGGCGTATGCACCAGTACCAACACCACGCAGCCAAACAGGGCAATGGGCGGGTTACTGGTACGCAGATGCCCCAGCCACACCGACTGCCGGCGAACAACCGCCCACACCGCCGCAAGGCTATACAGCAGCGCGACCAGCAGCAGTGGGATCGCCATGAAACGTTGCGGCGTCAGGCCGTATTGCTCAATGCGCAGCCAGGTCGAGTAGCCTGCCAGTACGACCAGCACCGGCAAGCACAGCAGGGACAACTCCACCAAAAGCCGCAAGCCTCTGGCGTATGGGGCGCTGTCGTGACCGTCCTGGAACACACCATTGACCAGAAACAGGTTAAGCCCCACCAGGCACAGCAGGATCAGGGTCGAAGAACCGGTATCCCAGACCGGTTGCAGACCACTGAATGGCAAGGTCAGGATGAACAGCACGGTCATCAGTGCTCCGAATGGCAGCAGGAAGCGGCACACCGCCAGCAGCACGCCACGCAGCAGCCCAATGACCGTCTCTTTCTCGCGGCCTATGCGCATGCCGAGGGAAAACACCAGTGTCAGGGCGATCGCGAGGAACAGTGGTGACTCGAGCACCGCCTTGACCTGCGGCACGCCCAGCATCTTGAACAGCGCACCACATAACAGCACCAGCAGCATCACCACCATGATCAGCTGCTGGGCGAGGAGCACGATGAAAATGTTGTTCCAGGCATGCCTGAACAGGTCTTCATAGCGTGGCCAGCGGCCTTCACGGGTTGGCCAACTGGCGATGAAGGCGCAGCCGATGTAGCCCAGCAGGCTCGCGCAGACCACCCAGGACCCTTGCAACCACTGCGAGCCGTTGTCGGAAAAGACCCAGCCGCTGATCGCTGTCATCACCAGTGTCATCAGTGCAACCAGTACCCAGGTACCACGCTGCAGTACTGAACGCCCGAGCAGTTGCAGGTTGATCCCGCCGACGGTAGCCAGTGTCACCAGCATGGTGCTGATCCAGGGGATCTCCAGCC
Organism: Pseudomonas sp. TE3910; assembly: GCF_056279025.1. Taxonomy (NCBI): domain Bacteria; kingdom Pseudomonadati; phylum Pseudomonadota; class Gammaproteobacteria; order Pseudomonadales; family Pseudomonadaceae; genus Pseudomonas; species Pseudomonas sp. TE3910. The sequence goes on from NZ_JBWBQN010000001.1 coordinate 3,671,476, forward strand.
AAAGTGCGCTCAAGAGCAACAGCCCCTGAAGGGCGCCAACGAGCAGATAAAAATATAACGAAGGGGATAACGCGGGCATGCCAAGTCCTTTTGCCGGGGGAGCTGCGAAGGGCGGCAGTCTAACCAAGTGCCGCCAGATTTTCCCCTTGGAGGCACCGCTGACGCACCAACCCGCTATAGCGCCATTCCTTCCCGCGGCCAGCCGTGTAGAATCGGCCTATTCATCGCCAGTCATCCCCGGCGGGTTTATGAGCTCTGGCCGAGCGCACGGCGATCCCGCGGCGTTCTCGGCTTCATCCGCACCAGCGGCCACCTGCCTTCGGTGCAAAGGACAAGAGACGCTCACTCCCCTTTTTGTTACCTGCTTAGCCGCCAGGAGTGCTCCATGCCAGATTACCGCTCGAAAACGTCCACCCACGGCCGCAACATGGCCGGCGCACGCGCCCTGTGGCGCGCCACGGGTATGAAAGACGACGATTTCAAGAAACCGATCATCGCCATTGCCAACTCGTTCACCCAGTTCGTACCGGGCCACGTCCACCTCAAGGACCTCGGCCAACTGGTCGCCCGTGAGATTGAACGCGCCGGTGGCGTGGCCAAGGAATTCAACACCATCGCGGTCGATGATGGCATCGCCATGGGCCATGACGGCATGCTCTACTCGCTGCCAAGCCGCGAGATCATCGCCGACTCGGTCGAGTACATGGTCAACGCTCACTGCGCTGACGCCATTGTCTGCATCTCCAACTGCGACAAGATCACCCCCGGCATGCTGATGGCCGCCCTGCGCCTGAACATCCCGGTGATCTTCGTTTCCGGCGGCCCGATGGAAGCCGGCAAGACCAAGCTGGCCAGCCACGGCCTGGACCTGGTCGACGCCATGGTCATCGCAGCCGACTCCTCGGCCTCCGATGAAAAGGTCGCCGAGTATGAGCGCAGCGCCTGCCCGACCTGTGGTTCCTGCTCCGGCATGTTCACCGCCAACTCGATGAACTGCCTGACCGAAGCCCTGGGCCTGGCCCTGCCGGGCAACGGCTCGACCCTGGCCACCCACAGCGACCGCGAACAACTGTTCTTGCAGGCTGGCCGGACCATCGTCGAGCTGTGCAAGCGTTACTACGGCGAGAACGATCAGAGCGTTCTGCCGCGCAATATCGCCAGCTTCAAGGCGTTCGAGAACGCCATGACCCTGGACATCGCCATGGGTGGGTCGACCAACACCATCCTGCACCTGCTGGCCGCGGCTCAGGAAGCCGAAATCGACTTCGACCTGCGCGACATCGATCGCCTGTCGCGCAAAGTGCCGCAGTTGTGCAAAGTGGCGCCGAACATCCAGAAGTACCACATGGAAGATGTGCACCGCGCCGGTGGCATCATCAGCATCCTCGGTGAACTGGCCCGTGGTGGCCTGTTGCATACCGACCTGCCGACCGTACACAGCAAGACCATGGCCGATGCCATTGCCAAGTGGGACATCACCCAGAGCGATGACCCCGAGGTGCATACCTTCTTCCGCGCGGGCCCGGCCGGCATTCCGACCCAGACCGCCTTCAGCCAGTCGACCCGTTGGGAAACCCTCGACGCCGACCGCGAAAACGGCTGCATTCGCAGCGTTGAGCACGCCTACTCGCAAGAAGGCGGCCTGGCTGTGCTTTACGGCAACATCGCCCTGGACGGCTGCGTGGTGAAAACTGCCGGCGTCGATGAGTCGATCCACGTGTTCGAAGGCAACGCGAAGATCTTCGAAAGCCAGGACAGCGCGGTACGCGGCATCCTCGCCGACGAAGTGAAGGAAGGTGACATCGTCATCATCCGTTACGAAGGTCCGAAAGGCGGCCCGGGCATGCAAGAGATGCTCTACCCGACCTCGTACCTGAAGTCCAAAGGCCTGGGCAAGGCTTGCGCGCTGCTGACCGACGGTCGTTTCTCTGGCGGTACCTCGGGCCTGTCGATTGGCCATGCTTCGCCAGAAGCGGCAGCCGGTGGTGCAATCGGCCTGGTACGTGATGGCGACAAAGTGCTGATCGACATCCCGAACCGCTCGATCAACCTGCTGGTGGATGACGCCGAACTGGCTGCACGCCGGGTTGAGCAGGACAAGAAAGGCTGGAAACCGGTTGAAGTGCGCCCACGTAAAGTGACCACTGCGCTGAAAGCCTACGCTCTGCTGGCCACCAGCGCCGACAAGGGTGCGGTACGCAACAAGGCCCTGCTCGACGGGCTGTAAGGCGCTGCGCCAAGCCTTACAAACAAAGCCCCTGACCGAAAGGCCAGGGGCTTTTGTTTTGCAGGCGTTTGCTCAATAGGGCGACCTGTACTGCATGGCCTTGTTCACATCGTGTGGCAACTGGCTTGCCCGCGATACAGGGCAGCGGCTTACTGATTCCAGGGCGCCGCACGTCGGCTGTCGAGCAGGCTCAGGTAACTGCTGCCGCCCAACTGGCGCATTTGCTGGCGTATCCAGCTGGCACGTCGCGCGACGTAGCTGCTGGGGTGGCTGGCGCTCCATTTGCGTGGGCTGGGCAGCACGGCAGCGAGCAGGCTGGCCTGTTGCTGGGACAGGTTACGGGCGTTGACACCGAAGTGGTGCCGGGCGGCGGCCTGTGCGCCAAACACCCCGTCATCCCATTCAGCGCTGTTGAGGTACACCTCAAGGATGCGCTCTTTCGACCAAAACACTTCGATCAGCGCCGTGAACCAGGCTTCCAGCCCCTTGCGCAACCAACTGCGCCCCGACCAGAGAAACAGGTTCTTCGCCACCTGCTGGCTCAGCGTACTGGCCCCGCGGATGCTGCCACCACGTTCGTTGTGGGCCAGCGCGGCCTGGATTGCCGTGAAATCGAAGCCCCAATGCTCAGGGAATTTCTGATCTTCTCCGGCGATCACCGCCACTTTCAGATCGTCAGAGATCTGTTCCCAGGGTTGCCAGTCGCGCTGCAGGTCTATCGGTTGGCCGTTGAACCAGGAGGCAACCTTGCGCTCGACCATCAGTGCAGTGCCCGGTGGCGGCACCCAGCGAAAGAGCAGCACCAGCAGGGCACTGCCGGCCGCGAACCAGAGCAGGGCACGAGTGAGGCGACGCAGTAGGGATGACAGCATAGGAGAGATGGCTTGGCCGAACCGATGGAGCGGGCCATTATACAGACCCTCTGCCTCGCCATGATCCTGACTGGGAGTTGTCTTATGCTTCGTAGTTTCTTGTTGCTCGCTGCCTTTTTCGGTTTTACCGGTGTCGCCCTTGGCGCCTTTGCCGCCCACGGCCTGAAAGCACGCTTGAGCAGTGAGTACCTGGCGATCTTTCAAACCGGGGTCACGTATCAACTGATTCACACCCTGGCCCTGCTGGCGGTAGCGTTGCTTGCCACGCAGCTCCCCGGGCGCCTGGTGGGCTGGGCCGGCGGCCTGTTCAGCCTGGGTATCGTGCTGTTCTCTGGCAGCCTGTACCTGCTGACACTCACCGGCGTCGGCAAGTTGGGCATCATCACGCCACTGGGCGGTGTGGCGTTCCTCGCGGGCTGGTTGTGCCTGGGGCTTTGCCGCCTGGCGCCTGAGTTGACTGATCGGTCGAAAACCGGGACGAATGGCGCTGCTTTGCCTTGGTCATCCGCGTGGATCGGGGCTAGAATGCTTGCCCCCTGAAAATAATGGCTGCCGTCCGCATGCGCATTCAATTGAACGGTGAACCCTATGAGCTGCCTGACGGTACGACCGTCGAGGCATTGTTGACCCGGCTGGAGTTGGTCGGCCGCCGGATTGCAGTGGAACTCAACCTGGATATCGTGCCGCGCAGTCAGCACGCCGCCACCGCCCTGCGCGAAGGCGATCAGGTCGAAGTCGTCCACGCCATTGGTGGCGGCTAGGCCGCCCCGCGATTCACCTGCAAGCCCCTCAACCCCCAAGAGGATTTCCGATGAGCAATGTTCGTAGCGACAAGCCTTTCACCCTGGCTGGCCGTACCTTCCAGTCGCGCCTGCTGGTGGGTACCGGCAAGTACCGTGACATGGAAGAAACCCGTCTGGCCATCGAGGCCTCGGGGGCTGAGATCGTCACCGTCGCCGTGCGCCGTACCAACATCGGCCAGAACCCGGGCGAGCCGAACCTGCTCGACGTGCTGCCGCCAGACCGCTACACCATCCTGCCGAACACCGCCGGTTGCTATGACGCCGTCGAAGCCGTGCGTACTTGCCGCCTGGCCCGCGAACTGCTCGATGGGCACAACCTGGTGAAGCTGGAAGTGCTGGCGGACCAGAAGACCCTGTTCCCCAATGTGATCGAAACCCTGAAGGCCGCCGAAGTGCTGGTCAAGGACGGTTTCGACGTGATGGTGTACACCAGCGATGATCCGATCATCGCCCGGCAACTGGCCGAAGCTGGCTGCATTGCCGTGATGCCGCTGGCGGGCCTGATTGGCACTGGCCTGGGTATCTGCAACCCGTACAACCTGCAAATCATCCTGGAAGAAGCCAAGGTGCCTGTGCTGGTCGATGCCGGTGTCGGTACCGCCTCGGACGCGACCATTGCCATGGAGCTGGGTTGCGAAGCCGTGCTGATGAACTCGGCGATTGCCCATGCTCAGCAGCCGATCATGATGGCCGAGGCCATGAAACATGCAATCGTTGCCGGCCGCCTGGCGTACCTGGCCGGTCGTATGCCGAAAAAACTCTATGCCAGCGCCTCGTCGCCGCTGGATGGTCTGATCAAGTAAGAGCTCCCGATGACTGAATCGCAACAACCGCCGATCTCTCCTGAAGGCGAAGAGCGTCAACACCGCCGCATCAAGAGTTTTGTGATGCGTGCCGGCCGCATGACTGAAGGCCAGCAGCGTGGTCTGGACCAGGGCGCGCCGCTGTTTGTCCTGCCGCTGAGCGATAGCCCGGTGGATTTCGACCAGGTTTTCGGTCGCGCCGCTCCGCGCACGCTGGAGATTGGTTTCGGCATGGGCCATTCCCTGCTGGAAATGGCCGCTGCTGCGCCTGAACAGGACTTCATCGGTGTCGAAGTGCACCGGCCGGGTGTCGGTGCGCTGCTCAATGGCGTGCTGACCCAGGGCCTGAAGAACCTGCGGGTGTATGACTGCGATGCCATCGAAGTGCTGAACAAGTGCGTGGCTGACAACAGCCTTGATCGCTTGCTGCTGTTCTTCCCGGACCCTTGGCACAAGAGCCGTCACCACAAGCGGCGCATTGTTCAGCCGGCATTCGCCGAGCTGGTACGCAGCAAGCTGAAGGTCGGTGGTGTGCTGCACATGGCCACGGACTGGGAGCCCTATGCCGAGTACATGCTGGAAGTCATGAACGTTGCACCGGGTTACCGCAACCTGGCAGCAGACGGCAAATGCGTACCGCGTCCTGAAGAGCGCCCGGTTACCAAGTTCGAGCGTCGCGGTGAGCGGCTCGGGCATGGCGTCTGGGACTTGAAGTTCGAGAAGCTGGCGTAAGCCTCTGCGCGAGCCGGCACTGCCGGCTCCTGCAGGTCAGCGGCGGTCGGCGACAACGCCGATCAGCACCAGTACCACCAGCAGTACCGGTGCCAGGGCATAGTTGTTGAACTGGCTCAGGCCGCGCACCACCCAGGGTGTGGCATAGATCAGCGCCGCACCACTGCCGATCAGGCACAGCAGGGCCATGAACGGGACGCGCAAGGCGCCCGCCAGATTGCCGATCCGTTGTTCGATCCAGCCCTTGATATCCGTGCCGAACAGCACCAGCAGGCAGCCGACCAGCGCCAAGGAAATCTCCGACAGGTTACTGCGGCTCCAGCGGGAAACGGTTGAGAGCAGGTCGAGTACCAAGTCCATTCGCAATCCTTAGGTCAAGAAATACTGCAGCAGGTCGTTGAGGAACAACTGGCCGCGTGGCGTGGCCACCAGTCGCGTCGGTTCGACCTGCAAAAGTCCCTTTTGTTCGGCTTCGCGACGTGCCGCCGCCAACTGTTCCATCGGCAGCCCGGTACGCTGGCTGAACAGCTCCGCGTCCACCCCTTGAGTCAGGCGCAGGGCGTTCATCAGGAACTCGAACGGCAGCTCCTCAACGGGCAACAGCTTTTCACCCGCCTTGAAGGCTTTGGCCGGGTTCAGGTAGTCCTTGGGCAGGCGAGTCTTCCAGGTGCGCACGATGCGCCCGTCCGGGTGGCTGAGCTTGCCATGGGCGCCCGCGCCAATACCGATGAAGTCGCCGAAGCTCCAGTAGTTCAGGTTGTGCCGCGCAGCGCGCCCGGGCTGGGCGTAGGCGGACACTTCGTACTGGGCGTAGCCATGCTCGGCAAGCAGGGCCTGGCCGGCTTCCTGGATATCCCAGAGGATGTCGTCTTCGGGCAGCACCGGTGGCTGGTTCCAGAACACCGTGTTCGGCTCCAGGGTCAGCTGGTACCAGGACAGGTGGGTCGGGCCCATGGCGATGGCTTGGCGCAGGTCGCTCAGGGCGTCATCCAGGGACTGATCGGGTAAACCGTGCATCAGGTCCAGGTTGAAGTTGTCGAACCCGGCCCGCCGTGCCATGTCGGCCGCACGCACGGCTTCTTCACCGTTGTGGATACGCCCCAGGGCTTCGAGCTTGGCCTGTTGGAAGCTCTGGATGCCGATCGACAGGCGGTTGATGCCCAGTTGCCGGTAGGCGGTGAACTTCTCCTGCTCGAACGTTCCGGGGTTGGCCTCCAGGGTGATTTCAATGTCACTGGCGAACGGGATGCGTTGTTCGACACCGGCCAGCAACCGGCCCAGTGCCTGTGCGCTGAACAGGCTAGGGGTGCCACCACCGAAGAAGATCGAACTCAGCGGCCGGCCATAGACGGCAGGCAACTCCTGCTCAAGGTCAGCCAGGAGTGCGTCGACATAGGCCTCTTCTGGCAGCTCGGCACTGGCCGCATGAGAGTTGAAGTCGCAGTACGGGCATTTGCGCACGCACCAGGGGATGTGGATATACAGCGCAAGGGGTGGCAGCTGTGGCAGCGCCAGCCGAGGTGCCTGGGAGCTGAAGCCAGCCTCGCTCAGGTGCAGAGGCTGTGCTGGTGAATGCTCGGTCATGCCAGGCCCAGGCCCAGGCGCTGTCGCAGCAGGCTCATGGCGCGAGCACGGTGGCTCAGCTGATTTTTCTCGACCGGGTTCAACTCGGCGCTCGAGCAGTTGCGCTCCGGCACCCAGAACAGCGGGTCATAACCAAAGCCGTTGGCACCGCTGGCTTCGGTCAGGATGCGACCGTGCCAGAGACCTTCGCAGAGAATGGGTAGCGGATCGTCAGCGTGCCGTACCAGTGCCAGCACGCAAACGAACTGGGCTGTGCGCTGGTCGTGTGGAACGTCCTTGAGAACGTCGAGCAGCTTGGCGTTGTTGGCCGCGTCGCCCTGGCCATCGGCGTAGCGTGCCGAGTAGATGCCTGGGGCGCCACCGAGGGCGTCCACGGCCAGCCCTGAATCGTCGGCCAAGGCCGGCAACCCGGAAATACGCGCCGCATTACGGGCTTTGAGGATGGCATTCTCAACGAACGACAGGCCGGTTTCCTCGGGCTCTACGCTACTGAATTCACCGATTGAACGCAGTTGAACCGAGTCGCCGAGCATGGCCTGGAGTTCTTTCAGTTTGCCGGCGTTATGGCTGGCCAATACGAGCTGTGGAAAAGTCATCATTCGCCTGGGAATACTTCCTGGTTAAAGCTGAAACTGTTGGTTTTGCCAGCGGCACCGACAGTGACCGTGAAGGTGTAGGTTTCTGGCTGCTGCACCGGGAACTGGGCAATGTAGTACGTCGCGCCCTGATCATTGACCTGCTTGAAGGTAAGGTCGGTCTTACGGCTGGTCAGGTCACTGACCGTGCCGCTGACCGAGGCGGCGCTGGGCTTGCCGTCCTTGAGAACGGTGATGTTCAGCACGCCCTGGTTCTTGCTGCGTACAAGGCCAGCAGCCTGGGCCGTCGCCGGTTGCAGGAAGCCGGAGTTGAAGACGCTGTAGTGAACGGTCACATCACCGAAGACTTCCTTGCGCTCGGGCTTGGCGGCATCGGCAGCCAGGACCGGGATGGCCAGGCACAGGCTGCATAGAAACAGGACTAGACGGCGCATGATCGTACTCCTCGAAAAGGGCGGGGTTAAACCGCGACCTGATGTTCCTGCAGGCCCGGGCTGTTGACACGGTAAATGCCGATCTCACCTAGTAGATTAGGCCAAAGCTTGCTTGCCCACCCGTGGCGGTGCAAGTGGTCTACTGCCAGGCGGTCGAGTACTTGTGCCCGGCGCTCGCGGCACAGCGCCTCGAAGTCTTCAAAGGTGCAGAAGTGGATGTTCGGCGTGTTGTACCAGGTATACGGCATGAAGTCCGACACCGGCATGCGACCTTTGGTCGCCAGGTACCAGCGGCAGCGCCAATGACCGAAGTTGGGGAAGGTGATGATGCACTGGCGACCGACCCGCAGCATTTCGTCGAGAATCCGGTCCGGGTATTCGACCGCCTGCAGGGCCTGGGTCATGACCACGACATCGAAGCTGTTGCTGGCAAAGTTGCCCAGGCCCTTGTCGAGGTCCTGTTCGATGACGTTGACGCCCTTGGCCACGCACTCGGCGATGTTGTCGGGGTCGATTTCCAGGCCGTAGCCGGTTACCTGTTTGTTGGCGCGCAGCGAAGCCAGTAGCTCGCCATTACCGCAGCCAAGGTCGAGTACCCGGCTGCCAGCGGGGATCCAGTCTTGGATGATTTCCAGATCGGCTCTCATGGGGTCCTCAGAGGGCAATGCGGTTCATGTAGCGGGAGAAGGCCTGCAGGTACCGTGGGATCGGGATCAGGAAGGCATCGTGGCCTTGTGGCGCATCGATCTCCAGGTAGCAGACGTTTTTCTTCGCGGCCATCAGTGCGTCGACGATCTCCCGCGAGCGGGCGGGCGAGAAGCGCCAGTCGGTGGTGAACGACATCACGCAGAAATCGGCTTTGACGCCGGCCAGGGTCGCGGCCAGGTCACCCCCGTGGGCGGCGGCCGGGTCGTAGTAGTCCAGGGCCTTGGTCATCAACAGGTAGGTGTTGGCGTCGAAACGCCCCGAAAATTCTTCGCCCTGATAGCGCAGATAGCTTTCAACCTGGAATTCCACGCTGTGGAAGTCGTAGTTGAGCTTGTCGCTTTTCAGTTCGCGGCCAAACTTCTCGCCCATCGAGTCATCGGACAGGTAGGTAATGTGCCCGACCATGCGCGCCAGCATCAGGCCGCGCTTGGGGATTACCCCGTGCTCCTGGAAGTAGCCGCCGTGAAACTCCGGGTCGGACAGGATGGCCTGGCGCGCCACTTCGTTGAAGGCGATGTTCTGCGCCGAGAGTTTCGGTGCAGAAGCGATGGTCAGGCAGTGGCGTACCCGCTCGGGATAACTGATGGTCCACTGCAGCGCCTGCATGCCGCCGAGGCTGCCGCCAACGACCGCCGCCCAGGTGCTGATGCCAAGCCGGTCGGCCAGGCGTGCCTGGCTGTGTACCCAGTCTTCCACGGTGAGCACCGGGAACTCGGCACCAAAAGGCTTGCCGGTCGCCGGGTTTATGCTGCTTGGCCCGGTGGAGCCGTTACAGCCGCCGAGGTTGTTCAGGCTGACGACGAAGAAACGGTTGGTGTCGATAGGTTTGCCGGGGCCGATGCAACTGTCCCACCATCCGGGCTTGCGGTCGTCGGCGCTATGGTAGCCCGCCGCGTGGTGGTGCCCCGACAGGGCATGACAGATCAGCACGGCGTTGCTCGCGCTGCTGTTGAGTGTGCCGTAGGTTTCGTACATCAGGTCGTAGGCGGCCAGCGAACGACCGCAGGCCAGGGCCAGGGGATCGCTGAAGTGCGCCAGTTGCGGTGTTACCAGACCGACCGAATCTTCGGGAAAGACAGTGGACATCGACCCTGCTCACGCTTAAATGAGGCGTAAGTCTAAAGACCGCTGGGGTGGGGGGCAAGCCGCGTGGTAGATGGCTGGCCTTGCCGACGAAGCCATGTGAATTCATCGTCGGCAAGGTCGCCTCTGCGGGCGTGGTGTCGTCAGGCCTGAAATCAGACCAGCAGGCGCAGGATCTCTGGCATTGCGGTCATGGCTGCCAGGTTGTTGATGACCAGCATGTCGATCAGTTTCAGCGCCATGAACGCCAGGATCGGCGAAATATCCAGGCCGCCGAGGTTTGGCAGCAGGCGACGGAACGGGGCCAGGAACGGATCGCAGATCTGGTTGACCAGTTCGGCACCAGGGTTGTGGCTGCCCGGTGCGACCCAGGACAGGATCACGCTGACGATCAGGGCGAAGAAGAAGATCTTCAAGAACAGCGCGGTGACGCCAATGATCGACCAGATCAGCAACTGTACCGGGTTGCCGGTGGTGCCGTAGGCCAGCAACAAGGTCAGGCCCATCAGCAGCAGCTGCACGGCCAGTGCCAGCAACAATGACGACATGTCCAGGCCGAACAGGCTGGGGATGATCCGGCGCAACGGTTTGAGCAGCGGCTGGGTGGCGCGTACGGCAAACTGGCTGAGCGGGTTGTAGAAGTCTGCGCGAACCAGCTGCAGGATGAAGCGCAGCATCACGACCAGCAGGAACAGGCTGCCGAGGGTCTGCAGAATGTAGATTGCAGCGGTGTTCAGTCCGATCATCTTCGGCTCCTTAGTTGCCTAGTTGTTCGGCCAGTTCGGCCGAGCGGTGCGCAGCTGCGCCCAGCGCTTTTTCCACCAGCGCTTCGAATCCATCAGCCTGGAAGGACTTGATCGCCGCCTCCGTGGTGCCGGCTGGCGAGGTCACCCGACGGCGCAATTCAGCTGCGTCGACATCACTGGTAACTGCCATTTGCGCGGCACCCAGTGCGGTCTGCAGGGTCAGGCGTGCTGCGGTTTCACGTGGCAGGCCAAGTTTCTCGCCGGCTGCAGTCATGGCTTCGATCAGCAGAAAGAAGTAGGCCGGGCCGCTGCCGGATACGGCAGTAACGGCGTCCAGTTGCTGTTCCTGTTCCAGCCACAGTGCGATGCCTACGGCCGAGAGCAGTTGTTCGGCCTGCTGGCGCTGTTCGGCACTGACCTGGGCGGTGGCGAACAGGCCGCTGACGCCCTGACGCAGTAGCGCTGGGGTGTTGGGCATGCAGCGTACGATCGGCTGGGCGCCAAGCCATTGGTTCATGCTGGCGCAGGTGATGCCGGCAGCAATCGAGACGACCAGCTGGTTTGGCTTGAGGCTGGGTTGCAGGGCCAGGCAAACGGCTTTCATGGCCTGCGGTTTGACGGCCAGCACGATCACGTCGGCGCCGTCGATGGCCTCGGCATTGTCGGCGAACATCTCGATGCCGTGTTCGGCGTGAACTTTGGCGCGTTGTTCGGCGCCAGGGTCGCTGGCGCGAATCTGCGCAGCCTCTAGGCCCTGTGCGCGCAGGCCGCCGATCAGGCTGGCGGCCATGTTGCCGGCACCGATAAAGGCAATACGAGTCTTGCTCATGTCAGGTCCTTGTCGAAAAAGGTGAGTAAAGCAGGGTCAGGGTTGGCCGTAGTCACGGGCGCCAAACAGCGCGGTACCGATGCGCACCCAGGTTGCACCCTGTGCAATCGCCGACTCCAGGTCGTGGCTCATGCCCATGGATAACGTGTCAAGTGGCAAGCCCAGGCTGGCCTGCAGGTCGCGTACCTTGGCAAAGGCTGCGTCCTGCGCGGTGCGGTCTTCGGTGGGCTCGGGTATCGCCATCAAGCCACGCAGCTTCAGCCGTGGTAGCACCGCGATAGCAGCGGCCAGCGCGGGCAGTTCCTCCGGGGTGCAGCCGGACTTGCTGTCTTCGCCACTGACATTGACCTGAATACAGATGTTCAATGGTTCCAGCGATTCAGGGCGCTGCTCTGAAAGGCGTTGAGCGATTTTCAGGCGATCCACGGAATGTACCCAGTCGAAGTGCTCGGCGATAGCGCGCGTCTTGTTCGACTGAATGGGGCCGATGAAGTGCCAGGTCAAGGGCAGGTCGGTCAATTCGGCCTGTTTGCCCAGGGCTTCCTGCAGGTAGTTCTCGCCCATGTCGCGCAGGCCGGCAGCGAAGGCTTCGCGCACGGCGGCGGCAGGTTTGGTTTTGCTCACGGCCAGCAGCTTGATGCTGGCCGGATCTCGCCCGGCAGCCTCGGCGGCACGGTGGATGCGCTCGGCGAGGGTGGAAATGTTGTCTGCTATGGTGGACATGATCGATGCCAGCGGCTCTTTGGGTCTGCGGCATTCTACCTGCTTGGCGGTGTTTGGGGAGTCTTATGGATGTGACTGAACTGCTGGCCCTTGCTGTCAAGGAGGGGGCCTCGGACCTGCACCTGGCGGCCGGTGATGTGCCAATGATCCGCCTGGATGGCGAGATGCTGCGACTGGATTTGCCGCCGCTTGAGCCTGATCAGGCGCGGGCGTTAATCGCGCAAATCATGACGGATCAGCAAAAAAAGGATTTCAAAACCCTTCAGGATCTCGATTTCTCCTTTGCCATGGCGGGGGTGGGGCGCTTCAGGGTAAATGCCTTCGAGCAGTTGCAGGGCGTGGGGGCGGTATTCCGGTTGATCCCCTCATCGGTACGTGGCCTGGCTGAGTTGGGGCTGGGTGCTGTTTTCCGGCAAATCGCTGAACTGCGTAGTGGGCTCGTATTGGTGACCGGCCCCACCGGCTCGGGAAAGTCCACCACCCTGGCAGCCTTGATTGATCACCTGAACCGCGAGCGCGCCCTGCATATTCTCACGGTCGAAGACCCGATCGAGTTTATCCACAGCCCGGTGCGTGGCCGGATCAGCCAGCGTGAGGTGCAGCGTCACAGTCACAGTTTTGCGGCGGCGCTACGGGCCGCCCTGCGTCAGGACCCGGATGTGATCATGCTGGGGGAATTGAGGGACCTGGAAACGATTCGCCTGGCCCTGACGGCGGCCGAAACCGGGCATCTGGTGCTGGCCACCCTGCATACGGGCTCGGCAGCGAAGACCGTTGACCGGATCGTCGATGTATTTGCCGCCGAGGAAAAGCAATTGGTACGTGCGATGCTGGCCGAGTCCCTGCAGGCGGTGGTGTCTCAGGTGCTGGTGCGCAAGCCCGGTGGTGGCCGGGTAGCCGCGCACGAGATCATGCTGGCGACGCCGGCGATTCGCAATTTGATCAGGGAGGGGAAAGTGGTGCAGATCCAGTCTGCAATCCAGACCGGCGGGGCGCTGGGCATGCAGACCCTGGACAGTTGTCTGCAGGGTCTGATGGCAAGGGGGGAGATCAGTGCTGATACGCGCCGGGCGGTGGGATGCGCGCCCGGTGGGTTTTAGCGCTTGGCCAGGTTCAGCTGTTGCTGGTCCTTGGGCAGTACGCGCTTTGCAACCACATAATGGTTCTGCCAGTAAGGCTTGTTCAGCGTATCAATGCTGACGCGCTTGCCGGTGCGTGGCGCATGGATGAAGCGGTCGTTGCCCAGGTAAATGGCAACGTGGTTGACCTTGCGGCTCTTGATGTTGAAGAACAGCAAGTCGCCCGGTTTCAGGTCTTTTTTATCGACCTTGATGCCGTGGCCGCTGGCCATGGCGTTGGAGGTGCGAGGCAGGTCGACTTCATCGATATCGTTGAAGGCGTACTTGACCAGGCCGCTGCAGTCGAAGCCTTTGCTTGGGCTGCTGCCACCCCAGCGATAGGGGGTGCCCAGCGCGTTGACGGCGCGGCTCAGCACATCGCTGCTTTGCTTGGCCGACAGGTTGGCCGTTGATTTTGTCGGTTTTGCACTACGGTTGGCATAGTGGATCGGTGATGCCGAACCTTTGTTGGCGTGTACGCCGGTGGCATTGGCGGTATAGCCAGAGAAGCCATTAGGAAGACGTTGCTCACGATTGGTGGCGTGGGCGGCCAGGGGCAATAATAGGCAAATAGTCAGCCATGTCTTGAAAAGGGGACGCATAGGCAGGGCTCTTGTTGGTTAGCGCGCAACTTTATAACAGCTTTTTTGCGCGGATCTGCCCCGTTGGTCGATTTCGACGGCACCATACGTCGGCTTGCTACTGAAAAGTCACATTTTTGTTTAGAAAATTTTCACATAACCCGCTGAGGCTACGAATGAACAGTTATCAACAGAGCCCACCCTTCCATGACACGCACAGCAAGGTTGTAGGCTATCTGCTGTGGTGCTTCGGTTTTCTCGGTGCGCACCGCTTTTACTATGGCAAGCCAGTCACAGGCACAATCTGGTTCTTTACCCTGGGGTTGCTCGGCATCGGCTGGTTGATCGACCTGTTTCTGATCCCGTCGATGGACCGTGAAGCCGACATGCGCTTTCACTCTGGGCCTTTGGATTACAACATCGCCTGGATTCTGCTGACGTTTCTTGGGGTGTTTGGCGTGCATCGCATGTACCAGGGCAAATGGATCAGTGGCCTGATCTATCTGGTGACGGGCGGTCTGTTTCTGGTGGGCGTGCTGTACGACTTCTGGACCCTGAACGACCAGGTGTCGCTGAGAAACGCCCAACGGCGCTAAGGCGCCGCTGGGCGAGGGGGCTTACTGGCGGTTTTGGCGCTGCTGCAAGAGCAGGTTGTTGAAGCCGCTACCGGCCAACTGCTTTTGGGCCACGGTCAATTGTTCGCGGTTGCTGAACGGGCCCACCAGCACGCGGTACCAGGTTTCGTCGCGGACCATGCCGGACTCGACCTGCACTGCCTGGCCGAGCAGGATGATTTGCGCACGGACCTTGTCGGCGTCAGCCTGCTTGCGGAACGAGCCGGCCTGCAGGAAGAACTGGGTGGTCGCTGCCGGTTTCACCACGGGAGGTGGCGGTGGCGGCGTTTGCCCCAGCAGTGCGGCCTGGGCCCTGGCGGTGTCGATCTTCGCGGCTTCAGCCGGTGTCACCGGCTGCTGTGGCTGGGCGGGTACCGGCGGGGTTTTCTCCGGTACGGCTTCCGGCGGCACGATGACTTCCGACTCTGGCAGCAAGGTGTAGAAGTCGTATTTCGGCTTCACTGGTTGCTGTGGGCTGGGCGGTGTCTTGTTCGCTTCGGCAGCGCGCTCGGCTTTCTGCTGTTCGGGCTTGCTCCGCTTGACCTCGTCGGTGCTCGGATCAAGCTTCATCAGAAAGACAATGAACGCGCCCACGGTCAGGCCGACAGCCAGCCACAGCCAGCCGGGGATCGGTTTCTTCTCCGGTGCCTGATAGCGGCTGGCGCCGCGCTTGGGGGCGGGCTTTTTCTTGGCTGCCACCTTACATGCGCTCCAGGGTTTCCAGGCCCAGCAGTTCCAGGCCCTGCTTGAGGGTGCGACCGGTCAGTGCGGCCAGGCGCAGGCGGCTCTGTTGCTGTTCGGCCGTTTCGGCGGCCAGGATCGGGCAGTTCTCATAGAAGCTGGAGAACAGGCCGGCGACGTCGTACAGGTAGCTGCAAAGCACGTGCGGCGTACCTTTTTCAGCAACGTTGTTCAGGGTTTCGCCGAATTGCGCCAGGCGTGCCGCGAGGTCGTGTTCCTGGGCGGCTTGCAGGGTGATATGGCCGTCAACTTCGCTGAAGTCCTTGCCCAGCTTGCGGAATACGCCCGCCACGCGGGTGTAGGCGTACAGCAGGTAAGGCGCGGTGTTGCCTTCGAAGTTGAGCATCAGGTCGAAGTTGAAGCTGTAGTCGCTGGTGCGGTGCTTGGACAGGTCGGCGTATTTCACCGCGTCGATACCGACAACCTGGGCGATGGCGCGCAGTTCATCTTCCGCCAGTTGCGGGTTCTTTTCCTTGACCAGGGTGTACGCACGTTCCTTGGCTTCGGTGAGCAGGTCGATCAGCTTGACCGTGCCGCCGTCGCGGGTCTTGAACGGGCGGCCATCGGCACCGTTCATGGTGCCGAAGCCCATGTGCTCCATGATCATGTCGTTACCGACGAAGCCAGCGCGGCGGGCGACTTCGAACACCTGCTGGAAGTGCAGTGCCTGGCGCTGGTCAACGAAATACAGGGCGCGGTCGGCCTTGAGGACGTTGCTGCGGTAGCGCACGGCTGCCAGGTCAGTGGTCGCGTACAGGTAGCCGCCATCGGCCTTCTGCACGATCACCGGCAGTGGGTCGCCGTCGGCGGTCTTGTACTCTTCGAGGAATACGCACTGGGCACCGTTGCTTTCGACCAGCAGGCCCTTGGCCTTGAGGTCGTTGACCACGTTGATCAGGTCGTCGTTGTAGGCGCTTTCGCCCATGACGTCAGCCATGGTCAGTTTGACGTTGAGCTGCTCGTAGGTCTTCTGGCAGTGCGACAGCGAGATGTCCTTGAAGCGGGTCCACAGCTTCAGGCATTCGGCATCACCGGCTTGCAGCTTGACCACCAGGCCGCGCGCGCGGTCGGCGAAGGCTTCGGACTCGTCGAAGCGCTTTTTCGCGGCGCGGTAGAAGTTTTCCAGGTCCGACAGCTCGTCGCTGGTGATCGGGTTTTCTTCCAGATAGGCCATCAGCATGCCGAACTGGGTGCCCCAGTCGCCGACGTGGTTCTGCCGGATCACGTTGTCGCCGAGGAACTCGAGTACGCGGGCGACGGCATCGCCGATGATGGTCGAGCGCAGGTGGCCAACGTGCATCTCTTTGGCCAGGTTGGGTGCCGACAGGTCAACGACCACTTTCTGTTGTGGGCCGGCTTTCTGTACGCCAAGTTTGCTGTCGGCCAGCGCGGCGTCGAGGCGTGACGCCAGGGCCTGGGTATTCTGGAAGAAGTTCAGGAAGCCGGGGCCGGCGATTTCCACTTTGCTGACCTGGGCATCGGCGGGCAGGGCCGCGATGATTTTTTCGGCTAGGTCGCGTGGCTTCATGCCGGCCGGCTTGGCCAGCATCATCGCGATATTGCTGGCGAAGTCGCCGTGGGTCTTGTCCCGGGCGTTTTCCACCTGGATCGCCGGCGTAAGCCCTTCAGGCAGCACACCGTCGGTGACGAGTTGGGTGAGGGCTTGCTGGATCAGCTGGCGAATGGTGTCTTTCATGGGATTCTCTTTCGACCGCAAGCGCGGCGGCGCTTGGATGCGCAGGTGGAAAAACTGAACATTATCCGTTGCTGGCACGAGCTTGCCAACCTTTGGGGCTGTCTTGCGTTCGATCCTCTGCAATACGTACTCAAACCGGCCTCGTTGACGATGAGGCCGGATGGGTCAGTAGAGGTCGACCGGGTCCACATCCAGCGACCAGCGTACCTGCCGCCCGCTGGGCATGTGTTCCAACAATAGCAGCCAGGCATTGATCAGCCGATGCAGCGGCGCGCGTGCGTTGGCCTGCAGCAGCAACTGTGCGCGGTAACGACCGGCCCGACGCTCCATTGGCGCAGGTACTGGCCCGAGCAGCTCGATGCCATGCAGGTTGTGCTCGGCCAGCAGTTGTTCGGCGGCGGCGCAGGCTTCATCGAGAAAGCCCTCGGCCTGCCCGGGCTTGTGGGCTTCGGCACGCAGTAGGGCAAGGTGTGCGAAGGGTGGCAGGCCGGCTGCACGGCGCTCGCTCAGGGCCTGCTCGGCAAAGGCGAAGTAGCCTTGTTCGGTCAGTTGCACCAGCAGTGGATGGTCGGCCAGGTGAGTCTGGATAATGACTCTGCCGGGCTCTTCTGCGCGCCCTGCGCGGCCCGCAACTTGAACGATCAACTGGGCCATGCGCTCGCTGGCGCGGAAATCGCCGGAAAACAGTCCACCATCGGCATCGAGAATGGCAACCAGCGTGACCCTCGGGAAGTGGTGACCCTTGGCCAGCATCTGGGTGCCGACCAGAATGCACGGCTGACCGCGCTGGATGGTGGCAAACAACTGGTTCATCGCATCCTTGCGCGAGGTGCTGTCGCGGTCGACGCGTAGCACCGGGTAGTCCGGAAACAGGATGCTCAGGCGTTCTTCGGCGCGCTCGGTGCCGGCGCCGACCGGGCGCAGGTCGACCTTGTTGCATTGTGGGCACTGGCGTGGCACGCGCTCGTCATAGCCGCAATGGTGGCAGCGCAACTCGCCGGAGCGCTGGTGAACGGTCATCCGCGCATCGCAGCGCGGGCACTCGGACATCCAGCCGCAATCATGGCAGAGCAATGTCGGGGCAAAGCCTCGGCGGTTGAGGAACACCAGTACCTGCTGCCCCGCTGCGAGTGTCTGGCCGATGGCTTGTTGCATCGGGCCGCTGATGCCGCTGTCCAGTGGGCGACTCTTGACGTCCAGACGCAGAAAACGCGGTGCCTGGGCACCTCCGGCGCGGTGGTTCAGGCGCAGCAGGCCGTAGCGACCCGTGTAGGCATTGTGCAGGCTTTCCAGCGATGGCGTGGCGGAGCCCAGCACGATCGGGATATTTTCCTGGCGAGCGCGTACCAGTGCCAGGTCGCGTGCGTGGTAACGCAGGCCTTCTTGCTGTTTATAGGAGCCGTCATGCTCTTCATCAATGATGATCAGCCCCGGGTTCTTCATGGGGGTGAACAGGGCTGAACGGGTGCCGATGATGATGTCGGCCTCGCCATCGCGGGCCGCCAGCCAGGCATCCAGGCGTTCGCGATCGTTGACCGCGGAGTGCAATAAGGCGATGCGGGCATTGAAGCGCTGCTCGAAGCGGGCCAGGGTCTGTGGGCCAAGGTTGATCTCGGGGATCAGAATCAGCGCCTGTTTGCCGGCTTCCAGGGCTTCACGGATCAGTTGCAGGTAAACCTCGGTCTTGCCGCTGCCGGTGACACCAGCAAGGAGGAAGGCGTGGAAGCTGTCGAAACCGGCTCGCACGGCGTTGAAGGCGGCGTGCTGTTCCTCGTTGAGCGGCAGTTCCGGTTGTGCCAGCCAATGCTCATGGCGCTGTTGCGGCGCATGGCGGCGTACTTCAACCTGCACCAGTTCTTTGCTCAGCAGCAGGTCAAGGCTGTCTTTGTTCAGGCCCAGTTTGCCGAGCAGGCCGTGGGCGACGCCGTGCGGGTGCTGGGCCAGGGTCGACAATGCTTCACGTTGGCGTGGTGCCCGGGCAATGCGCGGGTCGTCCAGGCGTGCGCCAGGTGCAATCTGCCAGAAGCGCTCCTGCCGCGCCTCGGCCGGTTCACCCTGGCGCAGAAACACCGGCAGCGCCCAACTGAAGGTGTCGCCCAGGCTGTGCTGATAGTACTGCGCGGTCCACAGGCATAGCTTGAAGAAGGCGGGCGGCAGCGGAGAGACCGGGTCGAGCAGTGCGATGGCGGGCTTGAGCTTGTCGGCTGGGACGTCACTGTGGTCGCAGACCTCCACCAGGATGCCGATCATTTCGCGCCGACCGAATGGCACACGAATGCGCATGCCGGGTGTCAGTTCGACGCGGGCCATGCTCGCTGGGGCCCTGTAGTCGAACAGTCGCCGCAGGGGCGAGGGCAGAGCAAGGCGCAGAATGACGTCGGACACGCGGTAATTTCTCTGAAGGGGGATTCCTGAACCGCCGAGCCTAGCAGACGACCGCCGGTGCAAGCGACAACTTGCGTCGACCGTCGGCTCTGGTATTATTCGCCGCCTAATTACGTGCGGTATTCAACAATGGTGTTGGATGGCGGCACGCAGTCGAGGAAGTGACCATGAAGCCAGAAATTCATCCAACATACGAAGCCGTTACTGCCACCTGCAGCTGCGGCGCTGTCATCGAAACCCGTTCGACTCTGTGCAAGCCACTGAGCCTCGACGTGTGCTCGCTGTGCCACCCGTTCTACACCGGTAAGCAAAAAGTACTGGACACTGGCGGCCGCGTACAGAAGTTCGCCGATCGCTTCGGCATGTTCGGTGCCAAGAAGTAAGATTGCGCGCAAGGCTAGCCCCTGTGGGCCTGTCAATGCTGCTGAAGAAGGCGTCCCTCGTGGGCGCCTTTTTTATGGGCGCGATTTGGCAGGGCGTCGCCTTGGCGTTCTGTCCTGCCCCGGCCAGCGTACAGTCGGTTAGCGTCACGCAGGTGGTCGATGGCGATACCGTGCGTCTGGAGGATGGGCGCAGCGTGCGCCTGATTGGGGTAAATGCCCCGGAAATCGGTCGCAAAGGCCGCAGCAGTGAACCGTTTGCCGACGCTGCCCGGCAACGCCTGCAAGCGTTGGTCAAGGCCAGTGGCGGGCGTATTGGCCTGCAGCCCGGCGTGCAAGGTCGCGACAAGTATGGGCGTACACTTGCACATATCTACACACGCAATGGCGACAATATTGAGGCGCAGTTGTTGGCTGAAGGCCTGGGCTATCGCGTGGCAGTGGCGCCTAACGTTGCGCTGGTAGCGTGCCAGCAGGACGCCGAGCGAGTGGCTCGCAAGGCGGGGCTGGGGCTTTGGCGCGCGCCTGCAGTGCGTACTGCCGGGCAAATCGAACAGTCGGGCTTTGCGCTGATTACTGGCCGGGTTCGGGGCATTGAGCGTAACCGTGGCGGCATCTGGATCGAAATCGACGAAGGACTGGTGCTTCAGGTCAGCCCGCGCTTGCAGGGTGACTTCCCATCGTCCTTTTTTGAGGGTCTCAAGGGGCGCAAGGTCGAAGCACGGGGTTGGGTGCTGGATCGTTCCCGCAAAGGCGGGCTGAAATCGGGGCAGGCGCGTTGGTTGCTGCCGCTGACTGACCCAAGCATGCTCGATCGGGTTGATTAAGTAAAAATTGTGGACATTTTTAAAATAAATTGTACACACTGAAAGCCTTGCAGGACGCGGCTCTTGGCAGAAAGTCGTAGGTTAAAGGCCTTGACACTAGTGACCGGGCAGTCTTGTCGGCCCCTTGCTCTTTGCGTATCCTCGGCGGCTCGTCAGAACAGTAAAAGCGGAATGCCCATCATGTCAGATTTGAAAACTGCCGCTCTCGAATACCATGCTCAGCCTCGTCCGGGGAAACTGAGCGTCGAGCTCACCAAGCCTACTGCGACTGCTCGCGACCTGGCCCTGGCCTACAGCCCGGGCGTCGCCGAGCCGGTACGTGAAATCGCTCGCGATCCAGAGCTGGCCTACAAGTACACCGGCAAGGGCAATCTGGTAGCAGTCATTTCCGACGGCACTGCCATCCTCGGCCTGGGTAACCTGGGCCCTCTGGCTTCCAAGCCTGTCATGGAAGGCAAGGGTGTTCTGTTCAAGCGTTTCGCCGGTATCGATGTGTTCGACATCGAAGTCGACTCGGAAAGCCCACAGGCGTTCATCGACACCGTCAAGCGTATCTCCATCACCTTCGGTGGTATCAACCTGGAAGACATCAAGGCGCCAGAGTGCTTTGAGATCGAACGTGCTCTGATCGAGCAGTGCGACATCCCGGTATTCCACGATGACCAGCACGGTACTGCGATCGTGACCGCTGCGGGCATGATCAACGCCCTGGAAATCGCTGGCAAAACCTTGGGCGAGGCGAAAATCGTCTGCCTGGGCGCCGGCGCTGCTGCCATCTCCTGCATGAAGCTGCTGGTGAGCATGGGTGCGCAGATCGAAAACATCTTCATGGTTGACCGTACTGGCGTTATCCACGCTGGCCGTGACGACCTGAACCAGTACAAGGCGGTGTTCGCTCACGCTACCGAGAAGCGCACCCTGTCCGAAGCGCTGGAAGGCGCTGACGTGTTCGTAGGCCTGTCTGGCCCGAACCTGCTGAGCGCTGAAGACCTCAAGCGCATGGCGGCCAACCCGATCGTGTTCGCCTGCTCCAACCCGGATCCAGAGATCTCGCCGGAACTGGCTCACGCCACCCGTAACGATGTGATCATGGCCACCGGCCGTTCGGACTACCCGAACCAGGTCAACAACGTACTGGGCTTCCCGTTCATCTTCCGTGGTGCCCTGGACGTTCGCGCCAAGCGCATCAACGAAGAGATGAAGATCGCTGCTGCCAACGCCCTGCGTGAGCTGGCCAAGCTGCCAGTGCCGAAGGAAGTGTGCGACGCCTACGGCGGTATCGCGCTGGAGTTCGGTCGTGAGTACATCATTCCGAAGCCAATGGATGCTCGCCTGATCACCGTGATCTCCGATGCTGTGGCCAAGGCTGCGATCGAGACCGGTGTGGCAACCCTGCCGTATCCACAGAACTACCCGCTGAAAAGCGTGGATGACGTGTTCAACGGCTAAGCCGTTGTAGCGCTCCAGCAAAAAGCCCCGGCGCGTGAGCGTCGGGGCTTTTTTTGTGCGCCGTAGAAGCCATCGCAGGCAAGCCTGCATCCCGCACCTGTAGGGGCAGGCTTGCCTGCGATGGCATCGGCGCGGTGCCAGCGAGTCCGCGGCGCCTGCATCGTTGGCAAGCCAACTCCCACAGGAATCCGCGCAGAACAGTGCATCTCTGTAGGATCAGGCTTGCCTGCGATGCAGGCGCCGCGATAGGGCTTTACCCCAACGATGACGCCGTCGCCTGCAAGAGCCGTACTCCTGCGGTGTAGGAGTACGGTTGCTTTGGCGTCAGAACAGGTCGATCGGAGCTGCTTCATCTGCGGGCAGCGGGCTGCCCGGCAGGTTGCTGTTGCCCAGTTCGTTGACTGACGGCGGTGAGTCTTCAGCCTTGAACAGTTCAAAGTAGGCGTTTGGCGTGCTAGGTGTCGCTGCACGACCACTGGCCGGGTCAATTCGCAGGCTGAGGATGCCCTCCGGCTCTGCCAGGCTGTGCGCAGGTTTGTCCTTCAGCGCTGCGCCCATGAAGTTGATCCAGATCGGCAGGGCTACCGTGCCGCCATACTCGCGATGGCCGAGGGTCTCGGGCTGGTCGAAGCCCGTCCACACCGTGGTGGTGTAGTCGGCGTTGTAGCCAGAGAACCAGGCATCCTTGGCTTCGTTGGTGGTGCCTGTCTTGCCGGCTAGGTCGGTTCGCCCCAGGACCATCGCCCTGCGCCCGGTGCCACGCTTGATCACGTCTTCCAGCATGCTGGTAAGGATGTACGCGGTGCGGCCATCGATTATACGTGGCGCGATCACTGGCGCTTGCACCATGGTCGTAGGGTTGGCGGTATCGACGCTGATTGGCCCGGCTTCGGGGGCGGCAATGCCGTTCTGGTCTTCATTACCTTGCGGCACGCGCGCCGGGTTGGCAGTGAACAGTGTTTCGCCGTTACGGCTCTCGATGCGCTCGATCAGGTACGGGGCGATCTTGTAGCCGCCGTTGGCAAAGGTGCTCCAGCCGGTGGCGATCTCCATCGGGGTCAGGGTTGCCGTGCCCAGGGCCAGCGACAGGTTGCGTGGCAGGTCCTGTTTGTTGAAGCCAAACTTGGTGATGTAGTCGATCGTGGTGTCGACGCCCATGCTCTGCAGCAGGCGGATCGAAACCATGTTGCGCGACTTGTACAGTGCCTCACGCAGGCGGATCGGGCCAAGGAAGGTGTTGGTGTCGTTCTTCGGGCGCCAGACCTTGTCCAGGTACTCGTCGACAAACACGATAGGGGCATCGTTGACCAGGCTGGCGGCGGTGTAGCCGTTATCCAGTGCAGCACTGTAGATGAATGGCTTGAAGCTTGAGCCTGGCTGACGCTTGGCTTGCATGGCGCGGTTGTAGTTGCTCTGCTCGAAGGAGAACCCGCCGACCAGTGCGCGGATAGCGCCGCTGTGGGGGTCGAGCGAGACCAGTGCGCTCTGCGCTGTGGGTACCTGGCTGAACTTCAGGATGCCGCTGCTCAGGCGTTGCACCCGGATCAGGTCGCCGATCTGGGCAACATCTGCAGGTTGTTGTGGGCTGCGGCCCTGGCTGTTGGTGCTGAGGAATGGGCGGGCCCATTTCATGCTGTCCCAGGCAACCGGAAGCTCTTCACCGGTGCGGGTCAGGACATGCAGGCCGCTCTTGTCAACCTGGGTCACGATGGCCGGCTCCAGGCCTCCCAGCGGTCGTTGCTTGTTCAGTTCCTGCAGCCATGCCGCTCGGGTTTTACCGGGCAGGCGCGATTCCGGTCCGCGGTAGCCGTGACGTTGGTCATAGGCGAGCAGCCCTTCCAGTACGGCATTGTTGGCCATTTCCTGGAGGTCGCTAGGGACGGTAACCGTCACCCGGAAACCTTCTGTGTAGGCGTCGCTGCCGTAGCGGCCAACCATCTCGGCGCGGGCCATCTCGGCGATGTAGGGCGCGTTCACTTCGGGGGTCGGTACGTGGTAGCTGGCGTTGATCGGCTCAGCCAACGCGCTCAGGTAGCTGGCTTCGTCGATTTTGCCAAGCTTGTACATACGGCCGAGGATCCAGTCGCGGCGCTCTTTGGCGCGTACCGGATTGGCCAGCGGGTTGAAGCGCGAGGGCGCCTTGGGCAGGCCGGCGATCATCGCCATTTGCGCCAGGCTTACGTCACGAATCGATTTGCCGTAGTAAACCTGGGCTGCGGCTTCAATGCCGTAGGCGCGGTTACCCAGGTAGATCTTGTTCACGTACAGCTCAAGGATTTCATCTTTGGTCAGTTCGCGCTCGATCTGCAGGGCCAGGAGAATTTCGTTGGTCTTGCGCGAGAAGCTGCGCTCGCTGCTCAGGAAGAAGTTCTTCGCCACCTGCATGGTGATGGTGCTGCCGCCACTCTGGATGTGGCCCGACTTGATCAATTGTGTTGCAGCGCGCATCAGGCTGCTCGGGTCGACCCCGTAGTGATTGGCGAAGTTGTCGTCTTCGGCAGCCAGCAATGCCTGGATGAAATGCGGCGGAATGTCGGCAAAACGGATGGGTGAACGACGCATTTCGCCAAACTCGGCGATGAGCTTGCCGTCACTGCTGTAGACCCGCAGGGGGATCTGCAACTGGATGCTTCTGAGGGCCTCTACCGAGGGCAAGCTGGGGCTAAGATACAGAAACGCGCCGCTCAGACCGAGTACGAGCGCACAAATGACTGCGACGAAAGACCACCAGAAGAACTTCAGCAGGCGTATCAAGGCTTTGGGGTGTCCAGGTAGAGGAGTGAGTTGAGCACAGGCCCGGCAGACGTCAAAAAACGCTGGGCATTATAAGCAAATTTCACCTCGGCGCGTTACGCGAGCCCTTGTCAAGGTGCTCGATTGCCGCTGGCGCAAGCGCTGCGCGGTGAATGGTGACTATAAAAATAGGGAAAGCCAATGTTTGGACGTTTCGGCAAGGATGCCGGTTCACTTTTGGGTATTGAAATTGTCGCTACTGCCGTACGCCTGGTGCAACTGGAGCGTCGTGGGGGCGGTGGTGCGGTGCGCGCCTGGGCGATTGAGCCACTGGCTGCTGGGGCGGTGATCGATGGGCGCATGGTGGCGCTTGATGTGATCGCAGCGGCGTTGGCCCAGGCATTCAGGCGCAGTGGCGCTACAGCGGTTGATGCCGCACTGTCGCTGCCGGCATCGGCGGTCATGTGTTGTGAGGTGACGTTGCCGCGTGGGCTCGGTGAGGCCGAAATGGCTGACCGTTTGTCTGACGAGCTTGCAGGTGGCATCCCTTACCCGCTCGATGACGCTGCCATCGACTTTCAAGTGATGGGTGTCAATGCGCAGGCACCGGGCGCGCTCGATGTGGCGGTAGCGGTATGCCGCTGGGATGCGCTGGAGGCGATCGAGGAGGTCCTGGCGCTGGCTGGCCTGTGCCCACAGGTTGTCGATATCGACAGCCATGCCTTGCAGCGGGTTGCCTGTCGGGCGTCAGGTGAGGTGTCTGCGGTGCTAGTGGTCGAGACAGACCATCTTGTCTTTCATCATCTGCGCGAGGCCGGTGAACACCGTCGGGACGAATTACGGGGCGGGGATGCGGCCCTGCAGTTGGAGTCCATTGTGCGTGCGCTCGACCACTGGTTGCTGGATAGCCTGGAGCGTGGCCGCGGATCAATGCCAGAGCAGTTGCTGTTGGCGGGTGCTGGTGCCACTGCGGCGCTTGCCGAGCAGTTGCAGCCGAGGTTGGGTATTGCCTGCTCGGTGCTTGACCCCTTTGACGGCATGCCCGGTGTGCGGGATGGCGCATTGCGTGCAGCGGCGCCTTGCCTGGCGATTGCCAGCGGCCTTGCGCGCAGGAGCTTTGACTGATGCGGCGGGTCAACCTGCTGCCGTGGCGCGAGGCCAGGCGCCAGGCACGGGGTAAGCAGTTGCAGGTAATGCTGGTTGCAACGCTCGTGCTGGGGGGCGCAGGTGTGTACCTGGTGGATCGTGCGGTCGAACGGCGGCTAAGCGGACAGGAGGCGCGCAATGCCGGGTTGCAACAAGACAGTGAGCAGCTTGATGAGTTGATCGCCCGCCTGTCCGATCTGGCAGAGCAACGTGATGCCTTGCTGGAGCAGTTACAGGACGTTGAGGTGTTGCAGGAGGGCCAGGGATTCGACGTGCTTGAGCGTTTGGTTTACGCCGTGCCGCAGGGTGTACAGCTTACCGGATTGCTCTTTGAGGCTGCGCAGTTGAACGTCTCGGGGTTGGCCCCTTCAAGTGCAGCGGTTGCCCGCTTCCTGCGTAACCTTGGCACCGTGCCGGGCTTGCAGAGGCCTGAGCTGCAGGATGTGCAGTCGAGCGGAACGGGGGTGGCCTTTCAACTGCTGGTGGGCGTGCAGTTGGCTGATTCGGAGCCTGCGCCATGAGCCGGCTGGCAATGCTTGCCGGTTTGGAGTGGGGCGTGCTGGGCAGTTGGTCCTGGCGGGCGAAGGCCGCGCTGCTGGCAGCCTCCTTGGCTGCCGTGACAGGGTTAGGCTACGGGTTTCAGGTGCGTGATGGGCTGCTGGATCTTGAGCGCTCCATGGGCCGAGAGGCAGCGCTCAGGGGCGAAATTGCCGAAAAGTCGGTGCAGGCCGCGCTGTCGGAGGGCTATCACCAGCAGATCGATGCCTTGCAGCACCGTCTTGAGTCTGCAAGGCAGCGGTTGCAGCAGGGCGATGCTGCACGGTTGCTGGAGGATGTCGCGCGGCTGGGCGACGGGCTTTGGGTCGAGCAGTTCAAGCTGCTTGATGAGGTGCCTCATGCCTATTTTGTCGAACAGCCGCTGGAATTGAACGCCATAGGCGCTTATCCACAACTGACGGCCTTGCTCGCCGGTCTGGCCGGGCTGTCCCGTATCGTCACCTTGACGTCGTTGCAACTGGCCCCGGCGGAGGCGAAGGCACCGGGGCAACTGCAGCTGCGCCTGCTTGCCAGTACCTATCGTGCTGGTGATCAGTCTCAGGCGCTGGAGCCTGCCCTGTTGCCGGTGATCGTCGACGCTTCAGCGCCACTGCCACATGATCCGTTTGCTGCCGTTGAGCCACTTGAGTCGCGCACGCTGCTTGAGCGGCTTGCGCTTGAGCAGTTTGAAATGGTCGGCAGCCTGCGCGGTCGGCAGGGGAGAGTGGCTCTGCTGAGAGGGGCGGGTTCGATACACCGTATTCAGTTGGAGGATCGCTTGGGGCCTGATCACGGACGCGTCGTGGCCATCAGCGAGCATCAAGTGGAGCTTGTCGAGCAAGTGTTCATTGAGGGCAGGGGCTGGCTTGAGCGGCCCCGAACCCTTGTGTTGAAGCAGGCAGACCGAGGAGACGGTCGCTGACACTGGAGGTCATGGATGAGCAAGCGGTGTTGGGTGTTTGGTGTGCTGTTTTTAGTCATGGCAGACACAGATCTGCGCGCGGCTGTATCGACAGGTCCTTATGTTGGAGAGCCATTGTCGCTGAACTTTCAGGATGTCGAGGTGCGTTCGGTGTTGCAGGTGCTGGCCGATTTCACCGAGCTGAATCTGGTAACCAGCGATGCGGTGCAGGGCACTGTCACCCTGCGCTTGCAGGACGTGCCTTGGGATCACGCGTTGGACCTGGTGTTACGCAGCAAGGGGCTTGGCAGGCGCCTGGACGGTAATGTGCTGATGGTGGCACCGCTGGAAGAATTGGCGGGTCTGGCGACATTGCAGCGTGAGGTGTTGCAGGTCACGCATGCCAGGGCGGCAGATATCGCTGAGCTCTACCTGGGCTTGTTCACAGGGGATGCAGCAGGCGCTGAGCGCGGTGCGATCGTGATTGATGAACGCACCAACACGATTCTCGCGAACCAGACTTCGGCGCGCCTTGACGCGTTGCGCCAGCTCGTCGCGCAACTGGACGTGCCTGTGCGTCAGGTGCTGATCGAGGCAAGGATCGTTGAGGCCAATGTCGACTACGAGAAAAGCTTTGGCATTCGCTGGGGTGGCGAGTTGAGCCTGGGTGCTGGCGTGGCGCTCTACGGGCCGGGTGAGGTGGGGCGGCCTTTTGTCGACCTTGGGGCGGAACGGGCGAGCTCGGGCATCGGCTTGGGGCTGGTTCGTGACAGCCAATTGCTGGACCTTGAGCTCACTGCGATGGAAAAATCCGGTAACGGGGAGATCATCTCGCAGCCCAAGGTGGTGACTGCTGACCGAGAAACTGCACGGATCCTCAAGGGGACCGAGGTGCCTTATCAGGAGTCGGGCGCCAATGGCACCACCTCGATCACCTTTCGCGAGGCGTCCCTGTCACTTGAAGTGACGCCGCAGATCATGGCAGACAACCGTGTGGTGATGGCCGTCAAGGTGACCAAGGATGAGCCTGATTACCTCAATGCCCAGGCTCAGGTGCCGCCGATACGGAAGAATGAGGTCAACGCCAAGGTTCAGGTGGGTGATGGGGAGACCATCGTGATTGGCGGGGTGTATTCGACGGTGCAAAGTAAAGTGGTGGATAAGGTGCCATTTTTGGGCGATGTGCCGTATGTTGGGCGGCTGTTTAAGCGCGATGTCGTACAAGAAAAAAAATCTGAGCTGCTGGTCTTCCTGACTCCGCGTATCATGAGTGACCAGGCGATTGCTGTGAGTCGTTGATTCTGTGCGAAATTTGATACTTGTTGGGCCGATGGGTGCTGGCAAAAGCACCATTGGCCGTCTGCTTGCCAAAGAGCTGCGTCTGCCGTTCAAGGATTCCGATAAGGAAATCGAGCTGCGTACGGGCGCCAATATCCCATGGATCTTCGACAAGGAAGGCGAGCCGGGATTTCGTGATCGTGAGCAGGCGATGATCGCCGAGCTGTGCGAGGCCGATGGCGTTGTGCTTGCAACCGGCGGTGGTGCCGTGATGCGTGAAGCCAATCGCCGGGCATTGCATGCCGGTGGGCGAGTGGTTTACCTGCATGCCTCGGTTGAACAACAAGTCGGGCGCACCGCGCGTGACCGCAATCGACCGTTGTTGCGTACCGCCGATCCTGCTGCGACCTTGCGTGCCTTGCTGGAGCTGCGCGATCCGCTGTACCGGGAGATCGCCGATCTGGTCGTCGAAACCGACGAACGGCCGCCGCGCATGGTGGTGCTGGATATTCTCGAACGCCTGGAGAAGTTGCCGCCCCGTTAGGCTATCCTCGGCGGCCAGTCATGCCGTGACAGGGCACCTCGTTACTGCGCGGGCCGCGCTATTGCTCCCGCGCCCTAGTTCATTGTGGGGAAACATGCAGACACTTAAGGTCGAGTTGGGTGAACGTAGCTATCCGATCTACATTGGTGAGGGCTTGCTGGATCAGCCCGAGTTGCTGGCGCCGCACATAGCGGGTCGGCAGGTTGCCATCGTTTCCAACGAGACCGTTGCCCCCCTTTATCTGGAGCGCCTGACCCGTACATTGGGCGCTTTTTCAGTGCTGCCAGTGGTATTGCCGGATGGCGAAGCCTTCAAGAACTGGGAAACCCTGCAGCTGATTTTCGACGCCCTGCTGACCGCGCGTCATGATCGTCGGACCACCATTATCGCCCTTGGCGGCGGTGTGATCGGCGATATGGCCGGTTTTGCGGCGGCGTGCTACCAGCGTGGCGTGGATTTCATCCAGGTGCCGACCACGCTCCTGTCGCAGGTCGACTCCTCGGTGGGCGGCAAGACCGGTATCAACCATCCGTTGGGCAAGAACATGGTCGGTGCGTTCTATCAGCCCAATGCAGTGCTGATCGATACCACCAGCCTGAATACACTGCCGGCCCGCGAACTCTCGGCAGGCCTGGCGGAAGTCATCAAGTACGGCCTGATCTGCGATGAGCCGTTCCTGGGCTGGCTGGAAGCGAATGTCGATGCCCTGCGCCGGCTTGATCAAGCCGCGCTTACCGTTGCCATTCAGCGCTCCTGCGCGGCCAAGGCCGCCGTGGTCGGCGCTGATGAGCGTGAGTCCGGCGTGCGCGCCACGCTGAACCTGGGACATACCTTCGGTCATGCGATCGAGACTCACATGGGCTATGGTGTCTGGTTGCACGGTGAAGCCGTTGCCGCTGGCACAGTCATGGCGCTGGAAATGTCCATGCGTCTGGGCTGGATCAGTCAGCAGGCCCGAGATCGGGGCCATCCGCCTGTTTCAACGCGCAGGCCTGCCGGTGGTGCCTCCACAGGAAATGACCCCGGCGCATTTCATGGAGCATATGGCAGTCGACAAAAAGGTACTCGACGGTCGCCTGCGGCTGGTGCTGTTGCGCCAGTTGGGTGAGGCTGTGGTTACCGACGACTATCCAAGAGAGATTCTTCAGGCCACGCTGGACGCGGATTACCGCGCGATCGTGGCCCAGCTTTGAGGTTGATAAGAGTTCGATGACTAGTTTGCATGCCGACGAGGCCTTTCTCGGCCATTACCAGTTGAGCCACGACCCCTTCGCTGCGCGGGTGCCTGGTTTCAAATTCTTCCCGGCCCAGCGCAAGCCGGTGTTGGGCCAGCTCCATCACCTGGCGCGTTACAGTCAACTATTGCTGGTGGTCACCGGGCCACTGGGCAGCGGCAAGACCTTGCTGCGCCAGGCCCTGGTCGCCAGTACCAACAAGCAGTCCGTACAGAGCATTGTGGTCTCGGCACGTGGGGCAAGCGATGCCGCCAGTGTGCTGGGGCAGGTCGCCCAGTCGTTGAACCTGGCCAAGGCCGAGGTTCCAGAGATTCTCGCTCAGGTGGTGCAGTTGGCGCTGACCGGGCAGGAAGTCTATTTGCTGGTCGATGATGCGGAACAACTCGACGAGTCGGCACTCCAAGCCTTGCTGGAACTGGCTGCGGGCACTCCTGAGGGGCGTCCGCACGTGTTCCTGTTCGGTGAGCCGTCACTGATCGCCGGGCTGGATGCGCTGAATGCCGAGCAGGAGCGCTTCCATATCATTGAGCTGCAGCCTTACAGCGAGGATGAAACCCGGGAGTACCTGGAGCAGCGCCTGGAAGGTGCCGGAAGTGGCCTCAACGTGCTGACCAGTGAGCAGATCGCCGATATTCACGAGCATTCGGAGGGTTGGCCTGGCGTAATCAACCAGGTTGCCCGGGATGCCTTGATCGAAGCCATGATTGCCAGCCGCACGACGGCGAAGCGACCATCAATGGGGTTCAAAATGCCTAAGAAGCACGTACTGGCGTTGTCTGCTGTGGTAGTGGTCGCCGTTGCGGCGGCAGTGTTGATGCCCAAGAAGGGCGACCAGGCGCCTGCCGGAGCGCCTGCAGAGCAGGCACAGCTGCCATTGGGCCAGGGGCAGCCAAGCACTGCCCAGTCCAACAATGGTGGCCCGGCCATCGAATTTGCTGGCTCCTCGCAGCCTATGCCATTGCCACTGGTGGGGCAGTCTCAACCGGTGATGCGTGGTCCGCTGGCTGAAGCGGCGGGCATGGGGGACGGTGATGAAAGTACGCCTGCTGGCGAAACTGCATTGCAGCCGCCTACGGTGACGACCATCGCACCCCCTGCTGGTGTTCCCGCTGGCCCTGCACCGACACCTGCCCAACCGGTAGCGTCTACTCAGGTGCAACCGGCTGCACACGCTCAGCAAGCCCCGGTCGCCGCTGCCAGCAAGCCGGTTGCACCTGCGCCTGCACCTGCAGTGAAGCCTGCGCCTGCCCCTGTGCAGGTCGCCGCAGCCAAGCCGGCGCCGAAACCGGTAGAAAAGCCGGCAGAGAAACCAGTCGCGAAGGCCGCCGCCGGTGGTAACTGGTATGCCGGGCAAAAGCCGAGCAACTATGTGGTCCAGATCCTCGGTACCAGCTCTGAGGCGACGGCTCAGGCCTATGTCAATTCTCAGGGTGGCGACTATCGCTACTTCAAGAAAAACCTGCAGGGCAAGCCGCTGTTCGTCGTTACCTACGGCAACTTTGCCAGCCGTGATGCCGCACTTGCTGCAATCAAGGCCTTGCCAGCCAAGGTCCAGGCTGGTAAACCTTGGCCTCGTAGTGTTGCCAGCGTCCAACAAGAGCTGGCAGCGACCCGCTGAAATAGCTCGGTGGCACCACCCCCGCCACCTGCTGAGCGTCTCCTGAATTTCGGTCAAGCCTGCTGCGCCATGCGCGGCAGGCTTTTCTGTCCCAGACTGACGGCCAAAAGCCATTGCAGTCCAGGCTGAAACGCTTCAGACTCAAGCGAAGCCGCTATCACGGCAGTGCTTATAAAACATTCAAAAATGCGACATGGATTTGCGCGATTTCGTCGCCAAATTTGTGGGCTACCTTGTCGCTGTGCAACAATGACTGCCCTTTTGCCCCCGCAAAGCTGGCGTTCGTTCGGCGTGGATGGTAAGTGGTTGTACTAAAAAGAGATTTGCCTTGGTGAGAGGCGAACCTGGTGAGAAAGTGTCTATGAAAACAGGTCTGTACCATCCCGAAGAATTCAAGGATAACTGTGGTTTTGGCCTGATCGCCCATATGACGGGCGAACCCAGCCACCACCTTTTGCAAACGGCCATCGAGGCCCTGACCTGCATGACCCACCGTGGTGGGATCAACGCCGACGGCAAGACCGGTGACGGCTGCGGTCTGCTGATGCAGAAGCCCGATCAGTTCCTGCGAGCCGTCGCTCGCGAGCAGTTCGGCAGCGACCTGCCCAAGCAGTACGCCGTGGGCATGGTCTTCTTCAATCAGGATGATGCCAAGGCGCAAGCGGCACGCGCCAACATGGACAAGGAAATCCTTGCCGCGGGCCTGCAATTGCTGGGCTGGCGCAAGGTGCCGATCGATACCAGCGTTCTGGGCCGTCTGGCCTTGGAGCGCCTGCCGCAAATCGAGCAGGTGTTCATCGGCGGTGAAGGCCTGAGCGATCAGGAATTCGCCATCAAGCTGTTCAGTGCGCGTCGGCGCTCGTCGGTGGCCAACGCTGCCGATACCGACCACTACATCTGCAGCTTCTCGCACAAGACGATCATCTATAAGGGCCTGATGATGCCGGCAGACCTTGCCGCCTTCTATCCGGACCTCAGCGACGAGCGCCTGCAGACTGCGATCTGTGTGTTCCACCAGCGCTTCTCCACCAACACCCTGCCGAAATGGCCGCTGGCTCAGCCATTCCGCTTCCTCGCCCACAACGGCGAGATCAACACCATTACGGGTAACCGCAACTGGGCCCAGGCGCGTCGAACCAAGTTCGCCAACGAACTGATCCCTGATCTGGAAGAGCTCGGCCCGCTGGTCAACCGCGTCGGTTCCGACTCTTCGAGCATGGACAACATGCTGGAGTTGATGGTCACCGGCGGTATCGACCTGTTCCGTGGCGTGCGGATGATCATTCCGCCAGCGTGGCAGAACGTCGAAACCATGGACGCTGACCTGCGTGCGTTCTATGAGTACAACTCCATGCATATGGAGCCATGGGACGGCCCAGCCGGTGTGGTCATGACCGAAGGTCGCCACGCCGTGTGCCTGCTCGACCGCAACGGCCTGCGTCCAGCCCGTTGGGTCACCACCAAGAACGGCTACATCACCTTGGCGTCGGAAATCGGCGTGTGGGACTACAAGCCTGAAGACGTGATCGCCAAGGGCCGTGTCGGCCCGGGCCAGATCTTCGCCGTGGACACTGAAACCGGGCAGATCCTCGACACCGACGCCATCGACAACCGTCTGAAGTCGCGTCACCCGTACAAGCGCTGGCTGCGCCAGAACGCCCTGCGTATCCAGGCAACCCTGAGCGATGACCAGGGCGTGGCCAGCTATGATGCTGACCAGCTCAAGCAGTACATGAAGATGTTCCAGGTCACCTTCGAGGAACGTGACCAGGTGTTGCGTCCGCTCGGTGAGCAAGGCCAGGAAGCTGTGGGCTCGATGGGTGACGACACGCCGATGGCAGTGTTGTCGCAGCGCGTGCGTTCGACGTACGACTACTTCCGCCAGCAGTTCGCCCAGGTCACCAACCCGCCGATCGACCCGCTGCGCGAAGCGATCGTCATGTCCCTGGAAATCTGCCTCGGTGCCGAGCGCAACATCTTCCAGGAATCGCCTGAGCATGCCTCGCGGGTGATCCTCAGCTCCCCAGTGATTTCGCCCGCCAAGTGGCGTTCGCTGATGAGCCTGGATCGTCCAGGTTTCGAGCGTCAGTTGATCGACCTCAACTATGAGGAAAGCCTCGGCCTTGAGGCAGCGGTCCGCAACATTGCCGATCAGGCTGAAGAAGCGGTGCGCAGTGGCAAGACTCAACTGGTGTTGAGCGACCGCCATATTGCCCCGGGCAAGCTGCCGGTGCATGCATCGCTGGCTGTCGGTGCCGTACACCACCGCCTGACCGAGCAAGGCCTGCGCTGCGACAGTAACATCCTGGTGGAAACCGCGACCGCGCGTGACCCGCATCACTTTGCGGTACTGATCGGTTTCGGCGCTTCTGCTGTGTACCCGTACCTGGCGTACGAAGTGCTGGCCGACCTGATCCGCACCGGGGAAGTGCTGGGTGACCTGGATGAGGTCTTCAAGTACTACCGTAAAGGCATCTCCAAGGGCCTGCTGAAGATCCTGTCGAAGATGGGTATCTCCACCATTGCTTCTTACCGCGGCGCCCAGTTGTTCGAGGCCGTTGGCCTGTCGGATGAAGTGGTAGCGCTGAGTTTCCGGGGCGTTGCCAGCCGCCTGAAAGGCGCACGTTTCGTTGATATCGAGAACGAGCAGAAGCTGCTCGCTGCCGAAGCCTGGAGCCCGCGCAAGCCCATCCAGCAAGGCGGTTTGCTCAAGTTCGTTCACGGTGGCGAATACCACGCCTACAACCCGGATGTGGTCAACACCCTGCAAGCCGCTGTGCAGCAGGGCGACTATGCCAAGTTCAAGGAATACACCGCGCTGGTCGACAAGCGCCCGGTGTCGATGATCCGCGACCTGCTGAAGGTCAAGGTCGCAGACCAGGCTCTGGCGCTGGACGAAGTCGAGCCACTGGAAGCAATCCTCAAGCGTTTCGACTCTGCTGGTATCTCGCTTGGCGCCCTGTCGCCAGAGGCGCACGAAGCGCTGGCTGAAGCCATGAACCGCCTGGGTGCGCGTTCCAACTCCGGTGAGGGCGGTGAAGACCCAGCCCGTTATGGCACCATCAAGAGCTCCAAGATCAAGCAGGTGGCCACAGGCCGTTTCGGCGTGACGCCGGAATACCTGGTCAACGCGGAAGTGTTGCAGATCAAGGTGGCCCAGGGCGCCAAGCCGGGTGAGGGTGGGCAGCTGCCTGGTGGCAAGGTCAACGGCCTGATCGCCAAGCTGCGTTATGCCGTACCTGGCGTGACCCTGATCTCGCCGCCGCCGCACCACGACATCTATTCCATCGAAGACTTGTCGCAGCTGATTTTCGACCTCAAGCAGGTCAACCCGCAGGCGCTGGTTTCGGTGAAGCTGGTGGCAGAAGCGGGCGTCGGTACCATCGCCGCTGGCGTGGCCAAGGCCTATGCCGACCTGATCACCATCTCCGGTTACGACGGTGGTACTGGTGCTTCGCCACTGACCTCGATCAAGTACGCCGGTGCCCCGTGGGAGCTGGGCTTGGCCGAGACTCACCAGACCCTGCGCGGCAACGATTTGCGTGGCAAGGTTCGCGTGCAGACCGACGGCGGCCTGAAAACCGGCCTGGACGTGATCAAGGCAGCCATTCTGGGTGCTGAAAGCTTCGGCTTCGGTACGGCGCCAATGATCGCCCTTGGCTGCAAATACCTGCGTATCTGTCACCTGAACAACTGCGCCACTGGTGTAGCGACCCAGAACGACAAACTGCGCAAGGACCACTACATCGGTACCGTCGACATGGTGGTGAACTTCTTCACCTACGTCGCCGAAGAAACCCGTGAGTGGCTGGCCAAACTGGGCGTGCGTAGCCTCGGTGAGCTGATCGGGCGCACCGATCTGCTGGAAATGCTCCCGGGCGAAACTGCCAAGCAGCAGCACCTGGACCTCAGCCCGCTGCTGGGCAGTGAGCATGTGCCGGCTGACAAGCCGCAGTTCTGCCAAGTTGACCGCAACCCGCCGTTCGACAAGGGTGTGCTGGCCGAGAAGATGGTCGAGATGGCCCTGCCAGCGATCAAGGATCTGGCGGGCGCCGAATTCAACCTGGACATCTGCAACTGCGACCGTTCGATCGGCGCGCGGATTTCCGGCGAGATCGCCCGTCTGCACGGCAACCAGGGCATGGCCAAAGCACCGATCACCTTCCGCTTCAAGGGTACTGCAGGCCAGAGCTTCGGCGTCTGGAACGCAGGTGGCCTGAACATGTATCTGGAAGGCGACGCCAACGACTATGTCGGCAAAGGCATGACTGGCGGCAAACTGGTGATCGTACCGCCAGCGGGCAGCCCGTTTGCTACGCAGCACAGCGCGATTATCGGCAACACCTGCCTGTATGGCGCTACTGGCGGCAAGCTGTTTGCTGCGGGTACTGCTGGCGAGCGTTTTGCTGTGCGTAACTCCGGCGCCCACACGGTTGTGGAAGGCACTGGCGACCACTGCTGCGAATACATGACTGGCGGTTTCGTTTGCGTACTGGGCAAGACCGGCTACAACTTCGGTTCTGGTATGACCGGTGGTTTCGCCTACGTGCTCGACCAGGACAACAGCTTCGTTGACAAGGTCAACCACGAACTGGTGGAAATCCAGCGGATCACCGGCGAAGCGATGGAAGCGTACCGCAGCCACTTGCAGCGCGTGCTCGGCGAGTATGTCGAAGAGACGGGTAGCGAGTGGGGACGTGAGCTCTGGGAGAACCTGGACGACTACGTGCGCCGCTTCTGGCTGGTCAAGCCGAAGGCTGCGAGCCTGAAGAACCTGCTGTCCAGCACCCGTGCCAACCCGCAGTGATATGCGCCTGAAGAGTTTGATGAGGTTTAAACATGGCTGAACGTCTGAGTAATGACTTCCAGTTCATCGAGGTCGGGCGCAAGGATCCGAAGAAGAAACTGCTGCGTCAACGCAAGAAAGAGTTCGTGGAGATCTACGAACCCTTCAAACCCCAGCAGTCGGCCGAACAGGCCCACCGCTGCCTGGGCTGTGGCAACCCGTACTGCGAATGGAAGTGCCCGGTGCACAACTTCATTCCCAACTGGTTGAAGCTGGTGTCCGAGGGCAACATCCTGGCGGCGGCGGAACTGTCGCACCAGACCAACACCCTGCCGGAAGTCTGCGGCCGGGTGTGCCCGCAGGACCGCCTGTGCGAGGGTGCCTGCACCCTCAACGACGGTTTTGGTGCGGTGACCATCGGTTCGGTCGAGAAGTACATCACCGACACCGCGTTCGCCATGGGCTGGCGCCCGGACATGTCCAAGGTCAAGCCGACCGGCAAGCGTGTCGCGATCATCGGTGCCGGTCCGGCTGGCCTGGGCTGTGCCGACGTGCTGGTGCGTGGTGGGGTAACCCCGGTGGTGTTCGACCGGAACCCGGAAATCGGCGGTCTGCTGACCTTCGGTATCCCCGAGTTCAAGCTGGAAAAGACCGTGTTGAGCAATCGTCGTGAAGTCTTCACCGGCATGGGCATCGAGTTCCGCCTGAACACCGAAGTGGGCAAGGACATCAGCATGGAACAGCTGCTGGCCGAGTATGATGCCGTGTTCATGGGCATGGGTACCTACACCTACATGAAAGGCGGTTTCCCTGGTGAAGACCTGCCGGGCGTGCATGATGCGCTGGACTTCCTGGTGGCCAACGTCAACCGCAACCTGGGCTTTGAAAAGTCGCCGGAAGATTTCGTCGACAT
This sequence comes from Pseudomonas sp. TE3910, assembly GCF_056279025.1. Lineage (NCBI taxonomy): Bacteria > Pseudomonadati > Pseudomonadota > Gammaproteobacteria > Pseudomonadales > Pseudomonadaceae > Pseudomonas > Pseudomonas sp. TE3910. The sequence goes on from NZ_JBWBQN010000001.1 coordinate 3,709,098, forward strand.
GAAAGGCAAGAAGGTCGTGGTGCTGGGTGGTGGTGACACGGCGATGGACTGCAACCGCACGTCCATCCGTCAGGGTGCCAAGGCGGTAACCTGCGCCTATCGTCGTGACGAAGCCAACATGCCAGGCTCGCGCAAAGAGGTGAAGAACGCCAAGGAAGAGGGCGTGAAATTCCTCTACAACCGTCAGCCAATCGCCATTGTGGGCGAAGACAAGGTTGAGGGCGTGAAGGTTGTCGAGACCCGTCTCGGCGAGCCGGATGCCCGTGGCCGTCGCAGCCCTGAGCCGATTCCCGGCTCCGAGGAAATCATCCCGGCAGACGCCGTGGTGATCGCCTTTGGCTTCCGTCCAAGCCCCGCGCCATGGTTCGAGCAGTTCAGCATCCAGACCGATAGCCAGGGTCGTGTGGTGGCGCCGGAGCAGGGCGCGTACAAGCACCAGACCAGCAACCCGAAGATCTTCGCCGGTGGCGATATGGTCCGTGGGTCTGACCTGGTGGTGACTGCGATCTTCGAAGGGCGCAATGCCGCTGAAGGGATCCTGGACTACCTGGGCGTCTGAAAAAACATCGCGGGGCGAGCCCGCTCCCACAGGGTCAGCCCCATCGCGACCGTGGTGGGGCGAGCTCGTCCGGCGATGAAGTTTAGAAAATCTATTGACCTAGTGCAGGTCGATAGACAAAAGGCACGGTTCATACCGTGCCTTTTACGTTGGTGTCTGAGAAAATGCCCCCACTTTTTTTCCGGATGCCGACATGACTGCCTTGAAGAACGATCGTTTTCTGCGCGCCCTGCTCAAGCAACCCGTAGACGTTACCCCTGTATGGATGATGCGCCAGGCCGGCCGTTACCTGCCGGAGTACCGCGCCAGCCGCGCCAAGGCCGGCGATTTCATGAGCCTGTGCATGAACCCGCAGTTTGCCTGCGAGGTCACCCTGCAGCCGCTGGAGCGCTATCCGCTGGACGCGGCGATCCTGTTCTCCGACATCCTCACCATTCCCGACGCCATGGGCCAGGGCCTGTACTTTGAAACCGGCGAAGGCCCGCGTTTCAAGAAGGTCGTCAGCACCCTGGCTGACATCGAAGCCTTGCCGATCCCCGATCCGCAGAAGGACCTGGGCTACGTGATGGATGCGGTCAGCACCATCCGCCGTGAGCTCAATGGCCGGGTGCCGCTGATCGGCTTCTCCGGCAGCCCATGGACCCTGGCCACCTACATGGTCGAAGGCGGCTCGTCGAAAGACTTCCGCAAGACCAAGGCCATGCTCTACGACAACCCGCAGGCCATGCACCTGTTGCTGGACAAGTTGGCGCAGTCGGTGACCTCGTACCTCAACGGGCAGATCCTCGCCGGAGCACAAGCCGTACAGATCTTCGACACCTGGGGTGGCAACCTGTCGGCTGCGGCCTACCAGGAGTTCTCCCTGGCCTACATGCGCAAGATCGTCAGTGGCCTGATCCGCGAGCACGAAGGGCGCAAGGTTCCGGTCATCCTGTTCACCAAGAATGGCGGCCTGTGGCTGGAAAGCATTGCGGATGCTGGCGCCGACGCCCTTGGTCTGGACTGGACCTGCGACATTGGCGAAGCCCGCCAGCGCGTCGGCGCCAAGGTTGCCCTGCAGGGCAACATGGACCCGACCGTACTCTACGCCAAGCCTGAAGCCATCCGTGCTGAAGTGGGGCGTATCCTGGCCAGCTACGGGCATGGCACCGGTCACGTGTTCAACCTCGGCCATGGCATCACCCCGGAAGTCGATCCTGAGCATGCTGGTGTCTTCATCAACGCCGTTCATGAGTTGTCGGCGCAGTACCACCAGTAAGCACTGTTGAATAAAAAGCGCCCGGCCAATGCCGGGCGTTTTGCATTAAGTTTGAATTCAGCGTGCCTGCTTATGCTGGTCCCATCGAAACCAAGATTGGATCACACTTATGAAAACCCGCTATCTCGCACTGCTTCTCGCTCCCCTGTTCAGCACCGCTGCCCTGGCCGCTGGCTACACGGGCCCTGGCGCACAATCGGTGGCCACGGTTGCCGAGGCCCACAACGCGGCTGACGACACCCCAGCCGTGCTGCAAGGTCACATCACCCAGAAGCTGAAGAACGAGAAGTACGAGTTCAAGGATGCTACCGGCAACATCATTGTCGAAATCGACGACGAAGACCTGCCGCCAGTGGCCTTCAACGACAAGACCCTGGTCAAACTGACTGGCGAAGTCGACAAGGGCCTGATGAAGCGTGATGTCGATGTGGATCTGGTCGAGGTATTGAACTGAGTCTGCGCAGGAACGGCCTCTAACTTTTCGCCGGCAACTTGCTCAGGTGCAGTGCCACCAGCAGGGCAATGACCAGCAAGCTGCCGATGAAGAGGCCGATGCCGTTCCAGCCGCCCTGGTGCCAGAACACACCACCAGCGGTGCCGGCGACACTGGAGCCAGCGTAGTAGCTGAACAGGTACAGCGACGAGGCCTGGCCCTTGGCCTTGAAGGCACGGCGGCCGATCCAGCTACTGGCCACCGAGTGTGCGCCGAAGAAGCCGAAGGTGAAGATCAGCATGCCGATGACGACTAGTGGCAGGGGTTCGAGCAGGGTCAGCAGCAGGCCACCGAACATCAGCACAATGGTTGCCCAGAACACCTTGCGGCGGCCCAACTTGTCGGCCAGCGCGCCAATTTGTGCCGAGCTGTAGATGCCCGACAGGTAAACCACCGACAGCAGCCCGACCAGGGCCTGGTTCATGTGGTAAGGCTCTGCCAGCAGGCGGTAGCCGATGTAGTTGAAGAGGGTAACGAAGGCGCCCATCAGCAGGAAGGCTTCAAGGAACAGCCAGGGCAGCCCGGCATCGCGAAAGTGCAAGGTGAAGCCGTCCAGCAGGCTGCGAGGATTCAGCGGGCGCGCACGGAAGTTGCGCGACTCGGGGAGCATTTTCCAGAACAGTACCGCGGCGATCAGTGCCAGCCCACCGATGGCCAGCAGTGCCGTGTGCCAACTGACGAAGTCGATCAGTACGCCGGTAATCAAGCGTCCGCTCATGCCACCAATGGCATTGCCGCCGATGTACAGGCCCATGGCCAGGCCAAGATGCTGAGGGTAGATCTCTTCGCTGAGGTAGGTCATGGCCACCGCAGCCAGCCCGCTCAAGGACAGACCGACCAGCGCGCGCATCGCCAGAACCCCTTCCCAAGTGGGCATCAGCGCACTGGCGATTGTGCACAGTGCGGCGCAGAACAACGCTGCAACCATTACGGGCTTACGCCCAATACGGTCTGAAACAGGCCCGGTGACCAGTAGACCGAACGCTAGCAGCGCAGTCGACACCGACAGCACCAGGCTGCTTTGCGCCGCATTGATGGAGAACTCCCGGGACAGCAGCGGCATCATGGGTTGCACGCAATACAGCAGCGCGAAGGTGGCGAAGCCACCACAGAACAATGCCAGCACCGTGCGCATGAACGCCGGTGTGCCCTTTTCGATCCAGTGGTCAGTGGTGGTGGCTGCGTCCGTGGTGGGTGCAGGGGGCACGTCATGGGCGAGGGGAGCAACAGCAGTTTTCACGGTAAACCTCGGAAGGGCTACGGCCAGTCAGGCAGTGGAAAAAGCATATAGCTAGCTAATGATCATTTCCAATATATTGTTCGACCTGTTTAAGAGGTTTTGCGACCTGTTGAGGGTGTCATGGAATTACGCCACTTGCGGTACTTCATTGCAGTTGCCGAAGAGCTCCACTTCGGGCGGGCGGCACAGCTGTTGGGCATCTCCCAGCCACCCTTGAGCCAGCAGATCCAGGCCCTGGAGCAGGAGTTGGGGGCGCGTTTGTTCGAGCGGACCAACCGACGGGTGGAGCTGAGTGAAGCCGGCCGCTTGTTCCTCGATGAGGCGCGGCAGGTGCTGGCCCAGGTCGATAAGGCTGCCGATGTCGCTCGGCGCGCCCAGCTTGGCGAGCTGGGTGAAATGAAAATTGGCTTCACCACCTCCGCGCCGATTAATTCGGGTATCCCCAAGGCGATTTATGCCTTTCGTCAGCGCTTTCCCGCTGTGCACCTGAACCTCAAGGAAATGAGCAGCCGTGATGTTGCCGATGCGCTGCTCGACGAGACCATCGAGATCGGCCTGATGCGCCCGCTGGCCTTGCCGGAGAGCCTGCTCGTCACGGAGTTGTTCCGTGAGCCTCTGGTGGCGGTGCTCAGCGCTACACACCCGCTGGCGGAGGGCAGCGAGCGTGGCTTGTTGTTGTCGACGCTGGCCAATGAGCCGTTTGTATTTTTCCCGCGCAGCTATGGCAGTGGCTTGCATGCGCAATTGATGAGCCTGGCACGGCAGGCCGGCTTCAGCCCGCACTTTGCCCAGGAGGCGGGTGAGGCCATGACGATTATTGGCTTGGTGGCAGCGGGCCTAGGGGTGTCAGTGTTGCCGGCCTCTTTTCAGCGCATGCGTATTGACGGTGTGGTCTATCGAACCCTGCTTGATGCCGACGCGGTTACCGCTGTGTGGTTGGTACAGCGACGCGAGTCAGCCTCGGCCATGGCCCGTGCCTTTGTCGAGCTGCTGGCGGGTCAAGGGCTCAATGGTGCTGGCTAAACCGCCGTCACGCCCACATACTCGGTCATTCACTGATACACGGAGGTCATTCCATGCGGCGCGTGGTGTTTAATCAGAAAGGTGGCGTGGGTAAGTCGAGTATTGCTTGCAACCTGGCGGCGGTGAGTGCCAGTGAAGGCTACCGAACCCTGTTGATTGACCTGGATGCTCAGGCCAACTCGACCCAGTACCTCACCGGCCTGACTGGCGAGGATATCCCCATGGGGATTGCCGATTTCTTCAAGCAGACATTGTCGTCCGGCCCCTTTGCCAGGAAGAACAAGGTCGACATCTACGAGACGCCGTTCGACAACCTCCATGTCGTCACCGCTACTGCGGAGTTGGCTGACCTGCAACCCAAGCTCGAAGCCAAGCACAAGATCAACAAGCTGCGTAAGTTGCTCGATGAGTTGTCCGAAGACTACGACCGGATTTATCTCGATACGCCGCCAGCGCTGAACTTTTATGCGGTATCGGCATTGATTGCGGCCGATCGGGTACTGATTCCCTTCGACTGCGACAGCTTCTCGCGCCAGGCCCTATACGGTCTGCTGGCCGAAATCGAGGAACTGCGTGAGGACCACAATGAGCACCTGCAGGTCGAGGGCATTGTGGTCAACCAGTTCCAGGCCCGGGCCAGCCTGCCCCAGCAGATGCTCGACGAGTTGCTGGCTGAAGGCTTGCCGGTGCTGCCGGTCTACCTGAACAGCTCAGTGAAGATGCGCGAGTCGCATCAGGCCAACTTGCCGTTGATCCATCTGGAACCACGGCACAAGTTGACCCAGCAGTTTGTTGAACTGCATTCGCTGCTGGAAGAAAACGCTTAAATCCCCTGACTGCGCAGCCACTCCAGCAAGTGCTGGAGTGGGAAGGCGCCGCTTTGGCGTGCGACTTCGCGGCCATTTTTGAACAGGATCAGGCTGGGGATTGAGCGAATACCCAATTGTCCGGCCAGTTGCGGGTTGGCCTCGCTGTCGAGCTTGGCCAGGCGACAGCGCCCGCTTAGCTGGCTGGCCGCTTGTTCAAAGATCGGCGCAAAGGATTTACACGGGCCGCACCAGTCGGCCCAGACATCAACCAGCAGTGGCAGATCGCCCTTGATCTGGCTGGCATAGTCACCCTGTTTCAATTCAAACGGTTTGTTCAGCAGCACGGCGCTTTTGCAGCGTCCGCACTTCGGCGCGTCGCCCACGCGTGCGGCGGGGATGCGATTCAGGCCATTGCAATGAGGGCAGGGTATCAGCAGCGGGTCGGTCATGGTGGCGTCCGGGAAGCGAGTCGATAGAGGTTATCTGGAGCGTACGCGCAGCTTTTTCAATGTCGGCTCCGAGTGATTCTCGTCTGATTCATTGGTGTTGGCAGTTGCTCACGAGGAGCAACTGATCTCCAGATGTTTGCCCCACTCGGGTGGCCGCTCTGCGTACGCTTCCATGCCCGGCTGTTCGTCGAATGGCGTGCAGAGCACCTGGTGCAGGCGACGCACCTCGCTGTAGTCACCCGCTTCAGCGGCTTCTATCGCGCGTTGGGCCAGGTAGTTGCGCAGGATGTACAGCGGGTTGACCGCATGCATCCGGGCGCGGCGTTCTTCGCTGTTGCCCGGTTCACGGGCGATGCGTGCCAGGTAGTCCTCAGACCAACGGTCAAAACCGGCGAGGTCGACGAAGTCGTCGCGAACCACGCGCAGTGCTGCTTCTGCGGGCTGGTCGCCGAGCTTTCTGAAGAACAATGTGTAATCCACCGCACCCTGTTGCATGACCTGCAGGAGCCCCTCGATCAGCGCCTTGTCGGCGTCTTCAGCGTGCGTCAGGCCGAGTCGACGACGCATCAGGTCCAGGTAGTGGGCTTCGTACAGCGGCAGGAACAACGCCAGGGTTTCGCGCAGGGCCTCGACGCTGATGAAGGGCGTCAGGGCCTGGGCCAGGGCGCTGAGGTTCCAGTGTGCAATCGGCACTTGATTGCTGTAGCTGTAGCGTCCCTGGTCATCCGAGTGGTTGCAGACGAAGCGGGCGTCGAAATCGTCCAGGAATGCAAAGGGGCCGAAATCAAAGGTGATGCCCAGGATCGACATGTTGTCGGTATTCATCACGCCGTGGCAGAAACCATAGGCTTGCCAATGGGCGATCAGTTCGGCGTTGCGCTCAACGATGCTACGGAACATCGCCAGGTACGGCTCGGGCTGATCGCGGCACTCGGGGAAATGGTGGTTCAGCACGTGCTCGGCGAGGATCTTCTGCTGCTCCGGCTGGCGGGTGTAGTAGAAGTATTCGAAGTGACCGAAGCGAACATGGCTGGGTGCCAGGCGCAACAGCATGGCCGCGTGCTCCTGGGTTTCGCGCCACACAGGCGTGTTCGAGCCGATTACGCACAGCGCTCTGCTGCTGGCGATACCCAGGGCATGAAGGGCCTCGGAGGCGAGGAACTCGCGAATCGAAGAGCGCAGAACCGCACGACCATCTCCCATGCGCGAATAGGGCGTCTGCCCGGCGCCCTTCAGGTGCAGGTCCCAATATTCGCCTGCGTCATTGCGCACTTCGCCCAGCAACAGGCCACGGCCATCGCCCAGGCGAGGGTTGTAGGAGCCGAATTGGTGACCGGAGTAAACCATCGCCCGAGGTTCAGCCTCGGCCCAGAGTTTGTGGCCACTGAAAAGCTCGGCAAACACCGGTGAGTGGGCCTCGGTAGGGTCGAGGTCGAGCAGGGCCATGGCGGCATCGCTGGCAACCACCAGACGTGGCTCGGCAATCGGCTCGGGCAGTACCGACGTGGAGAACGCATCGCCCAGACGAGCGAAGCGGTTATCGAAGGTGAGTTCGTCGAGGGCTTTCAACGGCCATCTCCAGGAGAATGTCCGAGCATTCTGCAAGGGTATGGCCGTTGACGTCCAGTCAGGCGGGATTGGAACCTGATGCCAGATCACCCGGCTTGCCAATCAAAGGGATTGGCACGGCGGTTTTCTGATCCTCTGCGGGAACGATGTTGAACACCTGTCCCTGCATGTTTTTCAGGTAAATCTCCAGTTGGCGGTACGCGATGTTGATGTTGTTTTTCTTGAACTCGCTGTTGATGACGCGGTTGACCTCATCCAGCGCCGGGTTGCGGTCACCGAGGTCGCGTACATGCATGCGCAGTTCGTGGTCCAGTGTGCTTTCGCCAAAATTGAGGAAGTAGACCGTCGGGGCCGGCTCCTTGAGCACGCGTGGGTTGTCGTTGGCGGCCTTGAGCAGCAGGTTGCGCACCAGCTCCAGATCCGAGCCATAGTCGACGCCGATCTTGAGCGTGACTCGGGTGATGGTGTCAGTCAGCGACCAGTTGATCAGTTGCCCGGTAATGAAGGTCTTGTTCGGGACAATGATGTCCTTGCGGTCGAAGTCGGTAATGGTGGTCGCTCGGATGCGGATCTTGCTCACGGTACCGGACAGGTTGCCGATGGTGATGGTGTCCCCGATACGCACCGGGCGTTCGAACAGGATCATGATCCCCGAGATGAAGTTGGCGAAGATTTCTTGCATCCCGAAGCCCAGGCCGACCGACAGCGCAGCCACCAGCCACTGCAGCTTGTCCCAACTGACGCCGAGGGTCGACAGCGTGGTGACGAAGCCGATCCCGGCAATTGCATAGGACAACAGCGTGGTCGTCGCGTAGGCACTGCCTTGGGCCAGGTTCAGTCGCGACAGTACCAGCACTTCCAGCAAGCCTGGCAGGTTGCTGGCCAGGGCAAAGGTGATACCGACGATCACCAGTGCACCCAACAGGTCACCGAGGCTGATCGGGACCATGCTCATGGCTGCACCGGTGCCGCTGGTGTATTCGTACAGGGTGATGTTGTCGAGGTAGGCAAACACACTGATCAGGTCTGCCCAGACCCAGTACAGGGCGCCAATGAAGATGCCAAGCAGCGCGAGGCGGATCAGGCGCAGCGACTGCTGGTTGACCTGTTCGATGTCCAGGGTCGGCTCTTCAATCATCGTTTCACCGTCCGGGCCTTCCTTGACGGCCTGACGTTTACTCTGTGCACGCTGATAAGCCAGGCGGCGTGCGGCAACTGCCAGGCCACGGACGAATGCAGCCTCGATCACCAGCCAGAGCATCAACAGATACAGCGTGTCTATCAGCCGGTCGGTGAGTTTCAGCGCGGTGTAGTAGTAACCAAAACAGACCGCGACGAACAGGGCGATTGGCAACACGGTGAAGGCCAGCCCCACGGCCATGCGAAATAGCGAGGCCTGGCTATGGTTCGGGCTGCTGAGCAGCAGGCGGCTGAGCAACCAGGTCATCAGGGCGTAGCAGGTCAGTACTACGCCGATACCCAGCACGTCGTCGGCCAAGGCCGAGGGTTGGTGCTCGGCGACCGCCACCACGGCCACCAGTGCCAACACCACTGCGCCAAGACGCCGGATCCAGCTGCGGAGGAACTCCACCTGCGGTTTCTCCCAGCGAAAATGCAGCTCGGCAACACCTGCGGGCGCGAGAATCCGGTAAGCGGTGTAGAACACCATCCAGGCTTGGGCAATCTGTAGCAGGGCGGCACCGAGGTTGGCATTCTGACCGCGTGCGTCGATCTGCAAGGCAAAGCCGCACAGGGCCAGTGCCAGGCTGATCGGCAGCGCCAGCAGCACGTTGATCAGGAGCGCCTGAGGGGTGTGCCACTGACTATCGCGCTTGAAGTGACCGATATCCCGATGGACCTTGCTCAGGCGCGCATACAGGTAGTTGCGGCGCCAGAGCAGGGCACCGATCAGCAACAGCAGCGGCAGGAACAACAGCGGGCGCTGCACCAGACCGTCAGCCAGTTCACTCACACTTGAGGCCCACGGCAGGCTCACGACCTGCTTTTGCAGGCGCTCAGGTACGCTGCGTAGCCATTCCAGTTCCAGCGGCTTGTTGCTGGGGATCCAGAACATCTGCTCGTCGAGGGTGGCGCGCAGGTTCTGCGCTGTGCTCAGCAGCTGTTTCTGGTTCAGTTGCAGGGTGATGGATTCGTTGAGCAGTGCACTCAGTTCACGGTTAAGTCGTTCAAGCAGGTCGCTGCGGGTGATCGCGACTTCAAGCAACGCCTTGCGCAATTGCGGCGTAGCGCTTTCCTCTGGGTGGCTGGCCAGCAGTTTGTCGACATAGCTACTCGGGCTGCTGATCTGCTCGCGCTGCTGGTTGATCTCAAACTGGTAGAGGCGGATATCGGCAATCTGGTCAGCCAGGTCACCGTCGACTTTCAAGTGCGGCAGGGACTGTTTCTGTTTGTAGAGAATCTTGGACAGCAGCAGGCTGCCCTTGAGCACACTGATTTGTTCGTCCAGCGCCAGATCGCTCTGGGTCAGGGCATCAAGTTGCTGCTTGGTCTTGAGGTTTTCCTGAGTCAGTTGGTTGAGCCGGTCTGTGCTCAGCAGCAGGTAGTCGGAGAGCTTGAGGTTGGCAGCACTTTCGGTGGCCAGAACACTGCTGCCCCCGGCTTTCTGCGCCTCGATGGATTGTTCGGTGACGGTCTGCTGCGACTGGGCCAGGCGCTTCTGGTTGATCAGGGTCTGCAGGTCCTGAATCTCTTGCTCCAAGCGTGCCGCGCGCTCGATCAGCAAGTCATGCTGGCTGCTACCCAGATCTTGCAGCAAGCTGTTGCCGGCCAGTTCCTGCCGGCGTAGCAGGGTCAGGGCGTTGAGGGCGGCTAGCTCGGCATTGAGTTGGTTGCGCTGTTCTGGCGACAGCACCTTCCCGGCTTCTTTGCCCAGTTTCAGGCTGGTATTGATCTGTTGGCTGCGTGTCTGGTTGTCGCTGATTTCGGCCTGGGCCCGCTCCGGGCGAGTCTGGGAGGTAATGGTCAGGCTGTTGGCTTCGGAGAGTGCCTTTTGCAGGTCACTCTGTTGGGTCGTGCGTTCGGTGAGCAACTGTTCCAACTGGGGAACATCAAGGCTGGCATAACGCTCAGCCACCGGAATGACCGTGCTGCTCTTGAGCTTGGCCAGTTCGCGCTGGTTTTCACCGGTCTTTTTTGGGGCATCGCTGAGTTGCTGCTTGAGCGCGGCCAGGCGTTTTTCACTGTCATCCTTGCTGTTGAGGAAGACCAGGGTTTGTTCCAGCACCTGACGCAGGGCTTTCTGCTCCGCCTCAGGCAGCTTGCGCTCGGCAATCTTGTCGAGACTTTGCTGAACAGCGGCAGCGTTGGGTGGCTCCGCAGCGAAGGCGAAGGTTGCAGAAAGGCACAGCCCCAGCAGGGCTGCGCAGACAAGCGTGCGCAAGGACATAGGCAGAAAATTCGTACAAGCAGATGTAAGAAAGCGGAGTTTAGAGGAACAGGCCCGGGCCGGGGCGACTTCCTTCGGGAAATTTGACGCCCACTTTGAGGATCTTGTTCCCCTCCATCAGCGCAACGGTCCACAAGGTGTTGTTCCATTCGATCTGGTCACCCACTACCGGCGCACCACCAACCTTCTGTTGGATGAAGTGGCTCAGAGGCGTGTGTGGGTCCTGACCGTCGAGCTTGAGGCCGTACAGGGCCGCTACAGCCCCCAGTTCTGCGTCACCTTCAAGGACGAAGTCACCGAAGAAGCGCAGGTCCAGACCACGTTGTGGTGCCTGGCTGAACAGCTTGCCCAGGGCCGGGAGATCGTGTTCATGGCCGATGACACAGAGCAGGTCACCCACCTCCAGGGTGGTACTTCCCGACGGGTGGAGCAGTTGCTGACCACGGAAAAGCGCTGCAATGCGGGTACCCTCAGGCATTTTCAACTCACGCAGCGCTGCGCCGATGCACCATTTTTCAGCACCCAGACGGTAGACGAACAGCTCCCATTCACTGGTGATGTGCACTTCCAGTGCAGAGCGGGAGATGGGTGCCGGGTCAGGTGGCACGGTGACTTTCAGTAGCTTGGCCACCCACGGCAGGCTGGTGCCTTGCACCAGCAGCGAGACCAGGACGATGAAGAAGGCCAGGTTGAAATACAGTTGTGCGTTGGGCAGCCCGGCCATCAGCGGGAACACCGCCAGAATGATCGGTACCGCGCCGCGTAGGCCGACCCAGGAAATAAAGGCCTTTTCGCGGCCATGGAAGGCCTTGAATGGCAGCAACCCGGCCAGCACCGACAGCGGGCGGGCGAAGAGGATCATCCACAAGGCCAGGCCCAGTGCCGGCAGGGCAATTGGCAGCAGGTCGTGCGGAGTGACCAGCAACCCCAGCACCAGGAACATGCCGATCTGTGCCAGCCAGGCCATGCCGTCGAGCATGTGCAGAATGCCGTGGCGGCTGCGGATCGGGCGGTTGCCCAGTACCAGGCCGCAGAGGTACACGGCGAGGAAGCCACTGCCGTGCAGGGCGTTGGTCAGGGCAAATACCAGCAGGCCACCACTGATCACCAAGATCGGATAGAGGCCGCCGGCCAGGTTGATCCGGTTGACCAGTTGCAGCATCAGCCATCCGCCGCCCAGGCCGAGCACTGCGCCAATGCCAAACTCGCGCACCAGGTGCCCGAGCAGGCCCCAGTGCAGGCCTGTCTGACCGCTGGCGAGCATGTCGATCAGGGTCACGGTGAGGAACACCGCCATGGGGTCGTTGCTGCCCGATTCGATTTCCAGCGAGGCGGTGACCCGTTCGTTCAGGCCCTTGCCGCCCAGCAGGGAGAACACCGCAGCAGCGTCGGTCGAACCGACAATGGCGCCGATCAGCAGGCCCTGGATCAGGTTCAGGTCAAACAGCCAGGCCGCCATCATGCCGGTCAGGCCGGTGGTAATCAGTACCCCGACGGTCGCGAGCGATAACGCTGGCCACAAGGCAACACGGAAGCTCGCGACCCGCGTACGCAGGCCGCCATCGAGCAGAATCACGGCCAGTGCCAGGTTGCCGACGAGGTAGGCGGTGGGGTAGTTGTCAAAGATGATGCCGCCGCCATCGACCCCGGCTGCCATGCCTACGGCGAGGATGATCACCAGGATGGGGATGCCCAGTCGCGAAGACAGTGAGCTGACCAGAATACTTGCACCTACCAGCAACGCGCCGATCAAGAACAGGCTGTTGATGGCGGTCGCATTCAAAGGCAGTACTCCAGGACAATCGGCGGGAAAGGTGTGCAGAAACAAGCAGGTCGCGTGCCAAGGATTCTAACCTGAGCGCTTGGAAAACTGTCTAGATAGTTACCACCGTGATGTGCTTGATAGCGTTTGCAATGCCGTATCGGCAACCAATACGGCAATTATCATGACGTCATTCGCATCCGCTTCTCTGCAGAACATCGCTCAAGGCTTCCTCGGGGCCTATCCCGATATCCATAGCCTGGCCCGGCTTGGCGCAGGCCATATCATCGAAAATGCACTCGGCTATTGGCTCGATCCCGACCAAGTCTACTGGCACCGCTTTGATCATGCCGTCAGCAGCAACCGAACCTTCAGTGGTTGGGCGCACTACAGTGCGCCGATCGAGTCGATGACCTTGAGCGAGCTGATTCAACGTCGTTTCACCCTCAACGACCAGCTCAATCCCGACCTGCTCAGCAACTACGGTGGGTTTTACCGAGTGGGTGCGGGCCATGGACATTATGACGAGCGTGTCGAGGTTCGCCTGGCACCTGAAAATGTCATGGAGGCCTTCTGGGCGCTCGACCTGCAGTCGGTGTACCTGCAAACCCTGGAGCGGTTCTGGGCGCAGCATGCCGATAACTTCTGTCTGCTTGCCCGGGCACAGTTTCTGACAGCATTGGCGCATGCACGAGAGAAGGAGGGCTTGTCCGACGCCGAGCAACAGGCGGTGTTGCGTGCGGCAGTCGGTTCGATCCGCTTCCCGGCAACGCTCGCGCGCTTGCGCCAGTCGCAGGGGGAGGGTGTGAACTCCGGCTTCAGCGCCCTCAGCTTCAGTGGGCAGGTGGCGCGCGATATGTTCTGGTTGGTACTCCCGAGCAATGCCTTGCTGCTGTACCTGGCCAGCGAGACGCCTGCCCTGATTCGTTTTACCGGCAAGGACCAGCTCTATGCCTGGATAAAGGAGCAAGTGGCGGACGAGCCAGGCCGGCAGCGTTTTCAGCAACACTTTCCTGACCTTGATCCGGCCGCGGGGAAGGTGTTGTGTGAGCGTCTATCAGCCGGTCAGCGAGTGCTCAATTGGGATGTCGCGCCCGTTGCAGGGGATGTCTTTGTGCATCTGCGGGAGGCCGCCAAGCAGGAACTCAAGGCCGTTGCCTTGGCACGAATCACCGCCAATAGTGACTTGCGCAAGGCCAAATGGCTGGCATGGCTGGGGGTTGTCAGTCGTGTGGTTTCACCGCTGGCGCCACTGGGCTGGCCGCTCGCCCTGGCGGCGGTCGGTGCCGGGGCGGCAAGCCTGGGATTGCATCTGGACCAGGCTGTCAACGCGAGCGATATACGCCAGCGCCGGCGCGGTTGGGTGTTGGCGGTTGTGGACCTGTTGTTTGTGTTGCTGGATGCCAAGATGCTTGAAGCCGATGCCTTCAACGGTGAAGCGCGTGCTGTTCGTGCACCGGGTGGTTCTGAGGCTGTGCCATTGACCCGAGCCCCGCAGGTGGCGTTGCCGCCGCTCCCGGTTGATGCGCAGCCTGTGGGGGCACCGCCGCTCTCTGACGGCAACTCTACGTTCTGGACGGCCTGCATGCGGCCCGCCGCCGATGAATTGCTGGCACTGTCCGATCAGGCGTTGGCACGTCAGCGAAGCCTGTTGACGCACCTGCCTGAAGCCGATCTGGAGCGGGTCTCGGCCAGCGGCGACTACCTGGATCCGTTTGGTGAGCCTTATGTGGTGTACCGCGATGAACTGGGTTTTGGCGCACGTCACATCAAGCAGTACAGCCATTCGCCGCAGCGCTACAACAACCTCTTGCGCGGCCTGCCGCTGGAAGGCACGGTTGACGCTAATGTGGCCAGGATTCATGCATTATCCAAGGAGTTGGGCATGGTTGGCTGCGATAATCAGGTGCGGCTGTATCGCGCTGCGTCTGCGGCGAGAGGCACATCCGGTGCATGGCTCAAGCGTGGGCAGGTGAAGGTTGGGGACGTGCTCCTGACGACTGACTTTACGTCGTTTACAGAAAACCCGTACACCCTCTGGGAGTTGTTCCGTGAAGACAGGAGTGCCGTTCAGGCACGTTTCGACGAAAGCTCCGTGGTGTTCGTTCTGGAGCCTGGTGGGCCCGCCTATGCGTCGCCCGTAGCAGCCTTTTCCGACCTGGAACATGAGGCCGAGGCACTGATCTTGCCGGGTCGGCCGCTGCGCATTCTCGACATTGCCGAGGTCGTCGGGGCGGATTTTCGTTTCACTCAAGTCCGTTTGCAGGGGGTTGAGTCGGTTGCTCCTGACGAGGCGATGTTCGAGTTTCGTACCGGGGAGCCGTTCCAGCGAGCGGCGTATGCCCGACGCCTGGGGGGCGTCGGGCAGAGCCTGGTCGAGCGCTTTTTTCCGCAGCCTTAGCTTATGCCTGCTTCACTTCACGCAGCGGCTTGCCCTTGACCGGCGCATCGTTGGCCACGTAGTACTTGGCGGTGCTGCGTGGCAGTGGCTGACGCCCACGAATCTTGTCGGCGATTTTCTCGGCCATCATGATCGTTGGGGCGTTCAGGTTGCCGGTAGTGATGATCGGCATGATCGAGGCATCGACCACGCGCAGGCCTTCCATGCCATGTACGCGACCCTGGCCATCGACCACGGCCATGTCGTCGGTGCCCATCTTGCACGAGCAGGACGGGTGGAACGCGGTTTCGGCGTGCTCGCGAATGAACGTGTCCAACTCTGCGTCGGTTTGCACATGCGCACCCGGGCTGATTTCACGACCACGGTATGCGTCCAGCGCCGGCTGCGCCATGATCTCACGGGTCAGGCGGATGCCATCGCGGAACTCCTGCCAGTCCTGTTCGGTTGCCATGTAGTTGAACAGGATGCTTGGGTGTTGGCGTGGGTCCTTGGACTTGACCTGGATGCGCCCACGGCTTGGCGAACGCATCGAGCCCATGTGGGCCTGGAAGCCGTGCTCCTGCACACCGTTGCTGCCGTTGTAGTTGATCGCGACCGGCAGGAAGTGGTACTGGATGTTCGGCCACTCGAACTCGGGGCGGGTGCGGATGAAGCCACCAGCCTCGAACTGGTTGCTGGCGCCGATACCGGTTCCGGCAAACAGCCACTGGGCACCGATAGCGGGCTGGTTCCACCACAGCAGCGAAGGGTACAGCGAGACCGGCTGGGTGCAGGCGTACTGCAGGTACAGTTCCAGGTGGTCTTGCAGGTTTTCACCCACGCCCGGCAGGTCGTGGACCACCGGAATGTCCAGGCTCTGCAGCAGTTTGGCCGGGCCGACACCGGAGCGTTGCAGCAACTGCGGCGAAGCGATGGCGCCGCTGCAGACGATGACTTCCTTGCGTGCACGGGCTTCGACACGCTCTTCGCTGTCGCCTTGCAGGTAGGTCACGCCAATAGCGCGTTTGCCGTTGAACAGCACGCGATCGGTCAGGGCATGAGTGACGATGGTCAGGGTCGAGCGCTTCTTGGCGATGTCCAGGTAGCCGCGTGCGGTACTGGAGCGACGGCCTTCCGGGGTCACCGTACGGTCCATCGGGCCAAAGCCTTCCTGCTGGTAGCCGTTCAGGTCTTCGGTGCGCGGGTAGCCGGCTTGCACGCCAGCTTCAACCATGGCGTGGAACAGCGGGTTGTTGCCCGCCTTTGGCGTGGTCACGCGGACCGGGCCTTCGCCGCCATGGTAGTCGTTAGGGCCGATGTCACGGGTTTCCGCTTTACGGAAATACGGCAGGCAGTCCAGGTAGCTCCAGTCTTCCAGGCCTGGCAGTTTGGCCCAGCCGTCATAGTCCATGGCGTTGCCACGGATATAGCACATGCCGTTGATCAGTGATGAGCCACCCAGGCCCTTGCCCCGGCCACATTCCATGCGACGGTTGTTCATGTAGGGCTCTGGATCGGTCTCGTAGGCCCAGTTGTAGCGGCGGCCCTGCAGCGGGAAGGCCAGGGCGGCAGGCATCTGGGTACGGAAGTCGAAGCGGTAATCCGGGCCGCCGGCTTCAAGCAGCAGTACGGTGACGCCTTCGTCTTCGGTCAGGCGGGTGGCCAGGGTGTTACCGGCCGAGCCTGCGCCGACAATGATGTAATCGAATTCTTGGGACATGAATGTACCCTCTTGGCAGTGAACGAGGTGAGCGGATGGCGCCCGGGTCTCGCGACTCGGGCGCGGCTACAAGGGTGCTTAGAACACCGAGTTGTAGTTGCCCAGCTCGACCTGTACCGACTTGATGCGAGTGTACTGAGCCAGCGAGCTGATACCGTTCTCACGGCCGACACCGGACTGCTTGTAACCGCCGACCGGCATTTCGGCAGGCGACTCGCCCCAGGCGTTGATCCAGCAGATACCGGCTTCCAGCTGGTGGATGATGCGATGCGCACGGGTCAGGTCGTTGGTGCAGACACCCGCGGCCAGGCCGAAGTCGGTGTCATTGGCGCGACGGATGACTTCTTCTTCGGTTTCGTAGGTGAGGATGCTCATCACCGGGCCGAAGATTTCTTCGCGAACAATGGTCATGTCGTCGCGGCAGTCGGTGAATACGGTCGGCGCAACGAAGGCACCCTTGGCGAAGTCACCGGTGGTCAGGCGTTCGCCACCGCACAGTACGCGTGCGCCTTCTTCCTTGCCCTTGGCGATGTAGCCGAGGACATTTTCCATGTGGGCGAAGCTGACCAGTGGGCCGAAGTTGGTGTTTTCGTCTTCCGGGTTACCCACGCGGATGCGCGCAACGCGCTCAACGATCTTGGCTTCAAAGGCGGCTTTCAGAGAGGCAGGCACGAACACGCGGGTGCCGTTGGTGCAGACCTGACCGGAGCTGTAGAAGTTGGCCATCATGGCGATGTCGGCGGCGCGATCCAGGTCGGCGTCGGCGCAGATGATCAGTGGCGACTTGCCGCCCAGCTCCATGGTGACTTCCTTGAGCGAGGAGCTCGAAGCACTGGCCATGACCTTCTTGCCGGTGTCGGTGCCGCCGGTGAAGGATACTTTTTCAACGCGTGGGTGCTCGGTCAGCCAGGTACCGACTTCGCGACCGCTGCCGGTCAGGACGTTGAAGACGCCATCTGGCAGGCCGGCTTCGGTGTAGATTTCGGCCAGTTTCAGGGTGGTCAGCGAGGTGACTTCACTGGGCTTGAAGATCATCGCGTTACCAGCGGCCAGGGCCGGGGCGGATTTCCACAGGGCGATCTGGATCGGGTAGTTCCAGGCGCCGATACCGACGGTCACACCCAGTGGTTCGCGGCGGGTGTAGACGAAGGAGCTGTCGCGCAGCGGGATCTGCTCGCCTTCGATGGCTGGTACCAGGCCAGCGTAGTATTCGAGTACGTCGGCACCGGTCACGATGTCGACGTAGCGGGTTTCGGAGTAGGACTTGCCGGTGTCCAGGGTTTCCAGCGCGGCCAGCTCATCGTTGCGCTCGCGCAGGATGTCAACGGCACGACGCAGGATGCGCGAACGCTGCATGGCGGTCATCGCGGCCCAGACTTTCTGGCCACGTTCGGCGCTCTCGACGGCGCGTTCGACGTCTTCTTTGGTGGCACGTTGCACGTGGGCGAGGACTTCGCCGTTGGCCGGGTTGATGGCTTCGAAGGTGGCATCGCCGCCAGCGTCGACATAACCACCATCAATGTAGAGTTTTTGCAGTTCGAAACGGGCCATAGTGTCCTCGCAAGTGCATTGTGGTTTGGCTATCCGCGCAGCGCTCCTGCCTGTGTGGCAATCGCCGGGCGCGGTGCATCAGAGGCCTGGTTGTGTGTGTCCGGGCTCGTCTGTTTTGCCAGTTGTAGATCCATGTATTCGTAAGCGATTTGCTGCGCCTGGTCGGTGTCGAAGGCGTCTCCGGATAACGCACCACGCAGCCACAGGCCGTCGATCAAGGCTGCCAGCCCGCGTGCGGCACTGCGTGCTTCAGGCAACGGCAGTACGCGGCGGAACTGACAGCACAGGTTGGAATACAAGCGGTGATCGTTGATCCGCTGCAACCTGTGCAAAGACGGCTGGTGCATGCTGGTTGCCCAGAATGCCAACCAGGTTTTCATTGCCGGGCCGTTGACCTGGCTGGCGTCGAAGTTGCCTTCGATGATCACCTGCAGGTGGGCGCGCGGGCTGTTGTCCTTGAGCGCATGCCGACGTGCGGCGACGCTCTCGGTGAGCACGCTCATCAAGTACCGCATGGTCGCTGCGATCAGGCCATTCTTGTCCTGAAAGTAGTGACTGATGATGCCATTCGACACACCGGCCAAACGGGCGATCAGCGCAATGCTGGCATCTCCCATGCCGACCTGATCGACCGCCATCAACGTGGCTTCGATCAACTGCTGGCGGCGGATGGGTTGCATACCGACCTTGGGCATCTTGCAAATCTCCTCAGGCCTGCGGGCAGACGACAAGCGGCTGCCTCGGCGAAGGCCAGTCTATTTTGTTTTGATTGAACGTTCAATCAACAAAGAATAAGCTCTGCGACAATCTGCACCATTGACAGGTTTTTCTGACCTTCTGTTGGCGCAAATTGGCACCCTAAAATGACGTGTAAGCCCCGTAACACAAGGCGTTGACGGTTTTTTGCGGAATATTGAACAGATCGGCCGAACGGCACGCGGCCATGCGGCAAACCTTCTGGTCGGGGTTTTCGGTCTGTTTTTTAACGCAATCGTTCGGGATTACGGTTTTTTCCAAGGTGCTTTTATAACACCTGAGCCAATGTGGCTATTGCACCATTTGCTCAGGTAACGGGTCGTTCTGTTGTTTTCTCTCGCACTGCCTGGAGCCTCTGTGCAATGAGTTCTGCCTCTTTGATAAAGACCCCTGTTGAGAGGGTCCGGGTCAATAGCGTGGTGTTCTTCACCTCGGCGCTGTTGATTCTTGTACTGACTGCCTTGCTGATCGCGGTTCCTGAAACTGCAGGTCGTGTGCTTGGCCAGGCCCAAGCCTGGTTGTCGCGTAGTTTCGGTTGGTACTACATGCTGGTGATTGGCGGCTACCTGCTGTTCGTCATCGTTCTGGCGTTTTCCTCCTTCGGCAAGTTGAAGCTGGGCGGCAAGGACGACACACCGGACTTCAGCTACGGTGCCTGGGCCGGCATGCTGTTCTCCTCCGGTATCGGTATTTCGCTGCTGTACTTCGGCGCCTCCGAACCGCTGGATCACTACTTCAACCCGCCGGAAGGTACACCGGCCAGCCTGCAAGCAGCCCGTCAGAGCCTGCAGTTGACGTTCCTGCATTGGGGCCTGCATGGCTGGGCGATCTACGCGTTGGTTGGTCTGTCGGTGGCCTACTTCGCCTATCGTCACAACCAGCCGCTGGCCCTGCGTTCGGCGCTTTACCCGCTGATGGGCGAGCGCTGGGTCAAGGGCGCAGCCGGGCACACCGTTGATATCTTCGGGATGTTCGTGACCCTGCTGGGCCTGGTGACCAACCTGGGCATCGGCTCGATGCAGGTATCGTCGGGCCTGGAGTACCTGTTTGGGATCGACCATAGCAAGACCAACCTGCTGATCGTCATTCTGGTGATGAGCACGGTGGCCACCATTGCTGCGGTATCGGGTGTGGAAAACGGTATTCGTCGCCTGTCCAACCTGAACATCCTGCTGTTCAGCGGCCTGCTGCTGTTCGTGCTGTTCAACGGCCCGACCCTGCACCTGCTCAACAGCTTCGTACAGAACACGGGTGACTACCTCAACGGCGTGATCCTGAAGACCTTCGACCTCTACGTCTATGAGGGTGACAGCGCCAAGTCGGAGCGCTGGTTGGGCCTGTGGACGGTGTTCTACTGGGCCTGGTGGATCTCCTGGGGCCCATTCGTGGGTATGTTCATCGCGCGTATTTCCCGTGGTCGTACCGTGCGTGAGTTGGTGGCCGGCGTGCTGCTGATTCCGTTGGGCTTCACCTTGGCCTGGCTGTCGATCTTCGGCAATACCGCGCTGGACCTGGTGATCAACCAGGGCGCGGTGGAGTTGGGACGCACGGCGCTGGAGCAGCCCTCAATGTCGATCTATCAACTGCTGGAGCACTATCCAGCGGCCAAGATCGTCGTGGGTGTGGCCGTGTTTGTCGGTTTCGTGCTGTTCCTGACCCCGGCCGATTCCGGTGCAGTCATGATGGCCAACCTGTCTTGCAAGGGTGGCCAGGTCGACGAAGACGCACCGCACTGGCTGCGTATTCTCTGGTCGGCGATCATCACTCTGGTGACCATCGGTCTGCTGTTCGCAGGCAATTTTGAAGCCATGCAGACCATGGTGGTGTTGGCAGGCTTGCCGTTCTCCGTGGTGCTGGTGGTGTTCATGTTCGGCCTGTTCAAGGCGATGAAACAGGATACTCAGGTCGAGCAGGAGCAAGCCGAATTGGCGGCCCGGGGCCGTCGCGGCTTCAGCGAGCGCCTGAGCCAACTGGACCTTCAGCCGACCCAGGCCATGGTTCAGCGCTTCATGGACAAGCAGGTCAGCCCGGCGCTCAAGGAAGCGGCTGAGCAACTGAAGACCCTGGGCTATGAGGTGCAGACCCGCCTGGGCCAGTCGCGTGCGGCGATGGGCCTGCGGATCGACATGGAGGAGGGCAACCCCTTCGTCTATGAAGTCAGCCTGGATGGCTACCTGGCCGCGCCAAACGAAGCGCCGGCTGACGGTGCCAGCGATGTACGGCAACGCTTCTATCGGGCCGAGGTTTACCTGCATAACGGTAGCCAGGAGTACGACCTGATGGGCTTCACGCCGGAGCAGATTACCCGGGATGTACTCGATCAATTCGAGAGCCATCGTCAGGTGTTGGGTCGGGTGTACAGCTGACCATGATCCGCTGAAAGCCAAGGGCTCTGTTCGCAGGAACAGGGCCCTTTCTTTTTCATGTGTGCTGCGGTGCTGGACAGCCGCTCAGGTGCCCGGCACTCTTGAAGGCGCCAAGGATCCCGGTGCCTGCCATGTTCAAGCTTCCTGCTTTTCTGATCTTCAGCGTATTCCTGCTCAGCAGTGTTGCTCGTGCAGACGAGCCATTGGTGCTGCTGACCGAGAACTTTCCGCCTTACAACATGGCCACGAACGGCAAGAGCTTCGCTCAGGATGCCAATATCGAAGGCATTGCGGCTGATATCGTTCGGGAAATGTTCAGGCGTGCGGATGTCTCCTATAGCATGACTCTGCGCTTTCCTTGGGAGCGTATTTATAAGCTGGCCCTGCATACGCCAGGCTACGGTGTGTTTGTCACGGCCCGCCAGCCGGAGCGCGAGGCGCTGTTCAAATGGGTAGGCCCTATCGGGCCGGATGACTGGATCCTGCTGGCGCCTGAGGGCAGCCCGATCACCCTGGAACGCCTGGAAGACGCTCGTGGCTATCGGATAGGCGCCTACAAGGGCGATGCCATTGCCGAACACCTGAGCAAGCAAGGGCTACGACCTTCCATCGTGCTGCGGGATCAGGACAATGCCGGGAAGCTGCTCCGGGGGGAGATCGACCTGTGGGCGACGGGCGACCCGGCGGGTCGCTACCTGGCCCGCCAGATCGGCATCAACCAGCTCAAGACGGTGCTGCGTTTTAATGGTGCAGAGTTGTACCTGGCACTGAACAAGAGCGTTTCGGACGCAGTTGTCAGTCGGCTTCAGCAGGCACTGGAGCAGATGCGCGAGGATGGGTTTGTTGACGCTACGTTTGCCCGCTATCTGTAAGGCGAGAAGGGCGCTTCTGCCTGGTGGTAGATAGTTATTGATCGGCCGTACAAGGCTGACGTTACGCTCCTGTATGTGTTCTATCGCACTGACAGGAGTTGTGCATGTCTGGTTCTTTACACCCCAGTGATATCAACATTCAGGCGATGGTTGCCTTGCAATTCGCCTCGCGCCCTACCTTGCGTAGCGTGCTTGAGCGGCGGATGCTTGAGGTGCTATTCGCACGTTACCCATCCCTCGCCCGGAACTACCCCGGCCTGGTCTCGGCCAGTCAAATCAGCCTGATGGTGCCCGAAAGGCGTGAGAAGCGCCTGTTCTATTCGCGCCAGTCACTGCTTGATGTCTTCATGCTGCATTTCGCACAGGGAAAAACGCTGGTATTTGCCAATGAGACTCAGGAGGCCTACCGGCTCAGCTATGACTACCCCGCAGTCATGCAATCGGGTGACCTGAAGAATCGTCTGGACATGGAGGATGTGGCTCAGTCGCTGAATGAGTTGCAGGCGACGATTCATATCAATTTGCAACAAGCCTTGGTCGATTACTGGCAGCAGACGGGCAGCACACAGGTGCCACGGACGCTGTGGCTCAGCGAGGTGCTCAAGACCGTTTTGACTGCAAGCCAGTCCACTGCAGAGTTAGGGCGTGAGGAGCGTGCTGCACTGTCCCAAGTCGTCGAAGTACCGCTGAAAATGAGTCGACAGCGGCGCTATGGCAATGACTGCACGCAAGCCTACCTGATTGATATCCATGTGGATGGGGCTGCCGGTCCCTATGCCTTGCTGAGTGGTGACGTGCTGTTGAAGTCTCGGGTAGACGGGCACGACAGGTTCCTCTGGTGTCAGCCTTCGGGGCGGGTGGAATCGTTTACCCGCGAAGAGGCGTTTTCCGAGGCCTTGCATGCGTGGGTCGCCAAGCGTTTCGTGGTGTCTCAGGTGACCTGGAGCTGTCATGAGCCTGAAGAAAACCTGTTCGAGGTGCAGGCCAGTGTACTGTTGAATCGTCAGTTAGAGGCATTGACGCCGTTGGCGTCGCGTCGATTTGCCGATGTGCAGGCGCTGGAGCAAGGCTTTAGTGCGCTCACGGATCCTTCGGTGTTCTTCCAGCCCACCGCGCTGCTGACGGTGGTGCCACAGGCCGTACTGAGCGACAGCCTGCCAGACTGGTTAAGTGATGCCTCGGCATCCGATCAGTTTGCCTATATGGGCCTTTTGCTGGGGCTGGCCAATGCGCAGGCAACGTCTCGCGGGCAATCATTTCTTTATGATGTGCCGAGCTTGAAGGCTTTTACCGCTCAGTCACTGCGCGATCAGCTACTGAATGATCACCCATCGGACGGCGACTACTTTGCGGATGATCTGATACTGACGTTCGCGATTGCCGAAGGGCAACTGGGTACAGCTGGCATGATCAGGCACGAGGCCATGACCTTTACCGACTATGCCATCGGCAATCTGGTCTCAAAGCCCAGTGGCACTGTGGTCATCAGCCATCGGAACGGCAAGCCGATCATGGCCTGGATGACGCCTGAGTACATTGATGAACTGGTGCAGCGGGTGAACATCGGTGAGGTGTACCCCAAGCACGTCGCGGCGTTACTGGGCGACCCTACCCAGCTCAAGCGTCGACAACAGCTGTTTTGCCGTGAGCTTGAAGTGCATTTACCGCTTGTGGCGCTGGAGGCCAAAATCCGTGGACAGGCCGGTTTCAGTGAAGTGGGCTACAACTATGTGCGGAGTGCGACGCTGGGGCTGAGTGATGATTTAACGGGCGATGAGGCCGCCGTGTTGATCAGGCCGCTTGCCTTCAAGCACGAGCCTGACAGCGAGGTCGCGGATGAGGTCGTCAATTTCTTTGTCATTGCTCCCCGTGATATGACAACAGGTCCGTGCGTGCTGTACCGGCCGCTTGACACCGAGCAACCGTTGCTACAGTTCCCCAGCACTGAGGCGCTGTTTGATGCCATCAAGGAAGAGGGAGCGTTACAGGAGAGTGTCCTCAGTTGGTTCAGTGATGATACCCGTCAAGTCTACGCCAACGGTGGTTTCGACGAGCCGCACATATCCAGGGTGATCATTGACACTTTATTGCCGCTGGAACGGTCAGCACCTGCTCAGTTGGTTGCGGTGGACGTGGTGGGAACGGCCTGTGAACGGCTCTTTGAGGGCAATACCCGGATGTTGGTCGAGCTGGCCAACCGAGACTCGGTGTCCAATGCCGAAAGCCGTTGGGCACTGATTAAGAAAGGTGCGTGGCTGGTGTTCGGCGCGGTAGTGCCACTACTGCGTGGTCCTGTCGCTGTGGTTATCTGGATCGTTCAACTGGTTAGCAGTCTGAACGAGGATTTCAAGGCGTTGCGCAGCGGGGATGAGTTTCAGCGGGACGCGGCGATTGTTGATTTGCTGTTCAATCTGGGCCTGCTCCTGTTGCACCGCTCATCGCCGCCCGGTGAGACCGCGCCGCCCAAGCCTGTTGCCTTGCCAGAGATTGCCGGCCCTGCGCGCAGGCTTGAGGGCGATGTGGTGCCATTGGTGAAAGTGCAAAAAGACCAGTCGTTCTCGACTACCGCCACGCTTGGCGGCAATGGCACCGCACTGGATTTTTCCTGGAGCAACCCCGCGAACCACCTGAGCGCAGTGCAGCGTGAAAAGCTTCGGCGCTGGCAGGTGGATCCGATGACAGACCTGGGAGGCTATCGCGAGGATGACGAGGCGCGGGGGCTGTATGGTACCGATGACAACCTGTATGCCAAGGTTGCAGGGGCTGTCTATCGTGTCGACCGGGCGGCAGGGGAGGTCTGGGTGGTCAACCCCATTTACCGTCTTCAGCGTGGCCCGCGGTTGCGGCACCTGTCGGCTGATGAATGGGCGCTGGATTTGAGATTGGCCTTGCGTGGCGGCGGCCCGAAGCGTCAGATCAGTGCATTGGCCGAGGCCAACAAGGCGCATTACGAAGCGACGCTCGAGCAGATGAGCAAGGCCATGCAAGACTACGTGACGGAGAAAGACGCTTTCGAGAAACTGATCGAGACCTCGCGGAGTTTGGTGGCCGAAAAAGACAACGCAGCGAAGACTCTGGCGGGCTTCAAGGCCAAGCATGAGGTCGCTGATGGACCGGCCAAGACGGTGCTTGAAGGGGTCATCGCAAAAGTACAAGCGCTTCAGCTTGAGCGGGAAAATGTGCTGGCGGCGCAGTACAAGAACCAGATCACGCATCTACGGCGGATGGTGGATATTCAATGGCAAGTCAGGGACATTGTTATCGACTTGGGTAAGCCTCAATACGCGAAGTTCTATGCGCGCACAGGGGTCTCCAAGAACCTTGACGCGGTGTTGACCCAGTTGGCCATTGATTCTGCCACCCTGCACCAACGGCTTTACCTTTGCACCGATTGGGACACGCTTGCCGAGAGTCGTGAGCGTGTTGTCAGATGGCCGCGTAGTGAGCTTGAAATCGACCATTACAATCAGTTTGTCGATGCTTTGACGACCAACATTCAGGAGCAGAAGGAAATCCTGGACTTCCTGGCGCAACTCGATCATCTGGACGGCCTGCTGGTTGAGGCGGGGTTGAGCGACGCCGTTGCCAAGGTGCGTGCCGAGCGTTTGTTCAGCACGAAAGAGCTTCGCTTTGCCTACCTGACCGACCTTGGCGAGTTGGTCATGAACAGGGCTGCGATGTCCGACCCGGATGACTTCCTGTGGCTGGAACATCTGCTGATCGGTTCGGATTTAAAGCGTGCAGGGTATTCCCATGCCTCCCTGGAGCAGGAGGACGTTTCGCTGTCTGATCGAATCAGCATTTTGAACAGTAGCCTTGAAGTCTATGACACAACGTTACAGATCTGTGAGTTTCTTCAGGAAAACCCGTACGACAACGTGCGTGCCGACGCGCTGGAGCGCTACAGGGCGGAGCTGAAGGATTTGAAACACAGCGCCGAGACAGACTTGGCACTCGCGATCAGGGCCCAGGAACTGGATCAACCCCGTACCCCTGTCAGGCCGCGTCCGACGCCGAAGTTTTCCGTAAAATCGCGCACCATCACCACGCATGACCAGCGCGTACTGGTAGGGGAGGAAGTGACCGAGGGTGATCAGGTCTACGTTGAGCAGCGTAATAAGGTGACGGGGGAGCGCCTGAGCCGCTTTCACCAGCATGGTGATCAGTGGGTCGAAGTGGTTGAGCAGGCGCAAGGCAGCAATGAGCTGCCCGCTCCTCAGGAAGGTGCGCCCTCTGCTGATGCATTGCGCCTGGCCAGGGAAAAAGCCAATCGCATGTTGAAAAGGCGTGAAGGTGCGTTGCGCAAACTGCGTGGTTACCTGAAAAAAACCGATTCGCTGAAGAGCCTTGAGCACATTTTTGAGCATGAAGAGCGTAATTTCCGTGAGGCGGCTCAGCAGCTTGAGGCACTAGGGGAGCAGTTGACTGAGGGCGACCTGGGCAAAATCGTCGCGCTTCGTGAGGCGGCCGATACCCTCCGCGAGGATTTGATTACCTTCTACAAGGAGAGCCCGCCACAGGCCGAGAGCCTGAAGTACCTGTACAAGTATGCAAAGCTGCAGATCGCGCGGGTAGGGAGTCGAACGCCGGTCGAAGGGCATGCCAATGACTTCATTGAAAAATATGAAATCAGAACGCAAAAGCTGGAGCCGCTGTGGGAAATACACCTCCACTACCCGGACAATGCCACGCCACGTCGGCAGTTCGTCAAAGGCCACCTGAAGGCCTGGAAGGACCGAAACCTTGGGCGCCGCTATCAGTTGGCCAATGCGCGGGATGACGGAAGCCTTATCAATATCCACCGGGGCGATGTGAAGTTGGCTGACGTGGACAAGATACTGCAGCTCGACTGATCGTCGCCTGGAGCACGAGCGGGAGCGTTCAGCGGGCGGGCAGGTACCGGCCATGTTTGCCATGGCCGGGCATGGCCTGGTTGCTGCGTTCGGCAATCATCTGGTGTATTTCAATCCAGGTGATGCCCTGGGCTTTCAGTTTCGGCAGCTCGCGCTCCAGCACGTCAAGTGTTTGCGGGTAAGGGTGGCCAATCAGTACCGCCGAGCCCTGTTTGTGCGCCAGGTCGATGCCCTGTTGCAACTGCGCCGCGATGGCGGCAGTGGTGCGGACATCGTCCAGAAACACATCACGTGAGACGCTGGCCAGGCCCTTTTCCTGGGCCTTGGCTGCGGCCACCGTCCTGGCACTGGTGCGGCTGTCGACAAAGAACAGATCGCGTTGGTGCAGTTCATCCATCAGCCAACCCATGGCCTCGGGCTCTGCGGTCATCCGGCTGCCCATGTGGTTGTTCAGGCCCGCCGCGAAGGGCACCTTGACCAGGGCGGCGTCCAGGCGGCGCATCAGTTCAGCCTGCGGCATGCCTGGATGCCAGGCATAGGGCCCTGTTGCCGGGTCCATGGGCATGTGCAGAATGACCGTTTTGCCCGCCCGGTGAGCCTGGCGAGCAAACTCGCTGGCATGTGGCGTGTCGGGCATCACGGCGAGTGTCACCGGGCCGGGCAGGGCGAGCACGCGGCTGTCCCGTGCCGGGTTTTGTCCCAGGTCATCGATGATCAGGCTCAGGTAGGCCGGCGCCGCAGAGGCGGCACCGGCCAGCCCGCACAACAGTACGAGCGCGAGGCAGCGCAAGAACACCTTACTTGTCGCGCGTGATGCTCAAGCCCTTGAGCAGGCTGAGGGCCTGGCTGAGCTGGAAGTCGTCATCCTGCGGGCGTGCCTTGCGTGCGGAGCCTTTGCCCGATGGACGGTCTGCGCCGCCATTGCCATTGCCCAGGTGACCTTGCAGGTCGGCTTCCTTGAAGTTCTCGCTGTCCTGCTCGCTGGTGATCTTGGCGCGGCGCACCTCGATGTCGGGAACAATGCCCTGGGCCTGGATCGAACGTCCGTTGGGGGTGTAGTACAGCGCGGTAGTGATCTTCAGTGCGCGGTCATTGTTCAGCGGCAGTACCGTTTGCACGGAGCCTTTACCGAAGCTGTCGGTGCCCATCAGTACACCCCGTTTCTGATCCTGGAGTGCGCCGGCCACAATTTCGGATGCCGAAGCACTGCCACCGTTGATCAGCACCACCAGCGGCACGCCTTCACTGGCGTCGGCCGAGTCAGCCGAGAAGCGCAGTTCGGAGTTGGCGATACGGCCCTTGGTGTAGACGATCAAGCCCTTGGTCAGGAAGTGGTCGGCCACCTCGACCGCCGACTGCAGCACGCCGCCGGGGTTGTTGCGCAAGTCCAGGACCAGGCCACGCAGTTTCTTGCCGTTGTCCTTGCGCAGCTTGGCCAGCGCCTTGCCGACTTCCTCGCCGGTCTTGACCTGGAACTGGGTGATACGAATGTAGCCATAGCCGTCTTCGAGCATCTGGCTCTTGACGCTCTTGACCTGGATGATGGCGCGGGCCAGTGTCACGTCGAACGGTGTGCCACCATCGCGGACCAGGGTCAGGGTGATTTTCTCACCGACCTTGCCACGCATTTTATCGACGGCTTCGGTCATGGTCTGGCCACGGGTCGGCTGGCCGTTGATCTTGACGATCAGGTCGCCGGCCTCGATGCCTGCACGGGACGCCGGGGTATCGTCGATGGGCGACACCACCTTGATGAAGCCATCCTCGCTGCCGACTTCGATACCCAGGCCACCGAACTCGCCGCTGGTGCTTTCCTGCAGTTCCTGGAAGTCTTCCGGGCCCAGGTAGGCCGAGTGCGGGTCGAGGTTGCTGAGCATGCCCTTGATGGCATTCTCCAGCAGGGTCTTGTCATCGACGGGTTCGACATAGGCTGCCTTGATGCGGTCCATCACCTCGGCGAAGGTGCGTAGCTCATCGAGTGGCAGTGGCGCCTTGGCGCTGACGGTCGTGGCCGGCATCGCTGCTGGCTGTGCCGGTTCGGCGGCGTTGGCCAGAGGCGCGCCGATGACCAGGGCAGCAGCCAGGGCCAGCGAGGTGAGGCGGGGCGAGTGCAGCATGTCGAACGAACTCCTGATCCGGGTTTCGCCCCGTTCGGGGCATCGGCATGACAGATAGCGGTCAGGCCGTGAACAATAAGGTAATGCCTATCCCTGGGACCTGCACCATTGCGCCGGATCGCTCGGGCGACCCTGCTGGCGAATGGCGAAATACAACGCCGAAGTATTTTGGCCACCGCTGTTGCCGACGGTGGAGATGGCCTCACCGGCTTTGACGATGTCGCCGGCATCCTTGAGCAGGGTCTGGTTATGGCCATAAAGGCTCAAGTAACCATTGCCATGGTCGAGGATGACCAGAAGTCCGGCACCGCGCAACCAGTCGGCGAAGACCACGCGGCCCCCGTGTACGGCATGCACCTGGCTGCCCGCAGAGGCGCTGATCATCACGCCGTCCCACTTGGCCCGCGAGTCATCGCCACGGGTTTCACCAAAGCGTGCCAGCAAGCGGCCATTGACCGGCCATGGCAGTTTGCCACGGGCTGCGGGAAATGCCCCGCCAAATGCGGCTCCATCACTGGAGACCAGCGGGCCAGGGGTTGTCTGAGGCTTCTTCGGCGCATCGTTTTCACGGGCCGCAAGGGCTTCGCGCTGGCGCTGTTTCTCGGCTTCCTGTTGGGCAAGCAATGCACGCTGGCGTGCTTCTTCGGCCTCGCGCGCCTGACGGGCCAGGGTTTCCTCGATGGTCTTGAGGACGCGGCTCAGGTCAGCCTGCTCTTGCTCGCGCGCCTGTAGCTTCTGGTCACGGGCTTTTACGTCGGTGTCGAGCTTGGCCAGTACCTGCTGGCGTTCCTCACGGACCTTTTCCAGCTCCTGGCGCTGACTGTCGAGGCTGCCTTGCTGGGCCAGTAACTGGGCCTGCTGCAGGGCAATGTCGTTTTCCACATTGGCAAGCTGGCGCAGGGTTTCATTGAAGCTGCGCAACTGGCTCAAGCGCGCCTGACTCAAGTAGTCATAGTAGGTCAGGGTGCGGGCGAATTTTTCCGGGTTCTGCTGGTTGAGCAGCAGTTTGAGGTATTCCTCACGGCCATTCTGGTAAGCAGAACGCGCCTGGATCGCGATCAGGCGTTGCTGTTCAATGCGGGCGCTCTGGAGTTTTTTTTTCTCACTGTTCAGGCGCTCCAGCTCGCCCTCGGTCTTTTTTAGTTCCTTCTGCAATGCCTCCACCTGTTTTTCCAGCTTGCCGATGTCGGTTTCGGTCGAGCGCAGGTCTTTCTGCACGCCGGATTTTTCCTGCTGCAACTGGCCAAGGAGCTTTTTCAGCTCGGCAATATCCTGACGCGTAGCGTCCAGTTGCTGCTGGGTTTGTGCGCGTTCATCGGCGAATGCCGGGCTGAACAGGCAGGTCAGGGCTAGAAGGATCAGGGCGCGAAGCATCTGAAGGGCGATACCAAGAGGGAGACCGGCCTAGTATGCCCGGCACGCGCCGCAAAAAAAACGCCTCAAGGCAACTGCCTTGAGGCGTTTGTCCGGAAAACCGACCGTTATGGCTGGTTTACGCAGGTCAGGCGTCGATCAGGATCGAGGTCCCGGTCATTTCCCGGGGTTGTTCCAGGCCCATCAGTTTCAGCATGGTGGGGGCGACATCTGCCAGTACGCCGCCGTCACGAACGGTGAACGGGCGTTTACCGACGTAGATGAACGGGACCGGTTCGGTGGTGTGGGCGGTGTGCGCCTGCCCCGTGCATTCGTCTTCCATCTGCTCGACGTTGCCATGGTCGGCAGTTATCAGCGCTTCGCCGCCGACCTTCTCCAGTGCTTCGACCAGCCGGCCGACGCAGGTATCCAGGCACTCCACGGCCTTGACCGCAGCCTCGAACACACCGCTATGGCCAACCATGTCGCCATTGGCGTAATTGACCACGATCACGTCATAACGCTGCTGCTCGATGGCTTCGACGATTTTGTCGGTCACCTCGGGGGCGCTCATTTCCGGCTGCAGGTCGTAGGTGGCGACCTTGGGTGACGGGATCAGGATGCGCTCTTCACCGGGGAACGGCTCTTCACGGCCACCGGAGAAGAAGAAGGTGACGTGGGCATATTTCTCGGTTTCGGCGATACGCAGTTGGGTCTTGCCCTGCTTGGCCAGGTATTCCCCGAGCACATTGTCCAGGCTTCCTGGGGCGAAGGCGGCCGGTGCCGGGATCTTTGCCGAGTACTGGGTCAGGCCGATGTAGGCCGCCAGCTTCGGCAGGCGTGCGCGAGGGAATTCATTGAACTCGGTCTCGACGAAGACCCGCGACAGCTCGCGGGCACGGTCGGCACGGAAGTTCATGAAGATCACGGCATCGCCGTCTTCAACCTTGACGGCATCACCAATGCGTGTGGCTTTGACGAACTCATCGCTCTCGTCGCGGGCATAGGCTGCTTCCAGGCCAGCCTGGGCGCTGTCGGCACTGAACTCGGCGACACTGTCGACGATCAGGTTGTAGGCCGCAGCGACGCGGTCCCAGCGGTTGTCACGGTCCATCGCGTAGTAGCGACCGATCAGGCTGGCAATACGGCCCTTGCCCAGGCGGGCGAAGGTGGCGTCGAGCAGTTCGATGGACGATTGCGCACTCTTTGGTGGCGTGTCGCGGCCATCGAGGAAGGCGTGCAGGTAGATGTTCTCTGCGCCGCGCTGAACGGCCAGTTCTGCCATGGCGATCAGGTGGTCCTGGTGGCTATGTACGCCACCATCGGAGAGCAGGCCAAGGATATGTACGGCCTTGCCAGCACCGACCGCCTTGTCCACGGCGCCACACAGCACGGGGTTCTGGAAGAACTCGCCGTCCTTGATCGCCTTGGTGACACGGGTGAAGTCCTGGTACACCACACGCCCGGCACCCAGGTTCATGTGGCCAACCTCGGAGTTGCCCATCTGGCCGTCCGGCAGGCCCACGTCCATGCCGGAGCCGGAGATCAGGCCATGCGGCTGTGTAGCACGCAGGCGATCATAAACCGGGGTGTTGGCCGAGTAGATGGCGTTGTACTCGTGGCTTTCGCTGTGACCGAAACCATCCAGGATGATCAGGACCAGGGGTTTTGGCGTGCTCGTCATGAATCCCACTCGCGCTTGTTCAGATGAAAAAGAAACGCATTTTAGGGCATCTTGGTCCCGGATGACGAATTCCCTTTGTGTGGTTAACGGAATAAGCCGACAAGCTGCAACACATTAAGCGGAATTACTGCAGGCGGGGTCGTCGGGCGGGCTTTGGCCGACCTTGGCGGCTGTGTATACTGGCCAACATTTTTAATGGCCCGGAACCCTCTGATGGTTGCTCACCTGATTGAATTCGCCACTAACCACTATTTGCTCGTCGCACTGTTCGCGGTGCTGCTGGTACTGCTGATTCTCACCGAGGCCCGTCGCGGCGGTCGCAGCCTCAGCAGCGGCGAACTGACCGCTCTGGTCAACAGCGAGAAGGGCCTGGTCATCGACATTCGCACCAGCAAGGACTTCGCTGCCGGTCATATCGTCGGCGCCCTGAACATTCCTCAGGACAAGCTGGCTGCACGCATTGGCGAGCTGGAAAAACACAAGGCCAAGACCTTGATCGTGGTCGACAACATGGGCCAGCATTCCGGTACTACCTGCCGTGAGCTGCTCAAGGCCGGCTTTACCGCTGCCAAGCTGTCTGGCGGTGTGTCCAGCTGGCGCGCCGATAACCTGCCATTGGTGAAGTGATCCATGCCTGATGTCATCGTCTACTCCAGCGATTACTGCCCTTACTGCTCGCGCGCCAAGCACCTGCTCCAGAGCAAAGGTGTAGCCTTCGACGAGATCAAGGTCGATGGCAAGCCGCAGCTGCGCGCTGAAATGAGCCAGAAGGCCGGGCGTACATCGGTGCCGCAAATCTGGATCGGCGCTACCCATGTGGGTGGCTGCGACGACCTGTATGCCCTTGAGCGAGCGGGCAAGCTGGACGCTTTGCTCAAGGCTTGATTCAGAACCCCTACAAGACCCTGGAAAGAAGGATCTGTCATGACTGATCAACAGAACAACGGCGCAGAAGCGCTGGATGAGAACGCACCGCAGTTTTCCATGCAGCGCATCTATGTGCGCGACCTGTCGTTCGAAGCGCCGAAAAGCCCGGCGATCTTCCGTCAGCAATGGGAGCCGAGCGTCGCACTGGACCTGAACACCAAGCAAAAAGGTCTGGAAGGCGATTTCCACGAGGTCGTGCTGACCCTGTCGGTCACGGTCAAGAACGGTGAAGAAGTAGCCTTCATCGCTGAAGTGCAGCAGGCCGGTATCTTCCTGATCAAGAACCTCGATGCCGCTTCGATGAGCCACACCTTGGGCGCATTCTGCCCGAACATCCTGTTCCCTTATGCGCGTGAAGCGCTGGACAGCCTGGTGACCCGTGGCTCGTTCCCGGCACTGATGCTGTCGCCAGTGAACTTCGATGCCCTGTACGCCCAGGAAATGGCGCGTATGCAGGAAGCCGGTGAGGCGCCGTCGCTGCAATAAGCGACTGCTGTCACCTGAAAGCGCCCCACGGGGCGCTTTTTTCTTGGTTCAGGCAAAGCCTTGCTGGCGCCAGGCCTCGTAGACGGCCACCGCGACGGTGTTGGACAGGTTCAGGCTACGGCAGCCTTCGCGCATCGGCAGGCGCAGGCGTTGCTCGCTGCTCAGCGCGTCGAGCACTTCGGCTGGCAGGCCGCGGCTTTCCGGACCGAACAAAAACGCATCGCCGGGCTGGAAGCTGGCATCATGGAAGGGCCGCGAGGCCTTGGTGGTGAACGCGAACAGACGCGGCTGCCCCAGGCTTTCCAGGCAGCTTGGCAGGTCGGCATGACGCTTGAGTGTGGCGTACTCGTGATAGTCGAGGCCCGCTCGGCGCAAGCGCTTGTCGTCCAACTCAAAGCCGATAGGCTCGATCAGGTGCAGGTGGCAGCCGCTGTTGGCGCACAGCCTGATAATGTTGCCGGTATTCGGCGGAATCTCTGGTTGAAAGAGGATGACGTGAAACATGCACGGCTCCGGGCAAAAAGACGAAGGGCATTCTACTCCTGAACCGGACCCACGTTCGCAACTCTGGCCGCGAGTGATGTTCTCGCTGGCAATCTTCGGCATGTTGGTCGGGCTGATGATCGGTCGATTGACGGCGCCCGAGCCTCGGGAGTTGGAGCAGGTCGAGGTCATCGAAGGAGGGCTGAACCTGTGGTTCAACGAAGAACCCAAGCTGCATGGCGAAGAAGTCGAGGGTGCTGTTGCGCTGCTGTTCGAGGCTGATGGGCGGCCTCAGCGTGGTCAGTTGCAACTTGAGGGCAAGCCCGTGAGCTGGCGGGTGCAGAAGACCGATAAGGGCTTGCTGGTGAACCTGGTAGCGGCCCGTCCTCTGCACGGCGATTGGGCCGGTGCAGAGCAGGACGGGCGTTGGCGCTTGCAGGTATTGTTGCGCGAATAAAAGAGGGGATTCCCCGGCCTGCCTGTACCAAGGTCCCCAAAACGGGTGATACCTATGTTATGCACTGTGTGTGCCAGTTTTGTTGCAGGGCTGGAAATGGCTGATTACAGCCGTTTTACCGGAAGAAGAAGGCTCTAGGACGGGGATTTTTGCCTTGTCGCGGTGCATCGCGAGCGGGTTTGGTGCAGGGTGGCGCGTTCAGCAGGAGAGGGCAGCTTCTACATCGGGGGCTGCAGGAGCCGGCGCCGCGTCAGGTGAAACGGGCGCCTTGATCGCCAGCAAGGCATGCTCCTGCAGAAATGGGGCGTCAGGCGTCGTCAGCCTCGTCCTCTTCGCCGCCCGCTACGTTCATTCCCAGCTCCTTGATCTTCCGGGTCAGGGTATTGCGCCCCCAGCCCAGCAGCACGGCGGCATCCCGGCGGCGCCCTGCAGTGTGTTTGAGGGCGGTTTCGATCATGATCCGCTCAAAACTAGGCACGGCACTGTCGAGCAGGTTCGACTGCCCACGCGCCAGGGCCAGGTCTGCCCACTGCCGCAAGGCCTGCTCCCAGTTGGTGACGGGCGCGGCGTCCTGCGGCAGGTTCAGCAGTTCGGGCGGCAGGTCGCCAATGTGCACTTCCCGGCCTGAAGCCATGACGGTGATCCAGCGGCAGGTGTTCTCCAGCTGGCGAACATTGCCCGGCCATGGCAGGTTGCGAATGAACTCTTCGGTTTCAGGCTTGAGCAGCTTGGGCTCGACGGCCAGTTCCTGCGCGGCACGGCTGAGGAAGTGCCGGGCCAGGGTCGGGATGTCTTCGCGACGATCCGACAGGCGCGGGATGTGAATGCGGATCACGTTCAGGCGGTGGAACAGGTCTTCCCTGAACTTGCCTGCCTGAACCAGCGTTTCCAGGTTCTGATGGGTCGCAGCAATGATTCGTACATCGACTTTGACCGGCACGTGGCCGCCAACCCGATAAAACTCGCCATCGGCCAGCACGCGCAGCAGGCGCGTCTGGGTGTCGGCTGGCATGTCGCCAATTTCATCGAGGAACAGGGTGCCGCCGTCCGCCTGCTCAAAGCGCCCGCGCCGCAGGTTGGCCGCGCCGGTAAAGGCGCCTTTTTCGTGGCCGAACAGCTCTGACTCCATCAGGTCCTTGGGGATTGCCGCCATGTTCAATGCAATAAACGGCGATGCTGCCCTTGGGCTGTGGCGGTGAAGGGCGTGGGCGACCAGCTCTTTGCCGGTACCCGACTCGCCGTTGATCAGCACGGTAATGTTGGAGTGGCTCAGGCGACCAATGGCACGGAACACCTCCTGCATCGCCGGTGCTTCGCCGATGATTTCCGGGGTGCGGGTCAGGCTGGGTGCCACATCCATGCCCTGTTGCTCCTGGGCATGCTGGTTGGCACGTTTGACCAGTGATACGGCTTCGTCAACGTCGAAAGGCTTAGGCAAGTACTCGAAGGCCCCGCCCTGATAAGACGCAACGGCGCTGTCGAGGTCCGAGTGGGCGGTCATGATGATGACCGGCAGGCGAGGGTACTGCTCGCGAATCTGCGCGAGCAGGTCCAGGCCACTGGCCCCAGGCATGCGGATATCAGAGATGATCACATCCGGCTGCTGCCGGGACAAACGACCCATGACGCCATCAGCGCTGTCGAAGCTCTGGGTGGTCATGCCTTCCTGCTGCAAGGCTTTTTCCAGAACCCAGCGGATGGAGCGATCGTCATCGACGATCCAGACAGTTTCACTACGGCTCATGAGGACATGGCTCCTTGTTCCAGCGGCAGGAAGATCGAAAAGTTGGTGTGACCAGGGTGGCTGTCACACTCGATCAGCCCTTGGTGCTGGCTGATGATGTTCTGGGTAATGGCCAGGCCCAGCCCGGTTCCGTCGGGACGGCCGCTGACCATTGGATAAAAGATGGTTTCCTGCAGTTCGGCGGGAATGCCAGGGCCGTTGTCGATGATTTCGACCTTGGCCACCAGGCGATGGCGTGTAT
This sequence comes from Pseudomonas sp. TE3910, assembly GCF_056279025.1. Classification (NCBI taxonomy): domain Bacteria; kingdom Pseudomonadati; phylum Pseudomonadota; class Gammaproteobacteria; order Pseudomonadales; family Pseudomonadaceae; genus Pseudomonas; species Pseudomonas sp. TE3910. The sequence continues at coordinate 3,745,656 of NZ_JBWBQN010000001.1, forward strand.
GGCCAATGGTGAACTGGCGCATGGCTCGGGTACGCAGGCTGATACGGCCCAGGCGCAGTTCGTTCTGGGCGCTGATGGCCTGCATGGCGTTGCGAACGATGTTGAGCACGGCCTGGATCATCTGCTCGCGATCGATCAGGACGTCCGGCAGGCTTGGGTCATAGTCCCGCACCAAGGTGATGCAGCCTTGGCTTTCTGCTTCGACCAGGCTACAGACCCGCTCCAGCACTTCATGGATGTTGGTCATGGCCAGTGACGGCAGCTTGTTCGAGCCCAGCATGCGATCAACCAGGTTGCGCAGGCGATCTGCCTCTTCAATGATGACGTTGGTGTAGTCCTTCAGGCTTTCTTCGGGTAACTCGCGAGCCAACAACTGTGCCGCGCCGCGAATACCGCCAAGCGGGTTCTTGATCTCGTGGGCCAGGCCACGGACCAGCATCTTGGTGGTCTCTTGTTTGGACAGCTGAGCCTCTTCCTTGGTGATCCGCAGCAAGCGGTCCCGCGGATGGACTTCAAGCAACAGCAGGGTCTTTCCGTTGCTCAGGATGGGCGTTACCGCGTAGTCGACGGTCAGGGTCTGGCCAGCCAAGGAGGTGAGCTGGGCTTCGCGCTTGGTGAACGGGTGAGCGTGTTCCACGGCCTGGCGCAAGGAGTTCAGCGCTTCGGTCGATTCCGTGAACAGCTCGCTGATGAACTGGCCATGGCTGCGCTGACCACTGATGGCGAGCAGCATCTCCGCCGCCGGATTCATGTACTCAAGACGCAGTTCGGCATTGAGCAGAATGGTGGCAGTGGTCAGGTTGTCCAGTAGCAGTCGGTGCAGAGCATCGCTGATGGTCATGGGGCGTCGTTGACCTCTTTTGGTACATGACAACCGTGGCTGAAGCCAGGGTCGCGCGCACTGGTAATCCGCTGATACGAAGAAAATGCAAAAAACAAACCAAGGCTCCGAAAAGAAGCGGATTCGCCTGAAAAAGACCTGTATATGCCCAAAAAAGGACTACAAAGCCCTGGGCTTGCGATTTTCTTGAACCAAAATGGGCTGTGAACAGCGGATGCAGGCGGCCCATCGCACCAATATAGAGCATTGAGCCAGGATCGGTTCTGCATTAAAGGCGTTGCCTGGAAAGAGGCTTCCGAGGGCGGCTCAGGCTGCGTTTTCTGTGGGATGCAGGCTTGCCTGCGTTGGCGTCGACGGGTGTGTCAGCGAGTGCCTGGTGCCTGCATCGCTGGCAAGCCAGCTTCCTGCAGGGATCAGTGCCAGGCGTCGGGGCTTTGCGTAGGTGAGACGTCAGAAACAAAAAAGGCCTCCCGAGGGAGGCCTTTCTTACGCCGCTTGCGCGAGCGTCACGGGATTAGCAGCTGTAGTACAGCTCGTATTCCAGTGGGTGTACGAAGGTGCGAACCTTGATTTCTTCTTCGCTTTTCAGGGCGATGTAGGCGTCGATGAAGTCGTCGCTGAAAACGCCGCCTTTGGTCAGGAACGCACGGCCCTTGTCCAGCTCTTCCAGGGCTTCTTTCAGGCTGCCACAAACCTGTGGGATTTCCTTGGCCTCTTCAGGCGGCAGGTCGTACAGGTTCTTGTCGGCGGCATCGCCTGGGTGGATCTTGTTCTGGATACCGTCCAGACCTGCCATCAGCAGCGCTGCGAAGCACAGGTATGGGTTGGCAGCCGGGTCCGGGAAGCGCGCTTCGATACGACGTGCTTTCGGGCTGGAAACGTATGGAATACGGATCGAGGCAGAGCGGTTGCGCGCCGAGTAGGCCAGCATTACTGGGGCTTCGAAGCCTGGGACCAGACGCTTGTAGGAGTTGGTCGAAGGGTTGGTGAAGCCGTTCAGTGCCTTACCGTGCTTGATGATACCGCCGATGAAGTACAGGGCGGTGTCGGACAGGCCGGCATAGCCTTCGCCGGAGAAGGTGTTCTTGCCTTCTTTGGAGATGGACATGTGAACGTGCATGCCCGAACCGTTGTCACCGTACAGTGGCTTCGGCATGAAGGTAGCGGTACGGCCGTAAGCGTCGGCAACGTTGTGTACGCAGTACTTCAGGGTCTGAACTTCGTCGGCTTTCTTCACCAGGGTGTTGAAACGCACGCCGATTTCGTTCTGGCCGGCAGTTGCCACTTCGTGGTGGTGAACTTCGATGACCAGGCCCATTTCTTCCATGGCATTACACATGGCAGTACGGATTTCGTGGTCATGGTCGAACGGAGGAACTGGGAAGTAACCACCTTTGACGCCTGGGCGGTGACCTTTGTTGCCGCCTTCGACGTCCTGGTCGGACATCCACGAACCTTGTTCGGAGAAGATCTTGAACATCGAGCCCGAGATGTCGGACTTGAACTTCACTTCGTCGAAGATGAAGAACTCTGGCTCCGGGCCGACCAGTACGGTGTCACCGATAGCAGTGGACTTCAGGTACTCCTCGGCACGCTTGGCGATGGCGCGTGGGTCGCGGTCGTAGCCTTGCATGGTCGAAGGTTCGATGATGTCGCAAACGATGATCAGCGTTGGCTCTTCGGTGAACGGATCGAGCACGGCAGTATCGTCGACCGGCATCAGGATCATGTCGGACGCTTCGATGCCTTTCCATCCAGCGATGGAGGAGCCGTCGAACATCTTGCCGGCTTCAAAGAAGTCTTCATCCAGCGCATCACGGGCTGGCATGGTCACGTGGTGCTGAGTGCCTTTGGTGTCAGTGAAGCGCAGATCAATCCATTTAACGTCATGATCTTTGATGAGTTGAACCGACTTCGACATAGTGTCCTCCGGGTGGGGTAGAGCTTGCCTGTGCAGCCCTTGAATTTGGGTGATGCCGGGCGCGAATAGTCCGCCAAGGCAACCTGCCTCACAAGGGAGCAAATTGCATGCCAGTGCCCCGAGTTGGGTTTTTTGCCCCAAACATAGGCGTTTGCGCCGTAAATACTGAAAAAGCGGATTTTTTTCGCACTCTTATGATGCGATTTTTAATCAAGATGACCTATTTTGGTGCGATGGATGCCGTCCGTACAATAGTTGGTCAAACCTTGAGCAATTTCCGCTATAATCCGCGCCCCCCTTTTTCGCTTGGCACATTGCACGCAGTTTTTCATGAAACTAATCGTCAAGATTTTCCCAGAGATCACCATCAAGAGCGGCCCGGTGCGCAAGCGCTTCATTCGCCAGCTCTGCCGCAACATTCGTGTCGTGCTCAAGGACCTCGATCCAGAGCTCGTGGTCAAGGGTGTCTGGGATAATCTCGAGATCATCACGCGCCTGGACGATGAAAAAGTGCAGCGTGAGATGATCGAGCGCCTGTCCTGTACGCCGGGCATTGCGCATTTCCTGCAGGTCGACGAATACCCGCTGGTCGATTTCGACGATATCGTCGCTAAGTGCAAGCTTCATTATGGTGCGCAGCTGGCCGGCAAGCATTTTTCGGTTCGCTGCAAGCGTGCGGGCAAGCACAGCTTCACCTCCATGGATGTCGATCGTTATGTCGGCAGCCAACTGCGGCAGCAGTGCGGCGCAGCCGGGATCGATCTGCGTAACCCTGAAGTGGTCGTGCGTCTTGAGCTGCGTGATGAGCGTCTGTTCGTGGTGCACAGCCAGCACCCGGGCATCGGCGGCTACCCGCTGGGCGCGCTGGAGCAGACCCTGGTGCTGATGTCGGGTGGTTTCGACTCTACCGTGGCGGCCTACCAGATGATGCGCCGCGGCCTGATGACCCATTTCTGTTTCTTCAACCTCGGTGGCCGTGCCCACGAGCTTGGCGTAATGGAAGTCGCACACTTTCTCTGGAAAAAGTACGGCAGCAGCCAGCGTGTGCTGTTTGTCAGCGTGCCGTTCGAAGAAGTGGTCGGCGAAATTCTCGGCAAGGTCGGTAACAGCTATATGGGCGTTACCCTCAAGCGTATGATGTTGCGTGCTGCAACCCGCATTGCCGATCGCCTGGAAATCGACGCACTGGTGACCGGTGAGGCGATTTCCCAGGTCTCCAGCCAGACCCTGCCGAACCTGGCGGTGATCGATTCGGCGACCGAGAAACTGGTGTTGCGCCCACTGTTGGCCAGCCACAAGCAGGACATCATCGATCAGGCCTACCAGATCGGGACCGCCGAGTTCGCCAAGCACATGCCAGAATACTGCGGCGTGATTTCGGTGAACCCGACAACCTGCGCCAAGCGTCACCGCGTCGAAAGCGAAGAACGCGGTTTCGACATGGCGGTGCTGGAGCGTGCGCTGGAGCGTGCCCGCCTGATCTCGATCGACAATGTCATCGATGAGCTGGGCCAGGATATTCAAATTGAAGAAGTCAGCCAGGCGTTGGCCGGGCAGGTGGTGATCGACATCCGTCACCCCGACGCCCAGGAAGACCAGCCACTGGTACTCGAAGGTATCGAAGTTCAGGTGCTGCCGTTCTATGCCCTGAACAGCCGTTTCAAGGAACTGGATGCTACCCGCCAGTACCTGCTGTATTGCGACAAGGGCGTAATGAGCCGCCTGCATGCCCACCACTTATTGAGCGAGGGACATGCCAATGTGCGTGTTTATCGCCCGGCATAAGACGCCAGGGCTGTATGGCGGCAGCATCCGCCACCGCCCTCCCGACCGGCGGGCCCGTTGAGCGTTTTTCATTCATATTCGCCGCCTAAACTGGCGGCAACCCGAATCCTCTGCTCGAGATACACAAGTGATCGAAAATCTCCGTAACATCGCCATCATCGCCCACGTTGACCATGGTAAGACCACCCTGGTAGACAAACTCCTGCGTCAGTCCGGCACTCTGGAGCGCAACGAGCTCAACGACGAGCGCGTGATGGACTCCAACGACCAGGAAAAAGAGCGCGGCATTACCATTCTGGCGAAGAACACCGCCATCAACTGGAACGGTTACCACATCAACATCGTGGATACCCCCGGCCACGCCGACTTCGGTGGCGAAGTTGAGCGCGTAATGTCGATGGTCGACTCCGTGCTGCTGCTGGTTGATGCTCAAGACGGCCCTATGCCGCAAACCCGTTTCGTGACCAAGAAGGCCTTCGAAGCCGGCCTGCGTCCAATCGTGGTCATCAACAAGGTTGACCGTCCAGGCGCGCGTCCTGATTGGGTTCTGGATCAGATCTTCGACCTGTTCGACAACCTCGGTGCTACCGATGAACAGCTGGACTTCAAAGTTGTCTACGCCTCGGCCCTGAACGGCATTGCCGGTCTGGACCACACCGACATGGCGGAAGACATGACCCCGCTGTACCAGTCGATCGTCGACAACGTACCAGCGCCTTCCGTTGACCGTGACGGCCCGTTCCAGATGCAGATCTCTGCCCTGGACTACAACAGCTTCCTCGGTGTTATCGGCGTTGGCCGTATCGCCCGTGGTCGCGTCAAGCCGAACACCCCGGTTGTAGCCATCGACGTTGACGGCAAGAAGCGCAACGGCCGTATCCTGAAGCTGATGGGTCACCACGGTCTGCACCGCGTTGACGTTGAAGAAGCACTGGCGGGCGATATCGTTTGCGTCAGCGGTTTCGACGAGCTGTTCATCTCCGACACCCTGTGCGACCCACTGAACGTCGAAGCGATGAAGCCACTGACCGTTGACGAGCCAACCGTTTCGATGACCTTCCAGGTCAACGACTCGCCGTTCTGCGGTAAGGAAGGCAAGTTCGTCACCAGCCGTAACATCAAGGAACGTCTGGACAAAGAGCTGCTGTACAACGTTGCACTGCGCGTTGAAGAAGGCGACTCGGCTGACAAGTTCAAGGTTTCCGGCCGTGGTGAGCTGCACCTGTCGGTTCTGATCGAAACCATGCGTCGTGAAGGCTTCGAGATGGCTGTAGGCCGTCCTGAAGTAATCATCCGTGAAGTCAACGGCGTCAAGCAGGAGCCGTTCGAGAACGTCACCATCGACATCCCTGAAGAAGCTCAGGGCAAGGTCATGGAAGAGATGGGTCTGCGTAAAGGCGACCTGACCAACATGTCGCCGGATGGTAAAGGTCGTGTGCGTCTGGAGTACAACATTCCAGCCCGTGGTCTGATCGGTTTCCGTAACCAGTTCCTGACCCTGACCAACGGTGCAGGCATCCTGACCTCGATCTTCGATCGCTACGACACCATGAAGTCCGGCCACATGTCCGGCCGTCAGAACGGTGTACTGGTATCGGTTGAGACCGGCAAGGCACTGACCTACTCCCTGGAAACCCTGCAGGCTCGTGGCAAGCTGTTCATCGAGCACGGTCAGGACATCTACAACGGTCAGATCGTTGGTCTGAACAGCCGTGACAACGACCTGGGCGTCAACCCTACCAAGGGCAAGAAGCTCGACAACATGCGTGCTTCGGGTAAAGACGAAACCATCGCTCTGGTTCCACCGGTTCGTTTCACCCTGGAACAGGCTCTGGAGTTCATCCAGGACGACGAGCTGTGTGAAGTTACGCCGAAGTCGATCCGTCTGCGCAAGAAGATCCTCGACGAAGGCGAGCGTACCCGCGCTGCCAAGAAAGCCAAGGCTAACTAAGCTCGGCTAAATGAAAACGCCCCCGGTCGAAAGGCCGGGGGCGTTTTTTTATGTGCGTTTGTCGCCAGCCAGGCCGACGACTACCCGTTGGTAGCGCTTAGCGCGCTGGAGGCTTTGGCTTGTAGGCGCAATAGCCCGGCCGAGGGCCGATTTTCGGGTGGTTGCGGCAGGTGTCCGGGCGCTTGTCGTAGATGGTGCAGAGGCGGCTCTTGCGGTCCAGGTACAGGCAATCGTCGTTGCTCATCCGTGCCAGGGTGAAGATGCCCGACTTCTGATTGAAGCGCTCGACAATCCCTTCCTTTTGCAGTCGCTTGGCAACGTTCTTCGGCGGCTCGTCCTTTTCAAATTCGTCGACTACCCCGATACGGATCAAGTCCTTGATGCGCACTTCCACTGGCAGGGTGCAGCAACTGGACATGCAGCCTCCACACATGTGGCTGGCATATTTCTGCCAGGTATCCAGGCGGTCTAGTTCAGCTGCAGCGATCAGGGTCGGTTTCATCGGGTTCGACTTTCGGCGGTCATACGGGCGCGCGATGATACCGGGGTTGGTGAAAGAATGAACAACCATTTGCCGGTTTTTCTCGATGAAAGTTTCTGGCGTCACGCAGAAAACCACGAACCAGGGCTGTCGGTCTGTGCTGGAGCGTCTAGGCTGATAGATCGCACCCGAACGTCAACCTGCTTGAGGACGACGAATGTCTCAGGAAACGCTTGCTCGTGACGAAGAGGTGGCGGCCTTCCGCGCCGCTGTATTGGCCAAACTGACGTATGCGGTTGGCAAGGACCCGGAGCACGCTTTCGACCATGACTGGTTTGAAGCCATTGCCCTGGCGGCCCGTGATCATATGGTCAACCACTGGATGGACCATACGCGGCAGATCTACCGAAGTAACCAGAAACGGGTCTATTACCTGTCACTGGAGTTCCTGATCGGTCGCCTGCTGTATGACAGCCTGAGCAACCTGGGCTTGCTGGACGTTGCACGCGAAGCCTTGACCGGGTTGAACGTTGACCTGGATCGTATTCGCCTGCTCGAACCGGATGCTGCCCTTGGCAATGGTGGCCTGGGGCGCTTGGCGGCCTGTTTCATGGAAAGCATGTCAACGCTCGGCATTGCGGCGCACGGCTACGGCATCCGTTATGAGCACGGTCTGTTCCGTCAGGCGGTCGTCGATGGCTGGCAACAGGAGCAGACGGAAAACTGGCTGGACTTCGGTAACCCCTGGGAATTTGAACGGGCCGAAGTCATTTACCCCATCAGTTTTGGTGGCAGCGTGGAGACCGTCAAGCAGGCTGACGGATCTTTCCGGCAAATATGGTGGCCGGCGGAGACGGTACGCGCGGTGGCGTACGACACGCCGGTCGTCGGGTGGCGTGGCGCCAGTGTGAACACGTTACGCCTCTGGCGGGCACGGGCGCTGGAAGAACTGCACCTGGAGCGCTTCAATGCCGGTGACCACTTGGGTGCCGTGGCTGAGGTGGCGCGCGCCGAGAGCATTTCGCGGGTGTTGTACCCTGCCGACAGCACCGAAGCCGGTCAGGAGTTGCGGTTGCGCCAGGAGTACTTCTTCGTTTCGGCCTCGCTGCAGGACCTGCTGCGCCGCCACCTGAACATGCATGATGACTTCCTTAACCTGCCCAAGCAGGTGGCGATCCAGCTCAACGATACCCACCCCTCGATTGCCGTGGCTGAGTTGATGCGGCTGTTGGTCGATCAACACGAAGTGCCTTGGGATACCGCCTGGCAGTTGACTGTCGATACCCTGGCCTACACCAATCACACGCTATTGCCCGAAGCGCTGGAAACCTGGCCGGTGGGCCTGATGGAGCGGATGCTGCCACGGCACATGCAGATCATTTACCTGATCAATGCCTTCCATATCGACGCCCTGCGGGCCAAGGGCATCCATGATTTCGATGTACTGCGGGCGGTCTCGCTGATTGAAGAGGACAACGGGCGCCGTGTGCGCATGGGTAATCTGGCGTTTCTAGGGTCACACAGCGTCAACGGTGTTTCGGCGCTGCATTCCAAGCTGATGCGCAGCACGGTGTTTGCCGAACTGCACAAGTTGTACCCCGACCGGATCAACAACAAGACCAACGGCATCACCTTTCGCCGCTGGCTCTACCAGGCCAATCCACGCTTGACCGGCATGATGGTGGAGGCACTCGGTGCCGACTTGCTCGACAATCCGGAGACACGTTTGAGGGGGCTTGAGCCTTTCGCTGAACAGGCCGGCTTCCGCAAGCGTTTCGCCGAGCAGCGCCTGCACAGCAAGCGGGTACTGGCGCAAATGATTCAGGACCGCTTGGGTATCACCATCAGCCCTGAGGCGATGTTCGATGTGCAGGTCAAGCGCATCCACGAGTACAAGCGCCAACTGCTCAACCTGTTACATACCGTGGCGCTGTATCAGGCGATCCGTGCCGAGCCCGAGACCAACTGGGTGCCAAGGGTGAAACTGTTCGCGGGCAAGGCGGCAGCCAGCTACCACCAGGCCAAGCTGATCATCAAGCTGGCCAACGACATTGCCAAGGTGGTCAATAACGATCCGACGGTGCGGGGCCAGCTCAAGGTGGTATTCCTGCCCAACTACAACGTCAGCCTGGCGGAGAGCATCATTCCGGCAGCAGACTTGTCCGAGCAGATCTCCACTGCTGGTTATGAGGCGTCTGGCACCAGCAATATGAAGTTCGGCCTCAATGGCGCCTTGACCATCGGCACGCTGGATGGCGCCAACGTCGAGATGTCCGAGCAGGTCGGTGCCGAGCACATGTTTATCTTTGGCCTCACCGCCCAGCAGGTCGAGGCACGCAAGCGCAGTGGCGATTTCAGCGCCCATGCCACTGCAGCCGCCTCACACCGCCTCAATGATGTGCTTCATGCCATTCGTGGCGGAGTGTTTTCGCCGGATGATCCATCGCGGTACGTTGGGTTGATCGACTCCCTGCTGGCCTATGACCGCTTCCTGGTGTGCGCCGATTTTGACGCCTACTGGGAGGCGCAGCGGCGCGTAGAGGCGTTGTGGCGCGAACCTGAGCTGTGGTGGCGTTCGGCGGTACTCAACAGTGCGCGCATGGGCTGGTTCTCTTCGGATCGGACCATTCGCGAGTACGCCACCGAGATCTGGCATGCGCTGGAGTGAGTGGCTGCATGTGGCCCGAGGGGGTGAACTCTCGGGCCAATGTGCCGTCTGATCAGGCGAGCCCGTCCTATTGCTCGCTAGCGCTTCACTCTCCCTGTAAACTGCGTGGGTTTTTTACTACCCCCTTCCTTCGGAGCCTTACATGTCCCGCGTTACCCTGAGTCGCTATTTGATTGAGCAGACCCGCAGCAACAGTACCCCTGCCGATCTGCGCTTCCTGATCGAAGTGGTGGCGCGTGCGTGCAAGGAGATCAGCCACCACGTCTCCAAAGGCGCCCTGGGCGGCGTCCTCGGCAGCATGGGCACTGAAAACGTGCAAGGCGAAGTCCAGAAGAAACTGGACGTGATTTCCAACGATATCCTGCTTGAGGCCAACGAGTGGGGCGGCCACCTGGCCGGCATGGCGTCCGAGGAAATGGACAACGCCTACCAGATCCCGGGCAAATACCCGAAGGGTGCCTACCTGCTGGTGTTCGACCCGTTGGACGGATCTTCGAACATTGACGTCAACGTGTCGGTCGGCACCATCTTTTCGGTACTGCGTTGCCCGAATGAGTACCTGAGCCAGAACGAAAGCCTGAACGAGAAAGCCTTCCTGCAGCCAGGCACCAAGCAGGTTGCTGCCGGTTACGCGATCTATGGCCCGCAGACCATGCTGATCCTGACCCTGGGCGATGGCGTCAAAGGTTTCACCCTGGATCGCGAGCTGGGCAGCTTCGTCCTGACTAACGAGAACATCAGCGTGCCGGAAAGCACCGCCGAGTTCGCCATCAACATGTCCAACCAGCGTCACTGGGAAGCCCCGGTACAGCGCTATGTCGGCGAGTTGCTGGAAGGCGAAACCGGCCCGCTGAAAAAGAACTACAACATGCGCTGGATCGCGTCGATGGTTGCCGATGTGCACCGCATCCTGACCCGTGGCGGCCTGTTCATGTACCCACGTGACTCCCGCGAGCCTTCCAAGCCGGGCAAGCTGCGCCTGATGTACGAAGCCAACCCGATGTCGTTCATCATCGAGCAGGCCGGTGGTGCTGCCACTGACGGTCATCAGCGTATTCTCGACATTCAGCCAGACAGCCTGCACCAGCGCGTTGCAGTGTTCCTCGGCTCCAAGCAGGAAGTCGAGCGCGTGACCGGCTACCACAAGGAGTAATTCCATGCTCGCACCTTGGCAGCCGTTACTGGAGTGGTGGTTCGGTTGGGGCACCAGCCCTCAAGACGTGGCTGACGAGAAGAGCACCTTGTGGTTCGGCAAGCACCACGATGCCGAGGCGCATGAGCGCTTCGGTGATCTGGTCGAGCAGGCACTGGCTGGCGGCCTGGATGAGTGGTTGCAAAGCCCTCAGGGGTGGTTGGGCCTTGTATTGTTGCTGGATCAACTGCCGCGGATGATCTATCGCGATACGCCGCGAGCCTTCGATGGCGACCGGCGTGCACAGGTGCTGGTGATGCAGGGCCTGGACAAAGCCTGGGATTATCAGCTTTTGCCGATCCAGCGGGTGTTCATCCTGCTGGTACTGGAACATGCCGAAGTGCTGGACTGGCAGAATATCTGCGTCGAGCGTTACCGGCTGTTGCTGGCGGCCCAGCCTGAGTCTGATCGTCGCCTGTTCGAGGGTTTTCTCGATTATGCCGAGCAGCATCAGCGCGTCATAACCCGTTTCGGGCGCTTCCCGCACCGCAATCTGGTACTCGGTCGGCCCAGCACCGACGAGGAAATGGACTTCCTGCTGGAGCCGGGCTCTCGGTTCTAAGGCGCATCGCCGGCCTGGCCGGCGATGCAGCGCTGTTTAGATCCTGAAACTGCCGACCAGATGCTTCAAGCGTGTGGCCTGGTGCTCCAGGTCATTGCACGCCTGCAGTGTGGTTTGCAGGTTTTGCACCCCTTCCTGATTCAGCGTGTTGATCTCGGTGATGTCGACGTTGATCGACTCCACCACGGCGGTCTGCTCCTCGGTGGCCGTAGCGACCGATTGATTCATGCCATCGATCTCGCTGATCCGCTGGGTCACGCTGCCCAGGCGCTCGCCGGCCTGGTTGGCGATACCGACACTGCGTTCACTCTGGCTCTGGCTTTCGGTCATGGTGTTGACCGCATCCCGCGCCCCGCTCTGCAGTTCTTCGATGATCCGTTGTACCTGCTGTGCTGAGTCCTGGGTACGGTGGGCAAGGTTACGTACTTCATCGGCCACCACCGCGAAACCACGCCCGGCCTCACCGGCACGCGCTGCTTCGATGGCAGCGTTAAGCGCCAGCAGGTTGGTCTGTTGGGAAATGCCACTGATGACGTCGAGGATTTGCCCGATGTTCACCGTGTTGGCGTTCAGGGTTTCGATATTGCCGCAGGAGTCGCTGATCTTCGTCGACAGCTGATTCATCACCGAAATGGTTTGATCAACCACCTGCTGACCGTCTTCGGCCAGGTTGCGCGCTTCACTGGAGTGTTGCGACGCTAGCGCGGCGTTTTGCGCGATCTCCTGTGCGGCGGCGCCGAGCTGGTTGATGGCTGCAGCAACACTGTTGGTCCGGCTGGCCTGCTGGTCGGCATTCTGAATCGAGGCGTTCGAGGCGCTGACCACGCGGGTGGCTACTTCATTGACCTGACCGGTAGCCGAGGACACTTCGCGGATCGACTCGTGGATACGTTCGACAAAGCGATTGAACGACTGCCCCAATGCACCGAATTCGTCCTGAGCATGGATGCGCAGCCGCTTGGTCAGGTCGCCTTCGCCTTCGGCAATGTCGTGCATCGCACGGCCCATCACATGCAACGGCTCCATCAGCACGCGAATCAGCATGCCGAGCAGGCCGATGATGATCAGCACGGCAATCGCCATGGCAATCATCGCCGAGGTACGGAACTCGCCGAGCATGGCAAAGGCCGCCTCTTGGTCCAGTTCCAGTGCGACGTACCAGTTGACCGACGGAATGCCGCTGACCTGCGTGAAGCTGATGAACTTCTTGTGCCCATTGACTTCAACTTCCTTGAGCCCGCTGCCAATAGTCGGTGCACCTTGTGGGTACACATCGGCCAGTGTCTTCAGGTTCAACGAGCTGTCCGGGTGGATCAGGATCTTGCCGTCGCTGCCGACGATGAACGCGCGGCCATGCCCATCGAAGTTCAAGGCGTTGATGATCGAACTGATGGTGTCCAGGCCTGTATCGGCACCCGTCACCCCAACCCGCCGGCCATCATGCTGCACCGGGGTCGCAATGGTAATGACCAGCTTGCCCATGGAGGCCGATACATAGGGCTCGGTGATAATGGTGCTGTTGGCGTTGCTGGCAGCCTTGTACCAGCCTCGGGCGCGTGGGTCATAGTCGGCTGCACGGTTTCCGGCAGGCACTGACAACATGCTGCCATCCTCGCCACCGAAGTAGGTCATCAGGAAGTTATCGCTATAGACCGGTAACTCAATGCTGCGTGTCAGGCTGTCTTTTTGGGTGCCGTCCACGGCAATTTGCTGAGCCAGAGAATTCAGGATCTGAATACGGCTGCCTAGCCAGTTCTGGATGTTGCTGGTGGTCAGGCTGCCCAGTTCCTGCATCGATGCTTCGGTGCTGTCGCGCAGGGCCTCGCGTTGCCGGTAATCGTTGAACAGGATAAAGCCGGAGAAGGCGACGACGACCACAAGGGCGGCAGCGAGAAGGATCTTGTGGCTGAACTTCAGGTTTTTGGTCATTACGAGGTCTTTTTACGCAAGGCGAATCAATGGTGAGGGCGCGGCAAAAGGTCGCAGCGCACTCTAGGTGTCGTCCAAGCGGTAAAAAAGATTAATGCTCATTTCACCTGAGCCGACCAACGTCATCGATCAATGTTCTACTGCGGGGAACCACAGGGGCTTTTCCCCTTCTAAGCTGATGGCAGGCTATCCGCCCAGCCCCCTCATGTTCAGGAGTGACCTTTCATGTCGTTGCGTTCCCTCGCTCTGTTGTCCTTGTGCGTGTTTCTGACTGCGTGCAACAAAATCAATCAGGAAAACTACTCACGGCTCAAGGCGGGCATGGCAAAGGTCGACGTTGAAAAGCTGCTCGGCAAGCCAACTGATTGCTCAGGTGCGTTGGGCATCTCCAGCTGTACCTGGGGTGACAAAGACACCTTCATCAGTATCCAGTTTGCGGGTGACAATGTGTTGATGTACTCAGGACAGGGGCTCAAATGAAACGACTCTCTCACCTGCTGGGGCTGAGCGCGGCTCTGCTTCTTGGCGGTTGCGCGCACTCTGATAGCGGGCCACTGCCGCCCAAGACAGTCGAGCGTGTCGACCTCAAGCGCTACCAGGGCACGTGGTATGAACTGGCGCGTTTGCCCATGTTCTTCCAGCGTGATTGTGCGCAATCTGAAGCGCATTACAGCCTCAAGCCAGATGGCAATGTCGGCGTTCTCAATCGCTGTCGCACCTTAGAAGGGGAGTGGCAGGAGGCAAGCGGTACCGCCACGCCACAGGTGCCAGGCAAGACCGACAAGCTCTGGGTCGAGTTTGATAACTGGTTCTCGAGACTGCTGCCGGGCGTCGCCAAGGGCGACTATTGGGTGCTGTACCTCGACGATGACTACCAGACCGCACTGGTTGGCAACCCGAACCGGCGTTACCTCTGGCTGCTCTCGCGCAAGCCGACGGTGCCGGCCTATGAGCGCGAAAGCCTGCTGGCCAAGGCACGCCAGCAGGGGTACGACACGACGCGCTTGATCTGGCGGGTGTCTGATCGGGATATTGCCAGGCGGCCGTGATTGCTTGCCTGGCTGGCCCCAGCATCAACTCCAGCGTCAGCCCAACAGTTCTCTCAGCACACGGGTAAAGGCCTGGGCGGTCTGTTCTTCGGCGGCATGATGGCCTTGGCGTACCACCCATTTGCCGTTGACCATCACATCGCGGACCTGACGATCGCCTCCGGCAAACAGCCAGCGATTGAGGATGCCGTCGCCCTTGGCCGTTGCCAGGTAGGGGTCGTTGCCATCGAGCACCAGCCAGTCGGCGCGGTGACCTTCTGCCAGCGTACCCACCGGCTGCCCCAGCGCTTGTGCTCCGCCACTGAGGGCTGCATCGAACAGCGTGCGCCCAACCATCGGCTGCTCCGCGCGGTACAGTCGGTTGCGTCGCTGGTCGCGCAGGCGTTGGCCGTATTCGAGCCAGCGCAGTTCTTCCACCACGCTGAGCGAAACATGGCTGTCCGAGCCAATACCCAGGCGACCGCCACGGGCCAGGTAGTCGACTGCAGGGAAGATGCCGTCGCCCAGGTTGGCCTCGGTGGTCAGGCACAATCCAGCTACCGCGCCGCTGGCCGCCATCAGCGCGACTTCGTCGGCTTCGGCGTGGGTGGCATGGACCAGGCACCAGCGCTGATCAACCTCGGTGTTCTCGTACAACCATTGCAGTGGGCGTCGGCCGCTCCAAGCCAGGCAGTCGTCGACTTCTTTCTGTTGCTCGGCAATGTGTATGTGCACAGGGCAGTGTGGGTCGCTGGCGGCCATGACCTGAGCGATCTGTTGCGGGGTGACGGCGCGCAGCGAGTGGAAGCACAGCCCCAAATGTTGCGCGGGTTGCTGCGCCAGCAGCGGTGCCAGGCGCTCGTGTAGTCGCAGATACTGCTCGGTGCTGTTGATAAAGCGGCGCTGCCCATCGGTGGGCGCTTGGCCACCGAAACCTGAATGGCTGTAGAGCACGGGGAGCAGGGTCAGGCCGATGCCGCTGTGGCTGGCAGCCTGGCTGATACGCTGGGACAGTTCAGTCGGGTCGGCATAGGGAGTGCCATCAGCATCGTGGTGCACGTAGTGGAACTCGGCGACCGAGGTGTATCCGGCCTTGAGCATCTCGATGTACAACTGGCGGGCAATCACTTCCAGTTGTTCCGGGCTGATCTGGCCGACCATGCGGTACATCAGTTCGCGCCAGGTCCAGAAGCTGTCATTGGGGTTGCCAACCACTTCAGCCAAGCCAGCCATGGCGCGCTGGAAGGCATGTGAGTGCAGGTTTGGCATACCCGGCAGCAGTGGGCCTGCCACGCGTTCGGCGCCCTCGGCCGAGGCATCGGTATGGACGCGGCCGATTCGGCCGTCGGTACCGACCTCGATGCGGACATTGTTGGCCCAGCCGGTAGGCAGCAAAGCACGTTCGGCAAAGAAGACGGACATCGACACGGCACCTCGTTTTGTTTATTTGTATATACATATACAGACGTTTGCCTGCTGGGTAAACTCCGGCAATCTATGGAGTACTCATTTTGAACAAGGATCTCGACGTGCCGACACCACCTGTCTCCGCGCTGGTTGCCCAAATGGGCGAGGGGCCGGCGCCGCTGTATGCCCGGGTCAAGCAAATGATTGCCCAGCAAATCAAGAACGGTAGCTGGCCACCGCACCACCGTGTGCCGTCGGAAAGCGAACTGGTCAGTGAGCTGGGCTTCAGTCGCATGACCATCAACCGCGCACTGCGCGAGCTGACAGCCGAGGGGCTGTTGGTGCGCATGCAGGGCGTCGGGACCTTTGTTGCCGAGCCCAAGACCCGTTCCGCATTGTTCGACGTCAATAACATTGCAGACGAGATCGCCGCGCGGGGGCACAAACACACCTGCAAGGTGGTGACCCTGGCTGAAGAGGCTGCCGGCTCCGAGCGGGCGTTGGCACTGGATATGCGCGAAGGTCAGCGGGTGTTCCATTCGTTGATCGTGCATTACGAGAACGACATTCCGGTGCAAATCGAAGACCGCTTCGTCAATGCCCAGGTTGCACCGGACTACCTCAAGCAGGATTTCACCGTGCAGACCCCTTATGCCTACCTGTCCCAGGTGGCACCCCTGACCGAGGGCGAGCATGTGGTCGAGGCGATTCTGGCTGAGCCGGAGGAATGTCGCCTGCTGCAGATCGAGCAGGGCGAGCCGTGCCTGCTGATTCGCCGTCGCACGTGGTCCGGCCGTCAGCCGGTGACGGCGGCACGTTTGATTCACCCTGGTTCCCGTCATCGCTTGGAAGGACGTTTCAGTAAATGAGTCAGATGCAGGTACTTCGCGCGGTCAATTACCCCCGCATGCCCTGGAAGAATGGTGGTGGCAGCACCGAAGAAATCGCCCGTGACGCCGGAGAGGGCCTTGAGGGCTTTGGCTGGCGTCTTTCGATTGCCGATATTGCCGAGTCGGGTGGCTTCTCCAGCTTTGCCGGATACCAGCGGATCATCACCGTGCTGCAAGGTGATGGCATGGTGCTGCAGGTCGATGGCGAGGCAAGTCGTGCACTGCTGCCCTTCGATGCCTTCATGTTCTCGGGTGAAAGTCAGGTGAGCTGCCGCTTGTTGGGTGGGCCGATCCGCGATTTCAACCTGATCTATGCGCCGCAGCGTTACCGCGCTCGCCTGCAATGGCTTGAGGGTGAGAGTCGTCTCTTCAGTTCGGCGCAGACGCTGTTGGTCTTCGCTGCTGGCGAGCAGGTTCGTGCCGCGTTGGGCGGGCATGCGGTGCAGACGCTGTCGCGCCACGACTGCGTGCAGGTCGAAGGAAATGCGGGGTTGCAGGCGCTTGAGCTGAGTGGCCACTGCTGCCTGATCGAGCTGAGCCACTGCTGAGATTGTTACCGCGGTTACTGATGAGTTGCGCGCGGGTGTGTTACTGATTGACCCAAGGTGGTGCAACGCCACCTTGTCTGACGGCGTTGTTCTGCACCCCTGTCCCCCTCCCATACGTTTTCTTTTGCTGCCAGAACCCCGGATTTCTTGCGCTGCGTTGGCCGTGGCGTGCCTCTGTGGCAGTTCGTCGGAGAAGTTGGCACTTCAATTGCCTATGCTTGTACATACAAGTAAATATGTGTTTGTATGAGTGTGCATGGCAGCCCTGCTGCCATCCCGAATTTGCCTGCCACCGCTGGCACGCTCGCCCACAGCCTGGGTTGGGCGGGATCGATCGCTTGAGGAGCCGTTACCGTGACTGACAAGAACATGAACAAATTCCGTGACGTCGAAATTCGCGCCCCGCGCGGCACTACGCTGACCGCCAAAAGCTGGCTGACCGAAGCGCCGCTGCGCATGCTGATGAACAACCTCGACCCTGAAGTCGCGGAAAACCCGAAAGAGCTGGTGGTGTACGGCGGCATTGGCCGTGCGGCGCGTAACTGGGAGTGCTACGACAAGATCGTCGAGAGCCTGACCAACCTGAACGACGACGAAACCCTGCTGGTGCAGTCCGGCAAGCCGGTCGGCGTGTTCAAGACCCACGCCAACGCCCCACGCGTGTTGATCGCCAACTCCAACCTGGTGCCGCACTGGGCCACGTGGGAGCACTTCAACGAACTGGATGCCAAGGGCCTGGCCATGTACGGCCAGATGACGGCTGGCAGCTGGATCTACATCGGTAGCCAGGGCATCGTTCAAGGCACCTATGAAACCTTCGTCGAGGCCGGCCGCCAGCACTACAACGGCAGCCTCAAGGGCAAGTGGGTACTGACCGCCGGCCTGGGTGGCATGGGTGGCGCGCAGCCGCTGGCTGCAACCCTGGCCGGTGCCTGCTCGCTGAACATCGAATGCCAGCAGAGCCGCATCGACTTCCGCCTTAGCACCCGCTATGTCGACGAACAGGCCAACGACCTGGACGACGCCTTGGCGCGCATTGCCAAGTACACCGCTGAAGGCAAAGCCATCTCCATTGCCCTGCACGGCAACGCGGCTGAAATCCTGCCCGAACTGGTCAAGCGCGGTGTGCGTCCAGACATGGTCACCGACCAGACCAGCGCCCATGACCCGCTCAACGGCTACCTGCCAGCAGGCTGGACCTGGGAACAGTACCGTGACCGCGCACAAACCGAGCCGGCTGCCGTGGTCAAGGCGGCCAAGCAGTCGATGGCCGTACACGTGCAGGCCATGCTCGATTTCCAGAAGCAGGGCATTCCGACCTTCGACTACGGCAACAACATCCGTCAGATGGCCAAGGAAGAAGGCGTAGAAAACGCATTCGACTTCCCAGGCTTCGTACCGGCCTATATTCGCCCGTTGTTCTGCCGTGGTATCGGCCCGTTCCGCTGGGCGGCCCTGTCGGGTAACGCCGAAGACATCTACAAGACCGACGCCAAGGTCAAGGAACTGATCCCGGACGATGCGCATCTGCATAACTGGCTGGAAATGGCCCGTGAGCGCATCAGCTTCCAGGGCCTGCCAGCACGTATCTGCTGGGTTGGTCTGGGGCAGCGGGCCAAGCTGGGTCTGGCCTTCAACGAGATGGTTCGCCGCGGCGAGTTGTCGGCACCGATCGTGATTGGTCGTGACCACCTGGACTCGGGCTCTGTGTCGAGCCCGAACCGCGAAACCGAATCGATGATGGATGGCTCCGACGCTGTGTCCGACTGGCCATTGCTCAACGCACTGCTCAACACCGCCAGCGGCGCGACCTGGGTCTCGCTGCACCACGGCGGCGGTGTCGGCATGGGCTTCTCGCAGCACTCCGGCATGGTCATCGTCTGTGACGGTACCGACGAGGCAGCCGAGCGAATCGCTCGCGTTCTGACCAACGACCCGGCCACTGGCGTGATGCGCCATGCCGATGCCGGTTATCAGATCGCCATCGATTGCGCCAAGGAACAAGGCCTGAACCTGCCGATGATTACGCGCTGATTGGCGCGCAATGGTTGATACTGAATTAACGACAGGCGTAATCGCCTCTCTGTAGCGGAGCAACAACGTGACTGAATTGACCCTGAAGCCTGGCACCCTGACCTTGGCTCAGCTGCGTGCCATCTACAAGAACCCGCTGAAACTGAAGCTGGATGCCAGCGCCGACCAGCAGATCGACGACAGCGTTGCCTGCGTCGAGCAGATTCTTGCGGAAAACCGTACCGCCTACGGCATCAACACGGGTTTTGGCCTGTTGGCGTCGACCCGTATCGCCAGCCATGACCTGGAAAACCTGCAGCGCTCGCTGGTGCTGTCTCACGCCGCAGGTGTCGGCGAGCCGATCTGCGATGAGCTGGTGCGCCTGATCATGGTGCTCAAGGTCAACAGCCTGAGCCGTGGTTTCTCGGGCATCCGCCGCAAGGTCATCGATGCGCTGATCGCGCTGATCAACGCCGAGGTTTACCCGCACATCCCGCTCAAGGGTTCGGTGGGGGCATCCGGTGACCTGGCGCCGCTGGCGCACATGTCGCTGGTTCTGCTGGGCGAGGGCAAGGCTCGTCATAAAGGCCAGTGGCTGTCGGCGACCGAAGCACTGGCAGTAGCAGGGCTTGAACCGCTGACCCTGGCTGCCAAGGAGGGCCTGGCCCTGCTCAACGGTACCCAGGCGTCCACGGCCTACGCGCTGCGTGGCCTGTTCCAGGGTGAAGACCTGTTCGCAGCGGCCATGGCCTGCGGTGGCCTGACCGTTGAAGCCGTGCTCGGTTCGCGTTCGCCTTTCGACCCGCGGATTCACGCCGCCCGTGGTCAGCGCGGTCAAATCGACGCAGCGGCCTGCTACCGTGACCTGCTGGGTGACGGCAGTGAAGTCTCGGCGTCCCATGAGAATTGCGGCAAGGTCCAGGACCCATACTCGCTGCGTTGCCAGCCTCAGGTCATGGGGGCTTGCCTGACCCAGTTCCGTCAGGCGGCCGAAGTACTGGTCATCGAAGCCAACGCCGTATCGGACAACCCACTGGTATTCGCCAAAGAGGGCGACGTGATTTCCGGCGGCAACTTCCACGCCGAACCGGTGGCCATGGCTGCCGACAACATGGCCTTGGCCATTGCCGAGATCGGCTCGCTGAGCGAGCGCCGTATCTCGCTGATGATGGACAAGCACATGTCGCAGCTGCCACCGTTCCTGGTGGCCAATGGTGGGGTCAACTCCGGCTTCATGATCGCGCAGGTCACGGCAGCAGCGCTGGCCAGCGAGAACAAGGCCCTGGCTCACCCGCACAGTGTCGACAGCCTGCCGACCTCGGCCAACCAGGAAGACCACGTGTCGATGGCGCCGGCTGCTGGCAAGCGCCTCTGGGAAATGGCTGACAACGTTCGCGGCATCCTCGCCGTGGAATGGCTGGCCGCCTGCCAGGGCCTGGACCTGCGTGAAGGGCTGAAGACCTCGCCGAAGCTGGAAACGGCTCGTCAACTGCTGCGCAGCAAGGTCGCTTATTACGAAAAGGACCGGTTCTTCGCGCCGGACATCGAGGCAGCCAGCGCCTTGCTGGCTGAAGGGCACTTGAACGGTCTGCTGCCGGCTGGCGTTCTGCCGAGCCTCTGATCCGTTGGGCTGATATCGCCTTTGCCGTACGGGCCCGAAAGGGCTCGTACCGCTTTTCGCCTACAAAAATAATCAGGACCGCGAAATGCAATCTCAATCGCAAGGACTCAAACGCGGGCTAACGGCTCGCCATATTCGTTTCATGGCCCTGGGCTCGGCCATTGGTACGGGCCTGTTCTACGGCTCTGCTTCGGCGATCCAGATGGCGGGCCCGGCAGTGCTGCTGGCCTACCTGATCGGCGGTGCTGCCGTCTTCATGGTCATGCGCGCCCTGGGGGAAATGGCCGTACACAACCCGGTTTCGGGCTCGTTCGGTCAATATGCCTCCACCTATCTGGGGCCGATGGCCGGGTTTGTGCTCGGCTGGACCTACGCATTTGAAATGGTCATTGTCTGTTTGGCCGACGTGACGGCCTTCGGCATTTACATGGGCTTCTGGTTCCCCGAAGTCGCGCGCTGGATCTGGGTGCTGGGTATTGTCTTCCTGATCGGCGGGCTGAACCTGTGCAACGTCAAGGTCTACGGCGAGATGGAGTTCTGGCTGTCGCTGCTCAAGGTCGTTGCCATCGTCGCGATGATCCTGGCCGGCTTCGGCATCATGCTCTTCGGGCTGGGCAGCGCCAATGGCGACACGGTCAGTGGTATCGCCAACCTGACGGCCCACGGCGGCTTCATGCCCAATGGCGTGAGCGGCCTGATCGCCTCGTTTGCTGTGGTGATGTTTGCCTTTGGCGGTATCGAGATCATCGGTATCACTGCCGGTGAAGCGAAAGACCCTCAGCGCGTGCTGCCCAAGGCGATCAATGCTGTTCCGCTGCGGATACTGCTGTTCTATGTGCTGACCCTGTTCGTCCTGATGTGCCTCTACCCGTGGCCGCAGATCGGTACCCAAGGTAGCCCGTTCGTACAGATTTTCAGCAATCTGGGGATCGGTTCGGCTGCAGCTGTACTGAATATTGTGGTGATCTCGGCGGCGGTATCGGCGATCAACAGCGATATTTTTGCCGCTGGGCGCATGATGTACGGCTTGGCTCAGCAAGGTCAGGCACCGAAGGGGTTCGCCAAGGTTTCCTGTCAAGGTGTGCCATGGATGACCGTACTGGTCATGGGTGTGGCACTGCTGAGCGGCGTCGTGCTGAACTACCTGATCCCGGAAAACGTCTTCCTGCTGATCGCCTCCATTGCCACGTTCGCCACGGTATGGGTCTGGCTGATGATTCTGGTGACCCAGGTCGCCATGCGTCGCAGCATGAGCCGTGAAGAAGCCGCGCAACTGAAGTTCCCGGTACCGTTCTGGCCCTATGGTCCAGCGGCAGCGATCGCCTTCATGGTGTTCATCTTCGGTGTGCTGGGTTATTTCCCGGATACACAGGCAGCGCTGCTCGTCGGCGTGGTCTGGGTGGTGTTCCTGGTTGCCTCTTACCTGCTCTGGTGCAAGCCGCGCGTGGCTGTGGCGCCTGCTCAGGTATTGTCCAACACTCAACGATAGTCACGGAGACGGTGCATGAAAACCCTCTGGCAGCACTGCCATGTGGCAAGCATGGCGCAAGGTGTTTACTCGATCATCGAGGATGCGGCGATTTTGACGTCCGGCGAGCGGATCGAGTGGATCGGCCCGCGCCAGTCCCTGCCGGTCACGGCAGATGCCAGGGTGGTCGAGCTTAACGGTGCCTGGGTAACCCCGGGCCTGATCGACTGCCACACCCATACCGTGTTCGGCGGTAACCGCAGTGGCGAGTTCGAGCAACGCTTGCAAGGTGTCAGCTATGCCGATATCGCCGCCCAGGGTGGTGGTATCGCCAGCACCGTGCGCGCTACGCGCGCCGCTACGGAAGAACAGTTGTACGCCAGCGCTCGGCAACGCCTGCAGGCCTTGTTGCGCGATGGCGTGACCACCGTCGAAATCAAGTCCGGGTATGGCCTGGACCTGGCCAGTGAGCGCAAGTTGCTCCGGGTCATTCGTCGGCTGGGCGCTGAGTTGCCGGTGACGGTGCGCGGTACCTGCCTGGCGGCGCACGCCATGCCGCCGGAGTTCGCCGGTCGGGCAGACGACTACATTGAACACATCTGCACTGAAATGCTCCCGGCTCTGGCCGCTGAGGGGCTGGTCGACGCCGTGGATGCGTTCTGTGAATACCTGGCGTTTTCCCCGGCCCAGGTCGAGCGGGTGTTTATAAAAGCCCGTGAATTGTGCCTGCCGGTCAAATTGCATGCCGAACAACTGTCGTCGCTGCACGGCTCCAGCTTGGCGGCGCGCTATCAGGCATTGTCGGCGGATCACCTGGAGTTCATGACCGAGGAGGACGCCATCGCCATGGCGGCAGCCGGCACCGTTGCGGTGCTGTTGCCCGGCGCTTTCTACTTCCTGCGTGAAACCCAGCTGCCGCCGATGGACGCTTTGCGCAAGCACGGTGTGAAGATCGCCATCGCCACCGACCTCAACCCCGGGACCTCGCCAGGGCTGTCGTTGCGTCTAATGATGAACATGGCCTGTACGCTGTTCCGCATGACGCCGGAAGAAGCCCTGGCCGGGGTGACCCTGCATGCTGCCCGCGCCCTTGGGCTGGGCGACAGTCACGGGTCGCTGGAAGTGGGCAAGGTCGCCGATTTCATCGCCTGGGACATCGAGCGTCCTGCCGACCTGTCCTATTGGTTGGGCGGCGACTTACCCAAGCGGGTCATTCGCCATGGCCTTGAAACCCATTTTTGAAGAGCGTCTTTATGGATAAGGTTCTGAACTTTCACCAAGGCACCTTGCCGCTATTGATCAGCATGCCCCATGCCGGCGTGCGTTTGACACCGGCAGTCGAGGCCGGCCTGATCGAACCGGCACGCAGCCTGCCGGATACCGATTGGCACATTCCACGGTTGTATGACTTTGCGGTGAGCATGGGCGCCAGCATTGTTTCCGCCGAATATTCGCGGTTTGTCATCGACCTCAACCGTCCAGACGATGACCAGCCGCTGTATACCGGTGCCACCACCGGGCTGTACCCGGCCACCCTGTTCGACGGTACGCCGTTGTTCAAGGACGGGCTGACGCCATCGGCCCGCGAGCGAGCTGACTATCTGGAGCGTATCTGGCGCCCGTATCACGACACCTTGCGCCAGGAACTGGCGCGTCTGCGTGAGCAGTTCGGCTACGCGCTGCTGTGGGATGCCCACTCGATCCGCTCGCACGTCCCGCACCTGTTCGACGGCACGCTGCCGGACTTCAACCTGGGCACGTTCAATGGGGCCAGCTGCGACCCGCAACTCGCCGAGCAGTTGCAAGCGGTGTGCGCTTGCGCCGAGGGTTACAGCCATGTGCTGAACGGGCGCTTCAAGGGTGGGCATATCACCCGTCACTATGGTGACCCGGCCAGGCACATTCATGCGGTACAGCTGGAGTTAGCGCAGACTACCTATATGGAGGAAGTCGAGCCGTTCCATTATCGCGAGGATCTGGCGCAACCCACCCAGCAGGTGCTGGAACGCCTGCTCAACGCAGCAGTGGCCTGGGGCAAGGCGCACTACGCAGTGTGAACGGTTTTATGCGGTGTCAGATGTTGCGGGGGGCATGCTCAAAGCGCAATTCGGGTTTATGATGCCCAACGGCAGAATAATTCCCCCACACGGAGTGCGTAATGCAGACCTTGTACCCGCAGATCAAACCCTACGCCCGACACGATCTGGCCGTGGAGGCGCCGCATGTGCTGTATGTTGACGAGAGCGGTTCGCCCGAGGGGTTGCCGGTGGTGTTTATCCACGGTGGGCCGGGAGCAGGGTGTGATGCACAGAGTCGCTGCTATTTCGACCCGAACCTGTACCGCATCATTACCTTCGATCAGCGCGGCTGCGGGCGCTCGACACCGCATGCCAGCCTTGAGAACAACACCACCTGGCATTTGGTCGAGGACCTTGAGCGCATTCGCAAGCACCTGGGTATCGACAAGTGGGTGGTGTTCGGTGGCTCCTGGGGGTCGACCCTGGCCTTGGCCTATGCCCAGACTCACCCCGAACGCGTACAGGGTTTGATCCTGCGCGGTATCTTTCTGTGCCGCCCACAGGAAATCGAGTGGTTCTACCAGAGTGGCGCCAGCCGCTTGTTCCCTGACTACTGGCAGGACTACATCGCGCCGATTCCGGCCGAGGAACGCGGCAACCTGGTCCAGGCTTTCCACAAGCGCCTGACCGGCAATGATCAAATTGCCCAGATGCATGCCGCCAAGGCCTGGTCGACCTGGGAAGGGCGTACCGCTACCCTGCGGCCCAACCCGTTGGTCGTCGACCGCTTCTCCGAGCCTCAGCGCGCGTTGTCTATTGCGCGGATCGAATGCCATTATTTCATGAACAATGCATTCCTTGAGCCCGACCAACTGATTCGCGACATGCCGAAGATCGCCCACCTGCCTGCAGTGATCGTGCATGGTCGTTATGATGTCATCTGCCCATTGGATAATGCTTGGGAGCTCCATCAGGCCTGGCCAAACAGCGAGCTGAAGGTGATTCGCGATGCAGGGCATGCGGCGTCTGAGCCGGGTATCACCGATGCGCTGGTGCGTGCTGCCGACCAAATGGCCCGGCGTTTGCTGGACTTGCCACTGGAAGAAGCGTGAAGGGCCTGTTGCAGCGCGTGCGTAGCGCACGCGTTGAGGTGGACGCAGAGATTGTCGGGGCGGTCGACCAGGGATTGCTGGTGCTGGTTGCAGTCGAGCCGGGCGATACCCGCGCCCATGCCGACAAGCTGCTGCACAAACTGCTCAATTACCGCGTGTTCAGTGATGAGCAGGGCAAGATGAACCTGTCGCTCAAGGACATTCAGGGCGGCTTGCTGCTGGTCTCGCAGTTCACCCTGGCGGCTGATACACAGAGCGGATTGCGCCCGAGCTTCTCCAGCGCTGCACCACCGGCGCTGGGTGCCGAGCTTTTCGAGTACTTGTTGGGGCAGGCGAGGGCGTTGCACGGTACAGTTGAAAGCGGGCGTTTCGGTGCCGACATGCAGGTACATCTGGTCAATGATGGCCCCGTAACATTTATGTTACAAATATAAGGCTGAAAACCTCCTTTTTTGCAGGAAAAAAGGGGGGTTCTAGCAGAAATAGTTGTGTTGCCCTGATGCGTTGTAGCGCTGCCTGCTAGATAATCGCGCGCTACCAAGATCGGCGTTCGCCGATTTGTTTTACTTTAACTTGAGAACTGTCTGACGCCGTTTAGGGAATCATTACGCCCTTTCGGAGTCCGAACAGTGCTCGCCAACCCGGCAAACGATGGCTGGCCGTTGGTTCTTTGATCTGTTTTCGGCGAGGGTTGCTCGTGATTGTAAGTCCCTGTAATGCACCAAGAACTCCTGGCAATCGGCTGCGCAAGGCTCTGGCAGCCGGCTCGGCGCTCGTCTGCCTGCTCGGCGCAGGCCAGCTCTGGGCGTTCAACCTTGACGATGTAGCGGCCAAGGCGAAGGATCTTGCCGGGCAGAAGTACGAGGCGCCGAAGAGCAACCTGCCAGCAGTGTTCCGCGAAATGAAATTCGCGGACTACCAGCAAATTCGCTTCCGCGAGGACAAGGCCGAGTGGGCCAAGGCCAAGACGCCTTTCAAGCTGTCCTTCTATCACCAGGGCATGCACTTCGACACCCCTGTGACGATCAACGAGGTTGTCGGCAGCAAAGTCCACGAAATCAAGTACGACGCCAGCCGCTTTGACTTCGGTGACTTGAGCTTTGACAGCAAGGCCACTGAAAAGCTCGGTTACGCCGGCTTCCGCGTGCTGTACCCGATCAACAAGGCTGACAAGCAAGACGAAATCATGACCTTGCTGGGCGCCAGCTATTTCCGCGTGGTCGGCAAGGGGCAAGCCTATGGCCTGTCTGCCCGTGGTCTGGCTATCGACACGGCACTGCCGTCTGGCGAAGAGTTCCCACGCTTTACTGAGTTCTGGATCGAGCGTCCAAAGGCGACCGACAAGCAACTGGTCATCTATGCGTTGCTCGACTCGCCTCGTTCCACCGGTGCTTACCGTCTGACCCTGCGTCCGGGTAGCGACACCATCGTTGACGTCAAGTCCAAGGTGTTCCTGCGTGACCGTGTCAGCCGCCTGGGCATTGCCCCGCTGACCAGCATGTTCCTGTTCGGTGGCAACCAGCCATCGAAGGTGCTCAACTACCGTCCTGCCCTGCACGACTCTGAAGGCCTGTCGATTCATGCCGGCAACGGCGAATGGCTGTGGCGCCCGCTGAACAACCCGAAACATCTGGCTGTCAGCAACTTCAGCGTGGAAAACCCACGTGGTTTTGGCCTGTTGCAGCGTCAGCGCGAGTTCAGCCAGTTCGAAGACCTGGATGACAACTACCATAAGCGCCCAAGCGCCTGGATCGAGCCTGTTGGCGACTGGGGCAAGGGCACGGTCGACCTGGTGGAAATTCCAACTGCCGATGAAACCAACGACAACATCGTTGCGTTCTGGAGCCCGGAAAAACTGCCTGAGCCTGGTACTGCTGCCGAGTTCGAGTACCGCCTGCACTGGACCATGGATGAGTCCGAACTGCATTCGCCGAAGCTGGGTTGGGTTAAGCAGACCCTGCGTTCGACCGGTGATGTCAAGCAATCCAACCTGATCCGTCAGCCTGACGGTAGCGTGGCCTTCCTGGTCGACTTTGAAGGCCCGGTGCTCAAGGCGTTGCCGGAAGACACCGCTGTACGTAGCCAGGTCAGCCTTGGCGACAACGGTGAGCTGGTCGAGAACAGCCTGCGCTACAACCCGGAAATCCAGGGCTGGCGCCTGACCTTGCGGTTCAAGGTCAAGGACCCGAACAAGTCCACTGAAATGCGTGCTGCGCTGGTACGTGACGTTCCTGTTGAGCCGGCCAAGCCGACCAAGCAGGAAAAAGCCGCTGCCAAGCAGGCCAAAGACAAGGCCGAGAAAGCGGCCGCACAGCCAGCCGCCGATGCGGCATCCACCACCACGGCTCCGGCCACGACCGAACAAGTCCTGACCGAGACCTGGAGTTATCAGTTGCCTGCCGATGAGTAAACACTCTGCACAACCAGGGTCGCTGAGCGAATACCTGGAACACCTGCCACTGAGCGACGAGCAGCGGGCCGAACTGGCCAGCTGCACCTCGTTCAGCGAGCTGCATCAACGCTTGTCCGCACAACCGTCTGCCGGGGAGGCCGAGGCCGCCCAGGCGTCGGTTGCAGGTCGCCTTACCTTGGGTACGGCTGAGGAACTGGAGGAGGCCGAGATGCTCGGCCTCGATGCCAGCGGTCGGTTGTGCCTGAAGGCTACCCCGCCAATTCGTCGCACTCGGGTGGTTCCTGAGCCGTGGCGGACCAATATCCTGATTCGCGCCTGGCGTCGTTTGACCGGCCGGACAAACGCCCCTGCGCCCGAAAAGCGCGAGCTACCGGCTGCACGCTGGCGCTGGGTCGGTTCGGTGCGCCGCTACATCCTGCTAACGCTGATGCTGGGGCAGACCATCGTTGCCGGTTGGTACATGAAAGGCATCTTGCCTTATCAGGGCTGGTCATTCGTCGACCTCGACGAGGTCCTGAACCAGCCGCTGCTGACCACCGTCCAACAGGTCTGGCCGTATGCATTGCAGACCAGCATCCTGGTCTTGTTCGGTATCCTCTTCTGCTGGGTATCCGCGGGTTTCTGGACGGCCTTGATGGGCTTCCTTGAGCTGCTGACCGGGCGCGACAAGTACCGTATCTCTGGCAGCAGCGCTGGCAACGAGCCGATTGCGCCGCAGGCGCGTACTGCGATCGTCATGCCGATCTGTAACGAAGATGTCCCGCGTGTATTTGCAGGGTTGCGGGCGACCTTCGAGTCGGTGGTTGCGACGGGCGATCTCGACCGTTTCGATTTCTTTGTGCTCAGTGACACCAACGACACCGATATTGCCGTGGCCGAGCAACAGGCCTGGCTGGAGGTTTGCCGCGAGGCCAAAGGCTTTGGGCGGATCTTCTATCGCCGCCGTCGTCGCCGTGTGAAGCGCAAGAGTGGCAACCTGGACGACTTCTGCCGCCGTTGGGGTGGGGACTACCGTTACATGGTGGTACTCGACGCCGACAGCGTAATGAGTGGCGAATGCCTGACCAGCCTGGTGCGGTTGATGGAAGCCAATCCGGACGCCGGTATCATCCAGACCGCGCCAAAAGCCTCGGGCATGGACACGCTGTATGCACGCATGCAGCAGTTCGCCACCCGCGTCTATGGCCCGCTGTTCACTGCCGGACTGCACTTCTGGCAGCTCGGCGAGTCGCACTACTGGGGGCACAACGCAATTATCCGGATGAAGCCATTCATCGAGCACTGCGCCTTGGCGCCGTTGCCGGGTAAGGGTGCCTTCGCCGGTGCGATCCTCTCCCACGACTTCGTCGAGGCCGCACTGATGCGGCGTGCGGGGTGGGGCGTGTGGATTGCCTACGATCTTCCGGGCAGCTACGAAGAACTGCCGCCTAACCTGCTCGACGAGCTCAAGCGCGACCGGCGCTGGTGCCACGGCAACCTGATGAACTTCCGTCTGTTCCTGGTCAAGGGCATGCACCCGGTACACCGTGCGGTGTTCCTCACAGGTGTGATGTCCTACCTGTCGGCGCCGCTGTGGTTCTTCTTCTTGGTGCTGTCGACGGCGCTGCTGGCAACCAACACCTTGATGGAGCCGCAGTACTTCCTCGAGCCACGTCAGCTTTACCCGCTCTGGCCTCAATGGCACCCGGAAAAAGCCATTGCGCTGTTTTCGACGACCATTGTGCTGTTGTTCCTGCCCAAGTTGCTCAGCATCATTCTGATCTGGGCCAAGGGCGCCAAGGAATTTGGCGGTCGCTTCAAGGTGACGCTGTCGATGCTGCTGGAGATGCTGTTCTCCATGCTGCTGGCGCCTGTGCGGATGATTTTCCACACCCGCTTCGTGCTGGCCGCGTTCCTGGGCTGGGCGGCAACCTGGAACTCGCCACAGCGTGACGACGACTCCACGCCATGGAGCGAGGCTGTTCGCCGGCATGGCCCGCAAACCCTGCTGGGCGTTGCCTGGGCACTATTGGTGGCATGGCTGAACCCGAGCTTCCTCTGGTGGCTGGTACCGATTGTCGGTTCGCTGATGCTGTCGATTCCGGTTTCGGTGATCTCCAGCCGGGTCAACCTGGGCCTGCGCGCCAAGGATGAACGCCTGTTCCTGATCCCTGAGGAATACGCGACACCGCATGAGTTGCTGGCGACTGATCAGTACACCCATGAAAACCGTTGGCATGCACTGAATGACGGTTTTGTCCGGGCAGTGGTCGATCCACAGCAGAATGCCCTGGCCTGTGCCCTGGCGACGGCGCGTCATGGTGTTGCCGCACCGATCGAGGCCCTGCGTGCCGAGCGTATCGCCAAGGCGTTGGAGGTTGGCCCTGGCGCACTCGACGGCAGTACCCGATTGGCACTGCTCAGTGACCCGGTAGCGTTGTCACGCTTGCATGAGCGTGTCTGGGCCGAGCAGAGTGCCGCCTGGCTGGACGTCTGGCGGCAATCGATTGCCAGCAACCCGCATTCGCCGTTGTTGCCGTTACACCCGCAGTCGCAGGAGTTGCCATCGCTGGCTAATGCCTGATCGTTGAACTGCGCTGCAACCATCGCCGACAAACCTGAGTGCCCTACATGGGGCTTGGGCTTGCCGGCGATGTCGTTTCTGCCGACAACACATAACAAAGTGCCTATCGCCTATATGTGCCTTGCGGCGCATGGGGTAGCATCGCGCACTTCGATACAGTGCGTCGTCCATCAGGGCGATCTGCGATCACAATAAAATTCGAGCTTTCCTGTTGGGGGATCTGGTGATGATGAAAAAGTACCTGTCGATGCTGCTGGCCGGCGTCGCAGCACTGGCTACAGTGGCAACGGCCCAGGCCGGGGCAATTGACGACGCAGTCAAGCGCGGCACCCTGCGCGTGGGTATGGACCCTACCTACATGCCGTTCGAGATGACCAACAAGCGTGGCGAAATCATCGGCTTCGAAGTCGACCTGCTCAAGGCCATGACCAAGGCCATGGGCGTCAAGCTGGAGCTGGTGTCCACCAGCTATGACGGTATCATCCCGGCGCTTCTGACCGACAAGTTCGACATGATCGGCAGCGGCATGACCCTGACCCAGGAACGCAACCTGCGTCTGAACTTCAGCGAACCCTTCATCGTGGTCGGCCAGACCCTGCTGATCCGCAAGGAGCTCGCAGACAAGGTCAAGTCGTACAAAGACCTGAACACCGACGAGTACCGTATCACCTCCAAGGTGGGGACTACCGGTGAACTGGTCGCCAAGAAGCTGATCGGCAAAGCCAAGTATCACGGCTACGACAACGAGCAGGAAGCCGTGATGGACGTGGTCAACGGCAAAGCCGATGCGTTCATTTACGATGCCCCCTACAACGTGGTTGCGGTGAACAAGGCCGGTGCTGGCAAGCTGCTGTTCCTGGACGAGCCGTTCACCTATGAGCCGCTGGCCTTCGGCCTGAAGAAAGGCGACTACGACAGCATCAACTGGATCAACAACTACCTGCACCAGATCCACAACGACGGCACTTACAAACGTATCCATGACAAGTGGTTCAAAGACACCGCTTGGCTCAAGGACATGGAATAAGGCCGTCGTTCGACTGGCTTGAAACCTGACGCGCAGGCTAGCCCTGCGCGTTCGCTTTTACGGAACTACCTTTCGTGATTAAACACAAGAAAGCTCAGTGGCCTTGGCACGGGCTGACCGCATTGGTGTTGGTCGGCCTGGCCGTCAGCCTGTATTACGCGACCTCGGTGATTTCCTACGAGTGGCGCTGGAGTCGGGTGCCACAGTATTTCGCTTACCAGGCTGAAGAAGCGCAGCGCGCGGCCGGCTACGGCAAGGTCGAAGCCATTGTGCAGCAGGGCAGCATGGCCAAGGTCACCCTGCGCGACGAAGACGGCGGCGAACAGGTGCTGGACGTCGAGCAGAACAGCCTGCAGCTGTCCAAGGGCGACGATGTTGCTGAAGGCGATCTGGTGGGTGTCACTCGGCACTGGACCGCAGGGCCGCTGGCCTGGGGCCTGTGGACCACCGTATGGATTTCGCTGGCCTCCGGTGTGCTGGGCCTGCTGGTCGGCCTGGTGGCCGGTTTGTGTCGGCTCTCGAACAACCCGACCCTGCGCGACCTGTCGACGGTGTACGTCGAGTTGGTGCGTGGTACGCCGCTGCTGGTGCAGATCTTCATTTTCTATTTCTTCATCGGCACGGTGCTCAACCTGTCTCGAGAGTTCGCCGGGGTAGCAGCCTTGGCGCTGTTTACCGGTGCCTACGTGGCCGAGATCGTGCGTGCTGGGGTTCAGTCGATTGCCCGTGGCCAGAGTGAAGCCGCCCGCTCGCTGGGGCTGAGTGCGAGCCAGTCGATGCGCCATGTGGTGCTGCCACAGGCATTCAAACGTGTCCTGCCGCCGCTGGCAGGGCAATTCATCAGCCTGGTCAAAGACACGTCGCTGGTCTCGGTCATTGCAATCACCGAATTGACCAAAAGTGGCCGTGAGGCAATTACTACCTCGTTCTCGACCTTCGAGATCTGGTTCTGCGTTGCCGGCCTGTACCTGCTGATCAACCTGCCGCTGTCGCATTTCGCCAGCCGGCTTGAGCGGAGGCTCGCGCAAAGTGATTGAAGTTCGCGATCTGGTAAAAGTCTTCGATACCCGTGGTCAGGTGGTACGAGCTGTCGACCACGTCAGCACCGACGTAGCCAAGGGCGAAGTATTGGTAGTGCTCGGTCCTTCGGGGTCGGGCAAGTCGACCTTCCTGCGCTGCCTCAATGGCCTGGAAAGTTTTGATGAGGGCTCGGTGGCCATTGACGGCTTGCAGTTGAACGACCCGAAGACCGACATCAACGCCTATCGTCGTGAAGTCGGCATGGTGTTCCAGCACTTCAACCTGTTCCCGCACATGACCGTGCTGGAGAACCTGTGCCTGGCACAGAAGGTGGTGCGCAAGCGCAGCAAGCAGGAGCGCGAGGCCAAGGCGCGGGCATTGCTGGAGAAGGTCGGTATCGGTCAGAAGGCCAACGAGTACCCCTCCAGGCTCTCGGGTGGCCAACAGCAGCGCGTGGCGATTGCCCGGGCACTGTCGATGGACCCGAAGGTGATGTTGTTTGACGAGCCGACCTCGGCACTCGACCCGGAAATGGTCGGTGAAGTGCTGGACGTCATGAAGACCCTGGCTGTGGAAGGCATGACCATGGTCTGCGTCACCCACGAGATGGGCTTTGCCCGCGAAGTCGCGGACCGGGTGCTGTTCTTCGATCACGGCAAGCTGCTGGAGGACTCGCCACCCGAGGCGTTCTTTACCTCGCCAAAGGACCTGCGTGCCCAGGCGTTCCTGCGCCAGGTGCTGTAGCGCTTGTGTCATGGGCGCTGGTTCGCCAGCCCCCATGCTCGGGTCATTCCTTGCGCAAGGCTCAGATGCCGAATCGGCCGACCATCGTCGTCAATTGATTGCCCAGTTTCTGTAGCTCCACACTCGATCGGGTGATCTGTGTGCTGGCCGATGCGGTTTCCTCGGCAACATCGCGCACATTGATCACGTTGCGGTTGATCTCCTCGGCGACTGCGCTTTGCTCTTCGCTGGCTGTCGCGATCTGCTGGTTCATGCCCTGGATGTTCGAGACGCTGTGAGCGATCTGGGCCAGGGCCGCGCCAGCTTTTCTGCTGAGGGCAACGCTGTCCTGGGTCAGGTTCCTGCTGCTGTCGAGCAGTTCAACGACCTGAGCGGTACCGTTGTGAAGGTTGGCGATCAGTTCCTCGATTTCCTCGGTGGACTGCTGGGTGCGTTGTGCCAACCCTCGTACCTCATCGGCAACTACGGCGAAGCCTCGTCCAGCCTCACCTGCCCGGGCCGCCTCAATGGCGGCATTGAGTGCCAGCAGGTTGGTCTGCTCCGAGACCGACTTGATCACATCCAGAATGCTGCCAATGCGCTCGCTTTCCTGCGCCAACTTGCCCATTGCCTGGATTGAACGGTTGACTTGATCCGCCAGCTGTTCGATTTGTGCGACGGCTTCCGCGACGACCTGATCGCCCAGTTGGGCCTGATGGTCGGCATCACAGGCTGCAGCCGAAGCCTGCTCGGCATTGCGGGCTACCTCCTGTACCGTTGCGGCCATCTGGTTCATGGCGGTCGCCACCTGATCGGTTTCCTCCTTTTGGCTGCTGACACCGCCATGTGTCTGAGCGGCTACGGCCGAAAGCGTTTGTACGGCGTCCGACAGCTGGGAAGTGCTATGACCAATACCGCCGATCAACTCGCGCAGGCTTAAGGTCATGCGGTGCATGCTGCGTTGCAACTGGC
Organism: Pseudomonas sp. TE3910; assembly: GCF_056279025.1. Taxonomy (NCBI): domain Bacteria; kingdom Pseudomonadati; phylum Pseudomonadota; class Gammaproteobacteria; order Pseudomonadales; family Pseudomonadaceae; genus Pseudomonas; species Pseudomonas sp. TE3910. The sequence goes on from NZ_JBWBQN010000001.1 coordinate 3,779,809, forward strand.
CCATTTCATCCCGGCGCGTCACCTCGCTATCGCCGCTCAGGTCACCCTGAGCAATCCGTGCGGCCAGCTCAAGGGTGTGTCGCAGGGGCGTGGTGATCTGCAGGGTGATAATCCACGCAGCCAGAATACCGACCAGCAGTGCCAGCGCGGAGACGCTGCTGAGGGCGGCTTGCGCGGTGTGCGCCTCTTGCTCTTGAACACTGAGTTGATGGTCTGTCAGGCGTTGGCCGACTTCACGCATCTGCTTGCCAAGGGTTTCCAGATCATTCTGTACATTTTCGACTGCAATGGCTGCATTACGGTACTGATCCAGCGCCTGGCCATAGCGGCTCAGTGCTGAGCCGCTCGCCTGCAGTGCCGAGGTGTCCGTCAGCCGGAGTTGAGCCAGTGCCGTGCCCAACTGACCGAGTGCCGACTCGGCAGCGGTCATCGCCTGCTTGCCGACATTGGCAAAGGCACTGGTAGGGTTGGACATGTAGGCTGGCACCTGACGTTGCTGACTGATATTGTCGATCTGCCGCCCCAGGTTTTCCAGCAGCGTCAGCGCCTTGGAGCGAGCTGTCTGGTTATGCTCCGTATCCTGCAGGAGCAGGAGCTGCTTCTCGATGGCATCAATCGTGTCGAGAACTTGCTGCTCCTGAACCTCCAGCGCTTGAAAGTGCGTCATGCGCAACGTGACGGCTTTTTGCAGGGTGTCGAAGTCGCGCTGGTAGGTGTGCACGAGCTGTTGCTCGTCGTTCAGCAATTTCAGTTCTACGGGGTCGTCGAACTGCGGCAGCATGAGTTCCAGCATGTGCTGCATGTCGTTCAAGGCCTTGAGTACCTGGCCCTTGCTCTCATCGTCAGCCAACACCCGGAAGGTGATGCGCTCGGCGCGCAGATCCTTGTTGAGCTCACTGAGTCGGGCAATGCTGGACAGTCGCTTTGAGCTCTCAATGGCATCACCCAGCGCGGTCCAACCGAACAGGGTTATGGCCAGTGTCAGCGACAGAACCATGGCAAAACCGGCGGCGAGTTTGAGCTTGACGCTCAGGTTGCTAAGCAGGCGGGACAAGGGTCCGAACATGGCGGTTCTCCTGAATGATGAAGGGCTTCGCACCTGAAGGGGGAGGCGCGGCCATTGTGCTCATCGGCCGGAGAACGAGGACCTGAACCTGTGAGTGATGTAGGAAATTTCGCCTAAGTTTGCGTGAAATTGGAGTTTTTTACGTTATTTGTAGGGCTTTTCTTTCATTACATACATGCGCGCGCCGCCCGAGGCCAGAAAGCCAGGGGCGGCGCGCGTTTACAGGGTGTTTAATGACTACAGGCGAAACTTGCCGACAAGCGTCTGCAGGTGAGTGCCCAGGCGCGCCAGCTCGACGCTGGAGGCTGCGGTCTCCTCACTGGCAGCGGAGGTTTGGTCAGAGACGTCACGCACATTCATCACGCTGCGGTTGATCTCTTCTGCCACGGCGCTCTGTTGTTCTGCCGCGGCTGCGATCTGCTGGTTCATCGATTGGATGGACGACACGGTACGGGTGATCGTCTCCAGCGAGGTGCCGGCACGACGGGTCAGTTCGACGCTGCTTTCGGTCAGGCCACGGCTGCTGTCCATCACGCTGGCCGCTTGCTGGGTGCCATGTTGCAAGCTGGCGATCAACGCTTCGATCTCCTCGGTCGAGTGCTGTGTGCGTTGTGCCAGGCTGCGCACTTCGTCGGCCACTACGGCAAAACCACGCCCGGCTTCACCTGCTCTGGCAGCCTCGATGGCTGCGTTGAGGGCTAGCAGGTTGGTTTGCTGGGCCACGGCCTTGATCACGTCGAGGACACTACCGATCTTGTCGCTTTCGGTCTTGAGCTGGCTCATGGCTTCGCTGGAGTGTTCCACTTCGGCCGCCAGTCGCTCGATCTGGGCGATGGCCTCGCCCACCACCCGATCTCCTTCGCGGGCCTGCTGGTCGGCCATTACTGCCGCTTCGGAGGCTTCCTCGGCGTTGCGTGCCACTTCCTGCACGGTTGCGGCCATCTCGTTCATGGCCGTTGCGACCTGATCGGTTTCAACCTTCTGGTTGTTGACCCCAGCGCTGGTCTGCTCAGTGACAGCCGACAGCTGTTCGGCCGCGCTGGCAATCTGCGTAACCCCGTCGCCGATACCGCCGATCAGTTCGCGCAGGTTGTGGGTCATGCGTTGCATGCTGTGTTGCAACTGGCCCAGCTCGTCGCTGCGTTCGACGTTGACGTGTTGGCTCAGGTCGCCGTCGGCAACACGGTCGACCACGGTCAGCGTATGGCGCAAGGGCACGATGATTTGTCGCGTGATGGCCCAGGCGGCGATAACACCCAGCAGCAGTGCCAGGCCTGTGGCGAGCGTGAGCATCAGCTTGGCGTGCTGCGACTCGTCATCGCGCTGCTGGGTTTGCGACAGCGTCAGCTCGCGACTCAGGTCGAGCAACACCTGGCCCTGCTGTGCCATGCGCTGCAGGGCGTGTTCGCTGGCCAATTGGGCGTCACGGTAGAGGCCAACGGCTGCTCGGTAGCCGGCTAGCGCATGGCCGGCGTTGGTCAGTGACTCAGTGTGCTCGGTCGGCAATTTGTCGATCAGGGCGTTGAGCTGGGCTGCGGCCTGATCGATGGCGGCGGTGGCGGTTTGTTCAAACTCTGGCTTGCCGCTGTAGGTGTAGCCGCGCACTTGAAAGCGCGCATTCTGCAGCAGCTTGTCAACGGTCATTGCGCTGTTGAACTGGCTCAAGCTTTCACTTTTGAGCAATTGCTGCTCAATCTGCTCGAGCAGGCCGGCAGCGCGGTCAGCGCTCGTACCCAGTTGCCCACGGCTATGCTCGCGATCTTGTGCCGCCTGTTTGAGGTCGGTAAAGGCTCGCTGGTACTCGGCTACGGCATCGATCTGGCGACCGAGGCGGTCTTTGTCCTGGCTGTCGTTGATGCGCTTGCGCACCTGCTGCAGGTTGTCATCCAGGGCCGCCAAGGCTTTTTCTACATTGGCTGCTGCCTCTGCCGTGCGCTCTTTTTCATAGTTCAGGCGCTGATTGCGTAGCTCCTGGGTCTGCTGGCTCACGCGGGAGATGGCTGCAAGCTTGTCGCCGCGGTCGATAACCCCCTGCAAGCCCTGCCAGCCGGTCAGAGTGATGATCAGGGTTAACAGTAGCACCAGGCCAAAGCCAATCCCGAGTTTCAGGTTAACGCTGAGATTGCCGAGTTGATGGGAGAACCAACGGTACATGGTGCGACTCCTTGCCAGCGGTCGAGGCGATTCATTGTTCTAATGCCAATGCATCGGCCTCGATCATTGAACCTGAAGTCAGAAAAGTCTGGCGAGCAATGCGGTTACTGCCGTTTCCACGCGTAGGATTCGGTCACCGAGCTGTACCGGCGTCAGGCCTGCCTTGTTCAGTAGGTCGATTTCATAGGGGATCCAGCCACCCTCCGGGCCAATGGCCAGGGTTACCGGCTCGTCCAGGCCACGTGGGCAGGGGGGATGATTACCGGGGTGACCGACCAGCCCGAGGGTGCCGGCACTGATGGCCGGCAGGCGATCTTCGACAAACGGCTTGAAGCGCTTCTCGATGATCACTTCGGGCAGCACGGTGTCGCGTGCCTGTTCAAGGCCGAGAATCAACTGCTCGCGAATGGCGTCGGGCTCAAGGAACGGCGTTTGCCAGAAGCTCTTCTCGACCCGGTAGCTGTTGACCAGGATCAGTTTCGGTACGCCCATGGTCGCAACGGTCTGGAACACACGGCGTAGCATCTTGGGACGAGGCAGTGCCAGCACCAGGGTGAGCGGCAGCTTGGCCGGTGGCGGCTGGTCGAAGGTGACCTGCAACTCCGCCTCATGCCCTTCCAGTCGCAGTACCTGAGCCTGGCCCATTTGCCCGCCAAGGCGGCCAACCCGCAGGTTGTCACCGACCGCTACCCGGTGAATTTCCTGCATGTGGGTAAAGCGGCGGTCGCCCAGCACCACCCGGTCAGCCGCAACGAAGTCGGCTTCCTCAAGTAACAGCAGGTTCACGCTTGGGTCGCTGGCGGCTGGTCGTTGTGGTCTTGCTCGGGTGCCTCAGGGTGTTCGCTGCGCTTGCGGATCAGGCCGCCGAACAGTACGCCAATCTCGAACAGCAGCCACATGGGCACTGCCAGCAGCGTCTGCGAGAAGATGTCTGGCGGGGTCAGGATCATGCCGACGACGAAGCAGCCGATGATCACGTAAGGGCGTATCTTCTTCAGGTACTTGACGTCGACCACGCCGATCCAGACTAGCAGCACCACCGCCACCGGAATTTCAAAGGCAACGCCGAAGGCGAAGAACAGGGTCATGACGAAGTCCAGATAACTGGCGATGTCCGTCATCATCGAGACGCCTTCCGGTGTCGCGCTGGCAAAGAAACCGAAAATCAGTGGGAACACCAAAAAGTAGGCGAATGCCATGCCGGCATAGAACAGCAGGATGCTCGATACCAGCAGGGGCACGGCGATGCGCTTTTCGTGGCGATACAGGCCGGGCGCGATAAACCCCCAGATCTGATGCAGGATCAGCGGGATCGCCAGAAACAGCGAGACGATCATGGTCAGCTTGAACGGCGTCAGGAACGGCGAGGCCACATCGGTGGCGATCATCGTTGCGTTGGCCGGAAGGTGTGCGCGTAACGGCGCCGACACCAGGGTGTAGATCTGCTGCGCGAAGGAGAACAGCCCGGCGAAGATCAGGAAGATGGCCGCAACACAACGCAACAGGCGTGTGCGCAGTTCAGTGAGGTGTGAAACCAGCGGCATTGGCTGGTCGTTTTCCGGGATATCGCTCATGGTGCTCGCGGCGGTTGTGGCGAATCGTTGAGAGGCGCAGGCGCAGCCGGTGCGTCCGTGGCAGCTGGCGTCAGGCTCGGCGCTGGCTGTGCGGGGCTGCTTTCAGCCGGTGGCTGGAAAGGCTGGGGCGCTACGCTCTGCGGATTGAGGATCTTGCGTGCTTCTTGCTCCATCGAGAGGATGTGCTCGTTGTGCAACTGGCGACGAATTTCGTCGGCGCCGATCTCACGCTCCACTTCCTGCTTGATTGAATTGAAGCTGCGCTTGAGCCGCCCGATCCACAGGCCCGCAGTGCGCGCCGCGCCGGGCAGGCGTTCTGGGCCAAGTACCAGCAAGGCAACCAGGCCGACGAGCAGCAGCTCGGAGAAGCTGATCCCGAACATGGGTTAGTCCTTCCGGACCGGTTCTTGCCGGACGGGTTCTTCGACCTTGTGTGCCTGGCCGTCGATGGTTTGCGATGAGTGTGCCTGGGTAGGTTGGGCAGGCGCTGCGTCGGCGGGCTTGTCTTCCTCGTTCATGGCCTTGCGAAAGCCCTTGATCGATTCGCCCAGGTCGCTGCCGAAGTTCTTCAGCTTCTTGGTGCCGAACACCAGCACCACGACGACCAACAGTACGATCCAGTGTTTCCAGTCAAAAATACCCATGGTGCACTCCTTCGAATTTATTCAGTCAGATCTGGCTTGCGCGCAGCTTTTTCGGCATGCCCGGACAGGCCAAAGCGACGGTCCAGTTCGTCCAGTACCGCTTGGGGGTGCTGTCCCAACGAGGCCAGCATTACCAGGCTATGGAACCACAGGTCTGCGGTTTCGTAGATGACATCGCTGTAGTCGCCACTGGCAGCAGCATCCTTGGCAGCAATGATAGTCTCGATCGATTCTTCGCCGACCTTTTCCAGGATTTTGTTCAGGCCCTTGTGGTATAGGCTGGCGACGTAGGAGCTGTCGGGTGCTGCGCCTTTGCGCGCCTCCAGCACTTCGGCCAGACGGGTCAGGGTGTCGCTCATGTCAGTGTCCTGCGCTGTAGATGGCTTGTGGATCCTTCAGAACCGGGTCGACGGTTTTCCATTCGCCGTTCTCGAAGACACGATAGAAGCAGCTTTCACGGCCGGTATGGCAGGCGATATGGCCCAACTGCTCGACCATCAGGATGATCACGTCGGCGTCGCAGTCCAGGCGCATTTCGTGCAGTTTTTGCACGTGCCCCGACTCCTCACCCTTACGCCACAGTTTGCCACGCGAACGCGACCAGTAGATGGCACGCTGCTCAGCGGCAGTCAGGGTCAGTGCTTCGCGGTTCATCCAGGCCATCATCAGTACGCGCCCGGTCTTGTGGTCCTGGGCGATCGCCGGTACCAAACCGTCGCTGTTCCAGTTGATCTCGTCCAGCCAGTCTTTCATGAAAAACTCCAAAACCACACTCGATCTTATGTCGAATGTTTTCGCTAGTTTGCCAGCCAGGTGTCTGGCTGGCTATCGACGCACGATCAGGTAGAGCCCGGCGGCGAGCATCAGCCAGGCCGGCCAGGCCGCGGGAGCACTGAGGCTGATGGCACCCGCGGCGAGGGTTGCGCCACCGGCGAGCAGGCCGGCGCCCAAAAGGCGCAGCGCCCAGCTGTCGGTGTTCTGGCGCCGGGCCGTTGATTGCTCGCTGGCATGCGGTTGCGACAGGCGTTCGAGCAGGTCGCGGGCCATACCGGCCAGATGGGGTACCTGTTCAACCTGGTTGTGCAGGTTCTGCAGCAACGATTTCGGGCTGACGCGATCACGCATCCAGCGCTCCAGGAACGGCTGTGCGGTGCTCCACAGGTCTAGCTCGGGGTAGAGCTGACGGCCCAGGCCCTCGATGTTCAGCAGGGTTTTCTGCAGCAGTACCAGCTGAGGCTGGACTTCCATGTTGAAACGCCGGGCCGTCTGGAACAAGCGCATCAGGACCTGGCCGAAGGAGATGTCCTTCAGCGGTTTCTCGAAGATCGGTTCGCACACGGTGCGGATCGCCGCCTCGAACTCGTTCAGCTTGGTGTGCGCAGGCACCCAGCCCGAATCGATATGCAATTGCGCGACGCGGCGGTAGTCACGCTTGAAGAACGCGAACAGGTTGCGCGCCAGGTAGTCCTGGTCCTCGGGGGTCAGGCTGCCGACGATGCCGCAGTCGATGGCGATGTACTTCGGGCTCCACGGCTTCACGGTACTGACGAAGATGTTGCCGGGGTGCATGTCGGCATGGAAGAAACTGTCGCGAAATACCTGGGTAAAGAAGATCTCGACGCCGCGCTCGGCGAGCATCTTCATGTCGGTGCGCTGATCGGCCAGGGTCGCCAGGTCTGTAACCTGAATGCCGTAGATGCGTTCCATGACTAGCACTTTCGGCCGGCACCAGTCCCAGTACACCTGCGGAACGTACATCATTTCCGAACCTTCGAAATTGCGCTTGAGCTGGCTGGCGTTGGCTGCCTCGCGCAACAGGTCGAGTTCGTCGTAGATAGTCTTTTCGTAGTCGCTGACCACTTCCACGGGGTGCAGCAGGCGGGCGTCGGATGAGAGCCGCTCGGCGGCACGGGCAATCAGGAACAGCCAGGCCAGGTCTTGGGCAATGATGGGTTTGAGGCCCGGGCGTACGACCTTGACCACCACTTCTTCGCCACTTTTCAGCTGCGCCGCATGTACCTGGGCCACAGAGGCCGAAGCCAAGGGCTCGACGTCGAAGCGCCTGAACACTTCGCTGATTTTCGCCCCGAGTTGTTCCTCGATCATGGCGATGGCTTTTTGCGGATCGAACGGCGGTACGCGGTCCTGCAGCAACATCAGCTCATCGGCAATGTCTTCGGGCAGCAGGTCGCGGCGGGTCGACAATAACTGACCGAACTTGATGAAGATCGGCCCCAGATCCTGCAACGCCAGGCGCAGGCGTGCGCCACGGCTCAGCGCCACGGGCTTGCGTGGCAGCCAGCGCCACGGCATGACGAAACGCAGCGCCATCAGCCACCAGGGCAACGGCAGGGCGAACAGCAGGTCATCGAGACGGTAGCGGATTACGACGCGCTGGATGCGCAACAGACGGCGGACGGCAAGCAGCTTCATGCGTTATCGCTGGATTCAAGGGATCGGGCAAGGCGCTCAATACGCGCCTCGAGACGTTCTATATCGACTTTGAGTGTGTCGAGCTCGCTGAAGCGCACCTCGGCTTCGCGTTGCCCAACCAGTGTCCGGGCCTCTTCGGCCAGGTACTCGGCGATGTTCTGGTTGAGGCTGGACAGGCCTTGGCGGGTCCACTGGGCGCGGCTGCGCAGGTGACCGCTGATCAGTTGCGTAGCCACCGGCCCGAGCCAGCGGGAGACTTCATACTCCCAGTCCAGTTCAAGGTCTTGTAGCACTGCGACCAGGTCCAGCAGTGCTCCACTGTCACCGTCGAGTTCGACCTCCGGGCTGTGCAGCACGGCGGTCTTGTCCTTGCTCATGGCCAGGCGCATCAGGCTTGAAGCCGGTGCACGCAGGGTGCAGTCGGCGTCGTTTGCCCAATGCGCGGCGAACAGCAGGCCTTCATCGCTGGGCAGGATGAACAACTGCAGCGCTGGCTGGCGACAGTCGATGGCGATCACCTTGCCCTCGAGCCGTGCCAGGCGTGGCAGTGCCGTGCTGTCCAGGCGCAAAACACGGTTGACCCCGTGTTCGACACTGGCGAGAAGGCCGCTCAGCAACATCAGGGTTTGATGCCGCGGTGCAGGGCAACGATGCCGCTGGTCATGTTGTGATAGGTCACGCGGTCAAAACCGGCTTCAACCATCATCGCCTTGAGGGTTTCCTGATCCGGGTGCATGCGGATCGATTCGGCCAGGTAGCGGTAGCTCTCGGCGTCGTTGGTGATCAGCTTGCCCATCAGCGGCATGAAGGCGAACGAATAGGCATCGTAAACCTTGGACATCACCTTGTTGGTCGGCTTGGAGAACTCCAGCACCAGCAGACGGCCACCGGGCTTGAGCACTCGCAGCATGGAGCGCAGGGCGTCTTCCTTGTGGGTGACGTTGCGCAGGCCGAAGGCGATGGTGACGCAGTCGAAATGGTTGTCCGGGAAGGGCAGCTTTTCGGCATCGGCCTGGACGAACTCGACGTTGCCAGCCACACCCAGGTCGAGCAGCCGATCACGCCCGACCTTGAGCATCGAGGCGTTGATGTCGGCCAGTACGACCTGACCGGTCGGGCCGACCAGGTGGGAGAACTTGCGGGTCAAATCGCCGGTACCGCCGGCGATGTCGAGGACGCGGTTACCGCTGCGAACGCCCGACAGTTCAATGGTGAAGCGCTTCCACAGGCGGTGCATGCCGCCGGAAAGCACATCGTTCATCAAGTCATACTTACCCGCCACCGAGTGGAAAACCTCAGCGACCTTTTCCGCCTTCTGGCTTTCCGGCACGCTCTGGTAGCCGAAGTGAGTGGTGGTTTCGGCGTTTTCGCCTTTGCGCTGATCGTTCATATCGCTGTCACCGGAAAAAATTACCGCCATTCTAGGGCGTGCGGCGTGATTTGTCTTGGCGGGCTGTGTCGCAGGAGGGGGGCGGGCTAATATAGGCCGCCAGTATGCCTTCTTAGCCAGGATTGATTGAATGACCCAGATCAGCGTTGAACGTAGACACAGCCTAGGCCGCGAGGCGGCCCGGCAGAAGGCCGAAGCCCTGGTGGAGCGCCTGGCCCGGGAGTATGACCTCAAGGCACAGTGGGAAGGCGACACTGTCCAGGTCAAGCGCAGTGGCGCCAATGGCAGCATTCAGATCGGTGACGACAGCATTCGCGTCGAATTGAAACTGGGGATGATGCTGTCGATGATGGGCGGGACCATCAAGGCTGAAATCGAACGGGCGCTGGACAAGGCCCTGGCCTGACATCTCGGTGCTCTTCGCCTGCAACGCCGGTACCTGTCATCGTCACAGGCGTCGGCTTTGCCGCCAAGGGCGTAGTGCGGTTATCTCGCCTTAGGGTGAGCATTCTAATTTTTCCCCCTACCTTGTGCACAAGCCCCGACCTCGTGGGCAGTTTCTCCATTTCCGCGATCAACGTGAGGTGCAGAGCATGGCCAAGGTTTCCCTGAAGCAAAAAGAGCATACCCAGAGCGGTACGCTGGGTGAGGTGCGCGGCTACGCGCGCAAGATCTGGCTGGCAGGCCTGGGAGCCTATGCCCGGGTCGGGCAGGAAGGTGCCGACTATTTGAAAGAGTTGGTCAAGGCGGGCGAAGGTATCGAAAAACGCGGCAAAAAGCGTATCGACCATGAGCTCGACGCGGCCAACAGCCAGATCGATTCGGTCAAGGATGAGATCAGTGGCGTCAAAGGCAAGGTCGAAGTGCAGCTCGATAAAATCGAGAAGGCATTCGACACGCGCGTCGCCAGCGCCTTGAATCGTATCGGCATTCCGTCTAAACATGACGTGGAGACACTTTCTGCCAAGCTCGATGAGCTGACAGCATTGCTCGAACACGTTGCACGTAAACACTAAGGAGAGCGGGATGGCTGGCAAGAAGAAAGTAGAAAAAGAAGGCAGCTCCTGGGTCGGCGAGGTCGAAAAGTACTCCCGTCAGATCTGGCTGGCAGGCTTGGGCGCTTACTCAAAGATCAGCAACGATGGCAGTAAGTTGTTCGAAACCCTGGTCAAGGATGGCGAGAAAGCCGAGAAGCAGGCCAAGACCCGGGTCGACGAGCAGGTAGATGCTGCAAAGAGTTCGGCAAAGTCCGCGAAATCACGGGTTGGCGATGTGAAGGAGCGGGCGCTGGGCAAGTGGAGCGAGCTCGAAGAAGCCTTCGACAAGCGCCTGAACAGTGCGATTTCGCGTCTGGGGGTGCCTAGCCGCAATGAGGTCAAGGCACTGCATCAGCAGGTCGATACCCTGACCAAGCAGATCGAGAAGCTCACCGGCGCCTCGGTCAAGTCGGTTTCGGCCAAACCTGCTGCGGCCAAACCTGCCACTGCCGCCAAGCCACTGGCCAAGGCCGCGCCGAAAGCCGCTGCCAAATCTACAGCCAAACCCGTAGCCAAGGCTGCAGCGGCTAAACCGGCTGCCAAGCCAGCAGTTGCAAAAGCCGCGGCCAAGCCTGCTGCTGCCAAGCCGCCCGTGGCAAGAAAACCGGCCGTGAAAAAGGCACCGGCGACCAAGCCTGCTGAAACCGTGAACGCCGCTCTGGCCGCCACGCCAGCAGCAAGCGCGGCGCCAGCCCCGGTCAGCGGTACGCCGTCGGCGACCCCGGCATCTACCAGCCAGGCCTGATCGAGGCGGCTGTCGACAAGCGCCCGGCCTGTGTGCCGGGCGTTTTCAGTTCTGGCCGGTGAGGCTGTCAATCGTCCAGATAACGCAGCGCGAGCTGTTCGGCCGCATGCCGTGGCGCAGGCTCAAGGTGCGGTGCGACCAGCATCATCACCTGATAGACGACGATGCCGACCTGGCTGTCGCGAGCCAGGATGCGCTGGTAATCCATCGAGAACAGCAGGGTCAGGGTGATCTGCTCGACCAATTGGCCGAGGGTGCGCGTGTCGCCCTTGATCTGGCCTTGCGCCTTGAGGCTGGACAGCAGGGCGGCGAGGGTGCGCTTGAGCGCGTTGAGCAGGTTGCGGATACCGCGTGCCAGGCGTGGCAGGCGTCCGGCCAGGTTCGACAGGTCCTGGAACAGGAAGCGGTACTGGGCCATGCGTTCGACGATCAGGTGCAGAAACAGCCAGTAGTCCTCGGCATCCAGGCGCAGGTCGACCGGTGGATCGAGCAGCGGCGTCAGTTCTTCCTCGAAACGCTCGAACAGCCCGAGTACCAGGGGCTCCTTGCCATGGAAGTGGTAATACAGGTTGCCCGGGCTGATGCCCATTTCATTGGCGATCTCCAGAGTCGAGACGTTGGGTTCACCCTGTTGGTTGAACAGTTGCAGGGCACACTCAAGGATACGGTCGCGGGTTTTCATCCGTTCTTCTTGTTCAGCGCACCAGCACGTAGGTGCCGGGTGCGGGGTCCATGGGGGGAAAGTTTGGGTTGCCGAGTACATTCAGGGTTTCGCGTTGCGTCCCGGAGCGTTTCTGTATCCATTCCAGCCACGTCGGCCACCAGCTGCCATCGACCTGCTTGGCGTCATAGAACCAGGCGCGTGGGTCACTGCTCAGTTTCGGGTTTTCCATGAACCAGGCCTTGGGATTGCCCGGCGGGTTGATGATGCTCTGGATATGCCCGCTGTTGGCCAGCAGGAAGCGCCGTTCACCGCCGAGCAGCAGGGTCGAGCGATAGACCGCATCCCATGGGGTGATGTGGTCGTTGTCGCCGGCCACGGTGAAGCTGTCGAGCGTAACCTTCTGCAAGTCGATGGGGGTGCCGCACACTTCCAGGCCAGCGGCGTGGGCTAGCGGGTTGTGCTTGTAGAAGTCCAACAGGTCGCCGTGCAGCGCGGCGGGCAGGCGGGTGCTGTCGTTGTTCCAGTAGAGGATATCGAACGCCGGTGGCGACTTGCCCAGCAGGTAATTGTTGATCCAGTAGTTCCAGACCAGATCGTTGGGGCGCATCCAGGCGAACACGCGGGCCATTTCGCGCCCGTCGAGCACACCGTGCTGGTAGGAGCGTCGTTTGGCGGCTTCCAGGGTCTGTTCGTCGATGAACAGGCTGGCCGGGCTGTCGAATTGGCTGTTGAGCAGGCTCACCAGGTAGGTGGCGCTGTGTACCCGACGCAACTGGCGCTTGGCTTGCAAATGGCCCTGTAGCGCGGCCATGGTCAAACCACCTGCGCAGGCCCCCATGAGGTTCACGTCTCGGCTGCCGCTGATGGCTCGGCAGGCGTTGGTGGCTTCTTCCAGGGCCTGCACGTAGCTGGACAGGCCCCACTCACGGTGGCGCGGGTCTGGGTTGCGCCAGCTGATCATGAACACCTGCAGGCCGTTCTTGAGCATGTACTGGACGAAGCTGTTGTGCGGGCTGAGGTCGAAGATATAGAACTTGTTGACCTGGGGCGGCACCACCAGCAAGGGCCGGGCGTACTGTTTCTCGCTTATCGGCTTGTACTGGATCAGCTCCAGCAGTTCGTTGCGAAACACCACGGCGCCGGGTGTGGTGGCCAGTGTCTTGCCGACTTCAAAGGCCTCCCGGTTGACCTGCCGGGGCATCCCGTCATTGTGCCGCAGGTCATCAAGCAGATGGTTCAGGCCACGCAGCAGGCTCAGGCCGCCGGTGTTAAACAGCTCCTTCACCGCAAGCGGGTTGAGCAGTGAGTTGCTCGGGGCCAGGGCATCGTTGATCAGTGAAAACAGGAAGTGCGCACGGGCGCGGTCGTCATGGCTCAGTTGGCTGCCGTCGATCCACTGGCTTGTCTGCTTCTGCCAGCTCAGGTAGGCCTGCAGGCCACGCCGATAAAAAGGGTTTTGGCGCCAGGTCGGATCGTTGAAGCGCTCGTCGCGAGGGCCGGGTTGATGAGGGGTATCGCCCAGCAGCACCCGACCCAACTGTCCGCCCAGAGCCAGCATGTGTTTGGCTGTGTACAGCGGGTGGCGCAAACCATGGCGACTGACGCTACGCAAGGTCGAGATCAAGTCGCGGCCGCGCAATCCGGTGATCGCGTTCTGCGCGTTGATATAAGTGGCGGGGGCCGGTGGTACGCCCTTCGCGGGTCTGTCTTTCATCAGGCAACACTCCGTCGTCAAGCCATCAACACACTCATCCATGCAAGTGCGGCACCAATTGCGCTTCGCGGTTCTGGCGGAGCCTTTCTGCCACGCACGCAAGCGACAGGCCAGGGCACCGCTCAACCGCCAGGTGCAGGCCGAGGATGCATCACGGCCCGCTGGCGCTCCTGCTGGAGGAAATTCATGATGATCGGTGCGACGGCCTCGGCCCGGGTGACAAGGAACAGATGGCCGTCGTCGATTATGTGTAGCTGGGCATTGGGAATTCGCCAGGCCAGCAGGCGCATATTGATCAGTGGGATCAAGGGGTCGTCGTCACCGGCCAGCACCAGGGTTGGCTGCTGGATCTTGTGCAGCCAGTGGATGCTGGTCCAGCCAAGCCCGGCGAACAGTTGCCAGTAATAGCCCAGCTTGCCCGAAGAGCGCACCTTGGCCGCGTGTGACAAGGCCAGGTCCGGGTCGCGGCGAAATGCACCGCCATAAATGTCCGGGGCAATGCGGATGACATGGGAGGGCTGTATGTAGCGCCTCGGGCTGGCCATCAACCACAGTACCTTGGGCTTGCCAGGGACCATGACCGCACCGGCAGCGGTCGCCGCCAGTACCAGTTTCTTGCAGCGTTCCGGGTAGTCATGGGCGAACTGTTGCGCCAGGGCGCCACCCCAGGAAACCCCGATGACATTGACCTGGCCATAGTCCAGGTAATCGAGCATGCGTGCGGTCAGTTTGGCCAGGCCTGGAAAGCGGTACGGGCGGCGCGGGGTGGAGGAGCCGCCGACACCGGGCACGTCAAAGGCGATCACTTCCAGGTCCGGGTCCAGCGCCTGGATGAATGGAAACACCAGTTCCAGGTTGGCCCCAATGCCGTTGAAGATCAGCAAGGGCGTCAAGTGCGATTTGCCGGGGCGAACTGCCGTTCGGATGGATTGACCATCCAGATCGACAGTTCTGAAAACGTACGGTTGCGGCATGCGCGAGCCCCTGTGATGGATAAAGCGCCGCGCCCCTCAGCTGGCCACGGCGGCGGGTGTATCAACGCTCGTGAACGTAGGTGCCCGGTGCGGCTTCGCCTGCGCTATAGGCTTTGCTGCCAAGGCGTGTCGGCGCTTTTTTCAGCGCCCCCGAGCGCTCTGTCAGCCAGTTTTGCCAGTGCAGCCACCAGGAGTCTGGGTGCTTGATGGCGTTTTCCTGCCATTCGCTGGCCTGTGACAACAGCTCACCTCCCGTCAGGTAGCGTGCCTTGGGGTTGCCCGGCGGGTTGAGGATGCTCTGGATATGGCCGCTATTGGACAGCACGAACTCCACGTTGCCGCCGAACAGCTGTGCGGATCTGTAGCAGGACTGCCACGGTGTGATGTGGTCGGCAGTACCGGCGACGTTGTAGATGTCGCTGGTGACTTTCTTCAGGTCGATAGGGGTACCGCACACTTCCAGTGCATCGGCGCGGGTCAATGGGTTGTTCTTGAACATTTCGATCAGGTCGCCGTGAAAGGCGGCTGGCAGGCGCGTGGTGTCGTTGTTCCAGAACAGGATGTCGAACACGGGAGGTTCATTGCCCAGCAGGTAGTTGTTGACCCAGTAGTTCCAGATCAGGTCGTTGGGCCGCATCCAGGCGAATACCTTGGCCATGTCGCGGCCTTCCAGCACGCCGGCCTGGTAGGAGTGTCGCTTGGCGGCTTCCAGGGTCTGCTCGTCGACGAACAGTGCTACCTGATTGTCGAGGGTGGTGTCGAGTACGCTGACCAGCAGGGTCAGGGCATTGACCTTGTTCTCGCCCAGCGCCGCATAATGGCCGAGCAGCGCGGTGCACGTAATCCCACCGGAGCAGGCGCCGAGCATGTTCAGGTCTTTGCAGCCGGTAATCGCCAGCACGGCGTCGACGGCTTCTTTCAGTGCATCAATGTAGGTCGACAGGCCCCATTCGCGTTGAGCCTTGGTCGGGTTTCGCCAACTGACGATAAAGGTCTGCACGTTGGAGCGCAGGCAGAAGCGTGCCAGGCTTTTCTCCGGGCTCAGGTCAAAGACGTAGAACTTGTTGATCTGCGGCGGTACCACCAGCAGCGGGCGTTCAAGCACTTGCTCGGTGGTTGGCTGGTACTGGATCAGCTCCAGTACTTCGTTGCGGAACACCACGGCGCCTTCGGTGGTGCCCAGGTTCTTGCCAACCTCGAAGGCGTCCATGTTGACCTGGCTGGGCATGCCGCCGTTGTTCACCAGATCCTTGGCCAGGTGGGACAAACCATCCAGCAGGCTCTTGCCGCCCGTTTCGAAAAAGCGCTTCACCGCAGCCGGGTTGGCAGCCGTATTGGTCGGGGCCATGGCTTCGGTCATCAGGTTGATGACGAAGTGGCCACGGCTGATGTCCTGTTCCGACAGATTGCTGTCGCCGATCCAGTCGTGCAACTCCTTGCGCCAGGCCAGGTAGGTCTGCAGGTAGCGGCGATACAGGGGGTTCTGGCTCCAGGCCGGGTCGTTGAAGCGACGATCATCGCTCTCCGGTTGCAAGCTGGACTTCCCGAAGAGGACATCCTTGAGTTCCATGCCGAAGTGCGCGACATGCTTGGCACTGTGCAGCGGCTGGCGGATGGCCTGGCGCAGCACCATACGGGCAGAAGTCAGCAAATCCTTACGGCGCAAGCCCACTACAGGGTTTAAGCCCAGGGTGTTTTCCGAGGCTTGGCGCTGCAGGTCATCGTTGTTCTTGTTGCTCATCTACGACGCTCCGTTGTCCTGAGACGAGTACCGGTTTTGGCTGTGGCGGTGGCACAGGAGAGGCCGGTACTACTGCTCGGGTGACCAGTGATAACGAACTGCGTACAGCGTGTCTGGATGAAAACGAAGGCGCGTCGTGCGGGTGGTCTTTGCGTGAGAAGACAGCCTGCGCTCGCTCGCGACTTCGGCATCTCGACTAGAGCCTGCAAAAAAACCGATGCAGGGAACTTGCCAGATCCATTGGTAACCCGACGTTAAGGTGTTGCGCACGCCAGCCATCCATTGGCTGTGCAGAGGCATTCAAGCAGATCAAATTAGAAAATGCGCTCTAAAACACAAGAGTGCCCGATTAGAGCATCAGTTTGATGACAGACTCGGAAGGGTCGCGGGATTTGCCGGCTTTGGCCAGTTCCTCCAGGTACTCGGCCCAGAGCTGTTCCTGGCGCAGGCACAGTTGCTCCAGGTATTCCCAGGTGAACAGACCGCTGTCGTGGCCGTCATCGAAGGTCAGTTTCAGTGCGTACTGGCCGGCCGGTTCGATCGCGCTCAGGCCGACCCCGAGCTTGCCGAATTGCAGGATGGGGGTGCCGTGGCCCTGGACCTCGGCGGAGGGGGAGTGCACGCGCAGGAACTCGGCGGGCAGGTGGTAGACCTCGTTGGGCCCATAGCTGAGGCTCAGGGTCTTGGAGGCTTTGTGCAGGTTGATTGCGGTGGGGAGTCGAGTCATAAGCGATCAGGGCCGCGAACGGCCCTGCCTGTAAGAGGGTGAGGCTTACAGAATATAACGAGACAGGTCTTCGTTCTGCGCCAATTCGCCCAGGTGGCTGTTGACGTAGTCGGCGTCGATCTGGATCGGTGTTTCGCTGTGGGCACTGGCCAGGTCGCCAGCGCTGAACGACACCTCTTCCAGCAGGCGCTCCAGCAGCGTGTGCAGGCGACGGGCACCGATGTTCTCGGTCTTCTCGTTGACCTGCCAGGCGATCTCTGCAAGGCGCTTGATGCCTTCCGGGGTGAACTCGATGTTCAACCCTTCGGTCTTCAGCAGTTCGCGGTACTGTTCGGTCAGCGACGCATGTGGCTCACTGAGAATGCGCTCGAAGTCTTGCGGGCTCAGGGCCTTGAGTTCGACACGAATCGGCAGGCGGCCTTGCAGCTCGGGAACCAGGTCGCTTGGCTTGCTCAGGTGGAACGCACCCGAGGCGATGAACAGGATGTGGTCGGTCTTGACCATGCCCAGCTTGGTGTTCACCGTGCAGCCTTCAATCAGCGGCAGCAGGTCGCGTTGTACGCCCTCACGGGATACATCGGCACCGCCGACGTTGCCACGCTTGGCGACTTTGTCGATTTCGTCGATGAATACGATACCGTGCTGCTCGACGGCTTCCAGGGCCTTTGCCTTGAGTTCTTCTTCGTTGACCAGACGCCCGGCTTCTTCGTCGCGCACCAGCTTCAGGGCTTCCTTGACCTTGAGCTTGCGGCTCTTGCGCTTGCCCTTGCCCATGTTGGCGAACAGGTTCTGCAACTGGTTGGTCATCTCTTCCATGCCCGGCGGCGCAGAAATGTCGACGCCCATCGCCTCGGCGACTTCGATCTCGATTTCCTTGTCGTCCAGTTGGCCTTCACGCAGGCGCTTACGGAACAGCTGACGGGTGTTGGAGTCCTGGCTCGGGGCGGCGTCTTCGTTGAAACCTGTGCGGGCCGGTGGCAGCAGGGCGTCGAGGATGCGCTCTTCGGCGGCGTCCTCTGCGCGATGGCGTACGCGTACCATTTCCTGTTCGCGCAGCAGCTTGATGGCGGCATCGGCCAGGTCGCGGATGATCGACTCGACGTCTCGGCCCACATAGCCGACTTCAGTGAACTTGGTCGCTTCGACCTTGATGAACGGTGCGTTGGCCAGCTTGGCCAGACGCCGGGCGATTTCGGTTTTACCGACGCCGGTCGGGCCGATCATCAGGATGTTCTTCGGGGTCACTTCGACGCGCAGCTCAGCAGGCAGCTGCATCCGGCGCCAGCGGTTGCGCAAGGCAATGGCGACGGCGCGCTTGGCATCGT
Organism: Pseudomonas sp. TE3910; assembly: GCF_056279025.1. Taxonomy (NCBI): domain Bacteria; kingdom Pseudomonadati; phylum Pseudomonadota; class Gammaproteobacteria; order Pseudomonadales; family Pseudomonadaceae; genus Pseudomonas; species Pseudomonas sp. TE3910. The sequence goes on from NZ_JBWBQN010000001.1 coordinate 3,797,997, forward strand.
CCTGGCCGATGATATGGCGGTTGAGTTCGTGGACGATTTCGCGGGGGGTCATGGACATGGTGATAGGTGGTCCTTTAACGATGAGTTCAGCGTGGAAAAGCCCAGCGATGAAATGCTGGGCGCCAGAACAGCTGGTTACTCCGCCAGGTCCTCTTCCTCGATGGTCAGGTTGTGGTTGGTGAACACGCAGATATCGCCGGCGATACCCAGGGCCGTCTCGGTGATTTCGCGGGCCGACAGGTCGGTCTTCATCAGCAGCGCGCGTGCGGCGGCCTGGGCAAAGTTGCCGCCGGAGCCCATGGCAATCAGGCCATCTTCCGGCTCGACCACGTCACCGTTGCCGGTGATGATCAGCGAGGCATCTTTGTTAGCGACCGCGAGCATGGCTTCCAGGCGGCTCAGGGAGCGGTCGGTACGCCACTCCTTGGCCAGTTCGACGGCAGCGCGGATCAAGTGGCCCTGGTGCTTTTCCAGCTGGCCTTCAAAACGCTCGAACAGGGTGAACGCATCGGCGGTGGCGCCGGCGAAGCCAGCGAGTACCTGGCCGTGGTACAGGCGACGAACTTTCTTCGCGTTGCCTTTCATCACGGTGTTGCCGAGTGAAACCTGGCCGTCGCCGCCCATGACGACTTTGCCGTGGCGACGTACTGAAACGATGGTGGTCAAGGGGAGAGTCTCCACGCAGCGGGGCGAAAATGCCGATGCAGACTCATATGGGGGTGATGACGGGTATTTCAACTGCTACGGATGAGCGGTTGTTTTGCAGGCGGGTCTTGCCGGCTTCCCATGTGCCGTCTCAGGCGAGTCGGTCAGGGGGCGCTACGGTCTTACCCTGTCGTTGGCTTAAAAAAGAACCCCCGCTAAAAAGCGGGGGTTCTTCAGCAGCCTGAGGTGTCAGCAGGCTCAGGCTTCGTGGCTGATATGCCCGTCGACCAGGGTGTAACGTACGGCGCCTGGCAGGCAGTGGCCGATGAACGGGCAGTTTTCACCCTTGGAGCGCCATTGTTCGCCCGCGACAGTCGAGGCCTTCGGATCGAACAGCACCAGGTCGGCGGCTGCCCCCACCTTCAGTTCACCAACCGGCAGGCGCAAGGCGTGCGCCGGGCCGCTGGACAGGCGTTGGAGCAGGGTTGGCAGGTCCAGCAGGCCGTCTTCGACCAGCGTCAGGGCCAGCGGCAGCAGCAGTTCGACACTGCTGATACCTGGCTCGGTGGCGCCGAACGGTGCCAGCTTGGCGTCACGTTCGTGAGGCTGGTGATGGCTGGAAATGGCCTGGATTACACCGGATTTCACGGCCTCGCGCAGGCCTTCGCGGTCGGCCCGGGTGCGCAGCGGTGGCTGGACGTGGTAAAGGCTGGAGAAGTCCACCAGCGCTTCATCGGTGAGGATCAACTGGTACAGGGCGACATCGGCGGTCACGGGCAGGCCCCGGGCCTGGGCCTGGGCAATCAGCTCGACGCCGCGGGCACTGGTCAGTTGGCTGAAGTGTGCGCGCACGCCGGTTTGTTCAACCAGCAGCAGGTCACGCGCCAGCGCCACGGTCTCGGCGGTTTCGGGAATACCCGGCAGGCCGAGGAAACTGGCCATTGCGCCTTCATGGGCGAGGCCGCCCTGGGCCAGGTCGCGGTCCTGGGAGTGGAAGATCACCGTCAGGTCGAAGGTGGCGGCGTATTCCAGTGCGCGGCACAGGGTGCGGGTGTTGGCAAAGCCGCTCAGGCCATTGCCGAAGGCCACGCAGCCCGCATCTCGCAGGGCTATCAGTTCGGCCAGTTGCTCGCCTTCCAGGCCTTTGCTCAAGGCGCCGATCGGGAATACTTTGGCATGCCCGGCTTCACGGGCGCGGTCGAGAATCAGCTCGGCGACCGCCGAGGTGTCCAGTATTGGTTTGGTCCGTGGCGGGCAGCACAGGCTGGTGACGCCACCGGCTGCAGCAGCGCGGGTTTCACTGGCAATGGTGCCTTTGCGGCTGTAACCCGGCTCACGCAGTGCGACGCTGAGGTCGACGAGGCCCGGCGCAGCCACCAGGCCTTGGGCATCCAGGCTGCGTGCAGCGTTGAAACCGGCCGGGGCGGCGCCGATGGCAACGATCTTGCCCGCGTCGATGTGCAGGTCGTTGACCTGGTCCAGGCCGCTGACCGGGTCGATGATCCGGGCGCCGAGAATGCTGAGGGTCACTGGGCGTTCTCCTGCTCGAATTGACGTTGTGCGGTCTGGCCACTCATGGCCATGGACAGTACGGCCATGCGCACGGCAATGCCGTAGGTGACCTGATTGAGGATGACCGAGTGGGCACCATCGGCCACGGCCGATTCGATCTCGACCCCACGGTTGATCGGCCCCGGGTGCATGACGATAGCGTCCGGTTTGGCGCCGGCCAGGCGCGCGGTGGTCAGGCCGAACAGGCGGTAGAACTCGCCCTCGCTCGGCAGCAGGCCACCCTGCATGCGCTCACGTTGCAGGCGCAGCATGATCACCACGTCGACGTCTTTCAGGCCTTGCTCCAGGTCGGTGTAGACCTTCACGCCGTACTGCTCGATGCCCACTGGCAGGAGGGTTTTCGGGCCGATCACGCGGATGTCCGGGCAGCCCAGTGTTTTCAGCGCAAGCATGTTCGAGCGGGCGACCCGCGAGTGCAGGATGTCGCCAACGATAGCCACCGAGAGGTTCTCGAAGCTGCCCTTGTGCCGACGGATGGTCAGCATGTCGAGCATGCCCTGGGTCGGGTGTGCGTGACGGCCGTCGCCACCGTTGATGATCGCCACGTCCGGGCACACGTGCTCGGCGATGAAGTGTGCGGCACCGGAGTCGGCATGACGGACCACGAACATGTCGGCCGCCATGGCCTCAAGGTTGCGCAGCGTGTCGAACAGTGTCTCGCCCTTGCTGGTCGAGGAGGTCGACACGTTCAGGGTGATCACGTCCGCCGAGAGTCGCTGGGCAGCCAGCTCGAAGGTGGTACGGGTACGGGTGGAGTTCTCGAAGAACACGTTGCACACGGTTTTACCGCGCAGCAATGGGACCTTTTTCACGGCCCGGGCACCGACTTCCAGGAAGGAGTCGGCGGTATCGAGGATTTCGGTCAGCAGTTCGCGGGGCAAACCGTCGAGCGAGAGAAAGTGGCGCAGCTGGCCCTGATCATTGAGCTGCAGCGGGCGCTTGGCGTCGATTGGCGTCATCGCGGGGGACTCTTAAAGTGCGGAAACGGTGGCGAGGTCCTGGCGCTCTAGGGCGAGCGGGGCGGGGCCGAGCAATTTTACCCGTTCATGGGCAGCCAGGGACAGGGTTGCACCGACCACATTCGGACGGATCGGCAGTTCGCCAGCGTCCAGGTCGAGCAGGCAGACCAGGGTGACACTGGCTGGACGACCGTAATCGAACAGTTCGTTTAGGGCGGCGCGGATGGTACGACCGCTCATCAACACGTCGTCCACCAGCACCAGGTGCTGGCCTTCGATTTCGAAGGGCAGCTCTGACGGGCGCACTTGCGGGTGCAGGCCGTTCTGGCTGAAGTCGTCGCGGTAGAACGATACGTCCAGTGTGCCGAGCGCGGCGTCCTGTTGGCCAAGGGCTTCAAGCAGGGCCTGGGCAACCCATACACCGCCCGTGCGGATGCCAATGTAGCGCGGCTCGGTGATGTTACGGCGGGCCAGATGCGCCTGCAGGTCGCTGGCCATCTGCCGGATCAGTTCGGCGGGATTGGGTAGGCTCATGCTTGCTCCTCAAGAGGCCGGGCGCTAATACGGTCCGGCTTGAATCCGTGATCAGGGTTGCATCAGCCCGGCATTGGCTTCCAGCCACCCTTGCAGCAGCAGGGCGGCGGCAATGGCGTCGACCGGGTTGTCGCGGTAGCTGCCGCGCTGACCGCCACGGGCCATGCGCTCGCCCTTGGCTTCAAAGGTGGTCAGGCGTTCATCGTGGGTATGCACAGGCAGGTTGAAGCGGCCATTCAGGCGGCGGGCGAATTTCTCGGCGCGGGCGCTCATTTCGCTGGGCGTGCCGTCCATGTTCAACGGCAGGCCGACGACAATTGCGTCGGGCTGCCATTCCTTGATCAGTTTTTCCACCTGGGCCCAGTCCGGCACGCCGTTCTGCGCTTTCAGCGTGCACAGTTCGCGGGCTTGCCCGGTGATCATCTGGCCAACGGCCACGCCAATCTGTTTGCTGCCATAGTCAAAACCCAGCAGGAGCCTTGGTGCACTCATCAGGCGTGCCCCGCCTGGCTGGTCAGCAGGCTGAGGTTGATCCCCAGGCTGGCGGCGGCCGCTTCAAGGCGCAGGTCGCTGGCCAGGCCGAAGATGATCTCGGGATCGAATGGGCAATTGAGCCAGGCATTGTCCGCGAGCTCTGCCTCAAGCTGCCCGGCTTCCCAGCCGGCATAACCCAGGGTGATAAGGCTGTTTTGCGGGCCTGTACCGTCGGCAATGGCGAACAGGACGTCCTGCGAGGTGGACAGCGACAAGCCTTCTAGCTCGATGGTTGCCTGGTAGGTCGGGCCGCGGCTGTGAAGCACGAAACCGCGGTCGGTCTGTACCGGGCCACCCATGTAGATGGGGATCTGAAGGCAGCGCGTCGGCGTTTCGGTGTCCGGTCGAAGTTGCTCGAGGATATCGGCCAGGTTCAGTTCCTGTGGCCGGTTGACCACCAGGCCCATGGCGCCGCTCTCGTTGTGTTCGACGATGTAGGTCAGGGTCTGGGCAAAGTTCGGATCGGCCATGTGCGGCATGGCAATCAGAAACTGGTGCTTGAGGTAGGTCGGGGCGATGTTCTTCATGACCCTTAGTGTGGCGTTGAGGCGCCCTACTGACAAGCCTGAGGCACGCCCTTTAATTGCTCGAAAGGCGGTCGCCGCGGGCGAAGCGCCAGGTACGGATGATCTCCAGCCGGTCGATGTCGGCAAGATCCCCGGTGAAGGGCGCAAATGGCGCCGCCAGGCGCACGATACGCTGTGCTGCCTGATCGAGTAGCGGTTGCCCGGAAGACTCCAGTACCAGCACCTCATAGAGCGAGCCGTCGCGGTTGATCGAGACCATCAGGCGCAGGCTGCCATAGATCTGCTGGCGGCGCGCTTCGTCGGGGTAATTGAGGTTGCCAATGCGCTCGACCTTCTTGCGCCATTCCTCTTTGTACCAAGCGCCTTTGTCGCGCATGGTCGAGGCAGCATTGAGCCGATGAATGCGTGGGCGCTTGGCGTAGGCCTGCTGTTCATGGGCCAGTTCGGCCTCAAGGCTGGCGATCTGGCTGGACAGTTCCGAACTGTCGAATTCCGGTGCCGCCACCTTGGGTTTTGGTTGCGGTTTGACTTCCTTGGGCCGGGTTTCGACTTTCTGCGGTTTGGCGGCCTGGGTGGTGACCACGGCCTTGGGCGGTGTCGGCTGCGGCAGCACTTCCTGCCGTGCGGCAGGCGGTGGCGTTACCTTGTTGATCGTGCTGTCCTGGAAGGGCGCCAGTTCAGTGGTCTTGGGCACCGCTTTCTTGTCCAGGGTGCCGCTGCCTTTCTGGTTGTCCTGAGCCAGGAAGTCCGCCTTCTTTGGTGGCGCTTCACTCTTGAAGGTGGCCAGGGTGATTTCCAGGGTCCGCCGAATTTCTTCGGGTTTGGCAAAGGTAAAACTCAGACCCAGGATCAGCGCCAAGTGCAGCAGCGCCGCCAGAAAAAGGGTAAAGCCGAGCCGGTCCGCCGGGCGAACGCGGGGCGGGGCAAAATCGGCGGGGATGTCGGCGGGGAGCGTCATGGGTTATCCAGCAGCCGGGGTGAAACCGGCAAAGCGGGCGGCCAGGTCGAAAAAAGGACCGGCATCATAACCCACTCTGCGTAGTTTCCCTGCCTCGACTGTCAGCGTGCCTTGAGCTTGCGATCAATGGCGTCCATCAACTGCACGCCAATCCGGGTACCGAAGGCGTTATCGATTTCGCGGATGCAGGTCGGGCTGGTGACGTTGATTTCGGTCAGGTGCTCGCCAATCACGTCCAGGCCGACAAACAGCAGGCCTTTCTCGCGCAGGGTTGGGCCGACCTGTGCGGCGATCCAGCGGTCGCGCTCGGTCAACTCGCGGGCTTCGCCACGTCCGCCGGCAGCCAGATTACCGCGTGTTTCGCCGCTGGCCGGAATCCGTGCCAGGCAGTAGGGCACTGGCTCGCCGTCGATCATCAGGATGCGCTTGTCGCCATCCTTGATGGCCGGCAGGTAGGCTTGCGCCATGATCTGCTGGGTGCCATGGGCCGTCAGTGTTTCAAGGATCACCGACAGGTTGGGGTCACCCACGCGGTGGCGGAAAATCGACGCACCGCCCATGCCGTCCAGCGGCTTGAGGATGACGTCACCGTGCTCGGTGGCAAAGTCGCGCAGGATATCCGGGCGGCGGCTGACCACGGTCGCCGGCGTGCAGTGCGGGAACAGGGTGGCGAACAGCTTTTCGTTGCAGTCACGCAGGCTCTGTGGGCGGTTGACCACCAGCACGCCTGCGGCCTCGGCCTGCTCCAGCAGGTAGGTGCTGTAGACGAACTCCATGTCGAAGGGCGGATCCTTGCGCATCAGGATGACGTCCAGGTCGCTCAGGGCGCCGTCGGTTTCCGCTTCCAGGTCGAACCAATGCTCGGGGTCGGCAAACACGCGCAGTGGGCGCATCCGTGCCCGGGCCTGGCCCTCGCGTTGGTAAAGATCCTGCTGCTCCATGTAGAACAGCGACCAGCCGCGTTCCTGGGCGGCCAGCAGCATGGCCAGCGAGCTGTCCTTCTTGTAGGAGATGCGCGCAATGGGGTCCATGACAATCCCGAGGCGAACGCTCATGGGGTATATCCTCTCGGCGGCAACGGGCCGCAGTGGCTCAAATGAAAAGTGGCGTCAGGGTGGCGCCGGCGACGCTGGCGGTCAAGCGGAAAACGCATCGTGGGCGACCCCGGCGCAGGCCGATGGAATGCACCTTGAGAGTGTGCTAAAAAGGCCTGGCATGTGGCCTGCACGGCCCTTCCAGGCGATGGTAGAGCAATTATGGGACAGCCCGAAGCGGCATTGAAGGTGATGGTCATCGACGACTCGAAGACGATTCGTCGTACCGCGCAGATGTTGCTCGGCGAAGCCGGTTGCACCGTCATTACCGCCACTGACGGTTTTGACGCCCTGGCCAAGATTGTCGACCACCGTCCCGATATCATTTTCGTCGATGTGTTGATGCCGCGCCTGGACGGTTACCAGACCTGCGCAGTGATCAAGCACAACAGTATGTTCAAGGATACGCCGGTGGTCATGCTGTCATCCCGTGATGGGCTGTTCGACAAGGCCCGCGGCCGGGTTGTCGGCTCTGATCAGTTTTTGACCAAGCCTTTCAGCAAGGAAGAACTGCTGGACGCGATCAAGGCGCATGTGCCGGGTTTCGCCGCAGAAGCACAACACGCACCCTGATGCTGCGCACCTGGCGCGGCATCCTTTCCTTCGATGGGGAATAGCATGGCCCGAGTTCTGATCGTCGATGATTCGCCGACTGAAATGTACAAACTGACCGGAATGCTCGAAAAACACGGGCATCAGGTGCTCAAGGCTGAAAATGGCGCCGACGGTGTGGCACTGGCGCGCCAGGAAAAACCCGACGCGGTACTGATGGACATCGTCATGCCGGGCATGAACGGCTTCCAGGCGACCCGCCAACTGAGCAAGGACCCTGAGACCAGTGGTATCCCGGTGATTATCGTGACCACCAAGGACCAGGAAACCGACAAGGTCTGGGGCACGCGTCAGGGCGCTCGCGACTACCTGACCAAGCCGGTGGATGAGCAGACCCTGATCAAGACCCTCGACGGCGTACTCAAGGGTTGACCACCCGGCCCAAGGGCGAGTCGCTGACGGCATTTGAACTGCTGTTGGACATCGACCGCCGCTGTCGCCTGTTGGCGGCCGACCTGCCGTTACAGGAGACCCGCCTGCAGAGTTGGAGCGGGATCGGCTTTCGTATCGCTGAACAGTGGTTTGTCGCGCCGATGCAGGAAGTCGCCGAAGTGCTGCAGGAGCCACGCCTCAGCCGTATCCCCGGGGTCAAGCCCTGGGTGCTTGGCGTCGCTAACCTGCGTGGGCGGTTGTTGCCGGTGATGGACCTGTGTGGGTATTTCGGCCTGGCCCAGAGCGGTTTGCGCAAGCAGCGCCGCGTACTGGTGCTGGATCACCAGGAGGTGTTTGCCGGGCTGCTGGTCGATGAAGTTGCCGGTCTGCAGCACTTTCCGCTGCGCAGCCTGGACCTCTCCGTGCCGTCGCCGCTGTTGGCCGGGGCAGGGCCCTTTGTCCAGGGCCACTTTCAACGTGAGCGTTGCTGGGGAATCTTCAGTCCATTTGCCCTGTCGCAGGCAACGGGCTTTCTCGATGTGGCGCTGTAAAGGAATGTCGAACCCGTGACCAAGACCTTTCCCTCGGTACAAGGCTCTCGCAGCAGCGCGCAGATTGCCGTGCTGTTTATCGTGCTGATCCTGTCGATCATCCTGTTGTTCGCCAATTTCGCCTACCTCAATACCCAGGCCAATTACGACAAGCAGTACATCGGGCATGCCGGCGAGTTGCGCGTGTTGTCCCAGCGTATTGCCAAGAACGCCACTGAGGCGGCTGCGGGCAAGGCGCGGGCCTTCAAGTTGTTGAGTGATGCTCGCAATGACTTTGAGCAGCGTTGGGGCTATTTGAAGAAGGGCGATCACGCCACCGGCCTGCCCTCCGCTCCGCCTGCCGTGCGTAGCGAAATGGAGGCCGTGCTGAGTGACTGGGAAAACCTGCGCAAATACACCGATACGATCCTGGCCAGTGAGCAGACCGTATTGTCGCTGCACCAGGTGGCGGCAACCCTGTCCGAGACGGTTCCGCAGTTGCAGGTCGAATACGAGAAGGTCGTGGAGATCCTCCTCAAGAACGGTGCCCCGGCCAGCCAGGTTGCGGTAGCCCAGCGCCAGGCGCTATTGGCCGAACGCATTCTCGGCTCGGTCAATACAGTGCTGGCCGGCGATGACACCTCCGTTCAGGCCGCGGATGCCTTTGGGCGCGATGCGACGCGCTTTGGTCAGGTCCTTGAGGGCATGCTGGCGGGCAACCCGTCGATTCAACTGACCCGTGTTCAAGACCCCGATGCCCGTGCTCGCCTGACTGAAATCGCTGAACTGTTCCAGTTCGTCGCGGGCTCCGTGGACGAAATTCTCGAGACGTCCCCCGAGTTGTTCCGGGTGCGTGAAGCGGCCAGCAACATTTTCAACCTGTCGCAGACGTTGCTCGATGAGGCCTCGCGTCTGGCCAATGGCTTCGAGAACCTGGCCGCAGGGCGCACGCTGGACACCGTTGGCGGCTACGCGTTGGGTCTGCTGGCACTGGCCTCGATCATTCTGATCGGCCTGGTGATGGTGCGTGAAACCCATCGCCAACTGCATGAAACGGCAGAAAAAAATGAGCGCAACCAGCAGGCAATCATGCGCCTGCTGGATGAAATCGAAGACCTGGCCGACGGCGACCTGACCGTCACTGCCTCGGTCACCGAGGACTTTACCGGAGCGATTGCCGACTCGATCAATTACTCGATCGACCAGCTTCGCGACCTGGTGGCGACGATCAACCAAAGTGCCGAGGAAGTTGCCAGCGCGGTGCAGGATACTCAGACCACAGCCCGTCAGTTGGCCAAGGCGTCCGAGCACCAGGCTCAGCAGATCAGTGATGCGTCGATGGCCGTCGGTGACATGGCTGAGTCGATCGATCGGGTTTCGACCCACGCCTATGAGTCGGCCAAAGTGGCGGAGCGGGCGGTGGCGATTGCCAACAAGGGCAACGAGGTGGTTCACAACACCATCCACGGCATGGACAACATCCGTGAGCAGATTCAGGACACCGCCAAGCGCATCAAGCGCCTTGGCGAGTCTTCTCAGGAAATCGGCGATATCGTCAGCCTGATCGATGACATTGCCGATCAGACCAACATTCTTGCGCTCAACGCTGCGATTCAGGCGTCCATGGCCGGTGAGGCTGGACGTGGTTTCGCCGTGGTCGCTGATGAAGTGCAGCGCTTGGCTGAGCGTTCGTCTTCGGCGACACGGCAAATCGAGGCGCTGGTGCGAGCGATTCAGGCCGATACCAACGAAGCGGTGATTTCCATGGAGCAGACCACCGCCGAGGTGGTCCGTGGTGCGCGCCTGGCCCAGGATGCCGGGGTGGCCCTGGCAGAAATCGAAGGGGTGTCGCAGACCTTGGCCGAGCTGATTCTGAGCATCTCCGATGCCGCCCAGCTGCAAACGTCTTCGGCCGGGCAGATCTCCCATACCATGGCGGTGATTCAGCAGATCACCTCGCAAACTTCGTCCGGCTCGACCGCGACGGCCGAGAGCATTGGCAATCTGGCCCGTATGGCCAGTGAAATGCGGCGTTCGGTGTCGGGCTTTACCTTACCGCCGGCTCGCTGACCCTGACTACTGGAGGGCTTATGGTTGATCGTCACGCTACTGTTGCCCTGGTCTGGGTCAATGCCGCCATTGCCGAGTGCCTGGGTGCTGCGCGCAAGGCGCTGGAGCATTTTGCCGCTGAACCGGGGGATATCGAGGTCCTGGCCGACGTTGTCGAGCCGATACATCAGGTTGTGGGTTGTTTGCAGATGCTCGAATTGCAGGGGGCTGTGCTGCTGGCCGAGGAGGTGGAGCAACTAAGTCTGGCCTTGCAGCAACGGCGCGTGGCTGCCCGTGGTGAAGCGCTGGGCGCCTTGTTCCGGGGGCTGGATCAGTTACCCCTGTACCTGGAGCGTCTGCGTGCTGCCGGGCGTGACCTTCCGTTGGTGCTCCTGCCGCTGCTCAACCCATTGCGTACGGCTCGCGGTGCCGAGCCACTGCTGCAACCCCCGTTGAATGATGTGCCGCCGAGCGAGCCTGACGTTGCCCAGGGGCAAGGCAACCTGGAGTTGTCCCTGAGTGGGCTGCGCGACCGCTTGCAGGTCGGCTCGGACCGTGATGCCTTGCGCTCGGTGGTCGCCGCTGTCTGTGAAGACTTGCGATGGGCCAAGGAGCGCCTGGACCTCTTTGTGCGCGGCGACCGTCAGCAGGTCGATGAGCTGGAGGCGCTGCTGGCGCCCTTGCGACAGACGGCCGATACCCTCGCGGTGCTTGGTTTTGGCCAGCCGCGCCGGGTCATCATCGATCAGGTTTCGGTCTTGCAGGGGCTGGCACGCGGGCAGCGCGCCCCGGACGATGCCGTATTGATGGATGTGGCGGGTGCGTTGCTGTATGTCGAGGCGACGCTGGCCGGCATGGTCGGTTCGATTGATTCGCCTGGGCAGGCCCAGCCGCCGGGTGCCGATCTGGCTGAAGTACGCCAAGTGGTCTTTGATGAATCTCATGGGGTGCTGCAGCAAGCCAAGGAACTGATCGCCGATGCCTTGGAGGGCGGTTGGGAGCGCCAGCGCCTGGAGCCACTGCCTGGGTTGTTCACGCAAGTTCGTGGTGCCTTGGCGATGCTCATGCTGCCACGTGCGTCGCGCCTGTTGCGCTACTGTGGCGACTATGTCGAAAGCCGCTTGCTCGGCAGTGAGCAACTGCCGGATGCCAGTGCCCTGGAGCCTTTCGCCGACGCCATCTGCAACCTTGAATGTTACCTGCAGTACCTGAGCGCTGATCCTCAGGCGCAGGTCGAGCGCTTCCTCGAGCAGGCTGAGCGTAGTTTCACGGTGCTGGGGTATGTGCTCGAGTCACCGCGTGTCGAGACGTCGGCACCGGTCGAGGCAGACGTCGCGACAATCGATGATGAGCTTCGCGAGGTGTTTCTCGAAGAGGCCGAGGACGTTCTTCGGCACCTGAATGAGCAGTGGGTTCAGTGGCGCAGTGATACGCGCCTGCGACCGGTGTTGGTCGAGCTGCGTCGAGGCTTTCATACCCTCAAGGGTAGCGGGCGGATGGTGCATGCACTGGTCGTGGCTGAACTGGCGTGGTCGGCAGAACATCTGCTTAACCGCATGCTCGAAGGCCGTGTGGCGCCGGGGGAGCCGGTACTGGCAAGCCTGGAACAGGCGTTGGCGCTGTTTCCAGCGTTACTGGCCGAGTACGCCGAAGGCCGGCCACTGATGAACGAGACGGTGGAGCAGTTATCACTGCACTTGCATGCCTTGGCCATGAACGATGTACCGCAGACCGACAACGCCGAGGCCATTGACCCGCAGTTGCTGGAGATTTTCCGCAATGAAGCGCAGGCCCATTTGGCCAGCCTTGATGCGTTCCTGCAGAGTGCCGATGAGCAACTGCCGCTGCCGGTCAGTGACGACCTGCAACGGGCCCTGCATACCCTCAAAGGCAGCGCGGCAATGGCGGGGGTGGTGCCGATTGCTGAGCTGGCGGCTGCCCTTGACCTGCTCGTACGTGAGTACAAGGCTCATCAATTGGGTGTTGATCTGGACGAGATCTACCTGCTGCAAACCGCTGATGCCTTGTTGCACCGGGGCCTGGAGCAGCTCGACAGCACACCATTGGCACCGATCATGGGTGCCGAGCTGCTGATCGAACAGGTAGATCAGGTGGTGAAGACCGCGTTTGCGGGCCTTGCTGGAGGCGCCTAGTGCAGGCCTGCGGGTCAAGCGTGACCCACAGTTGATTGCCAGCTTCCTGGCGCAGGGCATGGACATTCTGCTTGATGCCGAGTCGTTGCTGCTGCGTTGGCAGGAACACCCCGAGCAGCGTCAGGAGCTGAGCGCCCTGCTCGACGAATTGACCACGCTGGGGCAGAGCGCACACCTGGCGGACCTCTGGCAGGTGGATGAGCTCTGCGAGGCCTTGCTCGATCTCTACGGCGCTGTTGAGGAAAGCAGTGTTGTGGTCAGCCCGCGTTTCTTCGAGGAGGCGCAGCATGCCCATGAGGCGTTGATCGGCATGCTCGACCAGATCGCTGCGGGCCAGGAAGTTCAGGCCAGCCCTGAGCACCTGCGCGCCTTGCGTGAACTGTTGGAGGAGGGGCTGGACCCTGCCGCCATGGGCCTGGTTCGTAGCGCCGGCGGGCAGTCGCAGGTGCATGAGTTGGGCGAGGCGACGGCGGCCCTGGCCGAGCAGTTACCCGACGAAACGCTGGTGCAATTGTTCCTCGAAGAGGCCGTGGATATTCTCGAGGGGGCTGATCAAACCCTGGCACGTTGGCGTGTCGAGCCGGAGAACAGCGCCGCGCTGTCATCGCTGCAGCGCGATTGGCATACCCTCAACGGTGGCGCCCAAATGGCTGGCGTCAGTGCCGTAGCCGAACTGGCCCAGGCACTCGAAAGCTTCTATGAGGGCCTGGTGGATCGGCGCTTCAATGCATCGCCAGCGCTGTTTGAACTGCTGCTCGACAGTCACGCATTGTTGGCCCGGATGCTCGACCAATTACAACAGGGCCAGATGCCGCTATCGGCGCTTGACGCGCTCACGGCCTTGCGTGAGTTCCGCCAGGAGGACGCCGGGCCTGCGCCGGTTCAGCCGGTGACACAGAAGCCGGCAGAAGAGGGCGACAAGGAGCTGCTGGAGATTTTCCTGGAGGAAGGTTTCGATATCGTCGAAAGCTCTGGGGCAGCCTTGTTGCGCTGGCAGGCTGAGCCACGCAATACGCTGGAAGTGGAGAACCTGTTACGCGATCTGCACACCCTGAAAGGGGGCGCGCGGATGGTCGAGATCGCACCGATTGGCGACCTCGCCCATGAGCTGGAGTTTCTGTTTGAGCAGTTGGCCGCCGGTCAGCTTCAGCCCAGTGCGGCGCTGTTCAGCCTGCTGCAGAACTGCCATGACCGTCTGGCACACATGCTCGATGCAGTGCGCCTGCAGCAACCGCTGCCTGCCCCCACCGCACTGATCGACTACATCCGTAATTTCACCAGTGCTGCGGTCAGCGAAAGCCAACCACAAAGCGACAGCGTGGTGGCCGAGGCGCCTGCCCCGACACCTGAACGGCCGGCGGCTGACCAGGTGAAAGTGGCTGCTGAACTGCTCGACGACCTGGGCAACCTCGCCGGTGAGAATTCCATCATTCGCGGGCGTATCGAGCAGCAGGTGAATGACGCGCAAACGGCCCTGGGTGAAATGGAAACCACGCTGGAGCGGATGCGAGACCTGTTGCGTCGGCTCGACAGCGAAACCCAGGGCCGCGCGCTCGGTGCGCAGCCGAGCGAAGGTGAGCCGCTGGGTTATGAAGAGTTCGACCCGCTGGAAATGGACCGTCACTCGCAATTGCAGCAGTTGTCCCGTGCGTTGTTTGAGTCGGCTTCGGACCTGCTCGACCTGAAAGAGACCTTGAGCGTACGCGCCCACGAGGCGCAGGCCCTGTTGCAGCAGCAGGCACGGGTGAATACCGACCTGCAGGAAGGCCTGATGAGTACGCGCATGGTGCCGTTCGAGCGCATGGTACCGCGCCTGCAGCGAGTGGTTCGCCAGGTCGCCAGCGAGTTGGGCAAACAGGTCGAGCTAGTGGTTGGCAATGCCGAAGGCGAGTTGGATCGCAGCGTGCTTGAGCGCATGGTCGCACCGTTGGAACACATGTTGCGCAACGCAGTCGACCATGGCCTGGAGCCCCGGGAGGTGCGCCTTGCCGCAGGCAAGCCGGAGCAGGGGCTGATTGCCTTGAACCTGCTGCATGAAGGCGCCGATATCGTCATTGAGATGTCGGACGACGGTGCCGGTGTGTCGTTGGAGGCCGTGCGCCGCAAGGCCATCAAGCGCGGGCTGCTGGACCCGGCCGCCGAGATCAGTGATCACGAGGTCATGCAGTTCATTTTGCAGCCAGGGTTCTCCACCGCTGAAAAAATCACCCAGATCTCCGGGCGAGGGCTGGGGATGGATGTGGTGCATGAGGAGGTCAAGCAACTGGGCGGGTCGATGATCATTGACTCGATCCCGGGCAAAGGTGCGCGCTTTCTGATTCGCTTGCCGTTTACCGTGTCGGTCAACCGGGCGTTGATGGTGCACAGTAGCGATGAGCAGTATGCGATCCCGCTGAACACCATCGAGGGTATCGTTCGGGTGCCTCCGGCCGAGCTCGAAGCCTGTTACCAGCTGGATCCTCCGCGTTATGAGTACGCCGGGCACCGTTATGAACTGCACTACCTTGGGGGGCTTCTGGAAGATCTGCCGCCACCTCGCTTGCTCGGCCAGACCCTGCCCCTGCCCGTGCTGTTGGTGCATTCTCAAGAACAGCAGTTTGCGGTTCAGGTCGATGCCCTGTCCGCCAGCCGCGAGATCGTGGTCAAGAGCCTGGGGCCGCAGTTCGCTTCGGTTCAAGGGCTGTCCGGGGCGACCATCCTGGGGGATGGGCGAGTGGTGCTGATTCTCGACTTGCTCGCCCAGTTGCGCGCGCAGCAGTCGCGCCCCGCCCAACAGCCAAGTGCCGAGCGTGGCTCACTGCATACGTTGGCCGAGCGTACCGTCATGCGCCCACCGCTGGTGTTGGTCGTGGATGACTCGGTGACCGTGCGCAAGGTCACTGGGCGCCTGCTTGAGCGCCACGGCATGAACGTCTTGACCGCCAAGGATGGCGTCGACGCCATGGCGTTGTTGCAGGAGCACCGCCCGGACGTGGTCTTGCTCGACATCGAAATGCCGCGCATGGATGGCTTCGAGGTCGCGACCCGGGTTCGCCAGGACCCGCGGCTCAAGGACCTGCCGATCATCATGATCACGTCGCGTACCGGGCAGAAGCACCGTGACCGGGCGATGGCCATTGGCGTGAATGAATACATGGGCAAGCCGTATCAAGAGTCGGTGCTGCTGCAGAGTATTGCCCAGTGGAGTACGCACAATGCTTGAACAACCCGTCCGCAACGGGGGGCGTAGCAGCCTGACCGGTCTGCTACTGCCGCTGAGTGATCGCTGCCTGGTGTTGCCGAACGTCGCGGTGGCCGAGCTGATTGGCTATCGTCCTGGCATGCAGGTGTTGGAGGGTTTCGACTGGCACCTGGGGTGGATCGACTGGCGCAATCAGCGCTTGCCTCTGATCAGTTTCGAGGCCGCGTGTGGCGGCTCAACACAGGTGGGCGAGCGGGCACGGATCGTCGTGCTCAACTCGCTGGGCGACAGGCCGCCTGCGCTTCATGGCGTTGCTGGTGCAGGGTATCCCGCGCTCCTGCAAGCTGGACAGCCAGCTCAACTACGTTGATGTGCCGTTGGCCCCGCTGGAGTTGGCGGCCGTACAGGTCGGTGAGTTGGTGGCGCGGGTGCCGGATCTGGTCGCCTTGGAGCGTCTACTACTAGAGGCGGGGGTGGTTTGAGGCGAATGCCTGTGTAGCATGAGCCTGCAAGAGGACCTTGGAGGACAGCGCCACATGTACCATGGTGAACGCTTCAATGCATGGACCCACCTCGTCGGCGCGCTACTGGCCGCTGTCGGCGCGACATGGCTGATAGGGATTGCCGTACTGCAAGGCGACCCCTGGAAAATTGTCAGCCTGACGATCTACGGCTTCACCTTGCTGTTGCTGTACAGCATCTCCACGCTCTATCACAGCGTACGCGGCAAGGCCAAAACGGTCATGCGCAAGCTTGATCATCTGTCGATCTACCTGCTGATTGCGGGCAGTTACACGCCATTCTGCCTGGTCAGTTTGCGTGGCCCCTGGGGCTGGAGCTTGTTTGGCACCGTCTGGGGGCTGGCAGTGATCGGTATGCTGCAGGAAATCAAACCGCGCTCCGAGGCGCGGGTGATGTCGATCGTCATCTACGCGGTGATGGGATGGATCGTGCTGGTCGCGGTCAAGCCGCTACTGGCCAGCCTGGGCACTGCGGGGTTTGCCTGGCTGGCCGGTGGTGGGGCGTTCTACACCATCGGGATCATCTTTTTTGCCTATGACAGCCGCTTTCGCCATTGGCATGGCATTTGGCATCTGTTCGTGATCGCCGGCAGCCTGATGCATTTTGTCGCGGTGTTTTTCTACGTGCTTTAGAAATCACCCCACAGTTGTTGGGCAACGGCCAGTGCTACCACGGGTGCGGTTTCCGTGCGCAGTACCCTTGGGCCCAGGCGGGCGGCGTGGAACCCGGTGCTCTTGGCCTGTCCGACTTCCGCCTCCGAGAGGCCGCCTTCGGGGCCGATCAAGAAGGCCAGGTGCTCGGGTCTGGCGTGGCTGACCATTGGCTCGGCGACCGGATGCAGGACCAGCTTCAGCGTTTCGTCGCGTTGCTTGAGCCAGTCGGCCAGCAGCATAGGGGCATGAATGACCGGCAGGCGTGAGCGACCGCACTGTTCGCAGGCGCTGATCGCTACCTGGCGCCAATGGGCCAGGCGCTTGTCGGCGCGCTCGTCCTTGAGGCGGACTTCACAGCGCTCGCTGACAATCGGGGTGATTTCGTTGGCACCCAGCTCGGTGGCCTTCTGGATTGCCCAGTCCATCCGCTCGCCGCGTGACAGGCCTTGGCCCAGATGGACGTGCAGCATCGACTCGGCTTGGCCCGGCAGGGTTTCGCTGAGCACCACGCGCACGTTTTTCTTGCCGACTTCCAGCAACTCGCCAAGGTATTCCTGGCCGCTGCCGTCAAACAGCTGTACAGCGTCGCCAGTGGCCATGCGCAGTACGCGGCCGATGTAATGGGCCTGGGCTTCAGGCAGGTCATGCTCGCCAAGGCTCAGCGGGGCATCAATGAAAAAACGGGACAGTCTCATGTCGGTCTCTGAATCAAAACGGGCGATTGGCGCATTGCTCACCCCCGAAGGCCGGTAGGGCCGGCCCCCAGGGTGTGCGCTAGCCCGGATCGCGGAAGTCAGGGTGGAAGTTACTGGGCACGGCAACGCTCAGGCTGTCACGCGTGGCGAGGTCGATGCCTTCACTGGCGACTTCGGCAAGGAAATCGATTTGTTCCGGGGTGATGACATACGGCGGCAGGAAGTACACCACGCTGCCCAGTGGGCGCAGCAGTGCGCCGCGGCTGAGCGCGTGCTCGAAGACTTTCAGGCCGCGCCGCTCCTGCCACGGGTAAGGCGTCTTGCTGGCCTTGTCCTGAACCATTTCGATGGCCAGGGTCATGCCCGTCTGGCGCACTTCGGCCACATGCGGATGATCGGCCAGGTGTGCCGTGGCGCTGGCCATGCGCTGGGCCAGGGCCTTGTTGTTCTCGATGACGTTGTCTTGCTCGAAGATATCCAGAGTCGCCAGGGCCGCCGCGCAGGCCAGCGGGTTGCCGGTATAGCTGTGCGAATGAAGGAACGCGCGCAGGGTCGGGTAATCGTCGTAGAACGCGTTGTACACCTGATCGGTGGTCAGGCAGGCGGCCAGCGGCAGATAGCCGCCGGTCAGGGCCTTGGACAAGCAGAGGAAATCTGGCCGGATGCCTGCCTGCTCGCACGCGAACATCGTTCCGGTACGGCCGAAGCCTACGGCGATCTCGTCGTGGATCAGGTGAACCCCGTAGCGGTCACAGGCTTCGCGCAACAGCTTGAGGTACACCGGATGGTACATGCGCATGCCACCGGCACCCTGAATCAAGGGCTCGACAATGACTGCCGCGATGGTCGCATGGTGTTCGGCCAGGGTCTGTTCCATGGCCGCGAACATCGTGCGCGAATGCGCCTCCCAACTGACCCCTTCTGGGCGCAAATAGCAGTCTGGGCTTGGTACTTTGATCGTATCGAGCAACAGCGCCTTGTAGGTTTCGGTGAACAGCGGGACGTCACCGACCGACATGGCCGCGATGGTTTCGCCGTGGTAGCTGTTGCTCAGGGTGACGAAGCGCTTTTTCTCCGGCTGGCCTTGGTTTAGCCAGTAGTGAAAGCTCATTTTCAGTGCGACTTCGATGCAGGAAGACCCATTATCGGCGTAAAAACACCGATTGAGTCCGTCAGGCGTGAGCTTGACCAGGCGCTCTGAAAGTTCGATGACCGGTTGATGACTGAAACCGGCCAGAATCACGTGCTCAAGTTGATCGACCTGATCCTTGATGCGCTGGTTGATGCGTGGGTTGGCATGGCCAAACACATTCACCCACCAGGAACTGACCGCATCCAGGTAGCGTTTGCCTTCAAAATCTTCGAGCCAGACGCCTTCGCCGCGCTTGATCGGGATCAGCGGCAGTTGCTCGTGGTCTTTCATCTGGGTGCAGGGGTGCCACAGGACCTTGAGGTCACGTTGCATCCACTGTTGATTCAGGCCCATCGGCTCTCTCCTGGCGATGCGTATTCGGGTATGCGCGCAAGCCTATGCAAAGCGCTGGAGGAGAACAACCCATAGTGCGTGATCCTGCCCCGGCTCGCTGGCGAGGCCGACAATGCTGGCGTATCCTTCACGCAGCTTTCTTGGGGTGTTCACCCCCCACTTCTATCTGCCTTTGATCCGGAGTTCGCCAAATGTCTGCTGGTTGGCTGCGCGCGTGCGCGTTAGTAATGATTGGGCTGTTCAGTACGGGGGCATTGGCGGCCGCCAAGCAGCCGACGGCGATTGTCGTCGGCGGTGGCCTGGCGGGCCTGACCGCTGCCTATGAATTGCAAATCAAGGGCTGGCAGGTGACCTTGCTGGAAGCCAAACCCAGCATGGGTGGGCGTTCAGGCCTGGCCACCAGCGAGTGGATTGGCAACAGCAAGGCACAGCCGATCCTCAACAAGTACCTGGACACCTTCAAGCTCAGCACCCTGCCGGCGCCTGAGTTCGTTCGTACACCGGGCTATCTGATCGACGGCGAGTACTTCAGCGCCGCTGACCTGGCCACCAAGCAGCCGGCCACCGCCGAGGCCATCAAGCGTTATGAGAAAACCCTCGACGACCTGGCCCGTTCGATCAACGACCCGGAAAACCCGGCGGGCAATAGCACCCTGTTCGCCCTGGATCAGATGAACGTCGCCACCTGGCTGGACAAACTGCAACTGCCGACTACCGCGCGGCAGTTGATCAACCAGCAGATCCGTACCCGTTATGACGAACCATCGCGCCTGTCGCTGTTGTATTTCGCCCAGCAGAATCGAGTCTACCGTGGCGTCAACGACCGTGACCTGCGTGCCGCCCGCCTGCCTGGCGGCAGCCCGGTATTGGCCCAGGCGTTCGTCAAACAGCTGAAAACCATCAAGACCAGTTCGCCGGTCACGGCGATCAGCCAAGATAAAGACGGTGTTACCGTCAAGGTTGGCAGTGTCGGTTACCAGGCGGATTACGTGGTCTTGGCCGTGCCATTGCGGGCGTTGGCCAAGATCCAAATGACGCCGGGCCTGGACAACCTGCACCTGGCGGCGATCAAGGGCACCAACTACGGCTGGCGCGATCAGCTGATGCTGAAGTTCAAAACGCCAGTCTGGGAAAGCCGTGCGCGGATGTCCGGTGAAATCTACAGCAACACCGGCCTTGGCATGCTCTGGATCGAGCCTGCGCTGAAGGGCGGTGCCAACGTGGTGATCAACCTGTCGGGTGACAACGCTCGCCTGCTTCAGGCGTTCGGCGACAAACAGATGGTCGATCAGGTGTTGATCCGCCTGCACGCGTTTTATCCACAGGCGCGAGGGGCGTTTACCGGCTATGAGGTGCGTCGTTACAGCACCGACGCGGGTACTGGCGGCTCCTACCTGGCGTTTGGTCCGGGGCAGATCAGCAAGTACTGGCGCCTGTGGGAGCGTCCTATGCAGCGCATCGCCTTCGCGGGCGAACACACCGATGCGCTGTACCCCGGCACGCTCGAAGGTGCCCTGCGCAGCGGTCAGCGCGCGGCCAACCAGGTACAGGACCTGGCTGCGGGTAAAACCGTCGACCCGCTTAAAGCCGCAGCCGTTGGCGCTGCAGCTGCAACGGCAGGCGCCGTTGCGGCCAAGGAGAGCAAGCCAGGCTTCTTCTCGCGTCTGTTCGGTGGCGCTGACAAACCGGCAGCACCACCTGCGGTGAAGGCTGTGCAGGCTGCTCCAGCGCCGGCTCCAGTGGCTGCACCTGCCCCAGTGGCGCCGCCTGTGGCTCCTGTAGCGAAAGAGGAACCGGCCAAGGTTGCGCCCGCCAAGGCTGCCCCTGCCAAGGCTACGCCGTCGAAGAAGCCGGTAGCCAAGAAGACAGCAGCCAAGCCGGCACCGGTGAAAAAAAACGCTGCCAAGGCTGAGCCCGTGAAGAAAAAGACCACCAACACTCAGGCCAGCGCTCAGTAGCCTGTTACCGATGTAGCGGCCGGCTCGTTCAAGAGCCGGCCTTGCCGGCAATCCCCATGCCGGCCTCGTTCTGATGCCTCTCCACGCCCGTTGCCATTAGCGCTAGTGCCTAGCGTTAATCTTTCCTTAATGCCAGCGTTCCACGCTAACAATCGTTTTTCTCGATATTTCAAAGCGAAATTTTCCGCTTTAATTCGATAGATAACTCGTTAGTCTTGGCAACAGTTCTTACAGGGAAATTCGGCAATGCAGTTGCGAAACTCATCTTCTCGCTATGGCTTGGTCAGTGTTGTCATGCACTGGGGCGTGGCATTGGCAGTGTTCGGCCTGTTCGGCCTGGGCCTATGGATGGTCGGCCTTGATTACTACAGCGCCTGGCGTCACACCGCGCCCGATCTGCACAAGAGTATCGGCTTGACTGTGTTGGCGATCATGTTGCTAAGGGTCATTTGGCGCTTTGTCAGCCCGCCACCGCCGACGTTGGCCAGTTACAGCACATTTACCCGGGTTTCTGCCAAGGCTGGCCACAGTCTCCTCTATCTGGGCCTGTTCGCTGTTCTGATCAGTGGCTACCTGATCTCCACCGCGGATGGCGTGGGCATTCCGGTATTCGGCCTGTTTGAGGTCCCTGCATTGCTCAGCAATCTGCCTGATCAGGCAGACCTTGCCGGCGAAATCCACTTCTACGTGGCATGGGGCGTGGTGATCTTTGCCGGTTTGCATGCCCTGGCGGCGTTTAAACACCACTTTATAGACCGTGACGCGACCCTTGTCCGCATGCTGGGCCGCAAAGCTTGATGTTCAACCTAACCTGCAAAAAGGATACAGACGCATGTTGAAAAAGACTTTTGCCGCACTGGCGCTTGGTACTGCACTGCTGTCGGCTGGTCAGGCCATGGCTGCTGATTACAAAATCGACAAAGAAGGCCAGCACGCTTTCGTCGACTGGAAAATCAGCCACCTTGGCTACAGTTTCATCCATGGCACCTTCAAGGACTTTGACGGTACCTTCAGCTGGGACAGCGCCAAGCCAGAAGCCAGCAAAATTGCCGTTGACCTGAAAACCGCCAGCCTCGACAGCAACCATGCCGAGCGTGACAAGCACATCCGCAGCAAGGACTTCCTCGACGTCAGCAAATTCCCTGATGCCAAGTTCGTCTCTACCAGCGTCAAGTCGACCGGTGAAAAAACTGCTGATGTCGCGGGTGACCTGACCCTGCACGGCGTGACCAAGCCGGTAGTGTTCAAGGCAACCTTCAACGGCGAAGGCAAAGACCCATGGGGCGGCGAGCGTGCTGGCTTCAATGCCACCACTACGCTGAACCTGAACGATTTCGGCATCAAGGGCCCGGGCCCAGCTTCGCAGACCCTGGACCTGGACATCTCGCTGGAAGGCGTGAAGCAGAAGTAATCGGGTTACTGCACCAACAAAAACGCCGCCCCATGGGGCGGCGTTTTTGTTGGCGTCTGAATCAGCGGTTACGCGTCAGCAGCGCCGGTTTTTCGCCACGTGGACGGCTTGGCAGTTGTTCCAACTGCTCGGCGGTCGGGAAGCGATCCACTTTGGATTCCTTGTGGATGATCTTCGGTTGCGGCTGACCTTCACGAGGGTTGCGTACGGCCGGTTCCTGGCGCGAAGACTCTTCGCGGGCAGGGCGACGGTTGCGGTTGGCACCGTCACGGCGTGGCTGGCCGTCACGGCCACCCGAGCCCGCACCGTTACGTGCACCGCCACGCTTCTCGCCGTTGGCGCCTGCATTGGCTGCACCACCGCTACGAGGGTTGTTGCTACGGCCCTGGCCACCGCGTGGCTGGGCAGCCCCGCCGTTGCTGTTGGCTGGAGCGCCTGGGCGACGGTTGCGGCCCTGGCCACCCTTGTTCTGGTAAGGGCTGACGTAGTCGGCACGGTTGCCAAAATTATCGACTTCGTCGTCCAGGAATTCTTCCGGATCGCGGTTGGCGGGCACTGGAGGAATAGCCGATTGGCCAGCGGCTTGAGCCGGGCGCGGTTTCTTGTCGCGTGGCTTGCGTTCCTGGCGTCCACCAGCGGCCTTTTCAGCGGACTTCTCGCCGGCCTTGTCCTTTTCCTTGCCTTTATCCTTACCCTTGTCCTTGCGGCCACCGCTGCCGGTGTTGGTGCCATCGGCACGCTGGCCACGGCCAGTGCGTGGGGTGTTTTGTGGACGCTCGCGGGTTTCGGGTTTCTCGGCCTCAATGGCCGAAGCATCAAAGCCCATCAGGTCGCCGTCGGCGATTTTCTGGCGGGTAACGCGCTCGATGCTCTTGAGCAGTTTCTCTTCGTCGGGTGCGACCAGCGAGATGGCCTCGCCCGAGCGACCAGCACGACCGGTACGGCCGATGCGGTGTACGTAGTCCTCTTCAACGTTCGGCAGCTCGAAGTTGACTACGTGAGGCAGTTGATCGATGTCCAGGCCGCGCGCGGCGATGTCGGTGGCAACCATGACCCGTACAGTGCCGGCCTTGAAGTCGGCCAAGGCTTTGGTTCGGGCATTCTGGCTCTTGTTGCCATGGATGGCGGCGGCGGTCAGGCCGTGCTTCTCCAGGTACTCGGCCAGGCGGTTGGCGCCATGCTTGGTGCGGGTGAAGACCAGTACCTGTTCCCAGGCGCCGACGGTGATCAAGTGGGCCAGCAGCGCACGCTTGTGGCCGGCCGGCAGGCGATAGACCCGCTGCTCGATCCGCTCGACGGTAGTGTTCGGCGGGGTGACCTCGATACGCTCCGGGTTGTGCAGGAGCTTGTCGGC
The DNA here is from genome assembly GCF_056279025.1 of Pseudomonas sp. TE3910. NCBI lineage: Bacteria > Pseudomonadati > Pseudomonadota > Gammaproteobacteria > Pseudomonadales > Pseudomonadaceae > Pseudomonas > Pseudomonas sp. TE3910. The sequence goes on from NZ_JBWBQN010000001.1 coordinate 3,821,796, forward strand.
GAGGTCGGTGATGTCTTTGGAGAAGGTGGCCGAGAACAGCAGGTTCTGGCGCTTGGCCGGCAAGCGGGCCAGGACCTTCTTCACATCGTGGATGAAGCCCATGTCGAGCATGCGGTCGGCTTCGTCCAACACCAGGGTTTCGACGTGCGACAGGTCGACGCTGCCTTGACCGGCGAGGTCCAGCAGGCGGCCAGGGCAGGCCACCAGTACATCGACACCGCGGGCCATGGCTTGCACCTGCGGGTTCATGCCAACACCACCGAAGATGCACGCGCTGATGAAATTCAGGTCACGGGCATAGGTTTTGAAGCTGTCGTGTACCTGTGCGGCCAGTTCACGGGTTGGCGTCAGCACCAGAACACGTGGTTGGCGCGGGCCGTGACGCTGGGATTTGTCGGGGTGGCCGCCGGGAAACAGGCGTTCAAGGATTGGCAGTGCGAAACCGCCGGTTTTGCCAGTACCTGTCTGCGCCGCCACCATCAGGTCGCGACCTTGCAACACGGCGGGAATCGCCCGCTGTTGCACCGGAGTGGGCTGGGTATAGCCCGCAGCCTCGATAGCGCGGACTAGAGCCTCGGAGAGACCGAGGGAAGCAAAGGACATGAGAAATCCTGTTCTAGTGGGGGCTGAGCCCATTGGGATGATCTTGCCTGGCGCGACGGGCATCTGCAGATGCTATCGCGTCCGGTCCTGCTTGGCCTTCAATGTGCATCCGGGAGCGGCGAGCGGGTGTCTAAACGCGCGGTTTTACCGGTCAGGATGGCTGTTTCAAGGTCGAGCGTCCGGGCGTAAGCCTGGCGGGAATGCCCGAGTATAACAGAGCATTCAGTGAGTGCTGCGTTCCTACTGCTCAACGGCGGGCTGATTTTTTATTGCGGCACTGTCATAACGGGCTGACAGCGCGGCATAGGCAGGCTCCGTCTTGAAGCGCCGTAGCTCAGCCGCGAAGCGTTGAGCCAGCAGGTCCATGCCGACATTTCGACGTACGGCGAGGTACTGATGCTGTTGGCTGACGACCAAGGGCAGCTCACCGACTTCCTGCTCCAGGCCCAGGTTGGCAATCAGGTAGCGGCCGACCCGACGATCAGTGATCAGCAGGTCAATACGGCCAAGTTGCAGTTTGCCGAAGTTGGCCTCGTGGCTGGGGGCGGGCTCGCGGTTGAACGCGGTTGACTCCGTGAAGGTCGGGTCGTAGGTGTAGCCGGGCGAAGTGCCGACAGTAAGCCCCTTGAGGTCGTCCAGGTTGTTCACCACGTGCGGGCGGGCCTTGGCATAGAACAGCGCGAACTCGACGGTCGACAGCGGTTCGCTGGGGTAAAACAGCAGGCTGTCACGCTGACGGGTCTGGAAAATATCCAGTACGCCGTCTGCCTGCCCCTGTTCCAGCATGTTCAGGCAGCGCTTCCAGGGCAGGAACTGCCACTCCACCTCGACACCCAGGCGCCTGAAGACTTCGGCCGTCACCTCGTAGTCGATCCCCTTGATCTGCTCTCCTTCCTGGTAGGCATAGGGCGGCCAAGGGTCGGTAACAATACGCAGCTTTTCGCCCAGGGCGAAAGTGCTCAGGCAAGCTAGAAACAGCGCTGTCAGTAGACGGGCGAAATCGAACATGTCGGCAGAGTACGACGACCGGTTCAGGATGACCAGTGGTGACTGCGTCTGGATTCAGTCCTGCAGCTTCAGCAGCAGGTGCTGTTGAACGCTTGGGTGCTGTTTGCCCAGTGCCAGACGCAGCGCCGGTTGCTGCAGCCAGCTCATCAACTGTTCGCGGGTCAATGTTCGGCCAAGGCGCGCCTGGACGTTCTCCAGGGCCTTGTCCCACCAGGCTGAACCGCAGGCGCGGTCGAACTCGTTGGGGTAGGCATAGCAGCCATACAGCAGTTCACGGAGGAACTGGCGTTGCTGTTCGGGCAGTGCGAGGCTCACGGTCTTGTACAGCATGCGTTGCAGTGTGGGTGGCCGTGGCAGCTTTGCGTTGACATGCGGTATGTCGGCCATGGCTTCAGGGCTGAGTGGTGCGTCGCCGTGCTTGCGCAGCCATGCCTGGATCTTGGCCCTGAACAGTTGCTTGCGGCTCCAATAGTGATGGATCAGGTCAGGGCATTCGTTGACCTTCATTGAGCGGTAAGCCGCCACTGCCAGGCAGAACTCTTCCAGCGTATAGGCGCCTTTGGCTTGCAGGTAGAACTCATCCATGTAGGCGATCGAGCGATCAAGCAGTGCTGCGTCGCTACAGTGCAAGCCCATCACCCCTGAGTTCAGCAGCGGCATCTGGTCGTCTGCCAGATCGCGGTTGCGCAGTACCGTGGCGAGTGCCTCATACAGTGGCGCTTTGGGGTCATCGCCGTAGTGGCCGCCTATGGCATTACACAGCAAGGTACCCGGTGCTATGCGTCGAAACAGTTCAATCGGAGAACGATGGAAGAACGTATCGGTGTCGATCAGCAGCGCCAGTTCATGCTGCTCCAGCACCTGACGCAGCACGACATGTTTGCTGCGGAAATGATAACCATGGGGCTGGTTCCACTGCGTGCGGGTTTCTGCATCCAGTGTGTGGACCGTAACGGGCAGGTGACGGTATGGCTCAGGGTCATCACTGAAAACCTGTATATCAATAGCTTCGCCAGGTGTCTTGCGCAGATTGGTCAAGGCGCTGGCAATACTGAACTGGGCTTCCTGGTGGTATGTGGGGGCACCGAACACCAGGTAAACCAGTTGCGGTCGTTGAGAAGCTAGAGACATAGGCAGGGTGACAGTCCAATAGTCCAATAGAGAAAAGCACAAAGGTGCCCTAGCCTAGGCTAGAGCACCTTCAAGTTCAAATAATCGCGAGCGTGCAGTGCACTGGAAAGCGGCGCGAACGCCGCTTCGGTCAGCGTGGCAGCTTGAGGTTGTTCCAGATTGCCAGGCTTGGTTCGGCTTGGTTCAGGGTGTAGAAGTGCAGGCCCGGTGCGCCGCCTTGCAGCAGTTGCTCGCACATGCGGGTAATCACTTCTTCGCCGAAGGCCTGGATGCTCTTCGCGTCGTCGCCATAGGCTTCCAGCTGCTTGCGGATCCAGCGTGGAATCTCGGCGCCGCAGGCGTCGGAGAAGCGTGCCAGCTTGCTGTAGTTGGTGATGGGCATGATGCCCGGCACTACAGGGATATCGACGCCCAGTTGCTGCACGCGCTCGACGAAGTAGAAGTAGCTGTCGGCGTTGAAGAAGTACTGGGTGATGGCGCTGTCCGCACCCGCCTGGACCTTGCGTGCAAAGTTGGCGAGGTCGTCCTCGAAGTTGCGCGCTTGCGGGTGCATTTCAGGGTAAGCAGCGACTTCGATGTGGAAGTGATCGCCACTTTCCTTGCGAATGAACTCAACCAGGTCATTGGCGTGACGCAACTCGCCGCTGGCCATGCCCATGCCGGACGGCAGGTCGCCGCGCAGGGCAACGATGCGCTTGATGCCCGCAGCTTTGTACTGGGCGAGCAGGGTGCGCAGGTCGTTTGTGCTGTCGCCAACGCATGACAAGTGCGGGGCGGCAGGGACTTTTACTTCGCTCTCCAGCTGCAGCACGGTGTTGAGCGTGCGGTCGCGGGTCGAGCCACCGGCACCGTAGGTGCAGGAGAAAAAGTCAGGGTTGTAGGTAGCCAGCTGACGGGCAGTGGCGAGCAGTTTTTCATGTCCAGCATCGGTCTTGGTCGGGAAGAACTCGAAGCTGTAGCGACGTTCCTGAGACATGGCGAAATCCTGGTAAACCGATCAAGCAAGCCGCCCAAACGGTGCGGCTCAAGAAAAAGCCGGTGACGCTTGAGAGCGGCACCGGCTTTGGCCCATCAGTAGCGATAGGCGTGTGGCTTGAACGGACCTTCGACGGACACGCCGATGTACTCGGCCTGCTGCTGGGTCAGTTGAGTGACCACACCGCCGAAGCCGCGGACCATTTCCAGGGCGACTTCTTCGTCGAGCTTCTTCGGCAGCACTTCAACGGTCAGGCGCTCGGCTTTCTCGGCTGGCGACAGGTTGGCGAACTGCTGTTGGAACAGGAAGATCTGGGCCAGGACCTGGTTGGCGAACGAACCGTCCATGATGCGGCTTGGGTGACCGGTGGCGTTGCCCAGGTTTACCAGGCGGCCTTCGGCCAGCAGGATCAGGTAGTCGTCGTTCTGTGGGTCGAAGTCGCCGTGGCCGGTGCGGTGTACCTTGTGCACCTGCGGCTTGACCTCTTCCCATGCCCAGTTCTTGCGCATGAACGCGGTATCGATTTCGTTATCGAAGTGGCCGATGTTGCACACCACGGCGCGCTTCTTCAGGGCCTTGAGCATGTTGGCGTCGCAGACGTTGACGTTACCGGTGGTGGTAACGATCAGGTCGATCTTGCCCAGCAGGTCGCTGTCGATGCAGGCTTCGGCACCGGTGTTGATGCCGCCCTTGAATGGCGAAACCAGTTCGAAACCGTCCATGCAGGCTTGCATGGCGCAGATCGGGTCGACTTCGGTGACCTTGACGATCATGCCTTCCTGACGCAGGGACTGGGCCGAACCCTTGCCCACGTCACCGTAGCCGATGACCAGGGCTTGCTTGCCCGACAGCAGGTGGTCGGTGCCGCGCTTGATCGCATCGTTCAGGCTGTGACGGCAGCCGTACTTGTTGTCGTTCTTGCTCTTGGTGACCGAGTCGTTGACGTTGATGGCCGGGACTTTCAGTTCGCCCTTGGCCAGCATGTCGAGCAGGCGGTGTACGCCGGTGGTGGTTTCTTCGGTCACACCGTGGATTTTTTCCAGCATGGCCGGGTATTTCTTGTGCAGGATTTCGGTCAGGTCACCACCGTCGTCCAGCACCATGTTGGCGTCCCATGGCTGACCGTCCTTGAGGATGGTCTGCTCGATGCACCACTCGTACTCTTCTTCAGTCTCGCCTTTCCAGGCGAATACAGGGATGCCGGCAGCAGCGATGGCAGCGGCAGCCTGGTCCTGAGTGGAGAAAATGTTGCAGGACGACCAACGTACCTCGGCACCCAGGGCAACCAGGGTTTCGATCAGCACGGCAGTCTGAATGGTCATGTGGATGCAGCCGAGAATCTTGGCACCTTTGAGCGGTTGCTCTTCCAGGTACTTGCGGCGCAGGCCCATCAGTGCAGGCATTTCCGATTCGGCGATGATTACCTCGCGGCGGCCCCAGGCGGCCAGGGAGATGTCAGCAACTTTAAAATCGGTAAAACCTGCAGGCGTGTTTACAGCGCTCATTGAGAGCCTCCATTCGTAAGGTGCGAATGGGCGCCGTTGTGCGTTTTAGTGTCTGCAGGCAAGCCTTGCAGGACAACGCCCCATCCGAGCCTGACAGGATGAACCTGCTGCAGCGCCCCTCGGATGGGTGGCGGGAACGGTATCAAGTGCAGATGACCGTTATGAAACGATGGCGATTATAGCCATGCCGAGGCTCCTACCCAAGGCTTTCTGTCGATTAATCGAGACCATAGTCGAGGTTAAATGGAGCCGGTGCGCTGGCTCTGCCATGATTAGCGGCATCGATTGGTAAGCAAGGTCAGGAGTACAGATGAATTTCCACACTCGCAAATGGGTAAAGCCTGAAGATCTCAACCCTAACGGCACCCTGTTCGGCGGCAGCCTGCTGCGCTGGATCGACGAGGAAGCGGCGATCTACGCTATCGTCCAGTTGGGCAACCAGCGTGTGGTGACCAAGTACATGTCGGAGATCAACTTCGTCAGTGCTTCGCGCCAGGGCGACATCATCGAGCTGGGTATCACCGCGACCGAGTTTGGCCGCACCTCCATTACCCTCAAGTGTGAAGTGCGCAACAAGATTACCCGCAAGAGCATCCTCACCGTAGACAAGATGGTCTTCGTCAACCTTGGTGAGGACGGCTTGCCGGCACCGCACGGGCGCACCGAAATCAAGTACATGAAGGATCAGTTCGACACCGAGGTCAAGTAAGCACTCATGCTGGCGGCTCGACCGTAAGGCCTCAGGAGGGCTGCGTGTAGCGGCTTTCCAGGCTGTCGAGCAGCGAATCGATGATGCCTTTGGCCATTTCCACTGAATGCAGGGTCGATTGGGCAAAACCACGGCCCGGCTCCTTGCAATACTCAACCATGAGCGGGCCGGTCTGGCTGGCGCACTTCAGGTACAGCGAGGCATGCACCAGTGCGTCCTCGACACTGATGCCCGAGCGCACCGCAAAGAGCTGAGGGTGCCCGGCATCGCACAGGCCGAATGGTTTCTCGGTGGTTTTGAGTTCGTGGAATTCGGGTGGATCGGGAACGATTTTTTTCATGGTCGATCTCTAATTTGGTGGAGCCGCCACATATCGTCGCCAAACGAATGGGTGGCAGCAGTACGCGGGTTGGCGAACCGGTAAATTAGTAAACCCGGCAGGGCCTAAGCCCTCCCGCGCACAGCCGCCATAACGAGTGGTGCTGAGCGGTTGCCCGCGACAGCCTCGCAATGAGGATTCAGTAATTTCTCCCGGGTCGCCAAACCCGATCGCTGATGTGTCAGCGACCTACCGAGCCTAGTGGCGAGTTTCCCGGGGAGCAATCATCCCTGAAACGACAGAATTCGTAGGATATGTCCTAGGACCCCTCGGCAGCCAGAGTGCCCTGTCACGGCGGCGCATTTTCGGTGCTTTCCTACAACAAAATGAACTGCAACCCTGTAGGCGCTGGCTTGCCTGCGATACAAACGCCGCGAAATCACTGGCACCGCGCCGACGCCATCGCGGGCAAGCCCGCTCCTACAAGATGAACTGCAGGCATGCGATACAAACACCGCGAACTCACTGGCACCGCGCCGACGTCATCGCGGGCAAGCCTGCCACACGGTTTGACCGGGGCCCGGTGGGAGCTGGCTTGCCTGCGATACAAGCGCCGCGAACTCACTGACACCGCGCCGACGCCATCGCGGGCAAGCCCGCTCCTACAAGATGAACTGCAGGCATGCGATACAAACACCGTGAACTCACTGGCACCGCGCCGACGCCATCGCGGGCAAGCCCGGCTCCTACACGATGAGCTGCAGCCCTGTTGGAGCTGGCTTGCCTGCGATGCACGCGCCGCGAACTCACTGGTACCGCGCCGACGCCATCGCGGGCAAGCCCGGCTCCTACAAGATGAGCTACAGCCCTGTTGGAGCTGGCTTGCCTGCGACGCAAACGCCGCGATCTCACTGGCACCGCGCCGACACCATCGCGGGCAAGCCCGGCTCCTACAAGATGAGCGGCAGCCCTGTTGGAGCTGGCTTGCCTGCGAAGTTATTGGAACGTGTCGTGGCTTGCACATCAGTGCCTCACCAAGAAGCGGTTAGTATGGTGGGCAGATGGCCAGTGATGGCTTTTCCAAGACCTGCCAAGGAACTGATACGTGCTGGCAACGACTCTGGTACTGCTTGCGGCGGTGCTCCATGCAACCTGGAATACCCTGATCAAGTTCAGTGGCGAGCGCCTGTTGGTGATCGCCAGTATGGATGCGGTGGCATTGCTGTTTGCGCTGGTCATGGTGGCCTTCGTGCAGGTGCCGCCGGCTGAGGTCTGGCCCTGGATGTTGGCCTCGGCACTGTTCGAGTTGCTTTACCGTTTTCTGTTGATTCAAGCCTACCGGGTGGGCGACCTCGGCCTGGTCTATCCGCTGATGCGTGGTTTGTCGCCCTTGGTGGTGCTGGCGCTCACCCTGACCTTTGCTGGCGAGTCGCTGAGCACTCAGCAGATCATTGGTATTCTGCTGATCCCGTGCGGCATGGCCTGCCTGCTCTGGCAGGGTGGCGGCGGTGACCGTCTGCCGTGGTCGATGCTGCCGGTGGTTGCCTTGATCGGCCTGTGCATCGGTTGCTACACCTGGCTGGACGGTACGGCGATCAAGCTGTGGTCGCAGCCGCTGGACTATCTGGTCTGGTTGACCCTGATCAGTGCCTGGCCTTTCCCGGTGTTGGCCGCCGTGGCTCGTCGTGCGCCCTACGTCTTGTTCTGGCGAGAGCAATGGCGGCTCGGCCTGGCCGTTGGGTTCTGTGTGTTGTTCAGCTATGCCTTGGTGCTTTGGGCCATGCAATTGGGTTCGGTGGCAGAGGCGGCGGCTTTGCGAGAGGTCAGTGTGATTCTGGTGGTGCTGTTTGGCATGCGCTACCTGAAAGAACCTTTTGGCGGGCCTAGGCTCTTAGCTTGTGCGCTGGTCTTGATCGGCATGCTGATCATGAAACTCTGACCCGAGAAACCAAAAAAGGACCCTGCCATGACCGTAGCTTTCTGGTGTGTACTGATCGCGCTGTTCCTACCTTATCTGTGTACCGGTGTGGCGAAGTTCGGCGGTGGTCGTTTCGGCTTGCGCGAGAATCACGACCCGCGCGCGTTTCTCGATACGCTCGAAGGGTTCGCCCGGCGCGCCCATGCCGCGCAGTTGAACAGCTTTGAGGTGACACCGGCGTTCGCCGCGGCAGTGATCATTGCCGATGTCGTCGGTAACGCAGAGCAGGTGACGCAGGATGTGCTGGCGGTGATGTTCATCACCAGCCGTCTGCTCTACATCATCTGCTACCTGGCGGACTGGGCGCTGTTGCGCTCGTTGGTCTGGGCGCTAGGCATGGGTGTGATTGCCGCGTTTTTCGTCGTATCGGCCTGATCGACCCTCAGGCCTGAGGCACGTCTGGCAATGCCGCACCCTTTGGCCAGAGCAACCAGATCTGGCCTTGTTGCTTCATGTCACCGGCCAGTTTGCCGGCTTCGCTGCCCGTGCCCCAGAACAGGTCTGCACGGACTTCACCGGTGATCGCGCCGCCGGTATCCTGCGCCGCGACCGGGCGCACTACCGGCGCGCCGTCCGGGCGCGTGGTCGACAGCCACAACAGGCTGCCCAGCGGGATTACCTTGCGGTCGATGGCCACGCTATAGCCGGCAGTCAGGGGTACGTTGAGTGAGCCGCGCGGGCCTTCGTTGCTGTCCGGGCGGGCGCTGAAGAACACATAGCTTGGGTTGCTTGCGAGCAGTTCCGGTACCCGCGTCGGGTTAGCCTCGGCCCAGCTATGAATAGTGCCCATGGTCACCTCTTCTTTTTTCAATTGGCCCTGTTCGACCAGCCAGCGACCCACAGGGCGATAGGGGTGGCCGTTCTGGTCGGCGTAGCCGATGCGCAACTGGCGACCATCGTCCAGCTGAATACGGCCTGAACCCTGAATTTGCAGGAATTGCAGATCCATCGGATCGGTCAGCCATGCCAACACGGGGGCGTTCACGCCTTGGCGACGGATGGTGTCGGCGGTGTCATAGGGTTTCAGGGTGCGACCTTCCAGGCGCCCGCGCAGGCGTTTGCCCTTGAGTTCCGGGTAGACGCTGTCGAGCGCGACGACCACCAGGTCATCGGGTACGCCGTAGACCGGGACGCCGGCGTGGTCGGTGCGTGTCAGGCTGCCGGGGTAGACTGGCTCGTAATAGCCGGTGATCAGGCCGTTGGCGCTGTTTTCGGCCGAGCGCAGGCTGAACACGTCCAGACGGGTCTGGAGAAAGGTACGAACCGCACCGGGTTCTGCCGCGATGTTTGCGGCAGCGTTGCAGGTGCCAGCCCAGGTGGCATCGCTCTTGAGCCGTTCGCAGGCGCTGCGCCAGGCGTTGAAGCCCGCCAGCAGGTCGCTGTCGCTTACCAGGGGCAGGTCTTTCCAGGTGGCACTGGTGTAGGTGGCTATTGCGTGCGTTTTGGGTTTTTCCGGGTTGCCGCCATTACAACCGGCCAGCAGGGCCAGTACGGGTAGCAGCCAGTTCAGGCGGCTGAAAGTCATCTTCATGGGTGTCGATTTCCTGAGGTTGCCGCGTGCCGGGCAGCACGTGCAGCCCCTAGTGTTGATAAGGGTATTGGTCTTTGGGGGCCGTGCGAGGATACTGGCAGCCTTTTTTGTGAGCCGAAGCGATCATGATGTTCAAACGACTCTGTGTAGTACTGCTGGCCTGCATGACCCTGACCGCCTGTGGCGGTGTCGACCCGAATTCGCCGCTGGGCCAGCGCAAGGCGATCTTCAAGCAGATGCTCAAGACCAGCGAAGACCTGGGCGGCATGTTGCGTGGGCGGCTGGCGTTCGACAGCCAGAAATTTGCCGACGGCGCGCTGAAGCTTGATGGCCTGACGCACGAACCGTGGAAGCATTTTCCACAGGTGCGCGAGGAAAAGGACTCCAGTGCACGTGAAGACGTCTGGCAGAAGCAGGCGCGCTTCCAGGAACTTGCCCGGCAGATGGAGGCCGCCACCGGTGAACTGGTCGCGGTTACCCGTCATCAGCCGCTGACGCCTGCAGAGCTGGCGGCGCCGATGCAAAAGGTCGAGCAGGCCTGCAAGGCATGCCATACCGAGTTTCGCAATCACTGATCAGTTGAGCGCAAGCACTGCATCGCTGACCGGTCGGCGATGCAGGTGACGCCGGCATGCACCGCGGTCACTTTTCCAGTTCATCCAGCGCGTGCTGCAACTCCTTGCGCGACTCTGCCAGTTTGTCCTTGCGCTTGTTGATGCGCTCCGCGTCGCCTTTTTTCATGGCTTTTTCAAGGTCATTCTGGCGCTGGGCGACCTCGTGTCGAGCCTCCAGGACCTTTTTCTCCCGTTCCTTGCGCAGGCTGGTATCGGTGCAGTTGGCTGTCACTTCGCTCAGGGCCTTTTCCAGACCGGCCTGTTGTTCGCTGTTGCCGTGGGCGCGAGCCTGCTCGATCTGTTCGCTGATCGCCTGGCGTTTGGCTGCGCAGCCTGTAAGGCCGGGTTGCTCTTCAGCGGCCAGCAGCGGTGCAGCCATGAGGCTACAGGCCGCGAACAGGGCAAGAGGTGAAAGCAGTTTCATAGGGGCTCCATAGGGGGCGGGACAGCAGAAGCGTTGATGCTGCCCTGAACCGAGAAATTTAGAAACCCTCGATTGCATGCTGGCGCAGTTGTTCGGCCAGCATTTGCAGTTCAGGTGCCTGGAAGAATGCGCTCAGTTGGGCTGCTCGTCTCGGGCCGATACCCGCTTCCTGTTGCCAGCGCGCAGTGTCGCGTTGTGCCAGCTCCAGCCAGTTGTCACCCAGGTCGAGGTGGCTGGGCGCGGGTATGCCCAGGGCGCGGATCCAGCGGGAAAACGGCTGCTGGCGAGCCTGTGCGAAGTTTTGTTGCAAGTGTTTGCTGCTGCGTTCACCCAGCCCCGGTATGTGTTGCAGTTGGCTGTCGGGCAGGGCTAGCCAATCAACCAGGTGGGTGACATGGCCGCTGTCGGTCAGTCGCTCCCAGGTGCCTTGGCCAACACCGGTCAGGTTCAGCCCTTGCTTGCCGCTTAGCCAGTTCAGTCGGGACAGGAACTGCGCCCGGCAGCCGGGTGTCGGTTGCCAGCAACTGAGCGGATGGTAGGCCGCAGGGTCGGGTACTTGAAGTGGCTGGCGTTGTGGGTTGCGGTGCACCACCGCATCAAGCCTCGGTATGGTCAGGCCGGCCAGGCTGATGGCAACCTGGTCACCGGGCCGGATGTCCAGTTGCTGCCAGCGCTGCAGGGAGCCAACGCTCACCTGACGTATCGTTCGGTCGTCCAGTTGCACCGGAGCGACCTGAATGATCGGGTTGATGCGTCCGGTACGACCGATGCCGAACTGCACGTCGCGCACCTCCGCCAGCGCCTGTGCAAGCGGGTACTTCCATGCGGCTGTCCAGTGGGGAGGGTGAGCTTGCCAGCGTTCGGGCGGCGGGTGGCTGCCCTGGCGCAGCACCACGCCATCGCTGGCGAAGGGCAGCGGGGTGCGATACCAGTGCTCGCGCCAGTGCGCGGCTTGGCTGGCGCTGCTGATCGGCTGGCTGTACTCGCCGATCAGGGGGAAACCCAGTTCGGTCAGGCGCGCCAGGCGTTTGGCTGGATCCTGTGGGCCTGCTGGCCAGCCCCAGGCGAACAGACCGATGCGCGCACCGTCCGCGTCACTGAGTTGCTTGCGGGCCAGGCGCCCGGCGACATCGGCTCGGGCATTCAGGCTGCCGCTATGGGCTTGCACATGGTTGTCCAGTTGCCAGTAAAGCTCGCCCTGGAGCAGCAGGTCGACGGGCTCCGGCAGTGTCTGGTTCACAGCGCTGAGTACGGGGATGTGCCGGCTCCAGTCGTGCCCGTGGGTGCCGTCGCCGCGACTGATGAGGTGTACCAGTCGGCCTTGGCGGTAGATAAGTGTGGCTGCAACGCCATCGACTTTGGGCTGCACCCATACATCGTCCTTTGCCATAAGCCAGGTGCGCACGGCGGATTCATCGGGCAACTTGTGCAGGCCTGTGTGTGGGACCGGATGCGCGATGGGGCCGCTTGCACTGCTCAGCGGGTTGGCGGCCGGTGTGTCGAGGGCAAAGCAGCGCTGCCACTGCTGCAGTCGTGCACGGCTCTGGTCATACAGTTCGTCAGCGACCTCTGACCGGCCTTGGCCATGGTACTGCTCGTCCCAGGTGGTGAGGCGGCGTTGCAGGTGCTCTATCGCTTGGCGAGCATCGGGTTGCGACCACTCGGGGCAGGTGCTGGCCTCAAGGGTGCCGCTACTGAGCAGCATCAGCAGAAAGGAAAACAGTAGTGCAGGCATGGCGAGCATCCTTGCTCGGCGGGAGGAATACAAAGCCTAGGAAAGTTGCAGCGGCCAATGCGCTTGAAGTTGTCAGTACATGTGTATCCGTGGTGCACAAAAAAGCCCCTGCCGGTTACCCGGCAGGGGCTTTGGGGTGACGCAGGGTACTTACAGACCGGCAGCGGCGCGCAGGGCGTCGGCGCGGTCAGTGCGCTCCCAGGTGAAGGTGGTGAAGGTGTCGTCACCGACTGTCTTCAGCTGCGGAGTACGGCCGAAGTGACCGTAGGCTGCAGTTTCCTGGTACATCGGGTGCAGCAGGTCGAGCATGGTGGTGATTGCGTAAGGACGCAGGTCGAAATGCTCGCGAACCAGTTGGATGATCTTGTCATCGCTGATTTTGCCGGTGCCGAAGGTGTTCAGCGAGATCGACGTTGGCTGAGCGACGCCAATCGCGTAGGAAACCTGAATTTCGCAGCGATCGGCCAGGCCTGCGGCGACGATGTTCTTGGCCACGTAGCGGCCGGCGTAGGCGGCGGAACGGTCAACCTTGGATGGGTCTTTACCGGAGAATGCGCCACCACCGTGACGGGCCATGCCGCCGTAGGTGTCGACGATGATCTTGCGACCGGTCAGGCCGCAGTCGCCTACCGGGCCGCCGATGATGAAGCTACCGGTCGGGTTGATGTGGTACTGGGTGCCTTTGTGCAGCAGTTCGGCAGGCAGGGAGTGCTTGACGATCAGCTCCATCACAGCTTCCTGCAGGTCCTTGTGGGAGACTTCAGGGTTGTGCTGGGTGGACAGGACGACGGCGTCGATACCGACGACCTTGCCGTCTTCGTAACGGCAGGTGACCTGCGACTTGGCATCCGGACGCAGCCATGGCAGCAGGCCGGATTTGCGGGCTTCGGCCTGGCGCTGGACCAGACGGTGAGAGAAGCAGATCGGTGCTGGCATCAGCACGTCGGTTTCGTTGCTGGCGTAGCCGAACATCAGGCCCTGGTCGCCCGCGCCCTGGTCTTCCGGCTTGCTGCGGTCAACGCCCTGGGCGATGTCCACGGACTGTTTGCCGATGATGTTCATCACAGCGCAGGTGGCGCCGTCGAAGCCGACGTCGGAGCTGTTGTAGCCGATGTCGATGATGACTTTACGAACGATTTCTTCGAGGTCGACCCAGGCCGATGTGGTGACTTCGCCAGCAATGATCGCTACGCCGGTTTTCACCATGGTTTCGCAAGCGACACGGGCGTATTTGTCCTGGGCGATGATTGCGTCCAGTACGGCGTCCGAAATCTGGTCGGCGATTTTGTCCGGATGCCCTTCAGACACAGACTCGGACGTGAAAAGGGAGTATTCGCTCATCTCGACGGGTTCCTAAATATTTACCGATGGTGAGTGTCGCCAGTCGGTCGCTGAAAATGGCGGACCTGAATCTGGAAACCATTACGTAAGCCCACATAGAGGCTGTCCCCGGGAGCCAGTCCCGCAGCATTGGCCCAGCGGGCCAGGTCGTCCTGCTCAAAGCCCAGCCAGAGATCACCGCAGGCCTCTCTGGCCCAACTCTGGTCGTGGCTGCACAACTCTGTAACCAACAGGCTGCCGCCTGGTTTGACACGGGTGGCCAGTTGCCGCAGGGCATCGGCCGGAGCACTGAAGTGGTGCAAGACCATGTTCAGCACCACGCAGTCGGCGTCGACATCCGTTGCACTGAGTGCATCGGCCAACTGCAGGTTTACGTTAGCCAGACGCTCGCGCTGGCACACCTGACGCGCCAGTTCGAGCATGGTCGGGCTGTTGTCCAGGGCGGTTACCTGCTCGAAACGCTTGGCCAGTTCGGGTAGGAACTCGCCATCGCCCGGGCCGACTTCAAGCGCGCTGGCGCCGGGGGCGAAGCTTAGCTTGTCGAGCAGGCTCAGCAGGCTCTCGCGGTACTGTGCGAGGCCAGCGATCAGGTCCTGCTGGGCACGAAACTTTTCTTCTACACGCTGGAAAAAATCCTGGCTGGTGGCCGCGCGGCGTTGTTGCACGAGGGCCATCCGTGCCTGCACCTCGGCCGGCAACGACAGGCTGTCCACTTCTTCCAGCAGCGCTGCGTGCAGCTTGCCACCCAGGCGAAGGCTGTCGGGCAGGGCGCGGCGGTAGAAGATGGCATTGCCTTCACGGCGCGTGGCGACCAGTGTGGCTTGAGCCAGTACCTTCAAGTGGTGGCTCATGCCGGACTGGCCGATCGCGAAGATCTGCGCCAGTTCCAGTACCCCAAACGAATCGTTGGCCAGTGCACGCAACACATTCAGGCGCAGCGGATCGCCGCCGGCCTTGCACAGGGCCGCCAGCTCGTCGCTTTGCTCATGGCGGACTGACGGCACGCGTAGGTTCATGGGGCGGCAGTCTAGTCAGCGACCTCCGCTGTCGCAAGCGCAATATCAAAAAGTTTTGATATTGCGCGATGAGTGGGCTGTGCAAAGGCATGTCCGGCGACAAATTCGGCTGTTTGACCGGGCGATTCGCCAAAACCAACCTCAATCACAGGAAAATCACCCGACAGCGACCATCCGTCATTGCCCCCGAGCCTGTGACTGGGCGAAAATGGCCGCCTTTTTCTGTCCCGTTACTTATTCAAGCCCCAGGAGATAAGCGATGCCCAGCCGTCGTGAGCGTGCCAACGCCATTCGTGCCCTCAGCATGGATGCCGTGCAAAAGGCCAACAGCGGCCACCCAGGTGCCCCTATGGGCATGGCGGATATCGCCGAAGTTCTTTGGCGTGACTACCTGAAGCACAACCCGAGCAACCCGGCTTTTGCCGACCGCGACCGCTTCGTGCTGTCGAACGGCCACGGTTCGATGCTGATTTACTCGCTGCTGCACCTGACCGGCTACGACCTGTCGATCGACGACCTGAAGAACTTCCGTCAGTTGCACAGCCGTACCCCGGGCCACCCGGAGTATGGGTACACCCCAGGTGTCGAGACCACCACCGGCCCGCTCGGTCAGGGCCTGGCCAACGCCGTGGGCTTTGCCATCGCCGAGAAGGTGCTGGGCGCCCAGTTCAACCGTGAAGGCCACAACGTCGTCGACCACCACACCTACGTATTCCTGGGTGATGGCTGCATGATGGAAGGTATTTCCCATGAGGTCGCTTCCCTGGCCGGCACCCTGGGCCTGGGCAAGCTGATTGCCTTCTACGATGACAACGGCATCTCCATCGATGGTGAAGTCGAAGGCTGGTTCACGGATGACACGCCGAAGCGTTTCGAAGCCTACAACTGGCAGGTGATCCGCAACGTCAACGGTCACGATGCCGACGAGATCAAGACCGCCATCGAGACCGCTCGCAAGAGCGATAAGCCAACCCTGATCTGCTGCAAGACCATCATTGGTTTCGGTTCGCCGAACAAGCAGGGCAAGGAAGACTGCCACGGTGCTCCACTGGGTAACGACGAAATCGCCCTGGCGCGCAAAGAGCTGAACTGGAACCACGGTCCATTCGAAATCCCGGCCGACATCTACGCCGAATGGGACGCCAAGGAAGCCGGCAAGGCTGTTGAGGCCGAGTGGAATGCTCGTTTTGACGCCTATGCCGCAGCCTTCCCTGAACTGGCCAGCGAACTGAAACGTCGCCTGAGCGGTGAACTGCCGGCCGATTTCTCGGAAAAAGCCGCTGCCTACATCGCCGACGTTGCGGCCAAGGGCGAAACCATCGCCAGCCGCAAGGCCAGCCAGAACGCACTGAATGCCTTCGGCCCGCTGCTGCCTGAATTCCTTGGCGGTTCGGCTGACCTGGCCGGCTCCAACCTGACCCTGTGGAAAGGCTGCAAGGGTGTCAGCGCTGAAGACGCCAGCGGCAACTACATGTTCTACGGCGTACGTGAGTTCGGCATGAGCGCCATCATGAACGGCGTGGCCCTGCACGGTGGTTTCGTGCCGTACGGCGCGACCTTCCTGATCTTCATGGAATACGCCCGCAACGCTGTGCGCATGTCGGCGCTGATGAAGAAACGTGTGCTGTATGTGTTCACCCACGACTCCATCGGTCTGGGCGAAGACGGCCCGACCCACCAGCCAATCGAGCAACTGGCCAGCCTGCGCTGCACGCCGAACCTGGACACCTGGCGCCCGGCCGATGCGGTCGAGTCGGCGGTGGCCTGGAAGTTCGCCGTTGAGCGTAACGACGGCCCTTCGGCACTGATCTTCTCGCGTCAGAACCTGCCACACCAGCCACGCGATGCGGCTCAAGTGGCGGATATCGCGCGTGGCGGTTATGTGCTCAAGGACAGCGTTGGCGAGCCAGAGCTGATCCTGATCGCCACCGGTTCGGAAGTGGGCCTGGCCGTTCAGGCCTACGACAAACTGACCGAGCAGGGCCGCAAGGTCCGTGTGGTATCGATGCCTTGCACCACCGTGTTCGACGCCCAGGACGCTGGCTACAAGCAAGCCGTTCTGCCAGTCGAAGTTGGCGCACGTATCGCCATTGAAGCTGCTCACGCGGACTTCTGGTACAAGTACGTGGGCCTGGAAGGTCGCATCATCGGTATGACCACCTTCGGCGAGTCGGCCCCTGCGCCAGCCCTGTTCGAAGAATTCGGCTTCACCCTGGAGAACATCCTGGGCACCGCCGAAGAGCTGCTGGAAGACTGATCGCGTTGCCCTGTGGGGGCTGGTGTCGGCGTTTCGCCGGCAAACCAGCGCCCACAGGGGCATCGAGATTCCTGTGGGCGCTGGCGTGCCAGCGATTGAACGCACCGCGTTTTCCACAGGCTGCAGAATAACGCTTCTGTTCCGTGAGCATTCTATGTCCCAACCGCGCCCTTATAGAGTTGCACTCAACGGCTATGGCCGTATTGGTCGTTGTGTCTTGCGTGCTTTGTTCGAGCGCGGGTCGAAGGCCGGTTTCGAGATCGTCGCCTTGAACGATCTGGCTGATCAGGCCAGCCTCGAGTACCTCACGCGCTTTGACTCCACCCATGGACGTTTCCCCGGTGAGGTGAAGGTCGACGGCGATTGCCTGCACATCAACGGCGACTGCGTGAAAGTACTGCGCAGTGCAACCCCGGAAGGTATCGACTGGGCTGCACTGGATATCGATCTGGTGCTGGAGTGCTCCGGTGCCTATAACACCCGCGCCGATGGCCAACGGTTTCTGGATGCCGGTGCGCCACGTGTGCTGTTTTCCCAGCCGATGGCGAGCGAGGCAGATGTCGACGCCACCATCGTCTATGGCATCAACCAGGGCTGCCTGACCGGGCATGAGCGTCTGGTCTCGAACGCATCCTGTACCACCAACTGCGGTGTGCCGCTGTTACGGGTGCTGGATGAGGCCTTTGGCCTTGAGTATGTGTCGATCACGACCATTCACTCGGCGATGAACGATCAGCCCGTCATTGATGCCTATCATCACGAAGACCTGCGCCGCACGCGTTCGGCCTTCCAGTCCGTGATTCCGGTTTCCACGGGCCTGGCGCGAGGTATCGAGCGCCTGTTGCCGGAACTTGCCGGTCGAATCCAGGCCAAAGCGGTACGGGTGCCGACGGTGAACGTTTCGTGCCTGGATATCACCCTGCAGACCTCGCGCGACACTGATGCCGCGCAGGTCAATCAGGTACTCCTTGAAGCAGCCTTGAGTGGCCCGCTGCACGGCCTGCTGGCCTACACTGAATTGCCGCATGCCAGCTGCGACTTTAACCATGACCCGCATTCGGCCATTGTCGATGCCAGCCAGACCCGTGTTTCCGGCCCCCGGCTGGTGAACCTGTTGGCCTGGTTCGACAACGAATGGGGTTTCGCCAACCGTATGCTCGACGTCGCCGGTCATTACCTGCGTGTCGCCGACCCCACTTGCACCACTCGCAAACAGCCCTGAAGGACTGCATTCATGACCGTTTTGAAGATGACCGACCTCGATCTGCACGGTAAGCGCGTACTGATCCGCGAAGACCTCAACGTTCCTGTCAAGGACGGTGTGGTTGCCAGCGATGCGCGTATCCTTGCTTCGCTGCCGACCATCAAGCTGGCCTTGGAAAAGGGTGCGGCCGTGATGGTTTGCTCTCACCTGGGGCGTCCGAGCGAAGGCGAATTTTCCGCCGAAAACAGCCTTAAGCCGGTTGCCGACTACCTCAGCAAGGCGCTGGGTCGCGATGTACCGCTGATCGCCGATTACCTCGATGGCGTTGAGGTCAAGGCCGGTGACGTTGTGCTGTTCGAGAACGTGCGCTTCAACAAAGGTGAGAAGAAGAACGCCGATGAACTGGCCCAGAAGTACGCCGCCCTGTGCGACGTCTTCGTCATGGATGCGTTCGGTACTGCTCACCGCGCCGAGGGTTCGACCCACGGCGTTGCCAAGTTCGCCAAGGTCGCGGCGGCGGGCCCTCTGCTGGCCGCTGAGCTGGACGCGCTGGGCAAGGCGCTGGGCGCCCCGGCCAAGCCAATGGCGGCCATCGTTGCCGGCTCCAAGGTTTCCACCAAGCTGGACGTACTGAACAGCCTGAGCCAGATCTGCGATCAACTGATCGTCGGTGGTGGCATCGCCAACACCTTCCTGGCGGCAGCGGGCTACAAGGTCGGCAAGTCGCTGTACGAACCTGATCTGGTTGAAACCGCCAAAGCCATTGCGGCCAAGGTCAGCGTGCCGCTGCCGGTGGATGTGGTGGTTGCCAAGGAATTTGCCGAAAGCGCTGCTGCCACCGTCAAGGCCGTTGCTGACGTTGCCGATGACGACATGATCCTCGATATCGGGCCGAAAACCGCCGAGCACTTTGCCGAGCTGCTGAAGTCCTCCAAGACCATTCTCTGGAACGGTCCGGTTGGCGTCTTCGAGTTCGACCAGTTCGGTAATGGCACCAAGGTACTGGCGCACGCCATCGCCCAGAGCGAAGCGTTCTCCATTGCCGGTGGTGGCGACACCCTGGCCGCTATCGACAAGTATGGTGTCGGTGCTGATATCTCCTACATTTCTACTGGCGGTGGCGCCTTCCTCGAATTCGTCGAGGGCAAGGTCTTGCCGGCGGTCGACATGCTGGAACAGCGGGCCAAGGCCTGAATCGTTCAGTGCCTGGCAAAGGGAGCAGCCTGATGGTCAAACTATTGCCTGTGGTGATCCTGGCGGCAGTGCTGAGTGGCTGCTCCAGCACGGCCGCGCCTGAGGCGAACCAGGCGGGTGTGTCGAAGGGCGGCTGCTACCAGTCTGAATGGCAGGCCGAAACCGCGCCGGTCATCAGTAAAAGGCTTGGCCCGGATGGCCTGGAAAAGTATGACGACGAACATCAGCGTCAGGCGCATGGTTGCCCTTGAGTGATTCAGTGATTCAATGCAACCCGCTGACCGTGTTGTGGTCTTAGAGGACATGTGATGAAACGCGTTCTGGCCCTGATAGGCTTGGCGACACTGGCAGGCTGCGTGAGCAATCCTCAGCCGGTTGCGGGTAACTGGACACGCTGGGTGTGCGACAGTCAGGCAGAAGTGTTCTGGCGCTTTGCCGATAGCCACCAGCAGTCCATGGATGTTCGACTGGGCGGCGGCGACCGGGTCTATCGGCTCAAGCCTGAGCCGGGGGCTTCCGGAGCGCTGTACAGCGATGGTGTATTGGCCTTCCACACCCAAGGTAACGAAGGCCTGGTGTACTGGGTAGCAACTAACGATTTGATAGGACGGGGCTGCAAGGCACCGTGACTGGCCGGGCCAGCGTGCGCTGGTCCACACTACTTGAATAGCAGCCGCCGCTACGGCAGGCTTGCACGATTAACGACCCTCGTCGGGAGAGACACATAACATGGCACTCATTAGCATGCGCCAGATGCTGGACCACGCCGCTGAATTTGGCTACGGCGTTCCAGCTTTCAACGTCAACAACCTTGAGCAAATGCGCGCCATCATGGAAGCGGCCGACAAGACCGACTCTCCGGTGATCGTCCAGGCCTCGGCCGGTGCCCGTAAATACGCTGGCGCCCCATTCCTGCGTCACCTGATCCTGGCCGCAATCGAAGAATTCCCGCATATCCCGGTGTGCATGCACCAGGACCACGGCACCAGCCCGGATGTCTGCCAGCGTTCGATTCAGCTGGGTTTCAGCTCGGTCATGATGGACGGCTCGCTGGGTGAAGACGGCAAGACGCCAACCGACTACGAGTACAACGTTCGCGTTACTCAGCAGACCGTGGCCTTGGCTCACGCCTGTGGCGTTTCCGTAGAAGGTGAGCTGGGCTGCCTGGGCTCGCTGGAAACCGGTATGGCCGGCGAAGAAGACGGCATTGGTGCAGAAGGCGTGCTGGATCACAGCCAGATGCTGACCGACCCTGAAGAAGCGGCAGACTTCGTCAAGAAGACTCAGGTCGATGCCCTGGCCATTGCCATCGGCACCAGCCACGGCGCCTACAAGTTCACCAAGCCACCAACCGGTGACATCCTGGCAATCGAGCGTATCAAGGAAATCCACAAGCGCATTCCTAACACCCACCTGGTGATGCACGGTTCTTCTTCGGTTCCGCAAGAGTGGCTGGCGATCATCAACCAGTACGGTGGTGAGATCAAAGAGACCTACGGCGTGCCGGTTGAAGAAATCGTCGAAGGCATCAAGTACGGTGTGCGCAAGGTCAACATCGATACTGACTTGCGTCTGGCCTCTACCGGTGCAATGCGCCGTCACATGGCGATGAACCCAAGCGAGTTCGACCCACGCAAGTTCTTCGCCGAAACCGTCAAGGCCATGCGTGACGTCTGCATCGCCCGCTACGAAGCCTTCGGTACTGCCGGTAATGCCTCGAAGATCAAGCCGATCTCCCTGGAAGGCATGTTCCAGCGTTATGCCAAAGGTGAGCTGGCTGCCAAGGTCAACTAAACCTGGTAACCCGGAAAGCCCGCAGCGATGCGGGTTTTTTGTTTTTGCGAGCCAAGCACAGGAGCGTGTTGGCTCGTTCGGACAGACCGTTAGTCGGTGAGTGTCCGTTTCATTACGTGATCACGGGATGCTGGCTTCAGATTTATGGCTGCCACGACTAGAGTTAGGTTCAGATTTCAGCCGAAGTAGAGATCGGTCTCATAAAGAGAAGCAGCATGGATTGCGCGCATACTCAGCATCAAAACGGCAACTCGGTGTTGCTGGTCGTTGATGATTACCCTGAAAACCTGATCAGCATGCGGGCGCTGTTGGCCCGGCGAGACTGGCAGGTACTGACGGCAAGCTCCGGGAGAGAAGCGCTGAGCGCGCTGCTCGAGCATGAAGTGGACCTCGTACTGCTTGATGTGCAAATGCCGGAGATGGATGGATTCGAAGTGGCCCGCCTGATGCGTGGCAGCCAGCGTACACGCATGACCCCGATTATTTTCCTGACAGCCAATGAGCAGTCCCAGGCGGCTGTGCTCAAAGGCTATGCCAGCGGGGCTGTTGATTACCTGTTCAAGCCTTTTGACCCGCAAATACTCAAGCCCAAGGTGCAGGCACTGCTTGAACAGCAGCGCAATCGCCGTGAGCTGCAGCGCCTGAGTCGCGATCTGGAGACGGCGCGCGCTTTCAATGCGTCGGTGCTTGAAAATGCCGCTGAAGGCATTCTGGTCGTGGCCGAGAATGGCCTTATCGAGTTTGCGAATCCGGCGATTTCACGCTTGCTTGAAACGCCCGTCGAGCGTTTGCAAGGTGTGGGTCTGCTGACCTTCCTGCAGACGCCAGAGGCTACCCTGTGGCGCGACTCAGCGTTCTACCAGGCTTACCAGAGCCGTGAAATCTACCGCCTGCATGATGCTGTGCTGCGTACCGGAACCGGCCAGTTGCTGCCGGTGGCATTGTCCTGCGCGCCACTGCCTGGCGAGCAGCAGGCGATGGTTGTGACGGTGCTGGACATGTCAGTGGTGCGCAGCCTGCATCAGCAGCTTGAACATCAAGCGGTCACCGATCCGTTGACCGGCTTGCTCAATCGCCGGGGGTTCTGTCAGGCGGCGGAAAGCGTGTTGATGCGCAGTGAGCATTCCCAAAAGGCGCAGGCCCTGATGTACCTGGACCTGGATGGCTTCAAGCGCGTCAACGATACGCTGGGTCATGAAGCCGGCGACCGGGTGTTGCATTGGGTGGCCGAGCAATTGAAGGATTGCCTGGGGGCGCATGCGATCCTCGGGCGCATGGGCGGTGATGAGTTTACCGCCCTGCTTGATGCGCTGGACTACCCGGAGCAGGCGGCTCGTTTCGCGGAAAGGCTGATCGAACGGATGTCGATCTGCCAACTGATTGATGGCATGGAAGTCACCTTGGGCGTCAGCATTGGCATTGCCACGTGTCCTGATTGCGACACAGGCCTTGCCGGGCTGCTGCGTGCCGCCGATGCGGCCATGTACGCGGCGAAACAGGCAGGTCGTCAGCAGTACCGCTATTACGATCAGGAGCTCAATGGGCGTGCACGTTCGCGCTTGATGCTCGAAGACAGCGTGCGTGATGCTATCGAGAACCACGATTTCAACCTGGTCTATCAGCCGCAGGTTGCATTTGCCGATGGCCGCTTGCGAGGCTTCGAGGCGCTGTTGCGCTGGCAGCACCCAAGTGTTGGCGATGTGCCGCCAGGGTTGTTCATTCCGTTGCTGGAGGAGGCGCGGCTGATTACCCGGCTGGCCAGTTGGATCTATCAGCAGGGTGCCGCGCAGCGCAAGGCCTGGGGGAATGTGCTGGGGGCTGAGGTTGTGTTGAGTATCAGCCTGAGTCGGGCCCAGTTCTCGATGCCGAACCTGGCCGAAGAGCTCGGGCGGGTCATTCAGGGCCATGGCCTGATACCGGCGCAGTTGGAGGTCGAGGTTGCTGAAACCTCGTTGAATTTCAGTAACGATATCGCGCTCAAGCAATTGCAGCGCCTGCGTCAATTGGGGGTGCGGGTGGCGCTGGACGACTTTGGCGCTGGCGACTGTTCATTGCGCATGCTGCGCGATTTGCCGATAGACACCCTTAAACTCGACCGTCATCTGGTCGCCAGGCTGCCCGAGTCGACGATGGATGCAGTACTGGTTCGCGCCGTCATTGAGTTGTGCCGGCAGTACGGCATCAGCGTGATTGCCGAGGGGGTCGAGTCACGTGCTCAGGCCGACTGGCTTCAGGCCAATGGGTGTGAGTACGTCCAGGGCTTTTTGGTGGCGCACCCATTGACGACCGAGTATGCGGGGGCTTTTCCGGCGTTTTTTGACTGGCAGCACCGGTAGTTGGTTACACTGCGTCTTTATCTATTCAGCTGTAGCCATGACCGTCCTCAAGTACCTGCAAGCCTACCCCGCCAACCTGCAAGATCAGGTGCGCCAGATGATCGCCAGCAACCGCCTGGGTGATTATCTGGTGCAGCGCTATAGCGAGCGGCATCAGGTGCAGAGCGACAAGGCGTTGTACGCCTATGCCCAGGCCATCAGGCAGGAGTACCTGCGCAATGCGCCGAACCTGGACAAGGTCCTGTTCGACAACCGGCTCGACCTGACCCACCGGGCACTGGGTTTGCACACGGCGGTGTCGCGGGTGCAGGGTGGCAAACTCAAGGCGAAGAAAGAGATACGTATTGCCTCGTTGTTCAAGGAGGCGGCCCCGCAGTTTCTGCGCATGATCGTGGTGCATGAGCTGGCGCACTTCAAGGAGGCCGAGCACAACAAGGCCTTCTATCAGCTCTGTGAGTACATGCAGCCGGGCTACCATCAACTGGAGTTTGACCTGCGTGTTTACCTGACCTGGCGGGAGTTGCCTGCCCAGGCCTGACTGACAAGGATTTGCCGATGGATGTGAGCAAGACCAAGACCAGCTTCTACCGCCGCCTTTACGTTGCCTGGTTGATCGACAGCCAGACCGCCAGCAGCGTTCCCGCCCTGATGGAGGCCACTGGCATGCCACGGCGTACCGCTCAGGACACGATTGCTGCGTTGAGTGACCTGGACATCCTCTGCGAGTTCGAACAGCAGGCTGGGGCGCGCAATCATGCCGGGCATTACCGTATTCGTGACTGGGGAGCGATTGATCCTCAGTGGGTCCTCCAGCACCTGGGGCAGATCCGCGAGGTGCTGGGTTATCCCTGATACCGCTGCGCAGGCGACTGCGCCATGCGCCGTGGAGGTCAGTGGCTAGCGGCGCATGCCGACATGCGCAATACCGTCCTCCAGGTAGGCCTCACCTGCGACCTTGAAGCCATGACGGGCGTAGTAGTCCTGCAGATGTGCTTGTGCTGACAGGTACACCGGCACGTCGGGCCAGAGCTGCTCGGCATGCTTCAAACCTTGCTCCATCAGTTCATGCCCCAGGCCTTTTGCGCGTGCGTGCGGTGCGATCAGCACCCGACCGATCACCACGTCACCGCCCTGCGACGTGGGGTCGAGCAGGCGCAGATAAGCCACCAGCGTGTCGTCCTGCCATGCCATCAAGTGGCAGGTGTCACTGGCCAGGTCTTCCCCGTCGATGTCCAGATAGGGGCATTTCTGTTCAACGACGAATACTTCCGAGCGCAGTTTGAGGATGGCGTAGAGCTGTTCCTTGCCAAGGTCCGAGTGGTGTTTGCAGAGCCATTCGATGGGCATGATAGGCCTCGTCCTGATGTCAATGACTCATCATGGCAGAGCACTGTGCCCACGACGAGACTGAAGTTGCGGCGGATTGTGTCTGTTGTGCGCCCGATCAACGGTGCAGGCAAATAGCTATTATTTCTGCTGCCCGAGCCCTTCATCTTTGTGTAATCTGAATTCGCCTTCTAGAGTTCTGGCACTAGGTGCATTTTCAGGCAGTTGGACATTGGCGCGGGCAGGGTGCTCGCTAAAGGATTTGAGCATGTCTGTATTGCTTCGAGTCTTGGTTTTGCTTGGAATGCTTTGCGCAACATCCCCCCTGATCGCAGCGGACAAGCTCAGGCTTGTGGCGGATGCCTGGCCTCCGTTCACCGATGCCAGCCTGGAAGGGGGCGGGCTGGCTACGGCGCTTGTTACCACAGCGCTCAAGCGTGCCGGCTATGAAAGCGAATTTGAGCAGGCCCCTTGGGCGCGGGCATTGATGGGCGTGGGCGAGGGCCGTTACGACATCCTGGTCAATGCCTGGTACAACGACTCTCGTACTCGGATCGGGGAATTTTCGGCCGGGTACCTGACCAACCGCATACGCTTGCTCAAGCGCAAGGATGAAGCGATTACCTTCCAGACCCTGGCGGATTTGTATCCCTATCCGATCGCAGTCGTTCGTGACTATGCATACTCCCTCAGCTTCGATGCCGATAGCCGCTTGCAGAAGGTCCCTGTGCGCAGCTTTTCGGTGGCGGTGCGAATGCTGGCAGCAAGCCGGGTAAGCTTGACCCTTGAGGACGAGTACGTCGCTCGCCATTTTCTCAAGCAGGAACCTGCGCCTGTTCGCGACAGCGTTGAGTTTTTCGGCAAGCCGCTCAGTGAAAACAGCCTGCACATTCTGGTCAGCCTGAAAAACCCTCGTCATCAGCAAATCGTTGCCGCGTTCGATCAGGCTATCGTGGCGATGCAGGCCGATGGCAGCTATGCCCGCCTGCTCAAACAGTACGGTTTGTGATCAGGCCGCAGACTCTTTGATCAGATGCGCCGCCAAGGTGCGCAGCGGGCCCAGTTGGCGGCAGATCAAGGCCAGCTGGGTTTGGACCAGACGTTGGGTTTCGTCGATTTCCTCGGGTACCTGTTCCAGTCTGCTGGCGAGGGCTTCCTCGTCATCGCTGTGAATCGCGACGGGTAGTTTGGTCGACAGGCCGACGGCGATTTCATCGAGGCTGTCTGCCAGGCGTGCCCCGGCCCCTTCGACCAGCTCGGTACGTGCCTCGGCCGCCAGGACGCTATCGCGATGGGCGCCGAGGCCTGAAAGGTAGCTGAGCAGGGTGTGCGACAACACCAGGAATCGAAAGCCGACATCCGCCTCCTTTCGGAAATGCCCAGGCTCCATCAGCATGTTGGCCAAGGTGGTCGACAGCGCCGCATCGGCGTTGTGGGCGTTGCGGCGCGCCAGGCGGTAGGCCAGGTCGTCGCGCTTGCCGTTGGCATACTGTTGGAGGATCTGGCGCAGGTAAATGCTGTTGCAACTCAGGGTATTGGCCAGCACCTTGTTCAACCGCCGCCCCTGCCAGTCTGGCAGGAACAGGAAGACTGCGAGGATGGCGATCAGGCTGCCAATCAACGTATCGAACAGGCGTGGCAAGAACAGCCCGTAGCCGTCACCGATCTGGTTGAAACAGAACAGCACCATCAGGGTAATCGCTGCCGTGGCCAGGGTGTAGCGGGTGGTTCGATAGACGAAAAACACCACGCCGGCGACAACCGCGAACATCGACTGGATCAGTGGGTTGGGGAACAGGTCGAACAATGCCCAGCCAACGGTAAGGCCAATTCCCGTTCCAATGATCCGCTGCACCAGCTTGCGTCGCGTGGCGCCATAGTTGGGCTGGCAGACGAACAACGTGGTGAGGATGATCCAGTAACCTTGTGTGGGGTGGATCAGGTGCACCATGCCATAACCGATCGACAGTGCCAGCGGCAGGCGCAACGCGTGACGAAACAGCAATGACGTCGGCGTCAGCTGTTGGCGTAGCCGATTCCAGACATCCGCCAGGCTGTGGGGCGAGCGGTCGAGCAGGCTGGAGTCACTATTGTCAGCCAGTTTGTCGGGGTTGCTCGCGTCGCTGAGTAGGCGGTCCAGTGTGGCCAGGTTGGCCGCCAGGGCGCGAAGCGAACGGAGCAGGCCGCGCCAGGCTGGGTTGTTTTGACTGCGCAGGTGCTCGAGTGAGGCGTGCAGGTCTTCCTGGGCCTGGGCAAAGCCTGTGTCGTAGGTGAATGGCTGACGCAGCTGGATCGATTCTGAAAGCTGTTGGCAGGCCACGCCCTGTTGGCGCAACAGGCGTTGGCAGCGAAACAGGACATCGCTGTGGAAGAACGCCTCGGCCAATGCGTTGTACGGGTAGTGCGACGAGCTGGCGCGCTCGTGGATGTCCTGGGCGAGGAAGTACAGTTTCAGGTAGCGACTGACTTTAGAGCCAGGGCGACCATTGCCGACCCGGTGCAGAATGATTTCCTTGGCGGCATTGAGCGCGGCCACCACCCGACCGTTCTGTTGTGCCAGTTCAAGACGTCGTGCTTCGACATCCAGCTGACGAATCGGCTCGAACAACGTGGACTTGAGCTTGAGGTAGCGGCTCAGCTCGCGAAACAGCCGGGCCAGGCTTTGCTGCACGGGCTGGTTGGAGAACAGGGCCTGCCAGAGAACCGAGAGCAGGCCGTACCAGGCAGCGCCGGCCACCAGCAGCAAGGGTTCGTGCCAGAAGTCGGTGACTTCGCCGCCGCGCTGGTCGACACCGATCATGGTGTACACCGAGAGAATCAGCGTCGCCGAGGCGATCGCGCCGTAGCGTTCGCCCAGTGCGCCGAGCATGGTCAGGCCGAAGGCCGCCAATGCCATGGCGCAGACAAACACAATGGGGTAAGGGAACAGCATCTCTACCGACAGCGCGGCGACGGTAAAGCAGACCAGGGTAACGGCCAGGGCGTTGAGTCGGCCTTGCCAGCTGTCATCGGTTTCTGCCAGGGCGCTGGCAATGATACCGAGGAACAGCGGGATCAGCAGGCCCATTTCGTCCCGGTACCAACACAGCGCCATGCTTCCGGTCAGGGCGATCGATACCCGGATGCTGTAGCTGAATTTATCCAGAGCCCAGAGGCGACGCAGTGAATGGCGCAACGATGTGGATGACATGGCGGGAGTCAGGCCTGCAGGGCAGTGATCGAAATTGAGCGGGTCGCGACGGCAAGCTGCCGTCGCGGTAATGTCCCAGCAAAATTTGTTCCGTGATGCGCCGATTCTACCGCGAAGGTTAGACGAATTGTGCGGCGGCGTAGGCCGAAGCCCACGCCCACTGGAAGTTGAAGCCACCGAGGTGGCCGCTGACATCCAGCACTTCGCCAATGAAATACAGGCCAGGGCTCTTGAGTGACTCCATGGTTTTGGAGGATACCTCGCGGGTGTCGACGCCGCCCAGGGTCACTTCGGCAGTGCGGTAGCCTTCAGTACCGGCGGGAACCAGTTGCCAGGCGCCGAGTTTCTCCGCGACCTGAGCCAGTTCAGCCGGGGTGTACTGTTTCATTGGCTTGGACACGAACCACTGCTCGGCCAGCAGGTTGGCCATTTTCTTGGTGAAGAGTTCACCGAGCAGGGTTTTCAGCTCGCTGTTGGGGCGTTCGGCTTGCTGCTGTTGCAGCCAGGTCAACGCGTCGTGATCCGGCAGCAGGTTGATTTCCAGCGTATCACCGGCTTCCCAGAACGAGGAAATCTGCAGGATCGCCGGGCCGCTGAGGCCGCGGTGGGTGAACAGCAGGTTTTCGCGGAAGCTGACGCCGTTGCAGCTGGCGATACAGTCGACCGAGGTGCCGGACAGCTCGGTGCAGAGCGCCTTGAGCTGGTCGGTGATGGTGAAGGGCACCAGGCCTGCGCGGGTCGGCAGTACGCTGTGACCGAACTGACGCGCCACCTGATAACCAAAGCCGGTCGCCCCCAGCGTCGGGATCGACAAGCCGCCGGTGGCGATCACCAGCGACTGGCATTGCAGCTTGCCTGCACTGGTTTCCAGCAAATAGCCGCTTTCGAGTTTTTCGATCTGATCGATGCGGGTGTTCATGTTCAGTTCGGCGCCTGCGGCGTCGCACTCGGCCAGGAGCATGTCGAGGATGTCGCTGGATTTATGGTCGCAGAACAGCTGACCGAGTTTCTTCTCGTGGTACGGCACGCCATGCTTGCTGACCATCTCGATAAAATCCCACTGGGTGTAACGTGCCAGCGCGGATTTGCAGAAATGCGGGTTCTGCGAGAGAAAATTGCTCGGCTCGGTGTACATGTTGGTGAAATTGCAGCGCCCACCACCCGACATCAGGATTTTCTTGCCCGGTTTGTTGGCGTGGTCGAGCAATACAACCTGGCGGCCACGCTTGGCGGCGGTCAGGGCGCACATCAGGCCGGCGGCGCCTGCGCCGATGATGATGACTTCGGTGGAACGCACTGCAAAATCCTCGGGGTAGAAAGCTGAAACCGTGTCGTCCTGTCGCCAGCCAAGCCGGCTCCCGCAGGGGCGGGAGCCGGCTTGGCGGGTAATGGGATCAGATGATCCGCACGCGCAACGAGCGCCCTTTGATCTTGCCGCTGTTCAGGCGCTGCAAGGCCTGTTTGGCGACCGCGCGTTCCACTGCGACAAAGGCCTGGAAGTCGAAGATCGCGATCTTGCCGACCTGAGTGCCTGGCAAACCGGCATCGCCGGTCAGGGCACCCAGAATGTCGCCCGGACGCAGTTTGTCCTTGCGGCCGGCAGCGATGCACAGGGTGCTCATGACCGGCAGCAGTGGGGCGCCGCTCTGGGGCTTGAGGCTGTCGAGCTGTTCCCAGCGCAGCGGCGCCTTTTGCAGGGCTTCGATCGCTTGGGCGCGATGACCTTCGGCAGGCGCCACCAGGCTTACGGCCAGGCCTTTCTCGCCTGCGCGTCCGGTACGGCCGACGCGGTGTACATGAATCTCGGCATCACGGGCCAGTTCGACGTTGATGACCATGTCCAGGGCGTCGATGTCCAGGCCGCGGGCGGCGACATCGGTGGCGACCAGGACCGAGCTGCTGCGGTTGGCGAACAGGGTCAGGACCTGATCGCGGTCGCGCTGTTCCAGGTCGCCGTGCAGGGCCGCGGCGACGATGCCTTTGGCCTGCAGGTGCTCCACCACTTCCTGGCACTGCTGTTTGGTAAAGCAGAACGCCACGCAGGACTGTGGGCGGAAATGCCCGAGTACGCGGGTTACGGCTTCCAGGCGCTGTTCCGGATCAATTTCGTAGAAGCGTTGTTCGATCTGGTTGTCGGCGTGCAGGGCTTCAACCTTGACCTGCTGCGGGTCACGCATGAAGGCTGCCGACAGTTGCTTGATGCCGGCCGGGTAGGTTGCCGAGAACAGCAAGGTCTGACGGCGTTTCGGCGTTTGCCCGATGATGTCGGCGATGGCGTCGTAGAACCCCATGTCGAGCATCCGGTCTGCTTCATCGAGTACCAGGGTGTTGAGCCCGTCGAGCACCAGGGTGCCTTTGCTCAGGTGCTGCTGAATCCGCCCCGGGGTACCGACGATGATGTGCGCGCCGTGTTCCAGCGAGGCGATCTGCGGGCCGAGCGAAACCCCGCCGCAGAGGGTCAGGATCTTGATGTTGTCTTCGGCACGGGCCAGCCGCCGCAGTTCCTTGGCGACCTGGTCGGCCAGCTCACGGGTTGGGCACAGCACCAGGGCCTGGCAGCCGAAGTAGCGTGGGTTGATCGGGTTGAGCAGGCCGATGCCGAAAGCGGCGGTCTTGCCGCTGCCGGTCTTGGCCTGGGCGATCAGGTCCATGCCCTTGAGAATCACCGGCAGGCTCTGGGCCTGAATCGGGGTCATCTGGGCGTAGCCGAGGGCGTTCAGGTTGGCCAGCATGGCGCTGGACAGCGGCAGGGTATCGAAGGCGGTGGCAATGGTGGTCACGAGGCGGGCCTGCAAAACAAAATGTCGCGCAGTGTACCAGCCTCGTGGCCATTCGCCCTAAGGCTCGATTTCAGGTTCCAGACGACGGGCACGCCTTCCGTCCGTCTTTGACAGCTGCATGAAGATCGCTGCGGCCAACATGGCCATCAGGCCGATGGTCAGGAACGTCAGTTGGAACGCACCCAGTGTGCTTTCTACCCCTTCGGCACTGCCCGCTGCAGTGAACCCGCCCAGCAGCGCACCGGCACAGGCGACACCCAGGCTCAGCGACAGTTGTGCCACCACGGAAAGCAGGCTGTTGCCGCTGCTGGCGCTGGCATCGTCAAGGTCGATCAGGGTCACGGTATTCATGGCAGTGAATTGCAGCGAGTTGACGGCCCCAAGCAGTGCCAATTGGACCAGCAGCACGGCGTAGGGCGTCTGTTCATCGACCAGTCCCATGCTGGCTAGCAGCACGCCCAGCAGCAGGGTGTTGCCGGTGAGGATCGTACGGTAGCCGAGGCGCTCGATCAGGGGTTGGGCCACCGACTTGGCCAGCATCGCCGCGGCCGCCAGCGGAATCATGCTCATGCCGGCTTCTGAGGGCGAGTAGCCCAGCGCGACCTGCAGCAGCAGTGGCACCAGAAAAGGCAGGGCGCCACTGCCCAGGCGGGCGAACAGGTTGCCAAGAATACCCACCGAAAAGGTCCGGGTGCGAAACAACCGGGGCGAGAACAGCGGGTCCTCCGTACTGCCGGCGCGCAGCCAATAGGCTGCCAGGCAGGCCATGCCGGCGAACAGCAGCAACATCACCCGCAAGTGCGGCAGGTGCAGCTCGCCCAAGCCCTCCATGGCAATGGTGATCAGCACCATTGCCGCGCCGAACAGCAGGAAACCCATGCCGTCGAAGCGTGTGCGCTCGGTACCGCGCAAGTCGGGGATGAATTTCCACACGGCATAGCAACCCACCGCCCCGACGGGCAGGTTGAGCAGGAAGATCCAGTGCCAGCTGAGTATTTCCACGAGCCAGCCGCCCAGGGTCGGCCCCAGCAGTGGGCCGAGCAGGCCGGGAATGGTGATGAAGCTCATGATCCGCACCAGCTCGGAGCGTGGGTAGGCGCGCAACACCACCAGGCGCCCGACGGGCAGCATCAGCGCGCCGCCCAGGCCCTGGATCACCCGTGCGGCGACCAGCATCCCGAGGCTGTCGGCCAAGGCGCAGAGCAGCGAGCCGATACTGAACAGCAAAATCGCGCCGAAAAAGATCCGTTTGGTGCCAAAGCGGTCGGCGATCCAGCCCGACGCGGGAATCAGCAAGGCCACAGTGAGCATGTAGGCGATGATGACAGACTGCATGCGCAGGGGGTCTTCGGCCAAGTCGCGGGCCATGGCGGGCAGGGCAGTGTTGAGGATGGTGCCGTCGAGTGACTGCATGAAGAAAGCGATGGCCACCACCCAGGGAATCCAGCGGGCGGTGGTGCTGTCTAGGGGCGCGCGATCAGGCATAGGGCCTCTCTCCGAGGTGGGGCCTTATCGCCGGTATTGCCGGCGATAAGTAGCTATCACAGGGTCAGCGTCAGGCATTTGACCAGCGCGCCCGGCAGGTGCGTAGAGCGGGTCTGGCGTTGGTCATAGGTGCTGGTCGACAGGATCAGCTCGCGGTCGCAGGTCAGTGCTTCCAACTGCGTACCGAGCAGGCTGTAGACGCTGTCGTCAAAGCGCATGGTGCTGACCGGTGCCTGGATTTTCCCGTCCTCAACCCAGAAGGTCGCGAAGCGGGTCAGGCCGGTCATGCGCGCTGCTGGCAGGTCTGAGTAGTTCAGGTACCAGAGGTTGCTGATGTACAGGCCCGTGCCCAGTTGGGCGAGGATTGCATCCGCCGCCAGTTCGCCGGGGGCCATGCTCAGTGCGCAGGGTGACTCATCGCTGTCGGCGCCATTGGCCAGCAACTCGAACTCGGCTGCACTGCGGGCACCGACCAGTCGTTGGTGGGCCTTGCCCTGTGCGATCAGCGAGAGGTCGCTGCGCGGGTAGCCTTCCTCGGAGAACGCTGGGCTGAGCGAGCCGCTGACCTGTTCGGCGATGCCGATCAGCGGGCTCAACTGTGCATCGCTGGCGTAAAGACGTTGTAGCGGGCTGTCCTTGTTGGCGATGGCCTGGGCGGAAAAACCACCCCAGCAGAGCATGCCGATGATTTCGTCCAGCGCTGCGGGCGCCAGGTAGGCACGGTACTGGCCGGGTGCGAGGACCTTGAGTGGGCGGTCCAGGTAGTCCAGTTGCTCGCGGGCCTGATGCAGGCGCAAGGCCAATGTCGCGGCGTCCCAGCATTGGCCGGCATAGTTGGCTTTGACGGCCTGCCCGTTGGCATGGAACAGGCTCCAGTCGAAGTTGAAGCTGTTGGCCTGATGCCAGCCAAAGGCGCCAGACGAGCTGGCGAAGCCTCGGCAGATCGGGCCTGCGGCGTAGATCCCGACCAGGTCCAGCCCCGTGGCACCTGCGGCGATCTGGGCGAGTACCTCGGCGGTGTCTGGCAGAGGCGTGTTCTGCACGTTGTGGCTATGCCAGACGGCCTCGTTCAGTTTCAGGTAGGGGTCGACCGGGATCAGCGGCAAGGTCTGTCGCAGTTGTGCCAGGGCCTGCTGCAGGCGTTGTAGGTCAACGTCGCTGTCCCCGCTGAGGGTGAGTTGAAAGTCGGCCTGACGTCCGCTGTCGATCAGTTTGAGGCTGGTGCTGGCCTGCGCGACGTTGCCGGCCTGGCGGACCTGGGCATGGTTGAAACGAATGAACTGCGACTGCTCGGCGCTGTAGCTCAGGGTGAAGTGTTCGGGGGCGCGTACGGCATCGCGCAGGCTGTTCACCAGGCGTTGGAAATGTTCCAGGTAGGCCATCAGGCATCTCCTCCGAATACGTCGATCTGGCTGAACACGCAGGCCGGTGAGGCATGCCCGACCCGAATCACCTGGTTGGGTTCGCCCTTGCCGCAGTTAGGTGTGCCGAGTACCTGGAAGGTGCTGGCATCGCCCACGGCGCTGAGGTTGCGCCAGAACTGTGCTGAAACGCCCCGATAATTTGGATTCTTGACCACGCCCTTGAGCTCGCCGTTTTCGATCAACTGGCCCCACTCGCAGCCGAACTGGAACTTGTTGCGCGCATCGTCGATGGACCACGAACGGTTGGTTTTCATCAGAATGCCGTGTTCGATGCCGCTGATCAGTTGCGCCAGGCTCTGTTCGCCCGGCTCGATATTGAGGTTGGCCATGCGGTCGATCGGTGCACGGTTCCAGCCACAGGCGCGGCTGTTGGCAACGCCATCGAGGCCGGAGCGGAACTGCGACAACGCACTGCCCAGGGGGCGTAGCAGCAGGCCGTCACGGATCAGGAAGGTCTTGTGTGCCGGCGTACCATCATCGTCATGGGCATAGCTGGCCAGTTGTTCCGGGATATCGGGATCGAAGGTGACATTCAGCAACGTGGAGCCGTACTGTAAATGGCCGAAGTCGCTGGCGTTGACGAAGCTGGTGCCTGCGTAGTTGCGCTCGTCACCGAGGATGCGGTCCATTTCAAGTGGATGGCCGATGGACTCGTGGATCTGCAGCATCATCTGGTCGGGCATCAACAGCAGGTCGCGCACGCCGCTGGGCGTATTGGGTGCCAGCAGCAGTTGCAGTGCCTGGTCGGCGACCAAGGCGCCGGCACCTATCAGCCCGCAACGCTCGATCACATCGAACCCGCCCTGCTGGCCGAAATTTTCCCGGCCCAGGCTGCGGCTTTGGCTGTCCTGGCCGTCAAAGGCGGTGACCCCGAACCCTGGATAAACGAAGCGCTGGGCCTGGCGCAGCTGCGCGCCAGCGTTGTTCAGGTAAATCTGTTCGACCGTGGTGATGCCCAGGCTGGCCTGCCAATTCACCAGGCGCGAGTCCGCCGGTACGCTGGCTGATTCGCTGGCCAGTAGCGCATAGCAGTCGCTAAGGCTGGGAAACGGCTGCGCAAGGTTGGGGGAGCAGTAGTCGGCCTGAGCGCTGGTCACCGGCTGCAGGCTCAGGTTGAGCAGGGCGTGGCCGTTGATGCTTCGGGCCAGTGTTTCGGCCTGCTCCAGCGCGCGTTGCAGGCCCGCCTGGGACAGGTCGGCGGTTGCTGCATAGGCTTCCACGCCGTTGAGGCGTACTGTCAGCATCGCCCCTTCATCGCAACCCAGGCTGGGTGGCTCGGCGACGTTCTTGCGTACCGACAGGTGTTGTCGGGACTCCTGCACATAGCGCAGCGAGAAGAATTCGGCGGTGCTGCGCAAGGCTGCGAAGCGCTGGCGCAGCAATGCGGTGACATCGAACATGGGTGAACCTCCGTGCGCGCGGTGGCTCCCCCTCAGAACCACTCGTGATGCGCGCTCATTATGGCAGCCCGTTACTTTCCGGGTGAGGAAAAAGCGCGCTGTGCATTGAGTGCCTTTTTTGGGGTTTGGGATGCGTCCTACTTGCCGCTGGGATGCGGACTACATCAAAGGGATTGTTCGATCTGGCTTGATGGCAAACCAACACGTCTCTAGGTCGCAGCCGTGCAAATCGAAATACGCGAACTTCAACTTACGTCAGCGTGTCACGTTCGGCCGAAGCGCCAATGTGGGCAGAAGAAAGGTTTGTACTGAATGAGCGCAAAAAACAGTGGCTGCAAGTCGACGGTGTGGTTTGTATGGGGATGGTTTGATGTTCTCTACATCGCGTTGTACGTGACGACAAATCTACGGCACGACAAAGTGCCGTACCTGGCTGCATGGGAAATGACATTGGCTTATTGGGGGGACCTCGGTCCTGCCCAAGCGCTGAAGCTCGTGCTGAATTGGGTGCTGCAGGTGTCGTTATTTGTTAGCTGTTTTTTATTCTTGGCCCAGCGAGATGCCGCGAGGTGGGTTGGCTACTGGCAGATGCCCTTGAGGATTTTTTTCATTGCGCCCTCAGTGTCGGTTTTAGTGCTGGGTGCTCAATTTTTTCCGGACCGTAGCACGGTGTTAATGGTGGTGTTGGCTATTGCGTCTGAACTAATGAAATTCTGGAGTCTTCGCACGTTTGGTGGGCGCGCTGTAGCTTGCTGATAAAGCCAACTTCTACAGGGGTTAGCGCCAGCACTTTGTGGCGGTTACTTTCTTTGGCTTAAAAAAACAAACCCCCGCTAAAGAGCGGGGGTTTGTCAGCCGTCTGAGGCGCGCGAACGCGCCCCTTCTGCTTGTTTGGGTGCGAATCGCTTAGCCGATGGTCATCAGGCTCGCGTTACCACCCGCTGCCGCGGTGTTGACACTCAGAGCACGTTCGATCACCAGGCGCTCCAGTGCAATCGTGGTTTCGCCCGAGGACAGGCCCTGGACGCCGACGATGGCACCAGCACGCTTTGCCACCTGCTCGCAAACGCTGCGCAGTTGGTCGGAGTCGCCGTGGTGCAGAACGGCGTCGAACACGACGTCGTCCTTGTTCCACTCGGCCACCAGCTTGATGCAGGCTTGTACGTCTTTCGGCAGGCGAGTGCGCAGGGTTTTGCCCAGTGCATTGTCTGGCCATACCGCCGAACTACCGACCGCCAGTACTGCCGCCAGTTGTGTCAGCAGGTCAGCTTCGCCTTCGGCCAGGCACAGTACATGCTCGCGTGGCAGGATGGTGTAGCTGTTGCGCTCGCCGGTCGGGCCGGTGAGGACGCGTGTGATCCCGCTTTGCGACTGCTCGGCAAACTGCTCGCAGAGTGCGCCCAGCTCGACCATCTGGTTGCTGCCAGCCCAGGCCTTCAGGGCCTGCAGTGGCTTGGTCAGGCTGTCGTGCATCTGGGTGTCTGGCGTGTTTTCGCCGTCGGTACGCTTGAACGATTGTTCGATAGCGTTGGCCGGACGGGTCGACAGCAGGCGGTACAGGTACAGCGGGCCACCCGCTTTCGGGCCGGTGCCCGACAAGCCTTCACCACCGAACGGTTGTACACCGACCACGGCGCCGACGATGTTGCGGTTGACGTAGACGTTGCCGGCGTTGACGCTGCCGACGACCTTGGCAATGGTCTCGTCGATACGGGTGTGCACGCCCAGGGTCAGGCCGTAACCGGAGCCGTTGATCTGGTCGATCAACTGGTCCATCTCCTTGCGCTTGTAGCGCACGACGTGCAGTACCGGGCCGAAGATCTCGCGTTGCAGCTCATCGAAGCTTTCCAGCTCGATCAGTGTCGGCATGACGAAGGTGCCGCGCTTGCATTCTTCGGCATCGGCGATAGCCACTTGATAGACCGAGCGGCCTTTCTCGCGCATGCCCTGGATGTGCTTCTCGATGCCGGCCTTGGCTTCGGCGTCGATCACCGGGCCAATGTCCACGGACAGGCGCTCCGGGTTGCCCATGCGGTATTCCGCCATGGCGCCCTTGAGCATTTCGATCACACGGTCAGCCGAGTCTTCCTGCAGGCACAGCACGCGCAGTGCCGAACAACGTTGACCGGCGCTGTCGAAGGCCGACGTCACCACGTCCATGACCACTTGTTCGGTCAGTGCCGAGGAGTCGACGATCATGGCGTTCTGGCCACCGGTTTCGGCGATCAGCGGAATCGGACGGCCCTGGTTGTCGAGACGACCGGCGATGTTGCGTTGCAGCAGGCGCGCGACTTCGGTGGAACCGGTGAACATGACACCTTTGACGCGCTCGTCACCAACCAGGCGGGCACCGACGCTTTCGCCGCGACCTGGCAGCAGTTGCAGCACGCCTTCTGGAATGCCGGCTTCGAGCAGCAGGCGTACCGCTTGCGCTGCGACCAGCGGGGTTTGTTCGGCAGGCTTGGCCAGTACCGGGTTGCCTGCGGCGAGCGCAGCTGCGACCTGACCGCTGAAGATTGCCAGCGGGAAGTTCCACGGGCTGATGCAGACCACTGGGCCCAGAGGGCGGTGGGCGTCATTGCTGAAGTCGTTGCGTGCCTGCACCGCGTAGTAGCGCAGGAAGTCTACGGCTTCACGCACCTCGGCGATGGCGTTGGCAAAGGTCTTGCCAGCTTCACGAGCCAGCAGGCCCATCAGCGGCTGGATATCGGCTTCCATCAGGTCGGCGGCGCGCTCCAGAATGGCGGCGCGTTCTGCCGGTGGCGTCGCCTGCCAGATCGGTGCGGCATTCAATGCACACTGAATGGCGTTGTCGACGTCTTCGATGTTGGCTTCCTGAACGTGACCGACCAGATCGCGATGATCGGCGGGGTTCAGTACAGGCTGCTGAGTGCCGGCGCTGGCGGCGCAACCGAGCATCGGCGCGGCCAACCAGTTGTTGTGGGCGCTGCTGAGCAGGGCGCAGGACAGCGAAGCCAGGCGGTGTTCGTTGGCCATGTCGATGCCGGCAGAGTTCGCCCGCTCGCTGCCATACAGTTCACGTGGCAATGGAATGCGTGGGTGCGGCAAGCCAGCGCTGCCTTCCTGGGTAGCCATGCGCTCGATGGTTGCAACCGGGTCGGCCACCAGCTCCTGAATGGAGATGGAGTGGTCGGCAATACGGTTGACGAACGAGGTGTTCGCGCCGTTTTCCAGCAGGCGGCGAACCAGGTAGGCCAGCAGCGTTTCGTGGGTACCGACCGGGGCATACACGCGGCATGGACGGTTCAGCTTGCCATCGGCAACCTTGCCCACGACTTGTTCGTACAGTGGTTCACCCATGCCGTGCAGGCACTGGAACTCGTACTGGCCCGGGTAGTAGTTCTGCCCGGCGATCTGATAGATGGCCGACAGGGTGTGGGCGTTGTGGGTGGCGAACTGCGGGTAGATGGCTTCCGGTACCGACAGCAGCTTGCGGGCGCAGGCGATATAGGAAACGTCGGTGTACACCTTGCGGGTGTAGACCGGGTAGCCTTCCAGGCCTTCGACCTGGGCGCGCTTGATCTCGCTGTCCCAGTACGCGCCTTTCACCAGGCGGATCATCAGGCGGTGACGGCTGCGGCGTGCCAGGTCGATCACGTAGTCGATGACGTGCGGGCAGCGCTTCTGATAAGCCTGGATAACGAAACCGATACCGTTCCAGCCCGCCAGTTGTGGTTCGAAGCACAGGCGCTCGAGCAGGTCCAGCGACAGCTCCAGGCGGTCGGCTTCCTCGGCGTCGATGTTCAGGCCGATATCGTACTGCTTGGCCAGCAGGGTCAGCGACAGCAGGCGCGGGTACAGCTCGTTCATCACGCGCTCGTACTGGGCACGGCTGTAGCGAGGGTGCAGGGCCGAGAGCTTGATCGAGATGCCCGGGCCTTCATAGATGCCACGGCCGTGAGAAGCCTTGCCGATCGAGTGAATCGCCTGCTCGTAAGAAGCCAGGTATTTTTGTGCGTCATGCTCGGTCAGTGCGGCTTCGCCAAGCATGTCGTAGGAGTAGCGGAAGCCTTTGGCTTCAAAGCGAGTGGCGTTGGCCAGCGCTTCGGCAATGGTTTCGCCGGTGACGAACTGCTCGCCCATCAGGCGCATGGCCATGTCGACGCCCTTGCGGATCATCGGCTCGCCGCTCTTGCCAATGATGCGGCTGAGCGAAGCGGTGAGGCCGGATTCGTTGTGGGTCGAGACCAGTTTGCCGGTCAGCAGCAAGCCCCATGTTGCCGCGTTGACGAACAGCGACGGGCTGTTGCCCAGGTGCGGCTGCCAGTTGCCGGTGCTGATCTTGTCGCGGATCAGGGCGTCACGGGTGCCTTTGTCCGGGATGCGCAGCAGCGCTTCGGCCAGGCACATCAGTGCTACGCCTTCCTGGGACGACAGGGAGAATTCCTGCAGCAGGCCCTGAACAACACCGGCGCGACCGCTGGCGCTCTTCTGGTTACGCAGCTTCTCGGCGATACCGGCGGCCAGTTTGTTGGCGGCATCGGCCATGGCTGCTGGCAGGCGAGCCTGCTCCAGCAGCATCGGCACGACTTCCTGCTCGGGGCGGCGATAGGCCGATGTAATGGCCGAGCGCAGAACGGACTGCGGCAGGATGCTTTCGGCGAACTCAAGGAAGCACTGGTGCGCGTGATCAGGTTGCACTTCGCCTGCTTCGTCAGCGTGGTTGTGGGCCTGTCCGTCGAGTTCGGTCAGGGTGGCGCCACCCTCGAGCCTTTCCAGGTAATTGAAAATCGCCTGTTTGATCAACCAATGCGGCGTGCGGTCAATGGACTGCGCAGCGGCTTTGAGTCGTTCGCGGGTCGGGTCGTCGAGTTTGACCCCTAGGGTGGTCGTCGCCATTTCTTATCCTCATTATCGCCACGTGATGTGGCACTAGCCGGCGCAAAGATTAGCTGTGGCTGGGGCAGGGTGCAACCTGGTGCAACCCAATTTTCGTACAAAAAAAGTGCAGCTCGTCCGACAGCTTGGGATCTTCAGCCGTTTTGGCTGTTTGGGGTGCATTTACTTCTGTAGATCGTGCTTTTTGCTCCATTAGGGAGCAAAAAGTGGTCGTCATCGGAAATATCCGACGAGGTGCAACTGGATTGCAGAAATTGGTTGCACCTTCTTTGCGTTGTTGCATAGCATTCGCGGCCTCGGTGCAACCTCGCTTGAGGTCAGGTGTACCCGTGCGGGGCTTTATCTGGAAGTCTTCGCATCACTCCATGCGCGGTTGGGCTTCAGTGCTGTCCGTGACGAGCGTTCAGGGAATGAACGGCTTTGCCGGTGGTATCCGCCAACTGCGGCTAACATAAAAACAAATTCCAGGGCGCAACATCATGAGTGCAAGCAACCCAACCCTGATCACTTTCGTGATCTACATTCTGGCGATGGTGCTGATCGGCTTCATGGCCTATCGCTCCACCAACAACCTTTCCGACTACATTCTGGGCGGCCGTAGCCTGGGTAGTGTGGTGACCGCGCTCTCGGCGGGTGCCTCGGACATGAGCGGCTGGCTGCTGATGGGCCTGCCAGGCGCGATCTATATGTCGGGTCTGTCGGAGGCCTGGATCGCTATCGGCCTGATCATCGGTGCCTACCTGAACTGGCTGTTCGTTGCCGGGCGCCTGCGTGTTCAAACCGAATACAACGGTGACGCGCTGACCCTGCCGGACTACTTCACCAGCCGTTTTGAAGACAAGAGCGGCCTGCTGCGGATCATCTCCGCGGTGGTGATTCTGGTGTTCTTCACGATCTACTGTGCTTCCGGCATCGTTGCAGGTGCCCGTCTGTTCGAAAGCACCTTCGGCATGTCCTATGAAACTGCCCTGTGGGCAGGTGCAGCCGCCACGATCGCCTACACCTTTGTCGGTGGTTTCCTGGCTGTGAGCTGGACCGATACCGTTCAGGCGACCCTGATGATCTTCGCGCTGATTCTGACGCCGATCATTGTTCTGCTCGCCACTGGTGGCGTCGATACGACCTTCCTGGCCATCGAAGCGCAAGACCCGGCGAACTTCGACATGCTCAAAGGCACTACCTTTATCGGCATCATCTCCCTGATGGGCTGGGGTCTGGGTTACTTTGGTCAGCCGCACATCCTGGCGCGCTTCATGGCGGCAGATTCGGTCAAGTCGATCGCCAAGGCTCGCCGTATCTCCATGACCTGGATGATTCTGTGCCTGGTCGGTACCTGTGCCGTCGGCTTCTTCGGTATTGCCTACTTCTCGGCGCACCCTGATCTGGCTGGTCCTGTGACCGAGAACCATGAGCGTGTGTTCATCGAACTGGCCAAGATCCTGTTCAATCCATGGATCGCGGGCGTGCTGCTGTCGGCTATTCTGGCTGCCGTAATGAGCACCCTGAGCTGCCAGCTGCTGGTGTGCTCCAGTGCGCTGACCGAAGACTTCTACAAGGCTTTCCTGCGCAAGAGTGCTTCTCAGCTTGAGCTGGTCTGGGTCGGTCGTCTGATGGTGCTGGCCGTAGCGCTGATTGCGATTGGCATCGCCGCCAACCCTGAGAACAAGGTCCTGGGCCTGGTGAGCTATGCCTGGGCGGGCTTCGGCGCTGCCTTTGGTCCTGTGGTACTGATCTCCGTACTGTGGAAGGGCATGACCCGTAATGGTGCGCTGGCCGGTATCCTGGTCGGTGCGATTACCGTGGTTGTCTGGAAGCATTTCGCCCTGCTGGGTCTGTACGAAATCATCCCGGGCTTCATCCTGGGCGCTCTGGCAATCTTGCTGGTCAGCACCCTGGGTCGTCCGTCGCAAGGTATGGTTGCCCGTTTTGAGAAGGCCGACGAGGCGTTCAAGAAAGGTCATTGATCGGTTAATGCTGGTCTGTGCCTGACAACGGCCCGATCTCTTCCAGAGGTCGGGCCGTTGTCGTTTTGCCTGGCCCCTGCGACAGGGTAAACTTGTCGGCCTTGCAGGAGTTGCCATGAACTATCGTCACGCCTTTCACGCCGGCAACCATGCCGACGTCTTCAAACACCTTGTGTTGACCCGCCTCATTGCGCTGATGTCGCGCAAGGAGCAGCCGTTTGCCTATATCGATACCCACGCCGGCCTTGGCTTGTATGACTTGCAGGGCGATCAGGCGACACGCACCGGCGAGTACCTTGAGGGTATCGGGCGCCTGTGGGGGTGTGACGACCTGCCCGAGTTGGCCGCCGATTACCTGCGCATCCTCAAGCGCATGAACCGGGATGGCGAATTGCGCTATTACCCGGGTTCGCCCGAGCTGGCGCGGCGTCTGGTGCGTGATCAGGATCGCGTGCTGCTCAATGAGAAACACCCGGAAGACGGTCGTCTGCTCAAAGAGAACATGAAAGGTGATCGACGCGTTGCAGTGCACCTTGGCGAAGGCTGGCACGTGCCGCGTGCCTTGCTGCCCGTCCAGGAGAAGCGTGCGGTGATGCTGATCGACCCGCCTTTTGAGCAGCTCGACGAGCTCAAGCGATGCAGTCAGGCCATGAAAGAGGCCATCGGCCGTATGCGACAGACCGTCGCGGCGATCTGGTACCCGATCAAGGAAGAGCGTCAACTGACGCGCTTTTATCAGGACCTGACCAGTACAGGGGCGCCGAAACTGCTGCGGGTTGAGTTGCTGGTGCACCCCTTGGATACCCCGCAAAGCCTCAACGGTTCTGGCCTGGCCATTGCCAATCCGCCATGGGGGCTGGAAGAGGAGTTGCGCGAGCTGCTGCCATGGCTTGCGCAAGTACTCGGTCAGACACAAGGCAGCTGGCGTATGGATTGGTTGATCGCTGAATGAGTCGGCGCGCAGTGCTGGGTTGCGCGCTGCTTTACGTTATAATCCCGCTCTTTGGCTGCCGCTTGCCGCACGCGCAGGGGCACATTTTAAAAGTTTGAAGAGGCTAGACCCTTGGCATTGACGATTCTTGGCCTGTCCGGCGCCCTTAGCCATGATCCTTCCGCGGCCCTGTATATCGACGGCAAACTGATTGCTGCCGCTGAAGAAGAGCGCTTCGTGCGCGATAAACATGCAAAGAACCGCATGCCCTACGAATCGGCGAAGTTCTGCCTGGAGCAGGCCGGGATCAAACCGTCCGACGTCGATGTCGTCGCGATTCCGTTTGCCCCGATCAGCCTGTTCGGCAAGGCTCGCTGGCACTACGCCAAGCGTTACTGGTATGCCCCGGATCGTGCCCTTGACGCGATTCTGATGGGCAACCGCCGCTACAAGCGTTACCGCAAGAAAATCGTCTGGTGCCTGGAGCAACTGGGTTTTGATCCGAAGAAGATCAAGATCGAACCGGTCGAGCACCACCTGGCTCACGCTTCCAGCGCTTACCACTGCTCTGGCTTCAAGGAGAAGACTGCGATCCTCGGGATCGACGGTAAGGGCGAGTACGCCACCACGTTCTTCGGCTATGGCGAAAACGGCAAGATTCACAAGATCAAGGAGTTCTTCGACCCGGACTCCCTCGGTGGCCTTTACGGTGCGATCACCGAGTTCCTCGGTTTCGAAATGCTCGATGGCGAGTTCAAAGTCATGGGCATGGCGCCGTATGGCGATGCCAGCAAGTATGACTTCTCGCGTCTGGCCAGCTTTGAGAATGGCGAGCTGGAAATCAACACCGAATACGCCAACGTCATCGGCCTGCGTCGCCATAAAGAGAAGGGCAAGGGCTTCTACTTCTCGCCAAAACTGATCGAGTGGCTGGGGCCGAAGCGTGAAGGCGATATCGCCGACGAGCCGTACATCCACTATGCGGCCAGCATGCAGGCGCTGTTCGAAAAACTGGCGTTGCAGATGATCGACCATTACCTGGGCGACATCCTCAAGGAAACCGGCAAGCTGGCGTTTGCCGGTGGTTGTGCGCTGAACGTCAAGCTGAACCAGAAGATCATCGCCCGTCCGGACCTGAAAGAGCTGTTCGTTCAACCGGCTTCCGGTGACGCCGGTACCGCTGTCGGTGCGGCGGCCTATGTGTCGCACGCCCGTGGCGTTCCGGTCGAGAAGATGGAGCACGTCTACCTCGGCCCTGCGTACTCCAACGAGGACGTGATCGCCGCCTGTGCCCGTCATCCGAGCCAGCCAAAATGGCGCAAGATCGACGACATGCCGCAGCGCATCGCCAAGATCATGGTCGACGGCAATCCGGTGGCCTGGTTCCAGGGCCGCATGGAGTTTGGTCCACGTGCCCTGGGTGGTCGTTCGATCATTGGCTGTCCGAGCGTTCCGGGCGTGGCTAACCGGATTAACGAGCAGATCAAGTTCCGCGAGCGCTGGAGGCCATTCTGCCCTTCGATGCTCGACACGGTCGGCCCGCAGATGATCAAGGTCGATCACCCGGCGCCATTCATGACCTTCACCTTTGAAGTGGCGGAAGAGTGGAAAACCCGCGTGCCGGAAGTTGTCCATGAAGACGGTACTTCGCGGGCACAAGTACTCAAGCGTGAGTACAACCCGCGTTACTACGACATGATGAAAGCGCTGGAAGACCTGACGGGTAACGGTGTGTCGTTGAACACCTCGCTCAACCGTCGTGGCGAACCGATGATCTGCTCGCCGACCGACGCCTTGAACATGTTCTTCGGCTCCGACCTGCAATACCTGATCATGGAAGACATTCTGGTGGTCAAGGACGGTGCGGACAGTTATGACACCATCGGCTGAGCGGCATGTCCTGCAGTTCTGTCATGGTTAT
The DNA here is from genome assembly GCF_056279025.1 of Pseudomonas sp. TE3910. NCBI lineage: Bacteria > Pseudomonadati > Pseudomonadota > Gammaproteobacteria > Pseudomonadales > Pseudomonadaceae > Pseudomonas > Pseudomonas sp. TE3910. Next base: position 3,866,752 of record NZ_JBWBQN010000001.1, read on the forward strand.
GACGGGCCGTTCCTGGACTGTGCCCGTCAGTATGCCAGCCTGTTTGCGGGCACGGGTTACCGGGTTACCACGGTTTTCCTGACCGGTGCTGCCGATCCACAGGTGGCTGCTGGCTGTGCGTCTGACGAAGTGCTGTTCATGGAATTCAGCTCGAAGGCCATTCGCGGCCTGAAGCTGGGGGCGATTCGCGCATTGCGCCGGATCGCTTCCAGCCGCCGTTTCAGCTTCTGCATTGCCCACCGTTTCAAGCCGATCTATGTGGCCTTGCTGGCGACGAATGTGCCGGTGATCGGTGTGCATCACGCATTCAGCGATTACAAGCGTGGCAGCCGGCAGTTGTTTGCCAACCTGTTCCGTCGACGCCTGAGCCTGCTCGGCGTCTCTGATGCAGTGCGCGACGACATGCGCCACTGTTTGCCGAAGTGGCCGGAGCAGCGTATCCAGACCCTTTACAACCGGGTCGATATCGAAGCACTGCAGGCCAGCTTGTTGCCTGCCGCCGAAGCGCGTCAGGCCCTGGGGTTGGACCCGCAGGCCTGGATCGTCGCCAACGTCGGTCGCCTGCACCCGGACAAGGACCAGGCCACGCTACTGCGTGGCTTTGCCAAGGCACTGCCGGGGCTGCCGGCCGGTGCTCGTCTGGCGATCATGGGCAAGGGGCGCCTGGACGAGAGCCTCAAGGCGCTGGCTGCCGAACTGGGAGTCGCCGGACAGGTCGATTTCCTGGGCCAGGTAGCAGACGGTCGTCGCTATTTCCGCGCATTCGATGCTTTTGCCCTGAGCTCCGATCACGAGCCGTTCGGGATGGTTCTGCTGGAGGCCATGGTTGCTGGCTTGCCGCTGTTGGCGACAGCTTGTGGTGGGGCGAAGGAGGTCGTCGAGGGGGTCGGTATTCTGTTTCCGCTGGGTGATGCCGAGCGCCTTGCTCAAGGGCTGCAGCACCTGGCCGGCTTGGATGAGTCGCAACGCCAGGCCTGCGCCGAGCGCATGCTGCAGCGTCTGCGTGAACGTTTTTCCGATGTTGCCGTACGTGAGTCCTTCTGGCAGCTGCCAGCCGTCAGCGCATTGGCTGCGGAGGCTTGATGCTCAATCGAATCAAAGGCTGGCGCGAACGTGGCTGGCACGAAGTAGATGCTGCTGCCTATGAACAGGCCTGGCAGCGTTTTGGTGGCAGCGTTGCCACTCACCCGTTGGTGGTCGCGCAATTGGCCGATCTGGCCGAGATCCCGGTGCGCTACCTGGCCTGGGAAGCACAGGGTGAGCTGAAGGCGGTGATTCCAACCTGGGGGCGCTACCTGGCGCTGTCCAAGGACGTGCTCAAGCGTGCGGGCAAGAAAGGCTTGTTCGACTTGGGTAATGCCGAGTTGATTCTGCCTGCTGCGGCCGATGCTCAGGTGCCGCTGCGGCATGCCGGGCGTTACCTCTCCGAGTTGAATCAGGGCCGTTTCGCCAACCTCAAACCGCAAGTGGAGTCCTTGGCCATGGCCAGGACCCCGGAAGACCTGTCGAAGAAATTCCGTTACAACCAGCGCCGCGAGTTGCGTCTGCTGGAAGAGGCGGGTGGGCAGGTTCGTCCTGTGACCGACTTCAGCAGTGCGGAGCTGGCGGCCATGTACTGCGACCTGTTCCAGCGCCGCTGGACGTTCCCGGCCACCGGTGCCGAGCGTATGGCCGAAGTGCTTGAGCGCTTGCGTGAGCTGTTGATCGGTTCGGTGTTGTTTCTTGACGGTGCCCCCATCGCCATTCAATTGGTGTATCGGGTTGAGGCGCCGGAATGGATCAGCGTTGAGTACGTCAATGGCGGTGTCGATCCCGAAACCAAGGCGTTCAGCCCTGGCAGCGTATTGAGCTTCCTCAACACACAGAGCGCCTGGGAAGACGCCCGTGCGCGGAACAAGCCGTTGCGGTTTTCTTTCGGTCGTTCCGATCGCGAGTACAAGGACCGATGGTGCAACCCCGTTCCGGTGTTTCAGGTGTGAGCCGCAAGCAACAGTTGCTCAAGCGCCATCGGCGCAACAAGCGTATGGGCTTGCTGCTCGGCCTGCTCGTGCTGCTCGGCGTGGGTGTCGGCGTCCACTGGTGGTTGCCACTGGTGCTGTTGCCGCTGCTGTGGGTGGCCCACGAAGCGTGGTTCGCCGACCACTTGTTCTATTCGCCAGCCGAGGATTACCAGTACACCTTCCCTGAAGGCTGTGAGCCGGTTGCGGTGTCACTGGCCGGCCAGGCCCTGCGCGTGACTCAGCCATTGCCGGTAACGGGTGACGAAACATTGATTCTTCAGGTCCGCCTGAAATGTACCTGGCTAGGGCGTTTCTTCGACCCTGCCGTCGAGGTGCTGGGCGGTGACGTCCCGGACCTGCAGACGTTCGAGCGCGGTGTGCGAGGCGTGCGCTACCTCAACCTGACGGGCCAGGCGACGGCTGTAATGGCAGGTAATTTGCGCCTGCGTGGCCGGCATTGTCGGGTGCTGGAAGCATCGCAACTGTGGGTTGTGCGCAGCTGTGACCTGTACCCGCGGCGGGTCATGGTCATTGCGCCCCATGCCGATGATGCCGAGCTGGCCGCCTATGGCCTTTACAGCAAGGCCGCAGAATCCTGGATCGTGACACTGACGGCGGGTGAGATCGAGGCAGAGCATTACCAGCAGATGGGCCTTGAGCGTGCCGAGGCTGCACGCCTCAAGGGGCGTCTGCGTGCCTGGGACAGTATTGCGGTGCCACGCTGGGCGGGTGTACCGCAGGCGCAGTGCGTACAGCTGGGGTACTTCTGCCTGCAGTTGCCCGCCATGCAAGCCGCACCGGATCAGCCAATGGCTTCTCGGGAAGCCGAGATGGCCGACACGCGGCTGTTCCGGCAGTTCAATAGTCTTGCCTTGCCAGGCGATCACGATGGTGCTCCGACCTGGAACAACCTGCTGGCTGACTTGCGAGCGCTGATTGTGCTGGCGCGTCCACAGGTGCTGGTGATGCCGCACCCTACACTCGACCCTCACCCCGATCACGTGTGCGCTCAGGCGGCGGTGCTTGAAGCCTTGCAAGGCCTTGAATGGCAGCCTGAAACCCTGTTGTGCTACGCCAACCACCTGCATGACAACGATCGTTGGCCGATGGGCGACAGCGGTGCAGGCGTGGCGTTGCCACCGCAAATGGAGGCTGGCCAAGGCTGGACTCCGCACAGCCTGGTGCTTGACCTGAATGCACAGCGTGACAAGGCCATGGCGCTGGGCATGATGCATGACCTGCAGCCTGCTCCTCCGTTCAAGCGGCGCCTGCGACGCCTGTTGCAGCGCTGGCTGGCAGGCCGCAAAGCGTCGCCCTACGGTGAGAATGAGTTTTTCCGTAAAGCAGTGCGTCGACATGAATTGTTCTGGCGCCGGGATCTGTAGGTCCAGGGCGTGATTGATAGCGGTAGCGCATGCGCCGTAAGGAAGACAATGAAAGTTCTATTTCTGGTGCAGAAGGAACAGCGAGCCATTCTGGATCGCTTGTACGAAGGGGTTGCTGAGCATTGCGAGTGCGACCTGCGTTGGTTGACCAGCGCCGATCAGCGCAATCTACGTGCGTACTTTCGCCGTGAAATCGACGTCAGCCAGTATGACCGGATCATTTTCTTCCTGCGCTTCAAGCAGGAGATCCGCCAGGTCGGTTTCATTCGTACGGTTCCCAACCTGGTCATCCTCGAGCACGATGCTTACCAGAATTACATTCCCTGCAAGTACACCGGTGCTTTCAGCAAGCATTATCGCAAGCTGCCTTGGGGCGCGCGTGATCAGCTCCGGCTACATGGTCAGCGAGCGTCTGCGGCAGGAAGGGTTTGATGCGGTGTTCGTGCCCAAGGGGTATGACCAGCAGTTGCTGGCTGATCAGGGGCGTGAGCGGGACATCGAGTTGGCATTCGTTGGCAGCACCAACAGCGTTGCCTACAGCGGTCGCAAAGCCTTGCTCGATGAACTGGCTCAGGTCGAAAATCTGGTCGTTACCCGAACAAAATCGGGTGAAGAGTACTGCGATACGCTTAACCGGATTCGTTTTTTTGTAAGCGCTGATGTTGGCATGGGCGAGTACATGATCAAGAACTTCGAAGCCATGGCGTGTGGCTGCGTACTGCTCGCTTACGATCAGGGCGATGCCGAAAACCGTGCGCTGGGTTTGCAGGATATGCACAACGTCGTGCTGTATGGCAGCATTCCCCAGTTGCAGGAAAAGTTGAACATCCTGCGTGCAGATCCTGCGCTGGCGCAGCGTATTGCTGTCAACGGCCGTGATCTTGCGGTTTCGCGCTTCAGTTTTGCTCAGGTCGGACGCAGCATTGTCGAGCAGTTGCAACCGCCTCTTCGGCCTCGCCCGGCGTTGACCGGTTGGCAGCGCCTACGGCTAAGCCTGGGTTTCTGAGTGGCCCAGGCAATGTGCCGGTATGCCCTGGTTTCAGCAGGCATGCCGGCGTAACGTCTTCGATTACTTCAACCTGAGCCTTTTGCGCTTGAGGGGTTAGCCAGGCGCAGGCGGCGAAGGGCAGAACTGCTCCGCATCAGGCGCTCGGTTTGTGGCAATATCCTGCCTTTTTGGCGTCATGTATTCGTCGTGTTCATGCGCGCTGTTCGGATTGTGCAGTAAAGTGTGGAATGGATTTTATCAATGGAGATGACATTGGCTTTTTCAGTGGATGCGTTCGCCTGTGTCATTTTCGTATGGCGTGAAGCAGAGTGTGCTGCCTCATGAACGTGATCAACATCATGTGGGCTGGTGGCTCGCCTTTTGTTTCAGTGCACAAGGTCCATCAGCAGATTCTTTCGCTGGCGGCGCCCGGAACTTCAGTCATCAACTGGTTGCTGCAAGGCCGTGCCTTGTCCGACAGTGCTGGGTCGCCAAGCCTGGAATGGAACCTGTCCCCGCGCTTGATCAAGGGGCGGCACGTCTGGAAACTGCTTGGCCCTTGGTTGCGCGCGCGTTTTCGCAAGGCCTTGCTGGAGGCTGATGCCGGTGCGGTGCTGCTCGACGGTGTGGGTGTAGCGCGCTTGTTGCTCCCGGTCCTGCGCAGCTTGCCCAGTGTCCGGGTTGCCGTCCTTTTTCATGGCGAGACACGTCTGAGTACGGCCGATGTCTCGTTGCTCAAGTCCCTCCCTACCTCTCAGCTGACGTTGGTTGCCGTTTCTCGCACGCTTGCCGATGCACTGCAAGGCACGACAGGCTTGCCGGTGACCGTGTTGCGCAGTGCGCTTGAGCCCTCGTGCTTTGAAGCCGCACTGCTGGCACGTGAACGGGCTCGGCAGACACTGGGGGTGAGTACGGACGGGGTCAGGGTAATGGGCGCTGTCGGGCGTCTGGTCGCTAGCAAGGGTTTCGATTATCTGATCGATGCCTTTGCCCAGGCATCCAGGGCGCACCCCGATCTGCGTTTGTTTATTCTTGGTGAGGGTGCTGAGCGCGTGAATCTTGAAGCGCGTGTCGAGCGACTCGGGCTGCTCGGGAAGGTCATTCTGCCGGGGTACTTTTCTGGCTGTGATCAGCTCTATCGCGCTTTCGACTGGGTGTTGATTCCCTCCTATTCGGAAGGGCTGGGCCTGGTGCTGCAGGAGGCTGTTCTGGCCGGTGTGCCGGTGCTATGCAGCGATCTGGCCGTTTTCCGCGAGCAACTGGGCGAGGATGGATACTACGCGCCCGTGGGTGATACCCAGGCATGGGCGCAGGCCATCGAGCGCTGTGCTGCGCTACCTGCCGTCGAGGTAGCGAGTGCCCAGTACCGAGCCTTGGCACCCGTGCAGGCCTGGCAAACGTTCAGCCAGACCTCCCGCGATCTGCTGGCTCCGGTGTCTGCTTCAGCGGGCCAGTAACGCATGTTCCAGCTCAACGAGTGGAAACGCTTCGCTGAGCTGCTCGCGAGACAGGTAACGGGCAAAATGCTGCACGTTGCGTTTGATCATGCGTTCAGGCAAGGGTGCCCGGAGAAATTTCATGTCCGCTACGTCGATGAGCCCCAGGTGACTGTCGGGTGTCACGACGATATTGCCCAGGTGCAGTGAACGAAAATAGATCCCGCAGTGGTGCAGCTTGCGAATCAGCGACACCATTTCCGGCAGCGTTTTCTGCCAGCTGAAGCCGGGCTGTTGGCTGATTTGGCGCAAGGTCTTGCCGGGCAGCGGGCGGTACAGCACTGCAGTCTTGCCGGGTTCGTCGAGTCGGTAATGGGCTAGTACATGCAGTGTGGGGATGCCAAATGCTTCCAGGCGTAGGGCATTGTCGATGAAGCGACGGGAGTAGGGTCGCAGCAGCGCCGAAGAGAAAAAACGCTTGCGCCTGAAGAGTTTAAGAATATTACCGTTCTCGAGCAGGTAGACTTTCGCGCCAAAGCTATCGGCCTCCAGGATCTGGGCGCCGAGTATCAGCTGTTCGAGGTCGGCCTGAGTGAGTCGGGAGCATTGCATGGTTGAGGCCTTGTTGAAAATGGCACGCAAAATGACAGGCCATAATGCCGAAAACTTCAGGAATGCACCATGGCAGGATGCTTTGATTCATTGGCAGTGCGGGCATCATGAGCCTGTGATTGCTCTTTACGGTGAGCCGAGTTCCTGTGATGGCATGCCCATCACGTCGGCTGTGATAAAATTTTCCGTTCTACCAGAACAGTGAGCTCGAAGATGGCTGAAACACCGCGAGAGGCGGAGCAGGGCTCCAGTCTGAAAATTTACTTTCGGCTGCTGAGCTATGTGAAGCCTTATATAGGCATTTTCCTGCTGAGCATTGTTGGCTTTGTGATCTTTGCCTCGACCCAGCCGATGCTGGCGGGCATTCTCAAATACTTCGTCGACGGCTTGAGCAACCCCGAAGCGGTGTTGTTCCCCAATGTGCCGTACCTGCGCGACCTGCAGTTGCTCCAGGCGGTGCCCTTGCTGATCGTGGCCATTGCCGCGTGGCAGGGGCTTGGCTCCTTCTTGGGTAACTACTTTCTGGCCAAGGTCTCCCTTGGCCTGGTACATGACCTGCGGGTTGAGCTGTTCAACAATCTGCTGGTTCTGCCCAATCGCTACTTCGACAGCCACAACTCCGGTCATCTGATCTCGCGGATTACCTTCAACGTGACCATGGTCACGGGGGCGGCGACCGATGCGATCAAGGTGGTGATTCGCGAAGGCCTGACCGTTGTTTTCCTGTTCATCTACCTGTTGTGGATGAACTGGAAGCTGACGCTGGTCATGCTGGCGATCCTGCCGCTTATTGCAGTCATGGTCGGTACCGCCAGCAAAAAATTCCGCAAGCAGAGCAAGAAAATCCAGGTGGCGATGGGGGATGTGACCCATGTCGCTTCGGAAACCATTCAAGGCTATCGCGTGGTGCGCAGTTTTGGTGGTGAGCGCTATGAGCAGGAGCGGTTTGCCAATGCCAGCCAGACCAACACCAACAAACAGCTGCGGATGACCAAGACCGGTGCGATCTATACACCAATGCTGCAATTGGTGATCTATTCGGCCATGGCCGTGCTGATGTTCCTGGTGCTGTTCTTGCGCGGAGATGCTTCTGCCGGTGATCTGGTGGCTTATATTACTGCCGCGGGCTTGTTGCCCAAGCCGATTCGCCAGTTGTCGGAAGTCAGCTCGACCATCCAGAAGGGTGTGGCCGGGGCCGAGAGTATTTTCGAGCAGTTGGATGTTGAGCCCGAGTGTGACACTGGGACGGTGGAGCGTGAGCGCGTCAGCGGTCGCCTTGAAGTGCGCAACCTGAGCTTTACCTACCCGGGTACCGAGCGTCAGGTGCTCAATGACATCAGTTTCAGTGCCGAGCCCGGTCAGATGATCGCACTGGTGGGGCGTTCCGGCAGCGGCAAGTCGACCCTCGCCAGCCTGCTTCCACGGTTCTACAACCACGAGCAGGGCCAGATCCTGCTGGACGGCGTGGAAATCGAGGAGTATCGCCTGCGTAACCTGCGTCGGCACATTGCCCAGGTCACCCAGCACGTCACCTTGTTCAACGATACTGTGGCCAACAACATCGCCTATGGCGACCTGGCCGGAGCACCGCGTGAGCAGATCGAAGCAGCGGCTGCCGACGCCTATGCCAAGGACTTCATCGAGCAGTTGCCGCATGGTTTCGACACCGAGGTCGGTGAGAACGGCGTGCTGTTGTCTGGTGGCCAGCGTCAGCGCCTGGCAATTGCTCGGGCATTGCTCAAGAATGCCCCGCTGTTGATTCTTGACGAGGCAACCTCGGCGCTGGATACCGAGTCGGAGCGGCACATTCAGGCTGCGCTGGATCAGGTCATGAAAGGCCGAACCACCCTGGTGATCGCCCACCGACTGTCGACCATCGAAAAGGCCAACCTGATTCTCGTGATGGATCAGGGGCGTATCGTCGAGCGCGGTACACACAGCCAGTTGATCGCGGAGAACGGCTATTACGCCCGCCTGCATGCGATGGGGCTGGACGAGCCAAGCAAGGCCGACATCACCTGATGCATGAATGCCGGGGCCTGCTGTGCCCCGGCTGCCAATCGGCGTGTGAGCGCCCGCGTGTGCGGCGGCAATCAAGCCTCTGTTTCGCCTGTGCTAATATTCCGCCCCTGTTCATTTTGTATATGGGTTACCCATGAAGTTGTCCATGCCGCGTTTCGATCAAGCCCCGGTATTGGTGGTCGGCGATGTCATGCTCGACCGCTACTGGCATGGCGGCACCTCACGTATTTCGCCTGAGGCCCCGGTGCCGGTGGTCAAGGTCGAACAGATCGAGGACCGCCCGGGCGGTGCAGCGAACGTTGCCTTGAACATTGCTGCGCTGGGTGCGCCGGCGTTGCTGATCGGCGTTACCGGCCAGGACGAAGCGGCCGACAGCTTGACCAATAGCCTGAAGGCGGCCGGTGTCCGTTCGATCTTCCAGCGTATTGCCCATCAGCCGACCATCGTCAAATTGCGGGTGATGAGTCGTCACCAGCAGTTGCTGCGTATCGACTTTGAAGAACCTTTCGCCACCGACCCGTTGTCGCTCGGTGCCGAAGTTGATGCCTTGCTGGACGGCGTCAAGGTGCTGGTGTTGTCGGACTACGGCAAGGGTGCGTTGAAGAACCATCAAAGCCTGATCCAGGCCGCCCGTGCCAAAGGTATTCCGGTGTTGGCTGATCCCAAGGGCAAGGATTTCTCCATCTACCGTGGTGCCAGCCTGATCACGCCCAACCTGAGCGAGTTCGAGGCCATCGTTGGACGTTGCGCTGACGAGACCGAGTTGGTCGCCAAGGGCAGTCAGTTGATGCGCGAACTTGAATTGGGTGCGTTGCTGGTGACTCGTGGCGAGCATGGCATGACCCTGCTGCGTCCAGAGCAACCGGCCTTGCACTTGCCTGCGCGTGCGCGTGAAGTCTTCGACGTCACCGGTGCTGGCGATACGGTCATTTCCACACTGGCGGCGGCCATCGCGGCCGGTGAAGCGCTTCCGCAGGCAGTGGGCCTGGCTAACCTGGCCGCCAGTATCGTGGTGGGCAAGCTCGGTACTGCAGCCATCAGTGCACCGGAGCTGCGCCGCGCCATTCAGCGCGAGGAAGGTTCCGAACGCGGCGTGTTGGGCCTGGAGCAGTTGCTGCTGGCCATCGATGATGCCCGGGCGCACAACGAGAAAATCGTGTTCACCAACGGCTGTTTTGACATCCTGCACGCGGGCCACGTGACCTACCTGGAGCAGGCGCGTGCCCAGGGTGATCGACTGATCGTGGCGGTAAACGATGATGCATCGGTCAGCCGCCTGAAAGGGCCAGGTCGCCCGATCAACAGCGTGGACCGGCGGATGGCGGTGCTGGCAGGCCTGGGTGCTGTCGACTGGGTCATCAGCTTCCCTGAAGCGACCCCGGAAAACCTGCTCAGCCAGCTCAAGCCGGACGTGCTGGTCAAAGGTGGCGACTATGGTATTGACCAGGTGGTCGGCGCCGAGATCGTCAGGGCCTACGGCGGAACCGTGAAGGTGCTGGGGCTGGTGGAAAACAGCTCGACCACAGCGATCGTCGAGAAGATCCGCAAAAACTGACCCGAACAGCCTGCGCTACTTGTGCAGGCTACCGCGGGCCATCTGCAGCAGTTGCCTGGCCTTGCCCGTCAGGCGACTCAGCCCAGACTCGCTGCGGGCCGGGCTCAGGCCTTCCTGCCTGAGCCAGTCCTTCCAGCGAATACGCTCTTCCTTGACGACCCAGCCGTCCTGCCGGGCAAAACTCTCAGCCAGATACACGCCGCGGGTGCTGGCCGGGTTCAGACGATCCTTCTTCAGCGTGTAGAGCTCAGCCAGGGGTCGTCCGTCTTCGAGTGGCATCAGGTAAAGGTCGGGTCGGCTGCGATTTAGCCGAGCGACCAGTTGGTCGCCTTCCAGGCGTTCGTCGACGTGGAACAGGCTCAGCGACCTCGCTTCCTTGGGTACCTGAAGGCGCAGGTCATAGACCAGTTGTAGCGACGCCGTGGGTAGATGCACATAGGCCCGTGGCCGTTCCAACAGTTGCAGGTTGGCGCAGCGTACGGGCCGTGCGGCACCTGAAAGTGGCGTCACGACAAAGGGCAGGGCGTCACGGTAGTGCAGGGCTTCAGCATAGGGCGCCGGTAACCAGGTTTCGTTGAAGCGTCCACTCAGCCACCCCTCGGGCGTCTCCAGCAGGCATTCCTCGGCCACTTCCTGTATCGCAGTGTGCAGCGGCAGGTTCAGTTCCTGAGCGGGGACATAACCGGAGATCAGCTTGAGCACGACATCGCCCCGGTCCTGACGGCGCTGGCGCACCAGTACCCAATAGTCGCGGTTCTGCCATTGCAGCGTCAGTCGCACCGACACCCCGAGGTTGGCCAGCTCGGCCACGAAGTGTTGGTGATCGCTCAACTGGATGGGTTTGCGCCGCTGCAGGGTCTGGGCAAAATTCAGCGGTTTGCCGATGCTCTGGTAGCTCAGCCCTTCCGGGCTGGCTTCGACATGGAGCGGCAGTGTCTTGAAGTTGCTGGGGTTCTTGCGGATCAGCGTTCGCGGCATGTCGGCTCCTTCTTGCGTTGGGGTCGGCCGCGAAGGCGGCTCAGCGCTTGCTTAATACCTGGGCAACGGTGGCCACGTTATGGGCCAGGTGTACGGGGTTGATGGTGCCGACAATAGCACTGCTGACGCCGGGATGGGCAAACAGTAGCTCAAAGCTGGCACGCACGGGATCTTCGTCCGCGTGCAGGCAGACATGGCCGCTGGCCAGTGCCTTCTTCACCAGAATGGCTTTACCGTGCGCGGCGGCATAGTCCAGTACCGGTCGTTCGCCCTGCTCGTTGAGATTGTAGGTGACCATGGCGCAATCGCCTTGTTCCAGAGCTTTCAAACCACCGGCAACGGTTTTTCCGGAGAGGCCAAAGCCGCGAATCTTGCCTTCCTGCTTGAGCTGCGCGAGGGCTTCGTAAACGCCTTCCTGCTCAAGGATATGCAGATCGTTGCCGTCAGAGTGCACCAGTACCAGGTCGATACAGTCGGTTTCCAGGCGCGTCAGGCTGCGCTCGACCGAGAGGCGGGTATGGGCCGCGCTGAAGTTGAAGCTCGAAAGGCCGTTGTCGAACTCTTCGCCCACTTTGCTGACGATCACCCATTCATGCCGCTGGCCACGCAGCAACGGGCCAAGGCGTTCTTCGCTGCGGCCATAGGCGGGCGCGGTGTCGATCAGGTTGATGCCCAGGTCGCGGGCCTGGTCGAGCAGCTGACGGGCTTCACGGTCATCCGGGATCGTGAAGCCGTTGGGGTATTTCACGCCTTGGTCGCGGCCCAGTTTGACGGTGCCCAGGCCCAGTGGCGAGACCATCAGGCCCAGGCTGCCCAGCGGGCGGTGCAGGTCATGCAGGGTGGCTTGGTTCATGGCAGCAACTGTTCCCAGACAGGTGGAGCAATGGGCGGCTTTGGCAGTTCCGGCAGTGTGCTACAGGCCCCTGGCGTAATGCCGTCGCGGGTCAGGCTGGCCATTACGCGATCGGCGAAGTCGGGGGCCAGTGCCAGTTTGGTTGGCCAGCCGACCAGCAAGCGCTGCTGCTCGGCGAGGAAGGCGTTGTCTGGGCGTACCAGGCCTGACTGTGCCGGCTCTGCCCGATCAACCCGCAGGGTTGCCCAGCGCACCTGACTGAGATCGACCCAGGGTAGCAGGCTGGCCACTTCCTTCTTCGCTGCCGCGACCTGTGCATCCGGTTCGCGTGCAACGCCGTCTGCTTCTGCAAGGTCGCCGCCCAGGTACCACACCCACTGGCCATCGGCCGCCGGGTGGGTGGTGACGGTGACGCGTGGTTTGGGGCCGCCACCGAGGCAATGGGCATAGAGGGGTTTCAGGCTTGGCCCTTTGGCCAGCACCATGTGCAGGGGGCGTGTTTGCATGGCCGGCTGGCTAAGGCCAAGTGCCGTGAGCAGTTCGGCGTTGCCGGCGCCCGCGCTCAGCACTACGCGCTGCGCACGGATCTCGCGGCCATCGACCCGCAGGCCGACCAGTTCATCGCCTTCACGCAGCGGCTCGATCCGCTCACCGGCGAGCAGGCTGTCACCGGCCAGGGTCGCCAGGCGATCGAGCAGGCTGGGTACATCAATGACCAGTTCGGCCAGGCGGTAGACTTTGCCTTTGAAGGCGCGGTCCTGCAGGGCAGGTGGCAGCTGCTCGCCCTTGACCTGATCGACCCGGCCGCGCACGGCCTTGCTGGCAAAGAAACTGGTGAGATTGCCCGCCAGGGTACCCGGGGACCACAGGTAGTGCGCTTCTGACAGCAGGCGCACGCCGGACAGGTCCAGTTCGCCGCTACCGGCCAGGGCTTCGCGCCAGCGCCGAGGCATATCGGCAATGGCTTCCGAGGCACCGGTCAGGGCGCCGTGTAGGGCGTACTTGGCGCCGCCATGGATGATCCCCTGGGATTTCAGGGTTTGCCCGCCACCGAGGCTGTCGCGCTCTACCAGAACCGTCGAATAGCCCTGACGACGCAGGCGCGCATTGAGCCAGAGGCCTGCGACCCCTGCGCCGACAATCAGGACGTCGGTAGAAATAACCGATGGCATGTACAAACCTCACAAGCTGGGACAGGAGCGCAGTATACAGCCTGCGGCGGTTTGCACCCTGCCTGGCATCAATGCCCGGCGGTTTTTGAGAACACCTGAATCACCACCACGCCGCCGACAATCATCGCCATGCCCAGGATGGCGGGGGTATCGAGCTTTTGGCCATAGAGGAGCAATGCGGCGATGCTGATCAGGACGATCCCCAGCCCCGACCATATTGCGTACGCGATACCCACCGGAATGCTGCGCACGACCAGGGTCAGCATCCAGAACGCCACGGCATACCCACATACCATCAGCAGCAGGGGCAGTGGCGTGCTCAGGCCTTTGACAGCTTTCATGGAGGCGGTGGCAATGACTTCCGCGAAGATGGCAATAGCGAGGTAGGTGTAGGCGTTCATGGTGGGTGTCCTCTGTAGTTGGTGGGCATTCTAGAGGATGGTCGAATGCGGTAAAGTCATTAGCTATCTATATTGGAGATAGGTTGCGATGAGCGAACAGTGGAGTCTGGAGCAGGTGCGGCTGTTCGTGCGCGTGGCGGAGTTGCGCTCGTTTTCCGCTGTTGCCCGTGAGCAGCGCAAGGCGCAGTCGGCGATCAGCAGTGGCATTGCCTTGTTGGAAGAAGACTTGGGGGTCGTCCTGTTCGAGCGCAGTAGCGGCCGTCAACCGCGCCTGACCGAAGCAGGCGCTGCGTTACTGGAGGACGCCCGCGAACTGTTGCGCCAATGCGAGCGCCTGGATGGCCGGGCCCTGGCGCTGATGCGCGGGCAGGAGGCGCAATTGCGTGTGGCCCAGGATGAGGCCATGCCTTATCAGCCGGTGATCGACAGCCTGGATGAACTGGCCCAGCGTTTTCCGCTACTTGAAGTGCAGTTGGCCAGCGGCGCACAGGGGGATGTAGCACGCAAGTTGGTTGAGCGTCGGGCGGACCTCGGGTTGCTGTTCCATCATGACCATATGCCTGCCGCGCTGGAGCGTCGGGCGTTGGGTAGCGTCGAGATGGTTACGGTGTGTGCGATCCATCACCCGTTGGCGCAACTGCCGTGGGTCAGTCGGCAGCAATTGGCGCAGCACCGTCAGTTGTTGATTACCCCTCAGGAGAGCGGCTACCCCGGTGGTGAGCCGATCAGCCCGCAGATCTGGCGTGCAGACAGTTTCTACGCCATGGCCGAGTTGCTGATGCGAGGCCTGGGCTGGGCCTGGTTGCCCCGGCATGTGGTGCAGTACCCGACTTACCAGACGCAGATGGTCGAGTTGGCCAGTGAATGGACGCCGCCAGCATTGGTGGTGGAACTGGCATGGCGGCGGGATGAGCCCCTGGGGCCGGCTGCACAGTGGTTGGCTGAACGCTTCGCACTGCACTTGCGCGCCATTGGCTAGTACACTGCGGCGCCATGAACAGAACCCTTTATACCCTGCTGTTTCACCTGGGCCTGCCGCTGGTCGCGCTGCGCCTGTACCTGCGCTCGCGCAAGGCGCCCGCCTATGCGAAGCGTATCGGCGAGCGCTTTGCCAAGGGCCTTGCACCGATGCAGACCGGCGGCATCTGGGTGCATGCCGTGTCGGTGGGCGAAAGTATTGCTGCAGCGCCGATGGTGCGGGCCTTGCTCAAACGTTATCCACAGCTGCCCATCACCATCACGTGCATGACCCCGACCGGCTCCGAGCGGGTCAGGGCTATGTTTGCCGATGAGCCGCGCGTTCAGCACTGCTACCTGCCGTACGATCTGCCCTGGGCGGCGGCACGTTTTCTGGATCACGTACAGCCGCGCCTGGCGGTGATCATGGAAACCGAGCTCTGGCCCAACCACATCAATCAGTGCGCCAAACGAGGTATACCGGTGGCTTTGGCCAATGCCCGGTTGTCTGAGCGCTCTGCGCGTGGCTACGGGCGATTTGCCAGGCTGACCCAGCCGATGCTGGCGCAGATGAGCCTGATTGCAGTTCAGACCGAGGCCGAGGCCGAGCGTTTCCGTCAGTTGGGCGCCCGTCCCGAATGTGTTGAGGTTACCGGGTCGATCAAGTTCGACCTGAGCATCGATCCTCAGCTGTTGGTCCGTGCCGGTCAGTTACGTGCCCAGTGGCAAGCGGATCGGCGCCCAGTATGGATCGCGGCGAGTACCCATGAGGGCGAAGACGCGATCATTCTGCAGGCGCACCGGCAACTGCTGGAACACCACGCCGACGCCTTGCTGATTCTCGTGCCGCGTCACCCAGAGCGTTTTAACGCTGTGTTCGAGCTCTGTCAGCAGCAGTGTGTGACACAGCGCCGCTCCAGTGGCGAAGCGGTCACTGAGCAAACCCAGGTACTGCTCGGTGACACCATGGGCGAGTTGCTGTTCCTGTATGCGTTGGCAGACATTGCCTTCGTCGGCGGTAGCCTGGTCGCCAATGGCGGGCATAACGTCCTGGAACCGGCGGCCTTGTCCAAGCCGGTGCTCAGTGGGCCGCACCTGTTCAACTTTCTGGAAATCGCAGCGATGTTGCGTGAAGCGGGGGCTTTGCAGGAAGTGGACGACGCGCAAGGCCTGGCTGCACAGGTGCGCCGCTTGATTGAATTGCCAATCGACGCTCGGCGCATGGGTGATGCCGGGTTGTCAGTGATGCGCGCCAACCAGGGGGCATTGCAGCGTTTACTGGACGGGTTGGCGCGGTTGTTCTGAGGGTGTCACCGGCACGCCAGCACGGTCCATTGCGGTCCCGTGTGCGGCTTGCCGGTGTGCGGTCAGGGGCGGCGCTCGAAGTTCGCTTGTGCGGCCTTGGCCAGGTCAGGCGGCAGGAAGTCCTTGTCCGGGTTGTAGTCGGCTTTCAGGTAGCGCGTCAGGTCTTGCAGGTCCTGCGGGCTCAGTGTGCCAGCGGCTTGCTTGAGGCGCAGGTTGTCGAGGATGTAGTCGTAGCGGGTGTTGTTGTAGTCCCGCACCGAGGTGTACAGCTGACGCTGTGCATCGAGTACGTCGACGATGTTGCGTGTCCCGACCTGGTAGCCGATCTCGGTCGCTTCCAGTGCGCTCTGGTTGGAGATGATCGACTGCTTGCGCGCTTGCACCTGCTCCACATCGGTGTTCACTGCGCGGTGCAGGTTGCGGGTGTTTTCCACCACTTGGCGGCGCAGGCTCTCGCGTTGCTGTTCAGTCTGGTTCAGGCGCTGGTAGGCCTCACGCACCTGCGAGCTGGTCAGCCCGCCACTGTAGATCGGAATGTTCAACTGCAGGCCAATGCTGCGTTGTTCGACATCGCCTCCGTATCGAACACCCGGCGTTGGGTTGCTGAACCCCAGGTTGTCGTTGTCGCCTTTCTGGTAGTTGGCCACTGCATCGAGCGTCGGGGCATGCCCTGCCTTGCGTTGACGCAGGGTTTCCTCCGCGGCGCTGACGGCATAGTTGGTCGCCTGCAAGGTCAGGTTCTGCCGTGCGGCGGTGTCGACCCAGGCGGTGGCGTCGTTCGGAACCGGCACCTGCACGGGCAGGGTATGGACGATGCCCTGGATCGCGTTGTACTCACGGTTGGTCAGGGTGATCAGTGCCTGGAAGGCGTCTTCGACCTGACGTTGGGCAAGGATCCGGTTGGCCCGCGCCGTGTCATAACTGGCCTGGGACTGCAGTACGTCGGTCTTGTCCGACAGGCCCACGTCAAAGCGTTCGTTGGATTGGTCCAGTTGGCGCTTGAACGCGGCTTCCTCGGCCTTGGTCGCCGCCAGATTGTCCTGGGCACGCAGCACGCTGAAATAGCTGTCTGCACTCTGCAGAATCAGATTCTGTTCGGTAGCCGAAAGCTCCAGTGCCGCTTGTTCATTGACGGCCTGTGCCGCTTGTAACTGGAACCAGCGGTCGGCACGGAAAATCGGCTGCGACAGGGTCGCTTGCCACGAGTTGCCACTGCGGTTGGCGGTGGTCGAGGGTTCATCGAACTGGGTGCGGGTGCTCTGCATCTCGGCCCCGGCCGAGAGGTTTGGCAGTAGCCCGGCACGCGCCTGCGGTACGACTTCGCGGCGAGCACCGTAGTTGGCCTGGGCCGCTGCCAGATCGGCGTTATTGTTGACTGCTTCTTGATAGACGCTGACCAGGTCGGTCTTTGCGGACAAGGGCGCTTCTGCTGCCCAGGCCATTCCGTTGGTAGCACAAGACACGGCAAGGGCCAGTGAAAGTTTGCGCAGCATAGGGCAATCCTTGAACGAGTTAGATAGTCGCTTAGTTCAGAGCGTAGTGCAGTGTAGTTGCGCTGACATGTTGCAACAATCTGCCATATCCGCCATTGATCGTACGCAGTTTTACAGTGGTGGCTTTACGCGTCACTCCAGTCTAGACTGACCCGGTTCTTGTCGGGGTGCCTTGTGTTGAGGCTGAGATCGGATAATTCCGGATCCCGTTGAACCTGATCAGGTTAGCGCCTGCGTAGGGAACAAGATTGCTCGCCTTCCCGCGAGCCCTCTTGTGCCAGGGTCCGGGAATGTCGAGTCAGCTTCAGGCTGCCAGGCATCGCCGACTATGGCACAGCACCAGTCCAGGTGCGTCCGTGCCTTTCAGGTTCACTCCGACATTCCACCGCTGGATGCCGTCTGGAGAGCCTGTGATGAGTAAACAAGAAAAATACGCCAACCTGAGTGAATCGGCTCAGGTCGATCAGCAGTCCGTGCAACCTTTTACCCGTTCGCGAAAAATTTATGTCGAAGGCTCGCGCCCTGACATTCGTGTGCCGATGCGTGAAATCAGCCTGGACGATACGCCGACCGACTTCGGTGGCGAGCCTAACGCTCCGGTGCTGGTCTACGATACTTCGGGCCCTTACACCGACCCGAACGTGGTGATCGATGTGCGTAAAGGCCTGGGCGACGTGCGCTCGGCCTGGATCGAAGCCCGTGGCGACACCGAGCGCCTCGACGGCCTCAGCTCGCATTTCGGCCAGCAACGCCTGAGTGACCCGGAGCTGACCGCACTGCGTTTTGCCCACGTCAAAAACCCGCGTCGGGCCAAGGCCGGTGCCAACGTCAGCCAGATGCACTATGCGCGCAAGGGCATCATCACGGCCGAGATGGAGTACGTTGCCCTTCGCGAAAACATGAAGCTGCAAGAAGCCCGTGCCGCCGGCCTGCTCAACCAGCAGCACGCCGGTCACAGCTTCGGTGCCAGTATTCCGAAAGAGATCACCCCTGAGTTCGTCCGCGAGGAAATCGCCCGTGGCCGTGCGATCATTCCGGCCAACATCAACCACGTTGAACTGGAACCGATGATCATCGGCCGTAACTTCCTGGTGAAGATCAACGGCAACATTGGCAACAGTGCCCTGGGCTCGTCCATTGAAGAAGAAGTGGCCAAGCTGACCTGGGGTATTCGCTGGGGTTCGGACACCGTCATGGACCTGTCCACCGGCAAGCACATCCATGAAACCCGCGAGTGGATCATCCGCAACTCGCCGGTTCCGATCGGTACTGTGCCGATCTACCAGGCATTGGAGAAGGTCAATGGTGTCGCCGAGGACCTGACCTGGGAACTGTTCCGTGACACCTTGATCGAGCAGGCCGAGCAGGGCGTGGACTACTTCACCATCCACGCCGGTGTGCTGCTGCGTTACGTGCCACTGACCGCCAAGCGTGTGACCGGTATCGTCAGCCGTGGTGGTTCGATCATGGCCAAGTGGTGCCTGGCACACCACAAGGAAAACTTCCTTTACACCCATTTCGACGAAATTTGCGAAATCATGAAGGCCTACGACGTCAGCTTCTCGCTGGGTGACGGCCTGCGTCCGGGTTCGATTGCCGACGCCAACGACGAAGCGCAGTTCGGTGAGCTGGAAACCCTTGGCGAGCTGACCAAGATCGCCTGGAAGCATGACGTTCAGTGCATGATCGAAGGCCCTGGCCACGTGCCGATGCAGTTGATCAAAGAGAACATGGACAAGCAGCTGGAGTGCTGCGACGAGGCGCCGTTCTATACCCTCGGCCCACTGACCACGGACATCGCTCCTGGCTATGACCACATCACCTCCGGTATCGGTGCGGCGATGATCGGCTGGTTTGGCTGCGCCATGCTCTGCTATGTGACGCCCAAAGAACACTTGGGCCTGCCGAACAAGGATGACGTCAAGACCGGCATCATTACCTACAAGATCGCCGCGCATGCTGCCGACCTTGCCAAGGGCCATCCGGGGGCGCAAATCCGTGACAATGCCTTGTCCAAGGCGCGCTTCGAGTTTCGTTGGGAAGACCAGTTCAACCTTGGCCTGGACCCGGACACTGCACGCAGCTTCCATGACGAAACCCTGCCGAAGGATTCGGCCAAGGTCGCGCACTTCTGCTCCATGTGCGGGCCGAAGTTCTGCTCGATGAAGATCACTCAGGAAGTGCGCGAGTACGCCGCCAACCAACGCATCGAAGCGCTGGATGTATCGGTCGAGGAAGGCATGCGTGAGCAGGCCGAGCGGTTCCGCCAGGAAGGCAGCCAGTTGTACAAAAAGGTCTAAGGACACCCTGGGGCGGCGCGCCATGCGCACCGCCTCGCAACCAGGCCAACCCCTACAGACACTGCACATGCCGGTGCCTGTGGGGGTTGGCTTGGCCGCAATGGGATTCAAACGACTACCTGACTCTCTCCCTGTCGAGACCATCGCCGTGAGCACATCCAGCCACTACTCCCCCGACCATCCTGTTCCCAGTCATCAGCGTACCTTCGGTGCACGTGACCTGTTTTCCCTGTGGTTTTCCCTTGGCATTGGCCTGATGGTGCTACAGACCGGCGCCTTGCTCGGTCCGGGGCTGGGGCTTGCGGGTGCGTTACTGGCGATTATCCTCGGCACGGCCGTGGGCGTGTTGTTGCTGGCGGCGGTCGGCGTCATCGGCAGTGATACCGGCCTCTCGGCCATGGCCGCTTTGCGGTTGAGCCTGGGGCGGCAGGGGGCGGCCTTGCCGGCACTGTTGAACCTGCTGCAACTGATCGGTTGGGGCGCGTTCGAGATCATTGTCATGCGCGATGCCGCTAGCTTGTTAGGGGCGCGGGCGTTCGGTGACGGGAGCCTCTGGGCCGGTCCGTTGCTTTGGACGCTGTTCTTTGGTGGCCTGGCGACCTTGCTGGCCGTCAGTGGCCCGTTGACCTTCGTGCGGCGGATCCTGCGCAAGTGGGGCATCTGGTTGCTGCTGGGTGCCTGCCTGTGGCTGACCTGGAACCTGTTCGCCAAGGCAGATCTGGCCAGCCTCTGGCAACGTACGGGAGATGGTTCGCTGTCATTTGCACTGGGCTTTGATATCGCGATTGCGATGCCGTTGTCCTGGCTGCCGTTGATTGCCGACTACTCGCGTTTCGGTCAGCGTGCTTCGCGGGTGTTCGGTGGCACGGCGCTCGGCTTTTTTATCGGTAATTTCTGGCTGATGAGCCTGGGCGTAGCGTACACCCTGGCATTTGCCCCAAGCGGTGAAACCAATGCACTGCTGTTGGCCCTGGCCGGCGCTGGCCTGGGCATTCCCTTGTTATTGATTTTGCTGGACGAGTCGGAAAACGCGTTTGCCGACATTCACTCGGCCGCTGTTTCGACAGGCCTGCTGCTGCCTTTGAAAGTCGAGCATCTGGCCTTGGTCATCGGCCTGGTGTGCACACTGATCGCTTGTTTGGCGCCACTGGCGCAGTACCAGAACTTCTTGTTGCTGATTGGCTCGGTGTTTGCCCCGCTGTTTGGCGTCGTGCTGGTGGATCACTTCATCTGGCGCCGTCGCCGTGCGGACATCAGCATACGGGCGCTGCACTGGGGGGCGTTGCTGGCCTGGTGTGGCGGTGTGCTGATCTACCACCTGTTGGCGAATTACTCGCCTGAAGTCGGCGCAACCCTGCCGGCATTGCTGTCGGCAGGGTTGTTGTACGGGCTTTCAGTGGGCGTATTCAGCCGCGGCCAGGAAAAAGCTCCGGCTTGAGGATGCCGTTCAGGCGCGGGTAAGGGATCTTCAGCTCAGTGTGGCCCATGGAGTAGGGCGCGATGGTGTAGACCTCATATTTGAGTACCAGCGCGCCGTACGTCAGGGCAATGTGTGGGGTCTTGCGGAAGGGCCAGGTTTGCACGAACTCCGGGTCCTGATCCATCTTGACGCTCGCCAGCCAGCTCTTGTGAGCCAGTTGCGCCTGCTGCCAGAAGGCTTCCTCCTGACCAGGCAGGAGCATGTCCTGCAGTGTCAGCACCTTGTCCTGTTGGCGCGAGTAGTTGATGAAGCCGCGTCCGGGCATACCGTGGGCACCGCCGGTGTCCAGGTAGCTGGACAGTTCAATGATCACCAGTCCGTCATGCTGTTCGCGTACCTTGGCTTGCAGGTAGCTGCTGTTGCGGCTTTCTGCGTCACGCAAAAACTGTTCTTCGTAGGCTTTGAGCGAAGCAGGCAGTGCTGTGCGGTTGTTGTCCTGGGTCATTTGCAACAGGCGTCGCTCGACGAGTGCATCCAGCTTTGGCTGTGCCGGGAAGTGAATCGTGTCGATGTTTACCAGCGGGCAGTCGGTGTTGTTGCAGCCTGGCTTGATGTGTTCCCAGGCCTCGCGTTTGACCTCCAGTGGCGTACGCATGTTGGGCTGGAACACGCTTTGGCAAGCGCCCAGCGCCAGTGCCAGTACGGCCACGGAAGTCAGTTTCGCAAGCGTCATGATGGTCCCTGTAAGGCTAAGGTAATCGGGCTTTGACCGTCGGCGGCGCCTTCGGTTCGCCACTAAGCTGAATAGACCAGCGGGCTGCCTATCCTCGCAGCCTCGCCGGTATCTTTAAAGAGGTGAAAGCTGGCCGAGTGCGCGTTAGGATGGCGCCAAGCGGTACACCGAAGCAATGAGGATTTCCATGACAGACAAGGCTAGTGCTGTGCCCAGCGCCGTTGAGATCGTTCAACGGGACAACTGCTACAAGGGCTTTTACCGGCTCGATAAGGTGCACCTGCGTCATGAGCTGTTCGCAGGCGGCATGGGGCGGGAGATAAGCCGTGAGCTGTTTGTGCGTCACGATGCCGTGTGTGTGCTGCCTTACGACCCGCAGCGTGATGAAGTGGTGCTGATCGAGCAGTTTCGCGTCGGTGCCATAGGCAAGGTTGAGAACCCTTGGCTGATAGAACTGGTTGCTGGTCTGATCGACAAGGACGAACAACCGGAAGAAGTTGCACACCGCGAAGCCGAGGAGGAAGCTGGCCTGAAGTTCACTGCCCTGTGGCCCATGACGCGGTATTTTCCATCGCCGGGCGGCAGTGATGAGTACGTTCATTTGTACCTTGGCCGTTGCAGCAGCGTGGGGGCGGGTGGCTTGCACGGTTTGGAGGCTGAGGGCGAAGATATTCGCGTGAAGGTCTGGGCATTCGAGGATGCCCTTCAGGCCGTGCGCGATGGGCAAATCATCAACGCGGCAAGCATCATTGCCTTGCAATGGTTGGCGTTGAACCGCGATGAAGTCAGGGGGCTATGGTCGTGAATCTGTTGCGTGAGCGCTATCGGGTCGATCTGGTGGGCTTGCAGGCTGCCTGCGAGGCCAACTATGCGCGCCTGATGCGGCTGTTGCCGGATATGCGCAACACCCAAAGCTCGCGCCGTATCGGTATGACCCAGGGCGACCAGATGCTTGGCGTTCTGGTGCTCGATGTTGTCCTTGCCTGTCCTTACACCACCACGCTCCGTGTACGTCAGGAACACAGCCTGCCCTGGTTGCCGGTGCCGCAGTTGGAGGTACAGGTCTATCATGATGCGCGCATGGCTGAAGTGGTCAGCGCTGAGCATGCCCGACGCTTTCGCAGCATCTACCCTTATCCGAACACGCAGATGCATCAGCCGGATGAAAAGGCTCAGCTCAACCTGTTCCTCGGTGAGTGGCTGAGCCACTGCCTGGCCTGTGGACACGAGTTGGCGGCGGTACGTTAAAAATGTGAAGCCGGTCGTGTAACGGGTTTGCTCCGACGTTTCGTCGCCACCATAATCGTGCCGAATCCGCCCCAGGAGCGAGCCTTGCAGCCTCAATCGACTTCCACCAGTGATGCCTCAGTGCTACTGGTCCAGCTTTCCGACAGTCATCTGTTTGCCGATGAAGGCAGCACGCTGCTTGGCATGAACACCGGTGACAGCCTGCAGCGGGTCATCGGGCAGGTGCTGAACGAGCAGCCACGTATCGATCTGGTGTTGGCAACGGGCGATCTGTCCCAGGACGGTACGCAGGCGTCCTACGAGCGGTTTCGCCAGATGAGCGAGCAAATTTCTGCACCGGTACGCTGGTTGGCGGGCAATCATGACGAGCCCTTGCCCATGGCGCAGGCCGCGCAAGGCTCGGATGCGCTTGAACCGGTCATGGATATCGGCGCCTGGCGGGTCATTCTGCTCAATTCGGCGGTGTCGGGTGCCGTGCCAGGCCTGCTGGCCGAGGATCAACTGCAATTGCTTGAGCAGGCGCTGGCCACGGCGCCCGAGCGCCATCATCTGGTCTGCCTGCATCATCATCCGGTCTCGATTGACTGCGCCTGGTTGGCGCCGATCGGCCTGCGTAATGGCGATGCCCTGTTCGCCTTACTTGAGCGTTATCCACAGGTCAGGGCAGTACTCTGGGGGCATGTCCATCAGGAGTGGGATGAACAGCGTGGTGACATTCGTCTGCTCGCCTCACCGTCCACCTGTATTCAGTTCGAGCCAGGCAGCGAAGACTTCACCGTAGGTGCACAGGCGCCGGGGTACCGCTGGTTGCGACTCCACGGCAACGGTCAGATCGATACCGGCGTGTCCCGTGTCAGCGATTTTGCCTTCACGGTGGACTACGGTAGCACGGGTTACTGAGTACAAAGTGTTGCGAAGTCTCCAAAGCTGATCCAACGCCCGCCGGACACGCTAAACTGCATGCTTTTGCGCCCGCAGTGCGGGCCATATCGATGCGCGGGGGTGGTATGTCGGGTTCGATTCTTTATATCCACGGGTTCAATAGCGCGCCGTCATCGAAAAAGGCCACTCAGTTGGTGGCGGTCATGCAGCAGCTGGGCTTGGAGGAACAGCTTCGGGTTCCGGCGCTGCACCACCATCCCCGTGAGGCAATCGCGCAACTGGAAGCAGCCATCGCCGAACTCGGTGCGCCATTACTGGTCGGCAGCTCACTCGGCGGCTACTATGCGACCAGCCTGGCCGAGCGCCACGGTCTGAAGGCCCTGTTGATCAACCCGGCAGTCAATCCGCACCAGTTGTTCGACGGCTACCTGGGTAGCCAGCAGAACCTCTACACCGGTGAAACATGGGAACTGACGGTCGATCATGTGCATGCATTGGCCGAACTGGAAGTGGCCCCGCCACGCGATGCCGAGCGCTTCCAGGTCTGGTTGCAGACCGCTGATGAAACCCTTGATTATCGCCGTGCCGAAGCCTTCTACCGGGCATGCGCCTTGCGGATCCAGGCAGGGGGCGACCATAGCTTCCAGGGCTTCGCCGAACGTTTGCCGGCCTTGCTGAACTTTGCAGGAATTGCGCCGAAACAGTATCAAGCGCTCGATTTTTCTGTATTTTGATTGCTTATTTTTACCTACGAATGACGACGAGAACCCATGGCCAATCCCAGCGCTAGCGCCTATAACGCAGACGCCATCGAAGTCCTCTCCGGCCTTGACCCTGTGCGCAAGCGCCCGGGCATGTACACCGATACCAGCCGGCCGAACCACCTTGCTCAGGAAGTCATCGACAACAGTGTCGACGAGGCCTTGGCCGGGCACGCCAAGTCGGTTCAGGTAATCCTGCACGCCGACCATTCTCTGGAAGTCTCGGATGACGGTCGTGGCATGCCGGTGGACATCCACCCTGAAGAAGGGGTCAGCGGGGTCGAGCTGATCCTGACCAAACTGCACGCGGGCGGTAAGTTTTCCAATAAGAACTACCAGTTCTCCGGCGGTTTGCATGGGGTCGGTATTTCGGTGGTCAACGCCTTGTCCAGTCAGGTTCGGGTCAAGGTCAAGCGTGATGGCAACGAGTACCAGATGACCTTCGCCGACGGCTACAAGGCCAGCGAGCTGGAAGTGGTCGGTACGGTCGGCAAGCGCAACACGGGTACCAGCGTCTACTTCGCGCCCGATCCAAAGTACTTCGACTCGCCGAAGTTCTCCATCAGCCGCCTCAAGCATGTGCTCAAGGCCAAGGCGGTGTTGTGCCCGGGGTTGCTGGTCAGCTTCGAGGACAAGGCCAGTGGTGAGAAAGTCGAGTGGCACTACGAAGACGGCCTGCGTTCCTACCTGGTCGACTCGGTCAGCGACTACCTGCGTCTGCCGGACGAACCGTTCTGCGGCAGCCTGGCCGGTAACAAGGAAGCCGTGGACTGGGCCTTGCTGTGGCTGCCCGAAGGCGGCGACAGCGTTCAGGAAAGCTACGTCAACCTGATCCCGACCGCCCAGGGCGGTACCCACGTCAACGGCCTGCGTCAGGGTCTGCTCGACGCCATGCGGGAGTTCTGCGAGTTCCGCAACCTGCTGCCGCGTGGGGTCAAGCTGGCGCCTGAAGATGTCTGGGAGCGCATTACCTTTGTGCTCTCGATGAAAATGCAGGAACCGCAGTTCTCCGGGCAGACCAAGGAACGCCTGTCCTCACGCGAGGCGGCTGCGTTTGTCTCCGGCGTGGTCAAGGATGCCTTCAGCCTGTGGCTCAACGCCCACCCAGAGCTGGGCATGCAACTGGCCGAACTGGCGATCAGTAACGCCGGGCGTCGCCTCAAGGCGAGCAAGAAGGTTGAGCGCAAGCGTGTCACTCAAGGGCCGGCCCTGCCCGGCAAGCTTGCTGACTGCGCCGGGCAGGACCCGATGCGCGCTGAACTGTTCCTGGTCGAGGGTGATTCGGCAGGCGGCTCGGCCAAGCAGGCACGGGACAAGGAGTTCCAGGCGATCCTGCCGTTGCGCGGGAAGATCCTCAATACCTGGGAGGTCGATGGTGGTGAAGTCCTGGCTAGCCAGGAAGTGCACAACATTGCAGTCGCCATCGGTGTCGATCCAGGTGCCAGTGACATGAGCCAACTGCGTTACGGCAAGATCTGCATCCTGGCCGACGCCGACTCCGACGGCCTGCATATCGCCACCTTGCTGTGCGCGTTGTTCGTTCAGCACTTCCGCCCGCTGGTCGAGGCGGGCCATGTCTACGTCGCCATGCCGCCGTTGTACCGGATCGACCTGGGCAAGGAGATCTACTACGCCCTCGACGAGGCGGAGCGCGATGGCATTCTCGATCGCCTGGTCGCCGAGAAGAAGCGTGGCAAGCCTCAGGTGACGCGCTTCAAAGGTCTGGGTGAGATGAACCCGCCACAACTGCGCGAAACCACGATGGACCCAAACACCCGGCGCCTGGTTCAACTGACGCTGGATGATTTCGCGCAAACCAGCGAGATCATGGACATGCTGCTGGCCAAGAAGCGTGCGGGCGACCGCAAAAACTGGCTGGAAACCAAAGGGAATCTGGCCGAGGTCATGGCTTGATTCGTTCGCTGTTGGCGAGCGTGCTGCTGCTTTTCGCCTTGCCGACGCTGGCTGCGCCCTGGCCGGAACTGACACTCCAGGCCGAGCATCCTGTCGACGGCATGCGTGGCGGCAACCTCTCGGGCCTGGCCTTGTGTGGCAAGGACCTGTGGGCGATTTCGGATCGTGATGATGACCTGCTGTACCGCCTGGACACCTCGGCGCCCGTCTGGCAGTCCATCGCTAGCACGATGGTGTTGCCCCCTGCGCCGAACAGCGCATTGCCTTGGGGAGTGCGCATGCGTAATTGGGCTGCGTCCTGGGTACGGGGTGGCTCGATCGATTTCGAAGCCGTGAGCTGTGACGCCACTGGCAACAAGTACCTGGTCAGCGAGGCCCATGCGGCCGTACTTCAGGTGCCGGTTGATGGTGCGCCAAACTGGTTAAAAATTGACCCCGGCGTTATTCGTCAGGCCCGTGGCAGTGGCATGCTGTTGCACTTCAATGCCTTGTTTGAGGGGCTTGCCGTCAACCCGTCCGGTGACCGTATCTGGCTGGCTGCCGAGCGCGAAAGGCGCGGTCTGCTGTTGATTAAACGACAGCAGACGACCTGGGACTGCAATGGCGGTTGTGTATTGCTCAGTGAAGGCGGGGCTGAACTTCAGCCGGAGCAGATGCCCAGCGCGAGAGCCTGGGAGCGTGATTTTGCCGACCTGGCGTTGTTCAATGACAAGCTGTTCACCCTGGAGCGCAATGCGTTTCGAATCTGCCGCCGAGACCCGGCCACGGCCGTGGTCGAGCGCTGCTGGTCGTTTGCAGCTGAAGCCTTGACGGAGCCGCGTCGCTATTCTCAACCCTTCGGCCTGGCTGAAGCGTTGGTGATCGACGCTGAAGGTGCCTGGGTGGGGCTGGATAACAATGGTGGCAGCCGTGCCGATGGCGAAAGCCGCCCGATCGTCTGGCGCTTTGCTGCGCCCAAGGACGGTTGGAGCGCCAAGCCATGAGCCGGGCCCCGGGCAAGCGTGCCGGTCGGGTGTTCCTGATACTGGCTTGGGCCGCCGGTCTGTTTCTGGCGACACGCTTCTTCGGGCAGTGGGAGCAGCGTCAGGAAAACCCGAACAAGGTCGTCAGTTCGGTGCGGGGCGAGGATTACATTGAGGTGCAACTGGTCGGTAATGGCCAGGGTCACTTCGTCGCCGATGGCCAGATCAATGGTCAGGCGGTGCATTTTATGCTGGATACCGGGGCGACCGATGTGGCTATCCCCGAGCGTCTGGCAACCCGGCTCGGTCTTGAGCGCGGCGTTCCGGTCACCCTGAGCACTGCCAATGGCCGTACAGAGGGTTACCGCACGCGGCTGGACGAACTGCAGTTGGGCGATATTCGCTTGCTCGATGTGCGTGCCCTGGTGGTGCCGGGGCTAGGCGGCGAGCAGGTGCTGTTGGGCATGAGTGCCCTGAAACGACTTGAATTTACCCAGCGCAGCGGCACCTTGCTGCTGCGCCAGACCTTGAAATGATGAGGCCCGCATGAGCGACTCCCTTGATCTCAGCCTCGATGGCGTAGAGCGCCGGTCACTGGCTGACTTCACCGAACAGGCCTACCTCAACTACTCCATGTACGTGATCATGGACCGTGCGCTGCCACATATCGGCGATGGCCTGAAACCGGTGCAGCGACGTATCGTCTATGCCATGAGCGAGCTGGGGCTGGACGCTGACGCCAAGCACAAGAAATCGGCACGTACTGTTGGTGATGTACTCGGCAAATTCCACCCCCATGGCGATTCGGCCTGTTATGAAGCCATGGTGTTGATGGCTCAGCCATTCAGCTACCGCTACACACTGGTCGATGGCCAGGGTAACTGGGGCGCACCGGATGATCCGAAGTCCTTTGCCGCCATGCGTTACACCGAGGCACGTCTGTCGCGTTACTCCGAAGTACTGCTCAGTGAGCTGGGCCAGGGTACCGCCGACTGGGTGCCGAACTTTGACGGCACCCTCGACGAACCTGCCGTGCTGCCAGCACGTTTGCCGAACATTCTGCTCAACGGTACCACCGGTATCGCAGTGGGCATGGCGACTGACGTGCCGCCCCACAACCTGCGCGAAGTGGCCAGTGCCTGTGTGCGGCTGCTCGATGAGCCGAAAGCGACCGTCGAACAGCTGTGTGAGCATATCCAGGGCCCAGACTATCCGACCGAGGCGGAAATCATTACGCCACGGGCCGACCTGCTGAAAATCTACGAAACCGGTCGGGGTTCGGTGCGCATGCGCGCGGTCTACCGCATCGAGGATGGCGATATCGTCGTTACCTCGTTGCCGCATCAGGTCTCCGGCGCCAAGGTGCTGGAGCAGATCGCCGCGCAGATGCAAGCCAAGAAGCTGCCGATGGTGGCCGATCTGCGGGACGAATCTGACCATGAAAACCCGTGCCGGATCGTGATCATCGCCCGCTCCAACCGGGTCGACCTCGACGAGTTGATGCAGCACCTGTTTGCGACCACGGATCTGGAGTCCAGCTACCGGGTCAACATGAACATCATCGGCCTTGACGGTCGCCCTCAGCTCAAGAATCTGCGGGCGCTGCTCAGCGAGTGGCTGGAGTTCCGGGTTGGTACTGTGCGTCGTCGTCTGCAGTTCCGCCTGGACAAGGTCGAGCGGCGCCTGCACCTGTTGGAAGGTTTGCTGGTGGCGTTCCTCAACCTGGATGAAGTGATTCATATCATCCGCACCGAGGATCAGCCGAAGGCTGCGCTGATCGCCCGTTTCGGCCTGACCGAAACCCAGGCGGAGTACATTCTCGAAACCCGCCTGCGCCAACTGGCGCGGCTGGAAGAAATGAAAATTCGCAATGAGCAGGACGAGTTGGCCAAAGAGCAGGCTCGCCTGATCGCCTTGCTGGGTAGCGAATCCAAGCTGCGCAAGCTGGTGCGCACGGAACTGATCAAGGATGCCGAGACTTACGGCGATGATCGCCGCTCGCCGATCATCGAGCGTGCCGAGGCCAAGGCCCTCTCGGAAAACGAGTTGATGCCGACCGAGCCGGTTACCGTGGTGCTCTCGGAGAAGGGCTGGGTGCGTTGCGCCAAAGGTCACGACATCGATGCAACGGGGCTTTCCTACAAGGCCGGCGATGGTTTCAAGACTGCCGCTGCGGGGCGTTCCAACCAATTCGCGGTATTCATCGACTCGACAGGCCGCAGCTATTCGGTGGCGGCTCATACCCTGCCGTCGGCGCGGGGGCAGGGAGAGCCGCTGACCGGCCGACTGACACCGCCGCCAGGGGCTACTTTTGAGTGCGTGCTGCTGCCTGACGATGACGCGCTGTATGTGATCGCTTCCGATGCCGGCTATGGCTTTGTGGCCAAGGGCGAAGACCTGCAGGCCAAAAACAAGGCGGGCAAGGCGCTGCTCAGCTTGCCCAATGGTGCCAAGGTCATTGCGCCGCGTGCGTTGGCCGATCGTGAGCAGGATTGGCTGGCAGCCGTCACGACCGAAGGTCGGTTGCTGGTGTTCAAGGTCAGCGACTTGCCGCAGTTAGGCAAAGGAAAGGGCAATAAAATCATTGGTATTCCAGGTGAGCGGGTTGCTAGCCGCGAAGAGTACGTCACTGATTTGGCGGTCGTTCCTGAGGGTTCAACCCTTGTATTGCAGGCCGGCAAGCGTACCCTGTCTCTCAAGGCTGATGACCTGGAGCACTACAAGGGTGAGCGAGGGCGGCGCGGTAGCAAGCTGCCACGTGGTTTCCAGCGGGTTGACGCGTTGCTGGTCGAGAGCCTTGGCTAGTGTGCTCGTGGGCCGCATACCCGGCTTTTTTGGTCGGGTATACGGCACAAATGCTGGAGTCGCGCCGCATATTCGCGGATGATAGGCGCCTTGTGGTGCCCAGGTAGCTGGGTGCCCGAGTGAATTTATGTGTATCACTGCGGTGAGCCGAGTGGCGACCGCCTGGATGGGATGATGACTTTTCTGCGCCTTCCATTTGTTCTACTGCTGGCAGGGGTATTGGGCCTGGCTGGCTGTAGCATGCATCAACCGGTTGCGCTGTATCAGCTCGACGATGGTCAGCCTGAGCAGCCTAAACAGGCGGGCGGCATGGCCGTTGTGCTGGGGCCGGTGTCGGTTGCTGATTACTTGCAACGTGAAACCTTCCTGCAGCGTCAGGCGGATGGCAGCCTGACTGCTGCTACCGATGGTCGTTGGGCAGGCAGCCTGTCGGCTGACATCGATCAACTGCTGGTACGTCAGTTGGCCTGGCGTCTGGACAGCCATCGCGTCGTGCTGGCGCCGGCCACGTCGGGTTTCAGTCCTGACGTGCAAGTGCTGCTGTCGATCACACGTCTGGATTCGGGCGTGCATCAGCCTGCCATCCTGGATGCCCAGTGGCGGTTGATTGACCGTCGTGGCAAGGTTCGCGACAACCGTATCATCCACCTTGAGGAACGGCACTTGGGCAGCTCTGCTGATCAGGTCAAGGCTCAGGGCGTGTTGCTGCAGCGATTGTCTGAGCAGTTGAGCGCTGCGCTCAAACCGCTGGCCAATCAGCCGCCTGTGGTCGAAGAAACACCACGCAAGGCTGCTCCTGTGCAGGTGCGCAAGGAGGGGCCTGAAAAGTCAAAGATCCCGCTGGCTTCGCCAATCCGCACCGAAATGGAAGTGTTCCGCTTCTGAAGAACGAGCCCGCAGCGATGCGGGTTCAGGCCGTCGACGCTGCGCACTTACGGGTGCCCGTGCTGACGCCATCGCAGGCAAGCCTGCTCCCACAGGGAAATGTAGCGTTCTGCGCGGCCCCCCTGTTGGCTTGCCAACGATGCAGGCGCTACGCACTCGCTGGCACCGCGCTGATGCCATCGCAGACACTCCCACAGAAAATGCAGTGTACTGCGCGGACTCCTGTGGGAGTTGGCTTGCCAACGATGCAGGCGCCTCGTACTCACTGACACCCGTGCTGACGTCATCGCAGGCAAGCCTGCATCGCTGGGTGGGCTAGTTCTTGACGCGGCTTTCGTGCATGCGCGCCAGTTGGCGTTCCAGCATCGATGGATAAGGTTCCATCAGTCGCTCGACACAGCAAGCCCCTTCAGGGCTGGCGATCGGGCGAATGCGGGCGCGCTGGCGAATCAGGGCGTCGTCGCTGATCTTGCGTTCGACCAGCAACAAATTGCGGCTGTGCTGGGACAAGGCCAGGGCATCCTGGGCCTTTTCGGTCAGCAGCAGGTCGATCTGGCTCAGGCCATGCAGGCCCTCACCCAACACCAGACCCAGCTGCAGTTGCAGGGTGATGCCGCTGTCCGCGACCTCGATCTGCAGTGCATGGCCGAGTGCGCGCAGCAGTTCGCCGCAGCAAATGGCGTTGGTCAGGTAGTCATCACCGCTGTCCTGGCGGTGGAACAGCATCAGGGTGCTGCCGTCATTGAGTGTCTGCACTTCGCCTTCATACAGCGAGGCGGCCTGGTCGAGGCAGTCGCGGTAGCGTTCCAGCAGTTCAGTCAGGCGCGCGCGCGGCAGGCGACGCAATTGTTCCTGCGAGCCCAGTTGTATAGCCAGAACCGCACTGGCCTGTGGTGGGCGTGCCACTGCTTGCTGGGCTGGACGAGCGACATCGGTGTCATCATGCAGGTCGGCGAACGCCTCGTCGTCCTCGTCCACGACAGCTCGGACGGTAGGGCGTGCAATGGCTGGGGTTTCGTCAAAGCTTGGGTCGCGCAGATTACGAACTTCAAATGTCGGTTCGTCTGCCTCGCTTTCCAGCGAGTCGTCATCCTCTGCTTCTGGCTCTACCTCACGTGGCGGCGGCGCGAAGCGGGCATGCAGTTGGCGCGCCAGGTCGCCAATCTCGTCCTGGCGCTCAGTGGCCGGGGTGAATTCATTCAGGTCACGCAGCCATACGCGCAGTTGCAGCAGCGGTGTGGAGATGAAACGCCCCAGACGAAGGCTCAAGGCCAGTGCCAGTGCCAGCAGGATACCGGCCAGAATGCCCATGCTTTGCAGGCTGATGGTCAGCGGCTGCTGAAACTGGCTCATGTCCAGGCTGATGCGCAGTTGCCCTGCCGTCACGTCCTGGAAGGTGATTTTGGTCTGGTAGAGGCCTTCCGCTTCGCCCAGCAGGCCGTTTTTCGGGCGCTGGCCAGCCTCGGCCAGAATCCGGTTATCGACGCTGTAGATGGCCGCGTGGGCCACCAGCGGGTTCTTCACCAGGTTGCCCAGCAGCACGTTGAGACTGAGGATGTCGTTGGACACCAGCAGTTCGGTAGCCGAGGTGGCCGTCTGGGTCGTCAGGCTCTGGCCCAGGGCATCAGCCTGTTCATGCATGGCTTCCTTGAACTGCAGGCCCATCACAACGGCATAGATCACCAGTGCCAAGGCGACCAGGAAGACGTTATGGCAGGCGATCCGCAGCGCCAACGGTACTCGGCGCTGGCGCAGGGCACGAAAGATCAGCAGGAAGAAGTTGTCGGTTTTTACAGGCGTAGGCCGGTTCACAGAGCGCGGCTCTTTATGTCGGTTAAGTTGCTGCGCAGTATAGCGAGCAGCTACAGGGCGGCAAAGTATCGGCGGTGCCCGATAGTCAGTGAAAGTCGGTAGAATGCGCTTTTTTTCAACGAGTCGGAGCCCGTCTTGCGCGAAATCGTCCTGATCAACATCACTGGTGAGGACCGTCCGGGTCTCACCGCCGCCATCACCGGTGTCCTGGCGAGGAGCGGTGTGAACATCCTCGATATCGGTCAGGCGGTGATTCATGACACCCTGTCCTTTGGCATTCTGGTCGAAATTCCAGAAAGCGAGCATGCCTCTTCGGTCCTCAAGGACATCCTGTTCGCTGGCTACGAGCTGGATCAGCAGGTGCGTTTTACGCCGGTTTCCGAAGCCGATTACCAGGCCTGGGTAGAGGGTCAGGGCAAGCCACGGCATATCGTTACGTTGCTGACCCGCAAGGTAACCGCTGAGCAAGTGCAGCGAGTGAGCGCGATTACCGCGCAATACGGGCTGAATATCGACCACATCGACCGTCTGTCCGGCCGCGTTGCGTTGGATACGCCGGTGGAAAAGAGCAAGGGTTGCATCGAGTTCTCAGTACGTGGCGAACCCGCCGACCCTCAAGCCCTGCGCGCCGAATTTCTCAGCGTGGCTCAGGAGCTGAACGTCGACATCGCTTTCCAGCAGGACTCGCTGTTCCGCCGTAACCGTCGTCTGGCGGTATTCGACATGGACTCCACCCTGATCGAAGCCGAAGTTATTGATGAGTTGGCCAAGGCTGCGGGTGTGGGTGAGCAGGTCTCGGAGATCACCGAGCGCGCGATGCGCGGCGAGCTGGATTTTCGGGCCAGCTTCAAGGAGCGCCTGGCGTTGCTCAAAGGGCTGGATGTCAGCGTGCTGGATGAAATCGGTGCGTCGCTGCGTTTGACCGAGGGTGCCGAGACCCTGTTCGCCGAGCTCAAGCGCCTGGGCTACAAGACCGCCATCCTGTCCGGCGGCTTCACCTACTTCGCCAAGCAGTTGCAGGCCCGTCTGGGTATTGACTATGTCTATGCCAACGAGCTGGAAGTCGTCGATGGCAAGGTCACCGGTGTGGCGGTAGAGCCGATTGTCGATGCACAGCGCAAGGCTGATCTGCTGACCGAGCTGGCACGCAAGGAAGGCTTGCAGATGGAGCAAACCATTGCCGTGGGCGATGGTGCCAATGACCTGCCAATGCTGGCCATTGCAGGGCTGGGTGTTGCGTTCCGGGCCAAACCGTTGGTCAAGCAGTCGGCCAAACAGGCGATTTCGACATTGGGCCTGGATGGTGTGTTGTACCTGCTGGGCATGCGTGACCGCCACGGTCGTGGCTGATCACGCTGCTGGTTAGCCCCGCATGACATGCGCCCCCGGCCTGGGGGCGCATGTTTGTCTGTAGCGTCAGGCTTGTGCAGGCAGTGCCAGGCCTTGGCCCATTCGTACAGCAGAACCTGCTGTCAGCTCTTCAGCCCATTTCACTTGATCCTGACCGAACAGCACGATAGCGGTCGAACCCAGTTTGAAACGTCCCAGCTCCGCACCCTTTTCCAGGTGGATCGGCGCACGGGCGGCGTCGTCGTAGCGGAAGGTTTTCAGCTCGCGCTTCGGCGGTGTCACCAGGCCCGCCCAAACGGTTTCGATCGATGCCACGATCATTGCACCCACCAGCACCACGGCCATCGGGCCACGTTCGGTGTCGAACAGGCAGACCACGCGTTCGTTACGGGCAAACAGCTCCGGTACGTTTTCGGCGGTAGTCTGGTTGACCGAGAACAGGCGACCCGGGACGTAGACCATCTCGCGCAGTGTGCCGGCCAGTGGCATGTGCACGCGGTGGTAGTCCTTCGGCGACAGGTAGATGGTGGCGAACTGGCCGCCCATGAACGGCGCAGCAAGTGCTGGATCGCCGCCCAGTAGCTCCAGGGCGCTGAAGCTGTGGCCCTTGGCCTGGAAAATGCGTCCGTGCTCGATAGGGCCGAGCTGGCTCACAGCACCGTCGGCTGGGCAGAGAATCGCCCCTGGAGTTGTGTCCAGCGAGCGTGCATCCGGTTTCAGCGCGCGGGTGAAGAAGGCGTTGAAGTGCTCGTAGGCGGTCACGTCTTCGACCAGCGCTTCACTCATGTTGACCTGGTAGCGTTTGGCGAACCATTGGGTGAACGCATTCTTGAACCAGCGCACGCGGCACTCGGCAATACAGCCTGCCAGGCGCGAAAGCAGGTGATGCGGCAGCAGGTACTGGCTGATGATGAACAAGCGGGATTTCATTGGGTTTCCTTAAACTTCTACAGGCGTGTCCGGATGGTTGCCCCATTCGCCCCACGAGCCGGCATACGCCTTGACCCGTGGGTAGCCGAGGGCCTTGGCCACCAGGTAGGTAAAGCCGGAGCGGTGGTGTGTCTGGCAGTGGGTAACCACTTCCTTGTCTTTGCTGATGCCCAGTTGCTCGAGGATCTGTGGCATGTCTTTGCGGATACGCAGGGCATTGTCGGTGTCCATGCCCTTGGTCCACTCGAAATTGACCGCACCGGGGATATGTCCGCCCTTGGCGGCGAGGACCTTTTCACCGCTGTATTCCAGTTGGCTGCGCGCATCCCAGATCGCCAGGTCGGCAGCGCCGAGGCGGCTTTGCAGGTATTCGCGGGTGGCTGTCGGTGCGTCGTTCAGGCGCAGGCTGACCGGGCCGCCAGCGCTGGCCGGCACATCGGTGGACAGGGCCAAGCCTGCGCCATGCCAGGCATGCAGGCCACCATCCAGGTAGTGGTAGCGTGTGTGGCCGATTACGTCCAGCAGCCAGATGAAGCGCCCGGCCCAACCGCCACCTTCGTCGTCATACACGACGTAGACGGCATTGGGGTTATGCCCGAGCTCGCCGAACAGTTTTTCCAGGTCAGCTTTGGCCGGCAGCAAGCCTGGCGCTGGAGGCTGACCCAATTGCGTGCGCTTGGGATCAACGAAGCGCGCCCCCGGGATATGTCCACTGCCGTAGCGGTTGACGCTGGTCAGATCGACCAGAATCAGCTCCGGGGCCTCAAGGCGAGCCTGCAGGTCAGCGGGCTCGATCACCAGGGGCAAGCCAGAAAAGTCAGTCATCCAGGGTCTCCACGTCGAAAGAGAGGGGGCGATTGTAGCGCATGGGTCAGGCACTGCGATTGCTGAAGTTGTTCAGGGCGCGTTCGATGCATTGCGCGGTCTTGCCGAAGGCTTGCACGCTGATTTCCGAGAAGGGCGCGCCGCCTTGGTCGGCCACCAGCAGCATGACGACCCGGCCATGGCTCGACAGCGAGCGCAACAGCACGTGACTGCCCTTGAACAGGCTGCGCAGGCTGGCCGGCAACAGTGCAGAAAACTGCGCGTTGTTTTCCGGGGTCAGGCGCAGTTGGGCTGACTGAGCCAGCAGGCGTTGCAGCACTTTGCTCTGATCGATCTGCAGGTTCAGGCTGGCAGCCTCTTTGGCCAGGCCGGCAATTTGATGAACGCGCAGGTGGGTCAGGTTCTTGTCGGTCATCAGTAGCATCACCCGCTGCATGCCGCAGGCGAGCAGCGCGTCCCGGGCGTGAGTCGTCAGGTGCATGGCGTTGGTGAAGGGGCTGGGTTCGGCCAGCAGTTCGGCGCAGTACTTGCGCCAGGCACCCAGTGCCTCGGTTGACGGCGGCGCCGCTGGCAACAGGCCGCGCGGGATACGGCGTGCCTCCCACGGCCAGATCAATGCTTCCGCCGGGTGGAACAGGTCGGCATCTGCGTGGCTGCGGGCACTGCTGGCGGCGTGTTGGTGAATCTGCTGCTGTACCGCGTCGATAGGTTCTTGCAAGTACAGGCTGATCAGGTACTCCCAGCGAACGTTGTGCGGGCTGGTCCAGGCCACCTGGGCCGACAGCGCCAAACCATTGGCCAGTAGCACGGTGTTGGCCGGCTGGTTGAACCAGCGTCGCAAACCGGGATCATCGTCCAGTTGCTGTTGTTGATGCAGCGGGTCGTCATCACGCGCAATGTGGGTGACCTTGGCCAGCAGTTCGCGCTCCTCCTGCAGCAAGTGATAGCCCTGAGTGACCCAGTTTGGCAGGCGCCAATGATTGGCCAGGGCCTGGAAGATGGCGAGCAGGCGCACACCGAACAACTCGTGTTCAACGGCCGTTGATGATTCGCTCTTGTGGACAACCCGCACTTCCCATTCTTCAAGCAACTTGGGGTAAGTGATTGCCAGAGGCCAGAGCGGTGAGAGGAACAGCAGGCTGCCCCAGTGGATTTCCTGCCACAGTCGCGCCAGTCGATTGGCGAACAGGCCATTGGCTTGCGTGCAGGCATGCTGGCTGACCATCTGCAACTGCCGCAGGGGTTGCGGGATCTGCGCCTGATCCAGGGTGGGCAAGCGCTCAAGCAGTTCTTCGGTGCGCTTGAGGCCCAACCTGTTCAGGGCGATTTCCAGGCTCTCGGCCGGTTCACTCATGCTCGAATGAGTGTGTTGATTGGCCTCGCGGATCACGCTCAGCACCAGCGCTGGGCTGCCCTGCATCAGCTCGGCAATGTCACGTAACGAGCTTCGGTTGTCGCTGATTGCCGCACGAACCCGTGCATGGCTGTCGCGGGGTACCGGAAGGCGAGCGCTGTCTAGAAGCCTGACCCAGGCATCGAGTGTTTTTGGGGTTTTATTTGGCACGATAGTTTCATTAGGCATGCTGTAGGGCGCCTGAACTGGCTTTTCGCCTTGACTGGCTATAGTCTGGCGCAGAAGTGCCGATAAGTAGAAGAAGAGTTTTCGAGCTTCCGCCCCCCGACCCTGACCACGACAGTAAGTGCTTTAAACTATGGCTAAAATTATCGGCATCATCGTCGTATTCGCGAGTGTGCTTGGCGGATATGTGCTTTCTCACGGCAAAATCGCTGCGTTGATTCAGCCTTTCGAAGTGCTGATCATCGGGGGTGCTGCATTCGGTGCGTTTTTGCAGGCCAACCCTGGCCATATGACCATGCACGTGGTCAAAAAATCGTTGCAGATGTTCAGCACGCGCTTCACGCACACCTTTTATATCGAGGTGTTGGGCCTGGTCTACGAGATCCTCAACAAGAGCCGTCGTGAAGGCATGATGGCGATTGAAGCCGATATCGAAGACGCGGCGGCCAGTCCGATTTTTGCCAAGTACCCGGCTGTGCTCAAGGATGAACGTATGACCGCGTACATCTGCGACTACCTGCGCATCATGTCTACCGGCAACATGGCTCCCCACGAGCTGGAAGGCCTGTTCGACATGGAATTGCTGAGCCTTAAGGAAGAGCTTGAGCATCCGTCGCACGCGGTGACGGGTATTGCCGACGGTATGCCGGGTTTCGGTATCGTGGCTGCCGTACTGGGTATCGTGGTGACCATGGCCTCGCTGGGTGATGGCGATCAGAAATCCATCGGTCTGCACGTGGGCGCGGCGCTGGTCGGTACCTTCTTCGGTATTCTCGCGGCCTATGGTTTCTTCGGTCCACTGGCCAATACGCTGCGTCATGACGCCCGTGAAGAACTCAATGTCTACGAGGCCATCAAGGCTTCGCTGGTCGCCTCGGCGTCGGGCATGCCGCCATCGCTGGCTGTAGAGTTCGGTCGCAAGGTACTGTTCCCGTCGCATCGTCCGAGCTTCGCTGAGCTGGAACAAGCGGTTCGCGGTCGCTAAGCCATGGAGAACAATCAGCCCATTATCGTCAAGCGCGTCAAACGCTTTGACGCTGGCCATCACGGTGGCGCCTGGAAGATTGCGTTCGCCGACTTCGCGACGGCGATGATGGCGTTCTTTCTGGTGCTCTGGCTGCTGTCGACGGCCACGCCGGAACAGAAGCTTGCCATCGCTGGCTACTTCAAAGACCCGATAGGGTTCTCTGAAAGTGGTACGCCGTACATTATCGACCTGGGCGGTTCGCCTCAGTTGGCCCCTGAAAAGACTATCAACCCTGAGGTGAAGTCCGAGCCAACGCCTGACACCAGCATTCAGCTGGATAAGGACAAGGTCGAAACCATGGCCGAACAGGTTGAGCGTGAGCGTCTGGAGTTGTTGCTGCAGGAGCTGCAAAACAAGGTCGAAGAAAACCCGCAGCTACAGAAGTTCAAGGATCAGATCCTCTTCGAGATTACCCAGGACGGCCTGCGTATCCAGATCATGGACGCGGAAAACCGGCCGATGTTCGATTTGGGCAGTGCGCGCTTGCAGCCTTATTTCGAAGATATCCTGCTGGCCATGGCCGATACCATCAAGGCCGTACCGAACAAGATCAGCATCAGTGGCCACACGGATGCCAAGCCGTTCGCTGGTACGGGTGATTTCGGTAACTGGGAGCTTTCTGCCAACCGTGCCAACGCCGCTCGGCGTGCGCTGGTGGCGGGTGGTTACCCGGACACCCAGGTCGCTCGGGTAGTGGGTTATGCGTCGTCGTCGCTGTTTGATCGCGCTAACCCGTTCAATCCGGTTAACCGTCGTATCGATATCATCGTGCTGACCAAGAAGGCCCAGCGAGCGATGGAGGGTGAGCAGGCGCCTGCCGCGCCGGATGGCACTCAGCCAGGTGGTGCACCGGTTTCGCCGGGCGGCTCCAGCGGTGCAACTGCGCCAGAGCCCGAGCCTATGCAGCCACACGAGCTGCGCCAGAAGCTGAATATCTTCGAGGATGGTGTGTTGAAGATGGACGAGCCGGGCAAGCGTTAAGTCCAAGGCACTCAAAACGCCCGCGCAGAGCGATCTGCGCGGGCGTTTTGCTGTGTGCTGACGGGCTCGTTATTGCTTAGTAGCTGTCTTGCGGCAAGCTGGCAATGATCGAGCGGTAGCTGTTCATGCGCTGCTGCTGGATGCGCCCGTCTTCCAGTGCCTTGAGCAGGGCGCAGCCGGGTTCGCGATCATGCTTGCAGTCGCGGAAGCGGCAGGTGCCGAGCAGGTCATTGAACTCGATAAAGCCCGACTCGACATCAGCGCGGCTGACATGGCCCAGGCCGAACTCACGGATACCCGGTGAGTCGATCAGTTCGCCACCCCCGGGGAAGTGGAAGAGGCGGGCGGTCGTCGTGGTATGGGTGCCTTGGCCTGACCATTCGGACAGCGCGCCAACACGGGCTTGCACCTCGGGTAGCAGGCTGTTGACCAGCGATGACTTACCCACCCCCGACTGGCCGACGAACACACTGATATGGCCGTCGAGTTGGGACTGCAACTGTTGCATGCCGTCGCCATGGTGGGCCGAAACCTCCAGCAGCGGGTAACCCAGTTGCCGGTACACCGCCAGCAGTGCATTGAGTGCCGGGGCGTTCTGTTCGTCGATCAGGTCGGCCTTGTTCAGCAGGAGCAAGGGGCGAATACCGGCGTGTTCGGCGGCTACCAGGTAGCGGTCGATCAGGTTGGCATGCGGTTCGGGCATTGGTGCGAAGACGATCACGATCAGGTCGACGTTGGCCGCCACCGGTTTCAGCTGGCCGCGCGAGTCTGGGCGGCACAGTTCGGTGCTGCGCGGCATTTGCGCCACGATCACGCCAATGCCCTGGTTGCCTGCGCGCCAGACGACGCGGTCGCCGGTTACCAGTGCTGGCAGGTTCGCGCGAAGGTGGCAACGAAAGACCTGGCCGACCTGTTCGCCGTCCTGGGCCTCGACTTCAACTTGTACGCCAAAGTGGGCGATTACCAGGCCCAGTTGCTCGGGCCCCAAGTCGCCACCTTCGAGTACCTCCATGGCCTGTTGTTCGCGTTTGGCGGCGCGTGCAGCGCGTTCGCCCTGGATTTTTTCGATACGCCAGTTCTGGCGACGATTGAGCTGGCGTTTGGCCATGAAGGTTCCGTGCGGGAGGCAATATTAAATCGGTCTGGAGTTTAGCATGCTCCACTAGGCTAAACTGCGTAGCTACGTTGAGGAGCACACTGTATGCAGAACCCCCAGAACCTGATCTGGATCGATCTGGAAATGACCGGTCTGGACCCTGATCATGATGTCATCATCGAGATGGCCACGATTGTCACCGACAGTGACCTGAATACCCTGGCTGAAGGGCCGGTCATCGCGATCCATCACAGCGATGAGGTGCTGGCGCGCATGGACGAGTGGAACACTCGCACCCACGGCGCTTCGGGCCTGACTCAGCGCGTGCGTGAGAGCAAGGTCGACATGGCCGCCGCCGAAGCACAGACCCTGGCCTTCCTCGAGCAGTGGGTGCCGAAGGGCAAGTCGCCGATCTGTGGCAACAGCATCTGTCAGGACCGCCGCTTCCTCTACCGCCACATGCGTGAGCTGGAAAACTATTTCCACTACCGTAATCTCGACGTCTCAACCCTGAAGGAGCTGGCTGCACGCTGGGCGCCTGAGGTCCGCGACAGTTTCAAGAAAGGTGGAACCCATCTGGCACTGGACGACATCCGCGAATCCATTGCCGAGCTGCGTCACTACCGCGAGCACTTCATCAAGTTCTGATGCGGCGCGCACCCGGGGTGTGCGGATTATCCTCCGTGCGCCCCCTTTTGGTGCTGCGGGCAACTGGGTAGACTGCGCGCCCCTTTGCTCGGATCTGCACCATGTTGTTGATGCTCTACTTGATTGCAATCACCGCTGAAGCCATGACGGGTGCGTTGTCGGCCGGTCGTCGCGGCATGGATTGGTTCGGCGTGGTGCTGATCGCCTGCATTACCGCACTGGGCGGTGGCTCGGTGCGGGATGTACTGCTGGGGCATTACCCGCTGACCTGGGTCAAGCACCCCGAGTACCTGGTGCTGACCAGTGTTGCGGCGCTGGTTACTATCTTCATTGCCCCCTTGATGCGCCACCTGCGTTCGCTGTTCCTGGTGCTTGATGCGCTGGGGTTGGTGGCCTTCACCCTGATTGGCTGCATGACCGCCCTGGAAATGGGCCAGAGCTTTTTGGTTGCCTCGATCAGTGGGGTCATTACCGGGGTCTTCGGCGGCATCCTGCGCGACATCTTCTGCAACGACATCCCACTGATATTCCGTCGTGAGCTCTATGCCAGCGTCTCTTTCGCTGCGGCCTGGTGCTACCTGGCCTGCGTTGCGCTGGAGCTGCCAGGCGAGCAGGCCATTCTGCTCACCTTGTTCGGCGGCTTCCTGTTGCGCCTATTGGCCATTCGTTTTCACTGGGAAATGCCCAAGTTCCATTACAACGACGAGCAATGATCAAACCGAGAGGGGGGGCAACCGCTCGGCATGTTGCCTTAGCGCCCACTCGACGTGCTCGCGTACCAGATCGGAAGGGTAGTCGCGACGCGCCTTGAGGGCTTCCAGCACGGGAATGCTCGAGGGCGCGTTGCCCAGGCCCACGGCAAGGTTGCGCAGCCAGCGCTCATAGCCGGCCCGGCGCAACGGCGAGCCCTCGGTGCTGGCCAGGAATTTTTCTTCATCCCAGAGAAACAGCTCGGCCAACTCGGCGTTGTCCAGGTTGTGTCGAGGCTTGAAGTCGTGCTCTTCGGTTGGGCGAGCAAAGCGGTTCCAGGGGCAGACAATCTGGCAGTCGTCGCAACCGAAGACCCGGTTGCCAATGAGGGCGCGCAGGTCTTCGGGGATGGCGTTTTTCAGCTCGATGGTCAGGTAGGAAATGCAGCGTCGGGCATCCAGTACATAGGGGCCGACGAAGGCTTTGGTCGGGCAGATATCCAGGCAGGCACTGCAGCGACCACAATGCTCGCTGGTCTGTGCCGGGTCGACGGGCAGTGGAATGTCGACGAACAGTTCGGCAAGGAAGAAGTAGCTGCCGGCCTTGCGGTTCAACAGCAGGGTGTTTTTGCCGATCCAGCCGAGTCCGGCCTGCTCGGCGATGGCTTTTTCCAGCACCGGGGCACTGTCGACAAAGGCGCGAAAGCCAAAGGGGCCAATAGCCTGCTGGATACGCTCGGCCAGTTGTTGAACGCGCTTGCGGACCAGCTTGTGATAGTCGCGGCCCAGGGCGTAGCGGGAAATGTACGCTTTTTCGGGTTGTGCCAGGCGTTGTGCCATCTGGGTGTCG
Source organism: Pseudomonas sp. TE3910 (assembly GCF_056279025.1). Taxonomy (NCBI): domain Bacteria; kingdom Pseudomonadati; phylum Pseudomonadota; class Gammaproteobacteria; order Pseudomonadales; family Pseudomonadaceae; genus Pseudomonas; species Pseudomonas sp. TE3910. The sequence continues at coordinate 3,909,606 of NZ_JBWBQN010000001.1, forward strand.
CCCGGCAGGTAGTCCATGCGCAGCGAAACCACCCTAAGCGTACCGGGTACCAGTTCCTCAGGGTGCGAGCGCTTGCTGCCGTGGGCGCCCATGTAGTCCATCTCGCCGTGGTAACCGGCTTCAAGCCAGCGCTCCAGGTGTTTTTCATGCTCGCCAAGTGCCACCCCGGCAATACCGACATGGGCAAAGCCAAGCTCGCGGCCCCATTCCTTGATGGATTGGGCCAGGGCGGGAAGATCAGTGACAGGAACAGGCATGCTAAACAAGGCAATCAGGACTCAGGTGCGTATAATTCTGCCAGACATCGGAGTCCAGTACGCATGCCGCATACCAAACACATCGCAAAAGACGTGCTGACGCTTGAGGGCGACAGCCTGCCGTTGCTTGCAGCACGACCCGTTGATGCACATAAGGGCCAGTTTGGTCATGTGCTGGTAATCGGTGGGGATCGCGGCACCGGCGGTGCCGGGCTTCTGGCGGCAGAGGCTGCCCTGCGCTGTGGTGCCGGGCTGGTTTCACTGGCGACCCGTGGCGAACACCTGGCTGCAGCGCAGGCGCGGTTGCCGGAAGTGATGAGCCTGGGTGTGCAGTCGGCCAACCAGTTGATGGCGCCGTTGTCACGTGCCTCGGTGTTGGTGGTGGGGCCAGGTCTGGGGCAGGCGGCTTGGGGTCGTAGCTTGTTGTCAGCCCTTGTTGATGTGGGGTTGCCGCAGGTGTGGGATGCCGATGCGTTGAACCTGTTGGCGCGCTCGCCCTTGTCGGTGCCCGCCCATAGCATTCTGACCCCGCATCCGGGTGAGGCCGCACGTTTGCTGGGTATCGCCACCGAAGCGGTGCAGGTGGACCGGGCCGGGGCGGCACGCAAGCTGGCGCGCAAATATGCGGCGGTGTGCATTCTCAAGGGCGCCGGCAGCCTGGTTGCTGCTCCGGATGGTCATCTGGCCATGTGTCAGCATGGGCATCCGGCCATGGCAACAGCAGGCTTGGGTGATGTGCTCAGTGGTGTGCTGGGGGCACTGCTGGCGCAGGGAATGGCACCATGGCAGGCCGCCTGTCTTGGTGTTTGGTTGCATGCCCGTGCCGGAGAGCGGCAGGGTGAAAAAGGGCGTGGCCTGGCGGCCAGTGACCTGATTCCAGAGATTCGTCAGTTGTTGGAGGAGCATTCAGCGTGTCAGGTGTAACCCTGTTTATGGCCGATGAGCAGGCCATGGTCGATTTCGGCGCACGTATTGCCGAGGTGACTGAAGGTCGTGGCGTGATCTTTCTCGAGGGCGACCTCGGGGCGGGCAAGACTACCCTGTCGCGCGGCATTATCCGTGGGCTCGGGCATCGTGGCGCGGTGAAAAGCCCGACGTTTACCCTGGTGGAACCCTATGAGATAGGTGACAAGCGTGCCTTCCACTTTGACCTGTATCGTCTGGTCGATCCCGAAGAGCTCGAGTACATGGGCATTCGTGACTATTTTGATGATGACGCCCTGTGTCTGCTGGAGTGGCCCCAAAAGGGGGCGGGCATTTTGCCAAAGCCTGACCTGACCATTACCATAAGCCCACAAGCGGGCGGTCGTTCGCTGAACCTGTTGCCGCAGGGCTCGCGCGGCGAAGCCTGGTGTGTCGCTCTGGCCTTGGAATTCAAATAGAAAATGGGGATAGGTATGCGCATTCGCGCACTGGTTGCCGTCGTAGGACTATTGCTTACGGTCGTGACCGTTGACGCTTTGGCCGTCACTCAAGTCAAAAGCGTGCGTTTGTGGCGGGCGCCGGACAACACGCGGCTGGTATTCGACCTGTCGGGGCCTGTGCAGCACAGCGTATTCACGCTGAGTGCGCCGGATCGCCTGGTGATCGACATCAACGGCGCTACCATGGCCGCGCCGCTGTCGCTTCCCACTGCCAATACCCCGATTACCAGTGTGCGCTCGGCGCAACGTACCCCGACTGACCTGCGTGTGGTGATTGACCTTAGCAAGGCAGTCAACCCCAAGAGTTTCATTCTGGCTCCGAATCAGCAGTACGGTAACCGCCTGGTGGTGGACCTGTTCGATCAGGACGCCGATACCTCGCCGTCGACGCCAGCACCGCCGCCGACCACTGCAACCGCGCCTGCCGTTCCGGTCACGCCTGCGCAGCCTGCGATCAAATTGCCGCCGGTACCGAATGGCAAGCGCGATATTGTCATCGCCATCGATGCCGGTCACGGCGGTGAAGACCCGGGCGCCTCGGGCTCGCGTGGCCAGCATGAGAAAGACATTGTCCTGGCGATCGCCAAGGAACTGCAGCGCCAGATCAATACCGAGAAGGGCTTTCGCGCCGAACTGACCCGTACCGGCGACTACTTCATCCCGCTGCGTAAACGTACCGAGATTGCCCGCAAGAAAGGCGCCGACCTGTTCATTTCGATCCACGCCGACGCGGCGCCCTCCACGGCAGCTTTCGGTGCCTCGGTGTTTGCCTTGTCCGACCGTGGTGCGACGTCGGAAACCGCGCGTTGGCTGGCGGACAGCGAGAACCGTTCCGACCTGATCGGTGGTGCCGGTAACGTCAGCCTGGATGACAAGGACCGCATGCTGGCCGGGGTACTGCTCGACCTGTCGATGACCGCCTCGCTGAGTTCCAGCCTGAACGTTGGGCAAAAGGTATTGGGTAACATTGGCCGGATCACCCCGTTGCACAAGCGTCGGGTTGAACAGGCAGGCTTCATGGTGCTGAAGTCGCCGGATATCCCGTCGATCCTCGTGGAAACCGGGTTTATCTCTAACGCCAACGAGGCGTCCAAGCTGGCCACGCCTAGCCATCAGCAGTCGCTGGCGCGTTCTATCCACAGTGGCGTGCGGCAGTTCTTCCAGCAAAACCCGCCGCCGGGCACCTATGTGGCCTGGCTGCGTGACAGTGGCAAGATCGCCCAGGGGCCACGTGAACATGTGGTGCGTCCTGGCGAAACGCTGGCGATGATTGCCGTGCGTTATCAGGTCAGCGTGGCGACGCTGCGCAGTGCCAACAGCCTCAAGACCGATGAACTGAAGGTTGGTCAGAACCTGGACATTCCCAGTGCCACCCTGGCGGCCCAGCAATGAGTACCAGCGCTCGAATCGAGCTGCTTAGCCCGAGGCTCGCCAACCAGATTGCCGCCGGTGAAGTTGTTGAGCGTCCGGCTTCGGTGATCAAGGAACTGTTGGAGAACAGTCTTGATTCCGGCGCCCGGCGTATCGATGTGGACGTGGAGCAGGGGGGGGTCAAACTGCTGCGCGTACGTGATGACGGTAGCGGTATCTCTGCCGATGATCTGCCACTGGCGCTGGCACGCCACGCTACTAGCAAGATTCGCGACCTCGAAGACCTGGAACGGGTAATGAGCCTGGGTTTTCGCGGTGAGGCGCTGGCGTCGATCAGCTCGGTTGCACGCCTGACCCTGACCTCGCGCACCCGTGACGCCGACCAGGCCTGGCAGGTCGAAACCGAGGGGCGCGACATGGCGCCAAGGGTGCAGCCTGCGGCGCATCCGGTAGGAACGTCGGTGGAAGTCCGGGACCTGTTCTTCAATACGCCGGCCCGGCGCAAGTTCCTCAAGACTGAAAAGACCGAATTCGATCACCTTCAGGAAGTCATCAAGCGCCTTGCGCTGGCACGTTTCGATGTGGCGTTCCACTTGCGCCATAACGGCAAGACCATCCTGAGCCTGCATGAGGCCAATGACGATGTGGCCCGGGCGCGGCGCGTTGCCGCGGTTTGCGGCCCCGCGTTCCTTGAGCAGGCGTTGCCGATCGAGATCGAGCGTAACGGCTTGCACCTGTGGGGCTGGGTCGGCTTGCCGACCTTCTCTCGCAGCCAGGCAGACCAGCAGTATTTCTTCGTCAACGGTCGGGCCGTGCGCGACAAGCTGGTGGCTCATGCGGTACGCCAGGCCTACCGCGACGTGCTGTTCAACGGCCGGCATCCGACCTTTGTGCTGTTCTTCGAGGTTGACCCTACGGGTGTCGACGTCAACGTGCATCCAACCAAGCACGAAGTGCGCTTCCGTGACGGCCGTATGGTGCATGACTTCCTCTACGGCACGTTGCACCGGGCGCTGGCTGATGTTCGTCCGGAAGATCAGGTGGCGGCGCCTGCGGCAGTGCCCGAAGCGATTCGGCCGAGTGGGCTGGCGGCGGGCGAGTTTGGTCCTCAGGGCGAGATGCGCCTGGCGGCCAACCTGCTCGAGCAGCCTGTGGCCGAGCCTGTGTCTCGTCCGGCCGGCAGTGGTTCGGGTGCCGGTTACGGGTATCAGTACACCCCGCGTCCTGCTTCGCCGATGCCAACGGCGGAAACCCAGAGTGTCTACCGCGAGTTCTTTGCCCCGCTGCCCGAAACTGCAGCGGTCGCCTTGCCGGAAGGCCAGGGCGACATTCCGCCGTTGGGCTATGCCCTGGCCCAGCTCAAGGGTATCTATATCCTGGCCGAAAACGCTCAGGGGCTGGTGCTGGTGGACATGCATGCGGCCCATGAGCGGATCATGTATGAGCGCCTGAAAATCGCCATGGCCAGTGAGGGGCTTAGTGGGCAGCCACTGTTGGTGCCGGAGTCGCTGGCATTGAGTCAGCGTGAGGCTGACTGTGCTGAAGAGCATGCCCAGTGGTTCCAGCGCCTGGGCTTCGAGTTGCAGCGCCTTGGCCCGGAAACCCTGGCAATCCGGCAGATTCCGGCCTTGCTCAAGCAGGCTGAAGCCAATCGCCTGGTTCAGGATGTCTTGGCCGACCTGATGGAGTACGGCACCAGTGACCGTATTCAGGCACACTTGAACGAGTTGTTGGGCACCATGGCCTGTCATGGCGCGGTGCGTGCCAATCGCCGTCTGGCGGTGGCAGAAATGAATGGCTTGCTGCGCGATATGGAAAACACCGAGCGCAGCGGTCAATGTAACCATGGTCGTCCGACCTGGACCCAATTGGGCCTGGATGACCTGGACAAACTGTTCTTGCGTGGTCGTTGATATGCCTGCTTCCAGGCCGCCGGCAATTTTTCTGATGGGCCCGACTGCCGCGGGCAAGACCGATCTGGCCATCGAACTTACAAAAGTATTGCCCTGCGAACTGATCAGCGTTGACTCTGCGCTGGTCTATCGCGGTATGGATATCGGCACGGCCAAGCCGTCCAAGGATATTCTGGCGGCTCACCCGCATCGCCTGATCGACATTCTGGACCCCGCAGAGAGCTACTCGGCCGCGGACTTCCGGCGCGATGCCCTGGAAGCCATGGCTGAAATCACTGCGCGGGGCAATATCCCGCTGTTGGTGGGCGGTACCATGTTGTACTACAAGGCGCTGCTCGAAGGGTTGGCCGATATGCCGCCTGCCGATCCGCAGGTGCGGGCGGAAATCGAAGACGAAGCCCTGCGCCTTGGATGGCAAGCCCTGCACGATCAACTGGCGGCCATCGATCCGGTATCTGCGGCGCGTATTCATCCCAATGATCCGCAGCGGCTGATGCGTGCGCTGGAGGTCTATCGGGTCAGCGGCTTGAGCATGACGGCCCATCGAGAGCGTCAATCTGCGCAAAGTAGCGTACTAGGCGCGTCGGGACAGGGGCAATTGCCCTATACTGTCGCCAGTTTGGCGATCGCACCGAAGGACCGGCAGGTTCTGCATGAGCGAATTGCACTGCGCTTTGGTCAAATGTTGGAACAGGGCTTCGTTGATGAGGTCCGATTGCTGCGTGCCAGAAGTGACTTGCATGCCGGATTGCCGTCTATACGAGCAGTCGGTTATCGCCAGGTATGGGATCATCTCGATGGCAAGTTGACTTCAGTTGAAATGCAGGAGCGCGGCATTATTGCCACTCGCCAGTTGGCGAAGCGGCAGTTTACCTGGTTGCGTAGTTGGGCTGATCTGCACTGGCTGGATAGCCTGGCTTGCGACAATCTGTCTCGCACCTTGAAATACTTGGGATCGGCCTCCATATTGAGCTGAGTCCTTGCAATTGCCGTCTATCCTTGGGGTGGGGCGGCCTGAGCCATCAGTTTTTTTTGAATTTTCTTACTATTGATCCTTACAGGAGTGCGGCACATGTCAAAAGGGCATTCGCTACAAGACCCTTACTTGAATACTTTGCGAAAAGAAAAGGTCGGGGTCTCGATCTATCTGGTCAACGGCATCAAACTGCAAGGCACGATCGAATCGTTTGACCAATTCGTGATTCTGCTGAAGAACACCGTCAGCCAAATGGTTTACAAGCACGCTATCTCGACAGTGGTTCCAGTGCGTCCAATCCGTCTGCCAAGCGCAGCTGATGCCGAACACGGTGACGCTGAGCCAGGTAACGCCTGATAGGAGTCTGCTTTGTTCTTTGAGCGCCACGGTGGTGGTGAACGGGCGATCCTCGTTCACTTGGAAGGTCAGGACCCTGAGGCGCGCGAAGACCCGCAGGAGTTTCAGGAGCTGGCAGTGTCGGCAGGTGCCGATATCGTTGCGTTCGTCACGGTGACGCGACACCAGCCTTCCGCCAAATTCCTGATTGGCACTGGCAAGGTCGAGGAGTTGCGCGACCTGGTCAAAGCCGAAGAAGCGGACCTGGTGATTTTCAATCACACCCTGACGCCCAGTCAGGAACGTAACCTCGAACGCGTTTTCGAGTGTCGCGTGCTTGACCGTACCGGTTTGATTCTCGATATCTTCGCCCAGCGCGCACGTACCCACGAAGGCAAACTGCAGGTTGAGCTGGCTCAGCTAGAGCACATGAGCACGCGCCTGGTACGCGGCTGGACCCACCTCGAGCGACAGAAGGGCGGTATTGGTCTGCGAGGCCCGGGTGAAACCCAGCTGGAAACCGACCGTCGCCTGTTGCGAGTCCGTCTGCGGCAAATCAAGGCACGCCTGGAAAAGGTGCGCAGCCAGCGTGAGCAGGCGCGTCGTGGACGCAAGCGTGCAGACATCCCGTCAGTCTCGCTGGTGGGGTATACCAACGCCGGCAAGTCGACCCTCTTCAATGCCCTGACCGCCTCCGAGGTGTATGCAGCCGACCAGCTGTTCGCCACCCTCGACCCGACCTTGCGCCGCCTGGAGCTCGACGATGTCGGGCCGATCGTGCTGGCCGATACCGTGGGCTTCATTCGTCATCTGCCGCACAAGCTGGTTGAAGCTTTTCGAGCTACGCTCGAAGAGTCGAGCAACTCTGATTTGCTGTTGCACGTGATCGATGCCCATGAGCCGGAGCGCATGGCACAGATCGAGCAAGTCATGGCAGTGCTCAGTGAGATCGGTGCTGAAGGCTTGCCGATACTTGAGGTGTATAACAAACTCGACCTGCTTGAAGGTGTAGAGCCTCAGATTCAGCGTAACCAAGAAGGTAAACCGCAACGTGTCTGGGTGTCGGCACGTGACGGACGCGGTCTGGAGCTGGTCGGGCAGGCGATTGCCGAATTGCTGGGGGATGACCTGTTCATCGGTACCTTGCGCCTTGAGCAGCGCTATGCGCGATTGCGTGCGCAGTTCTTTGCGCTCGGTGCGGTGCAGAGCGAAGAACACGATGAAGAAGGTAACAGCCTGCTGGCGGTGCGGTTGTCGCGAATAGAGTTCAATCGACTGGTCAGTCGTGAAGGGATGAAACCGTTGGATTTCATCGAGCAACACACTTTGCAATAAATGCCAGGCCTAGCGGTCAGGCAGCCGTGACAGGCATTCTGTAGCATTGGACGGCGCGCCGTGAGCGCGTCTTTGCTTTATCAGATGGAGAGCGCTATGGCTTGGAATGAGCCGGGTGGCAACTCGAACAATCAGGACCCTTGGGGTGGCCGCCGTGGTGGCGACAAGAAAGGGCCGCCGGATCTCGACGAAGCCTTCCGCAAGCTGCAGGACAGCCTGAACGGTATGTTCGGCAGTGGCAAGAAACGTGGCGGCGACAGCGGCACCAACAAGGGCGGTGGTTTTGGCCTGCTGGGTGTCGGTCTCGCCGTGTTGGCGGCTATCTGGCTTTACAGCGCCGTCTATGTGGTTGACGAGCAGGAGCAGGCAGTCGTTCTGCGCTTCGGCAAATACTACGAAACGGTTGGCGCGGGCCTGAACATCTACTTCCCGCCGATCGATCGCAAGTACATGGAAAACGTCACCCGCGAGCGTGCCTATACCAAGCAGGGGCAAATGCTGACTGAAGACGAGAATATCGTCGAAGTGCCGTTGACCGTGCAGTACAAGATCACCAACCTGCAGGATTTCGTGCTGAACGTCGATCAGCCTGAAGTCAGCCTGCAGCACGCGACCGACAGCGCATTGCGCCACGTGGTGGGCTCCACCGCGATGGATCAGGTGCTGACCGAAGGCCGTGAACAGATGGCGGTCGAGATCAAGGAGCGCTTGCAGCGTTTCCTCGACACCTACCGTACCGGTATCACCGTCACTCAGGTGAACGTGCAGAGCGCGGCAGCCCCGCGTGAAGTGCAGGAAGCTTTCGATGACGTGATTCGCGCCCGTGAAGACGAGCAGCGTGCCCGCAACCAGGCTGAAACCTACGCCAATGGCGTGGTGCCGGAAGCCCGTGGTCAGGCGCAGCGTATCATCGAGGACGCCAACGGTTATCGCGACGAAGTGGTTTCTCGTGCCAAGGGTGAGGCGGATCGCTTTACCAAGTTGGTGGCCGAGTACCGCAAGGCGCCTGAGGTGACCCGTCAGCGTCTGTACCTGGACACCATGCAGGAAGTCTACAGCAACACCAGCAAGGTGCTGGTCTCTGGCAAAGACGGCCAGAGCAACCTGCTCTACCTGCCGCTGGACAAGATGATCGAAAACACGCGCAGTAGTGCTCCTGTGAGCAGCGTGCCGGTCTCGGTCAATGATGCAGCCAACCGTGCTGCCACTGACCTGCAACAGCAGCAACGTGAGTCGCGTTCTAGGGAGAGCCGCTGATGAGCAATAAATCGCTGATCGCCCTGATCGTTGGCGTAGTGCTGGCGATCGTGGCCTGGAACAGCTTCTACATCGTTGCCCAGACCGAACGCGCCGTGTTGCTGCAATTCGGTCGTGTGGTGAAAACTGACGTTCAGCCTGGCCTGCACGTGAAGGTGCCGTACGTTAACCAGGTGCGCAGGTTCGATGCCCGCCTGATGACCCTCGATGCTCCGACCCAGCGTTTCCTGACGCTGGAGAAGAAAGCCGTGATGGTCGATGCCTACGCCAAATGGCGGGTCAAGGACGCCGAGCGCTTCTACACCGCTACCTCGGGCCTGAAGCAGATCGCCGACGAGCGTCTGTCGCGTCGTCTGGAAAGCGGCCTGCGTGACCAGTTCGGTAAGCGTACCCTGCACGAAGTGGTGTCCGGTGAGCGTGACGCCTTGATGGCGGACATCACCGCTTCGCTGAACCGCATGGCCAACAAGGAGCTGGGCATCGAAGTCGTCGATGTTCGGGTCAAGGCCATCGACTTGCCGAAGGAAGTGAACCGCAGCGTGTTCGAGCGCATGAGCACCGAGCGTGAGCGTGAAGCCCGTGAGCACCGTGCCAAGGGTAACGAGCTGGCTGAAGGTATCCGTGCCGATGCTGACCGTCAGCGCCGTGTGCTGCTGGCTGAAGCCTATCGCGAGTCGGAAGAGGTGCGTGGTGATGGCGATGCCCAGGCAGCGGCCATCTATGCCAAGGCCTACGGCCAGGACCAGGAGTTCTACGCGTTCTACCGTAGTCTCAAGGCCTACCGTGAGAGCTTCGCGAACAAGAGCGACGTGCTGGTACTCGACCCAAGCAGCGATTTCTTCCGCTTCATGGGCAAGACCAAGCCTTGATGATGTACCCCGCCGGGCGGCTAATACCTCTGGCGGGGTGATCCTGCGCGAAAACGGGTGTATGATGCGGCAGCCGGGAAATTCCCGGCTTTTTTGCGTCTGCATGTTTGATCGGCAGCGCAGCAAGGTTTTCGAGGGTATCGCCCCGGCTTGAAGCGCCTGTACAGGCGGCGTCAGGCGATACCTGCTTCACTCAAGGCGGGCCTGCGGACAGGCCGTCGGGACCCAAGGGGAATGGCGTAATGGCAACGGTAGACCGCTGGCTGCTGCCAGATGGCATCGAAGAAGTACTGCCACCGGAAGCGGCGCGCATCGAAATCGCGCGTCGTCAGGTGTTGGATCTGTTCCAGAGCTGGGGCTACGAGTTTGTCGTAACCCCTCATATCGAGTACCTGGAATCGCTGCTTACCGGTGCCGGCCAGGACCTGGACCTGCGTACCTTCAAGGTCGTCGACCCACAATCCGGTCGGCAGATGGGCTTCCGTGCCGACATCACGCCGCAGGTGGCGCGTATCGACGCGCACACCCTGCGTCGTGAGGGCCCAAACCGACTGTGCTATGCCGGCAGCGTGCTGCATGCGTTGCCTCGGGCGCTTTCGACCTCGCGCAGCCCGATTCAGCTGGGCGCCGAGCTGTATGGCGATGCCAGCCCGGTCAGCGACGTCGAGGTGATCAGCCTCATGCTCGCAACGCTGCAACTGGCTGACGTGGCGGACGTCCACATGGACCTCGGGCATGTCGGTATCTACCGCGGCCTGGCGCGTGCCGCCGGGTTGTCCGGTGCGGTTGAGCAGCAGTTGTTCGACGCACTGCAGCGCAAGGCCGTCGACGAAGTTGAAGCACTCACGGCAAACCTTCCGGCAGAGCTGGGCGGCATGCTGCGCGCCCTGACCGAATTGTGCGGCGGGCGAGAAGTGCTGGAAGCGGCGCGTGTGCGCCTGGGGCGTGCACCTGCAGCGGTACTGGCTGCGCTGGATGATCTGCTGGCGATTGCCGAGCGCTTGTCCGCGCGTTATCCAGACCTGCCGCTGTATTTCGACCTGGGTGAGTTGCGTGGTTATCACTACCACACCGGCGTTGTGTTCGCCGTGTTCGTTCCGGGTGTCGGTCAGTCGATCGCCCAGGGCGGCCGCTACGATGATATCGGCGCGGATTTCGGTCGGGCGCGCCCGGCCACCGGTTTCTCTACGGATTTGAAGACCCTGGTCACACTGGGGCGAGCCGAAGTCGTGTTGCCGTCTGGCGGGATCTGGATGCCCGACAGCAGCGATGCCGCGCTTTGGCAACAGGTCTGCCAGTTGCGTAGCGAAGGTCAGCGTGTGGTTCAGGCATTGCCTGGGCAACCGTTGTCCGCCGCCCGCGAGGCAGATTGTGATCGGCAATTGATTCAGCAAAACGGGCTTTGGCAGGTTCTGCCACTGGCCATTTGAGTTTTCCCGCCGGCGATGCCCGGCGCCAAGTTTGCGCGAATGAGGACAAGTGTTATGGGTAAGAATGTCGTAGTCCTGGGCACCCAGTGGGGTGATGAGGGCAAAGGCAAGATCGTCGATCTGCTGACCGAACATGCTGCCGCCGTAGTGCGCTACCAAGGCGGTCACAACGCCGGTCACACCTTGGTGATCGACGGCGAGAAGACCGTGCTGCACCTGATTCCATCGGGCGTACTGCGCGAAGGCGTGCAGTGCCTGATCGGCAACGGCGTGGTGGTTGCACCAGACGCCCTGCTGCGTGAAATCACCAAGCTGGAAGAAAAAGGTGTACCGGTGCGTGAGCGCCTGCGCATCAGCCCATCCTGCCCGCTGATCCTGTCCTACCATGTAGCGCTGGACCAGGCCCGTGAAAAGGCCCGTGGCGAGCTGAAGATCGGCACCACTGGTCGTGGCATCGGCCCGGCCTACGAAGACAAGGTTGCCCGTCGCGGCCTGCGTATCGGTGACCTGTTCCACCGTGAGCGTTTCGCTGCCAAGCTCGGCGAGCTGCTGGACTACCACAACTTCGTGCTGGTCAATTACTACAAAGAGCCTGCGATCGACTTCCAGAAGACCCTGGACGAGTGCATGGCCTTTGCAGAAGAGCTGAAGCCGATGATGCTCGACGTCACTGCCGAGCTGCATGCTCTGCGTCGCGACGGCAAGGACATCATGTTCGAAGGTGCCCAGGGTTCGCTGCTGGACATCGACCACGGCACCTACCCGTATGTCACCAGCTCGAACACCACTGCTGGCGGTATCGCCACCGGTTCCGGTTTTGGCCCGATGTACCTGGACTACATCCTGGGTATCACCAAGGCCTACACCACTCGCGTTGGCTCCGGTCCATTCCCGACCGAACTGTTCGACGACGTTGGTGCTTTCCTGGCCAAGCGTGGCCATGAGTTCGGTGCTACCACGGGCCGTGCCCGCCGTTGTGGCTGGTTCGACGCCGTGATCCTGCGTCGCGCCATCGAAATCAACAGCATCTCCGGCCTGTGCCTGACCAAGCTGGACGTCCTCGACGGCCTGGAAACCATCCGTATCTGCGTTGGCTACAAGAACGAGAACGGTGCGGTTATCGATGCACCGACCGATGCCGACAGCTACATCGGCCTGGAGCCGGTCTACGAAGAAATGCCGGGCTGGAGCGAGTCGACCCTGGGTGCCAAGACCCTGGAAGAACTGCCGGCCAACGCCCGTGCCTACATCAAGCGTGTGGAAGAGCTGGTCGGCGCGCCGATCGACATCATCTCCACCGGCCCTGACCGCAACGAGACCATCGTGCTGCGTCATCCGTTTGCCTGATATACGTTTGCGCTAAACACAAACCCCCGCTTTTTAGCGGGGGTTTTTTTTAAGCCAAAGACTGGTGCTGATCCCACAGGAAGCGCAGTGCTCAGGCATTTTATCGGGAGTGCGGCATGGGGATTGCTAAGAGAACCGTTACAGGTGAGCCATCATTTTAATGGCGCCAGAAAGTAGAGGGTTCTTTCGTGTCAGCCGTTCTCTCACTGTTACGAAGCCGCCTGTTGCGGCCTGTCTTTGTTGCCCTTGGTATCGCTCTTTTGGTGCAAGTGCTGGTAGCGGTAGCGCTTACCCGGAGCACGGTGACCACGCTTGAAGCGGATTTGGGCAATCGTTTGGGGGTCGACAGTCAGAAATTGTCGGCGGAATTGGAGCGTGCGGAGCAGGAGGTCAGCGCCGGTCTGGACAGCCTTTCGGCCAGTACTCGTCAGCGCCTGACGGGCGGGCTCTCGGCTCGTCTGGAAAGCGAGCAGGCGCAGTTACGAGCCACCCTGGAAAAAAACCTCAAGGACTCGGCCAATGACATGGCTGAGTTGCTGGCCTCTGTGGCGCCAAGAGCGATGTGGGACAACGATGTGCCGACCCTGTCGGAGTTCTCGCGACGGGCCCAGCGCAATCCCAATGTGCTCTTTGTGGTCTACGACGATGCTCAGGGTCAGCACTTGACTCGTTACCTGAACCGGCAAAACCCGATCAACCAGGCCTTGCTGGAAAAGGGTGAGGGAGAGCGGGCGCTGGACAAGGTGGTCAATGCTGCGCGCAACGATCCGTCGGTGTACTTCGTCGAGGCGCCGATCAACCCTAATGGTGTCGAGATCGGCAAAGTGCTCATGGGGGTATCCACGTCGTCAGTCGAACACGAACTGCAGGCCTTGGATCAGCGCTTCGCGGCGTTGATCGCCAGCGGTGATCAATTGGTGGGTGAGAGCCTGATGGGGGCAGCGGCAGACAGCACCAAGGCCTTGCGTGCGCGTTTGGAGGCAGCTCAGGCCAGTGCTGCGGGCATGCAGGCGAACACCTCGCAGAGCGTTCAGGAAGCCGCTGCTACGTTGCGTTGGAACATTGGTCTGGGGCTGGCGTTGGTCGGTTTTGGCGTGCTTCTGGTTGTGGCGGTGGTGCTGGGCCATCGGGTCGTCAGCAAGTTGCGTTTGCTCATTGCCGCGCTTAACGACTTGGCCGCTGGCGAGGGTGATCTGACCAAGCGTGTGCCGATTGATAGCCGTGACGAAATTGGTGACATGGCGACGGCGGTCAACCGCTTTGTCGACAAGTTACAGCCGATTGTTCGCGAAGCCGGTGAAGTGGCACAGCGTACGGGCATCGAAATCGGTGTCATGGCCCAGCACAATGCCGGCGCCGATGCGGCGGCCGAGTTGCAGCGTGATGAAGTGGCCGAAAGCCTGCGTGCCTTGTCGGCCATGGCTGATGAGGCGCAGAACGAAAGTCAGGTAATGCAGTCTGCCCTGCAACAGGTTGTGGACATTCGCCAGGCTACGGATGAAGGCAGCCGTACCTCGGCTCAGGTGGCCGGCCTGATCGAGGCCTTGGCCGGGCAGGTGCAGACCGGCTCGAAAGTGATCGAGCGACTGGCTGAGCAGAGCGAGCAGATTGAAGTGGTCTTGACGGTGATTCACGGTATTGCCGAGCAGACCAACCTGCTTGCGCTTAATGCGGCCATCGAGGCGGCTCGTGCGGGTGAAACAGGCCGGGGCTTTGCCGTGGTCGCGGATGAGGTGCGCGCGCTGGCCAGCAAGACTCAGAGCTCAACGGGTGATATTCAAGCCCACATCGGGGCCTTGCAGCAGGGCGCGCGGGAGGCCGTTGCGGCGATCAGCCAGGCAGGGCGTCAAGCCAGCGAGGGGTTGCTGGTACTGCGTGACAATGCGCGGGTACAGCAGGCCGTACAGGCCTCGGTCGAGCAGGTGCATGCGGCCATCGGTATGGCGACCCGTGCGGCTGAGGAGCAGGCCAGGGGTGCGCAGGCAGTACGTGGTCGAGTGGAAACCATTCATGAGCAAGCTGAGCGCGCTGCCAGGGTGGTTCAGCAAACGACGGCCAGCAGTAAAGTGCTGGACGATCTGGCGGCTCAGCTCAAGGCCAGCCTAGGGCAGTTCCGTGCCTGAACAACTGATCGACAGCCGCTGATCGGTCAGCGGCTGTCGGCAGTGTCAGGCCCGGTTCAGGTACATGCGTGTGGTCAGCAGATACACCGGCAGGCCCGAGACAAGGATCAACAGGGCTGCATAGGGCGCTGCTGCCGCAAACTCGACGTTGGCGGTGTGTGCCCATACCTCGGTAGCCAACGTGGTCATGCCTGTCGGGCTGAGCAGCAGGGTTGCCGTGAGCTCTTTCATGGCATCCAGAAAGACCAGCGCAAAAGCTGCTGCCAGTGCCGGGAAGATGATCGGCAGGGTCACCCGGCAGAAGGCGCCAAACGACGTTGCGCCAAGGGTGCGTGCTGCCTCTTCCAGTTGCGGGGAGGCCTTGTTTAGTGCTGTGCGCACCGGCGCCTGGGCCAGTGGCAGAAACAGCAGGGCATAGGCCAGCAGCAACAGCCCGGTGGTCTGGTACAGGGCGGGCACGTAGTGCAAGGCGAAGTACACCAGCGTCAGGGCAATCACCAGCCCCGGCAGGGCATGTAACAAATACGGCAGGCGCTCAGCCCAGACTGCCAGGCGTCCCTTGTAGCGCACCACCAGGAAGCTCACTGGCAGCGCCAGTAGCAGGCTTACCCCGGCACCGCCCAGCGATAGCGACAATGAGGAGACCAGTGCCCGGCTGATATCGGCGACCGGGAAGGCTGCCGAAGAGCCGACACTGAGCCAGTACGCGAGCATGCCCAGCGGAATGCCGCTGCCCAGTAACATCAGTATCAGGCAGAACAGCTGTGCGATGGGCGTCCACGCACGCAGGCGCACGGGAGCAGCGCGACGTGCCACGCCTTGGCCGATACGTACATGGCGTGCCTTGCCGCGCACCCTCAACTCCAGCCATAGCATCAGCAGGCACATGAACAGCAGCACGGCTGACAGCATGGCTGCATTGGCATTGCTGAACTCCAGCTCGAATTGCTGGTAAATCGCCGTGGTGAAGGTTTGTAGCCCGAGGATCGACAGGGCGCCGAACTCCACCAGCATGTGCAGGGCGATCAGCAGGCTGCCGCCGAGAATCGACGGCCAGAGCAGTGGCAGGGTGATTCTGAAGAACACTCCCCAGCGATTCTGGCCCAGGGTGCGTGCCGACTCCTCCAGGGAGGTGTCGAGGTTGCGCAGTGTTGCGGCCACCGGCAGGAACACCAAGGGGTACTTGGACAGCGCCATCACCAGAATCGCCCCGCCCAGCCCTTCGAAACGCGGGCTCAGGGATACCCAGGTAAAGCCGCTGACAAACGCGGGCACGGCAAATGGCAGGCACAGGACGACGCCCCACAGGCGCCTTCCCGGCAAGTCGCTGCGTTCCAGTAGCCAAGCCAGCGCCAGGCCGAGTATCGCGCACGCAAGCGTAACGCCGACCATCAGCAGCAGCGTGTTGCGCATCAGGCCCCATACAAAGGGTCGCCAGAGCAGGCGCAAGGCTTCGTGCAGCCCGGCCTGCCAGGCCTTGAGCCCAACATACAGCAACGGCAGCAGGCTGAGCCCGACCAGCAGCAGAACCGGTAGCACCACCCAGATCGAGGGGCGCTTTCGTCGCGGTACATAGGCGACCGAGGCCGCCAAGGGCAGGGCGGCGCTCATCAGAGCAGGCCAACTTCGCGTTCGAGTTCCAGGGCTTCCTCGGCGTTACCCAGATCGGCCGGGGTGATTTTCGGTGGACGCAGGTCTTCGAATGGCTTCAGGCCCTGATCAGAGACCATGCCTTTGTGCAGCGGGTATTCGGCGGTGGTTTGTGTGATCACCCGTTGGCCTTCTTCACTGGCCATCCAGGCCAGCAGCGCCTGGGCTTCCTGTGGGTGCTTGCTGGCCTTGACCGCTGCCGCGCTGGAAATGGTCACCAGGCCGCCGGCATCGCCATCGGCAAGGTAGTAGAGCTTCGAATCGAGCTGGCCGCGCTCTTTTTTCAGGGCGTACCAATAGTAGTTGTTGACCAGTACCGCGGCGACTTCACCATTTTCCACGGCTTTGAGCGCGACCATGTTGTTGGTGTAAGTCTTGCCGAAGGCTTTCAGGCCGGTCAGCCATTCCTCGGCGGCTTCGCGGCCGTGGAGTTTGAGGATTGCAACGGCCTGTTCCTGGAAGGCGCCGCTGGTAGGGACGAAACCGATCTTGCCGTCCCATTCCGGGTTGGCGAAATCCATGACCGAAGGCGGCAGCGACTTCTCGTCGATCACTTTGGGGTTGAAGGCGACGACGCGCGTGCGTGCGGTTACACCCATCCAGGTGCCATTGTTGGCAACGTATTCCTTGGGCAGAACCTGCAAGGTTGCATCGTCGATCTTGGCCAGCAGGCCGAGTTCACCCAGGTTGTTAAGGGGTGGCGACTCTTCGGTGTAGATGACGTCGGCGGGGGAGCGATCGCCTTCCTCGATGATCTGGCTGGCCAGCTGGTTGCTGCTGCCCTTGCGGATATTGATGTGAATGCCAGTCTTGGCCTCGTAGGCTTTGGCGATGGCTTCACCGATTTCCTTGTGTTGGCCGTTGTACAGGGTCAGCGACACGGGGTCGGCGGCCATGGCCGGAGGGGTGCCCAGTGCCAGTGTGAACAGGGAGGCGGCCAGGCCGCGCAAAATCGGTTTGATGCGAATCGTCATGCGGGTACTTCCTCGCTTACGGGTACAAATCTGGAAACAATAATAAACGATATTGTTTCTCAAGTACGCCAGTGAGGAAAAATTCATGAGCAGGCTATCGTTGCCATTCGCCCTTACTGAGAGGGAGGGGCGTAGCTGCAGGTGGGGGATAAGTACTTTTCGCGAGGCATAAAAAAACCCGCTTTCGCGGGTTTCTTTAGAAATATGGTGCCCAGAAGAAGACTCGAACTTCCACGACCGTAAGGTCACCAGCACCTGAAGCTGGCGTGTCTACCAATTTCACCATCTGGGCAAAAGTAAAGCTTTAAAGCATGAAACGGTGTAGCGTGTTGCATAAATTTCAGATGCTTTAGGCTAATCTGAAATTTGAAATTGGTGCCCAGAAGAAGACTCGAACTTCCACGACCGTAAGGTCACCAGCACCTGAAGCTGGCGTGTCTACCAATTTCACCATCTGGGCATTTCGTTAAGGTCACATGATGCTTCACATCACGTTGCTTCTCAACTATAACGACGGTGTCCGTCGCTGTGGTGCGCATAATACGGATGCTCAAAACGGCTGTAAAGCCCTGTTTGGAAAAAATCTTAAAAAATTCAAGTTGTTGTCCAATGACAGCACTTATAGCCCCTCACAGGGCTCTGGCGGGGCTGTCCAAGGCCGAAATTTCCGGTTTCAATACGCCTATGCCAAACTAACCCTTATATAGACAAGGTGAACCCCTCCTAATGGCCGATTGGCAGACCCTCGATCCCGAGGCCGCTCGTGAAGCGGAAAAATACGAAAACCCCATCCCCAGCCGTGAGCTGATCCTGCAGCACCTCGCCGAACGAGGCTCGCCAGCTGCCCGTGAGCAGTTGGTGGAGGAGTTTGGCCTGACGACCGAGGACCAGATCGAAGCCCTGCGCCGCCGGTTGCGTGCCATGGAGCGTGATGGTCAGTTGATCTATACCCGGCGCGGCACTTATGCCCCGGTGGACAAGCTGGACCTTATCCTCGGCCGCATCTCCGGCCATCGCGACGGTTTCGGCTTCCTGATCCCGGATGACGGCACTGAAGACCTGTTCCTCAGCCCGGCGCAGATGCGTCTGGTGTTTGACGGTGACCGAGCCCTGGCTCGCGTTTCCGGCGTTGACCGCCGTGGTCGCCGCGAGGGTGTGCTGGTCGAAGTCATTTCCCGTGCCCATGAAAGCATCGTTGGCCGTTACTTCGAGGAAGGCGGCATTGGCTTCGTAACGCCGGATAACCCGAAAATCCAGCAGGAAGTGCTGGTGACCCCGGGGCGCAGTGGCAACGCCAAGATCGGCCAGTTCGTCGAGGTGAAAATCACCCACTGGCCGACACCCCGCTTCCAGCCTCAAGGCGACATCGTCGAAGTCATCGGCAACTACATGGCGCCGGGCATGGAGATCGACGTCGCGCTGCGTAGCTACGACATCCCGCATGTCTGGCCGGAAGCCGTCATCAAGGAAGCCCGCAAGCTCAAGCCGGACGTCGAAGAGAAGGACAAGGAAAAGCGCATTGACCTGCGCCACCTGCCGTTCGTCACCATCGACGGTGAAGACGCCCGCGACTTCGACGATGCGGTCTACTGCGAGAGCCTGGGCAAGCTGCGCCTGTTCTCCGGAGGCTGGCGCCTCTATGTCGCAATCGCCGACGTGTCCAGTTATGTTCGCCTCGGCTCGGCACTGGATGCCGAGGCGCAGGTGCGCGGTAACTCGGTGTACTTCCCCGAGCGCGTCGTGCCGATGCTGCCCGAAGAACTGTCCAACGGGCTGTGCTCGCTGAACCCGCATGTCGACCGCTTGGCGATGGTCTGTGAAATGACCATCAACAAGTCTGGCCAGATGGTCGACTACCAGTTCTACGAAGCGGTGATCCACTCCCATGCACGCCTGACCTACAACAAGGTCAGCAGCATGCTTGAGCATTCGCGTACGCGTGAGGGCAAAGCCCTGCGTGACGAGTACAGCAACGTGGTGCCGCACCTCAAGCAGCTCTATGCGCTGTACAAGGTGCTGTTGACCGCTCGTCACAGCCGTGGCGCGATTGATTTCGAGACTCAGGAAACCCGGATCATCTTCGGTTCCGAGCGCAAGATCGCGGAAATTCGACCGACTGTGCGCAACGATGCTCACAAGCTGATCGAAGAGTGCATGCTGGCGGCCAACGTTGCCACTGCCGAGTTCCTCAAGAAGCATGAAATTCCGGCCTTGTACCGGGTCCATGACGGTCCGCCACCGGAGCGTCTGGAAAAACTGCGTGCGTTCCTCGGTGAGCTGGGGCTGTCGCTGCACAAGGGCAAGGATGGTCCGTCGCCGAAGGACTACCAGGCGCTGTTGGCACAAATCGCCGACCGTCCGGACTTCCACCTGATCCAGACCGTCATGCTGCGCTCGTTGAGCCAGGCGGTGTACAGCGCCGATAACCATGGTCACTTCGGCCTGAATTACGAGGCGTATACCCACTTCACCTCGCCGATTCGCCGTTATCCCGACCTGCTGACCCATCGGGCCATCCGCAGCGTGATCCGTTCGCGTCAGGATACCCCGCACGTCAAGCGCGCCGGGGCCATGAGCATTCCGAAGGCACGGATCTACCCGTACGACGAGAACACCCTGGAACAGTTGGGTGAACAGTGCTCGATGAGCGAGCGGCGCGCTGACGAGGCGACCCGCGACGTGGTCAACTGGCTCAAGTGCGAGTACATGAAGGACCGCGTGGGCGAGAGCTTCCCAGGCGTGATCACGGCTGTGACCGGTTTCGGCCTGTTCATCGAGCTGACCGACATCTACGTGGAAGGCCTGGTGCATGTCAGTGCCTTGCCGGGCGATTACTACCACTTCGATCCGGTTCACCATCGGTTGTCTGGTGAGCGTACCGGTCGCACGTTCCGCCTGGGCGATACCGTTGAGGTGCGGGTCATGCGTGTCGATCTCGACGAGCGCAAGATCGACTTCGAGATGGCCGAGAAAACCCTCAGCGCGCCGATCGGTCGCAAGCAACGCTCGGGCTCCGAGCCTGCTGCCGAGAAGGCCGCTGCGCCAGCGCCAAGCGCCGAACCGTCGCGTCGCAGCAAGAAAAGCGAGACCGCCGAGGCTTACTTCCCGTCCCATGCGGCGGCGAAGAATGCCGAGGTGCGCAAGAGCCGCGAAATGAAAAAGGCCTTGATGGCCGACGCCAAGGGCAGTCACGCCGCTGGCAAGTCGTCGTCCGGCAAGCCTGCGGCCAAGCCAAGCAAACACCGCAAGGGGCCGCCGAAGTCTGGCGCTGCTCCGCGTAAGAAGGGCAAGTCATGAGTCAGTTGGAAAAAATCTACGGCGTGCATGCCGTAGAGGCCCTGTTGCGTCATCATCCCAAGCGGGTCAAGCAGATCTGGTTGTCTGAAGGGCGCAGCGAGCCACGTATCCAGGCGCTGCTGGAGTTGGCCGGGCAGAACCGCGTAGCGGTCGGTCAGGCGGAGCGGCGTGAACTGGACGCCTGGGTCGAGGGCGTTCACCAGGGTGTGGTGGCCGAGGTCAGCCCGAGCCAGGTCTGGGGCGAGAACATGCTCGAGGAACTGCTTGAGCGTACCGAGGGTTCGCCGTTGATCCTGGTGCTCGATGGCGTAACCGACCCGCACAACCTGGGTGCCTGCCTGCGTACCGCCGATGCGGCCGGTGCAACCGCGGTGATCGTGCCCAAGGACAAGTCGGCGACCCTGACGCCCGTCGTGCGCAAGGTGGCCTGTGGTGCCGCCGAGGTTATCCCGCTGATCGCGGTGACCAACCTGGCGCGGACACTGGAAAAGCTCCAGCAGCGTGGCTTGTGGGTCGTCGGCACGGCCGGCGAGGCCGAGCAGGAGTTGTACCAGCAGGACATGACCGGCCCGATCGTGCTGATCATGGGTGCCGAAGGCAAAGGCATGCGTCGCCTGACTCGTGAGCACTGTGACTTCCTGGTGAAATTGCCGATGGCCGGCAGTGTCAGCAGCCTGAACGTCTCGGTGGCTACAGGTGTCTGCCTGTTTGAAGCGGTGCGCCAGCGCCGCGCATGACGGCCTGCCAAGGCCCGCGTCTACAGCGATGCTGCAGGCGCGGGCCTTGTCGTTAAGGGCTGTAGAGCGTCGCGCTTCTCTTGCGCAACGTTGTTCAAATAATCACCAATTACCTTGCTTGTCTGCGGGCGCTTCTCTACAATTGCGGCCCTTGTCGTGTTGGCAGGCGCGCATGTGCCTCTTTCCAAGGCAGGACATACAAGTGTCATTCACTCCTTGTCTGACCACTCTGGTGGCAGACTACAACCCGTAAGGAGCATTCATGCGTCATTACGAAATCATCTTTCTGGTCCACCCTGACCAGAGCGAGCAAGTCGGCGGCATGGTTGAGCGTTACACCAAGCTGATCGAAGAAGACGGCGGCAAAATCCACCGTCTGGAAGACTGGGGCCGTCGTCAACTGGCCTACGCAATCAACAATGTTCACAAGGCTCACTACGTGATGCTGAACGTTGAGTGCACCGGCAAGGCCCTGGCCGAGCTGGAAGACAACTTCCGTTACAACGATGCCGTGATCCGTAACCTGGTCATCCGTCGCGACGAAGCCGTTACCGGCCAGTCCGAGATGCTCAAGGCTGAAGAGAACCGCAGTGAGCGCCGTGAGCGTCGCGACCGTCCTGAGCATGCTGACAGCGCCGAAGGCGATGACAGCGACAACAGCGACAACAGCGATAACGCTGACGAGTAATCCACGGACCTTTTGAGGAGCCAATTACATGGCACGTTTCTTCCGTCGTCGTAAATTCTGCCGCTTCACTGCTGAAGAAGTGAAAGAGATCGATTACAAAGATCTCAACACCCTGAAAGCTTATGTATCCGAAACCGGCAAGATCGTTCCAAGCCGTATCACCGGTACCAAAGCTCGTTATCAGCGTCAGCTGGCTACCGCTATCAAGCGCGCCCGCTTCCTGGCCCTGCTGCCCTACACCGACAGCCACGGCCGCTGAGACCGGGTCGTCGACAAGTAGCAAGGGATAGAACGCATGCGCGCCTTGGCTGATTTCATCATGCGCGGTCGCGTGCAGGCCACTTTAGTGGTGGTTGGTTGTGCGGCAATGCCGCTGCTGTTCTGGTTGAGTGCCGCCGCCGGGAGCCTGGTGTTCCTGCGGCGCGGTTTCAGTGACGCCTCCGGTGTCCTCGCCTGGGCTTTGTTGCCCGCGTTGGCCTGGTGGTTCTTCGGTGACCCACGCATCTTGATGGTGCTGTTGGGAACGCTTGGCCTGGCTGCGTTTTTACGCGCGGGGCAGTCCTGGAACAGGGTGCTGTTGATCAGCACTGCCTTGGGGTTGGTGTACGGTGTGGTTCTTGGGTCGGTTTTCCGCGAACCGGTCGAAGCTTTGTCACAAGCGCTTGAGAAAGCCTTGCCGCAAATGCTCGACGGGCTCTACCAGCAGTTGACGGTAGAAGAGCGAGCGCACCTGGGTAGCCTTATCGCGCCAGTTCTCTACGGCCTGATCGCCGCGTTGTTGCAAGCCGTCAGTCTGTTGGCCCTGATATTGGGTCGCTACTGGCAGGCAGTGTTGTATAACCCGGGTGGCTTCGGTCGCGAGTTTCGCGCCGTCAGACTACCGCTGGTGCCGGCGCTGGTGCTGCTGGCGTGCATGCTGATCGGGCCCAATTTCGGGGCCGGGTTGGCGATGTTGACGCCGATTTGCAGTGTACCGCTGATGTTCGCAGGGGCTGCCCTGTTGCATGGGCTGGTGGCGCAGGGCCGGCTGGCAAGGTTCTGGCTGGTTGGGTTGTACGTGACACTGCTGCTGTTCATGCAGCTGATTTATCCGTTGCTCGTGGTGTTGGCCATTGTCGACAGCCTGATTGATTTTCGCGGCCGCGGGGCGCCAAAAAATGGTGCCGACAACGGTTCCGCGAACGGTGAAGGTTAAAAGTTAAGAGGTTATTACCAAATGGAACTGATCCTGCTGGAAAAAATCGCCAACCTGGGCAACCTGGGCGATAAGGTAAATGTTAAGGCTGGTTACGGCCGTAACTACCTGCTGCCGCAAGGCAAGGCCACCGTTGCCAACGCTGCCAACCTGGCTGCGTTCGAGGAGCGTCGCGCCGAGCTGGAAAAACTGGCTGCAGACAAGAAGTCTTCTGCTGAAACCCGCGCTGCCCAACTGGCCGAGCTGGAAGTGACCATCACTGCCACCGCTGGCGACGAAGGCAAGCTGTTCGGTTCGATCGGCACCCACGACATCGCTGATGCCCTGACCGCCTCCGGCGTTGAAGTGGCTAAAGCTGAAGTTCGTCTGCCGAACGGCACCATCCGTAATGTTGGCGAATACGACGTTGCCGTGCACCTGCACAGCGATGTTGAAGCCACCGTTCGCGTGGTTGTTGTCGCAGCCTAAGCTGCACCAATCGGCTGGCACCTCGCGTGTCAGCCGGTTAACATCGGGCACGATCCTGCTAGGCAGGTCGTGCCCTTTGTCTTTTTCGTCTCCCTGATTTCCGTGTGGCCATGAACGAGATATCCGCTCCCGAACAATACGATCTGCAAACTGCTGCCCTGAAGGTGCCGCCGCATTCCATCGAGGCCGAACAGGCTGTGCTCGGTGGCCTGATGCTGGACAACAACGCCTGGGAGCGCGTGCTGGATCAAGTCTCGGATGGCGATTTCTACCGGCATGACCACCGCCTGATCTTCCGTGCGATCTACAAGCTGGCCGATCAGAACACCCCGTTCGATGTGGTAACCCTGCATGAGCAGCTGGATCGGGAAGGTCTCAGCTCCCAGGTGGGTGGGTTGGGTTACCTCGGTGAGCTGGCCAAGAACACGCCATCGGTCGCCAACATCAAGGCCTATGCGCAGATCATTCGTGAGCGGGCGACCCTGCGTCAGCTGATCAGCATCAGCAGCGAGATTGCCGACAGTGCCTTCAACCCGCAGGGTCGCAACGCGGCAGAGATTCTCGACGAAGCCGAACGGCAGATCTTCCAGATCGCCGAAGCGCGTCCAAAGACCGGCGGCCCGGTTGGGGTCAACGAGCTGCTGACCAAGGCCATTGACCGTATTGATACCCTGTTCAACTCCGACAGCGATATCACCGGTATTTCCACGGGTTATACCGACTTGGATGAGAAGACCAGCGGTCTGCAGCCCGCTGACCTGATCATCGTCGCCGGCCGTCCGTCGATGGGTAAGACCACCTTCGCCATGAACCTGGTGGAGAATGCGGTGCTGCGCAGTGACAAGGCGGTACTGGTGTACTCCCTCGAGATGCCAGGCGAATCGCTGATCATGCGTATGCTCTCGTCGCTCGGGCGTATCGACCAGACCAAGATCCGTTCCGGTCAGCTTGATGACGATGACTGGCCGCGCCTGACGTCGGCTGTCAACCTGCTCAATGATCGCAAGCTGTTCATCGACGATACGGCCGGTATCAGCCCGTCGGAAATGCGTGCCCGTACCCGTCGTCTGGTGCGCGAGCATGGCGAGATCGGCATGATCATGATCGACTACCTGCAGTTGATGCAGATCCCGGGCTCCAGCGGTGACAACCGTACCAACGAGATCTCCGAGATCTCCCGCTCGCTCAAGGCGCTGGCCAAAGAGTTCAACTGCCCGGTCATCGCCCTGTCGCAGCTTAACCGTTCCCTTGAGCAGCGGCCGAACAAGCGCCCGGTGAACTCCGACTTGCGGGAATCCGGAGCGATCGAGCAGGATGCTGACGTGATCATGTTCGTCTACCGCGATGAGGTCTACCATCCGGAAACCGAACACAAAGGCATTGCCGAAATCATTATCGGCAAGCAGCGGAACGGCCCGATCGGCTTTGTCCGGCTGGCGTTCATCGGTAAATACACGCGCTTCGAGAACCTGGCGCCGGGTAGCTACAACTTCGACGACGACGAGTAATTTTCGCAGCGCCAATTCCGAGCTGCAGCGTCGGAATTGGTCAAAATTTGTGCTATAGTCCGCGCCCGCGATTTTCCTGTACTTCAGAACCGGTCACTGACATGCAAGCAGCCAAACCACTTTTCGACTATCCCAAGTACTGGGCCGAATGCTTCGGACCAGCACCGTTCCTGCCGATGAGCAGGGAGGAGATGGATCAGCTCGGCTGGGATTCCTGCGACATCATCATTGTGACCGGTGACGCCTATGTCGATCACCCGTCGTTCGGTATGGCCATCATCGGCCGTCTGCTGGAAGCCCAAGGGTTCCGGGTGGGGATCATTGCCCAGCCGAACTGGCAGTCGAAAGACGACTTCATGAAGCTGGGTGAGCCGAACCTGTTTTTCGGTGTCGCTGCGGGCAACATGGACTCCATGATCAACCGCTACACCGCCGACAAGAAGATCCGTTCCGACGACGCCTATACGCCGGGTGGCCTGGCCGGCAAGCGTCCGGATCGCGCCAGCCTGGTCTACAGCCAGCGCTGCAAGGAAGCCTACAAGCATGTACCGATCGTGCTGGGTGGCATCGAGGCTTCGCTGCGCCGGATCGCACATTACGACTACTGGCAGGACAAGGTGCGTCATTCGATCCTGATCGACGCCTGTGCCGACATCCTGCTTTACGGCAATGCCGAGCGGGCCATTGTCGAAGTGGCCCAGCGCCTGTCGTACGGCGAGAAAATCGAAACCATTACCGACATTCGTGGCACGGCATTTGTTCGTCGGGACACCCCTGAAGGCTGGTACGAGGTCGACTCCACACGTATCGACCGTCCGGGCAAGATCGACAAGATCATCAACCCGTACGTGAATACCCAGGACACTCAGGCCTGCGCCATCGAGCAAGAAAAAGGCCCGGTTGAAGACCCGAATGAACCGAAGGTCGTCCAGTTGCTGGCGAGCCCGCGGATGACCCGCGACAAGACCGTGATTCGCCTGCCGTCCTTCGAGAAGGTCCGTGGCGACGCGGTGCTCTACGCTCACGCCAACCGTGTGCTGCACCTGGAGACCAACCCAGGCAACGCCCGGGCGCTGGTGCAGAGACACGGTGACGTGGACGTCTGGTTCAACCCTCCGCCCATTCCGATGACTACTGAGGAAATGGACTATGTGTTCGGCATGCCCTATGCGCGCGTGCCGCACCCGGCGTATGGCAAGGAGAAAATCCCGGCCTACGACATGATCCGTTTTTCGGTCAACATCATGCGCGGCTGCTTTGGTGGCTGCACCTTCTGCTCGATCACCGAGCACGAAGGCCGGATTATCCAGAACCGCTCTGAAGAGTCGATCATTCGTGAGATCGAAGAGATTCGCGACAAGGTGCCTGGGTTTACCGGTGTCATCTCCGACCTTGGCGGCCCTACCGCGAACATGTACCGAATCGCCTGCAAGAGCCCGGAAATCGAGTCCGCGTGCCGCAAGCCGTCGTGCGTGTTCCCCGGCATTTGCCCGAACCTGAACACCGACCACTCGTCGTTGATTCAGTTGTACCGCAGTGCGCGTGCCTTGCCGGGTGTGAAGAAGATCCTGATCGCCTCGGGCCTGCGTTATGACCTGGCGGTAGAGTCGCCGGAGTACGTCAAGGAACTGGTGACTCACCACGTTGGCGGTTACCTGAAGATTGCGCCGGAGCACACCGAAGAAGGCCCGCTGAATCAGATGATGAAGCCGGGTATCGGTACCTATGACCGCTTCAAGCGTATGTTCGAGAAATTCTCGAAAGAGGCGGGCAAGGAACAGTACCTGATCCCGTACTTCATTGCGGCGCACCCGGGCACTACCGATGAAGACATGATGAACCTGGCCCTTTGGCTCAAGGGCAATGGCTTCCGTGCTGACCAGGTACAGGCGTTCTATCCATCGCCAATGGCGTCGGCTACCGCCATGTACCACTCGGGCAAGAACCCGCTGCGCAAGGTCACCTACAAGAGTGACCCGGTCACGATCGTCAAGAGCGAGGCACAGCGTCGCCTGCACAAGGCATTCCTGCGCTATCACGATCCGAAGGGCTGGCCGATGCTGCGTGAGGCGCTGGAGCGTATGGGCCGTAGCGACCTGATCGGCCCGGGCAAGCACCAGTTGATCCCGTTGCACCAGCCTGCAACCGACAGCTACCAGAGTGCGCGACGCAAGAACTCGACACCGGCAGGCAGCCACAAGGTCGCCAAGGATCAAAAGATCCTGACTCAGCACACTGGCCTGCCGCCGCGTGGCAGCGATGGTGGCAAGCCGTGGGACAAGCGCGAAGAGGCCAAGGCGGCAGCGTTCGCCCGTAACCAGGATGCGGCCAAGGCGCGCAAAGACGCCGCCAAGGGCAAAGGCAAGAAGAAGCCGCGTCAGCCGGTACTGCCGCGCTAACCTGGCCTTGGCCCGCGCGCCGGGGTGGTGCGTTGCCCGTGGCAAGGCACGATTCTGGTGCGCCAATAGGCTAAGCCGTGCGCAGGCACGGCGTAGCCGCTCATGGCACAACTCTTGCGCGCTTCAGGGTTGACCTTGGCCCTTGAGCGCTGCCATGCCTGACCAGCCTGACTCCTACCATGAACTGTTGCAGGGCGACGGAGCGGTACGCCCGCACTGGCAGGCGCTGTTCGCGCAGTTGCAGCGAAGCAGCCCCGAGCAGTTGGCGCAGCGTCAGGCGCTGTTGACCCGCCAGCTTCAGGAAAATGGTGTCACCTATAACATCTACGCCGACCCCAAGGGCGCTGATCGCCCGTGGGAGCTGGATCTGTTGCCGCACGTGTTGTCTGCCGAGGAATGGCAGCCACTGGCCGCCGGTATCGCTCAGCGTGCTCGTCTGCTCAATGCGGTACTGGCCGATACCTACGGACCGCAACAGCTGCTGGCCGACGGGCTTTTACCTCCGGAACTGATCTACGGGCACAACAATTTTCTCTGGCCCTGCCAAGGTATCGAAGTGCCTGGCGGAACCTACCTGCATGTCTACGCCGCTGACCTTGCACGCGCGCCGGATGGGCGCTGGTGGATCACTGCAGACCGTACCCAGGCGCCTTCTGGTGCTGGCTATGCCCTTGAGAACCGCACAATTCTTTCGCGGGCCTGGCCGGAGCTCTACCGCAGCCTCCATGTACAGCACCTGGCGGGTTTCTTTCGAACCTTGCAGCAGACTCTCGCCGAGACGGCACCGAGTGAAGGGGAGGCGCCGCTGGTGGTGCTGCTGACCCCCGGGCGATTCAACGAGAGTTACTTCGAACACCTGTATTTGGCGCGGCAACTGGGTTACCCCTTGGTCGAGGGTAGCGACCTGACGGTGCGCGATGCCACCGTGTACCTCAAGACACTGGATGGTTTGCGTCGTGTTCACGGCATTTGGCGGCGTCTTGACGATGACTTCTGCGACCCGCTGGAGTTGCGCACGGATTCGGCATTGGGCGTTCCTGGTTTGCTCGATGCCGTGCGTCAAGGGCGCGTGCTGGTGGCCAATGCCTTGGGCTGCGGTGTGCTGGAGTCACCCGGCCTGCTTGGTTTTTTGCCCGCTATCAATGAGCACCTGTTCGGCGAGGCCTTGAGCCTGCCCTCCGTTGCCAGTTGGTGGTGCGGCGAGCCTCCGGCATTGGCACAGGCGCTGGAGAAACTGCCAGACCTGGTGTTCAAGCCAGCGTTTCCTTCGCAGCGGTTCACGCCCGTGTTGGGAGGCGCACTTGATGCTGAACAACAGCAGGCGCTGGCGTCGCGTATCGGTGCGCGACCGGCTGTCTATGTTGCCCAAGAGCGGGTGCAGTTGTCCCAGGCGCCGGTCTGGCAGGTCGATCAACGTGCACTGCAATCCCGTTCGGTAGGTATGCGTGTTTACGCCGTGGCCTGTGCCGATGGCTATCGGGTGTTGCCTGGCGGGCTGGTGCGGGTGTCGGCACAGGCCGATGCCGACGTGATCTCGATGCAGCGTGGTGGTGCCAGCAAGGATGCCTGGGTGTTGGGTGAGCAGGCCTGCGCCGGTGAGCAGTGGCGGGCGCGGCACAGTATTGGCGTGGCGGACCTGATTCGTCGCGACCCGTACTTGCCCTCGCGGGTGGTGGAAAACTTGTTCTGGTTCGGCCGTTACTGTGAGCGCTGTGATGTGGGGGCGCGCTTGTTGCGCATTCTGTTGACCCGTTACCTGGACGATGACAGTCCACTGGCGCTGGAGGGGGCTGTGGCGTTGGCGGACGGCTTGTCATTACTGCCAGAGGGCGCAAGCCTGCCCGAACGTTTGCGTGCTGCATTGCTGGATGCCGAATGGGGCTTCGGTTTGCGCGCCAACCTGCAGCGCTTGCAGGGCGCAGCCGCTCAGGTGCGCGGCAAGCTCTCACGGGAAAACTGGCAGGCGCTGCAGGAGTTGCAGCGGCAAGCGCGAGTGCTGGAGAACGCGGAGGCGGGCTTCGGTGAGCTGCTGGAAACCCTCGACCGTCTGGTCATGTCGTTGGCGGCGCTGTCGGGCTTCGCCCTGGACGACATGACCCGTGATGAGGGTTGGCGCTTCCTGATGATCGGGCGCCGACTGGAGCGGCTGCAAGCCTTGAGCGACAACCTGGCACTGTTCTTGAGTGGCCCGGCAGTGTTTGACCAGGCCGGGCTGGAGGCCTTGCTGGAGCTGGGCAACAGCAGCATCACTTACCGCTCGCGTTACCTGGAGGTCGCTCAGTTACTGCCGGTGCTCGACCTGCTCGTGCTTGATGAGCAGAACCCGCATGCCCTGTTGTTTCAGCTCAAGCTCACGACGACCTCGCTCAACCGCCTGCACCGTGACCTCGGTACACCGCTCGAGCCCGAACTGGTTAGCCTGGCTGAACGGTTGCGCCGCTATGACCTGGCGACGGTGCAAGGTGCATCGACGGTCAATGTCGCGCTTGCTGAACTGGTTGGTTTGCTGGAAGGCATTTCTTCGGCATGTGCTCACGTGGCTGAGCGTTTGGCGTTGCGTCACTTTGTGCATGTCGACGATCTTAGCCAGCAGACGGTGTCGATCTGATGAGTGTCCGTTACCAGGTGGTTCATGAAACCCTCTATCGCTACACCAGCCCGGTGTCGTTGGCCCAGCAACTGGTTCATTTGTGGCCGCGCGACTGTGCCTGGCAGCACTGCACTGAGCG
This sequence comes from Pseudomonas sp. TE3910, assembly GCF_056279025.1. Lineage (NCBI taxonomy): Bacteria > Pseudomonadati > Pseudomonadota > Gammaproteobacteria > Pseudomonadales > Pseudomonadaceae > Pseudomonas > Pseudomonas sp. TE3910. The sequence continues at coordinate 3,939,889 of NZ_JBWBQN010000001.1, forward strand.
GGACATGCAGATCAGCCCGGCGCCGACCCGGCGCAGTGATGCGCTGGACGTCTTTGGCAACCCGTTGACCCGCCTGGCGTTTGATTGCCAGCACGACGAACTGCGCATCGAGACCCGACTGACGCTTTGTGTGTACGCCAGGGCGTTACCGGATCTGGCTCGCTCGCAACCCTGGGAGGCGGTGCGAGAGGCGCTGAGTTACAGCAGTCGACCGTTTTCCGCCGAGCGCCTGGAGGCCTGTCGCTATTGCTTCGAGTCGCCACAGGTGCGGCTCAAGCAACGGTTTGTGGCCTATGCAGATAGTTGCTTCGTGCCGGGCCGTCCATTGCTGTTGGCGGTGCAGGCGTTGATGGAAAAGATCTTCAACGAGTTCACCTTCGATGCAACGGCAACACAGGTTGCCACGCCGCTACTGGAGGTGCTGGAGCGACGTCGTGGTGTATGCCAGGACTTTGCCCACCTGATGCTCGCCTGTCTGCGCTCGCGGGGCCTGGCGGCGCGCTATGTCAGTGGTTATCTATTGACGCGACCGCCACCCGGCCAGCCGCGCCTGATCGGTGCTGATGCGTCGCATGCCTGGGTTTCGGTGTTCTGCCCGGACCAGGGCTGGGTGGATTTTGACCCGACCAACAACCTGCGGCCTGCGTTGGAGCACATCACCTTGGGCTGGGGACGCGACTTTTCCGATGTCTCGCCGCTGCGTGGGGTGATTCTTGGCGGTGGCAGCCATGACCCGGAAGTACGGGTCACGGTCACCCCCTTGGCTTGAAATCAGGCGGGCTGCTGGTCGGCCCACTTGGGTGGCACTACCGGCTTCCAGTGCTCAAGGGCATCGAGCAGGGCGTCAGGCGAGGTGTTTTTCTGTAGCAGCGTGCGGTGTTGTTCACGGACGAAGCCTTCGCTGACCATGTGGTCGAGAAAGCCGGTCAGCTTGTCGTAGAAGCCGTTTACGTCCAGCAAACCGAGTGGTTTGCCGTGGTAACCCAGTTGGCCCCAGGTCCAGACCTCGAACAGTTCTTCGAGTGTACCCAGGCCTCCGGGCAGTGCGATGAAGGCATCACTGAGTTCGGCCATGCGCGCTTTGCGTGCGTGCATACCGTCGACCACTTCCAGGCGGCTCAAGTTGGGGTGGCCGATTTCAGCACTTTTCAGGCGCTCGGGAATGATCCCGACGACCTCGCCACCGGCCGCCAGGGCCGCATCGGCGACGATCCCCATCAGGCCCACGGCACCGCCACCATAAACCAGTGTCAGGCCGCGTTGGGCAATCGCCTGGCCCAGCGCTTCGGCGGCTGCCCGGTAAGCGGGGCTGGCGCCGGTACTGGCACCACAAAACACACAAACGGAACGTAACGACATGGCGCTCTCCTGATTGTTGAGCGCGACAGGGTAAAGCGCCATTGGGTGCCTTCCAAGTGCTGTGTCATTCCGGGCGGGAGAACTCACAGGCGGCGCCGCTGGCGCCACAGGCGTAGGCGGCCAGCAGGCTGCGCATCAGACTATTGAGGGACATGATAGTTACTCCTAATTAAGCGGTTGTTTCATCGTCCAACAAAGGGGCATGATGGGCACGTTGATTGTCTTGATGAGCACCATAGAACAAATTCACTGCCCGGCTAACGATGCAGCGCTTGACCCATATCACGGGGCTTGCCATGCGTATCGGGCAGTCTGAAGACGATAAAAAACCCTGCCATGGAGATTCACGATGTTTGCCAAACTTGTTGCCGTATCCCTGCTGAGCATTGCCAGCGCCCAGGTCATGGCCGCTGAATGCAAGGTCACGGTCGACTCCACCGACCAGATGTCCTTCAATACCAAGGAAATCGCCATCGACAAGAGCTGCAAGCAGTTCACGGTTGAACTGACCCACTCCGGTTCAATGGCGAAGAGCGTCATGGGCCACAACCTGGTGGTGAGCAAGGAGGCCGACATGCAGGCCATTGCTACCGACGGCATCGGCGCCGGTCTCGACAATAACTACCTGAAAGCAGGTGATACCCGGGTTATCGCGCACACCAAAGTCATCGGCGCTGGCGAGAAAGACTCGCTGACGATTGACGTTTCCAAGCTGGCGGCTGGTGAGAAGTACGGTTTCTTCTGCTCGTTCCCAGGCCACATTGCGATGATGAAAGGCTCTGTCGTTCTGAAGTAACGCCACTTCCCCATCGCGGGCAAGACCCGCTTCAACAGTGTGTTGGAGCAGGCTTGCCTGCGATGCTGTCAGCGTCTACGTACGTCTTATGGTGCGAACGGCACCACGCGCTTGTGGTGGGTTTTCTCGAAGGTTGTCCGGATGATCTCGAAGGCTTCCTGGCTTACCGGCTCGCCATGCAGGAAGGCATCGATCTCCTGGTAGGTCACCCCGTGGGATGCTTCGTCCGGCTTGCCCGGTGCGAGGTCTTCCAGATCGGCCGTTGGTACTTTCTCGACCAGTGATTCCGGTGCACCGAAGCTGCGTGCGATTGCCCGTACCTGATTTTTCACCAGGCCGCTGAGCGGTGCCAGGTCGCAGGCGCCGTCGCCGAATTTGGTGAAGAAGCCCATCACTGCTTCAGCGGCATGGTCGGTACCGATCACCAGGCCTTGGCGTGCGCCAGCGATGGTGTACTGGGCGACCATGCGCATGCGCGCCTTGGTGTTGCCGAGGACGAAGTCGACCATGCTTGGCTTGCCCCCTTCCAGCGCCTTGACCTCGGCTGCCAGCGCCTTGACGGCTGGGCCGATGTTCACCGTATGGCACTCGTCGGGCTGAATGAAGTCGATGCAGGCCTGGGCGTCATGTTCATCGTGCTGCACCTGATAAGGCAGACGCACCGCGATGAACCGGTACTGCTCGTCACCGGTCTTGCTGCGCAGTTCGTTGATTGCACGTTGCGCCAGCAGGGCAGCCGTCAGCGAGTCGACCCCGCCACTGATGCCCAGTACCAGGGTTTTGAGCCCGGCAGCTTGCAGACACTGCTGGATAAAGGCGATGCGTCGGGCCACTTCGGCCTTGAGCGCGGCATCGTCGGCGAACGGCGGCTGCACCTTGAGCTGCTGCGCAATCTCTAGCTGGACGGCTTGCATGGGTTACTCCTTGCTGGGAACTTTGAATACGTGGCGCAGGTAGGCGACGAAGTTCTCGTCGCGGCATTGGATCTTTGCCGCCTCGTCGGAAATCTTGGCGACAGGCTGGCCGTTGCAATCGGTCATTTTAAGCACGATGTTCATCGGCGCCACCCCGGGAATGTCACAGGTCAGGTTTGTGCCGATACCGAAGCTGACATTGATCCGTCCGCGCAGTGCGCGAAAGATCTGCAGCGACTTGGTCAGGTTCAGGCCGTCTGAAAACACCAGTGTCTTGCTCATCGGGTCGATGCCCAGTGTTCGGTAATGGGCGATGGCTTTCTCGGCCCAGAGGATGGGATCGCCCGAATCGTGGCGCAGGCCATCGAACAGCTTGGCGAAGTACAGGTCGAAATCGTTGAGAAAGGCATCCATGGTGATGCAGTCTGTCAGCGCGATCCCCAGTAGCCCGCGGTACTCGCGGACCCAGCAGTCGAGTGCGGCGATCTGGCTGTCGATCAGCCGAGGCCCTAACTGCTGGTGCGCCATGATCCATTCGTGGGCCATGGTTCCCAAGGGTTTGATATCCAGTTTCCGTGCCAGATGCACATTACTGGTGCCGACGAAACGGGCCGGGAAGTCCTCCTTCAATACGCGGACCACCTCTTCCTGTACGCGGTAGGAGAAGCGCCTGCGGGTGCCGAAATCGGCCACCTGCAACTCGGCCAGCTCGTCTGCGCTGGCATTGGCCTTGAGCCAGTCGAATTTGCGGTACAGCTGTTCGCGTGCCTGCTCCAGTTTGACCTGCGGATACCGGTGACGATTGCGTACTTCGCTGATGATCGCCAGCAACGGGACCTCGAAAAGAATCACGTGCAGCCAGGGGCCGCGCAGGCGCAGGTAGAGCTGGTCGTTTTCTATACCCAATTGCAGGTAGCGCAGGTCGAAACGAAACAGTCCGAGAAAGCGCAGGAAATCGGGTTTGAGAAAGCTGATCTGCTCAAGGAAGCCCAACTGCCCGTTGCCCAGGCTCAGTTCCGGCAAGCGCTCGATCTGCTCGCGGATCTCTGTCAGGTAGGGGCGCAAGTCTTCACCGTTGCGGCAGCGAAACTCCCATTCGACATCGACGTTCGGGTAGTTATGCAGGACAGCCTGCATCATGGTCAGTTTGTAGAAGTCGGTGTCGAGCAGGTTTTGCACGATGCGATCAGCGAAGGCGCTTTCGCTCATAAAAGGCTCCAGATGGGGCGCAGGATGGGTTCATTGTGCCAGCCTTTTTTCTCTAAAGGCTGGGAAAACCGGTAGCAGGCTATGGGTAACGGTCTGTTGCGGAGCATTGAGCCTCCCTGCGATGGTGCCCGTTGTAGCAGTCGCGCACCAAGGATGTGCAGTTCGGTTACGCATGCTGTAACAGGTTGGTTGCACGTAACTCAAAACGGTGGTTGCAATGATGGCACTTGCGGGTTGCCCTTTTTCCGGGTTTCAGGTGGCGCCAAAGCGGATGTAGACGGTTGCACAGCCTGTAAAAAAAGGCCGCAAATCCGCAGCCTTTGCTTTGCACGTGAGTTTTTTCGGAATGTAAAACCGATGGCACGGCCCTTGCTCATAGCTAGTGCTGAAAGTTGTAGTGCCAACCAAAAAAACTCTAGGAGCACCACCTCATGTCGCAGACGTTTTACAAGAAAGGCTTCTTGGCCCTTGCCGTTGCTACGGCGCTGGGTGTTTCTTCGTATGTTCAGGCCGACATCAAGATCGGTGTAGCGGGCCCGATGACCGGTGCCAACGCGGCGTTTGGCGAGCAGTACATGAAAGGTGCCCAGGCGGCAGCGGACGAGATCAACGCCAAGGGTGGGGTCAACGGCGAAAAAATCGTGCTGGTGAAGGGCGATGACGCGTGCGAGCCGAAACAGGCCGTGGCTGTCGCCAACCGCCTGGTCGATCAGGACAAGGTGGCGGGCGTCGTCGGGCACTTCTGCTCGTCTTCGACCATTCCTGCTTCCGAGGTGTATGACGAAGCAGGTGTGATTGCAATCACCCCAGGCTCCACCAACCCGGCCGTCACCGAGCGCGGCCTCGGTGCGATGTTCCGCATGTGCGGCCGTGATGACCAGCAGGGCATTGTCGCGGGTGATTACATCGTTGACGTGCTCAAGGGCAAGAAGGTTGTCGTGCTGCACGACAAGGACACCTACGGTCAGGGTCTGGCTGACGCAACGAAGGCCCAACTGGAGAAACGTGGCGTGAAGCCTGTGCTGTACGAGGGCCTGACCCGTGGCGAGAAAGACTTCAGCGCCGTGGTCACCAAGATCCGTGCTGCGGGAGCCGACGTGGTTTACTTCGGTGGCCTGCATCCAGAGGCTGGCCCACTGGTTCGGCAGATGCGTGAACAAGGTCTGAAAGACGTGAAGTTCATGTCCGATGACGGCATCGTGACCGACGAACTGGTGACCACCGCTGGCGGCCCACAGTACGTCGATGGCGTGTATATGACCTTCGGTGCCGACCCGCGCCTGCTGCCAGACAGCAAGACGGTGGTCGATGCCTTCCGCAAGGCCGGCACCGAACCTGAAGGCTACACCCTGTACGCCTATGCCTCGGTCCAGGCCCTGGCCGCCGGTTTCAACGGCGCCAAGTCGAACAAGGGTGAAGACGCCGCCAAGTGGCTGAAGGCCAACCCGGTCAAAACCGTCATGGGCGAGAAGACCTGGGACGCCAAAGGCGACCTGAAAGTCTCCGACTATGTGGTCTACCAGTGGGACAAGGACGGCAAGTACCACCAGCTGGAAAAACAAAAATAACACCGGCTTCCGGCCTGGGCCGCAGTGGCTGCCCGGGCCGTTACCCGCTTGATTGCCGTACCTGTCTTTTCTCGTAGATCTGCACAACCCTGCGCTGCGAGGGTCGCTTCATCCAGGGCCCACCGTAGTCGGCGCTTGTGCAATCTCAAATACGTGAGATTGCGTTATGGATGGTATTTTTCTGCAGCAACTGATCAATGGACTGACCCTCGGGTCTGTCTATGGTCTGATCGCCATCGGCTACACAATGGTCTATGGCATTATCGGCATGATCAACTTCGCGCACGGCGAGGTGTATATGATCTCCGCTTACCTGGCGGCGATCAGTCTGGCATTGCTGGCGTACTTCGGTATCGAATCCTTCCCGCTGCTGATGCTCGGGACGCTGATCTTCACGGTCGTGGTCACCGGTGTTTACGGTTGGACCATCGAGCGCATTGCCTACAAACCCCTGCGTAACTCCACCCGTCTGGCGCCCTTGATCAGTGCCATCGGGATCTCGCTGATCTTGCAGAACTATGCACAGATCAGTCAGGGTGCACGTCAGCAAGGTGTGCCGACGCTGCTCGAAGGTGCCTGGCGCCTGGAAGTGGGCAGTGGTTTCGTGCAGTTGACCTACACCAAGATCTTCATTCTGGTGGCCGCCTTCGTGGGTATGGCGCTGCTCACCTATATCATCAAGTTCACCAAGTTGGGGCGCATGTGCCGTGCGACTCAGCAGGATCGCAAGATGGCCTCGATCCTGGGGATCAACACTGACCGGGTGATCTCCTACGTGTTCATCATCGGCGCAGTCATGGCTGCACTGGCTGGCGTGCTGATTACCATGAACTACGGCACCTTCGACTTCTATGCCGGCTTCATCATTGGCATCAAGGCATTCACCGCAGCGGTACTTGGCGGCATCGGCTCGCTGCCAGGGGCCATGCTCGGCGGAATCATTCTGGGTATCTCCGAGTCGCTGTTCTCTGGCTTGATCAACTCCGACTACAAGGATGTGTTCAGTTTCTCGCTGCTGGTGATGATCCTGATCTTCCGTCCCCAAGGCCTGCTGGGTCGCCCACTCGTGGCGAAGGTGTAAGTATGTCTGCTGCCAATAACTCTGCTATCGATATCAAGCGCAGCCTGATCGACGCGATTCTCGCCGGGCTGATTTCCCTGATCGTCTTCGGGCCCATCGTCGGTGTGGTACTGGACGGTTACAGCTTCAACCTTGAGCCCACCCGTGTCGCCTGGCTGGTGGCCGGTGTCATGGCCGGGCGTTTCCTGCTCAGCCTGTTCCTGCAGACCGAGAAGGGCCTGAGCATCCTGCAAGGCTTCGAGGGCGGCGGTTCCGGTGTACATGTGCTGGCGCCGGACTACAAATCGCGGTTGCGCTGGATCATTCCAATGCTGATTGTGATTGCCATCGTCTTCCCGTTCTTTGCCAACAAGTACCTGCTGACCGTGGTCATCCTCGGCCTGATCTACGTGTTGCTCGGGCTGGGCCTGAACATCGTGGTCGGCCTGGCCGGGCTGCTCGACCTGGGTTACGTGGCGTTCTATGCCATCGGCGCCTACGGCCTTGCGCTGGGCTATCAGTACCTGGGCCTGGGCTTCTGGACAGTGCTGCCGCTGGCGGCGATTGCTGCTGCGATGGCCGGTTGCATACTGGGCTTCCCGGTGTTGCGAATGCATGGCGACTACCTGGCCATCGTGACCCTGGGTTTCGGTGAAATCATCCGTCTGGTGCTGAACAACTGGTTGTCGTTCACCGGCGGCCCGAACGGCATGCCCGTGCCATCGCCGACCTTCATGGGCCTGGAGTTCGGCCGTCGGGCCAAGGACGGTGGGGTGCCATTCCACGAATTCTTCGGCATCGATTACAACCCCAACGTGAAGTTCCTGTTTATCTACATCGTGCTGTTCATCGTTGTGATGGCCGTGCTGTACATCAAGCACCGTCTGACCCGCATGCCGGTCGGCCGTGCCTGGGAAGCGCTGCGCGAAGACGAGATCGCCTGCCGCTCGATGGGCCTCAACCATGTGCTGGTCAAGCTCTCGGCATTTACCCTGGGGGCCTCGACTGCAGGCCTTGCCGGTGTGTTCTTCGCCAGCTATCAGGGCTTCGTCAACCCGTCGTCGTTCACCTTCTTCGAGTCGGCGTTGATCCTCGCCATTGTTGTACTGGGCGGTATGGGTTCGACGGTGGGTGTGGTCATTGCAGCCTTTGTCCTGACCGTGGCACCTGAACTGTTGCGCAGCTTCTCCGAGTACCGGGTGCTGCTGTTCGGCGTGCTGATGGTGTTGATGATGATCTGGCGACCGCGTGGGCTGATCCGCATCAGCCGTACCGGTGTGACCCCGCGTAAAGGAGTGGCGCCATGAGCGACGACGTTATTCTCTCGGTCGATAACCTGATGATGCAGTTTGGCGGTATCAAGGCGCTCAGTGATGTCAGCCTGAAGGTCAAACGCAATGACATTTTCGCCCTGATCGGCCCTAACGGTGCAGGCAAGACCACGGTGTTCAACTGCCTCACCGGCTTCTACAAGGCCAGCGGCGGCAAGATTGAGCTGAACCTGCGTGGCAGCCGTACCAACGTGATCCAGCTGTTGGGTGAGCGCTTTCAGGTGGCGGACTTCTTCTCGCCCAAGCGCTTTGCCAACCGGCTGTTCTACAAGATGTTTGGCGGTACCCACCTGGTGAACCGTGCCGGCCTGGCGCGTACATTCCAGAACATTCGCCTGTTCAAGGAAATGTCGGTGGTGGAGAACCTGCTGGTTGCCCAGCATATGTGGGTAAACCGTAACCTGCTGTCTGGGGTGCTCAACACCAAGGCCTACCGCAAAGCCGAGAGTGATGCGCTGGACCATGCGTTCTACTGGTTGGAAGTGGTCGATCTGGTGGATTGCGCCAACCGTCTGGCCGGCGAATTGTCCTATGGCCAGCAACGGCGCCTCGAAATTGCCCGCGCCATGTGTACCCGACCGCAGATCATTTGCCTGGATGAGCCTGCCGCGGGCCTCAACCCGCAGGAAACCGAGGCGCTGAGCAAGATGATTCGGGTACTGCGCGATGAGCATGACCTGACGGTCGTGCTGATTGAGCATGACATGGGCATGGTCATGAGCATCTCCGACCATATCGTGGTGCTCGACCACGGCAACGTCATCGCTGAGGGCGCGCCTCAGGATATTCGCCACAACCCGACGGTAATTGCCGCCTACCTGGGTGCTGATGAAGAGGAGCTGGTATGAGCGCACCCATTCTCGAACTGAAAGAACTCGATGTGTTCTACGGGCCGATCCAGGCGCTGAAGAAAGTCTCGATGCACATCAATGAGGGGGAGACCGTCAGCCTGATCGGTTCGAACGGGGCCGGTAAATCGACCCTGCTGATGTCGATCTTTGGCCAGCCACGGGCGGCCAGCGGGCAGATCATCTACCGCGGTACCGACATCACCCACAAGTCGTCCCACTACATTGCGTCCAACGGCATTGCGCAGTCGCCGGAAGGGCGTCGGGTGTTCCCCGACATGTCGGTGGAAGAGAACCTGATGATGGGCACCATCCCCATTGGCGACAAGTACGCCAGTGAAGACATGGAGCGCATGTTCGAGCTGTTTCCCCGGCTGAAAGAACGGCGTAACCAGCGGGCCATGACCATGTCCGGTGGTGAGCAGCAGATGCTTGCCATTGCCCGTGCCTTGATGAGCCGACCGAAGCTGCTGTTGCTTGACGAGCCGTCGTTGGGGCTGGCGCCGATTGTGGTCAAGCAGATCTTTGCCACCCTGCGTGAACTGGCCAACACCGGCATGACCATCTTCCTGGTGGAGCAGAACGCCAACCATGCGTTGAAGCTCTCGGACCGGGCTTATGTGATGGTCAACGGGCAGATTCGCATGACCGGTACGGGTCAGGAGCTGCTGGTCAACGAGGATGTGCGAAACGCCTATCTCGGCGGGCATTGATTGCCGCTTGGCAAAACGCCCCGGTATCCCCGGGGCGTTTTGCTGTCTGCTGATAATGTGGACAAGTCATTGGCGGTTGTACACAGCACGTGACATCGGGTCGCTGCAGTTGGCCGTAGTTCAAGATGGATGAGTTGTCCACGTTTCGTGTGGAAGCGGCTGTGGGTAACTTGGTAGCAGGTGTCTACAGCCCACGTATTACAAGGCGTTTAGAGCTCTGGTCGTTTTTTGATCAGTCTTTTTAAAGTGTTACTCAATAGCATTTGTCAAGGATTTTGTCCTACTGAAATTGCGCCTGAAAAGATCTGAAAAACCTGTGGATAACTCTGTGAGTAAGCACTGGAAAGACTGACGCGACCGGCAGAACTACAGGCTTGGCGCCATCACCGTGCTTTTCGCGGATTGTCTCGCGGGTCAACTCGCAGGCGGGGCGTCAAGGAAAATACTTTCTGTTGAGCCTTTGCACGTTGTTCACAGCTGTTCAGCGATGCTGAAAGTTGCCCCCAGAGTGTGTGGAAGGGGCTGTGGATAAGGTGCGTAAAACACGCGCCAGGCCCTCTGGGACGGTACTTTTGCGTGATTGCTCATTTTTTGTACAGGCGTAGAATCGACTTGCTGCCCTGAGGCTGGGCGGGCATGCTGCAAACCCTGCCGCCCGCCTGCCTGTGGGCAAGTCAACTCAAGGAGAATCGCATGACTTCCACCGTTTTCATCACTGGCGCTACGTCGGGGTTTGGCGAAGCCTGTGCGCGCCGCTTTGCCGAAGCGGGTTGGTCGCTGGTGCTGACCGGTCGCCGCCAGGAGCGTCTCGATGCCCTGTGCGCTGAGCTGTCGAAACAGACCGAGGTGTTGGGCCTGGTGCTGGACGTTCGTGATCGTAAGGCCATGGAACAGGCCATTGCCAACCTGCCGCCGTCGTTCGCCACGCTGCGTGGGCTGATCAACAATGCGGGCCTGGCGCTGGGCGCCGACCCGGCGCCGACGTGCGATCTGGATGACTGGGACACCATGGTCGACACCAACATCAAGGGGCTGATGTACAGCACCCGTTTGTTGCTGCCGCGACTGATAGCCCATGGTCGTGGTGCGACTATCCTCAACGTCGGTTCCGTGGCGGGTAACTACCCTTATCCCGGCAGCCACGTGTATGGCGGCACCAAGGCGTTTGTTGGGCAGTTCTCCCTGAGCCTGCGCTGTGACCTGCAAGGCACAGGCGTGCGGGTTACCAACATCGAGCCGGGGTTGTGTGAGAGTGAGTTCTCGCTGGTGCGTTTCGGTGGCGATCAGGCGCGTTATGACGCCACTTATGCAGGGGCGGAGCCGATCCAGCCTCAGGACATCGCCGAGACCATTTTCTGGATCATGAATCAGCCGGCCCACATCAACATCAACAGCCTGGAGCTGATGCCGGTGAGCCAGGCATGGGCAGGGTTCTCGATCGATCGTTCCGGCAAGGCCTGAAGGGCCTGATCGCGGGCAAGCCCGCTCCCACAGGTGTCAGTAGAGCATGCCTGTGGGGGCCGCGATCGCGTCAGACCTGACGCTGGAGTCCTTCCAGGCAGGTCGCCAGATGATAAGGCGTGGTCGAAGGCATATCGTTGCGGCTGACTTCGCCGCTGGCATCTCGGCACTCGTACCAGCCGCCCGCATGCAGGAAGTGCGCTTGCAGCGCTTTCAGCTGCGCCAGCACCTTGGCCTCGGCCCCTGGCCGCAAGGCCAGCGCCCGCAGGTATTCCGCCTGGGCCCAGATGCGCTGGGTAGCGTCGCGCACCTCGCCTTGGGGGGTGAGCATCGCCAGCACCGCCCCGGCCGTCACGCCATACTGCTCGGCATAGTCGAACGCCCGCTCCAGTGAGTGGTGCAGCGCGCTGCCGCGCAGCAATGGCGATGACGCCAGCAGGTAGTACCACTCGAACTGATGGCCTGGCTCGAACCAGTTATCCACAGCTGCGCGCGGTTTTTCCAGCATGACCCCGTGTTCAGGGTCGATGAAGTGGGCCTGCATTGCCTCGGCCAAGGCTTCCAGCGCCCGCTGTACGGCTGTGTCCTTGCGGATGCTCAGGGTCGCCAGAAACGCCTCGGCCAGATGCATCAGCGGGTTTTGCAGTGGGCCGCTGTCCAGGCTCGACCAGTCTTCGGCCAGGCTGGCTTCGTACAAGCCGTCATCGCGGCTGAAGTGTTCACTGACCACGCTCAGGGCCGCGTTGAGGGTCGACTCCACCAGCGGCTCGCGGACTTTGCCCCAGTAATGGGCGCAGGCGAAGATGATGAAGGCGTGGGTATACAGGTCCTTGCGACGGTCGAGCGGCGCGCCCTGGGCGTCGATGCTGTAGAACCAGCCACCATGCTCGGCATCGTGGAAATGCCGTTGCAACGAGCGAAACAGCGCGGCGGCGTGTTCACGGGCGCCTGGCTGCTCGATACGGCTGGCGAACAGGTACAACTGTCGGGCGCAGGCCATGGCGCGGTAGCGTTGCACGGGCAGTGGTTGGTGCTCTGGGCTCAAGGCCTCGAAGGGCAAGGCCATCTGTGCGTTCCAGCCCGGACCTTGCCAGAGTGGCACGATGCGCTGGGCGAAGTGCTGCTGGACGTCAGTCAGCAGGGCGGGCAGTTCGGGCTGGGCATTGCGCAGGTCGGGCATGGGTCTAAATCGTCGCGGCAGGTGCGTTTGCGCGCATGGTAGCAGGAAACCGTGGCCGGCTTCTGCTGTGCTCACCCTGGCGTGCCAAGCCCTTGCCAATGCTTGGCGCCGATGAAGATGAAGCGCAGTTGCTGGATGATCTTGGCCTCGGGGGTCAGGTGGTGTTCCAGCGGTTCGGCCGGAGGGTCGATCAGTTCCGGCAGGGTGGCGAACACGGTCTTGACCACCAGGTCGGCAAGGACGGCCAGTGCGGCGGCATCCAGATGGTGCCAGCGCGGCATCAGCGCCAGGTCGGCCGCGAGGTCCGAACTGATGCCTTCGCGCAAGGTGGCAATGGCCTGGCGAACCGTTTGCGAGCCGCCGTACTGCTCACGGGCAAGGAAGAGAAATTGCGCACGATTGGCGGCCACGATATCCAGGAAAATGCGCACCGACGCATCGGTGATGCCACCGAGTTCGAATTCATTCTGTCGGACCAGACGAATGCTCTGGCGGAAGGTTTCATCCACCTCGCAGACCAATGCCAGGCCCAGTTCATCCATATCGCTGAAGTGCCGGTAGAAACCGGTCGGGACAATGCCGGCGCTTTTGGCGACTTCACGCAGGCTGAGGCTGCCAAAGCCGCGTCCGCTCTCCATCAGTTGGCGAGCCGCATCAAGGAGGGCATGGCGAGTCAGTTGCTTTTGTTCGGCGCGCGGCAGCATGGGACGTGTCGATCCGCAAATTAAACGGCCCTGCACTGTATTGCCTTGGCCCGGAAAAACAAAGCCCGGTTCAAATGACCGGGCCAGGAGGGGAGGTGTTCGCGCGTTTGGTGATCTTGTTGTTCGGCATAGGCATCAGCTCACGCGCTGGTTTCTTTCGATGAGGCGATCAGCACCCCCCTCGGCGACGCGCTCACGCTGCAGCAGGCGGTCGGCGCCGCCTTCGGCAACACGGTTGCGTTCGATCAGGCGGTCGGCGCCGCCCTCGGCAACGCGGTTACGTTCGAGCAGACGGTCCGCGCCACCTTCGGCAAGGGTATCCAGAGGTTGGCTGATCACGGCGCTGCTGGAGCGTGCTTCGGCGGACGGGGCTTGTTCAACTGCCGGCAGTGCAAACGCGTTGGCAGCCAGAAGGGATAAAGACAGGCTAAGCAGCAATGGGTGTTTCATGGGATGGCGCTCCTTGAAAGGATTGGAAAGTGAGTACGGCGCCAATGCTACTCCCGGAAATCAGATGGAAAAGTGCATAAAGCTAATGGTAACAATCAACAGGATTGATAGTTCTCCGCGCCCCCTCTAGCCCGTGCGTTTCCAGCCATGCTGCAACGGCAGAGCGGCCTGCTGCGTCGCGTTGCAAACGGACGTACGGCGTGAAGTTGGCAGCCGGGTCAGAAAAAAACGCCGGTATCATGCACGCCGGATTAAACCCCTGCGTATTTCGTTGGTCCCAATCCAAGAGTGCTATCAAAGCGCCCGCTTTTTGCCATGCAGTGACTGGAGAATTGTGCAATGACGCGCCCTGCCAAACTGTTTACCTGGGTCTTCGCCAGCCTGTTTCTGGTGTTGACCGCGTTGGCCGTGTTCATCGCCACGTTCGACTGGAACCGAATCAAACCGATGCTCAGTGCCAGGGTTTCCGAAACCCTGAATCGACCGTTTGCAATCAATGGCAATCTGGCCGTTCGCTGGCAGCGTGATGCCGAGCTGGAGGGCTGGCATGCCTGGGTGCCCACCCCTCATGTCCTTGCCGAAGACCTGAGCCTGGGCAATCCGGACTGGTTGGCGGGTACTGAAATGATCGGCCTCAAGCGTGTCGAATTTCGTCTGTCGTTGTTGCCACTGCTGGTACGCCAGGTGGTCATCCCGCGTATTGACCTGAAGCAGCCGACCGCCAGCCTCAAGCGCTTGGCCAACGGGCGCGCGAACTGGACCTTTGAGCGGGCCAACAAGGTCGAGCAGGACGAGCCTTCTGCGTGGACGCTGGAGATCGGGACCATCGGCTTCGACAAGGGGCAGGTACGCCTGGACGATCAGACCCTCAAGACTCAACTGAACCTGGTGATCGACCCACTGGGTAAGCCTATCCCTTTCAGTGACATCGTCGGTCAGGCGTCAGCGCAGAAGACCACCACCCAGGACTATGCATTCGGGTTCAAGGTCGAGGGCCTTTATCACGGCCAGCCATTGACCGGGCATGGCAAAGTCGGGGGGCTGCTGGCCCTTCAAGACGTGCGCCAGCCGTTTCCGCTGCAGGCGGATCTGCGTAGCGGCGACACCCATGTCACCCTTGCCGGCACATTGACTGATCCGCGTAACCTTGGCGCGCTTGACGTGCGTTTGCGTCTTGCCGGGGCGAGTCTGGCCAACCTGTACCCGTTGACCGGGGTGACCTTGCCCGATTCCCCCGGCTATTCAACCGACGGCCATTTGACCGCCAAGTTGCGTGAGCCGGGTGGTGCAGTGTTCCGTTATGAGGGCTTCAACGGCACGATCGGTGAGAGCGACATTCACGGTGATCTGACCTTTGTTGCCCGTCAGCCACGGCCCAAGCTCAGTGGTGCGCTGGTGTCCAATCAGGTGCTGTTCAAGGACCTGGCACCGCTGATCGGTGCAGATTCCAATGCCGCGCAGAAGGCCCGCGGCGGCGCCAGTGCGCAACCCGCCGGCAAGGTACTGCCAGTGGAGGCATTCCGTACCGAGCGCTGGCGGGCAATGGATGCCGACGTGAGCTTTAGCGGCAAGCGCATTGAACACGGTGCGAGGCTCCCTTTCAGCGACCTGTCGACCCACGTCCTGCTCGACGATGGCGTATTGAGCCTTGAACCGCTGCGCTTTGGCGTGGCCGGTGGCTCCCTGCGGCTCAAGGTGCATCTCGATGGCCGCACGGAGCCCATGCACGGCAGCGCTCAGCTCAGTGCCCGCAACCTCCAGCTGAAAGCGTTGTTCCCGGGCTTTGAACCCCTGCAGACCAGTTTTGGTGAGCTGAACGGGGATGCTGACCTGAGCGGGCGCGGCAACTCGGTGGCGGCCCTGCTGGGCACTGCCAATGGTGAACTGAAGATGCTCATCAACGATGGCGCGATCAGCCGTGACTTGATGGAGATCGCCGGCCTCAACGTCGGCAACTATGTGATCGGCAAGTTGTTTGGCGACAAGGAAGTGAAGATCAACTGCGCCGCCGCCGATGTCGGGATCAAGGAGGGGCTGGCCACAAGCCGGTTGTTTGTCTTCGACACCGAGACTGCGATCATCAATATCGAGGGTACGGCCAACCTGGCCGAGGAGCAATTGGACCTGGACATCGACCCTCAGTCCAAGGGCGTGAGGTTGTTGTCGTTGCGCTCACCGCTGTATGTGCGCGGGCCCTTCGCCAAGCCGAGTGCCGGGGTGCAGGCCGTGCCGTTGATGCTGCGCGGTGCCGGTCTGGTCGCGCTGGGGGTGGCGGTTGCCCCGGCAGCTGGCTTGCTGGCGTTGGTCGCTCCCAGTGGTGATCAGCCCAACCAATGCACGCCTCTGCTGGCGCAGATGCAAGCGGGCAAGACTGAAGAGATCACGTTTTCGGCCCCCTAGGGGACTCGATTGCGGTTGTCGTTGCCGGGGTTGTAATGTGGAAGCCTGTGCACAGATCAGGAGCCTGATGCGATGTCGCAACCGCTTGCCACACGTTATCCACTGGTGCTGGTGCCGGGCATGTTTGGTTTTGTGCGCCTGCTGCTCTACCCCTACTGGTTTGGCATTGTTCCAGCGCTGCGCCAGGGGGGCGCCACCGTATTTGCAGTGCCCGTCTCGCCCCTGCATGCCAGTGAGGTCCAGGGTGAGCAACTGTTACAGCACATCGACGCGATTCGGCGCCAGACGGGCGCGGAAAAGGTCAACTTGCTGGGCCATAGCCAGGGTGCGCTGAGTGCGCGTTATGTGGCGGCCAAACGCCCGGAATGGGTGGCCTCGGTGACATCGATTGCCGGGCCCAATCACGGCTCGGAACTGGCCGATCACCTGCACGCGCGCTATCCCGTCGGCTCCGTCAGGGCGCGGCTGCTCAAGGTTACCCTGCACGTCTGCGGGGTGTTGATCGTATGGCTGGAAACCGGTTGGCGCGGTCCTCGGCTACCGATTGATGTACACGCCGCGCACCATTCACTGACCACGGCTGGCGTTGCACTGTTCAATCAGCAGTATCCCCAAGGGTTGCCGGACACCTGGGGCGGGCACGGGCCGTCCTCGGTAAATGGCGTGCGCTACTACTCCTGGTCCGGCACGCTGCAGCCAGGGTTCACCGATCAAGGCTTGAACCGCTTCGATGGCAGTAACCGTTTCTGCCGTCTGTTCGCCCGAGCCTTTGTGCGCGAGGCGGGGCAGTGTGACGGCATGGTCGGGCGCTACAGCTCGCACCTGGGCGAAGTCATTCGTGACGATTACCCGTTCGATCACCTGGACATCGTCAATCAGTCGCTCGGTGCAGTCGGCAAGGGTGCTGAACCCGTGCGGTTGTTCAGTGAGCATGCGGCGCGCCTGAAAGCGGCAGGGATGTAACTTCGGCCCTTGGCTGGACGCAAGCGTGTAAAAACCTTGTCTACACTCTCGGCGAGGCCGTGCGCAGGGTGCGGCGACAAGGAGACGACTCCATGAAAATGCTGCACGTGCCGTTGCTGGTGGTGGGTCTGTTGCTGTGTTCGCAAGGCTTTGCGGCCACGGCGCAACAGGAAAAAATGACGACTTGCAACGCCGAGGCGACTGCCAAGAGCCTCAAGGGCGATGAGCGCAAGGCGTTCATGAGCACCTGCCTCAAGGCGGCACCTGCTGCGCCCATGAGCCAGCAGGACAAAATGACGATGTGCAACAAAGTTGCCGGTGAAAAAGCGTTGAAAGGGGACGAGCGCAAGGCCTTCATGAGCGATTGCCTGAAGAAGAAATAACACTGGCTTTATCGGTTGATCCGCTACGCGCAGCCCCTTGAGGGCAAGGGTTTCAGGTGAGGTCCTGTGACAGGTCACTATGCCTGCCCGTCGAAGGCTGGCAGACTGCCGTCTTTGTGACCGTACCCGGACGAGGTTGTATGACGTTCACCCAGCGCCAAGTCACCCTGGCCAGTTGGATCATCGTGTTTTCCGGCCTGTTGCTGGTGTTGCCGCTCAAGCTGCTTCCCAGTCTTCTGGCCGGCTTGCTGGTGTTTGAGCTGGTCAACATGCTGACCCCGAAACTGCAGCACCTGATCGCGGGGCAGCGAGCACGTTGGCTCGCTGTCGCCTTGTTGGGAACCCTGGTGGTCAGCACCCTGACCCTGTTGTTTGCCGGGGCAATCAGTTTCCTCCTGCATGAGGCCGAGAACCCCGGCGCATCGCTGGACAAGTTCATGCTGCTGGTGGACCAGGCGCGTGGGCAGCTGCCGCCCTTTATCGATGCCTACCTGCCGGCCAGCGCCGCCGAATTCAAGGTGGCCATCGGCGAGTGGCTCAAAACCCACCTTGGCGAGCTGCAACTGGTGGGCAAGGGGGCGGCGCATATGTTCGTCACCCTGCTGATCGGGATGATCCTGGGGGCTATCGTGGCCTTGCAGAAAATTCCCGACATCTCCAAGCGCAAGCCGTTGGCTGCGGCGCTGTTCAATCGGCTGGCGCTGC
Source organism: Pseudomonas sp. TE3910 (assembly GCF_056279025.1). Lineage (NCBI taxonomy): Bacteria > Pseudomonadati > Pseudomonadota > Gammaproteobacteria > Pseudomonadales > Pseudomonadaceae > Pseudomonas > Pseudomonas sp. TE3910. Next base: position 3,957,933 of record NZ_JBWBQN010000001.1, read on the forward strand.
TGGTGCAGGCGTTTCGCAACATCGTCTTCGCCCAGATCAAGATCTCCCTGCTCAATACCTTCTTCACCGGGATCTTCCTGGCCCTGGTGTTGCCGATGTTCGGTGTGCACCTGCCGCTGACCAAGACCTTGATCGTGCTGACCTTCCTGTTGGGGCTGTTGCCGGTCATTGGCAACCTGATATCCAACACCCTGATCACCATCGTGGGTCTGTCGCTGTCGATCTGGGTGGCCATGGCCGCACTGGGTTACCTGATCGTCATTCACAAGGTCGAGTACTTCCTCAACGCGCGGATCGTCGGCGGGCAGATCAGTGCCAAGTCGTGGGAGCTGCTGTTGGCTATGCTGGTGTTCGAGGCCGCGTTCGGCCTGCCCGGTGTGGTGGCTGGGCCGATTTACTACGCGTACCTGAAGAGTGAGCTGCGCCGGGCCGAACTGGTCTGATCGTCGTCATGGCAGGCATGTTGCCCGCGCCTACGGGGTGGTGACTCGCTCAAGCCGGTCGATCCCCTTACCGGCAAACAGCGAGAAGGGGCGACCGATGAAGGCGATGATGTTTTCGCAGTCTTCGCTCAGCCTGTACATCCGCCAATCTGGGCGCTGGTCCAGCCAGAGCCGATGCCTGCCGAGCCTGGCGTACTCCAGTGACAAGGTGAAACCGGCCGCTGGGTTTGCGTCCAGTATGACGGTTTCCTGCCAGGGCCTGACTTCGCCGCGCTCGATCTTTTGCCGCAAGGCAGCGTCCTTGAACAGGAAATGTGCGGGAATTTCTGCAGGCGGGTAGCCCGTGTTCCGTGAGTAGCGCAGCAGTGCACGTTCCGGTGGGCTGCCGGGCAGTTGGGTGATTCCCAGCAATTTGAACGGCGCGGGGCCCGAGACATCCGCAGAGAAATGGCAGTCCATTTCGGTTTCCACTTCAGTACCGTTCAGGCGGGCTTGTCGACGCTCCGCCGCTGAGGCACTGGCGTACATTTTCAGTTGCGGATCGAGCTTCAGCGTCAGGCCGATCGGTTGCGTGAAGTGGCTCAGCCGTTGCCGCTCCTGCGTACTCAAGCCAGCAGCTTCCTTGGCATCCGGCTCCAGCACCATGTCGACCTCCCAGGAGGTGGCTGCGCGTGCTTTTGGAATTTCCTCGAACAACGCTTGCAGGGTCGCACGTTGTTCGGCGCCCAGCGAGTCGCTCACCTTCAGATGAATGACCCTGTTGTCGTTTTCGTCCAGCTCCAGTTCGACCTGTTCAGGATCAATGCCACGGGCATTGATCGCGGTATAGAGCGAATTGAGATAGGTATCATTGACCGCTTTGTAGAGGTCGTGGCTGTGTACCGGCGTTTGAAAATGCAGGGTCAGGAATGTGTCCTTGCAGCCGGTCAGAGCCAGCGTGAAGGCAAGGATCAGTGCGCGCATGTTCATCTTTCCGTTCCTTGTGAAGATCCCGTCCTTGGGCATTGATGTACGTGTGGCGCCTGTTAGCCGTAGCGCTTGCGTGCCTCGATCGCCAGGCCGCTGCCGATACTGCCGAAGATGTTGCCTTCGACATGGCGAGCATTGGGCAGCATCGCGGCCACGCTTTGGCGCAGCGCCGGGATGCCGCTGGAGCCGCCGGTGAAGAACACCGTATCGACCTGTTCGACACTGACACCGGCCTTGCCCAGCAGCTCATCGACACTGCCACGCACGCGCTCCAGCAGGTTTTCGATAGAGGCTTCGAACAGGGCGCGAGTGAGGTTCACGTCCAGCCCCGATTCAATTCGGCCAAGGTCAACGCGGCGGTTGTCGGCGTGGGTCAGTTCAATCTTGGTTTCTTCCACTTCCATGGCCAGCCAGTGTCCGGCGCGCTGTTCGATCAGCTTGAACAGGCGGTCGATGCCACCGGTGTCTTCGATGTCGTAGCGCATGCTGCCCAGGGCCAATTGGGACTTTTGCGAGTACACCGAGTTGATGGTGTGCCAGGTGGCCAGGTTCAGGTGATAGCTGGTAGGCATCAGCGCCTGGCTCTTCATGCGGCTGCCATAACCGAACAGCGGCATGACGCCTTGCAGGCTCAGTTGCTTGTCAAAGTCGGTACCGCCGATATGGACACCGCCGGTGGCGAGGATGTCGCTGTGCCGGTCATCGAGCATGTGCCGCTCCGGTGCCAGGCGCACCAGGGAGAAGTCCGAGGTACCACCACCGATGTCGACGATCAGCACCAGCTCTTCACCGCTGATGCTCGACTCGTAGTCGAATGCTGCCGCGATGGGCTCGTACTGGAATGAGACTTCCTTGAAGCCGATCTTGCGGGCCACTTCGGCCAGGGTGTCTTCGGCTTCCTGGTCGGCCACCGGGTCGTCATCGACGAAATGCACCGGGCGGCCCAGTACCACTTCGTCGAAGGCTCGGCCGGCGTTGGCCTCTGCACGCTTCTTCAGCTCGCCAATGAACATCCCCAGCAGGTCTTTGAACGGCAGGGCAGTGCCGAGTACGCTGGTGTCGTGCTTGATCAGCTTGGAGCCCAGCAGGCTCTTCAGCGAACGCATCAGGCGGCCTTCATAGCCTTCCAGGTACTCGTGCAGGGCCAGCCGACCATAAGCCGGGCGGCGTTCTTCAAGGTTGAAGAAAACGACCGACGGCAGGGTGATCTTGCCGTCCTCCAGAGCGATCAGCGACTCCACGCCAGGGCGATGCCAGCCGACGGTGGAGTTGGAGGTGCCGAAGTCGATGCCGCAGGCACGGGCCGGGGATGCGTGATTCATGGAATGCGGTTCCGGGGGAAAAACGGCCGCGCAGTTTATGCCAGCCACCGGCAGAATCAAGACCGAATATCTGTCCGGGAGCAAACCGCAGTGCGTCTTGAAAGGCTATGCTTGACCCCAATCTCTATAAGCAGTGATGCATTCGATAACTGATGGTGATTCCTTAGATGGACTTCAAAGACTATTACAAGATTTTGGGCGTAGAGCCGACAGCGGATGACAAGGCGATCAAGACCGCCTACCGCAAGCTTGCGCGCAAATATCACCCTGACGTCAGCAAGGAGCGTGACGCCGAGGAGAAATTCAAGGAGGCCAACGAGGCCTACGAGGCGCTGAGCAGCCCGGAAAAACGCGCCGAGTACGATGAGTTGCGCAAGTACGGTCAGCATGGTCGACCGTTCCAGGGGCCACCGGGTTGGGAAAGCCGTGGTGGTGCCGGGGCCGGTGGCGGTTTTGCCGGTGGCGACTTCTCCGAGTTTTTCAGCTCTATCTTCGGTGCTGGCGGGCGTGGCAACGGCAGCCCGTTTGGCCGTGGTCAGCAGCAACGCAGCGCTGGGAGGCGAGGGCAAGACGTGGAAATGGAACTGGCAATTTTCCTTGAAGAGTCCCTGGCCAGCGAGTCGAAGCAGATCAGCTTCAAGGTGCCGCAGTACAACGGCCATGGTCAGCGCACCGGTGACACCACCAAGACGCTGAACGTGAAAATTCCCGCCGGTGTCACTGACGGTGAGCGCATCCGCCTCAAGGGCCAGGGCGCGCCGGGTATTGGTGGTGGCGCAAGTGGCGACCTGTACCTGACCATCCGCATGGCACCGCACCCGCTGTTCGATGTCGAAGGCCATGACCTGATCATCACCGTGCCGCTGGCACCGTGGGAGGCGGCGCTGGGTACCAAGGTGGCCGTACCGACCCTGACCGGCAAGATCAACCTGACCATTCGTCCGGACAGCCAGAGCGGTCAGCGCCTGCGGGTCAAGGGCATGGGCCTGGCCAACAAGCAGGGCGAGCGTGGCGACCTCTATGCGCAGTTGAAGGTGGTGATGCCAAGCCAGTCCGATGCCGCCACCCGCGAACTGTGGACCAAACTGTCGGAGAAGGCCGGGTTCAATCCGAGAGCACAATGGAGTAGCTGATTATGAGCACCCTGATCGTTCAACTGGACATGCAGACCTTTTGTCAGGAAGCCGATCTACCGGCGGCCTATGTGATCGAAATAGTCGAACACGGCATTGTTGAACCGTCAGGGCGAACGCCTGAGGAATGGCTGTTCGACGAACAGGCGTCGGTCCTGGCCAGGCGCGCAGCGAAATTGCAGCGCGACCTTGACCTGGAGTGGGAGGGCGTAGCGCTGGCGCTGGAGCTGCTGGAGGAAGTGCAGCAGTTGCGCAGCGAAAACAGCATGCTCAGGCAGCGCCTGGGGCGCTTTTTAAAGGTCTGAGCTTGTTGCCCGGGCGTCGCGCCAGCCGTGTCGGCGCTTCGACGACGCAGGCTGCCGGTTACAGTAATTTGTAATACAAGGCTGTCGGTCGGTAGGTGCCGTCCGGCCCACAGGCATAGTCCGGGATTTCACCGGCACGGGTGTAGCCCTGGGACCGGTAAAACGCCTCGGCCTCTGAGCCCGCCTCGGTGTCCAGGTACAGCAGGCCGCGCCGCTCCTTGCGCGCCGTGTGCTCCAGCGCCTGCATCAACTGCTGGCCCAGCCCGCGTCGGCGAGCATTGCCATGCACCAACAACTTCTGCACTTCGGCACGGTTAAGGCCATTGGGCTTCTGGCACAAACCGAGTTGAACACTGCCCAGCACATCCTTGTCCTTGCTCACGACCCACAGCAGCAACTCACCCGTTGTCAGGCGTGCCTTGACCTCATCGAAGTAGTTGTTGGCCTGCTGGGCGTCGATATCCGCGAGAAAACCAACCGATGCGCCCTGACGAACCGCGTCAAGCAACAGCGCCACCAGGCCGTCGCGGTAATGCGCAAAACTTTCGTGGGTCACGCGGTGTAACTGGGCAGCGTTCATCAGCGGTCACTCCATGGGCTGTGCACCCGGGTTGAGGATCAATTGCATGAAGGTCAGGTCCAGCCAGCGGCCAAACTTCACGCCCACCTGAGGCATGTGTCCGTTCAGGGTGAAACCCAGGCGTTCATGCAGGTGAATCGACGCCTGGTTGCCGCTTTCGATAGCCGCCACCATCACATGTTTGCCGCAGGCCCGTGCACGTTCGATCAAGGCCTGCATCAAGGCCGGGCCGAGGCCTTTGCCACGTTGATCGGCGCGGATGTAGACCGAATGCTCGACCGTGTGGCGAAACCCCTCGAAAGGACGCCAGTCACCGAATGATGAGTAGCCTAGCACCTCACCGGCTGCGTCGACGGCCACCAGGATCGGGTACTGCTGTGTTTGGCGCGCCTCGTACCAGGCCTGGCGATTGTCCAGGTCGACCGGTTGTTCGTTCCAGATCGCCGTGGTGTTCAGCACGGCGTCGTTGTAGATATCACGGATGCCCGGCAGGTCGGCGTGAACGGCATCGCGGATCAGGTAGGTCATGGCAGGTTCTCAAGGCGTAAGGCAGGTGTTCAGGTTAAATGGTTACCAGCCCGCGTACACCCTCGGCCTCCATGTTTTTGCCGCGACCCTGCTGGACGATCTCGCCTCGAGACATCACCAGGTACTGATCGGCGAGTTCGGCGGCGAAGTCATAGAACTGCTCCACCAGCAGGATCGCCATGTCGCCACGCGCTGCCAGCGTGCGGATCACCGCACCGATTTCCTTGATCACCGAGGGCTGGATACCTTCGGTGGGCTCATCGAGGATCAACAGGCGAGGGCGGCTGGCCAGCGCCCGGCCAATCGCCAATTGCTGTTGTTGGCCACCGGAGAGGTCGCCGCCACGACGGTGTTTCATCTGTAGCAGTACCGGGAACAGCTCATAGATGAACGCCGGTACGCTTTTGGCCTCTTTGGCACTGAAGCGAGAGAGCCCCATCAACAGGTTTTCCTCCACGCTCAGGCGTGGAAAGATCTCGCGCCCCTGAGGCACGTAGGCAATCCCAGCCTCTACCCGTTGATGCGGCTTGAGTGCAGTGATGGGGTTATGCTCCCACTGCACCGTGCCCTCACGAACCGGCAGCAGGCCCATCAGGCAGCGCAGCAGGGTGGTCTTGCCGACACCGTTGCGGCCCAGCAGGCAGGTCACCTCACCAACCTTGGCCTCGAACGACAGGCCGCGCAGGATGTGGCTACCACCGTAGTATTGGTGAAGCGAATCGACTTTCAGCATGGCAATCTCCTAGCGGCCCAGATAGACCTCGATGACCCGGTCATCGGCCTGTACCTGTTCCAGTGAGCCTTCGGCCAGCACGCTGCCCTGGTGCAGTACCGTGACGTGGTCAGCAATGGCACCGACGAAGCCCATGTCGTGTTCGACCACCATCAGCGAGTGCTTGCCCGCCAGGCCCTTGAACAGCTCGGCGGTGAACTCGGTTTCCGCGTCGGTCATGCCTGCGACGGGCTCGTCGAGCAGCAGCAGTTGCGGGTCTTGCATCAGCAGCATGCCGATCTCCAGAAACTGTTTCTGACCATGGGAAAGCAGGCCCGCAGGGCGCAGGGCTGAGCCGTCGAGGCGGATGGTCTTGAGCACCTCGTCGATCCGGTCGCGCTGCTCTGCACGCAGGTGCGCGCCAAGGCAGGCCCAGACCGATTTGTCGTTCTTCTGCGCCAGCTCAAGGTTCTCGAACACGCTCAACGCCTCGAACACCGTTGGTTTCTGGAACTTGCGCCCGATGCCGGCCTGAGCGATTTGCACCTCGCTCATGCGGGTCAGGTCCAGGGTATCGCCGAACCAGGCGTTGCCGGTGTTGGGGCGGGTCTTGCCGGTAATCACGTCCATCAAGGTGGTCTTGCCCGCCCCGTTGGGGCCAATGATGCAGCGCAACTCGCCGACGCCGATGTACAGGTTGAGGCTGTTGAGGGCCTTGAAGCCATCGAAACTGACGCTGATATCTTCCAGTGTCAGTACCGTGCCGTGGCGCACCTCCAGCCCTTCGCCGCGACGTTGGCCGAGGCCAATGGCATCACGCCCGCTGCCGGCGTCCAGGATGGGCTCGAGCATGAATTCCGGATGAACCACCGGCAGTGGTGTCGTTCTCATTGTTCGCCCCTTTTCTTCAGCAGGCCGACCACGCCCTTGGGCAGGTACAGGGTGACCAGAATGAACAGTGCCCCGAGGAAGAACAGCCAGAACTCCGGAAACGCCACGGTGAACCAGCTCTTCATGCCGTTGACCAGGCCGGCACCGAGCAGCGGCCCGATCAAGGTGCCGCGCCCGCCAAGGGCGACCCACACCGCTGCTTCGATGGAGTTGGTCGGTGACATTTCACTGGGATTGATGATGCCCACCTGTGGCACGTACAGGGCGCCGGCCAGGCCGCACAGCACGGCGCTGAGCACCCAGACGAAGAGTTTGAAACCACGAGGGTCGTAACCGCAGAACATCAAGCGGTTTTCAGCATCGCGCAGGGCGGTCAGAACCCGGCCGAACTTGCTGTGCGCCAGCCGCCAGCCGATGTAGAGGCTGGCCAGCAGCAGCGCGACGGTCAGCAGAAACAGCACGGCGCGGGTGCCCTGGGCGGTGATATCGAAGCCCAGAATGCTGCGGAAACTGGTGAAGCCGTTGTTGCCGCCAAAGCCGGTCTCGTTGCGGAAAAACAGCAGCATCCCGGCGAACGTCAGGGCTTGGGTCATGATCGAGAAGTACACGCCCTTGATGCGCGAACGAAACGCGAAGAAGCCGAACACCAGCGCCAGCAGCCCGGGTGCCAATACCACCAGGCACAGCGCCCAGGCGAAGTGCTGGGTGCCGGCCCAGTACCAGGGCAGTTCGCTCCAGGACAGGAAGGTCATGAAGGCCGGCAGGCTGTCACCGGCCGCTTCGCGCATCAGGTACATGCCCATGGCGTAACCGCCCAGGGCAAAAAACAGCCCGTGACCGAGGGAGAGCAGGCCGGCATAGCCCCAGACCAGGTCCAGCGCCAGGGCAACGATGGCATAGCAGAGGATTTTGCCGATCAGGGTCAGGGTGTAGGCCGACACCTGCAGGCTGTGGCCGTCGGGCAGCAGTGACAGCAGCGGCAGTGCCAGCAGGGTTAGCAGTACCGCAGCGCCGACGGCCAGCGAGAGGCGCGGCCCGGCTTTCTGTGTGGCGCGGATCAAGAGTGGCTGGTTCATCAGTCGATTACCCGTCCCTTGAGTGCAAAGAGGCCTTGCGGGCGTTTCTGGATGAACAGAATGATCAGCGCAAGGATCAGGATCTTGCCGAGTACCGCACCGATCTGCGGCTCCAGCAGTTTGTTGGCCACGCCCAGGCCGAAGGCCGCCCAGAGGCTGCCGGCCAATTGCCCGACGCCGCCAAGCACCACCACCAGGAACGAGTCGATGATGTAGCTCTGGCCGAGGTCCGGGCCGACGTTGCCGATCTGGCTCAGGGCTACGCCGCCGAGGCCGGCGATGCCCGAACCAAGGCCGAAGGCGAGCATGTCCACACGCCCGGTGGGTACGCCACAGCAGGCGGCCATGTTGCGGTTCTGCGTCACCGCCCGCACGTTCAGGCCAAGGCGTGTACGGTTGAGCAGCAACCAGGTCAACAGCACCACGAACAGGGCGAAGCCGATGATCACCAGGCGGCTGTACGGCAGCACCAGGTTAGGCAATACCTGCAGCCCGCCAGACAGCCAGGCCGGGTTGGCGACCTCGACGTTCTGCGCGCCGAACAGCAGGCGGATCGCTTGAATCAGCATCAGGCTGATGCCCCAGGTCGCGAGCAGGGTTTCCAGTGGGCGACCATACAAGTGACGAATCACCGTGCGCTCCAGCAGCATGCCGACCCCGGCACTGACGCAGAACGCCACCGGCAGTGCCAGCAACGGATAGAACGGTAGTGCCTCGGGCACCAGGCGCTGCACGAGTACCTGCACGACATAGGTCGAGTAGGCGCCAAGCATCAGCATCTCGCCGTGGGCCATGTTGATCACGCCCAACAGGCCGAAGGTAATCGCCAGGCCCAGCGCTGCCAGCAACAGGATCGAGCCGAGTGACAGGCCACTGAAGGCCTGGCCGAGCAGTTCACCGATCAACAGCTTGCGCTTGACTTGGGCCAGGCTGGTTTCAGCGGCGGTGCGCACGGCCTCATGGGTTTCTACCGCCGGGTCAAGCAGGCTCTCCAGGCGGGTGCGGGCCATTGGGTCGCCGGTCTCGCCGAGCAGGCGTACAGCGGCCAGACGCACCGCCGGGTCGCTGGCGGCCAGTTGCAGATTGGCCAAGGCCAGGCCGAGGGCCGCGTGCACGGCGCTGTCTGCTTCGCTGGCGAAACGGCGGTCGAGAAAGGCAACCTGGGCCGGCTGCGCACTTTTCTGCAACTGTTGCGCGGCACTGAGCCGTACGCGGGGATCCTCGACCAGCAGTTGATGGCTGGCCAGTGCGTTATCCAGCAGACCGCGCAGACGGTTGTTCAGGCGCAACTTGCGGCTGTCGTCCGGGCTGATGCGGCCTTGCTGCAACGACGTGAGCAGCGCCAGCCGGGCCGGGTCGGGTTGTGCCGCCCACGCCTGCAGCAGGCGGGCCTGTTCGGTAGTGTTGGCAGCGACGAAATAGTCGGCATCGCCAGCCTCTGCGGCCAGGGGCAGCAGCAAGGCGAGGCCGATGATCAAACGGTACACGGCAGTGAGCATAGTGATGTCTCTTGAGGAGGGCCTGCAGGCACCGGCTGTGCCAGTACCTGCAGGGAGGGACTACTCAGTTGCCCTTCACTGCATAGTCCGGGCGCTTGTCGTTGCCAGGGATAAAGGGGCTCCAGGGTTGCGCGCGCAGCGGTTGCTCGGTCTGCCAGACCACGTTGAACTGACCGTCGTCCTGGATCTCGCCGATCATGACCGGCTTGTGCAGGTGGTGGTTGCTCTTGTCCATGGTCAAGGTGAAGCCCGACGGTGCCTTGAAGCTCTGGCCGGCCAAGGCTTCGCGGACCTTGTCGACGTCGGTGGACTTGGCCTTTTCCACGGCCTGTGCCCACATGTGAATGCCAACATAGGTGGCTTCCATCGGGTCATTGGTCACGGCCTTGTCGGCGCCCGGCAGGTTCTTCGCTTTGGCATAGGCTTTCCAGTCAGCGACGAACTGGCTGTTCACCGGGTTTTCCACCGACTCGAAGTAGTTCCAGGCGGCCAGGTGCCCGACCAACGGCTTGGTGTCGATGCCGCGCAGTTCTTCTTCGCCCACCGAGAAGGCCACGACCGGTACGTCGGTCGCTTTCAGGCCCTGGTTGGCCAGTTCCTTGTAGAACGGCACGTTGGAGTCGCCATTGACGGTGGAGATCACTGCGGTCTTGCCGCCTGCGGAGAACTTCTTGATGTTGGCGACTATGGTCTGGTAATCGCTGTGCCCGAACGGCGTGTAGACCTCTTCGATGTCCTTGTCGGCCACGCCCTTGCTGTGCAGGAAGGCGCGCAGAATCTTGTTGGTGGTGCGTGGGTAGACGTAATCGGTGCCAAGCAGGAAGTAGCGCTTGGCCGCGCCGCCTTCTTCGCTCATCAGGTACTCCACCGCCGGAATGGCCTGCTGGTTCGGCGCTGCACCGGTGTAGAAGACATTCGGCGACATTTCCTCGCCTTCATATTGCACGGGGTAGAACAGCAGGCCGTTGAGCTCTTCGAAAACCGGCAGCACGGATTTGCGCGATACCGATGTCCAGCAGCCGAATACCACGGCGACCTTGTCCTGGGTCAGCAGTTGGCGGCTCTTCTCGGCGAAAAGCGGCCAATTCGAGGCCGGGTCGACCACGACAGGTTCCAGCAACTTGCCATTGACCCCACCCTTGGCGTTGATCTGTTCGATGGTCATCAGCGCCATGTCCTTGAGCGACGTCTCGGAAATCGCCATGGTTCCCGACAGCGAATGCAGGATGCCGACCTTGATGGTCTCGGCGGCCTGGATACTCCAGCTCAAGCCCATCGCGGCGATGGATGCGCTCAGGGTAAAGGCCTTGATCAGACTGCGACGCTTCATAGTGCTCTCTCCATTGAATTCGATTGTTCTGTTTGGCAGATGGCGACTTCAGGAGAGAGCGTTAGCAAGCGCTGTGCCGACTTGTGTACAGGCTGGTGGGCTGCGTGTTTACAGGTTCAGGGGCAAATGGAATGCACTGTGATGACGCCCCGGTACGCTCGTTACGGGGGCGATTGCACAGGAATGGCTCATGGCTGGTATTGAGTCGGGCAGGGCGAGGTCAGGTTGCGGGTGCCAGGACGCGACGGCCCAGCCCTCGGTCCAGCAGCCCTACCACCAGCATCGAGGCACCCACCAGCGGGAAGGCAATGCCCAGGCCGAGCATGATCACGGTGGCCGACTTCCAGCGTGGCAGGTCATGTCGCAGGGGCGGTACGCCCAGCCCACCTTGAGGTCGGCGTTTCCACCAGATCACCAACCCGCTGACCGCGCCTAGCAGGATCATCAGGCAGATCAGCAACACGATGAGCTGGTTGACCAGGCCAAACAATTTGCCTTCGTGCAACATCACCCCCAGCTCAGTGGCTCGGGCAACGCCGTTGTAATCCTGCCAGCGCACATCCACCAGCACCTTGCCGGTGTACTGGTCGACATGCAGGGTGGCGTCGTTACGCGGGTCGTCGGCGAACACGGCAATGGTGAAAACACCTTCGGCCGTGCTCGGCAGGGTGATGCTGTAGCCCGGTTCAACCTGGCGCGCAGTGGCGATGTCTTCGACCTGTTGCAGGCTTACCTGTGGCAAAGCGGGTGCCGAGTTGGCGGCCACGTGACCGGCATGTTCAGCGTGTGCGCCGGACTGTGGCATTGGCGTGTTTTCCACGGCCCAAGGCACGGTCTGCCGGTTGGCGTTGTTGAGGGTGCGGGCCTGCTGGTCGGACTGCGGTACGTCGTTCCACATGGCCGCCGGAAAGCGGTTCCACAGGTCGGCGTATTGTTTGCCCCAGAAGCCGGTCCAGGTCATGCCACTGAGTAACATCAGCAACAGCAAGGCTGAGCCCCAGAAACCGCTGACGGCATGCAGGTCGCGCCAGAACAGACGCCCGCGTGCGCCCAGGCGCGGCCACAGCACGCCAGCCGAAGCTTTGCCGCGTGGCCACCACAGGTACAGCCCGGACACCACCAGGACGATGCCCCAGCCTGCGGCCAATTCAACCACGCGGTCACCGACCGTGCCGATCATCAGCTCGCCGTGTAGCGCACGGGCCACCGCTTGCAGGTTGCGCTTGGCATCCTGCGCGCCGAGTACAGTGCCTGTGTAGGGGTCGATGAATACATTCAGTTCTCGCCCGCCCTCATGCACCACGAATTGCGCACTGCGATCGGTCGCCGGGGCTGGCAGGTATTGCCCGACATGTCCCTGTGGGTAGGCGTGTTGTACGTATTGTTGCAGGGTGTCGGCGCTTTGCCGGTGATGGCCCGCGTCGACCACCATCAGGTCACGGTACATCAGCGGATCAAGCTGTGGCTTGAACAGGTAGATGATCCCGGTGATGGCCAGCAGGATCATAATCGGAGCCACGAACAACCCGGCGTAGAAGTGCCAGCGCCAGGCCAGGTTGTAGAAAGACGGTTGTACTTTTTTCATTGCACGCTCCAGCGGTGTGGGCGCGGCTTTTCAGCCGCGCCCGGCTGCATCAGAAACTCAGGTCGACTTTGGTCCAGAACGTACGGCCCGGCTCGTTGATCGCTTGTGGGTCATTGGCCGGATAACCGAAGCCGGCGTTACCCGCCAGGTTCAGGTGTTCGGCGTAGGCTTTGTCGAACAGGTTGTCGACGCCTGTGCTGAGCTTGAGGTTCTTGTTCACGCGGTAAGCGCCGTTGAGCGAGAACACGCCGAAGCCCCCACTCTTTTCATAGTCCTTGCCGACCACGTTGCCCTTGTTTTCATCAATGCGGTTCTGCGCCGCTACCACGCGCCACAGCGCGCCGGCACTCCAGTCATCGCGGCTGTAGGTCAGGCCCAGGCGGCTTTCCAACGGCGGCATTTGTGGCAGGGCCGCGCCATCGCTGCTGTTCTTGCCCCAGGCGTAGGCCAGGGTGGCATCGGCTTTCCAGTTGGAGGTCAGCTTGTAGGCGGCACCGAGTTCACCGCCCATGATCCGTGCATCGATGTTCTGGGCCTGGGAGCTGTTCTGGGTGTAGTCGAACAGGATGTAGTCGCGCACCTGGCCAACGTAACCGGAGGCCCAGGCCTCGACCACGTCGGTCTGGTACTGGATACCGAAGTCGAGCTGGGTGGTTTTCTCCGGCTTGATCGCGTCGAAGGCATTCACCGAGCCGTCAGGGCCGGATTTGGGCGAGAACAGTTCCCAGTAGTCCGGGAAGCGCTGGGCATGCCCGAGGCCGATGTAGGTGGTAGCCGGGATGGCCGCGAGGTCGTGCTCATAGCGTACAAAACCGCTGGGCAGGGTGTCGGCACGGGTGTCACCGTAGGTGGGGTTGGGCCGCGGCATCATGCCTGACGTGGTCTTGCGATAGTCTTTGGCCGAGGCGCGGTCCAGGCGTGCGCCGGTGATCAGCCGATCCTGCTGGGTGGTTTCCCAAGTCAGTTCACCAAATACGCCGTAGTTGTGGAAGTCGGCATCTTTGCTCCACGGTTTGTCCTTGTGTGCATCGATGCCCATGCCGCCACGTTTGCGGTGTTCGTTGGTCTGCGCATCGATACCGCTGATCAGCGTCACATCGGCCCAGCGCCAGGTCGCCTTGATCCGCGCGCCCATGGTGCGGCGGTCGACGTTGCTGACCATCGGCCCGGCCATCATGCCGCTGGTGGGCGGTGTACGCAGGCTGTAGTTATCCATCACGTGATCGGCGTAGTTGTAGTAGACCTGCGCTTCGACCTTGTCGAGCACGTCGCCAAGGTTGGATTTCTCGAAGCGCAGGCCCAGGCTTTCGCGTTTGAACTGCGACCCGTCCATGCCTCGCCCGGCATACCGCGCTTCACCGTCGCCCTTGCCGGCGGTCAGCTCCAGCAAGGTGTCGGCGTCTGGCGTCCAGCCGAGGGCGACGTCGCCGTTCCACTTGTCCCAGCGGGACGGCACCGTGTCGCCGTTACCATCCTCGTAGTCATCCGAGTGCGATTGGTTGCCGATGACACGTACATAGCCCAATTGGCCGCCTGCCGCCGCGTCCAGCACCTTGTCGAAGCGGCCGTTGGAGCCGGCCAGCACGCTGGCGTTGACCCGGCTGCCAAGCTCGCCGAATTGCTCGGGCTCGCGCTCGAAAAGGATGGTTCCTGCTGATGCGCCCGGCCCCCAGAGGACGGTCTGCGGGCCTTTGATCACGGTCAGGCGGTCGTAGGTTTCCGGTGCGATGTAGGACGTCGGCGCATCCATACGGCTTGGGCAAGCGCCGAGCATTACGCCGCCGTTGGTGAGGATGTTCAGGCGTGAGCCGAACATGCCGCGCAGCACCGGGTCGCCGTTGGTGCCGCCTGCGCGAATGGCGGAGAACCCGGGGATGGTCTTCAGGTAGTCGGCACCGTCGCTGGCGGGTACGGGCTGGCGAGGGTCCTTGGGGTTGGTGACCACGGTAAGCGGTGAGCTGGGCGCCACAGCGGTGATGACCGTGGGGCTCAGTTCGGCTGGGTCTTGAGTGTGGTTCTCATGGCCTTGCTCGGCGGCCAGGATGAACGGGCTGAGCAGGGAGCCACAGGCCACGGCGATAGTGCCGCGCAGGGACAGACGAAACATAGCGGTGCAGCCAGACATAATCATTCCAACGTTTTTCAGTCAAAGGCAGACGTCGACCTTCGGGCAGACGCCCGGGCCGAGTTCGATAACAAGTGGGTTCAGACTGAAAACGGGGTAGGCGGAGCGCGGGTTCGGGCGCCAGGGAAGATCGCTTGGCGGGCATGGCCTTGGCGAGGCTGGACGATCAGCCCTGTGCTGGCCGGTGTGACGGCGCTTTCCAGCAGGCTGTGCGTCTGGGGCAGGGCCGGGCAGTGGAAGAACAGGCTGCAGTAGCCGCACTTCTCCCACAGGACGTGCAGTGACGGTGAGTCCCTGTGTTCACCGGTCGCCTGAGCACCCTCGTGACAGGCCATCTCCATGCCCATCTCCATCCCTGCAGGCATGGAGGCACGATGATCCATCGGCATCGACTGAGAAATCAGTGGGCCGATGAAGATCATCAACATGGCGAACAGGCTCAGCCAGCTGCCGCGAGGTGATGCGGGCCGGATCTGGCGTTGGCGCAAGGTGCTCATCGCGGGGACGCGTCAGCGATCAATGGCTGTGGGCAGCCTCTTCGGGCGGCTGCTTCTGTACCGCGACCTCAACCGTGATATCGCCGGCCTTCTCGAAATGCAGCGTGAGCGGGAAACGCTTGCCGTCGCGCAGCAGGCTGCGGTCCTTGGGCTGCATGAGCATGACGTGATAGGCGCCTGGGGCGAAGACCAGGTCGCTGCCGGCGGGAACGACGACGCTAGGCACCTGCTGCATCTTCATCAGGCCGTCCTTCATCAGGTGCTCGTGCAGCTCGGCATTGTCGCTGATGGGGGATGCGACGCTGAGCAGGCGGTCGGCACTGTTGCCCTTGTTGTGAACAACGAAATAGGCCGCCACATTGGGCGCGTTGGGCGGTAGTTCTTGCGACCATGGGTGCGCGATGTGCAGATCGCCCTTGGTGTATTCATGGGCGTTGGCAAACGTCACCGGCAGCAGCAGGGCGGCCAGGGCAAAGGCTTTCAATAGCATGGTAGTTCTCCAGTCGATTCGGTTTCGCAACGGATAGCGTAGAGAATCAAACCAGAGGTGGGGCACGAGGATTGAGGGCGGGCCACAATTGCCGCGGTGTTGGCTGAAGCGTGCTGAACAGGGGTTGCGGTATGCCGAACGCCTGTTCGGGCAACAGCAGCTGCGGTGCCTGTGCCGGTAGCGCCAGCACGGGTGCCGATCCGGAGCAGCACCAGCAGTGCTGCATCACGGAATGATCGTCATTCGCCGGCCCGGGCTCGGTCTGGCCCAGCGAAATCGCTACCAACTGCGTACCGCTACCAGAGCAGAACGCCCCCCAGAGCAGTTGCTCGGCTTGCCCCTTCGGCGCGGCCGCGGACAACGGCATCGCCAGCATGTTCACCAATACGGCGATGCAGGCGATCCAGGCATAGGCAAGCCGTTGTCGTGGCATGGAAAGATCCGGTCAGGAATCGTGAGTGTTGGCCATTTAGCCAGAAGTGCCAGTATAAGTACAAAAGCCCGGGTGCGATGAAGTGCCGCAGGCTGAGCCTGCCGGACTGACCGGGCGTTTAATGCAGCGCCTCCAGCAATGCCTGTGTCGACCAGAACAGGCGGTCTGCCTCCGGCAATGCCGGGCGCTCGAGAATCAACACCGGCACCCCGCGCTCGCGCGCCACGTCCAGTTTGGGCTCGGTGGCGCTGCTGCCACTGTTCTTGCTGATCAGCACGTCGATCTGCCGACGCTCAAACAAGGCACGTTCGTCGTCGATGCAGAACGGCCCGCGTGCACCGATGATTTCGCAGCGCTCGTTGCCGGGGCAGCTCTCCAGTGCGCGCAGGGTCCAGAATTGCTGCGATGGTATCTCGTCCAGGTGCTGCAACGGCTCGCGGCCCAGGGTGAACAGCGGGCGCTGGAAGGGGGCCAGCGCCTGCATCAGTTCGCCCCAGTCGGCCACTTCACGCCAGTCATCTCCAGGTTGTGCTTGCCAGGCCGTGCGACGCAGTGCCCAGCACGGGATGCCCACCTGCTTGGCCGCGAGAACCGCGTTGTGGCTGATTTGTGCGGCGTACGGGTGCGTGGCGTCGATCAGCAGGCGGATGCCTTCTGCCTGTAGGTACGCCGCCAGCCCTTGCGCGCCGCCGTACCCGCCAACACGTACCTGGCAGGGCAGGTCCTGCGGTACGCGCCCAACCCCCGCCAGGCTGTAGACGTGCTCGGGGCCCAGTTGACGCGCAATGGCCAAGGCTTCGGTGACGCCTCCGAGCAGCAGGATACGTGGGCTCATTGCACACCCGCCTGGCCGACAATGCCGCCTTGGCGGTCGATGGCGAAGACTTCCACCTGCACCTGGGGTGGGACGATGGTTTGCGCGAAGGCCCGGGCATGAGCGCAGACGGCATCGCCCAAGGCTACGCCCGCCGCGTGAGCCAGCGCCAGCGCCTGCTGGCTGGTGTTGGCCTGGATGATGGCCGCCTGTAGCTCGGCGTCGGCACCAATGGCAGCGGCCCACCCGGCCAACTGTGGCAGGTCGATACTGGAGTGGCGGCTGTGCAGGTCCATGTGCCCGGCGGCCAGCTTGCTGATCTTGCCGAACCCCCCGCAGATACTCAGCTTGTCCACAGGCACCTTGCGCAGGTGCTTGAGCACCGCACCGACGAAGTCGCCCATTTCGATCAGGGCGATTTCCGGCAAGTTGTAGTACTGGCGCATGGTGTCTTCACTGGCATTGCCGGTGCAGGCTGCGATGTGCAGGTAACCGTTGGTTCTGGCGACATCGATGCCTTGATGAATCGAGGCGATGTAGGCTGCGCAGGAAAACGGTCGGACGATGCCGCTGGTGCCGAGAATCGACAGCCCGCCGATAATCCCCAGGCGTGGGTTCATGGTTTTCAAGGCGAGGTTTTCGCCATCGCGGACATTCACAGTCACTTCAAACCCTCCGGCGTAGGCGGCTTCCTCTGCCAGCCGTTGCAGGTGTTCAGTCATCATCTTCCGAGGCACAGGATTGATGGCTGGCTCGCCCACCGCCAGCACCAGCCCGGGGCGGGTCACGGTGCCGACGCCGCTGCCCGCGACAAACCGTACGCCCGGCTGTGCTTGCAGGCGAACGCGGCTGTAGAGCAGCGCACCGTGGGTGACATCCGGGTCGTCACCGGCATCCTTGAGCGTTCCAGCTTCGGCGCCGTCGTCGAGCAAGCGGCAGAACTCCAGGCGCATCTGCACTACCTTGCCCTTGGGCAGGGTGATCTGCACCGCATCACTGGCTTGCCCCGTCAGCAGCAGGCGAGCCGCCGCCAGGCTGGTGGCTGTGGCGCAGCTACCGGTGGTCAGGCCACTGCGCAGTGGCGCGGGTTGTTCGGCCGTTTCGTCACGCATCGAGGGGTTTGACCAGATCGAGCAGGGTAATGGGGAGCGCCTGGCGCCACGTGTCGAACTCACCCAGCGGCTGCGCCTGGGCGATGTGAATGCGGGTCAGTTCGCCGCCGTGGCGCTCACGCCAGTCGGCCAGGGTGGCCTCGCTTTGCAGGGTCACGGCGTTGGCGACCAGACGGCCCCCGGGGCGCAACTGATTCCAGCAGTGCTGCAGCACACCCTCACGGGTGACACCGCCGCCGATGAAGATCGCATCGGGCTGCTCCAGGCCTGCCAGCGCGTGCGGTGCGCGCCCACGGATCAGTTGCAGGCCGGGTACGCCGAGTGCATCGCGGTTGTGTTCGATCAACTGTTGGCGGCCTTCGTCGGCCTCAATGGCCAGAGCCCGGCAACTGGGGTGCGCGCGCATCCATTCGATGCCGATGGAGCCGCTGCCGGCGCCAACGTCCCAGAGCAGTTCGCCAGGTTGCGGGGCGAGCCGGGCGAGGGTGATGGCGCGTACATCGCGCTTGGTGATCTGGCCATCATGACGAAAGGCGGAATCCGGCAGGCCGGCCAAGGGCGACAGGCGCGGCGCGTCGGGGTCGGCCTGGCAGTCGATGGCAACGACATTCAGTGCTGCGACGTCCGGGTTGGACCAGGTATTGGCATGCCCTTCGTGTTGGCGCTCCAGCGGGCCTCCCAAGTGCTCCAGCACCACCATGCGGCTGGCGCCAAAGCCTCTGGCACGCAGCAGTTCGGCCAGCGCTGCAGGGCTGCTGGCGTCGTTGCTCAGCACCAGCAGGCGCTGACCGGTATAGAGGTGAGCGGCCACCGCGGCGACCGGGCGAGCGACGACCGAGAGGGTGACAACGTCTTGCAGCGCCCAGCCGAGCCGGGCCGCCGCCAGCGAACAGGAAGACGGTGCCGGTAGCACGGTCATTTCACTGGCCGCGACCTGGCGTGCCAGGCTGGCGCCCACGCCATACAGCATGGGGTCGCCACTGGCCAATACACACACCGCTTCACCGCGCAGCGCCAACAACGGCGTCAAGGAAAACGGGCTGGGCCAGGGCTCGCGTTCAGCGCCGATGCAGCGTGGCAGCAAGGCCAACTGCCGTGGGCTGCCAAACACCCGCGCAGCGCCGAGCAGCGCCCTGCGGGCTTGCTTGCCGAGGCCGTTGAAGCCGTCTTCGCCGATTCCTACCAGGGTGAGCCAGGGGGCCATGCCGCATCCTCTACACTGCCAATCCGACCAGCAGGCTTATCCTGCTGCCGGACAAAGCAGGCATAATACCGCGCCTTCCAACGACCAGCGCCTTTTGACGATTATCGGGTGATCTTTTGAACGAGCTACAGCCGTCCCCTGCGTTACGCCCCTCGGCCTGTCCGGGGTTGTGGCGCATCGTCCAGGCGCTGGATGGCGGTATTTCCCGGATCAAGCTCAATGGCGGCGAAATCAGTGCCGGCCAGGCTGATGCGGTGGCCGAGGCGGCCGAGCGTTTTGCCATCGGAGTGATCGAGCTGACCAACCGCAGCAACCTGCAGATTCGCGGCATCGGCACCGAGCGCGACGCGTTGATTGCCTGTTTGCTCGCGGCGGGCCTGGGGCCGACCCAGATGGCCGGTGATGATGTGCGCAACCTGATGCTCAGCCCAACGGCGGGCCTGGACCGCGCCATGCTGTTCGATACCCGGCCATTGGCCCGGCAGATTCTCGATTCGTTGCAAAGCAGCCCACGTTTTCAGCAACTCTCACCCAAGTTCGCCGTGCAGCTGGATGGCGGTGAAGCGATGGCCATGCTCCGTCACCCTCATGACCTGTGGCTATCGGCACTGAGCCTGGAAGGTCAGCCCTGGCTGGCATTCGGGCTGGCAGGGTGCCCGAGTGAGGACGCCGCATTGGGCGCGGTGCCGTTGGCACAAGGGCATGCGCTGGTGCTGGCGGTACTGAACACCTTTCTTGATCTGGCCTCGCCCGAGCAGGCGCGTATGCGCCAGTTGTTGGCGACAATGGACGTGGAGGCGTTCGTTGCCCGTTTGCCCCTGACGCTACGGCGCGATGTTGCCGTTCGCCAATGGCGCAGGGGCGTGGGTGACCTTGCCCAGCCGCTGGGAGTCTACCCACAGCATCAGCCCGATCATGCGGCCGTCTGTGCAGTGGCCCCTTTGGGGCGGTTGAGTGCCGAGCAATTGCGTGGTGTTGCGCGGCTTGCGCGCGAGTGGGGTGACGGTAGCCTGCGCATGACGCCATGGCAGGGTGTGCTGTTGCCGAACGTCGCCGTGGAGCAGGCCTCGGCGGCCTTGGCCGGTTTGAGCGCACTGGGGTTGCTGTGTGACGTGCGTGAACCCATGGCCCGACTAGTCGCGTGCACCGGTTCGACGGGCTGTGCCAAGGCGCTGTCCGACACCAAGGGCGATGCCCAGCGGCTGGCCCCGCTGCTATCCCGATCGGGCCCGCTTGGTGCTGTTCACCTCAGCGGCTGCCAGCGCTCCTGTGCCATGGCCCATGCCGCGCCAGCCACGCTGCTGGCCGTGGGCCCCGGTCATTACGACCTGTATTTTCACGACCCGGCGCAGCCGGGCCTGGGCGTCCTCAGCGGGCGCAATCTGACAATAGAAGAAGCGGGCGTTTATCTGGACACCCGCTTATGGAGCAACATCGATGATTGATTACATCCGCGACGGCCAGGAGATTTATCGCAACTCCTTCGCCATCATTCGCCAGGAAGCCCGTCTTGAGCGGATTCCGGCTGACCTGGAAAAGCTCGCGGTGCGGGTGATTCACGCGTGCGGCATGGTCGAGGTGGTTGATGCCCTGCGTTTCTCCCCGGGCGCGGGCAAGGCCGGGCGCGATGCGCTGGCGGCGGGTGCGCCGATTCTCTGTGATGCGCGGATGGTTGCCGAAGGCATTACCCGTGCGCGCCTGCCGGCTAACAACGAGGTGATCTGCACCCTCAAGGACGACAGCGTGCCGGACCTGGCCCGCGAGCTGGGCAACACCCGCTCGGCGGTGGCGCTGGAGCTGTGGCGCCCTTACCTGGAAGGCAGTGTGGTGGTGATTGGCAATGCCCCCACCGCCTTGTTCTACCTGTTGGAAATGATTGATGCCGGGGCGCCCAAGCCCGCGCTGATCCTGGGGTTCCCGGTGGGCTTTGTCGGTGCTGCCGAGTCCAAGGCCATGCTCGCCGCCGATAGCCGTGGCGTGCCGTTTGTGATCGTCGAAGGCCGCCGTGGCGGCAGCGCCATGGCCGCAGCGGCGGTCAACGCCCTGGCCACGGAGGTGGAGTGATGCAGGCTCGTGGACGTTTGCTTGGCCTGGGCGTCGGCCCGGGTGATCCGGAGCTGATCACCGTCAAGGCTTTGCGCCTGCTGCGCGAGGCGCCGGTGGTGGCGTACTTTGTTGCCAAGGGTAAGCGTGGCAACGCATTCGGCATTATCGAAGCGCATTTGCAGGATGCCCAGACCCTGTTGCCACTGGTCTATCCGGTGACCACCGAAGCACTGCCAGCGCCATTGTCCTATGAGCAGGTCATCAGCGATTTCTACGATCAGGCCAGCCTTGACGTGGCGGCGCACCTGGATGCCGGTCGCGATGTGGCGGTGATCTGCGAAGGCGATCCGTTCTTCTACGGCTCATACATGTACCTGCACGACCGCCTTGCCGAGCGTTACGACGCGCAGGTGGTGCCGGGTGTCTGCTCGATGCTGGGCGGTGCTTCTGTGTTGGGCGCGCCGCTGGTGTATCGCAACCAGAGCCTGTCGGTTCTCTCGGGCGTGTTGCCACACGAAGAACTCAAGCGCCGCCTGGCCGATGCCGATGCGGCAGTGATCATGAAGCTGGGGCGCAACTTCCCCAAGGTCCGTCAGGTGCTGAGCGAACTGGGGCTGGCCGAGCGTGCGTTGTATGTCGAGCGGGCGACCATGGCCAATCAGAAGATCGTCGCGCTGGATGAGGTCGACCCGCAATCGTCACCTTATTTCTCGCTGATTATCGTGCCGGGTGAGAGGTGGCAAGGGTGATGGCGCGCAAGGCTCCGGCCATCGTGATTCTCGGCAAGGGCAGCCTGGCCACTGCCCGGAAAATCCAGCAGGTGTATCCCGACGCCCTTATCCATGGCCTCGCGGGCCGGGTCGAGGGTGCCGACCTGAGTTATCAGGCGTTCGGCCAGACCCTGCGCCAGCTGTATCAGCAGGACACGCCGATTATCGCCCTGTGCGCCGCTGGTATTGTTATCCGTACCTTGGCCGATCTGTTGCTGGAAAAGGGCGCTGAGCCTCCGGTGCTGGCCGTGGCCGAAGATGGCAGCGCCGTGGTGCCGTTGCTGGGGGGGCTGGGTGGCGTCAACGTAATGGCCCGTGAAATTGCCGCCGGCCTGGGCGTTGCGGCGGCGATCACCACCAGTGGAGAGTTGCGCTTTGGCACCTGCCTGCTCAACCCGCCCAGTGGTTATGCCTTGGCTGATCTTGAGCTGGGTAAGCGCTTTGTCTCCGACCTGCTGGCTGGTGAGCCGGTGCGTATTGAAGGGGCGGCGCCTTGGTTGGCTCAAGCCCAACTGCCGCACGATGAACAGGCGCAGCGTTCGATCCATGTCGGCTGTGAAGCCCGTGAGCCTTCGCCCCATGAGCTGTTGATCCATCCGCGCTGCGTATTGGTGGCAATCAGCGCAACAGTGCCTGAACCGGCTCAGGCCGTGCGCGCTGCCCTGCAGGCGGCGAAGATTGCCGAGCCCGCGCTGGCCTGCCTGTTGGCGGCAGACAGCGAGATGAGCAGCCCGGCGCTGCGTGATGCCGCGGCTGAGTTGGGCGTTGCCTTGCGTTTCGCCCCGGCGGCTGACAGTGTTGTGGCACTGGCGGCACAGGCCCTGCCTCAACTGCTGCTGCCTCAGGCGATGGGTGACGGCATTGCGATTGCCGTGGCCAGTCAGCCTATCGACGTTCAGTCGATCGGCCGTGCCCGTGGTCGACTGGCGGTGATTGGCCTGGGGCCAGGTGCTGCGCAGTTCATGGTGCCGGCGGTCAAGGCCGAGTTGGCCCGCGCCAACGATGTGCTGGGGTACGAGACCTACGTGCGTATGGCCGGCCCGTTCCGCGACGATCAGGTGCTGCATTGCACCGATAACCGCGAAGAGATGCAGCGCGCGCGTCACGCGTTCGAGTTGGCGGTCCAGGGCCGTTCGGTGGTGGTGGTATCGTCGGGTGACCCCGGCGTGTTCGCCATGGCCTCAGCGGTACTGGAAGCCCTTCATGAGTCAGACGACCCGGCCTGGCATGCGGTTGACCTGGAGATCCTGCCGGGGGTTTCAGCCTCGCTGGCCACCGCCGCTCAAGCGGGTGCGCCATTGGGCCATGACTTCTGTGTACTGTCGCTGTCGGACAACCTCAAGCCGTGGTCGATTATCGAGAAACGCCTCGACCTGGCGGCTCAGGCAGATCTGGCGCTGGCTTTCTATAACCCGATTTCGCGTTCGCGGCCTTGGCAACTGGGGCGTGCCCTGGAAATCGTACGTCAGCACCGTACGGCGCAGACGCCTGTAGTCCTTGGCCGTGATATCGGTAGGCCGGGGCAAACATTGCGCGCCATTACCCTGGGGGAGCTGACCCCTGAGCAGGTGGACATGCGCACCATGGTGTTGGTGGGGTCGTCCACCACCTGCGTGTTCCCTCGTCCTGAGGGCGGCCAATGGGTGTACACGCCACGCTGGTATGGCGACAAGCCAGCTAGCTGAGCGGGATCACCCGGGAAGTGTTTCTGTCCTGAATGACCTGGATCGTTGTCTTAGTGTGGGCGCAGAGTCACCACTGGCTCTGTTACCACTAACGATCAAGGACGAATCAATCATGAACAACCCAATCTTGGACACCTCCAGCGATGTTGCAGAAGTAGCAAGTGGAGAAGTACTTTCGTTTGTCAAAGGCATGTCGCTGAGCAACCGCGAAGCAGCCAAGTACTGCCATCTGTTTGCAAGCCAGGCAGCCACCGCCGCTCATCACCCGAATGAGGAAGGGCAGAAGTGGTTTGAGGTTTACATTCAAACCATGCAGGCCTGCGGCTGGGTTTCGATCAAGTACACCTACAGCAAGGAGAAGTCCAGCAACCGTGAGTTCACCATGGATGGTCTTATGGTTCACGCTCTGGCGGGTGCTGTGAGCCTTCTGGGCTCCGGCGGTACCAGTGCTTCTGTTTTGCCGGTTGTTGCAGGCAATGCCCTGAAGGCACTGGACAAGGCTGACGAGGCTATCAGTGTGATTTCCCGTAATGCGGTGAGCAAGCAAGGTACCAGCCTGAGTGTGGCGTCTTGCATGGAGCAGCCTAACGGTGAGGTGATCATGACCGTTGGTGCCGTGCAGGTAAACCAAACGCCAGACAAGAAAACCGGCTTGCTGTTTTTCAGCTGGAGCGGCAGCAATGCCGAGACGTATACCGGTTCTGCTGCTTTCACTTTCCACCGCTCGCTGTATGAGCGTAACAAAGACGTGGTCGAGGGTGAGGTAGCTGACAACGCCCGGAAAACCCTGTTGAGCCTCAAGCTCAAGCGTTGATATCCGCCAACGGAGGGGGGGACGTATTGCCCCCCTCCTTGTTAGCAGGGAGCGCTGACATGCAAATAGAGTACGAAGAGTTTCTCTGTGGTAGTACGTTGTTGCTGCTGTCCCGCGCGTTGTCGAAGCAAGAACGCAGTGATGTGCTGGATACGCAGCTTTTTGCCCGGTTAAAGGCCGACAGCGAGTGCTCGATGTTTCTCGACTATGAAGGCTGGCTAGCGGTACATCGAGAGGCGCAATCAGCGTTAGGCTGGCTTGTATCAGCGCAGCGCTATCGCATCGAGAGGGATGTCTACTGCGGTGTATCCAAGCCTGTCGAGGACTTTACGGAGGCGCTGGTAGCGCTCGTTTCGACCTTATCAAGGTGCCGCGTCAGGGACGTGCTACAGCGCTTTATCGAGTTACCGACTCAACACCACGTCAAGCAGTCGCTAATCCGTTCAGGCAGTCAATCAACGAAGGGTTGCAGCCAGTTGGCGCTGGGCATTGTGGTTGTCGAACCTGGGCCTGTTCTGCTTGGAGGCAACTTGCTCCTGGAGAGTTCTCAAACCTTTCAAGACCTGTGTTTGGGGCTCTTGAAGGGCAGCATCCACACGTCGCTTTACACGGCTGAGCTTCACGAGAGCACCTTTGCAACGATCCGGGAAGACTTGGCCATGATGATGCGTTCGGAACGCGATAGCTCAATGACGTCGATAGACGTCTAACGGTACTTCACAAGGATGGGAGTATGAACATGCTGGATAAGCGAGAGGATAGCGCCGTCGTGGTGGACGGAAGCGTAGCAACGTTTCTGCCAGGCGTTATGGGCGATGATCGGGAGGACGTCCTGCTGGCTAACTTGTATGCGCAGCGGGTGACTCGGGATCTTTTCAACAAAGGTCAGATCGAGGACTGGTTTGCCTATTACAAGAACACGCTCAAGTACCTCGGGTGGGACGCTACGCCCCCTGCAGATACCCCGCTGCCTGGCCCGGACCGTGAGCGAGTGGTGGACGCGGCGCTGGCCATGATCGGTCAGGATGGGCGCGAGCACTATGCACAGGCTTGCGATCTTGCAGTGAAGCGGCTTGCCAATGATGACAAGGCGCTTACCTTGTTCGAAAGCAGTGCCCGTTCCCGTGATGAGGTGCGCTTTCAACTGCTGCCCTGTATGCAGAGCAAAGCTGGGCAGGTCGACTTGGTGCTCTTTCATCAGGAAATCCGGGTGCCGCAAAAGCAGCAGGGGTTTCTCTTTCTGCAGCGTTCCAGCTTGGTCGAGGTTTTTCAACCGCGTGTCGAGTTGGTGCGGTTCAATACCCGCTTGTTCCGGCAGGAGCGACGCGCTGTTGTCGCTCGCAAAATGGCGGAAGCATCTCGGCAGTACATCATGCTTGTGCGCGGTCAGTCTCAGCCGGGTAACAGGTAGCCCTTTATCCCGGTAAAGATGATTTGCGCCGCCAGGGCGCAGACGAACAGCCCCATCAACCGGCTGACGATCTGCAGGCCCTGGTCGCCGAGCAGGCGTTCGATGCGGTTGGACAGGTAGAGCACCAGGCCGACCGTGAGGCTGGCTGCAGCGATACTGACGATGGCCAGCAGTTTGTCGTCCCAGTGCGGTTGACCAACCCCCATCACCAGCAGCGCACCAATGGTGCCAGGGCCGACCGTCAGCGGTATGGTCAGTGGCACGATGGTGACGTCCTGCTGCACGCTGTCGGTCTGCACCGCAGACTTGCCCTGTGCCATGCCCAGTGCGGAAATGAACAGCACGCTGCCCGCACCAATGCGAAAGGCATCGGCGGTGATACCGAAGATGCCGAAGATTACCCGTCCGAACAGGTACAGCAGAACGCTGGAGACGAGCACGCCAATGGCGACTTTCCAGGCCAGGTGCTTGCGCTCCTTGCTGGAGTAGCCACGGGTCAGGCTGATGAAACAGGACAGAACAAAGAACGGGCTGTAGAGCACGAGCATTTTCAGGTAAACGCTGAACAACTCATGAAGCATGGCGTGGGCTCGCGGCTGATGGACTCAACGAAGTGTATCAGTGCCTGTCGCCTGGCTGGCCTCTTGTTCTCGGCGGGCCACCCATTGTTCGATCAGTTCACGCAGTTGTGACAGCTCAACGGGCTTGGCCATATGCCCGTCCATGCCCGACAGGCGTGCACGTTCCTTGTGTTCGGCAAGGATATGCGCGGTCAGGGCGACCACTGGCGTGCGTTTGCGTTGGGTGTTGGCTTCCCAGGCGCGTAACTGCTGGGTGGCGGAAAAACCGTCCAGCACGGGCATTTCGCAATCCATCAGGACCAGGTCATAGCGCTGCGCTTTCATTGCCGCCAAAGCCTCTTCACCATTGCTGGCCGTATCGGGCTCCAGGTTGAGCTTGCCCAGCATGCCCCGAATGACCTTGGTCGAAATGCTGTTGTCTTCGGCAACCAGGATGCGAAAGTCGCTGGGCATCTGGAGTGGCTGATGGCTGAACGATGCGGCGTGCGGCAGGTGTGGCCCTTTGGCCCGCTGGCTGAGTTCCTCGGCCAGGGTCGTCTTGAGGGTATAGCCGGCCACAGGCTTGGCCAGGATCCGCTTGACCCCGGCGTTGCGCGCGATGATCTTGCTTGGCGCATTGCTGATGCCGGTGAGCATGATCAACAGGATGTCGTGGTTCAGGCTCGGGTCTTCCTTGATTTTGGCGGCAAGTTGCATCCCGGTCATGCCTGGCATGTTCTGGTCGAGCAGTACTGCATCGAAGTAGTCCCGCAGGTGGGCCTTGGTGCGCAGCAGGGCCAGTGCTTCCTTGCCTGATGGCACGGCACTGACGTTCATGCCCCAGGCACTGCACTGCTGTACCAGTACTTTTCGGCAAGTGTCGTTGTCATCCACCACCAGCACGCGGGCGTCACGCAACGGGCCGTCCAGGTCGGCGGCGGGTTGTTCCAGGCGCTGCGGATCCAGCGGCAGGGTTATCCAGAGGGTGTTGCCCTGATTGGGGCTGGTCTTGATGCCGAACTCGCCGTGCATCAAGGTGACCAACTGCTTGGCGATGACCAGGCCCAGATGCCCGCCCAGCTTGCTTTCGGAGAGGTAGTGCCGGCTGTTCAGCTCGGCTTGCAGCAAGGCATCGCGATCACTGTCGGCCATCGGTTGGCCGCTGTCCTGTACGGCAATGCGCAAGCGAGGAGTGTCAGTACGTTGGTCCAGGGCGATCACCAGTAGAATTTCGCCCTGATCGACCGTCTTCAGCGCATTCTCCAACAGGCCCAGCAGGGCCTGGCGCAGGCGTGTCGGATCGCCACTGATAACCCGGGGAACTTGCGGCTGGGTGAAGCTGATCAACTCCACATTCTGCTGTTCGGCCTTGGCCCTGAAGATACCCAGGCAATCTTCGATCAGGGCATTGAGGTCGAACTGCACGTCGTCGAGTTCGATCTGCCCGGACTCCAACTTGGAGATGTCGAGGATTTCGTTGATCAGGGTAAGCAGTTCGTTGCCGGCGCTATGAATGGTTTGTACGTAGTCACGTTGCTTGACCGACAGCGGAGTGCCCAGCAGCAGTTCAGTCATGCCCAGCACACCGTTCATGGGCGTGCGGATTTCATGGCTGATCCTGGCGAGAAACTCGGCCTTGGCGTTGACCTCTGCATTGCTCGCGGCCAATGCGCGGCTGGCACTGAAGCGCGCTTCTCTGATGGTACGCAAGCGCTCACTGACGGCCATGTTCAGCAGCAAGCCACTGAGCGCGGTCAGCCCGAGCAGGATGAACAGTAACCATTGGGTCGGCGTACGTGTGAGCACCAGCAGGGCCGGGAGCACAACCAGGCAGCCGATGTTGAACACCAGCATGGCCAGGGTGAGCAGCCTGGCTGGCGCATACCCCTTGTAGCATTGATAGCTGGCCACCAACAGCATGCTCAGGCTGCCTAACGCCATCAGGGCGTAGGTCATCAGGTTCAGCGGCAGGGTATCGACAAACAGCAGCACCAGGCCGCAGAGGCTGATCAGGAGCAGGTCTGCCTGCAGCAGGCGAGTCAGGCGAGGCTGATCGAAGCCATTGAAAAAACGAGCGGTAAAGACCAGGCCGCACAGCGTTGCCAACAGCGCTGTCAGGTACGCCGCAGGGGTTTGGGCAGAATGCCAGAGGTTGATCCAGGGGCTGCCGAGGTTCAGCAGAATCAGTGCGCTGAACAGCATCAGGCCCTGATACGCGGCCAGTGCCAGGCTGGTGGTTGAGCGTGAATAGGCGAAACGGGCGAGGTTGTGCAGTATCAGCATGCCAATGCAACCGAACAGCAGGCCGAACATTACGGCTTCACGCTGGTCGGCGGCGGCTTCGGCAGCAGGTTGCAGGGTTATGTCGGGGCGCAACTGGTGTTCGGAAACCAGCCGTAGATAGACATCCAGTGGCTTTGCACTGTTGGGCAGTCGTAACAAGTGGTCACTGCTACGCAGCACGGGTTCGCTGGTGTCACCGACGCGGCCGTTGAGAGACTGCTTGAGCAGCACGTTGCCATCCAGCACATACAGATCAAGGCTGGACAAGTCCGGAGCGAAGACACGCAACAGTTGTTCGTTCTCGCCCGGGGGTAGCCGATAGTGCAACCACAGTGCGTGATTGGGGGCGGCAGCGTTGAGTCGGCTGATCTGGATAGGACTGAACTGGTTTCGGTAGCGTTCGGAGCGTACATCGCTCAGTTGCAGGTTGGCTTGCTCGTCAAGCAAAACGGCCCATCCACCGCTATGTTCGGCAGACGCCGGAAACAGGCAGAACAGGGTCAGCAGGCTGACGGTGAGGCCAATGGCAATCCTGAGCCAACGCACGACGAAATCCCTTCCTTAGCTGAATGCCGGGGTACCACTATGCGCGGCGGGCCGAGACGAAGGCAAGGCCCGCGCGGGGCCTTGTCGTCTGGTCGGGTACGCCAGGCGTACCCGTGGTCTCGTTTTACTGCTGATGTTCACCGCGCTCACGGGCAATGGCACGGTAGCCAATGTCGTTGCGGTAGAAGCTGCCTTCCCAGCTGATTTCACGGGCCAGGCGGTACGCTTGCTGCTGTGCGGCTTCAACGGTTTCGCCCAGCGCTGTGGCACAGAGTACACGACCGCCGGTGGCGACGATTGCGCCATCCTTGAGTGCGGTACCCGCGTGGAACACCTTGCCGGTCAGTTGGGCAGCAGCGTCCAGGCCGTGGATCGGTGCACCTTTGGTGTAGTCGCCCGGGTAGCCGCCAGCTGCCAAGACCACGCCCAGGCTTGGCTGCGGGTTCCACTGTGCTTCGACCTTGTCCAACGCCTTGGCGAATGCGGCTTCGATCAGCAGCACCAGGCTCGACTCCAGGCGCAGCATGACGGGCTGGGTCTCCGGGTCGCCGAAACGGCAGTTGAACTCGATGACCTTCGGGTTGCCCGCTTTGTCGATCATCAGACCGGCATAGAGGAAGCCCGTGTAGACATTGCCTTCCTCGGCCATGCCGCGAACGGTCGGCCAGATCACCTGGTCCATGACCCGCTGATGCACCTCGGCGGTTACGACCGGTGCTGGCGAGTAGGCACCCATGCCGCCGGTGTTCGGGCCTGTATCGCCGTCGCCGACGCGCTTGTGGTCCTGGCTGGTGGCCATCGGCAGCACATTATTGCCGTCGACCATGACGATGAAGCTGGCTTCTTCGCCATCGAGGAATTCCTCGATCACTACGCGCGAACCGGCTTCACCGAAGGCGTTGCCGGCGAGCATGTCGCGTACGGCGTCTTCGGCTTCTGCCAGGGTCATGGCAACGATCACGCCTTTGCCCGCGGCCAGGCCGTCGGCCTTGATCACGATCGGTGCGCCTTTTTCGCGCAGGTAGGCCAGTGCCGGTTCGATTTCAGTGAAGTTCTGGTAATCGGCGGTCGGAATCTTGTGGCGTGCCAGGAAGTCCTTGGTGAACGCCTTGGAGCCTTCCAGTTGGGCGGCACCCTTGGTTGGGCCGAAGCAGTCCAGACCACGGCTGCGGAACAGATCGACGACGCCAGCGACCAGCGGGCCTTCCGGGCCGACGATGGTCAGGGTGACGTTTTTCTCGGCGAAGTCAGCCAACTGCTCCAGCGCGGTGACGTCGATGGCGACGTTCTCGCACTTGGCTTCGGTAGCGGTACCGGCGTTGCCTGGGGCGACGAAGACTTTCTCGACGCGTGGGTCCTGGGCAACTTTCCAGGCCAGGGCGTGTTCACGACCGCCGCTGCCAATAATCAAAACCTTCATGTCAAAACCTCGATGACGCTAATTCTGGAAACTGCGGGAGCCAGCGTTGTGGCGATGGGCGCGCTGCAGCCCTGGGGACTGCACGCGGCCTGTATCGCTGACAACGCCGGCGCCTGAGCGCTTAGTGGCGGAAGTGGCGCATGCCGGTGAAGACCATTGCAATGCCGGCTTCGTCAGCGGCAGCAATGACTTCTGCATCGCGCATCGAGCCGCCTGGCTGGATCACGGCAGTGATACCCACTTTAGCTGCATTATCGATGCCGTCACGGAACGGGAAGAACGCGTCCGAGGCCATGACCGCACCCTGCACCTGCAGGCCGGCGTGCTCAGCTTTGATCGCAGCAATGCGCGCGGAGTTGACGCGGCTCATCTGGCCTGCGCCAACACCGATGGTCTGACGGTTCTTGGCGTAGACGATCGCGTTGGACTTGACGAACTTGGCCACTTTCCAGGCGAAGATCAGGTCGTTGATTTCCTGTTCGGTCGGCGCGCGCTTGGTCACGACTTTCAGGTCGTTGGCCGAGATCATGCCATTGTCGCGGCTCTGCACCAGCAGGCCGCCGTTGACGCGCTTGTAGTCCCAGGCGGCAGCGCGCTCGGCAGGCCATTCGCCGCAGGTCAGCAGGCGCACGTTGGCTTTGGCTGCAACCACGGCGCGGGCTTCGTCGCTGACGCTTGGGGCGATGATCACTTCGACGAACTGACGCTCGACGATGGCTTTGGCGGTTTCGCCGTCCAGCTCGCGGTTGAAGGCGATGATGCCGCCGAAGGCCGACTCGGTGTCGGTGGCGTAGGCCAGTTCGTAGGCCTGGCGAATACCGCCCTCAGGGCTGACAGCCACGCCGCACGGGTTGGCGTGCTTGACGATGACGCAGGCCGGCTTGACGAAGCTCTTCACGCACTCCAGCGCGGCGTCGGTGTCGGCCACGTTGTTGTACGACAGCTCTTTGCCTTGCAGCTGTACGGCCGTCGAGATGCTGGCTTCGGCTGGCTTGGCTTCAACGTAGAACGCCGCGCTCTGGTGCGGGTTCTCGCCGTAGCGCATTTCCTGGGCTTTTACGAACTGGCTGTTGAAGGTGCGCGGGAATTCGCTGCGGCCTTCGGTGGTCAGGGTTTGCGCCGACTGGTTGATGGTGCCCATGTAGTTGGCAATCATGCCGTCGTAGGCTGCGGTGTGCTCGAAGGCCTTGAGCATCAGGTCGAAACGCTGAGCGTATGTCAGGCCGCCGGCCTTGAGGTTTTCCAGGACGCTGGCGTAATCGCTGGCGTTAACCACGATGGCGACGTCTTTGTGGTTCTTGGCCGCCGAACGCACCATGGTCGGGCCGCCGATGTCGATGTTCTCGATAGCGGTCGGCAGGTCGCAACCTGGCTTGGTGATGGTGGCTTCGAAGGGGTAGAGGTTGACCGCGACCAGATCGATCGGTTTGATCCCGTGCTGTTCCATGATCGCATCGTCGGTACCGCGACGACCGAGGATACCGCCGTGGATTTTCGGGTGCAGGGTCTTGACCCGGCCGTCCATCATTTCAGCGAAGCCGGTGTAGTCGGCGACTTCGACTGCAGCAACGCCGTTGTCCCGGAGCAGCTTGAAGGTGCCGCCGGTGGACAGGATCTCGACACCGAGTTGTTCCAGTTCGCGGGCGAATTCAAGGATCCCGGTCTTGTCGGAAACGCTGATCAAGGCGCGGCGGATCGGCAGGCGGGTGGTCTGGTCGGTCATTTCAGATTCCATAACGCGGTGGTTTCAGCAAAAAAGGCGACCTCATCGAATGGGAGCCGCCTTTTCTGGTTTGGATTCATGCTTAGAGCAGGTCGTACTGCTTGAGTTTCTTGCGCAGCGTGCCACGGTTGAGCCCGAGCAGTTCACTGGCTTTGGTCTGGTTGCCCTTGACGTAGTTCATCACGCTTTCGAGCAACGGCGCTTCGACTTCCGAGAGCACCAGGTTGTACACGTCCGTGACGGCAGCACCCTCGAGGTGCGCGAAGTAGTTGTGCAGCGCCTTCTCCACGCTCCCGCGAAGGGTCTGGCCCTCTTCGCTCGGGGTGTTGAGGTGCTGTTTCAGGTTGACGTTGTCGCTCACGGGCGTTGTTCCACTCACTAAAGTCTCGGTCATCATCGTCATGCGGCCACCCCTTGTCCGTCCTCTGTCTCAAGGCTTTGTTCACGTTCACGGAAAAAGGCGTGAACGTGGGCGCACTGCGCTTGCGTATCGTCCAAACGATTGAACTGGGCGCGAAACTCCTTGGCGCCCGGCAGCGTTGCCAGATACCAGCCGACATGCTTGCGGGCAATGCGTACGCCCATCACATCGCCATAGAAGGCGTGCAGCGCGGCCAGGTGCTCCAGCAGAATTCGTTCCACTTCATCCAACTGCGGTGCCGGCAAGGTTTCGCCGGTGCGCAGGTAATGCTCGATCTCGCGAAAGATCCATGGCCGCCCTTGGGCAGCCCGGCCGATCAACAGGCCGTCGGCTCCAGTGGCGTTCAACACCACACGGGCCTTTTCTGGCGAGGTGATATCGCCGTTGGCAAAAACCGGTATCGACACCGCCTGCTTGATCGCCGCGATGGTGTCGTATTCGGCTTCGCCGGTATACAGGTCGGCGCGGGTGCGTCCATGGACCGCCAGCGCCTGGATGCCGGCCTGCTCGGCGATTTTCGCCACGGTCAGGCCGTTCTTGTTTGCACGGTCCCAGCCCGTGCGGATCTTCAGGGTGACAGGTACGTCCACCGCGGCAACCACCGCATGGAGGATTTCACTGACCAAGGCTTCATCTTTCAATAAAGCAGAGCCTGCGGCTTTGTTGCAGACTTTTTTTGCCGGGCAACCCATATTGATATCAATGATCTGGGCGCCAAACTCGACGTTGGCCCGGGCCGCCGCCGCCAGCATCTGCGCATCACCACCGGCGATCTGTACCGAGCGTGGCTCGGGATCACCTTCGTGGATCATGCGCAGACGCGACTTGCGGCTGTTCCACAGGCTCATGTCGCTGCTGACCATTTCCGAGACAACAAGCCCCGCGCCCATGCGTCGGCAAAGCTGACGAAAAGGCTGGTCCGTCACCCCGGCCATCGGCGCGAGGATCAAGGCATTCTGCAGTGTGTAGGGGCCGATGCGTACCGCCGACATAGGAGTTCCCTGTTGTGGGGCCGGATCATTGGAGTTCGAAAAAGGGATCGCATGATACCCGCTCTCGATGACTGGATAAAGGTCGATTTGGATAAAATCTGAACAGCTATGAGCTTATTCCGACCGGTTACGAGGGCTCGGCAGGCGCCACGAATATGGCGCCGGAGCCCGGAATTACTCGGGCGAGCGGAAACTCAGGCTGTAATTGACGGCCTTTGGCCCCGGATCGAGGATGTCCAGTGCGATGTGAATAGGCGTCTGGCTGGGCATTTCCCCCTTGCCCGCCAATTCGCCACTGAGGTATTCGGCCGGCTTGAAGCGGCGACTGGCAATCAACTGGCCATTGAGGTCGGCGAAGCGCAGTTCCAGCAGGGGAAACGGCTGGGAGAAGGGTGCACGGTTGTAGATGATCGCGTCGACGATCAGTGCGCCAGTGAAATCCGGGTGGCTGCGGACCACCAGGTTGCTGCTCTTTATTCGAGCGATATCGACTTTTGACGGCACGCTGCAGCCCAATTGCGGGCACAGTTGCTGGAACCACGGGCGGTACTGATCCTGGCGAGCCAGTTCATCGAAGTGGTACGCAATGTACTGGGCGGCCAGGCCAGAGGCTGCCAGCAGGATCAACAGGCTCCAGAGCAGGCGACGGCCCCACGAGCTGCGTGGCTTTTGCCAATCGAGCTGCAAAGGGTCGTCTACCAGGTCAAGCAATGGCTCCTTGCGCGCGGGTCGACCGGACACTGCACCCAACGCGGGTTCCTGACGTTCCTGTTCGACCGCTGGTGCTTCATCATCAGCATGCAGGGTGTCGTGTGCCGACAGACGGTCACCCGGCAGGTCGGGCTCATCGTCGTCGGCGCCATGCGCGCGGCGTGGCTCGTCATCGAAGTCGTTTGAGTCGAGCGACAGGGAGGGTTCTGTTCGCGCACCCTGAGCGGGTTCGTGGTCTACCGACCCCTCATCTATCACGGGTGGGTGAGACGCTTCCACCGCAGCTACGGGCGGCTCGTCTGCCGGGTTGCCGAACAGGTCATCGGCCAGTGGTGGTTCATCACCGTCGCGGCTGGCGCTGAGGCCGGTATCACGTCGTGCTGGCCCCTTGAGCTCGGTGATGGGCTGGATTTCGCGCTGTTCCAGGCGCGCCAGCTCTTCATCGAGGTCAAGGTGGTCGAGGTCCAGTTCGGCTGCGCGCCATTCCCGTTGGCTGATCGCCGGGGCTGGCGGATTTGCCGCCGGCGCGCTGAGCGGCGCAGGTGGCTGCTCGGTTTCGGCGGCCTTGTTTGCAGCCTGCTGCTCAAGCAGTTGGCGGGCAGCGTTGAACACTTGCAGACAGTTGCCGCAGCGCACCACACCGCGCGCCACACTCAGTTGAGTGTGGCTGACGCGGAAACTGGTCTGGCAATGGGGGCACTGGGTGACGAAACTGTCGGTCATGCGGCGATCCGAATTGTGCAAGCGTCCATTCTAGGTGCTCTTAGCGACGGCGACCACTGATACGCACCCAGCCATCGCGTTCGACGATTGGGTCCAGCTCGAAGTCATTGGCATAGGCGGCTGCGACCTCTGCGCCTTGCTCGGCGAGAATGCCGGACAGTGCCAGCAAACCACCAGGGCGAACCAGGCTGGAGAGTTGCGGCGCCAGCGAAACCAGTGGTCCGGCGAGGATATTGGCGACCAGTACCTCGGCCTGCATGGCGGGCATCTGCTCTGGCAGGTAGAGCGGGAAGCGTTCATCGGCGATGCCGTTGCGCCCGGCGTTGTCGCGGGAGGCCTCGAGGGCCTGCACGTCGATATCGGTACCGACGGCCTGGCGCGCACCGAGCAACAGTGCGGCGATGGCGAGGATGCCCGAGCCGCAGCCGAAGTCGAGGACTTCACGGCCTTGCAGGTCCTGGCCGTCCAGCCATTCCAGGCACAGCGCGGTGGTCGGGTGGGTGCCGGTGCCGAAGGCCAGGCCCGGGTCGAGCAGCAGGTTGACCGCTTCGGGCTCTGGTGCGGCATGCCAGCTTGGCACGATCCACAGGCGCTTGCCGAAGCGCATTGGCTGGAAGTTGTCCATCCAGCTACGTTCCCAGTCCTGATCCTCGATCACTTCGGCGTGGTGCTCCGGCAGCTCGGCGCCGGTCAGCAGGCGCAGGTGGGCAAACACCGCGTCGGGCTCGGCATCGGCTTCGAACAGGGCCAGCAGGTGGGTGTGCGACCACAGTGGGGTGGTGTTGAGGTCCGGTTCGAAAATTGGCTGGTCTTCGGCATCCATGAAGGTGACGGAGACGGCGCCGACTTCGAGCAGGGCGTCTTCATAGGTTTCGGCTTGTTCCGGGCTGATAGCCAGACGTACTTGCAGCCAGGGCATGGCGTTTACCTTTGGGAAATCTACAGGGGCAGCCAACGGCTGCGTCAAGCGCGCCAGTTTACATGAGTGCGAAGGGTTTGGCGTAGAGGGGATGCATCACCGGCAAGGCCGGAGCCTGCAGACGCGCAGGCACCGACATTGTTGGTGTGATTCAGCGTTTTGACGGCGAGACGATGATCTTCACGTTTTCCTCTTTATTGTTCACCAGCTCGTCAAAGCCGCGCCCGACGATCTGCTCCAGGTCGATGCGCCCGGTCACCAGCGGGGTAATGTCCAGCCGCCCGTCGGCGATGAACGCGATGACGTCAGCAAACTCACCGTTGTACGCCAGGGCGCCGAGGACCTGTTTCTCGGTCGAGACCAGCTCAAAGAAATTGAACTCGCTCGGCTCTTCGAAGATCCCCACCAGTACGCACTTGCCTGCCTTGCGGAGGGTGTCGATGGCTAGTTTGGCGGTGTGCTTGTTGCCGATGCACTCGAAGCTGACATCGGCACCCAAGCCGTTGGTCAGGGCACGGATCTCGGCCAGGGCATCGCATTCCTTCGGATCGAGCACCGCGCTGGCGCCCACCTCCAGGGCCTTGGCCTTGCGTGCGGAGGACATTTCCAGGGCAATCACCTTGGCTGCGCCTGCCGCTTTGGCACACATGATGGTGCACAGGCCGATGGTGCCGGCGCCAACCACGACGACAGTCTGGCCAAGCAGGTTGCCGGCTTTCTTGACCGCATGCATTCCCACCGCCAGGGGCTCGATCAGTGCGCCGGCCTCCCGAGGGAAACCGGCCGGTAGTTTGTACAGCAGGTTGGCCGGTACGTTGACGCGCTCGGCGAATGCACCGTTGTTCATCAGCCCGGTAAAGGCCAGGCGTTCGCAGATGTTGTACAGGCCGTGGGTGCAGTAGTAGCAGGTGCCACAGTGCTGGCAGGCATCGGCGGCGACCGGGTCGCCGACGGCATAGCCTTCGACGCCATCGCCGAGCTTGAGGATTTCGCCACAGAACTCGTGGCCGAGGATGCATTGGCCCTGGATGCCGGTCAGCGGGTGCGGCGCTTCGACCGGAATGAATACCGGGCCGGCCACGTATTCATGCAGGTCGGAACCGCAGATGCCGCACCAGTCCACTTTGATCTGAACCCAGCCCGGCGGTGGGTCGGCGGGCAGTGGTACATCTTCGACGCGGATATCGTGGCGGCCATGCCAGACGGCGGCACGCATGCTAGCGGTGTTGGAAAGGTCGTTCATGGCGTTATCTCCCTGATTGCTCGACGGCCTGAAGGAATGCCAGCAGGCACTGGTTGACCTCTTCGGCGGCTTCCATCTGCAGCATATGCCCCTGGCCGGGGAGGATCTTGACCTGTGCCGGTAGACCGTCCACATGGGTGGCCGGGATGATTGCGTCTTCGGCGCCCCAGAGCAGCAGGCTCGGTTGCTGCTCGACCACCGCACGCAGGTCATGCCGTTGTTGGCCGTTCTCGCAGATCATTTGGGCCAGTTGTCGCAGCGCGCTGTCTACGCCTTCAAGGCGCTTGAACTTGAGCATGTCTTCGAGCATTTGCCGGGTGACCAGCCCGGGGTCGGAGAACAACTGCACCAGTTGCGGTTTGAGTGCGTTGCGGTTGCTGGCCTCGACAAAGCCTTGCAGGTAATTGGCATTGATTTCCCGGCCCAGGCCTGCGCTGGCCAGCAGGCTCAACGAATGCACCCGGGATGGCGCCAGGCGTGCCAGGTTCAGTGCTACCGCGCCGCCCATGGAGTGTCCGGCCAGATGCACCCGTTCGATGTCCAGATGGTCGAGCAGGGCCAGTATGGTTTGGCTCAACTCATCCAGATCGCCCCGTTGCAAAGTCTTGCCGGACTCGCCATGACCGGGCAGGTCGAGGGCAATGACGCGGCGTTCGGCGGCCAGGCTCGGGTGATTGAACAGCCAGTTGTTCAGGTCGCCGCCAAAGCCATGCACCAGCACCAGGGGCGTGCCACCCTGGCCGAGTTCGAAATAGCGCAGGGTGCGCCCGTCCAGATCGATTTTCTGCGGTGCCGGGCCGCTGTCCTGTTCGCCATCGCCGCCGGGGACGAACGCCTCCTGGAAGCGCTGCACAACTTGATCGATGTCTGCGTCGCTGGCCTCGCCTTCGACCACCACCGCGAGCAGGGCACCGACCGGCAAGGTTTCGTCGGGCCGGGCGATCTGTCGGCGCAACACCCCGCTGAACGGTGCTTCGACGCTGCTGGAGATCTTGTCGGTCTCGACATCCAGCACTTCGTCGCCCTTGTTGATTTGCGCGCCTTCTTCCACCAGCCAGGCATCGACCCGGCCTTCGGTCATCGACAGGCCCCATTTGGGCATGGTCAGGGTGTGGATCTGGCTCATGCCGCCTTCCTCCCGGCCATGACCTTGTGCACCGCGGCTTCGATCTTCGCGGCTGTCGGGATATAGAGGTCCTCAAGGGCATCGGAGAATGGCACCGGTGTATGTGGTGCGGTGACCATTTCAATCGGCCCTTTCAGCGCGGCGAAGGCTTTTTGCGCGACCAGCGCGCTGATGTCGGTGGCCATGGAACAGCGCGGGTTGGCTTCGTCGATCACCACCAGACGACCGGTTTTTTCCACGCTTTCCAGAATGCTGTCTTCGTCCAGCGGGCTGGTGGTGCGCAGGTCGATGACTTCGCAGTCGATGCCCTGGCGGGCCAGGCTGGCGGCGGCGTCCATGGCCAGATGAACCATGCGCCCGTAGGTCACCAGGGTGATGTCGTCGCCGTCACGCAGGTAGTTGGCCTCACCGAACGGGATGGTGTAGAGCTCTTCCGGCACCTCGCCCTGCATGCTGTAGAGCAGTTTGTGTTCGCAGAAGATCACCGGATCGTTGTCGCGGATCGCCTGGATCAGCAGGCCCTTGGCGTCATAGGGCGACGATGGGCAGACCACTTTAAGGCCGGGGATATGTGTCCACAGCGAGGTGAGCATTTGCGAGTGCTGGGCGGCCGCACGCAGGCCCGCACCCACCATGGTTCGCATGACCAGCGGGGTGACTGCCTTGCCACCGAACATGTAGCGGAACTTGGCCGCCTGGTTGAGGATCTGGTCGAGGCAGCAGCCGGCAAAGTCGACGAACATCAACTCGCACACCGGGCGCAGGCCTTGGGTGGCGGCCCCGACCGCGGCGCCGACATAGCCGATCTCCGACAGCGGGGCGTCCAGTACGCGCCCGGGAAATTGCGGGTACAGGCCTTTGGTTACGCCCAGTACGCCACCCCAGGCATCCTCGGCGCCGGGTGCGCCGGCACCGCCTGCGACGTCTTCGCCAATGATGAAAACGCTGGTGTCGCGACGCATTTCCTGGGCCAGGGCTTCATTGATGGCCTGCTGGTAAGTGATCTTTCTCGCCATGATGATTCTCCACGCATTCTTGTTGTTGGGGTGGCTCAGGGGTAGGACACGTACACGTCGCTGAGCAGGTCGGCGGCTTCGGGTTTGGGGTCGGACTTGGCGCGGCGTACCGAGTCTTCGATCAGGTCCTCGACCTGGCCGTCGATCTGGTCCAGTTGCTCGGTGCTGAGCAGGCCGGCGCGCACGGTGCGTTCACGGAATTGCATGAGGCAGTCACGGGTTTCTCGCAGGTTTTTCACCTCATCCGGGGCCCGGTAGGTCTGGGCGTCACCTTCGAAGTGGCCGTAGTAGCGGGTCAGCTTGACCTCTACCAGTGAGGGGCCTTGCCCGGCGCGGGCGCGGGCAATGGCGGCACCGGCAGCTTCATGTACGGCAAAGAAGTCGTAGCCATCGATGGTCACCCC
Source organism: Pseudomonas sp. TE3910 (assembly GCF_056279025.1). Lineage (NCBI taxonomy): Bacteria > Pseudomonadati > Pseudomonadota > Gammaproteobacteria > Pseudomonadales > Pseudomonadaceae > Pseudomonas > Pseudomonas sp. TE3910. Next base: position 3,997,794 of record NZ_JBWBQN010000001.1, read on the forward strand.
CGGCATGCCGAAACCGGCAGCGCGGTCGGCGATGTGATCGCAGGCCACCGACCAGTTCGACGCGGTGGCTTCGGCATAGCCGTTGTTCTCGGCGACGAAGATGCAGGGCAGGTTCATGATCGACGCCAGGTTCATGGCCTCGAACACTGCGCCTTCGTTGGAGCCGCCATCGCCGAAGAACACCACGGCAACGTCATCGGTGCCCTTGAGTTTGGCCGCCAGTGCCGCGCCTGCTACCAGCGGCGCACCCGCACCGACGATACCGTTTGCTCCGAGCATGCCTTTCTCCAGGTCGGCGATGTGCATCGAGCCGCCCTTGCCGCCGCAGACGCCGGTTTTCTTGCCGTAGATCTCGGCCATCATCCCGTACACATCGACGCCCTTGGCAATGCAGTGGCCGTGACCACGGTGGTTGGAGGCAATGCAGTCGCTGTCGCGCAGGTGCGCCATCACCCCAGCGGCGGACGCTTCCTCGCCGGCATACAAGTGGACGAAACCGGGAATCTCGCCGGTGGCGAACTCCACGTGCAGGCGTTCTTCAAAGGCGCGGATGGTGCGCATGACCTGATAGGCATGCAGCAGTTGTTCGGTGGACAGGTGAGTGGACATCTTGTTGTTCTCCAGGGTTGTCTCAGCACGGTTGATTCGCAGGGTGTTGCGGGTGTTCACGGCCAACGGCCAACAGGCGATGGCGGGCGGCGTAGGCGAGCACCGCTTCGACATCGATGCTCAACGGGCCATGGCCGTCGAGGGTGATAGTGGGGCGGTCCTGCTCGCTGAACTCGATTTCGCGTTCACCGTCCAGGGCCAGGGTGCCGCTGGCCAGGCTCAGTGAGTGGGCCACGCCAGGTGTCAGGGTGCCGGCGGCGGTGACTCCGCAGCCCAGTAGCAGGCCTGGTGCCAGCGGTGCCAGCAGGGCCTGGTCGGCGTGGGGGTGCAGGCGTACCCAGGCGCCCTCGGGGGCATTTCGAGGTACCGGACACCACAGCCCGCACAGCGCCGAAAGGCCGATGGCATGAGGTTCGGCGAAGGTCACGAAGACTTCCGCAAGGTCTTCCGTGCGGCTGATGGCGCGGGCACCGACAAAACGTTGTGGCGACACCGCGACGTCCACCAGCGCCCATTCACAGATACCTCGGTTGGGCTCGCGCACCAGCAGGCGTTTGTTGCGCCGCAGGCTGACCGGTGCCGGCACCCGGCCACTGGCATAGAGGCCACCGGCCAGGCCGGCGCTGGTGGCTTCGCGCAGTTCCGGAAAGGCATTGTTGGTACCGGTGGAGAGCGTCAGTAGTGGGATGTCACCTACCTCGGCCGCCACTGCCTTGTGGGTACCGTCGCCACCCAGCACCGCAATGAGCGTGGCGCCCTGTTCGACCATCAGACGGGCGGCCAGGCGGGTATCCTCGACGGTCTGGCGCAGCGGCATGTCGAGGATGCGCAGCTGTGGCCAACGCTGCTGGGCAGCCTGTGGCCCGAGGCCCGCCTTGAGTACGGCAGCGGCGATACCGGTCATGTCTGGCGGCAGCAGCACCTGGTCAACCCCAGTCGCGGCAAAGGCCGCCAACAGGCGTTGCACGGCCGAGGCCTTATCGGTGCTGGAATAGAGCCCAGCGTTGGCAGTCAGTCGGCGCAGATCGCGACCCGAAGCCGGGTTGGCGATGATGCCTACGGTGAGAACGGGATGGCTCATGGGCACACCTTTGGTTTTGTTTGTCAGGGCTAGAGCAAGCGCGGTGCCAAGGTGCCTTGAACGATGCGCAAAGGGCCGTTCCAGAGCGGTTTTGTAGTGAGGTTGTGCATGCGCGTGGCAAGGTGCGGCAAGACGCTGGGTGTCGGTCGCAGGGGCTGTTGGCTGAGACGCCGAGACGCTGCGTCTCACAGAGGCCATGGCGCAGGCAGTGCTTGTCGAGGGCCGGCAATGGGCGCTTAATGGGCCGCATAACGACAAGAACACGAGAACCGGAGGCCCCATGCTTGCCGCGAACTCCAAGGCCCACGTCGATTGCGTCAGCCGTGTGCTGAAGAATGCCGATCGTCTGCCTCAAGCGCCGGTCCCGGCGCCTATCCTCGACTCCTGGCGCCGCTCCATGGAGCAGCACCGTCTTGACCCGGCCTCGCTGCAAGGGCCACGTATCCTCTCGCAAAGCTCGCTGAATGAATGCCGCGAGCGCGCCGAGCTGTTCCTGCGCATCGCCAGTGATGCTGTGGCACGCCTGCACGGGCGGGTGCGTGATGCCGACTACTGTGTGCTGTTGACCGATGCCCAGGGGCGCACCATCGACTACCGCGTCGAGTCGACGATTCGCAATGACTGCCGCAAGGCGGGCCTGTACTTGGGTACCTGTTGGTCGGAAGGCGAGGAGGGCACCTGTGGCGTGGCTGGGGTACTGACCAGTCATGCACCGGTCACTGTGCACAAGCGCGATCACTTTCGAGCGGCCTTCATCGGCCTGACCTGCTCGGCTGCCCCGGTATTTGACCCTCAGGGCGCCCTGTTGGGCGTGCTCGATGTCTCGGCGCTGCAATCGCCGGACGACCGTCGCAGCCAGCACTTGATTCGGCAGATGGTGGTTCAGAGTGCGCGTGAGATCGAGAACGCCTTTTTCATGCACAACGCCGAACAGCATTGGGTGTTGCGCGCTCACAGTGCGCCTGGCTACGTCGACAGCCAGCCAGACTTTCTCCTGGCCTGGGATGCCGACGGACGCTTGCAGGCGCTCAACAGTGTGGCCCGGCGGGTGGTGCTTGAGCAGTGCGGGCAGGTGCCGGAGCACATTGGCCAGTTGTTCGACCTGGAGACCCTGCGGGCCGCGACCGACGAGGCGGCCCAGCGTTTGAACTGGACTGCCGCCGGTGGCGAAGTACACGCCCGGGTCAGTTCGCCACGACGCCAGCCAGTGCGGCGGGCGACCCGAATTGGACAGCTTGCGGTCGATCCGCGAGTGACGGAAGCCTTGCGCCTGGCGACGCGGGTCAAGGACTGCAACCTGGCGGTGCTGGTCCAGGGTGAGACAGGCTCGGGCAAGGAGGTTTTTGCCCGCCAGTTGCATCAGCGCAGTGCGCGAGCGGAAGGGCCTTTTGTGGCGCTCAACTGTGCGGCAATCCCCGAGAGCCTGATCGAGAGTGAGTTGTTCGGCTACGTCGCCGGAGCCTTCACGGGGGCCTCGACCAAAGGGATGCGTGGGCTGCTGCAGCAGGCTGATGGCGGTACGCTGTTTCTCGACGAGATCGGTGACATGCCGCTAGGTCTGCAAACGCGTTTGCTGCGGGTGCTGGCTGAGGGTGAAGTGGCCCCTCTTGGGGCTTCACGGCGTGAGCGGGTGGATATTCAGGTGATCTGCGCCACGCACCGCGACCTGGTTGCAATGGTGGCTGCAGGCAGTTTTCGAGAGGACCTGTACTTTCGGCTGGCCAACGCCCGTTTTGAACTGCCGCCGTTGCGCGAGCGTAGTGACTTGTTGGTATTGATCAATCAGGTGCTGGAAGAGGAGGCGAAAGCCTGTGGTGTGCAGGTGGGGCTTGGGGCGGCGGCGCTGGAGTGCCTGTTGAGCTACCGCTGGCCGGGTAATCTGCGTCAACTGCGGCAGGTGTTGCGGTATGCCTGTGCCGTATGCAGTGCCGGCACCTTGCAGGTGGAGGACCTGCCGCTGGACGTGCGCGGTGCGCAGTGCCCGGCACCCGAGCAGCAGCGGGTCAGCCCGCAGCGGCAAGTGCTGCTTGACGCGCTGGTGCGTCATCGTTGGAAACCGGGTGATGCTGCGCGCGCGCTGGGAATCTCGCGGGCGACGTTGTACCGACGGGTGCATGAGCATGGCATTGAAATGCCAAGGATGCAGGCGCCGCGTACGTGAGTCCCCTATAAAACAAAAAGCCCCTGGCCTTTCGGTCAGGGGCTTTTGCGCATCACTTTCGGATCACTCCTGGTTAGCCAGTTTGTGTTCCAGATAGTGAATGTTTACGCCGCCTTTGCAGAAACCTTCATCACGCACCAGGTCGCGGTGCAGTGGAATGTTGGTTTTGATGCCATCAACGACGATCTCGTCCAGGGCATTGCGCATACGGGCCATGGCCTCGTCGCGGTCTTTGCCGTAGGTGATCAGCTTGCCGATCAGCGAGTCGTAGTTCGGCGGTACGCTGTAGCCGCTGTACAGGTGCGAATCGACACGGATGCCGTTGCCGCCTGGCGCGTGGAAGTGCTTGACCGTGCCTGGGCTCGGGATGAACTTCTTCGGGTCCTCGGCGTTGATCCGGCATTCCAGCGAGTGGCCGCGAATCACGACGTCTTCCTGGGTGAACGACAGCTTGTTGCCAGCGGCGATGCTCAGCATCTCCTTGACGATGTCGATGCCTGTGACCATCTCCGAAACCGGGTGCTCCACCTGAACACGGGTGTTCATTTCGATGAAGTAGAAGTTGCCGTTTTCGTAGAGGAACTCGAAGGTGCCAGCACCACGGTAGCCGATCTCGATGCACGCCTGGACGCAGCGGGCAAAGACTTCCTGACGGGCTTTCTCGTCGATGCCTGGTGCTGGTGCTTCTTCCAGCACTTTCTGGTGACGACGCTGCAGCGAGCAGTCACGGTCGCCCAGGTGGATGGCATTGCCCTGGCCGTCGGACAGTACCTGAACTTCCACGTGACGTGGGTTGGTCAGGAACTTCTCCAGGTAGACCATGGAGTTGCCGAACGCAGCACCGGCTTCGGTACGGGTCAGTTTGGCCGAGGCAATCAGGTCCTCTTCCTTGTGCACCACACGCATGCCGCGACCACCACCGCCACCGGCGGCCTTGATGATCACTGGATAGCCGACTTCACGGCCAATGGCCAGTGCAGTCTCTTCGTCTTCCGGCAGTGGGCCGTCGGAGCCTGGTACGGTCGGTACACCGGCGCGCTTCATGGCGTCCTTGGCCGAAACCTTGTCGCCCATCAGGCGAATGGTGTCGGCTTTCGGGCCAATGAAGGCAAACCCGGAGTTTTCTACCTGCTCGGCGAAGTCGGCGTTTTCCGCGAGGAAGCCGTAGCCTGGGTGAATGGCGGTAGCGCCGGTCACTTCAGCCGCGGCGATGATTGCCGGGATGTGCAGGTAGGACTGGCTGGCCGAAGCCGGGCCGATGCAAACCGATTCGTCGGCCAGGCCCAGGTGCATCAGCTCGCGGTCAGCCGTGGAGTGTACGGCGACGGTCTTGATGCCCATCTCTTTGCAGGCACGCAGGATCCGCAGGGCAATTTCACCGCGGTTGGCGATCAGAACTTTTTCCAACTTCGCAGGTTTCAACATCGTTGGCTCTCCGCGGTTCAAACGATGGTGAACAGCGGCTGGTCGAACTCAACCGGCTGGCCGTCTTCTACCAGAATGGATTCAATCACACCGCTGGTTTCAGCTTCGATGTGGTTCATCATTTTCATGGCTTCGACGATGCACAGGGTGTCGCCTTTCTTCACGGTCTGGCCAACTTCAGCGAAGTTTGGCGAGGTTGGCGAAGGCTTGCGGTAGAAGGTACCGACCATTGGCGAGCGAACCACGGTGCCGTTCAGTTTTGGCGCGGCGGCAGCTTCGGCAACCGGGGCGGCAGCAGCGGGTGCAGCGGCAGGTGCGACGGCAGCAGCCATTGGGGCTGGCGCGTAGTACTGCTGAGCTGGCGTCTTGCTGTGGCGGCTGATCCGTACGGATTCTTCGCCTTCCTTGATCTCCAGCTCGTCGATGCCGGACTCTTCCAGCAGTTCGATCAGTTTCTTGACTTTACGGATATCCATGAATCATCAACTCCCAAGGTTCGGTCAGGGGCGTATAAACGTGTAATCAAACGTTTCTATGAGCCCGGCCAATGGGCCAGGTACTCGTTATCAGGGCTTTGCGTTCGCTGCCAATTGCTCCAGTGCAGACTCCAGGGCCAGCCGGTAACCGCTAGCGCCCAGGCCGCAGATCACGCCTACGGCGACATCTGAAAAGTAGGAGTGATGGCGAAAAGGTTCACGCTTGTGCACGTTAGACAAATGCACTTCGATGAATGGGATGCTCACCGCCAGCAGCGCGTCACGTAATGCGACACTTGTGTGCGTAAAAGCCGCCGGGTTGATCAGGATGAAGTCCACGCCTTCGTTGCGTGCGGCGTGGATACGGTCGATCAACTCGTACTCGGCATTGCTCTGCAGGTACTGCAGGTGGTGGCCAGCGGCACGGGCGCGCTGTTCCAGGTCCTGGTTGATCTGATCCAGGGTCACGGCACCGTAAACACCAGGCTCGCGGGTGCCAAGCAGGTTCAGATTGGGGCCATGCAGTACCAGTAGCGTTGCCATCTGCGGATCCTTTTTTATTCGTGCGAACACATCAGCGCGGCGACTATGCCGCAAGCACGGGGCAGTGTCCAGTTACCTGCAATAGCCAGCACGATGAGCGAGATTCACGCAAAATATATGACCATTTTGTTAATTTTGGTCATGCATGCCGCTTTTTTACGACCACAGCAAGTTATAGACGCAGTTCGCTACGAATGCGCAACAGATGTTCAGCAAATTCGCCGGCGTTTGTCTCGCCAACCACTCGGGCGTCGGTTTTTTCGCTGCCGTTCGCCGCAAAAAACATCAGCGCAGGTGGGCCGAACAGGTGGTAGCGGTCGAGCAGGGCACGTTGTTCAGCGGTGCTCTCGGTGATGTCGAACTTGATCAAGCGAAAGCCCTCCAGATGCGCCTGGACAGCAGGTGCACTCAGTACCTCGCGCTCGATCACCTTGCAGCTGATGCACCAGTCGGCGTACCAATCCAGCACCACGGGTTGCCCTGCTGCTTTGGCCTCGGCCAGGGCGGCGTCGAGTGCTGCGGGTGTGCGCACCTTCTGCCACGCGTCGGCCTGGGCGCTGGTGATGGCACTGGCGCTGCTTGGCAGGTGCGTTTTGCCCAGTGGCCTGAACGGGTCGGTCTGGCCACTGAAGGCGCCATACCAGCAGGCCACTGCATAGGCGAGCAGTAACAGGCCGAGCAATTGCATCAGGCGTCGGGCCGGGCTTTTCTCGATGAACTCAAGGGCACCGAGGAACAGTGCGACACCCGCCGTCAGCAAGCCGATCAGCACCAGGGTCACTTCGCCCGGCAATATCCGGCTTAGCAGGCCGATGGCCAGACCCAGCAGCAAGACACCAATGGCATTTTTCACGGTGACCAGCCAAGGGCCGCTTCTTGGCAGCCAGGCGGCACCGCCGGTGGCGACCAACAGCAGCGGCGCCCCCATGCCCAGGCCCAGGGCAAAAAGCTTCAGCGCGCCGCCCAGCGCATCGCCACTGGCGCTGATATACAGCAGGGCGCCGGCCAATGGTGCGGATACGCAGGGCGATACCAACAAGCTGGAGAGGATGCCAAGCACCGCCGCACCAAGTAGTGAGCCGCCGCGTGTACGCCCGGCAATATGGTCAAGGCGAGTGCTCACGGCCAACGGCAAGCGCAGTTCAAACAGACCGAACATGGCCAGGGCAAAGACCACGAAGAACAGCGAAAACGGCACCAGTACCCAGGCCGATTGCAGGCGCGCCTGCAGGTTCAGTTCGGCGCCGAACAGCCCCATCAATGCGCCCAGCAGGGCAAAGCAGGCGGCCATCGGCAGGACGTAGGCCAGTGACAGGCTCAAGCCTCGCCACCCACCAATATGGCCGCGCAACACCACGCCGGAGAGAATCGGCAGCATTGGCAGTACGCACGGGGTGAAGGTCAGGCCGACGCCGGCGAGGAAGAACAGCAGCAAGGCTTTCCAGTCGGTATGGGTACTGGTCTTGGCCGTGTCGGCTGGCGCCGCGCCGCTGCCCGAAATGCTCAGGCGCTCAGTTTCCGGTGGGTAGCACAGGCCTTTGTCCGCGCAGCCCTGGTAGGTCACCAGCAGGGTGAAGGCGCGCTTATCGGCGCCCCGTGGCAGGGTGATGTCGAGGATGCCGTGATACACCTCGACATCGCCGAAGAATTCGTCGTGCTTGGCTTCGCCTTTGGGCAGCTGTGCGCTTCCCAGTGCAATGTCGGCGGGTTCGCTACGGAACTGAAAGCGGTGTCGGTAGAGGTAGTAACCCTCGGCAGCGACGAAGCGCAGGGTGATGGACTGCGCATCGTCCTTGACCAGGCTGAGCTTGAACGCTTCGCGTACTGGGAGGAAATCGGCGCTGTTGTTCAGCGTGGTGGCGCCTAGCGTTGCACTCGGACGGCTGTCGAGCAGGCCGGCGGTGGCAACGGGCAGGGCCAGGAGCATAAACAGAAGGCAAAGCAGACGGCGCATGACAATCTCGCGGAACGGGTATGGGCGCATCATAGCGGAGTGTGCCGAGACGTGCAGGCACCGCGCACCTCCTTACATCCCGCGGATGCCTTTACAGGCATCCGGTGCGCCACTCAAACCCTGAATGCGCGAACGGCAGTGTTCAGTTCGCCCCCCAGCCTGAGCAACTGTTCGCCCTGTTCACGGCCCTCGCCGATACGATGCAGGTTGTCTTCACCCAAGGTGTGGATGCGCTCGCTGTGATCACGAATTTCACTGACCGCGCCACTCTGTTGAGCCGTGACATCTGCGATACGCTCGGCGGTGGCAGCGATGGTCTGGATTGCCCCGACGATTTCATCCAGTGCGCCGTCGGCGGCCTGGGCCTGGCTGGCGGTCGCTTCAGCATGTTCAACCTGCGCACGCATACCTTCCACCGAATGGCGTGCGGCCTGTTGCAAGCGCTCGATCAGCGTTTGAATTTCTCCAGTAGCCCCCGTCGTGCGCTGCGCCAGCGAGCGGACTTCTTCGGCGACCACGGCAAACCCCCGGCCCATCTCGCCAGCCCGTGCGGCCTCGATGGCCGCGTTGAGGGCCAGCAGGTTGGTCTGTTCGGCAATCGAGCGGATCACCGTCAGTACACCCCCGATGGTTGCCGACTCCTGAGCCAGTTGTTCGATCATCTGGGCGTTGCCCTGCACCTCGCCGACCAGCGAGTGCAGCCCGGTCAGGCTTTGGCCAATGACTCGCTGCCCCTGCTCGACGGCACGCCCGGCACTGCGGCTGGCATCGGCAGCCTGGCTGGCATCGCCAGCGACCTGGACAATCGTGGCCTCCAGCTCACCCAGCGCGTCGCGTATCTGCGCTGTATCTCCGGCCTGGCGCTCGGCGCCATCGTGCAGGGCACTGCTCATGTTGGCCAAGGCATGGCTGCTGCCGGCCACTTGTTCGGCATTGCTGCGCAACGTGCCAACCAGTTCCACCAGATAGATGCGCAGGCGATTGAGCGAGTCCTGAATATCGCGCAACTCGCGGTTGGTTGCGCCCAGGGCGATGGTCTGGCTGAAGTCGCCTTCCGCCCAGCGCGACAGTGCCGGGGAGAGGTTGGTCAGCACCCGCGTCAAGCGTCTCTGCAGGGTGTCGATCAACAGGGCAATCAGCAGGATCATGGCAATCATGACACCCTGGATCAGGCGTACTTCACCCTGTATCTGCGCGTGCTGGCTACGCACGCCTGGCTCCAGTTCGGCAATCGCCTGTTGTACTGCTGCAATGCGCTCATGGGTGCTGTTGGCCAGCTCGGCGCGGCGTTGAATCTGTTCGCGGGTGCGTTGAAGCTCGCCCGGATAACGGCTTAGCAGGCTGTTAAGCTCGCGTTTCAGGGCGATGCCGCTGTCTTCGGCGACGGCGGTGGTTTCGCTCTGCAAGCCCATCAACGCGGCGAAGTCGTCTGTGCTCGAGGCTGTGCTGGCGGTGACGCCCAGCAATGGCAACTGGTCGAGTGCGCGGGCTTGGCCGACGATGCTTTGCAGCTCGCGCTCGACCTCGTCGGCCAGTTCGCTGCGGCCACTGCTGACCAACTTGTCGCGTGCCAGTGAGAGCCTGCCCAAATGCACGCTGGCATTGAGCAGCGCTTGTGGGTAGTGCCCGGCGTCGGGGCTATTGCTGCTCTGGGCATATTGCGCCAGTTGTTCAAGTGCCGCCCCAAGCTCGCGTTCGGCTTGCAGCAACAGGGCTTGAGGGTCGCCGGCAAGCTTGCCGGCGGCCAGCAGCTCGGAGCCGGTAAACGCCTGCAGGCTGTCCAGGCTTGGGCGCAGGCGAGCGGCCAGGTCGTCGGGGAGAACGCTCAGTTGTGCCTGCAAGTCGACGATAGCCTGCTGTGCTTCAGCATGGCGCAGCGCATCGCCGCTATTCAGGTAGTCCTGAATGTTGCGCGCGGCCTGGTTCTGAAACTGCTGGGACAGGCCCAGGTAGCGCTCCATCAGCAGATAGGGGCGCTCCAGTGCATGCTGTGACCACCACAGTGTCGCGCCCAAGGCCAGGCAGACGGTGACCAGCAACAAGGTGTTGAGATTGGTAAGCAGCTTCAGGCGCATATCCAGGGTCTACCAACGGCTGAATGGTAAGTCTCTGAAGTTATTGCGTTTTTGTTACGAGGTTATGACGAAGGCGCGGAAGAACTAAAAAAACTGGCACATTGCCTTTATGGTTCGCTGCGCAGCACGGTGTTGCGCCCTGCAGCCTTGGCCCGGTACAGCGCCTCATCGGCGGCGGTTGCCATGCTCAACGCATCGAGCCCATCGTTCAGTTGTACAACCCCAGCGCTGAACGTGCAGTACAGGTCGCGCGGCTGAGCCGGGTAATGGATTTCGGAGAAGCGCTGGCGGATCTCATCCAGCACTTTGTGTGCGGCATTCAGGTCTGTACTGGGCATGACAATCGCAAACTCTTCGCCGCCATAGCGACCAATAAAGTCGGTCTTGCGCAGGCGTTGTTTCAGAAACAGCGCCAGGCTTTTGATCACGCGGTCGCCCATGGGGTGGCCGTGGCTGTCGTTGACCTTCTTGAAGTGATCGATGTCGAGCATTGCAAAGCTCAATGGGCGCTCTTCGCGACGGGCGCGGAAGCTGCAGTCTTCCAGCAATTGCAGGATGTGCGTGTGGTTGTACAGGCCGGTGAGGCTGTCGCGCACCATGCGTGCATTGAGGTTGCGCGCCCGTGCCGCACGGTTGCGTACCGTGGTGATCAGATGGTGCGAACGGATGGGTTTGGTCAGGAAGTCGTCGCCGCCCTCGCTCATGGCTTCGAGCTGCTTGTCCAGGTCGTCCTCGGCCGACAGGTAAATGATCGGCACACTGACATAACGATCGTTCTGTCGGATGACCTTGGCCAGCTCTGGCCCCGTGCAGCCCGGCATGTACAGATCAAGAATGATCAGGTCTGGCTGGAAGTCGGCCAGCTCAGCCATGGTTTGAATCGGGTCGGTGAGGGTGCGGGTAACGATGCCTGCGTTGTTCAGCAAGCGCTCGGTGTAGATGGCTTGAGCCCGCGAATCATCAATGACCAGTACCCGGAACGGTTCGTACTGAGTCACGCTGGTCAGCAGTTCGACCTTTTCCAGCAGGCTGGAGGCTTCCAGCGTGCCGGTCAGAAATTCCTGGCCGCCAGCACGCACGGCAGCCAGGCGCGTCGGCGTATCGGTTTCGTGCAGGCTGAAGAACAACAGCGGAAGGGGCTGCTCCAGCCCCTGTTGAGCCTGGGCCGCCAGATGCAGGCCATGCCCGCTGCCGGTGAAGTCGACGTCCATGACGAGGGCGGCCGGCAGACGCTCGGCCATCGAGGCCCGAAAGGCTTCGGCGCTGTTCAGTGCCTGTACCCCTAGGCCAAAGAACTCCAATTGCGTCGCCAGTCGCTCTGCCCGGTCATGGTCTTGCAGCATGATGTAAACCGGCTTACGCAGCGGCGGCAGCGGGGTCTGCTCAAGCTGGTCGCCCTGGCGCAAGCCAGTGCGCGACAGGCGTTGCATCAGGCGGTTGAGTTCATTGATCAAGCCGCTGCTCAGGCGCGCACCGTTAGCCTCTATGGCCTTCAGGGTTTGCCCTATTGCCTCGGCCAGTTGACTGTGCTCAGGCTGGTCAAAGCGCTCGGCATAACGCTGCAGTCGCAGGTTGGCTTCGCACAGTTCACCGAGGTCATTGCTCGACCATTCGCTACGCTGAAGGCGTTGCCAGATCTCAAGTATCTGCCGAGCCTGGTGAATGACCCGCTGGGCAAAGTGCTGTTTGAGGCGCTCACGATTTGGGTCTTCTGGCTCGGTCATGTCCTGACTACTTATATAGGGGTGAGGCTGAGTTCCAGTGATGGCTCTATGCTAGCACTACTTTTCAGGCGATCACGTGTCTTGCGTCAAATTACCGCGTTGCCTGCAAATTCAGTTTGTGACCGGATAGTCGCTTATGCGAAGCAGCCGGGTTGATTTATAGTGCAACGCATGATGCCGACCCCCGGCAGGCGAGCGGCTGTGAAAAGCACAGGGTACGCCGGCGCAATGCCTGGGCTTGCGGTCGAACCTTTGAACCGACGTGACTGAAAGGACAATGCCATGCTGGACTGGAAAAACCGTACAGGCAAAGCCGAGGCGCGCGAGCGGGCTGGTACCCGTGAAACAGCAGCGGGCAGCTATTTCAGCGGCCTGTTGTTCAGCCGGGCGCTGGGAACACTCATTGCCCTTTATCTGTTGGTGACGATTGCCCTGGGCTGGTACTGGAGCGAGGAGCCTGACCTGTTCCCGGTTCAGCAGAACGCCCAGGCTGCAGCTGAGCGCACGGGCAAGCAGATGGTGATCGGCTATACCACCATCGAAACCCTCAAGACTGTTTCCGGTACGTTGCTGCACAAGCCCGGTGGCTATATCTCCAACGACCGTTTCCCGCCAGGCCTGTGGATGGACAACATGCCGAGCTGGGAGTACGGCGTGCTGGTCCAGGTGCGTGACCTGAGCCGCGCCCTGCGCAAGGACTTTGCCCGCTCCCAGTCGCAGTCCACCGAGGATGCTGACCTGGCCAAGGCCGAGCCGCGCTTCAACTTCGATAACAAGAGCTGGATCTTGCCGTCGAGCGAGTCGGAGTTCCAGGAAGGCATCAACAGCCTGACCCGTTATCAGAACCGCCTGGCCTCGCCTGACCAGCAGGGCGCGCAGTTCTATACCCGTGCCGACAACCTGAACAACTGGTTGGGTGATGTCGCCACGCGCCTGGGTTCGCTGTCCCAGCGCCTGTCGGCCAGTGTCGGCCGGGTCAAGCTCAATACCACCCTGAAAACCGAGTCCGTGGTTGCCGGCCAGGTACCGCAATTGGATGAGGAAGTGGTCGAGACCCCGTGGCTGCAGATCGACAACGTGTTCTACGAGGCCCGTGGCCAGGCGTGGGCGCTGTCGCACCTGCTGCGCGCCATCGAGGTCGACTTCGCCGACGTGCTGGCGAAGAAGAACGCCACCGTCAGCGTGCGTCAGATCATCCGCGAGCTGGAGGCCTCCCAAGAGTCTCTGTGGAGCCCGATGGTACTCAACGGCAGTGGCTTCGGCATGTGGGCCAACCACTCGTTGGTGATGGCCAACTACATTTCCCGGGCCAACGCCGCAGTGATCGATCTGCGCCAACTGCTGTCCCAGGGCTGAGGCGGTGGCCATCTCTTCCCGCGAGGCGGCGCATCGCGCCGCTTCAGATGCTGAGCGCATCGTCTGGGTCGACCGCGACGATGCCGAGCTGGGTGCCATGCAACGGGCCGAGTTGCGCGAGCGCGGCTTGATCGGTCGTGGCACGTTCATTCTGCTGTTCAACTCGGCCGGGCACCTGTGCGTGCACCGGCGCACACTGAGCAAGGCGCTTTATCCGGGCTATTGGGATGTGGCCGCTGGCGGCATGGTGGCGGTGGGTGAAAGCTACGCCGCCTCGGCAGCGCGAGAGCTGGAAGAAGAATTGGGCGTAACCGGCGTTGAACTGACGGCCCATGAGCGTTTTTTCTTCGATCAGCCCGACAACCGTTTGTGGTGCGCGGTGTTCTCGGCCGTCTGGGACGGCCCCCTGCGGCTACAGCCGGAGGAGGTCAGCGAGGCTCGTTTTCTGCCCCTGGAAGCGGTCATGGCCGACAGCCTGGTGCAGCCATATTGCCCCGATTCACTGGCCGCGTTGAAACGTTACCTCGACCGTCAATCCTGAGGTCGCTAAATCTGCCTAAAATGGCGCAGATTTGTACTTAGCATTTGCTGCATTTGTCGTTACACTGCGCGGCCTTTTAAAGCCGGGACTGTTCGCAGACCCGGTTGCGCTGCCCCTGCCAGAGTGGGGCTTCGCGGTCGGTACCTCGCTCGGGGCATCGACCAGTTTTTGTCCTCACGATAGAGGATCAAAAGTGGCCAAAAAAGCCGCATCATTCGCTGCCCTTGGCGGCCTGGTGTTCTCCACCGATGCAGGTCGGCATTGCCCGGACTGCAGCCAACCCATCGATGCCTGCATCTGCAAGCAGACGGCCATCCCTGAAGGCGATGGCATTGCTCGCGTGCGCCGCGAAAGCAAAGGCCGTGGCGGCAAGACCGTTACCACCATCAGCGGCGTGCCGCTGCCCCTCGAAGCACTCAAGGATCTGGCCAGCACGCTCAAGCGCCGCTGTGGAACCGGTGGTGCCTTGAAGGACGGTGTCATCGAGATCCAGGGCGATCATGTCGAGCTGTTACTGGCAGAACTGGTCAAACAGGGCTTCAAGGCGAAAAAATCCGGTGGCTGATCGGCCCCGTCGCGATTTTTTGCATTCCCGTTTCTAAACTCGTTCCCGTAGGAAGGGTCTACCCCTGAACACGGAAGACCGTCATTTTCAGGATTTACACTGCGCCCGCTCCGGGCTGGCCGGTGTTCTTCGATTTTTTATATAGGGGACTTCGATGTCCGTACGACGCACACGCAAAGACGATGGCAGCCAATGGACCGTTGCGGACAGCCGCAGTGTGTATGGGATCCGCCATTGGGGGGCCGGGTATTTCGCGATCAACGAGGCCGGGCGCGTCGAAGTACGCCCCAACGGGCCGGGCAGTGCGCCGATCGACCTGTTCGAGGAAGTCGATGAACTGCGCAAGAGCGGCTTGTCGCTGCCATTGCTGGTTCGTTTCCCCGACATCCTGCAAGACCGCGTACGCCAACTGACCGGTGCTTTCGACGCCAACATCGCGCGCCTGGAATACCAGAGCAAGTACACCGCGCTGTACCCGATCAAGGTCAACCAGCAGGAAGCGGTGGTGGAAAACATCATCGCCACTCAGGACGTGTCCATCGGCCTTGAGGCAGGCTCCAAGCCTGAGCTGCTGGCCGTGCTGGCGCTGGCGCCGAAGGGCGGCACCATCGTTTGCAACGGTTACAAGGACCGCGAGTTCATCCGCCTGGCGCTGATGGGCCAGAAGCTGGGCCACAACGTCTTTATCGTCATCGAGAAAGAGTCGGAAGTGGCGCTGGTGATCGAAGAAGCCGCCGAACTCAAGGTCAAGCCGCAGGTTGGCCTGCGTGTGCGCCTGTCGTCCCTGGCTTCGAGCAAGTGGGCTGACACCGGTGGCGAAAAATCCAAGTTCGGCCTGTCGGCTGCACAACTGATCTCGGTGGTACAGCGCTTCCGTGATGCTGGCCTGGATCAGGGTATCCGCCTGCTGCACTTCCACATGGGTTCGCAGATCGCCAACCTGGCGGACTACCAGCACGGTTTCAAGGAAGCCATTCGCTATTATGGCGAACTGCGCGCCCTGAACCTGCCGGTCGATCACATCGACGTTGGCGGTGGCCTGGGCGTGGACTACGACGGTACCCACTCGCGCAACGCCAGTTCGATCAACTACGACATGGACGACTACGCCGGTGTCGTGGTCGGCATGCTCAAGGAGTTCTGCGATGCGCAGGGCCTGCCGCACCCGCACATCTTCTCCGAGAGCGGTCGCTCGCTGACTGCCCACCACGCCGTACTCGTGGTGCAGGTGACGGACGTTGAGAAACACAACGATGAAGTGCCGACCATCGAAGACAAGGAAAGCCTGCCGGAAACCGTGCAATGGCTGATCGACCTGCTTGGCCCGACTGACATCGAGATGGTCACCGAGACCTACTGGCGCGCCACGCACTACATGAGTGACGTCGCTACCCAGTATGCCGATGGCAAGATCACCCTGGCCCAGAAAGCCCTGGCCGAACAGTGCTACTTCGCCGTCTGCCGCCGCCTGCACAACTCGCTGAAGGCGCGCCAGCGTTCGCACCGTCAAGTGCTGGACGAACTCAACGACAAGCTGGCCGACAAGTACATCTGCAACTTCTCGGTGTTCCAGAGCCTGCCGGACACCTGGGCCATTGGCCAGGTACTGCCGATCCTGCCGTTGCACCGTCTTGACGAAGAGCCGATGCGCCGCGCAGTGCTGCAGGACCTGACCTGCGACTCCGATGGCAAGATCAACCAGTACGTCGACGAGCAGAGCATCGAGACCAGCTTGCCGGTGCATGGCATCAAAGAAGGTGAAGACTACCTGCTGGGTATCTTCCTGGTAGGTGCCTACCAGGAAATTCTGGGGGACATGCACAACCTGTTCGGTGATACCGATTCGGTGAACATCTACCAGAACCCGAACGGCAGCGTGTACCACGCCGGTATCGAAACCCACGACACCATCGAAGACATGCTGCGTTACGTGCACCTGTCGCCGGAAGAGCTGATGACGCACTACCGCGACAAGGTCGCCAGCGCCAAGATCAGTGCCCGCGAGCGCACCCAGTTCCTGGATGCCCTGCGCCTGGGCCTGACGCGTTCTTCGTACCTGTCCTCGTAACACGGCGTCGGCTGTCATCGCGGCCAAGGCCGGCTCCTACAGAGATCCGTGCAGAACACTCCATTTCTGTAGGGGCAGGCTTGCCTGCGATGGCATCAGCGGGATTTCAGTGCGTGGGTGGACTCTTTGAACCATTCATTGCGTTGCTGCATCCGCCAGCTCATCAGGCCCAGTGTCACGCCGCGCAAGGCCATGAACAGCAGAAAACCCAGCCACAGCCCATGGTTGCCAAGCCCGCTTATGGCATAGGCAAAGGGGACGGCGAGGACGACGCTGAGCAGCATACCGTTGCGCATTTCCCGTGCGCGGGTGGCGCCGATGAACAGGCCATCGAGCAGGTAGCTCCACACGGCGATCAACGGCAGCACTGCCAGGTACGGCAGGTACTCGAAGGCGGTTTCACGCACGCTTTGGATGTCGGTCTGCATTTCAATGAACAGGTGGCCGCCAAGCATGAACAGCAAGGCAAACCCCAGGCTCGCCAGCAACGACCAGCCCGCCGCCACGGTCAAGGATCGACGCAGGGCGGGACGGTCGCCGGCCCCGATGGCGTGACCGCAAAGCGCTTCCACGGCGTGGGCCAGGCCGTCCAGTGCATAGGCCGTGAGGAGCAAGCCGTTGAGCAGCAGGGCATTCGCTGCGACGGTGGCATCGCCCAAGCGGGCGCCCTGCACGGTGATCAGGAAGAACACCGCCTGCAAGGCCAGGCTGCGAATGAAGATGTCCCGGTTGACGCTCAGCAGCGGTCGCCAGCTCTGCCAGCGGCGTAGCGCTGCCCAGGCCAGGTTGCCCGGGTAGGCGCGCAGGGCCGGGCGGGTCAAGGCCAGGCCGAGCAGGGCAGCGCTCCACTCGGCGACCACCGAAGCCCGCGCCGAGCCGATAACGCCCCAGTCCAGGCCCATCACGAACCAGAGGTTGAGCACGATGTTCAGCAGGTTGGTGGTCAGCAGGATCGCCAGCGGTGCACGCGCATTCTGGGTGCCGAGGAACCAGCCTACCAGGGCGAAGCTGGCCAGGGCGGCCGGCAGGCCGAGCAAGCGGGTCTGGAAGAAGTCATGGGTGGTTTGTGCCAGCGCCTGCGAGGGTTGCATCACGCTCAACGCCAGGTGGCTGAAGGGGATCGCCAGCAGGCCCAGCAACAGGGCGAAGCACAGCGCCAGTGCCAGCCCTTGCAGCAGTACCTGGCGCAAGGCAGCGCCGTCCTCACGGCCGGCGGCTTGTGCGGCAAAGCCGGTAGTGCCCATGCGCAGGAAGCCCATCACCCAGGCCAGGACGGTATAGAGGCTGGCACCGACAGCCACGGCACCGAGTTGGTGGGCATGGGGCAGGTGGCCGATCACGGCACTGTCGACCAAGGCCACCAGCGGTACGGAGATGTTCGAAAGAATCATCGGCGCGGCCAGCGCCCACACGTTACGGTGGGTAGGGCGGTCGCGCCAATCGGCGATCAGTGAGGTCATGCAGGCTCCTTGTCAGCCCGCATTGTAGTGGACAGACGGCACTAATGGGCCGACAGGCGGTCTGAGCGCCTGGCCTGTGGCTAAAGCGTGCATTTGCGCACGCTTGCCCAGGTGCTGATGAGATATAGTTCATCCCTTAAAGACACTGCTGCCCAAGAGAGTTCATCTCCCATGTTCAACAAAGGATTGTTGCTGGCCTGTGCGCTGGCGCTATTGAGTGCCTGTGACTCGTCATCCGTGGATAAACCCGCGCCTGCACCGGCAGAGAAGGCGGCGCCCAGCGCGCCCAAGCCCGCACGTGAAGATGCGGCAACCCTGGCCCAACGCTACGCCGGACGCGAGTTGAGCGTGGTGGATGTGTCCGAGGTGCAGTTGGATGGCTCAAGCACCTTGTCGGTGTCGTTCAGTGCACCACTGGACGCTCAGCAGCCATTTGCCGAGCGCCTGCACCTGGTCGATACGGTAAAGGGCAAGGTTGACGGTGCCTGGGAACTCTCCGATAACCAGATGGAGCTGCGACTGCGGCACCTGGAGCCCAAGCGCAAACTGGTGCTGACCATCGACGCCGGGCTGTTGGCGGTGAATGGCAAGCGCCTGGCTGCCGAGTCGGTCAGCCGCCTGGAAACCCGCGACCTGGAGCCGACTGTCGGTTTCGCCAGCCGCGGCTCGCTGTTGCCGACCCGCGTGGCCGAAGGCCTGCCGGTGATCGCGCTGAACGTCGACAAGGTCGATGTCGAATTTTTCCGGATCAAGCCTGAAGCGCTGCCGACTTTCCTGGGGCAGTGGGGCCGCAACAGCAGCCTGCAGACCTATGAGTCCCGCGAGCTATTGCCGATGGCCGAGCTGGTTTATGGTGGTCGTTTCGACCTGAACCCGGCGCGCAATACCCGTGAAACCCTGCTGTTGCCAATCGCCGGCCTCAAGCCGCTGCAACAACCGGGGGTTTATCTGGCGGTCATGCGTGCCTCGGGTACCTACAACTACTCGCAGCCGGCCACGCTGTTCACCCTCAGTGACATCGGCCTGTCGGCGCACCGTTATCAGAACCGCCTCGATGTGTTTACCCAGGCGCTGGAGGGCGGTAAGGCCCTCAGCGGCGTGGAGGTCGAACTGCTCGACAACGAGGGCCGTGTGCTGGGCCAGGGCAAGACCGATGGCAGCGGCCACGCGCAGTTGCCGGCAGCGGCCAAGGCTGAAGTGCTGTTGGCCAAGCAGGCTGAACACACCACGATGCTGCGGCTGAACAACGCCGCGCTGGACCTGGCCGAGTTCGACATCACCGGGCCTCTGGCCAACCCTTTGCAGTTTTTCGTGTTTGGTCCGCGTGACCTTTATCGCCCGGGTGAGACGGTGCTGCTCAACGCGCTGCTGCGTGATCAGGACGGTAAGCCGGTCAAGCCGCAACCGGTCACGGTAGAAGTGCGTCGCCCGGATAACCAGATCAGCCGCAAGTTTGTCTGGGAACCGGGTAGCGAGGGCCTTTATCAATACGCCCTGCAACTGGCTGGCGAAGCGCCGACCGGGCGTTGGGAGTTGCTCTTCGACTTCGGCGGCGGTCAGCGACAGGTCTACGGCTTCATGGTCGAGGACTTCCTGCCCGAGCGTCTGGCGCTTGAACTCAAAGGCAGCCCGACACCCCTGAGCCCTGATGAAACTGCCGAGATATCGGTCAATGGCCGTTACCTCTACGGCGCCCCAGCGTCGGGCAATCGCCTGAGCGGCCAGGCCTACATCCGCCCACTGCGTGAGGCGGTGCCGGCCTTGCCCGGCTATCAGTTCGGTTCGGTCACCGAGCAGGAGTTGAGCCAGGATCTGGAGCTGGACGAAACGACCCTGGATGCCTCCGGTGATGCCACGCTGAGCATCGAGAGCAAATGGTCCGAAGCCCGTTCGCCTTTGCAGTTGACGGTGCAGGCAAGCCTGCAGGAGTCCGGAGGCCGGCCAATCACTCGCCGGCTTGAACAGCCGATCTGGCCTGCCGAGCGGCTGCCGGGGCTGCGTGGCCTGTTTGACGGTGAGGAAACCGACGGTGACGGCCCGGTCGAGTTTGAACTGCTTGTCGCCGATCGCAACGGCAACAAGCTGGCGGTGGATAACCTGCGCGTGCGCCTGGTGCAGGAGCGCCGTGACTACTACTGGAACTACTCCGAAAGCGATGGCTGGAGCTACAACTTCAATGAGAAGTACCTGACCCAGAGTGAAGAAACCGTCAGCATCAAGGCCGGCGGTACCGCCAAGATCAGCTTTCCGGTCGCGTGGGGCCCGTACCGTGTCGAGGTGGAAGATCCGCGCACCGGGCTGGTCAGCAGCCTGCGTTTCTGGGCCGGCTACCGCGCCCAGGACAACACCGACGGCGGCGCCGTACGCCCAGACCAGGTCAAGCTGGCGCTGGACAAGAAAGCCTATGCCGATGGCGACACCGCCACGGTCACCGTGACCCCGCCTGCTGCAGGCAAGGGTTACTTGATGGTCGAGTCCGCCGATGGCCCGCTGTGGTGGGAGGAAATCGACGTGCCGGCCGAAGGCAAGGCCTTCGAGGTCAAGCTGGACCGCAAGTGGGCGCGGCACGATCTGTATGTCAGCGCCCTGGTGATTCGCCCGGGTGAGCGCAAGGCCAACGTCACGCCCAAGCGTGCCGTGGGTATTCTGCACCTGCCACTGGAGCGTGCCGAGCGCAAGCTGGCGGTCAGCCTGACGGCGCCAGAGAAGATGCGTCCCAAGCAACCCCTGACGGTCAAGGTACAGGCGCGTAACGCCGATGGCAGTGTGCCGAAACAGGTGCATGTGCTGCTGGCAGCGGTGGACGTTGGCATTCTCAACATCACAGAGTACGCAACGCCTGATCCATTTGCGGCGATGTTCGGGCGCAAGGCCTATGGGGCCGATCAACTGGATATTTACGGCCAGTTGATCGAAGCCGGTCAGGGCCGCCTGGCCAGCCTGGCATTCGGTGGTGACGCCGGCCTGACAAAAGGTGGCAAACGCCCGGACACCAGCGTCACCATCGTTGCCCTGCAAAGCGCGCCGGTGACCCTGAACGAGAAGGGTGAAGGCCAGGCCAGTGTCGATATCCCGGATTTCAATGGTGAGCTGCGGGTGATGGCTCAGGCCTGGACCGAAGACCGCTTCGGCATGGCCGAGGCCAAGACTGTCGTCGCCGCGCCGCTGATTGCCGAGCTGTCGGCGCCGCGCTTCCTTGCCGGTGGTGATCGCACCACCCTAGCGCTGGACCTGTCGAACCTCTCCGGCAAGGCACAGAACCTTACCGTGCAGTTCAGCGCAGATGGTCAGCTCAGCCTGATGCGCGCCGCCGAGCAGCAAGTGCCTTTGGCTGAAGGCCAGCGCAAGACCTTGCTGATTCCGGTGCAGGCCGTTGGTGGCTTGGGGCAAGGGCAGGTCAAGGTGCAGGTGCAAGGCCTGGTGCTGCCAGGCGAGCCGAACACCGTGTTCAGCCGGGAGTGGACCTTGGGCATACGCCCGGCCTACCCGGCGCTGCTCAAGCATTACCGCGCGACGCTCAGCGATCAGCCATGGAGCCTGCCGCAGTCAGAGCTGGCGGTGTTCGAGCCGGCCGGCCTTGAGGCGAGCCTGGCCTTGTCCAGCCGCCCGCCGCTGAACCTTGGCGAGCAGATCCGCGCGCTGGAAGCCTACCCGTATGGCTGTGCCGAGCAGACCACCAGTGGCCTGTACCCCTCGCTCTATGCCGATGACGCGACACTTAAGCGCCTGGGCCTGAAAGGCGAGGCTGCGGATAAACGTCAGCGCAAGATCGAAGTCGGTATCGAGCGTTTGCTGGGCATGCAGCGTTACAACGGCAGCTTCGGCCTGTGGAGTGCCGACGGCGAGGAAGAATACTGGTTGACCGCCTATGTCACCGACTTCCTCCTGCGTGCCCGCGATCAAGGCTATGCGGTACCGGCCGAAGCCTTGAAGAAGGCCAGTGAGCGTCTGCTGCGTTACGTGCAGGAGCGTAACCTGATCGAGGTACGCTACAGCCAGAACGCCGAGCACAGCCGCTTCGCCGTGCAGGCGTACGCCGCGTTGGTATTGGCGCGCAGTCAGCAAGCGCCACTGGGCGCCCTGCGCAGTTTGTTCGAGCGTCGCAGCGATGCGCGCTCCGGCCTGCCGCTGGTGCAGTTGTCCGTTGCCCTGGACAAGATGGGTGACAAACCGCGTGCCGAACAGGCCATGCAGGCCGGGCTGGCGGTTACCCGTGATAGCCGCTACTGGCTGGGCGACTATGGTAGCCCGCTACGGGATCAGGCCTTGATTCTGGCCCTGCTGGAAGAAAACAACCTGGCGGCGGGCAAGCGTGAGGCTCGGTTGTTCGAGCTGTCGGACCTGTTGGCGGCCAATCGCTGGTTGTCGACGCAGGAGCGCAACGCCCTGTTCCTGGCCGGGCGCGGTTTGCTCGGCAAGCCAGAGCAACCCTGGACCGCTCGCCTGGAGGCTGGCGGCGAGGTGCGAGAGCTGAGCCAGGCACAGCCTGCAGTGAAGCTTGAAAGCACCGCGCTGGCCCAGTCGTTGACCGTACAGAACAACGGTGACCAGACCCTCTATCAGCAACTGACCTTGTCGGGTTATCCACAGGTGGCGCCACCGGCCGGTGGCGAGAACCTGAGCATCCGCCGCGATTACCTGGGCATGAACGGCCAGCCGTTGGACCTCAATGGCCTGAAGAGCGGCCAACTGGTGTTGGTACACCTGGCGGTGAGTGCCAGCCAGCGTGTGCCGGATGCCTTGGTGGTCGACCTGCTGCCTGCCGGCCTGGAGCTGGAGAACCAGAACCTGGCGCAAAGCGCGGCCAGCCTGGACAACGCCAGCAGTGCGGTGAAGGAGTGGCACAGTGCGATGCAGAACGCGACCTTGCTGCATCAGGAGTTCCGTGACGATCGTTATGTCGCGGCGGTGGATCTGGATGGATACGGCACCACGCACCTGCTGTACCTGGCCCGTGCAGTGACCCCGGGTGTTTACCGGGTGCCACCGCCACAGGTCGAGTCGATGTACCGGCCAAACTGGCAGGCGGTCGGCGAGGCGCGTGGGTCGTTGGTGGTCAAGGAGCGCTGAGTCTGCTGCCAGTGCCTACAGGGTGATGTCTGTCCTGTAGGCACCGGCCTTGCCGGCGAGGGTGGTCAATGCACCACCCAGCTCAGAATCCACAACCCCAGCAGCAACCAGATGATCCCGATAATGATCGAGGCGCGCATGAATGCGCGAACCGCCGAGTACAGCACCAGCAGCCCGACGATCAGCGTGAGGATGCTGACCAGCGAGGTGTCCATGCCCAAGGTGCGCGAAAGGCCTTCGATAAAGCTGCCGCCAGCGTTGGACAGCAGGCTGAACAGGCCATTGAGGCCATCCACTACAAAGCGGATCAAGGCGCCCAGCGCTTGGCCGAGCCATTCGAAAAAACCTTCTACATGCATAATCGCTTCCTGATAATCATCATGGCAGTTTCGCCATTTTCCAGCCTTTGGCCACTCACGGGCCGGCTCGGTTCCCTGTGCCCGGAACAAGGTGTCGGCACGTGATGTTCAGCGTAGTTCGCCCTGATAGTCGCACGGGTAGATGGCTTGCGGGCATCGCGGCGGGTGGGTTGCTGCTGTGCGCGCTGCTATGGCTTGCCGACCGTATCTGGCCGCTGCCGTTGCCTGCGGATGATCTGGCCCGGGTGGTGCTGGCGGAGGATGGTACACCGTTGTGGCGCTTCGCCGATGCCGATGGCGTGTGGCGCTATCCGATCACCCCTGAGCAGGTGTCGCCCCTGTACCTGCAGGCCTTGCTGACCTACGAGGACCGCTGGTTCTATCGCCATCCCGGGGTGAACCCCTTGGCCTTGGGGCGCGCTGTCTGGCAGAACCTGCAGGGTGGCCGCGTGGTGTCCGGTGGCAGCACCTTGTCGATGCAGGTGGCGCGACTGCTCGACCCGCATGCCAGAACGCTGCCCGGCAAGTTGCGCCAGCTCTGGCGTACCGCGCAGTTGGAGTGGCACCTGTCCAAGGACGAGATCCTGCAGATCTACCTCAACCGCGCGCCCTTTGGCGGCACATTGCAAGGGGTCGCGGCAGCAAGCTGGGCGTACCTGGGCAAGTCACCTCAACAACTGACCCCGGCCGACGCCGCGCTGTTGGCGGTGTTGCCGCAAGCACCAAGCCGCCTGCGCCCTGATCGTCACCCGCAGCGTGCCCAGGCTGCACGTGACAAGGTGCTGCAGCGGCTGGCCGAATACCGGGTGTGGCCTGAGCAACAGGTTGCCGAAGCGGCACAGGAACCACTGTTGCTGGCGCCACGTCAGGAGCCGACACTGGCCCCGCTGTTGGCCCGGCGCTTGAACCGTCCGGGCAGCCCGCCATTGATCCGCACCACCCTCGATGCCGCCCTGCAACGCCGTCTGGAGGACCTGCTGCTGGGGTGGCGCGCGCGCCTGCCTGAACGTACGTCGGCAGCGATTCTGGTGGTCGAGTCGCAGACCATGGCCGTGCGCGCTTACTTGGGCTCGGTCGATCTCGGCGATACCCGGCGCTTCGGTCATGTCGACATGATCAGTGCCCTGCGCTCACCCGGCTCGACCCTCAAGCCGTTCCTGTTCGGAATGGCGCTTGATGAAGGGTTGATTCACTCCGAGTCGCTGCTGCAGGACGTACCTCGGCGTTACGGCGACTACCGTCCCGGCAATTTTTCTCAGGGTTTCAGCGGGCCGGTTTCGGCCAGTTCGGCGCTGGCCTTGTCTCTGAACCTGCCCGCGGTGCAATTGCTCGAAGCCTATGGGCCGAAACGCTTTGCCGCGCAGATGCGTCAGGGCGGCATGCCGTTGACGCTGCCACCACTGGCCGAGCCCAACCTGTCGTTGATCCTGGGCGGAGCGGGTAGCCGCCTGGAGGATCTGGTCAGCGGTTACAGTGCCTTTGCCCGCAACGGCATGAGTGCCGCGCTGCGTTTGCAGCCCGACGACCCACTGCTGGAGCGGCGCCTGTTGTCGCCGGGTGCGGCGTGGATCACGCGGCGCATTCTCAGTGGCCAGGCCCGCCCAGACCTCGACCCCCATGCCGAGTTGGTGCAGCGGCCACAATTGGCCTGGAAGACGGGCACCAGTTATGGCTTTCGCGACGCTTGGTCGATTGGCGTTGGCCCACGCTACCTGATCGGGATCTGGATCGGGCGCCCTGATGGCACACCGGTACCGGGCCAGTTTGGCCTGGCCTCGGCGGCGCCGTTGATGCTGCAGGTGCATGACGTGTTGAGTAACCGCGACAGCCAGCGCGGCATCACCGCACCGGTAGCAGCCGTACCGGCCAACGTTGGGGTGGCAGCGATCTGCTGGCCACTGGGCCAGCCGATGGCCCGGCAGGATGACAACTGTCGGCGGCAACGTTTCGCCTGGACGCTTGATGGCACCACGCCGCCGACGTTGCAGGCGCTTGATCAGCCCTTGAGTGTGGGCTTGCTGGAAAAGGTCTGGGTCAATGACCAGGGCTTGCGTGTCGATGCGGCGTGCCCCGGTGCCCATGCACGCGACATCGCCTTGTGGCCTGCGCCGCTGGAACCGTGGTTGCCCCGGGTGGAGCGACGCGAGGCACGGTTGCCGGCCATTGATCCACGGTGCCCGCCGAAGGTGCCGGACGCCACCGCGCCGTTGTCGATTGTTGGTGTACGCAACGGTGACCAATTGCGCCGACCGGCGACCAGTCGCGACGCGCTGCAACTGAAAGTGTCGGCCTTGGGTGGCAGTGGCCAGCGCTGGTGGTTCCTCAACGGCGCGCCGGTGGGCGAGACCGCTGCACAGGATAGCCTCACGGTCAGTTTCGAGCAGGCCGGCCGGTATGAGTTGAGTGCACTCGACGCCAGCGGGCAGACCGCGCGCATCGAGTTTCAGGTCAACGACTGAGCCGCAGCCTTTTCAGCCGCGACGAATCATCCAGACGCCGGCCAGTACCAGCAGCAAACCAGCGACCTTGCCCAGGCTGGCCGGCGCTTCGCGAAAGCCGGCCCAGCCGAAATGGTCGAGGGTCAAGGCCATTGCCAGCTGTCCGGCCAGTACCAGCGCCATGAACAGCAATGCGCCGATGCGCGGGCCGGCAAAGGCGGCCGTTGTAATGAAAAAGGCACCCAGCAGACCACCGCACCAGTGCCACCAGGTCAGACTCTTGAGTGCGTTGAATCCAGGCACTTCGCGCTGCAGCAACACTAGCGCAAGCAGCGCGACGGTGCCGACACCAAAGGAAATCAGGGCGGCGGCCAACACGCTGGACACCTGTTTGGCCAACTGGCCGTTGATACCGGCTTGCAGCGGCAGAAAGGCGCCAGCGACGAACGGCAGGCAGAGCAGCCACCAGGCAGGGGCGGGCATGGCAATCTCCAGAAAAAAGGGGCGCGGATTATAACGACAGGCGGCGAGGGGTGCTCGTCTTGCCTCTGGCAACTGTAGACCGTGTGGCCAATTAGACGGTTGTTCGGGCAACACCTACGCTTGGGTTAGACGAAACGCACCGTCGAGCCGCCCCGTACATTCAGGGTCAAGGAGTGTCCTATGCGTTCGATGACCCTCGCATTGCTGGGCCTTTCCTGGGGGTGTGGGGTGTGCGCCGACGCCTTGCAGAATGACCTCAATCGCAGTGCGGTCGAACGCTACCTGCCGACATCCAACCTGCCGATCGATGCCTATCGCCCGGCCGCAGCCGATGTGTTTGTCGCGCCTGCGAAACCGCCTTTGTTGCGTTTGCCGACCGGTACCCGGGTGTGGTTTCGAAAGGTGCATTTTGAGGGTGGTACGGTCTACCCACTGAGTGATTTGAAAGACAACTATCAGGACCTGATAGAACGCGCCGTCACCCTTGACGAGGTGCTTGAGGCCACGGCGCGATTGACCGAGCGTTATCACCGTGATGGCTATTTTCTGTCTTATGCGGTGGTGCCGGATCAGGACTTCAGTGAAGGTTCCTTGCGGGTAGTACTGGTTGAAGGCTACGTGCGCGACGTTGAACTGCGCGGTGATGTCGGCCCTGTGTCGGCCTATGTGACACGCCTGGCAGACAGGATCAGAGCGGAAAAACCACTGACCCAGCAGACCTTTGAGCGCTACACCAGCTTGATGAACCACATCCCAGGCCTGACCCTGAAAGGCTTGTTGAGCCCCGCCAGCCCGTCGGACGGTGCTGCCCGGTTGATCGTCAGGGCATCGCGCCAACCCTTGGCGGCGGCAGTGGTACTGAACGATGGCAGCCGTGCAGACCCTCAAGCGTTATTGAGCCTGGACAGCCAGTCGCAGACGGCGCTGGGTGAGCAATTGAGTGTTCGTGGCTTGTTTGCGCCGGGCGATGATCATCAGCGTTACTACCGTCTCGACTATGCCCAGTACCTGGACAGCGAGGGCAGCCAGTTGAACCTGGCTGCCTCGACCTTCCGCACGGAGTCGGACACGCCGCTACACCTTCGCAATGGCCAGGAGCTGCTGCGGGATTGGCGTAGCGACACCGTATCGGCGGGGCTGAGCCAGCCACTGATTGCCGCACCTGACGAATGGCTGAATGTTGCGGCAAGGCTCTACGCGGTGCGTGACCGCATTGACTATCGGGCTGACGGTACGCCGCTCAACACCTCAACGGATACCGATACCCGTGTGCTCAGCTTTGAGGGGGATTGGCGCAAGGCTGATGAGCGGCAACTGCGGATGATCAGTGGAGGTGTGTACCAGGGGCTTGATTACCTGGGGGCCAAAACCAACAGCGATTACGACCTGGATTTTTTGCGCCTGCGCGTGTCCGGCGTCCAGCGTGACCGTTTCTTCGACAATTGGCAGGGTGTGGCCTCGGGGGCTCTGTACTGGAGCGACGACAGCCTGCCGGACAGTGAACGGGCCGTGTTTGGTGGGCGGTATTTTGGGCGAGGTTACCCGGTCGACCAGGCCTCGGGCGATAAAGGATGGGGCTTGGCTTATGAGGTCAACTACAGCGTCATTGGGGAGGGTGGCCTACTGAACGTGGTGCAACCCTATGCTGTGCTGGATACCGCCCAGGCCTGGTTCAACAAACTGGATGTACGCAGTGCGCACCTGGCATCGCTGGCGCTGGGAGTGCGCATGGGGGATTTGCGTGACTACAACCTGTCACTGGAGATCGCCAAACCTTTGGCCGATGCAGCGTTTGACAGCGTCGATCGGCAGCCGCGTTTTACCGTGAGCGTCAGCCTGAAGTTGTAAACCTGTAAGGGATGGCATTTCGTTTTCCTTGCGCTACCGTCAATTAACGAAGCCATTGAATGCCGCTGCAGGGTTGGGGCGCTGCCTGAAAAGACACTGTGAGTGGTCGTTTGAGCAGAGGGGGCCGACATGAGTAGTCGCATTACCATTAGCCTGGTGAGGGCGTTTCTGCTGGGGGCGCTTGTGGCCTGTTTCTGCGGGCAGGTGCTCAGTCGGGATCCTGGCGTATCGGAGGCCGTGCCGGTGTTCATGAGTGAGCGGTTGATCGTACCGCCCTCAGGCAATTTTCAACGTCTTGAACAGGTTCTGGGGCGCAGAATCTGGCGGGCACTGGCCGCCGGTTCCTGGCAGGAAGCGTGTCATTTTGAAGCGCGAGCGCTAAGCAGGGGCGGTTCGGTTACTGGATCCACACCGCAGCCAGAAGAAAGCCTGCCATCAGGAACGGTGCGAAGGGCTGTTTGCTCGATGACGCTTCACGCAGTTGCGTGAGGCGTTTTTTCACTCGCAGGCTCAAGAGCGACCACAGCCAGCGCCGGCTCAATAGCCAGATCACCAAGGCCACGCCTGCACCGATAAAGGTGCCCAGGACATGCATCTTGTCGGTGGCCAGTGCCAACGCGGCGAGCAGCTTGACGTCACCCGCACCCACATGGCCAAGCATGTAGCCGGGCAAGGTCAGCAGCATGACCAAGGCCAGCGCCCAGCCGCCTTCGCTGGCGTCGGCGCCTATCCAGGTATGCCCGGTGGTGAACAGGTAAGCCAGTGCGCACGTGGCGGCACCCAGCGTCAGGGTATCGGCGACCTGGCGTTCACGTACATCCTGTTCGGCACACAAGGCGAGCCACAGCAGCAGGACGATGCTTTGCATGGGTGAGTTGCCATCCTTTTCGATGATTGATTCTAGGAGCCGTCTGCGCTCTCTTTCAGGGTAGACGCCTTCAGCCACGGCGGAAAAAAAAGCTCAGCGCGGTGGGTAGTTGGCCAGGACCTTGGCGACGGTTTGCTGGATCGCACTGCTGCGCTCTGCAGGGCTGGGCGGGTAGTTGCTCATGACGTGTTCAGCGCTGCCGCGCCAGACCAGCTTGCCGTCGCGACCGTCGAACAGGTCGACCTGAATGGTGGCCACCGTGTAGTCGACGCTGCGGGTTTCGTTGTAGGCCGGCCCGCCCCAGTAGCCGCCCCAATAGCCGTTCCATGCGCCACCATAGTTGGTCGTGACCTGCTGCTGGCGGTTTTCGACGATCAGGTAGGCCTGTACGCTCAGATCGGCATGGCTGCTGCCTTGCGCTGGGCGCAGGCCGCGTTGATCGAGCTGACCACTGATGGCCTGGCGAATGCGTTGCTCGGTCAAGTCACTCTGGATGCGCGGATCGTCGGGCCGGTACTGCAAGGCCGGTTCTTTCCAGGCCCAGCTATGGTAGCTGGCGAAGTCTCGGCTGGCGTCGAAGTCCTGGGTGACATTGTTGCTCTGGCAAGCACTCAACAGGGCAAACAAGGCAAGTAACGCAATACGGCGGAACATGACGGTTCTCCGGTGGCCTCTACAACCTAACTGGGAGGATAACCCTCCAGTGCTTTGTTAATTGCGCTACGCACTGCATCGGCACGGCCCCGCTCGGAGCTCGGGTTCGCGGCTTCGGCGCTGGCACTCCAGACCGCTTGGCCATTGCTGGCGTCGAACAGGTGCAGGCGCACCACTAACACTTCGATTTCGTAGGTCCGCACGATGGGGACGCTGGTGTACATGCCATAACCGCCGTGGTGACCATAGCCATAACCGCTGTACCCATAGCCACCATAAGGGTAGTCGTCCTCACGAACCTGGCGCAGGCGTTTTTCCACACTGAGGCTGGCGCTGACCTGCAGGTCGGCGGGCTGCTCGCGGGAGGGCCGTAGGCCGTGTTGGTCAAGTGCGTTACTGACCGCCTCGGCCAGTTGCGCCGGATCGGCGATGCTACTGCCATCGGGCAGTTGGCCATTGCGCCAGCTCCAGCTGCGGTAGTGCGCATAATCACGGTTCGCTGCCGGGTAGGCGCTGGCATCGAAGGTGTTGGCTGCATGCGCGGGTGCTGGCGGCATTGGCAGAGCGCTGGCGACATAGGGGTTGCTGCCCTGACAGCCAACCAAGGCCAGGCAGATCAGGCTCGCAGCAACAGGACGGTACGACATGTCGTGC
Organism: Pseudomonas sp. TE3910; assembly: GCF_056279025.1. Lineage (NCBI taxonomy): Bacteria > Pseudomonadati > Pseudomonadota > Gammaproteobacteria > Pseudomonadales > Pseudomonadaceae > Pseudomonas > Pseudomonas sp. TE3910. The sequence continues at coordinate 4,028,206 of NZ_JBWBQN010000001.1, forward strand.
TCCAGTCGACCCGCTACAGGGGCCGGCAGATCCAGTGCAGGTAACGGCCCAGCCCGGCGAACACCGGATGGCGGCGGTGCGCCAGTTCCATTTCCAGCAGGTCGCTCAACGCGGCCTTGGCCTGGAATTCGCTCGGCATGTAGTCGTGGAAAACCCGCACGCCGCTTTCGTTTTCAACCTGCCACAGGCGTTCAAGGTGCACCTTGAGTTCGCGTGGATCAAGTGGTTTTTGCGGGGTCAGGCTCTGCTTTTCGCCAGCCATGCTGTTGCGCCGCATTTTGCGGAAATGGCCCTTGAGCAGGTTGCGGTACACCAAGGCATCACGGTTGTAGAACGCCAGCGACAACCAGCCGCCGGGGCGGGTCAGTTGATGCAGGACGGGCAGAATGGCCTCGGGCTCGGCCAGCCATTCAAGCACGGCGTGGCATAACACCAGGTCATAGGGCTCGGTGAGTTGGCCGAGCAGGTCTTGCCAGGGGGCCTGGATGAACGTGGCGTGCTGGCCTGCGTCGGCAAAACGTGCACGGGCACCGTCAAGCATCGGCGCGGCGGGCTCGGCCAGGGTTACCTGGTGGCCGCGCTCGGCCAGCCACAAGGCCATATGGCCCAGGCCTGCACCAATATCGAGAACGCGTAGTGGGCGCTCTGGCAGGCTCTCGACAAGGTCGGCCTGGAGCACCGCCAGACGAATCGCACCTTTTGCTCCACCGTAGATCTTTTCGGCAAAACGGGTCGCCAGCTCATCGAAGTGACGGTCATTCATCGGGCGAAACGCCTCTCGCTGTCAGCCAACTTGAGTGTGACGACCTGCTCCATGTCCAGGCCCAGTTCACTGCACAGTAATAGCAGGTAGAGGACGACATCGCCGACTTCCTGGCCGGCGTGTTCCAGTTGCTCCCTGGAGAGTTGGCGCGACTGGTCTTCGCTCAGCCACTGGAAAATTTCGACCAGTTCGGCCATTTCCACGCTGGCCGCCATGGCCAGGTTTTTCGGGCTATGAAAGCCGCGCCAGTCGTTGTTGTCACGAATGCGGTGCAGTCGCTCGGTCAATGCTTGCAAATTCATGGGGTAGTCTCCTCAGGCTGCATAGCTTCAGCCTGAGCGCGCTGCAACGCAAGGACCTCAAGGCCAGAGGTTGCTGGTTCAGGGGGCTTCAAGCGCTCGCCATGTCCCCTGTATATGCACCAACCCGCCATGGCCACTCAGACGCAGTTGCCCGGTGGGTGCGACAGGGCTGGCGTCGAGTACCACCTCGCTTGGCAAGCGTACCGGTTTGTGGAAATTGACCTCAATCGCGTAACCACCGGTTGGCAGGTGGCCACGCAAGGCGGCCAGGGCCATGGCTTTGCTCCACATGCCATGGGCAATGGCTTTGGGGAAACCAAACAGGCGGGCGCTGATGGCGCTCAGGTGGATCGGGTTGTAGTCGCCACAGAGGCGTGCATAGCGTCGTCCGATGTTGCTGTCGGCGTACCAGCGGGTCAGTTCGCTCAGGGGCAGGGCTTCGGCTTCAGGTTCGCAGGCGGGTTCGCCTGGAAGTTTCACGCCTCGGCACAGCATGCGGCTGGTTTCGCTCCAGAGCAGCCCGAGACCATCGCGGGCTTCGGTGATGAGGTCGAAGGTTGCGCCTTTCTCATGGGCCTGCAGGTTATCCACCCGCACCGCGAAGTGCAGTCGGGTGACACCGCCCAGCGGTCGTATGACGTGAATGCTGTTGCTCAGGTGAACCAGGCCTGGCAGCGGAAACGGAAAGTCGTTGGCAGTGAGCAACTGCAGTTGCAGGGGGAATGCCATTACATGCGGCCAGGTCGCGGGCAGCAGCGGGTCGTCACCAAAGTGGCACAGCGTGCGGTAGGCTGCCAGTCGCTCGGCATTGACCTCAAGGCTGCAGCGTAGCCCGGTCGTCGGCAGGGTGGTGCCGCTGATCTTGCGCTTGCGCGCTGCTCGCAGGTACAGCCCAGGCAGCGCGGCGGTCGTGCTCAGTTCATGCCATTGATGCGTCATGCTCAAGCCCCCATGACCGCTTGCCCGCAGACCCTAAGCACCTGTCCGTTGACCGCGCCGCTGCCCGGCTGCACCAGCCAGGCCACGGCTTCGGCGACATCCTGTGGCAGGCCGCCCTGGCCCAGTGAACTCATGCGCCGGCCGGCCTCGCGCAGGGCGAAAGGAATGGCGGCGGTCATCCGCGTTTCAATGAAACCCGGGGCGACGGCGTTGATGCTGCTCCCCGTGCTGGCCAGACCTGGCGCCCAGGCCTGGGCCAGGCCAATCAGGCCGGCCTTGCTGGCGGCATAGTTGGACTGCCCGCGGTTGCCCGCGATACCACTGATCGAGGCCAGCAGCACGATGCGGGCGTTGGCGTGCAGGGCGCCCCTGTCGAGCAAGGCCTGGGTCAGGATCTGCGGTGCTTTCAGGTTAACGGCCATGACCGAGTCCCAGTACTCCGGGGTCATGTTGGCCAAGGTCTTGTCACGGGTGATTCCGGCGTTGTGAACGATGATATCGAGGCCATCGGGCAGGCCTGCGATGAGCTGTTCTGGAGCATCGTCCGCACAGATATTCAGGGCCAGGCTGCGTGCCCCCAGGCGGGTTGCGAGCGCTTCAAGCTCGGCCTTGGCCTGCGGTACGTCGAGCAGCACAACGTCTGCACCGTCACGGATGAGGGTTTCGGCGATGGCCGCACCAATACCGCGTGCGGCGCCGGTCACCAGTGCCTTGCGCCCGGCCAGGGGGCGCGTCCAGTCCTGAACGTGGCTGGTGCAAGCATTCAAGCGCAGCACCTGGCCGGAGATGAAGGCACTCTTGGGCGACAGGAAGAAACGCAGTGCGCCTTCAAGCTGGTCCTCGGCACCGTCGCCGACATACAGCAGTTGCAGTCTGCCGCCGTTGCGCAGTTCTTTCGCCAGCGAACGGCTGAAGCCCTCCAGGGCACGCTGGGCAACACTGGCCAGCGGCGCTTCGAGCTGTTCCGGGGCACGCCCGAGAATCACCACTGACGCATTGGCATCAAGGCTACGTAGCAGCGGCTGAAAGAACTCGCGCAGTTGCTTGAGCTGGTCGATGTCCTCCAGTTCGCTGGCATCGAACAGCACCGCCTTGAGCGATGGCCCCAGGCCCGCCACCCACGCCGGCAGTTGCAGGCCCTCATCGGCATAGCTGTAGACCTCGTCGGTCAGGCGTGTGGCAAACCCGGCGACCTGCCGCGACAGTGCGCCACCGCCCAGCAGCAGCGCCCCTTCGATCGGACGCATCCGGCCGGCCTCCCAGCGCTCCAGGCGGGCCGGTGTCGGCAAGCCGATGACACCGACCAGGCGGCGGCCGAAGTCGGAGTTGGCGAAGTCGAGATAGCGGTCGGACATGAATGAGGCCTCCATGAGATCAGCCTCAAAGTGTGGACCATGTTTTGCCGTTGGTCGCTTGAAGGTGGAAAAAACACCTACGCTGTATCGAGTCTGCCCTCAACACAAGGAGGTTGTGCATGCGTTCTTTGCGCCGGGTCGCAATCATCGGTGGTAACCGAATCCCCTTTGCTCGCGCGAATGGCCCTTATGCCAAGGCCAGCAACCAGGACATGCTCACGGCGGCCCTGGAGGGGCTGATCGAGCGCTTCAGCCTGCACGGCGTGCGCCTGGGCGAGGTGGCCGCTGGCGCGGTGCTCAAGCATTCACGGGATTTCAACCTGGCCCGCGAATGTGTCCTCGGCTCGCGGTTGTCAGCGCAAACGCCGGCCTATGATGTGCAGCAAGCGTGTGGCACTGGGCTGGAAGCGGCGTTGCTGGTCGCCAACAAGATCGCTCTGGGGCAGATCGAATGCGGGGTTGCCGGGGGTGTTGATACCACTTCGGATGCGCCGATTGCGGTGAGCGAAGGCTTGCGTCGGATCCTCTTGCAGGCCAATCGGGCGAAAGGTACGGGTGAAAAGCTCAAGGCACTGTTGCAACTGCGCTTCCGGCACCTGAAGCCCGAATTGCCGCGTAATGGCGAGCCTCGCACAGGCCTGTCGATGGGCCAGCACTGCGAGTTGATGGCGCGTACCTGGCAGATTGAGCGTCTGGCTCAGGACGAACTGGCCTTGCGCAGCCATCAGAACCTGGCGGCGTCTTTTGCCGAGGGCTGGCACGATGACCTGCTGACACCTTTCCTGGGTTTGAACCGCGACCAGAACCTGCGCCCCGACCTTACTCTGGACACGCTTGCTGCACTCAAACCGGTGTTCGATCGAAGCAGCCAAGGTAGCCTCACGGCAGGTAACTCGACGCCGTTGACCGATGGTGCCTCGGTGGTCTTGCTGGGGAGTGAAGCCTGGGCGCAGGAGCGAGGTTTACCGGTGATGGCCTGGCTGGTCGACGGCGAGAGCGCCGCGGTGGATTTTGTCCGGGGCCAGGAGGGGCTGTTGATGGCCCCGGCCTATGCGGTGCCACGGCTGCTGGCGCGCAATGGCTTGAGCCTGCAGGACTTCGACTACTACGAAATCCATGAGGCGTTTGCCGCGCAGGTGTTATGCACGCTCAAGGCCTGGGAAGACCCTGTTTACTGCCGCGACCGCCTTGGCCTAGAGGCGCCGCTGGGCCGCATCGACCGCAGCAAGCTCAACGTCAAGGGCAGTTCGTTGGCGGCCGGGCATCCGTTTGCCGCGACCGGTGGGCGCATCCTGGCCAATATGGCCAAGCTGTTGGCACATGCTGGCAAAGGCCGCGGGCTGATTTCTATCTGTGCAGCCGGCGGCCAGGGCGTGACGGCGATTATTGAGCGCTGAGGGCGGCGCTGCTGTCGATGCGAGTTGTACGGTTGGCGTACTGCTCGGCCATGACTGAGCAGACGATCAATTGCAGCGGGTGGTAGATCATGATCGGCAGCAGGATCAGCCCAAGCCCGGGGTGAGCGCCGAAGATCAGTGCAGCCATGGGCGCGCCGGCGGCCAGGGACTTCTTGCTGGCGCAGAACACTGCGGCGATTTCGTCCGCCGGGCTGAAGTTCAAGGCGCGGGCACTTCGAGTGGTCAGCCATAGCACCAGCGCCAGCAACAGTGCACTGCCGAGCAGGGCCATAGCGATCACTGCGGTGCCCTGTTGTTGCCACATTCCCGAAACCATCGAGTTGCAGAACGCGGCATAGACCAGCAGCAGGATCACCAGTTTGTCCAGCACGGCGGTGTAGCGCTTGTAACGGGCGAAGAGGTGTCCGAGCCAGGGCCGCAGCAGTTGCCCAAGCAGCAGCGGCAGCAGGAGCATGGCGCACAGGTCGAGCAAGGTTGAGCCAAGATCGATGCCGTCACTGCCGCTGCCAACCACCAGGCTGACCAACCAAGGGGTGATGAAGATACCCAGCACGCTGGACAGGCTGGCGTTGAGAATCGCAGCGGGTACGTTGCCCTTGGCGCTACCGGTGAGCGCCACCGAGGACGAGATGGTTGAGGGCAGGGCGCACAGGTAGAGGAAGCCCAGCATCAGCAGGGCCGGTACCTGGGTACCCAGTAATGTCTTGCCGACCAGCCAGAGCAGGGGAAAGACCACGAAGGTAAAGCCTTGCACCATCAGGTGCAGGCGCCAGTTTTTCAGGCCGTGACGAATCTGTTCGCTGGACAGGTTGACCCCGTGCAGGAAAAACACCAGGAACACGCCGATGTTGGTCACGTACTCGGCATGCAGGGCACCACCGCTGCTTCCAAAACGAGGGAACAGCCAGGCGAGCAGGGTGGCGATGAACATGCCGCAGAGGAACCAGTCGGTTACCACGCGCTTGAGGTGTTTGAACGCTTGCATGGGGAGGCCTGTGGATATTTTGTAATTGGCGATGACAGAGGCTAACCTGCGAGGTCTCTACCGTCTTGCGATACCAGGTCAATCGATGCCGCGTAACGGACAACCTTCAGGCCCTCGCCCGATTCCCACGCTGGAGCGCCTGCCCCGGCCGCTGTATGCGCGAGCCGAAAGTCTCAGCGCCGGATCCTGGACCTCGCGCCATCAACATGATTGGGTGCAGTTCTCCTATGCGATCAGCGGTGTGCTTGGGGTCTATACCGCTGAAGGCAGTTACTTTGCACCGCCACAGTGGGGCATCTGGATTCCTGCGGGGGTCGAGCATGAAGTGGTGACGTCGATGCGTGCCGAGATGCGCAGTGTTTATGTGCGACGCGAGGATGCGCAGTGGGCGCCGGACGGCTGTCGGGTGCTGGCCGTCACGCCGCTGGCCCGTGAGTTGATCAAGCAGTTTTGCCAGTTGCCGGTGGAGTACCCCGAAGGCAACAGCCCCGAGGCGCGCCTGGTGCAGGTATTGCTTGACCAGTTGCAGGGGCTGGCGGAGGTGGGCTTTTCCTTGCCGTTGCCACAGCATCCGCGCTTACGTGAACTATGCGACAGCCTGCTTGAACAGCCAACACAGTCCGACACCCTTGGCCAGTGGGCGGAGCAGTTGAACATGTCGGAGAAAACCCTGACTCGCCTGTTCCAGCGCGAGACAGGTTTGAGCTTTCGAGGCTGGCGCCAGCGGATGCGCCTACTGTCCTCGCTCAGCGTGCTTGAACAGGGCGCAGGGGTAACGGAGGCTGCGCTGGGGTGTGGTTATGACTCAACCTCTGCCTACATCGCAGCGTTCAAGCGCTTGTTTGGTTTTACCCCGGGGAGCCTGGGCCTGTAGCCGGCCCCCCAAGGCAGGACATCAGGTACGGAAACGGCGCACCAGCGAATCCAGTTCGTTGGACAACCCGGCCAGGCTTTCGGAGTCATGCCGCGCTGCGCTAGCCAGTTCGGCTACCAGTTGCGCGTCACCATGGATCTGGCTGATGTGCCGGTTGATGTCCTCGGCGACCTGATGCTGCTCTTCGGCTGCAGTGGCGATCTGGGTGTTCATGTCACGAATGACGTCCACCGACTCGCGGATCTGCCCGAAGCTGGTGCGTGCCATGCCAATACGGCTGACCGATTGTTGCGACACTTCCAGGCTGGCGTGCATTTGTTGCGCAACCTGGCTGGTGCGTTGCGCCAGATTCCCCAGCAAGCCATCGATTTCGGCTGTGGAGTCGGCCGTGCGTTTGGCCAGGGCGCGTACTTCGTCGGCCACCACGGCGAACCCTCGACCCTGCTCACCGGCGCGTGCGGCCTCAATGGCGGCGTTGAGCGCCAGCAGGTTGGTCTGTTCGGCGATGGAGCGGATGGTGCCGAGAATCGACTGGATGTCGTTGCTGTCGCGCTCCAGTTGTTGCATCGATTGCGCGGACTGCTCGATTTCCTGGCTCAGGCGATCAACGCTCTGAACGGCTGCGTCGATCTGCTGCTGGCCTTCCCGGGCCTGCTGTTGGCCGCTGTCGGCCGATTCGGCGGCCTGGCTGCAGGAGCGCGCGACTTCGTTGGCGGTGGCAACCATTTCATGGAACGCCGTGGACACCATATCCACCGCTTCACGCTGGCGCCCGGCGGCTTCGACCATGTCGCCGGAGACGCGGGTCGAGTTGCTGGAGGTGGCGAGGATCTTTCCGGCAGCCTGGCCGATATGCTGGATGAGGCTGCGGATGGCCGCGAGGAACTGGTTGAACCAGTTGGCCAGTTGAGCGGTTTCGTCACGACCCCGGACTTCGAGGTTGCGGGTCAGGTCACCTTCGCCCTGGGCAATGCCCTCCAGGCCCAGGCTGACGCTGTTGATCGGGCGTACGATCAAGCGCGCGAAGGTCGCCCCGACTACGGCGAAGACGGCGGCCAGCACCAAGGCAATGGCCGCGATCAACCAGGTCAGTTGCGTGGCCGCGCCCATGACTTCGTCCTGACGGACCAGGCCGATAAAGCTCCAGCCCAGTTGTTCGGAGGGCCAGACGTTGGCCATGTAGCGCACGCCATCAAGCTCGACTTCTACCAGTCCTTTCTCGACCTTGGCCAGTTGCGCATAGCCTTCGCCCAGAGAGCCCAGCATCTTGAAGTTGTGCTCGGGCTGATGTGGGTCGACCAGCACGTTGCCGTTGCGTTCAAGCAGCATCAAGTAGCCGCTTTCACCCAGCTTGATCTGCTTGACCAACTCGGTCAGCTGTTTGATCGAAACATCGACGCTGACCACTCCACCGGGCGAACCCAATGAGTTCGACACGGTGCGTACGGTGCTGAGCAGTACCGCGTCATCAGGTGCCCAGTAGTAAGCAGCAGTGCGCAGTGTTTTGCCTGGGTTAGCCATCGCGGTCTGGTACCAGGGGCGTTGGCGCGGATCATAGTTGGCCAGTTTCGGATCATCTGGCCAGGAGGCGTAACCGCCGTCTTTGACGCCGTAGGAAACATAAGCGTAAGCGGGATGACTGGCGGCCATGCGAGTGAAGAAGTCGACCAGGCGCTTGTCCTGTTCGCCTTGGGCGATACTGGCTGCATCGGCACTGATGTACTGTTTCAATCCCGCGCCGGTGCCAGTGAACAGAGGCTGTGCGGCCATGTAGTCGATGTTCTGGCTGATGCCTTCAAAAAACAGCTGCATGGCATTGGCGACTTGGCGAATCTCGCGGTTGCTGCCGTCGATGAAGGATTCACGAGCGTCCGTGCGCAGGTTCAACACCACCAGCGTGGCGACCACTAGAATGGGCAGGCTGGCAATGACGGCAAAGGCCCAGGTCAATTTCTGTTTGATGTTCATCCGCGCTCCGAATCATTCTTATTAAACACATGAACCCTCTAAAGAGTGGATCGGCAGGGTGCAGAGGAAATAAAGTGTCGTAGAAGAAAACCCCCGTGTTTATTGGCAAAACAGCCGAATCTGACTTTTTGCCGGCGTTTTACTCATAAAAAGAATGGCGGGTCGCGCGGTTTGCCGTTACAAACCCCTATACGCCTCACAAGGAGCCAGAATCAAAGCTGATGAAGACGCCAAAACGGATTGAACCGCTCGTGGAAGACGGGTTGGTCGACGAAGTGTTGCGCCCCCTGATGAGTGGCAAGGAGGCAGCGGTCTACGTGGTACGCTGCGGTCAGCACCTGCGCTGCGCCAAGGTCTACAAAGAGGCTAACAAGCGCAGTTTCCGTCAGGCCGCCGAGTACCAGGAAGGTCGTAAAGTACGCAACAGCCGCCAGGCACGTGCCATGGCCAAGGGCTCGAAGTATGGACGCAAGGAGGCTGAAGAGGCCTGGCAGAACGCCGAAGTAGCCGCGCTGTTCCGCTTGGCGAACGCAGGCGTTCGGGTTCCCAAGCCCTATGACTTTCTCGACGGTGTTCTGCTGATGGAGCTGGTCGTCGACGAACATGGCGACGCCGCGCCGCGCCTCAATGATGTGGAGCTTGAGCCCGAGCAGGCCCTGGAGTACCACGCATTTGTCATTCGCCAGATCGTATTGATGCTCTGCGCCGGGTTGGTGCATGGCGACCTGTCGGAGTTCAACGTGCTGCTGGGGCCAGAGGGGCCGGTGATTATCGACCTGCCACAGGCGGTGGATGCCGCGGGCAACAACCATGCGTTCAGCATGCTTGAGCGCGATGTTGGCAACATGGCCAGCTACTTTGGGCGCTTTGCGCCCGAGCTCAAGGCAACCCGATACGCTAAGGAAATGTGGGCGCTGTATCAGGCGGGTGAACTGCTGCCGGACACCGAGCTGAGCGGGCAGTTTGCCGAAACCGAGCACAGTGCCAATGTGGCCGATGTGATGCGTGAAATCGATGCCGCGCGCGCCGACGAAGCCCGTCGTCGCGCAGCCCTTGCACAGGAGGGCGTGGAGGCCGAGCCTACCCCGCCCTGGATGCAGTAAGCCAGGGTTAGTGGCAGCAACCGCCGGCAGCCAGGTCCTTGAGGATCGGGCAGTCCGGCCGGTCGTCGCCCTGGCAGTGGGCGACCAGTTCACTCAGGGTGTCACGCAGGCTGACCAGTTCGTCAATACGGCGATTGAGGTCGGCAATGTGTTCATTGGCCAGTGCCTTCACATCGGCACTGGCGCGCTGTCGGTCTTGCCAGAGTGTGAGCAGCCGAGCGACTTCCTCAAGCGAGAAACCCAGGTCGCGTGAGCGCTTGATGAAGGCCAGGCTGTGCAGGTCTTCCGGTTGGTAGAGGCGATAGCCGCTGTCGCTGCGCAGGGCCGGCTTGAGCAGGCCAATCGACTCGTAGTAACGGATCATCTTGGCGCTGAGGCCCGTGTGGCGGGCGGCTTGACCAATGTTCATGAGGCGTCGTCCTGTTGTCGGATCTCGGGTTTCCAGGTTTTAAGCCACAGTGCGTTGCTGACCACACTGACACTGGACAGGGCCATGGCAGCACCCGCCAGCACCGGGTTGAGCAAGCCGAAAGCGGCCAACGGAATCCCGATCATGTTGTAGATAAAGGCCCAGAACAGGTTCTGGCGGATCTTGGCGTAGGTCTTGCGGCTGATTTCCAGGGCCGCTGGCACCAGGCGCGGATCACCGCGCATCAGGGTAATACCGGCGGCCTGCATGGCAACGTCAGTACCTCCGCCCATGGCAATGCCGATGTCCGCCGCCGCCAAGGCAGGAGCGTCGTTGATGCCGTCGCCGACCATGGCCACGGTGCCTGAGCGTTTGAGTGCCAGAACGGTGGCGGCTTTGTCTGCCGGCAACACTTCGGCATGCACGTCTTCGATACCCAGTGCCAGGGCCACCACGCGCGCGCTGCCACGGTTGTCGCCGGTTAGCAGGTGGCTGCTGATGCCTTGCTCACTGAGTTGTTGAACCGCTTGCAGGGCGCCAGGCTTGAGGCTGTCGCCAAAGGCCAGCAAGCCCAGCACGCGCGCCTGCGGGGCGCGCTCGATCAGCCAGGAAAGGGTACGACCTTCCGCTTCCCATTCCTGTGCAGCCTTGGCCAGATCGCCCGGTTGCAAGCCACTTTCATCAAGCAGCCGGCGGTTACCCAGCGCCAGTTCGCGTCCATCCAGGCTACCGGCGATGCCGCGTCCGGTGAGGGATTGGCTGGTGCTGATGGGCGGCACTTCCAGGTGCTGTTCGTCACAGGCGTCGAGAACGGCCTTGGCCAATGGGTGTTCGCTGCCACGCTGCAGCGCACCGGCCAGCTTCAGCAACTGCGCCTGATCGCCGACCACCGCCTGGCTGTGGACAATGCGCGGGCTACCGGAGGTCAAGGTACCGGTCTTGTCGAAGACCACGCGATTGACCGCATGGGCACGTTCCAGCGCTTCGGCGTCCTTGATCAGGATGCCGTGGCGAGCCGCCACGCCGGTACCGGCCATGATGGCTGTCGGTGTCGCCAGGCCCAGTGCACAGGGGCAGGCGATGACCAGAACCGCGACGGCGTTGAGCAGTGCAGTTTCCATGGGGGCGCCGACCATCCACCAACCCGTGAGGGTCGCCAGGGCCAGCAGGAGCACCACGGGCACGAACACCTGGCTGACGCGGTCGACCAGTTTCTGGATCGGCGCCTTGGCCGCCTGAGCGTCTTCGACCAAGCGGATGATGCGTGCCAACACGGTTTCGGTGCCCAGCGCCAGGGTACGCACCAGCAAGCGGCCTTCGCCGTTGATCGCGCCGCCGGTTACACGGTCGCCAGGTTGCTTGGGCACGGGCAGGCTCTCGCCACTGATCAAGGCTTCATCGGCATGACTTTGCCCTTCGATCACCTCGCCATCCACCGGGAAGCGTTCGCCCGGCTTGACCATTACCAGGTCATTCAAGCGCAAGGCGCTGATCGGCACATCCCGCTCCTGGCCATCGATCACCTGCAACGCACGTTCAGGGCGCAGTGCCTCCAGGGCGCGGATGGCACTGGCCGTCTGGCGTTTGGCGCGGCTCTCCAGGTACTTGCCGAGCAGTACCAAAGCGATCACCACCGCTGAGGCTTCAAAGTACAGGTGGGACATGCTGCCGGAGCTGGTGCGCGCCCACTCATAGAGGCTCAGGCCGTAACCGGCGCTGGTACCCAGCGCGACCAGCAGGTCCATATTGCCTGCCCCGGCCCGCACGGCCTTCCAGGCGGCGACATAGAAGCGTGCACCCAGGATGAACTGAACCGGCGTGGCCAGGGCGAACTGCAGCCAGGCCGGCAGCATCCAGTGAATACCGAAGGGCTGCAGCAGCATTGGCAGTACCAGCGGCAGGGCCAAGGCAATCGCCAGGCCCACCGCCCAACGCTCCTTGTGCAAGCGGCGCTCGACGACGTCCTGGTCGGCCTTGCCGGTGAGCGGCAGGGTGGCAGTGTAACCGGCGCGTTCGACTGCGCCAGTCAACAGCGCGGTATCAATCGTGCCGAGAACCTCGACATGCGCGCGCTCGTTGGCCAGGTTGACGCTAACGCGGTGAACCCCGGGCACTTTGGCCAGTGCGCGTTCGACCCGACCGACGCAGGACGCGCAGGTCATCCCGCTGATCTGCAGCTCAAGGCTTTGAGTGGGCACGCTGTAGCCGGCATCCGTGACGGCTTCAAGCAATGCCGGCAGGCTCTGCAGCGGTGCGGTGACGCGTGCCTGCTCAGTGGCAAGGTTGACACTGACCTGTTCGGTGCCAGCGACCTTGCGCAATGCTCGCTCGACGCGACCTGCGCAGCTGGCGCAGGTCATGCCGGCGATTGGCAGGTCGAAGGTGGTAGATTCGGGCATGGGGGCGTTCCTCCTTGGGCGTGCCTCCAGCTTCAACCTTCCCACGCGGGGAAGGTCAATAGCCCAGGCTTGCCTTTTTCAGGTAGAGGCCATTTTGATCCACCGCTATTCGGTACTTATTGATCTGCCCGGCCTGCAGGTTCAATTGGGTGCTGCGTTGATTCTCGATACCCGGCAGGCAGCCGGGGGCTTGCCCTGGCAACAAGCGCATGCGCACTGCTACCGGGCCTGCTGGCAGGTTGAACGAAGTCGATTGTTCCTGGAACAGTCGGCCCGCCAGCTGATCGTTGAGGTACAGACCTATCTCGCAGGTCGTCGCCACTTCCAGGCGTTCCCGGGAAATGATCAGCACGCTATAGTCCGAGGGGCCTTCGGCACTGGCCTGGGGGGCGAGGCCGAACATACCCAGCAGGCCGAAAAGGCCCAATGCTGCCCTGCGCATGAGTTGAATCTCCTGAATCATGAATCGTCAGGAGCGCAGCTTGGCCGAGGCGGGCGCCGATTTCCAGCCCGGCAGCAGATCGAGGAACTTGACCTTGCCACGGTGGCAAGCTTGAGACTGCATCAAAACCTGAACGGAGGCACTCCCGATGCATGTATTCAATGTCCAAGGCATGACCTGCGGCCACTGCGTCAAAGCGGTTACCCACGCGGTGCAAAACCAGGATCCGACGGCGGTGGTTGAAGTCGATCTGGGGAAGAAACAGGTGCGTGTGCAAAGCACCCTGACACCTTCGAAAATTATCGAACTGATCCATGAAGAAGGTTACCAGGCCGAGGTGGCCTGATGACCTGAAAGGGCGGACGCAGGTTCGCTCTTTTTTTTACAGCAATGGCCAACAGCTCATCTGTAATGGATCCCGTACGGTTAGACTAACGAACTTGCTTAGCCTGCTACGGATTTCCGATGAACCTGCGAACCGTTTTGATTCTTGGCGCCTTGAGTGCCTTCGGCCCCTTGGCAATTGATTTCTATTTGCCGGGCTTTCCAGCCATGGCGCAGGCGTTCGCCACCGACGAGAAGCACATTCAGGCGACGTTGGCCGCCTACTTTCTTGGCCTGTCCCTGGGGCAGTTGGCCTACGGGCCGGTGGCCGATCGTTTCGGGCGTCGTATTCCGCTGTTGATCGGCCTTGTGCTGTTTACCGTTGCCTCGCTGGCCTGTGCGTTCGCACCGACACTGGAGGCGCTGATTGTGGCGCGTTTTGTTCAGGCGTTGGGCGGTTGTGCCGGGATGGTCTTATCGCGAGCGATTGTCAGTGATACGTGCGATGCCGTTGGCTCGGCCAAGGTCTTTTCCCAGTTGATGCTGGTCATGGGCCTTGCGCCGATTCTGGCGCCGATGTTCGGTGGGGTTCTGGTCAGTTTGCACGGCTGGCAGTCGATTTTCCTGGTGCTGACGGTGTTCAGTGCCTTATGCACCTTGGCGGTGTTACTCGGTTTGCCGGAGAGCTTGCCTGCGCATCAGCCGCGTCAGCCCTTGTCTGGTGCGTTGCGCCAGTATGGGCGCTTGCTCAACGACCGTGTCTTTCTTGGGCATGCCCTGACCGGCGGTGTCGCCATCGCGGGCATGTTTGCCTACATCGCAGGTTCACCGTTCGTGTTCATCAAACTGTACGGTGTGCCTGCCGAGCACTACGGCTGGTTGTTCGGCACCAATGCCGCCGGGTTCATCTTGATGGCGCAAGTGAATGCGCGGTTGTTGGCCAGGCGCGGCCCAGCTGCGCTGTTGTCGCGGGCGGTATGGGTATACGTGACGGCCGGGCTGGTTCTACTGGCGCTCAGCGCCCTGCATCCGGCCGCCTTGTGGCCGTTGTTGATACCGTTGTTCATAGGCATTGCCAGCCTGGGCGCGATTGTGCCGAATGCCTCGGCCTGTGCCATGAATGGTCAGGGCGCGCGGGCTGGGAGTGCTTCGGCATTACTGGGGTGCCTGCAGTTCAGTGTGGCAGCAGGTGCTGCGGCGTTGGTCAGCGTACTGGATGATGGCAGCGCCATACCGATGGCACTGGTGATCAGCCTGTGCGGCGTGATGGCCGTTGTGTTCTCTCAGGTCACACGCTGGCTGATGCTCAGCCGACCCGCTTGAGTGGATGCGGTGCCTGTAGGCGGGCTTGCAGCGTGGTGACGAAGGCGCGTGCTTCGGCTTCGCTGCGAAAGCTCACCACGTGCTGGTCGAGTTGCACTTGCCATGGGCTTCCGGGTTTTGTAGCGACTGCTTTGACAACGATGTTCATCGCACCGACTCCACTTGGCAAGTAACAGGTGAAGTCAGTTTAGCGTTGGTGCACAGGGGGCGACATGACCTGGGTCATCAGGCTGACTGGCGGTCATGCCTGTAGCTCGGAAACCGTCCAGCACATGCATGCCTTTGACCTGGCCTCTTTCCCGCAAGGCATGAGCGCAACGCCGCTCTGTATGCCATTGCCGTTGTCACAGGGCTCATGCAATGAGTGTTGCCGGCAATTACCGGAGGCACGAGTGTTAGTTTCGTATAGAACGTCACTCCGCCCATCTTACAATTACAGACTATTTATCTGCGGGTTTAATGTACTTGCTGCGTAGGCTTTGTTACGTCAGTGAAAGAACATAATTATTAAATAAAACGCTACGAGACATGGTTTTCGTGGCGTGAAGGATAGAGGGTTGAAAAGGCCGCTTATATCAACCGGCATTAATTTTTGTTCAAGGTTGAGGGAAGCACAGAGTATTGTCGGCGTAGCCTCGGGTTTAAGTGATTTTTGTTTCCATGCGCAGGCTTATACTGGCGTTGTCATCGTTTAACAGCGTGAGATGCTTCCATGGCAGGGAACGAACTGCGGGCCTCCCATCATTTGATTTCATCGATCTAGTAGTTGTCTGCGAAACAGTCGGCTCTCTGCGCTCACGGGAGCGGAGCATCGCTGTTGATAGTGTCCTGATCAATTGGCAAAGAGTGACTTTTTCTCGGGGAGTGAAGAGATGAAATCTGTTTCGAGTATAAGCAAAGTTGCAACCTTGCTGGCTGACCCAAAACGTAGCGCCATGCTCTGGGCGTTGATTGATGGGATGGCTCGGCCTTCGGAGGAACTGGCCGTGATGGCCGGGCTGACGCCCTCCTCGGCGTGCGCGCATTTGGCCAGGTTGTCGGCCAGTGGCCTGTTGAAGCTGGAGGCGCGCGGACGTAAACGTTACTTCAAGCTCGCAACGCCCGAGGTTGGGGCGGCCGTTGAGGCGCTGGCCAGTGTTCAGGTTCTCGGGCTTGAGGTGAAAGGCAGCGCGGCCGAGAAAGGCAACCCCAGCATTCCCTTGTCGATGCGTCGGGCACGTTTGTGTGGCGATCACCTGGGAGGCGAGTTGGCGGCCGACCTCTATCAGCGGTTACTTGACTGCGGTTGGTTGGAGTTGGTCGAGCAGCAGCTTGAAGTGACTCAGGAGGGGCGTGTGGAGTTTGCCCGTCTGGGCATTTACATCGAGGCGTTGGCTCAACGACAGCGCAAGATAGGCGTTCCGTGCAATTGTTGCAGTGAGTGGAGTGAGCGGCGTCCGCATCTGGGCGGGGCGTTGGGAAGCAGCGTATTAAAATTGTTTATCCAGTCTGGTTGGGTTCGCGTGAACGATGATTCACGCGCCTTGCATATCACCTCAGCCGGTATGCACAAGATTCGTCAGATGGCTCAACCCGTCGTGGCCAAGGTGGCTGGCTGAAGGCCGTTATCTGTTAGTGTCGCGCGCTAGTTTGGGGTAGTGGCTGGACAGCCACTACCCCATCTGGGCTCAGGCCTTGATCAGACGTGCATCCAGGCTGTTCTGCGCCAGGCGACGGGCCTGGTCTTGGGTCATGCCCAGGTGGGTGTACAGGGCATGGAAGTTTTCCGTGACGTAGCCACCGAAGTAGGCCGGGTCGTCGGAGTTGACCGTGACCTTCACGCCGCGCTCGAGCATGTCGAGAATGTTGTGATGGCTCATATGGTCGAACACGCAGAGTTTGGTGTTGGACAGTGGGCAGACGGTCAGTGGAATTTGCTCATCGATGATGCGTTGCATCAATCGCTCGTCCTCGATGGCCCGAACCCCGTGGTCGATACGCTGGATTTTCAGCAAATCCAGTGCCTCCCAAATGTATTCCGGTGGGCCTTCTTCGCCAGCGTGGGCTACGGTCAGGAAGCCCTCGCTGCGGGCACGGTCGAATACCCGCTGGAACTTGCTGGGTGGGTGGCCGAGCTCCGAGCTGTCCAGGCCAACGGCAATGAATGCATCGCGAAAGGGCAGCGCCTGATCGAGCGTTTTCTGGGCTTCTTCCTCGCTCAGGTGACGCAGGAAACTGAGGATCAGGCCGCTGCTGATACCCAATTGCTTGCGGCCATCTTCCAGTGCGCGGTCAATGCCGCTGAGCACTACTTCAAAAGGAATGCCGCGGTCGGTGTGGGTCTGAGGGTCGAAGAACGGCTCGGTGTGAATCACGTTCTGTGCCTTGCAGCGTTGCAGGTAGGCCCAGGTCAGGTCGTAGAAGTCCTGCTCGGTGCGCAGTACATCGGCGCCTTGGTAATAGAGGTCGAGAAACTCCTGCAGGTTGTTGAACGCGTAGGCCGCGCGCAGGGCTTCGACATCGTTCCAGGGCAGGGCAATCTTGTTGCGTTCGGCCAGGGCGAACAGCAACTCGGGCTCCAGCGATCCCTCCAGGTGCAGGTGCAATTCTGCTTTGGGCAGCGCGTTAAGCCAGTCGTACATAATCGTTTCTCTTCAGGTACAGATGCCGTCATTCTAGCGTGCCTGCACACTGCTAGGATGAGTGATCACGACAGTAATCCCATCGATGGCACTGTATATGCCATCGATGAGAGCGTGCATTGGCTTCAGTTGCTTAGCCTGCCATCAACGCCGCTGCAGCCTGGCGATGGTTGGCGATGAGTGCTTTGAGGTCCAGGCCATCGATGTGCCCATCGATGACACGCCAGCGGCCACCGACCATCACTCGATCAGCGCGGTCTGCGCCGCACAGCAGCAGAGCTGAGAGTGGATCGTGGCTGCCGGAGAAGCGCAGTTCGTCGAGTTTGAACAGGGCCAGGTCGGCCTGTTTACCCGGCGCCAGTTCGCCGATGTCGTTGCGCCCGAGCAATTGTGCAGAGCCTCGGGTTGCCCAGCCCAGTACCCGTTCCGGCGTAATGGCTTGCGCACCATAGCGCAGGCGTTGCAGGTACAGGGCCTGGCGAGTTTCCAGCATCATGTTGGAGGCATCGTTGGACGCAGAGCCATCCACACCCAGCCCGACCGGCGCACCGGCATTGCTAAGGTCCATGGTCGGGCAGATACCCGATGCCAGGCGCATGTTGGAACTCGGGCAATGGCAGATGCCCGTGCCGGCTTTGCCGAGGCGGGCGATTTCATCGGGGTTGAAATGAATGCCGTGGGCCAGCCAGGTGCGTGGCCCAAGCCAGCCGACACTGTCCAGGTAGTCGACGGTGCGCAGGCCGAAGCGTTGCAGGCAGAAGTCTTCTTCGTCCAGGGTTTCTGCCAGGTGTGTATGCAGGCGTACATCCAGATCTTCCGCCAGGCTGGCGCTGGCCTGCATGATTTCGCGGGTGACCGAGAAGGGCGAGCAAGGGGCCAGGGCAATCTGGATCTGCGCGCCGTCGCCACGCTCATGGTAGTTGTGGATAAGTCGCTGGCTGTCCGCCAGGATCACTTCGCCCTGTTGCACAGTTTGCTGCGGCGGAAGCCCCCCATCGGCCTCGCCCAGGCTCATCGAGCCGCGTGTGAGCATGGCACGCATACCCAGTTCCCGCACACTTTCGACTTGCACATCGATGGCCTCTTCCAGGCCTTCGGGAAACAGGTAGTGGTGATCGGCTGCCGTTGTGCAGCCCGACAATAACAGTTCAGCCAGTGCAACCTGGGTGGCCACTTTAAGCCGCTCGGGGGTCAGACGAGCCCAGACCGGGTAGAGCGTCTTGAGCCAGGGGAACAGTGGCTGGTTGACCACCGGCGCCCATGCGCGGGTGAGGGTCTGGTAGAAGTGATGATGGGTGTTGATCAGCCCGGGCAGCAGCACGTGCTCGCGGGCATCGAAGATCTGATCGCAGGGGGCGGCGGGAGATTGTCCCAAGCCAAGAACTTCGTGGATACGGCCATTTTCGATCACCAGGCCGCCGCGGGCGTCAAGGGTGTTGGCGGTGAAGATGGCGAGGGGGTTTTTCAACCAGATACGGGTCGCAGGCATGGTGCCGGCTCCTCTGAAAGTGGGTTCAGGTTAGCCAGCTCAGTGTTGCCCTGTCTGCTGATCCAGGTC
Organism: Pseudomonas sp. TE3910; assembly: GCF_056279025.1. Taxonomy (NCBI): domain Bacteria; kingdom Pseudomonadati; phylum Pseudomonadota; class Gammaproteobacteria; order Pseudomonadales; family Pseudomonadaceae; genus Pseudomonas; species Pseudomonas sp. TE3910. Next base: position 4,046,989 of record NZ_JBWBQN010000001.1, read on the forward strand.
CGCCATGGAGGCGAGACCTGGAGTCTACTGTTTCAGCGGTGGTGATTCAATTCACCAGATCAGGGGCTCGCCTTTGTAGTTGATGAAATACAGGCCACCCCGGCCGCTGTTTGCCTTGACCTGTTCAACCATGCCACGGGTGCTGGTGGCGACATCAATTTCGGCACCTTCACCGCCCATGTCGGTCTTGACCCAACCCGGGTGCATGGCCAATACGGTCAGGCCGGGGATTTCCAGGGGGCCGTAGAAACTGTTGATCATTGAGTTCAGCGCGGCCTTGCTGGCTTTGTACAAGGCCAGTTCTGGCGCATCGGGAATGCTGATACTGCCTAGGATTGAGCTCATGAAGGCGATCACGCCCCCGTCTGTCTTTACCTGATGGGCAAAGCGCTGGGCGACACGAATGGGCGCTACAGCGTTTGTCATGAACAGTTGACCGACCTCATCGAGGTTCGCGTGCTCAGCGTTCTGGTTGTCCGGGCCCTTGACGCCGGCGTTGATGAACAACAGGTCGAAGGTCTGCCCCTTGAGGCGCTGTTGAAGCGCGTCAAGTTGGGCGCTGCTGTTCATCTCCAGTGTCTCGACCTGAACATTCGACACTGCGTTCAGCGCAGCGGCTTTTTGCGGGTCGCGGACGGTGGCTACGACGTTCCAGCCTTCTTCGTTCAGACGCTGCACCAGGCCAAGGCCCAGGCCGCGTGACGCGCCAATGATCAATGCGTTTTTCTGGGTGCTCATGCGTAGGGTTCCTTTCAAGGAGGCGCACGGCATTGCCGCTCACACTGCAGGGTTGAGGGCATTTACCAATGCATGTGCCGAGGCTCATTTGGGGGTGACCTTGAAGCATACTCCAGCCTTCAGCCAAGGTGCAGTTCGGTCGCGATGACGCGGCGGGGCGCCTTCGTCATGACGTTGCACTGAGTGTCAGGATTGTTCAAAAAACAACCAGCTTGCCACAGGCGTGACCGTTCAAGCGCTTGGCTAAGGCGTACACGGTTTATCCACAGGTTGCTCCACAGTATCTGTGTGCAAGGCGAAAACAGAGGTATAAGCGTCAGTGGGCAGTCTTCGATTGGCTATAAATCAACCTAAGCGTCTGATTTACTGGCAATTGAAGCGCTGTCATCAAATATTGATCAAAATATGATCGTTTGCTTGCAGGCCACGTTTTAAAAGGGCTGTAGAGGAATGCACAGAGCTTATCCACAGCCAGGCCCACAGTGGATGTGGGCAACTGTCAGGTACGTTCCAACAGGATCCGGCCGCGGCTGAGGTCCGCCAATTGGCGCTGGAGAGGCTCGATGTGCGCTTCGCCAAGGGCAATCTGCACGTCGACGCCATTGGCGGTGAATTGCTCATCCAGCACCAGGCCGTCGACTTCTGCGACGCGTAGTTTGAGCAGTGCCAGTTCGCTGAACGTGCAACTGCAGCGCAGGCCGACTCGGCTGACCAGGCGTCTTTTATCGGCCTGCTGCAGGCACTTGTTGGCGCCACCACCGTAAGCCCGTGCCAAGCCTCCAGTACCTAATTGAATACCGCCGTACCAGCGGATCACCAGCACAACGACCTGGTCGCAGTCCTGGGCTTCAATGGCGGCGAGAATTGGCCGGCCTGCGGTACCACCAGGCTCGCCATCGTCGCTGCTACGGTACTGCTGACCGATTTTCCAGGCCCAGCAGTTATGGGTTGCAGCCAGATCACTGTGTCGCTCAATGAATTGTTGAGCTTCAGTTGGGCTGCTGATCGGGCCTGCGAGGGTAATGAAGCGGCTTTTACGGATTTCTTCGCGAAACTCGCAGGTGTCCAACAGAGTTGAAGGCATAAACGATGTTCAATTGGGAGGTGTCAGGCCACAGCCTTTGAGGATGATGTGGATAAGGTTGTTGCTGGCTTCTTCCATGTCCTGCTTGGTCAGGCGGCTACGGCCGGTGACCTGGCAGATCTGGGTCGCGAAGTCTGCGTAGTGCTGGGTACTGCCCCATAACAGGAAGATCAAATGTACTGGATCGACGGGGTCCATCTTGCCAGCGTCGATCCAGCTCTGGAAGACCGCTGCCCGCCCCTGGAACCAGGTGCGATAGTCCTGGTTGAAGTACTCGCTCAGGCACTGGCCGCCACTGATGATCTCCATGGCGAAGATACGTGAGGCTTGTGGATTGCGCCGCGAAAACTCGATCTTGGTGCGAATATAGTTGCTCAGCGCAACAGCGGGATCGTCATCGCTGTTCAGGGTGTTGAAGGTGCTGTCCCATAGTTCGAGGATGTTGCTCAGCACCGCAACGTAAAGCCCCAGCTTGTTGGTGAAGTAGTAGTGCAGGTTGGCCTTGGGCAGCCCGGCGTTCTGCGCAATCGTGTTCATGCTGGTGCCTTTGAAGCCATGGCGGGCGAACTCGTCTTCGGCGGCCTTGAGAATAGCTTGCTCGTTCTTTTGGCGTATGCGACCAGCAGGTTTGCCGGAGGCTGTCAGGCGATGCGCAGGGACTTCCAGGGTCATGGGGCGTTTCCGGAAAATACGAAGTAAATGCTGAGCAACAGATAACCCAGTCACAGCTATCAGGCAAGCATCTACCCGCTAAAAAACGCAATCTTCGTGTTTTTTTGGGTGTTTGGTACTGCTGTGCCAGCCTCTTAGCGGGTTGCGGCAAGGCTTTCCAGAAAGCTCTCCAATACCAGGTGTGGTCGGCGGCCTTTACGGGTTACCCAGGACAACCCCAAATCATAAAAGCGTTCGCTGGCTTTGAGGGCTCGCAAGCGTCCCTGTTGCACCCAGGAACTGGCGTAATGGTCTGGCAGATAACCGATGTAGCGCCCGGTCAGGATCAGAAAGGCCATGCCCTCGCGGTCCGAGGCACTGGCGGTGCAGTTGAGCGCCTGATAGTGAGCCTGAATGTCGGCGGGCAAGCGAAACGTCGGTGCAATGGCATCCTGGGTGTTCAGGCGTTCATCGTCGAGCTGGCGATCGTCGACATAGAACAATGGATGCCCCACGGCGCAGTAGAGCAGTGAGCGCTCGCTGTACAGTGGCTCGTACTCCAGCCCGGACAGCGGGCTGGTTTGTGGTACCACGCCAACATGCAGGCTGCCGTCGAGCACACCTTGCTCGACCTGACTGGGTGCAATCATGCGAATCTGGATACGCACGTCGGGGCCACGATCCTTGAGTTGTGCCAGAGCATGGGTGATCCGCATGTGTGGAAGGGTGACCAGGTTGTCGGTCAGGCCGATGTTCAACTCGCCTCGCAGGTGCTGGTGCAGGCCGTTGACTTCGGTGCGAAAACTTTCAAGAGCGCTGAGCAACTGCAGCGCAGATTGATAGACCTCGCGGCCTTCCTCGGTCAGCGAGAAACCGGCACGGCCCCGTTGGCACAAGCGCAGGCCAAGGCGCTGCTCCAGGTCGCTCATCTGCTGGCTGATTGCTGATCGACCAATGCCCAGTACGTTCTCGGCAGCCGAAAAGCCGCCGCACTCCACCACGCTGCGGTAGATCTTCAGCAAGCGAATATCAAAATCACTGACCTGGGCAAGGGGCTCCGGGCGACGGCTCATAGTTTAGTGCTCGGTTATCTAAAGATTAGAAAAGTAGGCTTTTTCAGACTTTATAGCCGTGACAACTTAGCTGCAACAACACATATCACCCAATCGCCTTGCGAGGTTTGTCCGATGAACATGCCTGAACACGCACCAAACGGTCTGGCCAGCCAGCTCAAGCTGGATGCGCACTGGATGCCGTATACCGCCAACCGTAACTTCCAGCGTGATCCGCGCCTGATCGTCGCCGCTGAAGGCAGTTATCTGACCGATGACAAGGGCCGCAAGATCTACGACGCACTGTCGGGCTTGTGGACCTGTGGTGCGGGCCATACCCGCAAGGAAATCCAGGAAGCCGTGTCGCGTCAGTTGGGTGTCCTCGACTATTCGCCAGCCTTCCAGTTTGGTCATCCGCTGTCGTTCCAACTGGCCGAGAAGATCACCGACCTGACCCCGGGCAATCTGAACCACGTTTTTTATACCAACTCGGGCTCTGAGTGCGCCGACACCGCCGTGAAGATGGTGCGTGCCTACTGGCGCCTGAAAGGTCAGGCGACCAAGACCAAGCTGATCGGTCGTGCCCGTGGCTATCACGGCGTGAACATTGCCGGCACCAGCCTCGGCGGGGTGAATGGCAACCGCAAGATGTTCGGCCAGTTGCTGGACGTCGATCACCTGCCTCACACCGTGCTGGCCAGCAACGCCTTTACCAAGGGTATGCCTGAGGAAGGCGGTATCGCCCTGGCTGATGAGATGCTCAAGCTGATCGAGCTGCATGACGCCTCGAACATTGCTGCGCTGATCGTTGAGCCGCTGGCAGGGTCTGCAGGCGTATTGCCGCCACCGAAGGGCTATCTGAAGCGTTTGCGCGAGATCTGTGACCAGCACAACATTCTGCTGATCTTCGATGAAGTGATTACCGGTTTTGGTCGCATGGGGGCGAACTTTGGCGCTGAGGCCTTTGGTGTTACGCCAGACCTGATGTGTATCGCCAAGCAGGTCACCAACGGTGCCATTCCGATGGGGGCCGTGATTGCCAGTACTGAGATCTACCAGACCTTCATGAACCAGCCGACTCCCGAGTATGCAGTGGAGTTCCCCCATGGCTATACCTACTCGGCGCACCCAGTTGCCTGCGCGGCAGGTATTGCGGCCTTGGACCTGTTGCAGAAAGAAGGCCTGGTTCAGGCTGCCGCTGAGCTGGCGCCGCACTTCGAGAGCGTGCTGCACGGCGTGAAGGGTGCGAAGAACATCGTTGATATTCGTAACTACGGCTTGGCGGGTGCGATCCAGATTGCTGCGCGTGACGGCGATGCCATCGTTCGCCCTTATGAAGCAGCGATGAAACTGTGGAAAGCCGGTTTTTACGTCCGCTTCGGCGGTGACACCCTGCAGTTCGGACCAACCTTCAACGCTAAGCCGCAGGAGCTGGACCGTCTGTTCGATGCAGTCGGCGAAGCGCTGAACCAGGTCGACTGAGCCCTTCTATATATAAGTAGCAGGCGCGGGCAGCCCCGCGCCTGGACTAGCACCCTCTCTGGAGTTCTGCATGAGCATTGTTCAACATTTGATCAACGGCGACCTGGTGTCTGGCGGCGAACGTACCGCCGAGGTCTTTAACCCGTCCACTGGCCAGGTTATCCACAAGGTAGCGTTGGCCAGCAAGGAAACGGTCCAACAGGCTATCGATGCCGCCAAGGCAGCGTTTCCGGCCTGGCGCAATACACCCGCGGCCAAACGCGCTCAGATAATGTTCCGCTTCAAGCAACTGCTGGAAAAGAACGAAGCGCGTATCTCCCAGTTGATCAGCGAAGAGCACGGCAAGACCCTGGAAGACGCCGCTGGTGAACTGAAGCGGGGTATCGAGAACGTTGAGTTTGCCTGTGCCGCACCCGAAGTACTGAAGGGTGAGTACAGCCGCAATGTCGGCCCGAACATTGACGCCTGGTCCGACTTTCAGCCGCTGGGTGTGGTTGCCGGCATCACTCCGTTCAACTTCCCGGCGATGGTTCCACTGTGGATGTACCCACTGGCCATCGTTTGTGGCAACTGCTTCATCCTCAAACCGTCTGAGCGTGACCCAAGCTCGACGTTGCTGATTGCTCAACTGTTGCAAGAGGCTGGCCTGCCTGACGGTGTGCTCAACGTGGTGCACGGCGACAAGGTTGCCGTGGATGCCCTGATTGAAGCGCCTGAAGTCAAAGCCCTGAGCTTTGTAGGTTCGACGCCAATCGCGGAGTACATCTATAAAGAAGGCGCTGCCCGTGGCAAGCGCGTCCAAGCACTGGGTGGTGCGAAGAACCACGCAGTGCTGATGCCGGATGCCGACCTGGATAACGCAGTCAGTGCACTGATGGGGGCCGCTTACGGTTCCTGTGGCGAGCGTTGCATGGCGATCTCGGTTGCCGTCTGTGTCGGTGACCAGGTCGCTGATGCATTGGTGGCCAAGCTGGTGCCACAGATCAAGGCACTGAAAATCGGTGCAGGCACTTCCTGTGGTCTGGACATGGGGCCGTTGGTTACCGGGCAGCACCGCGACAAGGTGGCAGGCTATGTGGAAGACGGTCTCAAGGCCGGTGCCGAACTGGTTGTTGATGGTCGCGGCCTGAGTGTCGCCGGTCATGAGGAAGGCTTCTTCTTGGGTGGCTGCCTGTTCGACCGCGTGACGCCAGAGATGCGCATTTATAAAGAAGAGATCTTCGGTCCTGTGTTGTGCGTCGTACGGGTTAACAGCCTGGAGGAAGCAATGCAGCTCATCAACGAGCACGAGTACGGCAATGGCACATGTATCTTCACCCGCGACGGTGAGGCCGCTCGCTTGTTCTGCGACGAAATCGAAGTGGGTATGGTCGGTGTCAACGTGCCGCTGCCGGTACCGGTGGCTTACCACAGCTTTGGTGGCTGGAAGCGTTCGCTGTTCGGTGACCTGCATGCATATGGCCCGGATGGGGTGCGTTTCTACACCCGCCGCAAGGCAATCACTCAGCGCTGGCCACAACGCGCCAGCCATGAGGCTTCGCAGTTCGCATTCCCAAGCCTGTAAGTGCGGCTAGAAAGAGAGGGGAGGCCGTAAGGCCTCCCCTCTCTTGTTTTGGCCTATTTGGGCGTGATGCATAGAAACGTTACAGATAGTCCTTGACGTGCTGCTTTATATCTCTATAATTCGCCCCACTTCCGGCGCAGTCGAAACGGAAAACTCCTTGGTAATCAATGAGTTAGATGTTTAACGAGGGTGCTGGAAGTGCTTCGGTCGAATAGATCGGCAGCGGTGAAAAAGGTGGTTGACAGCGAGTTGAAACGCTGTAGAATTCGCCTCCCGCTAACGAGAGATCGAAGCGAGTCAAGTGGTTGAAGTTGAACGGAAAATTCTGAAAAACTTCAAAATAAACGCTTGACAGAGACAGAGGAAAGCGTAGAATGCGCGCCTCGGTTGAGACGAAAAGCTCTTAGCCAACCGCTCTTTAACAATCGAATCAAGCAATTCGTGTGGGTGCTTGTGAAATCAGACTGGTAGTCAAAAAGATTATCAGCATCACAAGTGACTACACGAGAAATCGAAATAGTCATTTGAGATTGCTGAGCCAAGTTTAGGGTTTTCTCAAAACCCAAGCAGTATTGAACTGAAGAGTTTGATCATGGCTCAGATTGAACGCTGGCGGCAGGCCTAACACATGCAAGTCGAGCGGATGACGGGAGCTTGCTCCTTGATTCAGCGGCGGACGGGTGAGTAATACCTAGGAATCTGCCTGATAGTGGGGGACAACGTTTCGAAAGGAACGCTAATACCGCATACGTCCTACGGGAGAAAGCAGGGGACCTTCGGGCCTTGCGCTATCAGATGAGCCTAGGTCGGATTAGCTAGTTGGTGAGGTAATGGCTCACCAAGGCGACGATCCGTAACTGGTCTGAGAGGATGATCAGTCACACTGGAACTGAGACACGGTCCAGACTCCTACGGGAGGCAGCAGTGGGGAATATTGGACAATGGGGCGAAAGCCTGATCCAGCCATGCCGCGTGTGTGAAGAAGGTCTTCGGATTGTAAAGCACTTTAAGTTGGGAGGAAGGGCAGTAAGCTAATATCTTGCTGTTTTGACGTTACCGACAGAATAAGCACCGGCTAACTCTGTGCCAGCAGCCGCGGTAATACAGAGGGTGCAAGCGTTAATCGGAATTACTGGGCGTAAAGCGCGCGTAGGTGGTTCGTTAAGTTGGATGTGAAATCCCCGGGCTCAACCTGGGAACTGCATCCAAAACTGGCGAGCTAGAGTAGGGCAGAGGGTGGTGGAATTTCCTGTGTAGCGGTGAAATGCGTAGATATAGGAAGGAACACCAGTGGCGAAGGCGACCACCTGGGCTCATACTGACACTGAGGTGCGAAAGCGTGGGGAGCAAACAGGATTAGATACCCTGGTAGTCCACGCCGTAAACGATGTCAACTAGCCGTTGGAATCCTTGAGATTTTAGTGGCGCAGCTAACGCATTAAGTTGACCGCCTGGGGAGTACGGCCGCAAGGTTAAAACTCAAATGAATTGACGGGGGCCCGCACAAGCGGTGGAGCATGTGGTTTAATTCGAAGCAACGCGAAGAACCTTACCAGGCCTTGACATCCAATGAACTTTCCAGAGATGGATTGGTGCCTTCGGGAACATTGAGACAGGTGCTGCATGGCTGTCGTCAGCTCGTGTCGTGAGATGTTGGGTTAAGTCCCGTAACGAGCGCAACCCTTGTCCTTAGTTACCAGCACGTTATGGTGGGCACTCTAAGGAGACTGCCGGTGACAAACCGGAGGAAGGTGGGGATGACGTCAAGTCATCATGGCCCTTACGGCCTGGGCTACACACGTGCTACAATGGTCGGTACAGAGGGTTGCCAAGCCGCGAGGTGGAGCTAATCTCACAAAACCGATCGTAGTCCGGATCGCAGTCTGCAACTCGACTGCGTGAAGTCGGAATCGCTAGTAATCGCGAATCAGAATGTCGCGGTGAATACGTTCCCGGGCCTTGTACACACCGCCCGTCACACCATGGGAGTGGGTTGCACCAGAAGTAGCTAGTCTAACCTTCGGGGGGACGGTTACCACGGTGTGATTCATGACTGGGGTGAAGTCGTAACAAGGTAGCCGTAGGGGAACCTGCGGCTGGATCACCTCCTTAATCGACGACATCAGCTGCTTCATAAGCTCCCACACGAATTGCTTGATTCATTGAAGAAGACGATTAGGTTAGCAACCTTGATGGTGGCCTGTAGCTCAGATGGTTTGAGCGCACCCCATGCTTTTTAATAAAGAGCAGGGTGAGGTCGGCATGTAGTAACCCTCGATTGGGTCTGTAGCTCAGTTGGTTAGAGCGCACCCCTGATAAGGGTGAGGTCGGCAGTTCGAATCTGCCCAGACCCACCAATTGCTGGGGCCATAGCTCAGCTGGGAGAGCGCCTGCCTTGCACGCAGGAGGTCAGCGGTTCGATCCCGCTTGGCTCCACCACCCCTCTTGCTTAACCGTGTCAAAGCTTAGAAATGAGCATTCCATCGTGCTGATGGTGAATGTTGATTTCTGAACTTTTTCAGAATCGTTCTTTAAAAATTTGGGTATGTGATAGAAATAGACTGAATAGCACTTTCACTGGTGTTTATTCAGGCTAAGGTAAAATTTGTGAGTGTCTCTTAAGTCTTAAGAGTATTGCGAATTTTCGGCGAATGTCGTCTTCACAGTATAACCAGATTGCTTGGGGTTATATGGTCAAGTGAAGAAGCGCATACGGTGGATGCCTTGGCAGTCAGAGGCGATGAAAGACGTGGTAGCCTGCGATAAGCTTCGGGGAGTCGGCAAACAGACTTTGATCCGGAGATCTCTGAATGGGGGAACCCACCTAGGATAACCTAGGTATCTTGTACTGAATACATAGGTGCAAGAGGCGAACCAGGGGAACTGAAACATCTAAGTACCCTGAGGAAAAGAAATCAACCGAGATTCCCTTAGTAGTGGCGAGCGAACGGGGACTAGCCCTTAAGTTGATTTGAGATTAGCGGAACGCTCTGGAAAGTGCGGCCATAGTGGGTGATAGCCCTGTACGCGAAAATCTCTTATCAATGAAATCGAGTAGGACGGAGCACGAGAAACTTTGTCTGAATATGGGGGGACCATCCTCCAAGGCTAAATACTACTGACTGACCGATAGTGAACTAGTACCGTGAGGGAAAGGCGAAAAGAACCCCGGAGAGGGGAGTGAAATAGATCCTGAAACCGTATGCGTACAAGCAGTGGGAGCCTACTTTGTTAGGTGACTGCGTACCTTTTGTATAATGGGTCAGCGACTTATATTCAGTGGCGAGCTTAACCGAATAGGGGAGGCGTAGCGAAAGCGAGTCTTAATAGGGCGTTTAGTCGCTGGGTATAGACCCGAAACCGGGCGATCTATCCATGGGCAGGTTGAAGGTTAGGTAACACTGACTGGAGGACCGAACCGACTACCGTTGAAAAGTTAGCGGATGACCTGTGGATCGGAGTGAAAGGCTAATCAAGCTCGGAGATAGCTGGTTCTCCTCGAAAGCTATTTAGGTAGCGCCTCATGTATCACTGTAGGGGGTAGAGCACTGTTTCGGCTAGGGGGTCATCCCGACTTACCAAACCGATGCAAACTCCGAATACCTACAAGTGCCGAGCATGGGAGACACACGGCGGGTGCTAACGTCCGTCGTGAAAAGGGAAACAACCCAGACCGTCAGCTAAGGTCCCAAAGTCATGGTTAAGTGGGAAACGATGTGGGAAGGCTTAGACAGCTAGGAGGTTGGCTTAGAAGCAGCCACCCTTTAAAGAAAGCGTAATAGCTCACTAGTCGAGTCGGCCTGCGCGGAAGATGTAACGGGGCTCAAACCATGCACCGAAGCTACGGGTGTCACTTAGGTGACGCGGTAGAGGAGCGTTCTGTAAGCCTGTGAAGGTGAGTTGAGAAGCTTGCTGGAGGTATCAGAAGTGCGAATGCTGACATGAGTAACGACAATGGGAGTGAAAAACTCCCACGCCGAAAGACCAAGGTTTCCTGCGCAACGTTAATCGACGCAGGGTTAGTCGGTCCCTAAGGCGAGGCTGAAAAGCGTAGTCGATGGAAAACAGGTTAATATTCCTGTACTTCTGGTTATTGCGATGGAGGGACGGAGAAGGCTAGGCCAGCTTGGCGTTGGTTGTCCAAGTTTAAGGTGGTAGGCTGAGATCTTAGGTAAATCCGGGATCTTAAGGCCGAGAGCTGATGACGAGTGCTCTTTAGAGCGCGAAGTGGTTGATGCCATGCTTCCAAGAAAAGCTTCTAAGCTTCAGATAACCAGGAACCGTACCCCAAACCGACACAGGTGGTTGGGTAGAGAATACCAAGGCGCTTGAGAGAACTCGGGTGAAGGAACTAGGCAAAATGGCACCGTAACTTCGGGAGAAGGTGCGCCGGTGAGGGTGAAGGACTTGCTCCGTAAGCCCATGCCGGTCGAAGATACCAGGCCGCTGCGACTGTTTATTAAAAACACAGCACTCTGCAAACACGAAAGTGGACGTATAGGGTGTGACGCCTGCCCGGTGCCGGAAGGTTAATTGATGGGGTTAGCTAACGCGAAGCTCTTGATCGAAGCCCCGGTAAACGGCGGCCGTAACTATAACGGTCCTAAGGTAGCGAAATTCCTTGTCGGGTAAGTTCCGACCTGCACGAATGGCGTAACGATGGCGGCGCTGTCTCCACCCGAGACTCAGTGAAATTGAAATCGCTGTGAAGATGCAGTGTATCCGCGGCTAGACGGAAAGACCCCGTGAACCTTTACTATAGCTTTGCACTGGACTTTGAATTTGCTTGTGTAGGATAGGTGGGAGGCTTTGAAGCGTGGACGCCAGTTCGCGTGGAGCCATCCTTGAAATACCACCCTGGCAACTTTGAGGTTCTAACTCAGGTCCGTCATCCGGATCGAGGACAGTGTATGGTGGGTAGTTTGACTGGGGCGGTCTCCTCCTAAAGAGTAACGGAGGAGTACGAAGGTGCGCTCAGACCGGTCGGAAATCGGTCGTAGAGTATAAAGGCAAAAGCGCGCTTGACTGCGAGACAGACACGTCGAGCAGGTACGAAAGTAGGTCTTAGTGATCCGGTGGTTCTGTATGGAAGGGCCATCGCTCAACGGATAAAAGGTACTCCGGGGATAACAGGCTGATACCGCCCAAGAGTTCATATCGACGGCGGTGTTTGGCACCTCGATGTCGGCTCATCACATCCTGGGGCTGAAGCCGGTCCCAAGGGTATGGCTGTTCGCCATTTAAAGTGGTACGCGAGCTGGGTTTAGAACGTCGTGAGACAGTTCGGTCCCTATCTGCCGTGGACGTTTGAGATTTGAGAGGGGCTGCTCCTAGTACGAGAGGACCGGAGTGGACGAACCTCTGGTGTTCCGGTTGTCACGCCAGTGGCATTGCCGGGTAGCTATGTTCGGAAGAGATAACCGCTGAAAGCATCTAAGCGGGAAACTTGCCTCAAGATGAGATCTCACTGGAGCCTTGAGCTCCCTGAAGGGCCGTCGAAGACTACGACGTTGATAGGTTGGGTGTGTAAGTGCTGTGAGGCATTGAGCTAACCAATACTAATTGCCCGTGAGGCTTGACCATATAACACCCAAGCAATTTGCGTCGAAATGACCAGATTGCGGTGTTGTGAAGACGAAACGAACCGAAAGTTTGCGACTCACAACTATCACATACCCGATTTGCTGGAGCGTCGAAAGACGGTCTGGTACACAGAATTTCTTGACGACCATAGAGCATTGGAACCACCTGATCCCATCCCGAACTCAGCAGTGAAACGATGCATCGCCGATGGTAGTGTGGGGTTTCCCCATGTGAGAGTAGGTCATCGTCAAGATTAAATTCCGAAACCCCTATCTGCACATGCAGGTAGGGGTTTTGTCTTTGTGGCCTGGAAAACATCGCCAGCGAGGCCTGTCTCTGCAGCTCATGCTAAGGTTCGAGCCTCTTCACATCGCACCAAGGGATACCCATGCCGCACACCTCCAATCTACAGCCCGGCTTTATGGTGGTTCATGGCAACCGTCTGGATGAACTGCGAAGCCTGGTCGTGGGCTGGATGCGCCGCAATCCGCTGTTGCCGCTGGAGAATGAGATCGCATTGGTGCAAAGCAACGGCATTGCACAGTGGTTGAAGTTGGCTCTGGCTGAAGATCCTGAAGAAGATGATCAGGGCGGTTGCGGTATTGCTGCTGCCATTGACGTGCAACTGCCTGGCAGTTTCATGTGGCAGCTGTACCGCAAAGTGTTGGGGCGTGAGGAGATTCCGGAAACCTCGTTACTCGACAAGGCGCCGCTGACCTGGCGTTTGATGCGTCTACTACCTGAGGTCATTGATCGGCCGCATTTTGAGCCGTTGCAGCGTTTTTTGACCGACGATGCCGATTTGCGCAAGCGCTATCAACTCGCAGAGCGCTTGGCTGATCTGTTCGATCAGTATCAGGTGTACCGCGCCGACTGGTTGCAGGATTGGGCAGAAGGGCGCCACCTGCTACGCACCGCACGTGGTGAGTCGAAGCCCTTGCCTGCGGCTAATTGCTGGCAGGCTGAATTGTGGCGAGCGCTGTTGCTGGACGTCGGTACTGAAGGCATGGCGCAGAGTCGCGCGGGTGTCCATCAGCGCTTTATTCAGCGTATCAACGAATTGCAGGAAGCCCCTGCCGGTTTGCCGTCACGGGTTATCGTCTTCGGTATTTCTTCGTTGCCGGCCCAGGCGCTTGAGGCGCTCGCGGGGCTATCTCGTTTCAGTCAGGTGCTGCTGTGTGTACTCAACCCTTGCCGACACCACTGGGCTGATATCGTCGCGGACAAAGACCTTCTGCGTCATCAGTACAAGCGTCAGCAGCGAAAGAGTGGCACCCCGGCAATGATCGATGCCGATGCACTGCACCAGCATGCCCATCCGTTGTTGGCGGCGTGGGGTAAGCAGGGCAGGGATTACATCAATCTGCTCGACAGTTATGACGACCCGAACAGTTATCGTGCGGCGTTCAGCGAAGGGCGTATTGACCTCTTCAGCGATAGCGAACCGCAGAATCTGCTCAACCAGTTGCAGGACGACATCCTCGAGTTGCGGCCGCTGACCGAGACGCGCGCGCTGTGGCCAAGCGTCGACCCACTCAAGGATCGCTCGATACGGTTTCATATTGCGCATAGCCCGCAGCGAGAAGTCGAGATCCTGCACGATCAGTTGCTAGCACGCTTCAGCGCGGATTCAACCTTGCGCCCTCGCGATGTGATTGTGATGGTGCCGGATGTTGATACCTATGCTCCGCATATTCGTGCCGTATTCGGGCAGATCGCCCGTGACGATTCACGGTTCATCCCCTTCACCTTGGCTGATCAGGGGCAGCGTGGCCGCGATCCGCTGCTGATCGCCCTGGAGCATCTGCTCAAGCTTCCCGACAGCCGCTTCCCGGTCAGCGAGATTCTTGATCTGCTTGATGTCCCGGCCCTCAGGGCGCGTTTCGGGATTCAGGAAAGTGACTTGCCGACACTGCATCGCTGGATTGAAGGTGCGGGAGTGCGTTGGGGCTTGAATGCCGAGCAGCGGGCGACACTCGAATTGCCTGCCGGGCTGGAACAGAACAGCTGGCATTTCGGTTTGCGCCGCATGCTGCTGGGGTATGCCGTAGGTGCCGGAGCAAGCTGTGACGGCATTGAGCCCTACGATGAGATCGGTGGGCTGGATGCGGCGTTGATTGGCCCGCTGGTTGCCCTCATTGATGCGCTGGAGGTGGCTTATCGCGAACTGTCCAGCCCAGCTTCTGCAGGTGACTGGGGAGCGCGTTTGAATGCGTTGCTGCAGGTGTTTTTCCGTGCAGAAAACGAGCATGACGACTATCTGCTGGTGCAGTTGCAGTCGCTGTGCGAGGACTGGCTAGAGACCTGCGAGATGGTCGGCCTTGAAGATTTGCTGCCGCTGACGGTGGTACGTGAAGCCTGGCTGGCCGGGCTTGATCAGGGGCGCCTGTCGCAACGCTTCCTCGCCGGCTCCGTGAACTTTTGCACCCTGATGCCGATGCGGGCAATCCCCTTCAAGGTGATCTGTCTGCTGGGGATGAACGACGGCGACTATCCGCGAGCCCAGCCGCCTCTGGACTTCGACCTTATGGGCAGTGACTACCGCCCGGGTGATCGCTCGCGCCGCGAAGATGACCGTTACTTGTTGCTGGAGGCGCTGCTGTCGGCACGCGATCAACTCTACGTCAGTTGGGTCGGGCGCAGTATTCGTGACAACAGCGAGCGCCCGGCTTCGGTACTGATCGGGCAATTGCGTGATCATCTGGCAGCTGGCTGGACGCTCGCTGGTGGCGAAGCGCAGGACATGGACTCGCTGCTCCATGCGTTGACGGTCGAGCATCCACTGCAACCCTTCAGTGCTCGCTACTTCCATCAGGGCAGTGGTCTGTTCAGCTATGCCAATGAGTGGCGTGCGTTGCATCTGACGGATGTGGGGGAAGCCATTGAGCCGCCTGCCTTGGAGCCTTTCGTGGCCGACGAGCCACTGACCTTGCCATTGCTGCAGGATTTTCTAAGGCATCCCGTACGGCATTTTTTCAGTCAGCGTTTGAAGGTGTTCTTTGAGTCTGCTCAGGCACCGCTGGCTGATGAGGAGCCCTTTGTGCTCGATGCGCTGCAGCGCTACAGCTTGAGTGAGAACCTGTTGGCTGCAGCCCTGGCCGACACGCACGACAGCGAGCGCGCGCTGCTGGCTCAGGCCAACCGCCTGCAAGGGCGTGGCGTGCTGCCGATGGCCGGTTTCGGTGATTGCCTGCGTGACGAGCTCATTGAACCGTTGCCCGACCTGTTGCAGCGTCACCGCCAGCTTTTGGAGCAGTGGCCGCATCGGGTCGACAGCGCCCTGCCCATTCGTTTCGAGTACCGTCACTTGCGTCTTGATGGCTGGCTGGGCCAAGTCTATCGCCGTGAGGGCGATGACCTGTTGAGCATCACTACGTTACCTAACACCATCGGCAGCGGCCGTACCTTGAAGTGGCACCGCTTGATTCACAGTTGGGTCATGCACCTGGCCGCGTGTGCCGTGGGGCTGCCCTTGCACACGGCGGTGGTGGCCAGCGATCAGACCTTGTTGCTCAAGCCATTGGAAAAGGGCGCTGCCGAGCAGTTTCTGGGCCACTTGTTGTTGGCTCGACAGGCCGGTATGTCGTCACCGCTGCCCGTGGCGGCGAAGACTGCTTTCGCCTGGCTTGAGCAAAGTGATCCAGACAAGGCCCTGGCGGCAGCAGCCAAAGCCTATGACGGTGATGGCATCAGCCATGATGGCGAGCGCAGCGAAAGCACTGCGCTGGCTCGACAGTTCAGTGATTTCGCCGCCCTCACGGCCAGTGAGGAATTCGAAGGCTGGTGTGAATCGCTTTACCGTCCACTGTACGACGCCGGCTGGCAGTCTGTTGGCCGTGAGGAGGGCCGCTCATGATGCTTGAACCACAACCGCCTTTGGCACTGAGCTTTCCGTTGCACGGTAGCCAACTGATTGAAGCCAGTGCTGGCACCGGCAAAACCTTCACCATTTCTGCTCTCTATCTGCGTCTGGTGTTGGGGCATGGTGGCGAGCAAGGTTTCGGTCGTGAGTTGTTGCCGCCACAGATTCTCGTGGTGACGTTCACAGATGCCGCAACCAAGGAGTTGCGCGAGCGTATTCGTACGCGTCTGGCAGAGGCCGCTCGCTTTTTCCGCGGGGATCTGCTGGAAGCCGACAGCCTGCTGCAACAGCTGCGCGAGCAGTTTGATCCCCAGCATTGGGCGGCCTGTGCCAATCGGCTTGAGGTCGCGGCGCAGTGGATGGACGAGGCTGCGGTTTCGACCATTCACAGCTGGTGCCAACGCATGCTGCGTGAGCATGCGTTCGACAGCGGCAGCCTGTTTACCCAAACCCTGGAGACCGATCACAGCGATCTGCTGGGCCAGGTCATGCGCGATTACTGGCGCCGCTTCTGCTATGGCATGCAGGGTGACGCTTTGCAGTGGGTGCGCGCCAACTGGGGCAGCCCCGATGCCTTGTTGCCCAAGGTGCGCGCGTTGTTTGGTCGCCAGCGGGTGGCCAGTGACGCCGAGGAGCCGCAGGCACTGATTGACGGCGTTCTACAGCAACGTGCCGAGTACCTGCGTGAGTTGAAAGCGCCTTGGGCTCAATGGGCTGCCGAGTTGTTGCAGCTCTGCCATGAGGGTCTCGCAGCCAAGCAGGTCGACGGGCGCAAGATGCAGGCGCGTTACTTCGAGCCCTGGTGTGAAAAGCTGCGGGTGTGGGCTACTGAAGAGCAGGCTGAGGAACTCGACCTCGGCACTGGCTTCACCCGCTTTACACCGGAGGGTATGGCAGAAGCCTGGAAAGGTGATCCGCCCCGGCACCCGGCCCTTGAGGCCATGTCGACCCTGCGTGAGCGTTTACAGGCCCTGCCGACTCCAGATGCCAGCCTGCTGGAGCATGCGGCGGCCTGGGTCGGCTCTCGCTTTGAGCAGGAAAAGCGGCGCCGTGCTGAAATGGGCTTCGACGACATGCTGTTGCGACTCGACAGTGCCTTGAGCGGTCCTGCCGGTGAACGCCTGGCCGGGTTGATTCGTGAGCAGTTCCCCATCGCGCTGATCGACGAATTCCAGGATACCGACCCCGTCCAGTATCGGATCTTTCAGCGCATTTACCGCATTGAAGAAAACCTGCGCGAGACCGGGCTTTTCCTGATTGGAGACCCCAAGCAGGCTATCTATGCGTTCCGTGGTGCGGACATCTTTACCTACCTGCGAGCCCGTGAGGCCACCGCGGGTCGATTGCATACACTCGATACCAACTTTCGCTCCAGCCAGGCCATGGTTACTGCAGTTAACCATGTGTTCCAGCGTGCCGAGCACCGTACGCAGGGCGCCGGCGCTTTCCTGTTCCGGCGCGAAGACGACAACCCGGTGCCGTTCCAAGCGGTCAAGGCTCAAGGCCGAAAGGAGACGCTGCAGATCGGCGGCCAGGTCGTGCCGGCCCTGAACATCTGGCAGCTTGTCAGTGACGAGCCGGTTTCGGCTGCGGTCTACCGGAAACAAATGGCTGCCAGCTGTGCCACTGCCATTGTCGCCTTGCTTAGCGGCGGGCAGCAGGGACGCAGTGGTTTTGTGCAGGCTGAGGGCGAGCTGCGGGGCTGCCAGCCTTCCGATATCGCCATTCTGGTTCGCGACGGCCGAGAGGCGCAGTTGGTTCGCGAAGAACTCGCCGCACGTGGGGTGCGTAGTGTTTACCTGTCGGACAAGGATTCGGTGTTCTCCGCCCAGGAGGCCCATGACCTGTTGTCCTGGCTCAAGGCCTGTGCCGAGCCGGATGTAGAGCGCTTGCTTAAAGCCGCGCTGGCCAGTGTTACCTTGAACTTGCCTCTGAGCGCGTTGGATCAACTGAACCAGGATGAGTTGGACTGGGAACGTTGGGTGATGACATTCCGTGAGTACCGGCACCTGTGGCGTACTCAGGGCGTTCTACCGATGTTGCGCCGCCTGCTGCATGACTTCAATTTGCCGCAGGTGCTGATCGCGCGCAGCGATGGCGAGCGGGTACTGACCAACCTCCTGCACCTTGCAGAGCTGTTGCAGCAGGCGGCCACCGAGCTGGATGGCGAGCAGGCACTGATTCGTCACCTGAGCGAACACCTGGCCTCTGGCGGCCAGACGGCTGAAGAGCAGATTCTGCGCCTGGAAAGTGATGAACAACTGGTCAAGGTCGTGACCATTCACAAGTCCAAGGGGCTTGAGTATCCGTTGGTGTTTCTCCCATTCGTGTGCAGTACCAAACCGGTTGATGGCAAGCGCCTGCCACTGGCCTGGCACGACAGTGAGCGTCAGGCTCAACTGACCCTGACGCCTAACGCTGAGCAGATTGCGCTGGCCGATGATGAGCGTCTGGCCGAGGACCTGCGGTTGCTTTATGTCGCCCTGACGCGCGCACGCCATGCGTGCTGGCTGGGCGTGGCTGACCTCAAGCGGGGGACCAGCAAGGAGTCACTGCTGCACCGATCGGCGCTGGGCTACTTGCTGGGTGGCGGTGTGCCCTTGGAGAACTCGGCAGCGCTCGGGCAATGGCTGGCGGCGCTCAGCGATGGGGCCCCGGCAATTCGCTGTGAAGTATTGCCCGAGGCAGAGGCGGCGTGCTTTACCGCAACGCGAAATACGGCCGAGCTGGCACCCCAGAGACTACCCCGCCGCCGTGCTGCCGAGAACTGGTGGATTGCCTCCTACAGTGCGCTGCATATCGGTGAAGACCTTCTGGCGTTGGACAGCTCCCAGGCGCAGCAACTGCTCGACGATGAGCGTGCCGATCCGCTGGTGCTTTCTGAAGCGTTGCCCGGTGGCAGTGATCTCCACCGTTTTCCCCGTGGCCCCAATCCGGGTACCTTTCTTCATGGCTTGCTGGAATGGGCAGGGCGCGAAGGCTTTGCCCGTGTCCGCGAGCAGCCGCACCTGCTGGAAAAGACCGTTGCACAACGCTGCAATCGGCGTGGCTGGACGGGCTGGATTAACACCTTGAACCACTGGTTGGGGCAACTGATCGAGACGCCAATGCCGTTGGCGCCGAACAGCCCGCCCGTGGTCCTGGGCGAGCTACACCAGTACCAGATCGAGATGGAGTTCTGGTTCGCCAGCCATCAGGTGGATGTCGCCTGCCTTGATCGCCTGGTGGCGCAGTACACTCATAACGGCGAAAACCGTGCAGCCGCCAAGCCGGCACTGCTCAATGGCATGTTCAAAGGCTTTATTGACCTGGCCTTCGAACATGACGGTCGCTACTACGTGACCGATTACAAATCCAACTGGCTGGGCGCGGAGGATTCCGCCTACAGCGAGCAGGCCATGGAAACGGCGATTCTTGAGCATCGGTACGACTTGCAGTACGTCCTCTATCTGTTGGCCCTGCACCGGCAGTTGCGTGTTCGCCTGCCCGATTACGACTATGACCAGCATGTTGGCGGTGCCGTGTTCATGTTCCTGCGTGGGGCGCGTTCGTCGTCCAGAGGCGTGTACTTCGTCAAACCACCACGGGAATTGATTGAGCAACTGGATGCACTGTTTCGTGGCGATTGGCAGCCGCAACAACAGGACCTGTTTGGAGAGCAGCCATGAGCCGTACCTTTACCGACCTTTTGCCAATGCCGCTGGACGCGCAACAGTTGTCGGCCCTGCGCCCCTTGAGCGAGATCAACGATCTGCTGATCCTGCTTGACCGATGGGTTGAGCGCGGTTGGTTACGTGCTCTGGACCGGGCCTTTGTTGCGTTTCTTGGCGAGCTCGACGGGCGTGCCGACCCTCGGGTGTTGCTGGCCGCCGCACTTGCCAGCCATCAGTTAGGGCATGGGCATGTCTGCCTGGATGTGGGTGAGACCCTCGCCGAGCCGGATTTCGCGTTGTCTCTGCCGCCTGAGGGTGACCTTCTGGCGGGGCCGGTGTTACTGCCGTCACAATTGCTTGAGCACCTGGATCAGGCGACCTGGTGTGCAATCCTGTCGAGCAGTGCGCTGGTGGCCCATGCCGGGAATGACGCGCAGACAGACAGACCGCTGGTGCTCTGCGGCCAACGCTTGTACCTGCGCCGGTACTGGGGCTATGAGCGCCAGGTCGACAGTGCCCTGCGTCAGCGTCTGGCACAGCAGGAGGTTGTCGCGGTCGACTTGCGTGCACGGCTTGACCAACTGTTCGAGAGCGGTGCTCCGGCAGGGCAGGTCGATTGGCAAAAGCTTGCGTGTGCACTGGCGACCCGTGCGGGGTTCAGCATCATCACCGGTGGCCCTGGCACGGGTAAGACCACGACAGTCGTGCGGTTGCTGGCGTTACTTCAGGCTCCCGCAGTGGATATGGGGCGTCCGTTGCGTATTCGCCTCGCCGCACCGACGGGTAAGGCGGCTGCGCGCCTGACTGAGTCCATTGGTCAGCAAGTGCAGCAATTGGCTGTCAGTGAAACCGTGCGTGAACATATTCCCACCGAGGTCTCGACGGTTCACCGTCTTTTGGGCAGTCGACCTGTTTCGCGGCACTTCCGTCAC
This sequence comes from Pseudomonas sp. TE3910, assembly GCF_056279025.1. NCBI lineage: Bacteria > Pseudomonadati > Pseudomonadota > Gammaproteobacteria > Pseudomonadales > Pseudomonadaceae > Pseudomonas > Pseudomonas sp. TE3910. The sequence continues at coordinate 4,067,590 of NZ_JBWBQN010000001.1, forward strand.
CACTCGGGCAACCCGCTGCCGTTGGACGTGCTGGTGGTCGATGAAGCCTCAATGATCGACTTGGAGATGATGGCCAACTTGCTGGCAGCCTTGCCGCATCATGCCCGGCTGATCCTGTTGGGCGATAAAGACCAATTGGCGTCGGTCGAGGCTGGTGCGGTACTGGGTGACCTGTGTCGTGATGCCGAGGCGGGTTGCTATAGCCCGCAGACTCAGCGCTGGCTGGAGCAGGTCAGTGGCGAACAGCTTGCCGACAGTGGGCTGCAGCCGGGCTCCGCAGAACAGCATGCTCTGGCCCAGCAAGTGGTCATGCTGCGTCACTCCCGACGTTTTGGTGAAGGTAGCGGTATCGGACAACTGGCGCGCTTGGTCAACGCTCAACAAGCTGAGCCGGCGAGGGCGCTGTTGGCAACGGCCATGCATGCGGATCTTCACCTGCTGAGCCTGCGTAGTGAACAGGATCGAGCACTCGATCGATTGCTGCTGGACGGTATCGGACGCGGAGAAAGCGATGCCAAGGGCTATCGGTACTACCTACAGGTGATGGGCAGTGAGCGCCCGCCCGAGAATGCCCCGCTGGATGATCCGCGCTGGGGCAACTGGGCCTTGGCGGTATTGCGGGCGTTCGAGACGTTTCAACTGCTTTGCGCGGTACGAAAAGGGCCTTGGGGGGTAGAGGGGTTGAACCTGCGTGCTACCCAGGCCTTGTCCCGCGCGGGGCTGATCGACAGTGACGCGGTTTGGTACGAGGGCCGCCCGGTGTTGATGACCCGTAACGACTATGGGCTGGGTTTGATGAACGGTGACATCGGTATCGCCCTGCGGTTGCCGGAGGGAGGTAGCGGCGGCAAGCAGGTGCTGCGTGTTGCGTTCCCACGCAGTGACGGCAAGGGCGGTGTGCGCTTCGTGTTGCCAAGCCGGCTGAGCGATGTCGAAACGGTTTACGCGATGACGGTGCACAAGTCCCAGGGCTCGGAGTTTGCCCATACCGCGCTGATTTTGCCGGATGCCTTGAACCCGGTGTTGACCAAGGAACTGATCTACACCGGTATTACGCGCGCCAAGCACTGGTTCAGCCTTATTGAACCGCGGCAGGGTGTATTTCAGGAGGCGGTACGGCGCAAAGTGAAGCGGCTTTCGGGGCTGATGCTGGATCAGACCTGAGTGCGGCGATGCTGCCACACTCCGGATTGCCTCTCGGGGGGATGGCTCGCGGGAAAAATGGGCATTGTGCTATCTTTGCCCAATTGTCGTGCCCCATTTTGAGAGAATTCCCACATGAACGTGGCCGCCCCGATCCCGGGACGTGTGATGAGCTGGATGCTTGGACTGCTGGGCAGTTTTCTTTTCCTGTGTACCAGCGTGGCCTGTGCTCAGGCTGACAGTAATGCGGCCCATGCGGAGCTTCGGGCCAAGGCTGTCACGCAGGTGGTGCTTGGAATTCTCAGTTATGCGCGTTGGCCGGTTGAACCGGCTCAACTGCGTCTGTGCCTGGTCGGTCCCACCGAATATGCCGATGATCTGGTCAAAGGGACTACCCAGGCCACTGGCCGTCCGTTGTTGGTGCGCCGACTGCTGACCGGTGCTCCACGGATTGTCGATGAGTGTGACGCGGTCTACATCGGCAAGCTCAGTGCTGAAGCGCGCAGTCAGTTATTTAGCGAGATCATTGGCCATCCGCTCCTGAGCATCAGCGAAGCGGACGATCCCTGTACGGTGGGTAGCCTGTTCTGTCTGCGGGTCAGTGACACCCATGTGGCATTTGAGGTCAACCTCGACTCGGTCGCCCGCAGTGGCGTGCGTATTCACCCCAGCGTACTGCAGCTGTCGCGGCGTCGGGCGGTGCAGCCATGACCCGCCTGCGCAATAGCCTGGGGCGTTTGACCCTCCGTGTGGTACTTGGACGACGGCATTTGAGCGTTGCCTTGCTGGCTGTCGGGCTTGCGGGAATTTCCTTGACCCTGATGGGGGTCTTGACGCTGCGAGCCTACGCCAACCACAACTTGCACCTGATCGCCCGGTCGATCAATTACACCGTAGAAGCCTCGGTCGTGTTCAATGACAGCAGTGCGGCCAATGAGGCGCTGGCGCTGATTGCTGCGACTGAAGAGGTCGCCGACGCGAAGGTATTTGACGATAACGGTGATCTGCTGGCGCGCTGGCAACGCCCCGACGAGGGCATGCTGGCGCCGTTGGAGCGGTACCTGGCGAGCACGTTACTGGAAGACCCCATCAACCTGCCGGTGGTACACCAAGGGCAACAGGTTGGTCGAATCGAGCTGGTCGGCCAGGGTGATAGCCTGATGCGCTTTCTGCTCAGTGGCCTGATCGGCATCATGCTCTGTACCGTACTCAGTGCCTTCGGTGCGTTGTCCCTGTCGCGCCGTTTGTTCGGCGATATCGTCGGACCGTTGCGCAACCTTGCCAATGTGGCACATGCGGCACGTTGCGAGCGTCGCTTTGACCGGCGTGTTCCGCCTGCTCAGATTGCCGAACTCAACGAGTTGGGCAATGACTTCAATGCGTTGCTTGATGAGCTGGAAACCTGGCAGCACCACCTGCAAAGCGAAAACGCAACCTTGGCGCACAAGGCCAGCCACGACAGCCTCACCGGGTTGCCGAACCGGGCGTTTTTCGAGGGGCGTCTGAGCCGAACCCTGCGTAGTGCGTCGCATAGCCAGGAGTTGGTGGCCGTGCTGTTTATCGACAGTGATCATTTCAAGACCATCAATGACACCTATGGTCACGCTGCTGGCGATGAAGTGCTGATCACCGTGGCCAATCGGGTGCGTGCCCAGTTGCGTGAGCATGATCTGGTCGCGCGCCTGGGCGGTGATGAGTTTGCAGTGCTATTGGCGCCTATTCAGCGAACCGAAGATGCCGAGCGTATTGCCGACAAGATTATCGCCAGCATGCGCACCCCGATTCACCTGCCTGACGGGCAGGTAGTGGTTTCATCCCTGAGTGTTGGCCTGGCGGTGTATCCCGATGATGGTGATACGCCGACTGAACTGCTTAGCGCTGCGGATGCCGCCATGTATCACGCCAAGCACCTCGGTCGAGGTGGGCGGCACAACGCAGAGTCGGAGCACTCTGCGGCAAGCACAAAAAACAGGAGTTAAACCGTGAGCCGTTCTATCAACCGTCTGCGCTTTCATTTTGTCGCTCTGACGCTTGCTTTGGTTACCCTTGTGGGTTGCCAGAGCGTGCCCCCCAAAGGCCTGAGTGCTGAACAAATTGCGCTCCTGAAGCAGGAGGGGTTCGTTTTGACCGATGAAGGCTGGATGTTCGGTTTGCCTGGCAAAGTCCTTTTTGGCAGTGACCTGGACAGCTTGAATGCGCAGAGCCGGAAAATTGTCGAGCGTATCGGCAAATCGCTGCTGTCGGTCGATATTCAGCGGGTACGCGTGGACGGCCATACCGACTCGTCGGGCAAGGCCCGTTACAACGAGCAGTTGTCGCTACGCCGTGCGGCCAGCGCAGCAAGCGTGCTGATAGCCGTCGGCATGCGCCCGGAAAACGTTGAGACCCGCGGGCTGGGCAGCCGTGAGCCGGTTGCCAGCAATGACACTGCCGCCGGCCGCACGGAAAATCGCCGGGTCGCTATTGTCGTCGCTTCCGATTAATCAACGAACTAATCAATAAACACCGTCGAGCGCGACTCGCCCATCAACAGCGCGGTGTTCAGCTCGGTCACTTCGCGGATGTAATCCCACAGCAGGGTGATCCGCTTGAGCTTGCGCAGGTCCTCCCGGCAGTACATCCAGAACTGCCGGGTAATCTCTATTTCCTGCGGCAGGATCGGTACCAGGCGCGGATCCTGTGCGGCCAGGAAACACGGCAAGATAGCCAGCCCGCGGCCCTGTTGAGCGGCCACATACTGAGCGATCACGCTGGTGCTGCGCAGGTTGGCGCTGGCTGCGGGCAACAGGTTGGCCAGGTACAGCAGCTCGGAACTGAAGGCCAGGTCATCGACGTAGCTGATAAACGAATGATCGGCCAGATCACTGACCCGTTGAATCGGCGCATGGTTGTCCAGGTATTCCTGGGTGGCATACAGGCGCAGTCGGTAGTCGCACAGCTTGCAGCACACATACGGTCCGTGTTCCGGGCGTTCCAGGGCAATGACAATATCGGCCTCGCGTTTGGACAGGCTGATGAAGTGCGGCAGTGGCAGGATGTCCACTGAAATGGCCGGGTAGTGGTCGAGGAAGTGGCTCAACTGCGGGGTCACGAAAAAGCTGCCGAAGCCTTCGGTGCAGCCCATGCGTACATGCCCGGAGAGGGCGACGCCGGAGCCTGAGACCTGCTCGCAGGCCATGTGCAGGGTACTCTCAATGGACTCGGCATAGCTGAGCAGGCGCTGGCCTTCTGCGGTGAGCACGAAACCACTGGTACGTGATTTCTCGAACAGTAATGTGCCCAGCGCCACCTCCAATGAGGCGATTCGCCGCGACACGGTGGTGTAGTCCACGCCCAGCCGCTTGGCTGCGCTGCTGGCCTTGCGGGTACGGGCCACTTCGAGGAAGAACTTCAGGTCATCCCAGTTCAATGAACCGAGGGAGGTGATGTTTTTTTGCATGTTGGACCGGATTTTATGTGCGTTCTTATTAGAAGTTTGCACATCTATACTCCAAATCAGCCCCTTGACCAAGTGCCCGTCGCGCTTGACGCGCCGAAGGCGATCTCTCCCTAACAACAAATTCAGGAGAAGCCCCATGAACGCATCCCTTACGCCCAACCAGACCAAGGTCGACCAGGTTCGCCTGCTGATCGACGGCCAGTGGGTCGAGTCGAAAACCACAGAATGGCGTGACGTGGTAAACCCTGCCACCCAGCAGGTGCTGGCACGGGTACCCTTTGCCACTGCCGATGAAGTCGATGCGGCCATTGCGGCGGCTCAACGTGCGTTCAAGACCTGGCGTGATACGCCGATTGGTGCGCGGATGCGCATCATGCTCAAGCTGCAGGCACTGATTCGCGAGCATTCCAAGCGCATCGCGCTGACCCTCAGTGCTGAGCAGGGCAAGACCATCGCTGATGCTGAAGGCGATATCTTCCGCGGCCTGGAAGTGGTCGAGCACGCATGCTCCATCGGCACCTTGCAGATGGGCGAGTTTGCCGAGAACGTTGCCGGTGGTGTTGATACCTACACCCTGCGCCAGCCGATCGGTGTCTGTGCCGGCATTACCCCGTTCAACTTCCCGGCGATGATCCCGCTGTGGATGTTCCCGATGGCCATCGTGTGCGGTAATACCTTTGTCCTCAAGCCGTCCGAGCAGGACCCGCTGTCGACCATGATGCTGGTGGAGCTGGCTATCGAAGCCGGTGTGCCGGCTGGCGTACTGAACGTTGTGCATGGCGGCAAGCAGGTGGTTGATGCCCTGTGTACTCATCAGGACATCAAGGCCATTTCGTTCGTCGGTTCGACCGAGGTCGGTACCCACGTCTACAACCTGGCGGGCCAGCACGGCAAACGCGTGCAGTCGATGATGGGCGCGAAGAACCATGCCGTCGTGCTGCCGGATGCCAACCGTACGCAAACCCTCAATGCACTGGTGGGTGCCGGTTTTGGTGCGGCCGGTCAGCGCTGCATGGCCACCTCGGTTGCCGTGCTGGTGGGCAAGGCGCGTGAATGGCTACCGGAGCTCAAAGAGCTGGCTTCCAAGCTCAAGGTCAATGCCGGCAGTGAGCCGGGCACTGATGTCGGCCCGCTGATTTCCAAGCGTGCCAAGGAGCGCGTACTGGGCTTGATCGAAAGCGGTATCCGCGAGGGCGCGAAGCTGGAATTGGACGGCCGCGACGTCAAGGTTCCTGGCTACGAGGAGGGCAACTTCATTGGCCCGACCCTGTTCTCCGGCGTGACCACCGACATGCAGATCTACACCCAGGAAATCTTTGGCCCTGTGCTGGTGGTGCTGGAGGTCGACACCCTTGATGAGGCCATCGCCCTGGTCAACCGCAACCCCTTTGGCAACGGCACTGGCCTGTTTACCCAAAGTGGCGCAGCGGCACGCAAGTTCCAGAGTGAAATCGATGTTGGTCAGGTTGGTATCAACATCCCAATCCCGGTCCCGGTTCCGTTCTTCAGCTTCACCGGTTCGCGCGGTTCCAAGCTCGGTGACCTGGGCCCTTACGGCAAGCAAGTGGTGCAGTTCTACACTCAGACCAAGACCGTCACTGCCCGTTGGTTCGATGACGACAGCGTCAACGACGGTGTGAACACCACCATCAGCCTGCGCTAAGGAGATCGTCATGCGTATTGCATTTATCGGCTTGGGCAACATGGGCGCGCCGATGGCGCGCAACCTGATCAAGGCCGGGCATCAACTGAATGTGTTTGACCTGAACAAGACCATCCTGGCCGAGCTTGCTGAGTTGGGTAGCCAGGTCAGTGCTTCGCCACGGGAAGCAGCAGAAGGCAGCGAGCTGGTGATTACCATGCTGCCAGCCGCCGCCCATGTGCGCAGCGTGTACCTGAGTGAAGATGGCGTGCTGGCGGGAGTGCGTGCCGGTACCCCAGTAGTGGATTGCAGCACCATCGACCCACAGACGGCCCGCGATGTTGCGGCCGCCGCCGCCAAGCAGGGTGTCGCGCTGGCCGATGCGCCGGTTTCCGGTGGCACGGGCGGCGCCCAGGCGGGCACACTGACCTTCATGGTAGGCGCGAGCGCTGAACTGTTTGCCACCTTGCAGCCGGTACTGGCGCAGATGGGGCGCAACATCGTTCATTGTGGCGATGTCGGCACCGGGCAGATCGCCAAGATCTGTAACAACCTGCTGCTGGGTATCTCGATGGTGGGGGTGTCCGAAGCCATGGCGCTGGGCAATGCCCTGGGTATCGACACCAAGGTTCTGGCGGGGATTATCAATAGCTCCACTGGGCGTTGCTGGAGCTCGGATACCTATAATCCGTGGCCGGGCATCATCGAGACGGCACCGGCTTCGCGCGGCTATACCGGCGGTTTTGGCGCCGAGCTGATGCTCAAGGACCTGGGGTTGGCGACTGAGGCGGCACGCCAGGCTCACCAGCCGGTGATTCTCGGCGCGGTGGCGCAGCAGTTGTATCAAGCGATGAGTTTGCGCGGTGATGGCGGCAAGGACTTCTCCGCGATCGTCGAAGGTTACCGCAAGCCTGAATAGCAAGCTGCGTTGATCACGGGCAGGCCGGCTCCTATGCAGGAGCTGGCCTGTCGGCTTTGCTTACGCAAAGACGAAGTACTTGCGTACGGTCTCCACCACTTCCCAGGTGCCGCGCATTCCCGGTTCGACGATGAAGATGTCTCCCGCCCGCAAGTGGATCGGCTCCTGACCATCAGGCGTGATCACGCAGTAGCCTTCCTGAAAGTGGCAGTATTCCCACTTCTCGTAATTGACCCGCCATTTGCCAGGCGTGCAGATCCAGGTGCCCATGATCTTGCTGCCATCCTCGCTGGTATAGGCGTTGAGGTTGACGGTGTGCGGGTCTCCGGCGAGTTTCTCCCATTTGCAGGCATCGAGTACCGGTAACGGGTGGGTGTCGCGCAGAACGACGATCGATTTCGACATGAGGGCTCCAGGCAGGTTGAGGAAGTGAACCCGCAGCCTAGCGGGCGGCTCAGCCCCCCGGTTGTCTGGACTCGACATCAAGCTGTCCAGAAGCGCACAAGCCATCAGCCTTGCAATAGATACGCGACTGCAATAATTCGCGTTCCATTCGTGCGCTCCAGTCAAAAGCGTTTTGCCGTCGAGGTGGTTTTTCCGGGCTTTGTTCGTCGCTAACCTGCCCGGCATTCAATTCAATCCGGTTCGTTATCCCAATGGCGTCGACCGGTCACCCGATGAGGCCCCGATGAAAAAAGTCCTGTTGCTCAATGGCGGCAAGAAATTCGCCCACTCCGATGGCCGCTTGAATGAAACCCTGCATGAGGCAGCGCTGGCGTTTCTGGATCGTGCCGGCTTTGACGTCAAATCCACCTATATCGACGGTGGTTATGACAATGCTGAAGAGGTGCAGAAGTTTCTCTGGGCGGACGTGATCATCTATCAAATGCCCGGCTGGTGGATGGGCGCGCCCTGGACCGTCAAGCAGTACCTTGATGAGGTCTTCACCGCCGGTCACGGCAGCCTCTATGCCAGCGACGGTCGAACCCGTTCCGACGCGTCTCAGAAGTACGGCAGTGGCGGCCTTGTTCACGGCAAGTACTACATGATTTCGGCCACCTGGAATGCGCCGCAGCAGGCGTTCGATGACCCTGACGATTTCTTTGAAGGCAAGGGTGTGGACGCCGTGTACTTCCCGTTTCACAAGGCTAATCAGTTCCTCGGCATGACGGGGCTGCCGACTTATCTGGCGGTGGATGTGATGAAGCGCCCGAACGTCGCTGCTGCCGTCACTGCGTATGAGCAGCATCTGGCCCGGGTATTCCAGATCCCGGCTTGATGGGTGCTTGCACAAGCCTGTGCAAGCCGCTATCAATCAGCGTTTGGTTGCTGCACAAGGTGTTCGCGTGAAAGCCAGGTCCGATGAGTTACAGGTGTTCGTCTCGGTGATCGAGTGCGGCTCGATTTCCGCTGCGGCCGAGCAGGTCGGGCAGACCCCATCGGCGGTCAGTCGAACCTTGTCACGCCTTGAAGCCAAGCTGTGTACCACGCTGATCAATCGCACTACCCGGCGCATGGACCTGACCGAGGAGGGCCGGTTTTTCTTCGAGCGAGCCAAGGCGATTCTTGCGCAGATGGATGAGCTTGAAGAGCGTTTGTCGTTGCACCGTCAAACGCCGTCCGGGCGGTTGCGGATCAACGCCGCGGCGCCGTTCATGCTGCACGCCATCGTCCCGTGGGTGGAGGAGTTCCGTGAGCGCTATCCGGACATCCAACTGGAGTTGAACACTGACGACTTGATCATTGACTTGCTGGAGCAGGGTACCGATGTGGCGATCCGCATTGGCGAGCTGTCCGACTCCAGCCTGCATGCCCGTTCGCTGGGCTGCAGCCCGCTGCAGATCCTGGCCAGCCCCGAGTACTTGGCGCGGCATGGCACGCCACGGCAGGTTGAAGACCTGGCCGGGCACTCGCTGTTGGGCTTCAGCCAGACCGAGACGCTCAACCACTGGCCTTTGCGCCATGCTGAAGGCGATCGTCTACCCATTCGTCCGAGCCTGTCGGCATCCAGCGGCGAAACCTTGCGCCAATTGGCCTTGGCCGGGGCAGGCATCGCGTGCCTGTCGCACTTCATGAGCCACGAGGACGTGCGTGCCGGACGCCTGCAGGTGATTCTTGCCGATGCCAACAGCGGCTATCGCCAGCCGATCCATGCGGTGTACTACCGCAATACGCAACTGGCCCTGCGCATTCAGTGCTTTCTCGATTTCATTCAGCAAAAGCTGGCGGTCTACGCCTGTTGAGATTTCTGGCGGCGACAGAGGCTGTCTAAACGCGGCTGTTTTCGCTTCGGTGTTTGATATGTCGTTCGACATCAGCCTTAATGGGTGTTCAACGAAAACAACACTAAGGAAGCTTTCATGCGCGTTGTGATGTTCCGACTCCTGACCCTCAGTGCCGCGATTATCGCCAGTTCTTCGGCCTACGCCGTGACCCTGGACGGTGGCGCGGTCGCCGCGCCCGATCAATATGGTGCACAGGTAGCCGCCGAAGTCCTGAAGAAAGGCGGTAACGCGGTGGATGCTGCCGTGGCGACTGCATTCACGCTGGCTGTGGCTTACCCCGAGGCTGGCAATATCGGCGGCGGTGGTTTCATGACCCTGTACATGGACGGCAAGCCCTATTTCCTCGACTACCGCGAGGTCGCCCCGAAAGCGGCGAGCCGCACCATGTACCTGGACGATAAAGGCGAGGTCATCGAGAACCTCAGCCTGGTCGGTGCACGTGCCGCTGGTGTACCGGGTACGGTGATGGGGTTATGGGAGGCGCATCAGAAATTCGGCAAGCTGCCTTGGGCCGAGCTGCTGACCCCAGCGGTCGGTTACGCCAGGAATGGCTTTAAAGTGGCCTCCAAACAGTACCAGTACCGTGAGGACGCCCTGGGTCTGTTCAAGGACAGCACCAACTTCAATGACTATTTCGGCAGCATGAAGGTCGGCGAAACCTTCAAGCAACCCGAGTTGGCGCAAACCCTGGAGCGTATTGCCAGCAATGGCGTCAGTGAGTTCTATCAGGGCAAGACCGCCGACCTGCTGGTGGCTCAGATGCAGGCCGACAAGGGCTTGATCAGCAAAGATGACCTGAAGGATTACAAGGCTGTCTGGCGTGAGCCGATGCGCATCGACTGGCGCGGCAACACGGTCTACACCGCGCCGTTGCCAAGCTCTGGTGGTATCGCGCTGGCGCAACTGTTGGGCATCAAGGAAAATCGCGCTGCCGACTTCAAGGGCGTTGAGTTGAACTCGGCTCGTTATATCCACCTGCTGGCCGAAATCGAGAAGCGGGTATTTGCCGACCGTGCCGACTACCTCGGCGACCCTGCGTTCAGCAAGGTGCCAGTTGAGCAATTGATTGCCAAGGACTACCTGCTCAAGCGTGCCAAGGAGGTCAATCCGACGGCCATCTCTGAGACGGAGAAAGTCCGCCCGGGCCTGGAACCGCATCAGACCACGCACTTCTCCATCGTCGACAAGCAGGGTAACGCCGTCAGCAATACCTACACCTTGAACTGGGACTATGGCAGTGGCGTTGTCGTCAAGGGCGCGGGCTTCCTGCTCAATGACGAGATGGATGACTTCAGTTCCAAGCCTGGCGTAGCCAACGCCTTCGGTGTGGTCGGCGGCGACGCCAACGCCATCGAGCCAGGTAAGCGCATGCTTTCGTCAATGAGCCCAACGCTGGTAACCCGCGACGGCCAGGTCACCCTGGTTCTGGGTACGCCAGGTGGTTCGCGGATTTTCACCTCGATCTTCCAGGTGTTGAACAACCTCTATGACTACAACCTGCCGCTGGAGAAGGCCGTTGCTGCGCAGCGTGTGCATCATCAGTTGCTGCCTAAGGACACTATCTATTACGACGCTTATGCGCCGTTGAATGGCAAGGTGGCTGATGATCTGAAGAAGATGGGGTACACCCTGGAAGATCAGGGTTGGGAGATGGGGGATATCCAGGCGATCCGGGTCAATGGCACGGCGCTGGAAACCGCTTCCGATCCACGTGGCCGGGGTGTGGGCCACGTGGTGAAGTAACCGGCCTTATCGCTGGTACTGTCGACGCCTGCTGGTGTCGGCAGTGCCAACGATGTCTCAGGTCAGACGCGGAAGTGGCTGACCATCATCTGCAACTGGTTACCCAGCCGCGCCAACTCGACGCTGGACGCCGCGGTTTCTTCACTGGCTGCGGAAGTCTGCTCCGAGACATCGCGTACATTGAGGATGCTGCGGCTGATTTCCTCGGCTACGGCACTCTGCTGCTCGGCGGCTGCGGCGATCTGCTGATTCATCGACTGGATGTTCGACACCACGCGGGTGATGTTCTCCAGTGATGCACCGGCTTTACGCGTCAGTTCAACGCTGCTGTCGGTCAGGTTACGGCTGTTCAGCATGACGTTGGCGACCTGTTGGGTGCCGCTTTGCAGGCCTGCTACCAGTTCTTCGATCTCTTCGGTGGATTTCTGCGTGCGCTGGGCCAGGCCGCGAACCTCGTCAGCGACCACGGCAAAACCACGACCGGCTTCGCCTGCGCGGGCCGCTTCGATGGCGGCATTCAGGGCGAGCAGGTTGGTCTGCTCGGCGACCGACTTGATCACGTCCATGACGCTGCCGATCTTCTGGCTTTCCTGTTGCAGGTGCCCCATGGCGTCGGTCGAGCGCTTCACTTCTTCGGCCAGACGTTCGATTTGGGCAATGGCCTGGGCGACGACCTCATCACCCGCACGGGCCTGACCGTCAGCATCGGTTGCCGCTTCTGAGGCCAACTCGGCGTTTCGCGCCACCTCCTGCACTGTCGTCGCCATTTCATGCATGGCGGTTGCCACCTGATCGGTTTCGACCTTCTGGCTGTTGACTCCGGCATTGGTTTCCTCGGTGACCGCCGAGAGTTCTTCCGCTGCGCTGGCGATCTGGGTGACGCCGTCACGGATGCCTGTGATCAAGTCACGCAGGGTGCTGCCCATGCGCTGTATGCCTTGCTGTAAAACGCCCAACTCGTCTCGGCGGGTCACGCGTAGCTCATGGGTCAGGTCGCCTGCAGCGATTTTCTCGACCACCTTGAGGGTGTCTTGCAGCGGGCGGGTAATCTGGCGGGTAATGATAACCGCGGCCAGTACGCCGAACAGCAGTGCCAGCAGGGTGCTGATGAGTTGCAGTGCACGCGCCTGGGCGCTTTCGTCATCACGACGATCCAGTTGGATCTTATAGAGCTGATCGCTGTATTTGACGATATCGGCGCCTTGTACGGTCATTTCCTGGCGAGCTACGGCGATCTCGGCAATGGCGCTCTTGAAGGTGAGTACGGCGTCACGGTAGGCGAGGATGGCGCTTTCGAACTGCTTGGCGCGGGTGGTTTCGCGTGGCAGGTGATCGTTCAGTTGGCGGACTTCAGTCAGGGCCGCATCCAGTTGTCGCAGAGCCGCCTGTTCGGTCGAAGTACTGAGGTCGGCAATGTAGCTGCGCACTTCCAGGCGCACCATCATCAGTTGTTCCTTGACCCGCGTAATGGCCTGGAATTGCTCAAGACGACGAGGGTCGCTCTCTGGCAAGGCCAGGACATCGCGGTTGATCGACTCGATCAACTCGATGGCGCTGGCGGCGGCTACACCCATCGCATCGCGGGCGGCCAGGGTGGTTCTATAGCCGTTGCGCATCTTGTTCAGTGATACCTGATACGCGCTGATGGTCTTGGCCTGCTGCTGCAGCAGTTTGATGTTCTCGGGGCTCTTGAAGCTGTTCAGCAGTTTCTGCTGTTGCGCGCTGAACGTGTCGAGTTTGGCTTGAACATTGGCGGCGCTGGTGTCATCGCCGTTGGTCAACATGTATTGCAGGCGCGCAATGCGCATGTTCGTCAGGTCGCTGTTGAGCTGAGTGATGTCGCTCATCCAGTTGCTACGGTCGATCAGGCCACCAAGGCTGGTCCAGCCTGTCAGCGCCAGAAGGCCGGTCAGTAACAGCACCAGACCGAAGCCCAGGCCGAGTTTCACATTGACGCTGATATTGGCAAACCAGCTGTTCATACCATCCCTCCAGGAACGTTTTACGGTCTTGATCCCGATCGCTGGAAGGTTGTTTTTCTTGGTGCCATGCGATCCATACGCTGGCTTTATCGGCGGCAGTTCGAGTAGCTGAAACGCTTTTTCAGCAATTCCTACGAAATTGATCAACAAAGTGTTTAGCGCATGTTTCTGCGCCGTTCAGGGCTTCTTCAACGTCTCCTGAATCAAGCCTGCCAGCGCTTGGCCGGTGGAGCCGTGCGTATCCCTTTTCGCCATAGCCTATGAAAACTCTTGGGTTAGGCGACGTGAGCGCGCTGCGCTATACATAACCCATTGGTTATGTTTCCCATGGTTCTTTTCAGTTCCCGTCGAAGCCGTCTTGGCCGACACTGGGTGCTCGCCTGCTCCTCCCGGGCTTTTCCACATCCAATAACAAGGAGAACGGCATGTCCGCCACAGACGACAGTCGCTTCGCTATCCGTGATCGCAATTGGCACCCGAAAGCCCTGACCCCCGACTACAAGACCTCTGTTGCCCGGTCGCCGCGTCAGGCACTGGTGAGCATTCCTCAGTCGATCAGCGAAAGCACCGGTCCAGATTTCTCTCACCTGCAGTTTGGTCAGCATGACCATGACCTGTTGCTGAACTTCAACAACGGCGGCCTGCCGGTTGGTGAGCGCATCATCGTTTCCGGTCGAGTGTGTGACCAGTACGGCAAGCCGATCCCGCATACCCTGGTGGAGATGTGGCAGGCCAACGCGGGTGGCCGTTATCGGCACAAGAACGACCGTTACCTGGCGCCTCTGGACCCTAACTTCGGCGGTGTTGGTCGAGCCTTGACCGACCGTGATGGCTACTACAGTTTCCGCACGATCAAGCCCGGTCCTTACCCATGGCGTAACGGGCCGAACGACTGGCGTCCGGCGCATATCCACTTCTCTATCAGCGGCCCGTCGATCGCTACCCGGTTGATTACCCAGTTGTACTTTGAAGGTGATCCGCTGATTCCGATGTGCCCGATCGTCAAGTCGATCGCCAATCCTGAAGCGGTACAGAGCCTGATCGCACGCCTGGACATGACCAACGCGAACCCGATGGATTGCCTGGCCTATCGTTTCGACATCGTGCTGCGCGGCCAGCGCAAGACGCACTTTGAAAACTGCTAAGGAGCCCCGCCATGCCTACTCAACTGCTGCCGGAAACCCCTTCGCAGACCGCCGGTCCTTACGTTCATATCGGCCTGGCACTGGAAGCCGCCGGTAACCCGACTCGCCCTCAGGAAATCTGGAACCGTATGGCGCGTGCCGATGCCCCGGGCCAACAGATCCTGGTGTTTGGCCATGTATACGATGGCAACGGCCATCTGGTGCGCGACTCGTTCCTGGAGTTCTGGCAGGCTGACCATGAGGGTCACTATCAGCCAGATTTCAACCTGGAAAAGCCATTCAACAGCTTCGGTCGCACAGCCACGACCTTTGATGCGGGCGAGTGGAACCTGCACACCATCAAGCCGGGTGTCGCGCTGAATGCCGCCGGTGTGCCAATGGCACCGCACATCAACGTGAGCCTGTTTGCCCGTGGTATCAATATCCACCTGCAGACCCGCTTGTACTTCGATGATGAAGCCGAGGCCAACGCCAAGTGCCCGGTACTCAACCTGATCGAGCAGCCGCAGCGTCGCGAGACCCTGGTTGCCAAGCGTTGTGAAGTGGACGGTAAACTGGCCTACCGCTTCGACATTCGTATTCAGGGTGAAGGCGAAACGGTGTTCTTCGACTTCTAAGCCTGTAGCGCCATAAAGAAGCCCGCCAATTGGCGGGCTTTTTTTATGGGCTGCTGTTTGTAGTGGAGTTACTCGTAGGCTGTTGCGCCGGCAATGTGGCGTCCAGCGATGTAACCAAAGGTCGCGGCCGGTCCCAGGTTTATGCCGCCTGCCGGGTAGTGGCCGCCCATGATGCTGGCCATGTCGGTACCTACCGCATACAACCCGGCAATGGGCTGGCGTTGCTCATCAAGCACCTGGGCGTGCTCGTTGGTCTTGAGGCCAGCGAAGGTGCCGAAGCAGCCCGGTTCGACTTTAACTGCATAGAAGGGGCCTTTCTCGATCGGCGCGACGCAAGGATTGGGGCCATGCAACGCATCCCCTTGTTTACGGTTGTAGGGTGTAGAGCCACGGCCGAACAACGGGTCTTCGCCGTTGCGCGCATGGCGGTTGTATTGCTCGACGGTCGTACTCAAACCCTGGGGGTCGATACCGCAAGCCTGGGCCAGCGCTTCAAGGGTGTCGCCTTTCTTCAGGTAGCCGGAGCGTACGAAGGGTTCGACCGGCAGTGGGAACGGGCGGGAAATCCCCAGGCCATAACGGCGCTGGAAGGCATGGCTGCAGATCAGCCAGGAGGCCACCTCTTCACCCGGCGCCGCAGCGACCATGGCACTGACATAGTCATAGTAACCGCCGGCTTCGTTGACGAAGCGCTTGCCGTTCGCCAGTACACCGATAATGCCTGGCTTGCCACGTTCGATGATGTGCGGGAAGTGACCGAACGTGCCGTCCTTGTATGGCACCCTGGAGACTGGTGCCCAGGCGACCGGGCTGAGCAGGTCGTCAGCCATCCGGCCGCCGACGCTTTCGCCCAGGCGCAGGCCGTCGCCGTTGGCGCTCAGTGGCGGCAAGGCCAGGTGTTCGTTGCCGGTGGGCGTACGCGGGAACAACGCCTTGCGACGTTCGATATCGTTGGGGAAGCCGCCTGCCGCCAGCACTACCGCATGACGCGCGCGGATCTTAACGGGGCCGTTGCGTGTTTGCACGACGGCGCCAGCCACCCGGTTGTTTTCGTGAATCAGTTCGCTGGCCGGGGCCGACTCCCAGAGCAGTACGCCGAGGTCTTCGGCAGACTTGGCCAGCCTGGCCACCAGTGCAACACCATTGACCAGGTGCATGGCCCGACCGTTGAGCGCCAGGTCGAGCAGGTGCCGGCTGAAGCGCTTGGTCACGTGGAGCAGCGAGCGCCAGGAACGGGTCAGGGTCAGGAAGGCCGCGAGGTCTTTGCCGGCCATGATCGGCATGCCCATGAACGAGGTTTCGCGCATGGTCTTGCGCAGGCGTTTGAGCAACTTGCCGACTTCGCGAGCATTGTAGGGGGCGGCGATAACCGAACGTCCGCCCGTTCCGGCACCGGGTGTGTCGCCATGAATATCGGCGATAGCGTTGCCATCGGAAAACTGCAGGGCAGTATGGCGTTCGAAGAACGAGACCATGTGAGGCGCGGCCTCCAGAAACGCATCGATCATTACGGGATCGAAGCGCTCGCCCAGTTCGTGCTCAAGGTAGGTACGGGGCAGTGAACGGTCTTCAATGATACCGGCGCGTTGTGCCAGTGGATTGCAGGGCACCCACATCCAACCTCCGGACCAGGCGGTGGCACCGCCGAACACCGGGTCTTTCTCGACCACGATGACCTTTTTACCGTGCCAGGCGGCTGTCACGGCGGTGGATAAACCGGCAGCACCGGAACCGATGACCAGGACATCGCAGTCCACCGTGGTGTGCAAAGAGGTGTCGGCAGGCATTTGAGATCTCGCGTTCAGGGTCGAATAGTTTTGTTTTTGGAACTCAATTCCATATTCTATGGTTGCTGTCCGATATCGCCAAGTGCAAAGCGGGCAAAATGGGCGAAGATCGAACAGTGGTTTGCGCTTTCGCCGACGCTCTTTAGAATCGGCAAAATTTTTAGGGACCGTGACCATGGCCGGCAGTCAGATTGAACGTGCGTTAAGCCTTCTCGAAAGCCTCACCAGCGCCCCGCGCGGCCTGCCAATGCAAACGCTGGCTGAGCAACTGGACATCCCCAAGAGTGCTACCCATCGCATGTTGGCCGAGCTGATACGCCTCGGGTATGTGCGGCAAAACCCGGAAAACAGTCGTTATCTGCTGAGTACCAAGCTGGTCGCTTTGGGTTTTCGTTACCTCTCCAGCGCTGGCGCCGATGTGGTTCAACCCGTCCTTGATCAATTGGCCCAGCAAACGGGTGAGCTGGTGCGTCTTGGAGTGATCGACGGCGAGCGCCAAACCTGGATCGCCAAAGCTCAGGGGGCTCGCTCGGGGTTGCGTTATGACCCCGATATGGGCCGGGATGCGCCATTGTTTTACACCGCTTCCGGGCATGCCTGGCTGGCCAGCCTGAGTGATGCGCAGGCCTTGCTGCTGGTGGAGCGCCAAGGGATTGCCCGGCGGGAGGACTTTGGCCCCAATGCCCCGGCTTCCAATGCCGATTTGCTCGAGCGTCTGCGCATTGCCCGTGAGCATGGTTATGCCTGGGTCGTTGAGAGCTCTGCGGTAGGCACCTCGGCACTGGCGGCAGTGGTGCGTCACCCGCTGGACGGGCATGTGGTCGGGGTGCTTAGTGTCGCCGGGCCCAGTGCCCGTATGAGTGAGGCGCGTATGCATGAACTGGCCCCGGCATTGCTGGCTGCGACGGCAGAGTTGTCGGCAGCCTGCCCCGCTTCGGAGTTGTTCCTCTAGCGTTTCTGCAGCGCCATAGCGAATGGCAGCCCTCAGGGTTGCCATTTTTTTTGCTTGCAAGAAAAGTGGAACTGAGTTCTAAATAAAATGTGAAGAACAACAGCTCATCACGAGGAACTCAGGCTTGAATCAGCCATTGCGAATTGCCTTGATCGGGGCAGGGGTTATGGGCCGCCAGCACTATCAGCATTTACGAACACTCGACCAGGCACAGCTGTGCGCGGTGGCCGACCCGAATGAAAGTGCGGCTGAGTTTGCTGCCGAGTGCGGTGTGGCTCACTACGCCGATTACCGGCAGATGCTTGCTCTCGCCCGGCCTGAGGCCGTCATCGTCGCCAACCCGAACGCGCTGCATGTGAGTACGGCACTCGACTGCCTGGCGGCAGGGGTGCCTGTGTTACTGGAGAAACCGGTGGGGGTGCAGGTAGGGGAAGTGCGCGAACTGGTCGCGGCCTCGAAGGCTACCGGGGTGCCGGTTCTGGTTGGGCACCACCGTCGACACAATCCCTTGATTGCCCGCGCCCATGAAGTGATATCGCGTGGCGTTTTAGGGCGTTTGACCACCGTCACCGCGCTCTGGCAGTTGCGCAAGCCAGACAGCTACTTCGATATCCCGTGGCGGCGCGAGGCTGGCGCGGGGATGTTGCTGACCAACTTGATCCACGACCTCGACCTGCTGCGTTACTTGTGTGGCGAGGTTCGCCAGGTGCAGGCGATCACCAGCAACGCGGTACGCGGCTTTGGCAATGAGGACTGCGCGGCGGTGTTGCTCCAGTTCGATAACGGCGCGCTGGGCAGCCTGACCGGCTCTGATGCCGTGGCCGCGCCCTGGAGCTGGGAGCTCGACAGTGGCGAGAACCCGGTCTACCCGCGTCAGGCCGATCAACCCTGCTACCTGTTGGCAGGTACCGCGGGTGCCCTGAGCATTCCTCAGCTCAAGCGCTGGCACTACGCCGAAGCCGGGGAGGGGTGGCATCAACCACTGCTGCAGGTGCAGGAGCCGTTCACTGCCGATGAGGCCCTGCGCCTGCAACTGCTGCACTTTATCCAGGTCGCTCGTGGCCAGGTTCAGCCGCTGGTCAGTGCGGCTGATGCAGGGCGCACGCTGGCCCTGATCGAAGCCATCCGCGAGGCCGCGCGCACTGGTCGCGCCTGCGCCCCTGCCTGTCTTTAAGCCTTGAAGGAGTCATCATGAATCAACGTGTTATGTCGCTGGCGGCCTTGACGGTGCTGGAGTTGTCCCCGGTGCAGATGGTTGAAGTGGCCGCCCGGGCCGGTTACAGCCATGTTGGCTTGCGGCTGGAGCCCGCCACGCCAGAAGAGCACCATTTTCCCTTGGTGCGTGACGCCGAGCTGCGTCGTCAGACCGCTGCACGCCTGCGTGACACCGGTATCAAGGTGCTGGATGTGGAAATCCTGCGGCTCAAACCCGATACCCGTGTCGGGGATTTTGAAGCCTTGCTGAGCGTTGGCGCCGAGTTTGGCGCCACGGAGCTGCTGGTGGCCGGTAACGATCCCGATGAGCAGCGCCAGACCGATAACTTCGCGGCCCTGTGTGACCTTGCCGCTCGCTATGGCTTGCACCCCCATCTGGAATTCATGCCATGGACTGATGCGAAGAACCTTACCCAGGCGCGGCGCATTGTCGAGAACGCTGGGCGCGATAATGGTTGCGTGCTGATTGACGCCTTCCACTTCGATCGCTCGGGGTCGTCACTGGAAGCGCTGCGACAACTGCCGCGTTCACGCATGCGCTATGCCCAGTTGTGTGACGTGGCGGGGCCGCGCCCTGACGATATGGCTGAAATCCTGCGTCAGGCGCGTAACGAGCGGCGCTTTCCGGGCGATGGCGATTGCGATCTGCAAGGGTTGTTGCGCTGCTTGCCCTGTGACCTGCCGCTGAGCCTGGAAATCCCTACACGGCAGTTGCTTGAGCAGGGCGTCAGTGCTCTAGAGCGTGCAACGCTGGCGCTGGAAAAGACCCTTCAGGTGTTGAGCCTCCGTTGACCTGCGAGCATTGTTGATGACCCGTCCCGCTGCATTAGGTGATGTCACTCGGCCGTTGAAAGGTATTGTTTTGATTGTGGTGGCGACGTTTCTGTTCGCCAGTCACGATGCTTTGTCGAAGTACCTTTCAGGGTTTTACCCGATTCTATGGGTCGTGTGGGCTCGCTACCTGGTTCATACCCTGTTGATGATGGCCATTTTCCTGCCGCAGTCGGGGCTGCGCCTGTTGCGCACGCGTCGACCGGCGCTGCAGGCGCTACGGGCGCTGTGTCTGCTGGCGACCAGCCTGCTGTTCACCACGGCACTGCAGTTCATCCCGCTGGCCGAAGCGACTGCGGTGAACTTCCTGGCTCCTTTGCTGGTGACGGCGCTGTCTGTGCCGTTGCTGGGGGAGCAGGTTTCCCGAGGGCAATGGCTGGCCGTTCTGGTCAGTTTTGTCGGGGTGTTGGTGATCGTTCATCCGGGAGGCAATCTGTTTACGCCTGCGGTGTTGTTACCGTTCTGTTCGGCGCTGGGTTTTTGCTTCTATCAATTGCTGACGCGCAAGCTCAGTGAAGTCGACAGCCCTAGCGCCAGTAACTTCTTTACCGGTGTCGTGAACACGTTGGTGATGAGTGCGTTGGTGCCTTTCTTCTGGCACACGCCAACCTGGGAGCATGCTGCGCTGGCCGTGGTGCTTGGCGCGTTCGGAATGATTGCGCACCTGTTCCTGACCCAGGCGTTCAGGCATGCAGCACCGGCCATGCTGGCTCCGTTCAGCTACTGCCAGGTGGTGTTTGCGGGCGTATTGGGGTTTGTTCTGTTCGGACACAGCCCGGACAAGGCCGGGCTGGTGGGGATTGCACTGATATGCCTGAGCGGGCTGTGCGCTGCGTGGTTGCAGCGCAAACCCTAGATGCCCTTAGTCAGTGACGGTAGGGATCTTGCGTGGAGCCATGAAGTACATCCACAGCAGGGCGCAGAAGTACATGGCGGGGATCATGGTGAACAGTACGGTGTAGTTGTTTTGGGTGACGGTCAGAACGTAGCCCACCAACTGCGTCATGAACATGCCGCCGATGGCTGCACACATGCCGCCGAAGCCGAACACCGTGCTCATCATGTGCTTCGGTGTGTAGTCCATCACCAGGCTCCAGATGTTGGCCGTCCAGGCCTGGTGTGCGGCGATGGCCAGGGAGATGGCCAGTACCGCGACCCACAGGCTGCTGGCGCCCGCGGCGAAGATCACGCTGACGATGGTGCCGGCGAACAGCAGCATCGAGAGCAACCGCGCCTTGATGGGGGCCATGCCGCGACCAATCAGGAACGAAGACAGGATGCCGCCACCGACACTGCCGAAGTCGGCACTCAGGTAAATCACGATCAACGGAATACCCATTTGGGTCACGTTGATGCCCAGGCTGTACTGCTGATTGAGAAACGGTGGCAGCCAGTACAGATAGAACCAGAACACTGGCGCGGTCAGAGAGTAGGCCAGGGCAAAGGCCCAGGTGCCACGCATGCGCAGGATACGAGAGAACGGCACGCGGGCTTGTTCAGGCTCGGTAGCATTCTGGATGTAGGCCAGTTCGGCTTGGCTGACTGTCGGGTGGTTTTCCGGGTTGAAGTACTTCAGCGCCCAGAATGTCACCCAGACCAGCCCGAGCATGGCCATCGCGATAAATGCAGCCTGCCAACCCCAGACGCTCAGGATCAGTGGCAGTAGCATCGGCGTGAGCATTGCCCCCACGTTGGTGCCGGCATTGAAGATGCCGGTAGCAACGGCGCGTTCGCCAGCCGGGAACCACAGGCGTGTGGTCTTGACGCAGGCCGGGTAGTTGGCCGCCTCGGTCAGGCCGAGGATGAACCGGCAGACCATGAAGCCGACAGCAGAGGTCGCCAGGCCATGTGCGCCTGTCGCGATACTCCAGAGGAGTACGGCGCAGAAGAACACTCGCTTGACGCCGACCCGGTCAATCAGCCGTCCTTGCAGGACGAAACCGATGGCGTAGCCCACCTGGAACCAGAAGTTGATGTTGGCGTAGTCCATCGCTGTCCAGCTCATTTCCTTGGCCAGGATGGGCTGCATGACACCGAGGGCGGCGCGGTCGATGTAGTTCAGTGTGGTGGCGAAGAACACGAGGGCGAGCATGTACCAGCGGGTCTTGCCCACGGCCATGGCGCCACGAATCTTGTCGCCGATACCAGCATGCGGGGTGTTGCCCAGAGGCTGGGCCGAACGGGAGCTTTGTGTGTGGATCATTGTGGGTTACCCGTATTTTTTATGTTTATGGTCAAGCCAGGGTATTGGGTGACGCGCGGCGGTCGCCGAAGTACGCGGCGGTCGATTGATTGGCAGTGGTCGAGAAGCTTTTGGCTTTTTGAGCACGACTGCCCCGTGACGAAATGGTGCGCTACTGCCCGAAAATGGGTCAATTCGTCGAATGCTAATTTGTTCGATAATCGAACACAAAACTAACCAGTTCGTACCTTTTGTGTTGAGCTGCTAAAGTGGGTTGCCAATAATTCGTTCATTGCGCCATGCCTGCCTATCGGAGCCAGAAAATGCAGCGTTCGATTGCCACCGTATCCTTGAGCGGTACCCTGCCGGAAAAACTTGAAGCGATTGCCGCCGCCGGTTTCGATGGCGTCGAAATATTCGAAAATGACCTGCTCTACTACGCCGGCAGCCCTCGCGAGATTCGTCAGCGATGCGCTGATTTGGGGCTCGCGATCACGCTGTTTCAGCCGTTTCGGGACTTTGAAGGGTGCCGCCCGCGATCGCCTGGCGCGCAACCTGGACAGGGCCGAGCGCAAGTTCGACCTGATGCAGGAACTGGGCACCGACCTGGTGCTGGTCTGCAGTAACGTTGCCAGTGACTCGTTGGGCGAGCGGCAGATACTGGTCGATGACCTGCGGCTGCTGGCCGAACGTGCGGGGGCTCGTGGCCTGCGTATCGGCTATGAGGCGCTGGCCTGGGGCCGCCACGTCAATACCTGGGAGCAAGTCTGGGATATCGTCAGGGAGGCCGATCATGCCAGCCTGGGGATGATTCTCGACAGTTTCCATACCCTGTCGCTCAAGGGCGACCCACGGGGTATTGCGCAGGTGCCGGGCGAGAAGATTTTCTTCGTGCAGATGGCCGACGCGCCAATCCTGGCCATGGATGTGCTGGAGTGGAGCCGTCATTTCCGCTGCTTCCCTGGGCAAGGTGAATTTGATTTGCCGGGGTTTCTTGCTCCGATTCTTTCGACAGGGTATCGCGGTCCGCTGTCGCTGGAGATCTTCAACGATGGCTTCCGGGCTGCGCCGCCACGGGCCAATGCGGCCGATGGCTTGCGTTCGCTGTTGTACCTGGAAGAGAAGACGCGGCTGTTGCTTGAGCAGTCTGGCCCGTTGCCGGATGACAACCTGCTGTTCACGCCGCCAGCGGCCAGTGCCTACGACGGCATCGAGTTTCTTGAGTTCGCGGTGGATGACGCACTGGGCGCCAAACTCTCGCATTGGCTGGAGCGCCTTGGGTTTACTAAGGCCGGTGAACACCGTTCGAAGAATGTCAGCCTGCTGCGTCAGGGCGATATCAACCTGATCCTCAATGCCGAGCCTTACTCCTTTGCGCACAACTTTTTCGAGAGCCATGGGCCTTCGCTCTGCGCTACGGCCATTCGAGTAAAAGACAGCACGCAAGCGCTGGCACGGGCGGTGGCGTATCACGGGCAGCCTTACCGCGGCCTGGTAGGCCCCAACGAGCGCGAGTTGGCGGCGGTGCGTGCGCCCGATGGCAGCCTGATCTATCTGGTCGACCAGGATGCCGAAGGGCGGACTATCTACGACACTGATTTCAGCCTGGTGCAGCAACCTGCCACGTCCCTGGGCCTGACCCGTATCGATCATATGGCGCTGGCGCTGCCGGCCGATGGCCTGGACAGTTGGGCGCTGTTTTACAAGAGCCTGCTGGACTTCAGTGCCGATGACGAGGTCGTGCTGCCCGACCCTTACGGCCTGGTCAAGAGCCGTGCGCTGCGCAGCCGTTGCAGTTCGATCCGCTTGCCCTTGAACATCTCGGAGAACCGTAATACCGCGATCTCCCATGCCCTGTCGCATTACCGTGGTTCGGGCGTGCATCACATTGCGTTCGATTGTGATGACATCTTTGCCGCAGTGAAGCAGGCCAAGGAAGCCGGTGTTGCCCTGCTCGACATCCCGCTCAACTATTATGACGATCTGGCCGCACGCTTTGACTTCGATGACGAGTTCCTCAGCGAACTGGCCTATTACAACGTGCTGTACGACCGTGATGCTCAGGGCGGCGAGCTGTTTCACGTGTACACCCAGCCATTTGAAGAGCGTTTCTTCTTCGAAGTGCTGCAACGACGCAACGGATACAGTGGCTACGGTGCGGCCAACGTAGCGGTGCGTTTGGCGGCGATGGCCAAGGCACGCAGCGGCAGCCAGGCACAAGTTAAACTTTAGGGGAACAGGCTTCGACTTCCTTCTCAGGCATGCGGGCCTCATAATCACGATGTTCACAGATGGCCATGAGTCCCGTATGACGACAACCCCAGCACTTTGCGCCGCCCCTACCGAGGCGGTGCGCAGAAGCCGCAAGAACAACCCTGAAAAGACGCGGGAGAGCATTCTTCAGGCGGCAATCTGCGAGTTTGTCCAGCAGGGGCTCGCAGGGGCCAGGGTCGATGCGATTGCCGAGCGCACGCATACCTCGAAGCGCATGATCTACTACTACTTCAGCAGCAAGGAGCAGTTGTACATCGAAGTGCTGGAGAAGCTCTACGGCGACATTCGCAGCACGGAAAGCAGTTTGCACCTGGCGGAGCTGGAGCCGCGTCAGGGCATTCGTCGGTTGGTCGAGTTCACCTTCGATCACCACGACCGCAATGTCGACTTTGTGCGAATCGTCTGTAACGAAAACATGCACCACGGTGACTACGTCAAACGCTCATCGGCCATCAGCTCGATGAACAAGACGGTGCTGATGGCGCTGGATGAGATTCTGCGCCGCGGTGCTGCTGAAGGGCTTTTCCGCCAAGGCCTGGAAGCCCTCGACGTGCATTTGCTGATCAGTTCGTTCTGTTTCTATCGGGTCTCGAACCGACATACGTTCGGTGAGATCTTCCAGGTCGATTTCGAGGACAGCGCATTGAAAGCGCGCCACCGCGAAATGATTTGCGAGTCGGTGCTGCGCTACCTGCAGGCATGAGCCAGGTGCCGCTGCCGTTTGGCAGCGGCTACACGGATCAGTTCTGAAAACTGCTGAAGTGCTCGATCATCCGCTGGGCATCGGCCGGTACGCCGCTGAACAGCTCAAACGCCTTGACTGCCTGAAACACGGCCATCGTTCCGCCATTCAGTGTCTGGCAACCCAGCGCTCGAGCTTCGCGAAGCAACTCGGTCTCCAGTGGGAAATACACGATTTCAGCTACCCACAGGTTGCTGCGCAGCAGCGCTTTGGGCACCGGCATGCCGGGTAGTTTGGCCATGCCCATCGGCGTGGTGTTGACCAGGCCGTCGGCCTCTGCCATTGCCGCTTCCAGGTCATGCCCAACACGAGCGGGAGCTCCGGGGAAATGCTGGTTGAGGTTATCCACCAGCGCCTGGGCTCGCGCGGCCTCGACGTCGAAGATGACCAGTTGCGCAACGCCTTCGCCCAGCAAGGCATGAGCCACTGCGGCGCCAGCGCCGCCAGCACCCATCTGCACCACCAGCCGACGTTGTACACCTGTGAGGCCACGACGAAACCCTTCGGCAAAGCCCAGGCAGTCGGTGTTGTGGCCGATGCGTTTGCCGTCCTTGAGCAGCACGGTGTTGACCGCACCAATGCCCCGTGCCTCTGGCGACAGTTCGTCGAGCAGCGGCAAGATGGCCTGTTTGCACGGGAAGGTGATGTTCAGCCCGGTGAAGCCCATGTGCTCGGCGGCTGTCAGCAGTTCTTCAAGGGCACTGCTGTCGAGCTTCAAGACGTCAAGGTCGATCAGGCGATAGAGGTAGTTAAGACCTTGTGCCGCCCCTTCATGCTCATGCAGTGCAGGGGTGCGTGAAGCCTGGATGCCGGCGCCGATCAGGCCGGCGAGAACGCTGGGTTTACGGTTCATGCCGATTGCTCCTGAGTCGACAGCCATTGAGCGAGATGCTCCAGTGCCAGGCGGTAGCCGTTGATGCCGAAACCGCAGAGCACGGCAACAGCAATGGACGAGACATAGCTGTGATGGCGGAACGACTCACGGGCATGCACGTTGGAAATGTGTACTTCGATAACCGGAAGCTCCACGGCTACCAAGGCGTCGCGGATGGCGACTGACGTGTGGGTCCAGGCTGCCGGATTGATCACGATGGCCGCATATCGACCACGGGCCTGGTGAATCCAGTCGAGTAGTTCGCCTTCATGGTTGGTTTGGCGAAAATCGACTTCCAGCCCCAGTTGGGCGGCACTGCGGCTGCACAGGGCGGACACATCAGCCAGGGTTTCGCGGCCATAGGTAGCCGGCTCTCGGGTGCCTAACAGGTTGAGGTTGGGACCATTGAGGACCAGGACGGTACGACTCATCGGTGGGCTCCGTTGTTGTTCTTGAGTGAGGAAACGCTGTCTCGAGCAAATTGTACTAACTGGTTAATTTGGTCAATTGGCGAGAGCCGGGTCGGCGCTTTTTCTGTTCGCTGATCGAACAGGGTGTGCTAAACCTGTTGTTTAACAACCTGACCACGGAGGGAAATATGGCGGTGCAGAGGGAAGAGAGGCCGTCACTGGAGGCGACCTGGCCGGGGCTTGCTCACCTCACCCAGTCGATTCTGGCGTCATTGGGGGGGAGGGCGTTCAACAACACCTTCAGGTTGGAGGCGGCTTCGGCAACCTGCCTGTTGTTGATCGACGGTCTGGGGTGGCACTTGCTGCACGAGCATGCGCACCGAGCACCATTTCTCGCTGCGTTGATGCGCCCTGACGGGTGTTTTCGCGTCGGCTTTCCTGCGACTACCGCGACCAGCCTGGCCTCTATCACTTCGGGCCTGGCCAGTGGCGCCCACGGAATCGTGGGTTGCAGTTTTGCCCTTGATGCGCAGACGGCGCTGTCTCCGCTGACCTGGAGCAGTTCGGCGCTGCAGGGGGAGGGCGCATGCAGCCCTGTACCTGCGCCCGACGATTTCATCGTTCCGCGCATGGCCTGGTCAAAGGCGGCAGAGCAGGGGATCGCCATCAGTACGCTGATGCTTGGTCGCTACGCCACATCGGACTTTTCCAGAGCGATCTACCGTGCTGGCGAGATACTTCCGGCAGCGGCATACGAAGCTTATCCGGCATTGGTGCGCAAGGCCCTCGAGGTAGAGCGTCCGGCCTTGTGTTTCGCTTATTTCGGTGACCTGGATTTTGCTGGGCACGTGTATGGGCCGGGCTCCGAGCCGTGGCTCAAACAGCTGGAGATTGCTGACCAATTGGCCCAGTCGATTGCCCTGTACCTGCCCGCAGGTGCCGATCTGAAGGTCATCGCGGACCATGGCATGGTCCGGCTGGACGACGCACAGGTGGTCGATTTCGATGACGATGCAACCCTGCAGCAAGGCGTACATGCCGTGGCTGGGGATATACGGGCGCGTCATGTCTACGTGGCGGAGCATCAGCTGGACCGGGTGCTGGCACGCTGGCAAGAGCGCCTCGGCGACGCCTATACGGTGCTGAGCAAGGCCCAGGCAATCAAGCAGAGTCTGTTCGGTGACGTGGTGCTGAGCGGGGCCGAAGCCCGTATTGGCGACCTGATCGTGATACCCCGTGGGCATGGGGGGATCATTCGCAGTCAGGTGGAGAAGCACGCCAGCCAGTGGTTGGGCCACCATGGCGGGCTGGCTGACGAGGATCAATGGGTGCCCTTGTTGCGGTACACCCCCTGACCCTCTTGCCATCAGGATGGCTGTCGATCAACGTCGTACCAACAACACCCCGCTTTCCATGTGGTGGGTGTAGGGGAACTGGTCGAACAATGCACAGCGCTCGATACGGTGTGTGTCGTGCAACTGGGCGATGTTGGCCGCGAGGGTTTCCGGGTTGCAGGAGATGTACAGGATGTTGTCGAAACGTCGTGTCAACTCGCAGGTATCCGGGTCCATGCCGGCACGCGGAGGATCGACGAAGACGCTGCCAAACTGGTAGCTCTTCAGGTCGATCCCTTCCAGCCGACGGAAGGGGCGCACGTCATTGAGCGCTTCAGTCAGTTCTTCGGCGGACAGGCGCACCAGGCGTACGTTATCCACAGCATTGTCATCGAGGTTGTGCAGGGCGGCATTGACTGACGTCTTGCTGATCTCGGTGGCCAGTACCTTGCGAACCCGGGTAGCCAGCGGCAAGGTGAAGTTACCGTTGCCGCAGTACAGCTCCAGCAGGTCGTCCTGGCGCTCACCCAGCGCGTCATAGGCCCAGTTCAGCATCTTCTGGTTGACCGTGCCGTTGGGTTGGGTGAACGCGCCTTCGGGCTGACGGTAGCGGAAACTGCGTCCAGCCACCTGCAGCTCTTCGACCGCGTAGTCGCGGCCGATTACCACACGCTTGCCCTTGGAGCGACCGATGATGCTTGCATTCAGGTCGTTGGCCAACTGCCGCGCTGCAGCCTCCCAGTGCTCGTCCAATGGCCGGTGATAGCACAGGGTAATCATCGCGTCACCGGCCAGGGTGGTGAGGAACTCCACCTGGAACAGTTTGAAGCTCAAGGCCGAGCTGGCTTGCCAGGCGGCTTTGAGCTTGGGCATCAGTTCGTTGATACGCAGGCTGGCGATCGGGAAGTCTTCGATCAGGATCGGCGTGTGCTTTTCGCCAGGGGCGAACATTGCATAGAAGCGCTGCTCGTTTTCACGCCAGAGGCGGAACTCGGCACGCAGGCGATAGTGCTCGCGCGGTGAGTCGAATACGGCCGGTTCCGGTGCTGCGAAAGGCGCCAGCAACTCGCGCAGGCGAGCGACCTTGGCGTCCAATTGTTGGCTGTAAGTTGCAGGATCGAGGACAGCACTCATGCGTTGAACCAGCCCAGTTTGATGACGAACAGAATCGACAGAATCACCAGCGCCGAATTGACCTCGCGGCCACGGCCAGAGATCAGCTTGATCACCGTCCAGGAAATGAAACCAAAGGCGATGCCGTTGGCAATCGAGTAGGTCAGCGGCATCGCCAGGGCCGTAATGACCACGGGTGCGGCTTCAGTGATGTCGTCCCAGTTTATTTCGGCCAGGCCCGATGCCATCAGTACGGCGACGAACAGCAGCGCTGGCGCCGTAGCATAGGCGGGCACGCTGCCGGCCAACGGTGCAAAGAACAGCGCCAGCAGGAACAGCACGGCGACCACGACTGCTGTCAGCCCGGTACGTCCACCGGCGCTGACGCCAGCGGCCGATTCAATGTAGCTGGTGGTGGTCGAGGTACCCAGCAGCGAACCGGCCATGGCTGCAGTACTGTCGGCGATCAGGGCACGCCCCATCTTCGGCATGTGGCCGTCCTTGCCCATCAGGCCTGCACGTTTGGCAACGCCAATCAGGGTGCCCGAATTGTCGAACAGGTCGACGAACAGGAAGGCAAAGATCACGCTGATCAGGCCAATGTCCAGGGCACCCTTGATATCCAGCTGCAGGAAGGTTGGCGCCAGTGACGGTGGCATCGACATTACCCCACCGAACTCGCTGAAGCCCAGCGTGATGGAGGCCAGGGTGACGGCGAGAATGCCGATCAGTACGGCACCACGCACCTTCAGTGCTTCCAGTGCGACGATCAGAAAGAAGCCCAGGGTGGCGAGTATCGGTGCGGGTTGCTTCAGGTCGCCCAAGCCGACCACGGTTGCTTTGTGGGCGACGACGATGCCAGCGTTGTGCAGGGCGATCAGTGCCAGGAACAGACCGATACCGGCTGCAATCGCCGAGCGCAGCGGCAGCGGGATGCTGTTGACGATCCATTCGCGGATACGAAAAATCGACAGCAGAAAGAACAACACGGCGGAAATGAACACGGCCCCCAGCGCGACTTGCCAGGTGTGGCCCATGTTCAGGACGACGGTGTAGGTAAAGAAGGCGTTCAGGCCCATCCCTGGTGCCAGCGCGATCGGGTAGTTGGCGATCACGCCCATGACGGTCGAGCCGATGGCGGCAGCCAGGCAGGTGGCGACGAAGACCGCGCCTTTGTCCATGCCGGTTTCGCCGAGGATGCTGGGGTTGACGAACAGAATGTAGGCCATCGCCAGGAACGTGGTGACGCCCGCCAGAATTTCGGTGCGCACGTTGGTGTTGTGTGCTTTTAGTTGAAACAGCCTTTCCAGCATGCCTGCTCCCGTGGCGCGCGCTGGCGCCGTGAATGATCGACCCAACTAGCAAAGCACAGACCATACCGGGAGGCTGTGTATTTTCCTTGGGTCGGGAAAAAGCCGCGCATCATACCAGCATGATCGACGAGGAGTAATGCAGATACGCCCATCTTGGGCGCTGGCATGGTATCCGCAGGAAGGCGTGGCGTTGTCTATAAGGGTTTGACCGTGTGCAAGTGATCGCGGCTGGCCAGGCTTGGGAACAGTTTTATCCACAGCCCGGTCACCAGCAGTGTTCCAACACCGCCCATGACCACCGCAGGCACCGTCCCAAACCAGTGCGCTGTCAGCCCCGACTCAAACTCGCCGAGCTGGTTTGAAGCGCCAATGAACAGGCCATTGACGGCGCTGACCCGCCCACGCATTTCATCCGGGGTTTCCAGTTGTACGAACGCTCCGCGAATCACCATGCTGATCATGTCGGCGGCACCCAGTACGGCCAACACCGCCAGTGAGAGCCAGAACGATGTGGACAGGCCGAAGGCGATGGTCGCCACGCCAAATACCCCGACGGCAGTGAACATGATGCGACCGACCTGACGCTCGACCGGAAACCGTGCCAACCACAGCGACATCAGCAAGGCGCCAACGGCGGGGGCGGAGCGCAACAAGCCCAGGCCCCAGGGGCCGGTGAGCAGAATGTCCTTGGCGAACACGGGCAACAGCGCGGTGGCACCGCCCAGCAGTACAGCAAACAGGTCTAATGAGATGGCGCCGAGAATGTCCGGGCGGCTGCGAATGAAGCGGACACCGGCCAGCAGTGACTCCAGGCTGGCGCGACCCTGCGTCAAGGGGCTTTGCTGGGCGCTCAGACCAAGGCTCAGGGCACATGCGATCACGTACAGCAGCACGGTAGGCCCGTACACCCAGACACTGCCGAAGGCGTAGAGAAAACCGCCCAGTGCCGGTGCGACGATGGTTGCCGACTGCATCGCTGAGGCCGATGCCGCCACTGCGCGGGGGAACAACTGTGCGGGCACCACATTTGGCAGCAGCGCCTGGGTTGCCGGCATTTCAAACGAGCGTGCGCTGCCGAGCAGAAAGGCCAGCAGGAAAATCAGCTCGCGGCTGATCGTGCCTGTGCTGCTACCGACCACCAGCGTCAGGGCGATCAGGGCCTGAGCAGCCTGGCAGAAGGCGGCGACACGACGCCGGTCGTAGCGGTCGGCGACATGCCCGGTGTGCAGCATGAACAGCACCCTGGGGGCAAACTCCACCAGGCCGACCAGGCCGAGGTCAAGCACGCTGCCGGTCAATTGATAAAGGTGCCAACCGATGGCCACGGTGAGCATTTGAAAGCCGCTGGCAGTGAACACCCGAGCGAACCAGAAAGCCAGGAAGGGGCGGTGTTGACGGAGCAGTAACGGAGCTTGGGCAGACATGAGCGCAAACGGGCCTGAGCAAGGAGAAGGCGGCCAGCGTAGCACTGCATGTAACAAGAGGTTGCAAGAAAGCCCAAGAGTGGGCGGTTAGCGCACCAAACAGCTACCTCGTAAAGGGGGTGAGGCAACCGGTCACGCGGCAATCGACCACATAACCTGCGCAGGCGTTCGGGACTATTCTGTTTTTCATACGTTGATCTGCGTCAATAGTTGCAGATGCAACGAATCGGCCCCGTGGCCGTAAATCCCTACGATTGCTGTTTCCAGAACAACTCCAATGTGTGGCACTCAATAGCCGTGGGGGCAGTTGGCGCAAAGGCATTCGCCGCGCGCCAGATTACCTGACAGAGGAAGCACTATGTTCGGTTTGGAGGCACTCGATCTCGCCCGAATCCAGTTCGCGTTTACCGTCTCGTTCCATATCCTGTTCCCGGCCATCACCATTGGCCTGGCGAGCTACCTGGCGGTGCTCGAAGGCCTGTGGCTCAAGACTAACAACAGCGTTTACCGCGACCTGTATCACTTCTGGTCGAAGATCTTCGCCGTGAACTTCGGTATGGGTGTGGTATCCGGCCTGGTCATGGCGTACCAGTTCGGCACCAACTGGAGCCGTTTCTCCGATTTCGCCGGGGCCGTCACTGGGCCTTTGCTGACCTACGAGGTATTGACCGCCTTCTTCCTTGAGGCCGGTTTCCTTGGCGTCATGCTCTTCGGCTGGAACCGTGTAGGCCGCGGTCTGCACTTTTTCTCCACCCTCATGGTCGCCCTTGGCACCTTGGTCTCGACCTTCTGGATCCTTGCCTCGAACAGCTGGATGCAGACCCCTCAGGGTTACGAGATCATTGATGGTCGAGTGATTCCGGTGGATTGGCTGGCTGTCATCTTCAACCCATCCTTCCCTTATCGTCTGGCGCACATGGCGACCGCGGCGTTTGTCGCGACGGCATTCTTTGTCGGTGCGTCGGCGGCCTGGCATCTACTGCGTGGGCGCGACAACCCGGCGATCCGCAAGATGCTATCGATGGCCATGTGGATGGCCTTGATCGTCGCGCCGGTTCAAGCGGTTATCGGCGATTTCCATGGATTGAACACCCTCAAGCACCAGCCGGTGAAAATTGCAGCTATTGAAGGGCACTGGGAAAACGTCGGAGACGAGCCGACCCCGTTGATTCTGTTCGGCATCCCCGACATGAAGGCCGAGACTACCCATTTCAAACTGGAGATCCCGGCACTGGGCAGCCTGATCCTGACCCACAGCCTGGATAAACAAGTGCCGGCGATGAAGGAGTTTGCCCCTGAAGACAGGCCGAACTCGACTGTGGTCTTCTGGTCGTTCCGGATCATGGTCGGCCTCGGCATGCTGATGATTGCGGTCGGCCTATGGAGTGTCTGGTTGCGCCTGCGTGGCAGCCTCTACAGTTCGCGGCCATTCCTCTACGTTACCCTGTGGATGGGCCCGTCCGGTTTGATCGCAGTACTCGCCGGGTGGTTCACCACTGAAGTCGGTCGTCAGCCGTGGGTGGTCTATGGCCTGATGCGTACCGCCGACGGTGCGTCGAATCATAGTTACACCCAGTTGGGCGTGACGCTGGTGATGTTCGTGGTGGTGTATTTCGCGCTGTTCGGCGCAGGTTTGGGCTACATGATGCGCCTGGTGCGCAAGGGGCCGAAAACTGACGAAGGCAAGGAAGTCAGCACTGGCGGTCCTGGTCAGCAACGCACACCGGCACGGCCGCTGTCTGCTGCGGGTGACGATAACCACGACGGCGAAAACCTCAGCCTGAACAAGGGGAACTGAATCATGGGTATCGATCTACCGCTGATCTGGGCCGTGATCATCATCTTCGGGATCATGATGTACGTGATCATGGATGGTTTCGATCTGGGGATTGGCATGCTCTTCCCCTTCATCAAGGACGACCGTGACCGCGACGTGATGATGAACACCGTTGCGCCGGTCTGGGACGGTAACGAAACCTGGCTGGTGTTGGGCGGCGCTGCACTGTTCGGCGCCTTCCCGCTGGCCTATGCCGTGGTGCTGTCAGCGTTGTACCTGCCGTTGATGCTGATGCTGGTCGGGCTGATTTTCCGTGGTGTGGCCTTCGAGTTCCGTTTCAAGGCCAAGGCCGACAAGCGTCATATCTGGGACAAGGCGTTCATTGGTGGCTCGCTTGCGGCCACCTTCTTCCAGGGGGTCGCGTTGGGTGCCTTCATTGAAGGCTTCAAGGTGGTCGACCGTTCCTACGCCGGTGGTAGCCTGGACTGGCTGAGCCCGTTCAGCCTGTTCTGTGGCGTGGGCTTGGTAGTCGCCTACACCTTGCTGGGCTGTACTTGGCTGATCATGAAAACCGAAGGCAAGTTGCAGAAGCAGATGCACGATCTGGCGCGGCCGTTGGCGTTGGTGCTTCTGGCGGTGACCGGCATCGTCAGCCTGTGGACGCCGCTTGCGCACCCGGACATCGCCACGCGCTGGTTCAGCCTGCCGAATCTGTTCTGGTTCCTGCCGGTACCGATCCTGGTGCTGGTCACCCTCTATGGTCTGCTCAAGGCAGTGGCGCGTAATGCCCACTACACCCCGTTCCTGCTGACCCTGGTGTTGATTTTCCTGGGCTACAGCGGGCTGGGTATCAGCCTGTGGCCGAACATCATCCCGCCATCGATCTCTATTTGGGATGCTGCTGCGCCACCACAAAGCCAGGGCTTCATGCTGGTCGGCACCTTGTTCATCATCCCGTTCATTCTGGGTTACACCTTCTGGAGCTACTACGTGTTCCGCGGCAAGGTGACCCACGAAGACGGCTACCACTAGGGTTTGAATGGAGGGTGTGAAATGGCTGTTAAAGAAACCGTTAACGCCGAAAACAAACCGCTCTGGCAACGCTTGGGTTGGTTGGCGGTGATCTGGACGGGCAGCGTCGTGACCTTGGGGATATTCGCTTGGCTGATGCGCCTGTTCATGAGCGCTGCCGGCCTTAGCACCCATTAGGCAAACTCCCATTACCGCCTTGCGGCGGCCTCTCACCCTTCGTAGCGGTTCGCTACGAAGGGTTTTTTTTGCCTGTTCACTTGCGCGCTTTCAACACCACGAACTTGGGGTTGGCCCCGACTTGTTCGACGCCACGGAACAGCCGCGCCAGTTTGCTGTGGTAACCCAGGTGGCGGTTACCGACGATGTAAAGTGCACCGCCGGGGACCAGTGCTTCGCGGGCCTGCTGGAACATGCGCCAGGCCAGAAAGTCGCCGACCACCTGCTGCTGATGGAACGGCGGGTTGCACAGCACCACGTCCAGTGAGCGCTCGGGCTGGCTGGCCAGGCCATCGTCGGCGCGCACTTCCACGTCACGCTCACCCAGCGCCGCGTGCCAGTTTTCACGGGCCGACTGAACCGCCATATAGGACTCGTCGACCAGTGTGTACTGTGCCTGTGGGTTGGCCAGCGCACTGACGATCGCCAGCACGCCGTTACCGCAGCCAAGGTCGGCGACCCGCGCTTGCCCGAGGTTCTTTGGCAGGTACGGAAGGAAGGCCCGTGTGCCGATGTCCAGGCCTTCGCGGCAGAACACGTTGGCATGGTTGAGCAGGTTCAACGCCGGTTCGTCCAGACGATAGCGGGTCGGGTAGGGCGAGGTGAAGGGGGCTTTGCTTTCTGCCGTGGCAATCAGCAAGCGTGCCTTCTTGCGCGCCAGGGAGGCCTGCACCGGGCCGATGTACTTTTCCAGCAGATCACCAGCGGCACGTGGCAAGTGCTTGATCATCGCGCCAGCGATGACCTGAGCGCCTGGAGCCAGATGCCCCTGCAGGCGAATCAACTGCTCCTCAAGCAACGCCAGGGTTTTGGGAACGCGCACCAGCACGCGTTCGAACGGGCCTTGCCACGCGGCACTGGCCGGAACGAAGGTGACACTGTCAAAGGGCTGACCGTTACGCGGCAGGTTCTTTTCCAGACCGAGCCTTGCCAGGTATGAGTCGCCACTGCTGACCACCTGTACATGACGGCTCAAACTGATGGCCAAGGCACCAAAACTGTCATTCAGTACCAGCACCCGAGCACTGCTCGGCAGCGCCTGTTCGGCCAGGTGCTCAAGCAGGTACTCATCGGCGGCATCAAACGCTTGTAGGGGGTCGTTGGCTTGTTCGGGTTGGCGGATCAGGTCAAGTTCGGCAAAGGGGTTGATCAGCAAGGGCATGGCATAAAACTCTGGGGCATCGGCGGCCGTCACGGCGAGCGACGGCAAGTTGACGACGATTCTACAGGGTTTACACCGTACTGACTGGCGCTTGGCGCGTCATAAAAGGCCATTCATGGAGGCCCGGACAACCGCACTGGTCTTGTTGTTCGTATTCATCTTGGCCATGACGCTACGGATATGGAAATTAACGGTGCTTTCAGACAAGGCCAGAATACAGGCGATGTCGGCCGCGGTTTTGCCCTCGGCGGACCACTTGAGCACTTCGATTTCCCGAGCAGTCAATTCATATGTCAGGCGTTTGTGTGGGTGAATGCGCTCTACGATCAGGGTGTGTATCAGGTTACATAGCCACAAGGTATGGCAGGCCTTGTCAAAGAACTCGGCCGTCGTTATGGGGCCATTCGCCCGAAGCACGCTGAGCATGCTCTGATTGCCGCGAGCATCGTGTATGGCCAGGCTCCAGCCGAAACGCAGGCCAAAGGACTGTGCTTCCTCCCAGTATTCGGGAACCTCGGCAAACGCGTTGTCATCCCAGAGAATGGCGGCCAGTGATTGCTGACAATGGGTTGCTATGGGGTCAATCTTTATGTAATCGCCCTGTTGGTAGCGCGTGTTCCATTCACTTGGGAAGTTGTTCAGAAGTATGTACTGAGGGGATTGGGTCGCAACGTGCCTGCGGATCGTGAACCCCAGGAAGTCCATGCCTAGCTGCTTTGCCAGGGACAGTGCAATTTCAAACAGCTGCTGTTCGTTGTGTTCATTGAGCAGCTGTTGCATCTGCTCCTGGTTCCAATAGGGCATGGCAAGTCACCTCCTTTTGATGGATCCAAACTCCGTGTGTTTTTGATTGTAGGAAAAGTCCTAGTATTTGCTTGGGTTATTTTGCGATAGCAGGTGCAGGTATCGCTTACTAATCGTCCGTGTTTATGCGGCGCATTTTGCGAGACACTGGTCTTAATCGACGATTGGAGCAGGTCATGACTGCCAGCGAGGAGAAGTTCACGCGTCAAACGCTGTTGGATGTTCAGCCGCTGACCCCGAGTCTGTTCAGTTTGCGGATTACGCGTGACCAGGGGTTTCGTTTCCGTGCCGGGCAGTTCGCGCGCCTGGGCGTGACACGGGCTGATGGCAGTGTGGTCTGGCGTGCGTATTCAATGGTCAGCGCCCCGCACGATGAGTACCTCGATTTTTTTTCCATCGTGGTGCCGGGAGGGGAGTTCACAAGCGAACTCAGCCGTTTGCGTCAGGGTGACAGCCTGCTGATTGATCGCCAGGCATTCGGGTTTCTGACCCTGGACCGCTTCGTGGGTGGACGTGATCTGTGGTTGTTGGCAACCGGCACGGGTATCGCTCCCTTTCTATCAATCCTGCAGGATTTTGAAGTATGGGAGCGGTTTGAACGCATCAAGTTGGTGTATTCGGTGCGTGAGGCCCGGGAGCTGGCTTATCAGCCGCTGATTGCGGGCCTTGAACAGCGCGATTACCTGGCCGAGTACGCGGGTGCGTTGCAGTTCATTTCCATCGTTACCCGTGAGCAACACCCAGGTGCACTCAACGGGCGCATCACTCGATTGATCGAGAATGGCGAACTGGAGCATGTTGCCGGTGCAGCACTGACGCCCGAACATTCACGGGTGATGATCTGTGGTAACCCACAGATGATCGATGACACCCGAGCGCTACTCAAACAGCGCGACATGCAATTGAGCCTGAGCCGTCGGCCCGGCCAGGTTGCAGTGGAAAACTACTGGTAGCAGGCATCAGGCGCTGGCGCACGCGGGCGCCAGCGTTGTGTCGCTTACGGCTTGTTGCTTTGGCTCTTGAGCAGGTCACGAATCTCAGTCAGCAGCTCTTCTTCCTTGGTGGGGACGGGGGGCGCGCTGGGTGCTACGGCTTCTTCGCGCTTGAGCCGGTTGATCGCCTTTATCCCCATGAAAATGGCGAAGGCGACGATGATGAAGTCGATGACGGTCTGGATGAACTTCCCGTAGGCCATGACCACTGCGGGCACATCACCTTCGGCGGCTTTCAGGGTGACTGCCAGGTCGCTGAAGTCCACCCCACCAATCAACAGCCCAATGGGTGGCATCACTACATCGCCGACAAAAGATGAGACGATTTTGCCGAAGGCCGCGCCGATAATGATACCGACCGCCATGTCGACCACGTTGCCCTTGACCGCAAAGGCTTTGAATTCACTGAGCACGCCCATGGTTTATTACCTGTAACAGATGAGATTGGTGAAAACAGTGTAAATCAGCTATGCGAGTCATGCTTATCGCTGCGGCTACAGACTGTGGTTATACCGAAAAGTTTTGTCTTCCAGGGTTGGCCCCATGGGCTTGCCTGCTCGGCTATCATGGCGGTTTTTCCAGGAGACCGCCCCATGGCCAAAGCCAAGCGCATGTACGGCTGCACCGAGTGTGGTGCGACCTTTCCGAAGTGGGCCGGGCAATGCGGTGAATGCGGCGCCTGGAATACCCTGGTCGAAACCGTGTTGGAAAGTGGCGCAGCCGCAGCGCCCAGTGGCCGCAGTGGCTGGGCGGGGCAGCAGGCGCAGATCAAGACCCTGGCAGAAGTCAGTGTCGAAGAAATTCCGCGTTTCACCACGGCCAGTGTCGAGCTTGACCGTGTACTCGGTGGCGGGCTGGTGGATGGTTCGGTGGTGTTGATCGGCGGCGACCCGGGTATCGGCAAGTCGACCATCCTGCTCCAAACCCTCTGCAACATTGCGACCCGCCTTCCGGCGCTTTATGTCACGGGCGAGGAGTCGCAGCAACAAGTGGCCATGCGTGCGCGCCGCCTGGGTTTACCGCAGGACCAGTTGCGGGTCATGACCGAAACCTGCATTGAGAACATCATTGCTACTGCCCGGGCGGAAAAGCCCAAGGTGATGGTTATCGACTCGATCCAGACCATCTTCACCGAGCAATTGCAGTCGGCCCCTGGCGGTGTCTCGCAGGTGCGCGAAAGTGCGGCCTTGTTGGTGCGTTATGCCAAACAGAGCGGTACGGCCATTTTCCTGGTCGGTCACGTGACCAAGGAAGGCGCCTTGGCCGGGCCGCGCGTGCTGGAGCATATGGTCGATACCGTGCTGTATTTTGAAGGTGAGTCCGATGGACGCCTGCGTTTGCTGCGGGCCGTGAAGAACCGTTTTGGTGCCGTCAATGAACTGGGCGTGTTCGGCATGACCGACCGTGGCCTCAAGGAAGTTTCCAACCCTTCGGCCATCTTCCTCACCCGTGCCCAGGAGGAGGTTCCCGGCAGCGTAGTCATGGCCACCTGGGAGGGAACTCGGCCGATGCTGGTGGAAGTTCAGGCGCTGGTTGACGACAGCCACCTGGCGAATCCTCGGCGAGTGACGCTTGGTCTGGATCAGAACCGGCTGGCAATGCTCCTGGCGGTGCTGCACCGCCATGGTGGCATCCCGACCCATGACCAGGACGTGTTCCTCAACGTAGTCGGTGGTGTGAAAGTGCTGGAAACCGCCTCCGACCTCGCACTGTTGGCGGCGGTGATGTCGAGCCTGCGCAATCGCCCCTTGTCCCAGGACCTGCTGGTGTTCGGTGAGATTGGCCTGTCGGGCGAAGTCCGCCCGGTTCCCAGTGGGCAGGAACGCCTCAAGGAAGCCGCCAAGCATGGCTTCAAGCGCGCCATTGTTCCCAAGGGTAATGCACCAAAGGAAGCCCCTGCAGGCTTGCAGGTTATTGCGGTCACGCGCCTTGAGCAGGCGCTGGATGCGTTGTTCGAGTGACGCATCAGGCCTGCAAATGAAAAGGGCCGACGATTCCTCGTCGGCCCTTATGCTGCTCAGTGCATCAGTGCATCAGTGCATCAGTGCATCAGTGTTCAGCCGCAGCGGTTCGTCGTTCTGACGGTGCGCCATGGCCGTGGTCGTGTTCGCTAATGACCGGAATCTCCTTGCCGTCGGCATCGAACAGTTTGCCGTCCTCGAAGTAATCACCGTCGCGCAGGGCGGAAATGTCCGAGTAATTGATCGTGCGCTCGTAAGCGGCAGCAAACACCGACTGCTGGTCCGAGTTGCCAGTCGTGAAGTGGTTGAACGTCAGGTTCAGAAGAATCGCCATGATCGCCGCCGAGCTGATGCCGGAGTGGAAGATGGTTTCAAACCAGCTTGGGAAATGGTCATAGAAGGTCGGTGCAGCGATTGGGATCATGCCGAAGCCCAGCGAGGCGGCGACGATGATCAGGTTCATGTTGTTGCGGTAGTCCACTTTCGACAGCGTGCGAATACCGCTGGCAGCAACGGTGCCGAACAATACGATACCGGCACCGCCCAGTACTGAGGTTGGTACGGCGGCAATGATGCGCCCCATGATTGGCAGAAGCCCCAGCACCACCAGAATCACCCCGCCGGTTGCCACTACGTAGCGGCTCTTGACGCCCGTCACAGCCACCAGGCCAACGTTCTGGGCGAAGGCGCTCTGGGTGAAGGAGCCGAAGATGGGGGCAAGGATGCTCGACGCCATGTCGGCGCGCAGGCCATTGCCCAAACGCTTGGAGTCAACCTTGGTGTCGATGATTTCGCCAACCGCGAGAATATCCGCCGAGGTTTCTACCAAGGTCACCATGATCACGATGCACATCGACAGAATGGCGGCGATGTGAAAGGTCGGCATACCGAAATGGAACGGTTCAGGAAAGGCCACCAGCGGGCCGTCCAGGACCTTGGAGAAATCCGCCATGCCCAATGACCAGGCAATCAGTGTGCCGATGACCATGGCCAGCAGGATCGACAGGCGAGAGATCGCTGCGCTACCGAGTTTGCTGAGTACCAGCACGATGGCGAAGGTCAGGGCCGCCAGGCCGATGTTGGCCATGCTGCCAAACTCTGGCGATTTGCTGTTGCCCCCCATGACCCAGCGCGCCGCCACGGGCATCAGTGTCAGGCCGATGGTGGTGATGACGATACCGGTGACCAACGGCGGGAAGAACTTGGTAATGCGTGAGAAGACGGGCGTGATCAGGAAGCCTATCAGCGATGCGGCCATGACCGCACCCAACACGCCAGGCAGACCTCCACCGCCTTCACTGCTGAGAATGGCGCCCATGGTTGCCACGCCTGCGAATGAAACGCCCTGTACCAATGGCAACTGGCAGCCAAAGAACGGTAAGCCGAGGGTTTGTAGCAGTGTTGCAAGACCACCTGCGAACAATGAGGCCGCAATCAACAAACCGATATCAGCCGGCCCCAGTCCCGCGGCCTGGCCGAGAATCAAGGGAACCGCAACGATACCGCCGTACATGGTCAATACGTGTTGCAGGCCGTAAGCCAGGTTGGCGCCGAGGCCTAGGTTTTCGTCTTCGGGACGTTGCGCTGAAGACGTGCTAGCGGAGGACGTATTCATGAGGAGCAGGGTCTCTGTTTTATTGTTGTGGGCCTACTGTAGACAACAAGTGGCAATCATTACCAGAAGAATTGTATACAATTTTTAGATAGCCCGAGCGGATCTGTTGCACGCAATCGGTGTGCCATATTTTCTCATTAATGGTATGCAGGGCGTTTGGCAGGCGCGCCAACGGAGCCTTTTAGCGATCGCTAAAGGCTCTGGTGGGGATTGGGTAGTTGGCTAAACGTTCCTACGCTTCGATCAGTTGCCGCAGTTCGCGCTCAAGTTCTTCCGGGTTGGCCAGGTTCAGTTCGATCAGTCGCCGCAGGTGCGAAATGGAGTCCAGATCAATGAACTGGCAAACGAAACCCATCTGGTTGCCCTCCTCGTGACGCAACTCCACGTGCATCTTCACTTCGTCGTGGTCGTTGAGGTGTATGGAGGCATCGAAACCCTGGATAGGGTCGCCCTGCCAGCCCTCGGGGCATTCGATCAACAACCCCTTGAGCGACAGATCCAGCAGTTTGACGGGCCATCGTTGATCACCTTGCACCAGCTCGGTGCGGGCATCGAAGGGAACACGTTTGAAAAGCCGACGTTCGTGATGGTCGCTCATGGCCAAGCCCTCCGGGGTTCGCACTCAACTATAGTCCAGTGCTTGTCAGGTACGCGTGTTAGGTGCATAACAGAGCCATGAGTTTCCTGCTCTGGAGGCTCTAGATCGTAGCAGGTATGGCAATGTGCGATGACTGGCCCTAGACTCGTCGGGCAGTCTTTCAATCCACTAGCTGGAAGCTAATCATGAACAACAATAATAGCCTGCTGCGCCACTTGCCGTGGCTAGCGCTGGCAATCATCGGAGCCTGTGCGTTGGGTGTGGTTGCCCTGCGTCGCGGTGAAGCCATCAATGCCTTGTGGATTGTAGTCGCGGCGGTGGCTATCTACCTGGTTGCCTACCGTTACTACAGCCTGTTCATCGCCACCAAGGTGATGCAGCTCGATCCACGTCGGGCTACACCGGCGGTACTCAATAACGATGGTCTGGACTATGTCCCGACCAACAAGCACATCCTGTTCGGCCACCACTTTGCCGCGATTGCTGGCGCAGGGCCGCTGGTCGGACCGGTTCTGGCTGCGCAGATGGGCTATCTGCCCGGCACGCTCTGGCTGATTGCCGGTGTGGTGCTGGCAGGTGCGGTTCAGGACTTTATGGTGCTGTTCCTGTCCACCCGTCGCAACGGCCGTTCGCTGGGCGACATGGTCCGTGAAGAGATGGGCCGGATTCCGGGCACCATTGCCCTGTTCGGCTGCTTCCTGATCATGATCATCATCCTCGCGGTGTTGGCGCTCATCGTGGTCAAGGCCCTGGCCGAGAGCCCATGGGGCATGTTCACGGTGATGGCGACCATCCCGATCGCGATGTTCATGGGCGTTTACATGCGCTACATCCGCCCGGGGCGTATTGGCGAAATCTCGCTGATGGGTGTTGTCCTGCTGTTGCTGTCGATCTGGCTGGGCGGGCAGGTTGCTGCCGATCCGACCTGGTCCAAGGTCTTCACCTTCACCGGCGTACAAATCACCTGGCTGTTGGTGGGTTACGGCTTTGTGGCTGCCGTACTGCCTGTGTGGCTGGTGCTGGCGCCCCGTGACTACCTCTCGACCTTCCTCAAGATCGGCACCATCGTAGGCCTGGCGATCGGTATTCTGGTCATCGCGCCTGAACTGAAAATGCCTGCACTGACCCAGTTCACCGACGGTACTGGCCCTGTCTGGAAAGGCACCCTGTTCCCGTTCCTGTTTATCACCATCGCGTGTGGTGCGGTATCGGGCTTCCACGCCCTGATCTCCTCGGGCACCACGCCGAAGCTGCTCGACAACGAAACCAACGCCCGCTACATCGGTTACGGCGGCATGCTGATGGAGTCGTTCGTAGCCATCATGGCCATGGTCGCTGCTTCGGTGATCGAACCGGGTGTCTACTTCGCCATGAACAGCCCGCCTGCCGTAGTCGGTAGCGATGTGGTCGCGGTGGCGCAGACGGTCAGCAACTGGGGCTTTGCCATCACGCCAGATGTGCTTGAGGGCGTAGCCAAGGACATCGGTGAGCACACCATCCTGGCCCGTGCGGGCGGTGCCCCGACCCTGGCGGTCGGTATCGCGCAGATCCTGCACCAGGTGCTGCCGGGTGAGAACACCATGGCCTTCTGGTACCACTTCGCGATCCTGTTTGAGGCGCTGTTCATTCTCACGGCGGTAGATGCGGGTACCCGTGCCGGACGCTTCATGTTGCAGGATCTGTTGGGCTCCTTCATTCCGGCGCTCAAACGCACTGAGTCGTGGACTGCCAACCTGCTGGCAACAGCCGGTTGTGTGGCCATGTGGGGGTATCTGCTGTACCAGGGCGTGATCGATCCGTTGGGCGGGATCAACACCTTGTGGCCGCTGTTCGGTATCTCCAACCAGATGCTGGCGGGCATTGCGCTGATGCTGGGTACTGTGGTGTTGATCAAGATGAAGCGCCAGCGCTACATCTGGGTCACCCTGTTGCCTGCTGTCTGGCTGCTGATCTGCACCACCACCGCGGGCTTCATCAAGCTGTTCGATCCGAGCCCGGCGGTCGGTTTCCTGGCGCTGGCCGACAAGTACAGCGCGGCACTGGATGCCGGTCAGGTACTGGCACCGGCCAAGGACATCAACCAGATGCAACACGTTATCTTCAACGCCTACACCAACGCGGCGTTGACCGGCCTGTTCCTGTTCGTGGTGTTCAGTATCCTGTTCTTCGCACTGAAGGTCGGTATTGCCGCCCTTGGCAAGAAAGAGCGTAGTGATAAGGAAACCCCGTTCCACCCTGTGCCGGACGCGTAAACACTGAGGAATGCAGTCATGTTCAACGACCTTGGTCGACTGGGTAAGTACCTGGGGCAGGCAGCCCGCCTGATGGTCGGTATGCCCGACTACGACACTTACGTCGAGCATATGCAAACCAAACACCCGGACAAGCCGGTGATGAGCTACGAGGCGTTCTTCAGGGAACGTCAGGAGGCGCGTTACGGGGGGAAGGGTGGGCCCAAGTGCTGTTAACCTTGGCTGACGGCCTGTAATAAACCTGTGGGAGCACGGTACGCCGCGCTCCCACAGTCATTTTTAGCGTTCAGGAGATTTTGCGCGTGCTACCTCCAATCCCCGTTACCGTG
Organism: Pseudomonas sp. TE3910; assembly: GCF_056279025.1. Lineage (NCBI taxonomy): Bacteria > Pseudomonadati > Pseudomonadota > Gammaproteobacteria > Pseudomonadales > Pseudomonadaceae > Pseudomonas > Pseudomonas sp. TE3910. The sequence continues at coordinate 4,111,694 of NZ_JBWBQN010000001.1, forward strand.
CTCAGTGGTTTTCTCGGTGCAGGCAAGACCACCTTGTTGCGCCACCTGCTCAAGGCCGAGCACGGCCTGAAGATCGCCGTGATCGAAAACGAATTCAGCGATGCAGGTATCGACACGGAGCTGCTGGGTGACGAACCGGTGCAGGTCATGACCCTGGCCAATGGTTGTGTTTGCTGCAGCATCCATACCGACCTGACCAAGGCCCTGTTCCTTTTGCTGGAGCGCCTGGACAGTGGCGAGATCGCCTTCGACCGTTTAGTGATCGAATGCACCGGCCTTGCCGACCCCGCACCCGTGGCACAAACCTTCTTCATCGACGAAGAACTGCGTGAGCGCTACATCCTTGATGGCATTATCACCTTGGTCGATGCGGCGCATGCCGACCTCCACCTGACCCAGACCATTGCCCAGGCCCAGGTCGGTTTTGCCGATCGCCTGCTGGTGAGCAAAACCGATCTGGTCGATGCCGCCCAGTTCCAGGCCTTGAGCGAGCGTCTTGGACGGATCAATCGTCGTGCGCCGATTCATGTGGTAGAGCACGGCAAGATCGACCTGTCCGAGTTGCTTGATGTGCGCGGCTTCAATCTCAATGCCGACCTGGGTGGTGGTCTGAGCTTGCGCCCGGTTGCACAAGGCAATAGCGGTGACCGCATAAGCAGCATGGTACTGCGTACCGAGAAGCCCCTGAACATCGACCGGCTCAGCGACTTCATGAATCGTCTGCTCGAAGACCATGGCCGACAGCTGTTGCGTTACAAAGGGGTGCTCAATATTGAAGGCGAGCCACGCCGGCTGGTGTTCCAGGGTGTCTTGAAGTTGTATGGTTTCGACTGGGACCGCGCCTGGGAGCAGGACCAGACGCGGGAGAGCGTCGTGGTGTTCATCGGCGACGATTTGCCTGAAGAACAGATTCGCTCAGCGTTCGAGCAGCTGTAGGCTGCTTGTTAACTGGCGCTCAACCAATCGACGTCGCGGGCAAGAATGTTCAAGCGCAATTGGGTGCCCGACGGTGCATAACCAGCGGTCAGGTAGCCGCCGTTACCTTGACCGATGAGCGTCATGCTCATGCTCGCCCCGGTAGCCGCTTCTTCAAGGTTGATCATGGCGAAATCGGTAGGCAGGTTCGAGAGGTCGACCGCTTGGTTGTTGTGGGCATGGCGTAACTGCCAGGCGCAAGGATCAACGCCATCAATCGGGCACGCCTGAGGTACGCCTTCGGCGGTCATGAATACGCCGTGGTTCAGGTATTTGCCGCTGCGCACGTAGAGTCGATACAGTCCTTCGCTGTGTCGGAAATAGAACTCCGTGGGCGAGACATCGCTCACCACATGAAAGTTTATCAGGCCGTCGTTGCGGTCTTGCTCCCAGTCTTCGTCGGTACCGCCGAGTGCACCCAGGGCCTGCGAGACTTCCAGCCCTTCAGGTCGTGCAGGGTGAGGCACGATAACGGGACGGTCGGTGGCTTCGTCCAGAGCGATGAGGCTGTGGCCGTTTATCAGCATGTAAGCGGTAAAGGAAAGTTGTTTATCGGTAGGCATAGCAGGTGATCTCCTGATCAGATTTAGCTCCCGTCTTGGGCCTTTCGCCGGTATGACGTGCATCCAGAGGGGCGAGAACCAAGGTAATTTCCCAACGCTGGTGAGGGCAGGAGGAACAATGCCCTGATGGTCGTACCGTGGGGCATTGCGGTTCTATCCTCAGAACTCATCCGGGTAGCTCAGCCAGGGTGCATTGCGCTCCTGGATATCCAGAATGAAACCCAGTGGGCTCCCTCCCGCAGTGTTGAGGTAGGTAGGCTCAGCGTCATGTCGGCTGCTCCGATGCACGAATCCTTTACCTGCACGCTGCAAAAACATGCCAACACGATCACGTTTTATATGCTCAAGTGACGTTTCGCCGCGTTGTGGATGGATCAGCTTGAAGGGGATGGGCTCCCGTTCAGCGATGACAAAGGCGCCAATGTTGCCATTCTCATCGGTACTGATGCCTCGGCCAAAATACGGGCCAAGTGAGCGGACATACAGGTAGTAACCTTCTGGGGTATGCCTGAAGTACAGGGTCAAGGGCTCCACTGTGTTGCCGTTGGCAGGTGGTTGATGGCCTAGCAAATGGGCGTCACTTCGGGGTTGCAACGCCCCGGCCAACAAGCCTTCGCCGCCGAACGGGGCGATGACTTCTGCCGGAGTTCCCCGCAGGACATCAAGGCAATGAATGGGGTATGCCTGAGTACGCAGGTGGGCGAGGAACGAGTTCTGTCGATGGGTGGGCATGGTGTTCGCCTTGTAGTTCATTGAGTGACAAAGGCGCATGGGCCTTCGTATTCGCTGAACCTAATGGCAAGGCGGTTGCCCGCTGCGTTAATTAATTACGCAGGCGAAAAAAAGCCCGGCTCAAGGCCGGGCTCTTCATTCAGCGAACTGAGATCAAGCGCCGTATACCGGCAGCTTGGCGCAGATAGCCTTGACCTTCTCACGAACGGCGTCGATCACCGCTTCGTTGTTCAGGTCGTCCAGGATGTCGCAGATCCAGCCAGCCAGTTCCTTGCACTCAGCCTCTTTGAAGCCGCGAGTGGTCACAGCCGGGGTACCGAAGCGCAGACCGGAGGTGACGAACGGGGAGCGTGGATCGTTTGGTACCGAGTTCTTGTTGACGGTGATGAAGGCTTTGCCCAGTGCAGCGTCAGCGTCTTTACCCGAGATTTCCTGCTTGATCAGCGAGAGCAGGAACAGGTGGTTCTGAGTGCCACCGGAAACGACGTCGAAACCGCGCTCGATGAAGACGCTGGCCATGGCCTGGGCGTTTTTCACCACTTGTTGCTGGTAAGCCTTGAACTCCGGCTGCAGCGCTTCCTTGAAGCAGATGGCCTTGGCGGCAATCACGTGCTCCAGCGGGCCGCCTTGGGCACCCGGGAATACGGCCGAGTTCAGCTTCTTCTCGATCTCTTCGTTCTTGCGAGCGAGGATCAGGCCGCCACGTGGGCCACGCAGGGTCTTGTGGGTAGTGGTAGTGACCACGTCAGCGAACGGAACCGGGTTCGGGTAAACGCCAGCGGCAACCAGACCGGCAACGTGAGCCATGTCGACGAACAGGTAGGCACCGACCTTGTCGGCGATTTCACGGAAGCGCGGGAAGTCCAGCACTTGCGAGTAGGCGGAGAAGCCGGCAACGATCATCTTCGGCTTGTGTTCCAGGGCCAGACGCTCGACTTCGTCGTAGTCGATCAGGCCGTTGGCATCGATACCGTACTGAATGGCGTTGTACAGCTTGCCCGAAGCGCTGACGCTGGCACCGTGGGTCAGGTGACCACCGTGTGCCAGGCTCATGCCCAGGATGGTGTCGCCAGCTTGCAGCAGGGCCAGGTAAACGGCGCTGTTGGCTTGCGAACCTGCGTGTGGCTGAACGTTGGCGTAGTCTGCGCCGAACAGCTGCTTGGCGCGGTCGATGGCCAGTTGCTCGACCACGTCGACGTACTCGCAACCACCGTAGTAACGCTTGCCTGGGTAACCTTCAGCGTACTTGTTGGTCAGAACCGAACCCTGGGCTTCCATCACGGCCGGGCTGGTGTAGTTTTCCGAGGCGATCAGCTCGATGTGCTCTTCCTGGCGCTGAGCTTCTTGCTCCATGGCGGCAAAGAGATCGGCGTCGTACTTGGCAATGGTCAAATCACGGCTGAACATGGCGGTCCTCAAGGATCGGGCTGGAAAAGGGAGGCATTCTACCTCATCGGCTTTTGTCTGGCATATGAAAGGGCATCATGTCGCAGACAAGTGGGGCTCATTTGCCGCTGTTTGTGTTGCCCGGCGCCATCCCCGAGCCTGTACAAGGGGGGGATGCGCAGGGTTACTGGAACATGAACAGCGTTTCGTTGCTGAACTGGGCTTCAAACTGGTGGGCCGGCATTGGCCGACCGAACAGGTAGCCCTGAACCTCATCACAACCGTGTTCTCGGAGGAACTCCAGCTGTTCATGGGTTTCCACACCCTCGGCGATTACTGCCAGGTTCAGGCTGTGGGCCATGGCGATGATCGCACGGGCGATCTGGCCATCCTGCTCGCCTTCGGGCAGGCCATCGACGAAGGTGCGGTCGATCTTCAGCACGTCGATCGGGAACTGCTTGAGGTAGTTCAGTGACGAATAGCCGGTACCGAAGTCATCGACCGCAATGCTCAGGCCGAGGTTTTTCAGGCTGGCGAGTATCTGCATGGCCTCGTTGACCTCGCGCATCAAGATACTTTCGGTCAGCTCCAGTTCCAGGCACGCCGGTGGAACGCCGGTTTCGTTGAGGATCGTGGCGATGCGGGTACCCAGTTGCCCATCGGAAAACTGTCTCGCAGAAATGTTCACCGAAACTTTCGGTACCCGTACCTTGGCCTGGTGCCACTCTTTGAGCTGACGACTGGCTTCACGCAGTACCCAGTCACCGACATCGACCACCAGCCCCAACTCCTCAATCACCGGAATAAAGTCGCCCGGCGGTACCAGGCCACGGGTTGGGTGGCGCCAGCGCAGGAGCGCTTCGGCGCCGGTCAGGCGTTTGCCGTCGCCGCTGAACTGCGGTTGGTAGTACAGGATGAACTCGTTCTGCTCCAGTGCATGGCGCAGGTCGCTTTCCAGCTCCAGGCGCTCCAGCGCACTGGCGTTCATATCCGCCTGGTAGAACTGGAAGTTGTTCTTGCCGCGCTCCTTGGCGTGGTACATCGCGGTGTCGGCGTTTTTCATCAGTTGGCTGAGTTCGCTGCCATCCTGAGGGCTCAGGGCAATACCGATACTGGCGGTGACGAAGAACTCGCGGTTTTCCAGCACAAAGGGACGAACCAGGCTGTTGAGGATCTGTTCGGCCACATTGATGGCGCGGTTCAGCGCCATCTCGCGGGTTGCGCGTGGTTGCAGCAGCAGCGTGAATTCGTCGCCGCCCATGCGCGCAACGGTGTCGTCAGTGTCGACACAGTCGAGCAGGCGTTCGGCCATGTCCTTGAGCATACGGTCGCCGGCCGCGTGGCCAAGGGAGTCATTGATCGGCTTGAAACGGTCCAGGTCGAGGAACATCAGCACCACCCAGGCCTTTTGACGATCAGCTTGCTGCAGTGCGGTGTGCAGGCGGTCCTGGAACAGCGTGCGGTTCGGCAGGTGCGTCAGGGCGTCGTAGTAGGCCAGACGGTGAATGCGTTGTTCGCTGGCCTTGCGCTCGCTGATGTCGGTAAAGAAACACACATAGCTGGCCAGGTCGCCTTCGTCGTCGAGCACAGCGGTAATGCCGACCCAGGCCGGGTAATGCTCGCCGGTGCGACGTTTAAGCCAGACTTCACCTTCCCAGGTGCCGCGGATGTGCAACTGTTTGACCACGTAGCGCAGGTGCGCTTCCTGCTGTTCGTCGACCGTCAGCATATTTGGCAGTTGGTCGAGCACCTCTGCTGCGCTGTAGCCGCTGACGCGGCTGAAGGCTTCGTTGGACTGGACGATATAGCCCGCCGGGTCGGTGATCAGGATGGCCGAAGTCGAGTGCTCAAACACTGTCGCAGCCATGCGCAGGTCTTTTTCAGCGCGGCGCTGCTGGCTGATGTCACGGCCGACGCCGAGTATGCCCTCGAACCGATTGTGCTCATCCCAGACCAGTACCAGGCGCAGTTCGATCGGGATCTTGCGACCATCGGCGCGCAGGCAGTCGAACAGGAACAACTGAGTGGGAAGCTGGGTACGCAATTGCTCCAGTTGTTCTGGAGCGTGCAGGGCACGGTTGAGGCGTTCGATCAGGCTGTAGATGCCGGTCAACTGTGCCGGGTTGGCAATGGTCGATTGCCAGCCGTTCTCGAAAATCCAGTCGACCTCGTAGCCCAATACCGCGTGTACCGAGGGGCTGACATAGTTGGGTTTCAGCATGCTGTCGGTGGAGAAGATGACGTCGCTGATACTTTCGGCAAGCATGCGGTAACGCTGTTCGCTGTCACGCAGCGATTCGCTGGCCTCTATCTGCTCGGTAACGTCTTTGGCCACGCCAATGATGCGGGTGACGTTGCCATCGTTGTCGCGGGTCAGGACCTCTTCGCGAATATCATAACGACGCCAACCCTGGTCACGGTGACGGAAACGTAGCTGGCAGTGCAGTTGTTCCAGGTAGCCACTCTCGCGCTGTTGCTGACGCATCCGGTTGTAGAGTGTGGCGTCTTCAGGGTGCAGAAGGATTTCCCAGAATCGCTCGCCCATCGTCTCCAGTTCGGTACGGGAGTAACCCAGGGTCTGGCCCAGGTGCCGATTGCTGAAGATCATCCGTTGGTTTTGCACGTCCTGCACGTAGAGTTGATCCGGTACGGTACGGACCACGTTCGACCAGAAACTTTCACGCTCCAGCAGCGACAGCTCGACCTGCTTGCGGCTGGTAATATCGCTGATGCTGAGGGTTACCGCTTGATAGTCAGCGCGTTGCTCGGGGAAACGCACCGTCAGCCACAGGTGCAGCTCCTGGTCATCGGCACCACTGAGGCGAACCTCCAGCTCAAGCTGATGTTGATTGTTCAGGACGGCTTCGACCAGTTGCAGGCCAATCCCTTCGTTGCGTGTATCGCCAGCAATCAGGCGTTGCCAGGCACCGTTGCGGCATTCAACCCCCAGCAGTTGCAGGGCGACTTGATTGACCTCGGTGACTTTCAACTCCTGCAGCAACGTGTTGCGCAGGGACCGGTCAAGCAGCAGGCGGTGCTCAAGCTGGTCTTGGCCACGAAGGCGCAGTCGTTCAAGCGTATTGATCAGGCCGGACAAGTCCAGCACACAAAGGGCGACCCCTGTCCCTTCAAAAATATCCTGGTAGCGTCGGCGTCCTTCTTGCAGTGCGCGTTGGCGCTTGCGCATGCTGGCCAATGCCAGCAGCGGCAGCAGGGCGCAGATCAGGCCAAGCAGGCATTTACTGATCAGAGCAGGCAACAGTTGCTGACGACTCAATTCGGCATCGTAGAGGCCGCGCAGTTGCCAGTCGCTGTTATCGAGGAATGTCAGCAGTACGCTCTGCAGTGGCTCGGCGTTGGCTGGTCGTGGCGTTTCAGGTGAGCGATGTTGATTGATGATTTCAGCCGTTCGGCTGTTTTCCAGCAGCCACAAGGGGCGGGTGGGGTTGTCCAGGTGTTCGGCCAGCGCGCTGTAATACTCAGGGCTCAGGCGCAGCAGCCAGTAACCGCTGGTCGGCCGATCTGATTGGCGTAGCAGCAGGTAGATGTAACTGTTGTCACTGTTGTTGCTGAAGTAGTACGGGTGGCCATTGCTCAGCCGTATCAATTCTTCAATAGCATGCTGGTCAGGCGATTCGCCGAGGCTGTCGCGCAACGGGCGTGCCTGGCTGTCGAACCAGGCGATGCTGCGCAGTGAGGGCAGTGCGCGCTGCAGATTGGCCACCACCTTCGGTAGCGCGCGGTCGTCCGGGGGCAGCGGATAGGGTTGGACCTGATTGAGTGCGGTCTGAGCCTTGAGGGCCATGTTCAGGCTCAGGTGATCGGCCAACTCGTTGCTGGAATCCAGGCTGTGTTGGCGCTCATCGGCAAGGGTATGGTGGTACTGATCAATCAATAGCCAGAACAACAGGCCGAGCAGCAGCAATACCAGGATGGCCAACACCCCTTTCAACGAACCGCGCAACAATGAACCCGAGCTGGAGGGTGCGGTACGCAGGGAGGACGGCTGAGTAAGATTGGTCAAACGTTGATCCTGCGGTATGGCTGGCTGTGGCAGGTTTGAGCTGCTTATTGGGTGCGCACCCTCACGCTCAGCCGTGCAGGCCGATGCGTACTCATAAGCTGGACGCCCGAAGGGCGCTTAGCATGCCTTGAGTTGTGGCGAAGTGCCAGTCCTGTTCGCAGATCCCGACAAAGTGCTATGTCGGCGGCCCAGGCCTGCCTGGGCCAGAGCTTGGGCCTGACGGTTGTCGGTTGGCCAAGTTAATAGTCGCTTTTACTTTTTTACGTCATACAATTGGCCCCTTGAATTTACTTGCTTACAGGAGCTCAACGTTTTGGCTCAATACGTCTACACCATGCATCGGCTGAGCAAAGTTGTTCCGCCGAAGCGGGAAATCTTGAAGAACATCTCCCTGTCGTTTTTCCCCGGCGCCAAGATCGGCGTGCTCGGCCTCAACGGTTCGGGTAAATCCACCCTGTTGAAAATCATGGCGGGTGTTGATACCGAGTTCGACGGTGAAGCACGGCCAATGCCGGAGCTGAATGTCGGTTACCTGCCGCAGGAACCACAGCTCGACCCAACCAAAACCGTGCGTGAAGTGGTCGAAGAAGCGGTCAGCGTGATCAAGGATGCCCAGGCTCGCCTGGACGAAGTCTATGCGGCGTATGCCGATCCTGACGCCGACTTCGACAAGCTGGCCGCTGAACAGGCCAAGCTTGAGGCGATTCTGCAGGCCAGCGATGGTCACAACCTGGAGCGTCAGCTGGAAGTGGCGGCCGATGCCCTGCGCCTGCCTGCCTGGGACGCCAAGGTCGAACACCTGTCGGGTGGTGAAAAGCGTCGTGTAGCACTCTGCCGCCTGCTGCTGTCGGCACCGGACATGCTCCTGCTCGACGAACCGACCAACCACCTGGATGCCGACTCTGTCGCCTGGCTCGAGCACTTCCTGCACGACTTCCCGGGTACTGTGGTAGCGATTACCCACGACCGTTACTTCCTCGACAACGTCGCCGGCTGGATCCTCGAACTCGACCGTGGCGCCGGTATTCCGTACGAAGGCAACTATTCGGGCTGGCTGGAAGCCAAGTCGGATCGTCTGGCCCAGGAATCCAAGCAGCAGTCGGCCCATGAAAAGGCCATGAAGGAAGAACTGGAGTGGGTGCGCAAAGGCGCCAAGGCACGCCAGTCGAAATCCAAGGCTCGTCTGCAGCGCTTCGAAGAAATGCAATCGCAGGAATTCCAGAAACGCAGCGAAACCAACGAGATCTATATCCCGGCTGGCCCGCGCCTGGGCGACAAGGTCATCGAGTTCAAGAACGTCACCAAGGGTTATGGCGACCGTGTACTGATCGACAACCTGTCGTTCAGCATGCCTAAAGGCGCCATTGTCGGTGTGATCGGTGGTAACGGTGCCGGTAAATCGACCCTGTTCCGCATGCTGATGGGCAAGGAAACACCAGACTCGGGCACCATCGAGATCGGTGAAACCGTGCAACTGGCCTGTGTCGATCAGAGCCGCGAAGACCTGGACGGCAACAAGACCGTGTTCCAGCAGATCTCCGATGGTTCCGACCAGATCCGTATCGGTAACTACGAAATCCCTTCGCGTACCTACGTGGGTCGCTTCAACTTCAAGGGCGGCGACCAGCAGAAGTTCGTCAAGGACCTCTCCGGTGGTGAGCGTGGCCGTCTGCACCTGGCCCTGACCCTGAAGGAAGGCGCCAACGTCCTGCTGCTCGACGAACCGTCCAACGACCTGGACGTGGAAACCCTGCGTTCGCTGGAAGAAGCCCTGCTGGACTTCCCGGGCGCCGCTATCGTGATCTCTCACGATCGCTGGTTCCTGGACCGCGTGGCCACCCACATCCTGGCCTACGAGGACGATTCCCAGGCGGTATTCTTCGAGGGTAACTACACCGAGTACGAAGCCGACCGCAAGAAGCGTCTTGGCGAAGCTGCTGCCCAGCCGCACCGGGTACGGCACAAAAAACTGGCATAACCGCTCGCGGTTTTGCACTGGAACGGGGCCTTCGGGCTCCGTTTTTTTTTGCCGAAAAATGTGGCGTACCTGTTGCCTGAAAGGCAGGCTCTCTAAGGCTAAGCATGCGCTGGCCCAGGCAAAACAGCCTGGCTGAAGACGCGCTTGAATGTGTGTATACATTTACATAAATGCACCATTTAATTTCAAAAAAACGACATTTTGCACTGTCGCAGTGCGCCTTGACTTGATAAAGTCCCGGGAAAAATTCTTACAAGCTAATCATCTGCCGAGACCTTCCCATGATCGAATCCGTCGAAGACTTCCTCGCACGCCTGAAAAAACGTGACCCAGCCCAGCCTGAATTCCATCAGGCGGTGGAAGAGGTACTGCGCAGCCTCTGGCCCTTCCTGGAAGCCAATCCGCACTACCTGCAGGCCGGTATTCTTGAGCGTATGGTCGAGCCTGAGCGCGCGATCCTGTTCCGCGTGTCGTGGGTCGACGATCAGGGCAAGGTCCAGGTCAACCGCGGTTATCGCATCCAGATGAGCAGTGCCATTGGCCCTTACAAGGGTGGCTTGCGTTTCCACCCGTCGGTCAACCTTGGCGTGCTGAAGTTCCTGGCCTTTGAACAGGTCTTCAAGAACTCCCTGACCTCGCTGCCCATGGGCGGCGGCAAGGGCGGCTCTGACTTTGACCCCAAAGGCAAGAGCGACGCTGAAGTGATGCGCTTCTGCCAGGCGTTCATGAGCGAGCTGTACCGCCACATTGGTGCCGACCTTGACGTACCGGCCGGTGATATCGGCGTCGGCGCACGGGAAATCGGCTTCATGTTCGGCCAATACAAGCGCCTGGCGAACCAGTTCACCTCCGTGCTGACCGGCAAGGGCATGACCTACGGCGGCAGCCTGATCCGCCCTGAGGCGACCGGTTACGGTTGCGTTTACTTTGCCGAAGAGATGCTCAAGCGTCAGAACCTGCGCATTGACGGTCGCCGTGTTGCCATCTCCGGTTCCGGCAACGTGGCCCAGTACGCCGCGCGCAAGGTCATGGACCTGGGTGGCAAGGTGATCTCCTTGTCCGATTCCGAAGGTACCCTGTATTGCGAAGCGGGCCTGAATGATGAGCAATGGGACGCGTTGATGGCGCTGAAGAACGTCAAGCGTGGCCGCCTCAGTGAGATGGGCGGGCACTTTGGCCTGGAGTTCCGTGCCGGTCAGCGTCCCTGGAGCCTGCCGTGTGACATCGCCCTGCCGTGCGCCACCCAGAACGAACTGGACGCTGACGATGCCCGCACCTTGCTGAGCAATGGCTGCCTCTGTGTGGCCGAAGGTGCAAACATGCCGACCACCCTGGAGGCAGTGGATATCTTCCTTGAGGCCGGCATCCTCTTCGCTCCGGGCAAGGCGTCCAACGCCGGTGGCGTGGCCGTGAGCGGGCTGGAGATGTCGCAGAACGCCATGCGCCTGTTGTGGACTGCTGGCGAAGTGGACAGCAAGCTGCACAACATCATGCAGTCGATCCACCACGCCTGCGTGCATTACGGTGAGGAAAACGGTCGAATCAACTACGTCAAAGGCGCCAACATTGCCGGCTTCGTCAAAGTTGCCGATGCGATGCTGGCTCAAGGCGTCGTTTAAGCCTCCGGTTCGATGGCGATGATCTCGATCGACTGATCACCCGCCGGTCGTCGCCACACCACTTCGTCCCCTGGCTTGGCGCCCAGCAGCGCCCGGCCCAGGGGTGAACCCCAGTTGATCAGGCCGCTTGCGGCATAGGCCTGATCTTCTCCGACCAGTTGAACCTGATGCTGCTGACCGCTTTCATCGGCAAAGGTCACGTGGCTGCCAATCTGCACCTTGTCCCGTGATGCCGCTGGCGCAACCACCAGCGCACTCTGCACCTTGGCATTGAAATAGCGCAGGTCACGCTCGGTCTCCACGAGCCGCTGCTTGTCTGCCTGCTCACCTTGGGCGAGCAGTTCACTGCGCAGCGTGTTCAATTCGGCGACACGCTCATGCAGCAAGGTAAGACCTCGGGCGGTGACGTAGTTGGGTTGCTCGCTGATCTGACGTTCAACGGGCTGATCAGCCTGGTCACCGGCTTGATCTTCATTGACGAATGCACGACTCATGAACGGCTCCTTCTCAGGAGACCCTGCTGACAGACGTGCGCACTCTGGCTGACCCGTTTGCGACCTGTTTGCGTCGCCGCATCGCGGTCTTTCTCCTGCTGCCATTGTTCTTCGTGATCGTCCCAATGGCGGGCACGGTAGTCTTGCAGGTCCTGATGCTCCTGCATGGCCTGGCACTGGCGAAAGCCATTGTCCCAGCCGGCCTCATATTGGCGGTTGTGCAGGTAGCGTGGTACATCTTTGCGAAAGTCGCCAGCTATTAACGCTGCGGCCTGACAACCGTCACGGTCGTCTCCCGAGTGCCATTGGCAATCGCCGAAAAGGCCAGTACACAAAGATCCGTACACAGGGGCCAGTACACTGCGGCTAATCAGTAGTTGTACCACTTGAGCTCAAGCATCACCTCGTTCTGCGCTGTGGTGAACGCGCTGAAATCGCGTTTTGCGCTCAGGCGCAGGCCGAGGTTGTTCGACAGCTCCCACTGCTGGTTCAGGCTCAGGCTGCGGCGCACTTCGCCATTGGTAAAGTAATCGCCCTTGGCCTCCAGGCTCAGGTTGCCCAGCCCGTTACGCCACAAAAGGCCGGTGTTGAAGCCCGCTGCTGGCGCAATGAAGCCGGCGAAGTCGGCGTTGTGCTCGACCCTTACGGTTCCAAGGGCAAAGCCGAGCATTTCGTCGCTCAGCGCCCAAGTGCCGCCAGCGCCGCCATTTACATGACTGACCAGGGTTTCGTCACCCTCCCTGCCAAGCACCCGCTCCAGGCCACCTGCGACTTGCCATGACCAAGGTTGCAACAGGGCGTTGCGCGGGGTCAGCGAGCGAATGGTCGCCAGGTCCAGGCGTTGCAGTTGCCACTGGTTGTTTTCGTACTGGCGTAGTTTCAGCTGGAGGATTTCGATTTGCGCCCCCAGCGGGAAGCCATACATATTGTCGTTGAGGTCGTGGTAAGCCATGCGCAGGCCATACTCGGCGAACGCACGGTCTTCTCGTGTGCCCACCCCTAACTGCCAGGTGCGCGACTGATGGCCATCTTCGGGCAGCCCTGGCCGCTTTATATCGAGCTCAGGTGGAGGGTTGCGGTTGATCGCTCGCAGCAGTTCAAAGCTGCGTTTGGCGCGCGCCGGATCACGCTCCTGGCCATTGGCACGGTAGCGTTCCAGGCGGTAGGCGGCGTCTTGCACCAAGGCCTGGCGGTCACGTGGCAGTGCGCTGAACGCCGGGCTTTGCAGTTGTGCGGTATCGGCACTGACGGCCAGCACCTGGCGCTGCTCCTCGGCATCCAGTGGCGCTGCGCGCTCCAGCAATTCACGTTCGCGCGAAGGCCGATAGTCGATACGCTCCACCAGCCCCGATTGCTTGACGGCCTTGACGGTGTCGGTAGGAATGGCCGTGAGCGGGAACTGCGAGGTCAGGTCCAGGCTTGGGCGAGCCACCTGTAGCAACTCGAGCAAACGGTAAGAGCAGTTTTCGTCAAAGAAAAAGTAGTCGAAGCGAATCTGTTTGAGTTCCCACACGTGCTCGACCATGCGCCCGGTTTCTTCCGGGGTCAGGTTCAAGCGGTACTCCCACAGGTCGCGGTTTTCCAGGCTGCGGTATTCCGAAAGCTTTTCCTGATAGGGCACCAGTGCAAACAGGCCCGGATAGCCGCCCATCAGGCCTTTCCAGGCATAAAGGATGCTGTTGTCGTTGCCTTCTATGTAGGCGCCAAAGTTGATCGCGTAACTCAGTAACGCCGTGTCGTTCTTTTGCACATCGGCCTGATCGATACGCAGCAGGGTATGGCCGAACATCGATGAGGGGCTGTTCAAGTAGGCTGCCGGGAAGATCATCACCGCACTGTGTGGCGAAACATCCTTGAACCACTGAGGGTATTCCTTGCAGTCCGGTGCGGGCAGGTCATTCAACTGCAGTTGTTCGCGCAGCCAGCGGGTGCGTGCCGGGAACACGCACTGCGCATGCTTGTCACCCAGGCTTGCTGGTGCATAGAGCGCCTGGAGCGTGGCCTTCAACTCCAGATCAGGGTGATGCCCTCCGTCTTTGGCGAGAAAGAAACGTTGGTCGTCGACATAACTTCGCCAGCCACCAAGCTTGGCGGTTTCGTAGTGACCCAAAGCGATCCAGTAGCGATCATTGGCCAACTGGTTCAGGCGGTTGTCGTCGAAAACGGGAGCTGCATGCAACGGGGCGCAGGCACAGAGCGCCAGGTAGGCAAGGCGTTTGAGCATGTCGGGCAACTACGTCTGAATGATGCCGATAGAGGCGAAGAACAACCCGCCCCATCAGGGGCGGGTAGGCCGAGCTTAAGCCTGGGTCGCGTATTTGGCCAGGCGTGGGTCGCTTTTCAAAACTGCCAGGGTATTGGTGTGGACATCTTCAGCGGTGATGTCTGCAGTCTTGAAGATCTCCTGGAAATGTTGGTGGGTGACGGCGGCGAAGTGCGCGCGGTCTTCGGGCGCTACGCCGAGAACGACGGCGTACGTGGTCAGTGCTTCACCTTGGCCTTTGGCCATGTCTTCAGACAGTTCGTTCATCATGCCATTCATGGCGAACCACGACTTGCCGCCATACGTCAGCGCGGCATTGGTCGCGCAGCCGTTAGTGCCGGACGTCATGCCGAACGTTGCGTTACCGGAGGTGCCATTGGTGGTCGATGCAAGGAAGTGGGCCGGTGTACCGCGCTGGCCCTCGAACAGCAGGTTGCCCCAGCCGCAATCCGGGCCGCCAGGCGCCTGGGCCATGGCGTTCAGGGATGCGGCGGCGAACAGAGTACCCAGAAGAATCCGTTTCATAGCATTGTTCTCTTTCTAAGAAGTACAAACCAAAGGTCAGGGTTATCTGGCATATCGGTGAGACCAGTAGCCAGCGCGGGTCGGTTATTTACCCAGCCGCGCAGCCTTCAGTTTAGGCACGATCTAACAGTTCGCTGGTTAATTGCGAAAGATTGCTGGCGGCGCACGTGCAGCGCAGGTTTCGCCCTGTTGCAGAAAGCGTTGAAGAGCCTTGCAAGCCGCAGGTTCCCGGCGCCAGAATGCTTCATCTGCCCCGCCGAAGTAAGGAAGCCCGATGCCCGATCCTGTTGCTGCGAGCCTGCGTCTTGCGCCAGAAGCCTTGACCCGGCCGTTTTCCGCTGAACAGTTCGCTTTTACCACCACCAATGATCTGGAGCCCTTTCGCGGTGTGCTTGGCCAGGAACGTGCCGTCGAAGCCTTGCAGTTTGGTGTCGCCATGCCGCGTCCTGGGTACAACGTTTTTGTCATGGGTGAGCCCGGCACCGGGCGCTTCTCATTCGTCAAGCGCTACCTGAAAGCCGAAGGCAAGCGCCTGCATACCCCCTCGGACTGGGTCTACGTCAACAACTTCGATGACCCGCGCGAAGCCAAGGCACTGGAGTTGCCGCCTGGCAGCGCCGGTGCGTTCATCGCTGATATTGGCGGCTTGATCGACAACCTGCTGGCAACCTTCCCGGCGGTGTTCGAGCACCCCTCGTTCCAGCAGAAAAAAAGCGCCATCGACCGCGGTTTCAATCAGCGCTATGACCGTGCCCTGGATGTCATCGAGCGGGCGTCCCTGGAAAAGGACGTTGCCCTGTATCGTGACAGCAGTAACGTTGCCTTCACCCCGATGAGTGACGGCAAGGCGCTGGATGAGGCCGAGTTTGCGCAGTTGCCTGAAGCCGAGCGTGAGCGTTTCCACGAGGACATTGCCGCACTGGAAGAGCGTCTGAACGAAGAGCTGGCCAGCTTGCCGCAGTGGAAGCGCGAGTCGAGCAACCAGTTGCGTCAGCTCAACGAAGAAACCATTACCCTGGCCTTGCAGCCGCTGTTGTCGCCGCTCTCGGAAAAGTACGCGGAGAACGCCGCCGTCTGCGCCTACCTGCAAGCCATGCAGGTCAACTTGTTGCGCACGGTGGTCGAACAACTGGTCGACGACAGCAAAAGCGACGCGGTGGCCCGCAAGATGCTGGAAGAGCAATATGCGCCAAGCCTGGTGGTTGGGCATCCGGTCAGTGGCGGTGCGCCGGTGGTGTTTGAGCCGCACCCGACTTACGACAACCTGTTTGGCCGTATCGAATACAGCACCGATCAAGGGGCGCTCTACACCAGCTATCGGCAACTGCGCCCCGGCGCGCTGCACCGTGCAAATGGTGGCTTCCTGATTCTTGAAGCCGAGAAAATGCTGGGCGAACCCTTTGTCTGGGATGCGCTCAAGCGTGCCTTGCAATCGCGCAAACTGAAAATGGAGTCACCGTTGGGCGAGCTGGGGCGCGTCGCCACCGTCAGCCTCACACCACAGATGATTCCGCTGCAGGTCAAGGTCGTCATCATTGGGGCCCGCCAGCTTTACTACGCCCTGCAGGACCATGATCCGGACTTCCAGGAAATGTTCCGGGTGCTGGTGGATTTCGACGAAGACATTCCAATGGTCGACGAGAGCCTGGAACAATTCGCGCAGTTGCTCAAAACCCGTACCAGCGAGGAAGGCATGGCGCCGTTGACTGCCGATGCGGTCGCACGCCTGGCAACCTACAGTGCGCGTTTGGCCGAGCATCAAGGGCGTTTGTCGGCGCGAATCGGTGACCTGTTCCAACTGGTCAGCGAGGCGGACTTCATTCGCCACCTGGCCAACGATGAAATGACCGACTGCGGCCATATCGAGCGGGCGCTCAGGGCCAAGGCCACGCGTACTGGCAGGGTTTCGGCGCGAATTCTCGACGACATGCTTGCCGGGATCATCCTGATCGACACCGAAGGTGCGGCCGTGGGCAAGTGCAACGGCCTGACAGTGCTTGAAGTGGGTGATTCGGCGTTCGGTGTGCCGGCGCGGATTTCCGCCACGGTTTACCCGGGTGGAAGCGGCATCGTCGACATCGAGCGCGAGGTCAATCTGGGCCAGCCGATTCACTCCAAGGGGGTAATGATCCTGACCGGTTACCTGGGCAGTCGTTATGCCCAGGAATTCCCGTTGGCCATTTCCGCAAGTATTGCGCTGGAGCAGTCCTACGGTTACGTCGACGGCGACAGCGCCTCCCTCGGTGAGGCCTGTACCCTGATTTCGGCGTTGTCGAGAACCCCGCTCAAGCAGTGTTTCGCTATTACCGGTTCCATCAACCAGTTCGGTGAGGTGCAGGCTGTCGGCGGGGTCAACGAGAAAATCGAGGGCTTCTTCCGGCTCTGCGAAGCCCGTGGCCTGACCGGTGAACAGGGGGCAATCATTCCGCGTGCCAACGTCACGACACTGATGCTCGATGAGCGGGTACTGCAGGCCGTGCGCGCGGGGCAGTTCCACATCTACGCGGTCAGCCAGGCCGATGAGGCATTGAGCCTGCTGGTGGGCGAACCCGCCGGTACGCCCGATGCCGAAGGTCAGTTCCCCGAAGGTAGCGTCAATGCCAGGGTGGTCGAGCGGCTGCGGGAAATTGCCGAGATGATCAGCGACGAGGAGCTCAAGGAGGCGGAGAAAGAGCACGCTGAACAGGCGTTGGTCGAGGTCAAGTCGTCCTGACGTGGGAGGGTGGGCGCCAGGGTCGGTATGACCATTCGGCGCCCGCTGCTGTGCTACCGCTTGTCGCTGTCGGTTTTCTTCTATTCTTCAGATCATGGACAGTCGTAGGTACAGGATAGAGACAGCTTCCGATGGGAGCTGAACAGGGTTTCTCCGAGGATCGTCGCCATGCCGCGCAGCCTCAGCCTTACTCGTCAATGCCTGGGTCTGGTCACCCGCATTGAATGCAGCATTCGTCCGCTGGCCGGTGACAATGGTATGTGGACGCTGCTTTTCGCCGCCGGCATGGCTGGCGAGCAACCTTCCGCGATCAAGGCTCAGGGGCCGTTCCACGGTCCTTACGTCGCAGAGTCAGTACTCAATGCCATCGTCGATAGCCTGACCTTGCATGGGTATCAAGTTGCGGATGGGCCACAGATCTGGTGCATTCACCTGCAGGCACAGCTCAGACGGATCAACGGCGAACGGGTGCATCACGTGGGTGATTTCCAGTTCCATCCAGAGACCTGAGGGCTGCCCCCGGTTGCCTTGCGGCAACCTGACGCGGGCTTTTTCTGTCATTCGTGGCTGGTATACTTGTGCCCGTTTTCTCGCCACCGATGAGTTTTTTAATGGAACGTTTTATCGAAAACACGATGTATGCCTCTCGCTGGCTGCTCGCGCCCATCTACTTTGGTTTGTCCTTGGGGCTGCTGGCGCTGGCACTGAAATTTTTCCAGGAAATCTTCCACGTATTGCCCAACGTGTTTTCCATGGCTGAAGCCGACCTGATCCTGGTGATCCTTTCGTTGATCGACATGTCCCTGGTGGGTGGCCTGCTGGTCATGGTGATGTTCTCCGGCTATGAGAACTTTGTCTCGCAACTGAACATCGATGACGACAAGGAAAAGCTCAGTTGGCTGGGCAAGATGGACTCCACCTCACTGAAGATGAAGGTGGCGGCCTCGATCGTGGCGATCTCCTCGATCCACCTGTTGCGGGTTTTCATGGACGCGCGGAACATCGAGACGCAGTACCTGATGTGGTATGTGATCATCCACATGACCTTTGTGGTGTCTGCGTTCGCAATGGGTTACCTGGATAAATTGACCAAGCACTGATTGCGTCTTGCTCGGTGCGCTTGAAACCGCCCGTCCGTTACAAAACGGACGGGCGGTTGCGTTTCTGGCTTGTACTTTGTTCATCCCTGTACGAAGAATGAACAGTCGCTCGTATGTCCCAGTAGTGAGGTGCTGCAATGAACCTGCACGATCTGAATACCGAGGCCAGGGCTGGTCATGTCGAGGAGCTCAACCTGATCGCTATCGAAGGGGGGGATTACCTGCTTGAGGCACGCGTACATGGGCGCGCCCACCCGTTGTCTGATACACGAGGCCAGCGCTTGCGCGTGCACTCTGTGGAAGAGGCGCGCGGGCAGTTGCAGGGGTTGCCAGACCTGCCGCTGAACCTGGTGCATTGGTCGGTGCAGGACGAAATGTGCGGCATGAGCAGCACGGCGGAAGAGGATCTGAAAGTGCCGATTTCCCGGCGTTCGGCCTGGTAGCTGAACTGCTGCGCCGCAGTGTGCTAGGCTGCTCGCCCTTTTCATGAAGGGCGCGGTCTTCGTGCGCCCTGTAGCGGAGCAAGCCAATGTCCGAAATCAACCTGTCTACCGACGAAACGCGCGTCAGCTACGGCATCGGCCGTCAGCTGGGTGGTCAACTGCGTGACAACCCACCACCAGGCGTCAACCTGGAAGCGATCCTGGCCGGTCTGACCGACGCGTTCAATGGCCAGGCCAGCCGTGTCAGCGAAGAAGCGCTGTCGGCCAGCTTCAAGGTCATCCGCGACATCATGCAAGCGCAAGCGGCTGCCAAGGCTGAAGCTGCGGCTGGCGAAGGCAAGGCCTTCCTGGCTGAAAACGCCAAGCGTGAAGGTATCACTACCCTGGCTTCGGGCCTGCAGTTTGAAGTACTGACCGCTGGTGAAGGTGCTAAGCCGACTCGCGATGACAGCGTCCGTACCCACTACCACGGCACCCTGATCGACGGCACTGTCTTCGACAGCTCCTACGAGCGCGGTCAGCCAGCAGAGTTCCCTGTTAGCGGCGTGATCGCTGGCTGGACCGAAGCCCTGCAACTGATGAACGCTGGTAGCAAATGGCGCCTGTACGTACCGAGCGAGCTGGCCTACGGCGCTCAGGGTGTTGGCAGCATCCCGCCGCACAGCGTACTGGTCTTCGACGTCGAGCTGCTCGACGTTTTGTAAGCCCTGGCGTTGCTGGGGGGCTCGGCTCTCCGGCAGCGGCAATGCCGGCTTCTGCGCAACCGTGCGGGAGCCAGCGTTGCTGGCGATTACAGCGGGCGCAACGCCCGTGCGTAAGAAAACAGAAACAGGTTGCGCACCAGTTCCTTGAGCACATTCGGCTCGTTTGAATTCAGACCATTCAAGTCCAGATCACCTTGGGCGTGTAGCTCATGCAGTGCGTCTTCTTCGAGCACGGCACAGACCGCGCCGGTTTCCCGGTGCAGGATGCGCAGGCAAGGGTGAGGGCGTTCCAGCCAGGCGTCGATCAGATAGGTCATGACTATTCTCCTTGAGGTTTCAATGAGAATAATTCTTATTAGCAAAATAGCAAGAAGTGATTGGCAGTTGCTGCCAGAAGGTCGATCCGAGGCCGTTGCACGGCCCCGAATCCAGGTGCGGGTCAGACTTTACGGACGAACTCGGACTTGAGTTTCATCGCGCCGATGCCGTCGATCTTGCAGTCGATGTCATGGTCGCCGTCACACAGGCGGATGTTCTTGACCTTGGTACCGACCTTGACCACCAGGGACGAACCCTTGACCTTGAGGTCCTTGATCACGGTAACGGTGTCGCCGTCTTGCAGGACGTTGCCCACCGAGTCCTTTTTCACTGCCTCGTCGTTGCCTGCTTCGGCCTCACCGCTGGCGGACCACTCGTGGGCGCACTCGGGGCAGATCAGCATGGCGCCGTCTTCGTAGGTGTATTCGGAGTTGCATTTTGGGCAGGGAGGCAAAGTGCTCACTAAGGTTCCTCTGGGGGTGCGTGCAAAAACCCACATTGTATAAGGTTTTGTCGCTCAGAGGGCAAGCGGGCCCATCCGAAGATGGGCCGGGGAGGGATCAGTGGGTGCGGGCGACGGCGAATTCGCTGAGTTCAACCAGCGCGTCACGGTACTCGCTGGCAGGCAGCACTTCCAGGCAGGCAATGGCGCGAGCGACATAGTCGCGGGCCAGTTGCGCAGTGTAGTCCAGTGCGCCGGCAGCCTCGACGGCTGCGCGGATGCTCTCCAGATCCTCGATACCGCCCTTCTGGATGGCCTGACGAACCAGGGCAGCCTGCTCGGCAGTGCCTTCGCGCATGGTGTAGATCAGCGGCAGGGTTGGTTTGCCTTCGGCCAGGTCGTCACCGACGTTCTTGCCCAGGGTTTGCGCATCGCCCTTGTAGTCGAGCAGGTCGTCGACCAGCTGGAAGGCTACGCCCAGGTGGTCACCGAAGGTACGCAGGGCTTCACGCTGAGCGTCACTGGCTTCAGCCAGGGCTGCGGCGCTGTGCGTCGAGGCCTCGAACAGCATTGCCGTCTTGCCGCGGATGACCTCCATGTAGACGTCTTCGGTCGTGCTGGCGTCGCGGATCTTGGACAGCTGCAGTACTTCGCCTTCGGCGATCACGCGGGTCGCCTTGGAGAGAATCTGCATGACCGGCATCGACCCCAGCTCTACCATCATTTCGAACGAGCGCGAGTAGAGGAAGTCGCCGACCAGTACGCTGGGCGCGTTGCCCCACAGGGCGTTGGCGGTGGAACGGCCACGGCGCATGCCGGACATGTCGACGACATCGTCATGCAGCAGGGTCGCGGTGTGCAGGAACTCGATGGTGGCGGCGAGCAGGCGCAGTTGGTCGCCATCGCGGCCCAGTGCCTTGCCGCACAGCAGCACCAGCAGCGGGCGCAGGCGCTTGCCGCCAGCCGACGTGATGTAGTCACCGATTTTCGAGACCAGCGGCACACGTGAAGTCAGCTGCTTCTTGATAATCTCGTCAACGGCGCTGAAGTCGTCCGCTACCGCACGGTAGAAAGCTTGGGGTTGCATCGGCCACAGGTGCTCCATAAAGGTTGCGCGGCATGCTAGGTTGCAGGTCCCGACCTGTCAAGGCGCGGTGCCGGTGGGCCGGGGGCGGTACTTGCAAGCGCCGCGGGGCTTGCGTACAATCGCGCACCCTGAACTTCCTGGGCAGCACCTGCCTTACGCAATTGCACAGGGCCGTTCCAGCCTTATGCAGCCATGCCAGCCAATACTCTTACCTATAAAGAGCTGGGTGAGCAGGATTATCGGAGAAATACCATGTACGCAGTAATTGTTACCGGCGGTAAGCAGTACAAAGTCGCCGAAGGTGAATACCTGAAGATCGAAAAACTGGAAGTCGCTACCGGCGAATCCGTAACCTTCGATCGCGTTCTGTTGGTCGCCAATGGCGATGACGTAAACATCGGCGCACCAGTCGTCGCTGGCGCTAAAGTAGTCGCTGAAGTGATCTCCCAAGGTCGTCACGACAAAGTGCGCATCATCAAGTTCCGTCGTCGTAAGCACCACATGAAGCGTATGGGCCACCGCCAGTGGTTCACCGAGATCAAAATCACCGGTATTCAGGCTTAATTCAGCCTAATCCCCTTATTGGAGAGTTGAACTCATGGCACACAAAAAAGCTGGTGGTAGTACCCGTAACGGTCGCGACTCAGAAGCCAAACGCCTTGGCGTGAAGATGTATGGCGGCCAGGTCATCAAGGCCGGCAACATCATCGTTCGCCAGCGCGGCACCCAATTCCACGCTGGTTACGGCGTTGGCATGGGCAAAGATCACACCCTGTTCGCTAAAATCGAAGGCGTGATCAAGTTCGAGAAAAAAGGCGAGTTCGGTCGTCGTTACGTAAGCGTTGTCGCTGCCTAATAGCGATGTCGCTGGAAAAGCCCTGTCTCGCGACGGGGCTTTTTCGTTTGTGGGGTGAGTCTCTTGCAAAACTGTTTGTATGGGCTGCCGGCGCTGGATTCTACGGTCGTTGACGGGGCCGCCGCGCTCATTTTTGCAAGAGCCTTATGTCTTTGTGTCATTCAACTCGTCGAGACGACGAGAGGCGGTTTTTATGAAGTTTGTTGATGAAGTGTCGATCCGGGTCAAAGCCGGTGACGGTGGCAATGGTTGCATGAGCTTTCGCCGTGAGAAGTTCATCGAGAACGGCGGTCCCAACGGCGGTGACGGTGGTGACGGCGGCTCGGTGTTCATGGTTGCCGACGAGAACCTCAATACCTTGGTCGACTATCGCTATACCCGCCATTTCGAGGCCCAGCGCGGCTCCAATGGCGGCAGCACCGACTGCACCGGCAAGAAGGGCGACGACCTGATCCTGCGTGTACCGGTCGGTACTACCGTGATTGACGCCAGCACCCAGGAAGTCATCGGCGACCTGGTCAAGCCAGGGCAGAAGCTGATGGTGGTCCAGGGCGGCTGGCACGGCCTGGGCAACACGCGCTTCAAGTCCAGTACCAACCGTGCCCCGCGTCAGACTACGCCGGGCAAGCCGGGCGAGCAGCGTGACCTGAAGCTGGAAATGAAAGTGCTGGCCGACGTCGGCCTGCTGGGCCTGCCTAACGCAGGCAAGAGTACGTTCATTCGCTCGGTATCGGCTGCCAAGCCGAAGGTCGCCGATTACCCGTTCACCACCCTGGTGCCGAACCTGGGCGTGGTCAGTGTCGACCGCTGGAAGAGCTTCGTCATCGCCGACATTCCCGGCCTGATCGAAGGCGCTTCCGAGGGTGCTGGCCTGGGTATCCGCTTCCTCAAGCACTTGGCGCGTACTCGCCTCCTGCTGCACCTCGTCGACCTGGCGCCGCTGGACGAGAGCAACAGTGCCGATGCTGCCGAGGTCATTGTCAACGAGCTGACCCGCTTCAGCCCGTCGCTGGCTGAGCGCGATCGCTGGCTGGTGCTGAACAAGACCGACATGCTGATGGACGACGAGCGCGACGAGCGCGTCAAGGAAGTGGTTGAGCGTCTGCAGTGGGAAGGCCCGGTGTACGTGATCTCGGCAATCTCCAAGCAGGGCACCGAGCAGCTTAGCCGCGACATCATGCGCTATCTGGAAGACCGTGCTGATCGCCTGGCCAACGACCCGGCGTATGCCGAAGAGCTGGCGGATCTCGATCAGCGTATTGAAGACGAGGCCCGTGCCCAGCTTCAGGCGCTGGACGACGCACGTGCTCTGCGCCGTAGCGGCGTGAAGAGCGTGCATGACATCGGTGACGATGACGACGACGATTGGGATGAAGAGGACGAAGACGGTCCAGAAATCATTTACGTGCGCGACTGATCCGTTGCAGTACACTAAACGCCGCTTTTTTAAGCGGCGTTTTGCTGTCTGTAGGTGCAGGCTTTGCCCGTGATTGCATCAGCGTGGTACCTGTTAGGCTGCATCGCCGGCAAGGCCGGCTCCTACAAGGCGTAGCAAGCGCTGTTTTTTAGAATCCACAGATCGGCATAGGTTGGAAGAAGATGCGGAGCAAGGTGACGGGTGCCCAGCGCTGGGTCGTGAAAATCGGCAGTGCCCTGCTGACGGCAGATGGCAAAGGCCTGGATCGCGCGGCCATGGGTGTCTGGGTCGAGCAGATGGTGGCGTTGCATGAAGCGGGTGTCGAGTTGGTGCTGGTGTCGTCCGGGGCCGTGGCCGCGGGTATGAGCCGCCTGGGCTGGACCAAGCGACCGAGTGCCATGAACGAGCTGCAAGCAGCCGCTGCCATCGGCCAGATGGGCCTGGTGCAGGCGTGGGAGTCGAGCTTCGCTGAACACGGCCGGCACACTGCGCAGATCCTTCTGACCCATGATGACCTGTCTGACCGCAAGCGTTACCTGAACGCCCGCAGCACCCTGCGCACGCTGGTAGAGCTGGGGGTTGTACCGGTCATCAACGAAAACGATACGGTGGTCACCGACGAGATCCGTTTCGGTGATAACGACACCCTGGCGGCGCTGGTGGCGAATCTGGTCGAGGCTGACCTGCTGGTGATCCTCACCGACCGCGATGGCATGTTCAATGCCGACCCGCGCACCAACCCCGATGCCGAGTTGATCTACGAAGCCCGTGCCGATGATCCGAGCCTGGATGCCGTGGCGGGTGGTACGGGTGGTGCGCTGGGCCGTGGCGGTATGCAGACCAAGCTGCGTGCTGCGCGTCTGGCGGCCCGCTCCGGGGCACACACGATCATCGTCGGCGGGCGCCTGGAGCGCGTGCTGGACCGTCTCAAGGCGGGTGAGCGCCTGGGTACCCTGCTGTCGCCTGAGCGTGGCATGCTGGCGGCACGCAAGCAGTGGCTGGCCGGTCACCTGCAAACCCGTGGTACGTTGACCCTTGATGCCGGTGCCGTCCAGGCGCTGCGCGAAGGGCACAAGAGCCTGTTGCCGGTTGGCGTCAAAGGTGTGCAAGGCAGCTTCCGCCGCGGCGAGATGGTGGTCTGCGTCGGTCCGGACGGCCAGGAGATCGCCCGAGGCCTGGCTAACTACAGTGCGCTGGAAGCGCAGAAAATCATCGGCCAGTCCTCCGAGGCCATTGAAAGCCTGCTGGGTTACAGCGCTGAGCCGGAGCTGGTCCATCGCGACAATCTGATTCTGGTATGAGGGAGAACCGTGTGCGTTTGATCAAAGGATTGCTGGGGGCTTTGCTGGCCCTGCCATTGTTGGCCTCGGCCGAGGAAATCGGCCAGGTGTCGACGGTGTTCAAATTTGTCGGGCCGAATGACCGCATCGTGGTCGAAGCGTTCGACGACCCGAAGGTGGAAGGGGTGACCTGCTACTTGTCGCGCGCCAAGACCGGTGGCCTGAAAGGCGGGCTGGGTTTGGCTGAAGACCGTGCCGAGGCGTCCATTGCCTGCCGTCAGGTCGGGCCGATTCGCTTCAAGGAAGAGCTCAAGGATGGTGAGGAGGTGTTCAAGGAGCGCACCTCCTTGGTGTTCAAGACCATGCAGGTCGTGCGCTTCCTGGACAAGAAGCGCAACACCCTGGTGTACCTGGTCTACAGTGACCGGATCATCGAAGGCAGCCCGCAGAATGCGGTGACTGCAATTCCGATCTTGCCGTGGGCTCAGTAATACGGCGTTGAATTCATCGCAGGCAAGCCGTGTTTCCACGGATGCCTGCGATGGCGCCACTACGCTGAAACCGCGTCCTCTTCGTGTGCTACCGCCTTGACCTCTTCGTGGCGGCTGATGAATTTCCAGTCCGCTTCATCGATGTAGATCCCGTTCGGCCCGCTGCCACCTTCCAGGTCAATGGCCACCTTGGCTGAGACTTGCGGCTTGACGCTGGCCAGAATCGGCACAAAGCCCAGTTGCAGGCTGGTCTCCAGCAGCGCCGCCTGGTTGCGCTCGTCGATGTCGGCGGCCTCGTCCAGGTAGTACGGCAGGCGTACGCGACCCGCCAGGTCACGGTCCATCAAGTGCAGCAACAAGTACATGTTGGTCAGTGCCTTGATGGTCATGGTGGTGCCGTTGGAGGCGGCGCCGTCGATGTCGGTATGGATCACTGGCTGACCACCGACCTTGGTAATCTCGAACGCCAGCTCGAACAGGTCCTTGAGGCCCAATTGGTTGTGGTTGGCGGCCACCAGGCGTGCCAGGTACTCCTTGGCTTCCTCGTTCTTGTTGTCCTGCTCGGCACTCTGGCTCAGGTCAAACACCGACAGCGTCTCGCCTTCCTCATATTGACCGGCGCTGTGGATAATCTGATCGATGTGCTTGAGCGCTTCCTTGTTCGGTGCCAGAACAATGCGGAAGCTCTGCAGGTTCGATACCTGGCGCTTGTTGATCTCGCGGTTGAACAACGCCAGCTGGTGTTCAAGGCTGTCGTAGTCGCTGCGGATGTTGCGCAGGGTTCGGGCGATGTCGGTGACTGCGGCGCGGCGGGCCTTGCCCAGGGTCAGGGCTTCGTCCTGGCGGTGGGCGTAGGCGTTGATCAGCAGTTGCAGGCGGCGCTCCATGTCGTCTTCGCTGTCGAACTTGGCCACGCCCTTGAGGCGTACCTGGGCGTACAGCGCTTCGATCTGGCCATCGCAGCGCAGCAAGCCCTGCCAGCTGTCCTGGTAGTCGTTGAGCAGCGGCAGCAGGTTGTCCATCGAGTCGTCCACCGGCTCCATGAACGGGGTGCCGAATGGCAGGTCAGCCGGCAGCAGTTGGCGGCGCCGCAGGGCATCGTCAAGGGTGCGTTGCTTGGCTTCCATGTCAGCGATCTGCCGGCCGACCAGTTGCAGCTTGGCCGACAACTGCTGGACGCGTTCGGTGAAGGCGTCGCTGGAGCGCTTGAGTTCGTCCTGAGCCGCCTCCAGTTGCGCGAGCTGCTCGAGTTTTTCGCCTTCTTCGGCGCTCAGTGTCTGCGCGCGGCGGTAGTCTTCCAGGGCTTTTTGAGCGTCCAGTACCTGTTGGTACAGGGCTTCGGTCTGGGTCTTGCTGGCAGCGCGGTCGGCAGCGACGGCCTGTTGCGTCTTGAGCTGTTTGAGCTCTTTTTCCAGGCGCTCTTTCTGGTCGCGCAGGGCCGCGCGGTCGGCCAGTGCCTGCAGCGCAGGGGGTTCAATATGCGACAGGTCGATAGACAGGCCCGGCACTTCAAAGCGCTCGCCCTTGAAGCGTTCAAGTACCGCTTCCAGGGATTTGACCCACAGTTCGCTGTCGTCCAGTTCGATGCCACGTTCGCCCAGGGGCAGGCTGAACAGGGCGCCGTTGAACAGACGCATCAGGCGCTCGACGTCCTGTTGCGAGAACTCTTCGCGCAGGCGGGCATAGCTGTTGTTGTCGGCGTGGTCGAGTTGCTGCTTGACCGACTTCAGTCGTTTTTCCAGGTCGCGCAGGCGTTCTTCAAGGTCTTCGGCACTGAACTGCCGTGACTGGGCGAGGGCGCCGGCCAGTTCATCGTGGGCGTCCTTGGCTGCCAACAGTTGCTGTTCCAGGACCTTGACGTCATCGATCAGGGCAAAGCGGTGCTTGAGCACTGACAACTCGCCCAGCCAGCGCTGGATGCCGGTGATTTCGCGCTCCAGACGCATCAGTTCCTGGGTACCACCGCGTTGATTGTTCTGCAGGGCGTCCTGCTCGTTGCGGTAGTGTTCAGACTGGATGACCAGTTCTTCCTTGCGGGCCATCGCGTAGTCCTGCCAGGTACCCAGCAGCGAGTCGAGCAGGGGAGACAGGCGGTGCAGTTTGCCGCGCAGAATGTCACGCTGGGTTACGCCGTTGGCCAAGGCCTCGACCAGTGGGCCGGCTGAGACCAGGGCGTTGTAGTCCTGCTCCATGCGGCGTACGTCGCGGAAGGCTTCTTCACAGGCCGCGATATAGTCGACGCTGCCCGAGCGCAGGCTGTGCTCGAAGGCATCGAGGAACAGTTGCTTGAGTTTGGCCGCAGTGATTTCGCGCATGTGCAGCAGGTTGATGAACAGTGCGCGGAAGGTCTTCAGGCTCTGTTCACTGGTGGAGCGCAAGGGAATCAGGGTCAAGTCCAGCGGCACCGACGTGTGCCCGCCGACCAGCAGTCGACGCAGCTCGTCAGGCTTGAGTTCGTAAGCCTTCAGGCCATTGCGCTCGAGGTTGCTGAAGAGCTCTTTCTGGCGCAGGCAGGTGTCGTTCTTCTGGTAGTGAGCCAGGTCCAGCTCGCCGGCATAGGCGAAGAACTGGTGACCGAAACCGCCACCCGGGCCCCGTCCGACCACGCCGATCACGTGCGGGCCGTGGGGCAATGAGACTTCACAGAGGATGTAGCTGGTGTCGCTGGCGAAGTAGAAACGCCGCGACTGCTCCAGGCTGTACTTGCCGAAGCTCATGTCCGACATGCGTGCCAGGATCGGGAACTGCAGGGCGTTGATCGACGCACTCTTGCCCAGGTTGTTGGCGCCGTAGACCGACAGCGGGTGCTCCAGCGGGAACAGACCGAGGCTGTAGCCGGCAGTGTTGAGCAGTGCAAAGCGGCGGATGCCGTAGCGTTCCTGGCTCATGCATCAATCTCCTGTTGCTCTTCGGCGATGGCGCGGGCCAGGGCCTCTTCTTCGGTTTCGTCCAGATCGTCGAACGGGCCCAGATCAAGCGGGTCGTCAGTCTTGAGCAGTTTCTCGTCGCTGTCTTCGTCGACCAGCACGGGCGTTGGCAGTGGCAACGCGCTGTGCAGGCTGGCGGCCAGGTCGCGGTCCTGCTGGACCGACAGGCACACGTCGAGGAAACGGTGCATCGGCGGCAGGAAGCGGTAGATACCATTCTCTTCGCTGGCAAACCCGAGTTGGGTCATGCGCCGCATGATCTTTTCTTCCAGTTCCTCTGGTGTCTGGACTTCAGCCTGGATGAACAGGTCGCGGTATTTCTCCAGCAGCGACGGCAGCTCATCACGGCCCAGGCTGCCGCCATCCAGCACGGCGATCGGGTCTCGCCCCTGGTCGGCCAGGTGCTCTACCAAAATGAAGGTGAACAGCGAGAGGCGTTGGGCGGTCTTGTTTACTTGCGCGGCGGCTTGCTCGGGGACGAAGTAGTAGAAACCACGGGTATCGCAGACCAGCTCGAACCCCAAGGCCCTGAACAGGCCGCGGTACTGGTCCTGAAAGTTCGACAGTTGAGCGTAAAGCTCTGGGTCGCGGCGGCTGATGTGGAAGCCTTTGAACAGCTCGCGGAAGATCGGCGCGAGCTGGGACAGTTCGGAAAGATCAAGATGCATGTGAGGTGCTCGCAGTAGGCTCCAGCGGCGTTTCGCGGCTGGACGTCAGGGCGAATGAGCGCAGGCTGACCTGGTGCTCGCGGGTGTGGTAGTCACGGCGCTCAAGGCGTTCGCGGGTAAAGCGCTTTTCCCGCGACAGGCGCGAGAACCAGTACAGCAATTCGTCGGTGGCGCCTTCGGGCTCCTGCTCCAGCAGCCAGGTCATCAGGTCTGGCATTGGCAGGGCGTCGGTACAGCGTTCGAGCATTTCCTTGACCGTGCGCGGTGCGCGCGGCGGTTCGCCCTTCTGGTTCTTGTGCGCCTTGGGGAACTGCGCCGGCTTGGGCTCGAAGCGGGCCAAGGCATAGACATAGGCTTCCACCTGGCTGGCGCTGCCGAGGAAAGTGCTCTGCGGCCGGGTGAACAGGGGCATTGCCGCGTGTGGTACGGCGTCCAGGCCTTTGCGGCGGATCACCGACAGGGCCAGTGCCGCGCCTCGGGTCACGGCGTTGTGTCGGCGCGCTTCTTCACGCAGGGGCAGCAGCAGTTCGCGGGCATGACGCAGTGTCAGTTGCGCGCTGGTTTGCATTTCCAGGATGCGGGCATGGGTGCGCAGCAGCATGTCGTCGTCGACCAGTTGGCCCAGGCGTGCCTGTTCGCCAAGCAGGCGCAACAGCACGGTCTCGACCTTGCGTACACCCTGCTCGAAGGCGCCGTCGGCGTTGACCAGTTGGATCATCGGCTCGACGTACTCGTCCCAGGTCGCGAGAACTTCAGCGTAACGCTGGCGCAGGGGAATCTGCCGGTCGCTGGTCTTGGCCCGTTCGGCCACGGCCACCAGTGCCTGTTCGTCGTTGTCGAGCTTTTTCAGAACGTCACGCACCCGCATGTCGAGCAGGCGCAGTTGGCGTGCGAGGTCATTGCCGTCGCGAATGTCGAAGGCGTCCTGGATGTGCCCGGCCAGACGCTCGAGGTGGCGCAGGTAGGCTTCGATTTCCAGGCACAGGCCAAGGCGGTGCTCGCGGCGCAGGTAGGCGAGGAAATCGTGGATCTGGGCATTCAGTTCAAAACGGTTCGGGCTTTTGGCCACGGGCACCAGAATATCCAGGCGAATCCACACATCGAGCAGGTTGGTGATGTCTTGCGGCGTGCTTTCCAGCTGCTGGGTCGCCAGTTGCAGGCGCAGTTCTGCCAGGCTCAGGGTGCCCTGGTCGAAGCGCTCGCACAACGGCTCGAGCAAGGCCCAGTGTTCGGCTAGGGCGCGCAGGACGCGTTTGGGTTCGATCATTGGCGGGTCGACTCGCTGCCAAATAAAAGCGCCGATTGTACTGCATCATGCGGTTGTCGATTCACCCCTTGATCGCTTGTGGGTATTCTCGGGCGGATTTCTGCCGATCAACTGCGGCGCCGGGCAGCGAAGGGCGGTAGAATGTGGGCCCTGACTTATCCACAGATGGCCGACCTTTGCTCACCGAGTCCCGCCGCCGCGCTTACCTCAATGCCATGCAAGTAGTGCCTTGGCTGCCGCGTGCCGAACTGCCGTTCGCTGCGCCGTCGCGCCCTGAACTCTTGCTGCCGTTGGAGCCGCTGGTGGAGGAGGTTGCACATTCGCCCGTGCAACAGACCGCCCCCGTCGTTGTGCCGGTGAGCAAGCCGGTTGAGCGGCAGAAAATCGAGATCCCGCGCCCCAGCACCACCCCGCGAGCTGCCAGCAAGCCGCTGGAAGAGGCCGAGGAGGCGGTAGCGCCGGTCAAGGCGGCTGTCGTTCCGCCGCCGCGTTTCGCCTTGCAATTGCTACGTGCAGGGCGTTGCCTGGTGTTGGTCGAGTTGGCCACTGGCGAACCGTTCCAGAGTCGCGATCCGTCCTACTTGCTGCTCAAGGACATGTTGCGTGCTGCAGGCTTGCCAGACAGCCCGCAGATCATCGGTGAGCCCGTGCGCTGGCCACTGTTGGTGCGTGGCAACCTTGACCAGGGGCCGGAGGCGGCCCGTGACTTCGTGCAGGGCTTTATCCAGGCCCGCCTGGAAGACGCTCCGTGCGCCTGCCTGTGGCTGGTTGGTCTGCCTGCCGTGCGCTTTGCCGGGGAGGCCGACGAGCAGGCCTTTTACCGTGAATTACCGGTCGAGGGCCTGGGGCATGCCTGGGCCTTGCCGGGCCTTGAAGTGTTGATGGACGAGCCGCAACGCAAGGCGGACGTCTGGAAAGCCATGCGTCGGCTGATGGCGCGCTGGAAACCAAGCGATGAGTGACACAATCAGTTTTCGTCGGATGACCGAGGCGGACCTGGATGCCGTACTGAAGATCGAATATGCCGCCTTCAGCCACCCCTGGACCCGAGGGATTTTCCTCGACGGGCTAAAATCCTATGAAATCTGGTTGATGTTCGAGGGTGGGCAACAGGTTGGGCACGGGGTGATCAACGTGATCATCGATGAGGCGCACCTGCTCAACATCACCGTCAAGCCGGAGAGTCAGGGGCGCGGCCTGGGCCTGCGCTTGCTCGAACACCTGATGAAACGTGCCTACGAGCTCAACGGTCGGGAGTGTTTCCTCGAGGTGCGCGCCAGCAACCAGTCTGCCTACCGGTTGTACGAGCGCTACGGCTTCAACGAAGTGGGTCGGCGTCGAGATTATTACCCCATTGCTGGTGGTCGCGAGGATGCGCTGGTGATGGCCTGCACGTTGATCGACTGAAGGCAGTTCCATGCTGCGCGTGACCTGTTCGGCGTGGCGCCTGTCAGAGACTGCGGATCATCTATGAGGCTTGAACATGCACGACCTACAAGAACTGATTGATAACAACGCCCGCTGGGCTGATGCAATCAAACAGGAAGATCCGGAGTTTTTCGCCAAGCTGGCACGCCAGCAAACGCCTGAATTCCTGTGGATCGGCTGCTCTGATGCGCGGGTGCCGGCCAACGAAATCGTCGGCATGCTGCCGGGCGATCTGTTTGTTCACCGTAATGTCGCCAACGTGGTGCTGCACACCGACCTGAACTGCCTGTCGGTGATCCAGTACGCAGTAGACGTACTCAAGGTCAAACATATTCTGGTCACCGGCCACTATGGCTGTGGCGGTGTGCGGGCCTCGATGCAGGATCGCCAGTTGGGCCTGATCGACGGCTGGCTGCGTTCGATCCGTGACCTTTACTACGAGAACCGCGTGGCGCTTTCGCAGTTGGCCACCGAGGAAGAGCAGGTCGACCGCCTGTGTGAGCTGAACGTGATTCAGCAGGTGGCTAACGTTGCTCATACCAGCATCGTTCAAAACGCCTGGCATCGTGGGCAGAGCCTGTCGGTGCATGGCTGCATCTACGGCATCAAGGATGGCCGCTGGAAGAGCCTCAACACCACCATCAGCGGCTTTGAGCAGTTGCCGCCGCAGTATCGCCTGCGCCCACAGGACTGAGCCCTGTAGCCTCATTGTCGGCGTTGGCCGGCAATGAGGCTTGAGCGATCAGATCTCTTCCAGAGGCTGTTGCAGCGTTTGCAAGCTGCGCCTTACCGCATCGGTGTTGCATTTGGCTGCGGCCTGCTCCGGGGTCATTTCCCGAATTGAACGGTAGAACAGCTCACAGGTCTGCGTCTTCGCGGTGACCTGCCATTTTTGCGTGCAGGCATTCAGCGTGGCCTCGGCATCGGCCTTGGGGTTGCTGCCCATGCCGGCCTGCCAGCAGGCGGCGCTGAGGTCCTGGCCCATCATCTTCAAACCCGCCGCGTCTGCCTGGTCCTGATCGCCTGCGTGGTTGGCTTTGTCTGCGGTGTACCAAATGGCGCTGGGGTGGTTTGAGCCCAGTACCGGCACGCGTTGCCCTGTCGTCGGGCTGATGTTCACCAGCCCCAGTACGTTGACGCGTTGGCCATAGGTTTGCTCCACCCAGGTACGTACCGGTGAACCAAATGCCACCATCGGCAGTGAATCCCCATTGGCGTTGCGGGTAACCGCCTTGACCATGCTCGTCTGGTAGTCGTTGAAGTACCCGTAGACACCCTCAAGCGCTTTGCCGGCAGAGGCAGGGGCGGCAATCGGGGCAATGTCGACGATGGTCTGGAAGGCCGGCGTGTTATCCACAGGTACACCGTTGACACTCAACAGGTACGCCCAGCGGTCAGTGGTGTTCGAGCGCAGGTAATCTTGCGCCTGGGTCAGCGAATAGTCTGGCGGAAAGTGCAGCAACTCGATGCTGCGGCGATTTTCCAGGGCCATGCCCAGTGGCAGGAACAGCAGCCAGTTGTAGGCCCACTTGCCGTCGCGGTTGAGCTGGCTGGCGCCCTGGTAGGCGAGTTCGCCATTGTCGAGCAGGCGCGTCAGCGGTTCGCCGTAGGTGCTGGGGACGTCTGTAATATCGGCATACAGGGTGCCATTGTCGCGCCCCACCCGGACCGTCGCTTGGGTGTAGCCGTCTCGCGCTACGCTTTGCTTCAGGTAGTGCTCGACGGTCTGTTCCAGCGTCCAGTCCCGGAAGCAGATAGCGCTGCAGTTGTTGGGGTAGGCAAACAACCTGCTGACCCGTTGCTGATCACCCAGGGTGACCCTGGTATCGGCCTGTGGTGTCGTGCTCAGGGCCAAGGCAGACAGCCCAAGCGTCAGGGTTAATAAAGTGGTTTTGCGCATAGTTGACTCCATGCCAGTGGCCTCTCTCCTTTTGCTAGTCAGGCCATACTGTAGGCATTTCTGTGGGCTTGGGAAGTGGAGCGTTTATGCGGGTGATACGGCGCAAGGTGGCGCTGCCAGTGATGGGCCTGTGGCTCGGTACGTTTGGGGCGTATGCCGACGAGCGCGACGTGCGCATGTTCGCCCTCTGGGCTGGCGACCATGAGACGCGAGTGTTCCGTGGCATGCTGGTCGAGGCGCGACTCTATGGCAGGGTTCCAATACATGAGTTGCTGCGCTCAGCCAGCGACTGGCGGCTGTGCGCTGCCGAGCCATTCGCGGTACCGCCTGTGGGGCAATGGCCCGCCGTACGCTCGACCCTGCAACTGCTCAAGGCCCTGGATGATCAGCACGTCCTGCGCCGCTACGAGGTCGTCTCGGCGTACCGTAATCCCACGCTCAATGCGTGTGCCGGTGGCGCTGTTGGCAGTGCACACACCCGCGCCTTTGCGGTTGACCTGTTGCTGCCCCGTGGTACTGATCCCGCGTCGTTGTGCCGTTTCTGGCAAACCCAAGGTGCTGCCTGGAACATGGGATTGGGGCGCTACCCTACGGGGCGGATTCACATCGATACGGCCGGCTATCGGACCTGGGGTGGGGATTTCAGCTCAGGTTCATCGTATTGCCAGCGGCTTGCGACTGCGCCGTGATCCAGTCAGCGAAGCGTCGGTATGTAGCGTGCTCGGCAATGGGCTGGGGGCAGAGCAGGTAATACGCTGAGCCGTCCTTGATAAAGCCCTGAGGCGCCTGCAGTTGCCCGGCCGCGATTTCGTCCTGCACCATCAGGAACGAGGCCATTGCCAGGCCCAGGCCAGCCACTGCTGCCTGGATGCACAGGTAGAAATGCTCATAGTCGGCTCGGCTGCAGTCCTGGGCTGACTGCTTGCTCAGGCGTAACCAGGTGTTCCAGGCATTGGGTCGTGAGCCTGTATGCAGCAGTCGTTGCCCGACTAGTCCCTGTGTGGCCAGGGCGTTGTTGCACACCGGGCCTACGTATTCGTCACAGACCTTAACGGCGTCCAGGCCTTTGCTCCATGGGAAGTCATCGCGGCGCAGCGCAAGGTCAATACCGCTGCCGATAAAATCCACCGGGCCGCCGGCCGCCACCAGATGGATGTGGATGTCTGGGTGCTCGGCATGGAATTCCGGCAGGCGCGGAATCAGCCATTTCATGGCGATAGTCGGCTCGCAGGAGAGCACCAGAACGTTTTCCCGCGCCTGTTGTTGCAGGCGATAGACCGCACCTTCCAACTGCTCGAACAGCGACTGGGTGGTGCCATGCAGGGCGCGTCCGGCGGCCGTGAGGAAAATCGCCCGGTTGCGTCGCTCAAACAACTGCACCCCGAGGGACTCCTCCAGCAAGCGCACCTGCCGGCTGACGGCACCATGGGTGACGTGCAGCAGTTCGGCGGCGCGAAC
This sequence comes from Pseudomonas sp. TE3910, assembly GCF_056279025.1. NCBI lineage: Bacteria > Pseudomonadati > Pseudomonadota > Gammaproteobacteria > Pseudomonadales > Pseudomonadaceae > Pseudomonas > Pseudomonas sp. TE3910. The sequence goes on from NZ_JBWBQN010000001.1 coordinate 4,146,752, forward strand.
GAAGCTTTCGGTTTGCGCCGCGACGTCGAAATAGCGGAAGGCGGAGAGGGCGGGCAGCTTCATATCTGTGAGGAAAACTAGCGGATTTGTCGCACTATAAATCGCTTTTTAGCCACAACGAAGCTTTCGATAATAAGCACCGTACAGAACAGATGTTCTGCGGAGGGGGGGCATGCTTAATGGGTGCGCGGCGCCGGCATCGCGGGCAAGCCCGGCTCCTACAGGCTGCTCGGTCTTTGTTGGAGCAGGCTTGCCTGCGATGGCGTCGGTGGGGTGCCCTTGAGTTCGTGGCGACTGCATCGCGGGCAAGCTCGGCTCCTACAGGCTGCTCGGTCTTTGTTGGAGCAGGCTTGCCTGAGATGGCGTCGGTGGGGTGCCCTTGAGTTCGTGGCGCCTGCATCGCGGGTAAGCCCGGCTCCCTACAGGCTGCTCGGTCTTTGTTGGAGCAGGCTTGCCTGCGATGGCGTCGGTGGGGTGCCCTTGAGTTCGCGGCGACTGCATCGCGGGCAAGCTTGGCTCCTACAGGCTGCTCGGTCTTTGTTGGAGCAGGCTTGCCTGAGATGGCGTCGGTGGGGTGCCCTTGAGTTCGTGGCGCCTGCATCGCGGGCAAGCTCGGCTCCTACAGGCTGCTCGGTCTTTGTTGGAGCAGGCTTGCCTGCGATGGCGTCGGTGGGGTGCCCTTGAGTTCGTGGCGCCTGCATCGCGGGTAAGCCCGGCTCCTACAGGCTGCTCGGTCTTTGTTGGAGCAGGCTTGCCTGCGATGGCGTCGGTGGGGTGCCCTTGAGTTCGCGGCGACTGCATCGTTCGCGGCGACTGCATCGCGGGCAAGCTCGGCTCCTACAGGCTGCTCGGTCTTTGTTGGAGCAGGCTTGCCTGAGATGGCGTCGGTGGGGTGCCCTTGAGTTCGTGGTGCCTGCATCGCGGGCAAGCCCGGCTCCTACAGGCTGCTCGGTCTTTGTTGGAGCAGGCTTGCCTGCGATGGCGTCGGTGGGGTGCCCTTGAGTTCGTGGCGCCTGCATCGCGGGTAAGCCCGGCTCCTTACAGGCTGCTCGGTCTTTGTTGGAGCAGGCTTGCCTGCGATGGCGTCGGTGGGGTGCCCTTGAGTTCGTGGCGCCTGCATCGCGGGCAAGCCCGGCTCCTACAAGGATCCATTGCGATGGCGTCGGTGCTAGCCGCCTGAGCAGAGCGCATCTGTGCATTTTACTAGCTGATCGAGGCGCTTTACGTGAATGAATTGATTGCTGTTGCCCTGTTCACCGTTCTGGCGGTGATCAGCCCCGGTGCGGACTTTGCCATGGTCACGCGTAGTAGCTACGCCTTCGGTCGCAGGGCTGGTCTCATGGCGGCGTTGGGGATTGCCTGCGGAGTGCAGGTGCATGTGTTGTACACCGTGCTGGGAATCGCGTTGATCATCAGCCAATCACCGCTGCTGTTTCTGGCGATGAAGGCGTTGGGTGCGGGCTACTTGATTTATCTGGGTTATAAATCCTTCACCAACACTCAACGCATCGCGCTGGGGGATGATGACGGCGCCAGTCGTCTGGGCGTGTTCGCTGCATTGCGCTCGGGCTTTCTGACCAACGCCCTGAACCCCAAGACCATGCTCTTTGTGGTCAGTGCCTATACCCAGGTGGTACAGCCTGACAGCTCGTTGGCGACTGACTTTGGCTATGGCTTCTTCATGTCCTTCGCCCATTGGGTGTGGTTCAGCCTGGTGGCCGTCTTTTTTTCCAACGATGCCCTGCGGCGCACGATGCTCGATCGTCAGGGGCTGGTGGACAAGGTGATTGGCATGGCTTTGATTGGCCTTGGGGTAGCGGTGGTCTTTGCCAGTGTTCGCTAGCGTGGAGCAAGCTAGCCTTGTTCGGTGCTTGATGTTGGCTTGAGAAGGTATCGATGGGGTGCCAGCGTGTTATGCGCTGTCGGGGATGAGGTTGGTACTTTTTTGCGGGCAAGAAAAAAGGGCTTACCTTGCGGTAAGCCCTTTTTAGTACTTGGTGGCTACACAGGGACTTGAACCCCGGACCCCAGCATTATGAATGCTATGCTCTAACCAACTGAGCTATGTAGCCAAGTGGCGCGCATTATTAGCCTGAAACGGATATCTGTCAACACCTGTTTCTAAAAAAAATTCGCGCATGATCAATTGCTTAGGCATTTCGGCCTGTTACGCCTGTATTACACGAAAAACATGGTGCTCTGCTTAAAGGATTCCGGATAATTGGATCCCAATTATCCGGATGGAACGCATTCCCATGGCCTTGAGCAGTGCCCAGTCCAGTTCGCCTTCTACCTTGGCAAACGCCCAAAGCAGCCCGCTGGTTATGCGAATTATCGCCGCCTGCGCATTGGCGCACTTGATCAACGATCTGATCCAGGCCGTGCTTCCGTCGATCTACCCGCTACTCAAGGCTAATTATGGGCTGAGCTTTGCTCAGATCGGCTTGATTACCCTGACATTCCAGATCACGGCCTCGTTGCTGCAGCCTTGGGTGGGCTTTTACACCGACCGCAAACCCATGCCCAACCTGTTGCCGCTGGGCACGCTGTGTACGCTGGTCGGTATTGTGATGCTGGCGTTTGTCGGCAGTTTCTCGATGATCCTGCTGGCCTCGGCGCTGATTGGTATTGGCTCCTCGACGTTCCACCCCGAGACGTCACGTATTGCCCGCCTGGCGTCGGGTGGCCGCTATGGGTTGGCGCAGTCGACCTTCCAGGTGGGGGGTAACGCAGGTTCGGCGTTTGGCCCGTTGTTGGCTGCGGCGATTGTGATTCCCTTCGGGCAGGGCAATGTGGCCTGGTTCGGTCTGTTTGCGGTATTTGCCTTGCTGGTGACCTACGCGCTGAGCCGCTGGTACCGCGAGCACCTGAACCTGTTCAAAGCCAAGCAGGGTCAGCGTGCGAGCCATGGCCTTTCCCGTCAGCGGGTCATCGGCGCCCTTGTGGTGTTGGGGCTGTTGGTGTTCTCCAAGTACTTCTATATGTCCAGCTTCACCAGCTACTTCACGTTCTACCTGATCGAAAAATTCGACCTCTCGGTCGCCAGTTCGCAGTTGTACCTGTTCCTGTTCCTCGGTGCGGTTGCGGCGGGTACCTTTTTCGGTGGGCCGATTGGGGACCGGATCGGGCGCAAGGCCGTGATCTGGTTTTCGATCCTCGGGGTGGCACCGTTCACCCTGCTGCTGCCTTATGTCGATCTGTTCTGGACCAGTGTGCTCAGCATGATCATCGGCTTCATCCTGGCCTCGGCCTTTTCGGCCATCGTGGTTTACGCCCAGGAGCTGGTGCCGGGTAATGTCGGGATGATCGCCGGGATTTTCTTCGGCCTGATGTTCGGCTTTGGCGGTATCGGCGCGGCACTGCTGGGCTACCTGGCCGATAGCCATGGGATCGAGTACGTCTACAGCCTCTGCTCGTACCTGCCGCTGTTCGGCCTGCTGGCGATCCTGCTGCCGTCCTCAGGCAAGCAGTGAGGTCTGGCTGCGCTGCCAATCGTTACCGACCTTGGTGCTATTGCTCAGGCGTAACGATTGACGGGCGGCGCAGGCTTCCCCTAGAGTGCCGCCCTTCATTTTCTCCAGTAGCCGAACCATGAGCCGCTTCACCCGCCCTTACACGTTGATACAGCCTGTCATGCAGGCCGTAAGGCGTGACTGGCCGAGCGATACGGTGCTCAAGCGTCGGCGTAGCGTCCTGTTCGCCTTTACCTTCTCTCCGCCCGCCTGCCCGAACTGACAGGACGGACGCGGGCGTGGTGTTGCCACGCGTGCTTGTCCGTATTGAACACACGCCTTTGTGGTCTGCATGTGTGAGTGCAGGGATATCGCTATTCCTGCATCAGTGGGTTTGGAGTCAAGATGGACAAGCGTTTTCTGGCGGGCCTTTTGTTCGCGGTTTCTGTTGTTGGCCTGAGCCTGGGGGCGACGTTGCCCTTGGTGTCCCTGCGGCTGTTCGAGGCCGGAGCCGGTACCCTCAAGATCGGCATTGTGTCGGCGATTCCCGCGGCGGGCATGATGCTCTCGGCGTTTATGGTCGACGCCTGCTGTCGGCACCTGACGCGCCGTACCATCTACCTGTTGAGTTTCGGCATGTGCGCCCTCAGCGTCGCACTGATCGAGGTGGCGTTCTCCTCGATCTACCTGCTGTGCCTGTTACGCCTGATGCTGGGGATCGGTATGGGCATTGCGATCATTCTCGGCGAGTCCTGGGTCAATGAGCTGAGTGAAGAGCACAATCGTGGCAAAGTCATGGCGTTGTACGCCACGGCGTTCACCGGTTTCCAGATGGCAGGGCCGACCATGCTGGCGCTGTTCGGCGCGCAAAGCCCGTGGGTAACGATCGTGGTGAGCCTGTGCTACCTGCTGGCCCTGGCCTGCATTGTCTGGACGGTGCCTGATGACTACGTCGAGCATGGCGAGGAGGGCGAGAAGAGCTTTTCCCTGGCGGGCTTTTTCCAGGTGGCACCGGCCCTGTGCATGGGCGTGCTGTTCTTTTCCTTCTTCGATGCGGTGATCCTCTCGCTGTTGCCTGTCTATGCCTCCAGCCATGGCTTCGCCCTGGGCGTTGCGGCGTTGATGGTCACCGTGATCCTGACCGGCGACATGGTGTTCCAACTGCCCTTGGGTTGGTTGGCCGACCGCTGCGAGCGCACGATGGTGCATCTGGTCTGTGGCGTCGTAGCGATGCTGATTGGCGTGGCATTGCCTTGGCTGTTGCAACTACCGTGGCTGCTCTGGCCGATGCTTGTCGTGTTGGGGGCGGTTGCAGGTGGCGTCTATACGCTCGCCCTGGTGCTGATCGGGCAACAATTCAAAGGGCAGGATCTGATTACGGCCAATGCCAGTGTTGGCTTGTTGTGGGGCGTTGGCAGCCTGATTGGGCCGCTGATCAGTGGTGTGGCCATGGACATGGCGCCCCATGGGCTGCCAATGGCCCTGGCGGCGGTTGCAGGGCTGTTTGTGTGCTTTGCCCGCGGCTCTAACCGTGCCGCGCGTTTGGCCGCTGAGCGGTAGAGGCTTGCCCGCGAACACTGCATCGCAGCCTGCCTGATGCATCTCGTCTTGATCGCGGGCAAGCGCGCTCCCACAGGGGGATCGCGATTGGTCAGAACTGAGTCGCCATAAACGATAAAACCGCGCCAGGGCGCGGTTTTATCGGGTGGTGCGGGCTTAGACGTTAAAGCGGAAGTGCATCACATCGCCATCTTTGACGATGTAGTCCTTGCCTTCCAGGCGCCATTTACCGGCTTCTTTCGCGCCGGCTTCGCCGTTGTACTTGATGAAGTCATCGTAGGAGATCACTTCGGCACGGATGAAGCCTTTCTCGAAGTCGGTGTGGATCACGCCGGCAGCCTGTGGGCCGGTGGCGCCAACGCGAACGGTCCAGGCGCGTACTTCCTTCACGCCAGCGGTGAAGTAGGTCTGCAGGTTGAGCAGGGCGTAGCCCGCGCGGATCACACGGTTCAGGCCAGGCTCTTCCAGGCCGAGGGATTCAAGGAACATGTCCTTCTCTTCACCGTCGTCCAGTTCGGCGATTTCCGCTTCGATCTTGTTGCACACCGGCACCACGATCGCGCCTTCTTCTTCGGCAATGGCCTTGACCACGTCCAGGTGCGGGTTGTTCTCGAAGCCGTCTTCGGCCACGTTGGCGATGTACATGACCGGTTTGCTGGTCAGCAGGTGGAAGCCACGGATCAGGGCTTTCTCGTCATCCGCCATGTGCTTCATCAGGCTGCGCGCAGGCTTGCCTTCGGTAGAAGTGCGGGATGAGCTTTTCCAGAATGGCTTTCTGGGCCAGGGCGTCCTTGTCACCGCCTTTGGCGTTACGCGCGACTTTCTGCAGTTGTTTCTCGCAGCTGTCGAGGTCGGCGAAGATCAGTTCCAGGTCGATGATTTCGATGTCGCGCTTGGGGTCGACACTGTTGGAGACGTGAATCACGTTATCGTCTTCGAAGCAGCGCACCACGTGGGCGATGGCATCGGTCTCGCGGATGTTGGCGAGGAACTTGTTGCCCAGGCCTTCACCTTTCGAGGCGCCGGCTACAAGGCCTGCGATATCGACGAATTCCATGGTGGTGGGCAGCACCCGCTCAGGCTTGACGATGGCAGCCAGGGCGTCCAGGCGTGCATCGGGCATCGGTACGATGCCGCTGTTCGGCTCGATGGTGCAGAAGGGGAAGTTCTCTGCCGCGATACCGGATTTGGTCAAGGCGTTGAACAGGGTGGATTTGCCGACGTTGGGCAGGCCGACGATGCCGCAATTGAATCCCATGGTGAATCCCTCTTCGTGGAGTCAGGCCTTCTGGCTGTGCAGCTCTCTCATCGCACGCGTCCAATCGCCGGCGAGGATGTCCGGCAGCACGCCGAGGGCAAAATCGATACTGGCATCCAGTTTTTCCTGCTCGGCGCGTGGCGCCTTGCCCAGGACAAAACCGGACACCTTGCTGCTGTCACCCGGGTGGCCGATGCCAAGCCGCAGACGGTGAAAGTTATTCTGATTGCCGAGCTGCGCGATGATGTCGCGCAGGCCGTTGTGCCCGCCGTGGCCGCCACCGAGCTTGAGCTTGGCGACGCCGGGAGGCAGGTCGAGTTCGTCGTGGGCCACCAGGATGGCTTCTGGCGGTATACGGAAAAAACCGGCCAGTGCCGCGACGGCTTGGCCGCTGCGGTTCATGTACGTGGTGGGTATCAGCAGACGAACGTCTTTGCCCTGATAGCTGAACTTGGCTGTCAGGCCGAAATACTTGCGGTCAGCGGTCAGGTTGACGCGCTGGGCGCTGGCGATGCGTTCTACGAAAAGAGCCCCTGCGTTATGCCGGGTCTGTTCGTATTCGGGGCCGGGGTTTCCCAGGCCGACGATCAGTTGAATGGCGGTCACGTCAGGGGCTCTTCCTTGGAGTTGTGGGCCACGCGTTACGGCTGCGTGGCCCGGGCAACACCGGCGTGCTGAGTAAAATTACTCGGCAGCGCCTTCAGCTTCAGGCGCAACACGCGGAGCGTGAACGTTGGCTACTGCCAGGTCGTTGCCGTGAGCCAGTGCGACGAACTCGACGCCTTTCGGAGCTTTCAGGTCCGACAGGTGAACGATGGTGCCGACTTCGGCGTTAGCCAGGTCAACGGTGATGAACTCAGGCAGGTCTTTGGCTTCGCAAGAAACTTCGATTTCAGCCACTACGTGGGAGATCTCGCCGCCTTTCTTGATTGCAGCTTCTTCGTTTACGAAGTGAACTGGAACCTTGGCAGTCAGTTTCTGGCCAGCAACAACGCGAACGAAGTCGGCGTGCAGGATGATGCCTTTCGATGGGTGACGTTGCAGAGCTTTAACAACAACGTTCTGCTTGGCGCCGTCGACATTCAGTTCGATAACGTGGCTGAAAGCAGCTTCGTTTTCGAACAGCTTGGCGATTTCTTTAGCCAGGATGCTGACCGATACAGGGGCAGTGTCGCCACCGTATACAACAGCAGGAACTTGGCTGGCGAGACGACGCAGGCGGCGGCTCGCACCTTTCCCCAGGTCGTTACGCGCTTCGGCGTTCAGGATGAAATCAGTCATTTTGTATCTCCAAAATAGCCTCTCCGATTTGGCGTTTGCGACCAGCGCCAAAGCGGGGTTGGCAAAAAAGCCCCGCCCCAACAACCAGTGTTGGGGCGGGGCGCTTTACGTCAACGTGATCTCGAAAAGGGCAGGGCCCTTAGCGGAACATCGCGCTGATCGATTCTTCGTTGCTGATGCGGCGAACCGCTTCTGCGACGACCGGTGCGATATCCAGTTGACGGATACGGTCACAGGCTTGAGCTGCGGCGGACAGCGGGATGGTGTTGGTCACCACCAGCTCGTCCAGCACGGATTTCTCGATATTCTCGATCGCCCGACCCGACAGAACAGGGTGCGTGCAGTAGGCGTAAACCTTGGCAGCGCCGTGCTCTTTCAGGGCCTTGGCCGCGTGGCACAGGGTGCCAGCGGTATCGACCATGTCGTCGACCAGAATACAAGTACGACCCTCAACATCACCGATGATATGCATCACTTCGGAGTGGTTGGCCTTCTCGCGGCGTTTATCGATAATGCCGAGATCGACGCCCAGCGACTTGGCAACAGCACGTGCACGCACGACGCCACCGATGTCTGGGGAGACAATCATCAGATTTTCGAAACGCTGGTCTTCGATGTCATCCACCAGAACGGGGGAGCCGTAGATGTTATCTACTGGAATATCGAAGAAACCCTGGATCTGGTCAGCGTGCAGGTCGACAGTGAGAACACGGTCGATACCAACGACGGTGAGCATATCAGCAACGACTTTGGCGCTGATTGCAACACGCGCCGAACGCGGACGGCGATCTTGGCGGGCGTAACCGAAGTAAGGAATCACGGCGGTGATTCGGGAGGCAGATGAACGGCGGAAGGCGTCAGCCATCACTACCAATTCCATCAGATTATCGTTGGTTGGCGCACAAGTCGGCTGAATGATAAATACGTCTTTACCGCGGACGTTTTCATTAATCTCAGTGCTGATTTCGCCGTCGGAGAACTTACCGACAGAAACATCACCCAGTGGGATATGCAGCTGACGTACGACACGCCGAGCCAGATCGGGGTTGGCGTTCCCCGTAAAGACCATCATCTTGGACACGCGCAGTACCTGAAGGCTGAGGGTAACCTGGATGAGTATAAGGAAAATGGCAGGGGCGGCTGGATTCGAACCAACGCATGGCAGGATCAAAACCTGCTGCCTTACCGCTTGGCGACGCCCCTGTATCTGTTGCTGCGAGTGCCTAACACTCGATTCCTAGAGCAGACTCTGTAGTGCGCGATGCAACATCGAAACGTTGCTTCCCTTTGCTACAAACCCTGTTTGGGTCTCTGTAAGAAGGGCCAAAACTTTATCAGCTTCAGCTTTGCTTGGGAAGGCCCCAAACACACAACTTCCAGTTCCGGTAAGCCTAGCTTCAGTGAACTTGCTTAGCAAATTCAGTGAGTTACGTACTTCTGGGTAACTCTGCTCTACTACCGGTTGGCAGTCATTTCGACTGTTTCCCTTGGGAACGGGGCGCATCTTAATGGGCGCTGAATCACGTGTCAACAATGGATGTGAAAAAATTTCCGCTGTACTTACAAATACTTGCGGGACGAGCACGACATACCAGGGTTCCTCAGGATCTACCGGGGTGAGCTTTTCGCCCACGCCTTCGGCGAATGCCGCGTGACCGCGGACGAAAACCGGGACGTCGGCGCCCAGGGTCAGGCCCAGTTCGGCCAGTTGGTCCTCACTCCAGCCCAATTGCCAGAGATGGTTGAGGCCGAGCAGAGTGGTTGCGGCATCTGAGCTGCCGCCACCGATGCCGCCGCCCATGGGTAGAATTTTTTTCAACCAGATATCAACGCCCTTGCTGCAGCCTGAAAGTGTCTGCAGTTTTCGCGCAGCTTTCACGATCAGGTTGCTGTCGTGAGGAACGTTGTCGATTTCGGTGTGCAGGCGTATTTCGCCGTCTTCTCGCAGGGCAAAAGACAACTCATCGCCGTAGTCGAGAAATTGAAACAGGGTCTGCAGTTCGTGATAGCCATCGGGGCGGCGTCCCAGAATGTGCAGCATCAGATTCAGTTTGGCCGGTGCCGGCAGTGTCAGGGTGGTCGCGTGCATGTCAGTGTCCCAGCTGGCGTGGCTGCCAGTCCTTGACCACCAGGGTTACGTCCAGGTTCTGGCCGTGCAGCTTGAGGCGTTCCGGCAGCCAGTAACCGTTCTGCTGGATGTAGCTCAGGTACTCGACGTTCCAGCCATCCTGGTCGAGGCTGGCCAGGCGGCTGTCACCGCTCAGGGTCAGGCGGCTCTTGCTGCCAGGTGCGGGCAAGCCGCGTACCCACCAGACCAGATGCGACACTGGCAGTTGCCAGCCCAATTGCTCCTCCAGCAAGGTCTCCGGGCTCTGGGCCTCGAAGCGTCCCTGGTTGGCGACTTCCAGTACGACCTGGCCCGGATGACCGGTCAGGCGGGCGGCGCCCCGGCCCAGCGGGCCAGACAAGCGAATATCGTAATAATCCTGGCGTTGCAGCCAGAACAAGGTGCCGCTACCGGAGTCTTTCGGTGCGCGGATGCCCACCTTGCCTTTGATCTGCCAGCCGTCGAGGGTGCTCAACTGTTGTTTGTGCTCGCGCCACAATTGTGGGCTGCCCTGGCCCTGAAGGGCTTCGCGGGAGCCGAAGCCGGCGCAGCCGGCGAGCAGGGCGATCAGGCTGAAGGTAATGCAGTGGCGCAGGAACATAGGCTTACAGAGTCTCGGATCCGGTCAGGCGCAGGAGGGTTTTGCGCAGGATAGGGCTGTCAGGTTGGTCTTCTAAGGCTTTGGCCCAGACATGGCGCGCTTCGCGGCGTTTGCCGTTGGCCCAGAGCACTTCGCCCAGGTGGGCGGCGACTTCATGGTCGGGGAAGCGTTCCAGGGCCTGGCGCAGCAGGCGTTCAGCTTCGTCGAGGTTGCCCAGGCGGTAGTTGACCCAGCCGAGGCTGTCGAGCACGGCGGGGTCTTCCGGGTTGATCTGGTGGGCTTTTTCGATCAGGCCTTTGGCTTCGGCATAGCGTGTCGTGCGGTCGGCCAGTGTGTAGCCCAGGGCGTTGAGGGCCATGGCATTTTCCGGCTCGCGGCTGATGATGCTGCGCAGGTCCTTTTCCATCTGGGCCAGGTCGTCGCGCTTTTCCGCAAGCATGGCGCGGGTGTAAAGCAGGTTCAGGTCGTCGGGGTACAGTTTGATGGCCTGTTGCAGCACCTGCAGGGCCTGGGCGTCCTTGTTGTTGTTGCCAAGGGTTTCGGCTTCGATCAGGTACAACTGGATAGCGTAGTCCGGTTGGGCTTCACGCGCTGCGGCCAGGCGCCGCGAGGCTTCGGTGGCTCGACCGTTGGCGATGAGAATGTCGGCCTGGCGCAGTTGTGCTGGCAGGTAATCATTGCCGGGGCCAACCTGGGCGTACTCGATCAATGCGCCTTCCGGGTCATTACGCTCTTCATGCAGGCGACCCAGGTTCAGGTGTGCCGAATCGACCCGGCTACCGCGGGCAATCAGCTCTTGCAGGTAGCTTTCGGCTTCGTTCCAGGCCTTGGCCTCCAGGCTGACCAGTGCCAGTGAGTAGCGCAGCTCGTCATCGTCCGGGTATTGCTGTAGCAGGCTGGCAAACTCGACCTTGGCATCCTCGACCCGGTCCTGTTCGACCAGCATGCGCGCATAGGTCAGGCGCAGGCGCTTGTCGTCGGGGTACTTGCGAATGGTCTTTTGCAGCAGTGGCAGTGCTTCCTTGCCGCGATCGAGGCTTTGCAGCAGGCGTGCCTGCAGCAGTACCGGAGCGATTTCGCCGGCCTCTGGCGGGTGTTTTTCGAGCAGTTCCAGTGCGGCGTTCGCATTGCCATCCTGTTGTAGCAGCAGGGCCTTGCCAAACACCAGCTGACTATTGTCCGGGTACTTCAGCAGCAGGCGGTCGAAACTTTTCTGCAGACCATCACGGGTTTCCTGATCGGTTTCGGCGGCTGACAGCGCCAGGAAATCGAAGTGCGTGTCACCCTGGCCCTGCAGGACCTTCTCCATGTAGTTCATGGAGTCGTCATAGCGCCCGGCCCGCGCCAGCTGTATTGCAGCGGCGCGTTGCGCATCGAGGCTTTCTGGTGCGTTCTTTGCCCAGATCAGCGCCGTGTCCAGCGCAGCCTGGTCGGCACCGAGGTACTCGGCGATGCGGAAGGCACGTTCTGAGATACCGGCGTCCTGGGTTTTGATGGCTTGGGCAACATAGTTGTCCAACGCGATATCGAAGCGATTGCGCTGGCCTGCCAATTCGGCGGTCAACAGGCTATAGACGGTGTCCTGGCTGAAGGATCCGTAGACCGTGGGCTTGACCTGTTCAGGAGGTGCAGTCTCGGCGGCAGGCGCCTTGGCATCCGGGGAATCCGGAGCCAGGGTCTGGCAGCCCTGAAGCAAGGCAAAGGCAAGGAACAACGCGGAGGATCTATTCATAGTGGGGATTTTGGGCGACTAACCTGCGGTCGGATCATCATGACACAAGCGCTAGGGCAAACCCATAAGTGATGGCCTCTGGAAGTACAGACTTAGGTACTGACTATAGAGACAATAGTGAGCGGTGGTTGTTCTCTAACCTGCGAAGTAGGACAATTATCGGCTTCACGTCATAATCAGCGACCTTGAATGGCCTTTCTTGCACTCGGTATCAACCATAAGACTGCCTCGGTAGACGTACGCGAGCGCGTGGCGTTTACGCCCGAGCAGCTGGTCGAAGCCTTGCAGCAGCTCTGTCGACTCACCGCCAGCCGCGAAGCCGCGATCCTCTCGACCTGCAACCGCAGCGAACTTTACATCGAACAGGACCACCTGGCGGCCGACAGCGTATTGCGCTGGTTGGCCGAATATCACCAGCTCAGCCTCGAAGAGCTGCGTGCCAGTGCCTATGTCCATGAAGATCACGATGCCGTGCGGCACATGATGCGGGTTGCCTCCGGGCTCGACTCGCTGGTGCTGGGCGAGCCGCAGATCCTGGGCCAGATGAAATCGGCGTATGCCGTGGCGCGCGAGGCCGGGACCATTGGCCCCTTGCTGGGGCGTTTGTTCCAGGCCACGTTCAGTGCTGCCAAGCAGGTGCGCACCGACACGGCCATCGGCGAAAACCCGGTGTCAGTGGCGTTTGCCGCTGTGAGCCTGGCCAAGCAGATCTTCAGTGACCTGGGGCGTAGCCAGGCGCTGCTGATCGGGGCTGGTGAAACCATTACCCTGGTGGCCCGTCACCTGCATGAGCAGGGGGTGCGGCGCATTGTGGTGGCTAACCGAACCCTGGAGCGTGCGAGCACGCTGGCCGAACAGTTCGGTGCCCATGCGGTGTTGCTGGCAGACATTCCCCATGAACTGGTGCACAGCGATATCGTGATCAGTTCCACCGCCAGCCAGTTGCCGATTCTTGGCAAGGGCGCGGTAGAAAGCGCATTGAAATTGCGTAAGCACAAGCCGATTTTCATGGTGGATATCGCCGTACCTCGGGATATCGAACCAGAAGTCGGTGAGTTGGACGACGTTTACCTGTACACCGTCGATGACCTGCACGACGTTGTCGCCGAGAACCTCAAGAGCCGTCAGGGCGCCGCCCAGGCGGCCGAGGAGCTGGTCTCGGTCGGTGCCGAAGACTTCATGCTGCGCCTGCGTGAGTTGGCGGCGGTGGATGTGCTCAAGGCCTACCGCCAGCAAGGTGAGCGGCTGCGCGACGAGGAATTGCAAAAGGCCCAGCGCCTGCTGGCCAACGGTGCCAATGCCGAGGAGGTCTTGGCGCAGTTGGCCCGTGGCTTGACCAACAAGTTGCTGCATGCGCCGAGTGTGCAGTTGAAAAAGCTCTCTGCCGAAGGCCGCCTCGATGCGCTGGCCATGGCCCAGGAACTCTTTGCCCTCAACGAGGGCTCGACGGATAAACCCCCGCAATGAAAGCGTCGCTGCTCAATAAACTGGATACCCTCCAGGACCGCTTCGAGGAACTGACTGCCCTGTTGGGTGATGCTGAAGTCATTTCCGATCAGACCCGCTTCCGTGCCTATTCCAAGGAGTACGCCGAAGTTGAGCCCGTCGCGGCTGCCTATGCGCAGTGGCGCAAGGTTCAGGACGCGCTTGAGGGGGCTCAGGCGCTGCTCAAGGACAGTGACCCGGATATGCGGGAAATGGCTGTGGAAGAGGTGCGCGAATCCAAGGAGCAGTTGCTCGCACTGGAAAGCCAGTTGCAACGCATGCTGCTGCCCAAGGACCCGAACGATGGGCGCAACGTGTTCCTGGAGATCCGCGCGGGTACGGGCGGGGACGAGGCGGCGATTTTTTCCGGCGATCTGTTCCGCATGTACTCGCGTTATGCCGAGCGACGTGGCTGGCGTTTGGAGATCCTCTCGGAGAACGAGGGCGAGCACGGCGGCTACAAGGAAATCATTGCGCGGGTCGAAGGCGATAACGTCTACGGCAAGCTGAAATTCGAGTCGGGTGCGCACCGCGTGCAGCGGGTACCGGAAACCGAATCCCAAGGGCGCATTCATACCTCGGCGTGTACCGTCGCGGTATTGCCCGAGCCTGACGAGCAGGTGGCAATCGAGATCAACCCGGCTGATTTGCGGGTCGACACTTACCGCTCTTCCGGGGCGGGCGGTCAGCACGTGAACAAGACCGATTCGGCGATTCGTATCACGCACTTGCCGACCGGCATCGTGGTGGAGTGCCAGGAAGAGCGTTCGCAGCACAAGAACCGGGCGCGCGCCATGTCCTGGCTGTCGGCCAAGCTCAATGACATGCAGACCAGCGCGGCACAGAATGCCATTGCCAGTGAGCGCAAGCTGCTGGTCGGCTCGGGCGATCGTTCCGAGCGTATTCGTACCTACAACTACCCACAGGGCCGGGTGACCGATCACCGTATCAACCTGACCCTGTATTCCCTTGATGAAGTGTTGGCGGGCGGGGTCGATGCGGTCATCGAACCATTGCTGGCCGAGTATCAGGCTGACCAACTGGCAGCACTGGGTGAGTAAATGACGATTATTGCCAGCCTGCTTCGCGGTGCGGAGCTGCCGGATTCGCCGACGGCGCGTCTGGATATCGAGTTGTTGCTGGCGGCTGCCATCGGCAAGTCGCGCAGTTACCTGCATACCTGGCCAGAGCGGATCGTCACCAGTGAGGCGGCCCAGACCTTTGCCGACTACCTGCAGCGCCGCCGTGCCGGTGAGCCTGTGGCGTATATTCTGGGGCAGCAGGGGTTCTGGAAACTTGATCTGGAAGTGGCGCCTCATACACTGATTCCGCGTCCGGAAACCGAGCTGCTGGTAGAGGCGGCCCTTGAGCTGCTGCCAGCGCTGCCCGCTCGTGTACTCGATCTTGGTACCGGAACCGGGGCCATTGCGCTGGCACTGGCCAGCGAGCGACCACAGTGGCAGGTGACCGCCGTCGACCGTGTGATCGAGGCCGTGGCCCTGGCTGAACGCAACCGCCAGCGTCTGCAGCTGGACAACGTCCGGGTGCTCAACAGTCACTGGTTCAGCGCGCTGGACGGTGAGCGTTTCCACTTGATCATCAGCAACCCGCCTTACATCGCTGCTGCAGATCCGCATCTGGTGGCCGGTGATGTGCGGTTTGAGCCCAGCAGTGCGCTGGTTGCAGGTGAAGATGGCCTGGACGATCTGCGCGCGATCATCACTCAGGCGCCGCAGCACCTGGAGCCGGGCGGCTGGTTGTTGCTTGAACACGGTTACGATCAGGCCGCTGCGGTACGCGAGCTGCTGGCTCAGAACGATTTCGAGCAGATCGAAAGCCGCGATGACCTTGCCGGTCATGAACGTATTACCTTGGGGCGCCTCCTATGCTGAGCGATCAGGAGCTGTTGCGCTACAGCCGACAGATCCTCCTGGCGCAGGTCGACATCGACGGTCAGTTGAAGCTCAAGGGCAGTCGGGCGCTGATAGTCGGCCTCGGCGGCCTCGGCTCACCGGTCGCGTTGTATCTGGCTGCTGCGGGTGTTGGTGAACTGCACCTGGCTGACTTTGATACGGTCGACCTGACCAACCTGCAGCGTCAGGTCATGCATGACACCCCATCGATCGGCATGAGCAAGGTCGATTCTGCGCTGGCACGCTTGCAGGCGATCAACCCCGAGATTGCCCTGGTGGCCCATCGTACGGCGCTTGACGAAGACTCGTTGGCTGAGGCCGTGCGCGCAGTTGACCTCGTGCTCGACTGCTCGGACAACTTCGGCACCCGTGAGGCAGTCAATCGCGCGTGCGTGGCAGCGGGCAAGCCGCTGGTCAGTGGCGCCGCGATTCGCCTGGAGGGGCAATTGTCGGTCTTCGACCCGCGACAGCCACACAGCCCCTGCTACCACTGCCTGTATGGGCATGGCAGTGACGCCGAGCTGACCTGCAGCGAGGCGGGCGTGATTGGCCCGCTGGTTGGGTTGGTTGGCAGCTTGCAGGCACTGGAAGCCTTGAAGATGCTGGCGGGTTTCGGTGAGCCGCTGATTGGGCGGTTGTTGTTGATTGATGCGCTGGGCAGCCGTTTTCGCGAGCTGCGAGTGAAGCGCGACCCGGGGTGTGCCGTTTGCGGTGATCGGCATGGGTGATCCGGCAGCACCCGTCGGGGTTTTCGATTCTGGCGTCGGCGGGTTGTCGGTGCTTGCCGAAATCGCGCGTTTATTGCCCTGCGAGTCATTGCTGTATGTCGCTGATTGCGGACATATTCCCTATGGGGAGAAGTCGCCTGCGTTTATTCGTCAACGCTGCCAGATCGTTGCCGAGTTTTTCCGTGCCCAAGGGGCCAAGGCGATGGTGTTGGCGTGTAACACTGCAACAGTCGCCGCGGTGGCCGACCTGCGTGAACGTTACCCCGACTGGCCGATTGTGGGTATGGAGCCTGCGGTCAAACCCGCGGCGGCAGCAACCCGCAGCGGTGTGGTCGGGGTGCTGGCAACGACGGGTACGCTACAGAGCGCCAAGTTTGCTGCGTTGCTCGATCGCTTCGCCAACGATGTGCGGGTTGTCACCCAACCCTGCCCAGGCCTGGTCGAATGCATTGAAGCCGGCGATCTAGACAGCCCCTCGTTGCGCCAGTTGCTGCAGGGCTATGTGACACCGCTGTTGGCTGCCGGGTGCGATACGCTGATCCTGGGGTGCACGCATTATCCTTTCCTCAAGCCATTGCTCGCCGAGCTTGTTCCGGCCGACATAGCAATCATCGATACTGGCGCAGCGGTGGCTCGGCAATTGCAGCGTTTGCTCGGTGAACGCGGGTTATTGGCGCAGGGGCCAGCCCGACCTGCGCAGTTCTGGACGAGTGCCAGCCCAGCGCATCTGCTTAAAATCCTGCCATTGTTGTGGGGTCAGTCTGAGAACGTGCACAGTCTTGGTTTGTGAAACGCTGGGGGAGAGCGTTTTTGCGGTGCGGAACTGACAACTGATGGCAATTTTCTACTACGTTGTTGAATGAAACAGAAAAACTAAAAACTGCATTAAGAACAGGACGTTTCTCATGAAGAAACTGCTTTGCTTGGCTGCAACTGCAGCCGTGATTCTGGGGCAATCATTTACAGCACAAGCCGCCGATGCATCGGTCTCGGTAGGGCAGACCGGCGACTCGACCATGGTCTATCGCTTTGGTTTGCAATCCAACTGGGATGCCAGTTGGTTGCAGACCAGTGTCGGCCGTGTCACGGGGTATTGGGATGGCGCCTACACCTATTGGGAGGGCGATGAAACCACCAGTAACCACAGCCTGTCGTTTGCACCGGTGTTTGTTTATGAGTTTGCCGGTGAGTCCATCAAGCCTTATGTCGAAGCGGGTATTGGTATCGCAGCCTTCTCCAGCACCGAGCTGGAAAGTAACAGGCTCGGCTCGTCGTTCCAGTTTGAAGACCGTATTGGCTTTGGCCTGCGTTTCGCCGGAGGGCATGAACTGGGTGTGCGTGCCATCCACTACTCTAACGCCGGCCTGACAACGCCCAACGACGGCGTAGAAAGCTACTCCCTGCACTATCGCATGCCACTCTGATTCCCTGGCGATTACGCGAGCAGCGGCTTAGCCGCTGCTCAACTGCCTCTTCATTCGGGTTTTTGGGGTAAGTGTTTGAACGCACTCAGGGCCCGCTGTCGACTGCTGCCCAGATCCACTATCGGGCCAGGATAGTGACGAACAGCAAACAGCCCGCCCACCGACTGAGGGGCGTGGATGGTTTTGTTGTCCAGGTCAGCCAGTTCCGGCAACCAATGCCGAATAAAACGTCCCTCACTGTCGAAGCGTTGCGACTGACTGATCGGGTTGAAGATCCGAAAATAAGGGACGGCATCAGTGCCGGTTGATGCGCTCCATTGCCAGCCGCCGTTATTTGCCGCCAGGTCACCGTCGATCAGATGACGCATGAAAAAGCGTTCGCCTTCACGCCAGTCAATCAGCAGGTTTTTGGTCAGGAACATCGCAACGACCATGCGCAGGCGGTTATGCATCCAGCCGGTGGCCAGTAGTTGGCGCATGGCCGCATCGATGATCGGAATGCCGGTGCGCCCTTGCTGCCATGCCTCCAGCTCGTCAGGCGCGTTGCGCCACGGCACCGCTTCGGTTTCCAGGCGGAAAGCGCGGTGTCGCGATACCCGCGGATACCCGACCAGAATATGTTTGTAGAACTCGCGCCACAGCAGTTCATTCACCCAGGTCACAACGCCTTTGTTGCCACTGTCGAACTCGCCTCGATTGTGTGAAAGCGCCGCGTGCAGGCACTGGCGTGGGGAGATCACCCCGGCAGCGAGGTAGGGGGACAACTGGCTCGTGCCAGGCAGCGCCGGAAGGTCGCGCTGATCCTGATAGTCCTCGATGGCGTCCTCGACAAAGGCGTTCAGCCGCCTTTGAGCTTCTTGCTCGCCGGCTGGCCAGAGCGCGCGCAGTGTTTCCGGGACGTTGTTGAAACCCGGTACTGATTCAGGGATCGGGTCGCTAGCAATTGCCAAGGGTTGCTGCGGCGCGGGGCTTGCGATCAGCCGAGGCAGGGCCAGGTGCAGGCGTTCATAGCAGGTTTTGCGAAACTGACTGAACACCTGAAAGTAACCGCCGGTCCTGGTCAATATGCTGCCGGGTTTGAACAGCAACTGGTCCAGATAGCTCACCACCTCGATTCCGGCGTCGCTCAACTGGTTATGTACGGCATCGTCTCGGCGCTGTTCGTGAACCCCGTATTCCTCATTCATGTGCAGTGTCTGCACATTGTGCTCCCGGCACAGCTGTAGCAGAACCTGGGGGGCGTTGTCCCAGTGCTCTGCCTGACGAACCAGTAGCGGAATGTTCAATGCGGCCAGTGACTGGCTGAGGGTTCGCAGGCTGCGTAGCCAGAAGTCGACCTTGCACGGCGCATCGTCATGCGCCAGCCACTGGCTTGGGCTGACCAGCCAGACGGCCAGTGTCGGGCCGCGCTCTGCAGCGGCGGCCAGAGCGGTGTTATCGGACACGCGAAGATCGCTACGCAGCCAGAGGAGTTGCATGTGGGTTCCTTGATATCGCAGGGGTTGAGTTATCGTGAGGCGTCTTGCAACGCTTGCACGACCTCCAACGGGGTGTCGAGCAGGCATAGCCGGGGGTTTTTCACCGCCAGTGCCATGAGGTCATCCTGATGGATGCTGATCGCGCTGCCGTCCAGCAGGGTAGGTATCTGGATTGCACTCAGGCTGCGCTCAAGTTGACGCATATCGACCGCCCTGTTCAGGCACAGTAACAGCGCCTGGGGTTGCATGCGTTCGAGGGTCAGCGCCAGCTCGGCAGGGGGCAGTGGCCAGTCGAATACTTCTACCGCGTACCCGGCACTACTGAGCAGCCAGGCGCATAGCCACAACCGTGGATCGAAGACCAGGTCTGAGCCGTTGATCAGCAGTACTGCCGGGCCATTGAGTTGGCGGTTGCTGTGATAGAGGCGCGCTCCGAGTTTGCTGCGTAGCCAGCAGTGGAAGAACACTTGTTCCATGCGTGCGCCAAACTGGCTTTGCCAGCGCAGCTCCAGCTCGGCGAACAGGGGGAGCAGCAGTTGCTCGCACAGCGTGGTCGCAGGGTACAAGGCGATCGCCTGATTGAACTGTTGGTCCAGACGGCGTTCTGCCAAGGCAGCGATGCTGCCGGTTATGTCCTGGCGCATGGCCTGCCAGGCACCGTGTTGATCTGTCTGGGAGGCTACCGGGCGGCTGTCCAGCAGGGCCTTGATCTGGCCGACAGACACACCACGGTTGAGCCATTGGACGATCTGTTGAATGCGCTGCACATGCTCGGTGCTATACAGTCGATGGCCTTTGCCTGTGCGTTGTGGGGTAATCAGGCCATAGCGTCGTTCCCAGGCGCGAAGCGTAACCGGGTTGACGCCGGTGAGGCGTGCAACCTCTCGGATCGGCAGTGGCAGCGGCTCAGATGGCATTGCGCAGGCCAAGGGTTTCAGGGTGTGGCTTCAGGTAGATTTGCTGCTCCAGATAAGGGTCAGGGTGCCGACGCAGGTGGTGCTTGAGCAGGGTCAGTGGGACGACCAGTGGCACCGTTCCGGCTTGATACTGATCGATCGTCTGGCGAATTTCCTCTTTGTCGGCGGCCTCAATGAAATCGCGCAGGTACCCACTCAGGTGCATCAGTACGTTGCCATGGGTGCCGCGATTGGCGCAGCGGCTCAGTGCCTTCATCAGTTGGCTGAAGTAGCGCGGGCCAATTTCTTCGGCGTCATCACTGCGGCTCATGCTACCCAGCAGCTTGCCCAGGACTTTGTACTGTTGTGGGTTGTTTGCCATCAACAGGTACTTGCAGCGGGCGTGGAAGCTGATCAGTGCATGTCGGCTCAGGCCTTGCGCCAGGTATTTTTGCCACTCCGCGTACACGTAGACGCGGGTGATGAAGTTCTCACGCAAGGCCGGGTCGCACAGGCGGCCATCTTCCTCCACAGGAAGATCAGGTCGTTCGGCACAAAACGCTGCGGCATAGGCACCACGTCCACCCTCTGTGGCCGGGTAGCCGTTGTCTTGATACACCTTGACCCGTTCAAGCCCACAGGACGGCGACTTTTGCATGAAGATATAGCCGCAGATGTCCTGAAGCTCATTGGCCATCTGCCGCCCGTAGGCACCAAGCGGGCCAGAGAGGTCCAGCTCGGGTTCGCGAGGGTTGATAACACGAGGCTGCTGAGGATCGCCCACCAATCGAATGGCGGCTCGCGGAACGCCCAGGCCGATGGCCATTTCCGGGCACAACGGAACGAAGTCGAAGTACTTGGCCAGTGTCTCGTTGCATAGCTTCGAGGCTTTATGGCCAGCATTGAAGCGTACTTCCTGGCCGACCAGGCAAGCGCTGATGGCGATTTTGGGTTTGTGCGGCAGCTCGTGAGTATCCATGGCGAGTCCAAAACTTGTACAAATTAAATGTTATGTACAGATTTGATCATCATAGATAGGAGGCTGTACAAGTCAAACGATTTGTACAGCTTTTTGGCAAAATCAGTCCAGATGCTCAAGCAGTCGCCGAGCGGCTTCCTGGCCACTCAGCCAGGCCCCTTCAACCCGACCTGACAGGCACCAGTCGCCGCAGGCATACAGGCCCTGGTCAGGGTCAGCCAGCGCCCCCCACTCATGGTTGCTGGAAGGGCGTGCATACAGCCAGCGATGGGCGAGAGAGAAGCACGGCGCAGGCACGGCACAGCCAATCAGCTCGGCGAAGTTGCCGAGCAACTGCTCGATCACGGCCTCCTTGGCGAGGTCGATGTGCTGTTTGCTCCAGTTCGCTGTGGCGTGAAGTACCCAGGTATCAACGTGTTCGTCGCGTCCTGGCTTGCTGCGATTGCGCGCGAGCCATTCGAGTGCGCTGTCTTGTATGAAGCACCCCTGCAGGGGCGTATCCAGTGGGCTTTCAAACCCCAGCGCAATGGCCCAGGTGGGGTCCATCTGTACGCTGGCGACGGTTGCGGCAAGTTTGGGTGCCGCCGTCAGGAGCTGGGTTGCCTGAGGGGCGGGCACCGCAATGATGACGCGGCTGAACGGGCCATGGCTGCAGCCTTCGGTGTCCTGCAGGTGCCAGTAATGCTTGCCGCGAAAGACTTCGGCGATCCGGCAGTTGAAGTTCACCGTCGAGTCTTTGAGCAAGGCGCGGGTAATCGCGCTCATGCGTGGCACACCGACCCAGCGAACCTGCTCGTCTGGCGAGGGGGTGAGTTGGCCCGCTTTGTAGTTGTAGAGGTGCGGTTTCCACTCTGCGACCGAGCCGTGTGCCTGCCATTCCTGAACCTGGGCAAGGAAGCGTCGGTCGCGGGCAGTGAAATACTGTGCGCCGAGGTCGAGTGCCCCGGCTTCGCTGCGTTTGCTGGCCATGCGCCCACCGCTGCCTCGGCCTTTGTCGAACAGATGCACGGTCTGCCCGGCTTTTTGTAGTGCCTGGGCAGCGGACAAGCCGGCGATGCCTGCGCCGATGATTGCGATAGGTATGGTCATGATGGCCTCTTTGAACCTTTGATACGCAGACTACGCTGTCTGACAAACCTGTACAATGCCTGATCAATGTACAATATTGATCCGCGCGTTACAGCCAGGTTCGCCTATGTTTATCCGAGAGCGATCGGTCAAAAAAGTGCCTTGTTCTTAAAAATAGACCAAGCGTGCGCCACATGAGGACACAGTCATGCATATATTGCTGACCGGCGGTACTGGTTTGATTGGCCAACGGCTTTGCCAGTACTGGCTGGCAAAAGGGCATCAGTTGACGGTGTGGAGTCGACGACCTGAGCAGGTCGGTCGTCTCTGTGGGGCCGGGGTGCGAGGCATTGATCGACTTGAGGCGTTCGGTGATCAAACGCTGGATGCAGTGGTCAATCTGGCGGGGGCCCCCATCGCTGATCGACCTTGGAGCAGTGCGCGGCGCGCGCTGCTCTGGGGTAGTCGGATCACCCTCACCGAGCAATTGCTGGCCTGGCTTGAGCAGCGCCAGCAACGGCCTTCCGTGCTGATCTCCGGTTCGGCTGTGGGTTGGTATGGTGATGGTGGTGAGCGTGAATTGACAGAGGCCTCACGGCCGGTCAAAGAGGATTTCGCCAGCCAGTTGTGCATTGCCTGGGAAGAAACGGCGCAGCAGGCCGAGGCCTTGGGTATTCGCGTCGTGCTGGTGCGAACCGGGCTGGTGCTGGCCAGTGAGGGCGGCTTTTTGTCGCGCCTGCGACTGCCATTCAAGCTCGGCCTGGGTGGGCCTATTGGCGATGGGCGGCAGTGGATGCCATGGATTCATATCAATGACGAAATCGCCCTGATTGATTTTCTCTTGCAGCATAACGACGCCAGCGGTCCCTATAATGCCTGCGCTCCAGAGCCTGTGCGTAACCGAGAGTTTGCCAAGCGGCTTGGTCGGGCGCTGCATCGGCCAGCCTTTTTACCCCTTCCGGCACCGTTGCTGAGGCTTGGGCTGGGTGAGTTGTCGACGCTGCTGCTGGGTGGCCAGCGTGTGCGCCCCGTGCGCTTGCTGGCAGCTGGCTTCACTTTTCAATTCAATGATGTGCAATCTGCCCTGGATGAATTGTCCAGTCGCCTCTGAAATAGGACGTTGCATGACCGATCATGCTTTGCTGCTGGTCAACTTGGGTTCGCCGGCTTCCACCGATGTCGCCGATGTGCGCCGTTACCTCAATCAATTCCTGATGGACCCTTACGTCATCGACCTGCCTTGGCCGGTTCGCCGGTTGCTGGTCTCGCTGATCCTGATCAAGCGTCCAGAGCAGTCGGCTCATGCCTATGCCTCGATCTGGTGGGACGAAGGCTCGCCACTGGTGGTCCTGACACGCCGCCTGCAGCAGGCGATGAGCGAGCAATGGACGCACGGCCCGGTGGAAATCGCCATGCGCTATGGCGAGCCTTCTTTGCCTACCGTACTGGCGCGCCTGGCGGCTCAGGGGGTGCGCAAGGTCACGCTGGCGCCGCTGTACCCTCAGTTCGCCGACAGTACTGTCACCACGGTGGTCGAACAGGCGCGGCAGGTCATTGCCGAGCAGAAATTGTCGTTTGAACTGGCAGTGCTGCAGCCGTTCTACGATCAACCAGAGTACATCGATGCACTGGTTGCCAGTGCCAAGCCCTACCTGCAGGAAGATTTCGATCACTTGCTGCTGAGTTTCCATGGCTTGCCCGAGCGTCACCTGACCAAGCTTGATCCTACCGGCAACCATTGCTTCAAGGGTGCCGACTGCTGCCGCACGGCATCGCCACAAGTACTTGCCGTGTGCTATCGCGCACAGTGCATTCGCGCGGCCGAGTCTTTTGCCCGGGTCATGGGCCTGCCCGAGGGCAAATGGTCGGTATCATTCCAGTCACGGTTGGGGCGGGCGAAGTGGATCGAACCCTACACCGAAGCGCGCCTGGACGAGTTGGCCAAAGCCGGGGTCAAGCGCTTGCTGGTAATGTGCCCGGCGTTCGTCGCCGACTGCATCGAGACCCTGGAAGAGATCGGCGACCGTGGGCGTGAGCAGTTCATCGAGGCGGGAGGGGAGGAGTTGGTGCTGGTGCCGTGCCTGAATGATCACCCGGATTGGGTACAGGCCCTCAAGACGCTCTGCGAAAGGGCGTAAAGCAGGTGGTGTGGCTGCAGGGGCCAGCACGGCTGGCTCCTGCAGGATCAAGCACCCGCTGTATTCAAGGCTGCTGATCGTCCAGTGCCTTGTTCTTCCAGCTGTCGTTGCCAGGCAGCAACAGGTTCAGGCCGATGGCAACCACGGCGCACAGGGCAATGCCTTTCAGGCCCCAGTCGCCAGGGCCGGTGCCGCTGCCAATCAATACGCCGCCAATACCAAACACCAGTGTCACCGAAACGATCACCAGGTTACGGGCCTCGCTCAGATCGATCTTGTGCCGGATCATGGTGTTCATCCCCACCGCGGCAATCGAACCGAACAGCAGGCAGAGGATGCCACCCATCACCGGTACCGGGATGCTCTGCAGCAGTGCGCCGAACTTGCCGATGAAGGCCAGGCCAATGGCGAAAATTGCCGCCCAGGTCATGATCTTCGGGTTGTAGTTCTTGGTCAGCATCACCGCGCCGGTGACTTCGGCATAGGTGGTGTTGGGCGGGCCGCCAAACAGGCCGGCTGTGGTGGTGGCGATGCCGTCACCGAGCAGGGTGCGGTGCAGGCCCGGCGTTTTCAGGTAGTCGCGACCGGTCACGCTACCGACGGCGATGACCCCGCCGATATGTTCGATCGCCGGAGCCAAGGCCACCGGAACGATGAACAGAATGGCTTGCCAGTTGAATGCAGGTGCGGTGAAGTGCGGCAGTGCCAGCCATGGGGCCGCCGCGATCTTGGCCGTGTCGACCACGCCAAACACGAAGGCGAGGGCGAAGCCCACCAGTACGCCAGCGATGATCGGTACCAGGCGGAAGATGCCCTTGCCGAACACGGCGACGATCAGGGTGGTCAGCAGCGCCGGCATGGAGATCAGCATCGCCGTGCTGTAGGGAATCAGCTCAGTGCCGTCACCGGCCTTGCCCATTGCCATGTTGGCGGCAATCGGCGCCATGGCCAGGCCGATCGAAATGATCACCGGACCAATCACTACCGGCGGCAGCAGGCGGTCGATAAAACCGGTGCCCTTGATCTTCACGGCCAGGCCGAGGAAGGTATAGACGAAGCCGGCAGCCATTACCCCGCCCATGGTTTCGGCCAGGCCGAACTGGCCCTTGGCGAGGATGATCGGGGTGATGAAGGCGAAACTGGAGGCCAGGAACACCGGAACCTGACGCCCCGTGACCACCTGGAACAGCAGCGTTCCGAGACCCGCGGTAAACAGTGCCACGTTCGGGTCGAGGCCGGTGATCAGAGGCATCAGCACTAGCGCGCCAAAGGCGACGAAGAGCATCTGCGCACCGGAGACGACCTGACGCCAAAGCGGGTCGTTGAACTCATCCTGCATGCTCAGGCGTCCTTCTGCTTGGTACCGAAGATCTTGTCTCCGGCGTCGCCCAGCCCTGGGATGATATAGCCGTCTTCATTGAGGCGTTGGTCGATCGACGCGGTGTAGATCTGTACGTCGGGGTGGGCCTTCTCGACCGCTGCGATACCTTCGGGGGCAGCGACCAGGACCATGGCGCGGATGTCCTTGCAGCCAGCCTTTTTCAGCAGGTCGATGGTTGCAACCATCGAGCCGCCAGTGGCCAGCATCGGGTCGATGATCATTGCCAGGCGCTCGTCGATTTCCGGCACGAGCTTTTCAAGGTAGGTGTGTGCTTCGAGGGTTTCCTCGTTGCGGGCAACACCAACGGCGCTCACCTTGGCGCCTGGGATCAGGCTGAGCACGCCATCGAGCATGCCAATGCCGGCACGCAGGATCGGTACGACGGTGATCTTCTTGCCGGCAATTTTTTCGACCTGGACAGTACCGCACCAACCTTCGATGTCGTAGTTCTCCAGGGGCAGGTCCTTGGTCGCCTCGTAGGTCAGGAGTGCGCCGACTTCCTGGGCGAGTTCGCGAAAATTCTTCGTGCTGATATCGGCACGGCGCATGAGGCCGAGCTTGTGGCGGATCAGCGGATGGCGGATCTCACGGGTAGGCATAGGAAATGGCTCCGGGGGCGGGCAAAAAAACCGCGCTAGATTAATCTATTCGCTTCAGGTGTCCTATAGGTTATCAGGACGTTAGTCCAGAAATGCTTGATCTGATGCCCGTGGGTGCGTACCTTTGCCCGCTTTTCTCAATTGCCGCCCCTGGAGAGCGCCATGTCCGCTGATCTCGAGCACATCCGTCAAGTCATGCGCGAGGCTGACTGCCTGTACACCGAAGCTGAAGTCGAAGCAGCGATTGCCCGCGTGGGTACGCAGATCTGCGCAGACCTGGCCGATAGCAATCCAGTCGTGTTCTGTGTCATGAACGGCGGCCTGATTTTCGCTGGCAAGTTGCTGACACACCTGAACTTCCCGTTGGAGGCGTCGTACCTGCACGCCACCCGCTACCGTAACCAGACCAGCGGCGGCGATCTTTTCTGGAAAGCCAAGCCGGAAGTCTCGTTCATTGACCGCGACGTGCTGATCATCGACGACATCCTCGATGAAGGGCATACCCTCAGCGCCATCATCGACTTCTGCAAGCATGCCGGCGCGCGCACTGTGCACACCGCTGTGCTGATCGACAAAGACCACGACCGCAAGGCCAGTCCGGACCTGAAGGCTGACTATGTCGGCCTGGGCTGTATTGACCGTTACATTTTCGGTTACGGCATGGACTACAAAGGTTACTGGCGCAACGCAGCCGGTATCTACGCGGTCAAAGGGCTGTAAGGCCCGCAACGCCCTTGTTGCCGACAAGGTCGGCGCCTTGCAGCATCTCATGTTGCAGGTGCCAGCCTTGCCGACGATGGGGGCATCCGCCACACTGCAAGGCCATCCGCGAAGGAGCCTGCCGTGCGCCTGTTTATCCCCCTCCTGTTAGCACTGAGCCTCCCTGTCGCCGCTGCGCCATTGCACAGCCAGTTCTTGCCACCTGATGACCTTTCCCTGCGCCAGGAAAAGCCTGAGTCTCAGCAACTGATGCAGGTCACCGACTATTCCGTGGTGGTGGGCAATCAGCGCCAATCAAATCAGCAACCGATCCCGGTGACATCGCCTCTGGTGTTGCGCTTGAAAGGCAAGCCGCTGAGCAAGGGGGCGACCATCAGCCAGGTCGTGATCAGCTTCGATGCTGAAAGCAAAAGCTTGAAGAAACCGGCGTTTGACGACAAGTCGCGCACGCTGACGCTCAACTACCCCCTTGCCCAGTATCGGGTCATTCTTGATTTGCTACGCAACGATACGGTGTATGTGCAATTTTTGACCTATGCCAACGGCCACATCTGGGCGGACCTGCACACGGGAACCGTACGCACGCGTTGAGGCGCGAGGTGGCCCGGGGGTAAACTGCCGACCCCTGAAATGTTCGTGATGGTTCAGCTGGAGTCGGCAATGCGTAAAGACAAGAAACAGGTAATTGGTGATGAGATCGGCGACGCGCAGATCAAGTTGTTCCTCGATTTCGAGCCGGCCGATGCCACTTCGCCGTCGCTGCACAAGCTGATCAAGGCTTATCGCGGTCTGCGGGTCGACGACTTCGAGCGTTTTGTCGGTTTCTTTGTTGAGGCCGGCCTGGATCTCGATGGCAAGGATGAGCAGGGCAATACCTTTGCCACGCTGATCAAGGACCAGCGTAACGCTGCCGACTACATCGAGATCATCGAGAAAGCGCGCGGCTGAGTTTGCCAGGCCCATAAAAAAACGCCCCGAAGGGCGTTTTTTTATGGCTGCAGATCAAGCGTAGTTCTGAGTCGGGCTGGGCTCTGCCAGTTGCAGTGCCTCGTCGTTGTACGCGCTGATTTTGCGGTACAGCGCAGCATCGGCCGCCAGAACCTTTTCCCGTGCCGGGAAAATTTCCTTGAGCTTGGCCGCCCAGGCGCCTTTGGCTTGCTCAGGGAAGCAGCGTTCGATCAGTTCAAGCATGATCGACACGGTTACCGAAGCACCTGGCGATGCGCCCAGCAGGGCAGCAAGGGAGCCGTCTTTGGCTGCGACCAGTTCGGTACCGAACTGCAGAACGCCGCCTTTTTTCGGGTCTTTCTTGATGATCTGCACGCGTTGCCCAGCCACTTCCAGGCGCCAGTCTTGCGCCTTGGCTTCTGGGTAGAAGCGACGCAGCGACTCTAGGCGTTGCTCCATCGACTGCATCACTTCGCTGACCAGGTAGCGGGTCAGGTCCATGTTGTCGCGGGCAACGGCGAGCATTGGGCCAATGTTACCCAAGCGTACTGACAGCGGCAGGTCAAGGAACGAGCCGTGCTTGAGGAACTTGGTGGTGAAGCCGGCATACGGCCCGAACAGCAGGGACGTCTTGCCGTCGACAACACGGGTATCCAGGTGCGGAACCGACATCGGTGGCGCGCCGACCGACGCCTGGCTGTAAACCTTGGCCTGGTGCTGTTTGACGATTTCCGGGTTGTCGCAACGCAGCCACTGGCCGCTGACCGGGAAGCCGCCGAAGCCCTTGCTCTCTTCGATGCCCGACATCTGCAGCAACGGCAGGGCCGCGCCACCGGCGCCAAGGAAGACGAAGCGAGCATCAACTTCACGGCTGCTGCCGCTGTTGACGTCCTTGATGCTGACGGTCCAGCCGCTGCCGTTACGACGCAGGCCGGTGACCTTCTTGCTGTACTTGACCTGTGCATCGGGTGCATTGGCCAGGTGCTTGAGCAACTTGTTGGTCAGGGCGCCGAAGTTGACGTCGGTACCCTTGACGACGCGGGTAGCGGCGATGCGCTGGTCGGCCGGACGGCCTGGCATCATCAGCGGCATCCACTCCTTCATCACCGCTTTGTCTTCGGTGTACTCCATGTCGGCGAACGCATGGTGCTGCTTGAGCAGCTCATAGCGCTTCTTGAGGAAGGCAATGCCTTTCTCACCCTCGACATAGCTCAGGTGTGGAATCGGGTTGATGAATGCCCGCGTTGAGTTGAAAGCACCCTTTTTGCTCAGGTACGCCCAGAACTGACGGGAGACCTCGAACTGGGTGTTGATGTGTACAGCCTTCTTGATATCAATGCTGCCGTCGGCAGCTTGAGGCGTGTAGTTCAGTTCACACAGCCCGGCATGGCCGGTACCGGCGTTGTTCCACGGGTTGGAACTTTCCGCGGCACCCGAATCCATCAACTCGACGACTTCCAGCTTGACTGCCGGGTCGAGTTCCTTGAGCAGTACGGCCAAGGTGGCACTCATGATGCCTGCCCCTACCAGTACCACATCGACTGCTTCGTTCTGCGCCATTAACGCGTCTCCAAAATCTTCAGCACCAAATTGACAGCATGGGATCCCTGGGTAAGCCAGGATCGCCATGTCCGATTCTTCGCAGGTTTTGCAACTTCAGCGGACACCACCAACGGGGCTTTGCGTTACCTATGAACGCATTTTAGTACCCGTGCGGCAATTCGACTTATGGTCAAGGTATCCGTCGTGCGTTATGGACCGGCCTCAGTCGCCCACCTTGGATGAGCGCTGTTGCCAGCTGTTTGGGGCTTGTTGGGACACTGCTGGTGCTTTTGCACATGCCAGACTGTTCATTTTGCTCGCCACACTCTTGTGAAGTTGTGAAACCCGTTTTTTCACGCTCTTTTGGAGACGTGAACCTCAAAATGGGCTGCGCGATGGCAGACCCGGCAGGTTCTGTGCAGAGCAAGGGTCGAATGAATCAGACTCACTGGCTGGTGCAAGACCTGTGTGGAAGGCTCTCTGTGGGCGGTGCGGAGGGTGCCAACAGTTGGTATTGGCGGTGCTGCGAGGCCCGATCAGGAGACGTCCTTATAATCGGGGGGAGATTATAACGAGGTCTT
Organism: Pseudomonas sp. TE3910; assembly: GCF_056279025.1. Taxonomy (NCBI): domain Bacteria; kingdom Pseudomonadati; phylum Pseudomonadota; class Gammaproteobacteria; order Pseudomonadales; family Pseudomonadaceae; genus Pseudomonas; species Pseudomonas sp. TE3910. Next base: position 4,176,623 of record NZ_JBWBQN010000001.1, read on the forward strand.
CGGCAGAAACGACCTTTTTAGCGACATTTCTTGAACCTGTCGTCAGGCGGCGAGTGTTCGCTGAGGGCGGGAGCTCATTGAGCGGGCCATTACTTTGGCACTGGTCGGCAAGGGGCGGTTCAGCCAATGTAGCCGAATTTCGTTGATCTCCACCCAGTGGCCGTCAATTGGTGCGTCGGTGCAGTGTTTGAAAGCCTGGCACAGCCCTGCGCCATCGAGTCGGGCAAAGTAGCGTTGGGGTTGGCGTTTGAACAGCAGGGCCCAGAGGGAATTCATGGCAGCGTACCTGTTATGACTGCATCAAGCATAACCCCCAGCAGATGACAGGGTGTTGACAGCGAACCGCTGTCCGTTCTCACGGTCTGATTCGCCAGTGGCCAGCCGATGGCTGCTACCGTCGGTGCTGGTTATACTGATGCCCTTTGTTGCTATTCCTGGAGAGATGCGCATGTTGCACCGTCTGTTGTTCGGTTTGATCGCTGTGACCAGTCTGACCCTGGTCGGTTGTGCCCACAGCCCGCAACAACTCAGCCCGCAACCGAAACTCACCGCCCAGCTTGCACCGGTTGGCCATGGTCAACCGGTCGTGGTACGCGTGGTTGATGGTCGTGCTTCGCAGACCTTGGGCACCCGGGGTGGTCTGTACCCTGAAACCAGCGCAATCACGGTTTCCGGTAACGATATCCAGCCAAAATTGCAGGCTCAGGCCGAAGCTGCCGTGCGTTTGCTGGGCTTCACCCCTTCGCCGAATGCCTATAACGCGCCACAGTTGACCGTGACGCTGGTCGAGCTGAAGTATCAGTCGCCCAAAGAAGGCCTGTATGTCACCGAGGCCACCATTGGCGCTACCTTCCGCGCTGATGTCGCCAATGCCAACCGTCGATACAGTGGCCGCTATGGGGCATCCCTCGACCAGCGTTTCGGCATGGCGCCGAATCAGGACACCAATACCCAACTGGTGAGTGATGTGCTCAGCGATGCGCTGACCCGTTTGTTCAAAGACCCGACTGTCGGTCAGGTCCTGGGCGAATAACCCGACGCGTGTTCAGCAAAAAGCCCGCTACCGGGTATCAGGTAGCGGGCTTTTTTGTACCCGCAGGCGTCAGGCCGCTTCGACGTAGAAGTCCAGCATGCTGATACCGGTCTGGCTGTCGACTTCGGGCAGGTGCTCATGCGCATGGCCGCCCAGCGCGCAGTACACCAGCCACTGACGGTCCTGAACGTTGAACGCAAGGCCGTCGATCAGCGCCTGCTGTTCATCGCTCTGGGCGATCAGGTAGAGGCGATCCTGGTTTTCGGCGTGCAGCATGACGAAGCTCCGTGTCTTTTCAACGGCCGATAGACTGGCCTGGCTGCATGACGATCGGATGACAGTGGGGCGGTCGTTTGTCGCAAAGCGCAGGACTCGAGCCAAGGCTTGGGTAGAATGCCGGGCTCTGGTTGTCCCGTTTCGCATTTATGAGGTTTTCGATGTCGCTGCAGATGCTCTGGGGGCTGATGGCCGCCCATCCCGCCAAGCTGATCAACGTGCTGGCGTTGCTACTGACCTGTCCGGGCAGCTTTTTGTTGCATGGTGCTCGACGTCGCGAGGCACGCGCACTGGCGGAGCGGCCTGCGGGTGAGGCGGTGCTCGATGTGACGACTGTGCGGGTCAATCGTTTCTATTACGCGCTGGGCTTTGCCTTCCTGGCAATGGCGCTGCTGCTGTCCTGGGTCAGCACCTGGGCCTGATTCAACCGTGCTCGCTCAGGGGCGCCTGACGCATCAGGGCTGAGCCTGCACGGCCTGTGCAGGCGCCCGGCGGTGCCGGCGCCTGCAGTTGGCGTGCGGTTAAAGCGCCAAGCCCGCCTTTACCCGGTACTGGTTACGTACCGGCGTCGCGTACTGCAGCACCAGATACGGCCGATGTTCGGCGGGGCAGGCGTCCAGTCGGCGCTGCCATTCGGCCTGCGCCTTGGCCAGTTCATCTGCCGCGAACAGCTCGGAGGCCTTTGGCACCTGCAGGCTCGGGTCGGCGTCGCTCCACTGGGCATAGGCCAAGTAGTGCGCCGGGAACAGGCGATAACCACCGAGAATCTGCCGGTCGATCGCCGCTGCCAACTGCTTGGTGTCTTCGTAAGCTTCGGTGATCGGCGCGGCGAAGTTGATGTGCACCCGGCCTTTGTAGCCCGTGATGCCCTGGGCAATGCTCAGGTCATCTTCACCTGGTGCCTTGGTGTAGCTGCCGGTGGTGGCGCGAATGTACAGCTCGCGGGCCTTGGCCAGGTCGCAGGGGTCGTATTCGTAGCTGATCGACACCGGGCTCAGGTTCAGCGAGCGAATCACCTCACCGAATGGCTCGTCCTTGCGGCTCATGTGGAACATCTTGAGGATCGCCGAATCGGTGCGATCATCGCCATCTTTCGCCCGGCCTTCGGCCTGGGCAATCCAGATCGACTGGCCGTCGGTACGGATCGAATGGTTGATGTAGGCCGAAAGCAGTTGATAGGCCGCCAGTTTCTCACGGCGGCCGGTCAACGAACGGTGCACGATGAAACTCTTGTTCAGGCGCATCATGTCGCTGACAAATGGCTTCTGCAGCAGGTTGTCACCGATGGCGATGCGCGGGGTTGGCAGGCCGGCATGGTACACGGCGTAGTTGACGAAGGCCGGGTCCATCACGATATCGCGGTGATTGGCCAGAAACAGGTAGGCCGTACCGGACTTGAGCCCCTCGACGCCGGTGTAGGTCACGCCGTCGGTAGCCCGTTCTATAGTGTGATCGACGTAGAACTCGACCTTGTCCTGCAAGGTTGATACGCAGGTAACCCCGGCGAATTCATGGCGCAGGCGGCGGGCGATCAGGGGCTTGAGCAGCCAGCCGAACGCGCCAGCCATGCGCGGGAAGCGAAAGTGGGTGAGGATATCGAGGAAAGCCGGGTCGCTGAGCAGGCGTGCCAGAACGGCAGGGACCTCAGCGTCGTTGTACGGTCGGATGGCATCGAATTCGCCCATCATGCTCTCTTGTTGGAAACGGCTAGGGTAATAGTAAGGCCTGGGTCTGAAAAAAACGGCTCAGACACGCAAAGGGCTTGTAAACAGACCGGTGATTATACGCACAAGTCACGCTGGAGGCCGCGATGCTGGAGACTGAGTTCCATGATTGTCCCTACTGTGGGGAGGAGTTTGAAGCGGTGCTCGATCTGTCGGGCGGCGATCAGGAGTATGTCGAGGACTGCCCCGTATGTTGTCGACCGATCGTGTTCATGCTGCAGGTTCACGATGGCGAGTGGATGCTCGATCTAAAACGCGAGGACGAGTGATGCAACGGATCTATGAGCCGGAGAATCTGCTTGAGGCTGAATTGCTCTTTGGCATGTTGGTCAGCGAAGGTATCGACGTGCACCTTGCGGGTCGCCACCTGCTGGGCGGTGTCGGCGAGCTTCCCATGCAGGGGCTGCTGGGTTTGACGGTGCCGGACGAGCAGGCAGAGCGCGCACGTCGGCTGATCGCCGAGTACAATGTTGCCCAACCCCTCGCGGGTGACGAACCGGAGAGCCTCCCCGGTATTCTGATTTGCTAGGTTGCCTGCCCCATGTGTGGACGTTACGCCCTGTTTCGCTGGTCTTCGGCCTTTGCCGCCTTGCCTGGCTTTCCCGCCGACCAGCAGGCGCAGTGGAACATTTCGCCCGGTGCGTCAGTGCTGATACAGCGCCGTGTCGACGGTAACCTGGAGCTTGCCAGGGCGCGTTGGGGGCTGACGCCGGCCTGGCTGACCGACCTGTCGCGCACACCGGCTCATGCGCGCGCCGAAACCCTGGCAGAGCAGCCAATGTTCCGCGACGCCTTCCGTTTGCGCCGTTGTCTGATGCCGGCCAACGGCTTTTACGAATGGCGCGGTTCAGTGCGCAAGCGGCCTTACTGGTTGACGCCGGGGGAAGGGGCTTCGCTATTCTTTGCGGCTGTCTGGGAAGCCTATCCGGTGCAGGAGCAGGTGTGGCTGAGCACGGCAGTGGTAACCCAGGCTGCGATGAGCCAGCGTCGGCCGCTCATTCTGGACGAGGCTGGCCAGGCTGCCTGGCTGAACCCCGAAACGCCGCTGGCCGAGCTGCATAGCCTGCTGGCCAGCCCTGCCGCGGCACTGCGTGAACGGGTGCTGGCGAACCTGGTCAATGACCCCAAGCTCAATGCGCCGGAGTGCCTGACGCCGGCGTAAGGCCGGCGCTAAAGCAGCACAGGCCCTCTGCGCAGGTGCCTGGTCGTCTGAGGCTCAGACCTTGAACTGGTTGATCAGCCGCCGCTGCTGTTCAGCCAGTTTGGTCAGTTCGGCGCTGGCGTTGCTGGACTCGTCCGCACCACCGGCGACCTCGTTGGCCACCTGGCCGATGTTGATCACGTTGCGGTTGATGTCTTCGGCCACCGCACTTTGTTCTTCCGCCGCGCTGGCGATCTGGTTGTTCATGTCGTTGATCACCGAAACGGCCTGGGTGATGCTCTCCAGCGCTTCGGCTGCCTTGGCTGCCTGTTGCACGCTGTCGTCGGTCTTGCCCTGGCTGTCTTCCATGACCTTGACGACATCGCGGGTGCCTTGCTGCAACTGCTGAATCATCTGCTGGATTTCTTCGGTGGCCTTCTGGGTTTTCTGTGCCAGGTTGCGTACTTCGTCGGCGACCACCGCAAAGCCGCGACCTTGCTCACCCGCACGGGCGGCTTCGATGGCTGCGTTCAGGGCCAGCAGGTTGGTCTGCTCGGCGATGGCGCGGATCGCCACCAGAATGGCGTTGATGTTCTCGCTGTCGCGGGCCAGGTTTTGCACGACCCCCACCGCACGGCCTATTTCATTGGCCAGTGCACTGATCGAGTTGGAGGTGCTGCGCACGATCTGCAGGCCTTCGTTGGCGGCCTGGTCGGCGCTGCTGGCGGCTTGGGCTGCATGGGTTGCGTTACGGGCCACGTCCTGCGCTGTGGCGGTCATTTCATGTACTGCCGTGGCTACCAGGTCGATTTCGGCCATTTGCTTGTGCACACCCTGGTTGGTGCGAATGGCGATATCGGCGGTGTGTTCAGAGGAGTCGCTGACTTTCTGTACCGAGCTGACCACCTGAGTGATCATTGCCTGCAGTTTACTCAGAAAGGTGTTGAAGCCTTTGGCAATGGCGCCGAGTTCGTCGCTGCGATCACTGGTCAGTCGCCGGGTCAGGTCACCTTCACCCTGAGCGATGTCGTTGAGCATGGCCACCATCTGCCGCAAGGGTCGTGCGATACCGTGGGCCAGCAGCCAGATCACCAACAGGCCGAGTGCGGCGATAGTCAGGCCGACCAGGGTCATTCCGGTGATATCAGTGGCCCGTTGTGCACTCAAGTCGCTCTGCAGCTTATCCAGCTCGGCCATCACCGCGCTGATTGGCAATTGCAGCATCAGGGTCCAGCGAGCGTCGGTATTGCCGATGCGAAACGGCAAGAACAGCTCGATCTGGCCGTTGCTACGGTCAATCTCGTAACGCAGGTTATCGCCGGTCAGGCTATTCAATGCCTGAGCTTTATTGGCGCCAAGCACATCGCTGGCTTTTTCGCCGAACTTGCTTTCGTCCTTGGTGTAGGCCACCAGGCGTCCGTTGCTGGACACCAGCGCGAGTTCACCGGCGCCATTGTAGAGTTGGCTGTCGGCGGCCTTGAGCATGTCCTGAATGAAGTTCACCGACAGGTCGGCACCCGCAATGCCCTGGAACTGACCGTCTACCATGATGGGCTCGATGAACGAAGCAAGCATGACCACCTTGTCACCCACCTTGTAGGGTGCAGGGTCGATGACACAGGCCTTTTTCGAGTCTTTCGAGCACAGGTAGTACTCGCTGGCGCGCACGCCCGTGGCTAGTTGTGTCGGGTCGTCGACATCGGCCAGTTTATCCACGCCCAGGCTACCGTCGTCGTTGCGGAACCACCAGGGCAGGAAGCGTCCGGTGGCGCTGTCGATGCCGATGATCGAGGTGCCGACGAAGCGCGCATCGTCGTGGTCCAGCGCGTTGGGCTCCCAGCCGAGATAGCTACCGAGGATCAGTGGGTTGCTTGCTACGGTCTGCTTGACCATGGCGATCAGTTGTTCACGCTCGATGTTCAGCAAGGGCTTACCCGTAGCGTCCTTCATGCCCAGCATGGCGTTGCTGGTCGCCAGGCTGCGGGCGATCAGCAGCGGCGCTTCGAGGCCGCGCTGAATCTGGCTGACCTGAGTGCTCGCCAGCGCCGTCAGGCGTTGTTCAATGACGGTTTCGAACTGCTGCTGGGTGCGGCTCTGTACCAGCGTCTGAGTCCGTGCGCCGGAAAACACGGCGTACAGCACCAGTGCAGCAACGATGCTCAACACGATGGCGCCAGCAAGGGCTGCCACGGAAAACTGGATCGACTTGAACTTCATCAGGGGCTCCGAGCACACGTAATGGCGTCTGCACCGCGTTATCGGCCCGAAGTGTGAAAAGCATGAGTGCCGTTCGTGAAATGTTCGCGAACGGCAATAGCGTAGTTATCCTAGTCGGCCTAGGATACGCAGCGTGTTTGAATGGAGTGTTTTCATGCGTAAGTTATTTGTAATGGGTGCCTTGAGTGCCAGCGTCCTGCTCAGTGGTTGCCAGGCAATCAATACCACCAGCGGCGGAGCGGTCGGTGTCGAGCGCAAGCAGTACATGTTCAGCATGCTCTCGACCGATGAAGTCAATCAGATGTACGCCCAGTCTTACCAGCAAACCCTCGGCGAAGCGTCGAACCAAGGCGTGCTCGACAAGACCAGCAGCAATGCGCGCCGCGTTCAGGCCATCGCTGATCGCCTGATTGCCCAAGCACCACAGTTCCGTCCCGATGCTGCGCAGTGGAAGTGGGAAGTCAACCTGATCCAGAGTGACGAGCTCAACGCCAACTGCGGGCCTGGCGGCAAGATCATTTTCTACAGCGGTCTGATCGACAAGCTGAAACTCAGCGACGATGAAATTGCTGCGGTCATGGGCCATGAAATCGCTCACGCCCTGCGTGAACATGGACGTGAAGCCATGTCCAAGGCGTATGGCATTGAAATGGCCAAACAAGGTGCCGGCGCATTGCTCGGCCTGGGCCAGGACAGCATGGCGCTGGCCGATACCGTGGTGCAGTACAGCCTGACACTGCCCAATAGCCGCGACAATGAAAACGAAGCTGACCTGATTGGCCTGGAGCTGGCCGCGCGAGCCGGTTACAACCCGAATGCCGCGATCACCTTGTGGAACAAGATGAACCAGGCGTCGGGTGGCGCATCGCAGCCTGAGTTCATGAGTACTCACCCGGCCTCCAGCAGCCGGATTGCTGCGCTGCAAGCGGCCATCCCGAAAGTGATGCCGCTTTACCAGCAAGCCAAGCGATAACGCCATACCCCTTGCAAGCAATGAAAACCGCGCCTCCTGATTGAGGCGCGGCTCCATCCTCGATAACAGGCGCTTGTGTCAGCTTATCCAGCCGCTGACTTGCATCGCCGAGTACACCGCTACTGCGGCCAGCACGAAGAAGGCTGCGGCTGCCAGGCGACGGATCAGCGTCAGTGGCAGTTTTTCGGCCGCAAAGTTGCCTGCCAGTACCACGGGCACGTTGGCAATCAGCATCCCCAGGGTCGTCCCTAGAATGACCAGGATCAGGTGAGGGTACTGGGCGGCCAGCATCACGGTGGCCACTTGGGTCTTGTCACCGATCTCGGCAATGAAGAATGCAATCAGCGTGGTCAGGAACGGGCCGAAGCGTCGTACCGTGCTGCCTTCGTCATCGTCCATCTTGTCTGGAACCAGGGTCCACAGGGCTGTGGCGGCAAAGCAGGCGGCGAGGATCCAGTGCAAGGTCACGGCGGAGAAGAAACTGCTGACCCATGCACCCACCGCACCCGCAGCGGCGTGGTTGGCCAGGGTTGCGGCGATGATACCGGCAATGATTGGCCAGGGTTTGCGGAAGCGAGCCGCAAGGATGAGCGCGAGCAGTTGGGTCTTGTCGCCAATTTCGGCGAGCGCGACGATTGCGGTTGGGACTAGCAATGATTCCAGCATCAGGATTCCTACGGGGGCGGGTCGACACGGCTATGACACGTACGACCTCCCCGCCCCGGGTAAGGTGTGCGTGTCATAGGTCTTGTCAAACCCTGGGCTCGCTTTGCGGGCCGTGGGTCGCACGCGCCATGGTCTGTGGACCAAGTATGTTGACGCGTACCGGGCGAGCAGGGCGCTCGCGGGAGACTACTCCCCTAGGACGGAGCGGATTCTGCCTAGGCCAGGCCGATTCGGCAAGTGCTGTTTTAACTGCGGGTTGCCTGGTAGATCCGAAAGCCCTGTGCTTCGATGCGCAACTGGCAGTTACCCAGCGCAGCCTCGATCAGCGGTTGATAGCGCAGGAAGTTGTTGGCGACCAAACGCAGCTCTCCACCTTTTTTCAGGTGTTTGGCTGATTTTTGCAGCAGGTTCTCCGATGTCTGGTAGTGAGTGTGCACCCCGGTATGGAACGGCGGATTGCTCAGGATCAGGTCCAGATTGTCGGGGGCGGCGTCGATACCGTCACCACAGATGACCTCACCTTCCAGGCCGTTGGCGGCCAGGGTCAGGCGGCTGCTCTCGACGGCGAAGGCATCCACGTCGAGCAGGGTCACCTGGCTTTGTGGATAACGGCGTTTGACCACTGCGCCGAGCACGCCGGCACCGCAACCGAAGTCCAGCACATGGCCGACCGGTAGCTGCTCCAGGTGTTCGAGCAGCAGTGCGCTGCCGCGGTCGAGCCGGCCATGGCTGAACACGCCCGGCAGGCTGACCACGGTCAATGGGCCTTCGGCCAGCGGCAACTCGAAACGTTGAGCCAGGCTGTGCAGGTTTGGCGCTTCAGGCACGTTATCGACGGTCACCTGCCACAGTTGGCAATGGCGAGCACTGTCGAGTTTGCGCGGTTTTCCGAAGGCCTGCAGTTGCTTGGCCGCGCCCTCGATGCCGCCGCGTTTTTCCCCCACCAGGTACAACTCGCGGCCCGCCAGGCGTGAGGCCAGCGCGTTGAGCAGGTAACTGGCCAATTCACGGGACTTGGGCAGAAACAGCACCGCCGCCTCGAATGGCTGGGGCGTGACCTCTACACCAAAATGGCTGCGGTCGCTGAAGCGCGCCTGCAGCGCAGCCTGATCGCCAGCATGCCAGCTCCAGCCATGGGCCGCGGGCAGTTGGCCGAGCAGGTCGTCGGCGGGCAAGCCGGCCAGCAACAGCGAACCCTGAAACAAGTCGGCCTGTCGAAGCAACACTTCACTGCGCGGGTCCATGGACGGCGGCTCCTGAAAAAGGGACGGAGTTTACCAGAAGCCTGGGTGTCAGCTGACAACCCGGCGTGGCTGGCCGGCAAAAAACGCCTGGGCGTTTTCGTGCAACTGCTCGACGATGCGCTGCCGCGCCTCGCGAGCACCCCAGGCGCTGTGTGGCGTGACGATCAGGCGCGGGACATCGGTGGCCAGCAATGGGTTGCCGTTAACGGGGGGCTCGACGCTCAACACATCCGTCGCAGCACCACCGAGATGACCCGAGCGCAATGCATCGGCCAGCGCCTGTTCGTCGATCAGCCCGCCACGGGCCGTGTTGACCACGAATGCACCGGGCCTGAGCAAGGCCAGTTCACGGGCGCCGATCAGGTTGCGGGTGTTGTCAGTGAGTGGGCAGTGCAGGGTCAGAGCATGCACCTGTGGCAACAGTTCATCCAGCGGCAGGCGGTCTTCACGGGGTGGGCGTCCTGGCAGTTGGCCAAACAGCACGCGCATACCGAAGGCTTCGGCCAGGCGCGCCACCGCGCCACCCAATTCGCCATGCCCGAGCATGCCCAGTGTCTTGCCTTCCAGTTCGACAATCGGGAAATCCAGCAGGCAGAACTGTTTCGCCTGCGCCCAGCGACCCGCGGCGACAGCCTGCTGGTAGTCCGTCAGGCGTGTGGCCAGGGCCAGCAACAGGGCCAGCGTGTGCTGGGCCACCGAGGGCGTGCCATAGCCCTGGCAGTTGCTGACGACAATGCCTTGGGCCCGGGCGGCATTCAGGTCGACATTATTGGTGCCGGTGGCGGCTACCAGGATCAGCTTCAAGTCCGGGCAGGCGGCCAGTGTGGCGGCATCCAGCACGACTTTGTTGCTGATGGCCACTGTGGCTCCTTGCAGGCGTTCAACAACCTGGTCCGCTGTGCTGGAAGGATACAGCTGCAACTCGGCGAAACCTTCACGCAGCGTACCGAGGTCAAGGTCGCCCAGATCGAGGGAGCTGTGGTCGAGGAAAACAGCGCGGTGAGGGGTATTCATCGAGGAAGGATTCCAGGTCGGCAAGGAGGTTTGGAAACACGGGCAGTGTGGCTACTTGAGGATCTTAGCGCTCCCCAGCCGCCCAGGAAACGTAGGGCTTTCGTATTTCAGCTCATCGCGGGTCGCGCCTGCTCCAAGCGGCTCAGCTCGAAGCTGCATTGCGCACGGGCGTCCTGAACGCTGGCTTCAAATTCGACCAGGCCATCATGCAGGCTTTGCAGCGTGTCGATCTGGGCGCGCAATTCGTGCTTTTTGTCGGCGATTGCCTGCTGGGCCAGGCCCCAGGGAATTTCCTCGCCACGGTAATCCTGGAAAATCGCCTGCATTTCCTTGAGCTTGAAGCCCAGTTGCTGAGCGCATTTGATGAACGACAGCAGTTCGACACTCTGCTGGCTGTAGATCCGGTACTTGCCTTCGCGCACGGGCTCGGGCAGCAAACCGATCTTTTCATAGTGGCGGATGCATTTGACGGTGGTGCCTGAAAGCTGGGCTGCTTTGCCGATGTACATCGATAGTCCCTTCGTTCCTTGAAAAGTGGCAACGCACATGCCAACTCCCCGGCGCAGCCGTGCAGGCCTTAGCGACCGGCGAGGGTTCTGGTCTGGGCCAGCCAGGTTTCGCGCTGTGCCGGTGTCGAGCCAAGCATCGGCCCGAACGTCAGGGTACGGGTCGGCTTGATGCCGCAGAACGCCAACGTGGTCTTGCGCATCTGGTGCAGGCCGGGCATGCGGTAGATCCAGCGGTAATACCACGGTGGCGTGTCCATCGTCACCAGCAGATGGGCCGTTCGTCCCTTGAGCAGCTTGTCCGGAAAAGCGGAGTCGCTGCGGTATTTGAAGGCGAACCCGGGCAGGAAGACCCGGTCGAAGAAGCCCTTGAGCAAGGCTGGAATGCCGCCCCACCAGATCGGGTAAACGAAGGTCAGGTGATCCGCCCAGAGAATCTGCTTCTGTGCCTCCAACAGGTCGGGCTCAAGTGCCTGGATTTCCTTGTAACCCTCATGCAGGACCGGATCGAAATCCAGTGCCGGGAGGTTCAGCAGGCGAACCTCGTGGCCTGCTTCGGTGGCGGCTTTGACATAGGTGTCGGTCAGCGCGGCACAAAAGCTGTCGGATGAGGGGTGGCCAAGAACGACCAGAATACGTTTGCTCATGGTGACTCCAACTACAGGATGAAGTCGATGAGGGTAAAGTCTGCCCCTAACGGTAGAGTCAAGCAAAAAATCGTTGGTAACTGTGTCTGTTGCTCGGGGTATCGACTGGTCTAAGGTAGGCACCTTACTTAAATCCGTGACAAGGAGTCCCCATGTATTGGGCTGAGTTTCTCACCGTTGCCCTGATTCACTTGCTGGCGGTCGCCAGCCCCGGGCCGGACTTCGCGGTCGTGGTTCGTGAAAGCGTGACCCATGGTCGACGTGCGGGTACCTGGACTGCATTTGGCGTGGGAACAGCGATCTTCCTGCATGTAGGCTATTCGCTGCTGGGCATCGGGCTGATCGTGTCGCAATCGATCATGCTGTTCAATGCGCTGAAGTGGCTGGCGGCGGCGTACCTCTTGTACATCGGCTTCAAGGCCTTGCGTGCCAGCCCCGCCAAGCCTGGTAGCGATGAGGTGCAGGCTGCAACGGTAGAGCGCACCCCGCGCGGTGCCTTTGTCGCCGGTTTCATGACCAACGGCCTGAACCCGAAAGCCACCTTGTTCTTCCTGTCGCTGTTCACGGTCGTCATCAACCCGCATACCCCCCTGCTGGTACAGGCAGGTTATGGTGTGTACCTGGCACTGGCCACTGGCCTGTGGTTCTGCCTGGTGGCGATGTTGTTCAGCCAACAGCGGGTGCGTGCCGGTTTTGCCCGCATGGGGCACTGGTTCGACCGTGCCATGGGGGCTGTACTGGTGGCGCTGGGTATCAAGATCGCGTTTACCGAGATGCATTGATCGATGCCGTTGCCAGCAGGCCGCTGATTCCGGCGTCGTTCAAATCATTCCTTTGGCTGATTTGGACGGCGCAGCGGCGTTCTAAAGTGAAGGTCTGTTTTGACCCAGACCATGCACTTCAGAAAAGGGACACTTCATGTTGCAGACTCGCGTCATTGCCCCTGCCGAGGGCGCTTATGAGTACCCGTTGCTGATCAAGCGCTTGCTGATGTCTGGCGGCCGCTACGAGAAAACCCGCGAGATCGTTTACCGCGACCAACTGCGCTACAGCTACCTCACCCTGAATGAGCGTATTGCAAGGTTGGCCAACGTATTGACCGAGGCTGGGGTCAAGGCGGGCGACACGGTGGCGGTGATGGATTGGGACAGTCACCGTTACCTGGAGTGCATGTTTGCCATTCCGATGATTGGTGCGGTGGTGCACACCATCAATGTGCGCCTGTCGCCGGAACAGATTCTCTACACGATGAATCACGCCGAAGACCGTTTCGTGCTGGTCAACAGTGATTTTGTCGGCCTTTATCAGGCGATTGCCGGTCACCTGACCACCGTTGAAAAGACGCTGCTGTTGACCGATGGCGAGTCAAAAAACGCCGAGTTGCCAAACCTGATCGGTGAGTACGAACAGCTGCTGGCTACGGCCAGCCCGCGTTACGACTTCCCGGATTTCGATGAAAACTCGGTGGCAACGACGTTCTATACCACCGGCACGACCGGCAACCCGAAAGGGGTGTACTTCACGCACCGGCAACTGGTGCTGCACACCTTGGGTGCAGCGGCTGTGACCGGCAGCATCGACAGCGTCCGCCTGCTCGGCAGCAACGATGTGTACATGCCGATCACCCCGATGTTTCACGTGCATGCCTGGGGTATCCCTTATGTGGCGACCATGCTCGGTATCAAGCAGGTTTACCCTGGGCGTTACGACCCGGAGCTGCTGGTGGAGCTGTGGCGCAAGGAAAAGGTCACGTTCTCCCATTGCGTGCCGACCATCCTGCAGATGCTGCTCAACGCCAAGGGCGCGCAGGCCGAGGACTTTGCCGGCTGGAAGATCATCATCGGCGGCAGCGCCCTGAACCGTGCGCTATATGAGGCGGCCAAGGCCCGCGGTATCCAGCTCACGGCGGCTTATGGCATGTCGGAAACCTGCCCGCTGGTTTCCTGCGCTCACTTGAACGATGAGTTGCTCGCGGGCAACGAGGATGAGCGCATCACTTACCGGATCAAGGCCGGTGTACCGGTACCCCTGGTAGAGGCGGCGATCATCGACAGTGACGGCAACTTCCTGCCTGCTGACGGTGAGTCCCAGGGCGAGTTGGTGCTGCGAGCCCCTTGGCTGACCATGGGGTATTTCCGTGAGGCGCAGAAGGGCGCCGAGCTCTGGGACGGCGGCTGGTTGCACACCGGCGACGTGGCCACACTGGACAGCATGGGCGTGATCGACATTCGCGACCGGATCAAGGATGTGATCAAGACCGGCGGCGAGTGGGTGTCGTCCCTGGAGCTCGAAGACCTGATCAGTCGTCATTCTGCGGTGCGTGAGGTCGCGGTGGTCGGTATCGCCGATCCGCAGTGGGGGGAGCGGCCGTTCGCATTGTTGGTGGTGCGCGAGGGGCACAGCATTGACGCCAGGGGCCTCAAGGAGCACCTGAAACCGTTCGTGGAATTGGGCCATATCAACAAGTGGGCTATCCCCACTCAGATCGCCCTTGTTACCGAAATTCCCAAGACCAGTGTTGGCAAGCTCGACAAGAAGCGTATCCGCCTCGATGTCATGCAATGGCAGGCCAGTAACAGCACCTTTCTTTCCACGCTCTGAGCCCCCGGGGTTCGCGCCGGTCGCGGTGCGAACCCCGAGCCAGACACCTCGCGACTTGTAAAACGGTAATTTTCAGCCATGCTTGGCGCCGCTCAGGCAGGGGTAGGCCCATTAGGGCCATGCCTGCCTGCTGGTACACAACAAATCACACTTTAGAGGGATCAAGCCCTGGTACCTGCTGGCTATAGTCGGCCCAGGGGATTTTTAGGAACGGGGGGGACGTGCAATTGAGCATGCATTCCATTGCGCCGTTTTTAGAAGGACTCACTGCCATAAAAATAAAGAACATGGAGTAGCGTCGATGACATCTGCACATCTGTTTTGGCGTCGGGCAAAACTGCCTTTGGCCGTCAGCCTCGCTTCTACGCTCGCTGGCCCTGCATTCGGCGTCAGTTTCAACATCGGTGAAATCGAAGGCCAGTTCGATTCGTCGCTGTCCGTTGGGGCTAGCTGGTCGACAGCCAAGCCGAACGAGAACCTGATCGGCGTCAACAACGGCGGCAAGGGGCTTTCGCAGACTTCTGACGATGGCCACCTGAACTTCAAGCGCGGTGAGACCTTCTCGAAGATCTTCAAGGGCATCCATGACCTGGAGTTGAAGTACGGCGATACCGGCGTATTCGTGCGCGGCAAGTACTGGTACGACTTCGAACTCAAGGATGAGCACCGCGAGTTCAAGGACATCAGCGACTCCAACCGCAAGGAAGGCGCACAGTCTTCTGGCGGGCAGATTCTTGATGCCTTCGTGTACCACAACTATTCCATCGCCGATCAACCCGGTTCGGTACGCCTGGGCAAGCAGGTGGTGAGCTGGGGTGAGAGTACTTTTATCGGTAACGGCATCAACTCGATCAACCCGATTGATGTGGCGGCTTTCCGTCGGCCAGGCGCCGAGGTGAAGGAGGGCCTGATCCCGGTCAACATGTTCTATGTTTCCCAGAGCCTGACCGACAACCTGTCTGCCGAAGCGTTCTACCAGATCGAGTGGGACCAGACCGTAGTGGACAACTGCGGCACCTTCTTCTCGCAGCCGGACATCATCGCGGATGGTTGCTCGAACAACCTGCGCCTGCTGAGCAGCAGCCGGAATGTTCCGGGCTTTGCTCTGCCGTTGCTCGCGTCCCAAGGCGTCGATATCAACGAGGAAGGTGTGCTGGTGCGCCGCAGTGCCGACCGCGATGCGCGTGACAGCGGTCAGTTCGGGGTGGCGTTCCGCTACATGTTCGAACCGCTGGATACCGAATTCGGCGCGTACTTCATGAACTACCACAGCCGCGCGCCTATTTTCAGCGCTACCGCTGCAAACGCTTCGGTGTATCAGGTCGCCAATGGGGCTGGAAGCTTGGCGCCGCTGATTGTTGCGGGCAATTCCAGCTACTTTGTCGAGTACCCTGAGGACATTCGCCTTTACGGGCTGAGCTTCTCCACTACCTTGCCTACCGGCACGGCCTGGAGTGGTGAAATCAGCTACCGGCCAAACGCGCCAGTGCAGCTCAATACCACCGACATTCTGTACTCTGCTGTGCGACCCTCTGGTGTGCCACCTCTCCCAGGCCCGTATGGCAACGCATCCCTGCTGGCTGGCGTGCCGGGCGAGGATCAGCACGGCTACCGTCGCAAGGAGGTCACCCAGTTCCAGACCACCCTGACCCACTTCTTCGATCAGGTCATGGGGGCCAGCCGCCTGACTGTTGTCGGTGAGTTGGGTGTTACCCATGTGGGTGGCCTGGAGGACTCCAGCAAACTGCGTTATGGCCGTGACCCGGTCTACGGCCCAGGCCCGCTACCGGCCACTGGTGGGCTGAATACCTGCTCGGCAATTCTCAACACCGGCACAATCAACGGTGCGGGCCCAGGTGCCTCAACTGCCAACCTCAGCCGCAATTGCGAAGATGACGGTTTCACCACCAGCACCTCCTGGGGTTACCGCGCACGGGCCATCTGGGATTACAACGACGTCTTTGCCGGGGTCAACCTCAAGCCGAACATCGCCTGGTCCCATGACGTTTCCGGTTACTCCCCAGGCCCTGGCGGCAACTTCGAGGAAGGCCGTAAAGCCGTCAGCCTGGGCCTGGATGCCGAGTACCAGAACACCTACACCACCAGCCTGTCGTACACCAACTTCTTTGATGGCAAGTACACCACGGTGGACGACCGCGACTTCATCGCCCTCAGTTTCGGCGTGAACTTTTAAGCGCACTGATTCAGGAAGAGCACAACTATGAAAACAACCAAGAGTTTGCTGCAAGCCGGTGTGCTGGGCCTGACCCTGCTGGCCAGCAGCGTCATGGCAGCCGTTCCCGCCAGCGAAGCCGCCAAGCTCGGTACGAGCCTGACACCGATGGGGGCTGAAAAGGGCCCTAACGCCAATGGTTCGATCCCGGCCTGGAGCCCGTTGCCGAAAACCGCCGGTTCGGTGGATGCCAAAGGGTTCCTCGCCGACCCTTACGGTAACGAGAAGCCGCTGTTCACCATCACGGCGCAGAACGTCGACCAGTACAAAGACAAGTTGGCGCCGGGCCAGGTTGCGATGTTCAAGCGCTACCCTGACACCTACACGATTCCGGTCTACCCGACGCACCGTGGTTCCACTGTTCCCGACGAGGTGTTTGCGGCGATCAAGGAAAACGCCACCGCCACCAAGCTGGTGCAGGGCGGTAACGGCCTTGAGAACTTCAAGACAGCCATTCCGTTCCCGATTCCACAGAGTGGCGTCGAGGTTATCTGGAACCACATCACCCGTTATCGCGGCGGCAGCGTGACCCGCCTGGTGACCCAGGCCACCCCTCAGGCCAACGGTTCGTACAGCCTGGTGTACTTCCAGGACCAGTTCGTTTTCCGCGACAAGATGAAGGATTACGACCCGAACAACCCGGGCAATATCCTCTTCTACTTCAAGCAGAAAGTGACGGCGCCAGCGCGTCTGGCCGGTGGTGTGCTACTGGTTCACGAAACCCTCGACCAGGTCAAGGAACCGCGCCTGGCGTGGGTCTACAACGCCGGTCAGCGTCGTGTCCGGCGTGCCCCGCAAGTGTCCTATGACGGCCCGGGTACGGCGGCGGATGGCTTGCGTACCTCCGACAACCTGGACATGTACAACGGCGCGCCGGATCGCTACGACTGGAAGCTTGAAGGCAAGAAGGAGATGTACATCGCCTCCAACAGCTACAAGCTCGACTCGCCGAACCTGAAGTACGCGGACATCCTCAAGGCCGGTCACATCAACCAGGACCTGACCCGTTATGAGTTGCGCCGTGTCTGGCATGTGGTGGCAACCCTCAAGCCTGGTCAGCGTCATATCTATGCCAAACGTGATTTCTACATTGACGAAGACACCTGGCAGGCGGCAGTGATCGACCACTACGACGGTCGCGGTCAGCTGTGGCGTGTGGCGGAAGCGCATTCCCAGGACTACTACAACGTTCAGGTGCCGTGGTACACCCTCGAGACGATCTACGACCTGCAGTCCGGTCGTTACCTGGCGCTGGGCATGAAGAACGAAGAGAAGAAAGCCTACGACTTCGGCTTCACGGCCAACACCAGTGATTTCACCCCTGCAGCGCTTCGCCAGGACGGTGTGCGCTAACGCTGTAACCTCCGTGTGATCCCCAGAACGCCCCGGCTTGCCGGGGCGTTTCTGTTTGCGCCGGTCGCCAGGTTGGCAATCCGTCGGTAGCTGATGCGAGGTGCACGCGTGGCGCTGACTTTTTTTGTTGTAGTCTTTTTTGGGTAATACGCGGCAATTGTCTTCAAATGTGCAGGGTAAGCCGTTAGTCTGCCCTGATCCGTTCTGCCGACAATCCAAACCAAAACGAGCCGGTCATGACTGATCTGTCCCGCACGCAAGGATTTTCCAGCCTGGCCGTCAGCGCCCTGGAGGGACGTTTCTATCGTCCGCCATTGCCCGACGCCCATGTGCCGCGCCCGAGGCTGTGCCAGCGTTTGCAGGCCGGATTGGGCGGGCGCCTGTTGTTGGTCAGCGCACCTGCCGGTTTCGGTAAAAGCTCGCTTGCGGTGGAGTTCTGTCAGGGCCTGCCAGCGCACTGGCAAAGCCTGTGGTTGAGCCTGAACCGACGCGACAGCGACCCGGGGCGTTTCCTTGAACGCCTGCTTGAAGGGCTGCAGCATCACTGCCCGGCACTGGGCGCCCAGGCCTTGGGCTTGTTGAAAATGCGCCAGCGGCATCAGCCATTCGCTTTCGAGGAATGGCTCGACGGCCTGCTTGATGACCTTAGCCGGCATTTGCAGCCCAACAACCCGCTGTTGGTGGTGCTGGACGATTACCACTTGGTACAGGGGCCGGTGCTCGACCGTTGCCTGCAGTTCTTTCTCAACCATCTGCCGCCAGGGCTGGTGCTCCTGGTCACCAGCCGTCAGCGCCCTGACTGGCACCTGGCGCGCCTGCGTCTGTCACGCCAGTTGTGTGAGCTCAACGAACAAGACCTGCGCCTGACGCCGGATGAATCCCATGCGGTGCTCGTACAGCACCCTACAGCCCTGCGCGGTCAGGCCCTGGACAACCTGATCCAGCGCAGCGACGGCTGGGTCGCCGGCCTGCGATTCTGGCTGCTGGCAGCCAGCGAATCCGGTGCCGACAACGCCTTGCCCCAAGCCCTGCATGGCGGGGAGGGGTTGATTCGTGATTACCTGCTTGAAGAGGTGATCGACTGCCTGCCCAGTGAGGTCCAGGCGTTCCTCTACGATACGGCCTGTCAGGAGCGGTTCTGCAGTGAACTCTGCGATGCCCTGCGCGAGAGCCATGACAGCGCCGACATTCTGCGTTTTCTACAGGCGCATCAGGTGTTCCTGGTGCCGCTGGACGAGAACGGTCGTTGGTTCCGTTACCACCACCTGTTTTCCGACCTGCTGCGTAGTCGGCCGACCAGCTTGCCGCTGCCGAGCCTGCATCTGCGCGCCTGTCGCTGGTTCCACAGCCAGGGATTGCTCGATGAGGCGGTCGAGCAGGCGCTGCGTGCCGGGCATCTGGACGTAGCCGCCAACCTGGTGCAGAACCTCTCGGAAGAGCAACTGTTGGCCGAACAGAACGTTGGCATGCTGCTGCGCTGGAAGATGGACTTGCCCGACAGCCTGCTGGTCAGTACGCCACGTTTGATCGTGCTGTACAGCTGGGCGCTGGGGCTGGCCTGCCAGCTGGATGCCGCCGAAGAGTTGGCCAGTCACCTGAGCCGCTTTCTGCCGGCGCCGTCCGCCACGGCTCAAAAATCGATGCTGGCTCAGTGGCTGGCCTTGAGTGGGGTGATCGCCCGCGGGCGTGGTGATCGCGCGCGCACCTTGGCCTACTGCACCGAGGCCCTGCGCAGCCTGCCGCAGAAGCGCTATGGGCAGCGGCTGGTGTGTTTGTCGACCTTGTCCAATCTGGCGATTGCCGATGGTGATTTCTGGCGTGCGCGTGGCTGGAACCGTGAGGCCCTGGAGTTGGCCCAGCGGGTGGGCAACCCGTTATTCGAGGCCTTGGCCCATTACGACCGGGCGCGCGTGCTGCATGCCCGTGGCGAAATACTCCGGGCGCAGGATGAAGTGCGCCAGGGGCTGCAGCGCCTGCAAGGGCTTTCGGCCCAGCGGCTGTACGCGGCGCGCGCCCGCTTGACCCTGTACGAAGGGTATCTGCTGGCCGCGCGTCTGCAGCCCCAGGCGGGTCGCAGCCGCTTGCGCGCGGGAGTGGTCGAGGCGCGGGCGTGTCGGGACATCAGCGTGTTGATCGGTCATTGCATGATCGCCACGCTCGATGGTCGTGAAGGACGCTTTACCGAGGCGTATGCCGAGCTCGCCGAAGCCGAACGGCTGATGCATATCTGGGACGTGCCGCCGATTTTCTATCTGGCAATGATCACCCTGGTCAAATGTGAGCTGTGGTTGGCGCAAGGGCGCATCGACCTGGCTGAGGCCTGGTTGCAGCGCCTGGGGCAGACCTATGGCGGCAAACTGGCTGCCGCTGCACCAGAGTTTCACCCGCTGTTGCCGTTGCATATCGAGCTGCAGCAAGCGCTTCTGGAGCGCGTACAGGGGCGCAACGAGCAGGCCGAGCAGCGCTTGCTGGCCTTGAATGAGCGGGGGCAGGCCAACGGCGGGCAACTGCTGTGTGTCATGGCGTTGTGTCAGTTAGTGGCCTTGAAGCTGGCCGGCTGTCGCGAGAGCGAAGCCCGCAGCCTGCTGGTGCAAAGCCTGGACGCGGCGAAGGGCGGTGCCCTGCAACCTTTCCAGATATTGCTGAACGAACAACCGGGCTGGCTGCGCGAGCAACTGCTTGGGCAACCTGTCGGGCCGGTTCGAACCAGTTTGCTGGCCATGTTGCCGGCGCCTGAAAGCGACACCTCTGGGGCGCCCAGCGAGGCCCTGAGTGCACGGGAGCTGGCAGTGCTGGAGCTGATCGCTCAGGGTTGCTCGAACCAGGAAATCAGCGAGCGCCTGTTCATCTCCCTGCACACGGTGAAAACCCACGCCAGCCATATCAACAGCAAGCTTGGCGTGGAGCGACGCACCCAGGCGGTGGCGCGCGCCAAGGCGCTGGGCCTGTTGAACTAGCGATAAACGATGCTTGGTGATTGCAGCAAGCTTTACGTTAACGTAAAAGAGCAGGAGTGGTGTCCTCGCCGTTTCCTTGGCGTGGGACTTGCTTGAATCGGACAATCCGATCCGGAGCAGCTCATGAACAGAATAAAAACAACAACTGAAGTTCCGCCGTTCGATGCTCGCCTTGCGCGGGAGCGGCTGTCGCTGGAAGGGCAATTGCCCGACGGTATTCTGCGTGCCGAAATCGATGCGTCCTGGCGCCGTAGCCTGGGCCATGGCGTGCCGCTGAACAGTCGTCACGACTTCGACTTGAGTTCGTCGGCCAACCTCGACCTGCTGCTTGCCAGCAACCGCGTGTTGCTGGATGCAGCCACTGCCGAAATCGATTACCTGCGTGCGCGCCAGGGCAAGGACAGTGTGATCATCCTGGCCAACGCCGACGCCACCATCCTGACCATCGAAGGCCAGGCTGACGCCTTGAAGCATGCCGGCCTCGGTGATATCAGGCCGGGCACGTGCTGGAGCGAATCGGCGCGTGGCACCAACGCTCTGGGTACCGCACTGGTTGAGGCGCGTACGGTGCAGATCGATTGTGGCGAACACTACCTGGAGCGGCTCAGTGATTTTTCCTGCACCTCGGTGCCGATCCATTGCCCGCAGGGCGACCTGCTGGGTGTCCTCGATCTGACCCGCCAAGGGCCGCTGGGCAGGGTGCAGGATCGCACCGCGCTGCTGGCGCTGGCAGTCAGTCAGATTGAAGGCCGTTTGTTCAACACCAGCTACCCGGACCAGGTGGTACTGGCATTTCACAGCCGCCGACAGTTTCTCGACTCGCCCTGGCAGGGGCTGGTTGCCCTAGGGCTGGACGGGCAGATCCTCGCCGTCAGTAATCAGGCCTGCCAACTGCTGGGTGTGGCCCGTCCCCAGTTGGTCGGTCAACAGTGTGAAAGCCTGCTGGGCATGCGTTTGGAGCAATGGTTGGCGCGCCTGCAATTGGGGCGCGTCGACGCCATCGAGACCGCCAAGGGCGCATTTTTCTACAAGACCCTGCAAGTGCCGCTGCGTGCGGTGAGCGTGCCGGTCATGCCCCGGCGCAGTCCTCGCCCGAACATGGAACATCCTGATCTGCAAAGCCTGGGTGCAGGTAATAGCCGCTACGCCCGCGCCCTGCGCATGGCCCGCCAAGGGCTGGTCGGTGAGTTGCCGGTGGTGTTGTTGGGGGAGACCGGTAGCGGTAAGGAAGTGGTGGCGCGTGCGCTGCACCTGGCCAGCCCGCGGGCAGCGAAACCCTTTGTTGCGGTCAACTGCGCGGCGATTCCCGAGGGCCTGATCGAGTCCGAACTGTTTGGCTACCGTGAGGGCGCCTTTACCGGTTCCCGGCGTGGCGGTGTGGTCGGGCGCTTGCAACAGGCCCATGGCGGCACACTGTTCCTCGACGAAATCGGTGATATGCCACTGGCCTTGCAGGCTCGCCTGTTA
Source organism: Pseudomonas sp. TE3910 (assembly GCF_056279025.1). Taxonomy (NCBI): domain Bacteria; kingdom Pseudomonadati; phylum Pseudomonadota; class Gammaproteobacteria; order Pseudomonadales; family Pseudomonadaceae; genus Pseudomonas; species Pseudomonas sp. TE3910. The sequence goes on from NZ_JBWBQN010000001.1 coordinate 4,198,675, forward strand.
CGGGTGCTGCAGGAGCGCAAGGTGGCGCCGTTGGGGGCCGCCGAAGAACAGGACCTGGATATAGCGTTGATCTGCGCCACACACCGTGATCTGAAGCGTCAGGTCGAAGAAGGCCACTTCCGCGAAGACCTGTACTACCGCGTCAATGGTATCAGCGTGCAACTGCCGCCCCTGCGTGAGCGGGAAGACCTCATGGCGCTGGTTGCCAGCCTGTTGGAAAAGCTCGGCGGCAAAGGGGCGTACCTGTCCGATGAATTGTCGGCGCTGTTCATCGGTTACCACTGGCCGGGCAACATCCGCCAACTGGAAATGACCGTGCGCACCTTGCTGGCCATGCGCGAGGAGGGCGAGCTTGAACTGGGCCTTGAACACCTGCCGGACAACCTGCTCGAAACCTTGCGGGGCACCCAAGCGGCTCAGGCCAGTGGACGGATACGGGACAACGAATTGACCCTGATTCGTCAGGCGCTGGAGCGCCATAACGGCAATGTGTCGGCTGCCGCCCAGGACCTGGGCATCAGCCGTGCCACGCTTTACCGCAAGTTCAAGCAGTTGCAGTCATGATGCGCTGGCTTGCCCGCTTGATCGATCACAAGGACCCCGAAGCCCTGCAGCAGTCCCTGCGCTGGTTGTACGGCTTCGTTCGGCCACAGCGCATGGCGATTGCCGGGCTGTTGGGGTTGTCCTTGTGTGCCACGCTGCTGGTGCTGGTGCAGCCGTGGCTGACCAAACTCTTGATCGATGATGGCCTGCTGGCGCGTAATTTCCCGGCCCTGGCCACCATTGCCGGCGTGATGGTCGTGGCCGGTATCCTCGGCACGCTGCTGTCGGGGCTCAACCGCTACCTGCACACGCGGCTGTCCGGGCGCATTCTGTTTGCCCTGCGCGATGAAATCTATCGTCACCTTCAGGGCTTGTCGCCGACCTTCTACGGCCAGCGGCGGATTGGTGACTTGATGTCGCGGCTCGACGGTGACGTGGCCGAGATCCAGCGCTTTGCCGTCGACTCGCTGTTCTCGGCTGTGTCCAGCGTGATCGGCTTGGTCTGTGCGCTGGGCATGCTGCTGGCGTTGTCATGGAAGCTGTCGTTGCTGGCGTTGGTGTTGATCCCGCTGGACGTGCTCTGGCTGCGCTGGATGCGGCGCAAGGTCGAGCGTGAGGTGCGCCAGTTGCGCGAGCGTTCGGCGGATGTATCTTCGTTTCTGGTCGAGACCCTGCCAGCGATGAAGTTCATTCAGTCTGCTGGCCAGCAGCAGCGTGAAGCGCGACGCCTTGACGGGCTCGGCCAGGGTTACATGCAGCAGTTGCTGCGTTTGCAGGTCACTGAGTTCTTCACCCAAGCCGTACCCGGTACCCTGACTTCGCTGTCGCGCGCCTGCGCCTTTCTGGTGGGCGGCTATTGGGTGGTGCAGGGTACCTGGCAACTGGGTGCACTGATTGCCTTTTCGACCTACCTGGGCATGGCCGTGGGGCCTGTTCAGAGCTTGCTCGGCCTGTACGTGGCGATGCAGCGCATGAGCGTCAGCCTTGGGCGGGTGATGGAGCTTCGCGGTGAGGTGCCGAACGTGGTCAACCCGGCATCACCCCGTGCGATGCCGAGCACGTCTGACTTGCAGTTCGAGGGAGTGTGTTTCGCCCACCCCGGTCGGCCGCCGTTGTTACGTGAGGTACAGGCGTCGATTCCTCAAGGCTGCAAAGTGGCATTGAGTGGTATTTCCGGCGCAGGTAAATCGACCCTGATCGACCTGCTGCAGCGTTTTTACGATCCCCAGGCCGGGCGCATCGTGCTGGGCGGCTGCGACCTGCGTGAGTTGGATCTGTTTGAGCTGCGCCGCCGGGTCGCGGTGGTCAGCCAGGACATTGTGCTGTTTCGCGGCAGCCTGGCCGACAACCTCGCCTACAGCGTGCCGGATGCCAGTCGTGAAGCCATTGCCGAGGTTGCACGTCTGGCGCAACTGGACAGCCTGATCGCCAGCTTGCCCGAAGGCCTCGACAGCCCCTTGGGCGAGCGCGGCCAGCAGTTGTCGGGTGGGCAGAAGCAGCGCATCGCGATTGCCCGGGCCTTGCTGCAGGACCCACTGATTCTGGTGCTGGACGAAGCCACCTCGGCGGTCGATGAAGCGACTGAGCGTGAGGTGATCGGCGCAATTGATCAGCTGTTCCGTGGGCGTACGCGGATTTTGATCAGTCACCGTTCTTCGACCCTGGCCGATGCCGATCTGCGCCTGGAATTGTTTGACGGTCAGTTATCCACAACTGGAGCCGTGAGCCATGAAGCCTGAGGTGCGTATTGGCGTAGTCGACAGTGGCCATGACCTCAGCGAGCAGCCGCCTGCGGCTGCCCGCCGGTTTGCCTTGGCGCACGCCGGTTTGCTTGAACACGAAGCTGAAGCAGATGCACTGGGCCATGGCAGCGCGGTATCTGCGGCCATCCTTGAGCGTGCTGGCGAGGCGCGTTTGTATGTGGCGCAGGTGTTCGATGGCCGTGGGGTGACCAGTGCCTTGCAGGTTGCCGCTGCCATTGAGTGGCTGCTGGCCTGCCAGGTGCGGGTGATCAACCTGAGCCTGGGGCTGCGCGAAGATCGCCCCGTACTGCGCCAGGCCTGCGCCTTGGCGGTGGAGGCCGGCATCCTGCTGTGTGCTTCGAGCCCGGCGCAAGGTGCACCGGTCTACCCAGCGGCCTACCCTGGGGTGTTGCGGGTGACCGGCGATGCCCGTTGCCTGCCGCAGCAGTGGAGCTGGCTGGGCAGCGCCCAGGCCGATGTGGGGGCTTGTGTGCGCAGTGCCGATGGGCGGCTGTCCGGGGCTAGCCTGGGGTGTGCGGCTCTGACCGGGCATCTCGCAGCATTCTTGCAGCAGCACCCGGATGCCAGCAATCAAGGGATCCGTGACTGGCTGCATGAGCAGGCACACTATCACGGCCCTGAACGGCGGCTGGCACCATGAGCCGGGTACTGGTGCTTGGCGCCGGGCCGGCGGGTGCTGCCGTCGCTCTGGGCTTGCGGCGGCTCGGCCATGACGTGTGCGTGGTCAGTGAGTGGCGCCGTTTTGCGGCCCTTGAGGGCGTTTCACCGCGTGTACTCGAAGGCCTGCGTGGGGCGGGGTTGTTGCGTGCCTTGGCCGCTGCCAGCGAGCCTTCGCAGCGGCAGGTGCAGTGGAACGGGCAGCGCACGGCACAGAACCTGGAATACCTGCTCGACCGACCGCGTTTTGATCAAGGCCTGCGCGATGATCTGTACGCGGCGGGGGTAGCGCTGATCGAAGGGCGGGTGCTGAGTGTCGAGCGTGATGCTGGTCAGATGGGCGTCACGCTTGAAGGTGCGGCGCCCGTGTTTGCTGATTTTCTGGTGGAGGCCCGTGGTCGACAGGCACCGCAGGCGAGCAAGGCGTCGTCGGGCAGGGCCTGGCGCGGGCCGGAAACCCTGAGCCTGTTGAACCGCTGGCAAGGGCGACCGGGCCCGAATGCCAGCGCGGTGCAGAGTTTTGCCGATGGTTGGGCGTGGATGGCACGCCAAGCGGATGGCCGTTGCTACTGGCAACTGACCCTCGACGTTGCCAGCACTCAACTGCCGGACAAGGCCGCGCTGCTGGACTACTGCCGTGCACGGCGTCAGCAATCGGAAATGGCCTGTCGCTTTTTCGGTGCCGACGAGGAACACGACCTGCACCTGCATGCCCGCAGCAGCACAGCCATTCTCAGCCGGCAGACCGGCGCTGAGGGATGGCTGCGTGTTGGCGATGCAGCGATGGCCGTTGATCCCTTGTCGGGCAACGGTATCTTTCAATCGCTGTCGTCGGCATTGCAGGCGCCAGCGGTGATCAACACGCTGCTGCAACGGCCTGAACGTGCGGCGTTGGCGTTGCAGTTTCACCAGCAACGGGTCGAGCACCTGTTCTGGCGCTTTGCCCGTAATGGGCGAGACTTCTACGCTCAGGAGCAACAATGGCCTGATGCGCCGTTCTGGCAGGCTCGCAGTTGCTGGCCCGACCAGGCGCCCGCACACCAGGAGGCAGACTTTGCTGCCTTGCAGGTGCAGGCCGGCCCGGTGCTTCGGGATGGCTGGGTGGATGAAGTGGAGCTGGTGGTGAGCCCTGATCAGCCAATGGGGATCTGGCATGTACAGGGCGTGGCGGTGGCGCCGTTGGTGAAGCGCCTGAAGCACGAACCGGCCGAGCAGGTGCTGGCCGGTCTGGAGCCTGAGCAGGCGCGGATGATCCGCAGCTGGTTGCTTAGTCAGGGCTACCGCCCCTGAGGCTTACAGCTTGATCAACACCGACTTGAGCTCGGTGTAGTGCTCGATGGCCGCTGCGCCCATCTCGCGGCCCACACCGGACATCTTGTAGCCACCGAACGGCAGCGCCGGGTCGAGGGCGCTGTGGCAGTTGACCCAGACTGAGCCGGAGCGAATGCGTGGGATCATCCGGTGGACGGCGGCCAGGTCGTTCGACCAGATACTTGCCCCCAGACCATAAGGGCTGTCGTTGGCCATGCGCAGGGCGTCGGCCTCGTCATCGAATGGAATCGCCACCAGCACCGGGCCGAATATTTCTTCCTGCACCAGTGGGTGACGCTGATCGACATCGACGATGACCGTTGGTTTGACGAAGTAGCCGGGGCCGAACTGTTCACCACCACAGGCAATGCTGGCACCGCTGTTGCGGCCTTGTTCGATGTAGTTGAACACCCGCTGTTGCTGCCGTGCGGAAATCAGCGGGCCCATCTCTACGCTAGGGTCCAGGCCGTTGCCGAGCTTCATGGCGTTGGCAATACCGGCGATATCGGCGACCACATTGTCAAAATGCTTGCGCTGCACATACAGCCGCGAACCGGCGCAGCAGACCTGCCCCTGATTGAAGAAAATCGCACTGGCAGCACCCGCCGCCGCGCTGGCAAGGTCGGCATCGGCCATGACGATGGTGGGTGATTTACCGCCCAGCTCCAGGGTGACCCGGGTCATGTTGTCCATGGCGATCTTGCCGATCTGCTGGCCGACAGCGGTCGAGCCGGTGAAGGTCAGCTTATCCACCCGTGGGTTACGGGTCAGGGCATCGCCAGCGACGACGCCGGTGCCGGTGACCACGTTGAAGACCCCGGCCGGGTAGCCGGCTTCGAGGGCCAGTTCGGCCAGCTTGAGGGCGCTCAACGGCGTTTCATCGGCGGGCTTGAGTACCACCGTACACCCGGTTGCCAGCGCCGGGCCGAGCTTCCAGCAGGCCAGCAGCAGCGGGAAGTTCCAGGCCACGATAGCGCCGACGACACCGACGGCTTCACGGCGAATGAAACCGTGAAACTGATCAGCGGGCATCAGCGGCATCGACACATCCACCGTGCTGCCTTCGACCTTGGTGGCCCAGCCGGCCATGTAGCGCAGAAAGTCGATGGACAGCTGCACGTCCATCACCCGTGCCACGGCGGCGCTCTTGCCGTTGTTCAGGCATTCGAGCTGGGCCACGATCTCGGCGTCCCGCTCCAGCAGGTCAGCCAGGCGCCACAACAGGTTCTGCCGTTCGCGCGGGCGGGTGCGGCTCCACTCAGAGTCGTCAAAGGCCTTGCGGGCGGCGAGCACGGCGCGTTCGACATCGGCTGGCGTGGCGCTGGGCACCTGGCACAACGGTTCGCCAGTGGCAGGGTTGCGCAGCGTCATCAGCGCACCGTCGGTGGCTTCAACCCAATCGGCACCGATCAACATACGGGGAGCACGCTGCAGAAACGCCTCAACGGCAGGCAGCAGGGGGGCAGTGGCGGACATGGCAAACCTCGTTCTTGTGAGTGAATGCCGTGGGTATTCGCAACCCTTGTGCCAAGCTCAAGAACCCCTGAAAACAGGGGGCTTGGCTGCTCGAGGTGGGTTCTGGCGTCTCAAACTGAGACAGTGTTGAGACGCGACAACTGCTTTTATGACGCGAGCTACATCACGGTTCAGACGATCGCTAATCAGGGGTGAGCTTGCCCGCTGTAGAATTAATTGCCGGACTTCAGGGGTTGTATTTACTGCTTCCCGGTTGAAAGTGGCCTGCCGCCAACTTACGTTGTTTTCAATAGTCCTTATAAAGGGGCAACTACGAGAGGAAAGTACAGTAATCGACTATTCAATCCCGCCAAAGCCGGAGGCCCAATTCTGGATTTGGATTGGACCTGCGCTACCGTGACGCAAGAGGGCATTGACTTGGTGAAATTGCATACGGGACGTTTCAGCCATTCGGACGCCAATGCCATCATGATTGAGCGTTTGGAGAAGATCCTGCAGGGTGAATTGGAAATTATGGCTGTCGACAAACGTTTTTATACTCATGAACTCAGAGAGCTGGAGCGATTCAGAGCATTAGGGGTGGCTGACGGTGTAGATCCGAATGACGAGGGTGTCATTTGGAATAATACTCACTCCGCGACGCTGGAAGACTACAAGCTCAAGGATGCTTTTGAATTACTCTATTCACCTGATGCTATAGATGCGGATGATAAGCAAAGGGAGAAAGAGTACAAGCAAATGGGAGGGGCAAAGCGATGAGTGTCATAAGAACGATTGTGCTAAATGAGGAGCCTGAAGAGGTAATCCTGTTTCTCACTAAGAACGAATTGGGTATCTCACTGCCTCAGCTTGATGGCCTTTATAACAGAGCCAACTGGGCTCACGTGACAGATAGCTGGGGGCTATTGAGCCTCGTCAAGAGCATGTGCAACGCCGGCTTTATCCAATATAGCGGGACCGGAGTTGTCAGAGGGCCCAACTGGAGAGAGCCGGCGTTCATGCGTGAAGGGAAATATACGTTTGATTGATGGTGCCTAGTGTTTGTATTCACGGCTTACTTATGTGTTTCTCTAGCCGCTTTTTTTTGTTCTGGCGTTCTACCAGCAGGCGATTTTCGGGTGAGAACTTTAGCGCTCAATGGTTTTGGGCGTGCTTTGTCGGGGCGATGGTTTGGGGGATGGTGCAACTAAACGTCGCCCGCTACGGCCATGTTTTGTTTTTTCCGTCCACCCAGGGGTTTCTTATCGATAACTATTGGGGGAGGTGGGTCGCTTTCGTAAGCGCGCTGCTTCAAACCGCATGTATTCCCAGCAAAGCGCCATCCAAGCGCTGGTTTTCAAGGAAGTAGGCGCATGATGGTATGGGCTGATATGAGCATGGAACGCAAGCCAGCCTGCCTGGAGAGCGCTTTCGGCGGGAATGAAATAATCCCCCCTTCATCGCCTCCAGGGAAGCTCTGAAAACAACGCCCTGCGCAGAGGGCGTTGCTGCAGGGTCAGACTTTGAACTGTGCCACCAGCCCGTTCAGTTGCACGGCCAGGTGTGCCAGTGATTGGCTGGCGGCGTTGCTCTGGTTGGCGCCGGCCGAGGTTTGCATCGACAGGTCGCGGATGTTGATCAGGTTGCGATCTACCTCGCGGGCGACTTGGGCCTGCTCCTCGCTGGCACTGGCAATCACCAGGTTGCGTTCGTTGATGGCGGCAATGGCCTGGGTAATCTGTTCCAGCGCATGGCCTGAGGCCAGTGCGGCATCCAGGGTGGCGTGTGCCCGTTCATTGCTGCTGCGCATGGCGCTGACTGCGCCCTCGGTACCCTGTTCGATGGTGCCGATCATCGACTCGATTTCCTGGGTCGACTGCTGAGTGCGGTGCGCCAGTGCCCGCACTTCATCGGCCACCACGGCAAAACCACGGCCCGCATCACCTGCACGCGCCGCTTCGATCGCGGCGTTGAGGGCCAGCAGGTTGGTCTGCTCGGCAATCGCACGAATCACTTCAAGCACCTGGCCGATGTTGCGCACATCACTGGCGAGGTGTTCAACCTGTTCACAGGTACGGGTGACGTCTTCGGCCAGCAGGCCAATGGAATCTACGGTCTGTTGCACTTGCTGACGACCATGGCGTGCGGTCTGGTCGGTTTCGCCCGAGGCCTCGGAGGTGCTGACCGCATTGCGGGCCACTTCCTCGACCGCGGTGGTCATTTCGTTGACCGCCGTTGCCGCCTGTTCCACTTCGTTGCTCTGCTGGAGCAGGGTTTTGGTGGAGTCATTGGTGACGGCTTGCAACTCTTCTGCGGCCGACGCCAGTTGGCTGGAAGAGTCGGCGATGCGCTGAATGGTCGTGCGCAGGCTGGCCTGCATGCGCTTGAGTGCGTGCAGCAGTTGTGCCGGTTCGTCGCTGCCGACCACGGTCACTTCGCTGCACAGATCGCCACTGGCGATCACTTCGGCGACGCTCACGGCCTGGCTCAGCGGGCGCACGATGCTGCGGGTCAGGACAATGGCAAGTACAACCGTCAATAGCACGACGACAATCATCATGGTCATGACCAGTTCATTGGCATTACTGAATACCGTGTCGCTTTCCAGCGAGGCCTGCTTAGCCCCTTGTTTGTTCAGGTCGATCAGTGTGATCAAGGCCTTGACCATGGCATCCGCATGCTCATAGAGGGTGCCGTTGGCAACATCAATGGCTTGGTCTTGATGCCCTTGCTGCGCCAGCGCGCTGAGTTTTTCCTGCTCAGCCATGTACAGCGCCTTGGCGCGCTTGAAGCCTTCGTAGGCGACCTTTTCTTCGTCCAGGCTAATGAGCTGCTCATAGTTGTGCTGTTGAGTTTGCAGCTGTTGCTTGAGCTCAGAAAGACGTTCCAGGTTGCTTCGCATGTCCGCGTCGGTGCGTACGGTCAGCAGGCGCAGGGTGATTGTCCGTATGCGCGATACGCTCAGAGCCGTGTCATTGAGGGCGAGAATCGAAGGCAGCCAGTTGCGATCAACCACACGCGACTGTTCGTTCATGCGGCGCATTTCCAACAGCGAGAAGCTTCCGAGCAGCAGCGCCATCAGCGCGATCAAGGCAAAGCCAAGGCCCGCGCGGCGGGAAATTTTCATCGTTCTCAAGAGCATCTGTGTATTCCTTGTGGCAGCAACAAGCGCGACCTGCGAAGCCATTCGCGGGCCAGCGTCAATGCGGCGCTCTTAGGGTGGTAGACCACGGCGTCGTCAGGTTGTGCAGGCAAGGGGTGATGCAACGCACCGTCGAGTCACGCGAGAGGTGCTTGTCTTATGATGGTTTTTTATGACATGCAGGGCGTGGGAGCCCTGATGGAAAGTGGCTCAATGATGGCATTTTGTGCCAGAACGGTAAAGTGCAAGCCGTTCTGTCGCGCCGTCTCAGAGTGCTACAGCTGTCGCGAAATTAAACGCAGCGCAAGCGGTAAAAGTGCTGGAAGCCCTGTAGGAGCGGGGTTTTGAGTTCTTGGCATGCAATATGTATCGCTACTGACAGTACCTCTTCAGCCTGTGCATTGCCTGATCCATCCCGGCCGGCAGGAAGAGACCACTAAAAAACAACGATAAGAATAAGCCCCGTGGGAGGTCAGACATCGATGAAGAGAACATTCCGGTTCGCCAGTGCCGGTGGCCTGCTGGCGTTGGCGGTAAGCCTTGCCTTGCAGCCCCAGACCAGCCAGGCACGCGAAGCCCAGGCCATCCTCAAGGAAACCTGCATGGGTTGCCATACGCCTGAGGGTGAGAATGCCTTTAGCCGTATCAGCCATCAGCGCAAAACCCCCGAGGGGTGGCTGATGAGCATTGCGCGCATGCAGACCATGCACCAGCTGAAGATCAGCGATGAAGATCGTCGCACCCTGGTCAAGTACCTGGCCGACAACCAAGGCCTGGCACCCAGCGAAACCGACGGTGTGCGTTATGCATTGGAGCGTCGCCTGAACACCGTCGAGCAGTTCGACGACCAGACCAAGCAGATGTGTGGCCGTTGCCACTCGGGGGCACGGGTGGCCTTGCAGCGTCGCCCGGCGCAGGAGTGGGAGCACCTGGTGAACTTCCACCTCGGCCAGTGGCCGTCGCTGGAGTATCAGGCACTGTCTCGCGACCGCGACTGGTTCGACCTGGCCCGCAAGGAAATGGTGCCATTGCTGGCCAAGCGTTACCCGCTCGACAGCAAGGCCTGGGCCGACTGGCAAAAATCGATGCCCAAGGCTCAGGCTCTGGCTGGTGACTGGACGTTCAGCGGCCACCTGCCAGGCAAGGGCGAGCTTAACGGGGTGATGAAGGTTACCGCTGCCGAGGGCGATCATTTCACCCTCAGTGTTGATGGCCAGTACGCCGATGGCAGCCCGTTCAAGGGCCAGGGTACGGCCATTCTCTACAGTGGTTATGAGTGGCGCGGTAACGTCGATATCGACGGGGTGAAAATGCGCCAGGTTTTTGCTGCCAATGGCGCGCAGCTCAAGGGCCGGATGTTTGAGACCGCGCACGATGAGCGTGGCCTGGACTTTATCGCCGCGCGGCACGATCACCCACAACTGCTGGCGGTTCAGCCGGGTTACCTGAAGGCCGGCAGCGAAACCGAAGTCAGCCTGATCGGCAGCGGCCTGAACGGTACGCCATCGTTCGGCAAGGGGGTCGAAGTGGTCAAGGTGCTGGAGCAGAGCCCGCAACGTGTGCGCGTGCTGCTCAAGGCCGCGGCCGATGCTCCGGCCGGGTTGCGCGAGGTGACTGTCGGTGCACTCAAGGGCCAGCAATTGGCGGTGTACCGCGACATTGCCGAGGTCAAGGTAGTGCCGGCGTTCTCGGTGGCCCGTATCGGTGACAACGGTGGTTCGACACCGAAGGTTCAAGGCCGCTTCGACGCCGAAGCCTGGGGCCGCAGCGCGGACGGCAAGGCCTACCGCATTGGTGTGTTCCCGGCGCAATGGAAGGTCGAGCCGTTTGATGACCGTGCCCGCGAGGATGAAGACGTCAAGTTTGCCGGCAGCATGCAGGCCGATGCGGGTGTGTTCACCCCAGGCGGTGCCGGGCCAAACCCGGCGCGCAAGATGTCGACCAACAACGCCGGCAACCTCAAGGTCATTGCGGCGGTGGACGATGCAGGCAAAGCCCACACGGGTGAGGGGCATCTGATCGTCACTGTTCAGCGCTGGAACAATCCACCGATTCCTTGATACGGGCCTGTTACCCCAGCCATATCAGCGGAATGAAAAGGGGGCCGGCAATGCCCGGCCCCGCTTGAGGAGGTTGCGATGGGCGTTACCTTGAACCTGGTGGAGCGCAACCTGCACGAAGTGCAGGTTGATGACGCACGCATGTTGTTCCATATCCCCAGCAGCTCGCTGTTCGCCAGCGATGCGCTGACCGGGGAAATCATCGACGTCCTGCGTGGTGAGGGCTGTTCCAGCGAAACGCTGCAGCAGCGCCTGGCCCCGCGTTTTGGCGGCGAGCAAATCAATGAAACCCTGCGCGAGCTGATCGCCCTGGAACTGGTCAGCGACGGTTCGCCGTTGACCCCCGAAGTGGCGACCAGGCGGGTCGAGCGCACGGCGATCAACACGGTGGTGTTGAACGTCAACACCGGCTGTAACCTGAGCTGCACCTACTGCTACAAAGAGGACCTGGACAAGCCTTCGCAAGGCAAGCGGATGGATGTCGAGACCGCCGTGGCCTCGGTGGAAATGCTGCTCAAGGAGTCGCCGGACGAGTCGGTCTACACCGTGGTGTTCTTCGGCGGCGAGCCGCTGAGCAACCGCAAGCTGATCGAGTACATGGTCGACTACTGCGAGCGGCGTTTCAGTGAGGCGGGCAAGCGGGTCGAGTTCGTCATGACCACTAATGCCACCTTGCTCACCGAAGACATCGTCGACTACCTCAATGCCCACCGATTCGGTTTGTCGGTGAGTATCGACGGGCCGAAGACCGTGCACGATCGTAATCGCATCACGGTCGGTGGGCAGGGCACCTACGATGTGGTTCGGCGCAAGGTCGACATGTTGCTGTCGCGCTATGACAGCCGCCCGGTCGGCGCCCGTGTCACCCTGACCCGGGGCGTCACCGATGTCGAAACCATCTGGAACCACCTGTTCAACGAACTGGGCTTTGCGGAGGTCGGCTTTGCGCCGGTGACCTCTGGCGATATCAGCGATTACAACCTGAGTAGCGAAGAGATGGTACAGGTGTTCGCCAACATGAAAGCCCTCGGGCGGCGTTACCTGGAGGCAGCGCTGGAGCACCGAAGCATCGGTTTCTCCAACCTGCACCAGTTGATCACCGACATTCATGAAGGGCACAAGAAGGCGCTGCCTTGCGGGGCCGGGCTGAAGATGCTGGCGGTCGATCACAAGGGGGAGTTGAACCTCTGTCATCGCTTCACCGGCTCGTCGTTGCCAACGTTCGGTAACGTCCACAGCGGGGTCAAGCAGGTCGAGCTCAACGACTTTCTCTCGCAGCGCCTGGACCGCACCAACACCGGGTGCGACAGCTGCCGCATTCGCAACCTGTGCTCAGGCGGCTGCTACCACGAGAGCTACGCCCGTTACGGCGACCCCGCTCACCCGACCTATCACTACTGCGAACTGATGCGTGACTGGGTGGACTTCGGCATCGAAGTCTACAGCCGGATCATGGCCGAGAACCCGGCCTTCATCAGCCGCTACATCACTCCGCGCAAGGTCCACTGACATGAAGCATCTCAAGCCGATCAATAACAAAGCGCTCAAGCTCGAACAGGCTGCCGACGAGAACCGCATTGAAGAGGTTGTGGCCATGAACTCGGTGGCCGGATGTGCCTCGACCACGGACCCGGGCTGGGAAATCGATGCCTTCGGTGGCGTTTCGTCGCTGTGCCAACCGATGGAATCAGACCTGTATGGTTGCTCTGACCCTTGCTGGTGGCCGGCCCAGGTGCCGGACATGATGAGCACCTACCCGGACTGGAACAAAGACGCCCAGGCCTCCAACGACAATTGGCGCAACCTGGGGACCGTGTTCCCGGAAGACAAATGAGCCCCCAGCCGAACAAGAGGGATACCCGCATGCTTCAGACTGCAACGCGCGGCCTGGCCGCCATTCTGGTGCTTGGCGCCTGCTCCGGGCCACTGTTGGCCGACGAGGGCAAGGCGCTCAACCGTGGCCACGAGTACATGGTCACCACCAACTACCCGAACAACCTGCACATTCTCGACCTGGCCACCGACAGCCTCTACAAGACCTGCCAGATGCCGGACGCCTTTGGGCCGGGCACCGTGCAACTGTCGCCAGACCGCACAATTGCCTATGTGTTGAACAACCATTACGCCGACATCTACGGGGTCGAGCTGGACACCTGCAAACAGGTGTTCCATGCCAGCATTACCCAGCAGCCGGGGGAAAAGGCTCGTTCAATTTTTTCCTTCACTGTCAGCCATGATGGCAAGGAGTTGTACACCGTCGCCAACCCGACACGGATGCTCAACGATCGCTATGAAGTGCAGCAGCCGCGCCTGGATGTCTACGCCACCAATGCCGGCATGAGTGCCAAGCCCGTGCGCAGCTTCCCGGCGCCACGCCAGCTGACCATCATGCAGACCGGTGACGACGGCAGCCTGTACATCGCCGGGCCGGACATCTACAAGGTCAACGTGCAGACCGGCAAGTTCGACGTGCTGGTGCCGAGCCGGCACTGGAAGCGCCCGCTGTACAGCGCCCCGGATGTGCTCTACGTGTGGAACCAGCAGACCTACCGGCATGATTTCTCGCTGCTCTACACGGCCGCCAAGTTCAAGGACAAGAAGGAAGACCCGGCAACCGCTGACTATGTTTACGGCTTCTTCAACATCGACCTGGCCACCGGCAAGACCAAGACTGTCGACTTTGGCCCGCTGACCGAGATCTACTTCAGCGGCATGGTGTCGCCCAAGGACCCTAACCTGGTCTTTGGCGTGCTCAACCGCTTGGCCAAGTACGACATCAAGCAGAAGAAAATGCTCCAGGCAGCCACCCTGGATCACTCCTACTACTGCATCTCGTTCAACAAGGCTGGCAGCAAGATCTACCTGGCTGGTACCTTCAACGATGTGGCGATTTTCGATGCCGACAGTCTGAAGCCACTGGGCAAGATCAAGTTGCCGGGGGGTGACATGGCAATCACCACGGCGCAGGTCTTTACCCGCTAGTAGAACCGGCGTGGATCTGGCGAGTCGATCAGGCTCGCCAGTTCCCGCCTCACCGAAACGGACCATCGGGTTAGCAGGCTTTTGTGTACAACTTGCTTCGATTAAGATGGCGATTAGCCATTTATTATCGAGTGCCCCGCTGTCATGACGGCAGTCCTGAACGTGCTACTTCTCTGGATGTGCCTTGGCATCGTGGTGCTGCTGATAGTGTGGCGCCGTGCGCTGCACCGCGAGCGCGACCTGAGTGCTCGCCTGGCTGAGCTTCAGGCGCAACTGGCGGGCTCGCCGCCGGGCGTTTGCAGCCAATGTGCCCAAGCGCGCGACATCCTCCCTGATGACATCGAGCGTTTCAAACGCAGCCAGTACTTTGCCCGTATCGGCACATGGGACTGGGATGTCGACACCGAGCAGTTGTACTGGTCTGAAGCCATCTACGGCATGTTCGGCTATCAGGTGGGCGAGATCACCCCCAGTTATGAACACTTCTGCAACAGTGTCCACCCGGACGACCGTCAGCAGGTCAGGGCGGGCGAGTTGCGCTGCATTGAAACCGGCGAAAACCATGACGAGGAGTACCGGGTGATCTGGCCCGATGGTACGGTGCGTTGGCTGCGCGAGACCGGCAATGTGATCAAGGACGCCCACGGCAAGGCCATCAAGATGATGGGCGTGGTACGCGACATCACCGAAGAAAAAGCCTGGGCCAACCAACTGCACAGCATGGCCCATCAGGATGCGCTGACTGGCCTGGCCAACCGCCTGGTCCTTGAGCAGCGGCTGTCGGCGGCACTTGAGCAGGCACGCATCCAGCGCACCCGAGTGGCGCTGATTTTTCTCGACCTCAATGGCTTCAAGGCGATCAACGACAGCTACGGTCATGCGGCGGGTGATCAGGTCCTGATTAGCACGGCCAAGCGCCTCAAGAATCTAGTGCGTACGGCCGATACAGTGGCACGTATCGGGGGCGATGAGTTCGTGCTGGTGCTCGAAGGTTTGTCGTCCGACCTGAACATACAACAAGAAATCCATGTGCTTTGCGAAATGATTATCCGGGCACTTTCAATGCCGATGGAGATTGCCAGTGAAACGTGTGTGATCGGCACCAGCCTGGGTGTGGCGGTATTTCCCGACCACGCCACGAGTATGGATAACCTGATCCACACCGCAGACCTGGCGATGTATGACGCCAAGCGCTCGGGGAACAATCAATATCGTCTGGGGAGCCAATTGGGTGTGTGACAGGGCGGTGTTGTATTGCGTGATAGCCCACTGTCGTTGGTTGTCAGCTACGCGCCGTAGTGGGCTGAAAGGCTGAGCCTGTCGTTGTAATCGTTGCGTGCGTGTGTCTCCTTACTACCCATGACAGGTTCCTTGGATGTTGGTTTACAGCCAAAAAAGTTTTCTTATCGTCGATGACTTCTCCGACTTCCGCAGCTCCGTGCGCTCCATGTTGCGCGAACTGGGCGTGCGAGACGTCGACACTGCTGACTGCGGCGAGCAGGCGCTGCGCATGTGTGCGCAGAAACGCTATGACTTTATCCTGCATGACTTTCACTTGGGCGATGGCAAGAAAAACGGCCAGCAAACCCTTGAAGACCTGATGGTCGACAAGCTCATTAGCCATGAGTGCGTGTTCATCATGGTCACGGCTGAGAGCAGCCAGGCAGTGGTGCTCAGTGCTCTGGAACATGAGCCTGATGCCTACCTGACCAAACCGTTCAACCGGATCGGCCTGGCCCAGCGGCTGGAAAAGCTGGTACAGCGCAAAACCTTGCTCAAGCCGATTCTGCAGGCGCTCGACCGTGGCAAACCCGCCGAGGTCCTGGCCGCGTGCGAGAACCTCTGCCGCCAGGACCAGCGTTTTGCGCCGTTGTGCCTGCGCTACCGGGCCAACGCCCTGCGTGACCTGAACCGCTATGAAGACCTTGAGCGATTCCTCAAGGCGATTCTCAGCAGCCGTGCCACGCCTTGGGCTTATGCCGCCCTTGGCGCATTACTGTTCAAACGTGGCCAGATCGGCCAGGCCCAGGGCATCTATGAGCAAGCCTTGAAGGCCTTCCCGCTGATGCCTGGCCTGTACGACGGCCTGGCCGACGTACTGACGGCCACCGGCGAAACCAAGCGCGCTCAAAGCGTGCTTGAAGAGGCGGTGCGCCTTTCGCCACTGGCAGTGCGTCGGCAGATGCTGTTGGGCAAGCTGGCGCTGGGCAACGAAGACTTCGACAGCGCTTCACGCGCCTACCGTCAGGCGGTCAGCCAGGGCCAGCACTCGCGTTTCAAAGACCCTGAAAGCAACCTGGGCCTGGCCCAGGCCTTGATCAGCAAGAACGGTGGCGGCGGCATGGATGCGCGTACGCGCGTAGAGATCAACTCGGCCTTGAGCGAAGTGGCCAAGGAGTACACCGACGATCAGGGCCTGCAGGTGCGCGCCCGCCTGATGAAAGCCACCAGCCTGATCAAGGCGGGCGACCCCGAGACCGCCGCCAAGCTCACCGAGCAGGCCATGGCTCGCATCGAGGGCATGGACCAGTTCTTCTCTGCCGAAGCCGCCTTGCTGGTGGCGACCCAACTGCAACAACTAGGGCAGGAAGCGGCCAGTAACGGCATCTTGAAGAACTGCGTTGAGGTGTATGGCGACGACCCGGCGGTGATGAAAAACATCGCAACCCTGACCGATGACCCGGCGATTCTGGGCGGTGGCAACGAAGCCGTCGACCTTAACCGCCAAGGCGTGCGCAGCTACCAGGCCGGCAACCTGGGTGGCGCTCTGGACCTGTTCCGTCGGGCACTGGTGTTGCAGCCGAAGAACATCAGTATCGCCCTGAACACTACCCAGGCACTGCTGCGCCTGGCCGGTGATACGCCAACCGCAGCCGTACTGGAAGAGTGCCGCGCCTGCCTCAGCCGGGTGGCCGGTATTCCTGAAAGTGACGCGCGCTACGAGCGCTATCGCAAACTGCACATACGGGCATTTGGTGGATGAGCGAAAACAAGCAGGGGCTCGACTTCTCCACGGTGATCGCCTCCACCGTACACGACATGAAAAACTCCCTGGCGATGCTCATGCAGACCCACAGCCAATGGCTGGCCCGTTTGCCTGATACGCAACGTGGCGGCAGTGACCTGGGCGTCATGGAACACGAATTCGCCCACCTCAACGGCATGCTGGTGCAACTGCTGGGCCTGTACAAACTGGGCGTCAACCAGTTGCCGATGTGCCCTGGCTACCATGAGCTGGACGACTTCATCGAAGCGCAACTGGCGGCTCACCAGGACGTACTGAGCCATCGCGACCTGCTGGCCAGCTACCGGATCGACACCGTCAACCCGCTGGGCTTCTTTGATCGTGAGCTGATTGGATCGGTGGTGTCCAACATCCTCAACAACGCCATCCGTTACGCCGGCCACGCCTTGCTTATAACCGTCAGCGAAGAAGACGACCAACTGCTACTGAGCGTCAACGATGACGGCCCGGGTTATCCCCTGCAGATGCTCGAACGCCAGAGCGACTACGTGCAGGGCATCAACCCCAGCAGCGGCAGCACCGGCCTGGGCCTCTACTTCGCGGCCCGCATTGCTGCGCTGCATGAACGCGATGGGCTGCAGGGGCGCATTGAAATCGGCAACGGCGGGCCGTTGGGTGGCGGCGTGTTCAGGCTCTACCTGCCGTAAGTGCGCTGTATCGTTGCCATTGTGCTAATACTCCAGCATGTAGCATGGCTTAATGCTGGAATATTGGCACTTTGGGTCTTCTGTACCGGCTTTGGAACGAACTGCATACGCAGGGAACCCTGCGGGTTCCATCGCCACCAAGGTGTGCTCCCACAGTAGGTGCGCCACCATGCTCACTTCCAATTTTATTCCTGCCTCAAGAAACAAGTCGGCTTGGCGTTGAGATTGCCCAGGTTTTTTACTGCCTGCGAGTTACCGTCATCAGCCAATCATATCCTGCGCACTGAAGCTGTTGACGCCCACCAGGTGAATCTCGAAGTCAGCGTCCGGGGTGGCGTTGACGTTGCCGTAGAGGATGTGATCGACAAAGCGCACTTGCCCGGCGGCGCTGAACGCATCGGCACCAATGAAGCTGAAGGTGTTGATGCCTTTGGCGAGGACGTTGGCGTCGAGCTTCGACAGGTCGATCTTGTCGCCTTCGGTGCTGTTGAAGTCGGTGATGACGTCGCGTGCGTTGCCTTTGCCCAACTCGTTCAGCAGGTTGAAGACGAACCGGTCGGCGCCGCTGCCGCCAGTGAGTGTGTCGGTGCCGAGGCTGCCGATCAGCAGGTCGTTGCCCGCCCCGCCATTGAGTTGGTCATTGCCTGCGCCACCGTTCAGGGTGTTGTTGGCGCTGTTGCCGATCAACATGTTGTTGAGTCCGTTGCCGGTGCCGTTCAGGTTGGCACTGCCGGTAAGGGTCAGGTTTTCCAGGTTGGCACCCAGGGTCCAGTTGACCGAAGCGCGCACGGTATCGATCTCGCGGGGCAGGGTGCTGGTTTCAACGAGGGTGTCGCGCAGGTTGTCGACCACATAAGTGTCGTTGCCGGTACCACCGATCAGGGTGTCGATACCTGCGCCACCGTCCAGCAGGTTGTCACCTGCGTTGCCGGTGATGCGGTTGTTGAGGGTGTTGCCGGCGCCGTTCAGGTTGGCACTGCCGGTGAGCGTCAGGTTTTCCAGGTTGGCGCCCAAGGTCCAATTGACCGAAGAGAAGACGCTGTCGATTTCCTTGAGCGATGTTCCTCGTTCAATGATGAGGTCGTCGGTGCTGTCGACGTAATAGGTGTCGTTACCTGCACCGCCGTCGAGGGTATCGGTACCGCCAGCGCCGTTGAGCAGGTTGGCGCCGCTGTTGCCCGTCAGGGTGTTGTTCAGTGTGTTGCCGGTCAGCTTGAGTGCGCCACTACCCAGCAGCGCGCCGTCTTCAACGTTGGCGGCAAGGGTGTAGCTGACGCTGCTGCGCACCAGGTCGCGGCCTTGGCCGCTGGCCTCAATGACCGTGTCGGCGATGTTGTCGACCACATAGATGTCATTGCCGAGGCCGCCGCTGAGGGTATCGGCACCTGCACCGCCGTTTAGCAGGTTGTCGCCTGCGTTGCCGGTCAGCACGTTGTTGCGCGTGTTGCCGGTACCGCTGAGGTTACTGCTGCCGGTGAGCACGAGGTTTTCCAGGTTGGCGCCCAGGGTCCAGTTCACTGAAGTGCGAACTGTGTCGATTTCACTGGCAGAGGTGCTTTTTTCGATGATGACATCGCGCAGGTTGTCGACCACGTAGGTATCGTTGCCGGTGCCACCGGTCAGGGTGTCGATCCCGGCACCGCCGTCCAGGATGTTTGCTCCGGCATTGCCGGTGATGCGGTTGTTGAGTGCGTTGCCGGTGCCGTTGATCGCAGCCAGGCCGGTGAGGGTCAGGTTCTCCAGGTTGGCGCCCAAGGTCCAGCTCACTGTTGAAAAGACATTGTCGATCTCGGTTGGCGAGGCGCCTCGTTCGATGATGGTGTCCGCGAGGTTATCGACGTAGTAGGTGTCGTTGCCAGCGCCTCCGTCGAGGACATCGGCACCGCCAGCGCCGTCCAGCACGTTGGCGCCACCGTTGCCGGTCAGGGTGTTGTTCAGCGCGTTGCCCACCAGCTTGAGCGCGCCGCTGCCCACCAGCAGGCCGTCTTCGACGTTGGCGGCCAGGGTGTAGCTGATGCTGCTGCGGACCAGGTCGCGGCCTTCGTTGCTGGCCTCGATGACCTTGTCGGCGATGTTGTCGATCACATAGATGTCATTGCCAAGGCCGCCACTGAGGGTATCGGCACCCAGGCCACCCTCGAGTAGGTCATTGCCCGCCCCGCCATTGAGTTGGTCATTGCCTGCGCCACCGTTCAGGGTGTTGTTGGCACTGTTGCCGGTCAGCACGTTGTTGCGGGTGTTGCCGGTGCCGTTGAGGTTACCGCTGCCCGTCAGGGTAAGGTTTTCCAGGTTGGCGCCCAGGGTCCAGCTCACTGAGGCACGAACGGTGTCGATCTCGCTGGCCAAGGTGCTGGTTTCAATGATGATGTCGGCGCTGTTGTCGACCACGTAGGTGTCGTTGCCGGTGCCACCGATCAGGGTGTCGACCCCGGCACCGCCGTCCAGCACGTTCGCTCCGGCGTTACCGGTGATGCGGTTATTGAGTGCGTTGCCAGTGCCGTTGGTGTTGGCTTTACCGGTGAGCGTCAGCACTTCAATGTTGGCGCTCAGAGCGTAACTGACTGAGGAGAGAACGGTGTCGATCTCACTGCTCAGGGTGCTGGTTTCACTGACGATATCACCGACGTTGTCGACAATATAGGTGTCGTTTCCCGAACCGCCGATCATTGTGTCGCTGCCGCCACGACCATCCAGCACGTTGTTCAGGGCGTTGCCAATCAGGGTGTCGCCAAAGGCCGACCCCGTGGCATTTTCGATTTTTGCGCCATAGGCGATACCCAGCCCGTTGTTGATGGCTGTCATGTCCGTCTGGTCATAGAAGGCTTTGCCGATGTTGCTGAATTGGCCTTCATTCAAATTGAGGCGTACCGAGGCTTTCTGGTTGCTCGCGTCAAGGGTATCGATGCCGCCGGCATCCCAGAGGGTTTCGAAGACTGATTGGTCGGCGCCCCACTGGTAGGTGTTGTTACCGGTTTGCCATTGGGTATTTGCGCCATAGAGCTTCTGGATCGCCAGGATGTCCAGCAACATGGGCGAGGTGGGCTCAAAGGAATAGGCGTTGTTGTAGCTCATCAGGGTGTAGTGGACATCATCGAGCTCTGGCGCCAGTACGGTGTAGTTGTAGGCACTGGTGCTGAAGGGGTGTTTCAGGCCAAGTGCATGGCCAATCTCATGCACAAAGGTCATGTAGTCATAGGTGCCCTTGACCGGCGCCTTGTTGTTGGTTGCTGGCCCGATCCAGACATCGCCAGCACTGGGCGCTCTGTCAGGAAAGTAGGCCCAGGCTGCGGTGTCGTCACTCATGTAGGCGTAACCGCCAAAACGCAGGTCGCCGACGTTGCTCGTAGTTTCCTTTACCTGGGTAAACTTGATGTTGGCTACCGCAGACCAGCTATTCAGGGCGCTGGTGACGGCGGCCTGTTGCGGCGCAGTCAGGGCATAGCTTGCCTGGTACTCGTTGTCGTCGGAATAGCTGCGGGCGAAAAGCGAGACGTATGGATTGATGAAGCTGTACGTCAGGTTCGTCGTACTCGCGCCGTTGCCCCAGGCAGTACCAAACAAAAGGCTGTTGAGCTGGACGTTGTTGCTGAGAGAGGCGTACCAGACAGAGGAGTAACCGAGTGGACTGGGCATTTTAGCTTCCTGGGCGAACGGCGGCCTTTCCTTGGGTGGCCGCTACGGTATCGCGCTTTTTATCAGAATCTGTAGCGTTGATACAGGCTAGTTGGTTAATTTGGCGTCAAAAAAACGCGAATTTCATCTGGAGCCTTCAGATGGGGATGCGCTGCTGACCTCACGATGATTTATGGAATTCAGGGCATGTCCTACGTATTCAAGATGATGGGTTCACCTGTCGGCCAATTGACCCTGATTGCAAGCGCCTCCGGGCTCGCCGCAGTGCTCTGGGAAAACGAGAAGCCCAATCGGGTTCTCTTGAGTGCCGTGCGTGAGGCGGTTGAAAACCCGGTGTTGCTGGCCACCGAGCGGCAGCTCGGTGAGTACTTCGCCGGTACACGAAAGCGCTTTGAGTTGGACCTCGACTTTGTCGGTACTGAGTTTCAATGCAAGGTCTGGCAAGCGCTGTTGACGATCCCGTTTGGCGAAACCCGTAGCTACAGTGACATCGCCCGGCAGATTGGCTGCCCGAAAGCAGTGCGCGCCGTAGGGGCAGCCAACGGCAAGAATCCGATTTCGGTCATTGTCCCTTGCCACCGGGTGATTGGCGCCTCGGGCAGTTTGACCGGCTATGCCGGTGGGTTGGCGGCCAAGCAGTTCCTGTTGGCACTGGAAGGCAGGCAGACGCTGGCGCTGGGGTTTTGAACCGACTACCGGCCTGTTTTCACGAAAGTGATATCGGCGGGTTCAGCCGGCTGTGCCAAAATATGCCATCACCTTTTGGCAGGATCATCTCATGCAAACCGCCAGCCCCGCGCTGATCCGCGAAACTTTCCCCGTCGGCCCTTTGCAGTGCAACTGCACCCTGATCGGCGACCCGATTACCAAGAAGGCCATCGTTGTCGACCCGGGCGGCAACCATGAGCAGATTATCGCGCGCCTTGAAGCTCACGGTTTGAAGCTGGTCAGTATCATCCATACCCATGCGCACCTGGACCATTTCCTGGCCTCCGGCCTGTTGAAGGAAAAGACCGGTGCTACGCTGCACTTGCACAAGGAAGACCAGTTCCTCTGGGATAACCTGGAAATGCAGTGCCGGATGTTCGGCGTACCCTACACGCCGGTACCGTCGCCGGATCGCTGGCTGGCCGATGACGAAGAGTTGGCGTGCGGTTGTGGGGTTGCCTTGCACACGCCGGGGCATACCCCGGGTTCGATGAGTTTCTGGTTCGCCGATGCCAAGTTGCTGATCGCTGGCGACACGCTGTTTCGTCGTGGTATTGGCCGTACCGATTTATGGGGCGGCGATCAGCCGACCATTGTCCGTTCGATCAAAGAGCGCCTGTACCGGCTGGATGAGGACGCTACCGTTATAACCGGGCATGGACCAGACACCCGTTTGGGTGATGAAATGCGTGAAAATCCATTTGTTCGGGCCTAAGCCAGGGAATTATTTGCGTTTGTCGCGTTCCAACGCCCGTATAGGTCTGCCAATTTTCGATGTGCTTTAGAATCCCTGTAGGAGCTTTTCCATGTTCACCTCGCGTCGTCTGATTATCGTCGCTACTGCTGTTGCCATGCTGTCCGGTTGTGCCACCCCAAGCCCTTACGATAACCAAGGGCAGGCACAGCAAAGCACTGGAATGAGCAAAACTGCCAAGTACGGCGGCCTTGGCGCGCTGGCCGGCGCAATCGCGGGTGCTGCAATCAACCACGACAACCGTGGCAAGGGCGCACTGATCGGTGCGGCAGCTGTGGGTGCAGCGGCGGCCGGTTACGGTTACTACGCCGACAAGCAGGAAGCGGCACTGCGTGAAAGCATGGCCAACACCGGCGTGGAAGTGCAGCGCCAGGGCGATCAGATCAAGCTGATCATGCCGGGCAACATTACCTTCGGCACCGACTCGTCGGATATCGCCCCAAGCTTCTATTCGCCGCTGAACAACCTGGCCAACTCGTTCAAGCAGTTCAACCAGAACACCATTGAAATCGTTGGCTACACCGACAGCACCGGCAGCCGCCAGCACAACATGGACCTGTCGCAGCGCCGTGCGCAGGCTGTCAGCACTTACCTGACATCCCAGGGCGTTGACAGTTCGCGTCTGTCGGTACGCGGTGCTGGCCCGGATCAGCCGGTTGCGAGCAACGCCGATGCCAATGGCCGTGCACAAAACCGTCGTGTAGAGGTCAACCTGAAGCCGATTCCTGGTCAGCAGTACCAGTAACCGTCGGCCTGTGGCCAGCAAGGCGGATTGCTACGGTATGTAGTAACCCGCCTTACGGGTATCAGCGTTGACGGTGTAACTGCGCCAAATGCTGATCCTTCTCTTCCCATAGCCGGTTGATCCATTGCTGGAACGCCAGCCGGTACGCGTCATCCTGGTCATAGCTTTTGCCGAGGAACTCCTCGGGAATGGCCAGTTCCTGAATATGCACCGCTACCCGTGTCATCCGCCCGCACAGCAGGTCCCAGAAACCCGGCGCACCGTCTGGGTAGTAGAGGGTCACGTTGATGATCGATTGCAGTTGTTCACCCATCGCATCCAGCACGAAGGCGATGCCGCCGGCCTTGGGCTTGAGCAGGTGCTGGAACGGTGACTGCTGTTCGACATGTTTGGCCTGGGTGAAGCGGGTACCTTCGGCAAAGTTGAAGATGGCGGTTGGCGTGCCACGAAACTTTGCGCAGGTGCGGCGCGTGGTTTCCAGGTCCTTGCCTTGCTTCTCCGGGTGTTTGGCCAGGTGGGCCTTGGAGTAGCGTTTCATGAACGGAAAGCCCAGTGCCCACCAGGCCAGCCCGATCACCGGTACCCAGATCAGGGCGTGCTTGAGGAAGAACTTCAGCGGCCGAATACGCCGGTTCAGCACGTACTGCAGCACCAGGATGTCCACCCAGCTCTGGTGGTTACTGGTGACCAGATAACTGTGCTGGTAGCCGAGCCCTTGCAGGCCCTCCACCTGCCAGTGGGTATGCCTGATCAGGTTCATCCAGCCCTTGTTGTTGCTGATCCAGGCTTCGTGGATGTGGCGCATCAGTTCGTCGGTCAGCTTCTGTGCCGCCGGAAACGGCAAGCACAGCTTGAACAGGCTGACGATGAACAGCGGGGTACAGCACACAAGGGTGTTCAGCCCCAGCAGCAACGAGGCAATGATCCCGCGCACAGGCGCGGGCAGAAAAGCGAGCATGGTTCAACTATCCAGAGAGCGGTTGGCCTGAATCGCAGTCAGGGCAATGGTGTAGACGATGTCGTCGACCTGGGCGCCGCGGGGCAGGTCGTTGACCGGTTTACGCAGGCCTTGCAGCATTGGCCCGAGGCTGACGCAGTCGGCACTGCGCTGCACGGCTTTGTGGGTGGTGTTGCCGGTGTTGAGGTCTGGGAAGACGAACACCGTGGCGCGACCTGCTACCGGGCTGTTTGGCGCCAGTTCGCGGGCGGTGTTTTCGTTGGCCGCCGTGTCGTATTGCAGTGGGCCGTCAATCTGCAGGTCGCGTTGGCTTTCCTGGGCGAGCAGGGTGGCTTCGCGTACTTTCTCCACCTCTTCGCCGCTTGCTGAGTCGCCACTGGAGTAACTGATCATCGCAACCCGTGGCGTGATGCCGAAGGCTTCGGCCGAGTCGGCGCTCTGCAGGGCGATTTCGGCCAGCTCGCTGGCGCTGGGGTGCGGGTTCATCACGCAGTCGCCGTACACCAGCACCTGCTCGGGGAAGAGCATGAAGAATACCGACGAGACCAGGGTGCAGCCCGGCGCGGTCTTGATCAGTTGCAAGGCCGGGCGGATGGTGTTGGCGGTGGAGTGCACCAGGCCCGAGACCAGCCCGTCGACTTCGTCCAGCGCCAGCATCATGGTGCCGATGACCACCGGGTCTTCCAGTTGCTGCTCCGCCATTGGCGCGTTGAGGCTCTTGCTTTTGCGCAGGTTGACCATCGGCTCGACATAGCGCTCGCGGATCAAGTCCGGGTCGAGGATTTCCAGGCCCTCTGGCAGCTCGATACCTTGGGCGCGGGCCACCGCCTGCACCTCTTGCGGTTTGGCCAGCAGCACACACCGGGCGATGCCGCGGGTCTGGCAGATGGCCGCAGCCTGCACGGTCATGGGCTCGGCGCCTTCCGGCAGGACGATGCGTTTGTTGGCCTGCTGGGCACGTTGGATCAGTTGATAACGGAACACCGCAGGTGACAGGCGCATCTCCCGTGGGGTGCCACAGCGCTGATGCAGCCAGCTGGCGTCGAGGTGGCTGGCGACGAAGTCGGTGATAATCTCGGCGCGCTCGCGGTCGTCGACCGGTATTTCCTTGTTGAGCTGGTTCAGTTGGTTGGCTGTGTCGTAGGAACCCGTGCTCACCGACAGTACCGGCAGGCCTGCCGCCAGTGCTCCCCGGCAGAGTTCGAGGATGCGCGGGTCGGGTTTGCTGTCGCTGGTCAGGAGCAGGCCGGCCAGCGGTACACCATTGATCGATGCCAGGCTGACGGCGAGGATGATGTCGTCGCGGTCGCCGGGGGTTACCACCAGGGTGCCAGGCGTAAGCAGTGGCACCGTATTGGCGACGGTACGGGCGCAGAGGATGATCTTGTTCATCCGCCGTTGTTCACAGTCCCCGGCGTTGAGCACCTGGGCGCCAAGCAGTTCCGCCACATCGCGGGTGCGCGGTGCATTGAGGTCGGCCTGGTAGGGGATGCAGCCAAGCAGGCGGAAATCGCCGCTGCGCAGCACCGGCGAGTGTTCTTTGAGGCGCGTGGCGAAGGCGTGCATGCTTTCGTCGCTACGCACCTTGTTGAGGATCACCCCAAGCACTTTCGGGTCCTTCGGCCCACCGAACAGCTGCGCTTGCAGCTCGACCCGCCCGGACAGTTCGGCCAGCACGTCGTTCTCCGGTGCCGAGACCAGGATGACCTCGGCATCCAGGCTTTTCGCCAGGTGCAGGTTGACCCGCGCAGCGTAGCTGGCGTGGCGAGTCGGCACCATGCCTTCCACGACGACCACGTCCTTGCCCTCGCAGGCTTGCTGGTAGAGGGTGACGATTTCTTCGAGCAGCTCATCGAGCTGGCCGTCGCCCAACATGCGCTCGACGTGGGCCAGGCTCAGTGGCTTCGGCGGCTTCAAACCGTGGGTGCGTGCGATCAGCTCGGTGGAGCGCTCTGGACCGGTATCTCCTGGGTGTGGCTGGGCGATCGGCTTGAAAAAGCCCACCTTCAGGCCGGCCCGCTCCAAGGTGCGGACCAGGCCCAGGCTGATGGAGGTCAGGCCGACACCAAAGTCGGTCGGCGCGATAAAAAATGTCTGCATGCGAGCGTCTCGAGGTGAGCTGTGCAAAAGAATCAATTGCCAAGGGTATCGCTATCGACACCCTGCGCGCACCAGCCGCAGGAAAAAGGCTGGCCGATACGCTGTTGGCGCTGGTCGGCGTCCAGCACCCACGCGCGCGATTGCCAGGGCGGCTGGTGGCGCAGGTGCTGAGTATGGCCGCAGGACAATTCGACCACCCAGTGGCCGTCCTCGTCCTGATGAAAACCGAGAATGCGGCTGTCGCTCATGGTATTCCGTTTGTCTGGGTTACGTTCGCTTTCGGACGAGGCCTTGGTTACACTTATGGCTCTATATTCTTCTGCAAAAGGTCTCGCCCCATGCTGATCGCCGCCAACAAGGCTGTCTCCATCGACTATACCCTGACCAACGACGCTGGTGAGGTCATCGACAGCTCCGCCGGCGGCGCTCCGCTGGTCTACCTGCATGGCGCAGGCAACATCATCCCGGGCCTGGAGAAGGCTCTGGAAGGCAAGAAAGCCGGTGAGGAACTGAACGTTGCCATCGAACCTGAAGATGCCTACGGCGAATACCTGGCTGAACTGGTCAGCACCCTGAACCGAAGCATGTTCGAAGGTGTCGACGAGCTGGAAGTCGGCATGCAGTTCCACGCTTCGGCGCCGGACGGCCAAATGCAGATCGTCACCATCCGTGATCTGGACGGCGACGACGTTACCGTCGATGGCAACCACCCACTGGCTGGCCAGCGCCTGACCTTCCAGGTCAAAGTGGTAGACGTTCGTGACGCCAGCGAAGAAGAAATCGCACATCGCCACATCCACGGCGAAGGTGGTCATCACCACTGATTTTCTGCGCTAAGCTCAGGAAGTCGCGAAGGCGGTCGGGACGATCGGTCAGGCACCCACTGGGACCTGCGATCAGCCCGGGCGCCTTTTTAGTGGGCGAGCCAAAAGGGCGCCGTGGCCCGGATTGGCAATAGAGGAGTTAGTCATGAGTGTATTTCACGACCTGAAGTTGCAAGCGCTGGATGGCCAGGAGTTACCCCTGGCGCCCTTCAAGGGCCAGGTGGTGCTGGTGGTCAACGTCGCCTCCAAGTGTGGGTTGACGCCGCAATACGCTGCGCTGGAAAACCTCTATCAGCAGTACAAAGCCAAGGGTTTCAACGTGCTGGGCTTGCCGTGCAACCAGTTTGCCGGGCAGGAGCCGGGCACCGAGAGCGAGATCCAGGCCTTTTGCAGCCTTAACTATGGGGTGAATTTCCCTCTGGGCAGCAAACTGGACGTTAACGGTCCGCAGCGACACCCCCTGTACCGTTTGCTGGCTGGCGAAGGCGCGGAGTTCCCAGGCGATATCACCTGGAACTTCGAAAAATTTCTGGTTGGCAAGGATGGTCGGGTGTTGGCCCGCTTTGCTCCGCGTACCGCGCCGGATGATCCGACCGTGGTGCAGGCGATCGAGAAAGCCCTGGGCTAACCCGTTCTAACGGGCGATTTCGTTCACCCGTGAGGTGCGGATGAGCCCGGTTTGATCGTCAGTGGGACAGGTGGTTGGCGCACGCTGGCCGCTTGTTCGCACGCTGTACGCAAGTAGGCCTCGAATTGCTCGACAATCGCTGGCCAGCATTGGCGGCTGGCATGTTGGCGAGCATTCAGGCGTACCCGGCGCAAGGTCTCACTGTCTTCAAGTAGCCAACTGGCGGCGTCGATGAATGCATTCTCGTCACCTGGCATGGCCAGTGCGCCACTGTGCCCGTGGCGGATATGCTGAGCCGCAGCGGCTTCATCGTAGGCAACGACCCCCAGCCCTGACGCCAGGGCTTCAAGCACGACATTGCCGAAGGTTTCCGTGAGGCTGGGGAACAGGAAGATATCCCCGGACGCATAGTGTTCGGCCAAGGCTGTGCCGCGTTGGGCACCACAGAAAACCGCCTGTGGCAGTTGCTGTTCCAGTGCAGCCCGCTGAGGGCCGTCGCCGACCACAATCAGCCTGATGCGCCGCTGTGGATAAGCCTGGCACAGCGCCTCGACACTGCGGCGTAACAGGCCCAGGTTCTTTTCCACAGCCAATCGCCCGACGTACATCAGGGCAATGTCCTCGTTACCCAACCCCCAGTGTTCACGCAGCGTCTGGCTGCGTCGCGCCGGGTTGAACAGGTGGCTGTCGACACCGCGGGCGAGCAGGCCCAGGCGCTCGAAACCTCGTCGTTGCAGTGTCTGGCGCTGGCTGATACTCGGTACCAGGGTGGTGTGCGTGCGGTTGTGAAACCAGCGCAGGTAGTGGGTGAGTGCATGCTTCAGCAGGCCCAGACCGTATGGGGCGGTGTACAGCTGAAAGTTGGTGTGAAAGCCACTGACCACGGCAATCCCCAGGCGCCGTGCAGCCCGAAGGGCGCTCAAGCCGAGGGGGCCTTCGGTCGCGATGTACAGCACGTCCGGGCGCTGCCGGCGCCAGTGACGCAGGAGTTTGTGCATCGACACCTGGCCCCATTGCAAGCCGGGGTAGCCGGGCAGTGGCCAGCCACGGCACAACAGTGCCTGGTCGTCGCCTGTGCCAGGTAAATCACTTGCCTGGCGCGGGCGCACCAGTTCGACATCATGCCCGCGTGAGCGCAGGCCCTCGCTGAGGCGGCCCAGCGTGTTGGCGACCCCGTTGATTTCGGGTGGGAAGGTCTCGCTGACCAGGGCGATGCGCAAGGTATGTGCTGTCATGACGTACAGTTTCATGCCCGCGGATTGCGCAGGCGTGACGGTGGCATGACGGCTTTGTGACGCCTGACCTTGGGGCTTGTGTGACCGAAATATTTCGCACCGGTGCGCTCAAGAATGTCGAACAATCGGCCGATGCAGATGCATTCAATTGAAGGTCTTGCGCTCCAGGGGCGGTAATGTTCAACAGCAAACTGAAAAAAGAAATCCTCCAGCTGCGTGAAGACCTGCTTTCCATGGAGCAGGTCAAAAGCAGCCTCGACAGTGAGATGCTGGTACTGCACCTAGACCCGCAGGGCCGTATCGAGTCGGTCAACAGCAACTTCGAGAAAGAGATGCTGTACGACAGCAGCCAGTTGGTTGGCCGCAACATCGAAGAAATCGTTCCGTCCCACGTCAAACAGCTCGATTTTTACACGAAAATGAGGGGTGCCATCACCCGCGGTGAACACCTCAATGGTGCTTTCCGTCTGCTGCGTGGCAACGGTGAGGAAGCCTGGCTGCGTTCGATTTTGCAGCCAGTCAAGAACAGTGCAGGGCGGCTTCAGTACTTTACGCTGCACTCCAGCGACCTGACCCGCACCATTGAAACCTCTCGTGAGCATGAAAGCCTGATCAATGCGCTGATGCGCTCTACGGCTGTGATCGAGTTCAATCTCGACGGCGAAGTGCTCACGGCCAATGACCGCTTTCTGCAGACGATGGGTTATACCCTCGAGAAGCTGCGCGGCAAGCACCACCGGGTGTTCTGTACGCCGGAAGATTACAACTCGCCCGATTATCAGGCGTTCTGGGACAAGCTGCGCCGTGGCGAGTTCATCGTTGACCGTTTCAAGCGCATTGATGCCCATGGGCGTGAAGTCTGGTTGGAGGCGTCCTACAACCCAATCATCGATGCGCACGACGTGCTGTACAAAGTGGTCAAGTTCGCCACGGTAATCACCGATCAGGTCAAGCAGGAACAAGCTGTTGCCGAGGCCGCCAACATTGCCTACGAGACCTCTCAGCAGACCGACGCCAGCGCTCAGAAGGGCGCCGAAGTTGTGAGCAATACCGTTGAAGTCATGCGTGGCCTTGAGGCCTACATGCAGGATGCAGCGGAGGGTATCGAGGCATTGGACAAGCAGTCTCAGGTGATCGGCTCGATCATCAAGACCATCAGCGACATTGCCGGGCAAACCAACCTGCTGGCGCTCAACGCGGCCATTGAAGCCGCTCGCGCGGGTGAACAAGGCCGTGGTTTCGCGGTGGTTGCCGACGAAGTACGGCAATTGGCGTCGCGTACCAGCGCCGCCACCGAGGAAATCGCCCGGGTGGTGCAGCAGAACGAACAGCTGGCCAAAGCCGCAGTGGACATTATCGACAGCAGCAAGCGTCAGGCCGAACAAGGCCTGGAGCTGGTCGGGCAGACCGGAACGGTGATTGTCGAAATTCAGGACGGCGCCAAGCGCGTTGTCAGCGCGGTAGGCCAGTTCTCCAGCCACCTGGCGAGCTGATGCCAGCCTGACCAGAAGCGATACGGCCTGCCAGAAGGCAGGCCGTATCAAGGCGTCAGCTTACCTTCGTCGGCGCTAGCGCCTTGTCACCGTCTTCACGTACCCAGAACACCACGGCCCCTGCTACCGCCGCCGGCATCATCAGGATGTTGACGAACGGGATCAGCAGCGCCAGGTACACCGAGCCGCCGAAGCTCAGGCTCTTCCAGCGTTTTTCCCGCAGCCAGGCGAGCATTTCGTTCCAGCCCAGCTTGTGGTTGTCGGCCGGGTAGTCGATGTATTGAATGGCCATCATCCAGATCCCGAACACCAGCCACAATGGCGCCGCGATCAGGTTGACCACCGGAATCAGCGACAGGATGAACAGGGCGATGGTGCGTGGCAGGAAGTAGCCCAGTTTGCGCAGCTCACGGCTCAGCGTGCGCGGCACCATGGCGACCAGTTCGCTCCAACTGAACGGCGGCGACTGATCGCTGCCGCGTATTACCGCTTCGACCTTTTCAGCCAGAAAGCCATTGAACGGGGCGGCGATGATATTGGCGAGCAGGGTGAAGGTGAAGAACACCATCAGCGCTACCAGCACGACAAACAGCGGCCACAGGATATAGCTGAGAAAACTCAGCCAGTTCGGCAGGCTGGGCATCAACGTGTCGACCCACAGGCTGAACTGGTGCCCGGCAAGGTAAACAAGGCCGAAAAACAGTACGAGGTTGATAGTCAAAGGCAGCAACACGAACAGTCGCAGGCCCGGGCTGAGTACCAGTTTTAAGCCCTGGCGCAGGTAGTCCGGGCCAGAAAGAACAGGGGCTTGCATAGAAGGCTCCGCGTGAGGATAAAACGCGCTGACATTACCCAGTTTGGGCACCCGGTGAAAGCCGGCAAGGCTTGGCGACACGCGATGTAACAAAAGCCGAGGTCGCTTGTGACCCGTAGGTCATAGAGGATCAGGCCATTCCCAAGACGGTAAATAGAGGTCGTCTATAAGGTAGATTGTCTAAGGATATTTCCTTAATCTCTGCCACCTCGCTACAGTGCGCACAACTTTTCAACGCCTTCGAATTCAATCTTCAAGGAGTTTTCATGAGCATTCTGGTTAACAAGCAAGCCCCTGATTTCGATGCCGCGGCAGTGCTGGGTGACGGTTCGATCGTTGACAGCTTCAAGCTTTCCTCCCTGCGCGGCAAATACGTCGTGCTGTTCTTCTGGCCGCTGGACTTCACCTTCGTCTGCCCGTCGGAAATCATTGCCCACAACAACCGTATGGACAAGTTCCGTGAGCTGGGTGTTGAAGTGGTCGGTGTTTCCATCGACTCGCAGTTCACCCACCACGCCTGGCGCAACACGCCGGTGGAGAAGGGCGGCATTGGCGAAGTCGAATTCACCATGGTCGCTGACGTTAAACACGAAATCACCCGTGCCTATGGTATCGAGCATGACGCCGGCGTTGCCCTGCGCGCTTCGTTCCTGATCGACCAGAAAGGCGTGGTGCAGCATCAGGTAGTCAACAACCTGCCGCTGGGTCGTGAAGTCGACGAGATGATTCGTCTGGTCGAAGCCCTGCAGTTCACCGAACAGTACGGTGAAGTGTGCCCGGCCGGCTGGCGTCCAGGCCAGAAAGGCATGAAGGCCGATGCCAAGGGTGTTGCCGACTACCTGGCGGAAAACGCCAAGAGCCTGTAACCCGCTGTTTTCAGGACCTGCGGCCAATAGCCTTCCCCAAGTGCTTCGCAGGTTCTTTTTTATTCCAGCCGGCGATCCCGGCGTTACGACACTGGCCGCTGCAGGCCAGGTCGACAGGAGAGTGTCATGTCTGAAGTACGTCATTCGCGAGTGATCATCCTCGGTTCCGGCCCTGCCGGTTACAGCGCCGCGGTGTACGCTGCCCGTGCCAACCTCAAGCCGCTGCTGATCACCGGCATGCAGGCTGGTGGCCAGTTGACCACTACCACCGAAGTCGACAACTGGCCGGGCGACGCCCACGGCCTGACCGGCCCGGCACTGATGCAGCGTATGCAGGAGCACGCCGAGCGTTTCGAGACTGAAGTGGTGTTCGACCACATCAACGCCGTAGACCTGGCGCAAAAGCCGTTCACCCTCAAAGGTGACAGCGCCACCTACACCTGTGATGCACTGATCATCGCCACCGGTGCCAGCGCTCGCTACCTGGGCCTGCCGTCGGAAGAAACCTTCATGGGCAAAGGTGTTTCGGCCTGCGCTACCTGTGACGGTTTCTTCTACCGCAACCGTGAGGTGGCCGTAGTGGGTGGCGGTAACACCGCTGTCGAGGAAGCCCTGTACCTGGCCAACATTGCCAGCAAGGTCACTCTGGTTCACCGCCGCGAGACCTTCCGTGCCGAGAAGATCCTGGTCGACAAGCTGCACGCCCGTGTGACCGAAGGCAAGATCGTGCTGAAGCTCAACGCCACGCTGGACGAAGTGCTGGGTGACGACATGGGCGTGACTGGTGCGCGTCTGAAGAACAACGATGGCAGCAGCGAAGACATCAAGGTCGACGGCGTGTTCATCGCCATTGGCCATACCCCGAACACGTCGCTGTTCGAAGGCCAACTGACCCTCAAGGACGGCTACCTGGTAGTCAACGGCGGCCGTGACGGCAACGCCACTGCCACCAACATCGAGGGTGTGTTTGCTGCCGGTGACGTGGCTGACCATGTGTACCGCCAGGCGATTACCTCGGCCGGTGCCGGTTGCATGGCTGCACTGGACGTCGAGCGCTACCTGGATGGCCTGCAGAACGCGGCACATTGATTCTGCGCAGGTAGATGACAAACCCCCGCCTTTGAGCGGGGGTTTGTTTTTTCAGGCCAGGGGCCGCGTAGGTGCGGTAAGCCCTCTGAGCCCTTACAGGCTCAGGCGCATCGACAGGTCCACCGCCTTGACGTCCTTGGTCATGGCACCGATGGATATGTAGTCCACCCCCGTTTCGGCGATCACCAGCAAGGTGCTTTCGTTGATCCCGCCGCTTGCTTCGAGTTTGGCACGGCCAGCATTCAGACGGACGGCTTCGCGCATGTCGTCCAGGCTCAGTTCGTCGAGCATGATGATGTCGGCACCAGCGTCCAGTGCCTGCTTCAGCTCGGCCAGGCTTTCCACTTCGATTTCCACGGGTTTGCCGGGGGCGATGCGGTGTGCCGCGGTGATCGCTTCGGCGATGCCGCCGCTGGCCGCAATGTGGTTTTCCTTGATCAGGAAGGCGTCGTAGAGGCCGATCCGGTGGTTGTGGCAGCCGCCGCAGGTGACGGCATACTTCTGCGCCAGGCGCAGGCCTGGGAGCGTCTTGCGGGTGTCGAGCAGTTTGACCTGGGTATGGGCAACCTTGTCGGCGAGGAACTGCGCTTGGGTGGCAACACCGGAGAGCATTTGCAGGAAGTTCAAGGCGCTGCGTTCACCACTGAGCAGCGAGCGTGCCGGCCCTTCAAGGGTGAACAGGATCTGGTTGGGCCTGGCCCGGTCGCCGTCCCTGACCTGCCAATGCACCGCCACCCGAGGGTCGAGCTGGCGGAACACCGCATCCACCCATGCAGTACCGCTGATGACGCAGTTCTCACGGGTGATGATGGTGGCCTTGGCCAGGCGTTCGGCGGGGATCAGTTGGGCAGTGATGTCGCCGCTGCCAATGTCTTCGAGCAACGCACGGCGCACGTTGGCTTCGATTTCGGCAGTCAGATCGGCGAGGCGTAAATTCGGCATGGCGGGCTCCACAAGCTAAGTGGCCGGGATTATAGGTCAGCCCGTGCCGGGGTTGCAGCAAACAAGCGGCGTGTTGTGCAGGGTTTGGCTACTCGAGAACACACTTTTTCACGATACATCTGCCTGTGCGACGGGGCATACTGGCGTTGTCTTTGGGTTGCTTTCAGGAATTTCTATGCAGTTGGACCGTGCTACCGGCTGGGTTGCCGGCATCACCCATTGCCCTTCGCCAAACTTTAACGCCCGCCCTGATGGCGAAGCCATTTCCCTGCTGGTGATCCACAATATCAGCTTGCCGCCAGCGCAATTCGCCACCGGCAAGGTTCAGGCGTTCTTCCAGAACCGTTTGGACCCTGACGAGCACCCGTTTTTCGAGACCATCAAGACCTTGCGCGTTTCTGCGCATTTTTTGATCGAGCGTGATGGTGCCGTCACCCAGTTCGTGTCCTGCCTGGATCGGGCCTGGCACGCCGGTGTCTCGGCATTTGACGGTCGCGAAGGGTGTAACGACTTTTCTTTGGGTATCGAACTGGAGGGCACCGACGATATGCCCTTCACCGATGCCCAGTATCAGGCCTTGCAGGTGCTGACCCGGCAACTGCAGGCGGCCTGGCCAGCGATTAGCCGCGAACGGATTCGCGGCCACAGTGAGATTGCCCCGGGTCGCAAGACGGATCCGGGCCCAGCCTTTGATTGGGCGCGTTACCGCGCCGCCCTGCAGGATAGCGAGGAGAAATCATGAGTTTTCTGGTGTTGTTGCTGGTGTTGTGGATCGAGAAGTTTTCGGCATTGCGTCAGCGCCTGCAACGCGATGGCTTCTTTCTTGGCGAGTTGGCGCGACTGGAGCGTAGCGGCAAAACCCATCCGTGGTGGGCGCTGGGTATTCTGGTGCTGCTGCCGGTGGCGTTGCTGGCGTTGCTCGTGCATGCGCTGGAACCGGTGGCGTATGGTTTGCTGGTCTTTCC
Organism: Pseudomonas sp. TE3910; assembly: GCF_056279025.1. Classification (NCBI taxonomy): domain Bacteria; kingdom Pseudomonadati; phylum Pseudomonadota; class Gammaproteobacteria; order Pseudomonadales; family Pseudomonadaceae; genus Pseudomonas; species Pseudomonas sp. TE3910. Next base: position 4,234,014 of record NZ_JBWBQN010000001.1, read on the forward strand.
GATCCACTTGCTGGTGCTGATTTACAGCTTGGGGCGCGGTGATGTGAAGGCGTCGCTGGGCGCGTTTCGCGATGCGTGGCGGCGTGGCGATGAGCAGGCCGCACTGCATGTGGCTGAGCGTGATCTGGGCTTGGCCGCCGACAATGAAACCATGTTGATTGAGCGGGTTGAAGGGCATCTGCTGTGGCAGGCCTACCAGAGCCTGTTCGCGGTGATTTTCTGGTACTTCCTGCTGGGCCCGGCCATCGCGTTGGGTTACCGCCTGTTGGCACTGACGGCGGCTCATGCGCGTAACGAGGCATTGCGTGACTGTGCCGGGCAGGTACGGCATGCCTTCGATTGGCTGCCCGTACGCTTGTTGGCCTTGAGCTTTGCCTTGGTCGGCAATTTCGTTGCGGTCAGCCGTGCGTTGTTGCACGAGTTGCTGAACTGGCACATCAGCGCCGGTCGGCTGATTCACATCGCCGGCCGTGCGGCGGGTGAGCTCTCTCAGGGCGCTGCGGTCGGCCCTGATGGCCTTGCCGATCTGGACACCCTCTGGGAACTGCTGCTGCGTTCCGCCGTACTCTGGTACGCCGGCTTCGCCCTCTGGACCGTCCTTGCCTGAAACCATGGCGGATCGAGCTCGGGCTCGATCCGCCGGTTAACCTTAAGTTACAAAACCCCGCATCGATATGCGTTATACAGGACCTGGTGAACATCGCCGGTGGCCTAGAGCCATTGCGCCTATAGAACAATAAGAATCAAGGAGACGACCCGTGAAGCGCCTCTTGTATCCCGCCGTTGCGCTGATGAACCGCCTGAGTTTCGGGAAGAAGTTCAGCCTGATCAGCGTCCTGTTTTTCCTGCCCATGCTGGTGACCAATTTCTATCTGGTCCGCGACGCGTATGCCCAGCTCAATGCCACCCGTGTCGAGCTGCAAAGCCTTGATCTGCTTGGCAGCAGCCTGATGTTGCGCAGTGATCTGGAAACCTTGGGCAACCTGGTGCAGATCAATGCTGTGCTGGGGCAGTCGGGCAAGGCCGAGGATGTCGAGGTGAAAATCTCGGCCCTTGAACAGCAACTGTTGTCCCGCCTGCAGGGTTTGAACTCGGTGTCGGTCGATGAGGCGCAGGTGCGAGCCTTCGAGGGCAAACGCAGTGAAATGCTGGCCGTGTTCCAGCGCGCGCAGAGCGAATCGTCCTTGTTGAGCAAGGCAGCACTGTTTGACAAGCTGCTGGCGCAGGCCCAGGTGCTGAGCAAGCTCATCGCCAGCCAGGCCGGGCTGAGCCAGGATGATGAGCGTGTCGTTCGCCAACTCAGTGAGCTGTTGATCAGCGCAACCCCGCAGGTCACTCAGGCCTTGGGTGAGGGGCGAGCCATGGGCGCCTATTCCCTTGGTCAAGGCTTTCTCAATTCGTCCTCCAGTACCCGTTTCGAGGAACTGCTGCAGGCCCTCGACAAACTCGCAGCGGACTATGCGATCAAGGTGCAGGACGCCCTGGCCATTGAGCCGCGGGCGAAGGCGAGCCTGGGGGCGCACGCTGCAGCCAGCCAGTCCTCATTGAAGCAGGCCAGTGAGCTGTTCGAGGAGCAGGTGGTCATGGCCGACACACTTGATGCGCCGTGGCCAGCTTTTTATCAACAGGCTAGCGACTTGATGGCGCAGACCTACCAACTCAACAGTGCAACCGTGGACTTTCTGCGCCTGGAGTTGCAGCAGCGACTGGGGGAATACCGTCAGCACATGACACTGCTGGTGGCGGCCCTGGCGGGCATATTCCTGTTGATCGTCTACCTGTACAGCGGCTTCTATGCCTCGACCCGCAGCACGCTGAAGCGTCTTGGCGTTGTGATGGATGAGGTGGCGGCCGGCGACATGACCGTGAACTTCCAGGCCCACAGCCGCGATGAGCTGGGTGAGTTGGGGCAGGTGTTCAATGCCACGGTGCGGCGTATTCACGACCTGATCGAGCAGGTTGGCCAGACCGTGGCGCAGGTTGAGTACCAGGCCGGGCAGGTGCATGCCGTTTCTGCGCGCAGCAACCAGGCGGTCAGCGGTCAGCGGGGGCAGATCGAACAGGTGGCCACGGCGATGAACCAGATGTCGGCGACGGCCCAGGAGGTCGCACGCAGCACGGCGGCGGCGGTCAACAGCGCCCATGGGGTCAATCGGGATACCGTCAGTGGGCGCAGCCTGGTGGCGTTGCAGCAAGGCAGCATTGCCCGCCTGGCCAGTGAGATTGATCAATCGGTACAGGTGATCAACCAGTTGGCCAATGACAGCCAGGCCATCAGCCGGGTACTGGAGGTGATCAAGAGCATTGCCGAACAGACCAACCTGCTGGCATTGAACGCGGCTATCGAAGCGGCCCGAGCCGGCGAACAAGGCCGTGGCTTCGCCGTGGTGGCCGATGAGGTGCGAACACTGGCCAAGCGCACTCAGCAATCGACCGAAGAAATCGAGCAGATGATTTCACGCTTGCAGGGTGGCGTGGGCGCTGCGGTCAAGGCGATGGACAGCAGCCATCAGATGGCATCGGGGACGGTGGGCCAGTCCGAGCAGGTGCAGCAGGCGTTGGAGAACATTCTGGGGGCCGTCAGTACGATCGTCGACCAGAACCAGCAGATTGCCGCTGCGGTAGAGCAGCAGACCGCGGTAGCCCATGACATCGACCAGAACATCGTGCAGATCAACCGCGCCGCCGAGCATGCCAGTGACGGCGCGCACCAGACCGAAGATGCCAGCCGGCAACTGTCTACCCAGGTGCTGGAGCTCAAGCGTTTGATTGGGGCGTTTCGGGTCTAGGATCAGGCCCGTTCGCTGTACGAGGGGTTACCAGCCAAATAGCTCACAGGCCGTGAGGCTGCTGGCCTCGGCCAACTGCTCGGGCACAATGCCCATCAGCTCGGCCAGCGCGCTGGCAATCTGTGGCAGGTGTTCCGGGCTGTTGCGCAGCCCGGCAAACATCACCGGTGCCATGTCCGGGGCGTCGGTTTCCAGTACCACGCTGTCCAGTGGCAAACGCGCAATGGTTTTGCGCAGGCGCAGTGCCTGTGGCCAGGTGGCCGCGCCACCCAGGCCGAGCTTGAAGCCCAGCTTGATGTACTCCCTGGCTTCTTCGTAACTGCCGGCAAACGCGTGGATTATTCCACCGCGAGCCAGCTTGTAGCGCTTGAGGGTTGCAATGACCTGAGCGTGGCTGCGCCGTACATGCAGCAGTGCTGGCAGGTTGAAGTCAGCTGCCAGCTGTAACTGGCCTTCAAACAAGGTGTTTTGCCGATCCCGGTCGAGGGTTTCCAGGTAGTAGTCCAGGCCAAACTCACCCACTGCACACAGCTGGCGCGCGCCGTGCAAGCGGTTCAGCCAGTCTTTCAGTGCCAGCAGATCCTCGGCGCGGTGCTCATCCAGGTACACCGGATGCAGGCCAAACGCGGCATACAACTGTGCGTCGCTTTGCACCAGGTCCCAGATCCGTTGCCAGTTGTCCCGATACACCCCCAGCACCACCATGCGCTCGACACCCTGGGCCCGGGCATTGGCCAGCAATGCTGTGCGGTCAGCATCGAAGTCCGGAAAGTCCAGGTGCGTGTGGGTGTCGATCAGGCGCATGGTCAGGCCGCAAAGATTCGCTGTTTGAAGGTCCGGCCAATGGCATGGACACCCGGTGTGTAATCGTTTTTCTCAACCGCCGCCAAAGCCAGTTTCAGCGCCGTTTCGGCGATCAGCCCGTGCTGCTGGGCCATGGCGTTGACTGGCAGTGGCAGGAAGTCCAGCAACTGGGTGTCACCAAAGGTGCCCAGATGCACAGCACGGGAGTCGGCTGGACGGCTTTGCAGTACGTCGAACACGCCCTGCAGCAGCACGTAGGAGGTGGTCACCAGTGCGTCGGGCAGGCGGCCCAGATCGGCCAGCAGTTCGCCCATCAGGCGGCGACCGCAGTCACGGCTGAAGGCCTCGCCCTGATAGTGGCTGATGCTGCCGGTAAAGCCTTCCAGCGCCTGATCGAAGCCACGGGTACGGGCCTGGCTGACGCTCAGTTCGGCACGCGCACCAATCAGGGCGATGTGCTTGGGCGCCGATTCCAGCAGGCTGCGGGTCAACTGCAGGCTGGCGTTCTGGTCATCACTGACCACCGAGCAGAAATGCGCGGCGTCCAGCGTACGGTCGATGGCAATGATCGGCAGGCCTTTAGCCTGCAATTGCCGATAGCTGTCGTCGTCTTCTGGCAGGCAGGTGGCGACAAACAAGGCATCACAACGGCGTGCGCGGAACAACTGCTGCAACTGCCGCTCGCTCTCGGGGTTGTCGTCGCTGCTGGCGATCAGCAACTGATAGCCCTGGGCGCGGGCGCCTTGCTCCAGCCGTTTGGCGATGCACGCGTAGGAGGGGTTTTCCAGATCAGGCAGGATGAACCCCAGGGTGCGCGTGTGTCTGCTGCGCAGGCCCGCGGCCTGTGGGTTGGGCGTGAAGCCATGTGCATCGACCACTGCACGCACCCGCTCTACAGTACTGTTACTGATGCGTTGCTGTTCGGCCTTGCCATTGATGACATAGCTGGCGGTGGTCACAGACACACCGGCCAGGCGAGCGATATCGCTGAGTTTCACCGAATTATCCTTGTTATTACCAGGTCTTGGCTGCGAAGCCTGACTGGGTAGTTTCGCCGATCTCATCGCAGTAGCGCAGACGACTATTGTCGCAGTTGCCCGACAAGATGGGGCTTCATAGATCGCAGATTATCGAGTAACGTGATCGTCATTATAGATTAAACGTTTCAGCTGGCGCTTTTTCTGCCCTGCTAGCCACCGGCGCCAAGGCCAGACCTCTGAGGACTGTGCTGAAATATCCACAACAATACCTCGGCGCCCACCTGGCGCTGCAAAGGAGAGGGTCATGCTCGAGCTCACCGTAGAGCAGATATCCATGGGCCAGACGGCTGTGGATAAACCGGCCGCACTGCAACTGTTGGCGGACCTGCTGGTCGCTGACGGGTTGGTCGCCGAAGGTTACCTGGCCGGGTTGCAGGCCCGCGAGACACAAGGCTCGACCTTTCTTGGCCAGGGCATCGCCATTCCCCACGGCACTCCACAGACCCGCGACCTGGTGCATACCACCGGCGTGCGGCTGTTGCAGTTTCCCGACGGTGTGGACTGGGGCGACGGTCAGAAGGTTTACCTGGCCATTGGCATCGCCGCCAAATCCGATGAGCACCTGCGGCTGCTGCAACTGCTGACCCGGGCCTTGGGTGAAACCGACTTGGGTGAGGCGCTGCGCCGTGCCTCCTCTGCCGAGGCACTGTTGAAATTGCTGCAGGGCGCACCGCAAGCGTTGGCGCTGGATGCTCAACTGATCGGCCTTGGCGTGCCGTCGGAAGATTTCGAGGAGCTGGTCTGGCGCGGCGCACGCCTGCTGCGGCGTGCCGAATGCGTGGGGAACGGCTTTGCGGCGGTGCTCCAGCAAGTCGAAGCGTTGCCACTGGGCGATGGGCTTTGGTGGTTGCACAGCGAGCAGACGGTGCGGCAACCGGGCCTGGCGTTCGTGACCCCGGCACAACCGCTGCGTTACCTGGGCCAGCCCTTGAACGGGTTGTTCTGTCTGGCCAGCCTGGGCGAAGCCCATCAGGCGCTGCTCGAACGTTTATGCACACTGCTGATCGAAGGCCGTGGCCAGGAGCTGTTCCGCGCCACCAGCAGCCGCACGGTATTGGAAGTATTGGGTGGCGAAGTGCCGGTCGACTGGCCCAGCGCACGCATTACCCTGGCCAATGCCCATGGCCTGCACGCGCGCCCGGCCAAGATCCTTGCGCAGTTGGCCAAGGCCTTTGAGGGCGAAATTCGCCTGCGCTTGCCGGAAACCGGTCAGGTTGCCGTCTCGGCGAAGAGCTTGAGCAAGCTGCTCAGCCTGGGTGCTCACCGTGGGCAGTTGTTGGAATTCATCGCCGAGCCAAGCATTGCGGCTGACGCGTTGCCGGCCTTGCTGGCCGCAGTGGAAGAGGGGCTGGGCGAGGAGATCGAGCCGTTGCCGACTCTTGCGCCCGAGCCTGTGGTTGCCGAGGTGATACAACCGCTGGTTCAGGCCCCGGTGGCAGGTGCGTTGATTCAAGGGGTGGCGGCCGCCCCTGGAATCGCCAGCGGCCCGGCGCATGTCCAGGTGTTGCGCGAATTCGACTATCCACTGCGCGGTGAATCACCTGCAGTGGAGCGCGAGCGATTGCAGCAGGCGCTCGCGGCCGTACGTGAAGATATCGACGGGGTGATCAAGCGCAGCCAGGCCAAGGCGATCCGTGAAATCTTCATCACCCACCTGGAAATGCTCGACGACCCCGAACTGGGCGATGAGGTTGAACAGCGTCTGCGCCAGGGCGAAAGCGCCGAAGCCGCGTGGATGGCGGTAATCGATGGCGCAGCCCGACAGCAGGAAGCCCTGCACGATGCCCTGCTCGCTGAACGTGCCGCCGACCTGCGCGACGTCGGTCGCCGGGTGCTGGCTCAGTTGTGTGGCGAGGCCGATGTAGCCTTGCCGGACGCGCCTTATGTGCTGGTCATGGAAGAGGTTGGGCCTTCCGATGTCGCCCGGCTTGACCCGGCCCGTGTTGCCGGCATTCTTACCGCCCGCGGGGGCGCTACCGCGCACAGCGCCATTGTTGCCCGTGCGCTTGGCATTCCTGCGGTGGTGGGGGCGGGGGCGTCAGTGTTGTTGATTGCCCAAGGCACGCCGTTGCTGCTCGACGGCCAGCGCGGACGTTTGCATGTGGCGCCCGAGCCTGCGCTGTTGCAGCGCTCCCTGGCCGAGCGTGATCGTCGTGAACAGCGTTTGCAGGCCGCCCGTGCGCGTCGTCTGGAACCGGCGCACACCCTGGATGGGCACGCGATCGAAGTCTTTGCCAACATCGGTGAAAGCGCAGGTATCGCGGCGGTGGTCGACCACGGAGCCGAAGGCATCGGCTTGCTGCGCACTGAGCTGATTTTCATGGCCCACCAGAGCGCGCCCGATGAAGCGACTCAGGAGGCGGAGTACCGCAAGGTGCTCGATGGTCTCGACGGGCGGCCACTGGTGGTGCGAACCCTTGATGTCGGAGGGGACAAACCGTTGCCCTACTGGCCGATCGAACAGGAAGAAAACCCGTTCCTCGGTGTACGCGGTATTCGCCTGACGCTGCAACGGCCGCAGATCATGGAGAGCCAGCTGCGGGCCCTGTTACGCGCCGCCGACAACCGCCCGCTGCGGATCATGTTTCCGATGGTCGGGCAGTTGGAGGAGTGGCGCGAAGCGCGGGCGATGGTCGAGCGCCTGCGTCAGGAAATCGAGGTCAGCGACCTGCAGGTAGGGATCATGATCGAAGTGCCTTCGGCGGCCATACTGGCGCCGGTGCTGGCCCGTGAAGTGGACTTCTTCAGCGTCGGCACCAATGACCTGACCCAGTACACCTTGGCCATTGACCGTGGTCACCCGACGCTTTCCGCCCAGGCCGATGGCCTGCACCCTGCGGTACTGCACTTGATCGACACGACGGTGCGTGCAGCCCATGCCCACGGCAAGTGGGTCGGGGTATGCGGCGAACTGGCGGCCGACCCACAGGCGGTGCCAATCCTGCTGGGCCTTGGGGTGGATGAACTGAGCGTGGCGGCGCGCAGCATCGCCGAGGTCAAGGCTCAGGTACGTGAACTGAATTATGAACACACCCGGCAGTTGGCGCGTGACGCGTTGGCTCAGGGTAGCGCCGCCGATGTGCGGGCGCTGGTGGAGATACTCTGATGGCCAAGATCCTGACGCTGACCCTAAACCCGGCACTGGACCTCACCGTTACGCTGGAGCACTTGCAGCCGGGCACCGTCAACCGCAGCAAAGGCCTGCAGGCTCATGCCGCTGGCAAAGGGCTCAACGTGGCTCAGGTGCTGGCCGACCTGGGGCACCAGGTGACAGTAAGCGGTTTTCTGGGGGCGGATAACCTTCAACCGTTTGAGGCGCTGATGGTACAGCGTGGCTTTGTTGACGGCTTCATTCGTGTTCCGGGGCAGACCCGTAGCAATATCAAGCTGGTCGAAGGCACAGGGCGGGTGACGGACATCAATGGCCCGGGGCCGGAGGTCAACGAATCGGCCTTTGTGGCGCTGCTGGAGCGTCTTGAGCACATCGCACCGGGGCATGACGCCGTGGTCGTGGCCGGTAGCCTGCCGCCTGGCGTCACCGTGCTGTGGTTTGCACAACTGCTTGCCCGCCTCAAGGCCTTGGGGCTGAAGGTGGCGCTGGACACCAGTGGCGAGGCCTTGCGGGCCGGCCTTGCCAGCATGCCGTGGTTGGTCAAGCCCAATACCGACGAACTGGCTGAAGTACTGGAAACGCCGCTGCACAGTTTTACCGAGCAACACGCCGCAGCGCGCCGTTTGCTGGACCTGGGCATTGAGGAAGTGGTGATTTCTCAAGGGGCCGAGGGCGTTACCTGGTTCAACGCCCAGGCCACCTTGCACGCCTCGCCGCCCCGCGTGAAGGTCGCCAGTACCGTGGGTGCCGGTGATTCGTTGTTGGCGGGCATGGTCCACGGGCTGCTGACTGGCGACGACGCCAAGACCACCTTGCGGCGGGCAACTGCCATTGCGGCCATGGCCGTGAGCCAGATCGGCTTTGGCATTACCGACCCACAGTACCTCGTGCAGTTGCAGCGTGAGATCCGTATCCACACCCCGGCAGCAGAACAAGAGGGTTGAACATGAAACTGGCGATTGTCACGGCTTGTCCCAACGCCATGGTCTCCAGCGTGCTCAGTGCACGCTTGTTGGAGGCTGCGGCCCGCCGCCAGGGCTATGGCACCAGCGTCGAAGTTCACGACCCGGCACACCCTGAGCGGCAACTTCAGGCGGCGGATATCGAAGCGGCTGACTGGGTTCTGGTGGTCAGCAGCGGCCCGCTGGACCTGCAACGGTTTGCCGGCAAGCGGTTGTTCCGCAGCACCCCATCGCAAGCGCTGCAGGATGTCGATCATTTCTTGCGTGAGGCGGCCCAGAAGGCCGAGGTTTATCAGCCGGTGGTCGAGGCTGCGGCGCCCGTCGTACAGGGCAAACGCATTGTCGCCATCACCGCCTGCCCGACCGGTGTGGCTCACACCTTTATGGCCGCCGAGGCGTTACAGCAGGCCGCGCAGCAACTGGGTTACCAGCTTGAAGTGGAAACCCAGGGTTCAGTCGGCGCCCGCACACCGCTCAGCGCCCAGGCGATTGCCGACGCGGATGTGGTGTTGCTGGCCGCCGATATCGAAGTGGCCACCGAGCGTTTTGCCGGCAAGCGGATCTACCGCTGCGGCACTGGCATTGCCCTGAAACAGGCGCGCGCTACCCTGGATAAAGCGTTGGCCGAAGGCAAGCAGGAGTCGGCGTCGGCTGCCGGGCAGGCTGCACCGGCCAAGGGTGAGAAGACCGGTGTCTACAAGCACCTGCTGACCGGTGTTTCGTTCATGTTGCCGATGGTGGTGGCAGGTGGTTTGCTGATCGCTCTGTCCTTTGTTTTCGGTATCGAGGCGTTCAAACAGCCAGGCACGTTACCGGCGGCGCTGATGCAGATCGGTGGTGAGGCGGCCTTCAAGCTGATGGTGCCGTTGCTGGCCGGCTACATCGCCTACTCGATTGCCGACCGCCCAGGCCTTGCGCCGGGCATGATTGGCGGCTTGCTGGCCAGCACCCTGGGTGCCGGGTTCATTGGCGGCATCGTCGCCGGTTTTCTTGCCGGGTACAGCGCCAAGGCCATCAACCGCTGGGCGCGACTGCCCAGCAGCCTGGAAGCACTCAAGCCGATCCTGATCATTCCGTTGCTGGCCAGCCTGTTCACGGGCCTGGTGATGATCTATGTGGTCGGCCAGCCAGTGGCGCAGATGCTCGCGGGGCTGACCCATTTCCTCGACAGCATGGGCACCACCAATGCCATTCTCCTCGGCATCCTGCTGGGCGGGATGATGTGCGTTGACCTTGGCGGGCCGATCAACAAGGCTGCGTATGCGTTTTCCGTGGGGCTGTTGGCCTCGCAGAGTTATGCACCGATGGCTGCGACCATGGCGGCGGGTATGGTGCCGCCGATCGGGCTGGGTATTGCCAGTTTTATCGCACGGCGCAAGTTTGCCCAGAGTGAGCGAGAAGCGGGCAAGGCCGCCTTGGTGCTGGGGCTGTGCTTCATTTCCGAAGGCGCAATTCCGTTTGCGGCCAAAGACCCGCTGCGGGTGATTCCCGCCAGCATTGCCGGCGGGGCGTTGACCGGTGCCTTGTCGATGTACTTCGGTTGCAAGCTGATGGCACCCCATGGCGGGCTGTTCGTGCTGTTGATCCCGAACGCCATCAACCACGCGCTGCTCTACCTGTTGGCGATTCTCGCCGGTAGCCTGTTGACCGCCGTGTTGTACGCGCTGCTCAAGCGCAGCGACGTTGCCGAGTTGGCGGTCGAGCCGGTCAAGGCCTGAGGGGGCTCAGGCCAGTTCGTGCAGGGCGCGGACCAGCGCCTGGATATCGTCCGGTGTTGTCGTGAAGCCGGGCGTCACCCGAATGCACGGTCCGCAGGCTGAGCCATCGCGGGCCACGGTGAACAGGTTGTGCTCGTCCAGCAGGCGCCGAACCATGGCCGGCTGGTCAGGCTGGCGGGTAAAGCGCAATGAGGTGATGCCGCAGTACAGGCGCGGATCGTCCGGGGTCAGCACTTCGATACCGGGCAATGCGCGCACCTGCTCAACCCAAAGGTCACGCAGGTAACTCAGGCGTGCCCCTTTTACGCTGGCGCCACCCATGGCCCGGTGCTCTTCAAATACAGTCGGCAAGGTCATCCAGGCAGGAATGTTCGGCGTGCCGTACGGCGCCCGTGAGCGGATGTCATCGCGTTGGTAACTCGCCTCGCTCATGTCGGGGTCGATGGCCTGCAGGCGTTCTTCGGCGATGTACAACACGCCCAGACTCAGCGGCGCGCCGATCCACTTCTGCAGGTTGAAGGCGGCGAAGTCGATGCCTAACTGATCCAGTCTGAAGTCCACCAACCCCAGGGCATGGGCACCGTCGAGCATGACCTCGACACCGTGTGCTCGGGCACAGGCGGCAATGGCCTGCACCGGCATCACCAACCCGGTGCGGTGGGTCACATAGGTGAGGGCCATCAGCTTGAGTCGAGGGTAGCGCTCGAACGCCTGGCGGTAGCTGTCAAGCAGGTTGTCGAAAGTGGCCGGGTGCGGATGACGGATTTCGATCACTTCCACACCACGGTGGTGCGCCAGCCAGCGCATGGCGCGCTGTACGCTGTCGTATTCAAGATCGCTGATCAGTACCTGATCGCCTGGGCGCAGGCCGTTGTAGTTGCGGATCAGCGACAGCATCGATGCCGATGCGCTTTGCGTCAGGGCCACCGTGTGTGCTGGAACCTGCAACAGTTCAGCCAGGGCGGCGTGGATCTGCAGGGTGCCTACCTGATCGAACTGCTGACGCACCGGCAGTGAATTGCCCCGGTTGATCGCCATGATATGCGCTTGGTAGCGCTCGGCGACCGTACGTGTCATGCGACCGAAGTAGCCGTACTCAAGGTTGATCGGCCCAGGCTCGATGTCGTAGCGCGAGGCAACGTTTTGCCAGTAGCCCTCGTCGCGGGCCAGAAGGGAGGGCTCAGACTGGGGCAGGTGCTTCATGCGCAGGCTCGCTGTGTCAGGGGCGGGGGCGTGGGTGTTTTTTACGCAGGGGAACGAGCAAGTCCGACAGACCGTTGTGGTCGACTTCATGCATCAGTGCCAACAGGCTGCCCAACTCGCCCTTTGGAAAGCCTTCACGGGCGAACCAGTTCAGGTACTGGCCGGGCAGGTCCGCGATCAAGCGGCCTTTGTACTTGCCGAAAGGCATTTCGCGGGTGACCAGCAGTTCAAGGGCTTCGGGGTTCATGATGCGGCAACAACCTGTGACGTCGAGGGCACGACGATACAGGCATTCGACAGGTGCGCCAAAGGACAGATCCCGTCGAAAAACAGCATACAGATTTGCCCCCGGCCGGCGCTGAGGCTAAACGACCTGATTGCGGCCGTTGTGCTTGGCTTGGTAAAGCGCCTCATCGGCAGCCCTCAACAACGCGTCGAGGCTGTGCTGCGGGCAGTCTGGCGCGTGGGTGGCAACGCCGATGCTGACAGTTACCGGCTGCACATCGTTGGCGTACGGCGGTTGCATTTCGATCTGGCGGCGCAGGTTCTCGGCCAGTTGATGGGCGCCCAGCGTATCGGTTTCCGGCAGGATGATCAGAAACTCTTCGCCGCCATACCGGGCGGCAAGGTCTGCTGGCCGACGGATGCAGCGCTGGATGGTCGCGGCCACTTTGCGCAGTGCCTGATCGCCGCCCTGATGGCCGTGCCGCTCGTTGAAGGCCTTGAAGCGGTCTACGTCCACCATCAGCACCGACAAGGGGCGGGCGTTGCGTTTGGCCCTGGCCCATTCCTGGCGTAGCACCTGGTCCAGGCGCCGCCGGTTCGGCAGGTTGGTCAGGCTGTCGGTGGCGGCGAGGGTGGCCAAGCCTTGTTCGGCATCCTGGCGGCGGCGCAGCTCGCGACCCAGCAACAGCGTGAGCCAGAGAATGCCGAGGCACAGCACGCCTGTTGCGGTACCCACGACCAGTGCGGTTCGCAGCCACGATGCGAATACTTCTTCAGTGGGCAGGGCCACGACCACCATCAATGGCAGGTCGGTGACCCGGGAAAAGGTGAACAGACGTTCTTTGCCATCCAGTGACGAGGCTGCGCTAAAGCTGCCTTTGCCTGCTTGCATGGCGCGTTGGAAGTTCGGCTCCTGACTGAAGTCCTTGCCCACCAACTGGCGGTTGTCCACCGCCGAGTGCCGGGCGAGCAGTACGCCGTTGGTATTGATCAGGTTGATGCTGCCTTCCTGGCCGATGTCCAGGCGCTGGAACAGCTCGTCGAAGTACGACAGGCGCAATGCACCGGCGGCGACGCCAGCAAATTCGCCATGGATGTCCGAGATCCTGCGGCTGAAGCCAATGCACCAGTCCAGGTCGCCAAGCCGTGCCTTGAACGGTTGGCTGATCAGCAGGCCCAGGCCAGGGTTTGCCCGGTGATCCTGGAATACCTTGCTGTCGGCAAAGTTGGCACTGCGTGGGGTCGTGCTGTTGGAGTCAGCGACCACATCGCCATTACTGTCGAGCCAAAGGATGTCGCCGCGCAATGGCACACTGAAGGCCTGGTTGAACAGCACCTGGTGGCGCAGTTCAGGCGGGATCGTCAACAGCTCCGGGCGCTGTGCCGCCCAGATCAGGCCCCGCAAGGACAGGTTGTAGAGTTCTACGTTGCGCACAATGTCGGTGTCGATCAACTGCACGATGTTGCGTGCCGAGCGAACGGCGGCCTGCTCGACGTTCGCACGTTCGCGCATCAACAGGAACGTGACGATAGCAACGATCGCCAGAACCGTCAGGCAACTGCCTAGGTTAAGAACCAGTTCCGGATGGCTTCGGTACAGGGCAGATCGTTGAGGCCGGGTGCGCGAAGTCATGGTTGCCAGTGTTTGACCATAGGTCATGAGCAAGAGGGAGTGCACGGAGGGTGCGCGGCGGCGTATTTTAGGGGTGTGTGTATTGTCGGACAAGATCTAAGGTTATGCATGTCGCTACCTTGTCAGGTTCAACAGATGAACGGCGGGTGCCTTTTGGTGCGTAGGTCTCTGCAGGTGCAGGTTGTGCCTGCGATACGGGCGCTGTGTACGTGCTGGCGCCCGAACGCTCCCATCGCAGGCAAGCCTGCTCCAACAAGGCTATTGCAGCCCCGAAGGCATGACTGGCTCGCCTGCGATGCCGCAGGTTAGAAAATGTTTAGCGGATACTCGACGATCACACGGTATTCATCGACGTTGTTATCCACCTGCGAATAGCCCTGGCTACCCCGGTGGGCGGCCCAGCGCAGCAGGACGGAAAGGTCCTTGAGGTTGCCTTCCTGGAACACGTACTGCAGGTCGATGTCGCGCTCCCAGTGCTGCGCGTTCTTGCCATCGGGGTTGTACCAGGTTTCGCCGTAGCCTGCGCTGTTCGGGTCGACTTTGGTCAGGTCCAGCTCACCGCGTGAGTAGGACACCACCGAAGTCAGGCCGGGTACGTCAAGGCCCGCGAAGTCATACGCGTACTTGAGCTTCCAGGAGCGCTCGTTGGGGCCGTTGAAGTCCGAGTAGATCTGCGAGTTGTCCAGGTAGATGCTGTCGCCCTGGGTGATGTAGTCGAACGGGGTGTTGCCGTTGACGCGCTGATACACCGCGGTGATCGCATGAAAACCGATACCGACGGTGAAGTGCAGGCTGTAGGTGTTGTTGTCGATGTTGCCCAGCAGCGCATCGCCCGTGTCCTGGGTGTGATAGAAATGCACGCCCGGGTTGAGCCTGACCAGATCGTTCACCTGATAGGTGTAATCGATGTCGGCGTAGTACTGGTTCCAGATGTCCTTGAGTTCCGCGGCATACAGGCTGGCGGTGAGGTTCGGAATCGAACTCCAGGCTACCCCGGCCCAGTTCAGGTGGCGGCTTTCGCGGTCGTCTGGCAGTTCGCCATAAGAGGTGCCGATGCGGCTGTGCCCGCTTTGGTTGTAGAGCTTGGTGAAGCTGGCCTGGCCGGCGTCGAACATCAGGCCGTCGAGGCTGTTGTTGGTCAGGCTGACCCCGCGAAAGGTCTGCGGCAACATGCGGCTTTCGCCCCCGGCGATCACCGGGTTGTTCAGGAACAGGTCACCGGCCTTGAGCTCGGTGTCGAAGGCCTTGAGCTTGAGCGCCGCCCCTGCGGTCGAGAAGGAATCCGGAGCCTTGCCGTACTCGTAACCTTCTTTGCTGGTACTGCTGACCGGCAGGATGCTGGAGTTGCCGGTACCGCCACCACCATCGAGCTTCAGGCCGAGCATGGCATGCGCATCAAGGCCGAAGCCGAGTAGGCCTTGCGTGTAGCCCGACTCAAACTTGCCAATGAAGCCCTGGCCCCACTCCTTGTTATCGCGCTGGCCTTGCGAGAGCTGGTTGCGATTCATGTAGTAGTTACGGCTAAGCAATTTGAGGCTGGAGCCTTCGATGAAACCTTCAGCGGGTTCGTCGTCTGCTTGGGCTGTGAAAGGCATCGTTGCAGCCAGTGCAACGAATAGTGGTGTGAATCGTAAAGCAATGCTCACCGTGGTTAACTCCTTGGGTGAAGGTGTGGCTGTTTTTTATTGTGCGAAACAACGACCGTCAGGGGGTAAGGACGATCAGACTCAGGCACTTTTTACCGCGCCAAAAAAAGCCGCTGATCAGCAGCGGCTTTAGACGAAAACCGCACCGGTGAATGCATCACCGGTGCGGTTTTCGGGGGGAGAGCAGAGGGGGCGCTGGGCGCCTGTCAGCTGTCGCTACGGTCACTCGCCGAAACCTTGGACGCTGCGTTTTTCTGGGTTTCCAAGCGGTCTTTACCCTGTTCTGCAATCGCGTGGCGAGCGTTGTCGAGTGCGGCGGCGCGGGCGGCATTCTGAGCCACGAACGCTTGCGACTCTTCGGCCATTACGACCGGCGACAACAACAAAGAAGACAGAACAAAAACGCTGGCAATACCCATACTGTTGGACATTTCGACAAACCTTCTTGCAGAGCAAGTGCTAGTTAGGTGTACATAAATTAGTCGGAAATGTTCGAATGAAACAGAGAGTATTCGGATAAGAACTGTTGCATTTTCGGTAAAAATGGCGGAGGCGCGTGTCTGTCCTGGGCGATGTGACTGATCAGTCTGTGAGCATCTTTCGGCTGACAACGCGAGTATGGCCATTTGCCAATATCCTGCTCCAAGTCAATGTTTCAGAAAAAAAACACCTTAGAGTCGAACGCCCTGCCGATTTTCTGCCAACAATAATGAGCGCCCACAATGAAGAGCAATCTGCCTGTGACTGGCCGCAATATGGATTATCCCGGCGATGCCAACATCCTCTCTACCACTGACCTTACCAGCGCGATTACCTACGCCAATGATGACTTTGTCAGCATCAGCGGTTTTAGTCGTGAAGAGCTTATAGGGCAGCACCATAACCTCGTGCGCCACCCGGACATGCCGCCGTTGGCCTTCGAGCAGATGTGGCAGACGCTCAAGCGCGGGCGTTCGTGGATGGGGCTGGTGAAGAATCGTTGCAAGAATGGCGATCATTACTGGGTCAGTGCATTTGTGACACCGATCACCAGCCAGGGGCAGACGGTTGAGTACCAGTCGGTACGCACCAAACCGGCAGCTGCGCACGTCGAGGCCGCCGAGCGGATGTATGCCCAGTTGCGCAGTGGTCGTACCAGTTGGTTGCAGCGTCTGCCTGTGCCGAGGCTGGAGTGGCAGTTATGGGGCGGCATGAGCCTGGCATTTGCCGTGGCAATGGCCGCGCACTGGCTGCTGCCACTGTCGAATATACTGACCCTGGCGCTGAGCTCTGCACTGAGTGCCGCCGTGGTATTTCCCCTGTTACGTCCCTTTGAACGCTTGCGACGCCGTGCCAAGGCGGTTGCGGACAACCCGTTGAGCCAGCAGCTGTATACCGGTCGCCGGGATGGTGTCGGGCAAATCGAGTTTGCCATGCTGATGCTGGAGTCTCAGGTGGGCGCTGTGGTTGGGCGCATTGGCGACACGTCCAAGCGCTTGGCGGTGGAAGCGGCTGAGCTGGCCAGCCACTTGCACAGCAGTCACAACAGTACGCTGGGCCAGCAAAGTGAAACGGATCAGGTGGCTACTGCCATCCACCAGATGGCGGCCAGTGTGGCTCAGGTCGCCAGCAGTGCTCAGCAGGCCTCACAGGCGGCGGACCAGGCTGAAGATGAAACCCAGAGCGGGCAGCAGCTCGTTGATCAGAGCCAGAACGCGATTTTGCAGTTGGCCCGTGAGCTGGAGGTTGCCACGCAAGTTATCCACAACCTGGAGAGCCACAGCAGTGAGATTTCCAGTGTGCTGGATGTCATTCGCAGCATTGCCGAGCAGACCAACCTGCTGGCCTTGAACGCCGCCATCGAAGCGGCTCGGGCAGGGGACCAGGGGCGCGGCTTTGCCGTGGTGGCTGACGAAGTGCGCGGTCTGGCGAAGCGCACCGCCCAATCGACTCAGGAAATTCAACGCATGATCGGCGTGTTGCAAAGCGGTGCGCGCAATGCCGTGCTGGCGATGCAACAGAGCAGTACCTATGTCGGCAATAGCGTTGAGCAGGCACAGCGTGCTGCCAGTGCGCTTGATGGCATCAGTCAGCGGGTTACCCAGATCAATGAAATGAGCCTGCAGATTGCGGCGGCGGTCGAAGAGCAAAGCAGTGTCAGTGAAGACATCAACCGCAACATCACCAGCATTCGCCAAGCCAGCGAAGTCACGGTCAGTGCCGGGCAGCGCGGCCACCTGAACTCCAGCAATGTTGCCGAACTGGCCGAGGGCTTGCGGCAACTGGCTGACGAATTCTGGCGCCGCCGCAGTTAACCGGCCTGAAGTGGAATGAAACTGTAGTAGGTCGCCGGTTCGCTGGTGACCTGCGCACCCAGCGTTTGCAATTGCTCGGCCAATAGCGGATCGGTCACGTGCAGGCGCCAAGCGCTGCCGGTATCGGCAGAGGCCTCGACGTCACGGATCGCACTCGCCATGGCCTCGACGGTGGGCAGGTAAGCGGTGAAACCGTTGCCCTTGACCGCGCTGACATCAATGCCCAGGTGTTGGCAGATCGCAACTTTGGCACGGATATCTTCGCGGTCAGCCTGACGCGATTGCTCGATCAGTGCTGCCAGTTCCGGGTCCTGGAGCTGGTCGCGGTGAATCAACAGCGGCCCATCCTGCCAGGCTTCGGGTGGGCAATCCTTGGCCTCGGGGCGCAGCGGAATGTGCGGGTTTATTTCCATTGGGTAGATGCGGCACACCAGTGGCCGTTCCGTGTAGATGCGGCAGCGGTAATCCGCATCCAGGTTGCGGCAGGGGCCGACGTTATACGCCGCAAAGGTCACCGCCAGGTGGATCTGGCTCGCGCCGCACGCCACCGGAAAACTGCGGCGCAAGGCATGCTCGCGCTGGCCGTCGGGCAGCCCTGGGCCTTGCTCGAAAAACGCTTCGAGCAAGACAATCAGTTGGCCGCCGGATGCGCTCCAGCGCCCGGCTTCGGCCAGGGTCAGGGGCACATGATGATCGGTACAGCATTTGCCGCAGCCAACGCAATTGAACGGGGTGGAAAGAGACACGGTAGTGGGCTTCTTCTTAGCGGACGGGTGTGACGGCATCCCACTCGGTCACGTGGGCAGTACGGGTTTCACGGTGGTACAGGCACAGCTCGGTACCGGCCTTGTTCTTCATGTGCGCAGGCTTGTAGTGCCCCTGCAAGAGGATCGCCGTGTAACCCACGCTGTCATCGAACAAGGCACTCTGCTTGAGCGGCTTGACTGCGGTGAGTTGGCTGGCGGCTACGCAGGTGGCCAATGCCTGGTGTTGCGCGTCGGCCCAGGCTGCATCGCTGGAGGCGCTCGCCTGGGTGAGAGGCAAGGCCAACAGGCACAGGGTCATTACGGCGTTTCTCATGGTGCGCGCCTCGTGGGCAGTGACGGTTGCTTGCGATTATGCCTCAGACCGACTGCCCGACAAGTGAGCACAATGCCTTCACTGGCCGAAGTCGGCCACCGTACGCGCAGCATGGATCAGGCAGTCGGTCAGCTCCGGAGAGGAAAACTTGGTCAGTACGGCATTGGCTCCGGCGGCCTTGGCTTTCTCGCTGTTCATGGCGCTGTCCAGCGAGGTGTGCAGGAGCACGTAGAGGTGCTGGAAGTCCGGCGTTTCGCGCAGGGTGCGGGTAAAGGCGTAGCCATCCATTTCGGACATCTCGATGTCCGAGACCACTACATTGATCTCCTGATCAGTGCCTTGCAGCTCCAGCAGTTTGTCGATGGCTTCCTTGGCGCTGCGGGCGGTGTGGCACTCGATACCCAGGTTGCGCAAGGTGTGTACCGACTGCTGCAGGGCCACCTGGCTGTCGTCGACCACCAGAATATTGGCAGCGCCAAGCACCGCAGCGTCTTCTGGAGCCAGCTCGATATGGGTGTGATCGTGAGGCGCAGGGGTAATGCCGTGAATCACTTTTTCGATGTCCAGCACTTGCACCAGCGTACCGTCGACCTGGGTTACCCCGGTAATGAACGACTTGCCGCCCGAGGCGAAGGGTGGCGGGCGAATGTCGGTACTCAGGCAGTGAACGATCTTGCTTACGGCTTGTACGTGCAGGCCCTGTTTTGAACGGCTGATATCCGTAACGATCAGGCAGCCCCCGTCCGGGTCGAGCAAGGGGCGCTCGCCGATGGCGCGGGACAGGTCGATCACCGACAGCGAGTTGCCGCGCAAGGTGGCGACGCCTTTGACATGAGGGTGGGACTCAGGCAACCGGGTCAGCGGCGGGCAGGCGATAATCTCGCTGACCTTGAGCAGGTTGATGGCCATCAGCTTGCCGCTGCGCAGGGTGAACAACAGCAGCGACAGCGAGTCCGCACGGGCTTTTTGCGAGACCATAGGCACCTTCAAGGTTTAAGAACAGGGTGAGATGTCGGGTTATCGGCCCGGCATCGGCTGGCTTTAATACGTCAGCGTAGACCGAGGCGCTTGGCCAGGCGATTGAGGTTGGCCCGATCCAGGCCCAGCTCGCGTGCGGCACTCGCCCAGTTGTGTTGATGGCGTTCCAGGCTGGCTTTGATCAGGTCGCGCTGGTAGGTGTCTAGCGCCAGGCGCAGGTCGCCGACCACCGTCGCATTGGCAGGGCTTGCATTGTTGCTGACCGATGCTGACTCACTGTGGGGTGCCGGCAAGTCGAGGTCGCTGGCGCTCAGGCTGAGAATTTTCGGTCGTTCCGGGTGTTGTCCAAGGGCTTTGAGTGCCGAGCGGCCAATCAAGTGCTCCAGCTCGCGGACATTGCCTGGCCAGTTATAGGCCAGCAGTGCGGCTTGTGCGTCGGGGGTCAGGCGCAGGCTGTTCAGGCCCATGCGGGAGCGGTTCTGTTCAAGGAAGTAGCCACTGATCAGCAGCACATCGCGCCCACGCTCGCGCAGCGGCGGCACCTGCAGTGGGTAGACGCTCAGGCGATGATAGAAGTCGGCGCGGTAGCGACCGGCGCGCACCTCTTCGGAGAGGTCGCGGTTGGTGGCGGCAATCAGGCGCACATCCACCCGATGATCCTGATCCGAACCCAGCCGTTGCAACTGGCCGCTTTGCAGCACGCGCAACAATTTGGCTTGCACCTGTAGGGACAGCTCGCCGACCTCATCGAGAAACAGCGTGCCGCCGTTGGCCAGCTCGAACTTGCCGCGGCGTTCACCCACTGCGCCGGTAAAGGCCCCACGTACATGGCCGAACAGTTCGCTTTCCACCAGGGTGTCGGGCAGGGCGGCGCAGTTCAGGCTGATCAGCGGCTTGTCGGCGCGTGACGAGGCTGCATGAATGGCCTGGGCCACTAACTCTTTGCCGACCCCGGTTTCGCCGGTGATCAACACAGTCAGGTCGCTGCCGCCTACCAAGGCGATCTCTTCAAGCAGACGTTTGTGCGGCTTGCTCTGGCCGATCAACTCCCGCTCCTGAAAACCACTGGCCTCGCGGTAGAGTTCGGCTCGTTGGTGTTCGTCCTCTATGCGCAGGGCCAGGCGCTCGATCCGTTCGGCCACCTTGACCGTTGCGGCGGCCAGGCTGGCGAAGGCTTGCAGGGCATCAAGCTCGATCTGCTGAAAGCGTTCCGGGGCGAGTGCGTCCAGGGTAATCAGCCCCCAAGGCTGTTCATCAACGAACAGCGGACAGCCCATGCAGTCGTGTACTTCAAGGTGCTGGTGCAGGCCTTCGACCAGGCCGTCATAAGGGTCGGGCAGGTCGCTGTCGCTGGCAAAGCGTGTGGGTTCGTGACGGCTTAGCAACACCTGAAAACGCGGGTGCTCGCTGATTTTGAAGCGCCGCCCCAGGGTGTCGGTACTCAAACCGTCGACCGCCAATGGCACGAGCCATTCGCCCTCACGTTTCAGCAAGGCCGCAGCGTCGCATGGCAACAGGGTTCGCATGGCCTCCAGCAGGCGTCGATAGCGTTCGCGTTCCGGCAGCTCGCGGGACAGGTCGCTAACCAGTGGCAGCAGGGCGGTGAGCAGGGGCTTTGCGGTCATAATGACTCCTGTTGGTCGAAATGACTATAAAACAGATGGGGTCATAATGACTCTATATTTTTTAAGTTATTGATTTTATTGAATTTTAAACTTGGCACGGTTCCTGAATTACTCATGGCAGTTTTTACAGAAGCCATAGGCTCAGGAGTACCCTTATGCTCAATGCCCAAGACCGTGCAATCATCAAAGCAACCGTGCCGCTGCTGGAAAGCGGTGGTGAAGCACTGACCACGCACTTCTACAAGCTCATGCTCAGCGAGTACCCCGAGGTGCGCCCGCTGTTCAACCAGGCTCACCAAGCCAGCGGTGACCAGCCACGTGCATTGGCCAATGGCGTACTGATGTATGCGCGGCACATCGACCAGCTCGAGCAATTGGGTGGCCTGGGTCGGGCAGATTATCAATAAGCATGTGGCCTTGCAGATCCTGCCAGAGCACTACCCGATCGTCGGTAGCTGCCTGCTGCGCGCCATTGAAGAAGTGTTGGGCAGTGAAATTGCCACCCCTGAAGTCATTGCCGCCTGGGGTGCAGCCTATCAACAACTGGCCGACATCCTGATCGGTGCCGAAGCCCAGGTTTACGACCAGAAAGCCGAAGCCGTCGGTGGCTGGCGTGGTGCGCGGGTGTTCAAGCTGGCCGCGCGGGTGGAGGAGAGCAGCGAGATCGTTTCCTTCTACTTCGCGCCTGAAGATGGCGGTGCGATTCTGGCGGCAGAGCCGGGTCAATACATCGGCCTGCAGTTGTTCATCGATGGCGAAGAGCATCGTCGCAACTACTCGCTGTCGGCATTGAGCAAGGGCGGCCAGTACCGCATCAGTGTCAAGCGTGAGGAGGGAGGTAAAGTCTCCAACTACCTGCACGAGCAACTGCAGGTGGGCGATACCCTGAACCTGTTCCCACCGTCGGGCGAGTTCACCTTGGCCGCCAGCGACAAGCCGCTGGTGCTGATCAGTGGTGGCGTAGGCATCACGCCGACGCTGGCGATGGTGGAGGCTGCGCTGTCCACGGGCCGCTTGATTCACTTTATCCACTGCGCCCGTAACGGTGCTGTGCATGCCTTCCGTGGCTGGATCGATGACCTTGCGGCGACGCATCCGCAGTTCAAGCGCTTCTACTGCTACGCCGAAGACGATGGTGCCAGCCCGGCTGCCGATGCCGTGGGGCTGTTGACCCTCGACCAGTTGGATCAGTGGCTGCCGGCTGAGCGTGACCTGGATGCCTACTTCCTCGGGCCCAAGGGTTTCATGGCGACCGTCAAGCGTCACCTGAAAGGCCTGGGTGTGCCGGAGCAGCAGAGCCGTTATGAGTTCTTCGGGCCGGCTGCAGCGCTGGAATAACCCTTCACAATCCCCAGCAAAGCCGGCTCCTGCCTGGAGCCGGCCTTGCTGGCGGTTCAATACGCTGCACCGCAGCGGTAAAAAGCCCGATGTGTAAAAACCTTTAGAGGTTAATCCTGCATTAATCGGCTTATCCTTCACTGCCTGATGTCTATCACGCATGCCTCCTTTCCGATACGGTCCGTTGCCCCGAGGTAACGGTCGGCGATCGGTCGAGCCGCGATGGCCGGAGCGGGGCGCGAATTTTGCACATTCAAAGGCCAGAGCCAGCGTGTAGACTTTCTTGTGGCGGTGTGCCGCCAGCGGAGTCATTTATCTATTAAAGGGAACGGCAATGAATGAACACGTACAGCGCCTGAATCGAGAGCGGCGCTTTCTGGTTCTGCTGGGGATAATCTGCCTGGCGTTGATCGGCGGCGCACTGTATATGCAGATCGTCCTAGGTGAGGCCCCGTGCCCGCTGTGTATCCTGCAGCGCTACGCGTTGCTGCTGATTGCCCTGTTTGCCTTCATCGGTGCGGCCATGCCCGGTAAGCGCAGCCTGACGGTCTTCGAGATACTGGTAGTACTAAGCGCCATAGGCGGCATCGCCGCTGCGGGCAACCATGTCTATATTCTGGCTAACCCGGCCGTCAGTTGTGGGATCGACACCCTGCAACCGATCGTCGACGGGTTGCCGCTGGCTTCGGTTCTGCCGCTGGTGTTCCAGGTCGATGGCTTTTGCTCCACGCCCTACCCGCCGGTACTGGGTTTGTCGCTGGCGCAATGGGCGTTGCTGGCCTTTTCACTGACGGCTGTTCTGGTGCCGCTGGGCATCTACCGCAACCGTCGCCAGCCTTAGACAAAAGTCACGCCTCGGGCAAGCGTGCTGCGACATCCGGTACGCCTTGAATGTCGCAGCAGCATTGATCTGGATCAAGTCGCAGCCCTTGTAGTACGGGCCTTTCAGACGTACCGGCAGGGGTGCGACAAACTGTCGCAAAATTGATTTTGAACGATTTATTGTTACAGATTCTGTAAAGGACTGTTGCGCAATAAGTCATAGTCAATGCCAGGTTACATATCTACAATCGCCCCCAATTTCCGTTCGGCACCGCTTGCGAGTCGCAGGATTAAAGGAGCTAAGGCTCTTTTCGCTGACTCTGTCGAGCATCGCCAGCGGCGATGCCGGGCTGACCCCCCTCCGTGATTTCCCGCACCAAATGGACTTGGTCTGAAGACAGGCCCGTTGCCTACGAAGTCAAAATAATAACCGTCGTTATATAAGGTTTTGCTGAGTCGCCACAGTGCTCCTCCATGCATAACCCTATTCGATCCCGTAAATGCTAACGCTTGGCAGGACGAAGTGTTGGCGACCAAAACACAAATTGCATTGAAGCAAGCTGCTCTAGAGGTCGTGAAATGAGTAAAAAGCGTTACCCCAGACTGTTTGGCATTCTGCCCTTTTTAGGCATGCTTTTTCTCAGTGGGTGCAATTGGACCCTGCTCGACCCTAAGGGTCAGGTCGGCATTGAGCAAAAGAACCTTATCCTGATCGCTACCGGCCTGATGCTGTTGGTGGTGATTCCGGTCATCCTGATGACCATCGCATTCGCCTGGAAGTACCGTGCTTCCAACAAGGCGGCCAACTACACGCCTGACTGGTCGCACTCGACCAAGATCGAAGTGGCGGTCTGGACCATCCCGGTACTGATCATCATTGCGCTGGGCTATGTCACCTACAAGACCACCCACTCACTGGATCCGTATCGCCCTCTGGACTCCGAGGTTAAGCCGGTACAGATCGACGTGGTCGCGCTGGACTGGAAATGGCTGTTCATCTACCCGGAACAAGGCATTGCCACGGTCAACAAGATCGTCTTCCCGGCCAACACCCCGGTTAACTTCCGCGTGACCTCCGATGCGGTCATGAACTCGTTCTTCATCCCGGGCCTGGGCGGTCAGATCTACGCCATGGCCGGTATGACCACCAAGCTGCACCTGATCGCCAACGAGAAGGGTGAGTTCGACGGTATCTCCGCCAACTACAGCGGTGCGGGTTTCACCGGTATGAAGTTCAAGGCAATTGCCACCTCTCAGGCTGATTTCGACGCCTGGGTAAACGAAGTCAAGCAGTCGCCTAAGCAGCTGGAAGCAGCTGAGTACGAGGCTCTGGCCAAACCAAGCGAAAACAATCCGGTTGCGCTGTACGGCGCTGCACCGGCTGACTTCTTCCAGACCATCGTCGACAAGTACGAAGGCATGAAACGTGGCAAGCCTGTGCACCACGAGAAGGAAGCCAGCAAGGAAGTAGCCGCTGTGCAAGAGGTGGACACGAGTATGCATTCAGCTGCTGGGGCAGAGGAGTAAGAGATGTTCGGTAAACTAAGTCTGGATGCGATACCGTATCACGAGCCGATAGTCATGGTGACCCTTGCCATGATCGCGCTCGGCGGTATCGCGCTGATCGGTGCTATCACCTATTTCCGCAAGTGGACCTACCTGTGGACTGAGTGGCTGACTTCGGTCGACCACAAGAAAATCGGGGTGATGTACATCATCGTCGCGATGGTCATGCTGCTGCGCGGCTTTGCCGACGCCATCATGATGCGTACCCAGTTGGCCATGGCCACTGGCGGCGGCGAGGGCTACCTGCCGCCCGAACACTATGACCAGATCTTCACCGCTCACGGTGTGATCATGATCATTTTCATGGCGATGCCATTCTTCACCGGCTTGATGAACATCGTTCTGCCGCTGCAGATCGGTGCGCGTGACGTGGCCTTCCCGTTCCTGAACTCCCTGAGCTTCTGGCTGCTGGTGTCCGGCGTTGCGCTGGTCAACATCTCCCTGGGCGTTGGTGAATTCGCCAAGACCGGCTGGGTTGCCTATCCGCCGCTGGCCGGGATTCAGTACAGCCCTGGTGTCGGTGTGGACTACTACATCTGGGCGCTACAGATATCCGGATTGGGGACAACGCTAACGGGCGTCAACTTCCTTGCCACCGTGCTGAAAATGCGCGCGCCTGGCATGAAGCTGATGGACATGCCGATCTTCACCTGGACCTGCACCTGGGCCAACATCCTGATCGTTGCATCGTTCCCGATCCTGACCGCTACACTCGCACTGCTGACTGTTGACCGTTATCTGGACTTCCACATTTTCACCAACGAGCTTGGTGGGAACCCGATGATGTACGTCAACCTGTTCTGGGCGTGGGGTCACCCTGAGGTGTACATCCTGATCCTGCCGGCGTTCGGCGTGTTCTCGGAAGTCATTTCGACCTTCACCGGCAAGCGTCTGTTCGGCCACAAGTCGATGATCTACGCCAGCGGCGCGATCTCGGTACTGGGCTTCGGCGTTTGGCTGCACCACTTCTTCACCATGGGTTCGGGCGCTAGCGTCAACACCTTCTTCGGTCTGGCGACGATGCTGATTTCGATCCCGACCGGTGTGAAACTGTTCAACTGGCTGTTCACCATCTACCAGGGCCGTCTGCGCTTCACCGCGCCAGTATGCTGGACCCTGGGCTTCATGATCACCTTCTCCATCGGTGGTATGACCGGCGTTCTGCTGGCGGTTCCAGGTGCTGACTTCGTTCTGCACAACAGCCTGTTCGTGATTGCTCACTTCCACAACGTGATCATCGGTGGCGCGGTATTCGGCTACATCGCCGGTTTCGCCTTCTGGTTCCCGAAAGCCTTCGGTTTCACCCTGAACGAGAAGTGGGGCAAAGCGGCCTTCTGGTTCTGGATCTCCGGCTTCTACGTGGCCTTCATGCCACTGTACGCGCTGGGCTTCATGGGTATGACCCGTCGTCTGAACAGCTCGACCAACCCTGCCTGGGAACCGTACCTGTACGTTGCCGTGGTCGGTGCGGTGCTGATCCTGTTCGGTATCGCCTGCCAGCTGATCCAGCTGTACGTTTCGATCCGTGATCGCAAGCAGAACATGGACGTCACCGGTGACCCGTGGAACGGCCACACCCTGGAATGGTCGACTTCGTCGCCACCACCGTTCTACAACTTCGCCACCCTGCCAGTTAATGCCGGCCTGGATGCATTCACCGAAGCCAAGCGTGATGGCTCTGCTTACAAGGCTCCTGCCAAGTACAGCGCGATCCACATGCCGAACAACACCGCCACTGGCGTGTGGATGGGTGCACTGATCACTGTGTTCGGTTTCGCCATGATCTGGCACATCTGGTGGCTGGTTGTCGCCAGCCTGGTTGGCACCATTGCTGTCTTCGTTGCTCACGCTGCACGTGACGACCAGGGCTACATGGTTCCTGCAGAGGAAGTCGCCCGCATCGAGGGTGAGCGTTTGAAGGCCTTGGGCCTGGCAACCGGCTCCCCAGTGCATGGCGCACGTGTCGAATCGTTTGAACGGGTTTAATCAATGTCCAGTCATGTATTGAATGCTGATGCTGCTCATGGTCACGACCATGGGCACGAAGAACACCACGACTCGGGCCCGATGACCGTATTCGGTTTCTGGCTCTACCTGATGACCGACTGCATCCTGTTTGCGTCGATCTTCGCGGCCTTCGGGGTACTGTCGAATAACTTCGCCGGTGGTCCGTCGGGTCATGACATCTTTGAACTGAACTACGTACTGGCTGAAACCGCGCTGCTGCTGTTCTCCAGTATCACCTTCGGTTTCGCGATGCTGGCGATGTACAAGGGCAACAAGAATGGTGTGCTGGCCTGGTTGGCCATCACCTTCCTGTTGGGCCTTGGCTTCATCGTGATGGAAGTCAACGAGTTCCACCTGCTGATCTCTGAGGGCTTCGGTCCTCAGCGCAGTGGCTTCCTGTCGGGCTTCTTTGCACTGGTGGGTACTCACGGTCTGCACGTGACCGGCGGCCTGATCTGGATGGCTGTAATGATGTACCAGATCAACAAGAAGGGTATCACCGCGACCAACAAGACCCGCATGAGCTGCCTGAGCCTGTTCTGGCACTTCCTGGACGTGGTCTGGATCTGCGTGTTCACCGTTGTCTACCTGCTGGGGGTTCTGTAAATGGCTAACGCTCACCATAGTCACGACGCCAGCCACGGCAGCTACAAGTCGTACGCGATCGGTTTCATCCTGTCGGTCATCCTGACGGTCATTCCATTTGGTCTGGTGATGTACCCAAGCCTGCCAAAAGACATGACCATCCTGATCGTGGTGGCCTTCGCAGTGATCCAGGTAGTCGTCCATCTGTTCTACTTCCTGCACCTGGACAGCTCGCGTGAGCAGCGCTGGAACGTCAGTGCCTTCCTGTTCACAGGGCTGGTTATCGTGCTGCTGGTCGGTCTGTCCCTGTGGATCATGTTCAGCATCCACACCAGCATGATGGCGAAGTGAGGTAGACAGCATGTCCTTTAAGCACTTTATCCAAATCACCAAACCGGGGATCATTTTCGGTAACGTGCTTTCTGTGGCAGGCGGTTTCTTCCTTGCCGCGCAAGGGCATGTCGACTTCGCACTGTTCCTGGCGACGGTTATTGGTACTTCGTTGGTGGTGGCGTCCGGTTGCGTGTTCAACAACTGCATCGACCGTGACATCGACCTGAAGATGGAACGTACCAAGAACCGCGCCATGGTTCAGGGCCTGATCTCGCTGAAACTGGCGCTGGTCTACGCCACCCTGCTCGGGGTGGCCGGCTTTGGCCTGCTGTACGTCAAGGCCAACCCGCTGGCGGCGCTGTTTGCCCTGATCGGCTTCGTCATCTACGTCGGCTTCTACAGCCTGTACCTGAAGCGTAAATCGGTGCACGGCACCCTGGTTGGCAGCCTGTCCGGTGCCATGCCTCCGGTGATCGGTTACTGCGCCGTGAGCAACAGCTTCGACCTGGCTGCGCTGACCCTGCTGGTGATGTTCAGCCTGTGGCAGATGCCGCATTCCTATGCGATTGCGATCTTCCGCTTCAACGACTACCTCGCAGCGTCGATTCCGGTATTGCCGGTAAAGCGCGGCATTGGGGTCGCCAAGAAGCACATCCTGCTGTACATCATCGCGTTCCTGCTTGCCACCCTGATGCTCACCATCGGCGGTTACGCCGGCATGAGCTACATGGCGGTAGCAGCGGCCATGGGCATGTACTGGTTGTACATGGCCTGGACCGGCTACAAGGCAGTAGATGATCGCCTCTGGGCACGCAAGCTGTTCGTGTTCTCGATCTTCACCATTACCGCCCTGAGCGTGATGATGTCGCTGGACACCAAAGTGCCGACCGAGTTGTTGCTGACTTACGCGCACTGACAGTCGCCTGCTTCATGAAAAGCCCCGGCTCAATGCCGGGGTTTTTTTTGGGCGCGTTTCCGTATGCCTGCGTTTTTTCGCTGCGTTTAGTCTGCTGCCATCTTCAATCAGATCGAGTTGGCAGCATGAGCATTTTGACAGTGTATTTTTGTGGTACCGGTTCCCATCGTTTTGACGACCTTCACCCCAACTTCTGGGATGGCGAGTTGGTGTCGACGCTGGCCTCTAACACGCAGGGCCGGGAGTTTGCTGATTGGGTCATCATTGATGGCCCAGGAAGCGGCAACCTGCAGGCGGATGAAATGTTTGTCGAAAACAAGGCATACGGCATGACCGGCACCTTGTTTGGCAGAGGTTGGGATGAAAACGTAGGTCATGCACTGCAGATCATCAAAGGCCGCTGCGATTGGCAGCGTCAGGATTTGACCGAGCAGGAGTACAACCAGCTGAAAGCCGCCGGTGTTCCGATCAAGGACCTTGAGGCCAGTGGTTCCTGGTTCTGGCGTCGCTATAGCTATGGTAAGCGTGACGTTACACCACAGCAGTTGCAGGAACAGATCATCAAGACTTTCCGCAAGAACGGCGTCATACCTACCCAAGTGAACATGGTTGGCTGGAGCCGTGGTGGCATCAGTTGCCATATGCTGGCCAACGCCATGGCCAACGACGCAGCGCTCAAGCACATACCGGTGAATATCTTTGCAATCGACCCGGTACCTGGCTTGCTCAATTTCCAGGATAACCGGGTAAAACTGGCAGCGAACGTGAAGGAGTATGTAGCGTTCTACGCACGCGACGAGCGCTCCAAAGGCTTCGCCTGTGTCATTCCGCAGACCGCCAGCAGCACCCGTACATGCGTGTACCCGATGCCGGGCCGACACGCTACCCTGGTGGGCAATGCCGCTGCCGACGGTGCCTCGGGGGACAAGGCGTTGGCCGAGCCGGGGTTGATCGTGCGGCATTTCGCGGAAACCTGCCTGACCCGTTGGGGCACCTCGTTGAGCAAGCGTTTGCAGTTGAATGAAGGGCAGTTGAAGGTGCATCACAAGGCCTTGAACGACCACGACCCGCGCTATCAGGCCATGCGCAAGCACTCTTATACCCTCATCACCGAATCGGATAAAAACGAGCGAGCGGTGAGCCTGGGCAGTAACGGTGTGCCGTTTTCTTCGATCCAGGGTAGCCACCTGAGCCCCAAATCCGGCTTGGCCACGCCGCTGGAGTGGCATGACGGGGCCTACAAAGACATCTGCTAAGTTGCTCAATTTTCTTCGGTAGCTCTGGACAGCGGTGACCTTGGCGCTCTATTGTTTGCCTCGGCCACCGCAGTGGCCAACGTCGCTCGGACGGTTCCGGGCGCTTACGTCTTCGAGGAAGCCATGGCTGACCAAGGTTCGCCGCGCCGCTTTGCGCGCATTGATCGTCTCCCCCCTTACGTCTTCAACATCACCGCCGAACTCAAGATGGCTGCACGCCGTCGTGGCGAGGACATCATCGACCTGAGCATGGGCAACCCCGATGGGGCTACGCCACCGCACATCGTCGAGAAACTGGTGCAGGTTGCCCAGCGTGAAGACACCCACGGCTATTCGACATCCCGCGGCATTCCACGCCTGCGCCGCGCCATCTCGCGTTGGTACAAAGAGCGCTACGAGGTCGACATCGACCCTGAAAGCGAAGCCATCGTGACCATTGGCTCCAAGGAAGGCCTGGCGCACTTGATGCTTGCCACCCTCGACCATGGCGACACAGTGTTGGTGCCCAACCCCAGTTACCCGATCCATATCTACGGTGCCGTGATCGCAGGTGCCCAGGTGCGTTCCGTACCGCTGGTGCCGGGGGTGGACTTCTTCAATGAGCTGGAGCGGGCGATTCGCGAGTCGATCCCCAAACCGAAGATGATGATTCTCGGCTTCCCGTCCAACCCGACCGCGCAGTGCGTAGAGCTGGACTTCTTCGAGCGCGTGGTGGCACTGGCCAAACAGTACGACGTGCTGGTGGTTCACGACCTGGCCTACGCCGACATCGTCTACGACGGCTGGAAAGCCCCGTCGATCATGCAGGTGCCGGGCGCCAAGGACATTGCGGTGGAGTTCTTCACCTTGTCCAAGAGCTACAACATGGCGGGCTGGCGGATCGGCTTCATGGTTGGTAACCCGGAGCTGGTCAATGCCCTGGCGCGGATCAAGAGCTACCACGACTACGGCACCTTCACACCGCTGCAGGTCGCGGCGATTGCCGCTCTGGAAGGCGATCAGCAGTGCGTGCGCGACATCGCCGAGCAATACCGGCAGCGGCGCAACGTGCTGGTCAAAGGCCTGCACGAGATCGGCTGGATGGTTGAAAACCCCAAGGCCTCGATGTACGTCTGGGCAAAAATCCCCGAGCCGTATGCGCACCTGGGGTCGCTGGAGTTCGCCAAGAAAATGCTGGCCGAGGCCAAGGTCTGCGTATCGCCAGGCATCGGGTTTGGTGATTACGGCGACGATCACGTGCGTTTCGCCCTGATCGAGAACCAGGACCGTATCCGCCAGGCACTGCGGGGTATTCGCCAGATGTTCCGCGCAGACGGCCTGGAACTGCCGAAAGCGACCAAGCCCGCCCGCGATTAAGATCGCAGGCAAGCCTGCACCCACAACGGTTGGGGCAGGCTTGCCTGTGATGCTCAAGCCCTCTGCAGGCGCATCTGCACCAACGCCACCCGCTCGCCGCGCTGATTGCTGCGCTCTTCGATTCCGTAGGGCACAAAGCCCAACTGTGGGTACAACAACAGGCCGGCGGTGTTCTGGTTGAAGCAGGACAATTCCACGTCCTTGGCCTGGTAGTGCTCCCGTGCCATCGCGATCATTTGTTCGATCAGGTAACGGGCTACACCCTGGCCCCGGGCTGCCGGGTCGACAATCACATTGCCAATCGAACAGCGCCCACCTCGCTCCCATTCATAGAAGTTGGCGAAGCCGACAACCCGCCCATTCAGCTCGACCACCGTTGAGTTGGCGCGCTGATCAATGGAGGCTTGCAACTGTGCCTCGGTCAATGGAAACGAGGCTTTCGGGAACATGAAGTAGAGTTCTTCCGGGCCTTGCGGGAAGGTGCAGAGCAAGGCGAGGTCAGTAGCGACAACAGGGCGGTGAGTCAACGACATCAAAGGCCTCCTTGGCCGGGCAGTAGCAGTCTGTCGGGAACGCGAATTTAATTTTTGCGCCCACTGTTCAAATACTGGGCGAAGCATAGAATATTGCTCGGGTTTCTCCCTATAACGATATTCCTCCCCCCTGTTCCCCATCATGTCCGAAAACAATCCTTGTTTGAATTGCGGTGCCTGCTGCGCGTATTTCCGTGTGTCTTTTTTCTGGGGTGAATGCAGCTCGGCTGGCGGGCTGGTGCCCGACGAGTTGGTCGAGCAGATCAGCCCTAGCCGTGTTGCCATGCTGGGCACAGGGTGTAAGCCCAGCCGTTGCATCGGCCTTGAGGGTGAAGTGGGCAAGGCGGTCAGTTGCTCGCTGTATGAGCAACGCTCAACGCCTTGCCGTGAGTTTGATGCAGCCTGGGTCAATGGCCAGCCCAATCCGTCCTGCGATAAGGCGCGGGCGGCCCATGGGTTGCCACCGCTGGAAGCCAACGAGCCGAGCTGGCCGGACGACGACGGCGCCTCAGCCGCCTGAGCTGTCTGGTTTTGTGCGTAACAGGGCGAAAATACAAGCGTCGAGCGGCGTGATCGCTTAGGGTGGCGCACTTTTGAAACGGTCAAATGGATATGACAGTGCGCCCAAGTTACCTCTCGATCAGCGTGATGCTGTTCCTTTGCAGCCTGTTTTTCGATGCCCTTGAGCTGAATACGGGCAGCGCGTTTTCGGCGATGCATTTGCTGATTGCCGGCTGGTGGGGCGTTATTTTCGAGCTCTATGGCTGGTTCGCCAACCCGTTGCTCGGCCTCGCCTTGCTGTGTCGACGGCGCTGGCCGTGGTTGGCGTTAGTCATAGCCCTGGCGGCCTGGGGGCTGGCGCTTTCCTGCCTGTGGATAAGCCGGGTGCCGGACAACCACAGCTATGATTTCGCCCGTGTGGCCGGGTTTGGTTGGGGCTACTACCTCTGGCTCGCCGCGTTTACAGTGTTTGCCGCAGGGCAGGGCTGGCATTGTTGGCAGCGACGAAAGGGTGTCGAAATACCTCGTTGGCGCCTGCTCGACTGGCTGATTCTGATCGCACTGAGTGCCACGGTGTTTTGGGCCAGTGGCAACCTCGGGCCGCTGCATCAGGTAAAAATCGAGCGCCAGACGGTATCTGCCGAGGACGGCATGGTGCCTCAACGGCTGGCCGAGGTGCCGCACTGAACCACCACCCTACCGGCCACGATCAGGCACGGCTGTGTAGTCGGGTGTTTCGCGCCATCAGCCCGTTGCGCCTGCAAATAGGCCACCCAAGGGGGCAATGCTTCCCATTGTCTTGGCGCTGCCCGGTCTGCATGCTGCGTCTTTCTGTCGATCTGTTGACGTTCCCAAGGACCTAGAACATGAAAAAAACGACCCTTTGCGCCGCGCTATTGCTGTGTACAACGACGCAAGCGGTGCTGGCGAAAGACGGCTACTCGGCGGCGTACAGCCAGTGCATGGATGCCTCCGGCGGTGTTACCTCCACCATGAATGAATGCAGTGGCGCCGAGATCAAGCGCCAGGACGCTCGCTTGAACCAAGGCTATAAAACCGCCATGGCCGGGCTGGAACCTGCCCAGCAAGGCAAATTGCGTGATGCTCAGCGTGCGTGGATCAAATACCGTGATGCCAACTGCGGGATGTACTACACCCTTACCGGCGGCACCATGGACATACTCAATGGTGCCGCATGTACCCTGCGCATGACCAAGGAGCGGGCAGATGAGTTGGCCACGTTGCTTGGGCCATAATGGTGCTTGACCTTGGCAGATCAGCGGTGCTGCATACATAAACGGATCTGCAAACAGTCATATATGTTCCAAGGTATAGTTACAGGCCCTGGAACATACTCCAGCATGCAGTAGTTATACCTGTTCAAGACAGCACATATCGTCTTCACTGAATCGTTTAATGGCTTTTATCAGGGCGAAGTTCACGGTGTGCCGTGCCCGCGCAGCGTGGCCTGTTCAGCGTTAAAAGGGCTGTTTGGCATTGCTATTTATTGACTTTGATAAGTGGCAAAAGGATGATGGCAATATGATGGTGTTTTTGAGTTTGTTAGAATTCTGTACGCCACGCTTATCCCCATGGGTAGCGGACGGGTCAAGTGTTTAGTTGCTCTATGGAAAGAAGGTCAGCCATGTCCCTGTTGTCGAGCGAACCCTTGCCCCCGACGTTGGAACATAAGGCGCTGCTGAGCATCCTCGATGACTCGCTGGCGATTGCCGAGTTTTCACCCGACGGCATCCTGCTGGCTGCCAACGGCCTCTACCAGAAACTCTTCGGCTATTCACCTTCGCAACTCTGCGGCCTTCACCATCGAATGCTATACGCCAGCAGCCTGAGCGATGTCTCGGCGTGTGATCGGCTATGGGGCAGCCTCAGGAACGGGCAGGCCATCAGCGGCCAGTACCCGTACACGAGTGCTGATGGTCGCCAGCTGTGGTTGGCCGCAACCTATAAAGCGGTCTTCGCGGCTGATGGGCGAGTGGCCAAAGTGGTCCAGTTTGCGGCCGATGTCACTGCCCGTGTCGAGCAGGAGCACCTTGAACACGAGCGTACACGGCTGATCTCGCTGTTTGCCGAGCATTCGCACAATGCGCTGGTGCTGGCGGATCACAAGGGCTGTGTGCTGTTTGCGAATGACGCGGTGCACAGGCTTTTTGGCTACACGCCGCAGGAGTTGCTCGGCAAGCCGCTCATGCAACTGTTCAACAGCCTGCAGGCCCAGATCACGCCGTTGAGCGAGGTGCTTGAACACCTGGACACCGGGAACTCCTACAGCAGTGAAGAACTGCTTTACAGCAAGCATAAACAGCCCCTGCTGTGCGCCTTGCGGGTCAACCCTATTGTTGATGGGCACGGTGCGTTCAGTCACGTCGTCTGCGTGGTCAACGACCTCACCGATGCCAAGATTCATGAAGTGCTGCAGCGCAAGGCGC
Organism: Pseudomonas sp. TE3910; assembly: GCF_056279025.1. NCBI lineage: Bacteria > Pseudomonadati > Pseudomonadota > Gammaproteobacteria > Pseudomonadales > Pseudomonadaceae > Pseudomonas > Pseudomonas sp. TE3910. The sequence continues at coordinate 4,268,783 of NZ_JBWBQN010000001.1, forward strand.
TGGAGTCGATGGCGGGTGAGGCACCGCTGGCCGAAGTGATGACGCTGATCTGCAACGAAGTCGAGCGCATTGCGCCCGAGGTGGTTGCCTCGATTCTGCGTGTCGATGAGCACTGCATGTTGCGCCCGCTGGCCAGCCCAAGCCTGCCGCAGAGCTACGCGCGCGCGCTGGACGGTGTGGTGATTGGCCCGGACGTAGGCTCCTGTGGCACGGCTGCCTTTATCGGTTCGCCGGTACACGTGCGTGATATTGAAAACGACCCGCTCTGGGCGCCCTATAAACACCTGCCACTGCCCCTGGGATTGCGCGCCTGCTGGTCGACACCGATCAAAACCAGCGCAGGCCAGGTGATTGGTACCTTCGCCTTCTATTATCGGGAGGTGCGCGACCCCAGTGAGTTTCACAAGCGTCTGGTGCAGATCTGTACCCACCTGTGCGCCTTGGCCCTGGAGCGCGATAGCGCGCGCCTGAAGATCCGTCAGTTGGCGTTCTACGACAGCCTCACCGGGTTGCCCAACCGCAATCTGCTGCTGGCCAATGCCGACCAGGCGATTGCCAGCGCCGAGCGCAACCAGCAGTCGCTGGCGGTCCTGTTCATCGACCTTGACCGCTTCAAGCAAGTCAACGATTCCTTCGGTCATCCGGCAGGCGATGACCTGCTGTGCCTGATCGCCGAGCGCTTGCGCAGCGACGCCTACAACAGCGAGATCATCGGGCGCTGGTCGGGCGATGAGTTCGTCATCGTCCTCAACCCCTGTACCGCCGCCCAGGCTGTGGACACCGTAGAGCGCCTGCAGGCATTGATTTCCATGCCCTGTGACATCGGTGGTATTACCCTGATGCCGTCCGCCAGCATTGGCATCAGCCAGTACCCGGATGACGGTCAGGATATGGAAACCCTGCTGCATTGTGCCGACCTTGCCATGTACCAGGCGAAAACCCGCGGGCGTGGTCGCTTCAGTTTCTTCAGCAACGACATGAACCAGCTTGCTCAAGAACGCCTCACCCTCGAAATCGCGCTGCGTAATGCCCTGCTGGGCCAGCGCCTGCAACTGCACTACCAGCCGTTGGTGAACCTGAAGACGGGCGCCCTGTTGGGCGTTGAGGCGCTGGCACGCTGGCATGACCCGGTCTTTGGCCATGTGTCGCCGACCCGCTTTATTCCACTGGCTGAAGAGTCCGGCTTGATTGGCGCGCTAAGCGATTGGGCGCTCACGCAAAGCTGTCGGCAACTGGCCCAATGGCGCAGCGAGGGTTTGGCGGTGCCGGGGGTATCGGTGAACCTGTCAGCGACCAACTTCCATAACCGCGACCTGCCACGGCAGATCATCGACACGCTCAAGCAATACGCACTGCAGCCCCATGACCTGACCCTGGAAATTACCGAAAGCGTCATGCTCGACCCCAACCCGAGCATCATGCTCAACCTGCACGAATTGCATGCGCTGGGCATTGAATTGGCGATGGACGATTTCGGCACCGGTTATTCCAGCTTGAGCTACTTGCGGCGCATTCCGTTGAGCACCCTCAAGCTGGACAAAAGCTTTGTGCATGACATGGAGCACGACACTGCGGCACAGGCCCTGACCCGCGCAGTGATTCGTATTGGCGAGAGCTTGAACCTCACCGTGGTAGCCGAAGGTGTGGAGAACGAAGCACAACGTGCGCTGCTTCAGATTCAAGGTTGCGAAGTGGGGCAGGGCTACCTGTTCACCCGCCCGCTGCCTCCCGAACAGTTGGCCGAATGGTTGGAAAGCACCGCCGGCGGCCTGTGATGCGGCCTGTTGTGCTCAGAAGCGCTAGCCGACGTTGATCATCATCGCCGCCGTACCGAGCAGCACCACTTCCGCGCCCACCGGGCCGAGGTGCGCGCCAACTGAAGGCCGCTTGATTACGCCAGTTCAGTACGTTTGGTGATCACTTGTGCCGCAGCAGTTCACAGCGCCGTTTTTCCAGGTTGAGGTTCTGTTTTGCCAGCTCTTCGGCAAGTTCGGCCAAGCGTCTTTCACCGTAAGCGATGACGGCCTCTTTCGAGGGGTACAAGTCCTCGATGTGGTAGTTGCGACCGGCTTCGGTGCAATCGTACGCACTGCCAATGTAGCCCCTGGCGACCAACTCTATCTCCAGGGGCTGAAAGCTGCGTGTCAGCAGCCAGGCTTTATAAGGGTAGGTTCTCTCGCTCATACCTGTGTTCTGCGTGTCAGGCCAGCAGGTCCTCATAAAATGCCCCATAGGGCTTTTCGGGGTGGGCAATCTGGATTTCAAGGATCCACAGGCCGGCATTCGGGCAGCGCTCGAAATCCCCCAGGTCGCCTCCCCGATAGATCGCATGCGGGAAATCGCTGACACGGTGGCCCTTGATGTTCAGGTTCAAGCGCCAGCCCATGGCCTCGGCTTGCTCTTCGGCGTAGCGATAGAGTTCCTGCCCCGCGACGCGCTCATTGGCCCAACGCTGTTGCACCGTGTCGAACAGCGTTTTGGCGGCAGCGGCGCAGGCCACCATTTGCGCATCCGTACCGGTGGTGAAGGTTGCCCCGGCGTCGCCCTCGTGCCCGCGCCATACCGCACCCATGTCGATGAAGAAAATATCGTCTTCACCCAGCACCGGGTCACCCTCGGAGCGCTCCTTGAACATCTTCAGGGTGTTGCTGCCAAAGCGCACCAACAGCGGATGCCAGATGCGTTGCATCTCCAACTCGGCGAGCACCTGCTTGCCCAGTGCAATAGCCTCGGACTCGCGCATGCCGGGACGGATCAATGCCGACAGCATGTCGATCGCGCGCCAGGTCATGGCTTGCGCGTACTTCATGGCCTCGATGTCGTAGGCCTCGCCTACGGCTTCCTTGGCGGGTGCGTTCATGCAGGGCTTCCTTTCCTATGAGGGTGGTTCGCTATATTAATATCTATATAGCGCTGGGTGCGACGGCTTTTTTGGCCGGGTGCTCGAAGTGTCTATCTGCCTGATGTAAGTCAAGCGCAAGTGGGCACGTTGGCCTAGAGTGAAACAACGACCTCCACCCGTTAAGGTGTTCGAACATGAGCAGATCACTCCCCGTTGTTGGCTTGGCGTTGTTACTGGTCAGTTGTGGTGTCGGCGCGCAAACGCCGCCTGACGCAGACCAGCAGTGGCAGCAGCACATGACCGAAATGCGCACAATGCACGAACGCTGGATGGCCAGCAAAACCCCTGAAGAGCGTCAGGCAATGATGAAGGCTCACCAGCAGGCCATGGGTAACGGCATGTCCGAAATGGGCGGCTGCATGGGCGGTGGCAAAATGATGGGCGGGATGAACCAGGGTTCGATGATGAACCAAGGCCCCATGATGAACCTCGACTCCGTGGAAAAAGTCGACAAGGCCATTGCACACATGGAGCAGATGATCGAGCAACTGCGCAAGCACCGGGAAATGCTTTCCAAGCCGTGAGCCTAGACCGTCGGCCAGTGTTCACATACCCTGACGCCGACGTTTACCGAGCCACCTGTTTCCTATGATTGCCCACCTCGCGATATTCCTTTGTACCCTGACGGCCATGGAAGGTGTCGGCTATCTGGCGCACAAGTACGTCATGCATGGCTGGGGCTGGTTTTTGCACCGGTCCCACCATGAAAAACACCTGGGCGCCCTGGAAACCAACGACGTTTACCTGCTGGCCCTCGCACTGGTGGCCGTCGGCCTGATCGCAGAGGGCAACGCCGGCCATGACCCGCTGCAGTGGATCGGTGCCGGCGTGGCAGCGTTTGGTGTGATCTATATCGTCATCCATGACGGCATCGTGCACCGCCACTGGCCGGTGCGACCCAGGCCGCGCCATCCGTACCTGAAGCGGCTGTACCGTGCCCACCTGATGCACCACGCGATAAAAGGCCGGAAAAACAGCGTGTCGTTTGGCTTTCTGTATGCCCCGCCAGTGCGGCGGCTGAAACAGCAACTGCGCGAGCGCCGCATGAATCGCAAACCGTTGACCTGAGACCGGGTTTCGTTTGCTGGACACGGTACAGTCGGCCATGCAAAGTGGCGGGCCGAAAATGCGACCCACTACGAACAGCGTTATTCACGGGAGAAAACCTGAAGGGTTGCTCAGGAAGAGCAGCGTATCGACCTTATGGCGTATTACAGAGTTCAGACATGATAAAACAACAAGAATCAAAGAGCAGGGATGCCATCCTCAAGCGGCTGGCCCGCGTCGAGGGACAGGTTCGCGGCATCCAGGCAATGATCACGCGCGGTGATGAGTGTGAAGCGGTTGCCCAGCAGTTCAGTGCGGCACGCAAGGCCCTCGACAAGGCCTATCAGGAAATGTTGGTGTGCCTGGTGGAAGACGCGATCCTCAGCCCTGAACAGAGCAATCAGGAAAAACTCGCCCAGGTTCGCGCCATCTTTACCAAGTACACCTAAGCCACGGCTTGAACGCGGGCTTGCCAGAGGATGGCATAGCCCAGCCCCATCAGCAGCCATCCCAGCAGGGGATGGAAGACACTGCGCCACAGCCGGCTTTGCGGGTCAAAACCCACCCCATGAATGAAGCCGCTGGAGATACCCAGCATGCTCAGCATGATCAGCCGATGACTGTAGTGGCCATCGGCGTCCAGCATCACCGCCGGGTGGATCAGGAAAATCAACGTCAACGGTGTCGCCAGCAGCAGCGACACAGCGCGGCTGTAACCGCGCTGTAGCCACGGACGGGGCTTACTGGTCACCCGTCACCTCTTCATCAAGGTTCTGGTGGGTTTCCAGCCACAGGGCGTTGATGATGCCGAAGCTGCAGGCCAACAGTACGCCGAGTATCCAGGTGAAGTACCACATGATGTTCTCCTTGCCGCGTTGGGCGGCGGGTGTGCTGATCGGCGCAAGGCAGGCCTGCGCCGAACAGGCTCGGATCAATACAGCCCGTGAGGGTTGGCTTCGATGGTCTTGTTGGTCAGGCGTCCCCACATGCGGGTGTAGCACCACAGCGTGTAACCCAGGATCAGCGGCACGAAAATGCACGCCACGATGAACATGATGCCCAGGGTCTTCTGGCTAGAGACCGCGTCCCATACCGTCAGGCTGGAGGCGGCATCGAGGCTCGATGGAAACACGAACGGGAACAGCGCAAAGCCGGCGGTGCAGATGGTGCCGACAATCGCCAGGCTACTGCCGAGGAAGGCCACGCCCGCGCGGTTCAGTTGGGCACCGAGCAGGGCCAGCAGCGCGCCGGCAAAGCCCAGCAGCGGGGCGATGATCGTCAGCGGGTAGTGGCTGTAGTTGGCCAGCCAGCCGGCGTTACCCACCGCCACCTGTTTGCTCAGCGGGTTGATCGCACCACCGGTGTTGAGCCCATCGGCCAGGGTCAGCCCAGGAATCGAGGCCACCAGCCAGGCGCCCGCACCGGCAAAGGCCGTCAGGTACACCAGTGCGCACAAGCGGGTGGCCACACGGGACCGTGCATGCAGATCGGCATCGGTACGCAGCATCAGCCAAGCCCCGCCGTGCATACTCAGCATGCTCAAACTGACCACGCCAGCGAGCAGGGCGAACGGGTGCAGCAAACCGAAGAACGAGCCTTCGTAGCTGGAGCGCATCAGCTCGTCGAGGCGGAACGGCAGGCCCAGAAACAGGTTGCCGAAGGCCACGCCAAACAGCAGGGCCGGTACGGCGCCACCGGTGAACAGGGCCCAGTCCCAGGCGTTGCGCCACTTCTGGTTTTCCAGCTTGCTGCGGTAGTCAAAGCCTACCGGCCGGCAGAACAGGGCAAACAGCACCAGCAGCATGGCCCAGTACAGCCCGGAAAACGCCACCGCATAGACCATCGGCCACGCCGCGAACAGCGCGCCACCGGCGGTGATGAACCACACCTGATTGCCATCCCAGTGCGGGGCAATGGTATTGATCGCCACCCGCCGCTCATTGTCGGTCTTACCCACGAACGGCATGAGCGCCATGGCCCCCATGTCAAAGCCGTCGGTCAAGGCGAAGCCGATCAGCAGCACGCCGATCAACACCCACCACACCAGCTTCAGTGTTTCGTAATCAAACATGATCTGCTCCTCAAGCCTTGACGGTGTGCGCGACAGCGTCACGCTCGAAGTGATAGCGCCCGGTGTGCAGGCTGGACGGGCCAAGGCGGGCAAACTTGATCATCAGGTACATCTCGATCACCAGCAGCAGGCTGTAGAAGGCGATCAGTGCCAGCAGCGAGCCCATCACATCGCCCGCAGACAGCGACGAGGTCGAGAGGTGAACCGGCAGCACTTCGGCAATCGACCACGGCTGACGACCATGCTCGGCCACCACCCAGCCGGTCTGGGCGGCAATCCACGGCAGTGGCAGGCTGCACACGGCAAACTTGAGCAGCCATGGCTTGTTCTCGGCATTGCGCTTGATCGAGGCCCAGGCGGCCAGCACGAACAGCACCAGCATCAGGAAACCGGACGCCACCATGGCGCGGAAACTCCAGAACATGGTGAAGACATCCGGAATGGTGTCCAGCGAGGCTTGCTTGATATGTGCTTCGCTGGCGTCGACCACGCTCGGGGTGTACTTCTTCAGCAGCAGGCCGTAGCCGAGGTCTTTTTTCACCTCATTGAACGCGGCGATATTGGCCTCGCTCTTGTCGCCATGACGCAGCTTCTCCAGCAGGCCATAGGCGATCATGCCGTTACGAATGCGCACCTCGTGGTGAGCGATCAGGTCCTTGATACCGGTGACCTGCTTGTCCACCGAACGCGTTGCGATGATGCCCATCACATACGGGATCTTCACCGCATAGTCGGTACGTTGCTGTTCCTGGTTCGGCAAGCCAAACAGGGTGAACGCGGCAGGCGCCGGTTCGGTTTCCCATTCGGCTTCAATCGCGGCCAGTTTGGTCGTCTGTACATCACCGATCTCGTAGCCGGATTCGTCACCCAGCAGGATCACCGAAATGGTCGAGGCCAGGCCGAACACTGCGGCAATCGCAAACGAGCGACGGGCAAACGCCAGGTCACGTTTCTTCAGCAGGTAGTAGCTGGAGATCGCCAGCACGAACACGGCGCCTGTCACATAACCGGCAGAGACGGTGTGAACGAACTTCACCTGCGCGACCGGGTTGAACAGCAGCGCGCCGAAATTGGTCAGCTCCATGCGCATGGTTTCAAAGTTGAACTCGGCACCCACCGGGTTCTGCATCCAGCCGTTGGCGATCAGAATCCACAGCGCCGACATGTTCGAGCCAATCGCCACCAGCCAGGTCACGGCCAAATGCTGCACGCGGCTCAGGCGGTCCCAGCCAAAGAAGAACAGGCCGATGAAGGTCGACTCGAGGAAGAACGCCATCATCCCTTCAATGGCCAGCGGCGCACCAAAGATGTCCCCCACATAGTGGCTGTAGTAGGCCCAGTTGGTGCCGAACTGGAACTCCATCGTCAGCCCGGTGGTTACCCCCAGGGCAAAGTTGATCCCGAACAGCTTGCCCCAGAACTTGACCATGTCCTTGTACACCTGCTTGCCGGTCATGACATAGACCGACTCCATGATGGCCAGCAGAAACGCCAGCCCCAGGGTCAAGGGCACAAACAAAAAGTGGTACATCGCGGTGACTGCAAATTGCAGGCGCGACAGATCGACTACGGATTCCGAGATCATCTCGGTTTCTCCTCGGTGAGTTGCGAAGGGGGTGGCGTGCCGAATAGGTGGGCGTCGAAGCGCGCACTGCCGTTGACCGGCACCGTTGGTTCACTGAACCAGATGGCTTTTATGCTGAAGAGGATGACCAGCTTGACCACGAGGATGATGCCAATTTCCCGCACCAGCGGGATTCGCCATGGGGACTTGGGGGCATCGTTGGGCACGCTGTGACTCCGAGGTCGATCAGGCGGGCATTGCGACGACGTTCGAGGGGTAAACCTGGCGCCATCCAGCAACGTCTGCTGAGGAGTTTGGCGAGTGTTCCGGGGCTCAGAACACTCATGGCGCAATGCTACGTTATACCCACGGGGGTATGTAAGGCGCGGCCATTGACGCAAGTCAAGGCCACGCCAAGTAGTGCCCAAACAGGGCAAAAAAACACGGATTGCTCGGCCACTACTGCGCGCGTAAGCCTGCCAGCGGTTTGCGCCCGCCATGGATCAGCAGATGAACCACCAGGCCCGCGACCAGCCCCCAGAACGCCCCACCGACACCCAGCAAGGTGACATTCGCTGCGGTGGCCAAAAAGGTAATGAGGGCAGTCTCGCGGGTGCGGGCATCCACCATGGCATTGGCCAGGCTGCCGCCAATCGCACCCAGCAAGGCCAAGCCCGCCAGGGTGGTGACGAAGGTGCGCGGCAACACCATGAACAGCGTTGCCAGGGTGACGCCGAAAATACCGACCATCACATACAGCGCGCCACACACCAGCCCGGCGATGTAGCGCTTTGACGGGTTCTCGTGGGCATCCTTGCCCGTGCAGATGGCTGCGGTGATTGCCGCCACATTGAACGCGTGCGCGCCGAACGGGGCCATCAGCAACGAACCCAGGCCGGTGACGGTGAGGATCGGGTTGGCGCTGGTCTTGAAACCGTCATTGCGCAGCACCAGCATGCCCGGCATGTACTGCCCGGTCAGGGTAATGACAAACAGCGGCAGCGCCACACCCAGCAGCGAACCTAGCGAGAACTGCGGCATTTCAAACACCGGTGCGGCCAGGCTCAACTGCAGTTGCTGCACGTCGATTCTGTCCTGGGCCAAGAGCAGGGCCAGGCCGATCAGCAGAATGCCGACCATGGCAAAGCGCGAGGTGAAGCGGCGCAGCACCGCATAGGCCAGCACCAGCACAATCACCAACAGCGGGTCGGCGCTGGCGCCGCCAAACGCATTCACGCCAAATTGCAGCAGAATGCCCGCAAGCAGGCCTGCGGCAATACCGCTCGGAATCCAGCGCACCAGTCGCTCAAACGCACCGGACAGGCCCAGCACGATAAAGCCGACTGCCGACAGCATGTAGGCACCGATTACCTCGCCATACGGCGTGAACGGCATCACCGTCGCCAGAAAGGCCACACCCGGCGTAGACCAGGCGGTAATGATCGGCTCACGGTAGCGGTAGCTCAGCCAGGCGCCGGTCACGCCGACGCCGATACTCACCGACCACACCCAGGACGCCGTTTGCGCCGCGCTGAGTTGGGCCAGTTGCGCCGCCTGAAACACCAGCACGAACGTGCCGCCATAGTTCACGATGACTGAAATCAGTGCCGCAATGCTGGGGGATACAAGGTCGCTTGCGCGCAGGCCGGTTGTTGATCGAATCACGCGGGGGTTCCTTCCTGATGGGCTGACAACAGCAGGGAAGCACGTGCCGCATTCCCCGCCGAGTGAGGGAGGAGCGTAGCGCCTGGCTGGTGGGCCCGATCAGTCCAGTTAGCCCACGGCAACCAGACCACATCGGGCCAGCAGCAGGGCGTTAAACGGCTAGGTGATGGCCTTGACCAACCGTTGTATCGCCGTCTCGATCTCATGCGGGGTCAGCGCGGCAAACCCCAGCAACCAGCCGCCGACCGCTGGCGGCGTGGCATACAGCCGGCTCAGCCCGGGCAACAAAATACCGGCCCTGGCCGCTTGCCGGATGGTCTCCGGTTCCGACCAGCCCTCGGTCAGCACACATGGCATGTTCAAGCCGCCCGGTGGCAAGCGCGCCGTAACGATAGGCGAGAGGTGGCGCTCCACCGCATCGGCCATCGCTTCACGGCGTACCGCATAGATCTTGCGCATGGCGCGGATGTGCGCGCCAAAGTGCCCGTCCTCGATAAAGCGCGCCAAGGTCAACTGCGCCAGTTGCGGGGTGTGGCCATCGAGAATGCTGCGGGCGTAACTCATGGGTTTCACCAGTTCCTGCGGCAGCACCATGTAGCCCATGCGCAAACCGGGGAACAGCGACTTGCTGAACGTGCCCAGGTAGATCGTCCGATTGTACTTATCCACACCCTGCACGCAGGCCGTCGGCAAGCCCTCGTAATGGAACTGGCTGTCGTAATCGTCCTCGATGATCCAGCCCTGGCGCTCGGCCGCCCAGGCGGTCAGTTCCAGGCGCCGCTCCAGCGCCAGCGTGGCGCCGGTGGGGTACTGGTGCGACGGCGTCACATACAGGGTGCTGGCGCCGCTGGTGTCGGCGTACAGCCTGTCAGTGCGCAAGCCTTTCTCATCCACCGGCACCGGCACAATCTTCAACTGCGCCAACTCAAAGGCCTTGCGTGCGCCGAAGTAACCGGGGTCTTCCATGAGGATGGGCTTGCCGGCATCGACCAACACCTGCGCACACAAGAACAGCGCTTGCCGGGTGCTGCTCAACACCAGCACCTGGTCTGCCGTCACCTTGGCCCCGCGCTCCAGGTTCAAGTAACCGGCGATGGCCTGGCGCAGCGGCTCGGCCCCTTGCGGGTCGCCATGTAACAGGGCGCTGGGGCGATAGTCCTTCAAGGCCTGGCGCTGCAGGCGCTCCCAGATGTTCATCGGGAAGGTACGGGTTTCCGGCAGCCCGGTCGCGAACGCCCTGACCTCCTGCTGATCGGCGACGCCGCCACTGGCCAGAATATCTGCACCCCGCGCACTGAGCGCCACGGCGCCATCCGCACGGAGCGGCAACCCGGCAAGGTTCGCCTTGCGCGTGCGGGTGCCACGCAAACTGGGCCCGATCTTCTCGGAGACGAAACTGCCAGAGCCTTCACGGCGAACGATATAGCCGTCCAGCTGCAACTGAACGTAGGCCATCTCGACCGTGTCACGCGAGACAGCCAACGACTGCGCGAGCGTACGCGTGGCCGGCAAGCGCGAACCGGGCGCCAGCACACCGTCCAGAATCAACTGGCGCAGCGCACGCTGCACGCGTACACGCAGTTCCAGGGGCGCCAACTTCGGGTCGGCGATGCGGATCTTGAGCGTATCCAGCTCGAAATTGTGGGGCATGTGGTCCGTCAACCGCGCAACGCTATTCCTTGATAAGCCGGCCATCTTGGTGCGAGCGCACGGCGATGTCCATGACGAACACCACCGTGCCGTATTGGCCCTGAGCGTTACAGCGCCATGCGGTACTCAATAAAGCCGGAGTTCTCAGCCACCCAGTTGTACAGCTTCTGTGCCCGCTTGTTGGTGTTATGGGTGTGCCAATACAACCGCGCACACTGCTGTTGCCGGGCAAAGCGCTGTACCCACTCGATCAACAACTTACCGGTACCGCCACCCCGAATCGTCGGGGCTACGTACAAGTCTTCGAGGTAGCAGAAGTTATCCACCGACCAGGTTGAACGGTGCAACACCGCGTTCACAAAACCGACCAGTTCATCACCCTGCACCGCAACGGCCGAGTACACCGGCTCGTTCGGGTCGAGCATGCGCTGGAAGGCCGTGCGCGTGGTTTCCTCGCTCAACGCCACCTCATAGAAATCCTGATAGGCCAGCCACAGCGGCAACCACTGCTCATAGTCGCTGCTTTGCACTGCACGTACCGTTACTGCGGTTTGCTCATTAGCCATTGCACTCACCTGCTACACATCAAGGTTGAACCGGGAAGACGTGCAGGGTAGAGCCATCAACGGCTGCCAAACCGACCACTTTACAGCGCCCGGGCAGGCCAATTACCACCGATGGGCAACGCCTGCCCGAAGCCCGCCTCAATCCACCCCATGCTCCGCCAGCGCCTGGCTTACATCATCCGTCAGCGCCTTGGCCATCTCCCCTAAATACCACGCCGACCACGCCGCCTGCGCAGAACCCTCGCCCATGGCGATATCCAACGCCAGCGTGTTGGCGCACTTCAGCAGGTTCGAGGCGTATTCAAGGGCAAGGGAAATGGGGATATCAGGATTGACGCGGAAGAGGTGGTCATCCTGGCCGTAACGGCCGAAGGTGGTGGTGCCGGTGGTTTTCAGGTTTTTGAGGTTGGGCATGAGAGGCTTTCCATGTAATGCGGCATCACGGACACATCACAGCGCCCGCAACCGGATAGTGGGTTACGCCTATTTTTCTCAAGCCGCCAAGCTTGGGTCGCTGATATGCAGCGATGTGGGGCAGGGTAGCGTGGTGGGGTAGATGGGACAAGTCAGAGGCTTGGTGAGTCGGGGGGATGGAGTGAATAGCGATTCGATTTACGGGGTATGGGGGGCCTGTTTCTGCTGTCGATAGTAGATTTTTTGATGTTCTATTTGGGGTAGAAGCCCTTCGTGGTGGACTGCTTTCGGCCAGAAGCAGTCACTCGACGCGCATTATTACTTATTCATGAGTCCTGCCCAACGACCCTAAGTCTGAATGATAGTTAAAGAAGCGATCTGTGCTCTGAGTTTGCGCGCATCATCTGAAGCAGGGATGATTAGACTCGATCAGTAATGGATTCGAAATCTTGGCAAATCGAAGTTCTTCACAAAGACCAAAATCGTTCAAACGCCCTGTCCCCTATGCTGCCCCTAAACGATGGATGAGCAAGGCTGTAAAGGCAGTAGCAGCGCTTGGGCTGATCAGTGTTGCCTCCACGACGGTTTACAATTTCTTGGTAGGGGACGTGACGCTCTCGTTCGTAAAACCGCACGGTCGGTATTACGCGTTCAATCTTGCAAACGAAAACTCAGCAGATCAGATCGTCAAGCGCTTTGAGGTGGAGTATCCGCCGCAGAAGCCTATTGCTCACCTCACTCGAAGAGTTCCCATCGAACCCACCGGCATGGGCGACTACGTCCTACCAGGCGGCAATACCAGCTCGGTTCCAGTCACTGAGTTTCATGAACTGAACGGAACGGTCTTGCCTGCTAATAAGATCACCCCTTTCCTCATGCCCCCGATAAACAGCAAGAACTATCTACAGATGGACGCAGCGGTATTCGACGTCACTTTTGAAACCACGCCTGTGAGCGCAACATTGAGCCTTATCGATCGGATGTTGAAGGCCGTGGGGCTACGCAACGACGTCACAAAGCAGAGGTACTTGGTCGTGGACAACCTCTGGATACCTACTCGCTCCCTTACTGTCGCTGACGCGGTGAGGCTTGCTTGCAGAGACGATGACTCGCTATCAGTAGATGATCTGTGCCCAGCGCATCCAGGTGGCTGATCATCGGGCAGTTTGGGTAGTAACTAGCGCTCCTAGGCAATTCAGCGAGTCGCATTCTTGCTCTCCCAATTGATCAGCAATCTGCGTGACAGTCCAACCAGATAAATATGAGTGAACGGGCAGACTCGTTCTTGAGTGGCCACCTGTATCACCTCGTACAGTTGTGCGTTGATGTCGTCGCTTCCTGCAATCGCCAAATCCTCAAATGCGACCAGTAAACGAGTATCAGAGGGATATTTTTTCTTCAGCTTCCGTTGTATGGCGTCGCTAATCAGTTCGAAGCTCTTACGCTTTACGGCCTCAAAACTCGCCAGCGTACGCCCTGCTTCAACCTCGATACCTCTCGCTTTCGTTCCACGTTTCTTCAGATCATGCGAAGGGCCTGGCGCCCAACCTTCACGCTCAAGAAACAGGCGTCTGTAATACTCCTGATCGCCCTTGTGAGCCTGGGTGATCTCTACATGAAATGGCTGATCTACGTCATGCGTGGTGACGATGGCATCGTGGTTCTGCGACCCAATCTTTGGCTCAATCTTGACGTGCTCGGGCCTATCCAGGGTGACAGCCCAGATCGCCAAAGGATAGATTTCTTCGGAAAGCTGTTTGCACCCTCCTTCCAAAAATCGAAGTGCGGACACTCCGTCCTCTGTCTTTGCGATTTCATCCATCGTCCTTTCCACCCACGGCAAAAGCTCGTGAGCAGTTCGAGGCCTTTCCATTTCTGTAGCAGAGATAAATTCCATATCACTTCCTAGATTCTGAAGTTGAAGGATAGAGACTATCTGTAACAGGCCGGCTGAGCCATCTATGTGCGTATTTGCACTGGCCCGACCGCCCATCGGCTCTGACCGGCTATTTCCATTGATCTGACCACGGGCTCCCTGCCGGAGAAGAGGGGCTCGTCAGTAGCTGCGCGGCCCTCTCGCCTGGCGATTCAGTTCGAATGGCTATCCGGGGCAAGAAAAATGGTCATAACTCGCTTTTTATGCGAGCTTCCCAGTCATGAGGGTCTAACGGCAAATGCCGTAGAGGTATGGCTTCTGTCTAGAGTCCTCGCTGATCAAGGAGCAGACGCTCGCCTATGTTGAATGCCCGCTATTGGCTGATAGATACCCACCGTGAAAGGCAACTGTGGGGCAATTCAATGCGCCGCATGAGCAAGCCCTTGCTGCAAACCGGCAATGGCAAATCACCCGTTTGATTGGCGAGTCGCTATCAGGCTCGCTAGCCTTGGCGAGGGGCGCAGTGATTCACCTGCGCTTGTGTGTATCGCTACGACTTCGTTCTTTCGTGTTGGTGCGACGCGCAGTGTGGGCAACTCAGTAAGCTCACGCTCAGAAACCCGTTGATCAGATGAGGTGGCTCCATGAACAAGGCAGTCTTTGCCGTGCTGGCCATTACGGTACTTGCGCAATCACCGGCTTATGCCATCAGCGAAAAGTACCGTAAGCAGCTTGAGCAGTCGGGTTGCACCCAGATGAGCGAGCTTCAGGGGTGCGATATCACCAAGAGCAAGGCCGAAAATGCCAAGGCGGGGTTTGTTGAGCCCGCAGCACCGGCAGCAGACAGCACCAAAAGCCAGACCCCATACGCCGGGCAGTGGGTGGCTAAAAGTGCTTCAGGCGCGACGGTTGCCACCATTCGTATTGATGAAAAAGAGCATGTTTGGGTGAACGGCAAACCGGTCAAAGCCAAACGCACCGATGGCGGGCTGCAATTTCGGGCTGGCACGATCCTCTTCATGATTCAGGGGGATCGGCGGCTGAAGGATGAGGATTACTGGACGGATAGTGATGCCGGGACCAAAGGCCTTATTCAGGCCGAATGATGGCGGGGGTTGCAGCCCTCTGTGTGTAATGGCCACTTCTCACTGATCAGAAACGTTCGTCAAGAATCGCTGGCAGTGCCCAAGCGCACGAGCTGTACGACGTCGAGCACCGGTATCAGGTGGCCCAGGCGCAAAAGGTCACCTCTGGCCGCCCGCTTTTGCTCGACGCGCGTCTTCGTCGTCCTGGAGGGGATTAAGTCAATTTTCGCGGTAGATACCTTCATTCAGGCGTTGATCGCTTGGGGTTGCCCGATTGCAGATCAGGATGCCTGTGATGATCAGGGCGCCTCCTATCAACATCGGACTCGTCAGTTGCTCACCGAGCAACAGTGCGCCCAGCAGAACGGCGGTTAGCGGGTTAAGAGCAATGAACACCCCGGAGCGTGTGACGCCGATTGTCTGGATGCCCTGGTAGTACCAGATGTAGGCCAATGCGGAACCTATTGCACCCAGGTACAGCAGGCTAAAAAAGTCGCCTGTGGATAGCGCACTCACTGAAGCAAAATTGAATTGCCCTGTAGCGGTGGCTGTCGCCGTCAGCATCGCTGCGCCAGCCCAGATGGAGTAGGTCACTGTATGTAAGGAGCCAATTTCGTTGACTATGGTTTTGCAGAACACGCTATAGATCACCCAGCTCAATACGCACCCGAAAATTAAGGCATCACCGCGCCAGTCGCTGTTCTCCGCAAGAAAGGTGTTTGGTGATTTACTGAAAATCACCGCTGCCGCACCCATAAGGCAGAGGCCTATTCCGGAGGTCTTCGTAAACGTGAGTTTTTCCCGGTAAAAGAGGAAGGAAAAAAGGGCCATTACTGCTGGGTTGAGGGCGACGATCAGTGAGGCCCGGGATGCGGTGGTGTAATGGAGCCCATAAAAGAAGAAAAGGTTGTAGGTGTATATGCCGCAGAATCCAAGGCCAAGTATTTTCACCAGTTGAGATCGGTTGATCTTGATAAACATTTTTCTGGAGAAAATCAGGAATAGGGTAAGCGTAGCGCCAGCAAGCATGAACCTCAGGCTTGCCGACAGCATTGGTGGGGTGTCGGAAGAAATGTAGCGACCCGCAACAAACGTTCCGCCCCAAATGATCGCCACCAAGGATAGCTTGAGGTAAGTGAGGCTGTCGGACGCAGGTGTTCTTGCTTTTGATTGAAGGCGCATGATGTAAGCCTGACGTCAGAGTATGGAGGTGGACTTGAATGTGTATGAGTTATCTAGAGCCTGAAGTCTCGGGTTGACCTCGTTAACGTAGTTGCCGGTAATGGCCTCAAACACCGATAGTGTTTGTTTGGATGGTTCTTTAATTTCATTCCTGAGTGCGTATTGGCCAGCCATTCCATACGAAGCCAAGAGTGGTCCATTGATCTCTGGCCATAGCGCCGATACGCCTTCAGTTTTCCATTGAGCGCCCATAAAAATCTCCTTGATTACTGCGATGTCAAAAGGCGCCTAGGCCTATCTCGTTATGCTTCAGTGTTCTATCCTTATGCTGAATTGGGCTCATATGGAAATGAGTGATTACTCATGGTTGTGCGATGACGCTGACTCAGCTCGAAATTTTTATCGTCGTCGCCGGGCGACGTGGGTTCACGCTGGCGGCTGCCCAACTGGGGATCTCCCAGTCAGCGGTGTCTCATGCCATCAGGGCGCTTGAGCAGGAGCTGGGCGTTGAGTTGCTTTTTCGGCACCAGGGCCAGGTCGAATTGACGGACATTGGGGCAAGGTTGCTCCAGCGCGCTCAATCGATGCTCGGGCTGGCTGATGCAATTCGACAAGAAGCCTCTGATGCGCGGAGCATGAAGCTGGGCACCCTGCGCATCGGTTCATTTGGCCCCACGTCATCACAACGATTGCTGCCGCGAATCCTTGCCGACTACCGCAGGATCTATCCTGGTATCGAGGTACATGTGGACGAGGGGCCCGACCGCCAGGTCGTTCAGTGGCTATTGGATAGGCGAGTGGACGTTGGGTTCGTTGCCCTGCCGGAGGCCCAGTTCGATACCTACCCGTTGATCGAGGACCAAATGGTTGCCTTGCTACCTTGTGGGCACCGTTTGGCGGCCAAGGAGGCGGTGACGTTGAATGACTTGTGTTCAGATCCGTTCGTACTGACAGAAGCCGGTTCGTCTGAGTTGGTTTCGCGACTCTTTGTGGCCGCGAGATTGAACCCCAAAATCCGTTATAGAACCTCTCAGCTAATGAGCACCTTGGCTGCAGTGGCGCGGGGCGATGCTGTGACGGTAGTAGCCGAATCCGCTTTGCCTGAACGTGATGCCTCGCAGTACCTCACGAAAGTGCTCGACCCGGCAGTCAGGCGACATGTTGGGATTGCCGTGTTGGACAAGAGCCAATCGTCGCCGGCAGCCCGGGCTTTCATTGCCTTGTCTGTGAAGATCTTTCGCAATCAAGTGGTTTGACCTCATGGGCACGCAAGAACCATGGAATCTCCCACAGAACATGCAGTGTTTTGCATGGATCCCTGTGGGAGTTGGCTTGCCAACGATGCTGGCGCCGCAGACTGGTTGACACCCCGCTGCCGCTATCGCAGGCAAGCCTGCATCCCACGCGTTGCGCTTACACCTTCGCGGTCACGCCTTGCAGGGCTGTGCGCTTGTTCATCAGCCAGTAGTAACTGATCGCCGGGAACACCAGGCCGACGGCCCATGCCAGGTCAACGCCCTGCAACCCGGTCGCAATCGGCCCGGCGTAAAGCGAGGTATTCATGAACGGCACTTCAAGCAGGATGGTGCTCAGAAACACGCCGATGGCGATCCAGTTCACCCGGCCATAGATACCCTTTGGCTCGAAGATGTCGGCAATCTGGTAAACGCCTTTACGTAGCGCGTAGTAGTCCACCAGGTTGATGGCCGTCCAGGGGATGAGGAAGTAGCTCATGAAGAAGATGAAGTTCAGGAAGAACTGGATGAAGTCATCTTGAGCCAGTGTGCATAAGCCGGTGGCGGCGGCGCAGATGATGAACATGAACCCGGCCCTTGCGAGAGGGGTTACTTTCAGCGGGGCGAACGGTTCGATCACCGTGACGGTCGACATGAACGCGCCGTAAAGGTTGAACACGTTGATGGCGACCTGGCCGTACAGAATGAACGCGAACATCAGCAGCGTTCCACCGCCGAGCAGCCCCACCAGGTTCAAGCCCACATTGTCTGCAAAGCCGGTCATGGCTTTGGCCAGCACGGCACCGAGCAGCATCATCCAGCTGCCGCCAATGACGGTGCCCAGGTAGCTGTACCAGAACACGTGCCGGGTCGGGGTGCTTGTGGGCAAGTAGCGGGAGTAGTCCGCCACATACGGCGCATAGGACAACTGCCAGGTGACTGCAATGCTGACCGAGGCCAGGAAGCTTGCCAGGTGGAAGCCCTGTGGTGACCATTGCTCAGGCGCCACCGGAAGCGCAAGCGCCAGCAGCGTAGCCGTACCAAACACGCCGATGGAGATGAACGAGAGGGCCTTCTGCAGGCGATGGATCAGTTGGTAGCCGAACAGGGCGACCAAAAAGCACAGTACGCCGAGCAGGACGATGTTGCCCTCGTTGCTGAGCGGGCTCGTGGTGGCGACGGCCTGGGCGGCGAGCAAGGTGTTGCTGACGAAGAACCCCAGGTAGATGAGCATGACGAACAGCAACGGCACTATTGCGCCGAATACGCCGAACTGGGCTCGGCTTTGGATCATCTGCGGAATGCCCAGCCTCGGCCCCTGGGCGGAATGCGAGGCCATGAAGATCGCGCCGATCATGGAGCCCAGCAGGATGGACAGTGCGCTCCAGAACAGGTTGAGCCCCAGGCTGATCGGCAGCACGCCCGCAGCGACGGTGGTGATGTTGGCGTTGGCGCCGAACCAGACAAAGAACAGCGAACGGGGCTGGCCGTAGCGCTCATGTTCTGGAATGAAATCAATGCTTCTGTTTTCTATTTTCATGGCAATCTCCGCGTTCAGCAGTCACGGGCAAGGCGGTTTTCGAAGCTGTGGATCGCTTCGACGAACGCTTCGGGTTGGAAGGCGAGGTGATCAGGTTCGAGTGTTCGCACCGAAGACGCCGGTTGGTTTTGCCAATGGCGAAGGAGATGCGCGGTGGAATAGATTTCCAGCCCGTAAATCCAGTTGGAGAGGATCAGCAGCGATGAGTAATGCGCTGCCAGCGTCGTTGCCGTGCAGGCATCTGAAACGAGGCTGAGTTGGAAGTCATGTTGGTAGGCATCGAACAGGCTGGTCATCACGCACACATCGGTCAGCACGCCAAACACCACCAGGTGGCGGATACCCCTGCTGTGTAACATCTGGGCCAGCCGGGTGCCATGAAAGGCGCTGTAGCGGTGCTTGTCGATCACCACATCGCCGGCCTGTGGGGCCAACGCATCGATGATCTCAATAGCAGGCGTACCTGCCAGGTAACTGGTCGGCTTGCCGTGTTCGTCCACGGGTTCGCCGGGGGCCAGGTCCCGGCCTTGCGCATCGTTGACGTGGCGGGTGTAGAACAGCGGGATACCCAAGCCACGGGCGGCGTCGATCAGCGAGGCCGCGTTGGCGACCACGTGGTCAAATCGTTCTAGTGCAAAGCCATCTTCTTTCTGCAAGTCGATAACGAGCACTGCGGTTGTGTTGGTCATCAAGGTCTTCCGGGTGCAGGTCTCCAGGAACGGGCGATTGAAGCCGTTTCCAGGGAACCATCGGATGAAGGGCCGCAGCACACCGGCAGGGCGGGCGCTACGGTAATGATCGAGAAGAGCTCTCGTCAGGAAGACCGATCAGACTATCTGCCAGAAACCATTCTGTTTGGCCGCAACGCAGGCCGGTAGGCGTTTGAGCATGACCCGCAATGGCGCTGCTGCGCGCCGGAGAAAACCTCTCATGGCACCGGTTGGCAACGCACGCTCACGCCCACAGGCTTTCGGCCAGTGACAGGCATGGGTGTTGCCAGTGGGTAATGAGTGATTGGCCATTTGAGGTGCGTCTCGGATGGGTTGCCAGAAGGTTCAGCAATATCCGGGCCAGGGATAATGCAGCTCTGTAAGGCGCGTTCTTGAGCGGTTGCGTTTTCAGGTGTTACTAGTGGTATGCGGGATACCATAATACTGTGCTACCAGGCGTAGCATCAGAACGGTATCCCGCTTCTTTCTGACGCAGCTGCTTCACCCTCTTTAAATGCCCCACAGGTGCCTCGCGCGGCCTGATAGCCGCGCGAGGGCAATGCCCCTTTTGAACCTAAGCCTCCCAGCCCGAGCCACTGAGCGCCGCCTGCACCAAGGGGTGCAAGTCCGCGCCTTTGTGCGCCGTCTGCCAGGCCAGCAATTCCTTGCGCATGGCGGGCGTCCAGAACATCTGCAAGTGATTACGCACGCCGAGCACGGCCTGTTGCGGGTCGGGTTCGCTGGCGAAGTACTGGGCGATCTGGTTGGCCATCTTGATCAGGTTGGCAGTGCTCATCGGCGTCCCTCGGTGTGTGTGCCGGCGGTGCGAGCCTGGCGTCGTTCGTCGAGCAAGCGCTGTTGTTCGTCACTGAATTCCTGATAACGCTTCTGCCACTCGGAAGGGTGGTAGACGCGGCTGACTTCCACGGCGGTGACCTTGTACTCCGGGCAGTTGGTGGCCCAGTCGGAGTTGTCGGTGGTGATGACGTTGGCCCCCGACTCAGGGAAGTGGAAGGTGGTGTACACCACGCCTGGCGCTACCCGTTCAGTCACCCGTGCACGCAGTACGGTCTGGCCGGCGCGGCTGCCGATGCCTACCCAGTCACCTTCGTTGATGCCACGGCTTTCGGCGTCGGTCGGGTGGATTTCCAGGCGGTCTTCTTCGTGCCAGGCGACGTTGTCGGTACGCCGGGTTTGGGCGCCGACGTTGTATTGGCTGAGGATGCGCCCGGTGGTCAGCAGCAGCGGGTAGCGGCTGTTGACCTTTTCCTCGGTGGGCACGTAGCCGGTGAGCATGAAGCGCCCCTTGCCGCGCACGAATTCTTTGATGTGCATGGTGGGCGTGCCGTCCGGTGCCTCGGCGTTGCACGGCCATTGCAAGCTGCCGTGGCGGTCCAGGGCGGCGTAGCTGACGTTGCTGAAGGTCGGCGTCAGGCTGGCGATTTCATCCATGATTTCTGACGGGTGCTGGTAGTGCATCGGGTAGCCCAGGGCGTTGGCCAGGGCCATTGTGCCTTCCCAGTCAGCCTTGCCACCCAAAGGCTCCATGACCTTGCGTACCCGGGAGATGCGCCGTTCGGCGTTGGTGAAGGTGCCGTCCTTTTCCAGGAACGAGCTGCCCGGCAGGAACACGTGGGCGAACTTGGCGGTTTCGTTGAGGAAAATGTCCTGCACCACCAGGCACTCCATGGCCGACAGCGCTGCGGTGACGTGCTGGGTATTGGGGTCGCTTTGGGCGATGTCTTCGCCTTGGCAGTACAGGCCTTTGAAGCTGCCACCCAAGGCGGCCTCGAACATGTTGGGGATGCGCAGGCCGGGGTCCGGTTGCAGGGTGACGTGCCAGGCCTGTTCGAACTGCGCCCGTATCACCTCGTTGGAGATATGCCGGTAGCCGGGCAACTCGTGGGGGAAGGAGCCCATGTCGCAGGAGCCCTGAACGTTGTTCTGCCCACGCAGTGGGTTCACGCCCACGCCTTCGCGGCCTATGTTGCCGGTGGCCATGGCCAGGTTGGCGATGCCCATGACCGCCGTGCTGCCCTGGCTATGTTCGGTGACGCCCAGGCCATAGTAGATCGCCGCATTGCCGCCCGTGGCGTACACGCGGGCAGCCGCACGGATGTCGGCAGCCGCTACGCCGCAGACGGGGCCAAGGGCTTCCGGCGAGTGTTCGGGGCGGCTGACAAACTCGCGCCAGCGGGCGAAATCGCTGCCCTCGCAACGGGCGTCGATAAAGGCCTGGTTGAGCAGCCCCTCGGTGACGATGACATGGGCCAGGGCGTTGAGCATGGCCACGTTGGTGCCCGGGCGCAGGGCCAGGTGCAGTTCGGCGCGGGCATGCACCGAGTCCACCAGGTCAATGCGTCGTGGGTCGATGACGATCAGCCGTGCGCCTTCACGCAGGCGGCGTTTGAGCTGGGAGGCGAACACCGGGTGGGCGTCGCTGGGGTTGGCGCCGATCACCAGGATCACGTCGGCTTGCATCACCGAGTCGAAACTCTGGGTGCCGGCGGATTCGCCAAGGGTTTGTTTCAGGCCGTAGCCGGTCGGCGAGTGGCAGACCCGCGCACAGGTGTCGACGTTATTGTTGCCGAAGGCGGCGCGCACCAGTTTTTGCACCAGGTAGGTTTCTTCGTTGGTGCAGCGGCTGGAGGTAATGCCACCAATCGCGTCGCGGCCGTATGTTTGCTGCAACCGGCGGAATTCGCTGGCGGCGTAGGTCACCGCTTCGTCCCAGCTGACTTCCTGCCAGGGGTCGTTGATGTGCTTGCGGATCATCGGCGTGGTGATGCGATCCGGGTGGGTGGCGTAGCCCCAGGCAAAGCGCCCTTTGACGCAGGAGTGGCCGTGGTTGGCCTGGCCGTTCTTGTCTGGAACCATGCGCACCAGTTGGTCGCCTTTCATCTCGGCGCGGAACGAGCAGCCCACGCCGCAATAGGCGCAGGTGGTGATCACACTGTGTTCGGGTTGACCCTGTTCGATCACGCTTTTTTCCATCAGGGTCGCGGTGGGGCAGGCTTGCACACAGGCGCCGCAGGACACGCATTCCGAGTCGAGGAAGTTCTCGCCACCGGCTGCGGCAACCCGGGACTCGAAGCCGCGCCCGGTAATGGTCAGGGCAAAGGTGCCCTGGGTTTCTTCGCAGGCGCGTACGCAGCGGTTGCAGACGATGCACTTGCTGGGGTCGTAGTCGAAATAGGGGTTGGAGGTGTCCTTCTGGTCGGCCAGATGGTTGTCGCCCTCATAGCCGTAACGCACCTCGCGCAGGCCGACCTGGCCGGCTACGGTTTGCAGCTCGCAATTGCCGTTGGCCGAGCAGGTCAGGCAGTCCAGCGGGTGATCGGAGATGTACAGCTCCATGACGTTGCGGCGCAGGGTTGCGAGCTTCGGCGTCTGGGTGTGCACGCTCATGCCTTCACTGACCGGCGTGGTGCAGGACGCCGGGTAGCCGCGCATGCCGTCGATTTCCACCAGGCACATGCGGCAGGAGCCGAAGGCTTCCAGGCTGTCGGTGGCACACAGTTTGGGAATGGTGGTGCCCATCAGCGCAGCGGCGCGCATCACCGAGGTGCCCTCGGGCACGCTGATGCTACGGCCGTCGATCTTCAGGGTGACCTGCACCTGGCTGTCGCGGGCCGGGGTGCCGAGGTCGATATCGGTGTTTGGGTCGAAGAGCGTGATCATTGGTCGGCCTCCGAGGGCTGCAGACCGAAGTCGGCGGGGAAGTGCTTGAGGGCGCTGACCACGGGGTAGGAGGTCATGCCGCCCAGCGCGCACAGGGAACCGTACTGCAGGGTGTCGCACAGGTCCTTGAGGATGATCACCTGCTCGTCGCGACCGCGCTGGTCGGGTGCGGCCAGCAGGCGGTCGATCACCTCCACGCCCCGGGTCGAGCCGATGCGGCAGGGGGTGCATTTGCCACAGGATTCCTCGGCGCAGAACTGCAGGGCGAAGCGCGCCATGCGGGCCATGTCCAGGCTGTCGTCAGCCACCACCACACCCCCATGCCCGAGCATGGCGCCGATGGCAGCGAAGGCTTCGTAATCCAGCGGCGTGTCGAACTGCCCGGGCGGCACCCAGGCGCCGAGCGGGCCGCCGACCTGGGCGGCCTTCAGCGGTCGGCCGCTGGCGGTACCACCACCGTAGTCTTCCACCAGTTCCCTGAGGGTCAGGCCAAAAGCCCGTTCCACCAGGCCGCCGTGACGAACATTGCCCGCCAGCTGGAAGGGCATGGTGCCCAGGGAGCGGCCCATGCCGTAATCGCGATAGAACTGCGCACCCTTGGCCAGAATCAGTGGCACCGAGGCCAGGGTCAGCACGTTGTGCACCAGGGTCGGCAGGCCGAACAGGCCCTGCAAGGCGGGAATGGGGGGCTTGGCACGGACGATGCCGCGTTTGCCTTCGAGCGAGTCCAGCAGCGCGGTTTCTTCACCGCAAATGTAAGCGCCGGCACCGACGCGCACCTCCAGATCGAAGGCCTGGCCGCTGCCGCCGACATTGGCACCGAGGTAACCGGCAGCCCGGGCGATATCCAGTGCCTCGCGCAGTGTGGCCACGGCCTGTGGGTACTCCGAGCGCACATATATGTAGCCGTAGCTTGCCCCGACGGTGAGACCGGCAATGGCCATGCCTTCGATCAGCAGGAAGGGGTCGCCTTCCATCAGCATGCGATCAGCGAAGGTGCCAGAGTCGCCTTCGTCGGCGTTGCACACCACGTACTTCTGCGCCGCCTGAGTGCCGCGCACCGTGCGCCACTTGATGCCGGCCGGGAAAGCTGCGCCGCCACGGCCGCGCAGCCCCGAATCGAACACCACGGTCGCGGTCTGCTCGCCGCCTAGGGCAATGGCCTGTGTCAGGCCTTCAAAGCCACCGTGAGCCCGATAGTCGTCCAGGGACAGCGGCCGGGTAATACCGGCGCGGGCGAACAGCAGGCGTTGTTGGCTTTTCAGATAGGGCAACTGCTCCACCGGGCCCACGGCCAGCGGGTGGGCGGACGGATCGCCGTGCAGTGCATCGAGCAGAGAGGGCACATCGGCAGCGGTCAGCGGGCCGAAGCCTATTCGGCCTTGCGGGGTGTCCATCTCCAGCAGCGGTTCCAGCCAGTACAGGCCACGAGCGCTGGTGCGTTGCAAGTCCAGCGGCAGGTTGCGCTCCCGGGCCTGCGTGGCAAGGGCGGTGGCTACCGCATCGGCACCCACGGCACGGGCAAGCGAATCACAGGGCAGGTAGAGGCGCGGCATCATGCGTCCTCCTGGCAAGCATCGAGCAGGGCATCCAGACGCTCGGCACTGAGCCGCGCATGCACCTGGCCATCCAGCTCCAGGGCTGGCGAGCAGGCGCAGGCGCCAAGGCAATACACCGGGCGCAGGCTGATGTTGCCGTCGGCGCTGCTGCCGTGGTCGTCCAGTTGCAGGCGTTCGCGCAACTGCGCGGCGAGCTGCTCGGCGCCGCGACTCTGGCAGGACTCGGCCCGGCACAGGCGCAGGATATGCCGGGCCGGCGGCGCGGTGCGAAAGTCATGGTAGAAGCTGATGACCCCACGAACCTCGGCCTGGCTCTGGTTCAGGGCATGGGCAATCTCGGGGACGGCGGCATCGGGGATGTAACCGATGCTTTCCTGAATCTCATGAAGAATCGGTAACAGTGCGCCGGGTGCGCCTTTGTGGCGCTCCAGCAGACGGGTGACCAAAGGCAGGTGCAACATCTCATCAGGCATACAACATTCCTCACGGTCACGAGCAAACCAGACGGTTGTCGATTGTCCGAGAGTGTCGGCTGCGGCACTCACACCACGTCACGGTAGCGTGGCATGTTCAGGCCGTTGGCCAGGCACCCTGAGCGGGCATCTTGTTGGGCCCCGTGCGGTATTTGCCGCACCTGTTCAGGGCATAACAGGCAGCTTGCCACGCCTCTGTTGATTCATCTGCACCAAAGCGACGTGCTCTGTTCTTTCTGCGACTACCTATTGAGTCTAGAAGAGCACGGCCTGGTGTGTCGTCCTTGGAGAGTGTGTGGAAGGCGAAGCTGGGAAAGTCTCACAGCCTTACTCGCAACATCTCCAACACCACAGGTAGCTGCAGAGCATTCACCTTATGTCCGGATTATCTGCCGATAGTGCGGGAAAGTACTTTGGCTTGCACCCAGAATCAGTACGTTCTGTAATAGGAAAAGTCATGCGGCGTATTTAAATAAAGAATTAACAGTGCCTGCAATTTTATGTCAGAAAGCAAGTGTTGCACAGTAATAACCAGAAACCTCCTACGCTCAGATAGGAGTGCTCGGCATTGCGCAATCAAAGATTCTGTATTTTTATAGGTAAATAAAAAATCCCTGAGAGACGAGCAAGGCAGAGTGGCCGTATCAGATTTTGCTGAATTGAACTGGCTACAATTTTTTTGCTTGTTTATTGAAAAGGAAGGTGCGAATGTTGGTTTATCGAGACACACTTACCGAAGCACTCTACCTTCGGAAGCGGCCTGGTGCCATTGGCTTGGTTCTGAGCCTGGAGGGGGCGCGTTACTATGTGTTTGTCAGTCGGCAATCGCGCGATCAGGTAGCTAGTAGTTCGGTAGATAGTAAAATAAAACTGCATGCTCAATTGCTCGGCAGAACGCCAACAACCGATCAATACGAAGAGAAGTACAGGGCTATGTTGCCGGCTGCATTGGATCTTGTGGCGCGACGGCAGGTTGAATTTGAAAACCGTCATGCGGAAGAGTTATTGATTGAGCATTTTGATGAATGTGTACAGAACTTCATCACCTTGCGCGGGCGTCCGCCATTAAAAGCAGAGGTGTTCCTGTCTCACTGTCCATGCCAGTCGAAGGATCCGGGAGCAAGCCCTGCGCGCATGCTCGCTGGCACTTTTTACGAGGCAACATGCAAGGCCAAACTCTTAAAGTTCTGCACCACAGGTCGTCGGGCTATGATGTTATGGAAGGTGTACTACCAATTTGATATTGGTACGTCAAAGCTCGATATCAATGTGCGCGTGAACAATCTCGTCATGTGCAAACAGCCTGCCTTCATTACCGTGTAGGGACACGGTAGGTCATGTCTATTCAGCCAGTCATTGGGGCACTCAGAAAGACATAGGCGCCATAGTTATATATATGCGCAGGGACCATCATCGAACATATGTTAAGACGAGGGAAGGTCTGAAGTAATCGCGTGTTTCTAGTCGTATTCGACTACGCATCAGGAAGCTGCCTCCTAGGCCGCCCCCATTACTCCGTCGATAAAAGGCGCCTTCTTTGCCAGGTATTCACCGATGCCGCCGGTGTTGCTGGCTTCCAGCTCAAGTTTCAAGTCTTGATACTGCTGGCGAAGAACGGGGTCGTGCCTGAGGCGATCCCGGAAGCGAAGCATGCGTTCTATTTGGCGATGGCCTGTGAGGCAAACGTGGGCCTTATGGGTTCGTATGCCATCAACATCGCGGCGATAAAAATGGTGGCCTGCGGACAGATCACTTCCTCGTGCGTAGCCGAGCTCACGCATGATGGTGTCTCGGCGGGCTTCGTTCAGGTGCGCCGAAACTTCAATGAGAAGGTCAATCTCGGGCTTGGCTGCAAGCCCTGGAACAGCGGTGCTTCCGACATGGTGGATGGCAACAAGCTCAGCGCCGAACGCTGCCTTGATCTGCTCTTTGGCAGTGAGAAAGAGGGCAGGCCATCGGCTGTCATAGAGGGATATCGTGCTGGTCAGCCCCATGGTGGTTCTTCCTTGAGTCCGCAGGCAGGCATCGGCGTAGCGCAGGCACAAAAAAACCGGCTCAATTGGCCGGTTTTTCTGGATCTGAAGGTTGGTAGAACCGTTCAGTTACTGCTGTTTGGTGCCCCGAGGGAGACTCGAACTCCCACTCCTTTCGAAAACGGATTTTGAATCCGCCGCGTCTACCAATTCCGCCATCAGGGCTTGTGGACGCGGAGTATAAAGAGGTGCCTACCGTTGGTCAATCAGCTTTCATGGTGAATTTTTGTCGATTCCGCTAAACTTTCCGGCCCTGTCAAACCGAACACCATCATGCGCGTCGCCGATTTTTCTTTTGAGCTCCCTGATTCCCTGATCGCCCGCCATCCTTTGGCCGAGCGCCGCAGTAGCCGGCTGTTGACCCTCGACGGGCCAACAGGGGCATTGGCGCACCGGCAATTCACCGATTTGCTCGAGCACCTGCGCCCGGGCGATCTGATGGTGTTCAACAATACCCGGGTGATCCCGGCGCGGCTGTTTGGCCAGAAGGCCTCCGGCGGCAAGCTGGAGATTCTGGTCGAGCGTGTGCTGGACAGCCACCGCGTGCTGGCCCATGTGCGCTCCAGCAAGTCGCCCAAGCCCGGTTCGCAGATTGTGATCGACGGCGGCGGTGAGGCCGAGATGGTCGCGCGCCACGATACGTTGTTCGAGCTGCGTTTCGCCGAAGAGGTGTTGCCGCTGCTCGACCGCGTCGGGCATATGCCGCTGCCGCCGTATATCGACCGCCCGGATGAAGGTGCCGACCGCGAGCGTTATCAAACCGTGTACGCCGAGCGTGCCGGTGCGGTGGCCGCGCCAACCGCTGGCCTGCATTTCGATGAAGACCTGCTGGCGAAGATCGCCGCCAAGGGCGTCGACACGGCATTCGTTACCTTGCACGTAGGGGCGGGCACCTTCCAGCCGGTGCGGGTAGAGCGCATCGAAGACCACCATATGCATAAAGAGTGGCTGGAGGTCAGCCAGGACGTGGTCGACGCCGTTGCCGCCTGCCGTGCGCGTGGCGGTCGGGTGGTGGCGGTGGGCACCACCAGTGTGCGTTCGCTGGAAAGCGCCGCGCGCGATGGCGTGCTCAAGCCGTTCAGCGGCGACACCGACATCTTTATCTTCCCGGGCCGGCCGTTTCATGTGGTCGATGCCCTGGTCACCAACTTCCATCTGCCCGAGTCCACGCTGCTGATGCTGGTTTCGGCCTTCGCCGGTTACCCGGAAACCATGGCTGCCTACAAGGCCGCGGTGGAAAACGGTTACCGCTTCTTCAGTTACGGTGATGCCATGTTCATCACCCGCAATCCGGCGCCACGTGGGCCCGAGGATCAAGCATGAGTCGCACCTGTCGTATGTCCTTTGAGTTGCTGGCTACCGACGGCAAGGCCCGTCGGGGTCGGTTGACCTTCCCCCGTGGCGTGGTGGATACCCCGGCGTTCATGCCGGTGGGCACCTATGGCACGGTCAAGGGCATGCTGCCGCGGGATATCGAGGCGATTGGTGCGCAGATCATCCTCGGCAACACCTTCCACCTGTGGCTGCGCCCGGGTACCGAGGTCATCAAGGCCCATGGCGACCTGCACGACTTCATGCAGTGGAAAGGCCCGATCCTCACCGACTCCGGTGGTTTCCAGGTGTTCAGCCTGGGCGCCATGCGCAAGATCAAGGAAGAGGGCGTGACCTTCGCCTCGCCGGTAGACGGCTCCAAGGTGTTCATGGGCCCGGAAGAGTCGATGCAGGTTCAGCGCGACCTGGGCTCGGACATCGTGATGATCTTCGACGAGTGCACCCCGTACCCGGCCGATGAAGACGTGGCACGGGTATCGATGGAGCTGTCGCTGCGTTGGGCACAGCGCTCGAAGAACGCCCATGGCGACAGCACTGCGGCGTTGTTCGGTATCGTTCAGGGCGGCATGCACCAGGACCTGCGCATGCGGTCGCTGGAAGGCCTGGACAAGATCGGCTTCGACGGCCTGGCCATCGGTGGCTTGTCGGTGGGCGAGCCGAAGCATGAAATGATCAAGGTGCTGGATTACCTGCCAGGGCAGATGCCTGCTGACAAACCTCGTTACCTTATGGGGGTAGGCAAGCCGGAAGATCTCGTTGAGGGTGTGCGCCGCGGCGTCGACATGTTCGATTGCGTGATGCCTACGCGCAACGCGCGCAACGGTCATCTGTTTGTCGATACAGGCGTGCTTAAAATCCGCAATGCGTTCCATCGCCATGATGATTCGCCGCTGGACCCAACCTGTGATTGCTACACCTGCCAGAACTTCTCCCGCGCTTATTTGCATCATCTGGATAAATGCGGCGAAATGCTGGGTAGCATGTTGAATACCATCCATAACTTGCGACATTACCAGCGCTTGATGGCTGGTTTGCGCGAGGCTATTCAACAAGGTACATTGGCCGCTTTCGTTGATGCCTTCTACGCCAAGCGCGGGCTACCTGTGCCGCCTTTGGATTGATGTTTTGCCGACCCTTACAAGTACTATTTCGCAACTGGAGTGCTAAATGAGCTTTCTGATTCCTGCCGCATACGCGGACGCCGCTGCCCCTGCCGCTGCTGGCCCTGCCGGTACCGGTTTTGAGTGGATTTTCCTGGTAGGTTTCCTGGTCATCTTCTACCTGATGATCTGGCGCCCACAGGCCAAGCGTGCCAAAGAGCAGAAGAATCTGCTGAGCAATCTGCAGAAGGGTGACGAAGTTGTTACCAACGGCGGTATCGCCGGCAAGATCGTCAAAGTTGCCGATGACTTCGTAGTGCTCGAAGTGTCCGACTCGGTTGAGCTGAAGTTCCAGAAGGGCGCCGTTGCTGCGACCCTGCCAAAAGGCACGCTCAAGGCGATCTAAGTTTAAGTCTTTTACCAATCGACGGGGCGCGCAAGGCGCCCCGTCTCTTGAACGGGCGGCGTGATGCTGAACAAATACCCTTTATGGAAATACGCGCTGATCGTGCTGGTGCTGGCGGTCGGTTTCATTTATTCCGCTCCCAACCTCTACCCTGACGATCCGGCTGTTCAAATCAGCGGTGCAAGTACTGCGCTGCAGGTTGGCCAGGCCGATCTGGATCGTGCCAGCAAAGCGTTGAGCGATGCCGGTATTCAGGTCAAGGGCGCGAGCCTGGGTGAGAAGGGCAAGGGTGGCCTGCTGCGTTTGACCAAGCAGGAAGACCAGTTGCCTGCCAAGGACGTGGTGCGCAAGGCGCTGGGTGACGATTACGTCGTGGCGCTGAACCTGGCTCAAACCACTCCGCAATGGTTGCGCAAGTTGGGTGCAAGCCCAATGAAGCTGGGTCTGGACTTGTCCGGTGGTGTGCACTTCCTGCTGGAAGTGGACATGGACAAAGCCATTACCGCACGCCTGAAAGTGTATGAAGGTGAAGTCAAAACCCTGCTGCGTAAAGAGCGTGTGCGCTACCGCAGCCTGCCGCAACAAGACGGCAGCATTCAGTTGGGCTTCGCTGACGATGCAACCCGCGAGCAGGCACGTGCCCTGATCCGCAAGAATTTCAACGATTTCGAGCTTACGCCAAGCGAGCGTAACGACATGGCCGTATTGGGCCTGTCGATTTCGCCGGCCAAGCTGATCGAGATTCGTGAGTACTCCATCAAGCAGAACTTGACCACGGTACGTAACCGCGTCAACGAGCTGGGTGTTGCCGAGCCACTGGTTCAGCGCCAGGGTGCCAACCGCATCGTGGTGGAGCTGCCGGGCGTGCAGGACACCGCTGAAGCCAAGCGTATTCTCGGCAAGACCGCCAACCTCGAGTTCCGCCTGGGTGCAGAGCCGGGTGCCTCGAAAGCCACCACCGAATCCTTCGAGTTCCGTGAAGGCGGTCGTCCGCCAGCTGCGGTTGAGCGTGGCCTGATCATCACCGGTGACCAGGTAACCGACGCCCAGGCAAGCTTCGACGAGCATGGCCGCCCGCAGGTGAACATCCGTCTGGATGGCCACGGTGGCGAGCTGATGAGCCGCGCGACCCGTAGCAACGTCGGTCGCAGCATGGCGGTGATCTTCATCGAGCAGAAGCCGACCACTCGCTACGAGAAGCAGGTCGTCAATGGTGTCGAGAAAGACGTTGCCATCCAGACCTTCAAGGAAGAGAAGCGCATCATCAGCCTGGCGACCATTCAGTCGCCGCTGGGTAGCCAATTCCGCATTACCGGCCTGAACGGCCAGGGCGAATCGTCGGAACTGGCCCTGCTGCTGCGTGCCGGTGGCCTGGCTGCGCCGATGTACTTTGCTGAGGAACGTACCATTGGCCCAAGCCTGGGTGCGGACAACATCACCAAGGGTATCGATGCGTCGCTGTGGGGCATGCTGTTCGTCTCGCTGTTCATCATTGCCATTTACCGCTTCTTCGGTGTGATCGCTACCGTGGCACTGGCAGGCAACATGGTGCTGCTGTTGGCCCTGATGTCGGTGCTGGGTGCTACCCTGACCCTGCCGGGTATCGCTGGTATCGTACTGACCATGGGTATGGCGGTTGACGCCAACGTGCTGATCTTCTCGCGGATTCGCGAAGAGCTGGCTAACGGCATGTCGGTTCAGCGTGCGATCCATGAAGGTTTCGACCGTGCCTACACCGCGATTCTCGACGCCAACCTGACCACCCTGTTGGTCGGCGGCATCCTGTTCGCCATGGGTACCGGGCCGGTCAAAGGCTTTGCGGTGACCATGTCCCTCGGGATTTTTACCTCGATGTTCACAGCCATCATGGTGACCCGCGCAATGGTCAACCTGATCTTTGGTGGGCGTGACTTCAAGAAGTTGTGGGTTTAAGGGGCTGCCATGTTACGTACCATTAACTTCATGGGCGTGCGCAACGTTGCGTTCGCCGTCACCATGCTCCTTACCGTACTGGCCTTGTTCAGCTGGTTCCACAAGGGCTTGAACTTTGGTCTGGATTTCACCGGCGGTACGCTCATCGAGCTGACCTACGAAAAGCCGGCTGATTTGGGCAAGGTGCGCGAGGAGCTGGTCAAGGCTGGCTTCGGCGATGCCGTGGTGCAGAGCTTTGGCGCTACCACCGATCTGTTGGTGCGTATGCCGGGCGATGATCCGCAACTGGGCAACCGCGTTGCCGAGGCGCTGCGCAAGGTCAGTGGCGACAACCCGGCCGTGGTCAAGCGTGTCGAGTTCGTCGGCCCGCAGGTAGGTGAAGAGCTGCGTGACCAGGGCGGCCTCGGCATGCTGCTGGCACTGGGCGGCATCATGATCTACCTGGCCTTCCGTTTTCAGTGGAAGTTCGCGGTCGGTGCAATTGTGTCGCTGATCCACGACGTGGTTGTGACCCTGGGTATCCTGTCGTTTTTCCAGATCACCTTCGACCTGACGGTGCTGGCGGCAGTTCTGGCGATCATTGGTTACTCGCTCAACGACACCATCGTGGTCTTTGACCGGGTACGTGAGAACTTCCGCGTACTGCGCAAGGCTTCGCTGATCGAGAACGTCAACATCTCCACCACCCAGACCCTGCTGCGTACCGTGGCCACCTCGGTTTCGACCTTGCTGGCGATTGCGGCGCTGCTGTTCTTCGGTGGTGACAACCTGTTCGGCTTCTCCATTGCACTGTTCATCGGTGTTCTGGCGGGTACTTACTCCTCGATCTACATCGCCAACGTGGTGTTGATCTGGTTGAACCTGAGCAGCGAAGACCTGATTCCACCGGTGAAAGCCGAGGAAGTGGACGAGCGTCCGTAAATACGCCGTTTACCCGGTCAGTGGTCCCCAATAGGCGCGAGTGTTGAACTCGCGCCTTTTTTTATGCTCCAAGGCTAGGAGAAGCACGGGCGATAACCCGTCTGTACGGTCTGGAGGTTTCACGTGAACAAGTCGATGCTGGTGGGTGCGGTACTGGGTGCTGTCGGTGTGACTGCCGGGGGTGCCGTAGCAACCTACAAATTGGTGAACCATGGGCCTGAGTATGCTCAGGTGCTTGGGGTTCAGCCGGTCAAGCAAACCATCAAGACGCCACGGGAAGTCTGTAAGGATGTCGCGGTAACCCGCCAGGCGCCGGTCAAGGACCAGCATCAGATTGCGGGTACCGTGATTGGTGCCGTGGCTGGTGGCCTTCTGGGCAACCAGATCGGTGGTGGTACCGGCAAGAAGATTGCAACCGTGGCTGGTGCGGTTGGTGGCGGTTATGCCGGTAACAAGGTGCAGGAGAACATGCAGAACAAAGACACCTACACCACCACCGAGACGCGCTGTAATACGGTCAATGACCTGAGTGAGAAGGTCGTGGGCTATGACGTGAAGTATTCGATTGGTGACAAGGTCGGCAAGGTGCGCATGGATCGTGACCCGGGCTCACAGATCCCGCTGGACAAGAATGGCCAGCTGATTCTGGGGCAGGCTCCGGCGGGGCAGTGAGTGGGTGATGTGACACTGGCTTGCCAGTGATCAGCGCTCAAATAAAAAGCCCCTGGCCTTTCGGTCAGGGGCTTTGTCGTTAGCCTTGTTGCTTGGCTGGAACTCAGCGTTTCAGCGAGGCCGGCAGGTGCGGCTGGATGGCCGTCAGTACCGCCTTGAAGCACTTGATGTTGCCGGCAACGATGTGGCCTTTTTCCAGGAAGTCGTGACCGCCGGTGAAGTCGCTCACCAGGCCGCCCGCTTCTTGAATCAGCAGGGTGCCAGCAGCCATGTCCCATTCAGACAGGCCCGACTCCCAGAACGCATCGAAACGACCTGCGGCCACATAGGCCAGGTCGAGGCTGGCGGCGCCAGCGCGGCGGATGCCTGCGGTCTGGCCAACCAGGGAGCGGAACATGCCCAGGTAGTTGTCCAGGTTGTCCATCTGGTTGTCACGGAATGGGAAGCCGGTGCCCAGCAGTGCGCCTTCCAGGCTGGTGCGGGAGCTCACGCGCAGGCGACGACCGTTCAGTTGGGCGCCACGGCCACGGCTGGCGGTGAATTCTTCCTGGCGGACAGGGTCCAGAACTACGGCGTGTTCCAGGCGGCCGCGGTACTTGCAGGCGATGCTGACAGCGAAGTGTGGTACGCCACGCAGGAAGTTGGTGGTGCCGTCCAGTGGGTCAATGATCCACAGGTAGTCTTCACCTTCGCCGCTGCCGGCGTGCAGGCCGGTTTCTTCGCCGTAGATGGCGTGGGTAGGGTAAGCCTTGCGCAGGGCCGCGATGATGGTTTGCTCGGCGGCGCGGTCGACCTCGGACACGTAGTCCTTGGCGTCCTTCTCATCAACCTTGATGGTATCCAGGCGCTCGATGGAGCGGAAAATCAGTTCACTGGCGCTGCGGGCGGCGCGCAGCGCGATATTCAGCATGGGCTGCATGGACGTTTCACCTGGGTCGTTAAAGAAAGCCGAACATTCTATCAGAAAACTTTCTATGAAGAAGGGTGACATTTGCTTTCGTAGCGTAACGTCGGTCGGTTCTGTAAGATTTGCTCCCCCTTTACCGTGTCTGTGAGCCCTTGCCGTGCTGCAAAATATTCGTGTTGTCCTGGTCAATACCAGCCACCCCGGCAATATCGGTGGGGCTGCGCGTGCCATGAAGAACATGGGCTTGTCGCGTCTGGTACTGGTCGATCCGCTCCATTTCCCCTCCCACGAAGCCAGTGCCCGTGCATCGGGTGCCGATGACGTGCTGGCGGGTGCCCAGGTGGTGGCAACGCTTGAAGAGGCGCTGGTCGGTTGTACGTTGGTGATCGGTACCAGTGCCCGTGATCGGCGCATCCCCTGGCCGATGCTCGACCCGCGTGAGTGTGGCGCGAAGGTAGTCGAGGATGCCGGGCAGGGTGCTGAAGTCGCCCTGGTGTTCGGGCGTGAGCACTCCGGCCTGACCAACGACGAGCTGCAGCGATGTCATTATCACGTGCATATCCCGTCCAACCCCGACTTCAGTTCGCTGAACCTTGGGGCCGCCGTGCAGGTGCTCGCCTATGAGGTGCGCATGGCATGGCTGGCCGTCGAGGGGCGGCCCTCGAAAGTCGAGAAAGTCGAAGTGGCGTCGGTGCGCAGTGGCGAGCTGGCGACCATGGATGAGATGGAGCTGTTCTACGAGCATTTGGAAAAGACCCTGGTCGAGATCGGTTTTCTCGACCCGGAGAAGCCCAAGCACCTGATGTCGCGCTTGCGCCGACTGTATGGGCGTAGTTCGGTGAATCGTTCGGAAATGAGTATTTTGCGCGGCATCCTCACGGAAACCCAGAAAGTGGCCCGTGGCGAGCCGCATAAGCGGAAGGATCAATAGATGTTCGAGCGTCTGCGTGAAGATATCCAGAGCGTTTTCCACCGTGATCCGGCGGCGCGCAATGCCTTTGAGGTGCTGACCTGCTACCCGGGTATGCACGCAATCTGGCTGCACCGTGCAGCGCATGCCCTGTGGGTGCGGGAGTGGAAGTGGCTGGCGCGGTTGGTGTCGAACTTCGGTCGTTGGCTGACCGGCATCGAAATTCACCCGGGGGCCAAGGTGGGGCGGCGTTTCTTCATCGATCACGGTATGGGTATCGTGATTGGCGAGACGGCCGAGATCGGCAACGATGTCACCCTGTACCAGGGCGTGACGCTTGGCGGTACCAGCTGGAACAAGGGTAAGCGCCACCCCACGCTGGAAGATGGCGTGGTCGTGGGTGCTGGTGCCAAGGTGCTCGGCCCGTTCACGGTGGGTGCCGGGGCCAAGATCGGCTCCAACGCCGTCGTGACCAAGGCCGTGCCGGCCGGTGCCACGGCGGTAGGTATTCCGGGGCGCATCATCGTCAAGACCGATGCCGAGCAGGAAGCCAAGCGCAAGGCCATGTTTGATGCCTACGGCGTCAGCGAAGACATGCCAGACCCGGTCGCGCGCGCCATTGGTCAGTTGCTTGATCACCTGCATGCGGTGGATGGGCGCCTGGAGGACATGTGCGGTGCCTTGAAAAACCTGGGCAGTGACTACTGTGCCAAGGAGCTGCCTGCCTTGCGCGACGAGGACTTTGCCGAGGTCAAGGCCGAGCCGCGTAGCGACGCCGCGACGCATTGACAGAAGGGGCGTGTGCTCACGCCCCGACTTTGCTATTATTCGGCCGCCGTTCAGGCTCAATCCCGACTAAAGCACTAGGTCTTATAGTTGACTTAAATGCTCGGGAATAGCATACTCGCTCACATCCCGTAACTCCGTGGTACCTACTAGCCATGCGACTGACTACAAAAGGCCGATACGCCGTGACCGCCATGCTCGACCTGGCATTGCACGCGCAGCATGGGCCGGTGTCCCTGGCCGACATTTCCGAGCGCCAAGGCATTTCCCTCTCTTATCTGGAGCAGCTGTTTGCCAAGCTGCGTCGTAGCAGTCTGGTTTCCAGTGTGCGCGGTCCGGGCGGTGGCTATCAGCTGTCGCGAGACATGGGGAGCATTCAAGTCGCGCAAGTTATCGATGCGGTCAATGAATCGGTCGATGCTACGCGCTGCCAGGGCCTGGGTGATTGCCACGCCGGCGATACCTGCCTGACTCACCACCTGTGGTGCGATCTCAGCCAGCAGATTCACGAATTCCTCAGCGGTATCAGCCTGGCTGACCTTGTCACTCGCAGTGACGTACAAGAGGTCGCCCAGCGTCAGGACTTGCGTCGAATCGCAGGCCGGACACCGCAGCTGGACAAGATTGAGACGTCCGCCGTCGAATGACCGTTTCGACGCGCGACGCGACCGCCTGATAGGAGATATTCAATGAAGTTGCCGATCTACCTCGATTACTCCGCGACCACGCCGGTCGACCCACGCGTCGCGCAGAAAATGAGCGAGTGCCTGCTGGTCGACGGAAACTTCGGTAACCCGGCCTCGCGCTCCCATGTTTTTGGCTGGAAAGCCG
This sequence comes from Pseudomonas sp. TE3910, assembly GCF_056279025.1. Taxonomy (NCBI): domain Bacteria; kingdom Pseudomonadati; phylum Pseudomonadota; class Gammaproteobacteria; order Pseudomonadales; family Pseudomonadaceae; genus Pseudomonas; species Pseudomonas sp. TE3910. The sequence goes on from NZ_JBWBQN010000001.1 coordinate 4,305,833, forward strand.
AAGAGTCGGTCGAAAATGCTCGTCGCCAGGTTGCTGACCTGGTCAATGCCGATCCGCGGGAAATTGTCTGGACCAGCGGTGCCACCGAGTCCGACAACCTGGCAATCAAGGGTGTCGCGCACTTCTATTCGACCAAGGGCAAGCACCTCATCACCTCCAAGATCGAGCACAAGGCGGTCCTGGACACCATGCGCCAACTGGAGCGTGAAGGTTTTGAAGTCACCTACATCGAGCCCGGTGAAGACGGCCTGATTACCCCGGCCATGGTTGAAGCGGCACTGCGTGACGACACCATCCTGGTTTCGGTCATGCACGTGAACAACGAAATCGGCACCATCAACGACATCGCCGCCATCGGTGAGCTGACCCGCTCCCGTGGCGTGCTGTTCCATGTCGACGCGGCCCAGTCCACTGGCAAGGTCGAAATCGACCTGCAGAAGCTGAAGGTCGACCTGATGTCCTTCTCGGCCCACAAGACCTACGGCCCTAAAGGTATCGGCGCGCTGTACGTCAGCCGCAAGCCTCGCGTACGCCTGGAAGCCACCATGCACGGTGGCGGTCACGAGCGTGGCATGCGTTCCGGCACCCTGGCCACCCACCAGATCGTCGGCATGGGTGAAGCCTTTGCCATCGCCAAGCAGGAAATGGCCAGCGAAAACCAGCGTATCAAGGCCCTGAGCGAGCGGTTCTTCAAGCAGGTCGAAGGCCTGGAAGAGCTGTACGTCAACGGCAGCATGACCGCCCGCGTACCGCACAACCTGAACCTGAGCTTCAACTACGTCGAAGGCGAGTCGCTGATCATGGCGCTCAAGGACCTGGCCGTTTCGTCCGGTTCGGCCTGCACCTCGGCCTCGCTGGAGCCGTCCTACGTGCTGCGCGCCCTGGGCCGCAACGACGAGCTGGCACACAGTTCTATCCGTTTCACCTTCGGTCGCTTCAGCACTGAAGAAGAAATCGACTACGCCGCGCAGAAAGTGTGCGAGGCAGTTACCAAGCTGCGCGAATTGTCGCCGCTGTGGGACATGTACAAAGACGGCGTCGACATCTCCAAGATCGAGTGGGCTGCGCACTAAGTAGTCGCCAGCAAGAGCGGCTCTCTGATGAGGAAGGAATTGCACCATGGCATACAGTGAAAAGGTCATCGACCATTACGAAAACCCGCGTAACGTCGGCAAGATGAATGCCGAGGACCCGGATGTCGGTACCGGCATGGTTGGCGCACCTGCGTGCGGCGACGTCATGCGCCTGCAGATCAAGGTCAACGAGCAGGGTGTTATCGAAGACGCCAAGTTCAAGACCTATGGCTGCGGTTCGGCTATCGCTTCCAGCTCCCTGGCCACTGAGTGGATGAAGGGCAAGACACTGGACGAGGCTGAAACCATCAAGAACACTCAGCTGGCTGAAGAACTGGCGCTGCCGCCGGTTAAAATCCACTGCTCGGTACTCGCCGAAGACGCCATCAAGGCGGCCGTTCGTGATTACAAGCAGAAGAAAGGCTTGCTCTAAGTCGCTTGTTGCAGGTTAAGGAGTTCCGATGGCTATCAGCATGACAGAAGCCGCCGCCAACCATGTGCGGCGCTCCCTCGAAGGACGTGGCAAGGGTGAAGGTATTCGCCTGGGCGTACGTACCACCGGCTGCTCCGGTCTGGCCTACGTGCTGGAGTTCGTCGACGAGCAGGGCAGTGAGGACCAGGTCTTCGAAAGCCATGGCGTGAAGGTGATCATCGACCCGAAAAGCCTGGTTTACCTTGACGGTACCGAGCTCGATTTCGTCAAGGAAGGGTTGAACGAAGGCTTCAAGTTCAACAACCCCAACGTGCGCGGTGAGTGTGGCTGCGGCGAAAGCTTCAACGTTTGAGGCAGATTGTGGGTACTCCTTGTCATTTCGCCCTGTTTGACCTGCAACCTGGCTTCCGCCTGGACCTCGACAAGTTGGCCGCGCGTTATCGCGAGCTGGCCCGCGAGGTCCATCCGGACCGCTTCGCCGATGCTTCCGAGCGCGAGCAGCGCTTGGCGCTGGAGCGTTCGGCTGGCCTCAACGAAGCCTACCAGACGCTCAAGAGCGCGCCGCGCCGTGCCCGTTACCTGTTGGCGATCGGCGGCCATGAAGTGCCGCAGGAAGTCACCGTCCACGACCCTCAGTTCCTGCTGCAGCAGATGCAGTGGCGCGAGGAGCTCGAAGACTTGCAGGACAGTGCCGACCTCGAGGGCGTGGCAGCCTTCAAGCACCGCTTGAAAGTTGCTCAGGAGGCCCTCAATGAGGACTTCGCCGCTTGCTGGGATGTGGCTGCGCAGCGTGAGCAGGCCGAGCGCCTGATGCGCCGCATGCAGTTCCTCGACAAGCTCGCCTACGAAGTGCGCCAGTTGGAAGAGCGCCTCGACGATTAACCCGGTGCCGCCCTGGCGGCCCCTCTGGTACCCGAATAAGCATGGCCCTACTGCAGATCGCTGAACCCGGTCAGAGCCCTCAGCCCCACCAGCGTCGTCTGGCGGTGGGCATCGACCTTGGCACCACCAATTCGCTGGTCGCTGCGCTGCGCAGCGGTCTTTCCGAACCACTGGCCGACTCCGAAGGTCGGGTTATCCTGCCGTCTGCGGTGCGTTACCACGCTGACCGCGTCGAGGTCGGGCATTCAGCCAAGGCGGCTGCCTCCAGCGACCCGCTCAATACCGTATTGTCGGTCAAGCGCCTGATGGGGCGTGGCCTGGCGGATGTCAAACAGTTGGGTGATCAACTGCCTTACCGCTTTGTCGGCGGTGAATCGCACATGCCGTTCATCGATACCGTGCAGGGTGCGAAAAGCCCTGTAGAGGTTTCGGCCGAGATCCTGCGCGTGCTGCGCCAGCGTGCTGAAGACACCCTCGGGGGTGAACTGGTGGGTGCGGTGATCACCGTGCCAGCGTATTTCGACGACGCTCAGCGCCAGGCCACCAAGGACGCCGCCAAGCTGGCGGGCCTCAATGTATTGCGCCTGCTCAACGAGCCAACCGCGGCCGCGGTGGCTTATGGCCTGGACCAGAATGCCGAAGGCCTGGTGGCCATCTATGACCTGGGTGGCGGTACCTTCGATATTTCCATCCTGCGCCTGACCGGCGGTGTGTTTGAGGTGCTGGCTACCGGCGGCGACAGTGCCCTGGGCGGCGACGATTTCGATCACGCCATTGCCAGCTGGATCGTTGAGCAGGCCGGCCTGTCGGCTGACCTTGATCCGGGCGCGCAGCGCCAACTGCTGCAAACGGCGTGTGCCGCCAAGGAAGCCCTGACCACGGCCGACAGCGTGCCGGTGGCTTACGGCCAATGGCAGGCTGAGCTGACCCGCGAAGCGTTTGATGCGCTGATTGAGCCGATGGTCGCACGCAGCCTCAAGGCTTGCCGTCGTGCGGTGCGCGACAGTGGCATTGAGCTGGACGAAGTCGGGGCCGTGGTAATGGTCGGCGGCTCGACCCGCGTGCCGCGTGTGCGCGAGGCGGTTGGCGCACTGTTTGGGCGTACGCCACTGACCGAAATCGACCCGGATCAGGTCGTGGCCATTGGCGCTGCCATTCAGGCGGATACCCTGGCCGGCAATCGTCGCGACGGCGGCGAGTTGCTGCTGCTTGACGTGATCCCGCTGTCCTTGGGCCTTGAGACCATGGGCGGCCTGATGGAAAAGGTGATTCCGCGCAACACCACGATCCCGGTGGCACGCGCTCAGGAGTTCACCACCTACAAAGACGGCCAGACAGCCATGATGATTCATGTGCTGCAGGGCGAGCGTGAGCTGATCAGCGACTGCCGTTCCCTGGCGCGTTTCGAGCTGCGTGGCATCCCGGCCATGGTTGCCGGTGCCGCAAAAATCCGTGTGACCTTCCAGGTCGACGCCGATGGCCTGCTCAGCGTGGCGGCCCGTGAACTGGGTTCGGGTGTCGAGGCCAGCATTCAGGTCAAGCCGTCCTACGGTCTGACCGACGGTGAGATCGCCCGCATGCTCAAGGACTCCTTCGAGCATGCCGGCTTCGACAAGACCGCCCGTCAGTTGCGCGAGCACCAGGTCGATGCTCAGCGCCTGATCGAGGCGGTGCAAGGCGCCCTGGATGTCGATGGTGACCGTTTGCTCAGCGCCGAAGAGCGTCTGGCGATCGAGCATCAGATGCACGAGTTGCGTGAATTGATGAACGGCACCGATGGCGCAGCCATCGAGCAGCAGACCAAGCGTCTGTCGCAGGTGACCGATGCTTTTGCAGCCCGCCGCCTTGATTCGACGGTAAAAGCCGCGTTGGCCGGGCGCAACCTGAATGAGATCGAGGAATAACTGATGCCGCAGGTGATTTTTCTGCCCCACGAGAAGTTCTGTCCGGACGGTCTTGTGGTGGAGGTGGAGCCGGGTACTAATATCCTGGAGTTGGCCCACGAGCACCATATCGAGATGGAAAGCGCATGTGGTGGCGTGTGCGCCTGCACCACTTGCCATTGCATCGTGCGTGAAGGTTTCGATTCGCTCGAGGAAGCTGACGAGCTCGAAGAAGACATGCTCGATAAGGCCTGGGGCCTGGAGCGCCAGTCGCGTCTGGCCTGTCAGGTATTCGTGGGTGAGGAAGACCTGACCATCGAGATTCCGAAGTACACGATCAACCTGGCCGCCGAAGCGCCGCACTGATTCAAGGAGCCATCATGAGTCTGAAATGGGTTGATGTACTTGAAATTGCAATCCAGCTTGCCGAAAGCAAGCCGGAAGTCGATCCTCGTTATGTGAACTTCGTCGATCTGCATCAGTGGGTTCTGGCTTTGCCGGAGTTCAGCGACGATCCACAGCGCGGCGGCGAGAAGGTTCTGGAAGCGATCCAGGCCGCCTGGATCGACGAAGCCGACTGAGTACGCTCGGCAGGTTAGGCAATCCCTAAGAACCCGCGTATAATTCGCGGGTTTAATTTTTCGCTTCACTTACTGTTTCTGGAGTTTTCCATGGCTGTTCAACGTACTTTCTCGATCATCAAGCCTGACGCAGTTGCCAAGAACGTCATCGGCGAGATCACCACTCGTTTCGAAAAAGCCGGCCTGCGCGTCGTCGCTTCGAAAATGAAGCAACTGTCCAAAGCCGAAGCTGAAGGCTTCTACGCTGAGCACAGCGCTCGTGGCTTCTTCGGCGACCTGGTTGCCTTCATGACCTCCGGTCCAGTTGTTGTCCAGGTTCTGGAAGGCGAAAACGCCATCGCTCTGAACCGTGAGCTGATGGGCGCTACCAACCCTAAAGAAGCTGCTGCCGGCACCATCCGCGCTGACTTCGCTGAGTCCATCGACGCCAACGCCGTACACGGTTCGGACTCCGAAGCCGCTGCTGCTCGCGAAATCGCTTACTTCTTCGCAGCTACTGAAGTAACCACTCGCTAAGCGAAGGCTGACGAGTGAGGGTGAATCCATGACGACATCGACTGGCAAAATCAACCTGTTGGGTCTAACCCAGCCGGAAATGGAAAAATTCTTCGACTCAATCGGGGAGAAGCGCTTCCGTGCCGGTCAGGTCATGAAGTGGATTCACCACTTTGGCGTTGATGATTTCGACGCCATGACCAACGTCGGCAAGGCCTTGCGCGAAAAGCTCAAGGCCTGTGCCGAGGTTCGCGGTCCGGAAGTGGTCAGCGAGGACATCTCCAGCGACGGTACCCGCAAGTGGGTCGTGCGCGTGGCGTCCGGCAGCTGCGTCGAGACCGTCTACATCCCCCAGGGCAAGCGTGGCACGCTGTGTGTCTCGTCCCAGGCCGGTTGCGCCCTGGACTGCAGTTTTTGCTCCACCGGCAAGCAAGGTTTCAACAGCAACCTCACCGCCGCCGAAGTCATCGGCCAGGTGTGGATTGCCAACAAGTCGTTCGGCACTGTGCCGGCCAAGATCGACCGTGCCATCACCAACGTGGTGATGATGGGCATGGGCGAGCCGCTGCTGAACTTCGACAACGTCGTCGCGGCCATGCATTTGATGATGGACGACCTCGGCTATGGCATTTCCAAGCGCCGGGTGACCCTGTCCACCTCCGGCGTGGTACCGATGATCGATGAGCTGGCCAAGCACATCGACGTCTCCCTGGCACTTTCGCTGCACGCGCCGAACGATGCGCTGCGCAACGAACTGGTGCCGATCAACAAGAAGTACCCGCTCAGCGTGGTGCTCGACTCGTGCATGCGCTACATGTCCGAGCTGGGCGAAAAGCGCGTACTGACCATCGAGTACACCCTGCTCAAGGACGTCAACGACAAGCTCGAACATGCCGTGGAAATGGCCGAGCTGCTGAAAAACGTTCCGTGCAAGATCAACCTGATTCCGTTCAACCCGTTCCCGCATTCCGGTTACGAGCGGCCGAGCAACAACGCTATCCGCCGTTTCCAGGACCACCTGCATCATGCCGGCTACAACGTGACGGTACGCACCACCCGTGGTGAAGACATCGACGCGGCATGTGGTCAGTTGGTCGGTCAGGTCATGGATCGCACCCGTCGTAGTGAGCGTTACATCGCCGTTCGTCAGTTGAATGCTGATGGTGATGCGCCGAACACGGCCGTGCAGAACTGAAGAGAGGATCTCCATGACCCCACGCGCTGCGCTGCCGATCCTGCTGGTCGCTCTGTTGGCAGGCTGTGCGTCGACCGGTGAGCCTGGTACGCCGGTCAGCAGCAAGGCGCGGGTCGAGGCGGTTCAGGCGTATGTGCAGTTGGGCCTGGGGTACTTGAAGCAGGGGTTGACCGAGCGTGCCAAGTGGCCGTTGAAAAAGGCCCTTGAACTCAATGCTGACGATGCTGATGCGCATGCCGCCCTGGCCCTGGTGTTCCAGGCTGAAGGTGAAGCTGCACTGGCAGAGCAGCACTTTCGCAAGGCGCTGGCGCAGGCCCCGGACAACACCCGAATTCGCAACAATTTCGGCAGCTTCCTTTATGCTCAAGGCCGCTACACCGATGCCGAGCAGATGTTTCGTCGCGCGGCTGCCGATACCCTGTATCCTGAACGTTCGCGGGTGTTCGAAAGCCTGGGGCTAACCGCCTTGAAGCTCGATCAGCGCGAGCAGGCGCGGGAATACCTGGAAAAGGCTTTACGGCTCAACCGTCATCAACCCCATGCGTTGTTGGAAATGGCTGAGTTGTCTTACGAAGACAGGCATTATGTGCCGGCCCGAGACTTCTACGATCGTTTCAGCCAACTGAGCGACCCCAATGCCCGCAGCCTGCTGCTGGGCAGTCGCCTGGCAACGGTGTTTGAAGAATCGAACAAGGCCGCCGAGCTGGGCCTGCAATTACAACGACTTTATCCCGGTACGCCGGAATATCAGCAATACCTGTCGGAGCAATGATGAAAGCGGCGCATCCCGAAGCAGTAGCAGCGACTCGCGAGAATCCCGGTGAGATTTTGCGTCAGGCCCGTGAAAACAGGGGCTGGTCGCAGGCCGAAGTGGCCCACAAGCTCAACTTGACCGTGAGTTCCCTGAGCAATCTTGAAGCCGGCGCCTTCGACAAGCTGCCTGGGCATACCTTTGCCCGTGGTTATATCCGTGCCTACGCCAAGTTGCTCGACATGGATCAGGCAGCGTTGGTTCAGGCCTTTGACCAGTGCACCGGCACCCATGCCCAGGGCAGCGATGTGCATGCCTTGGGCCGTATCGAAGAGCCTGTGCGGCTGTCGCATAACATTTTGCGTGGTGTGAGCCTCGTGCTGCTGCTGGCGGTGGTCGGCGGTGGTTATTTCTGGTGGCAGGATCAAACCCGTCGGCATGGCAAGGACCTGGCCACCATTGCCATGGAGCATGTCGAGGTCGAGAGCGCCGACGGCACGACGCAAATTCATCCGCTGGACGAGCCGGAAGATCAGGCCGTCGATGCATCGCAACAACCGCAAAGCACTGATTTGAGCCTTGAACAGGCCCAGCCAGACGTGGAAGCCCCTGCACCTGCGAGCGAACCAGCAGCGGCCGTGGCTCCAGCCGCGCCAGTGGCTGTGACGCCTGCCAAACCCGCTGCTGCAGCGGTCGTGCCTGCAGCGCCAGCCGCTCCGGCTGCACCTGTGGTACCTGTGGTACCTGTTGCGCCGGCCAAGCCCGTCGTGCCGGCCCCGGCCCCAGTTGTGGCCCCGGCTGCTGTCGTCGCGGCCGCAGAGCCTGCGGTTGCAGGCAGTGGCAAGGTGCATGTTCAATTCAATGCCGATTGCTGGACGTCAGTTATCGACGGCAACGGCAAGGTGCTGTTCAGTGCCATCAAGCGCAAGGGCGACAGCCTGGACGTCAGCGGCAAGCCACCGTTTGCGGTGCGCTTCGGCTACGCCAAGGGCGTGCAACTGAGCTACAACGGTCAGCCAGTCGACCTTGCGCCGTTCACCAGTGGCGAGACCGCTCGCCTGAAGTTGGGACAATAAGTCATGCACGGCGAATCTCCGATCAAACGGCGCGAATCCCGGAAAATCTGGGTAGGTAATGTACCTGTCGGCGGCGATGCACCCATTGCCGTCCAGAGCATGACCAACACCGATACCAACGATGTCGCCGCCACCGTGGCGCAGATCAACCGGCTGGTCGATGCCGGTGTCGATATCGTGCGTGTCTCGGTACCGGACATGGACGCTGCCGAAGCGTTTGGCAAGATCAAGCAACAGGTCAGCGTGCCCTTGGTGGCAGACATTCACTTCGACTACCGCATTGCCTTGCGCGTGGCCGAACTGGGTGTCGACTGCCTGCGTATCAACCCGGGCAACATCGGTCGTGAAGACCGTGTGCGTGCGGTGGTCGATGCGGCACGTGACCGTGGTATCCCGATCCGCATTGGCGTCAACGCCGGTTCGCTGGAAAAGGACCTGCAGAAAAAGTACGGTGAACCGACCCCGGCTGCGCTGGTTGAGTCGGCCCTGCGCCATGTCGAGCACCTCGATCGCCTGGACTTCCAGGACTTCAAGGTCAGCGTGAAGGCGTCCGATGTGTTCATGGCCGTCGAAGCCTACCGCTTGCTTGCCAAGCAGATCATCCAGCCGTTGCACCTGGGTATCACCGAAGCCGGTGGCCTGCGTTCGGGGACGGTAAAATCGGCGGTTGGCCTGGGCATGCTGCTTGCCGAAGGGATTGGCGATACTATCCGCATCTCGCTGGCGGCCGATCCGGTCGAAGAAGTGAAGGTCGGTTACGACATCCTCAAGTCGCTGCACCTGCGTTCGCGTGGTATCAACTTCATCGCCTGCCCGAGCTGCTCGCGGCAGAATTTCGATGTGGTCAAGACCATGAACGAGCTGGAAGGGCGCTTGGAAGACTTGCTGGTACCGCTGGACGTTGCGGTCATCGGCTGTGTGGTCAATGGCCCCGGTGAAGCCAAGGAAGCCCATGTCGGGCTGACCGGTGGTACGCCGAACCTGATCTACATCGATGGCAAGCCGTCGCAGAAACTGACCAATGACAACCTGGTTGATGAGCTGGAAAAGCTTATCCGCCAGAAAGCGGCCGAGAAGGCCGAGGCCGACGCGGCGCTGATCGCCCGCGGCTGACACCGTATCGCTAAGGATTTCCCGTGAGCAAATCGCTGCAAGCCATCCGTGGCATGAACGACATTCTGCCCGAGCAGACCCCGCTATGGCGCTACTTCGAGAGCACCGTGGCCGGCCTGCTCGACACCTACGGCTATCGTCAGATTCGTACGCCGATTGTCGAGTTCACCGAGCTGTTCAAGCGCTCGATTGGTGAAGTGACCGACATCGTCGAGAAAGAGATGTACACCTTCGCCGACCGTAACGGCGACTCGCTGACCCTGCGCCCTGAAGGCACGGCCGCCTGCGTTCGCGCGGTGCTGGAGCACGGCATCAGCGGCGGCGGCCAGGTACAGAAACTGTGGTACATCGGCCAGATGTTCCGCCACGAGCGTCCGCAGAAAGGCCGCTACCGTCAGTTCCACCAGATCGGTGTCGAGGTCTTCAACCTCGACGGTCCGGACATCGACGCTGAGCTGATCGTCCTGACCTGGCGCCTGTGGGGCCTGCTGGGCATTCGCGACGCGGTCAAGCTTGAGCTGAACAGCCTGGGCACCAGCGAAGCCCGTGCGCGCTATCGCGATGCCCTGGTCGAGTTCCTCTCGGCACGCCTGAGCGAACTGGACGAAGACAGCCAGCGCCGCCTGAAAAGCAATCCGCTGCGTATCCTCGACAGCAAGGACCCGAACACCCAGGCGGTACTGGTCGGTGCGCCGAAGCTTGAGGAATACCTGGACGAAGAGTCTCGCGTGCACTTCGAAGGCCTGAAGGCGCGCCTGGATGCCGCTGGCATTCCTTACGTCATCAATACCAAGCTGGTACGCGGCCTGGACTACTACAGCAAAACCGTGTTCGAGTGGGTCACCGACAAGCTCGGTTCCCAGGGTACCGTGTGCGCGGGTGGCCGTTACGACGGTCTGGTCGAGCAGATGGGCGGCAAGCCGACCCCGGGCGTTGGTTTCGCCATGGGTATCGAGCGCTTGATCCTGCTGCTGGAAACCCTGGAGCAGATCCCCGAGTCGATCAACCGTCAGGTCGATGTCTACCTGTGTGCGTTCGGCGAGCAGGCCGAGCTGGCTGGCCTGACCCTGAGCGAGAAGCTGCGTGATCGTCTGCCGGGCCTGCGTCTGCAGGTGAACGCCGGTGGTGGCAGCTTCAAGAGCCAGTTCAAGAAGGCCGACAAGAGCGCAGCGCTGTTCGCCTTGATCCTGGGGGACGACGAACTGGCGCAACAAGTGGTAGGTTTCAAACCCCTGCGTGGTCAGGGCGAACAACAAAACATTGCCTGGGATGCTCTGGCCGAGCACCTGGAAGCTTCCCTCGCGCAGGCGTGAAGCGGGTCAACAGCCGATTTGGTGAAAAGGAGTATTGGGGTGTCGAGTACCGATGATGAACAGCTGGCGGCATTCAAGGACTGGTGGCAGCGTAACGGCAAGCCACTGGTAACCGGTGGCCTGCTGGCGCTGGTGGTGGTATTCGGCTGGCAGGCCTGGCAAAAGTACCAGGGCAATCAGTCGCAAGGCGCCTCCAACCTCTACCAGGCCTTGCTGGAAACGACCCTCACGCCGAGCGGTCAGCCTGATACCGCCAAGGTTGCCGAACTGTCCGGCAAGCTCAAGAGCGAGTTCGGCGGTTCTGCCTATGCGCAGTACGCCAGCCTGTTCGTGGCCAAGGTTGCGGTTGAAAGCGGCAAGCTGGATGACGCAGCCGCTGAGCTGAAGAGTGTTATGGACAAGCCGGCCGACGCCACGCTGGGCGAGATTGCCCGCCAGCGTCTGGCCCGCGTGCTGGCTGCGCAGAACAAGGCTGACGAGGCCCTGAAACTGCTTGATGGTGATGCCGACAAAGCGTTCCTGGCCAGCCGCGAAGAGCTCAAGGGCGACCTGCTGGTGCAACTGGGCCGCAGTGCTGACGCCCATAGCGCTTATGAGAAGGCCAAGGCGGCGCTCTCTGACGATGCCGCCATCGGTGGCCTGCAACTCAAGCTCGACGACCTGGCCAAAGGGGATGCCTGACGTGATCGCATGGAAACCTGCCGCAGTGCTGGCCTTGGCTCTTCTGGCCGTGGGTTGCAGCAGCAACAGTAAAAAGGAACTGCCGCCGGCCGAGCTGACTTCGTTCACCGAAGAAGTGGTGCTGAAAAAGCAATGGAGTCGTTCGATCGGTGACGGTCAGGGCGAAACCTTCAATATGCTCGTTCCGGCTATCGAGAACGACCGTATCTATGCTGCGGACGTCAACGGCCTGGTCATGGGCCTTGATCGTCTGAACGGCGACGTGATCTGGAAGAAGAAGCTGGAACTGCCGGTTTCCGGCGCCGTCGGTGTTGGCTATGGCCTGGTCATGGTCGGTACCCTCAAGGGTGACGTCATTGCCCTGGATGCCAGCACCGGTGAAGAAAAGTGGCGCTCGCGCGTTACCAGCGAAGTGCTGGCACCGCCTGCCACCAACGGTGACGTGGTTGTCGTTCAGACTCAGGACGACCGCGTGATCGGTCTGGATGCCAGCACGGGTGACCGCCGCTGGATCTATGAAAGCACCCCGGCCGTACTGACCCTGCGTGGCACAGGCGCGCCGATCGTGACCAACCGTCTGGCGGTTGCCGGGCTGTCGACCGGCAAGGTCATCGCCCTTGATACCCAGAACGGTGTACCGGTCTGGGAACAGCGCGTGGCCATCCCGCAAGGCCGTTCCGAGCTGGACCGTGTCGTGGACATCGATGGTGGCTTGCTGCTGTCGGGTGGTGTGATCTACGTTGCTAGCTACCAGGGTCGTGTTGCCGGCCTGGAACTGGAAAGCGGTCGTGTGCTCTGGCAGCGTGATGCTTCCAGTTCGGCAGGTGTCGCTCAAGGTTTCGGTAACGTCTACGTGAGCGAAGCAACGGGCGCGGTCGAAGGTATCGATGAGCGTTCGTCCACCGCACTGTGGAGCAACGATTCGCTGGCACGTCGCCAACTGTCGGCCCCTGAGGTGTTCTCCAGCTATGTGGCAGTCGGTGACCTTGAGGGTTACCTGCACTTGCTGAGCCAGGTCGATGGTCGTTTCGTTGGCCGTGAGCGCATCGACAGTGACGGCCTGCGCGCGCGTCCGCTGGTGGTGGGTGACACGATTTATGTGTATGGCAACAGCGGCAAGCTGGAAGCGCTGACCATTCGCTGAGTCTATGCTTGAGGCCTGCAAGGGCCTCGGGTTGCGGCACTTTGGTGCCGTCCGAACTCCGGCCGCTGCTGTGCAGCGGCCTTTGTATTTTTTGAATTTACGCAGTGGAGAGCCGCATGGTTCCCGTAATCGCCTTGGTGGGCCGGCCGAACGTCGGTAAATCCACCATGTTCAACCGCCTGACCAAGACCCGCGACGCCATCGTCGGCGACCTGTCCGGTCTGACCCGCGACCGCCAGTATGGTGAGGCGCGCTGGCAAGGGCGTTCTTACATTCTGGTCGACACCGGTGGTATTTCCGGTGACGAGCAGGGCATGGATGAAAAAATGGCCGAGCAGTCGCTGCTGGCCATTGAAGAAGCCGATGTAGTCCTGTTCCTGGTGGATGCCCGTGCGGGCCTGACCGCCGCCGACCAGATGATTTCCGAGCACCTGCGCAAGCGCAACAAGCGCTCGTACCTGGTAGCGAACAAGATCGACAACATCGATCCGCAGATGGCTATCGCCGAATTCTCGCCACTGGGCATGGGCAATGCCTTGCCGGTGGCCGGTTCCCAGGGCCGTGGTATCAATGGCCTGCTGGAAACCGTGCTGGGTGAGTTCCCGCGCGACAAGGACGAGGAAGAAGTCGACCTTAACGTCGCCGAGGGCGAGGAGGCCGTGCGCATTCCTGGTCCGAGCGAGAAGGACGGGATCAAGATCGCCATCATCGGTCGTCCAAACGTCGGCAAGTCGACGCTGGTCAACCGTATGCTCGGCGAAGAGCGGGTGATCGTCTATGACCAACCCGGCACCACCCGCGACAGTATCTACATTCCGTTCGAGCGTAATGAAGAGAAGTACACCCTGATCGACACGGCTGGGGTGCGCAAGCGCGGCAAGATCCACGAGGAAGTTGAAAAGTTCTCGGTGGTGAAGACCCTGCAGGCGATCAAGGACGCCAACGTGGTGATCTTCGTCATGGACGCCCGCGAAGGCGTGGTTGACCATGACCTGAACCTGCTGGGCTTCGCCCTGGAAGCGGGCCGTGCGCTAGTGATCGCCCTGAACAAATGGGACGGCATGCAGCCTAGCGAACGCGACTACGTGAAGACCGAGCTGGAGCGCCGGCTGTTCTTCGTCGACTTCGCCGACATTCACTTCATTTCGGCGCTGCACGGCACTGGCGTGGGCAACCTGTATCAATCGGTACAGGCCTCGTTCAAGTCTGCGGTGACCCGTTGGCCGACCAGCCGCCTGACCCAGATCCTCGAGGACGCGGTCAGCGAGCACCAGCCGCCGATGGTCAATGGTCGCCGGATCAAACTGCGTTATGCCCACCTTGGTGGCGCCAACCCGCCGCTGATCGTGATCCACGGCAACCAGGTCGAAAAGGTACCGAAGTCGTATTCGCGCTACCTTGAAAACACCTATCGCCGGGTACTGAAGCTGGTCGGTACGCCGATCCGCATCGAGTACAAGGGCAGCGACAACCCGTACGAAGGCAACAAGAACACGCTGACCGACCGCCAGGTCAACAAGAAGCGTCGTTTGATGTCGCACCACAAGAAAGCCGAGAAGAAGCGCAAAGACAAGCGCAAGTAAGCTTTCAGGCCTAATCGCCGGCTGTGCCGGCGATTAGGATCACCTAACCTTTTTCCTGACCGTTCAATCCGCTATGCTCGGGGGCTTACCTCCCGTGCCGCCTCGAGCCGGATGTTCTGTGTAGAAAGAGGGTTACATGATCAGCAGCAAGTTGCCGAACGTCGGCACGACCATCTTTACCACCATGTCCCAGCTCGCCGCGCAAACCGGCGCCCTGAACCTGTCCCAAGGGTTTCCCGACTTCAATGGCCCGCAAGAACTGCTCGATGCGGTAGGCCGCCATATTGCTGCCGGGCACAATCAGTATTCGCCGATGACCGGCTTGCCCGCCTTGCGTGAGCAGGTTGCAGCAAAGATCGCCCGCAGTTATGGCGTAACGGTTGATGCCGACACTGAAGTGACCATTACTCCCGGTGCGACGGAAGCTATTTTCTGTGCCATCCATGCGGTGATTCGCGCGGGTGACGAAGTGATCGTTTTCGACCCGTGCTACGACAGCTATGAGCCGTCGGTGGCGTTGGCCGGTGGTCGCTGCGTGCATGTGCAGTTGAACCCCAACGATTTCTCCATCGACTGGCAGAAATTCAGCGATGCGCTCAGCCCGCGTACGCGGATGATCATTCTGAACTCGCCACACAACCCGAGTGGGGCGCTGATCAGCCGTGCCGAGCTTGACCAGTTGGCGGCATTGATTGCCGAGCGCGATATCTACCTGATCAGCGATGAAGTCTACGAACACCTGGTGTTCGATGGCGTAAGCCACGCCAGCGTTCTGGCCCATGAGGCTCTGTATCAGCGCGCTTTTGTGGTCAGCTCGTTCGGCAAGACGTATCACGTCACGGGCTGGAAAACCGGTTATGTGGTTGCGCCGCCGGCCTTGAGCGTGGAGTTGCGCAAGGTTCACCAGTACGTGAACTTCTGCGGCGTGACCCCGCTGCAATGGGCGCTGGCCGACTTCATGGCTGCGCACCCGGAGCATGTCGAAGAATTGCCAGCCTTCTATCAGGCCAAGCGTGATCTGTTCTGCGACCTGCTGACGCCCTCGCGCTTCACCTTCAGCCGCGCGGCGGGCACCTATTTCCAGCTGGTGGACTATTCGCAGATCCGCCCCGACCTGAACGATCTCGAGATGTCCGTGTGGTTGACCCGTGAACACGGCGTGGCGACCATCCCGGTATCGGTGTTCTACCAGCAACCTATTCCCGAACAGCGCCTGGTGCGCCTGTGTTTTGCCAAACGCGAGGAGACGCTGCGTCAAGCAGCGGAGAAACTATGCGCGATCTGAGCTCACTGCCTAACCTGAGCGTTGCCCTGGTCCAGACCACATTGGCGTGGCAGGACCGGTTGGCCAACTATGAACATTTTGAAACCCTGATGGAACAGGCCCGTGGCAGCGATTTGATTGTGCTGCCGGAGATGTTCACGACTGGGTTTTCCATGGACTCCGAACGCCTAGCAGAGCCTGAGAATGGCCCGACGTACAAATGGCTCAAAAGCCAGGCGAAGAAGCTCAACGCGGTGATCACCGGCAGTGTGATCATCCAGGCCGCGGACGGCAGCCATCGTAATCGGCTGCTCTGGGCGCGCCCAGACGGCGAAATCCTGCACTATGACAAGCGTCACCTGTTCCGTATGGCCGGCGAGCACAAGCACTACACGCCCGGCGAGCGCCAGGTGCAGTTCGAGATCAACGGCTGGCGGGTGCGCCCACTGATTTGCTATGACCTGCGTTTCCCGGTCTGGAGCCGTGACCCTCAGGACACCGACCTGCTGCTCTATACCGCCAACTGGCCGGCAGCACGGCGCCAGCACTGGAACCGGTTGTTGCCGGCTCGCGGTATCGAGAACCTCTGTTATGTGGCCGCGGTGAACCGGGTGGGTACAGACGGCAAAGGCTTTGCCTACACGGGCGACAGCCAGGTGCTGGATTTCCAGGGTGAGAGCCTGCTCAGCGCGGGAGAGGCGGATGGTGTATTTACCGTGGTGTTGAGCGCAGCCGACCTGGCAGCCTACCGTACGCGTTTCCCGGCGAACCTGGACGCCGACGTCTTCGAGTTGCAGTAAGCGTCATCGTAGGCAAGCCAGCTCCAACAACCTGTAGGAGCCGGGCTTGCCCGCGATGCAGACGCCGCGAACTCACTGGCACCGCGCCGAGGCTATCGCAGGCAAGCCAGCTCCAACAGAAAGTGCAACTTGTAGGAGCCGGGCTTGCCCGCGATGCAGCCGCCGCGAACTCACGGCCACCCCACCGACGCCATCGCAGGCAAGCCTGCTCCAACAGAAAATGCAACCTGTAGGCGCCGGGCTTGCCCGCGATACAGACGCCGCGAACTCACTGGCACCGCGCCGACGCCATCGCAGGCAAGCCAGCTCCAACAGAAAATGCAACCTGTAGGAGCCGGGCTTGCCCGCGATGCAGGCGCCGCGAACTCACGGCCACCCCACCGACGCCATCGCAGGCAAGCCAGCTCCAACAGAAAGTGCAACCTGTAGGAGCCGGGCTTGCCCGCGATGCAGGCGCCGCGAACTCACAGTCACCCCACCGACGTCATCGCAGGCAAGCCAGCTCCAACAGAGTCCGCGCAACCTGTAGGAGCCGGGCTTGCCCGCGATGCAGACGCCGCGAACTCACGGTCACCCCACCGACGCCATCGCAGGCAAGCCTGCTCCAACAGAAAATGCAACCTGTAGGCGCCGGGCTTGCCCGCGATACAGACGCCGCGAACTCACTGGCACCGCGCCGACGCCATCGCAGGCAAGCCAGCTCCAACAGAAAATGCAACCTGTAGGAGCCGGGCTTGCCCGCGATGCAGGCGCCGCGAACTCACGGCCACCCCACCGACGCCATCGCAGGCAAGCCAGCTCCAACAGAAAATGCAGCCTGTGGGAGGTTTGCCAACGCCTGGGCCGTCAGGCGTCAGTAGACATCCCGCCGGTAACGCCCTTGCTCGATCAGGTGCTCAACCTCGGCAGTGCCCAGCACTTCCTTCAGCAGCGCATCGACCCCACCAGCCATGCCGTGCAGGCTACCGCACACATAAAGCGACGCCCCTTCGGCCAGCCATTGGCGCAACTCTGCCGCCTGTTCGCGCAGGCGATCCTGTACGTAGACCTTTTCTGCCTGATCACGGGAGAACGCCAGGTCCAGGCGTGCCAGTTCACCCGTACGCAACCACCCTTGCAGCTCTTCCCGGCAGAGGAAGTCGTGTGCTTCGTTACGCTCGCCGAACAGCAACCAGTTACGCCGCTCGCCTGCTTCGATACGCGCTTTGAGCAGGCTGCGCAGGCCTGCCAGCCCTGTGCCGTTGCCGATCAGAATCAGCGGTGCAGGCGTTGCCGGGAGGTGGAAGCCGCTGTTACGCCGCAGGCGCAGGTTGATTGGGCCGGCCAGCGGCGCGTGTTCGGTCAGCCAGCCTGACCCCAGGCCCAGTGCGCCATCAGGGTGTTGCTCCTGGCGCACGATCAACTCCAGCATGCCATCGCTGGCAATCGAGGCGATCGAGTACTCCCGGGGGCTGATCGCAGGGTTGTTCTGCGGCAGGATCTCTACCAGATCACCCGCTTCCCAACGTGCCGGTTGTGCTGGCATCAGCCCGAGCAGGTACACGGCTGACCCTTGGCTTCCTGGGTTGAGCCGTTCGCGCCGGGTGAGTGTCCAGGCTTCGAAGGCTGGTGCTTGCCAGGTACTGGCGACTGGGCTGCCGGTCAACTGTGCCAGTTGTTCTTGCCACTGCTGCAGGGCGTTTGGGTCGGCGTTATCCACTTCTACCGGGGCGAAGCGGGCTTTGGCCCCGCGTGTTCCCAGCCAGTCATGCAGGCGTTTGGCGAAACCGCAGAATTGCGTGTATTGACGGTCACCGAGGGCGAGCAGGGCATAGTCGAGTGAGCCCAGCGCCCAGGGCTGGCCGAGCACCTTGCGCTCGAACGTACGGGCGCTGTCCGGTGCTTCGCCGTCGCCAAAGGTACTCACCACGAACAGGGCCTTGTTCGCCTGGCGCAGGTCGGTTTCGCTCAAGTCAGCCAAGGCTCGCACGTTTACCGCAAAGCCCGCCGCCTGCAACTGCCCGGCGCTTTGCCAGGCCAGTTGTTCGGCGAAACCGCTCTGGCTGGCAAAGCCCACCAACCAGCTGTTTTCACCAGATGCAGGCGTGGTCATACCGTTGCGTGCGACGCGGATCTGGCGTTTCTTGCGCCGACGGTCGAGGTACAGCAACCAGCCGGTGATGAAGAACAGTGGCATGCTCAGGCTGGCCAGCATCATCAGGACGCGCCCGGTCAGGCCGAAGTAACTGCCGACGTGCAGGGCATAGACACTGGCCAGCAGTTGGGCCTTGAACGACTTGTCGGTGAAGCGTTCGTGTTTACGCACCTGACCGGTGGCAGGGTCGAGTGTCAGGGTGTTGAAGGCTCTTTCGTGATCGGAATTTTCAAGCAGGTAGAACAGGGTGGCCGGTTGCCCACCAGCAGGTGGCAGGGCGTAGGTTGTAGGTGCTCAGGCCTGGCCCGGCAGCCGTTTGCAGGCTGGACCAGATCGCATCGTAGTCAACCACCAGAGGCGGTGCGTTCTTGTCTGGTGCAGGTGGGCGGCCGCGGCCTTCACCGCGTTTGCGTTGCTCGCCCGCCACCGGCCCGTCGGCCAGCAGTTTGTTCAGGCCTTCGCGATACCACTCGTAAGACCAGAACAGGCCCGTCAGTGCTGCGAGCAGGTAGAACACCAGGCACCAGGTGCCGGCAACCGCGTGCAGGTCCCAGTTGAACGCGCGGCCTTTTTTCGCCCAGTCCAGGGTCAGCCAGTTACGCCAGTTCAGCGCCTGGCGCGGCCAGCGCAGGTAGAGGCCAGAAAGGCAGAAGAACACCAGCATCAGGGTACAGGCGCCGGTGATCTGCCGACCGGTGTCGCCGATGGCCAGGAACCGGTGCAGTTGCAGCATCAGGCCGAAAAAGTCCTGGCCACTGACATCGCCTTGCAGCGCGCCAGTGTATGGGTCGGCATAGCGCATTTCGCCTCGCCGCTCGCCAGGTGGCGGGGTAAAGAACACCCGCGCGGCGTTATCGGTGCGGGTATCGACCCAGAGCATGGCAACCTTGTCGCCGTGCTCGGCCTCTACCCGGCGTACCAGTTCAGCCGGCGGCAATACACCGCCTTCACGCACGTGAACCTTGAGGGCTTCGGGGTTGAACAGACGCAGCAGCTCATCCTGAAATGACACCGCTGCGCCGGTAATGCCCATCAGTGCGAGTACCAGGCCTGCGGTGATACCGAAGAACCAGTGCAGTTGAAACAGGGTTTTTTTCACCACATCGACCACCTTGTCTTGCTGTATACCTGTGCGGGGTATGCACGCTGTCGAGATACATAAAAGCCCCGCTCACTGAAGTGGGCGGGGCTTTGCGTTGAACTGCCTTAGAAGTGGAAGTTCGCGCTCATCAATGCGGTACGCCCTGCTGCGACATGAGCGTAATGGGTTTGGAATACCTGATCGAAGTAGCGCTTGTCGGTCAGGTTCTGCACGTTCAGTTGCAGGTCAACGTTTTTGGTCAGGCGATAGGTTGCCATCGCGTCATAACGCCAGTAGGAAGGCACTTCTACCGAGTTGGCCTCATCACCGAAGCGCGAGTCGACAAAGGTTGCACCGGCACCAACGGTCAGTTTCGGAACGATGTCGTAGGTCGACCAGAAGGTGAAGTTGTTACGTGGCGTGCTCGGCATGTGATTGCCTTCGTTCGCGGCGGTAGAGGTCTTCACTATCTCGCTTTCCATGTAGGTGTAGCCACCATAGACCTTCCACTTCGACGAAAGGTTGCCCGAGTAGGTGAGCTCGACGCCTTGGACACGTTGCTCGCCATCAAGCACTTGGTAGGTGGCGTTGTCCGGATCGGTGACGCGGGCGTTGGTCTTGTCGGTGCGGAACAGGGCTGCTGTCAGCGACAAGTTCTCGTCGAAGAAATCCCACTTGGTGCCTACTTCATAGTTGCGGTTACGTTCCGGCTCGAGGTTGCCATTGGCTGCTGTCAGCTCCAGACCACCGTTACCGCTGGTTTCACCCGAAGGGTTGCTTGAGGTCGACCAGGCGGCATAGATGCTGCCGTTGGGCAGCGGCTTGTAGACCACGCCAAGTTGGTAGTTCCAGAGGTGGGCGTTGTTCTCGCGGGAGAAGCTACCCGCAGGGGTCGTGCGGCCTGCCGTTGCGTAACCGCTTGACTTGGTTTGGTAGTCGTCATATCGAAGACCCAGGTTCAGCGACCATTGTTCGTTGAATTTCAGGGTGTCGAAGACATATGCCGCACTGGTTTTGGTGTTTGTGTCGGTATACGCCGGGCTGTCGGTAATGGTTCCTGACCAGCTGTCATCAGGCGATGGATCATACAGGCTGGTGCAGTCACCCGAGGCTAGCAGGGCAGGGCTGCATGTGGTGCTTTTTCCCGCATCAGAGGTAATGACGTAGCCACGGTTATGGGTGTCGGCATAGGAAAACTCCAGGCCGGTGACCATGCTGTGCTCAATAAATCCAGTATTGAATTTGGCGCTCAGGTCGGTCTGGTTGACCCAGCCTTTTGAGGTCGAGTTGCGGTTTTTGGTCGAGCGATAGACCAGGCCGTTGGCCACGTTGCCTTTACTGTCGTCAGGGTTGGTAACGATATAGTCGAGCGTGGAGCGCGACATGCGGAAGCTGTTGGACAGTGTCAGGTTCTCATTCAGATCGTGTTCGATCTTGATGGTCCCGCTGTCGTTGCTGCTCTTGCGGTAGTCGCGATCATTTAAACCGTAGAAGTTGTCGCGATCGACGTTTGCGGGCTTGTCGACGTTGTACTTGCTGCGGTTTGCACTCTTGGTCAGTGGAATGCCGTAGTCCGGCATATCATCTGTATCCATGTGGTAGTAGCCGACGCTGACGCGGGTATCGGTACCCAGGCCGAAGGCAAAGGAAGGTGCGACCCCCCAGCGGCTTACGTCGACATCGTCACGCCCGGCAACGTTGGCCTCATGCTTCATGAGGTTCAGGCGAAATGCCGAGGTGTCGGTCAGCTGCTTGTTAAGGTCCAGGGTGGTGCGCTTGGTTTGGTCCGAGCCCCAGGTAAATCCACCGTTATAGGCATCGCCAAGTTTGGCACTTTTAGTCACCAGGTTCAGGCTGCCACCGGTGGAACCGGCGCCAGTGAACGCTGAACCAGGGCCCTTGCTGACTTCTACCGATTCGATGTTGAAGATTTCTCGGCTTTGCGAGGCGACATCGCGCATGCCGTCGACAAATACGTCGCTCTCTGCGTTGAAGCCGCGAATGATCGGGCGGTCGCCTGCTGGGTTACCGCCTTCACCTGCACCAAAGGTGATCCCAGGGGTTGTGCGCAAGGCGTCTGCCAGGCTGGTTGCGCCTGTATCACGGATCACTTGTTGCGGAATAACCGTCACGCTTTTAGGTGTTTCGCGTAGTGGGGCAGTGTATTTCTTTGAGGTTGCTGTGTCGGTCTTGTAAGAGGTTTCATCCTGCACGCTGTTGATGCTGGTGGCATCCAGAGCAATCGCCCCATCGTTGGCCGGTGCAGCTTCGGCAGCGTACGCTATGTGCGCAGTAGAGGTGGCGGTAATGGCCACACCGATGGCAGAAGCGAGCAAGCGTGGTGAACTGACAGCGGTTGGCACGTAGTGGCGCGACATTGTTATGACCCCTCCCAAGGTTTCAAGGCCGCGAAATGTAATGTAAATACATACGACTATCAATTGAGAAGAATTGTTATTTGTGTTGAATTTACAATCTTTACATTTTCATCCTGTGTTTTTTGCGGGCTCATTCGTCTTGGCAAGCGCTAAGGGCTTGTGGTGATGCAATAAGAATCAATACCATTGGCGTCTTTTCTGGCCTTAGGTATCCGCGCCATGCTTTTACACATTCCTGGTCTGTTTACGCGCGAGGAAGTGCTGCGTATTCGTGAGGCGCTGGAGCAGGCCGATTGGGCTGACGGCAAGATCACGGCGGGTTACCAGTCGGCCAAGGCCAAGCATAACCTCCAGTTGCCCGAGGGCCATCCATTGGCCAAGGAGATTGGCGCGGCCATGCTTGAGCGCTTGTGGGCCAACCCCCGTTTCATGTCTGCGGCCTTGCCCTTCAAGGTCTTCCCGCCGCTGGTCAACTGCTACCGCGAAGGCGGCAACTTTGGTTTTCATATCGACAATGCCGTTCGCCAGCCCCGTGGCAGTCACGAGCGGGTGCGTACCGATCTGTCTTCGACGCTGTTCTTCAGTGACCCTGAGGAGTACGACGGCGGTGAGCTCGAAATTCAGGACACCTACGGACTGCAGCGGGTCAAGCTGGCGGCTGGCGATATGGTGTTGTACCCGGGGACGAGCTTGCACAAGGTCAACCCGGTCACTCGCGGTGCGCGTTATGCGGCGTTTTTCTGGACCCAGAGCATGATCCGCGAAGACAGCCAGCGTACCCTGCTGTTCGAGATGGACAACGCAATTCAGCAACTGACTGCCGACGTTCCCGATCATCCATCACTGATTCAGTTGACGGGGACGTACCACAACCTGCTGCGTCGCTGGGCCGAGGTCTGACTCATGGCCTTTCACCTACGCCGTGAAGAAGTGCTCGACGGCGATCAACTGGGCCAGATGCTTGAAGAAAGCCCGGCCAAGGCGGCCCAAGCGCTGTTGATGGCGGCGGGGCAGGGGATCGTCGAGGCCCAGTTGCTGCTGGGGCAGATACTCCTGGACGGACGCGGTATCGAGCGCGACCCGGCGTTGGCCCGACGCTGGTTCGCCATTGCCGCCAATCAGGGCAGTGCCATGGCGCATAACATGCTCGGGCGTTGCCTGGAGCATGGCTGGGGTGGCGAGGTGGATGCTGTCGAAGCCGCTCGCCATTACCGCCTCGCGGCAGACGCCGGGCTTGATTGGGGGCTGTACAACTATGCCAACCTGTTGGCCACGGGGCGTGGTGTCGCGATAGATCCTGGTGCGGCACTGTGCTGTTATCGGCAAGCCGCTGAGCAAGGGCATGCGAAATCCATGAACCTGTTGGGGCGCTACCTTGAGGAGGGTGTGCATTGCCCGGCCGATGTGTCGGCGGCACACGACTGGTATCGACGCTCGGCAGAAGGCGGGGACTTTCGTGGGCAGTTCAGCCACGCCGGGGTCTTGGCGGCGCGGGGGCAGGTCGAGCAGGCGCTGGGCTGGTTGCGTCAGGCGCTGGTTGCGGGGAATGCAAATTTTCTGACGGTTGCTGCCGCTGCGTTGGAGCAGGCGACACAGCCCGAGATTCGAGCCATGGCGTTGGCCTATCGCACTCGGCTTGGCGAGCTTGGCGTTATGCCATAAAGCAATCGCCGGCAAGGCCGGCTCCTGCAATCGCTGCAGGAGCCGAGCGTGCCGGCGATAAGGTTCAGCCGTTTACAGGTAGTAGGCTTTCAGCGGCGGGAAGCCGTTGAACTCTACTGCGCTGTAGCTGGTGGTGTAGGCGCCGGTCGACAGCCAGTACAGGCGGTCGCCGATAGCCAGGTTCAGTGGCAGGCCGTACTTGTAGTGCTCGTACATGATGTCGGCGCTATCGCAGGTTGGGCCGGCGATCACGACTTCTTCCATCTCGCCTTTTTTCTCGGTCCAGATCGGGAACTTGATGGACTCGTCCATGGTTTCGATCAGGCCGGAGAATTTGCCCACGTCGGTGTAGACCCAACGCTCAACCGCGGTACGCGATTTGCGGGCGACCAGCACCACTTCGCTGACCAGAATACCGGCGTTGGCAATCAGCGAGCGGCCAGGCTCAAGGATGATTTCTGGCAGGTCGTCACCGAAGTCTTCCCTCAGGAAGCGGATGATTTCCTCGGCGTAGGTTTCCAGGCTGTTGGTACGGGTGATGTAGTTGGCCGGGAAGCCGCCACCCATGTTGATCAGCTTCAGTTCGATGCCGTCTTCGTCTTTCAGACGCTCGAAGATCACTTTGACCTTGGCGATGGCCGCGTCCCAGACGCTGATGTCGCGCTGTTGCGAACCCACATGGAAGGAGATGCCGTAAGGCACCAGGCCCAGGTCGCGGGCGAGGATCAGCAGGTCCATGGCCATGTCGGTCTGGCAACCGAACTTGCGCGACAACGGCCAGTCAGCGGTGGTCGAACCTTCGGTCAGGATACGCACGTAGACTTTCGAGCCCGGTGCGGCCTTGGCGATGTTGCGCAGGTCGGCTTCGGAGTCGGTGGCATACAGGCGCACGCCCTTCTCGTAGAAGTAGCGGATGTCCTTGGATTTTTTGATGGTGTTGCCATAGCTGATGCGGTCTGGGGTGACACCGCGGCCCAGCACTTTGTCGAGCTCGTAGATCGAGGCGATGTCAAAGCTCGAACCCTTGTCGCGCAGCAGATCGATGATTTCGACCGCCGGGTTGGCCTTGACCGCGTAGTAGACCTTGGCGAATTCGAAGCCAGCACGCAGGTCGTCATAGGCCTGGCTGATCATCTGGGTGTCGATAAGTACGAACGGGGTTTCTTGCTTGTCGGCGAAGGCCTTCATTTTTTGAAAGGTTTCGCGCGCGAAGTAGTCTTCGACCTGAATCGACATGCTTAGGGACTCCATGGGCAAACTAAAAAAATAAGTGGCTGCAGCTGAGCGCCCTCCGTATCCCCACTTTGGTTCGCCTACTTCCCAAGGCATGTCGCCGAAAGCAAAAAGGTCAACCGTGCGGTGAAAAAAGGCGCTACGGGTGACCTTGCTGTCTCGTCGTCAGTACTTGAGCCGGATGGATCGTTTCCAGCATGGACGCTCGGCGCGAACTTTAGGACTTGAGGGGTTCAAGATCAACAAAAAATGTCGCGTTTTTGCACACGTCTGTCGCCCGGCGTTGCGCAGTCTCTTTGTAACCGAGCCGCATGACAGATGGATGTCTTTGAAAACAGTCCACATCGGCTCATGCCAAGGCCATTGCTGCGGCCGTTGTACCGGGGCTTGGCCGCTGTACGATCGCCGTGTGTGAGTCTGCCCTGGTCGTTGGGAGTCTCGACTTTGGTCCACCGGCAAGTTCGGGTATAATTTTGGCCCTTTTGAATCCCCAGTCAGGCGATTTCCCATGACCAACCAGGCCGCCGAAGTCGCGAAGCGTCGCACTTTCGCCATTATTTCCCACCCCGATGCGGGTAAAACCACCATCACCGAGAAGCTCCTGCTGATGGGCAAGGCGATTGCCGTCGCTGGTACGGTGAAATCGCGAAAGTCCGATCGCCATGCCACCTCCGACTGGATGGAAATGGAGAAGCAGCGCGGCATCTCCATCACCACCTCGGTGATGCAGTTCCCTTACCGCGATCACATGATCAACCTGCTCGACACCCCGGGCCACGAAGACTTCTCTGAAGATACCTACCGCACGCTGACAGCGGTGGACTCGGCGCTGATGGTCCTCGACGGCGGTAAAGGCGTTGAGCCACGTACCATTGCCCTGATGGATGTCTGCCGCCTGCGCGACACGCCTATCGTCAGCTTCATCAACAAACTCGACCGTGATATTCGTGACCCGATCGAGTTGCTCGACGAGATCGAAGCGGTCCTGAAGATCAAGGCCGCGCCGATCACCTGGCCGATCGGCTGCTACAAGGACTTCAAGGGTGTTTACCACCTGTCCGGCGACTACATCATTGTCTACACCCCGGGCCACGGTCACGAGCGTACCGAGGTGAAGATCATCGAGAAACTCGACTCGGACGAGGCCCGCGCGCACCTGGGTGATGAATACGAGCGTTTCATCGAGCAACTGGAACTGGTTCAGGGCGCTTGCCATGAGTTCGACCAGGACGAGTTCATGAACGGTGAGTTGACGCCGGTGTTCTTTGGTACCGCGCTGGGCAACTTTGGTGTGGACCATGTCCTTGACGCCGTGGTCGACTGGGCGCCGCGTCCGCTGCCGCGTGTAGCCAATGAGCGCACGGTGGAGCCGACCGAAGAGAAGTTCAGCGGTTTCGTCTTCAAGATCCAGGCGAACATGGACCCGAAACACCGCGACCGTATCGCCTTCATGCGGATCTGTTCGGGCCGTTACGAGAAGGGCATGAAGATGCGCCATGTACGCACCGGCAAAGACCTGCGTATCGGCGATGCTCTGACCTTCTTCTCCTCCGAGCGTGAGCAACTGGAGGAAGCCTGGGCCGGCGACATCATCGGTTTGCATAACCACGGCACCATCCAGATTGGCGACACCTTCACTGAAGGTGAGAACCTGGGCTTCACCGGCATTCCTCACTTTGCCCCTGAATTGTTCCGCCGCGTTCGCCTTAAAGACCCGCTCAAGTCCAAGCAACTGCGTCAGGGCCTGCAGCAGTTGGCCGAAGAGGGCGCGACCCAGGTGTTCTTCCCAGAGCGCAGCAACGACATCATCCTCGGTGCCGTGGGTGTGCTGCAGTTCGATGTGGTCGCCAGCCGTTTGAAGGAAGAGTACAAGGTTGAATGCGCCTACGAGCCGATCACCGTGTGGTCGGCCCGCTGGATCCAGTGCGACGACAAGAAGAAGCTCGAGGAATTCAAGGTCAAGGCCATGGAAAACCTGGCCATCGACGGTGGTGGTCACCTGACCTACCTGGCGCCGACCCGGGTCAACCTGGCACTGATGGAAGAGCGCTGGCCAGATGTGAAGTTCCGCGCCACGCGCGAGCACCACTAAAGCTCGCCGGCAAGCCCGTTCCTGCAACCCAGCACGCCTGAGGCTGTTGTGGGAGACGGGCTTGCCTGCGTACAGGTGTCGCATTAGCCGCCTACGCGAGCTGCCGGTACGCTCGGGCTATGCAGACGTTCACCCATGCGGAAGATCAGCAAGGTCAACGAGTCGGCGTTTTTCAGCATGATTTGCGCACGCTTTTCTGCATCGTTCAGAAAAACCTGACGGGCATCGTCGAGGTTTTTAGCGCCCGTGGTCTGCAGGATGAATCGCCGCCCCTTTCGATCATCGTCACGAATATCGCGCGGGGCGCCATTCGGGTGATCCTGTATGACAAACAACTCATTGGCCGGTGTGCGGTGTGAGAATGTGGTGTCTTGGCGTTGCCTCAGCCAGAGTGTCTTGGGAACAGGCGCCAGCAGGTTCAGGAAGGGCAAGGTGCCTTCGTTGTAGCAGATGTCGCGCGTGTTGTAGGCCAGGTGCGTGAACTCGTGAACCAGCACTGCTGCCCTGAAAATCGCGGCGGCATCATCCTGCGTGTAGCCTGCACGGAAGGTGAATGTGCTGGCGAAACTGTAGTCAAAGTAGCCGTCGAGCATGAAAATCTGCTTTTCGAGATCCGAAGGCACCGTGAACGCCAGTCCCTCGCTGTTAATTGTGCTTGTACCGATGATGTAGCGTGACGAGGACTGCGGCGAGTAGCTGCCTGACCCCATCATATCGATGACGGCATTGACCGACTCATGCATGTATTGCCGGAGTGGCTCGGTCAGGGCCGGTACACCGAAGAAGTCGCTGATGATGCGTTGGGTTTCTACCGGGACGTGTGTGGCTGGATCGGCGTTGCGCAGGTTTTTCAGGCAGTTCGTCAAGTACATCATGGCGGTGCGATGTGCCTGGCGGATTTTTTGCGCGCGGCTGGGCATCATGTTTTGAATCTGCCGCATTCCGCTCGCGACGATAATGACGTTTTCGCGGCGAGCCTTCCAGCGCGTGTACTGGCCACCTAGCCGGGTGAGTACAGCGCCATGCTCTATCGGAAGCGGCAGCGTCGGGTCGATCTCCCATTGGTTGGCGGCGTTCAGGCGCAAACGAGGGCCAAGGTTATCTTCGGCCTCATCGATCAGGTACCAGTTGGCGTCCGAGAAGGTTGCCCGGTATACGTGTCCATCGATATTGACATAGTGTTTGCCTGTGCCCGCGTCTCTGTAGACCTGAGTAAGGCTGTCGAACACCATTAACTCCAGCGCTTGGGTGGGCGCTTCATAGCGTGCCAAAGGTATGGGGGAGTGCTCGTCAAGGTACAGGTTTTGCCAGAACTGGCGTTCGGCATTAAGGTTTTCTACGTCGCCCAGCGTGCTGGCGCTGTGGCCAATCAGCAGGCTTTGCACCAATACGCACAGCAGTTCGGCGGTATGCGCCGGCCAATCGCTGCCCTCGTCGTTACGTGCAATTTGTAGCACCGTCATTTCTGCCTGCCAGGCGCCGAGCAGCAGTCCAATCTTGCCCGGTACGAAAAAACTCAGTTGGTTGAACACAAGCCCGAGGATATGTTTGAGCGATTCCCAGTCAGCCTTTTCGGTGCTGATCAGTTGGGCGTCCAGCATGCGCTTGAGGGTGCGAATGTTTTCCTCGAACAGGTAATGCAGCGCGTTGCCCTTGACTGGCAGGTTGGCAAGGGTAACGGGGCCTGGTCTCGATAACGGCAGGTCGAAGTCCGATTCTGCACTGAAGGGCAAGTGGGGTTCGTCGAAGCCATTGTTGTCATAGCGTCTGCGCAAGGTCTCTGGTAACTGGGCGAGTACCAGGGCTTGCAACGCGGTGTCTGTCTTCAGTTGTGCCAGTAGTGCTGTGGTGCTGCTGAATTCCCTGAACGTAAAACTTTCGCAGTACGGGGCATAGAGCACTACGGGGTCGGTGACTTCTGCTCGAAACAGGTAGAGGTCAGGGACAATATCGGCGGGTAAATCCGATTGTGCGATCAGCGCCAGCGGTGTCAGTTGGATGCGCTTGCCATCCAGCGGTAAGCGGGCGGTCGCATCGGGCATTTGTACCACTTGCTTCACAACGTTTACGGCAGTTTTACTCAGGTTTCGCTTCAGGTAGGCATTGAATGCACGTTCAAGCATTTGGTCGGGTACTTGGCGGCAAAACAGCTCCAGACGATGGTTGAAGCCGGGGCTGGCAGGGTCAAATGTCTGACTGAACAATGTTTGATAGTTGCTACCAATGTCCAGGCGCCTGACCAGGTCCTTGATGTAGTCCACGTTCATTGCCGCGGGGGGCGCTGCACCGTTTTCCAATTCCAGTGCGGTGATGGGGTTGCTCCAGTCTCGGAAGTGATTCAGTGCATATTCGACCAATGTTTGTCGATGGTGGATGCATTCGCCTGTAGAGCCTGAGGGCACTTCGCCAATGGGCGGTAGCGTTGAGATGCAGGCGATGGTGGTGATGAAAATGCCATCCGGCGGATAGCGTTTGGCCGGAAAGTCGCTATCAAGCTGAGTGGCCAGTCGCTCATAGGCATAGTCCGCGATGGTGGGCATATCGGAGAGGTAATCTTCTTCCGATGTGATGTTGAGCAGGTTGCGCCCCAGGATTTCCAGATAATCGAATTTCTCCTGGTAGGTTGCATCCAGCAGCCACTTCGGGATTGCCGCGCGCACGGTTTGTTCGCGTATTTCACGCTTGAAGCGCAGCAACTGTACTTCGCTGCTGTCCATGGGCGTATAGGTATGCAGCAGTTCCGGCAGACCATTGCCCGACAGTCCGGCATTGATGATCTGATCGAAGACGAACAGGGTGTTGCGCTGGCGAAGGCTGCTGTCGAGGGCTTCGAGCCGTTGCAGCACATTGGTCTTGATCGGGCTCCAGTTCAAGGTCGGAGGTGTCACTTGCGGCGCCATAGGGGCGCTATCCGGCAGCACGCTATCCTCTTCTGCAACGCAATCGTAGAGTGATTCTGCGCTGTGAAAGTTGGTTAGCCGCGCCTGAAGCTTCTGGTTGAGGGACTGGAGTGACGTGAAGGTTTCAAAGCCTAATGCCCGTGTCCACAGAATCAGGGGAGCTTCTGCTGTTTCCAGGGGGTTGCGTGACAGTAGCAAGAGGTTGGCAACCTGCGTTTCGTGCTTGCCCTTGTAGGTAATGTTCAGTTGCCAAACCATGGCCGGAGCACCCTCCAGCAGCGGTCGGGTGCGTGATATCGGGTAGTTGAGCACCGCTTGGATGAGGTCGATTGCCGGTTGTTCGAGGGTGTTTTTCTGACGAGCCAGCTGCAGTTCCAGCCGCAGTGTCAAGCCGTACAGGTTTTGTGCCGTGTGTCGCTCTTGGTTCTGATTACGCACGACTGCATGGGCCAGATAATGACGAAGTGAGCCGGTCACTTTGTCGACACACTGGTTGATGACCGGGGCTGTCAGTAGCGGCAGCAGCGCTTGAGCGTTGGCGGCCAGGCGGTGTTGTGCCGGCTGTTGAGTCGCCGACGTCGCATTTCGTTTGCTCAGGTTTTCCCAGATCAACTCACTGAGGCTCTGGTTGGGGGTTCCATCGGCGCCGTTCTGCAGCAGGACAGACGCTGCCGGCATGGAGCCGAGTAGGTAGCACAGGTTGTTTTCAATCAGCGACAGGGTGACGGAATCCAGGCTTGGACGGGCTTCCAGCAGTTGTGTGTTGTTCTGTTCCACGCGGCGTTTGATGTGCTTCAGGTCTTGGAGCGAAAGCGTTTCGCTGTTCAAGTCATGCTTGATTGCCGTGAGCGAGGCGCTGCTCTCTCTATCCTTGCGGACATACGGCATCATCAGGCGTGGCAGGCAGGGATCAATCAAGCTTTCCAGCGCAAGGGCTTTCTGACAGACGCTGACAAACGCCAATGGGCCTTGTTGACGCAGGGCCTGGGTCAGGCGCTGGCGCGGTACGCTGAGTAGGCGTTGGGTGTAGGTTTGCAGGGCCGGAGCCTGCATGGGTAGCAGCGGCACGTCATCGATTGCCAGTGTATCCAAGAACGCCTGGTGGTTTGTGTGACGCTTCAGCCCTCCGGTAGGGGTGTAGCTATAGCACGGAGTTGACGGCGCATCCGCAGTGCCCAGCAACATGACGGTTTCCAGCGGAACTGTCGCGGTTGTCGAGGCTGTGGGTTTCAGGTACCAGGCCTGCAGCTCCGGTAAGTATTCTGCCTTGGACCATTTGATCAGGGTCCTGTACTCCTGGTTGCTCAGGTCGTTACTCCAGGCGAGCTGGGTTAGGGCTTCAAGAAAACGGCTGCGTAACGCATGGGTCAGTTGCTCAGTAGGGCTCAGGCCCTCGGAGCGTGATGCTGCCCAGTGGTTATCAAGCTGAGTGGTGCAGTGCTCACTCAACTGCGCCCGAGTCAGGCGCAGTGCGGTATTGAGTTTTTTTTGGTCTTGCGCGCTGGCTCGCGTGCCGTCGGGGTTCAGCAGTTCATGTGCCCCGTTTCCAATGAGTGTGGGGTCTGCCAGCGTTTCCAGAAGGGTATCGTTCAGGCTTTGGTGATAATCCTGCCCCTGGGCGCGGTTGGACAGGCGCTGAGCGGACACTTTGACTTCCCGGGTAGCGGGGTTGATGGCTGCATCGGGCCACTGCACGCGTAGTTGGGTCACGAAGGCTTGGGTTAGCAGCGTTTCGGGAGCCGGCTGGTTGAGGAGCAGGGTTTGCAGGGTGGTCAGGTTCTGGCCGAGACGTGCATTGATGCTCAGCATCAACCACTCAAATACCGCCCCTTCGATCAGGTTGTCTTCCAGGTCCACGACCGGGTCGTTACGCCATTGTCGATAGGCTTCGGCATCGGTGTATTGCAGCAGGGCCAAGGCGGTCTCGGCGTTACCGAGCATCTGGATGAGTGCATTGCGAGCCTGCAGACGATCATCGAATTTCATGATGCCCAGTACAGGGTTGTAGATGAACACTGCTGTTTGCGTGGAGTGGCTGATCAGCAGTGTCGAGATCAGGGCAATGGTTTGACCGGATGCGCTCACCGCATCGAGGTAGTCCACGCGTGTATCCGCGCGAGCGTCGGGCTGAGGCGCCGTGCTGGTCAGGCGTGAGAGCTGGTTTGCCTCCACGGCGCTAATACGTTTAGCAGAGGCGGCGTCTTGCAGGTGATCTTCAAAGCGTTTGTGCAGTGCATCGGTGTGATAGTACGGGAGGGTATTGAGGCTCATGGCACAGTCTCGGCAGGTGGTTAGGCTGTCCGGGCTGCTGTACGTGAACGCAGCACCCCGGCGGTGCGTTCACGGTGCCGGGGTGCGGTGTCTCAAAGGTGATATTTATTTCAAGGGTGCTGCTGACACTGCCATGTCTCTGCTAGAGGAACTGCTCTGCGTAGTGACAGGCGACCTGCCGTGTTTCCACCTGACGGAACGCCGGTACCTCCTGGGCGCAACGTTCGGTGGCGTGCGGGCAGCGCTTGTGGAACGCACAACCTGATGGTGGGTCCAGCGGGTTGGGCAGTTCGCCAGCGATCTTGATTTTCGGTTTGAGCGGGTCTGGGTGCAGTGTCGGGGTTGCTGACAACAAGGCCTGTGTGTAAGGGTGCAGTGGCCTGTTGTAGATGTCGTCTTTCGGGCCCATTTCTGCCGGGCGGCCGAGGTACATCACCAGTACCTGGTCGGCCACGTGTCGCACCACGGCCAGGTTGTGGGAGATGAACACATACGCCGTGTTGAACTCGTTTTGCAGGTCCATGAACAGGTTCAACACTTGTGCCTGGATAGACACGTCCAGCGCCGAGGTTGGTTCGTCTGCCACCAGTACCTTGGGTTGCAGCATCATGGCCCGGGCGAGGGCGATACGCTGGCGCTGACCGCCAGAAAACATATGCGGGTAGCGTTGGTAGTGTTCCGGGCGAAGGCCGACCTGTTGCATCATCGCCTGGACCTTCTCGCGTCGTTCGGCTTTGGAGAGGTGGGTGTTGATCAGCAAGGGTTCGGCGAGTTGGTCGCCAATCTTTTGTCGAGGGTTCAACGAGGCATAGGGGCTTTGGAAAACCATCTGCACATCTTTGCGCAGCTGTTTGCGCTGAGCCTTGTTGGCACCCGTGACTTCTTGCCCGGCAATTTTCAGGGAGCCAGAGGAGGGTTCTTCAATAAGGGTCAGGGCACGGGCCAGGGTTGATTTGCCACAGCCGGACTCACCCACGACTGCCAGAGTCTTGCCGGCTTCCAGTTCAAAGGACACGCCATTCAGCGCGCGGACCAGTGCGTGGCCTTTGAACAGGCCACGGGAGACTTCGTAGTGACGGGTAAGCTCACGGGCGGTAAGAACGACGCTCATTACGCCACCTCCTGGTTCAGCGGGTAGAAACAACGGACCAGGCTGTGGGCCTGTCTGTCCAGGTTCGGACGTTGCTGGCGGCAGTGATCCTGAACGTAGGGGCAGCGCGGTGAGAGCAGGCAGCCCTGTGGTCGGTCATAGCGCCCCGGAACGATACCCGGCAAGGTTGCCAGGCGTGCAGCGCCTTCACTGTGCTCGGGAATGGCCGCCAGCAGCGCTTCGCTGTAAGGGTGCGCAGGCACCTCGAACAGCGTTGGAACCTGGCCAATTTCAACGGCTTGGCCGGCGTACATGACGCATACGCGCCTGGCCGTTTCGGCGACCACGGCCAGGTCATGGGTGATCAGGATCAGGGCCATGTCCTGCTCCTGTTGCAGGTTGAGCAGCAACTCCATGATCTGCGCTTGAATGGTGACGTCCAGTGCGGTGGTCGGCTCGTCGGCGATCAGCAACTTGGGCTCGCCCGCAATCGCCATGGCAATCGCCACGCGTTGGCTCATGCCGCCCGAGAGTTGGTGCGGGTAGGCGTCCAGCCGGCTTTCAGCCGCCGGAATTTCGACTTTCTTGAGGAGTTCCAGCGCCCGCTGGCGGGCTGCCTTGCCGCGCAGACCAAGGTGCTGGCGCAGCACTTCCTCGATCTGAAAACCGACGGTATAGCTGGGATTGAGCGCGGTCATCGGGTCCTGGAAGACCATCGCCAGGTCCTTGCCGACGACCTTACGCCGTTGCCGCGCGCTGAGCTTGAGCATGTCGTTGCCGTCGAACGTCATGCTGTCGGCGGTGACGAGGCCGGGGGCGTCGATCAGGCCCATCAGTGCCATCATGGTCACGGATTTTCCCGAACCGGACTCGCCGACGATGGCCAGCACTTCGCCTTTTTCCACGCTGAGGTCGAGACCGTCGACCACGGGAACCGCCTTGGCATCGCCAAAGCGCACATTGAGATTGTTGATCTGCAACAGTGACATGGGCGTCTCCTCAGGCGGCATTCTTGAGTTTCGGGTCCAGCGCGTCGCGCAGCCCGTCGCCCATCAGGTTGATTGCCAGCACGCTGAGCAAAATGGTCAGGCCGGGCAGGCTCACGACCCACCAGGCGCGCTCGATGTAATCGCGGGCCGAAGCCAGCATGGTGCCCCACTCGGGAGTTGGCGGTTGCACGCCCAGGCCGAGGAAGCCCAGGGCCGCGGCATCGAGGATGGCCGAGGAAAAACTCAAGGTTGCCTGGACGATCAGCGGTGCCATGCAGTTGGGCAATACGGTGATGAACATCAGCCGTGGCAAGCTGGCACCGGCCAGGCGCGCAGCGGTCACGTAGTCACGGTTCAGTTCCCCCATCACCGCGGCACGGGTCAGGCGCACGTAGGACGGCAACGAAACGATGGCAATGGCAATCACGGTGTTGATCAGGCCAGGGCCGAGAATGGCTACGATGGCCACGGCCAGCAGCAGCGAAGGCAGGGCCAGCATGACGTCCATCAGGCGCATGATCGACGGGCCGAGCAGGCGTGGAAAGAACCCGGCCAACAGCCCCATCAGCACCCCGGGGATCCAGCGACATGACCACTGAGGACAGGCCGATCAGCAAGGACAGGCGCGAGCCATGGATCAGTCGCGAGAGCAGGTCGCGGCCGAGCTCGTCGGTGCCGAGGATGAACTGCCAGGTGCCGCCCTCGAGCCAGACCGGCGGGGTCAGCAGGAAATCTCGGTACTGTTCGCTTGGCTCATGGGGCGCGACCCATGGCGCGAAGAGCGCACAGAACACGATCAGGCACATGAACAGCAGGCCGGCGAAGGCGCCTTTGTTGCGGGCGAAGGCCTGCCAGAATTCGGTGTACGGCGATGGGTAGAGCAGGCTCTGGTCCACGGCGTTGGGTGTTACGGCAGAGGCGGATTTTACGATTGGGTCAGTCATTGTCTCGGCCTCAGCGCTGGTGGCGAATGCGTGGGTTGACCAGGCCGTAGAGGATATCCACGACGAAGTTCACCAGGATCACCAGGCATGCAATCAGCAGGATGCCATTCTGTACCACGGGGTAGTCACGGGCGCCGATGGCTTCGATCAGCCACTTGCCGATGCCCGGCCAGGAAAAGATGGTTTCGGTCAGCACGGCGCCGCCGAGCAGGGTGCCGACCTGCAGGCCGAACACGGTCAGAACCGGGATCAATGCGTTGCGCAGGCCATGCACGAAGACCACGCGGGCAGGCGACAGGCCTTTCGCGCGGGCAGTGCGAATGTAGTCCTCGCGCAGCACCTCGAGCATCGAGGAGCGCGTCATGCGTGCAATCACCGCCAGCGGGATGGTGCCCAGGACGATGGCCGGCAGAATCAGGTGCATGAGCGCATCCTTGAAGGCGCCTTCCTCTTCACTGAACAGGGTATCGATGAGCATGAAACCGGTGATGGGCTCGATGTCGTAGAGCGAGCTGATACGTTCGGATACGGGTGTCCAGCCGAGGCTGACCGAGAAGAACATGATCAGGATCAGGCCCCACCAGAAAATCGGCATGGAGTAGCCGGCCAGCGAGATCCCCATCACGCCGTGGTCGAGTAGCGAGCCGCGCTTGAGGGCGGCGACCACCCCAGCCAACAGGCCGAACACGCCAGCAAACAGCAGGGCGGCAAGCGCCAGTTCCAGGGTGGCCGGGAACAGGGTGAGAAACTCTTTCCAGACGCTCTCGCGCGTGCGCAGCGATTCGCCCAGATCACCCTGGGCAAGCTTGCTAATGTAGTCCAGGTACTGCACCGGTAATGGTTTGTTCAGCCCCAGCCGCTCCATGGCTTGTGCGTGCATTTCAGGGTCAACGCGACGCTCGCCCATCATCACTTCGACCGGATCACCTGGTATCAATCGTATGAGCGCGAACGTCAGTAAGGTGATGCCGAAGAAGGTCGGGATCAACAGTCCCAGTCGTCGGGCAATAAAACTAAACATGTTCTGGTGTACCTCATCAGCCTGTTAGGCGTACCCGCCAACGCCCGGATAAGGCGCGGGCGGGCGTTGTTGTTCTACTTCACCAGGGTGGTAGCGAAGTTGTTGGTGGTCAGCGGGCTGATGTGGAAGCCCTCGACGTTCTTGCGCATGGCGGTAAACATCTTCGGATGTGCGATGCTGATCCACGGTTGGTCTTCATCGTACACCGCCAGGGCTTTCTCATAGAGTGCTGCGCGCTCACCCGTGTCGATGGTCTCGCGGGCTTTGGTGATCAGCGCCTGGAAGGTCGGGTTACACCAGCGTGCGTAGTTCTCGCCACTTTTTACGGCGTCGCAGCTCAGCAGCGGGCTGAGGAAGTTGTCCGGGTCGCCATTGTCACCGGCCCAGCCGGTCGAGACCATGTCGGGTTCTCCCTTCTTCGCGCGCTTGAGCATTTCTGCCCATTCCATCACGCGGATGTCGACCTTAAGACCAATCCTGGCCAGGTCGGCCTGGAGCATTTCTGCGCTCAATCGCGGGTTGGGGTTGGTCGGGCCACCACCGTTGCGGGTGTACAGGGTCAATACGGTGCCTTCCGGTACGCCGGCTTCCTTGAGCAGGGCTCGGGCTTTATCCAGATCCCGGGGCGGGTTCTGGTTGGCGTTGTTGAAGCCAATCAGTGTGGGCGGGTAGGGGTTTATGCCGATCAGCGCGTTGCCTTTGCCAAACAGTTGATCAACATGGGCCTGTTTATCGAAAGCCAGGTTGATCGCTTTGCGTACCCGCACGTCACTGAGGTACTTGTGCTCGGTGTTCAGTGAGATGTAACCGGTGGTCAGGGCCTCCAGTTCATCAACTTTCAGGTTCGGGTCTTGGCGGATACTGGGGATGTCATCGGGCTTGGGGTACAGCGCGACCTGGCACTCATTGGCCTTGAGTTTTTGCAGGCGCACATTGTTGTCGGTGGCGATGGTC
Organism: Pseudomonas sp. TE3910; assembly: GCF_056279025.1. Classification (NCBI taxonomy): domain Bacteria; kingdom Pseudomonadati; phylum Pseudomonadota; class Gammaproteobacteria; order Pseudomonadales; family Pseudomonadaceae; genus Pseudomonas; species Pseudomonas sp. TE3910. Next base: position 4,342,849 of record NZ_JBWBQN010000001.1, read on the forward strand.
AGCACCAGAGGGTCGCTGGGTGGTTTGCCCCGGAAATACTCGGGGTTGGCCTTGAAGCGCACCTGAGCGTCTTTTTTGTAGCGCTGAAAAATGAATGGGCCGGTGCCGATTGGTTGGCTGTTGAGGTTGGCCGTCTTGTTGGTCGCCAGCAACTGGTTGGCATACTCGGCCGAATAGATCGAGGTGAAGGCCATGGCCAGGTCACGCAGGAACGGTGCTTCCGGGCGTGTCAGGGTAAAGGTGACGGTGTGCTCGTCGACTTTCTCGACACCTTTGAGCAGGTCTTTGAAACCCATGCTTTCAAAGTAGGGAAAGCCGACGCTGGCCTTGTCATGCCAGGGATGCTTGGGGTCGAGTTGGCGCTGAAAGCTCCAGAGCACATCGTCGGCATTCAACTCACGGCTTGGGGTGAAGTAGTCGGTTTTGTGGAACTTCACGCCCCGGCGCAGGTAGAACGTGTACGTCAGCCCATCCGGGCTGATTTCCCAGCGCTCGGCCAGGGCCGGTTCGATGTCGGTGGTGCCCGGCTTGAAGTCTACCAGCCGGTTGAACACGGTTTCGGCGGCCGCATCGGCCGTCACTGCGGTGGTGTATTGAACGATGTCGAAGCCTTCCGGGCTGGCCTCGGTACATACCACCAGTGGCTTGGCTGCCACGCCAGCTGCAGTGCTCAACAGTAGGGCTGCCAGGGCAGCCTGAAGGGGTCGCAGTTTCATGAAAGCTCCCAGCGATCAATTAAAGCAGGTTAGTTGCCACGGGCGATTCGTCTAATCCCCCGTGGCCATGCCCCCTAAAGGATGTTGAATGGAATGGTGGTCACGACCCGGAACTCGTCCAGGCTACCGTCGGCCTGGGCCTTGCTGGCACGGTGCGCGGTGTAGGTGGCGCGTACCGTGGTGTCTTTGAGCGAGCCGCTCTGCACGGTGTAACTGCTGCCTATGCCGTACTCGTAGTGGTTTTCACCCTCAAGGCCACGCACGTCGTAGCCGGTGCTCGTGTAGTGGGTGCCGTCGATACCCCAGCCACGGGCGTTATAGATATTAAACTTCAGCCCCGGAACACCATACCCGGCCATGTTCAGGGTGTAGGCCACCTGCAGGGATTTTTCGTTCGGGCCGTTGAAGTCCGAGAGCAGTGAGTTGGCGAGGAAGATGGCGTTGGTGTCATGGAGGTAGTCGAAGTACTCGTTGCCGTTTACCTGCTGGTAGGAAACGCTGATTTTGTGCGCCTGATGGGTCAGGCCTAGCGACAGGCTGTAGGTGTCATTGTCGATCTCACCCAGTTTGCGTTTACCTTCATCCCGGGTTTTGTAGTAGTTCAGCCCCGTGCTCAGGCTCAGCAGTGCGCTGTCGCCCAGCTCGTGCGTGGCGCCGAAATAGTACTGGTTCCAAAGGTCTTCGACATTGGACAGGTAGAGACTGGTGCGCAAACTCTTGAGTGGCTGGTAGTTGACGCCGGCCATGCTGATGCGGTCGGTGTACTGGTTGCTGTCGCCATATTCGGAGCGGAACTTGCTCTGGCCTTGCTCGGTTCGGGTCGAGACGCGGTCGAAGGTGCCGGCATCGAACGACAGGTTGTCGAACTCTGCGCTGTGGATGCTGACACCCTGGAAGCTGGAAGGCAGTGCACGGTTGCCAATGTAGGCAATAACCGGCGTGTCGATGGACTGACGGCCTGCTGTGAGGGTGGTGTTGGAGACCCGCGCCTTGAGGTTGGCCAGGCCCATCTTGCTCCATTGGCCGATGACCTCTCCGTCGCGGTGGGTCAGGGTGCGGTTGTTTGGCCCGGCGACGGCGGCGCGGCCTTGCTCAAGCGCAATGGCGTTGTAGGCGGCGACTTCGGTGCTGAAGCCGACAGTGCCTTCGGTGAAACCGGAGGTGTAGTTGAGAATGGTGCCCTGTACCCAGTTGTTACGGCTATGGGTGTCATGGCGGCTACCATCACGTTTGTAGTATTTCCACAGGGGGGCACGGGTAGCACGCTCATGGGCATACCAGTTGCGGGTCGAACCGGACAGGCTCTGCCCTTCGATGAAGCCTTTGGCTTCGTTTTGATCGCTGGTGGATTTGACCGTCACCGGGACGAATGCCTGGCTGATGGGTTCTGCCAGGGCCAGTGTGGACAGGCTACTGAGGGATAAGGCCAGTACTGCGTTCTTGGTTCGTCTCAAGGTAAAACTCCCTTTCTTCTCTTTCTATTAACCGTCCAGCCTCGTGAGCCGTGCGGGTACTGCGGTGGAACTGGTTTGGATGAACCAGGCGTTCAATCCACGCTGACACCTGAGAAGTTGTTGCGGCCGAACGGGCTCACCTTGAAGCCCTCGACCTTGGCGCTGAGCGGCTGATTGACGGTCGAGTGAGCGATTGGCGTGATGGGTACCTGTTGCTTCAGACGCTGTTGGGCTTGCTGGTAGAGCGCGGTACGTTGCACGCGATCGGTGACGGTCTTGGCCTTTTTAACCAGCGCGTCATAGTCCGCATCGCACCACATGGAGTAGTTGTTGCTGCCAATCGCGTCACAGCTGTACAGCGTGCCCAGCCAGTTGTCCGGGTCACCGTTGTCGCCTGTCCAGCCGATCAGCGAGATGTCGTGTTCACCGTCCTTGGTGCGCTTGAGGTATTCCCCCCACTCGTAGCTGACGATCTTGACCTTGAAGCCGACCTTGCCCCAATCGGCTTGCAGCATCTCGGCCATCAACTTGGCGTTGGGGTTGTAAGGGCGTTGCACGGGCATGGCCCACAGGGTGATTTCGGTCCCTTCCTTGACGCCTGCGGCCTTGAGCAGTTCGCGTGCTTTTTGCGGGTTGTACCCGGCGTCCTTGAGGGTTTCGTCGTACGACCACTGGGTCGGCGGCATGCTGCCGACGGCCAGTTGCCCGGCCTGCTGGTAAACCGCATTGACGATGGCGGGCTTGTTGACCGCCATGTCCATGGCCTGGCGCACCTGCAACTGATCGAACGGTGCGCGTTGGACGTTGTAGGCGATATAGCCAAGGTTGAATCCAGGCTTTTCGATCACCTGCAGCTTCAGGTCCTGCTTGAGTGCATCGAGGTCGGCCGGGCGCGGATTCAGGGTCACCTGGCATTCGTTCTTGCGCAGTTTCTGGACGCGCACCGATGGGTCGACGTTGATCGAGAAAATCAGGCGCTCGACCTTGACCTGGCTGGGGTCCCAATAGGCTTTGTTGGCCTGGTAGCGAATCTGCGAATCTTTTTGGTAGCGCTGGAAGACAAAGGGGCCGGTGCCAATGGGGTGCTGGTTGATGTCGCTCGGTTTTCCGCTGGCCAGCAACTGGTTGGCGTACTCGGCAGAGAGGATCGAGGCGAAACTCATGGCCATGTTCTGGATGAATGCGGCATCGATGCTGTTGAGGGTAAACCTGACGGTATGCGCGTCGAGCTTCTCCACCTTGGCGATGTTCTTGTCCAGACTCATGCTCACGAAGTAGGGGAACTCGGTAGGGTAGGCCTGGCGAAACGGATGGGCTTTGTCGAGCATGCGCTGGAAGGTGAACAGCACGTCATCGGCGTTGAACGTGCGGGTAGGGGTGAAGGCCTTGTTGCTGTGGAACGTGACGCCTTCACGTAAGTGGAAGGTGTAGTGCAAACCATCCCTGGATACCTCCCAATGGGTTGCCAGTGCCGGTTTGACGATGGTGCTGCCTCGTTCGAATTCCACCAGTCGGTTGTAGATCGGCTCGGCCGCATCGTTGTCGGTGGCACTGGTGTACTGGGCGGTATCGAAACCTGCGGGGCTGCCTTCCGAGCAGAATACCAGGCTGCCTTTGGCCTGAACCTGAGTGGCCAATGCCAGGGGTGTCTGGGCCAGTAGGCCAAGGCCGAGCAAGGTGGCAAATACGGGTGTGTATCGCATGGCGGTCCCTTTCTTTTCTTCTTGTTGAACAGGTCAGTGGCATGCAGTCGGCCATAAGCTCGCGACTGGCCGGATGCACCTTCGACGTTAGGGGGGCAGGGGGCATTCAGGAAGGTAAGAAAGCGGAGGGTGTAAGTAGGATGTTTCTGATTGATGCGTAGGCTGTGTCTTGATGGGGCGTCGGCAGGATGTTGGCCTTCGTTAAAGGCTGGCCCCGGCACGCCGTCTGGCGGTACCGGGGTACCCCCAGTGTCTACTGGCTGATGCCGACCCCGTAGAAGGCATTCAACGCAAACGGACTGATCTTGAACCCCTGCACGGTTTTACGCATGGGTTGGTAAACCGTTGAATGCGCGATAGGGGTAATCGGCACCTGGTCCTTGATAATGTGTTGTGCTTGCTTGTATAGCGCGGTGCGCTTGGCTGTGTCGGAGGTGGCCTTGGCTTGCTTGATCAGCGTGTCGTACTCGGTGTTGCACCATTTGGAGAAGTTGTTGCCGTCCACCGCGTCGCAGCCGTAAAGCGTGCCCAGCCAGTTGTCGGGGTCACCGTTGTCGCCGCTCCAGCCGATCAGCATGGCGCCGTTCTCGCCTGCCTTGGCGCGTTTGATGTATTCGCCCCACTCGTAGGTGACGATCTTGGCCTTGATGCCGATTTTGGCCCAGTCCGATTGCAGCATTTCGGCCATCAGTTTGGCGTTGGGGTTGTAGGGGCGCTGAACCGGCATGGCCCACAGGGTGATTTCGGTGCCTTCCTTGATCCCGGCTTCCTTGAGCAATGCCTTGGCTTTTTCCGGGTCGTAGGGGGTGGCCTTGATGGTGTCGTCATACGACCACTGGGTGGGCGGCATGGCATTGACGGCTTCCTGGCCCGCCCCCTGATAGACCGAGTCGATGATCTGCTTCTTGTTCACAGCCATGTCCAGGGCCTGGCGTACCTTGAGCTGAGCCATCGGATTGGGCCCGTTGCTGCCCTTGATCTTGTCCATCACGTTGTAGGCGATGTACCCCAGGTTGAAGCCGGCTTGCTCGGGCATTTGCAGGTTCGGGTCGCTTTTCAGCGATTGAATGTCCGCTGGGCGCGGGAACAAGGTGACCTGGCATTCGTTTTTCTTCAGTTTCTGCATGCGTACCGAAGCGTCTGTGGTAATGGCGAAGATCAGGTTGTCCAGCTTCACGTCCTCGGGCTTCCAGTAGTCCTTGTTGCCCTTGAAGCGGATCTGCGCGTCTTTCTGGTACTTGCTGAATACGAAGGGGCCGGTGCCGATTGGCTTCTGGTTGATGTCGGCGGGTTTGCCCTCCTTGAGCAACTGGTCGGCGTACTCGGCTGATTGAATCGAGGCGAAGCTCATCGCCAGGTTCTGAATGAATGCGGCGTCTACGGTCGTTAGCGTGAATTTGACTGTGTGTTCGTCGATTTTTTCGACTTTGCTGATGTTTTTGTCCATCCCCATGTCGGTGAAGTAGGGGAACTCGGTGGGGTAGGCCTTACGGAATGGCATGTCTGGGTCGAGCATGCGGTTGAAGGTAAACAGCACGTCGTCGGCGTTGAACTCACGGCTTGGCTTGAAGTAGCTGGTGGTATGGAACTTCACCCCCTCACGCAGGTGGAAGGTGTAGCTCAGGCCGTCCTCGGCAGTATCCCAGCGGGTTGCAAGGCCCGGGATAACGGACGTGCCGCCATGTTCAAATTGCGTCAGGCGGTTGAAGACTGTTTCGGCTGAGGCATCGAAGTCGGTTCCGGTGGTGTATTGGCCGGGGTCGAAGCCCGCCGGGCTGCCTTCAGAGCAAAACACCAGGTTGCCTGCAGCGAGGGTGAACGGGGCGCTGGAGAGTAGGCTTGCACCTAAAAGAAACGGAATGACTGCATGTTTAAGCATGGTGGCCTCATTGTTGTCATTTTGATGTGAGGACGGCCTCGTGAGCCGGCCTGCCGGATACTTAAGCAGGCCCCATTGCCAATGCAATATTCAGCGTACTGAGTACGGGGAAAATGTGGAACGATCGTACATGGATGTCGCGTTGGTATAACTATCTGGCTTGTTTAACGCTTAATCGTGAATGTTTATGTTTTTTTACGATGATTTCGTGTAGGTGCGGCTGCGCGGCGAGTGAAAATCGCCGCGCAGTGAGCGGATGTCAGGGCATTTGTACTTCGATCGTACCGTCGGCATTCATGCTGACCTGGCTGGTACCGGCTTCGACCTGCGGGCTGGGTGCGGCCTCGGCATCCATACTGGCTTTCATCATCATGACTGGGCCACGGGCATAGGGTTGCGGATAGCCACTGCTGTTGAGGTTCAGGTTGAGTACTTTGTAACCCTTGCCGCCCAGTGCCTCGGTGGCCAGTTGCGCACGGCTCTTGAAGGCGTTTACGGCATCTTTGAGCAGTTCATCTTCACTGGCCTTGCGGGTGGCTGGTGCAATGGCAAAGTCCATGCCGGCCATTTTCAGGTCTTGCAGCAGTTCACCGGTCAGTTTCGACAGCGCCGGGAAGTCGGTGCTTTCCAGGCGAAGCTCTGCACGTTCACGCCAGCCGGTAATTCTTTGGCCTTTGGTGTCGTAAATGGGGTAGCTGTTGCGGCTGCCCTGGCTGATTTTGATGTCCTTGACTGAGCGTGCCTGCTCCAGGGCCTTATTCATGGTTCGGGTGATTTCGGCTGCGAGCTTGCCAGGGTCGCTATTCTGCGCTTCGCTGTACAAGGTTACGCTCATCAGGTCGCGAGCCACTTCCTTGCTGACTTCAGCGCGCAGGGATACTTGATTGTAACGAGGTTCTTCAGCCAGCACCGGGAGGCTGGCCATCAGACCAGCGGCCAATAGCATTGCTGCACTGCGACGAGGGAAATACATGTAGGGCTCCTTGAAAAAAGGCGTGGTTGATGGTCATCCATTTTCACGCAGACACTTAAGACCCTTGGCAGTGTAGCGAGGTTCAAAAATGCCAGTATGGGCCTGTAAAAAACTGTGGTGTGTTGCCGCATCGCTGCAGACCAGGCCTCACCTTCGGTATACTCGCGACGATTCACCTGGAGCACTCATCAGGAGAGCTCATGCTCGCCCCCGTACAAATACTCTCTGCTACCCGTCAGAACCTCTGGCGCCTGACGTTCATCCGCATTCTGGTTTTGGCGGCCCAGGCCGGTTCCGTGGCCGTTGCCTACTGGACTGATCTGCTGCCGCTGCCGTGGTTGTCGTTGGTTATCACGCTGGGCTTGTCGACGTTGCTCTGCGCCTTCACGGCCTTGCGCTTGCGCCTTTCCCTGCCCGTCACCGAGCTGGAGTACGCCTTTCAGCTGGCTTGTGATCTGCTTATTCACAGCGCCCTGTTGTATTACTCCGGCGGGTCGACCAATCCGTTTGTCTCGTACTACCTGGTACCGCTGGCCATCGCTGCAGTGACCTTGCCGTGGGTCTACTCACTGATCCTGTCAGGCATCGCACTTATTGCTTACAGCCTGTTGCTGGTGCAGTTCTATCCGCTGGAAACCTTCCCGGTTGCACGGGAAAAAATGCAGATATATGGCATGTGGCTGAGCATCGCGCTGGCTGCAGCGGTGATTACCTTCTTCGCCGCCAAGATGGCCGAGGAGCTGCGCCGTCAGGAGCAGTTGCGCGCCCAGCGTCGCGAGGAAGGCCTGCGTGACGAGCAGTTGCTGGCCGTCGCCACCCAAGCGGCAGGCGCGGCCCACGAGTTGGGAACCCCGCTGGCGACCATGAGTGTGTTGATCAAGGAAATGCGCCAGGACCATTCCGACCCGCTACTGCAGGAAGACCTGCAAGTGCTGCAGGATCAGGTCAAACTGTGCAAGGAAACCTTGCAGCAACTGGTGCGTGCCGCCGAAGCCAACCGGCGCATGGCCGTGGAAGATCAGGACGTCACCTTCTGGCTTGACGAGGCACTGAACCGCTGGCACTTGATGCGCCCAGAGGCGAGTTACCGCTTCCAGCGACTTGGCCAAGGCAGCATACCGCGCCTGGCACCACCACCGGATCTGACCCAGGCGCTGCTGAACTTGTTGAACAATGCCGCCGATGCCTGCCCGGATGGGCTTGAAGTTCATCTGGACTGGAACGACCAGGACATCGTGATCAACATCCGCGACCATGGCCCCGGCGTGCCGGTGGCCATCGCCGAGTCGATCGGGAAACCCTTTTTTACCACCAAGGGCAAGGGCTTCGGCCTGGGCCTGTTTCTGAGCAAGGCCAGCGTCACGCGTGCTGGTGGCTCGGTAAAACTCTATAGTCACGAGGAAGGCGGTACGCTGACCGAGCTACGCCTGCCGCGTGATGCGCGAGGAGATCAACAATGAATGATGAAACCCAGGTCGAAGGCGAAGAGCTGCCGCATCTGTTGCTGGTGGACGATGATGCCACCTTTACCCGCGTGATGGCCCGAGCCATGAGCCGTCGCGGTTTTCGTGTGAGCATTGCTGGCTCGGCTGAAGAAGGGTTGGTGCTGGCTCAGCAGGACATCCCCCACTACGCGACACTGGACCTGAAGATGGAAGGCGACTCGGGCCTGGTGCTGCTGCCCAAGCTGCTCGAACTCGATCCGGAAATGCGCGTGGTCATTCTGACCGGCTATTCAAGCATTGCTACCGCGGTTGAGGCGATCAAGCGCGGCGCCTGCAATTACCTGTGCAAACCCGCTGACGCTGACGACGTGCTGGCTGCATTGTTGTCCGAGCACGCAGACCTGGACAGCCTGGTACCGGAAAACCCGATGTCGGTGGACCGCTTGCAGTGGGAGCACATTCAGCGGGTACTCACCGAGCATGAGGGCAATATCTCTGCGACGGCCCGGGCACTGGGCATGCACCGCCGCACGTTGCAGCGCAAGCTGCAAAAGCGCCCGGTCCGACGCTGAGCTGTATCAGATCTCGCTACCGTGTTTTGCCAGGGCCTGACGGATCAGGCCTAGGACTTCCGTCGGGTGCGCCGCTCTTTTTATGGATGTTGCACAGTCCAGGGGAGCGCTAGCGTAGTAATCGACGCAGATGAAATCATCCACAAGGCCATTAACCAGTACACGATGGTCTGCGGGGCCATCCCCGACGATGATTACAGGCCCATTCAGACGGCCTTTGGCCCGCCATTCGCGCACAATTGCAGACTTGCCTTTGCTTGAACTCAGCAAGGGAGAGGGGCGAATGGCCAGTGCGCGCGAGCCAAGCCAGAAAAAACGGTTGGCGATGACGTGCTGCGGGTTGATCCCCCATGATGCTGCCAGCGGCACGATCCACTCCATGTAACCGCCCGAGATGATGTGTATACCGACCTGCTGTTCTTGAAGGTGGCGCAGGGTTGTGCGCAGCGCCTCAGGCAGGCAGTTTGCCTGTTCGCGGATGTAGCGTTGAACATGCTCTCGGCGGATTCTGGGGATGATTTTCATCAGTGTCAGCAATTCTGCCAGGCTGGCCTGGCCTGCCAGAGCCTTTGGGGCGATGTGGGCAAGCCGTTGAATCACTTGCGGCGCGTCCTGGCATCCTTCCAGGCTGAGCTTGATGACTTCGACTGTGCTTTCGCCGGGAAGCAGTGTCTGGTCAAAATCGAAAATCACGTGAGCTTTCATGGCTGAAGCCTGCGCTGTTCAAGGTCGTGGTACTTGTCTTCGCGTGTCCACTGAGTGGCGGCTATCTGCAGGTGCTGAGCGATGGTGTTCTGTACTTGATCGGCGAAGTCCTGATCTGACTGCTCCGCAGCGGGTGACTGGTGGGCGAGAAAGGTCAGTTCAAATTCGAGCCAGGGCATGGCCAGGAGCCGCAGGAATTTCATCGCGCCCGGATCTTCAAGCGGGTTGGGGTTCAGTCCCAGGGGTGTTTTGAGCTTCATTGCCAGTGGTACCACCGGGCGACGGCGCACCATGAACTCCGGGCGAAAACGGAAAAGGCCTTTGCCGTTATTGATGGTCGCTTCGGGGGTGATGTAGAGCGCCGTGCCTTCGGGGGCGCGTTGCCATTGTCGGAAATGCCCGGCGAGTTGCCGTTTATCATCGGTCACTTGCCAGTAGCTTGAGCCTGAGCACTGAAACAGCAGGTGCCCGGTCAGTTTGCCGATGATGCTGTCGGTTTTTACCACCATCACCGTGGCGAAAGGCATTGCCAGTACCGGGTAGTGATCAAACACGCTGATGTGATTGAGCGCGACGACGCAGCCGTCAGTATGCTGCCCTACCTGCTGAGGCGTCATCGCGCACTTGATGCGTATATTCATGGCTTTCAAGAGGCATCGATACAGCGCCCTTTTACCAGCGCGAGGTAAAACCAGTGCGATCAGGCTAGCCAAGAACAGACTGAACAGGCGCAGTACCAGAAGTATGATGCCTACAGGCAGGTACAGGTAACGCAGTACGGCGGATACACCGCTACGGGGTTGCCAGGCGCTCATGTCCGAAAGGTCACTGACCCGAGGGGTAATCCGTTCATTCGATTGCTTAGACATTTGCATGGTGCGCGCCCTGTTTAGGCGCTTCAAGAGCGCGTTCACGTTTCTGTTCAAAGTAGTTGATCAAGGATTCGATACGGGCGGCGTTCTTGGCGCGGACTTCGAGGATTTTTTGTTTGGTGACATCGATTTTTACATGCGGACCAAACGGGGTTTCGATAATGCAATCCGGAAGTACTTCCAGGTTCAGCAGTTTTTTGTTCATGTTGAGTGCTGCAGTGTGCTTCAGGTTTGTCAATGTATAAACTTTCTCAAACCCCAATGTTTCAAAGGCATAGGTGACGGCCATATGAGCGGCGGTGAAGGGATAAGGTGTTCCCCAGTAGGGCTTTAAAAAGCGCATTCCAAAGTTTATTCCCCACTCTTTTTCAGCAAACCCCGCGTAGCCTATGAAGGGCGAGCCAAGGCCAAGGCTTACGGCCCAGCGCGACCAGCCTTGTTTGGCGTGCGCTTCCTGGAAGGTCGCCACTTCGGCGGCGGCATCCTGCTCGGTTCGTGTGGTGCCAGCAGAAATGAATTGCATCGTTTCACTGTCGCTTACCAGTGAGGCGTAACCCTGTATATCCGCTGCATCCCACGTTCTTAAGGTTAATCCATGTAGGCTGATGATTTCTGTGCGCACGGTGAAGTCCTTGTCGATCTAAGAAGTATCAAGTGGAAACTCAGGTGGCTAAGGTGGGTAAGCGTCTTACACAAACTTAGTTGTGATCGTTTCTATAATGAGTGTTGTTGAGGTGCAAGTTCGTGGGGGTGGGCTGCAAGAAAGTTAGTGGTTTCTGTAGTTGTCTTGTAACTTGTCTTGGATGTAGGTGGAAGTTTTCTGTCAGACGCTCGTTGATACAGGGCGCGAGGATAGTGTTGCTCAAACGGAGTGACTCAGGGCTGTCGAACCGGCGCTTGTATTTGCGCTATTGAATATCTTTTCAGTGGCTTTTCTGCCTGTGCAGCCCGCACTGTTTGGTCGGATGCGACACTTGATTCAGACCTGTACGCGCTGATCTGAAATTTATTGCGTGTGGCGAAAAATCCCCATCAAGATATCGCCTTTGCTGGCGTATCATTAGCCACCTAACGACAGCCAGCCAACGGGATCGCCTGCATGCTCGCCCTCTTTTTTCAGACGCTGAACATCACTGCGCCTGTTTTTGCGATGTTGTTCATGGGGGTGCTGCTCAAGCGCATTAATGCCATCAACGACGGTTTTATCCATACCGCCTCGTCCCTGGTCTTCAACGTCTGTATGCCAGCGTTGTTGTTCCTGGGGATCTACCACGCGGACCTGAGTGCGGCGGTCAAGCCGGGTTTGCTGCTGTACTTTGCGGTTGCAACACTGGGTGGTTTTTCCCTGGCTTGGGCCTATGCCCTGTGGCGTTGCCCGCGTGAAGACCGTGGTGTCTATATCCAGGGTGCATTTCGTGGCAACAACGGGGTTATTGGTCTGGCGTTGGCGGCGAGTATGTACGGTGATTACGGCATCTCGCTCGGTGCGGTTCTGGCGGGCCTGGTGATCCTGCTCTACAACTCGTTGGCGGCGGTGGTGCTGGCGGTCTATAGCTCCAGCACCAAGTCCGACCCGTGGAGCATTCTCAAGAGCATTTTGCGTAACCCGCTGATTATCAGCGTGCTGCTGGCCACTCCAATGGCGTATGGACAGGTGCCATTGCCGAACTGGTTACTGACCTCCAGCGACTATCTGGCGCAGATGACACTGCCGTTGGCGTTGATCTGTATCGGTGGCACGCTGTCGCTGGCATCGTTGCGCAACAGCGGCAGTCTGGCCATCAGTGCCAGCCTGCTGAAAATGGTCTGGTTGCCGCTGATCGGTACTGTCGGCGCGTGGTTGTGGGGTTTCCGAGGTGCCGAGTTGGGCATTCTGTTCCTCTACTTCGGTAGCCCGACGGCAGCTGCCAGCTACGTGATGGCCCGCGCCGTCAACGGCAACCATGAGCTGGCGGCATCGATCATTGTCATCACCACAGTGGCGGCGGCGCTGACGACAAATATCGGCATCTTCCTCTTGCAGTGGGGCGGCTGGATCTAGATCCTGTCACAAAACAATTCAAACGCTGCCTGACCTGTCCGAGGACATTCCATGCAAGACGAGATCACGCCCGAGCGCTTGCACCGTGGGCTGAAGAATCGCCATATCCAGTTGATCGCCCTGGGCGGAGCCATCGGTACTGGCCTGTTTCTCGGCATTGCCCAAACCATCCAGCTGGCTGGCCCTTCGATTTTGCTGGGGTATGCGGTTGCAGGGCTGATTGCATTTTTTATCATGCGACAGTTGGGCGAGATGGTGGTCGAGGAGCCGGTATCGGGTACGTTCAGCCACTTCGCACACCGTTACTGGAGTGAGTTCGCCGGTTTCATGTCGGGCTGGAACTACTGGGTGCTCTATGTGCTGGTGGGCATGGCCGAGCTGACCGCCGTGGGGATTTATATCCAGTACTGGTGGCCAGGCTTTCCGACCTGGGCCTCGGCAGCAGTGTTCTTTGTGTTGATCAACCTGATGAACCTCAGCCAGGTCAAGGTCTATGGCGAGATGGAGTTCTGGTTTGCCTTGATCAAGGTCGTGGCGATTGTCAGCATGATCGCCTTCGGTGGCTGGTTACTGTTCAGCGGCAATGGCGGCCCGGACGCCAGTGTGGCCAACCTTTGGCAATACGGTGGTTTCTTTCCCAACGGCCTGACCGGGTTGTTGATGGCCATGGCGGTGATCATGTTCTCGTTTGGCGGCCTGGAGCTGGTCGGCATTACCGCCGCTGAGGCCGACAATCCGCGCTACAGCATCCCGCGGGCGACCAATCAGGTGATCTACCGCATTCTGCTGTTCTACATCGGGGCGCTGGCGGTGCTGTTGTCGCTCTACCCATGGCAGAAAGTGGTTCAGGGCGGCAGCCCCTTCGTGATGATTTTCCATGCGCTTGATAGCAACGTGGTGGCCACGGTACTCAACCTGGTGGTGCTGACGGCAGCGCTGTCGGTGTACAACAGTTGCGTGTATTGCAACAGCCGCATGCTGTTTGGCCTGGCAACACAAGGCGATGCGCCGAGGCGCCTGCTCACGGTCAACGCACGGGGTGTGCCCCTGGCGGCGCTGGGGGTTTCGGCAGTGGCCACCGGGCTGTGTGTGTTGATCAACTATGTGATGCCGGCCAAGGCCTTTGAGTTGCTGATGGCACTGGTGGTGTCATCGTTGGTGATCAACTGGGGCATTATCAGTATCACCCACTTGAAGTTCCGCCGGGCCAAGCAGGCTGCCGGAGAAACGACGTTCTACAAAAGCTGGGGCTACCCGCTGACCAACTACATCTGCCTGGCCTTCCTGGCCCTGATTCTGGTGGTGATGTACTTGACCCCGGGCATCAACATCTCAGTGATGCTGATTCCGGTCTGGCTGGTGCTGCTGCGGCTGGCCTTCTGGCTGAAAAAACGCAACGAGAAGGCTGCCGCTGTTTCCAACTGACGCGCCGAAGGCAGGCGAGTGATCGATCAGCCCTGTTGGTAGCTGTCGATCACTTCCTGGGCGGCACGGAAGGCGTCTATCGCTGCTGGAACGCCGGCATACACCGCGCAATGCAGCAACGCTTCGCGAATCTCTTCTACCGTACAGCCGTTGTTCAAGGCGCCGCGCACGTGGCCCTTGAGTTCTTGCGGGCACTTCAATGCGGTCAGTGCGGCCAGGGTGATCAAGCTGCGGGTTTTCAGCGGCAAGCCTTCTCGGCTCCAGACACTGCCCCAGGCATGTTCGTTGACGAATGCCTGCAGCGGCGCCGTGAAATCGGTAGCGTTACCCAGTGCGCGGTCAACGAAAGCGTCACCCATTACCTGGCGGCGGACCTGTTCGCCGCGTTTCTCGCTGTCACCCATCGTGTTCTCCTTAGTGTTGACGGCGCCAGGCTTGCAGGCTGGTGTAAAGCAGCGTCACCGCTAGCACTGGCAGGACATAGAACAGCATCAATCGCTCAAGCTTCGTCGCCAGCGGCATGCCGGTGGTGAAAGCCACCACGTGCAGACCATAAGCCAGGTACAGGCAGAGAAACACCAGACCTTCGGCGCGGGTGATCCGGTAGCCGGAATAGAACACTGGCAGGGTCAGGACAGCAACGCCGAACATCACTGGCAAGTCGAAGTCCAGTGCATTGGGGGAAATCGACAAGGGCGTCGGGGCCAGCACGCTGGTCAGGCCCAGCACGGCGAGCAGGTTGAACAGGTTGCTGCCAATGACGTTGCCCACGGCGATCTCCCGTTCGCCACGCAAGGCGGCGATCAGTGAGGTGGCCAACTCGGGCAGTGAGGTGCAGACCGCAACCACTGTCAGGCCAATGATTCGTTCGGAGAGTCCCAGGTCGACTGCCACCTCGACCGAGGCTTCCAGCAGCAAATGTCCGGCCAGGCTGAGAAGGCCCAGGCCGGCAGCCATCAGCAAGAGGCTATTGAACCAGAAGCCTGCGCTGCGCTGTGGCCTTGGCCCTGGGGCCGGATAGGTGCGCGCGTGGTGCCGGGATTGGTGCCAGAGCAGGCTCAGGTAAGCGACCAGTGCGCAGAGCAGCAGGACGCCTTCCAGGCGACCAAGCCGTTCATTGAGCGCGAGCAGATAGACCAGCAGGCTGGCGCCGATCATCAAGGGGATGTCCAGCCTTACCAGCTGTCGGGAAACCCGCAGTGGAATAATCAGTGCTGCCAGGCCAAGGGTTACCAGAACGTTGAAGATGTTGCTGCCGATGACACTGCCGACGGCGACGTCTGGCGCGCCGCTGTAGGCTGCTTGAATACTGACCGTCAATTGCGGTGCGCTACTGCCGAAAGCTACCAGGCTAAGACCAATGATCAGCGGCCTCACCTGCAGGCTTTCGGCCATGCGCAGGGCGGCACGCACCAGCAGCTCGGCACCTGTGATCAACAGCAGCAGGCCGCTGATCAGTTGCAGCAGGCTGAAGGTCGGTAATGAGGCCAGGTCAAAAATGGTCGTGCTCCCTCAAAGGTCAGTCGCTAAGACCTTGTACCCGTACGCGGGCCGTTCCGCTACGGATCATGCCCAATTGTTCGGCGGCAGCACGGGAGAGATCAATCAGCCGGCCGCGGGTGTGCGGGCCGCGGTCGTTAATGCGCACCACCACGCTGCGTTGGTTGTTCAGGTTGGTGACGCGTACCTGTGTGCCGAAGGGCAGGCTGCGGTGCGCAGCGGTCAGTGCGCGTTGATTGAACGGTTCGCCACTGGCAGTACGCTTGCCGTGGTGACGGGCGCCATAATAGGAGGCCGTACCACTTTCATCGTAACCGTGAGGGTCGATGTCGTGGCTGGCACAGCCGGCAACCAGGGTGAACAGTGCTAGCGCACTAAGCGGACGCCACATGAATCATATACTCCGAGGTGTGTGCATGGCTGGCAAGGCTGGCTCTTACAAGGTGCAGGCCTGGTAGGAGCCAGCGTTGCCGGCGATGCAATTACCCTTCGAGCTTGCTCTTGAGCAATTGGTTCACTTGCTGCGGGTTGGCCTTGCCTTTGGACGCTTTCATTGCCTGACCGACGAAGAAACCGAACATCTTGCCGCGCTTGGCTTCATCGGCGGCGCGGTACTGCTCGACCTGCTCGGCGTTGGCTGCCAGCACTTCGTCCAGCACTTTCTCGATCGCGCCGCTGTCGGTGACTTGCTTCAGTCCGCGGGCCTCGATGATGGTGTCGGCATCGCCTTCACCGGCGGCCATCGCCTCGAAGACCATCTTGGCGATCTTGCCGCTGATGGTGTTGTCGATGATGCGCGAGAGCATACCGCCCAGTTGTGCGGCACTGACCGGTGATTGCTCGATTTCCAGGCCCAGCTTGTTCAGCAGGCTGCCCAGTTCGACCATGACCCAGTTGGCGGCCAGTTTGGCATCGCCACATACGCCAACCACCTGTTCGAAGTAGTCTGCCTGTTCACGGCTGGAAGCCAGCACGTTGGCGTCGTAGCTGGACAGGCCGAACTGGCTCTGGAAGCGCTCGCGTTTCTGCGGTGGTAGCTCCGGCAGGGTGGCGCGGGTGGCTTCGAGGAAGGCCTCTTCGATGACCACAGGCAGCAGGTCCGGGTCGGGGAAGTAACGGTAGTCGTTGGCTTCCTCCTTGCTGCGCATCGAGCGGGTTTCGTCCTTGTTCGGGTCGTACAGGCGGGTTTCCTGGATGACCTTGCCGCCGTCTTCGATCAGGTCGATCTGGCGTTGCACTTCGCTGTTGATCGCACGCTCGATGAAGCGGAACGAGTTGACGTTCTTGATCTCGCAGCGGGTGCCGAACTCGGCCTGGCCTTTCGGACGAATCGAGACGTTGCAGTCGCAACGCAGCGAGCCTTCGGCCATGTTGCCGTCGCAGATGCCCAGGTAGCGCACCAGCGCATGGATCGCCTTGACGTAGGCCACGGCTTCCTTGGCGCTGCGCATTTCCGGCTCGGAGACGATCTCCAGCAGCGGGGTGCCAGCACGGTTCAGGTCGATGCCGGTGGCGCCGCTGAAGTCTTCGTGCAGGCTCTTGCCGGCGTCTTCTTCCAGGTGCGCGCGGGTAATGCCGATACGCTTGACGGTGCCGTCTTCCAGGGCGATGTCCAGGTGGCCCTTGCCGACAATCGGCAACTCCATCTGGCTGATCTGGTAACCCTTGGGCAGGTCAGGGTAGAAGTAGTTCTTGCGGGCGAACACGTTGTGCTTGCCGATCTCGGCGTCGATCGCCAGGCCGAACATGCAGGCCATGCGCACGGCTTCTTCGTTCAGCACCGGCAGCACGCCGGGCATGCCCAGGTCGATCAGGCTGGCCTGGGTGTTCGGCTCGGCGCCAAAGGTGGTGGCGCTACCGGAGAAAATCTTCGACTGGGTGGCGAGCTGGGTATGAATCTCCAGCCCGATAACAACTTCCCATTGCATGTGTGTATTCCTCAGAAGCCTTTAGGTGCGCGGGTGTGCCAGTCAGTCACTTGCTGATAGCGGTGCGCGACGTTGAGCAGGCGGCCTTCCTGGAAATACGGGGCGAGCAATTGCACGCCGACCGGCAGACCTTCGACGAACCCGGCCGGCATCGACAGGCCCGGCAGGCCCGCGAGGTTGGCGGTGATGGTGTAGACGTCTTCCAGGTACGCAGCAACCGGATCGTTGTTCTTCGCGCCAATCTTCCAGGCCGGGTTCGGCGTGGTTGGGCCGAGAATGACGTCGACCTCGTTGAAGGCGGCCATGAAGTCGTTCTTGATCAACCGACGGATTTTCTGCGCCTGCAGGTAATAGGCATCGTAGTAACCCGCCGACAAGGCGTAGGCGCCAACCATGATCCGGCGTTGTACTTCGGCACCGAAGCCTTCGCCGCGCGAGCGCTTGTACAGGTCGGTGAGGTCTTTCGGGTTTTCGCAGCGGTAGCCGAAGCGCACGCCGTCGAAGCGCGACAGGTTGGAAGAGGCTTCTGCCGGCGCGATCACGTAGTAGGCCGGAATGGCGTGCTGCATGTTCGGCAGGCTGATTTCCTTGATGACCGCACCGAGCTTCTCCAGCTCTTTGACGCTGGCCTGGACCAGGTCGGCAATGCGCGGATCAAGACCGGCACCGAAGTACTCCTTCGGCAGGCCGATGCGCAGGCCTTCAAGGGATGCATTCAGGTTGGCGCTGTAATCGGGCACGGGCTCATCGATGCAGGTGGAGTCCTTGGCATCGAAACCGGCCATGCCTTGCAGCAGCAGTGCGCAGTCTTCGGCGGTGCGGGCCATCGGGCCGCCCTGATCGAGGCTTGAGGCATAGGCGATCATGCCCCAGCGCGAAACACGACCATAGGTCGGCTTGAGGCCGGTCAGGTTGGTCAGCGCCGCAGGCTGGCGGATCGAACCACCGGTATCGGTGCCGGTGGCGGCTGGCAACAGGCGTGCGGCGACAGCCGCGGCCGAACCACCGGAAGAACCGCCAGGGACGTGCTCGAGGCTCCACGGGTTCTTGACGGCGCCGTAGTAGCTCGATTCGTTGGCCGAGCCCATGGCGAACTCGTCCATGTTGGTCTTGCCCAGGGTGACAGTGCCAGCTTCGGCCAGCTTGCTGACAACGGTGGCGTCGTAGGGCGCCTTGAAGTTGTCGAGCATCTTCGAGCCGCAGCTGGTCCGCACGCCTTGGGTGCAGAACAGGTCTTTGTGGGCGATCGGCGCGCCGAGCAGGGCACCGGTCTCGCCAGCAGCACGCCGTGCGTCGGCGGCACGGGCCTGGCTGATGGCCAGCTCTTCGGTGATGCTGATGAAACTGTTAAGTTGTGGGTCGAGTTGCTGAATGCGTGCCAACAGTGCACGGGTCAGTTCTTCGGAGGAAAAACGCTTGTCGGCGAGTCCGCGGGCGATCTCGGCCAGGGTCAGTTGATGCATGGCAGGCTCTTTTCCCTTACTCGATGACTTTCGGAACCAGGTACAGGCCGTTTTCGGTCGCCGGGGCGATGGCCTGGTACTGGTCGCGATGGTTGCTTTCGGTGACCACGTCAGCGCGCAGGCGCTGGCTGGCTTCCAGCGGGTGGGCGAGTGGTTCGATGCCGGTGGTGTCGACGGCTTGCATCTGGTCGACCAGCCCCAGAATACTGTTCAGGGCATCAGTGGTGCGTGGCAGATCGCTTTCATTCAGGCCCAGACGGGCCAAATGAGCAATCTTTTCCACGTCGCAGCGTTGAAGCGCCATGGGAATCTCCAGGGAAACAAAAAAACGGATTTCATCCGTGATGAGGAACATGCCGGCAATTTTACGGTCATACGGCCGCGATCATGTGCTGGCTTGCTCGGAAAAACTGCCAATTTAACATATTGGCGCCTTGCCCAAAATCCCCGCCGTTGTTAGAGTTTGCCGCACTTTTTTACCCACGCGTTGCCTAGGGTCACTTTCCCATGTTCAAGAAACTGCGTGGCATGTTTTCCAGCGATCTTTCCATCGACCTGGGCACTGCCAACACCCTTATTTACGTGCGTGAGCGCGGTATCGTCCTGAATGAGCCCTCGGTCGTGGCCATTCGTACTCACGGCAACCAGAAAAGTGTCGTCGCTGTCGGTACCGAAGCCAAACGCATGCTGGGCCGTACGCCCGGTAACATTGCTGCCATTCGTCCGATGAAGGACGGCGTTATCGCCGATTTCAGCGTTTGCGAAAAAATGTTGCAGTACTTCATCAACAAGGTTCACGAAAACAGCTTCCTGCAGCCCAGCCCTCGTGTGCTGATCTGCGTGCCGTGCAAATCGACCCAGGTCGAGCGTCGTGCCATTCGTGAATCGGCGCTGGGCGCCGGTGCCCGTGAAGTGTTCCTGATCGAAGAGCCAATGGCTGCTGCGATCGGTGCAGGCCTGCCGGTTGAAGAGGCGCGCGGTTCGATGGTCGTCGATATCGGTGGTGGTACCACTGAAATTGCACTGATCTCCTTGAACGGCGTGGTTTATGCCGAGTCCGTGCGTGTGGGCGGCGATCGCTTCGACGAAGCCATCGTGACCTACGTGCGCCGTAACTACGGCAGCCTGATCGGTGAGTCCACCGCCGAGCGCATCAAGCAGGAAATCGGTACCGCTTATCCGGGCGGCGAAGTCCGCGAAGTCGATGTACGCGGCCGTAACCTGGCAGAAGGCGTTCCACGTGCTTTCACCTTGAACTCCAACGAGGTGCTCGAAGCGCTGCAGGAGTCCCTGGCGACTATCGTCCAGGCGGTCAAGAGCGCGCTGGAGCAATCACCACCCGAGCTGGCTTCGGATATCGCCGAACGTGGCCTGGTGCTGACCGGTGGTGGCGCGTTGCTGCGCGATCTGGACAAGCTGCTGGCCCAGGAAACCGGCCTGCCGGTCATCGTCGCCGAAGATCCGCTGACCTGTGTCGCCCGTGGCGGTGGTCGTGCGCTGGAGATGATGGACAAGCACACCATGGACCTGCTCTCCAGCGAGTGATCTTGCCGGCAGCCATCCGATGAGTGGTTTACAGGTAGTGCCAAGGGTGCTACCTGTATGCGGTTGTCGGCGCCTTCAGGCGCCGCATCGCGTTACGCCACGCGTCGGCACGTGTGTTGCCGTATGATTGACCTCCTGAATAGTCGCCCACGAGGAACGGCCCATTAAACCGCTTTTCGCCAAAGGCCCTTCACTGGGTGTTCGCTTGCTCGTGCTGGTGGTGCTTTCGGTCGCCCTGATGGTGGTCGACGCGCGCTTTTCGGTGTTGCAGCCGGTGCGCCAGCAAATGTCGCGGGTACTGATCAAGGCCTACTGGGTTACCAACCTGCCGGAGCAGTTCTGGCAGGGCATCTCCAACCAGTTCGGCAGCCGTGCCGAATTGATGGCCGAGAACGAGAAACTCAAGACCGAGGCGCTGCTACTGCAAGGTCGCCTGCAGAAGCTGGCTGCCCTGACGGAACAGAACGTGCGTTTGCGCGAGCTGCTCAATTCCTCGGCATTGGTTAACGAAAAGGTCGAGGTCGCCGAGCTGATCGGTATCGATCCGAACCCGTTCACCCACCGTATCCTGATCAACAAGGGCGAGCGTGATGGCGTCGTTCTGGGCCAGCCTGTGCTCGATGCTCGCGGCCTGATGGGGCAGGTGGTCGAACTGATGCCTTACACGTCCCGTGTGCTGCTGCTCACCGATACCACCCATAGCATTCCCGTGCAGGTCAACCGCAATGGCTTGCGCGCCATTGCCAGCGGCACCGGCAATCCGGAGCGCCTTGAGCTGCGTCATGTTGCCGATACCGCCGACATCAAGGAGGGCGACCTGCTGGTCAGCTCTGGCCTCGGTCAGCGGTTCCCGGCGGGTTATCCGGTGGCCACGGTCAAGGAAGTCATTCACGACTCAGGCCAGCCCTTCGCTATTGTCCGTGCGGTACCAACGGCTGCTCTCAATCGCAGCCGCTACATGCTGTTGGTGTTCAGTGACAGTCGTTCTCCTGAACAGCGCGCCACCGAAGCGGCCCAGGCCCAGGAAGCCGCGGACCGGCAGAAGCTCGCCGTGCCAGGTGATGCCCCGGCCACGGTTGCGCCCGCGCCGGCCACGCCTGCTGCCACGGCACCTGTTGCAGCGCCTGCTGCACCTGCTCCCGCGGCAACTGCCCCGGCCCATGGCGCGGGTGCTGCGCCGGTCAACTCCCGGGAGAGACACTAATGGTTAGTACCCGAAGCAGAAACGGCTGGGTCATTTGGCTGAGCTTCGTGATCGGCATACTGTTGAGCGTTGCCCCCATGCCAGAGGGCTCCGATCACCTGCGCCCCTTGTGGCTGGCGTTGTTGCTGGTGTTCTGGACGCTGACGCTGCCGCACAAGGTCGGAATGACTACGGCCTTTGTGCTCGGCCTGGCATCCGATGTGCTGTGTGGGACCCTGTTGGGGCAGAACGCGTTGGTGCTGACCTTGATCAGCTTCCTGATCCTGTCGCTGCAGCAGCGGTTGCGCATGTTCCCCATGTGGCAACAGAGCCTGGTGGTGCTGGTGATCTTTGGCCTGGCGCAGTTGGTCCAACTGTGGCTAAGCGCCCTGACCGGTAACCGCCAGCCGACCCTCGCCTTGCTCTGGCCTGCCGTTGTCAGTGCCTTGCTCTGGCCCTGGATCAGCTACGCCTTGCAAGGCTTGCGCCGCCGACTCGGCATCCACTGATTCCACTGCCCGCCGTTGACAGGGAGACGTCAAGATGACTCCGCTTTACCTGGCCTCTGGTTCGCCACGCCGTCGTGAACTGTTGACCCAGATTGGTGTGCCATTCACGGTCATCAGTGCCTCCATCGATGAAACCCCCCTGGCCGATGAGTCGGCCTGTGCTTATGTCGAGCGTCTGGCGCGTGGCAAGGCATTGGCCGGGCTGGCAATGCTCGCCGCCACGGAGGCGCGCGCGCCCTTGGCGGTCTTGGGGGCTGATACCGCTGTGGTTCTGGATGGGCAGATTTTAGGTAAACCGCAGGACCGTGCCGAAGCCCTGGCGATGCTCGCTGCGCTTTCCGGGCGCGAGCATGAGGTGTTGACCGCTGTTGCCATTACCGACGGTTCCCGTTGCGAGAGCCTGTCTGTGAGCAGCCGCGTTGCGTTTCGCTCGATCAGCCCGGCCGAAGCGCAGGCTTACTGGGAGAGTGGCGAGCCGCATGACAAGGCCGGCTCTTACGCAATCCAGGGCCTGGGGGCCGTGTTCGTGAAGGGCCTGAGTGGTAGTTATTCAGCCGTTGTCGGCTTGCCGCTTTGTGAAACGGCCGAACTGCTGGCGCGGTTCGGCATTCCTTGCTGGCAACGCCTCCAGGCCTGTTGAGCGAGGATGCACTGAAGCTGCCAGCGCTCGCCAGCCTTCCATGAGCGAGCCATCATTACCTGAACACCTTTGACGAGAGCCAGCCATGAGTGAAGAGATTCTGATCAATATCACGCCGATGGAATCACGCGTGGCGGTGGTGGAAAACGGTGTCCTGCAAGAGGTGCATGTCGAGCGTACCCAGCGCCGCGGGATTGTCGGCAACATCTACAAGGGCAAGGTGGTGCGTGTCCTGCCGGGTATGCAGGCGGCTTTTGTTGATATTGGCCTGGAGCGCGCAGCGTTCATCCATGCGTCGGAAATCTCCCTGCGTGAAGGGCCGGCAGTCGAGACCATCAGTGCCTTGGTGCATGAAGGTCAGAGCCTGGTGGTGCAGGTGACCAAAGACCCCATCGGTTCAAAGGGCGCTCGCCTGACCACACAGCTTTCGATTCCTTCGCGTTATCTGGTGTACATGCCACGCACCAGCCATGTCGGTATTTCCCTGAAAATCGAAGACGAAGCCGAGCGTGAGCGTCTCAAACAGGTGGTCAGTGACTGCGTGGCCCAGGAAAATATCAAGGATGCCGGTGGTTTCATCCTGCGCACGGCTGCCGAAGGCGCGGGCGCCGATGAAATCCTCATGGACATTCGCTATCTGCGCAGGCTCTGGGAGCAGATTGGCAATCAGATCAAGACCGTGGGGGCGCCGACCGTCATTTACGAGGATCTAGGCCTGGCCTTGCGTACCCTGCGCGACCTGGTCAACCCGAAAATCGAGAAGATCCGCATCGACTCTAGGGAAACGTTCCAGAAAACAACGCAGTTCGTCGCCGAGCTGATGCCGGAAATCGCCGACCGGCTGGAGCATTACCCGGGTGAGCGTCCGATTTTCGACCTTTATGGCGTCGAGGACGAAATCCAGCGTGCGCTGGACCGCAAGGTGCCGCTCAAGTCCGGTGGTTATCTGGTGGTCGACCCGGCTGAAGCGATGACCACGATCGATGTGAACACCGGGGCTTTCGTCGGGCATCGCAACCTTGAAGAGACCATCTTCAAGACCAACCTGGAGGCGGCAACCGCGATTGCCAGGCAACTGCGCCTGCGCAACATTGGCGGGATCATCATCATCGACTTCATCGACATGGAAGACGAAGAGCATCAGCGCCAGGTATTGCGTACGCTGGAGAAGCAGCTCGAACGTGATCATGCCAAGACCAACATCATTGGTATCACCGAGTTGGGCCTGGTGCAGATGACCCGCAAGCGCACCCGTGAAAGCCTCGAACAGGTGCTCTGCGAGCCCTGCATCAGTTGCCATGGTCGCGGCAAGCTGAAAACACCCGAGACAATCTGTTACGAGATTTTCCGGGAAATCCTTCGCGAGGCCCGCGCCTATCAGGCTGAAGGCTATAGAGTGCTGGCCAACCAGAAGGTGGTGGACCGGTTGCTGGACGAGGAGTCTGGCAATGTTGCCGAACTTGAGGCGTTCATCGGGCGAACGATTCGCTTCCAGGTCGAGTCGATGTATTCCCAGGAACAATACGATGTGGTGCTGCTCTGATTCGCTTTTGTTGTTCATTTGAGCTGTGGCTGCTGGCAAAGCCGGTAGTCCGGGCCATAGTTAAAGCTCGACTCGGGGAGACATCGACATGGAACGTCTGACGCGCGTTCTGATCGCATTGACTCGCTGGGGCTTGGGCGGTTGCGCCCTGCTGACAGTGCTTGTCGCACTTTACGTAAGCCTTGGGCGGCAGTTGGTGCCGTTGGTGGCTGAATACCGGAATGACGCTCAGGACAAGGCCGAGCAGGCCTTGGGCATGCCTGTCCATATCGGGGCCCTGGAGGGACGCTGGAATGGGTTGGCGCCGGTGTTGCTGGTGCGTGATGTGCAGCTGGGTGATGGCCCCAACGCCTTGCGCCTGGATGCGGTCAGGGTCGTGCCAGACCTTTGGGCCAGCTTGATGGAGCGTCAGCTACGCATTGCCCAGATCGAGTTGGGTGGCCTGCAGGTGAGCCTGCATGAAGATGAGAATGGCCGTTGGGCGCTGAAGGGTTTGCCCGTCACGCAAGCGCAATCACTCGACCCTGAGCAGGTGCTGACCCAACTTCAGGTGGTCTCGAAGGTTTCCCTTTTCGACAGCCAGGTGACCCTTGAGCCGTTCCAGCGTGATCCGACAACCCTTACCTATGTCAGCCTCGGGCTACAGACCGGCAGTGTGCGCCAGCGTCTTGATGCGCGTGCGACCCTGCCCGACGGCCAGCCGCTGGCCTTGAGCCTGCGCAGCCGGATTCGCCCGGCTCAATGGCGTGAGGCGCAACTAGAGGCGTACCTGAGCCTGCCGCAGAGTGACTGGGCCAAGTGGATACCACCGAAATGGCTGGGGCAGTGGAAGGCCGAGCAGTTGCGTAGTGGCGGCGAGGTCTGGCTCAACTGGTCGAACGGTGCGGTGAGCAGTGCGGTGGTGCGCATGAACGCGCCGCGGTTGCGCGGCGCCTATACCGGGCGCAAAGCCATCGCCCTGGATAACCTGGCCCTCAACGCCTGGTTCCAGCGTAGCGAGCAGGGCTTCGAAGTGGCCGTAGACTCCCTGGCGATGAGCCTGGGCGAAACCCGCTGGGAATCTCGTATCCAGTTGCGCCAGTTGGCGGCCACCGAGAAAACCGAAGAAACCTGGGAGGTGCAGGCCGATCGCCTGGACCTTGCCCCGCTCACGCCGCTGATCGATGCCCTGGCTCCGCTGCCGGACACTCTGATGGCCGTGGTTGATGGTCTCAAGGTGACCGGTGGCTTGCGCAACGTGCGGCTGGATATTCGACCCAAGGCCAGTGGCGATCAGCGCCTGAGCTTTGCAGCCAACCTCGACCGGGTGGGGTTTTCGGCCTACCACGGTGCACCGGCGGCAGGAAACGTCAGTGGCAGCATCAGTGGTGACCTTGGTCAGGGTGAGCTACGCCTTGATACCGATGCATTCATGCTGCATCTCGATCCTATCTTCGCCAAACCCTGGCATTACCAGAAAGCCAATGCACGCTTGACCTGGCGTCTGGATCAGGACGGCTTCACCCTCATTGCGCCTTACCTCAAGGTGCTGGGAGAGGAAGGCAAGATCGCTGGCGATTTCCTGATTCGTCTGCTCTTCGACCCTGCGCTTGAGGACTACATGGACCTGCGTGTCGGTCTGGTCGAGGGTGACGGTCGTTACACTGGCAAGTACCTGCCGGCAGTCTTGAGCCCCGCATTGGATGAGTGGCTGCGCACGGCAATTCTCAAGGGTGCGGTCGATGAGGGCTATTTTCAGTACCAGGGCTCGCTGAACCACGGGGCATCCCCTGAGGCCCGGAGCATCAGCCTGTTTTTCAAGGTGCATGATGCGGCCCTCGATTTTCAGCCTGGCTGGCCGACGGTGCACAACGTCGACGGCGACGTGTTCATCGACGATGCCGGGGTGCGGGTAAAGGCCCGCAGTGGGGAGTTGCTCAATACCCAGGTTAGCAACGTGATAGTCGATATTCCCCATGTGGACAGTGGCGAGCACAGCCACTTGTACCTTGATGGCGAATTTTCCGGCGGGCTTGGCGATGGTCTGAAGATTCTCCAGGAGGCACCTATTGGCACCGGGCCGACCTTTGCCGGTTGGGAGGGCGAGGGCAGCCTGGTGGGCAAGCTCAAGCTCGATGTTCCACTGGTGAAGGGGCAACAGCCCAAGGTGCTGGTGGACTTCAGTACGGCTGATGCACGCCTCAAGATCCGTGAGCCGGCGCTGGAATTGAGCCAGCTCAAGGGCGATTTTCGATTTGATTATGACAAGGGCCTGAGCGGTCAGGGCATTACGGCCCGGGCGTTCGACAAGCCGTTCACTGCGCAGATTTTCGCGGAAGGCAAGCCCGGTCAGTTGCAGACCCGCCTCGCTGCCAAGGGGCAGATCGGGCTCAAGGCGCTGACCGACTGGCTGCAGTTCAACCAAGCCTTGCCGCTGTCTGGCGAACTGCCCTACGAGCTGCAGGTAGCCTTGGGTAGCCGCAGCAATCAACTGACGATCAACTCCACGCTCAAGGGGCTGGCAATCGACTTGCCTGCACCGTTTGGCAAATCCGCTGGCGAGGTGCGTAACAGCCAGTTTCGGATGAACCTGCAAGGCCCTGAGCGCCGTTACGATGTTGATTACGCAGACCTTGCCAACCTGGTGTACGCATCGCCGGTGGGCAAGCCCGGCCAAGGGCGCGGCGAACTGTTGTTTGGCGAAGGCAATGCCCAGTTGCCCTCTGCCCAGGGCGTGCGGTTGAGTGGCAAGCTGGCCGAGCTGGACGTGGCGCTTTGGCAGAAACAGCTGGAACGTTATGCCGGAAACGATCCAGGCGGCAGTGCCCGGCAAGCCCTCCAGAGTGCCGATGTGAGCATTGGGCAGGTCAAGGCATTCGGTCTTGACCTCAACCAGGCGGTGGTTCGTGTCAACCGTAGCAATGACAGTTGGGGCGTGCGCCTGGACAGCAAGGAGGTCATAGGTAATGCGCGCCTGCCGGATAACCAGGCACAACCGATCACCCTTAATTTGCAGACCATTCATCTGCCGTCGGCTGATCCCGCTGAGGTTACGGCCCCGGATGCCCCGGACCCCTTGGCTACTGTCGATCCGCGCAAAATTCCTGCAGTCGACCTGACCATCGGCAAGTTGTTCCTGGGTGACGATCTGTTGGGCAGTTGGTCGCTGAAGCTGCGGCCCACGGCCAAGGGCGTAGCGCTGAAGGATCTGGACCTCAATCTCAAAGGCTTGATGATTGACGGCAACGCTGGCTGGGAGGGTGTGCCGGGGGCGAGCAGTAGTTGGTACAAGGGCCGTCTGGAAGGCAAGGACGTGGCAGATGTGCTCAAGGCCTGGAAGTTCGCACCGACCGTGACCAGTCGGGATTTTCGTCTGGACGCCGACGGCCGCTGGCCAGGCTCGCCCGCCTGGGTTGGCCTCAAGCGGTTTTCCGGCAGCCTTGATGCCTCGCTACGCAAAGGCCAGTTTGTCGAGGTGGAAGGTGGCGCTCAGGCGCTGCGGGTGTTTGGTCTGCTGAACTTCAACTCGATTGGCCGTCGCTTGCGCCTGGACTTCTCCGACCTGCTTGGCAAAGGCCTGAGTTATGACCGGGTCAAAGGCTTGTTGGTCGCCAGTGAGGGCGTCTACGTGACGCGTGAACCGATCACCGTGACGGGGCCCTCAAGTAATCTGGAGCTGGATGGCACACTGGACATGGTTCGAGACCAGATCGATGCCAACCTGCTGGTGACCTTGCCGGTGACCAACAACCTGCCATTGGCGGCGTTGATTGTCGGTGCGCCGGCCATTGGCGGTGCCCTGTTCCTGGTTGACCGCCTGCTGGGGGACCGGGTGGCACGTTATGCCAGCGTGCACTATCGCGTCGAAGGCCCGTGGAAAGAGCCTAAGATTAGCTTTATCAAACCTTTCGAGAAGAACCGTTGATGAAAGCAGCCGTGATTCAGATGGTCAGCCAGAGCGATATTGCTGGCAACCTGGCCCAGGCCCACGCATTGCTTGAGCGTGCAGCCCATGGCGGTGCGCGGCTGGCAGTCTTGCCAGAAAACTTTGCGGCCATGGGGCGTCGTGACAGTGCCGCAATCGGCCGAGCCGAAGCGCTTGGCGAGGGGCCAATCCTGCCGTGGTTGAAACAGACGGCACGTGACCTCAGGTTATGGATTGTGGCCGGAACCGTGCCTTTGCCGCCGGTCGGGCAGCCCGACGCGAAAGCCCATGCCTGTTCGTTGCTGATCGACGATCAGGGGCAGCAGGTGGCGCGCTACGACAAGCTGCACCTGTTCGATGTCGATGTGGCCGACAACCGTGGCCGTTATCGTGAGTCCGATGATTATGCCCATGGAAGTCGGGTGGTCGTGGCCGATACGCCGGTTGGCCGTCTGGGGCTCAGTGTTTGCTATGACCTGCGCTTTCCGGAGCTCTATAGCGCCTTGCGCGAAGCGGGGGCTGAATTGATCAGTGCGCCGGCGGCGTTTACCGCGGTAACCGGTGCCGCACACTGGGAAGTGCTGATACGTGCCCGGGCTATTGAAACGCAGTGCTATGTGTTGGCTGCGGCTCAGGGCGGCACTCATCCCGGTCCACGGGAAACCTTTGGTCATGCGGCGATCGTCGATCCATGGGGGCGCATCGTCGCCGAACAGGACACCGGCGAAGCCGTGCTGCTGGCCGAACGCGACAGCAGCGAACAGGCGTCCATCCGGGCGCGGATGCCGGTGGCCTTGCACCGGCGCTTTTTTTCGCAGGACGCCTTGCGGCCTGCGCACACCTCGGAGTGACTATGAGCGAGTTGTTATCCACCGTCAGTGAGCACCTGCTGGCGCCAGGTGGTCTTACCCTGGACAGCCTGCAGTCGGTGCTCGGTGAGCTGGCCGGGCCCGGTATCGATGCCGCCGACCTTTACTTTCAGGGGCAGATTTCCGAGTCGTGGGCACTGGAGGACGGCATTGTCAAAGAGGGCAGCTTCAACCTCGATCAGGGGGTAGGTGTTCGTGCCCAATCCGGTGAAAAAACCGGTTTCGCCTACAGCAATGCGATCAACCTTGAGGCCTTGAGCTCGGCGGCTCGTGCTGCCCGTTCAATTTCCCGAGCTGGACAGAACGGCAGCGTTCAGGCGTTCAAAAGCCAGGACGTGGTGCAGTTGTACTCGCCGGACAATCCACTTGAGGTCATCAGCCGTGCCGAGAAGGTCGAGCTGCTCAAGCGTGTCGATGCGGCAACCCGCAAGTTGGACCCACGTATCCAGCAGGTCAGTGTCAGCATGGCCGGCGTCTGGGAGCGCATCCTGGTCGCGGCCGCCGACGGTAGCCTGGCTGCCGATGTGCGACCGCTGGTGCGTTTCAACGTCAGCGTGATCGTCGAGCAGAATGGTCGCCGTGAACGCGGCGGCCACGGCGGCGGCGGGCGCACTGACTACCGCTTCTTCACCGATGAGCGTGTCATGGGCTATGCCCGCGAGGCATTGCGTCAGGCCTTGGTCAACCTTGAGGCGGTTCCGGCGCCGGCCGGGACATTGCCTGTGGTTCTCGGCCCGGGCTGGTCAGGGGTGTTGCTCCATGAAGCGGTCGGCCATGGTCTTGAGGGTGATTTCAACCGCAAGGGCAGCTCGGCCTATAGCGGTCGTTTGGGGGAGCAGGTCGCGTCCAGTCTCTGCACCATTGTCGACGACGGTACCCTGGAAGGGCGCCGCGGCTCGCTGAGCGTCGATGACGAAGGTACCCCCACCGAATGCACCACCTTGATCGAGAACGGCATCCTCAAAGGCTACATGCAGGACAAGCTCAATGCCCGCTTGATGGGGATGGCGCGCACCGGTAACGGTCGGCGTGAGTCCTATGCACACTTGCCGATGCCGCGCATGACCAACACCTACATGCGTGCCGGTGACAGCGACCCGGCTGAAATCATCGCTTCGGTGAAGCGTGGCCTGTACTGCGCAAACCTTGGCGGCGGGCAGGTGGATATCACCAGTGGCAAGTTCGTGTTTTCCACCAGTGAGGCCTACCTCATCGAGGACGGCAAAATTACCACGCCGGTGAAGGGAGCGACCCTGATCGGTAACGGGCCGGAGGCCATGAGCCGTGTGTCGATGGTCGGTAACGACCTGTCGCTGGACAGTGGTGTCGGCACGTGTGGCAAGGATGGGCAATCGGTGCCTGTGGGTGTGGGTCAGCCGACGCTGAAGATCGATGCGATTACCGTGGGTGGCACGGGCGCATGACGAAAAGGTCGAGCCGGCAGGGTGCCGGCTCGGCTACGAAGATCAGCGCAGGCCGCGCTGGGTTTCGTCGAGGTCGCGGATGTACTTGAAGATCTTGCGGCTGGCAGTTGGCGGCTTGTTGCGCGCCAGCTCATGCTGGGCCTGACGGATCAGCGAGCGCAGCTGTTGGCGATCCGCTTCGGCGTATTCGTTGACGAAACGCTCGAGGTCTTCGTCGGTGCCGCCGATCAGACGGTCGCGCCAGCGTTCAAGGTTGTGGAATCGTTCGTTGTACTGGCGAGTGGAGGCATCGAGTTGGTCCAGCAGCGCAAGAATGGCCTCGATGTCCTGATCGCGCATCAATTTGCCGATGAACGACAAGTGGCGTTTACGGGCAATGTGGGCGGTGTGTTTGCTGGCATCGGCCAAGGCCCGGCGCAGGGCGTCGGTCAGCGGCAGGCGTGCCAGGGTGTCCGGCTTGAGCGTTGTAAGGCGCTCGCCGAGGTCGACCAGCGCATGCAGCTCGCGCTTGATCTGGGTTTTGCTTTTTTCGCCTTCGTCGAAGGCATCGTCGTAAGAATCAACCATGGTGGCAGTCCGCGTGGAAACGCCGCCATGATAACCAGTCGGGGGCCGCTTGTCCGGCCCGGTCGTGAGTTGACCCGTGCCGAGAGCAGATTTTGAGTGGAGAAGACCATGAGTTCAGTCCAGAGCGTAGGTCCGCAAGCCCTGCCGGCACTGCAGGAGCAGGTCGAGCAGATCATTGCCGAGGCCCGGCGCCAAGGCGCCAGTGCCTGCGAAGTAGCCGTTTCGCTGGAGCAGGGGCTGTCGACCTCGGTGCGTCAACGTGAAGTAGAGACGGTTGAGTTCAACCGTGACCAAGGCTTTGGTATCACCTTGTACGTTGGTCAGCGCAAAGGTTCGGCCAGCACCTCGGCCAGCGGCAGTGAGGCGATTCGTGAAACCGTTGCTGCCGCACTGGCGATTGCCAAGCACACCTCCGAAGACGATTGCGCCGGGCTGGCTGATGCCGCGTTGATGGCTCGCGATTTGCCGGACTTCGATCTTTACCATGCCTGGGACATCACTCCGGAACAGGCCATCGAGAAGGCCTTGGCCTGCGAGGCGGCGGCATTCGAGGCCGATCCACGGATCAAGAATGCTGATGGCACCACCCTCAATACCCATCAGGGCTGCCGCGTCTACGGCAACAGCCATGGTTTCATCGGCGGTTATGCCTCGACGCGCCACAGCTTGAGTTGCGTGATGATCGCCGAGGGCGATGGGCAGATGCAGCGCGACTACTGGTATGACGTCAATCGTCAGGGCGAGTTGCTGGCCGACCCGCAGAGCATTGGCCGGCGCGCTGCGCAGCGTGCTGCCAGCCGTCTGGGCGCGCGCCCGGTACCCACCTGCGAGGTGCCGGTGCTGTTCTCGGCGGAACTGGCCGGTGGGCTGTTCAGCAGCTTCCTGTCGGCGATCTCCGGTGGAAACCTGTACCGCAAATCGTCGTTCCTCGATGGCGCCATGGGCCAGCAGTTGTTCCCGAATTGGCTGACCCTGGATGAGCGTCCGCACCTGCAGCGTGCCTTGGGCAGTGCGGCCTTCGATGGTGATGGGCTGGCAACCTATGCCAAGCCATTCGTCAAAAACGGTGAGTTGGTGTCTTATGTTCTGGGCACTTATTCCGGGCGCAAACTGGGCATGCCGAGCACCGCCAACGCCGGTGGTGTGCACAACCTGTTTGTCACCCATGGTGATGAAGATCAGGCTGCACTGTTACGTCGCATGGGGCGCGGCCTGTTGGTCACTGAACTGATGGGGCATGGCCTGAATATGGTGACAGGCGATTACTCCCGTGGCGCGGCAGGTTTCTGGGTGGAGAACGGTGAGATCCAGTTTGCGGTTCAGGAGGTGACGATCGCCGGCAATATGAAAGACATGTTCCAGCAAATCGTTGCAATCGGTAATGATCTGGAAACCCGCAGCAATATCCACACTGGCTCCGTACTGATCGAGAAAATGACGGTCGCTGGTAGCTGATTCCCTTGGGCCTGGCCATAACTATGTAGGATCAGGTCATCTGTTTGCAGGCGTGGAGTCCGTTCTGTCGTTCGATAAGGATACGAACACTGAAACGGACTCTCGTACTGTCGTGGCGTAAGCCCTTCTTCGCTGTTCGTCCTTCTTGAACGTATCGCTTGCCCGGCGAACGTGCGCGTTAGCGCTGCGCAGGCCTCACTTTACCTGGCTCAAGAAAAGGATTTCCCAATGATGAATGATGTGAACAAGGCGCCGGAGGCTGTAGGGCCTGAAAATCTGCCCGACTTGAAGGCGCATGTCGAAGTGCTGCTTGCTGAGGCTCGCGCACAAGGTGCCGATGCCTGTGAAGCGCTTGCGCTGCGTACGGCACACCGTGTGCAGCGGGTGGCAGGTGATCACGTGGGCCCCCTGTACACCGACGCTACAGCTTGGCTTGGGCTGGCAGTCTACGTTGGTCAGTGCAAGGCTGAGGTGAGCATCGACCTGAATGAGGGATTCTCGCCTGATGAAGCGGTGAGTTCTCCATGCGCGGCATTGGTTTCTGGATTGAGCATGGCGAGGTGCAGCATGCGCTGAACCCGTTTACTGTCTCGGGCAATATGAACGCACTGTTCAAGCAAATCGTTGCTGTAGGCCGTGATCGCGAGCCCGTTGGACGCTCATTGGGGCGCTCGCTTCTGATTGAACAACTGGATATCGTGAGTGATTGAGCAACTGTCGTAGTGGATCCTACGTCTGGTAGCTCGGCTTGGTGTTGGGCTACCAGAAGGGCACGCGGCTGTGTGCGACAAGGGGGGCAGTAGAATGCTTGTGCGTTATTCGCCTTCGTCAAAGCGATTGTTGATCAGCTCAACCAGTGCGTTGAGTGCCTCTGTGTCGTCTTCACCTTCGGTGTGCAGGTGTACCTGGGTACCTTTGCCTGCTGCGAGCATCATCACGGCCATGATGCTCTTGCCATCGACCAGTTTGTCCGGTGCACGGCCAATTCGTACCTGGCAAGGAAAACGGCCTGCAACGCCAACGAACTTGGCGGCTGCGCGGGCATGCAGGCCCAGCTTGTTGATGATGGTTATTTCAAGAGCAGGCATCGCACAAGAGTCCTGTGGCTAGAGGTCGCGGTGGCGGACCTGGACGTTCTTCAGCGATTGCTGCAGCAACTGACCCAGGCGTTCGGTCAGATAGACCGAGCGATGATGACCACCGGTACAACCGATGGCAATGGTGACATACGCACGGTTGCTGGCGGCAAAGCGGGGTAGCCATTTGAGAAGATACCCGGAGATATCCTGGAACATGTCTTCGACATCCGGCTGGGCGGCCAGGTAGTCGATTACCGGTTGCTCAAGCCCGGAGTGATCTCGCAGTTCTGGCTTCCAGTAGGGGTTGGGCAGGCAGCGCACATCGAACACCACGTCAGCGTCTACGGGCATTCCACGCTTGAAGCCGAATGATTCGACCAGGAACGCAGTACCCGGCTCTGGCTGATTGAGCAGGCGAAGCTTGATCGAGTCTTTGAGCTGGTACAGGTTCAGGTTGGTGGTGTCGATCTTCAGGTCGGCCAGATCGGAAATAGGACCGAGCAGTTCGGTCTCGACCCGGATGGCCTCAGCCAGCGAGCGCTGAGCGTTGGTCAGCGGGTGACGGCGACGGGTTTCCGAGAAGCGCTTGAGCAGGGTTTCTTCATCGGCGTCCAGATACAGCACGTCGCATTGGATATGCCGGTTGCGTGCATCTTCAAGCAGTTCCGGGAACCGGGAGAGATGGCTTGGCAGGTTGCGTGCATCAATGGACACGGCAACCTTGGGTTGCATCAGTTCGGTATTGATCAGCGCACTTTCGGCAAGCTGCGGCAGCAAGCCGGCCGGAAGGTTGTCGATGCAATAGTAGCCATTGTCCTCGAGCACATCGAGGGCAGTGCTTTTACCTGAGCCGGACCGGCCGCTGACGATGATCAAACGCATGTTCAGTGCCCGTTCTGTACATCCAGTACGACCTGATACAGGGACTGGCTATCGCCGGCCGCACGCAGTTTTTCGCGAACGTCCTTGCGGTCAAGCATGCTGGCGATCTGGCGCAGCAGCTCCAGGTGCTCGTCGGTGGCGGCTTCCGGAACCAGCAGTACGAACAGCAGGTCTACGGGAGCACCATCGATGGCGTCGTAATCTATGGGGGCATCCAGGTGGAGCAGCGCACTGATCGGTGCGGTGCAGCCACTGAGGCGGCAGTGTGGAATGGCGATACCGTTGCCGAAACCGGTTGAACCCAGTTTTTCGCGGGCAATCAGGCTCTCGAAGACATCTTGCATTTCCAGATCCGGTACTTCCCGGTCAATCAGGTTGGCAATGTGTTCGAGTACGCGTTTTTTACTGCCGCCCGGCACGTTCACAAGTGAACGGCCGGGGGTCAGGATATCTTCAAGTCGGATCATGAGTGGGGGGGATCAGCGAGCGGCTGCACCTTGCAGCAAGGCCTGCTGTTTTTCCTTGTGTTTTTTCAGTTGGCGGTCGAGCTTGTCGGCAAGCAGGTCGATCGCGGCATACATGTCTTCATGCTCGGCATTGGCGACGACTTCGCCGCCAGGGATGCGCAGGGTGGCCTCGATTTTCTGTTTCAGTTTCTCGACCTCCAGAATGACCTGCACATTGGTGATCTTGTCGAAGTGACGCTCAACACGCTCGAGTTTTTCCCCGATATAAGTGCGCAGCGCTTCGGTGACTTCTACTTGGTGTCCACTGATGTTGACTTGCATACAGCTTCTCCTTTTGTTGCCGGTGCATAAAGAGGCAGGTATTGCGCCTGCCACTTGAATTGCGGTGGCACACCTCAGGTGCGTTACATCAGTCGCTTGCGTTCACTCGACGGTGCAATGCCGAGCGACTCGCGGTACTTGGCGACGGTGCGTCGTGCTACCTGGATGCCTTGTGCCTCCAGTAAACCAGCGATCTTGCTGTCACTCAATGGCTTTTTCTGATTTTCCGCTGCAACCAGTTTTTTGATGATCGCGCGAATCGCCGTGGACGAGCATTCTCCGCCTTCGGAGGTGCTGACATGGCTGGAGAAAAAGTACTTCAGTTCGTAAATGCCACGCGGGGTATGCATGTACTTTTGCGTGGTCACCCGGGATATGGTCGATTCGTGCATGCCCACCGCTTCGGCGATGTCGTGCAGCACCAGCGGCTTCATGGCCTCGTCACCGTGGTCGAGGAATCCACGCTGGTGTTCGACGATCTGGGTGGCAACCTTCATCAGCGTTTCGTTGCGGCTTTGCAGGCTCTTGATGAACCAGCGGGCTTCCTGAAGCTGATTGCGCATGAAGGTGTTGTCTGCGCTGGTATCGGCGCGGCGTACAAAGCCTGCGTACTGTGGATTGACGCGCAGGCGTGGGACGGCTTCCTGGTTCAGTTCAACCAGCCAGCGATCGCTGTCCTTGCGTACGATCACGTCAGGCACCACGTATTCGGGTTCACTGGACTCGATCTGTGAGCCGGGGCGTGGGTTCAGGCTTTGTACCAGTTCGATCACCTGGCGCAGCTCGTCTTCCTTGAGCTTCATGCGGCGCATCAGCTGGCTGTAGTCGCGGCTGCCGAGCAGGTCGATGTAGTCGCTGACCAGTCGTTGCGCTTCAGTCATCCAGGGTGTTTGTGCCGGCATCTGCCGCAACTGCAACAACAGGCATTCGCTCAGGTTGCGGGCGCCTATACCGGCAGGCTCGAATTGCTGGATGCGGTGCAGGACGGCTTCCACTTCGTCCAGTTCGATATCGAGTTCCGGGTCGAAGGACTCACAGACCTCTTCCAGGGTTTCGTCGAGATAGCCCTGGTTGTTGATGCAGTCGATCAGGGTGACGGCAATCAGTCGGTCGGTATCCGACATTGGCGCCAGGTTCAATTGCCACAGCAGGTGGCTCTGCAGGCTTTCACCCGCCGAGGTGCGGGTGGTGAAGTCCCACTCGTCGTCATCGTTGCTGGGAAGGCTGCTGGCGCTGGTTTGATAGATATCTTCCCAGGCGGTGTCTACCGGCAGCTCATTGGGAATACGCTCGTTCCACTCACCTTCCTCAAGGCTTTCCACGGGAGTGGCGGTTTCCTGGAAGCTGGTTTCCTGGGATTCCGAGGTCGGCTTGGATTCGGCGTTATCCGCCATCGGGTCGCTGTTATCGAAGTCGTCGCCATCTTCCTGGCGTTCGAGCATCGGGTTGGATTCCAGGGCTTCCTGGATTTCCTGCTGCAGGTCCAGTGTGGAAAGCTGGAGCAGACGGATGGCCTGTTGCAACTGCGGTGTCATCGTCAGTTGCTGGCCCATTCTTAGGACGAGCGATGGTTTCATGGCAGGGGCTTAACACCTTATTCGCCGGCGCACATGCGCCATCCACTACAAGGGCGCCGAAGCGCCTTCTTTAAGCAAATTATATGCCTGAAACCGAGGTGTTTGCCTAGAGCGCTGTAACAAATAAGCCGGTATTTGGGCGGATCGTCAGCGCTCTGGCGGTGCCTCGCACCTCGGGCTTACAGGCGGAACTCGTGGCCGAGGTAAACCTCTTTCACCAGTTCGTTGGCCAGGATGGTTTCTGCATCACCTTCGGCGATTAGGCGACCATCGTTGACGATGTAAGCGGTTTCGCAGATATCCAGTGTTTCACGGACGTTGTGGTCGGTGATCAGAACGCCAATGCCTTTGGCTTTCAGGTGGTGGATGATCTGCTTGATGTCGCCGACCGAGATCGGGTCGACACCGGCAAACGGTTCGTCGAGCAGGATGAATTTCGGTGCAGTCGCCAGTGCGCGGGCGATCTCCACACGGCGACGTTCACCACCGGAAAGGCTCATGCCGAGGTTGTCGCGGATGTGGCTGATGTGAAACTCCTGCAGCAGGCTTTCCAGTTCCTTGCGACGCCCTGCGGCGTCCAGCTCCTTGCGTGTTTCCAGGATCGCCATGATGTTGTCGGCCACCGACAACTTGCGGAAGATCGAGGCTTCCTGGGGCAGGTAGCCAATCCCAGCGCGTGCACGACCGTGCATCGGCTGGTGGCTGACATCCAGGTCGTCGATGAGCACGCGGCCCTGGTCGGCCTGTACCAGGCCGACAATCATGTAGAAGCACGTTGTCTTGCCGGCGCCGTTAGGGCCAAGCAGGCCGACGATCTGGCCGCTGTCGATTGACAGGCTGACGTCACGTACGACTTGTCGACTCTTGTAGCTCTTGGCCAGGTGCTGGGCTTTGAGGGTTGCCATTACTCGGCCTTCTTCTTCGGCTGGATCACCATGTCGATGCGTGGGCGCGGTGCGGTAATGTTGCTGCCGCGGCCGGCGGTGGCGACCTGAGACTTGGTGTTGTAGACGATTTTCTCGCCTTCGGTGGTGTTGCCTTCGTTGATCACCTTGGCCCGGTCAGTCAGAACCACCAGGTCTTTCAATGCCTGGTATTGGATCTGCACGGCATAGCCTTGCATCTTGTCCGGCTTTGCAGCGCTTTGTTGCTGCTCGAAATACGCCAGGTTGCCCACCGAAGTGACCACGTCGATATCGCCGGAAGCGGAGCGGGTGATGGTCACGGTGTTGCCTTTGATCATCATCGAGCCTTGGGTGATGATCACGTCGCCGGTGTAGGTGGCAATGCCTTTCTTGTCGTCCAGTTGGGCGTTATCGGCCTGGATGCGGATTGGCTGGTCGCGGTCGTTCGGCAGGGCCAAGGCGCTCGCGCTTCCCAGTGCTGCGCTCAGGCTGAGCAAAAAGGGGAGGGTTTTAACGAGCCTCATACTGTCCTCTTACGTTGGACAGCAGGTCCATCCTGCCGTCTTTCAAATACGCTTTCATTCCCTTGCCCGTAGTGGTTCCACCGGCGCCGTCGATTCTAACGGCTTGATCGGTTTGAGCATATTGCTTCTGTGGGAATACCGTCATGCGGGTCGTGGTAATAATGGTTTCGCGGTTCTGTTCATCGGTGCGGGCAACCCGTACCGAGTCAATCAGCTCGACTTCGGTACCGTCCGGGTTGACCTCGCCGCGTTCGCTCTGAACGTGCCAAGGGTAGGCGGTGCCGCGGTACATGTGCAGGTCGGGCGTGGTCAGCAGGGTGATCTCGCTGGCCTGCAGGTGCTCGACCTTGTCTGCCGTCATGTCGTATTGCAGCTTGCCGTCAGGTAGGAACTGAACGCTGTGGGCATTGGTGGCGTAATAGTCGATGGCGCCTTTGTCGACAGTGGCCACCGGTTTCTCGAGGAAAGTATCGGGGCCGACCTTCCAGTAGCCAACCGCCGCCAGCAGGACGGCGATCGCCCCGAGCAGCGCAATGTTGCGGATTTTATTGCTGAACATGTGTCGCCCTACAGATAGTTGGCGTTTGCCGCATCGAGGTTGCCTTGGGCTCGCAGGATCAACTCGCAGAATTCGCGAGCGGCACCTTCGCCACCGCGTGCGAGGGTAACGCCATCAGCGTGTTCGCGTACGAAGGCCGCGGCGTTGGCCACGGCCATGCCCAAGCCAACCCGGCGGATGACGGGCAGGTCCGGTAGATCGTCGCCCAGGTAGGCAACCTGTTCATAGTCTAGGCCTAGCTGGCCGAGAAGTTCGTCCAGTACGACCAATTTATCTTCACGCCCTTGGTACAGGTGCGGGATGCCGAGGTTTTTCGCTCGGCGTTCGACCACCGGTGTCTTGCGACCGCTGATGATCGCGGTGGTCACACCCGAGGCCATGAGCATTTTGATGCCTTGACCGTCCAGGGTGTTGAAGGTCTTGAACTCGCTGCCATCTTCGAGGAAATACAGGCGACCGTCGGTGAGGACGCCATCAACATCAAAAATGGCCAGTTTGATGGCCTTGCCGCGCTGCAGCAGATCGGTTTGCATTACATTACTCCTGCACGCAGCAGGTCGTGCATGTTCAGTGCGCCTACCGGGTGATCGTCCGTGTCTACGACGACCAGGGCGTTGATCTTGTGGTCTTCCATGATTTTCAAGGCCTCGGCGGCGAGCATTTCGGCGCGGGCGGTTTTGCCGTGCGGTGTCATCACGTCTTCGATTCGCGCCTTGTGCAGGTCGATGTTGCGGTCGAGCGTGCGGCGCAGGTCGCCGTCAGTGAAGATCCCGGCCAGACGGCCGTCGGCTTCCAGTACCACGGTCATGCCCAGGCCCTTGCGGGTCATTTCCATCAGGGCATCCTTGAGCAGGGTGCCGCGGGCAACCTGGGGCAGCTCGGCGCCGGCGTGCATGACGTTTTCGACTTTCAGCAGCAGGCGTCGGCCCAGTGCGCCGCCGGGGTGCGAGAACGCGAAGTCCTCTGCGGTGAAGCCACGCGCTTCAAGCAGGGCAATGGCCAGTGCATCGCCCAGCACCAGGGCTGCGGTGGTCGAGGAGGTTGGCGCCAGGTTAAGCGGGCAGGCTTCCTGTTGCACACGGGCGTCAAGGTTGACTTCGGCGGCTTTGGCCAGTGGCGAATCCGGGTTGCCGGTGAGGCTGATGAGTTGAATGCCCAGGCGTTTGATCAGCGGCAGCAGGGTCACGATTTCAGCGGTTGAACCGGAGTTCGACAACGCCAGGATGATATCGTCACGGGTGATCATGCCCATGTCGCCATGGCTGGCTTCGGCAGGGTGGACAAAGAACGCCGGTGTGCCGGTACTGGCCAGGGTTGCGGCGATCTTGTTGCCGATGTGCCCCGACTTGCCCATGCCGACTACCACGACCCGGCCTTTGCTGGCCTGGATCAGCTCGCAGGCCTTGACGAAATCAGCGTCGATATGGGCAAGCAGGCCTTCTACCGCTTCAAGTTCGAGGCGGATGGTGCGTTGTGCGGATTGGATCAGGTCGCTGGATTGGCTCATGTGGAAAATCGGATTGCCTGATGAAAAGGCGGCGATTATAGCGGGAATGCGCGAAAGCCTCACCTGCGAATCGCTGTCAGTGGCGTGTCAGTCGTTCATTTTTGGCTCAAGGAAGTCTGCGCAAGCGCTGCGATGGCCTTGGGGCGGCCCTGTCTGCGGTGCTATAGTTCGCCGCCAGTTCGGCCCGCTCAGGGCGTGCGTGCCTCCATGAAGGAGGTGGACGTCTGAGTGAGAAGGCTGCATCGCAAGGAGTTTAGATGAGCGTTGATAACGCCTACGCGGTCGAGTTGAAGGGCGTAACCTTCAAGCGCGGTTCGCGCAGTATCTTCAATAATGTCGATATACGCATTCCCCGAGGCAAGGTCACCGGCATCATGGGGCCATCCGGGTGTGGCAAGACCACGCTGCTGCGGCTGATTGGTGCGCAGCTGCGACCGGCCAGCGGCGAAGTCTGGGTGGCGGGGCAGAATTTGCCGACCCTGTCACGAAGCGACCTGTTCGATGCACGCAAGCAGATGGGCGTGCTGTTCCAGAGTGGCGCCCTGTTCACGGATCTCGACGTGTTCGAGAACGTCGCCTTTCCCCTGCGCGTTCATACGCAATTGTCTGATGAGATGATTCGCGACATCGTGCTGATGAAGTTGCAGGCGGTGGGCTTGCGCGGTGCATTCGAGCTGATGCCCGACGAGCTGTCAGGCGGCATGAAGCGCCGTGTGGCGCTGGCCCGTGCAATTGCCCTGGACCCGCAAATCCTCATGTACGACGAACCCTTCGTTGGCCAGGATCCGATCGCAATGGGCGTGTTGGTACGCTTGATCCGCCTGCTCAACGATGCCCTGGGTATCACCAGTATCGTCGTTTCGCATGACCTGGCGGAAACCGCCAGCATTGCCGACTACCTCTATGTGGTGGGTGATGGGCAGGTATTGGGGCAAGGCACGCCGCAGGAGCTGATGAGCTCCGATAACCCCCGTATCCGTCAGTTCATGAAAGGCGATCCGGACGGCCCGGTGCCCTTCCATTTTCCTGCGCCTGACTACCGCGCCGATTTGCTGGGGAAGCGTTAGATGCGCAGAAAATCGTTACTTGAGCGTATTCGTCTTTTCGGTCGCTCGGCCATTGATGTGCTCGCCGTGCTGGGTCGCTCCTGGCTGTTCCTGTTACATGCGTTGATTGGGCGTGGCGGTATTGGCGGCAGCTTTCAGTTGCTGATCAAGCAGCTCTACTCGGTCGGCGTGTTGTCGCTGGCGATCATCGTGGTTTCCGGTATTTTCATCGGCAT
This sequence comes from Pseudomonas sp. TE3910, assembly GCF_056279025.1. Classification (NCBI taxonomy): domain Bacteria; kingdom Pseudomonadati; phylum Pseudomonadota; class Gammaproteobacteria; order Pseudomonadales; family Pseudomonadaceae; genus Pseudomonas; species Pseudomonas sp. TE3910. Next base: position 4,384,267 of record NZ_JBWBQN010000001.1, read on the forward strand.
GGTGCTGTCGTTGCAGGGCTTCAATATCCTGAGCAGCTATGGCTCGGAACAGGCAGTAGGGCAGATGATTGCCTTGACCTTGCTGCGTGAGCTTGGCCCGGTGGTGACCGCGCTGCTGTTCGCCGGGCGGGCCGGTTCTGCATTGACCGCTGAAATCGGCAACATGAAGTCCACCGAGCAACTGTCCAGTCTTGAGATGATCGGTGTCGATCCGCTCAAGTACATCGTTGCCCCACGCCTGTGGGCAGGCTTCATTTCCCTGCCGCTGCTGGCAATGATTTTCAGTGTGGTGGGTATCTGGGGTGGGTCCTGGGTCGCGGTTGACTGGCTGGGGGTCTATGAAGGCTCTTTCTGGTCCAACATGCAAAACAGTGTGTCCTTCACCGATGATGTGCTTAACGGGATCATCAAGAGCCTGGTATTTGCCTTTGTCGTCACCTGGATCGCCGTATTCCAAGGCTATGACTGTGAGCCCACCTCAGAGGGGATCAGCCGTGCCACTACCAAGACCGTGGTCTATGCCTCGTTGGCAGTCCTGGGTCTGGACTTTATTCTGACCGCCTTGATGTTTGGAGATTTCTGATGCAAAACCGCACCCTGGAAATCGGTGTCGGCCTGTTCCTCCTGGCCGGGATCCTGGCGCTGCTTCTGCTGGCACTGCGTGTCAGCGGCCTGTCTGCCAGCCCGAGCAGCGATACCTATAAACTTTATGCCAACTTCGACAATATCGCCGGTTTGACGGTCAGATCCAAAGTGACCATGGCCGGTGTCACCATTGGTCGGGTCACGGCCATCGACCTCGACCGCGACAGCTTCACCGGTCGCGTGACCATGGAACTGGAAAAACGCCTGGACAATCTGCCTTCGGACTCCACGGCATCGATCCTGACCGCGGGGTTGCTGGGTGAAAAGTACGTGGGTATCAGTGTCGGTGGCGATGAGACGGTGTTGAAGGATGGCGGCGTCATCCATGACACCCAGTCGTCATTGGTGCTTGAGGACCTGATCGGCAAGTTCCTGCTCAACAGTGTTGGCAAAGAAGCCAAATAAGGAGTTTCTATGATCTCTATTCTGCGACGCGGCCTGCTGGTGTTGCTGGCTGCACTGCCAATGTTTGCGGGCGCGGCAGTTGCCCCGTCGGCTCATGACCTTATCCAGGGCACGACCAATGAACTGCTGTCCGACCTGAAGTCGAATAAAGAGCAGTACAAGGCCAACCCAAGCGCCTTCTACGACGCCCTCAACCGTATCCTGGGGCCGGTAGTGGATGCCGATGGCATCTCGCGCAGCATCATGACCGTTAAGTATTCGCGCAAGGCCACGCCTGAGCAGATGACGCGCTTTCAGGAGAACTTCAAGCGTAGCTTGATGCAGTTCTACGGCAACGCCCTGCTGGAGTACAACAACCAGGGTATTACGGTCAGCCCGGCCAAGGATGAAAGTGGTACTCGGACCAGCGTTGACATGAAGGTCACGGGTAACAACGGCGCGATCTATCCGGTTTCCTACACGCTGGAGAAAATCGATGGCGTCTGGAAAGTGCGCAATGTGATCGTCAATGGCATCAACATCGGCAAGTTGTTCCGTGACCAGTTTGCCGATGCCATGCAGCGCAACGGTAACAACCTGGACAAAACCATCGATGGTTGGGCTGGCGAAGTCGCCAAGGCCAAGGAAACGGCGGAGCAGTCCACCGAGAAGCAGACGCAATGAGCAGTGCCTCTGTTCAGTGGGGTGAGGCCGGTGTCCTGAACCTTTCGGGTGTTCTGGATTACCGCACGGGCCCGACCTTGCGCAAGGAAGGTAAGGTGCTGATTGCTTCCGAGAAGGCGCCCGCGCTGGTGCTCGACTGCTCTGCGGTGGAGAAGTCGAGTAGTGTAGGCCTTTCCCTGTTACTGGCTTTCATGCGTGATGCCAGTGCAAGCGGGAAAACCGTCGAAGTGCGTGCAATGCCCCAGGACATGCGCGAAATCGCCGAGGTCTATGGCCTCTCCGAACTGTTGGCGGGCCGATAATCGGCCCCGTCTAGCGGCCCCTCGGTCAGAGTCCTCGTTTACGGGGTTCGCAGGCGAGGGGCTTTTTTGTATGATGGCCGACCCGCGCGCACAGGGCGCCGATTGAGGTTGAGCATGCAGGCCGTAGAAGTTAAGAGCTTCCTTGAAGAAAAGTTGCCGGGAACCCGGGTCGAAGTTGAAGGCGAAGGCTGCAACTTCCAGTTGAATCTGATCAGCGACGAGTTGGCGGCCCTGAGCCCGGTCAAACGTCAGCAAGCGATCTATGCTCACCTGAACCCGTGGATCGCCGATGGCAGCATCCATGCGGTAACCATGAAATTTTTCAGCAGCGCAGCCTGGGCTGAGCGCACCTGAGCCAATTGGCGCGAGACTCAAATGGATAAACTGATTATTACTGGCGGTTCTCGTCTTGATGGCGAAATCCGCATTTCCGGGGCGAAGAACGCCGCCCTGCCGATTCTGGCTGCCACCTTGTTGGCTGACGGCCCTGTGACGGTTGGCAACCTGCCACACCTGCACGACATCACCACCATGATCGAGCTGTTCGGACGTATGGGCATTGAGCCTGTCATCGATGAAAAGCTTTCGGTGGAAATTGACCCGCGCAGCATCAAGACGCTGATCGCGCCTTACGAGCTGGTGAAAACCATGCGCGCCTCGATCCTGGTACTCGGCCCGATGGTCGCGCGCTTTGGCGAGGCTGAAGTGGCCCTGCCTGGCGGTTGCGCCATCGGTTCGCGTCCTGTCGACCTGCACATTCGTGGCCTTGAAGCCATGGGCGCGAAGATCGAAGTCGAGGGTGGTTACATCAAGGCCAAGGCACCTGAAGGTGGCTTGCGTGGTGCGCACTTCTTCTTCGATACCGTCAGTGTGACCGGTACCGAGAACATCATGATGGCGGCGGCGCTGGCCAAAGGCCGCAGCGTACTGCAAAACGCCGCGCGTGAGCCGGAGGTGGTCGACCTGGCCAACTTCATCAACGCCATGGGCGGCAAGGTTCAGGGCGCTGGCACCGATACCATCACCATCGATGGTGTCGAGCGCCTGGGTTCGGCGACCTACCGCGTCATGCCTGACCGTATCGAGACCGGTACCTACCTGGTGGCTGCCGCCATTACCGGTGGTCGCGTCAAGGTCAAGGACACCGATCCAACCATCCTCGAAGCGGTTCTTGAGAAACTCAAGGAAGCCGGTGCCGAAATCACCACGGGTGAAGACTGGATCGAGCTGGACATGCACGGCAAGCGGCCTAAAGCCGTGAACCTGCGCACCGCCCCATACCCGGCGTTCCCGACGGACATGCAGGCGCAGTTCATCTCCCTCAACGCCATCGCCGAAGGCACTGGCGCAGTGATCGAGACGATCTTTGAGAACCGTTTCATGCACGTGTACGAGATGCACCGCATGGGCGCCTTGATCCAGGTCGAAGGCAACACGGCCATCGTTACCGGGACCAAGACCCTCAAAGGCGCGCCAGTGATGGCGACTGACCTGCGGGCTTCGGCCAGCCTGGTGCTGTCGGCGCTGGTTGCCGAAGGTGATACCCTGATCGACCGCATCTACCACATCGACCGTGGTTATGAGTGCATCGAGGAAAAACTGCAGATGCTGGGCGCGAAGATCCGCCGCGTACCGGGCTAGTCTGCCTGCGGCGCAAGGACGCGCCACACATTGCTGGACCGAATTGAATGCTGTCGAGCCTGCTGTGCGGCTCGACGGGCACATGCCGCATAAGGACCGACGTTTCATGTTGACCATCGCGCTGTCCAAGGGCCGTATTCTTGACGATACCCTGCCGTTGCTGGCAGAGGCGGGCATTGTCCCGACCGAGAATCCGGACAAGAGCCGCAAACTGATCATCCCGACGACCCAGGCCGATGTACGCCTGCTGATCGTGCGGGCCACCGACGTGCCGACGTATGTCGAGCATGGTGCCGCCGATCTGGGTGTGGCTGGCAAGGACGTGTTGATGGAGTACGGTGGTCAGGGCCTTTACGAGCCACTGGATCTGCAGATTGCCAAGTGCAAGCTGATGACCGCTGGCGCAGTCGGTGCTGCCGAACCCAAAGGCCGTCTGCGGGTGGCGACCAAGTTCGTCAACGTTGCCAAGCGCTACTATGCCGAGCAGGGCCGTCAGGTCGATATCATCAAGCTCTATGGCTCGATGGAGCTGGCGCCTTTGATTGGCCTGGCTGACAAGATCATCGACGTCGTCGATACCGGTAATACCCTGCGGGCAAACGGCCTGGAGCCCCAGGAACTGATCGCGACCATCAGCTCCCGCCTGGTGGTCAACAAAGCGTCCATGAAAATGCAGCATGCGCGTATTCAAAGCCTGATCGATACCCTGCGTCAGGCCGTGGAATCGCGACACCGCGGTTGATACCTGCGCGCGACCTTTGCTGTCGCGCCCGTCTATCCGCGTCATAGCCAACTTTTTCAGGTGCCCTCGCGGATCGGCTGCTACGTTAAGGGCGCCTGAGCATCCGCCAATTATTGAGGCCCTCGCTATGACCACGTCCACTGCTATTGCCCGACTCAATGCCGCTGACCCGGATTTCGCCCGACATCTGGATCATCTGCTGAGCTGGGAAAGTGTGTCCGACGACACGGTCAATCAGCGCGTGCTGGACATCATCAAGGCCGTGCGCGAGCGCGGTGACGCCGCACTGGTGGAGTTCACCCAGCGTTTTGATGGGGTTGAAGCCACCTCGATGAGCGACCTGATTCTCGGTCGCGAGCGCCTGGAACTGGCCCTGAGCCGAATCACTGTCGCCCAGCGCGAAGCACTGGAAAAGGCTGCTGCGCGGGTTCGCAGCTACCACGAAAAACAGAAGCAGGACTCCTGGACCTACACCGAGGCCGATGGCACCGTGTTGGGTCAGAAAGTCACGCCGTTGGACCGTGCGGGCTTGTACGTACCCGGTGGCAAGGCCTCCTACCCGTCGTCAGTGCTGATGAACGCCATTCCGGCCAAGGTCGCTGGTGTTGCCGAGGTGGTAATGGTCGTGCCGACTCCGCGTGGCGAGGTCAATGAACTGGTACTGGCTGCTGCCTGCATCGCTGGCGTTGATCGCGTCTTCACTATTGGTGGCGCCCAGGCCGTTGCAGCGCTGGCCTATGGTACCGAAAGCGTGCCGCAGGTCGACAAGGTGGTAGGGCCGGGCAACATCTACGTCGCAACCGCCAAGCGCCATGTGTTCGGCCAGGTGGGGATCGACATGATTGCCGGTCCTTCTGAAATCCTGGTGGTGTGTGATGGCCTGACCGATCCGGACTGGATCGCGATGGACCTGTTCTCCCAGGCCGAGCATGATGAAGATGCCCAGGCCATTCTGGTAAGCCCGGACGCGGCCTTCCTTGATCGCGTCGCTGCGAGCATCGACAAGCTGTTGCCGACCATGGACCGTGCCGAGATCATCAAGACCTCGATCAATGGCCGTGGCGCCCTGATCCAGGTGCGCGACATGCAGCAGGCTATCGAGGTGGCCAACCGTATTGCCCCCGAGCACCTGGAGCTGTCGGTTGCCGACCCGCAGGCCTGGCTGCCGCAGATCCGCCACGCCGGGGCCATCTTCATGGGCCGTCACACCAGCGAGGCGCTAGGCGACTACTGCGCCGGGCCGAATCACGTCTTGCCGACTTCCGGCACGGCGCGCTTTTCCTCGCCGCTGGGGGTGTATGACTTCCAGAAGCGTTCCTCGATCATCTTCTGCTCCGAACAAGGCGCTTCCGAACTGGGCAAGACCGCTTCGGTCCTGGCCCGTGGCGAATCGCTCAGTGCTCACGCGCGCAGCGCCGAATACCGCATCATTGTCGACAACGAGGGGAACTGAACATGAGTAAATTCTGGAGCCCCTTCGTCAAGGACCTGGTGCCTTACGTGCCGGGTGAGCAGCCGAAACTGGCCAAACTGGTGAAGCTCAACACCAACGAGAACCCCTATGGGCCCTCGCCGAAAGCCCTTGAGGCCATGCGCGCCGAGTTGAATGACAACCTGCGTCTGTACCCTGACCCGAACAGCGATCTGCTCAAGCAGGCAGTGGCCGAGTACTACGGCGTGCAGGGTAACCAGGTGTTCCTGGGTAACGGTTCCGATGAAGTGCTGGCGCACATCTTCCACGGCCTGTTTCAGCATGACGCGCCGCTGTTGTTCCCGGACATCAGCTACAGTTTCTATCCGGTTTACTGCGGCCTTTACGGTATTCCGTACGAGGCAGTAGCGCTGGATGAGCAGTTCCAGATTCGCGTCGAGGATTATCAACGAGCGAATGCCGGGATCATCTTCCCGAACCCCAATGCGCCAACTGGCTGCCTGCTGGCCCTGGACGCCATTGAGCAGTTGCTCAAGGCCAACCCGGATTCCGTGGTGGTGGTCGACGAGGCTTACATCGACTTCGGTGGGCAGACGGCGATCAGCCTGGTAGACCGTTATCCGAACCTTTTGGTTACCCAGACCCTGTCCAAGTCGCGTTCGCTGGCCGGGTTGCGTGTGGGCCTGGCGGTCGGTCATCCAGACCTGATTGAGGCTCTGGAGCGGATCAAGAACAGCTTCAACTCCTACCCGCTCGACCGTATGGCCATTGTCGGGGCTGCTGCGGCGTTCCAGGACAAGGCTTACTTTGACGAGACCTGCCGCAAGGTCATCGACAGCCGCGAACATTTGGTGGCCGAGCTCACCGCGCGCGGTTTTGAAGTGTTGCCGTCGGCGGCGAACTTTATCTTTGCCCGTCATCCTGAGCAGGATGCTGCCGGCCTGGCTGCCCGTCTGCGTGAACAGGGCGTGATTGTGCGGCACTTCAAACAAGCGCGTATCGCGCAGTTCCTGCGGATCACCATCGGTACCCCGGAGCAGAATCAGGCGTTGCTCGACGCGTTGAACTGATATCGGTTGGGCCCTCTCGCCGGCCAAGCTGGCTCTTGCGCATGTGTATTGCACTGGAGCTGGTCTGGCCGGCGATTGCATTTGTACCGCAGTCTAACCCCTTTGCTGGAGCCCGATGGATGAACCCTGAACACGCTGCTGCCCGTGACCGCGAAGCGCGTGGAGCGGAACTCGACGAACTGCTGATCGACGCTGAAGCTGACGATGAGCAGGTTCAACAACAGCCCGTGGTATTGCAACGCCCTTGGTTGCTGCTTCTGGGGCTGGTGTTGGTGGCCCTGAACCTGCGCCCGGCGTTGTCGAGCATGGCGCCGGTGCTCGGGCAGGTGTCTGAGAGCCTTGGGCTGAGTGCTTCCCAAGCGGGCTTGCTGACCACCTTGCCCGTGCTGTGCCTGGGCCTGTTTGCACCGTTGGCGCCTGTGCTGGCGCGGCGTTTCGGCAGTGAGCGGGTCGTGCTGGGTGTACTCTTGTGCCTGGCGGCCGGTATTTTCCTGCGCAGCGTCCTGGGCAGTTTCGGGGTGTTTGTCGGCAGCATACTGGCCGGCGCCAGCATCGGCGTGATCGGCGTTTTGTTGCCGGGTATCGTCAAGCGTGATTTTGCCAAGCATGCCGGTACGCTCACCGGCGTCTACACCATGGCCCTGTGCCTCGGTGCTGCAGTTGCTGCTGGTGCCACCGTGCCGCTTGGCCGTTACTTTGATGACAGCTGGTCGATGGGGCTGGGTTTCTGGTTGCTGCCAGCGGTCGTTGCGGCGCTGTTCTGGCTGCCTCAGGCACGTCAGGGCCATGCGGCCCATAGCGTCGCCTACCGGGTGCGCGGCGTGTGGCGTGATCCGCTGGCCTGGCAGGTGACCTTGTACATGGGGCTGCAGTCGTCGTTGGCCTACATCGTCTTCGGTTGGCTGCCTTCGGTGCTGATCGGGCGCGGCCTCAGCCCGACCGAGGCAGGCCTGGTGTTGTCCGGTTCGGTCATTGTTCAACTGCTCAGCTCGTTGACTGCACCTTGGCTGGCCACCCGGGGCAAGGATCAGCGCTTGGCCATTGTGTTGGCCATGCTGATGACGTTGGCCGGGTTGTTCGGTTGTCTTTATGCGCCGCTGAACGGCCTCTGGGGCTGGGCGGTGGTCTTGGGCTTGGGGCAGGGCGGAGCGTTTGCGCTGGCATTGACCCTGATCGTGCTGCGCTCCCGGGATGCCCATGTCGCGGCCAACCTGTCGAGCATGGCGCAAGGGGTGGGTTACACCCTGGCGTCCCTTGGGCCTTTCGCCGTGGGTGTGGTGCACGACCTGACGGGCGGGTGGAAGGCTGTGGGGTGGATTTTCGCGGTGCTCGGTGTCAGCGCCATAGTCTTCGGCCTCAAGGCCGGGCGCGCCTTATATGTGAACGCGACCAGCGAGCGGGTCTGATCCGCGCTGGCGGTCAGCGATTGATTTCAGGTGGTGCGCGCTATTCGCCGTGCAAATGTCCGTAGCTTTTCGGCCTTGGCCCGGACTATCGTTCCAGACTCTCTTCTCGGTAATGGATCTGCCCATGAGCGATGCCCACAGTGCCCTGATCACCCGCTTCTATCAGGCCTTTCAGCGGCTGGATGCCGAGGCCATGGTGGCCTGCTACAGCGACGATGTGCTTTTCAGTGACCCGGCCTTCGGCATTTTGCAGGGCAAGGATGCGGGTGATATGTGGCGCATGCTGACGACTCGCGCCAAGGATTTCTCCCTGACGTTCGACAATGTACGCGCCGATGAGCGCAGCGGTGGCGCTCACTGGGTGGCCACCTACCTGTTCAACCAGACCGGCCGGGTCGTGATCAACGACATACAGGCTCGCTTCGTGTTTCGCGACGGCAAGATCTGTGAGCACCATGACAGTTTCGAAATGTGGCAATGGGCGCGCCAGGCGTTAGGCATGAAAGGTTTGCTGCTGGGGTGGACGCCATGGCTGCAGGGTAAGGTGAGGGCGCAGGCGTTGAAGGGCTTGCGGACGTTTCAGGCTGCCCGCTGAGGCGGTAAGCTGTGAGCCTTGTCGTCTTCTTTACGAATATGCCGTGACCGATAGCCTCTGTGAACCCATCAGCAAACCTTGGTACGTCTACCTGGTGCGCGCCGCCAACGGCTCACTGTACTGCGGTATCAGTGATAACCCGCAACGACGTTTCGAGGCTCATCAGAAGGGACGGGGCGCTCGCTATTTCAGCACCAGCCCGGCGGTCGCGCTGGTGTATGTCGAGGTGTGGCCGGACAAGGCTGAAGCCCTGCGCCAGGAGCGGCTGGTGAAGAAGCTGCGCAAAAGTGCCAAGGAGGCGTTGGTCGCCTCCTATCTCGCGGTCAGTCCTTGCGACGCTTGAGCTGATCGGTCAGCTGTGTCGGCAAGCCTTTGATGATCAGTGTTCCGGCTTCCTCGTCATATTCGATCTTCGAGCCAAGCAAGTGCGCTTCGAAGCTGATCGACAAGCCTTCGGCTCGACCGGTGAAGCGGCGGAACTGATTCAAGGTGCGCTTGTCGGCAGGAATTTCCGGCGACAGGCCATAGTCCTTGTTGCGGATGTGGTCGTAGAAGGCCTTTGGGCGGTCCTCATCGATCAGGCTGGAGAGTTCTTCCAGGGTTACCGGCTCACCGGCTTTGGTCTGGCTGGTGGCGTAATCGACCAGGGTCTGGGTTTTCTCTCGAGCGGCTTCCTCGGGCAGGTCTTCGCTTTCGACGAAGTCACTGAAGGCCTTGAGCAAGGTGCGGGTTTCGCCGGGGCCGTCCACGCCTTCCTGACAGCCAATGAAGTCGCGGAAGTACTCCGAGACTTTCTTGCCGTTCTTGCCCTTGATGAAGGAAATGTACTGTTTCGAGTTCTGGTTGTTTTGCCACTCGGAAATGTTGATGCGTGCAGCCAGGTGAAGCTGACCCAGGTCCAGATGGCGCGACGGGGTGACGTCGAGCTCGGCGTTAACCGCCACGCCTTCACTGTGGTGCAACAGGGCGATGGCCAGGTAATCGGTCATGCCTTGCTGGTAGTGGGCAAACAGCACATGGCCACCCACCGAGAGGTTGGACTCTTCCATCAGCTTCTGCAGGTGTTCGACGGCGACACGGCTGAAGGCAGTGAAGGTCGTACCGTTGTCCAGGTACTCCTTGAGCCAGCCACTGAACGGGTGCGCCCCGGATTCGGCATGGAAGAAACCCCAGGCCTTGCCCTGTTTGGCGTTGTAGCTGTCGTTGAGGTCGGCCAGCAGGTTTTCGATGGCGGTCGACTCGCTCAGTTCAGAGTCGCGGGCATGCAGCACGGCTGGGCTGCCATCGGGCTTTTTGTCGATCAGGTGGACGATGCAATGACGGATCGGCATGGGATTCTCGGCTTGAAAAAGGGCAGGGCGCTGCCATATTGCAAAGTCGCCCAGTGTAACCCAGACCTGGGGCTGCGCCGTGTCTGGATGTATTGTGAAATGGCCTTTGTTCATTTTTTGTTCGATTTTTTGCGTTTTTTGGCGCAAACCCCCGAAAAACCTGAACATTTGCCCTGCTTGAGGCGGATATTTATTCGCCTCTGTGGTAGCTTTGCCCCCGTCTTGCGCCCCCCTATGTGGCGCATCGCTGGCAGACCGCTCGTGTCACATCGAACCAAACGTCATTTTGCGTATCTACATACGCGATTGGTGTGGCTGTAACACCGAGCCGCCGGGCATTTGCAGGCCTGGCCCGATAGCTGACGCGGCACTCTGCAAACCAACTGAATTTGATAGGGAAGGAACACCACCATGGCATTGACCAAAGACCAACTGATCGCCGATATCGCTGAAGCTATCGACGCGCCAAAAACCACCGCGCGTAACGCTCTGGAGCAACTGGGCCAGATCGTTGCTGATCAACTGGAAAATGGCAGCGAAATCACTCTGCCAGGTATTGGCAAACTGAAAATCACCGAGCGTCCTGCCCGTACCGGCCGTAACCCATCGACTGGCGCTGCCATCGAAATCGCGGCCAAGAAAGTTGTCAAGTTCGTTCCAGCCAAAGTGCTGACCGACGCTGTCAACAAGTAAGTCGTAAGCTGTTCCTGAAGCCGCGCCTGATGTTTGTCTGGCGCGGCTTTTTCATGCCTGCCGTTCGGCCCAGCGTTGCTGGCGCCATTGTTGCCGGGCGGTTGCGTCCTTGAAGGTCCAGGCCACCAGACGGCTTTGCTTCTGCCCTTGCCCCATCTCGACGACGCGATGCTCGAGAGCACCCGCCTTGTTCAGGGCCGCCTGAATGCCAGGCAGGTTGGAGGCTTTGGAGACCAGGCTGGTGAACCACAGCACCTGTTGACCCATCGCCGCGCTTTCGGCCACCAGTTGGCTGACGAAACGTATCTCGCCACCCTCACACCACAGTTCATTGTTTTGCCCGCCAAAGTTGAGCACAGGCAGTTTGCGCTTGGGGTCTGCCTTGCCCAGCGCCCGCCATTTGCGCTGGCTGCCACGGGTGGCTTCGTCGCGCGAGGCATGGAAGGGCGGGTTGCACAAGGTCAGGTCAAAGCGGTCTTCAGCGCTGAGCAGGCCGAGCAGGATGTGTTTGCGGTTGCTCTGCAGGCGAAGGCCAATGGCCTTGCCCAGCCCATTGGCCTGGACGATGGCCTTGGCCGAGGCCAGTGCGACGGCATCGATGTCCGAGCCTACGAAGCGCCAGCGGTAATCGCTATAGCCGAGCAGCGGGTAGATGCAGTTGGCGCCCACACCGATGTCCAGCGCCTGGATTTTCGCCCCGCGAGGAATTTCGCCGGCGTTGTCGTCGGCCAACAGGTCGGCCAGTGCGTGCAGGTAGTCGGCACGTCCGGGGATGGGCGGGCACAGGTAGTCTGCCGGTATGTCCCAGTGCTGGATGCCGTACTGGGCCTTGAGCAGGGCCCGGTTGAAGACCCTTACGGCCTCGGGGTCGGCAAAATCAATGCTGGGTTTGCCGTACGGGTTAGTGATCAGGAAACGGCCCAGCTCGGGGCTGCTTTTGATCAGTTGGGGAAAGTCATAGCGGCCCTGATGGCGATTGCGCGGGTGCAGGGTCGGTTTGTTGGGTGTGCTCATGAGGGTGTCCTGTGGAACGCATCGCGGGCAAGCTCGCTCCCACACGGTTGGTTGTCAACCTGTAGAAGCGGGCTTGCCCGCGATGGCGTTACGGCGGCGTACTAGCGGTTACAGGCTGGCAATCCGCGCATGCTGCTCGGTGAAGTTGGCCAAGGCCTGCTCGGCTTCAGCCAGCTTGGCGCGCTCCTTGTCGATGACGGCAGGTGGCGCCTTGTCAACGAACGCTGCGTTGGACAGCTTGCCGCCCACGCGCTGGACTTCGCCTTGCAGGCGCTGGATTTCCTTGTTCAGGCGCGCCAGCTCGGCATCCTTGTCGATCAGGCCGGCCATGGGAACCAGTACCTGCAGATCGCCTACCAGTGCGGTAGCGCTCAGTGGTGCCTCGTCCTGTTCGCCCAGCACGGTGAAGGATTCGATCTTCGCCAGCTTCTTGAGCAGCGCTTCGTTTTCCTGCAGGCGGCGCTGGTCTTCGCTGCTGGCGTTCTTCAGGAACAGTTGCAGTGGTTTGCCCGGGCCGATGTTCATTTCGCCACGGATGTTACGCACGCCGAGCATCAGTTCCTTCAGCCACTCGATGTCGCCTTCGGCAGCCGTATCGATGCGGCTGTCGTTGGCCACTGGCCAAGGCTGCAGCATGATCGTCTTGCCTTCAGCACCGACCAGCGGCGCCAGGCGCTGCCAGATTTCCTCGGTGATGAATGGCATGAATGGGTGAGCCAGGCGCAGCGCGACTTCCAGTACCCGTACCAGGGTGCGACGGGTGCCGCGCGCGCGTTCGACAGGCGCGTTTTCGTCCCACAGCACAGGCTTGGACAACTCCAGGTACCAGTCGCAGTACTGGTTCCAGATGAACTCGTACAGCGCTTGAGCTGCCAGGTCGAAACGGAACTGCTCCAACTGACGGGTCACTTCGGCTTCGGTGCGCTGCAGCTGCGAGATGATCCAGCGATCAGCCAGTGACAGTTCGTAGGCTTCGCCGTTCTGGCCGCAGTCTTCGCCCTTGTCCAGCACGTAGCGGGCGGCGTTCCAGATCTTGTTGCAGAAGTTGCGGTAGCCTTCGACGCGGCCCATGTCGAACTTGATGTCGCGGCCAGTGGACGCCAGCGAGCAGAAGGTAAAGCGCAGGGCATCGGTGCCGTAGCTGGCAATACCTTCCGGGAACTCGGCACGGGTCTGCTTGGCGATCTTCTCGGCCAGTTTTGGCTGCATCATGCCGCTGGTGCGTTTTTCCAGCAGGGCATCGAGGGTGATGCCGTCGACGATGTCCAGCGGGTCAAGGACGTTGCCCTTGGACTTGGACATCTTCTGGCCCTGGCCATCGCGCACCAGGCCGTGGACGTAAACGGTCTTGAACGGTACCTGCGGGGTGCCATCCTCGTTCTTCACCAGGTGCATGGTCAGCATGATCATCCGGGCAACCCAGAAGAAAATGATGTCGAAACCGGTGACCAGCACGTCGGTGGAGTGGAATTTCTTCAGGAATTCGGTCTGCTCTGGCCAGCCGAGGGTCGAGAAGGTCCACAGGCCCGAGCTGAACCAGGTGTCGAGTACGTCGTTGTCCTGGTTCAGGACAACCTCGGCGCCCAGGTTGTGCTTGCTGCGCACTTCCTCTTCGCTGCGCCCGACATAGACCTTGCCGGCTTCGTCGTACCAGGCTGGAATGCGGTGGCCCCACCACAGCTGGCGGCTGATGCACCAGTCCTGAATGTCACGCATCCAGGAGAAATACATGTTTTCGTACTGCTTCGGTACGAACTGGATACGGCCATCTTCGACGGCGGCAATGGCCGGCTCGGCCAGGGGCTTGGTCGACACGTACCACTGGTCGGTCAGCCACGGCTCGATGACGGTGCCGGAGCGGTCGCCCTTCGGTACTTTCAGGGCGTGGTCGTCAACGCTGACCAGCAGGCCTGCGGCTTCAAAATCGGCGACGATCTGCTTGCGCGCGACGAAACGGTCGAGGTTGGCGTAGCGGGCAGGCAGGGTGGCATCGATGGATTCGTTGACGCTGCCGTCGAGGTTGAATACCTGGGCTGCCGGCAGCACCATGGCGTTCTTGTCGAAGATGTTCAGCAGTGGCAGGTTGTGACGCTTGCCGACTTCATAGTCGTTGAAGTCGTGGGCCGGGGTGATCTTCACACAGCCGGTGCCGAATTCCGGGTCGCAGTAGTCATCGGCGATGATCGGAATGCGGCGGCCAACCAGTGGCAGCTCGACGAACTTGCCGATCAGGGCCTGGTAGCGCTCATCGTTCGGGTTAACGGCTACGGCAGCGTCGCCCAGCATGGTTTCCGGACGGGTAGTGGCAACGACCAGGTAATCCTTGCCTTCAGCGGTTTTCGCGCCGTCGGCCAGCGGGTAGCGCAGGTTCCACAGGTGGCCTTTCTCGTCGTGGTTTTCCACTTCAAGGTCGGAGATCGCGGTGTGCAGCTTGGTGTCCCAGTTGACCAGGCGCTTGCCGCGGTAGATCAGGCCGTCTTCGTGCAGGCGCACGAAGGCTTCCTTGACCGCTTCGGACAGGCCGTCGTCCATGGTGAAGCGCTCGCGGCTCCAGTCTACCGAGGAGCCCAGGCGGCGGATCTGGCGGCTGATGTTGCCACCGGACTGGTCTTTCCATTCCCAGACCTTTTCCAGGAACTTTTCCCGGCCCAGGTCGTGGCGGCTCTGGCCCTTGGCTTCCAGTTGACGCTCCACCAGCATCTGCGTAGCGATACCGGCATGGTCGGTGCCTGGCTGCCACAGGGTGTCGCGGCCCTGCATGCGGCGGAAACGGATCAGGGCGTCCATGATCGCGTTGTTGAAGCCGTGACCCATGTGCAGGCTGCCGGTGACATTCGGCGGCGGAATCATGATGGTGTACGGCTCGCCCGCACCTTGCGGGGCGAAGTAATTCTCGGACTCCCAGGTCTGGTACCAGGAAGTTTCAATAGCGTGCGGCTGGTAGGTCTTATCCATGCGCGGCGGGACCCTATGGCGTTTATTCGGGAAAGCCGAGAAGTATAACGGGGAATAGGCGCTGGGGCGTAGCCTGAGGTGATGGCAGGAGGCAGAAAACGTCGTTTCACCCATTGCGGGCACGACCGGTATGGCGATCGCAGAGCAATGCGGGCCAACGGCCCGCGGATTTACTCTGGCAACTGGTTCAGCAAACGCTCAAGACGCGCATCCAGCCGACGCTTGATCTCGGTTTCGATGTGCGGGGCGAAGTCATCGATCACGTCCTGCATGATCAGCTGTGCGGCAGCACGTAACTCAACGTCCAGGTGCAGGAGGGTATCCTGTCTCCTGGCCTGAGGGTCAGGTGCTTCCTGTGCCGGTGGCTGAGCGCTTGGGACTTCAGCTTCAGGCGTTGGCACAACCGGTTCGATGGCCTCTTCAAGCAGCAGTGGAATCTGCTCGTTGTGGTCCACGGTTTCGGTCAGCAAGGGTGGTTGCAGGGTATCGTCGCCGAGCAGTTGGCGGATCGACTCAAGGTCATCCAGCAAGTGCGCGGACTTGGAGTGGGGCGTGGGTTTGTCCATCGTCGTCAGAGTCGCTGTAAGCGGTGATCTTGCAGAGCATAGCCCTGTTGTCGGTAGAAACGGAAACTCTCCCGTGTCGCCTGGCGAATCGCAGGGTCTTCGACCACGATTTCAGCGATGCGGGCAAAACGGTCAGCGAAGCCTGGCACCTTCAGGTCGAGGTTGATCAGCAGGTCCTGATGGCTGCCGGGCGTGTCGCCCAGGCCCAATACCACAGTGGCCTCGGGGTCGTCTTCGGCATTGCTGTGCGGTACGAATGCCTCGCCCTTGAAGCGCCAGAGCAGTTCGTCCAGCTCGTCGCGTTGGGTGCTGTCGCTGCAATTGAGGTAGACCTGGTGGCCGAGGCGCCAGGCTTTCTCGCACAATTTGCAGGCGAACACCAGCCGCGCCGAAAGGGCCGGGCTTGGGAGGATGTAGAAATCGACTTGGCTCATGGTGTGCAGTGCCCGCCGGCTGCGCGTATGCGGCGCAGCCGGGCAGGGCGGCCTCAGCCGTTGGCGCGATCGAGCAGGTACTGGGTCAGCAATGGAACCGGGCGACCTGTAGCGCCCTTGTCCTTGCCGCCACTGACCCAGGCGGTACCGGCGATGTCCAGGTGCGCCCACTCATAGGCCTTGGCAAAGCGCGACAGGAAGCAGCCCGCCGTGATGGTGCCGGC
Source organism: Pseudomonas sp. TE3910 (assembly GCF_056279025.1). NCBI lineage: Bacteria > Pseudomonadati > Pseudomonadota > Gammaproteobacteria > Pseudomonadales > Pseudomonadaceae > Pseudomonas > Pseudomonas sp. TE3910. Next base: position 4,400,385 of record NZ_JBWBQN010000001.1, read on the forward strand.
CTTTGGTCCGCCAATGTTGGCGATGTCGGCGAACGGGCTGTCGAGCTGTTCCTGGTACTCGTCGAACAGTGGCAACTGCCAGGCACGGTCGTCGGCGCGTTTGCCTGCTTCGAGCAGTTGCGCGACCAAGGCGTCATTGTTGCCCATCAGGCCCGAGGTATGGCTACCCAGGGCAACGATGCAGGCGCCGGTCAGGGTGGCGATATCGATCACTGCCTGCGGCTTGAAACGCTCGGCGTAGGTCAGGGTGTCGCACAGCACCAGGCGGCCTTCGGCGTCGGTGTTGAGGATCTCGACGGTTTGCCCGCTCATGGTCGTGACAATGTCGCCCGGACGGGTGGCGCCGCCGCTTGGCATGTTCTCGGCGCAGGCCAGCAGGCAGACCAGGTTGATGGGCAGTTGCAGTTCGAGCACGGCATGCAGGGTGCCGAAGACGCTGGCAGCACCGCACATGTCGTACTTCATTTCATCCATGCCGGCGCCAGGCTTGAGGCTGATACCACCGGTATCGAAGGTAATGCCCTTGCCCACCAGTACGAACGGCTTCTCGCTTTTCTTGCCGCCCTGGTAGTTGAGCACGATCAGTCGCGGTGGCTGGTCGCTGCCTTGGCCAACGGCGACAAAGGCCCCCATGCCCAGTTCCTTGAGCTTCTTCTCGTCGTGGATTTCGACCTTGAGGTTCTTGTGAGCCTTGCCCAGTGCCTTGGCTTCGTCCGCCAGAAAGCTTGGGTGGCACAGGTTGGGTGGCAGGTTGCCAAGGTCACGGGTATAGCTCATGCCGCTGGCAATCGCACTGGCGTGCTTGACCGCGCGCTCGGTTTCGGCCTGGGTGGCCTTGTCGGTGAGCAGGGTGATTTTCTTCAGTGCACGAGGCTCGGCTTTCTTGCTCTTGAAGCGGTCGAAGACATATTCGCCGTCGAGCAGGGTTTCGGCCAGCAGGCGGGTTTTTTCGTAAGGGGCATCACGGCCAGTGACCGCTACATCGTCCAGCGCCAGCACGGCATCGCTGCCGCCCAGGCCCTTGAGCACGTTCAGTACGCTGGAAACGACTTTGCGCCAGCTGCGATCACCCAGTTCGGCGTCTTTGCCGGTGCCGACCAGCAACAGGCGCTCGGCCTTCAGGCCAGGCAGGCTTTGCAGCAGCAGCGTCTGGCCCACCTTGCCGGCCAGGTCGCCGCGCTTGAGCAGTGCGCTCAGGGCGCCGTCGGTCGCGTCGTCGATGCCTTTGGCGGTGGTGCCGAGTTTGCGGCCTTCACCGACAGCCAGTACCAGGGTGGCGGTCTTCAACGATGCTGCGGCTACACTTTTTACAACCAATTCCATGTCAGGGTCCCCAATGATCGGTCTGTGCGCTGTCTGTGCAGGCGCTTGGAGCGGCCTGGCGGCGCATCTGCGTGCCAGTGATAAAGCCGCCAGTTTGAGCCTGCTGCGCCCAGCCTGACAACCCCGAGATGACGCTTTGCGTACGCCAAGTGACAGGCACGGCCAATCACAGGATAATGCGCCAACTTTTTTGCCGGTTTCACGTCTGCAGCGTGCATCCGGTGCGACTGCTACGTTTCCCTTGTTCGGCTGTTTGAGCCTGACAACCCAGGAGTGTCTGGTTTGATCGTCTTTCGTTATCTGTCTCGCGAGGTCATGCTGACCTTGAGTGCCGTCAGCGCCGTGCTGCTGGTTATCATCATGAGCGGGCGCTTCATCAAGTACCTGGCTCAGGCCGCACAGGGCCTGCTCGACCCGAGCGTATTGTTCATGATCATGGGGTTCCGCTTGCCGGGTTTCCTGCAACTGATCCTGCCGCTTGGCCTGTTTCTGGGCATTTTGCTGGCATACGGCCGGCTCTACCTGGAAAGCGAGATGACCGTGCTCGCCGCCACCGGGATGAGCCAGCAGCGCCTGCTGGCGATGACCATGGCACCGGCCTTGCTGGTGGCCTTGCTGGTTGCCTGGTTGAGCCTGGGCCTTGCGCCTCAGGGCGTTGCGCGGGTGGCACAGATCATCAATGAACAGGACGCCTTGACCGAGTTCGACACCCTGGTTCCGGGACGCTTCCAGACCCTGCGTGACGGTTCACGTGTTACCTATAGCGAGCAGCTATCCGATAACCGTGAGAATCTGGGCGGGGTGTTCATTTCCGAGAAACGCGTCTCCCAGGACAAGAGCAAGGACCGCGGCCCTTCTGTGCTGGTGGCCGAGAAGGGGCGTCAGGAAGTGCAGGCGGATGGCAATCGTTACCTGATCCTGGAAAACGGCTACCGCTATGACGGTAATCCGGGGCAGGCCGATTACCGCATCATCAAGTACGACACCTACGGGGTGCTGTTGCCCAAGCCGGAAGTCAGCGAGGAAGTGACTGATCGGGAAGCAATCCCGACGTCGAAGTTGCTGGGTGCCAAGACCCTGCGCGAGCGCTCCGAGTTGCAATGGCGGATTTCGTTGCCATTGCTGGTGTTTGTCGTGACCGTGCTGGCCGTGCCGCTGTCGCGCGTCAATCCGCGGCAAGGACGTTTCCTCAAGCTGCTGCCGGCGATTCTTTTGTATATGGCGTATCTGACAATGTTGATCGCTGCGCGTGGTGCCCTGGAAAAAGGCAAGCTGCCGATCGCCTTGGGGCTTTGGTGGGTGCATGGCTTGTTCCTGCTCATCGGCCTTGGGTTGATGTACTGGGAGCCGTTGAAGCTCAAGCGTGCTGCCCGCCGTGCGGAGGTGGCCCGTGGTTAAACTCGACCGTTACATCGGCAAGAGTGTGTTCCTGGCAATTATTGCCGTATTGGGGATCATTCTCGGCCTGGCCTCGCTGTTTGCCTACATTGATGAAATGAGCGACATCAGCAACACCTATACCCTGATGGATGCGGCTAGTTTTGTGCTGTTGACCGCGCCGCGTCGGCTCTACGACATGCTGCCGATGGCAGCACTGATCGGTTGCCTGATCGGTCTCGGCAGCTTGGCCAGCAGCAGTGAGCTGACCATCATGCGCGCGGCTGGCGTGTCTATTGGCCGTATCGTCTGGGCAGTCATGAAGCCGATGCTGGTGCTGATGCTGGTCGGCGTGCTGATTGGTGAGTACCTGGCCCCGGTCACCGAAAACAAGGCCCAGGCCGAGCGCTCCCTGGCGCAGGGCGGTGGTGAGGCGCAGTCTTCCAAACGCGGTATGTGGCATCGTCAGGGTGATGAGTTTGTCCACATCAACAGCGTACAGCCCAACGGCCTTTTGTATGGCGTAACGCGCTACCGCTTCGACAGCGAGCGCCGCATGCTGACGTCCAGCTTTGCGCGCAAGGCCCAGTATCAGAACGATCACTGGTTGCTCAGTGGCGTCACCACCACGCACTTCCGCGGCGACAGCACTGAAGTGCTCAAGAGCCCCGAGGAGCGTTGGGATGTGGCGGTTACCCCTGAGTTGTTGAATACGGTGGTCGTTGCCCCGGACTCGCTCTCTATTTCCGGGTTGTGGGACTACATTCACTACCTGTCCGACCAGGGCTTGAACAACGCTCGCTACTGGTTGGCGTTCTGGACCAAGGTGATGCAGCCGATTGTGACGGCGGCGCTGGTGCTCATGGCGGTGTCGTTCATCTTTGGCCCATTGCGTTCGGTGACCTTGGGGCAGCGGGTGTTTACCGGCGTGCTGGTGGGGTTCACCTTCCGGATTGCCCAGGACCTGCTGGGGCCGTCCAGCCAGGTGTTCGGTTTCCCGCCATTGTTGGCGGTGCTGATTCCGGCAGGTATCTGCACGTTGACAGGGGTATGGCTGTTGCGCAGGGCCGGTTAAGCCGTAACGCGTATGAAAAAGCCGACCTTGGGGTCGGCTTTTTCATGGGCGACTGATCACGGTTTCAGCGCTCAGGCCTTTTCCTTGCCCTTCTTGGGGATGCGCACCAGCTGACTGTCGGAATACATGTCATGCCAGCTGCGCTTTTGTTTGTCGATCAATACCCAGAAGAAACCCAGGCCCAGGCACAGCCAGGAGGCGATGGAGACAACAAAGCGCAACAGTGCCTGCCACAGGCCGATGGCGCTGCCATCTGCGTTTTGTACGCGAATCCCCCAGACCTGCATCCCCAAGGTCTGTCCACCGTGGGTCCAGAATTTGGCGAAGAAGCCAAACAGCATGAACACCAGAATGGTCGACAGCAGCGGGTCGGTGTCCAGGGCGCCAGCATCGGTCAGTTCGCGCATCCGCGCCTCCCCGATGAAGGCCATCATGATCATCTTGTAGACCAGGGTGGTGACCATCAGCAGCGCTGTACACAGCAGGAAATCGTAGAACATTGCCGCAAGGCGACGCCCCAGGCCGACGGCTGGGAAATCGCCCTGAGGCTTCAACAGGTGCTTGGGCATACAAGAAGCCCTCCTTGCGCAAAACGCCCATTCTACGGAATAACAGGCACAAAAAAGCCCCTGCTGTTGCCAGCAGGGGCTTTTTATCGGGAAATCAATTTTCCGCGATAACTTCGTCAGCCTGCATGCCTTTTTGGCCCTGCACGGCGATGAAGGTAACTTTCTGGCCTTCTTTCAGGCTCTTGAAGCCGTTGCCCTGAATAGCGCGGAAGTGTACGAACAGATCCGGACCGCTTTCTGGAGTGATGAAACCAAAACCTTTTTCGTCGTTAAACCACTTGACGGTACCGCTCTGACGAGTCGACATAGCTTATTTCCTTTGGAACTTAGAATTAGTAACAGCTTCTTTCAAATGAAAGAGTACTGGGCTGGGTTGCAGGAAAGTAAGAGACGTCGAACGGGTTGTAGCAAATCTCAGAGCTACTGCCCAGGTCACGAACCATAGCGACCCATGCAAACACAGTGAACAGACAATACGCTAACTTTGAAGACAAAAACAAGCCCTGAAAAGCGCCGGATTTTGACCTTTTTAGCCGCTGCTTGGGCGATTTTTTCTGGTGCATTCCAAGCGGTTTTTCGGCTGTGTTCACATGTTGTGAAACGCGTTCGGTTACGAAAATCTCGAACGCGTTTCATCACGCTTCTGGGCGGGTATCAGCCGCGGTAGTAGCGTTGGGCAACAAAAGGCATCTTGCTGACTTTCATCGCTACGCGTTTGCCACGCACGATGGCCCACACAGGGGTATCCAGAGCGGCATGTGCAGTGTCCAGGTAGCCCATGGCTACAGGGGCGCTCAGGCTCGGGCCGAACCCACCGCTGCAGACACGGCCAATGACGCTGCCGGCTTCATCGACAATCTCGGCGTCCTCGCGGACAGGTGTGCGCTCTTGGGGCAGCAGGCCGACCCGCTTGCGTGCAACACCGTCTTGCTGCTGAGCGAAGATCCGCTCGGCACCCGGGAAGCCGCCCGCACGCGCGCCATCGGCACGGCGTACTTTGGAGATGGCCCAGAGCAGGCTGGCCTCGATGGGGGTGGTTTGCGCGTTCATGTCGTGGCCATACAGGCACAGGCCGGCTTCCAGGCGCAGTGAGTCGCGCGCACCCAGGCCGATCGGCGCCACTTCCGGCTCAGCCAGCAGGCGACGTGCCAGGGCGTCGGCATTGGCCGCCGGTACGGAAATTTCAAAGCCGTCTTCACCGGTATAGCCGGATCGGCTGACGTAGCAGTCCACACCCAGCAACTGCACGCTTGTGAACTGCATGAAGGTCATGCCCGCGACTTCGGGTGCCAGGCGCTCGAGTACCTTGACTGCCGCCGGGCCCTGCAGGGCCAGCAGGGCGCGTTCCTCAAACAGGGGCTGGATTTCGCACTGGTTGCCGATGTGCTGGCGCAGGTGCGCCAGATCCTGCTCCTTGCAGGCCGCATTGACCACCAGGAACAAGGTGTCGTTGCCCAGGTTGGCGACCATCAGGTCGTCGAGGATACCGCCCTGTTCGTTGGTGAACATGGCGTAGCGCTGCATGCCTACCGGCAAGTCGATGATGTCCACCGGCACCAGGCTTTCCAGTGCCTTGGCGGCTTCACTGCCCGTCAGGCGGATCTGGCCCATGTGCGAGACATCGAACAACCCGGCCTGTTCACGGCTGTGCAGGTGCTCTTTCATCACCCCCATTGGGTACTGCACGGGCATGTCGTAGCCAGCGAAGGGCACCATGCGTGCGCCCAGTTCCAGGTGCAGGGCATGCAGTGGGGTGGTGTGCAGTGTTTCGGTGGACATTGATGACTCCTTGGGACTTGAGAAGGGGTGTCAGCATTCGATGATGTTGACGGCCAGACCGCCGCGGGCGGTCTCCTTGTATTTGCTTTTCATGTCGGCGCCGGTCTGGCGCATGGTGCGGATAACTTTGTCGAGCGAGACGAAATGCTGCCCGTCGCCACGCAAGGCCATGCGTACCGCATTGATCGCCTTGACCGAGCCCATGGCATTGCGTTCGATACACGGCACCTGAACCAGCCCGCCGATGGGGTCACAGGTCAGGCCGAGGTTGTGTTCCATGCCGATTTCGGCGGCGTTCTCGACTTGCTGCACACTGCCGCCCATCACTTCGCAGAGGGCACCGGCGGCCATCGAGCAGGCCACACCGACCTCGCCCTGGCAGCCGACTTCGGCGCCGGAGATCGACGCGTTTTCCTTGTAGAGAATGCCAATGGCTGCGGCGGTGAGCAGAAAACGCACAACGCCGTCTTCGTTGGCACCCGGGATAAAGCGCATGTAGTAGTGCAGCACTGCCGGAACTATGCCGGCGGCACCGTTGGTCGGTGCGGTAACCACGCGCCCGCCAAAGGCGTTTTCCTCGTTGACCGCCAGTGCATAGAGGTTGACCCAGTCGAGCACCGAGAGCGCATCACGCAGGTTCGCTTCCGGGTGCTGACACAGTTGCCGGTACAGCGCGGCGGCCCGGCGCTTGACCTTGAGCCCTCCCGGCAGGATGCCTTCATTGCGACAGCCAGCGGCCACGCAGTCCTGCATCACCTGCCAGATTCGCAGCAGGCCGCTGCGGGTTTCGCTTTCCGGGCGCCAGGCGGCCTCGTTGGCCAGCATGACCTGGCTGATCGAGAGGTTCTGCGTGGTGCAGTGGCTGAGCAGTTCCTTGGCGGTCTTGAACGGCAATGACAGCACCGTGCGGTCCTCGACGATGCGGTCGGCCCCGGCTGCATCGTCGTCCACGACAAAGCCGCCACCGACCGAGTAGTACTCGCGGCTGCGAATTTGCAACCCGGCAGCGTCGAAGGCGCGGAAGATCATGCCGTTGGGATGGTAGGGCAGCGGTTTGCGAATCATCGCCAGGTGCTGCTTTTCAATGAACGCGATGCTGTGTTCACCCAGCAGTTTCAGCTGTCCGCTGCTGCGGATGGCCTGCAGGCGAGCAGGAATGGTTTCGGTATCGACGTTGTCGGGATGCTCGCCTTCCAGGCCGAGCAAAACCGCCTTGTCGCTGCCGTGGCCCTTGCCGGTGGCACCGAGCGAGCCGTGCAGCTCGACTTTGACGCTGGCGGTGGCGCCCAGCAGGTGATCGCGGCGTAACCCTTCGGCGAAGCGCGCAGCGGCGCGCATCGGGCCGACGGTGTGGGAACTGGAGGGGCCGATGCCAATCTTGAACAGGTCGAAGACGCTTAGTGACATGGTCGTGCCCTCAGGGGTGGGACGGTTGCAGGAGCCGGTTGTGCCGGCTCCTGCCGTTCAGGCATCAGGCGTCCTGATAGCTCTCGATCGACGGGCAAGCACAGACCAGGTTACGGTCGCCGAACACGTTGTCGACCCGGCCAACCGGCGGCCAGTACTTGGCTTCGATCAGCGTTGGCAGTGGGTACACCGCCTGTTCGCGGCTGTAGCCATGTGCCCATTCACCCACCAGTTCGGCTGCCGTGTGTGGCGCGTTCTTCAGCGGGTTGTCGTCCTTGTCCAGGCTGCCATTTTCTACCGCGCGGATCTCTTCGCGGATGCAGATCATCGCGTTGCAGAAGCGGTCCAGTTCTTCCTTGGACTCACTCTCGGTAGGCTCGATCATCAACGTGCCGGCTACCGGGAAGGACATGGTCGGTGCGTGGAAGCCGAAGTCGATCAGGCGCTTGGCCACATCGTCAACGCTGATACCGCTGCTGTCCTTGAGTGGGCGCAGGTCGAGGATGCATTCATGGGCAACCAGGCCATTGCTGCCGGTGTACAACACAGGATAGTGCTCTTCCAGGCGACGGGCGATGTAGTTGGCGTTGAGGATCGCCATCTGCGAGGCGCGCTTGAGGCCGGCACCACCCATCATGCGAATGTACATCCAGGTGATTGGCAAAATGCTCGCGCTGCCGAACGGTGCGGCGCAGACCGCGCCTTCCTTGCGCGCCATGTGTCCGTGGCCTGGCAGGAACGGTGCCAGGTGGGCCTTGACGCCAATCGGACCAACGCCCGGGCCGCCACCGCCGTGCGGGATGCAGAAGGTCTTGTGCAGGTTCAGGTGCGACACGTCGCCACCGAACTTGCCAGGGGCGCACAGGCCGACCATCGCGTTCATGTTGGCGCCGTCGATGTACACCTGGCCGCCGTTGTCATGAATGATTGCGCAGATCTCGCCAATGGCTTCCTCGAACACGCCATGGGTCGACGGGTACGTGATCATCAGCGCGGCGAGGTGTTCGCGGTGTTCGATGGCCTTGGCGCGCAGGTCGTCGATATCGACGTTGCCGCGGGCGTCACAGGCAGTGACGACCACGCGCATACCGGCCATGTGCGCAGTGGCTGGGTTGGTACCGTGGGCCGACGACGGGATCAGGCAGATGTCACGACGATCGTCGCCACGGCTCTGGTGGTAGGCGCGAATGGCCAACAGGCCAGCGTACTCGCCCTGAGAGCCGGCGTTAGGCTGCAGCGATACTGCGTCGTAACCGGTGGCGGCGCAGAGCATGGCCTCCAGCTCGTCAGTCAGTTGCTGGTAACCCTGGCTTTGTTCGGCCGGGGCAAAGGGGTGCAGGTTGCCGAACTCTGCCCAGGTGATCGGAATCATTTCGCTGGCAGCGTTGAGCTTCATGGTGCAAGAGCCCAGCGGAATCATGGTGCGGTCCAGCGCCAGGTCCTTGTCGGCCAGCTTGCGCAGATAACGCATCAGCTCGGTTTCGCTGTGGTAGCGGTTGAACACCGGGTGCTCGAGGATCGCTGACTGGCGCAGCAGTGCTGTTGGCAGGCGCGATTCGACGCGGGCTGCCAGTGCGGCGAAGTCTGGCAGTGCCTGGCCGTTGGCAAACAGCGCCCAGAGTGTTTCAACATCGGCCTGACGGCTGGTTTCATCCAGCGACAGGCCCAGGCGCTGGGCGTCGATCTGGCGCAGGTTCAGCTGTTGGGCGCGGGCGCGCTCATGCAGCGCAGCGGTGTTGCTGCCGGTGGCCAGGGTGAGGGTGTCGAAGAAGCTCTGTGGCTCGACGGTGACGCCCAGTGCCTGCAAGCCGGCAGCGAGGATGGCGGTCAGCTGGTGGGTGCGCTCGGCGATCTGCTTCAGGCCTTGCGGGCCATGATAGACCGCGTACATGCTGGCGATGTTGGCCAGCAGTACCTGAGCAGTGCAGATGTTGCTGGTGGCCTTCTCGCGGCGAATGTGCTGCTCGCGGGTTTGCATGGCCAGGCGCAGTGCTGTCTTGCCGAAGCGATCGATGGACACACCGACCAAGCGGCCTGGCATGTCGCGCTTGAAGGCGTCGCGGGTGGAGAAGTAGGCGGCGTGCGGGCCGCCGAAGCCCAGCGGAACACCAAAGCGCTGGGCGCTGCCGATGGCCACGTCGGCACCGAATTCGCCTGGTGGCGTCAGCAAGGTCAGGGCCAGCAGGTCAGCGGCGACCGCGACCAGGGCATTGGCGGCGTGGAAGCGTTCGGTCAGCTCGCGGTAGTCGAAGACCTCACCGTTGCTGGCCGGGTACTGCAGCAGGGCGCCGAAGAACGCGCTGACGTCGCTGAGCTCGCGCTCGTCGCCAACCACCACGTCGATACCCAGCGGTTCGGCGCGGGTGCGCAGTACGTCGAGGGTTTGTGGGTGGCAATGCACGGAGGCGAAGAAGGCATGGCTGCCTTTGTTCTTGCTCAGGCGCTTGCAGAAGGTCATGGCTTCGGCAGCAGCGGTGGCTTCATCGAGCAACGAGGCGTTGGCAATCGGCAGGCCGGTCAGGTCGCTGATCAGGGTCTGGAAGTTCAGCAGGGCTTCCAGGCGGCCTTGGGAAATTTCGGGTTGGTACGGGGTGTAGGCGGTGTACCAGGCCGGGTTTTCCAGCAGGTTGCGCAGGATCGGCGCAGGGGTATGGCAGTTGTAGTAGCCCTGGCCAATAAAGGTCTTGAACAGTTGGTTCTTGCTGGCGATGGCCTTGAGTGCTGCCAGTGCGTCTGCTTCGCTCTGGCCGGCGCCAGCATCGAGCACGCTGGTGCCCTTGATGCTGTCGGGAATCACGCTGGCGCTCATGGCGTCCAGCGAATCAAAGCCCAGGGTGGCAAGCATGCTCTGCTCGTCGCTCTGGCGTGGGCCGATGTGCCGGGCGATGAATTCGTTGGCAGTGCCGAGGTTGATAGTCATGGCGGCTCCTCAGGCGTCGGCGCTGGCTTTGATCAGGCGGTCGTAGGCGTCCTGGTCGAGCAGTTGCTCGACGGCGCTGGCATCGGCCGGGATGAAGCGGAAGAACCAGCCTGCGCCCAGTGGGTCTTCGTTGACCAGCTCAGGGCTGTCTTCCAGGCCGTCGTTGACGGCAACGACTTCGCCGTCGAGTGGCATGTAGACACCACTGGCGGCCTTGACCGACTCGACGGTAGACGCTTCGGCGCCTTTTTCGTAGTGCTGCAGTTCCGGCAGTTGCACATAGACCACATCGCCCAGCGCGTTCTGGGCGAACGCGGTGATGCCAACCGTGACGCTGCCGTCAGCTTCGACACGCAGCCATTCGTGATCTTCGGTAAAACGCAACTCGCTCATGGGAATTCCTCGGGGGACACGGTGACGGGCCGGTTACGCAACCAGGCCTAGGACTGGTAACTCCTTAGCAATTTTGTGGCCACTTCTATAATTTCCTTTTAAATCAATGACTTATGATTTTTCATGAATACGGGATGACACAGCTGTAGCGAAATCGCTACAGCCGGGGTGCGAGAAAAAAGCTCAAAGGGATCAAAACCTTGCGTTGTAGCGCAAAAACCGTACTGTATCGAAATCGTTACGCCGTAGCGTTTTCAGTACGCTGAATGTCGCTTTCAGTGCTTTCCGGGGATGCCGTACTTGCGCAGGCGATGGGCGATGGCCGTGTGCGAGGTCTGCAGGCGGTTGGCCAACTGCCGGGTGGAAGGGTAGGTGGCATAGAGTTTTTCCAGCAGGCTGCGTTCGAAGTCTTCCACGGCCTGTTCCAGGCTGGTCACTTCGCCATCCTGTTCGCGGGCCACAGACGTGCCGGCGATGTCTAGGTCGCCGATGTCCACCAAGCTGCTTTCGCAGATCGCGGCGGCGCGGAAGATCACGTTCTGCAATTGCCGCACGTTGCCAGGCCAGTGGTTGCTGAGCAGGGCAGGGTACGTTCCGGGGGCCAGACGGCAGAGCGGACGCTGGATCTGGGTGCAGGCCTGTTGCATGAAATAGCGGGCCAGCAACAGGATGTCCTGGCCGCGCTCGCGCAGTGGCGGTACTTGCAGGTTCAGCACGTTCAGGCGGTAGAACAGGTCCTCGCGAAAGGTACCCTCGGCGACCATTTTCTCCAGGTTGCGGTGGGTGGCGCTGAGGATCCGCACGTTGACCTTGACCTCACGGTCGCCGCCCACCCGGCGAAAGCTGCCATCGTTGAGAAACCGCAGCAGTTTGGCCTGCAGGTAGGGTGACATTTCGCCGATCTCGTCGAGAAACACCGTACCCTGGTTGGCCAGTTCCATCAGCCCCGGTTTGCCGCCACGCTGCGCACCTGTAAAGGCCCCGGGGGCATAGCCGAACAGTTCGCTCTCGGCAAGGTTCTCCGGCAGGGCAGCACAGTTCAGGGCCAGGAACGGTGCAGTGTGTCGGCTGCTGATGGCATGGCAGGCGCGGGCCACCAGCTCTTTGCCGGTACCGGTTTCGCCATGGATCAGCAGCGGTGCGTCCAGGGTGGCGACCCGCAGTGCGCGGGCCTTGAGCGTACGGATCGGCGGTGAGTCTCCGAGCAGCGCATCGAAGCCTTCGGCGTGGTCGTGATGCAGGGCCGACAGGCGCTCACCGATGCGGTTGGGTTGGTACAGGGTCAGCAAGGCACCGGCATTGGTGATCGGGGTGGCGTCGAGTAGCAGGCTCTGGCCGTTGAGGACCATTTCACGCATGGGCAAGCGAAAACCGTTTTCGAGCAAGGTATCAAGCAGGCCGGGGTCGCCGAAAAACTCCCCCACCGAGCGCCCCGCCGGCTCCTGGCCGCAGAGCGCAATCAGCGCCGGATTTGCCAGCAGGACAGTACCTGCACTGTCCAGGGCCAGCACCGGGTCGCTCATTGCCGCCAGCAGTGCATCCAGTTGCAAGTGCCGACGCTGGCCGGGGAGGATGTCGACGACCTTCACCGTTTGCACGCCGCGTACATTGAGCAGGGCGTCGTGCAACTCCTCGAGTACATCGGGGCTCAAGGTCGGCGCATCGATGTAGACGTTGGGCGGCACCATTTCCACGGCATCCAGGTTCAGATGACGGGCACCGAGCAAGGCCAGGACTTCCTGGGTGATACCGACGCGGTCGATGAAGCTGACGTGGATGCGCATGGTGCGTTAACGGGTCTGTACTGCCGGGGGAGGCTAGTATGCCTTGCGCCTGCGATACGGTCGAATCGCTGGCAGGTGTGTGCCCATTACCACGCTGGCGATGAGGTCCTGACGGCTAGGCGAGATGTTCCGGTTTGATCGGGTCTCCGGGTTTTACGTCGAGCTGTCGGCGCACGTCTTCGAATACCTGGTCGTAGTAACTGTGCATTGAGCCGATGCCTGCGGTTTTGGGCATGCCGTATTGTTGGGCGATGCGTGTTGCATGGCGGGCAAAATCGAACGCCTGATCTTTGGGCAGGAAGAACGGCTCCTTCAAGGTATTGCCCTCGATTGTGCCGTGAAGGGTAAAGAGCATGCCTTTACCTTCCTTGGGGTCGTGCGTGACTTCATAGTCAAGACACAGGTTGTAGCTGTAGTCATCCTTGTTCAGCGCATGGCGCTCGAAATGCAAATGACCGGGTTCAAACTTGGCCATGGTGTGCTCCTTTGGGGTTAGAACTGACGGGCGCGCACGCCCGTCACACGGGTCAAAGGTAGCGGATACCGGCTGTGGCCGTGCTGACGCGAGTGCCTGCAGTACCTTTGACGATGTCTTCAATGTCGGCCAACGATCCGATGACCGCCACTTTGCCGGTGTTGCGTGCAAAATCGCAAGCTGCCTGCACCTTTGGTCCCATAGAGCCGGCGGCAAAACCGAGTTTTTCCAGTTCGTCCGGGTGCGCCTGGGCGATGGCTTTCTGGGTCGGCTTGCCGTAGTCGATGAACGCCGCACTCACATCCGTAGCAATCACCAACAGGTCCGCTTCCAGTTGTTCAGCCAACAGGGCCGAGCACAGGTCCTTGTCGATCACGGCCTCGATACCCTGGAGCTTGCCGTTGGCATCGTACATCGTTGGGATGCCGCCTCCACCGGCACAGATCACGATACTGCTCTTTTCCAACAGCCATTTGATCGGGCGAATTTCAAAGATGCGCTTGGGTTTTGGGCTGGCGACCACGCGCCGGTACTTGTCGCCGTCCGGGGCGATGGCCCAGCCTTTCTCCTTGGCCAGGCGCTCGGCGTCTTCCTTGCTGTAGACCGGGCCGATCGGTTTGCTCGGATGCTTGAACGCCGGGTCATTGGCATCAACTTCGACCTGGGTAAGCAAGGTGGCGAAGGGCACTTCGAAATCCAGCAGGTTGCCCAGTTCCTGTTCGATCATGTAACCGATCATGCCCTCGGTTTCGGCCCCGAGCACATCCAGCGGGTAGGGGGAAACCGACGTGTAAGCCGCCGCCTGCAGCGACAGCAGGCCCACTTGCGGGCCATTACCGTGAGCGATGACCAACTGGTTGCCGGGGTGAACCTTGGCGATCTGTTCGGTGGCAATCCGGATATTGGTGCGCTGGTTGTCCGCAGTCATTGGTTCGCCACGGCGCAGCAGAGCGTTACCGCCCAATGCAATAACGATACGCATGGTGATGTCCTTTTAGCGAAAGGGGAGGAAGCACGTTGGCTGTTTGGCAACCGTCACGTGTGGGGGCAGGCAACGCTGCTCCCACACGTGCTTCAGGACGAGGACCTACAGGTCTGCCAGGGTCGACACCAGGATTGCCTTGATGGTGTGCATACGGTTTTCCGCTTGCTCAAAGGCAATACAGGCTGGCGACTCGAAGACGTCGTCGGTCACTTCGATGCCGTTTGCCAGGTGCGGGTACTGCTCGGCGATCTGCTTGCCGACCTTGGTGTCGGCGTTGTGGAAAGCCGGCAGGCAATGCATGAACTTGGTCCGAGGGTTGCCAGTGGCTTTCATCAGTTCGGCGTTGACCTGATACGGCAGCAGTTGCTGGATGCGTTCGCCCCAGGCTTCGACGGGCTCACCCATGGACACCCAGACGTCGGTATGGACAAAGTCGACGCCCTTGACGGCCGCTTTCGGGTCTTCGGTGAGGGTGATACGTGCACCACTTTCTTCGGCGAATTTCTTGCAGCGAGCCACCAGGTCATCATGTGGCCACAGGGCTTTGGGCGCGGCAATGCGCACATCCATGCCCAGTTTGGCGCCGATCAACAGCAGCGAGTTGCCCATGTTGTTGCGGGCATCGCCCAGGTAGGCGTAGCTGATGTCGTGCAGCGGTTTGTCGCTGTTCTCACGCATGGTCAGTACGTCGGCGATCATCTGGGTCGGGTGATACTCGTCGGTCAGGCCGTTGAACACCGGTACGCCAGCGTACTTGGCCAGTTCTTCGACGATCTCCTGCTTGAAGCCACGGTACTCGATGGCATCGTACATGCGCCCGAGCACGCGGGCGGTGTCCTTCATGCTTTCCTTGTGGCCGATCTGCGAGGAGTTGGGGTCGATGTAGGTCACGTTGGCGCCCTGGTCGTAGGCGGCCACTTCAAAGGCGCAGCGCGTGCGGGTCGAGGTTTTCTCGAAGATAAGCGCAATGTTGTTGCCTTTGAGGTGCTGCTGTTCGGTGCCGGTGTACTTGGCGCGCTTCAGGTCGCGTGACAGGTCAAGCAGGTAACGCAACTCGCGTGTGGTGTGGTGTTCCAGGCTCAGCAGGTTACGGTTGTGGATGTTGAACGCCATGATGATTCTCCTTGGATTCGGTGATCGGCCCGGCCAACGCCGGGTAGGCGTGGTCGGGGTGATGGTCGTTTAGTAATCGATCGGGTCACGTACGATTGGGCAGGTCATGCAGTGGCCGCCGCCACGGCCACGGCCCAATTCGCCAGCGCTGATGGTGATGACTTCGACACCGGCCTTGCGCAGCAGGGTGTTGGTGTAGGTGTTACGGTCATAGCCAATGACCACACCAGGCTCCAGGGCCACCACGTTGTTGCCGTCGTCCCACTGTTCGCGCTCGGCAGCGAAGCTGTTGCCACCGGTTTCCACAACGCGCAGTGCTTTCAGGTTCAAGGATTCGGCTACGACATCAAGGAAGGATTTGTTCTCCCGTCGTACGTCCAGGCCGTAGCTGTTCTTGCTGTCTGGACGGATGATGAACGGGATGATTTCCTTGACCACCTCCGGGAAGACCGTGACCAGGTCGCGGTCGCAGAAGCTGAACACAGTGTCCAGGTGCATCGCTGCACGGGATTTAGGCAGGCCGGCGACCACGATTTTCTCTGCGGCGCCCTTGGCGAACAGCGATTGCGCGAGTTGGCCGATGGCTTGGCGCGACGTACGCTCACCCATGCCGATCAGAACCACGCCGTTGCCGATCGGCATCACATCGCCGCCTTCCAGCGTTGCCTGGCCATGGTCCTTGTCCGGGTCGCCGTACCAGATTTCAAAGTCGGCGTTGATAAACTCCGGGTGGAACTTGTAGATGGCGGTGGTCAGCAAGGTTTCCTGGCGTCGGGCCGGCCAGTACATCGGGTTCAGTGTCACGCCGCCGTAGATCCAGCAGGTGGTGTCCCGGGTGAACTGGGTATTGGGCAGCGGTGGCAGCAGGAAGCTGGAGTGGCCGAGGTAGTCGCGGTACATCTTGATGACGCTGGCGCCTTCACTTTCTGGCAGGTCTTCACCGGCCACGCCGCCGATCAGGAATTCGGCCAGCTTGCGGGGCTCCAGGCTTTCCAGCCAGCCGCGCACTTCATTGGTCAGGCCGACGCCGACGGTGTCCGGGGTGATCTTGCGGTCGAGAATCCACTTCAGGGCTTCGGGGTTTTGAATGGTTTCGGTCAACAGGTTGTGCATTTCCAGCACTTCAACACCGCGCTCACGCATCTTGGTGACGAAGTCGAAGTGATCACGTTTGGCCTGGTTGACCCAGATGACGTCATCGAACAGCAACTCGTCGCAGTTGCTCGGCGTCAGGCGCTGATGCGCCAGGCCGGGGGAGCAAACCATCACTTTGCGCAGTTTGCCGGCTTCGGAATGTACGCCGTACTTAACTTTTTCCGTGGACATGGCTTATTTCCTCCAAGTTGCGAATACGGGGGTTACAGGGTCAGGAAGCCGTCATACAGGCCGTAGGCTGCCACCAGGGCGCCGACGATCACGGCGGCGAAAATCAACTTCTCCACGTTTGTAAAAATGGGTTGGCCGACTTCATGCTTGGCCTTGGCGAACAGAATCACGCCAGGGGCATAGAGCAACGCCGAGAGCAGCAGGTACTTGACGCCGCCGGCGTACAGCAGCCAGATCGCGTAGATCAAGGCAATCGCACCGATGAACAGGTCCTTCTTGCGCTCGGCCAAGGCTTGTTCATAGGTTTCATTGCGTACCGCCAGCAGCACGGCATAGGCTGCCGACCACAGGTAAGGCACCAGGATCATCGAGGTGGCGAGGTAGATCAGCTTCAGGTAGGTGCTGGCAGAGAACAGGGTGATGACCAGGAAAATCTGCACCATGGCATTGGTTAGCCACAGGGCATTGGCCGGTACCTGCTTGGCGTTCTCACGGCGCAGGAATTCCGGCATGGTGTGGTCCTTGGCCGCTGCGAACATGATTTCGGCGCACAGCAACACCCAGGACAGCAGCGCGCCCAGCAGCGAGATGACCAGGCCTACACTGATCAACACCGCGCCCCAGTGACCGACCACGTGCTCAAGCACCGCCGCCATCGACGGGTTTTGCAACTTGGCCAGTTCGGGCTGCGTCATGATGCCCAGCGACAGCACGTTGACCAGCACCAGGAAGAGCAGCACGGTAATGAAACCGATGACCGTGGCCTTACCCACGTCCGAGCGTTTTTCTGCCCGCGCCGAGAAGATGCTCGCGCCTTCGATACCGATGAACACCCAGACGGTGACCAGCATCATGTTGCGCACCTGGTTCATCACGCTGCCCAGGTCCGGGTTCATGCGGCCCCAGATGTCAGCGGTGAAAATGTCCAGTTTGAAGGCAAAGAGGGTGATCAGAACAAACAGCACCAGTGGCACCACCTTGGCGACGGTGGTGATCAGGTTGATGAAGGCCGCTTCCTTGATCCCGCGCAACACCAGGAAGTGTACGGCCCAGAGCAGGATTGACGAGCCGACGATCGCGGCAGGCGTGTTGCCCTCGCCGAAGATCGGGAAGAAATAGCCCAGGGTGCTGAACAGCAGCACGAAGTAGCCGACGTTACCTATCCAGGCGCTGATCCAGTAACCCCAGGCCGATGAGAAGCCCATGTAGTCGCCGAAGCCGGCCTTGGCATAGGCATACACCCCGCCGTCCAGATCCGGTTTGCGGTTGGCCAGGGTCTGGAAGACGAAGGCCAGGGTCAGCATGCCGACTGCGGTAATAGCCCAGCCGATCAGAATTGCACCGACATCAGCGCTGGCGGCCATGTTTTGCGGCAGTGAAAAGATACCACCGCCAATCATTGAGCCCACCACAAGTGCGACTAGCGCACCGAGCTTTAGTTTTCCAGGAGCGTCTGACATTGGATAACTCCATTCCAGCAGAAGAGAGAGGCCAGCATAAAATCGGCGACTTTTGGATGAACTGATTCAGGTCAGTTCATGGCTGCATTCCATTGTTGTTCAAATAGTTAGGCGGTGTATTCCTGTCTGTTTTTGAAGTGCTGAAGCCCCCGTCTGGCTGGGCTTTCATGGGTTTTTAGAGCATTTTATCTAGGGTGATTCGAGATTTGACGCTAGCCCCTTTTTCGGGATTCGCAAATTTTTGTCGGGAGAAATTCCTATTAAGTTGATGGAGATCAAGTGCTGTTCAAAACTATTGTTTTAATGCCGTTGGTATAGATGCGCCAGTTATTAGCGCTCTGGTTTGAATGCGTCATTACCTATAAACACGCACGGAACAAATGCCGTTAATTCAGGGTGCATCGCCAACGTTACAAATGCGGGACAGGGCGGGATGTCCGAAGGCTCGGCGCTGGGGAAGGCAACCGCTATCGGTTGTATGTCGGGGAGGAGGTATTGCCGGTGCCGGGGCTTTGCTGGCGTGCGCAGATGCGACCTGGGGTCGATGCTGCGGACGCCAGCATGGGCTAGAGGGTCAAACCTTGAACTGCTCGATCAAGGCCATCTGTTGCGAGGAGAGGGTGTTGAGTCGATTGCTGATTTGCGCCGACTCGGCCGCCTGGCCGGTCAGGGTTTCGGTGACACCACGAATTGCCGAGACGTTGCGGTTGACCTCTTCTGCCACTGAGCTTTGCTGTTCGGCGGCGCTGGCGATCTGAAGGTTCATGTCGCTGATGACTGTCACCGCTTCGCTGATGCGGTTAAGGGCTGCGACGGCCTGATGAATCTGCCCGGCGTTCTCCTGAGCCTTGCCTTGGCTTGCATGCATGGTTGCGACCACGCTGCGGGTATTGCTCTGGAGGCGTTCGATCACCTGGCGAATTTCTTCCACGGACTCCTGGGTGCGCTTGGCCAGGTTGCGCACTTCATCGGCGACCACGGCGAAGCCACGGCCACTCTCACCGGCACGTGCGGCCTCAATGGCGGCATTGAGGGCCAGCAGGTTGGTTTGTTCGGCAATGCTGCGAATGACTTCCAGTACAGAGCCGATCTGTTCGCTGTTGGCCGCCAGGGTTTCGACTTCGCCAACCGCCTTGCTGACATCCTCGGCCAGCAGGGCGATGTCACGGGTGCTGCGCTCGATGATTGCACTGCCGTCCTTGGCGGACTGATCGGCACCACGGGCGGCATTGGCAGCGCTTGCGGCACTGTTGGCGACGTCATGGGCGGTGGCGCTCATTTCATTGGAGGCGGTGGCCACCTGGTCGATTTCGCGGAACTGCACCTGCATGCCGTCGCTGGTACGTTGGGCGATGGCTGAGGACTGGTCGGCGGTGGCGCGTGCTTGAGTGATGCTCTGTTTGATCTGGGCGATGATCGGCTGCAGCTTGTCTAGGAAGCGGTTGAAGCCGCCGGTCAGTCGTCCCAGTTCGTCCTGCCGGGCATAGTGCAGGCGTTGGGTCAGGTCGCCGTCGCCGCTGGCGATGTCTTCAAGCATCGCGGCCACGCTGTTCAGTGGTCGGGTTACGCCGGTGGCGGTCATCCAGATCACCAGCAGGCCGCCAAGACCGGCCAGGGCTGCGAGCAACAGAACCTTCAGGGTGCCGCTGGTACGGGCCTCTTGCAGCACCTTTTGCAGTGCACTGGCATCGGCTAACAGTACGTCTTTTGGCAGGTCGATCAACACCCCCCAAGGTTTGCTGCCCGGGATCGGTTCGACCGGGTACAGGGCGCGAACCATTGTCCCCTGCTCGATGACGTGAGGGCGTTTGTCGGTAAGCCTTTCCAGTGCCTGCCGACCTTCCTGGCCAAGGGCCTGCTCAATACCTCGGCCGACTTTGCTGGCGTCATTGCTGTTGGCGGCGAGCAGGCCACCTGAAGAAACGACCAGCAGGTGGCCGGCACCGTCGAACAGTTCACGCTGGGCGGCGCTGGCAGCGGTTTGCAGATCGTCCAGCGCCATGTCGACGCCGGCCACACCAATCACCTTGCCGTCGCTGAGCAGCGGTACGGTGATGCTGGTCATCAGCACTTTTTTGCCGCCGACGGTATCTTCATAAGGTTCCAGCAGGCAGGGCTGGGCGCTGTTGAAAGTGCAGGTGTACCAGCTGTTGTAAGGGGTACCGCTGAGGTTGAGCTCGGTTTTGGCCAGGTCGCCTTCGACAATCAGTGTGTTCAGTGCGGTGCCCTGGGCGCGGCTCCAATAGGTGGCGAAGCGCCCGCTGTCGTTGCCGCCATTTGCCAGTGTATTGACGAACGCGCTGTCGCGGCCGTCCAGGGCATTGGGCTGGAACACCAGCCAGAGGCCGAGGATGTCGGTGTTGCGATTGAACGCGGTCGCCAGGCTTTGGCTCAGGGCGGCGCGTACACTGGCCGCGTCCATCGTCTGGGCCTGGCCCAGCTTGCGAAGGTCCAGCGCCTGGTCGCCGACGCCAGTGGCCAGGGTCAGCTTGTTGCTGAAGGTGCGTTTGAGCAGCTCGGCCTTTTCACCCGCCCGCGCTTGCAGCAACGCCTGTACGTTGCGGGTGAGCATGGTGCTGCTGGCTTTATCGACCAGTTGATCGCTGTCGTGGGACTGGTACAGGTTGATGCTGACGACCAGGGCAACGACCCCCAGCAGGCAGAGGCCGGAAAGCAGAACGATTTTCAGACGAATCGAAAGCGTGTCGAACATGAACGTACTCGCAAATGAACGGGTCGTTGAAAAGCCGAGTTGCTCGGCGCTGTTCGCCAGATGAGTTCAGCGATATCGGTGTATCGGCAGGGCCTTGTTAGACTTTAGTCGTATGCGGTGGGCGGTCATCTGTTTGTCACAGAAACCTGTTCCGGGCGTGACCAGATCCACAGGTTGACCAGGGCCATGCCCGCGAGGGCGCAAAACAGCGGCCAGCGATGTTCGAGCATTACCAGCATCAGTGCGCTGCACAGCAGCATGCTCACGGAGGCGCTGAACTTGGTCTTGCGGGTTATCACCTTGCCGTTGTGCCAGTTGTGCAGCATGGGGCCGAACAGGCGGTGATTTTCCAGCCAGTGGCTCAGGCGCGGGGAACTGCGGGTGGCGGCCCAGGCAGCGAGCAGAATGAACTCGGTGGTCGGCAGGCCGGGAACGAAAATGGCAATCAGGCCAATAGTCAGGCTTGTATAAGCCAGTAGGCCGAACATCAGGCGGGACAACTTGGAGGCGGGTGGGCGAGGCATGGGCGCTTTGACTGTGCGGGTAGGGCCCGGTTGCCGTCAGTGGCGATAGCGGGCTTGAAGGGAGCTTCGTCGCGCAGTTTGCGGCCTTTGGCGATGAAGATCCAGCACGTCTTGGCTTGGCTGCTTGTGCTTACAGGGGGGGCAGGTGCGGCAGGGGTATGGCTGCGGGCCGCGAAAGGGAGGCGCTCCCCTTCGCGTTGTTATCGCCTGCACCGACTCATTGCGCGTTGCACAGCGCCAGGCAGTTATCCAGCATGCGGTTGGAGAAGCCCCACTCATTGTCGTACCAGGCCAGCACCTTCAACAGCTTGCCGTTGGCCTTGGTGTGGTTGGCGTCGAAAATCGATGACAACGGGTTGTGATTGAAATCGCAGGAGACCAGCGGCAGGTTGTTGTAACCGAGGACCTTCGAGTGTTGGCTGGCTTCCTTGAGCAGGGCGTTGACCTCTTCGGCACTCGCCTCGCGCTTGAGGTTCACCGTCAGGTCGACCAGCGACACGTTGATCACGGGTACCCGCACCGCCATCCCGGTCAGCTTGCCGGCCAGTTCCGGCAACACCAGGCCCACCGCCTCGGCGGCACCGGTCTTGCTCGGGATCATCGATTGGGTGGCCGCGCGGGCGCGGAACGGGTCGCTGTGGTACACGTCGGTAAGGCTCTGGTCGTTGGTGTAGGCGTGGATCGTGGTCATCAGGCCTTGCTCGATGCCCAGTTCGCGGTGCAGCACTTGGGCCACCGGTGCCAGGCAGTTGGTGGTGCAGGAGGCGCTGGAGATGATCTGGTGCGATTGGCGCAGAATGTCGTGGTTGACGCCATAGACGATGGTGGCGTCAGCGCCCTTGGCCGGTGCCGAGATAATGACTTTGCGTGCCCCGGCAGTAAGATGGGCGGCCGCCTTGGCGCGGTCGGTGAACAGCCCGGTGCATTCAAAGACCACATCGATGGCCTCGGCCTTCCAGGGCAGCTCGGCAGGGTTGCGAATGGCGCTGACGGCAATGCGGTCACCGTTGACGGTCAGGCTTTCCTGATCGGACGCCACGCTGGCCTCGAATATCCCATGGACGCTGTCGTATTTGAGCAGGTGAGCGTTGATCGCGCTGTCCCCCAAATCGTTGATGGCGACGACCTGCAGGTCCTGGCGGTAGCCTTGGGTATAGAGTGCACGAAGAATGTTGCGGCCGATGCGGCCAAAGCCATTGATTGCAATTCGTAGGGTCATGGAGCTGCCTCTTGCAGACCAGGTGAAGCCCGAGATGCGAGTGAACACTTCACTGAATCTGATTTTGTTGTTGGAATAACAAGATTATTCCTAAAAAAATAGAAAACAAGCCTTTTTGATGGCAGTATTTTGTTCGATATACAACGAGTGACCTGGCAGGTCGTCCTCCTGATACGACCGATCCCCTGTACAAGAGCCTAGGCGGGGATTGGCGATAAGGGAAACTGCTGCACCGGTCGCAACCACCGCTAGCCTGGAGTCCAGTACATGCATCCGCGCATCCTTGAGGTCACCGAACGGTTGATCGCTCGCAGTCGTCCTACCCGCGAGCGCTACCTGCAACTGATTCGCGGGGCCGCCAGTGACGGACCGATGCGAGCCAAGCTGCAGTGCGCCAACTTTGCCCACGGTGTGGCCGGCTGCGCCCCTCAGGACAAGCAGAACCTGCGCCTGATGAACTCGGCCAACGTCGCCATTGTCTCGGCCTATAACGACATGCTCTCGGCGCATCAGCCCTACGAGCACTTCCCGGAGCAGATCAAGCAGGCATTGCGCGAGGTTGGATCAGTCGGCCAGTTCGCAGGCGGTGTGCCGGCAATGTGCGATGGTGTTACCCAAGGTGAGCCTGGCATGGAACTGGCCTTGGCCAGCCGCGAGGTGATCGCCATGGCAACCGCGGTGGCGCTCTCGCACAACATGTTTGACGCAACGCTGTGCTTGGGGATCTGTGACAAGATCGTTCCCGGATTGATGATGGGTGCGCTGCGTTTCGGTCACCTGCCGACGATGTTCGTCCCGGGTGGGCCGATGCCGTCGGGGATCTCCAACAAGGAAAAAGCCGACGTACGCCAGCGTTATGCTGAGGGCAAGGCCAGCCGCGAAGAGCTGCTGGAGTCGGAGATGAAGTCCTACCACAGCCCCGGCACCTGCACCTTCTATGGCACTGCCAACACCAACCAGTTGCTGATGGAAGTGATGGGGCTGCACTTGCCGGGCGCTTCGTTCGTCAACCCCTACACGCCACTGCGTGATGCCCTGACCGCCTATGCGGCGCAACAGGTCACGCGGATGACCAGGGCCAGCGGCAACTTCATGCCCTTGGGCGAAATCGTCGACGAGAAGGCGCTGGTCAACTCCATCGTGGCGCTGCACGCCACTGGCGGTTCGACCAACCATACCCTGCACATGCCCGCCATTGCGCAGGCGGCCGGTATCCAGCTGACCTGGCAGGACATGGCCGACCTCTCCGAAGTCGTGCCGACGCTGTCGCATGTCTACCCCAACGGCAAGGCCGACATTAACCATTTCCAGGCCGCTGGCGGCATGGCGTTCCTGATTCGCGAGCTGCTCGATGGCGGCCTGTTGCACGAGGACGTCAACACTGTTGCGGGGCATGGGCTGCGCCGCTACACCCAGGAGCCGTTCCTTGATGAGGGCAAACTGGTCTGGCGTGACGGCCCTGCGGCCAGCCTGGACGAGAGCATCCTGCGACCACTGGCCCGTCCGTTCTCGCCTGAAGGCGGTTTGCGGGTCATGCAGGGCAACCTGGGGCTGGGCGTAATGAAAGTCTCGGCGGTGGCCCCGGAGCATCAGGTGGTCGAAGCCCCGGCGCGGGTGTTCCATGATCAGCAGGCATTGGCCGATGCCTTCAAGGCCGGCGAGCTGGAGCGCGACTTTGTCGCGGTGATGCGTTTTCAAGGGCCGCGCAGCAATGGCATGCCGGAACTGCACAAGATGACGCCGTTTCTCGGTGTGTTGCAAGACCGTGGCTTCAAGGTCGCGCTGGTCACCGACGGGCGCATGTCTGGCGCCTCGGGCAAGATCCCCGCGGCTATCCACGTTTGCCCGGAAGCCTTCGATGGCGGCCCGCTGGCGCGGGTACGCGATGGCGACATCATTCGTGTCGATGGTCATACGGGTACGCTGCTGGTGCGTGTCGATGAGGCCGAGCTGGCGGCAAGGCCGCTGGCGCAAGCCCCAACCGGCAATGACCTGGGCTGTGGGCGCGAGCTGTTTGGCTTCATGCGCCATGCGATGAGTTCGGCGCAGCACGGCGCCAGTGCCTTCACCGCGTCACTGGAGGCGCTGAAATGAAGCGTGCGCTGGTGGGCGACATCGGTGGCACCAATGCCCGTTTTGCCTTGTGGGAAAACGATCGGATGCACTCGGTAAAGGTCTATCAGACCGCCGACTACACCAGCCCGGAACAGGCCATCGACGCTTACCTGAGCGACCATGGCCTGGCGCGTGGCGCCTTGGGCGCTGTGTGCCTGGCCGTCGCAGGGCCTGTAGACGGCGATGCGTTTCGTTTCACCAACAACCACTGGCGGCTCAGCCGGCAGGCATTCTGCAAGACCCTGCAGGTGGATGAGCTGCTGCTGATCAACGACTTCTCGGCCATGGCCCTGGGCATGACCCGATTGCAGCCCGGCGAGTTTCGCGAGGTGTGTGCCGGGCAGGCCGAGGCGTTGCGCCCGGCGGTGGTCATCGGCCCAGGCACAGGCCTGGGCGTCGGTACCCTGCTGTCATTGGGCGAGGGGCGCTGGATGGCTTTGCCGGGCGAAGGCGGCCATGTCGATCTGCCGGTCGGTAATGCCCGTGAAGCGGCGATTCGCCAACAGATCGAGCGTGAAATCGGCCATGTCAGCGCTGAAACCGTGCTCAGTGGCGGCGGTTTGCTGCGCTTGTACCAGGCGATCTGCGTATTGGATGGCCATCGTGCAGTGCTGCATACCCCGGCTGCGATCACCGAGGCGGCTCTGGCTGGCGAGCCGTTGGCGTGTTCGGTAATTGAGCAGTTCTGTCGCTTCCTGGGGCGGGTGGCGGGCAACAATGTACTCACCTTGGGCGCACGCGGTGGTGTGTACATCGTTGGCGGCGTGATTCCGCGCTTCGCCGAACTGTTCCTGAACAGCGGTTTTGCCGAGTGTTTTGCTGACAAGGGCTGCATGAGCGGCTATTTCAAGGACGTACCGGTATGGCTGGTGACGGCCGAATTTTCCGGCCTGCTCGGCGCCGGTGTCGCCTTGCAGCAGAAACAGGCCTGAGGGCTTAAGCGTGCAGCGGGCAACAAGACCCGCCAAGGATCAATTCATTGAGTACTGCCGGTAAGTCGATCCTGTTGGTCGATGATGACCAGGACATTCGTGAACTGCTGCAAGCCTACCTGAGCCGTTCAGGCTTTGCTGTGTGTGCGGTGGCCAACGGTCAGGGGTTTCGTCAGGCATTGGACGAGGGTGGCCATGATCTGGTGATCCTCGACGTGATGCTCCCAGATGAAGATGGTTTCAGCTTGTGTCGCTGGACTCGCCAACATCCGCGCCAGTCCCAGGTGCCGATCATCATGTTGACGGCCAGCTCCGATGAGGCCGATCGGGTGATTGGCCTGGAGTTGGGGGCCGACGATTACCTGGGCAAGCCGTTCAGCCCGCGCGAGTTGCAGGCGCGTATCAAAGCCCTGTTGCGCCGAGCCGGATTTGCTCAGGAGCGTAACGGCGGCGAGGTACTGGCGTTCGATGAGTGGCGGTTGGACACGGTCAGCCACCGGCTGTTTCACCGCGACGGTGAAGAGGTGATTCTGTCGGGGGCGGATTTCGCCTTGCTCAAGCTGTTTCTCGATCATCCACAACAAATCCTCGACCGCGACACCATCGGCAATGCGACCCGTGGTCGGGAACCGATGCCGCTGGACCGGATTGTCGACATGGCGGTCAGCCGCCTGCGTCAGCGTCTGCGTGACACCGACAAACCACCCCGTTTGATTCGTACCGTTCGCGGCAGCGGTTATCTGCTGGCAGCCCATGTCGCGCCTGCGCACTGAGCGGCGCTGGCGCCTGCCGTGGCCGCGTTCGCTGCTCGGACGCATGCTGCTGTTGACGTTGTTGGCGGTGTTGCTGGCCCAGGGGCTGGCCAGCCTGATCTGGCTCTCGCAGCTGCGGGCCAGCCAATTGGAGGGCTTGGTGGCCAGTGCGCGCAGCCTGGCTCACTCGATGACCGCCAGCGTCAGCTACTTTCGCTCGCTGCCTGTGGCCTATCGGCCGATGGTGCTGGACCAGTTGCGTAGCATGGGCGGTACCCGTTTCGTAGTGTCGCTCAACGACCGTCCATTGGACATGCAGATGTTGCCGGCCACACCGCGCAAAAAAGCAGTGATCGAAGCCGTGGAACAGGTGTTGCGCCAACGCCTGGGTGAGCAGATGAGTATCTCTGTGGAGTTCGTCAGCCCAAAGGAACTGCGGGTGTTCAACAGCGGCCTGAAGTTGGACGAACTGCCGCGATCCTGGGCGCATTATGCGCTGACCCTGGCGCCACTTGATCCGCCGGTGCTGGTGACACAAATCGGTTTGGCGCCGGGTGAGTGGCTGTACATCGCCTCGTTGTTGCCTGAGCCGTACACCAGCCTGGAAGAGGAGGGCGTGCCGGGTCAGCAGATCGGTTTCATGGTGCTGACCAGTACCTTCCTGTTGCTGTTCATCGGTGTACTGGTGCATTGGCAGAGCCGTCCGTTGAAACGCCTGGCGCGGGCGGCGCGGGACCTTTCGTTAGGGGCGGCCGAGGTAGAGCCGGTGGTCGAAGGCGGTGGCAGCGAAGTGGTCGAGGTAGGCCGTGCCTTCAATGCCATGCGCGAGCGCATCAGCCGTTATTTGACGGAGCGCAGCCAGTTGTTCAGTGCGATTTCCCATGATTTACGCACCCCGATCACCCGTTTGCGGCTGCGGGTCGAGCTGTTGGATGACGAGCACGTGCAGCACAAGTTCAGCCGTGACCTGGATGAGCTGGAGATGCTGGTCAAGGGCGCGCTGCAGTGTGTGAAAGATACCGACATCCACGAGAACATCGAACCGATCGATCTGGCCCAGGCGCTGCATGGCCTGATCGAGCCCTACTTGGGGACCGGTCAGGTCACCCTTGAGGGGCAGGTGCTGGCGCCATACCCCGGCAAGCCGCTGGCGCTGCGCCGGTGCATGGGCAACCTGATCGACAATGCGCTCAAGTACGGCCAGCGTGCGCACCTGCGGATCGAGGACAGCGATCAGGCGTTCGTGCTGCATGTCGATGACGAGGGCCCTGGCGTGCCCGAGCAGCGTCTGGAGCAGGTGTTCGAACCACACTTCAGGCTGGCCGGGCAGCAGCAGGGTTATGGCCTTGGCCTGGGGATCGCCCGCAATATTGCTCACAGTCATGGCGGCGAGCTGACCCTGCAAAACCTGCGTGAAGGGGGGCTGCGGGTCACCCTGCGCCTGCCGCGAACCGGTGATTGAGTTCACTGAATTGGCGGTCGGCCGGGACAGGGCGGCGCTTGCACAATGTCACTGTTTGGTGACATTCGCGCATCCCTTCGTTACGTCCAGCGGGCGGGCCTCTGGTTAGACTGCCATGCAGCGCAAGCACCACGACTTGCACCTGCATAACAACAAGAAAAGGTTCCCTTCGATGAATGCGATTACTCGCCTCGCCGCTGTCATTTCTCTTGCCTCCTTGTTCCCCCTGAGCGCCGTCGCTGCCGATCCCGGTACAGTGGAAGTGCTGCACTGGTGGACGTCCGGTGGTGAAGCAAAGGCCGTGGAAACCCTGAAGGAACAGGTCAAGAAAGACGGTTTCGTCTGGAAGGACAACGCCGTTGCCGGCGGCGGTGGCGCAGCCGCCATGACCGTACTGAAAACCCGGGCCATTTCCGGTAACCCCCCTGCCGCCGCCCAGATCAAGGGCCCGGACATCCAGGAGTGGGGCGCCCTCGGCCTGCTGACCGAACTGGATGACGTGTCCAAGGCCAACCACTGGGATGCGTTGCTGCCCAAACAAGTCGCCGACATCATGAAGTACGACGGCCACTACGTTGCGGTGCCGGTGAATATCCACCGGGTCAACTGGCTGTGGATCAACCCGCAGGTGTTCGAGAAAGCCGGTGCCAAGGTGCCGACCACCCTTGATGAGCTCTTTGCTGCTGCCGACAAACTCAAGGCTGCAGGCTTCACTGCGCTCGCCCATGGCGGTCAGCCATGGCAGGACAGCACGGTTTTCGAAGACCTGGCACTGAGCATTCTGGGGACCAAGGGCTATCACGCGGCCTTCGTCGAGCTTGATGAGCAGGCCCTGACCGGCGAGAAAATGGTCGAGGTGTTCAAGACCTTGCAGCGCCTGGGCACCTACATGGACCCGAACCGCGCGGGGCGTGACTGGAACATTGCGGCGGCCGAGGTCATCAGCGGCAAGGCGGGCATGCAGATCATGGGCGACTGGGCCAAGAGCGAGTGGACCGCTGCAGGCAAGGTCGCCGGCAAGGACTACTTGTGCGTGGCCTTCCCCGGAACCCAGGGCAGTTTTACCTACAACATCGACTCGCTGGCGATGTTCAAACTCAAGAACGCGAACGACATCAAGGCCCAGAACGATCTGGCCAAGGTCGCGCTGGAGCCTGAGTTCCAGACCGTGTTCAACCGGAACAAAGGCTCGCTGCCGGTGCGTCAGGACATGGACATGAGCCTGTTCGACGCCTGCACGCAGAAGTCGTCGGTGGACTTCAAGGACGCCGAAAAAGGTGACGGCCTGCAACCGAGCATGGCGCACAACATGGCCACGTCGCTTGCCGTGCAGGGGGCCATCTTCGATGTGGTCACCAACTTCCTCAATGACCCGAGCGCCGATCCGGCCAAGGCGGTCAAGCAACTGAGTTCGGCGATCAAGTCGGCCAAGTGAGGCTGTGAGCCTGCTCTACCCGCTGTAGGAGCCGGCCTTGCCGGCGATGCGGTGCTTCGCGCCGCCCTCCATTCGAGATTTCCACGATGAGCACTGTTGTTGCACTCAACAAGGCCTCGCCCCTCGACGCATTGCAACGCTGGCTGCCAAAACTGGTGCTGGCGCCAAGCATGCTGATCGTCCTGGTGGGGTTCTATGGCTACATCTTCTGGACCTTCCTGCTGTCGTTCACCAACTCCAGTTTCATGCCCAGCTACAAATGGGTAGGGCTGGCGCAGTACGCCAAGCTGCTGGAGAACGACCGTTGGTGGGTGGCGAGCAAGAACCTGCTGGTGTTCGGTGGGCTGTTCATCAGCATCAGCCTGGTGGTCGGCGTGCTGCTGGCGGTGTTGCTCGATCAGCGCATCCGCCGTGAAGGCTTTATCCGCACCATCTACCTGTACCCGATGGCGCTGTCGATGATTGTCACCGGTACTGCTTGGAAGTGGTTGCTCAACCCCGGCCTGGGCCTGGACAAGCTGCTGCGTGATTGGGGCTGGGAGGGCTTTCGCCTGGACTGGCTGGTCGATCCGGACCGCGTTGTCTACTGCCTGGTGATTGCCGCGGTGTGGCAGGCCTCGGGCTTTGTCATGGCCTTGTTCCTGGCGGGCCTGCGGGGTGTCGATCAGTCGATCATCCGTGCCGCCCAGGTCGATGGGGCAAGCCTGCCGAGTATTTACCTGCGCATTGTCCTGCCGAGCCTGCGCCCGGTGTTTTTCAGTGCACTGATGATCCTGGCGCACATTGCGATCAAGAGTTTCGACCTGGTAGCCGCGATGACTGCAGGTGGCCCGGGCTACGCCTCCGACTTGCCGGCGATGTTCATGTACGCCTTCACCTTCAGCCGCGGGCAGATGGGCATGGGCTCGGCCAGCGCGATTCTGATGCTGGGGGCGATCCTGTCCATCCTGGTGCCTTACCTGTACTCGGAATTGAGGAATAAGCGCCATGACTAAGCCTCTTGCTGCGCGTGGCTTCAGCCTCAGCCGCCTGGCCATCTACGGCACCTTGCTGCTGGCCTGCGCGGTCTATCTGATCCCGCTGATCGTGATGCTGCTGACCAGCTTCAAATCACCGGAGGACATCCGCACCGGCAACTTGCTGAGCTGGCCCGAGGTGATCACGGGCATCGGCTGGATCAAGGCCTGGGACACCGTGGGTGGCTACTTCTGGAACTCGGTGAAAATCACCGTACCGGCGGTGGTGGTTTCGACGCTGTTGGGGGCGCTTAACGGGTATGTGCTGTCGATGTGGCGCTTCCGTGGCTCGCAGTTGTTTTTCGGCTTGCTGTTGTTCGGTTGCTTTCTGCCGTTTCAGACCGTGCTGCTGCCGGCCTCGTTCACCCTCGGCAAGCTGGGCCTGGCCAGCACCACCACGGGCCTTGTGCTGGTGCATATCGTCTATGGCCTGGCCTTTACCACGCTGTTCTTTCGCAACTACTACACCAGTGTCCCGGATGCCCTGGTGCGGGCGGCACGGCTCGATGGTGCGGGCTTCTTCACCATCTTCGGGAAGATCCTGCTGCCCATGTCGGTGCCGATCATCATGGTCTGCCTGATCTGGCAGTTCACGCAGATCTGGAACGACTTTCTTTTCGGCGTGGTGTTCGCCAGCGGCGATGCCCAGCCCATCACGGTGGCGCTGAACAACCTGGTCAACACCAGCACTGGGGTCAAGGAATACAACGTCGACATGGCGGCGGCGATGATCGCCGGGTTACCGACCCTGTTGGTCTATGTGATGGCTGGCAAGTATTTCCTGCGCGGGCTCACTGCCGGCGCGGTCAAGGGGTGAATTATGGCAACGCTTGAATTGCGCAACGTCAACAAGACCTACGGCAGTGGCCTGCCGGACACCTTGAAGAACATCGAGCTGAAGATCGACTCGGGCGAGTTCCTGATTCTGGTTGGCCCCTCGGGCTGCGGCAAGTCGACCTTGATGAACTGCATCGCCGGGCTGGAGCAGATCAGCGGCGGGGCGATCCTGGTGGATGAGGCTGATATCAGCGGCATGAGCCCGAAGGACCGGGACATTGCCATGGTCTTTCAGTCCTATGCGCTGTACCCGACCATGAACGTGCGGGAGAACATCGCCTTCGGCCTGAAGATCCGCAAGATGCCCGCCGCCGCCATCGAAGAAGAGGTGGCGCGGGTGTCCAGGCTGCTGCAGATCGAGCACCTGCTCAATCGCAAGCCCGGTCAGCTCTCGGGTGGTCAACAACAGCGCGTGGCGATGGGCCGGGCGTTGGCGCGGCGGCCGAAGATCTACCTGTTCGATGAGCCACTGTCCAACCTCGATGCCAAGTTGCGGGTGGAGATGCGCACCGAGATCAAGCTGATGCACCAACGCTTGAAGACCACCACGGTCTACGTGACCCACGACCAGATCGAAGCGATGACCCTGGGTGACAAGGTTGCTGTGATGAAGGATGGGCTGATCCAGCAGTTCGGAACTCCGCAGCAGATCTATAACGACCCGGCCAACCTGTTTGTCGCCAGTTTCATTGGCTCACCGCCGATGAACTTCATTCCTTTGCGTCTGCAGCGCAAGGACAGCCGGCTGCTGGCGCTGCTCGACAGTGGTCAGGCGCGCTGCGAGTTGCCGATGGGCATCGACGATGCGGGCCTGGAAGAGCGTGAAGTGATTCTGGGCATTCGCCCCGAACAAGTCTGCCTGGCACCGGAACAGCCCAATGGCCTGCCCAGTATTCGTGCCGAGGTGCAGGTGATCGAACCTACCGGCCCGGACACCCTGGTGTTCGTCAGCCTCAACGGCACCAAAGTCTGCTGTCGCCTGGCGCCTGACTGCCCGGTGCAGGTGGGGGACAACCTGAACCTGCAGTTCGACCCGGCGCGGGTGTTGCTGTTCGACGCCGTAACGGGTGAGCGATTGGGTGTGGTCGGCAACCCGCAAGTGCATGCGCCCAAGGACAATGTAGCCAAGGACAATGTGGCGCAGTTCAAGGGGCGTTGAGCCGTTTGCAGGACGTGTAAATCCATCGATAACAATAAGACGAGGAAACAAGGGATGGCTCATTACAAACGTATCAGGTCGCTGGCTCCGCTGACCTTGCTGGCTGCGTTCGGGGTAAACGGTGGTGCTCACGCTGCCGGTGCTTTCGACCCGGAATCGAAATGGATGACCGGAGATTGGGGCGGCACGCGTACCGAGTTGCTGGAGAAGGGTTACGACTTCTCGCTGGAGTACGTGGGCGAGGTGGCTGGCAACCTCAGCGGTGGCTACAACGATGACAAGACGGCGCGCTACAGCGACCAGTTTGCCTTGGGCGTGAAGCTGGACCTGGAAAAGATCCTCGGTTGGCAGGATACCGAGTTCAAGCTGGCCGTTACGGAACGCAGTGGCCGTAACCTGTCCAACGACCGCATCAGTGATCCGCGTGCCGGGCAGTTCAGTTCGGTGCAGGAAGTCTGGGGGCGCGGCCAGACCTGGCGGCTGACCCAGATGTGGATCAAGCAGCAGTATTTCGATCAGGCGCTGGATGTCAAAGTCGGCCGCTTCGGCCCGGGTGAGGACTTCAACAGCTTCCCCTGCGACTTCCAGAACCTGGCGTTCTGTGGATCCCAGGTTGGCAACTGGGTTGGCAGCATCTGGTACAACTGGCCCGTCAGCCAGTGGGCGTTGCGGGTCAAGTACAACATTACCCCGGAGTTCTTCGCTCAGGTCGGCGTGTTTGAGCAGAACCCGTCCAACCTGGAAACCGGCAACGGCTTCAAGCTCAGTGGCAGTGGTACCAAGGGCATGATCCTGCCGGTGGAAATGGTCTGGTCGCCCAAGGTCAACGACCTGCCGGGTGAGTACCGTCTTGGCTATTACTACAGCACTGCCAAGGCCGACGATGTCTTTGAAGACGTCAATGGCCAACCGCAGGCGCTAACCGGTAATGACTTCAAATCGCACAGCAGCAAGCATGGCTGGTGGGTTGTCGCCCAGCAGCAGGTCACTGCGCACAACGGCGATGCCGCACGTGGCTTGAGCCTTTTCGCCAACTTCACTGTTCACGACAAGGCCACCAACGTGGTCGATAACTACCAGCAGGTTGGCCTGGTCTACAAAGGTGCCTTTGACGGGCGACCCAAGGACGACATCGGCTTTGGCGTGGCGCGTATTCACGTGAACGACGATGTGAAAAAACGTGCAGAGTTGCTCAATGACGTCAGTGGTATCAACGACTACGACAACCCGGCGTTCGTCCCTGTCCAGAAGACCGAATACAACGCCGAGCTGTACTACGGTTTTCACGTCACCAACTGGCTGACCGTACGGCCGAACCTGCAGTACGTCCGCAGCCCAGGGGGTGTGGATGAGGTGGACAACGCGGTCGTCGCCGGCTTGAAGATTCAGTCGGTGTTCTGACCTAATATGTTGTAAATTTACGCCATTTGTTGCAGCTGATTGCCGGCTTGCTCAGCACCTGCCTGTAGGTGCTGAGCAAGCCGGCGATAAAGCCCGTCAGTCAATCAGAGTTCCTAGCCATGCAAGAGCATCCGCTCCAGCGCTTTTTCACCTCGCGCCGGCCGCGTCCGACCTTTGAGTGGGAACGCCATCAGCAGCGCGACGTGCTGATCATTGATCACCCACGCTGCCAGGCGGTGTTCAGTCGTCAGGGCGCCCAGTTGCTGCATTTTCAGCCGCAGGGCCAGCGTCCGTGGTTGTGGTGTGCCGCACAGTGGCCACAGGTTGGGGCGATCCGTGGCGGCGTGCCCGTGTGCTGGCCCTGGTACGGTCGTCACCCGAGCGAAGACCTCTGGCCTTCTCATGGTTGGGCACGGCTGCTGGACTGGAAGCTGATCGACAGCTCAGAGGATGCCGAAGGGGTCAGCCTGACCTGGCGTTTGCAGCTGTGTGACTGGCAGGTTGACCTGCAGGCGCGGCTGGGTGATGGCATGGAGTTGCAGTTGCGTACTGAGCATCAGGACAGCTTGCCCTGCCAGTTGAGTCATGCGCTGCTGGCTTACTGGCGTATCAGTGACGTCTCAAAGATAGCGCTGTCTGGGCTCGAAGGTGCGGAAGGTTACGACCAATTGAGTCGTCAAACCTGCCGGCAGAAAGGTGAGCTGAAAGTGCAGGGCGGCTGTCAGCGGGTGTTCCAGAATGCGGCAACGCTACAACTGCACGACCCTGCCTGGAAGCGCCAGCTGTGCATTGACATGGGCGACAGCGAGGACACGGTGGTCTGGCACCCCGGTAGTCGGCCGCTGATGGGCGTCAGTGGCAGCGAAACCCTCGGCTTTGTCTGCGTCGAGGCGACCAGTGGCCACAACGACAGCCTGAGCCTGGCACCGGGCGAGCAGGCTCATCTGCGGCTGCAGGCGCACCTGTTCAATTGAGTTCGTCGTCGATCGGGTAGCGGCTGGCGTTGAGGCTTTCCTTGATTTTGCGCAGGTGTGGCTGGAAGTCCACGCCACGGCGCAGGGTCATGCCGGTTGCCAGTACATCGAGTACCGTCAGCTGGATGATCCGCGAGGTCATCGGCATGTAGATGTCGGTGTCTTCCGGCAGCGGGATGTTCAGGCTAAGGCTGCTGGCCTTGGCCAGTGGTGAGCCGGCAGCGGTCAGGCCGAGCACCGAGGCACCGTTTTCACGGGCAAGGCGTGCGACTTCGACCAGTTCGCGGGTGCGCCCTGTGTAGGAAATGATCACGAACAGTTCGCCGGTGTGCGCCACCGACGCCAGCATGCGCTGCATCAGGACATCGGCATGGGCCGACACGGCAAGGTTGAAACGGAAGAACTTGTGTTGGGCATCCAGTGCCACCGGGGCCGAGGCGCCGAGGCCGAAGAAGTGGATCTGTCGGGCCTGGATCAGCATGTCGACGGCGCGGCTGATCAACTGCGGGTCGAGTTGCTGGCAGGCGCTGTCCAGCGAGGCGATGGCACTGCCGAAGATTTTCTGGGTGTAGGCGGCCGGATCATCGTCGGCCTCGACAGCGCGGCTGACGTAGGCGGCGCCACTGGCCAGGCTCTGCGCCAGTTGCAGTTTGAGTTCCGGGTAGCCGCTGACATCGAACGAGCGGCAGAAGCGGTTCACGGTCGGTTCGCTGACCTTGGCCGCCTGGGCCAGGGCGGCAATGCTGAAGCGCGTCGCTTGCTGAGGGTTGAGCAGGATGACTTCGGCGACTTTGCGCTCGGCCTTGTTCAGCTCTTCAAGGCGGCCCTGGATCTGTTCCAGGAGGTTTCGCACGCGGTCCATGGTTTATGTCCTTGGGTCGAGGATGCAGCCAATAGCGGGCAGCAGCGGGCTTTTTGGGGGTGGCCTATCGTACTGATGGCCTGATTGCTTCACCACTTGAATCTGTCCAAGGGGTCAAATGTTGTGTTTATTACTACATAATCCCCTTGATTACTGCCCTTGAACAGGGTATTTGTACGTCAACTTGATAAAAGAACCAACATCATGTCTTCGATCTCCGTTGAGCCTTGTACGTTTGCCCTGTTTGGCGCCCTTGGCGACCTGGCATTGCGCAAGCTGTTTCCGGCGCTGTATCAGCTGGATCGCGCCGGGCTGTTGCATGCCGACACCCAGGTGTTGGCATTGGCCCGCGAGCCGGGCAGCGTCGAGGAGCACCTGCAGCGAATCGAAGCGCACCTGCATGAATTCGTCGAGGCCGGGCAGATAGAGGCCATCCCTCTGCAACGCTTCCTGGCTCGCCTGAGTTACCTGCATGTGGACTTTCTCAAGGCGGATGACTACCAGGCGCTCGCCGAAAAGGTCGCTCCCCAGGCACCACTGATCGCCTACTTCGCAACGCCTGCAGCGGTTTATGGCGGCATCTGCGAAAACCTCGACAAGGCAGGCCTCGGCCCGCGTACCCGGGTTGTGCTGGAAAAACCGATTGGCCACGACCTGGAGTCGTCACGGCGGGTCAACGATGCCGTGGCACAGTTTTTCCCGGAAAACCGGGTCTACCGTATCGACCATTACCTGGGCAAGGAAACCGTCCAGAACCTGATTGCGCTGCGCTTCGCCAACAGCCTGTTCGAAACCCAGTGGAACCAGAATTCGATCTCTCATGTGGAGATCACCGTGGCGGAGAAGGTGGGTATCGAAGGGCGCTGGGGCTACTTCGACAAGGCCGGCCAACTGCGGGACATGATTCAGAACCACCTGCTGCAATTGCTTTGCCTGATCGCCATGGACCCGCCCAGCGACCTGTCGGCCGACAGTATCCGTGATGAGAAGGTCAAGGTGCTCAAGGCGCTGGCGCCGATCACCGGTGAAGGACTCGGCAGCCGCGTGGTACGTGGCCAGTACATCGCCGGTTACAGTGAGGGGCGCCCGGTACCGGGATACCTGGAAGAAGACAACGCCAACCCGCAAAGCAATACCGAAACCTTTGTTGCCTTGCGTGCCGACATTCGCAACTGGCGCTGGGCCGGTGTGCCGTTCTACCTGCGTACCGGCAAGCGGATGCCGCAGAAATTGTCGCAGATCGTCATCCACTTCAAGGAACCGCCGCACTACATCTTCGCGCCGGAGCAGCGTTTACAGATCGGTAACAAGCTGATCATTCGTTTGCAGCCGGACGAAGGTATTTCTTTGCGGGTGATGACCAAGGAGCAGGGCCTGGACAAGGGCATGCAGTTACGCAGCGGCCCGTTGCAATTGAATTTCTCCGACACCTACCGCAGTACACGCATCCCCGATGCCTACGAGCGGTTGTTGTTGGAAGTGATGCGCGGCAATCAGAACCTGTTTGTGCGCAAGGATGAAATCGAATACGCGTGGAAGTGGTGCGACCAGTTGATTGCCGGTTGGAAGAGTTCGGGCGAAGCGCCCAAGCCCTACGCCGCCGGGTCCTGGGGGCCGATGAGCTCGATCGCGCTGATAACCCGTGATGGGAGGTCGTGGTATGGCGATATCTGAACTGCAATGGCCGGCTAACGTGGCGGCGCATACCTATGCAAGCCCGGCGCTGCTGGCTGAAGACCTGGCCAAGAATGTAGCCGAGCGCCTGAGTGCGGCCATTGCCGCCAACGGGCAGGCCACCCTGGTCGTCTCTGGTGGTCGTAGCCCGGTGATGTTTTTCCAATGCCTGGCACGCCGGTCGCTGGACTGGTCAAAGGTAGTGGTCAGCCTTGCGGATGAGCGCTGGGTGCCAGTGGAGCATGTCGACAGTAATGCCGGGCTGCTCAAGCGCTACCTGTTGGTCGGGGCGGCGGCCAAGGCTCGTTTTATTGGCCTGTATCGTGCCAGTGCCAGCCTTGAAGCGGCTGCCCTGGACGCCGATCAGGCCTTGGCCGAGTTGCCGCCGATTGATGTGCTGGTGCTGGGTATGGGCGATGACGGGCATACAGCGTCGCTGTTTCCGGCCAGCCCGAACCTTGCCCAAGGCCTGGCAGCCGACAGCCCTCGACGTTGCCTGCCCATGCTGGCACCGAGCGTTCCGCATCAGCGCCTGAGCATGCCCCGTGCCTTGCTGGGGACTGCCGCATTCACTGCCTTGTCCGTGCAAGGGCAAGGCAAACTCGCTACCCTGCGCGCCGCGCTGGCAGGGGATGACCCTGCCGAAATGCCAATTCGCGCCTTTCTACACGCTTCCCTGGATATTTTCTGGTGCCCATGAGCCAAGGACCCGCCGTTATGACCACGCATGAACATTCGCAACCGGGCATCTCCATGGCCGACAAAATCGCGCAGATCGACCGTATCTGCGGTGAGGCGCGCATCCTTCCGGTGATTACCATTGCCCGCGAGGAAGACATTCTGCCGCTGGCCGATGCGCTGGCCGCAGGTGGTCTGAAGACCCTGGAGATCACCCTGCGCTCCGAACATGGCCTGAAAGCCATTCGTATGCTGCGTGAGCAACGCCCCGAGTTGTGCATTGGTGCTGGCACCGTGCTCGACCGCTCGATGCTGAAGGCGGTTGAGGCGGCGGGTGCCCAGTTCATCGTCACCCCCGGCTGTACCCAGGACATCCTTGAGGCGGGCGTCGAAAGCGCCTTGCCATTGCTGCCGGGCATCAGCAGCGCTTCGGAAATCATGATGGGCTATGCCCTGGGCTACCGTCGCTTCAAGCTGTTTCCAGCGGAAATCAGTGGTGGCGTCGCAGCGATCAAAGCCTTTGGTGGCCCGTTTGGTGAGGTGCGTTTCTGCCCGACTGGCGGGGTGAATGAAAGTAACCTGAAGAGCTACATGTCCCAGCCCAATGTGATGTGCGTGGGCGGGACCTGGATGTTCAACAGCGCCTGGGTCAAGGACCGTGACTGGGCGCGTATCCAGGCCTGCAGCGCCGAGGCCTTGGCCCTGCTGGACTGATCCCTATTCGTTATGTGCTACACGGCTTTAGGTGCGCTTGGTCGGCGCACCTTTTTTTTTGCCTGTCAGAAACACAGGAGCCAGTCTGCACCTGCTTCGTTGTAGCAGGCTTGCCTGCGCTGGCTTCGGCGGGGTACCAGTGAGTTCGCGGTGCCTGCATCGCGGGCAAGCCCGGCTCCTACAGGTTGCGCGGTCTTTGGCTTAAAAAAAGAACCCCCGCAATAAAAGCGAGGGTTCTTCAGTAGCCTGTGCCCGGCTCTTTCAAAACGGGCATTTTCAACGGCTGGGTGCCAGGCCGGTTTACGCGGCTTTGGCGGCCTGTTGGCTCAGCGAGCGGTTCAGGGCACTGAACAAGGCCTTGAAGCTGGCGGTGGTGATGTTTTCATCGATACCGACGCCATGCACTGGGCGGCCACCGGCTACGCGCAGTTCGATGTAGGCCGCCGCCTTGGCGTTGGTCCCGGCACCGATCGCATGCTCGTTGTAGTCCATGATTTCGACAGCAACCGGCAAGCCGGCAACCAGTGCTTCCAGGGCGCCGTTGCCCTTGCCGCGCCAGTGCAGGGTGGTCTCGCCTTCGCCAGCGACTTCCACTTCCACGGCGCTGTGACCGTTCTCTTCCTGCAGGCGGTGGCTAACCAGCGCATACGGCGAGTTGGCCTGCAGGTATTCACGGTGCAGCAAGTTGTAGATCTGCTGAGCGCTCATTTCCAGGCCCAGGCGGTCGGTTTCGCCCTGTACGACCTGGCTGAACTCGATCTGCATGCGACGCGGCAGGCTGATGCCGTATTCCTGTTCGAGCAGGTAGGTGATACCGCCCTTGCCGGACTGGCTGTTGACGCGAATCACTGCCTCGTAGCTGCGGCCGATGTCAGCCGGGTCGATTGGCAGGTACGGTACTTCCCAGAGGGCGTCGTCTTTCTGCTGGGCAAAGCCCTTGCGGATGGCATCCTGGTGGGAGCCGGAGAACGCTGTGTGAACCAGGTCGCCAACATATGGGTGACGTGGGTGCACGGGCAGTTGGTTGCACTCCTCGACCACCTTGCGCACGCCGTCGATGTCGGAGAAGTCCAGTTCAGGGTCGATACCCTGGGTGTAGAGGTTCAGCGCCAAGGTCACCAGGTCGACGTTGCCGGTACGCTCGCCGTTGCCGAACAGGCAGCCTTCGGCACGGTCGGCGCCCGCCATCAAGCCCAACTCGGTGGCAGCAACGCCGGTACCGCGGTCGTTGTGGGTGTGCAGGCTGATGATCACGCTGTCACGACGCGAGATGTTGCGGCAGAACCACTCGATCTGGTCGGCGTAGACGTTCGGCGTCGATACTTCAACGGTGGCCGGCAGGTTGAGGATGACCTTGTGTTCCGGGGTCGGGTTCCAGACTTCGATCACCGCATCGCAGACTTCCTTGGCGAACTCCATTTCGGTGGCGCTGAAGGTTTCTGGCGAGTAT
Source organism: Pseudomonas sp. TE3910 (assembly GCF_056279025.1). NCBI lineage: Bacteria > Pseudomonadati > Pseudomonadota > Gammaproteobacteria > Pseudomonadales > Pseudomonadaceae > Pseudomonas > Pseudomonas sp. TE3910. Next base: position 4,440,288 of record NZ_JBWBQN010000001.1, read on the forward strand.
TCGAACGTCCAGTGGGTGTCCGGCTGCTGGGCGGCATATTTGACGAACAGCTTGGCTGCGTTCACCGCAATGTCTTTCACGCCTTGCTTGTCCTGGTTGAAGACAATGCGACGGAACGATGGGCTGGTGGCGTTGTACAGGTGGACGATGGCCTTTTTCGCGCCGCGCAGCGACTCGAAGGTACGGGCGATCAAGTCTTCACGAGCCTGGGTCAACACTTGAATGGTGGTGTCGTCAGGAATGTGGCCGTCTTCGATCAGGGTGCGAACGAAATCGAAGTCGGTTTGCGAGGCGGAAGGGAACGATGCCTCGATCTCTTTCACGCCAACGCTGACCAGGGTCTTCCAGAAACGCAACTTCTTCGCCGAGTCCATTGGTTCGATCAGCGACTGGTTACCGTCACGCAAGTCCGAGCTGCACCAGATCGGCGCCTGGGTGATGGTCTTCGATGGCCAGGTACGATCCGGCAAGTCGATGGTCGGAAACGCGCGGTATTTTTTCGAAGGGTCTTTGAGCATGGACATGGAAGCAATCCTTTAATGTGCGGCCTTGAAAGGGGCCCGCCGAGCAAACAAAAAGATGAAAAGGCGAGGCGACGCGATTCAGCTTGGTAGTCGGGCACTGACCAGGCAAAGGCTGCGGTGTTGGCGAAGCTGGAAGAGGTTCTGGAAGGTTTTCATGAGCTCAACCCTACCCAGTGGGGTGAAAGATGGCAAGCACTCGAAAAAAATTGATAGAAATGCTTAAAAAGTACTTTTTTGCGAGATTTTATAGCGCTTCATAGCGCAAAAGACCGCGTCTATTGCGCGGTCTTTTTAAATGGCGCAAACCTGCCTCAGGGCTGGAAGGCGCCGATGAAAATGGCCGGATCGACCCGTGCATCGTTCAGGCTGACGTTCCAGTGCATGTGCGGGCCAGTGGCGCGCCCGGTGGAACCCACCCGCCCGATGACGGCGCCGCGACTCAGTGTCTGCCCGGGTTTCACGTCGATTTTCGACATGTGGCAGAACATGCTGATAAAGCCTTGGCCGTGGTCGACGAAAACGGTATTGCCATTGAAGAAGTAGTTACCGACCAGGATGACCTTGCCATTGGCCGGCGTCTTGATTGGCGTGCCGGCCGGTACGGCGAAGTCCAGGCCCGCATGGGGATTGCGCTCTTCGCCGTTGAAGAACCGACGTACGCCAAAGCGGCTGGACAGGGGGCCGTTGACCGGCTTGTCGAGTAGCAGGTTGCTTGGCAAGCCTGGGCTGAAGCTGCGGTAGGCGCGAACCTGTTCGGCCAGTTCGGCGTCGATGCGCTTCAGGTCAGCCGGGTTGGGATTGACCTGGCGCTTGTTCTTCAGGGTGATGTGCTGCTCTGGGTATTGCTTGCTGCCGACGGTAAAAGCCAGCGTGCGCGTGCCGAGGTTGAGTGTCGCCGGGCCGGGTTTCTGAGTCAGGGGCACGCCGACAATAGCCAGCCATTTGTCCTGTTCCTTTACCACCAGCACTGGTTTGCCCTCGAAGCGAGCATTGGGCGCCTGAGCGCCTGGGCCCAAGTCAATGACTGCGACGCCGCCGGGCGCCGGCTTGTTCAGTTTCTGGGTGATGTAACTGGCGTGGGCGGTGCCGGCCAGTGTCAGGCAAAGCAGAAAAGCGAGCAGACGGGGCATGGATCAATCCAGTAGAGAAAGCGTGACCGGGGTCTGGTGGTTGTCTTCGACGCGTACCTGTAGCTGACCTTCGCCGAGGCGCGCAGTCAGGCGTTGGCCGTTGTGGGTCTGGCTGGCGCTGCGAATGGCCTGGCCACGTTCATCCAGCAGGATGCTGTAGCCGCGGCCCAGGGTGGCCAGCGGGCTGACCACCTGCAGGGTCTGGACGGTGGCCTGCAACTGCTGGCGACGATCCTTCAGGGCTTCACGCATAGCGCGTGGCAGGCGCTCGGAGAGGCTGTCCAGGCGTTGCTTGAGCAGTGCCAGTGTGCGCCCGGGGTGCTGCGCGGCCAGCCGTGTGTCAAGCCGGGCCAGGCGCTCGCGGCGTTGGTTCAGGCGTTGCTCGAATGCGCGGCGCAGGCGCATATCCAGGTCATCCAGGCGCTGTGCTTGCTGGCGCAGCCGTTCGCCGGGGTGGCGCAGGCGTCGGCTCAGGCCTTCGACACGCAGGCGCGCATGGGCCAGACGGTTTTGCATCTGCAGCAGCAGGCGCCGTTGCAGGCTGTCGATGCGCCGTTGCAGGTCACTGCTGTCTGGCGCCAACAGTTCGGCTGCAGCCGACGGGGTAGGCGCGCGGACGTCGGCGACGAAGTCGCTGATCGAAACGTCGGTTTCATGGCCGACTGCGCTGACGATCGGTGTTACGCAGGCGGCGATGGCCCGGGCCACATCCTCTTCGTTGAAGCACCAGAGGTCTTCAAGCGAGCCGCCGCCACGGGCCAGGATCAGCGCGTCGAAACCCAGGCTGTCGGCCCGTTGCAGTGCGCGAACAATTTGCCCAATGGCTTCACGGCCCTGCACGGCGGTTGGGATCAGGGTCAGCTCAACCTGCGGCGCACGGCGCCGAAAGACACTGATGATGTCGCGGATCACCGCGCCGGTGGGTGAGCTGATAATGCCTATGCGCTGCGGATGCGCGGGCAGGGCAACCTTGCGCTCGCTGCTGAACAGGCCTTCGGCGCCAAGCTTTTCCTTCAGCGCCTCGAAGGCCAGGCGCAAGGCGCCATCACCGGCCGGTTCCACGGTGTCGAGAATCAGCTGGTAGTCGCCACGCCCCTCAAACAGAGAGACCTTGCCGCGCACCTTGACCGCCAGGCCATCGCGCAACGCTTGACGCACCCGTGCGGCGTTGTTGCGAAACAGCGCGCAGCGCACCTGGGCACCACTGTCCTTGAGGGTGAAATAGATATGGCCGGAGGCCGGGCGGGCGAGGTTGGATATCTCGCCCTCGACCCAGATACTGCTGAAAACATCTTCAAGCAGCACCCGGGCGCGGCCGTTGAGTTGGCTGACGGTCAGGACTTCGCGGTCCAGACCGAGTCGTTCGAAAGGGTCTCTGATCATGGGCCGCATCATAAAGGATTGTGAGCGCATTGCGCGCTATCGGCGGTTCGAATGCAGCTGGTTGCGTCGGGCCGTTGCATCGCTGCTGGCTTGAAAGTGGGTTAAATCGAATGCTCCGTGCGTGTGGTCAATGACCTGCGCTGCAGCCGAACAGTGAGGGTTGTTTAGGGAAACGTTGAGCCATTCACCCGTTCGCTTAGGAGAAGTCCTGCATTAATTCTGGAATCGGCTGATATACGCCCTCTAGCTAAAGTTGATTAGCTGTCATGCAGGCACAAGGCAAAGCAGCGGTATGTGCAGCAAGTGTAGGCTGACATTAATGCTGCAATGGCCAATCTCGGGGTATTGGGCAATGCCTCTGCGCTGGAAACAACTCAAAGATGGCTGTAAGCCCTTGAATACCTGACGGTCACGAAAAATAGCGCGTAACGCACGCAGCATAAGCCAATGAAATTTACGGTGGCAGCCCTTTCACCACGATACTCAATGCATTTTGGGGAGTTTGAAATGAGTTATCTAGAGGATGTCATAATCAATGAGCCCATCGCTGACGTGCTGACGGCATTCATTCCTGGAGTTTCATATCAGACGATTGATCGTCTGTATGTCCATTTCAAGTTTGAGGTCATCGCCAACGGTGAGCTTATTAAGGTGTATAGACAGCTTTTCAATGATGGGGTGTTTATCACGAACGAAAAAGGCCTGCCGATGAAAGGCCCGAACTGGTCAGTCCCAGATTTTATAACCTTGAACAAGTACAGGGCCGACACGCTGGATACACCCTCCAGCCCGGTTTGATCCAGTGAAGGTTCAATCGCAGCCATTAAGGACGTTCCGATCACGTCAGCACAGGTCGGGCGGCCTGTGCTGACGTGATTGGAGTTTTCCTGGCCTTTACTGGCGGGGCAGAAATGAGGAGCCGGAGCACAATTGAGTGCTCGGAGTGAAGATAGGCGTGCATGGAACGATGCTCATACGGCAACCCTTGAGGGTTAAAGGGCGATGAAGAAGCGGACCCGCTTTACACAGCAGAAGCGGAAGAAGCGTATATCGGCGACAGATGGAAAATGAAATGGGGTGTGAGCAATGAGTTATCTGGAGAAAATCATAGTCAACGAGTCCATCGCTGACGTGCTGACGGCATTAATTCCTATCTCTTCATACCCAATGATTGACTATATGTACGTTCGATTCAAATTTGAAGTCGTCGCCAGCGGTGAGCTTATGAGTGTGTATGAGCAGCTTTTCAATGACGGGGTGTTTGTCACGAACGAAAAAGGCCAGCCGATGAAAGGCCCGAACTGGTCAGCCCCAGATTTTGTAACCTTGAACAAGTACAGGACCGACACGTTGGATACACCCTCCAGCCCGGTTTGATCCAGTGAAGGTTCAATCGCAGCCATTAACGGTTGGCAGATGAGTCAGCCCTGTTCACGCAGGTGCTTAACAAACTGCTGCACCAACGGCCCGGCATCACGCCGATAGGCGACGGCCACGGTGCTGGTACAGCCCTCATCGGCCAAGGGCACGAATGTTAGTCCGCTGGGCGCGATGTCTTTCATGCAGCGCGGTAGTAGGGCCACGCCAAACCCGGCCTGAATCAGCTGCAGTTGTGTGGTCTTGCGTGACACCACTCGCGCAGCCTTGGGAAAGAATCCCGCCTGCATGCATAACTGCGCAGACAGGTAGCTCAAGCCGCCTCGTTGGCGATGGGGGATGGAGATAAAGGCTTCTTCCCGCAATTGCGCCAGGTTGGCTGTGGCCGCGCTGGCCAAGGGGTGGTCGCTGGCCACCGCTAGCAGCAGTGGTTCCTCGAACAGCGGCTCAATGCACAAGGCTTCATGCTGGCGCAGGACGGGGAGGCGCAGCAGGCCCAGCTCCAGCCGGCCTTCGACAAGTTCTTCGAGCTGCGCTTCGGAGGACTGCTGGGCAATCTCCATGGAGACCTTTGGGTTGTCCTGCAGGTAGCGGCTGAGCCGGGCGAGCAAGTGCCCTGTCAGCGGTACGGTGCTGGAGTGACTGAGGCGAAGGCTACCGCGCAGGCCATTACCGATTTCGTGGGCCATGCGACTGGCTTTTTCCAGTTCGCTGAGCAGGCTGCGTGCGCGTGGCAGGAACGCCTCGCCCGCCGTTGTCAGGCGCGGCTGGCGGGCGGTGCGCTCGAACAGTGGCGTGTCGAGCAGGTCTTCCAGCACCTTGATCTGCCGGCTCAAGGCCGATTGGGCGATGAACAGGCGCTCGGCGGCGGCGCTGAAGCTGCCGCTGTCGGCGATTTCAACGAAGTAGCGCAGCTGTCGCGTGGAGATCATTGAGCTATGCCTTTTAAAGATACCTTCTGCGTAAATTGCATATTAGTCGGCATGGCTGGTGAGTGGATAAAGTTTCCGCGTCTTCCTTAGAGGTCGCTCGCTATGACGGTGGCAATGGTGTTTTCCCTACTTCCCTTTTCGGCGATTGACTGGCTGCTGATCATGCTGGGTGTCGGTGCGGCCTATGTTGTCTTTGGTGTCGCCGGGTTTGGTACAGCGCTGGTCGCGGGGCCAGTGATGATTCAGTTCATGCCGTTGTCGCGGATTATCCCGTTGTTGGTGCTGCTGGATTTCGTGGCGGCGTTTGGTAACTGGCTACCGGCACGCAAGGCTGTGGTACGCAGCGAGCTGATGCGTCTGCTGCCGTGCATGGCGCTGGGCTGCACTCTGGGTGTGATGTTCCTGCTCAACCTCAAGTCCGACCTGCTGTTGCTGCTGATGGGGCTGTTTATTACGGCGTATGCCGTCTACAGCCTGGCGGTGACCATCAAGCCTGCACGCCTGGCGCCTGGCTGGGTGGTGCCTATGGGTACGGTTGGTGGCCTGTTTGGGGCGCTGTTCGGGAGTGGCGGCTTTCTTTATGCGATCTACCTCAATGCCCGGTTGCTCTCCAAGGATCAGGTGCGTGCCACCCAGAGTGCCTTGATCAGTTGCAGTACGCTGGTGCGCCTGAGCCTGTTCCTGCTGGCGGGTGTGTATGCCGACCTGCCGTTGTTGCTGCTGGCGCTGTGCCTGGCGCCGATGATGCTGCTGGGCGTGTGGGTGGGCCGACGGCTGACCCTGAACATGTCGCGCGAAGCGTTTGTGCGCATGGTCACCTGGCTGGTGCTGGCCAGTGGTATTGCACTGATCGGTCGCTATCTGAGTGCCTGAGCACGGGTTAAACTGGCGACTTTGAATTGGTTTGGCCGTCGTTATGAATACCCAGTGCATCATCGTCCCGAAAATTTCCACGGTTCCGGTACATGAGCCGAGAGCCCGGGCGATCCTGCGTTGGCTAGTGCGCGAAAACATTGTCGAAGAACAGCTGAGTACCTGCGGGCGTACCGGCAATCGCATGGCGTATGCCATCGCGCCGGGCGCACGCAAGGTGGTGCTGCATCCGGAACTGCTGCCGTTCGATCAGCCGGTCAATGGCCTTGAGGTGGTCACCAAGCGTTGCATCTATACGCCGGTGCAGGGGTTTCTGGAGGAGGCCGGGTGTGCCGAATGCCGTCGCGAGGTTGGCGAGGCGCTGTTCGAGAGCCTGGAAGAGTGGATGCCTGGGCAGACCGATAACTTCACCTGCCCCGAGTGCGGCCATGAGGACGATATCAACGGCTTCCTGTTCCTGCAGCCGTGTGGTTTTTCCAACCTGGGGTTTATCTTCAACAACTGGGCCGAAGCTGGTTTCAAACCCTCTTTTATCGAAGCATTTGCCGATTGGCTGGACCAGCCCGTGGCCGTGGTGCAGGTGACATTGAACGACAACTGACCGAAGGGCCATCTATACATTGAGTGAAGGCCCGGGTATGAGTATAATGGCGCGCTTCCATTTTTCCCGCCCGGGAGCCCCCGCGATGCTGCGTATCAGCCAAGAAGCCCTGACCTTCGACGACATTCTCCTAGTGCCTGGTTATTCCGAGGTACTGCCCAATGAAGTCAGTCTCAAGACCCGTTTGACCCGTGGCATCGAGCTGAATATTCCGTTGGTTTCCGCCGCCATGGATACCGTGACCGAAGCCCGCCTGGCCATTGCAATGGCACAGGAAGGTGGCATCGGCATCATCCACAAGAACATGACCATCGAGCAGCAGGCTGCCGAAGTGCGCAAGGTCAAGAAGTTCGAGGCTGGCGTGGTCAAAGACCCGATCACCATCGACGCTGACGCTACCGTGCGCGACTTGTTCGAATTGACCCGCCTGAACAATATCTCCGGTGTACCGGTACTGCACAAGGGTGACCTGGTCGGTATCGTGACCTCCCGTGACGTGCGCTTCGAGAACCGTCTGGACGCCACCGTGCGTGAAGTGATGACGCCGAAAGAGCGTCTGGTCACTGTCCGCGAAGGCGCCGACAAGAACGAAGTCCGCGAGCTGCTGCACAAGCACCGTCTGGAAAAAGTCCTGATCGTCGACGAGCAATTCGCCCTCAAGGGCATGATGACCGTCAAGGACATCGAAAAGGCCAAGGCCTACCCGCTGGCCAGCAAGGACGACCAGGGTCGTCTGCGCGTCGGCGCCGCTGTCGGCACCGGCAAGGACACTGGCGAGCGCGTTGCCGCACTGGTTGCTGCTGGCGTTGACGTGGTTGTGGTCGACACCGCTCACGGTCATTCCAAAGGCGTTATCGACCGCGTTCGCTGGGTCAAGGAAAACTTCCCGGAAGTGCAGGTCATCGGCGGCAACATCGCCACTGGCGCTGCGGCCAAGGCACTGGTTGAAGCTGGCGCCGATGCGGTCAAGGTCGGTATCGGCCCAGGCTCGATCTGCACCACCCGTATCGTTGCAGGTGTTGGCGTGCCGCAAATCAGCGCCATCGCCAATGTCTCTGCTGCACTGGAAGGCACCGGTGTGCCATTGATCGCTGACGGCGGTATCCGTTTCTCCGGTGACCTGTCCAAAGCCATCGTTGCAGGCGCTTCCTGCGTAATGATGGGTTCGATGTTCGCCGGTACCGAAGAAGCGCCAGGTGAGATCGAGCTGTTCCAGGGCCGCTCCTACAAGGCGTACCGCGGCATGGGTTCGCTGGGTGCTATGTCCCAGGCCCAGGGCTCTTCCGATCGCTACTTCCAGGACTCCTCGGCCGGTGCCGAGAAGCTGGTACCGGAAGGTATCGAAGGTCGCGTTCCGTACAAAGGCTCCCTGACCGCAATCATTCACCAATTGATGGGCGGTCTGCGCTCCTCGATGGGTTACACCGGCAGTGCCACCATCGAAGAGATGCGCACCAAGCCTGAGTTTGTCCGCATCACCGGTGCCGGCATGGCCGAGTCCCACGTGCATGACGTGCAGATCACCAAAGAAGCGCCAAACTACCGCGTAGGTTGATGCTTCTGGCAGTACTAGCAAGCGGGGCTGTTATCGACAGCCCCGTGTCGTTTCCGATTACCACTGACGAGATTGAGTCATGGCCCTCGACATTCACGCTCACCGCATCCTGATCCTCGATTTCGGTTCCCAGTACACCCAACTGATCGCTCGTCGCGTTCGCGAAATCGGTGTGTACTGCGAACTGCATCCGTTCGACATGGACGATGAAGCGATTCGCGAATTCGCCCCGCGCGGCATCATCCTCGCAGGCGGCCCCGAGTCGGTCCACGAAGCCAACAGCCCACGTGCCCCGCAAGCCGTTTGGGACCTGGGTGTACCTGTGTTCGGCATCTGCTACGGCATGCAGACCATGGCCGAGCAATTGGGCGGCAAGGTTGAAGGTTCCGATCTGCGCGAATTTGGTTACGCCCGTGTCGATGTCGTCGGCAAGAGCCGCGTGCTGGACGGCATCGAAGACCATGTAGACGACGATGGCGTATTCGGCCTCGATGTCTGGATGAGCCACGGTGACAAGGTTACCGAGATTCCAGCCGGCTTCCATATTCTGGCCAGCACCCCGAGCTGCCCGATCGCCGGTATGGCCGACGACACCCGTGGCTACTACGGCGTGCAGTTCCACCCGGAAGTGACCCACACCAAGCAGGGCGGTCGCATCCTGTCGCGCTTCATCCTCGACATCTGCGGCTGCGAAGCACTGTGGACTGCGTCGAACATCGTTGAAGACGCCATTGCCCAGGTGCGTGAGCAGGTGGGTTCGGCAAACGTACTGCTGGGTCTGTCTGGCGGTGTCGACTCTTCGGTGGTGGCTGCGCTGTTGCACCGTGCCATTGGCGATCAACTGACCTGCGTCTTCGTCGACAACGGCCTGCTGCGTCTGCACGAAGGTGAGCAAGTGATGGCCATGTTCGCCGAGAACATGGGCGTCAAGGTGATTCGTGCCAACGCCGAGGAACAGTTCCTGTCCAATCTGGCCGGCGAAGCCGACCCAGAGAAGAAGCGCAAGATCATCGGTCGCACCTTCATCGACGTGTTCGATGCTGAGGCGAGCAAGCTGGAGAACATCCAGTTCCTGGCCCAGGGTACCATCTACCCTGACGTGATCGAGTCGGCCGGTGCCAAGAGCGGCAAGGCTCACGTGATCAAGTCGCACCACAACGTTGGTGGCCTGCCAGAGGAAATGAACCTAAAGCTGGTCGAGCCGCTGCGCGAGCTGTTCAAGGACGAAGTCCGCCGTATCGGTCTGGAACTGGGCCTGCCTTACGACATGGTCTACCGTCACCCGTTCCCGGGCCCAGGCCTAGGTGTCCGGATCCTCGGTGAGGTGAAGAAAGAGTACGCCGACCTGCTGCGTCGTGCCGACCACATCTTCATCGAAGAGCTGCGCAAGGCCGACTGGTACCACAAGGTCAGCCAGGCGTTCGTGGTGTTCCAGCCCGTCAAATCCGTTGGCGTGGTAGGTGATGGCCGTCGTTACGCCTGGGTCGTGGCCCTGCGTGCCGTGGAAACCATCGACTTCATGACCGCCCGTTGGGCGCACCTGCCGTACGAGCTGCTGGAAACTGTCAGTGGTCGCATCATCAACGAGATCGATGGTATCTCGCGGGTGACCTACGACGTGTCGAGCAAGCCGCCGGCAACCATCGAGTGGGAATGATCCCGCGTTCGGCATTGGCTACTGACAAACCCCCGCTTTCTAGCGGGGGTTTGTTTTTTAAGCCGAGTGGATTCTGGCGCTGATCCCTATCGGCGTTGGCTTGCCAATGATGCCGGCGCCGCATGCCCGCTGACACTCCGCTTCGCGCAGTGCTGTCAGGCAACAATATGTGCAAAGATAAGCTTGGAAATCTCGACGATCGCGGTCTTGCCGGTGAACTTGAACTTCACTTTGCCCAGCGACGAAAAGTAAATTTCCAACTCCGAGTCCAGGTCGAACGTGCCGGAAGTTTCAACCGAGTAGGTCACGATATTTTTGTAGGGCAGGGAGGTGAAATCCTTTTTGCTGCCGTGCATCTTGGTTTCCGCCAAACGTCGGCGGTAAGCCGGGCAGCACAGAAGCATCGCTCACGTTGACGTACCTTGGGGCTAGAACGGGTGGCTTCAGTGTTCATGACTCGATCTTCTTGAATCAATATTTTTACAGGTTGGTGTTTTCATGCATAAGAGGATAAATCCAGGCTTTTTATTTGATAGCACCCAATACGGATTCAGCCAGGCTGTTATTTCAAAAGGAAGTAATCACATTTTCTTATCAGGGCAAGTTGCAGCCAATGCAGATCAGTCTCTGCACAGCGTTGGCATGTACGAGCAAGCAATACGATGCTTAACATGCATTGAAAGGTTGTTGGCAGAAGTCCCTGCGCGCTTGAGTGATGTAACAATTCTCAGAATCTATATACGAGCTGATGCGAGTAATCCAGATTCTCAGAACGATATCTCAAGAGCACTGCATGACTCATTTGGAGACAAGTTGCCAGCCTCCTCGTGGATCTTGGTCTCGGGGTTGGCGAGCCCAGACTGGCTCCTGGAGATTGAAGCTCAAGCCGTTACTGAATAATGTGATCGCGCTCGGGCGTGTAAACGCCTGCGGCAGGCGTTTACACGATTTGTTCTAATGGTTGCCCGGCGAAACGCTGGAAGAAGCCATTGACCGTTACCAGTGCAAGCCTGGATCCCACAGGGAGCGCCCATGTGCTGCGCGGTCCCCTGTGGGAGTTGGCTTGCCAACGATGCAGGCGCCGCAGGCTCGCTGACACCCCGCGTCGCGCAGTGCTGTCAGGCAAAAATATGTGCAGAGATAAGCTTGGAAATTTCGACGATCGCGGTCTTGCCGGTGAACTCGAACTTCACTTTGCCCAGCGACGAAAAGTAAATTTCCAACTCCGAGTCCAGGTCGAACGTGCCGGAAGTTTCAACCGAGTAGGCCACGATATTTTTGTAGGGCAGGGAGGTGAAATCCTTTTTGCTGCCGGTGAGGCCTTGCACGTTCACCGCGATGATGCGCTTGTTGGTGAACACCACGCCGTCGCGCATGGATTTGTAAGCGTCGATGACGTGTTCGCCGTCTAGCAGCAGGGCGGTTACGCGTTCGGCGTATTCGTCGTTTTGCTTGAGTTTGAAGAAGCCTTTGTTGTTGAAGTCGATCATGCGTGGATATCCTTATGAGGTGAGCAACAGTCCAGGTTTTTCAATGGCAGGGGCTGGTCGTGGGGATTCTGGTGCAGATGGGGTGGGTGCCACAAGGCGGGTGCGACAAAGTCTTCACTTAATCTTTCTCAAATGCAGGTGTATCGTATTCGCCCTTCATCGCTGGCACAGTTCGCCAGCCTGTTGAGTCTGCAGTACGAGGTGCTTGCTCCGATGTCCTTTACCCGGCGACAAATTCTCGGTGGCCTTACTGGCTTGGTGGCGGTTGGCCTGGGGGCGGGTGGCGCTGCGCGCTATTGGCTGGGCAGGACCGACCCGAATGCTGGCCATGACTACGAGCTGATTGCCGCACCCCTGGATGTGGAGCTGGTATCGGGCTACAAGACACCGGCGTGGGCGTTTGGGCCTTCGGCGCCGGGCACCGAGTTGCGCGTACGTCAGGGCGAATGGCTGCGTGTACGCTTCATCAATCACCTGCCGGTTCCCACGACTATCCACTGGCACGGCATTCGCCTGCCGCTGGAAATGGATGGCGTACCCTACGTTTCGCAACTGCCGGTATTGCCGGGCGAATACTTCGACTACAAGTTCCGTGTGCCGGATGCCGGTAGCTACTGGTATCACCCGCATGTGAGCAGTAGTGAGGAGCTGGGACGCGGGCTGGTGGGGCCGTTGATTGTCGAGGAGCGCGAGCCCACCGGGTTCAAGCACGAGCGCACCCTGAGCCTGAAGAGCTGGCATGTGGACGAGCAAGGGGCCTTTGTGGCCTTCAGCGTGCCTCGTGAAGCTGCCCGGGGTGGTACGGCGGGGCGCTTGCTCACCATCAATGGTGAACCCAATGCTGTTGTCGATCTGCCGGCTGGGCAGATTGTCCGCGTGCGCTTGCTCAACCTGGACAACACCCTGACCTACCGGATCAACCTGCGCGGGAATGCCGAGGCGCGTATTTATGCGCTGGATGGCAACCCGATCACGCCGCGTCCGCTGGGCAAGGACTACTGGTTGGGCCCGGGTATGCGTATTTGTCTGGCGATCAAGGTGCCGCCGGCGGGTGAGGAAATCTCCCTGCGCGATGGCCCGGTACGCTTGGGTACCTTGCGCTCGGTCGCCAGCAATGACACGCCGAGTGACTGGCCGCCAGCGCTGCCGGCCAACCCGGTGGCCGAGCCGGATCTGGCCAATGCCGAGAAGCTCCACTTCAATTTTGAGTGGGCAGGTTCGGTGTCGGTGAATACCGAGAATCGACCGCCAAGCCTGTGGCAGATCAATGGTGTTGCCTGGGACATCACGGACAAGACCTGCTCTGATCGCCCGATTGCTACGCTGAAGAAGGGCAAGAGCTACATCTTCGAGCTGAAGAACATGACCCAGTATCAGCACCCTGTTCACCTGCATGGCATGTCCTTCAAGGTGATTGGGTCGAACCGACGCAAAATCGAGCCGTACTTCACCGACACCTACCTGTTGGGCAAGAACGAACGCGCCCAGGTCGCCTTGGTTGCCGATAACCCGGGAACCTGGATGTTCCACTGTCATGTCATCGATCACATGGAAACCGGCCTGATGGCTGCAATCGAGGTGGCATGATGCGCCAGCCCCAGATCATTGATCGCAGTCGCGATCAGGTTTTCATGCAGATGGCCCTGGACCTTGCGGCCCAAGGCGCGGCCTTGGGTGAAGTGCCGGTGGGTGCGGTGCTGGTGCAGCATGGTGAGGTCATTGGTCGGGGGTTCAATTGCCCGATCAGTGGCAGTGATCCCAGCGCGCATGCCGAGATGGTCGCCATTCGTGCGGCTGCGCAGGCTGCCAGTAACTACCGCTTGCCGGGCAGCACCCTCTACGTGACGCTGGAGCCGTGCAGCATGTGCGCAGGGCTGATCGTCCATTCGCGTATTGCCCGTGTGGTGTACGGGGCGCTGGAGCCTAAAGCCGGGGTGGTGCAGAGCCAGGGGCAGTTTTTTACCCAGGGTTTTCTCAATCACCGCGTGCTGTTTGAAGGCGGGGTATTGGCCGAAGAATGCGGCAGTATTCTCACTGAGTTCTTCAAGGCGCGGCGTGCGCGATCCTGAGCGGGCATGCCGCTGGAAAGTGCGCGATGACTGACAGCGGGGCTCAGAGGGACGATGGCTGCTCAGGTGGTTTGGTCTTGTTGACCCCCGGCACATGCAGGTTGCCTTCGGCCACCTGATTGCCCTCAAGCTGTGGCTGCGTAACCCAGGTCAGGATGTCGTAGTAGCGACGGATGTTGGCCACGAAGTGCACGGGTTCGCCGCCGCGGGCGTAGCCATACCGGGTTTTGCTGTACCACTGCTTTTGCGACAGGCGTGGCAGCATTTTCTTTACATCCAGCCACTTGTTCGGGTTCAGGCCTTCCCGGGCCGCCAGTTTGCGTGCGTCGTCCAGGTGGCCGCTGCCCACGTTGTAGGCCGCCAATGCGAACCAGGTACGGTCCGGCTCTTCGATCTTGTCGTCCAGCTCGTTCTTGACGTGCATGAAGTACTTGGCGCCACCGCTGATGCTCTGCTTGGGGTCCAGTCGATTGGAGACGCCCATGGCCTGGGCCGTGCGTTGGGTGAGCATCATCAGTCCGCGAACGCCGGTCTTGGAGGTGACCTCTGCCTGCCACATCGACTCTTGGTAGCCGATGGCCGCCAGCAGGCGCCAATCAACCTTTTCTTTCTTGGCCGTGGCCTGGAAATGCTTCTCGAAGCGTGGCAAGCGTTGCTGCAGGTGTTGGGCGAAGGTATACGCGCCGACGTAGCCAAGTACATCGACATGGCCGTAATAGCGGTCTTTCAGGCGTTGCAGGGTGCCGTTCTTTTGGGCCTTGTCGAGGAAGGTGTTGATTTCGTTGAGCAGGCTGTTGTCGTCGCCAGCGGCGACGGCCCAGCGCTGGTCGCGGGCATCCCCCAGATCAAACGCTACCCGTACGTTGGGGAAGTAAACCTGGTTCATTGCCAATTCGTTGGAGTCGACCAGGGTCAGGTCGATCTGGCCTTCGTCGACCATGCGCAGCAGGTCGACCACTTCGACCGCCTCGGACTCTTCGTAGCTGAGCTTGGGGTACTGTTTCTTCAGTTCCGCCAACTGCTCGGCATGGGAGCTGCCCTTGAGCACCATGATGCGCTTGCCGACCAGGTCGGTGACGTCGGTAGGGCGTGAGCGGCCGTTGCGATAAATGATCTGGGGCGTGACTTCCAGGTAGGGGTGGGAAAAGCGCACCTGTTGTTTGCGCTGCTCGCTGCTGACCAGGCCGGCGGCCGCCAGAACCGGGCCTTGTGGTTTGCCCAGTTGTCCGAACAGGTCGTCAAGGTTGTCAGCGGTTTCGATCTTCAGCTCTACCCCCAGATCGTCGGCAAAGCGCTTGACCAGTTCGTACTCGAAGCCGGTTTCGCCGTTGCGGTCCTGGAAGTAGGTGGCCGGGCTGTTGCGGGTAACCACGCGCAGCACGCCATCCTCTTTGACTCGCTCGAGTGTGCTGGGTTTTTCAACGCAGGCACCGAGCAGCAGTAAGAGTCCGGTTGCGATGAGCCATTTGGCGCAACGCTGGCGCAAAGCAGTCTGGGCAAACATAACGTGCAGTATACGCAAAGGTCAGGCCCAGCCATATCTCGACAATGGGTGGCTTGTCTGTTAGCGATGGGCAAAAATGTACGCGCAAAACGTAGGGTTTTTACCGTCTTTTTCAATTTAAGAGGTGGCGCTGTTGTAGGCCGTCAGCAGATACCGATATTCGGGCAGGGGTGGATGCAGCGTTTCGAGTGCCTGACGCGCCGGTTTAGGCTACAATGCACGGCCTCTAAGCACACCCCCTTCCTGAGGCTGTCCCGACGATGTTGATCCTGCGCGGCGCTCCTGCCCTTTCTGCCTTTCGCCACGGTAAGTTAATCGAGCAACTGAGCCAGAAAGTCCCCGCTGTTAGTGGTTTGTATGCTGAATTCGCTCATTTCGCCGAGGTTGACGGTGATCTGACCGCCGATCAACAGCAGGTGCTTGCACGTCTGCTCAAGTACGGCCCTAGCGTACCGGTTCAGGAGCCCACTGGCCGCCTGTTTCTGGTAGTGCCACGTTTCGGCACCATTTCGCCCTGGTCGAGCAAGGCCAGCGACATCGCCCACAACTGTGGCCTGACTAATATCCAGCGCCTGGAGCGGGGTATCGCCTTCTATGTCAGCGGTGAGCTGAGCGAGGCTGATGTCGTTGCTGTTGCCGACGTGCTGCACGACCGCATGACTCAGCTGGTGCTGAGCAAGCTGGAAGATGCCGCGGGCCTGTTCAGTCACGCACAACCCAAGCCGTTGACGGCGGTCGATGTACTGGCCGGTGGCCGCGCCGCACTGGAAAAGGCCAACGTCGAGTTGGGTCTGGCCTTGGCTGACGATGAGATCGATTACCTGGTCAATGCCTTCCTGGGCTTGAAGCGCAATCCACACGATATCGAACTGATGATGTTCGCCCAGGCCAACTCCGAGCATTGCCGGCACAAGATCTTCAATGCCAGCTGGGATATCGATGGCGAAAGCCAGGAAAAAAGCCTGTTCGGCATGATCAAGAACACCTACCAACTGCACAGCGAAGGCGTGTTGTCTGCTTACAAGGACAACGCCTCGGTGATCGTAGGTTCCGTGGCTGGTCGTTTCTTCCCGAACCCTGAAACCCGCCAGTACGGCGCGGTGCAGGAGCCGGTCCACATCCTGATGAAGGTCGAGACCCACAACCACCCGACCGCTATTGCGCCGTTCCCGGGTGCTTCTACCGGCTCCGGTGGCGAGATTCGCGACGAAGGCGCTACCGGCCGTGGTGCCAAGCCGAAAGCGGGCCTGACCGGTTTCACCGTTTCCAACCTGCGCATCCCCGGTTTCGAACAGCCTTGGGAAAAGCCTTACGGCAAGCCTGAGCGCATCGTCAACGCGCTGGACATCATGATTGAAGGCCCACTGGGTGGTGCGGCGTTCAACAACGAATTCGGTCGTCCAGCCCTGACCGGCTACTTCCGTACCTTCGAGCAGTCGATCACGACCCCGCACGGTGATGAAGTCCGTGGCTACCACAAGCCGATCATGCTGGCCGGTGGTATGGGCAACATCCGTGAAGATCACGTGCAGAAGGGCGAAATCAGCGTCGGCGGCAAACTGATCGTGCTGGGTGGCCCGGCCATGCTGATCGGCCTGGGTGGTGGTGCCGCTTCGTCGATGGCGACCGGTTCCAGCTCGGCTGACCTGGATTTCGCTTCCGTTCAGCGCGAAAACCCTGAAATGGAGCGTCGTTGCCAGGAAGTGATCGACCGCTGCTGGCAACTGGGCGACAACAACCCGATCAAGTTCATTCACGACGTCGGTGCGGGCGGCCTGTCCAACGCTTTCCCTGAGTTGGTTAACGACGCCGGTCGCGGCGGTCGTTTCGAACTGCGCAACGTGCCGAACGACGAACCAGGCATGGCACCGCTGGAAATCTGGAGCAACGAATCCCAAGAGCGTTATGTGCTCTCGGTCGATGCGGCCGATTTCGAGCGTTTCAAGGCTATCTGTGAGCGTGAGCGCTGCCCGTTCGCGGTGGTTGGCGAGGCCACTGCCGAACCGCATCTGACCGTTACCGACAGCCATTTCGGCAACAATCCGGTGGATATGCCACTGGACGTGCTGCTGGGCAAGCCGCCAAAAATGCACCGTTCGGTGACCCGTGAAGCGGAACTGGGCGATGATTTCGATCCAAGCGCACTGGCGCTGGATGACTCCATTGATCGCGTATTGCGTCACCCTGCGGTGGCCAGCAAGAGCTTCCTGATCACCATCGGCGACCGCACCATCACGGGGCTGGTTGCTCGCGACCAGATGGTCGGCCCGTGGCAAGTGCCCGTGGCCGATGTCGCTGTCACCGCCACCAGTTTCGATGTCTACACCGGTGAAGCGATGGCCATGGGTGAGCGTACCCCGCTGGCCCTGCTCGATGCCCCGGCGTCCGGTCGCATGGCGATTGGCGAGACCCTGACCAACATGGCTGCCTCGCGGATCGGCAAGCTGTCCGACATCAAACTGTCGGCCAACTGGATGTCCGCCGCAGGTCACCCGGGTGAAGATGCGCGTCTGTATGACACCGTCAAGGCCGTTGGTATGGAGCTGTGCCCAGAGCTGGGCCTGACCATTCCGGTGGGCAAGGACTCCATGTCCATGAAGACCCGCTGGAGCGAAGAGGGCGAGGAGAAGAGCGTTACCTCGCCGCTGTCGCTGGTTGTCACCGGTTTTGCGCCCGTGACTGACATTCGCAAGACCCTCACCCCAGAGCTGCGCATGGACAAGGGCGAGACCGATCTGATCCTGATCGACCTCGGCCGTGGCCAGAACCGCATGGGTGCCTCGATCCTGGCACAGACCCACGGCAAGCTGGGTAGCCAGGCGCCGGACGTCGACGATGCCGAAGACCTGAAAGCCTTCTTCGCCGTGATCCAGGGCCTGAACGCTGACGGTCATCTGTTGGCCTACCACGACCGTTCCGATGGTGGTCTGCTGGTCAGCGCACTGGAAATGGCCTTTGCCGGTCACTGTGGCCTGAGCCTGGAGCTCGACACCCTGACCAGCAAGCGTGAGAAGGTCGCGGCGATTCTTTTCAACGAAGAGTTGGGTGCGGTCATCCAGGTGCGTCAGGACGCTACGGCAGAGGTACTGGCACAGTTCAGCGCCGCAGGCCTTGGTGAGGACTGTGTTGCCGTGATCGGTCAACCGATCAACAGCGCCGAAGTGCAGATCAGCCTGAACGGCGAAGTGCTGTTCGACGGTGAGCGCAGTGTGTTGCAGCGCACCTGGGCGGAAACCAGCTACCGGATCCAGCGTCTGCGTGATAACGCTGACTGTGCCGATCAGGAGTTCAATGCCCTGCTGGAAGAAGACAATCCAGGCTTGAACGCCAAGCTGGGCTTTGACGTCAACCAGGATGTCGCGGCGCCTAACATCAAGACCGGTATTCGTCCGCAAGTGGCTGTACTGCGTGAGCAGGGTGTCAACGGCCAGGTGGAAATGGCCGCTGCGTTCGACCGCGCCGGCTTCAATGCCATCGACGTGCACATGAGCGATATCCTCGCTGGTCGCGTTGACCTGAACGACTTCAAGGGGCTGGTCGCCTGTGGTGGCTTCTCTTATGGTGACGTGCTGGGTGCCGGTGAAGGCTGGGCCAAGTCGGCCCTGTTCAACAGCCGTGCCCGTGATGCCTTCCAAGGCTTCTTCGAGCGAATCGACAGCTTCACCCTGGGTGTCTGCAACGGTTGCCAGATGCTCTCCAACCTGCACGAGCTGATTCCGGGCAGCGAGCTCTGGCCGCACTTCGTGCGTAACCGTTCCGAGCAGTTCGAGGCCCGTGTGGCCATGGTTCAGGTTCAGGAGTCGAACTCGATCTTCCTGCAGGGCATGGCCGGTTCGCGCATGCCGATCGCCATCGCTCACGGTGAAGGTCATGCCGAGTTCCAGAGCCCTGAGGCGCTGCTTGAAGCAGACCTGTCCGGCTGCGTGGCGCTGCGTTTTGTCGACAACCATGGCAAGGTTACCGAAGCTTACCCGGCCAACCCTAACGGTTCGCCGCGCGGTATCACTGGCCTGACCAGCCGCGACGGTCGCGTCACCATCATGATGCCGCACCCTGAGCGGGTCTTCCGTGCCGTACAGAACTCCTGGAAGCCGGACGAGTGGAGCGAAGACGGTGCGTGGATGCGGATGTTCCGCAACGCGCGCGTGTGGGTGAACTAAGCCGGATGTACAAGCTCGCCTTCTTCGTACCGCCTAGCCATCTAGAGGTGGTCAAGGCTGCCGTATTCGCCGCCGGTGGCGGCCGAATCGGTGACTATGACTGCTGCGCCTGGCAGGTACTTGGCCAGGGCCAGTTTCGCCCACTGGACGGCAGCCAGCCGTTCATTGGGCAGGCGGGTGTGGTTGAGCAGGTGGAAGAGTGGCGGGTAGAGTTGGTGGTGGCCGACGCGTTGATTGAATCGGTCGTCACTGCTCTGAAGCAGAGCCATCCGTATGAAACCCCAGCCTATGAAGTCTGGCAGCTCGCCAACTTTTGAGGGGTTCAATAAAAACGCCGCGATCGATACCGAT
Source organism: Pseudomonas sp. TE3910 (assembly GCF_056279025.1). Lineage (NCBI taxonomy): Bacteria > Pseudomonadati > Pseudomonadota > Gammaproteobacteria > Pseudomonadales > Pseudomonadaceae > Pseudomonas > Pseudomonas sp. TE3910. The sequence goes on from NZ_JBWBQN010000001.1 coordinate 4,459,894, forward strand.
CGCGGCGTTTTTTTATGGGTTCAGTTTACTGCTCTTGCTGCCTCAGGGGCGGATCTCGATCAGGGTGCCGTCCTTGACCAGGCTCCAGACTTCGCGCATGTCAGCGTTCTTCATGGCGATACAGCCTTCGGTCCAGTCCAGGGTATGGAAGTACCACTCCGGGTACTCGTCATTGAGCGGGGTACCGTGGATCATGATCATGCCGCCAGGCTCGACACCTTCGCGGCGCGCTCGGGCGGCATCGCTGACGTTCGGGTAGGAGACATGCATGGCCAGGTTGTAGCGATCGCTAACCTTGCGCCAGTCAAGCCAGTACAGGCCTTCCGGGGTGCGTTTGTCACCTTCGCGCTGTTTCGGGCCGTTGGGCTGCTTGCCCAGGGAGATGCGGTAGCTCTTGAATGGTTCGCCAGCGCTGATCAGTTGCAGTTGACGGGCTGATTTGATGACCAGCACTTTGTCGACTGTGCGTTGCTGTGAGACCGGCTTGGTCACGATGGTTTCGGTGAAGGCCGCCTGAGATACCGAGGCCACTGTGAGGCAGAAGAGGGCAAGCAACCAACGCATGAAACAATATCCCTGATAAGTAGCCAGATCTAAGTCGTGAATGACGGGCCGAACAGGGGGGGTAGGCATTCGTTACCGACCGGGAAGCGCTGCTCGACGAGGTCACGATAATAGCATTCTAGGGTACGACTGATGGTGCGGAAAGCCAGCTCATCCCAAGGTATTTCGCTTTTTTCAAACAGCCGTACTTCCAGGCTTTCCTCGCCAATGGCGAAATTCAGATCGCTCAGTTCGGCGCGGAAGAACACGTGTACCTGGTTGATGTGCGGCAGGTCGAACAGTTGGTACAGGCTCATTGGGCCAAGTCGCGCGCAGGCCTCTTCGATGGTCTCGCGGCGAGCGGCCTGTTCGATGGTCTCACCGTTCTCCATGAAACCAGCCGGCAGGGTCCAGTAGCCGCGTCGGGGTTCGATGGCGCGGCGGCACAGCAGTATCTGGCTGCCCCAGATTGGCAGAACGCCGGCGACGATGTTCGGGTTCTGGTAATGAACGGTCTGGCAATGCTCGCACACATAGCGCAGGCGGCTGTCGCCTTCGGGGATGCACTGAATGACCGGTTTGCCGCAGGCGCTGCAGAAATTCATGATCGGATTATCCTGATGGTTAGGCCTATCTTCGCGCCAGTGTCGGCAGGCCCGCAAGCGGGTTTGCCGCAGGGGGTTGGGCAGGGCGGTGCATTTGGTGCATGATGAGGAGAGTCCTTGAGTTGAGAGAGACCATGCTGGACGAGTTACTTCGCCGAGTGAGTAGTCATACACCGAGTACCCTGGAGACGGATCGACGTTTTCCCGAGGCCGCCGTGTTATTGCCCATCACGCGCAGCGACGAGCCTGAGCTGGTGCTCACCTTGCGCGCCAAGGGGCTTTCCACCCATGGTGGTGAAGTAGCCTTCCCGGGTGGTCGACGCGACCCGGAAGACCCCGACCTGATCTTCACCGCCTTGCGCGAGGCCGAGGAGGAGATTGGCCTGCCGCCGGGCCTGGTGGAGGTCATCGGCCCGTTAAGCCCACTGATTTCCCTGCACGGCTTGCGCGTCACGCCCTTTGTCGGGGTGATTCCCGACTATGTCGAGTACCGCGCCAACGATGCTGAAATTGCCGCTGTGTTTACTGTGCCGCTGGCGTTCTTTCGTCAGGACCCGCGCGACCATACGCACCGCATCGACTATCAGGGGCGCAGTTGGTATGTGCCCAGCTACCGATTCGGCGAATACAAGATCTGGGGGTTGTCGGCGATCATGATCGTCGAGCTGGTCAATCTGGTTTACGATGCCGGCATCTGCTTGCACAAGCCGCCAGAGCGTTTCATTCCAATCTGAGCGGGCTCACCCGCCATGATCCAATCGTGAGGAACCACGCATGAAATACCGTCTGGGCGACCTGCGGGTCGAAGCTCATCCGCAGAGCTGGGCTGCGCCCACTGCCACGCTGATTGGCAAGGTGCGCCTGCAGGCGGGCGCCAGTGTCTGGTTCGGTGCGGTACTGCGTGGTGACAACGAGCTGATCGACATTGGCGAGAACAGCAACGTTCAGGACGGTACGGTGATGCACACCGACATGGGTTCGCCGCTGACCATCGGCAAGGGCGTGACGATTGGTCACAATGCCATGCTCCATGGCTGCACGGTGGGTGACTACAGCCTGATCGGCATCAACGCAGTAATCCTCAACGGCGTGCGTATCGGCAAGCACTGTATTATCGGCGCCAATGCACTGATTCCCGAAGGCAAGGAGATCCCCGATGGCTCCTTGGTCATGGGCTCGCCGGGCAAGGTCGTGCGCGAGCTGACAGAAGCACAGATGAAAATGCTTGAAGCCAGCGCGGCCCACTACGTTCACAACGCACAGCGTTATGCCCGTGATCTGGCTGAGCAGGAGGCATGATGGTCAGCCCGGAGCGCCCGGTGGCGTCACCTTGTGTCAACGTGTGCGCACTGGACGAGCAGGATATCTGTACCGGTTGTCAGCGTACCGCCAGTGAAATCACGCGCTGGGGGCGCATGGACAACAGTGAGCGGCGTGAGGTGCTGCTGTTGTGCCACGAGCGCGCACTGGCTGCGGGTTTGATACTGTCGACGGCCCAGCCATCGGCTTGAGCCTTACCGGGGCGGTCAAGTATTCTGTGCGGCTTGCCCTTCGGTTGCCCCTATGTTCTTTCTGATTGCTTACATCAGCAGTGTCGTGCTGATCAACTACGCCTTTTCCAGCGCCCCGCACCTGGACATCATCTGGTCTGCCTGGGGTGGTCTGGTGTTTATCCTGCGCGATATGGTGCAAACCCGCTTTGGGCATGGCGCACTGATCGCCATGCTGGCAGCGCTGGTACTGTCCTACCTCACCTCCGAACCGGCCATCGCCCTGGCCAGCGCCACGGCCTTTGCGGTCTCCGAGTGCATCGACTGGCTGGTCTTCAGTATCACCAAGCGGCCCTTGCATGACCGCCTCTGGCTCAGCTCGGCGCTGAGCATTCCGCTGGACACCTTTATCTTCTTCGGCATGATCGGTGCGCTGACGCCTGCGGTAGTCGGTACTGCATTGGGCTCCAAATTTGCCGGTGTGACGGTGGTCTGGCTGGCGATGGCCTGGCGCGCGCGGAAAAACGCCTACGCCAGCTGAGGCTTAGATGCCCGGTTCATGTAAAATGTGCCCCCTATTACCGGGTTGCACCGAGCGCGGGGCGGCCCTGGACTCCTTCCTTTTGAGGACCTGAGATGACCCGTATCGGAACCCCATTGTCGCCGACCGCGACCCGCGTACTGCTGTGTGGCTGCGGTGAGCTGGGCAAGGAAGTGGTAATCGAGCTGCAACGCCTGGGTGTTGAAGTGATTGCCGTGGACCGTTACGCCGATGCGCCGGCCATGCAGGTGGCGCACCGTAGTCATGTGATCAACATGCTTGATGGTGTTGCCCTGCGCGCTGTGATCGAGGCCGAGAAGCCGCACTACATCGTTCCGGAAATTGAAGCCATTGCCACCGCGACCCTGGTCGAGCTGGAAGCTGAAGGCTTTACCGTGGTGCCGACAGCCCGTGCTGCGCAATTGACCATGAACCGTGAAGGCATCCGTCGTCTGGCCGCTGAAGAGCTCGATCTGCCGACCTCGCCGTATCATTTTGCCGACACCTTCGAAGACTATCGCAAGGCTGTTGAAGACCTGGGCTTCCCGTGCGTGGTCAAGCCGGTGATGAGCTCTTCGGGCAAGGGTCAAAGCCTGCTCAAGAGCGCCGATGACCTGCAGAAGGCCTGGGACTATGCTCAAGAGGGCGGTCGTGCCGGCAAGGGGCGGGTGATCATCGAGGGCTTCATTGACTTCGACTACGAAATCACCTTGCTGACCGTGCGACACATTGGCGGTACGACGTTCTGCGCACCTGTCGGCCATCGTCAGGAAAAGGGCGATTATCAAGAGTCCTGGCAGCCGCAGGCAATGAGCCCGGTGGCGCTGGCTGAGTCTGAGCGCGTAGCCAAGGCCGTCACTGAGGCCCTGGGCGGGCGTGGCCTGTTCGGTGTCGAGCTGTTCGTCAAAGGCGATCAAGTGTGGTTCAGCGAAGTATCGCCGCGCCCGCATGATACCGGTCTGGTTACCCTGATTTCCCAGGACCTGTCGCAGTTCGCCCTGCATGCGCGTGCCATTCTTGGCCTGCCAATCCCGTTGATTCGTCAGTTTGGCCCGTCGGCGTCGGCGGTCATTCTGGTTGAGGGGCAGTCGCAGCAGACCGCATTTGCCAATCTGGGCGCCGCGCTGAGCGAGCCGGATACCGCGCTGCGTCTGTTTGGCAAACCGGAGGTGAATGGTCAGCGCCGCATGGGTGTGTGTCTGGCGCGTGACGAGTCGATCGAGGCCGCCCGGGCCAAGGCGACCCGCGCTTCGCAAGCGGTCAAGGTTGAGTTGTAAGGTTTAAGCACCCTCGCTAGCAAGCCTGACTCCTGCTGGAGGCAGGCTTGCTAGCGATGAGCTGCAGTGCAGCGCTTAAAGCTCCGAATGTCGCGTTTCTTTCAGGCACAGCACGGCAATCAGGCTCAGCAGAGCCGCCGCCGAAACATAGCCTCCCACCCAGCTCAAGCCCCCCATGCTCACCAGTTTCTGGGCAAAGAACGGTGCTGCCGATGCGCCGACGATGCCACCTAGGTTATAGGCTGCCGAAGCCCCGGTGTAGCGCACATGGGTCGGGAACAGCTCTGGTAGCAGCGCGCCCATCGGCGCAAATGTCACGCCCATCAGAAACAGCTCGATAGCCAGGAACAGGGCTACACCAGTGGTCGAACCCTGAGTCAGCAAGGGCTCCATGGTGAAACCCGACAGGATGGCCAGAATGCCACCGCCAATCAGCACAGGCTTGCGGCCGTAACGGTCGCTGAGCCAGGCCGACAGTGGCGTGGCCAGGGCCATGAACAGCACGGCGAAGCACAGCATGCCCAGGAAGCTCTCGCGGCTATAGCCAAGCGTCGATACGCCATAGCTCAGTGAGAATACGGTGGAAATGTAGAACAGGGCATAGCACACCACCATGGCCGCAGCACCCAGCAGCATGGGCGCCCAATACTGGGAGAACAGCTCTATGACGGGCATTTTGACGCGTTCGTGGCGAGCGACTGCCTTGGCGAATACCGGGGTTTCTTCCAGTTGCAGGCGCACGTAGAGGCCGACAATGACCAGTGCGGCGCTGAGCAGGAACGGAATGCGCCAGCCCCAGCTACGGAATTGTTCATCGGTCAGCAGCAAGGCCAGGGTCAGGAACAGGCCATTGGCCGCCAGGAAGCCTATCGATGGTCCTAGTTGAGGGAACATGCCAAACCAGGCGCGTTTGCCCTTTGGCGCATTCTCGGTGGCCAGCAATGCCGCCCCGCCCCATTCCCCGCCCAGGCCAAGGCCTTGGCCGAAGCGCAGCACGCAGAGCAGGACCGGTGCCCAGGCTCCGATGCTGTCGTAGCCGGGCAGTACGCCGATCAGTGTGGTGCAGACGCCCATCAGCAGTAACGAGGCGACCAGGGTCGACTTGCGCCCGATGCGGTCACCGAAGTGGCCGAACAGCGCCGAACCCAGGGGGCGTGCCAGAAACGCGATACCAAACGTCAGGAAGGCCGAAAGCATCTGCGCGGTGCTGGAGGTCTGGGGAAAGAATACCGGGCCGATGACCAATGCAGCGGCGGTGGCATAGACGTAAAAATCGTAGAACTCGATGGCGGTGCCGATAAAGCTCGCGGTCGCGACGCGTGCGGGCGAGTTGCCTGGGGCGGCTGCGGTTGTGCCGTCGTAGGTGTGGGTGGTTGTCATTCAATGATCCCTGACAGTCAAGTGCTCCATGGGCCGGCGAGTGTGCGCAATGCAAGGCGAGTACTCGCAGGCGTCGAAGCTGTTTTAGTTATGCGTTATTGAGGTGCCAATGAACATGCGCCCTCTGGGGATGGGGGCGGGCGCGAGCAGTGGGTCGGGGTTTGAGCCGCTGCCGGTAAAGCGCGCAATGTTCAGTCAGGCTGACTGGCCGAGATTCGCCGGATGCGGGTAGCGGGCGTTACGGCTGGGCTGGGTAAGCGTGCATCGAGTATAGCTAACGGGTTACTGTCCAGACCAGCACGCGACTGGCGCAATTGTCCTCGGTTTCGAGGATTTCCATGCGATATCGGCCTATTTTCAGGCATACAGCGCTTTCGGGGATGCTTTCCAGGGCCTCGGTAACCAGCCCGTTGAGCGTTTTGGGCCCATCGCTGGGCAGGTGCCAGCCGAGGCAGCGGTTCAGTTCGCGCAACGAAGCAGCGCCTTCGATGACAAAACGGCCGTCGGCCTGCGGATGGATATGCGGGTTGTCCAGGCTGTGTTCATCCTCAAACTCGCCGACGATCTCTTCGAGGATGTCCTCCAGGGTGACGATGCCCAGCACTTCACCATATTCGTCGACCACCACGCCGAGGCGGCGCTGCTGTTTGTGGAAATTCAGCAACTGCAACTGCAGGGGCGTGCTTTCGGGGACGAAGTACGGTTCGTAGCAGGTTGCCAGCAAGATTTCCTTGGTCAGTTCGCCCTTGGGGAGCAGGTGGCTGATCTGCCGGGTGTTGAGTACTGCTTCGACCTGGTTGATGTCGCTGTGGAACACCGGCAGGCGCGTGTGGCGGCTGATGATCAGCTGTTCGATGATGGTTTCGATCGGATCATCCAGGTTAATGCCGTCCACGTCGTTGCGCGGCACCAGGATGTCGTTGACCGTCACCTTGTCCAGGGTCTGCAGGCTATGGAGCAGCGGGGCTTTGTGGTGGCTGTGGTCCAGTGCGGCGTCCTGCTCGCTGTGCGTATCCTGCTCGCTGTTGTCGTGCTGGCTGACCGTATTGGCCTTCAGGGCAAAGGGGCGTATCAGCAGGCGGGCAATACCATCGAACAGGCAGGCCAGTGGTTGAATGGCGTGCAGTGGGTACTTGAGCAGGCTGTTGCCGAGGCCAACGATTGCCTCTGGGCAGCGTCGCGCCAGCCGGCGAGGCATGTACTCGGCGAACACCAGCAGGGCTGCGGCTGCGGCTGCGGCGCCTGCCCAGAAGCCGGTATCGCCCATGCAGCGCAGGCCAAGCTGCACGGCCAGGGCAAACACCAGCAGTTTGCCGAGGCTGGCGCAGAGGATCAGGGCGGACAAGGGCAATTCCAGGAGGGGTCGCTCGCCTTGCTGACCGTTGCGCCGCTGCAGCATCTGCTGTCGGGCCGCGTCCACTGTGGCGAAGAGTGCCGACCATATCAGTGCCAGCGCCAGTGCGCCGAGCAGAGGGCCTAGTGGCAGGTTGTCCATAGGTGGCGGCCTGTCAGATATGCAGGATGAATTCGCGTACCAGCTTGCTGCCGAAATAGGCCAGCATCAGCAGGCAGAAACCGGCCAGGGTCCAGCGGATCGCCTTGTGCCCGCGCCAGCCAAGGCGGTTGCGTCCCCAGAGCAGCACGCTGAACACGATCCAGGCCAGGCAGGCCAGTAGCGTTTTATGCACCAGGTGTTGGGCAAAGAGGTTCTCGACGAACAGCCAGCCGGAGATCAGCGAGAGCGACAGCAGCCCCCAGCCGGCCCAGAGAAAGCCAAACAGCAGGCTTTCCATGGTTTGGAGGGGTGGGAAGTTCTTGATCAGGCCAGAAGGGTGCTTGTGCTTGAGCTGGTGGTCCTGCAGCAGTAGCAGCAGTGCCTGGAATACGGCGATGGTGAACATGCCGTAGGCCAGGATCGACAGCAGGATATGCGCAAGGATGCCTGGTTCTTCATTGATCAGCGGCGGCGTGCCGGCAGGTGCGAACTGCGCACTCAAGGCGGTGACCAGCCCGAGTGGGAACAGTAATACCAGCAGGTTTTCCACCGGGATGCGCAGGCAGGCGACCAGCGTCAAGGTGATCACCGCCGTCGCGATCAGGCTGGCGGCACTGAAAAAGTCCAGGCTCAAGCCCAGCGGCGTCAGCAGTTGGCAGTACAGTGCGGTGCCTTGTGCGGCAACGGCAAAGCAGCCTAGCAGGCTGAGCAGGCGTTTGTTGGCCTTGGTGCCCTGTGCGAGGCGTGTACCGTGATAGAGGGTCGCGGCGGCGTAGAGGCAGGCGGCGATCAGATTGGGTAGCAGACTGGGTGACAAGGGGAGCATAAGTCCTGTTAGGCAAGCCCGAAAGAAACTGAGTTTGGCATAGAACGCGTGCACCAAGGAAGACTGCAAGCCGACGGCCTGGTGTGCTTAGTGCTCAGTCTTCGTTATAATCGTCGGCCTGCCTTCGCCCTAGGCTGGCCGAGCGCGCCAGAGGCAGCTGATAAACCTCGGTTCAACAGAGCCTGAAAGGATCCCCATGTTTGAAAACTTGACCGACCGTCTGTCACAGACGCTGCGCCATGTCACCGGCAAAGCCAAACTGACCGAAGACAACATCAAAGACACCCTGCGTGAAGTGCGCATGGCGTTGCTCGAGGCCGACGTCGCCCTGCCGGTGGTCAAGGATTTCGTCAACAAGGTCAAGGAGCGTGCGGTCGGCACTGAAGTGTCGCGCAGCCTGACACCAGGCCAGGCGTTCGTGAAGATCGTCCAGGCCGAGCTTGAAGGCCTGATGGGTGCGGCCAACGAAGACCTGGCGCTCAATGCCGCTCCACCTGCCGTAGTCCTGATGGCCGGCTTGCAGGGTGCGGGTAAAACCACCACCGCCGGCAAGCTGGCGCGCTTCCTTAAAGAGCGCAAGAAAAAGACCGTGATGGTGGTGTCTGCCGACGTCTACCGTCCTGCGGCAATCAAGCAGCTGGAAACCCTGGCCAACGATATCGGCGTGACGTTCTTTCCGTCGGATATCAGCCAGAAGCCGGTAGCTATCGCTGAAGCGGCAATTCGCGAAGCCAAGCTGAAGTTCATCGACGTGGTGATCGTCGATACCGCCGGTCGCCTGCACGTCGACGCCGAGATGATGGCCGAGATCAAGCAGCTGCACGCCGCGGTCAAGCCGATCGAGACCCTGTTCGTGGTTGATGCCATGACCGGTCAGGATGCGGCGAACACGGCCAAGGCCTTCGGTGATGCGCTGCCCCTGACCGGTGTGGTGCTGACCAAGGTCGACGGCGATGCCCGTGGTGGTGCTGCACTGTCGGTGCGTGCGATTACCGGCAAGCCGATCAAATTCATCGGTATGGGCGAGAAGACCGAAGCCCTCGAGCCCTTCCACCCAGACCGTATCGCCTCGCGAATCCTGGGTATGGGTGACGTGCTCAGCCTGATCGAGCAGGCCGAGCAGACCCTCGACAAGGAAAAGGCCGACAAGCTGGCCAAGAAGCTGAAGAAGGGCAAGGGCTTCGACCTCGAAGACTTCCGTGACCAGCTTCAGCAAATGAAGAACATGGGCGGCCTCGGCGGCCTGATGGACAAGCTGCCAAGCATCGGTGGGGTCAACCTGGCGCAGATGGGCAGTGCCCAGGGCGCGGCCGAGAAGCAGTTCAAGCAGATGGAAGCGATCATCAACTCGATGACCCCGGCCGAGCGCCGTGACCCCGAGATGATCAGCGGTTCGCGCAAGCGCCGCATCGCCATCGGTTCCGGTACCCAGGTGCAGGACATCGGTCGCTTGATCAAGCAGCACAAGCAAATGCAGAAAATGATGAAGAAGTTCTCCGCCAAAGGCGGTATGGCGAAAATGATGCGTGGCCTGGGCGGCATGATGCCAGGCGGCGGCATGCCGAAGCTGTAACCTCAAATTCAAGGCGTCGGTCGGGCCTGTTGGGCCTGTACCGATGCACTGGGTTCCGCCATTGGCGGATACAAACGCCGCTGTCAGCAGCGGCACAACTGGCAAATCTGCAAGGCGCCCCTGGGGTCGCCGGAAAAAGGCATTTGCAAAAGTCCGTATATTCCTTGAGAATATGCGGCCTTTCGGGCACCCGTGCCCGCTGTGCATTACAGATTTGCAGCACCGACTACAGGAATGATGTTCACATGGTAACCATCCGTCTTGCCCGTGGCGGCTCCAAAAAGCGCCCGTTCTACCACCTCACCGTGACCAACAGCCGCAATGCGCGCGACGGTCGTTTCGTTGAGCGTATTGGCTTCTTCAACCCGGTTGCTGCCGGTGGTGAAGTTCGTCTGTCCGTGAACCAAGAGCGCGCCACCTACTGGCTGAGCCAAGGTGCACAGCCGTCTGAGCGTGTTGCTCAGCTGCTGAAGGACGCTGCTAAGGCTGCTGCCTGAGCAGTATGAACGCGACGCCAGAAAGTGCTGATGACCTGATCGTTGTTGGCAAGATTTTTTCGGTTCACGGCGTTCGCGGCGAGGTGAAGGTTTATTCCTTTACCGATCCGATTGAAAACCTGTTGTCGTACCGTGACTGGACGCTTCGTCGTGACGGTTCGGTAAAACAGGTAGAGCTGGTCAGTGGCCGTTCCACTCAAAAGGACCTGGTCGCGAAGCTCAAGGGGCTCGATGATCGTGATGAAGCGCGTCTTCTGAGCGGTTATGAGATTTGCATCTCACGTAGCCTTTTGCCCAACCTGACCAACGGCGAGTACTACTGGTACCAGCTGGTGGGTCTGAAAGTCATCGACCAACTCGGGCAACTGTTCGGGAAGATCGATCACCTGTTGGAGACCGGCGCGAACGATGTAATGGTGGTCAAGCCCTGTGCTGGCAGCCTGGATGATCGCGAGCGGTTGTTGCCCTATACAGAGCAATGCGTGCTGGCTATCGACCTGGGTGCAGGTGAAATGAGGGTGGATTGGGACGCGGATTTCTAAGCAATGGCGAGCCTGCGCGTAGAAGTCATCACGTTGTTCCCCGAGATGTTCTCGGCCATCAGTGAGTACGGCATTACCAGCCGCGCGGTGAAACAGGGGTTGTTGCAACTGACCTGCTGGAACCCGCGGGACTACACCACAGATCGTCACCATACGGTGGATGATCGGCCGTTTGGCGGTGGTCCGGGGATGGTAATGAAGATCAAGCCTCTGGAAGATGCCTTGGTGAATGCCAGGCAGGCAACCGGGGGGGCGGCGAAGGTTATTTACCTGTCGCCACAAGGCCGTAGGCTGACTCAGTCGGCGGTTAAAGACCTGGCCAAGTCTGAATCGTTGATTCTGATTGCCGGTCGTTATGAAGGCATTGACGAGCGTTTTATTGAAGCTCATGTCGATGAAGAGTGGTCGATTGGTGACTATGTCCTGTCTGGCGGCGAGCTGCCGGCGATGGTACTGATCGATGCGGTTACGCGGCTGCTGCCCGGAGCTTTAGGGCATGCGGACTCGGCGGAGGAAGACTCCTTCACCGATGGTCTGCTTGATTGCCCGCATTACACCCGTCCGGAGGTGTATGCGGATCAGCGTGTTCCCGACGTGTTGCTAAGTGGCAACCATGCACACATCCGGCGATGGCGTTTACAGCAGTCCCTTGGGCGGACCTATGAACGACGCGCCGATCTTCTGGAAAGTCGCTCACTTTCTGGAGAAGAGAAGAAGCTGCTCGAGGAGTATCTCCGCGGGCGGGACGATAGTTAACGTATCGATGGTAGATCCGACGATTTACCTTAGGAGCACAGCATGACCAACAAAATCATTCAGCAGATCGAAGCTGAGCAGATGACCAAAGAGATCCCGACCTTTGCCCCGGGCGACACCATCGTCGTTCAGGTGAAAGTGAAGGAAGGTGATCGCGCTCGTCTGCAGGCTTTCGAAGGCGTTGTTATCGCCAAGCGTAACCGTGGTCTGAACAGTGCTTTCACTGTTCGCAAGATCTCCAACGGTGTTGGCGTTGAGCGTACTTTCCAGACCTACAGCCCGCAAATCGACAGCCTGGCCGTGAAACGTCGTGGTGACGTGCGTAAAGCCAAGCTGTACTACCTGCGCGACCTGTCCGGTAAAGCCGCTCGCATCAAGGAAAAACTGGCTTAAGTCCAGTTTGACCGGCGGCTGCGGCCGCCATGCGAAAAAAGCAGCCTTCGGGCTGCTTTTTTGTTGCCCGAAATTTTTCCAAGATGTGATGTTGATGAGTAGTAGAGAGCAGGAAATCGAGCGTCGTACCGAATTGTCGGTGACCCGTGTAACCAAGGCGGTATTCCCGTCGACCACCAACCACCACAACACCTTGTTCGGTGGCACCGCGCTGGCCTGGATGGATGAAGTGTCGTTCATCGCGGCCACGCGTTTTTGCCGGTTGCCGCTGGTTACCGTCTCCACTGACCGTATCGATTTCAAGCACCCGATCGCGGCGGGTTCGATTGTTGAGTTGGTGGGGCGTGTGGTCAAGGTGGGTAACACCAGCCTCAAGGTTGAAGTTGAAGTCTTTGTCGAGAGCATGATCTGCGATGGGCGTGAAAAGGCTATCCATGGCCTGTTCAGCTTTGTTGCGATAGACGAGGAGAAACGCCCGGTTCCAGTACTGCCAGGGTTCTAGCTGAAGCCTGGGGGTGCAGGCTGACGCGTGCAGCGTTTGTTTATTCGGGTTTCCCAGGCTGGCAGTGTTATGGAAGACTAACGGCATTACGTTGTTTCGTTTGCCTGCCATTGAGTTCACATGCCCGCTCTAGAACACCCGCTGATTGACCAGTTCCTCGATGCCCTGTGGTTGGAAAAGGGCCTGGCCGACAATACCCGTGAGTCCTATCGAAGCGACCTGGCCTTGTTTAACGGCTGGCTTCAGGAAAAAGGCATTGCGTTGCCTGATGCTGGCCGAGAGTTGATTCTCGATCATTTGGCCTGGCGCCTCGATCAGGCTTACAAGCCGCGTTCGACAGCGCGGTTTCTATCGGGCTTGCGTGGCTTCTACCGTTACCTATTGCGGGAGAAGCTGATTGCTACCGACCCTACATTGTTGGTGGAGATGCCACAGTTGGGCAGGCCGTTGCCCAAGTCGCTATCGGAAGCTGATGTCGAAGCCCTGCTGAAGGCCCCCGACCTCAGCCAGCCTATTGGCCAGCGTGACCGTGCCATGCTCGAAGTGCTGTATGCCTGTGGTTTGCGGGTGACCGAGCTGGTCAGCCTGACCCTTGACCAGGTCAACCTGCGCCAAGGGGTATTGCGGGTGATGGGCAAGGGCAGCAAGGAGCGCCTGGTGCCGATGGGGGAGGAGGCGGTGGTGTGGGTCGAGCGGTTTTTGCGTAACGGCCGCAATGAGCTGCTGGGTGAACGTCCTAGCGATGTGCTGTTTCCGAGTCAGCGCGGCGAGCAGATGACTCGTCAGACGTTCTGGCATCGGATCAAGCACCAGGCGCTGGTCGCCGGGATCGACAAGGCATTGTCACCGCATACCTTGCGCCATGCGTTTGCCACCCATTTGCTCAATCACGGCGCAGACCTGCGCGTAGTGCAGATGCTGTTGGGGCACAGCGACCTGTCGACCACGCAAATCTATACCCACGTGGCCAGGGCACGCTTGCAGGAACTGCATGCACAGCATCACCCGCGGGGTTGAGGGCATATGTCGTACACAGTCGGAGTGGCGCGGCTTCTGTGGTAGGCTTGGACGGTTTAGCTTTTCAGGCGATGGCCCCGCGTGTTTCCAGCACGGTCTGGCTGTCCAGAGCCCTTGTCCGCCTTCAGGAGTTCCCATGCGCGTGACCCAGATTTTTGCCGCCGCCGCACTGGCGTTGGTCAGTACCTTTGCCGCGGCTGCCGATGAGGCCGAGCAGACCATTCGCAAGACCCTGCAGTCGCTTGAGCTGGATGTGCCAGTGGAGAGCGTTGCGGCCAGCCCGCTCAATGGCCTGTATGAGGTCAAGCTCAAGGGCGGCCGTGTGCTTTATGCCAGTGCCGATGGCCAGTTTGTCATGCAGGGCTACCTGTTTCAGATCCAGGATGGCAAGCCGGTCAATCTGACCGAGAAAGCCGAGCGCCAGGCAATCGCCAAGACCATCAACGGCATTCCAGCCGGAGAAATGGTGGTTTATCCTGCGGTTGGCCAAGCCAAGTCGCACATTACCGTTTTTACCGACACCACCTGCCCGTACTGCCACAAGTTGCACGCTGAAGTGCCTGAGCTGAACAAGCGCGGCATTGAAGTGCGTTATGTCGCCTTCCCGCGTCAGGGCCTTGGCTCACCGGGCGATGAGCAGTTGCAGGCGGTCTGGTGTTCCAGCGACCGCAAGGGTGCACTGGACAAGATGATCGACGGCAAGGAAATCAAGGCGGCCAAGTGTGCCAACCCGGTCAGCAAGCAGTTCCAGCTGGGTCAGTCGATCGGCGTCAACGGCACACCAGCCATCGTGCTGGAGAACGGTCAGGTGATTCCAGGTTACCAACCAGCTGCGCAAGTGGCCAAGCTGGCGTTGGCCGACAAGTAATTCAATCGCGAGCCGCGACCTGAGGTCGTGGCTGTTTTCACGACCGGCCTCATGCCGGTCGTTTAATGGGGAGTTCACAGTGAAACCGGTCAAAGTAGGCATCTGTGGGTTGGGGACCGTCGGTGGCGGTACCTTCAATGTACTTCAGCGTAACGCCGAGGAGATTGCCCGCCGCGCCGGGCGTGGAATCGAAGTGGCACAAATTGCCATGCGTTCGCAAAACCCGAATTGCCAGATTACCGGTACCCCCATTACCGCTGACGTGTTCGAGGTCGCGAGCAACCCTGAGATTGATATCGTCATCGAGTTGATCGGCGGTTACACCATCGCCCGCGACCTGGTGCTCAAGGCCATCGAGAATGGCAAGCACGTGGTCACCGCGAACAAGGCGCTGATCGCAGTGCATGGCAACGAAATTTTCGCCAAGGCCCGCGAGAAGGGCGTTATCGTCGCCTTCGAAGCTGCCGTTGCAGGCGGCATTCCGGTGATCAAGGCGATTCGCGAAGGCCTCTCGGCCAACCGCATCAACTGGGTTGCCGGGATCATCAACGGCACCGGCAACTTCATCCTCACCGAAATGCGCGAGAAAGGCCGTGCATTCCCTGATGTGCTGGCCGAAGCCCAGGCATTGGGCTACGCCGAAGCCGATCCGACCTTCGACGTCGAAGGTATCGACGCGGCGCACAAGTTGACCATTCTGGCGTCCATCGCCTTTGGTATTCCGCTGCAGTTCGACAAGGCCTATACCGAAGGCATCACCAAGTTGACCACGGCTGACGTCAACTACGCCGAGGCACTGGGCTATCGCATCAAGCACCTGGGCGTGGCCCGCAGCACTGCCAATGGTATCGAGCTGCGCGTCCATCCGACCCTGATTCCGTCGGACCGCCTGATCGCCAATGTCAACGGCGTGATGAACGCTGTGATGGTCAATGGCGATGCGGCGGGTTCGACCTTGTTCTACGGCGCGGGTGCCGGCATGGAACCGACCGCCTCTTCGGTTATTGCCGACCTGGTGGACGTGGTTCGTGCCATGACCTCGGACCCGGAAAACCGCGTGCCGCACCTGGCGTTCCAGCCAGACTCGCTGTCTGCTCACCCGATTCTGCCGATCGAAGCCTGCGAAAGTGCTTACTACTTGCGTATTCAGGCCAAGGATCATCCGGGCGTGCTGGCCCAGGTGGCGAGCATCCTTTCGGAGCGCGGTATCAATATCGAATCGATCATGCAGAAGGAAGTCGAGGAACACGACGGCCTGGTACCGATGATCCTGCTGACTCACCGAGTGCTCGAGCAGCGTATGAACGACGCCATCACCGCGCTGGAAGCCCTGCAGGATGTCGTGGGCAACGTGGTGCGTATTCGCGTCGAACAACTGAACTGAGCAGTCTTTGCGTTAGAGGAATAGGTCATGCGTTACATCAGTACCCGCGGCCAGGCACCGGCCCTGAATTTTGAAGACGTGTTGCTGGCAGGTCTCGCCAGCGATGGCGGCCTGTACGTGCCTGAGAACCTGCCACGCTTCACCCAGGAAGAGATCGCTTCCTGGGCTGGTCTGCCGTACCACGAACTGGCATTCCGAGTGATGCGCCCGTTCGTCACCGGCAGCATTGCCGATGCCGATTTCAAGAAGATTCTCGAAGAAACCTACGGTGAGTTCGCCCACGCAGCCGTTGCTCCGCTGCGTCAGCTGAACAGCAACGAGTGGGTGCTTGAACTCTTCCACGGCCCGACCCTGGCATTCAAGGATTTCGCCCTGCAACTGCTGGGTCGCCTGCTTGACCACGTTCTGGTCAAGCGCGGCGAGCGCGTGGTGATTATCGGCGCTACCAGCGGCGACACCGGCTCGGCCGCTATCGAGGGTTGCCGTCGTTGCGACAACGTCGATATCTTCATCCTGCACCCGCACCAGCGTGTTTCCGAGGTTCAGCGCCGCCAGATGACAACCATCTTCGGTGAGAACATCCACAACATCGCCATCGAAGGTAACTTCGATGACTGCCAGGAAATGGTCAAGGCCAGCTTCGCTGACCAGGGCTTCCTCAAGGGCACGCGCCTGGTGGCAGTGAACTCGATCAACTGGGCGCGGATCATGGCCCAGATCGTCTACTACTTCCACGCTGCCCTGCAGTTGGGTGGCCCGGCGCGTTCGGTTGCCTTCTCGGTGCCAACCGGTAACTTCGGTGACATCTTCGCTGGCTACCTGGCACGTAACATGGGCCTGCCGATCAGCCAACTGATCGTCGCGACCAACCGCAACGACATCCTGCACCGCTTCATGAGCGGTAATCAGTACGTCAAGGAAACCCTGCACGCGACCCTGTCGCCGTCGATGGACATCATGGTCTCGTCGAACTTCGAGCGTCTGCTGTTCGACCTGCATGGGCGTAACGGTGCGGCCATCGCTGAGTTGATGGACAACTTCAAGCAGGGCGGCGGTTTCAGCGTCGAGCAGGATCGCTGGACCGAAGCACGCAAGCTGTTCGACTCGTTGGCGGTCGACGACGCGCAAACCTGCGAGACCATCGCTGACGTCTTTGCCCAGACCGGTGAAGTGCTCGACCCGCACACCGCTATCGGCGTCAAAGCCGCTCGTGAGTGCCGTCGTAGCCTGGACACTCCGATGGTGGTGCTGGGCACAGCGCACCCGGTCAAGTTCCCGGAAGCGGTCGAGAAGGCGGGTGTTGGCAAGGCACTTGAGCTGCCGGCTCACCTGGCCGATCTGTTCAGCCGTGAAGAGAAATGCACGGTGTTGGCGAATGACCTGAAGGCTGTACAAGCTTTCGTCAGCCAGCATGGCAATCGCGGCAAGCCGCTGTAATCGGCTGATCCGAGAAGAGAAAAACCCGTCATTTGACGGGTTTTTTTTCGCTCGCGTTTATGGTGAGTTGATTGTGGACTTATCCCGGCAGTGTTTCGGAATTGTCCTATGGGATGTCTGTGAGGGGTTTTCTAGAGTGTACCCGCGTGTTCGACCGATCACGCCTGCAACAGGAAAACCGCCATGCAAACCCTTAATGTACTGGTGCTTCAAGAGCAGCCCTTTCAGCTGATGGCATTGCATCAAATGCTCAACGCCAATGGGGTGTTCAACGTGCTCACCGCTGACACCCTGGCATCAGCCATGGACGTACTGACGCGTTGCAAGCAGGTCGACCTGTTGATCTGTGATGACGCCATGTCTGAGCAGGCGAGTGAGGCATTGCTGGCGTACCTGCTCGATCACTCGGGCGTCAGGGCGCTGCTCGTTGTCGGTGAGGTAGATCCTACGTCACCCAACAGCCTCTGCAGCAGGGCGCGCGCGCAAGGGGTATGGGTGTTGGGTGGCCTGCCATGGCCTGTTACGGTGCCGGCGCTGGACCAGCAGTTGCGTCGCTACCGTGAAGGGTATTCATGTGCCAGCGCACGGCCCCAGTCGCTCATGTCGACTCAAGGCGTCTGCGCCGCAGCGTCTGCTGCCCGCTGATCGAAAAAGTGCCGGGCGTCATTCAGGTAGCTGTCGCGCAGCTCCGGATCCAGCCAGCGGGCGTAGGCTGTTGGCATCAGGTCCTGACGCAGTGACTGCAGCAACTGATCAATGTGCTTGATGGCCTCGTTACCTTGCGGGGTATCTGAACAGCCGACGTGGGTGAACTGATAGCGTGGGAGGCCTTTGAGCGGGTATACCGTCAGGTGGTCCGCGTTCAGTTGCTGCTCTTTGCTCAGGTAGCGGATTTCCGGCAGGTAGCCCAGTAACAGGTGCAGGCGCCCTAGATGCTGCATCTGCAGCAGGTTGGTCACGGCATCGTTGCCATAGTGTCGGCTCAGGGTCTCCTGAGGCGCGGCTTTCAACATGTCATCGATGACCGGGCCGTAGCTGCGTTCGGCGACGATGCCGAGTTTGAGCAAGCGACTGGCAAGCAGCGCTTCCAGGTCGACCTTGCCATCCTTGAGAAACGGCGTGATCAGCGAGGCGTCCTGTTTGCGCACCACCAGGCCGTTACTCAATGCGCCGAGGTTCGGGATTGAATAAGTCACATAGCGGTCGCGTTCAGGTGTCCAGATCAACGTCGGATCGCAGGTGAAGCTCGGCGCTTGCAGCATTTGCAGGGCACGTGCGCGGTTCACCCTGACGATACTGTGATCGTATTCGGGCATATTGGCGATCAGCTCTTTGAGTAACAGGTCGACCACACCCTGGCCTTTCTGCGGGCCTTCAAAGATTGTCAGTGGCGGAAGGTCGCGCAGCAGCCAAGTCAGCGTTTCCTTGGCCGAGGCGGAAGTCGGCAGGGCAATGCCGAGCAATATGCCCAGCACAGCGCCGAGCATGCTCCGTTTGCGCGCCCTGTTCAGACCGCGCCCTGCTCGCGCAGGCGGGCGACCGCCTGTGGGTCATAGCCCAGGTCCTTCAGCAGGGCATCGGTATGGGCGCCCAGCTCGGGCCCCACCCAATCGCTTGAGCCGGGCGTTTCGGACAGTTTGGGCACGATGCCAGGCATCTTGAAGGGCTTGCCATCGGGCAGCCTGGCCTGGAGGAACATCTCGCGAGCGAGGAATTGAGGGTCGCTGAACATGTCTTCGGCAGAGTAGATGCGGCTGGCAGGCACTTGTGCGTCGTTCAGCGTCTGCATCAGGGCGTCCAGTGGCAGGCTCTGGGCCCAGCGGTCGATCACCCCATAGAGTTCGTCACGGCGCAGGTCGCGGCCATCGTTGCTGGCCAGTGCCGGATCGTCGGCCAGGTCGTCGCGCCCAATCGCGTGCATGAAGCGCTTGAAGATCGCATCGCCATTGGCGCCGATCTGCACGTGCTTGCCGTCGGCACTGGTATGGATCGATGACGGTGTGATGCCGGGCATGATGTTGCCGGTGCGTTCACGAATGAAACCGAACACGTCGAACTCCGGGACCATGCTTTCCATCATGGCAAAGATGGCTTCATACAGCGCAACGTCGACCACTTGGCCCTGGCCGCCATTGACTTCGCGATGACGCAGGGCCATCAGTGCGCCAATCACACCCCACAAGGCGGCGATGGAGTCGCCGATGGAGATGCCGGTGCGTACAGGCGGGCGGTCCTCGAAACCGGTGATGTAGCGCAGCCCGCCCATGGACTCGCCGACGGCACCGAAGCCGGGTTGGTCTTTCATCGGGCCGGTCTGACCGAAGCCGGAAAGCCGCACCATGACCAGTTTCGGGTTTAGTGCATGCAGGGTGTCCCAGCCCAGCCCGAGCTTTTCCAGTACGCCGGGGCGGAAGTTCTCGATCAGGATGTCTGCGTCGCTGAGCAACTGCTTGAGGATGCCCAGGCCTTCGGGGTGTTTCAGGTTCAGTGTCAGCGACTTCTTGTTGCGTGCCTGCACGAACCACCACAGCGAAGTTCCTTCATACAGCTTGCGCCATTTGCGTAACGGGTCGCCGCCATCCGGGGACTCGACCTTGATCACCTCGGCGCCGAACTCGGCGCAGATACGCGAGGCAAAGGGGCCAGCGATCAGGGTGCCAAGTTCGATGACTTTCAAGCCGGCGAGTGGTTTGCTGGGCGTAGACATTAGGCATCCGTTGCAACTGGGCAGAGCACTGTTTTTATCACAGCTGTGCGACGACAGATACTGCTCTGGCGCAGGTTTGTAAGGGACTGGGTGTCGAGATCGGTTAGACTGGGCGACTTTCTTTTTTCGCAAGAAGCCCGTTCATGGCCCAGCCGTCCACTACCTACAAGTTTGAACTGAATCTTACTGACCTCGATCGCGGTGTGTATGAAAGCGTCAAGCAGACCATCGCCCGCCATCCTTCGGAAACCGAAGAGCGCATGGCCGTACGCCTGCTGGCTTATGCCTTCTGGTACAACGAGCAGTTGGCGTTCGGCCGAGGCTTGTCGGACGTCGACGAGCCGGCACTCTGGGAAAAGAGCCTGGATGATCGCGTCCTGCACTGGATTGAAGTTGGTCAGCCAGATGCCGATCGCCTGACCTGGTGCTCGCGACGCACAGAGCGCACCAGCCTGTTGGCCTATGGCAGCTTGCGTGTCTGGCAAACCAAGGTCGTCGATGCGGTCAAGGGTCTGAAGAACGTCAACATCGCAGCGGTGCCCCAGGACGTGTTGGAGACGCTGGCCACGGACATGCCTCGTGCAATCAAGTGGGACGTGATGATCAGTGAAGGGACCATTTTCGTCACCGATGATCGCGGTCAGCATGAAGTTCAGTTGGAGTGGCTGCTCGGCGAGCGCGTCTGAGCCCACCCTTCGTTTTCCCGAATGCCAGAGAAGCCCTTGTAGCCCCATGCGTATCGAACCGCGGCCCTTGCCGACCACGTTGCCTTTCCTTGGCGATCTGCCACCCCTGTTGACCCGTTTGTACGCTGCGCGTGGCGTGCAGTCCGAGGCCGAGCTGGATAAAAGCCTGGCGCGCCTGTTGCCTTACCAGCAGATGAAGGGCATTGATGCGGCGGTCGACCTGCTGGTCGAGGCCCTGGAGCAGCGCCAGCGTATTCTGATTGTCGGTGACTTCGATGCCGACGGCGCGACCGCCAGCACGGTGGGCATACTCGGTTTGCGTTTGCTGGGGGCTGCCCACGTCGATTACCTGGTGCCCAACCGTTTCGAGTTCGGTTACGGCCTGACCCCGGAAATCGTTGCAGTAGCCCTGGAGCGTCAGCCTCAGTTGCTGATTACCGTGGACAACGGCATCTCCAGTGTCGAGGGCGTGGCGGCAGCCAAGGCCGCCGGGCTCAAGGTACTGGTGACCGATCACCATTTGCCCGGCAACGAACTGCCGGCAGCGGATGCCATCGTCAACCCGAACCAGCCGGGCTGCACCTTCCCGAGCAAGGCATTGGCCGGGGTGGGGGTGATCTTCTATGTGCTGATGGCGCTGCGGGCGCGGCTGCGCAGCCTCGGGCATTACGCCAACCGGCCGCAGCCGAACATCGGCGAACTGCTTGATCTGGTGGCCCTGGGCAGCGTCGCTGACGTTGTGCCGCTGGATGCGAACAACCGCATTCTGGTGCATCAGGGCCTGGAGCGCATCCGCGCCGGGCGGGCCCGGCCTGGGCTCAAGGCCATTCTGGAAGTGGCCCGACGTGACCATCGGCGTATTACCTCGACTGACCTTGGGTTCATTCTCGGGCCACGGCTCAATGCGGCCGGGCGTCTGGATGACATGAGCCTGGGCATTGAATGCCTGCTCAGCGAGGATGCGGGCCAGGCGCAGGAAATGGCGACCCAACTCGACGAGTTGAACCAGGACCGCAAATCCATCGAGCAGGGCATGCAGCGTGAGGCGCTGGCCCAGCTCAAGGACTTGCCACTGGAGTCGATGCCGTTCGGCCTGTGCCTGTTCGAGCCCGACTGGCACCAAGGCGTCATCGGTATTCTCGCCTCGCGACTGAAGGAGCGTTACCACCGCCCGACCATCGCCTTTGCCGATGCCGGGGAGGGCATGCTCAAGGGCTCGGCCCGCTCGGTGCCGGGGTTCCATATCCGCGATGCACTGGACGCGGTAGCTGCTCGTCATCCACAGTTGATCAGCAAGTTCGGCGGCCACGCGATGGCGGCCGGTCTGTCATTACCGGCAGAACACTTTCCGGCGTTCGCTCAGGCCTTTGATGAGGAAGTGCGTCGGCAATTGCGTGAAGACGACCTGACCGGTCGGTTGTTGTCCGACGGCAGCCTTTCGGCGGAGGAGTTTCACCTGGAGCTGGCGCGGGCGTTGCGTCATGCCGGCCCATGGGGGCAACACTTCCCTGAACCGCTGTTTCACGGGGTGTTTCAACTGGTCGAGCAGCGGGTGGTGGGGGAGCGCCACCTGAAAGTGGTGCTCAAGAGTGAGTGTGGCTCGGTCAAGCTCGACGGTATTGCCTTTGGCATTGATCGGGATATCTGGCCCAACCCTACCGTGCGTTGGGTGGAACTGGCCTACAAACTCGACCTCAACGAGTTCCGAGGGCAGGAAACCGTGCAATTGATGATCGTCCATATGGAGCCGCGCTGATTGCAGGGAGCAAAGTGGTCTAGGCTCTAAAAAGGGTTGATCGGGTCGAAGAGCCTGCGGGGAAGATTCTGTGGTCGGCCGATCAATGCCTCTGGAGCCTTACCACTTAATTTGAGAGGTGCCCCATGAGCTTGCTGCTTGAGCCCTACACCCTGCGCCAACTGACCCTGCCCAACCGAATCGCCGTATCACCCATGTGCCAGTATTCGGCCGCGGATGGGCTGGCCAATGACTGGCATCTTGTACATCTGGGGAGCCGCGCGGTCGGCGGTGCCGGGTTGGTCTTTACTGAAGCGACTGCGATCACCGCCGAAGGCCGGATCACCGCTCAGGACCTTGGCCTGTGGAACGATGCACAGATCGGCCCATTGCAACGTATTACCCGGTTCATAACGGCCCAAGGCGCGGTACCCGGCATTCAGCTGGCGCATGCCGGACGTAAGGCCAGTACCCATCGGCCCTGGCTTGGCAAGCGTGGCAGCGTCAAACCCGAAGACGGTGGCTGGGTACCGGTGGGGCCGTCGAAAATTGCCTTCGACCCTGAGCACACCGCCCCCAGTGAATTGAGCGTGGCGCAGATTCACGAGGTGATTCAGGCCTTCGTCAGTGCGGCCAAGCGTGCGTTGACGGCCGGCTTCAAAGTGGTCGAGGTGCATGCCGCCCATGGTTATCTACTGCACCAGTTCCTGTCGCCCTTGAGCAATCAGCGCCGTGATGAGTACGGCAGCAGCTTTGAAAACCGAATTCGCTTGACGCTGCAGGTCACCGAAGCTGTCCGTGAGGTCTGGCCCCGTGATCTGCCCGTATTCGTAAGGGTGTCGGCCACTGATTGGGTCGAGGATGGCTGGAACCCGGATGAAACCGTCGAATTGGCCAGACGCTTGAAAGCCCTGGGGGTCGATTTGATTGATGTGTCCTCCGGCGGGACCTCCGTACATGCCGAAATCCCGATCGGGCCAGGCTACCAGACCCGATTCGCCGAGCGGGTACGCAAGGAGTCGGAAATCGCTACAGGCACAGTGGGCATGATCACCGAGCCGGCTCAGGCCGAACATATCCTGCGCACCGGTCAGGCCGACATTATCCTGCTGGCCCGAGAGCTGCTGCGCGATCCTTATTGGCCGCTGCATGCCGATGATGACCTGGGCGGCAACAAGGCGGTCTGGCCTGCTCAATACCAGCGCGCCACCAGCCGCGAGCAGCCGATTCACGAGTCAGATTTGCGCGATTGAAGGCGAGCCTTCATCGTCGATGCTCTGGAAAACATCGCAGGCAAGCCCGCTGCTGCCATTTGGGCTTGCCTGCGATTGGGCGATCAGTGCTTGAACATCACATGGCGAATGCAGGTGTAGTCCTCTAGCCCGTACATCGACATGTCCTTGCCGTACCCGGACAGCTTTTGCCCGCCGTGCGGCATTTCACTGACCAGCATGAAGTGGGTGTTCACCCAGGTGCAGCCGTACTGAAGGCGTGCCGAGATACGGTGTGCACGGCCCACGTCGGCGGTCCAGAGTGAGGAGGCCAGGCCGTAGTCGGAGTCGTTGGCCCAGGCCACTACTTGTGTTTCATCCTCGAACCGGGTCACGGAAACCACTGGGCCAAACACTTCACGGCGGACGATTTCATCGTCCTGCTGGGCGTCGGCCAGTACGGTTGGCTCGAAGAAGAAACCATGGCCAGGCACTGATTTGCCGCCCGTGATCAGACGGATATGTGGCTGGGCAATCGCGCGCTCGACGAAGCCGGCAACGCGTTCACGGTGCTGGGCGGTGATCAATGGGCCGAGTTCGGTACTGGGGTCGCCTTGCTTGCCGTACTTGATGGTGGACACCGCCTTGCCGAGTTTCTCGACAAAACGTTCATAGATACCGCTCTGGGCGTAGATGCGGCAGGCGGCAGTGCAGTCCTGGCCTGCGTTGTAGAAGCCGAACGTGCGGATGCCTTCGACGGCGGCATCGATGTCAGCGTCGTCAAAGATGATGACCGGTGCCTTGCCGCCCAGTTCCATGTGCATGCGTTTCACGCTGTCGGACGTGCTGGAAATGATGTTGGCGCCGGTGGCAATGGAGCCGGTCAGCGAGACCATGCGCACTTTCGGGTGAGTCACCAGCGGCGTGCCGACACTCGGGCCACGGCCAAACAGGATGTTGAGGACCCCTGCCGGAAAGATCGGGGCGGCCAGTTCGGCCAGGCGCAGGGCCGTCAGAGGGGTCTGCTCCGAGGGCTTGAGCACCACGGTATTGCCGGCGGCCAGCGCGGGGGCGATCTTCCAGGCGACCATCATCAGCGGGTAGTTCCACGGAGCGATGGAGGCAACAACACCGATCGGGTCGCGACGGATCATCGAGGTATGCCCCGGCAAATACTCGCCCGCCGCCGAGCCGCTCAGGCAACGGCTGGCACCGGCGAAGAAGCGGAACACATCAGCAATGGCCGGGATCTCGTCATTCAGGGCCGCGTGGTACGGTTTGCCGCAGTTGTCCGACTCCAGTTTTGCCAGCTCGCCACCATGCGCTTCGATGGCATCGGCCAGTTGCAGCAACAGGTGTGAGCGGTCTTTCGGCGTCGTCTGCGACCAGCTTTCAAAGGCCAGGTCTGCCGCGCGGACGGCGCTGTCGACCTGCGCTTCGCTGGCTTCATTGATTTCTACCAGCACGCTGCCCTGTGCCGGGTTGATCACTGGGTAGGCGCTACCTTCGCCGGCAACCAGTTGGCCGTTGATCAGCAGTTTGGTTTGCATGTTCGAGTCCTCCAGGAGTTATTTGCCGCTGCCGGCAACGCTTTCGCCGCCGCGGGTCAGGTAGTAGGCGCCAAGGATCGGCAGCATGGTCACCAGCATCACCAGCATTGCAACGACGTTAGTGACAGGTACATCGCGTGGCCGGCTGAGCTGATTGAGCAGCCAGATCGGCAGGGTGCGCTCATGGCCGGCGGTAAAGGTGGTGACGATGATTTCATCGAACGACAGGGCAAAGGCCAGCATCCCGCCAGCCAACAGGGCTGAACCCAGGTTGGGCAGAACGATGAAGCGGAAGGTCTGCCAGCCATCGGCACCCAGGTCCATGGACGCCTCGATCAGGCTTTGCGAGGTTCGGCGCAGGCGAGCGATGACGTTGTTGTAGACGATCACCACGCAGAAGGTGGCGTGGCCAACCACGATGGTGAAAATGCCCGGTTCGATGCCCAGGCGCTTGAACGCGGAGAGCAGGGCTATACCGGTGATGATGCCAGGCAGGGCAATCGGCAGGATCAGCATCAGCGAGATGCTTTCCTTGCCAAAGAAACTGCGCCGGTACAGGGCCGCCGAGGCCAGGGTTCCCAGTACCAGGGCAATCAGGGTGGCCATGCAGGCGACCTGCAACGAGAGCTTGATCGACTCCAGCACGTCGGGGCGCGAGAACGCCACGCTGATCCACTTCAGGGTGAAGCCCTTAGGTGGAAAACTGAAGGCGGCGTCTTCAGTGTTGAAGGCGTAGAGGAAGATGATCAGGATCGGGAAGTGCAGGAACACTAGCCCGCCCCAGGCGGCCAGGCGCAGGCCCAGGGACGCTTTTTCAGAGTGCATCGAAGGCCCCCAGTCGTTTGACGATGGACAAGTAGATGGCAATCAGCACGATTGGCACCAGGGTAAAGGCTGCGGCCATCGGCATGTTGCCGATAGCGCCTTGCTGGGCATACACCATGCTGCCAATGAAGTAGCCGGGCGGGCCGACCAGTTGCGGCACGATGAAATCGCCCAGGGTCAGCGAGAAGGTGAAGATCGAACCGGCGGCAATGCCCGGTATCGACAGCGGCAGGATGACCTGCATGAAGGTTTGCCGGGGTTTGGCGCCCAAGTTCCGCCGAGGCTTGCAGCAATGAGGGCGGCAGGCGTTCCAGCGATGCCTGGATCGGCAGGATCATGAACGGTAGCCAGATGTAGACAAACACCAGAAAACGGCCCAGGTGCGAGGTCGACAGGGTGCTGCCGCCAACGCCCGGAATACCGAGGATGACATGCAGTACCGGCTCCAGATTCAGTTGCTGAATGAACCACTGGGCAACCCCGCCCTTGGCCAGCAGCAGGGTCCAGGCATAGGCCTTGACGATGTAGCTGGCCCACATGGGCATCATCACGGCAATGTAGAAAAAGGCCTTGGTCTTGCCACTGGTATAGCGCGCCATGTAGTAGGCAATCGGGAATGCCACCACTGCACTGGCCAAGGAGACCGCGACGGCCATACCCAGGGTGCGCAGGATGATGTCGAAGTTTGACGGGTTGAACAGGGCGGTGAAGTTCGCCAGGGTCAGCTCGGGGGTGACCGCCATGGTGAAGTCGTCGAAGGTGTAGAACCCTTGCCAGAGCAACGTCAGCAGTGAACCCAGGTAAATCGCTCCGAACCAGATCAGTGGCGGCACCAGCAGCAAGGCCAGGTACAGGTTCGGCCGTCGGTAGAGCAGGTTGGAGAAGCGTCGCAGCGCAGGCTCGTGTTGTGCGGGCGCCTGTTTATCCAGGGTCAGGCTCATCTTACTGGCCCTCGTGCAACGCGGTTTCCTGCAGGGCGGTCATGGCCTCGCGGGCCCAGCGCGCGGTCAGGCGTTGGCCAGGCTGAAAGACCGGCGACTGGGCTTGCCACTGGTTATTGGCCTGGCTTACCGCCAGGGTCTGGCCGCTGTCCAGCGTCAGTTCGTAGCGGGTGGCGCTGCCCTGATACTGAATGTCATGAAGCAGCCCGCTGACCTGCACCTCATGGCTGGCCAAGGGGCCTTCGCCGAAGCGGATATGTTCCGGGCGAATGGAGAACGGCAGGTTGCTGCCATTGAGCTGTTGGGCCAGCTCGCCACGGACCACGTTGGAGGTGCCGACGAACTCGGCGACGAACGTGGTGGCCGGCTGCATGTAAAGATTGCGCGGGGTATCGACCTGTTCGATGCGCCCTCGGTTGAATACGGCTACGCGATCAGACATCGACAGTGCTTCGGTCTGATCGTGGGTGACGAAGATGAAGGTAATGCCTAACTGACGCTGGAGCTTCTTCAGCTCACTCTGCATCTGCTCGCGCAGCTTCAGGTCGAGGGCGCCCAAGGGTTCGTCGAGCAACAGTACGCGCGGCCGGTTGACCAGGGCGCGGGCCAGGGCCACACGCTGGCGTTGACCACCGGACAGTTGCGCCGGTTTGCGCGCGCCGTAGCCCCCCAGCGCGACCATGGCCAAGGCTTCTTCGGCGGCGGCGTGGCGTTCGTTTTTTGAGACGCCTTTGACCTTCAGGCCGTAGGCGACGTTATCGAGAACGTTCATGTGCGGGAACAGGGCATAGTCCTGAAACACCGTGTTGACGTCACGCTGATAGGGCGGCAGGCCGGCAGCCTCCACGCCGTGTATGCGAATCGAGCCGGCACTGGGTTGTTCGAAACCGGCGATCAGTCGCAAGCAGGTCGTCTTGCCTGAGCCGGACGGGCCCAGCATGGAGAAGAACTCGCCGTCCTGAATATCAATGGAAACCCGGTCTACGGCCTTCACTTCGCCGAACAGACGGGAAACGTGGGTGAACTGGACTGCAAGCGTCATGGTGCGGTGCTCCGGATAGGCGTAAGGGCGCGCAGCGCGCCCAAAGCCTGGACTGCTGAAATCGATGTAAGGTGTCTCTCAAGGCTTTGACCTTGCCGGTGCAGGGTTATTACTGCACCGGCAAGGTCGGCACTTGAAGCTGTCAGCGACCGCCCATGATCGCGATGTAGTCTTGAGTCCAGCGGCTGTAAGGCACGAACTTGCCACCTTCGGCCTGTGGGGTCTTCCAGAAGGCGATCTTGTCGAACTGGTCGAAACCGTTGGTTGCACAGCCTTCTACGCCCAGCAGTTCACTGGCCTTGCAGGCTGCAGGGACGGCGGGCAGCGAGCCGAACCAGGCCGCTACATCGCCCTGGACCTTCGGTTGCAATGACCAGTCCATCCACTTGTACGCGCAGTTGGGGTGCTTGGCTTCGGCATGCAGCATGGTGGTGTCCGCCCAGCCCGTGGCGCCTTCCTTGGGAATGGTCGAGGACACAGGCTGTTTCTCGGCTTTCAGGCCGTTGACCATGTAGCCCCACGAGCTGGAGGCAACCACACCTTCGTTTTTCACATCGCTCATCTGGACGGTTGCGTCATGCCAATAGCGGTGAATCAGCGGTTGCTGCTGACGCAGCAGGTCAAGCACGGCCTTGTACTGGGTTTCGGTGAGTTCATAGGGGTTCTGAATACCCAGTTCCGGTTTGGCCGATTTCAGGTAGAGCGCCGCGTCGGCAATGTAGATGGGGCCGTCGTAGGCCTGGACCCGGCCCTTGTTGGGTTTGCCGTCTGGCAGGTTCTGTGGCTCGAACACCACGCTCCAACTGGTCGGGGCCTGCTTGAACACATTGGTGTTGTACATCAGCACGTTCGGGCCCCATTGGTACGGGGTGCCATAGACTTGCTTGTTGACCACATACCATGCGCCATCTTTCAGGCGCGGATCGAGGTTCTTCCAGTTGGGGATCAGTGCGGTATTGATAGGCTGTACGCGTTTGCCAACGATCAGGCGCAGGGAGGCATCGCCCGATGCGGTGACCAGGTCGTAACCGCCTTTGGCCATCAGGCTGACCATCTCGTCGGAGGTCGCGGCGGTTTTCACGCTGACCTTGCACCCGGTCTCTTTCTCGAAACCGGTTACCCAGTCGTAGTTCTTGTCACTTTCGCCGCGTTCGATGTAGCCGGGCCAAGCGACGATATCCAGTTGGCCTTCACCCGCACCAACAGCCTTGAGTGGTTCGGCCGCTTGCAGGCTGGCACTGGCCAGCAGCGCGGTAGTCAAGGAACTGAGCACTGCAGTCTTGTTCACGAACATGGTTATCCCTCTTCTTTAAATTATGGTCGGGGCAGTAGTGAAGGCGTTATCTGATCTACTTCTTATAAGCGTAGTGCGGTTCTGCGGGTCTAACCCCATGGTTCGCCCTGGCGGGCCATGATGTGCCGGACCACGCTGTAGTCCTGCAGCGAGTCGCTGGACAGGTCCTTGCCGTACCCGGAGCGCTTGAGCCCGCCGTGAGGCATTTCGCTGACCAGCATGAAATGGCTGTTGATCCAGGTGCAGCCATACTGCAGCCGAGCCGCAACCTGCAGGGCCTTATCCAGGTTCTGCGTCCATACCGATGAGGCCAGGCCGTATTCGGAGTCGTTGGCCCAGTCCACGGCCTGGGACAGTTCGTCGAAGCGGGTTACGGTCACCACTGGGCCGAATACCTCACGCTGGACAATTTCGTCGGTCTGTTTGCAGCCGGCCAGCAGGGTCGGCTGGTAATAGAAACCTGGCCCGGAATGCACTGCAGCCCCAGTGATGCGCTCAATGTGGGGCTGGCTCAGGGCGCGCTCGACGAAGCTTGCGACCCGGTCCCGCTGGCGGATACTGATCAGTGGGCCGATCTCGTTGTCGGCATCGCGCTTGCCGGCAAAGCGTACGCTGGAAACGGCGCTGCCGAGCTCGCTGACCAACCGATCATGGATACCGGCTTGAGCATAGATGCGACAGGCCGCGGTACAGTCCTGGCCGGCGTTGTAGTAACCGTAGGTGCGTACAGCCTCGACGACGGCCTTGAGGTCGGCATCGTTGCAGACGATCACCGGTGCCTTGCCGCCCAGTTCCAGGTGCGTGCGCTTCAGGGTTTTGGCCGCGCTCTGGAGGATTTTCTGGCCGGTGACGATATCGCCGGTCAACGACACCATGCGTACCGCCGGGTGGCTGACCAAGTGGCTGCCAACCCCTTCGCCACCGCCACAGACAATATTCAGTACCCCGCGTGGCAGGCGTTCTGCCAGCGCCGGGGCCAGTGCCAGGATCGACAGTGGTGTGTGCTCGGAAGGTTTGAACACCACGGTGTTGCCGGCGGCCAGCGCAGGCGCGATCTTCCAGGCGGCCATCATGATCGGGTAGTTCCATGGCGCAATCGAGGCGACCACACCGAGTGGATCACGGCGCACCATGCTGGTGTAGCCGGGCAGGTACTCACCGGCCAGTTGACCGGTCTGGCAGCGCACGGCCCCGGCGAAGAACCGGAACACGTCGATGGCGGCCGTCAGGTCGTCCTGGCGTGCCAGATGCAGGGGTTTTCCGCAGTTCAAGGCGTCAAGGCGCGCCAGCAGGTCTGCCTGCGCTTCGATGGCATCGGCAATCGAGAGCAGGGCGCTGGAACGTTGCTGTGGCGTTGTGCGGGCCCAGCCAGCAAATGCGCGTTGAGCCGCCTGAATGGCCTGCTCGACCTGCTCGGTGCTGGCGTCGGCAACCTGGGTCAGCACCTCGCCGGTCGCAGGATTGATGATTGCTTCGGCCCGACCGTGACCGGCCACCTGTTCGCCGTCAATCAGCAGATGGGTGAGCAGTGGGGGCGTGCCAGCCATAGTGCGAGTTCTCTTTTGTTCTGTCGGTGCCAAGTGCTTCGTCGGGAAGCCTGGGGCCTTGCGTGCTCGTCACAGAGAGACTAGTGGCCATGAGCTAGGTCTACAAATTCTAAATACTGAAGGCTGCGTTCGATTAAATAGATGGCTTGCGCCCGGAGGGTTGTTCGCGGGCCACGGTGAGAAAGGGGTCGACCAAGGCCGGCCTTGCCGTGCCTCGGCGCCAGGCCAGACCGACGTCGAGGGTCTGGTTGAGGTCTGCCAGGGGGCGGGCCTCGATAATGTCGCCCTCCAGCGACCAGGGGCGGTAGGTCATGTCCGGTTGTATCGAAACCCCCAGGCCGGCCGCGACCAGGCTGCGCACCGCTTCGGTGGAGGCGGTGCGAAGGCTGATGTTGGCCTGCAGGCCGGCACCCGCCCAGATGCGCTGGGCATTACGCTCCATTTCATCGACGTTGAGCTGGATCAGCGGTTCGCGGGCAACGTCGGCCAGGCTGATGCTGTCGTGTTCGAGCAGAGGGTGACGCGCGGGCAGCCAGAGCCTGTGGGGGGAGTGGGTAAGGACTTCAGTCTGCAGGGCCAGGCGGTCTTCAAGGTTGGACAGGATCAGTACCCCGACATCAATTTCACCGTTGACCAATAGGTGCTCGATGTAGGGGCGTTCATCCTCGGTCACGCGGATATCGACATTCGGGTAGGCCCGCTGGAAGCGCGTCAGCAGGTCGGCCAGGTAGTAACCGGCGACCAGGCTGGTTACGCCAATGGTCAGCTGTCCGGCAACCTGATCGGTACTCTGCTGCAGGCTGCGCTTGGCATTGTCGACCGTGGCGAGGATCAGGTGGGCCTGACGCAGGAACTGATGGCCCTGATGGGTCAGGGTCATTCCCTTGGCGTGCCGACTGAACAGGCTGACGCCGATGTCCTGCTCCAATTGCTGGATCGCCAGGGTCAGGGTTGATTGGGAAATGAACGCGGTTTGAGCGGCGGCGGAAATGGATCCGGTCTCAGCGACGGCGATGAAATGGCGGATCTGGCGCAAGGTCATCATGGCGTTGGCTTTTATGAGTTTTTATGGGATTTGTGAGTCTATATCGTTTTTATCAATAGGCGTGTTTTGCCTCGGGTGCAACATCCAGAAGCAAATACACCGGTATGCAAGAAAGCTGATCGGCTTAATCTGGACGGCAGTTTTTCGTCCCTCTCTTGGAGGTTGTGAATGGATACCCGTGGCTTGCTCGACCAACTACTCAAATCCGGCAAGGACCTGTTGCAGAACCAGGCTGGCAATGTGACTGCCGCAAAGGCAACCAAGAGCGGCGGGCTTGGCAGCTTGCTCTCGGGCGCCGGAGGCGGCGCGCTGGCTGCCGGAGCCATGGGTTTGTTGCTGGGTAACAAGAAGGCGCGCAAGTATGGTGGCAAGGCTTTGACCTATGGCGGTTTGGCCGCCCTGGGTGTGCTGGCCTACAAGGCGTATGGCAACTGGCAGGCCAGTCAGGCCTCGGCACCGAAGGGCGAACCGCAGACCCTTGATCGCTTGCCTCCTGCACAGGTCGAACAGCACAGCCAGGCGATCCTCAAGGCGCTAGTGGCGGCAGCCAAGGCCGATGGGCATGTCGATGAGCGCGAACGTGCACTGATCGAAGGTGAGTTCGTCAAACTGACGCCGGATCAGGCATTACGCCACTGGTTGCATGCCGAGCTGAACAAACCCCTGGATCCGGCGGATGTTGCCCGTGCAGCCAGTACGCCGGAAATGGCCGCTGAAATGTACATCGCCAGTGTCATGCTGGTGGATGAAGAGCATTTCATGGAGCGCGCCTACCTCGATGAACTGGCCAGGCAACTGGGGCTCGACCCGGCATTGAAGCAGGCACTGGAGGCACAGGTTCGCGAGGCCTGAGGTCAAAAAGTATGGGCTGATTGCCACTATTTATGACTTTCAGCCAGTTCAATGCGCTATGTCAGCCGCAAAAGCGACGAGTGGCGGGCTATAATCCGCCCATTTTTCCGCTCGCGTAGAACACTTGAGGGCTGACTGTGAATAATTGGACATTGCGCCAACGGATCCTGGCGAGCTTCGCCGTGATCATCGCCATCATGTCGCTGATGGTGGTTGCTGCCTACTCACGGCTGGTGACGATCGAGTCCGGTGAGGAGGATGTGCGTGCCAACAGCATCCCGGGTGTCTACTACAGTTCGATGATTCGTGGCGCCTGGGTCGATAGCTACGTGACCACCCAGCAGTTGGTTGGGTTGAGTGACAACCGTGAAATCACCAGTGCTGACATGGCGCTCTACAAAAGCTTCGACGAGCGCGTGAAGCAACACATGGCCAGCTACCAGGCAACCATTGAGGACGCTGAGGAAAAAAACAATTTCGAGGAATTCGCGCGCCTTGAACAAGCGTACCGGGCTACCCTCGACAAAGTGCTTGATGCCTATCGCGGCAAAAACTACCCAGAGGCACGGCGTCTGTTGGAGCAGGAGCTGACGCCTGCCTGGATGAATGGCCGTAAAAACCTGACTGCAGTGATCGAGCGTAGCCGTCATATGGCCGAAGATGCGACGTCGTCGATCGTCAGCGCCGTGTCTACCGCCAAGGTCAGCATGATCATTTCGTTGTTGATGGCGATTGTGGCAGCCACCGTCTGCGGTCTGGTGCTGATGCGTGCGATCAGTACGCCTATGCAACTGATTGTTCGCGCTTTGGATGGGCTGCGCAGTGGTGACCTCAGTGTGCGTCTGGACCTGCACCGCAAGGATGAGTTCGGTGCAGTGGAAACCGGTTTCAACGACATGATGGTCGAGTTGACCAATCTGGTATCCCAGGCCCAGCGTTCTTCGGTGCAGGTGACCACCTCGGTGACTGAAATTGCCGCCACCTCCAAGCAGCAGCAAGCTACGGCGACTGAAACTGCAGCGACGACCACTGAAATTGGTGCTACGTCGCGGGAAATCGCCGCCACCTCGCGCGACCTGGTGCGCACCATGACCGAGGTGACCAGCGCTGCCGATCAGGCCTCCATCCTGGCCGGTTCCGGGCAGCAGGGCCTGGCACGCATGGAAGAGACCATGCTTCAGGTCATGGGGGCTGCGGACCTGGTGAACAACAAACTGTCGATCCTCAATGAGAAGGCCGGCAATATCAACCAGGTGGTCGTGACCATCGTCAAGGTGGCCGACCAGACCAACCTGCTGTCGCTCAATGCAGCGATTGAGGCTGAGAAGGCGGGCGAGTATGGTCGCGGCTTTTCGGTGGTGGCTACGGAAGTGCGCCGTCTGGCCGATCAGACCGCCGTGGCGACCTACGATATCGAGCAGATGGTGCGGGAGATTCAGTCGGCGGTTTCGGCAGGGGTCATGGGCATGGACAAGTTCTCCGAGGAAGTCCGCCGCGGCATGTTTGAGGTGCAGCAGGTCGGCGAGCAGCTCTCCCAGATCATTCAGCAGGTTCAAGCCCTTGCACCGCGTGTATTGATGGTCAATGAAGGCATGCAGGCCCAGGCCACAGGCGCCGAGCAGATCAATCATGCGTTGGTTCAGTTGGGCGATGCCAGCAGCCAGACAGTGGAGTCGCTGCGTCAGGCCAGCTTTGCCATCGACGAGCTGAGCCAGGTCGCGAGTGGCCTGCGTGGCGGCGTTTCACGGTTCAAAGTCTGACACGCCGATGAACGACCTCCCGGCACACGGCAGCGCGGATGCGACCAACAAGGGCAGACTCTTCCTGTTGTTTCGCATTGGTGATCAGCGTTTTGCCCTCGACACCCATGAAGTGGTTGAGGTGTTGCCACGTTTGCCACTCAAGCCTATTGCCCAGGCGCCACATTGGGTGGCCGGGGTGCTGGCCCACCGGGGCGCTCTGGTGCCGGTGATTGATGTTGGCGCGTTGAGCTTTGGCCAACCGGCACCTGTGCGTACCAGTACCCGACTGGTACTGGTGCATTACCGTGTCGATCCCGAACGACCAGATTTGTTGCTGGGGCTGATTCTGGAGCAGGCCAGCAACACCTTGCGCTGTGATCCTGATGAATTTCGCCCCTATGGCCTGGATAACAGCCAGGCGCCTTACCTGGGGCCGGTGCGCGAAGATGCGCAAGGCCTGCTGCAGTGGATTGGGGTTCAGGCGCTGTTGAGCGATGAGGTGCGCCAGTTGCTGTTTCCGGCCTTAGCCGATGCGGGCCAGGAGCAGCAGACATGAGCAGCCAGCAACGTTTCTTTCGCTTTCTTCAGGAACGTATTGGCCTGGATGTCGCCTCGGTGGGTGAGCCAATGGTCGAGCGCGCCTTGCATCAGCGCTGCGCTGCGGTTTCGGCACGTGATCTGGACGACTATTGGCTGCAAATGCAGCAGTCGAGCCAAGAGCAGCAGGCGCTGATCGAGGCGGTCATTGTCCCTGAAACCTGGTTCTTTCGTTACCCGGAGTCGTTCGCGGCGTTGGCCAGCCTGGCCCTCAAGCGACTGGCCGTGATCGCGGGTAGCAGGCCATTGCGTATTCTCAGCCTGCCGTGTTCGACCGGCGAAGAGCCCTACTCGATTGCCATGGCCTTGCTGGATGCTGGCGTCCCTGCTCAAGCGTTTCGTGTGGATGGTATCGACATCAGTGGCGGCTCTATAGCCCGTGCGAAACAGGCTGTGTATGGCCGAAACTCGTTTCGTGGTCAGCAGCAGCACTTTCGCCAGACGCATTTCAGTGAGTGTGCCGAGGGGCATCGACTGGATGAACGCGTGCAGCAACAGGTCAACTTGCAGGTTGGTAATGTCCTGGACCCGATGCTGCGCACGCGTGAAGGGACGTACGATTTCGTCTTCTGTCGCAATTTGCTGATCTATTTTGACGTGCCCACTCAGCAACGGGTCTTTGAAGTGCTGAAGGGCCTGACCCACGAAGAAGGGGTCTTGTTCATTGGCCCGGCCGAGGGCAGCCTGCTGGCGCGCCTGGGTATGCGTCCCTTGGGTATTCCCCAATCATTTGCCTATGTCCGTCAGACGCCGGTGGAACTGCCGGCGGAGCTGCCGGTCAGCAAGCCTGTGCCGGTATTGAAACCGGCACCAGTGGTTGTACCCCGCCCGGTGCTGGAACCTGCGCGACGGCCATTTACCGCGCCTCAGCTCAAGCCGCAACCACAGCCACAGGCCAGCACTGAGACCGCTGTGCAATTGCTGGCACAGATTGCCCAGTTGGCCAATAGCGGCAGCAGTGCGCAAGCACGTGCCGTGTGCGAGCGTTACTTGCGCGAGCATGAGCCTTGCGCCCAGGTGTTCTATTGGCTGGGGCTGCTTGCCGATACAGCCGGTGACAGTGCTGACGCTGTGCGGTACTACCGCAAGGCCCTGTATCTGGAGCCGCAGCACCCTGAGGCGCTGGTTCATCTGGCCGCCTTGTTGGCCTCTCAGGGTGACCTGGTCGGTGCGCGTCGATTGCAGGAGCGAGCGGGACGCTTGGAACGGGAGTCTGAACGATGAACGAGCACAAGGCATGGAGTGTGATTGCCAGCGACCAGCCGAGTATCGACGACTGCTGGAATCGCATCGGTGTTCACGGCGACAAGCAGTGCGCGTTGTTGGTCGAGCATGTTCATTGTCGTAACTGCGCTGTTTATGCGGCTGCGGCAACCCTTTTGCTTGACCGTTATGCCCTGTCTCAGGATGCGCATCAGCAAGCGGAGAGTGTCCAGAACATTGGCCCTACACGGTCCTTGCTGTTGTTTCGATTAGGCGATGAGTGGCTGGCCTTGGCGTCGCGCTGCCTGGTGGAAGTCGCGCCGCTGCAATCGGTGCACTCCTTGCCGCATCAGCGTTCCCGGGTACTGCAGGGGGTTGCCAATGTGCGGGGGGCGCTGGTGCCATGCCTGTCGTTGGGGTACCTGCTTGGGCTTGAGGGGGGCGCGTCAACCTCGACGGTGTCGCGTGTGGTACCACGGATGTTGATTCTGGCCGCCGAAGGTGGCTCTGTCGTGGCACCAGTTGATGAAGTAGAGGGCATTCATGCCCTTGAGCTGTCCCGGCTGACTCAGGACAGCCCGCCCGAAGAGCGCTTTACCGAGGCTGTTTTGCAATGGCGTGGGCGCACGGTGCGGGTGCTGGATGAAAAACAATTGCTGTCTGCCGTGAGCCGGAGCCTGTCATGACCCCAGAGCAAATGCGTGATGCGTCGTTGCTCGAACTGTTCAGCCTTGAGGCCGAAGCGCAGACCCAGGTGCTGAGCGCCGGGTTGTTGGCCTTGGAGCGCAATCCGCGGCAGGCGGATCAACTGGAAGCCTGTATGCGTGCGGCGCACTCGCTCAAGGGCGCAGCGCGCATTGTCGGGGTTGACGCCGGGGTCAGCGTTGCCCACGTCATGGAAGATTGCCTGGTTGGTGCGCAGGAGGGGCGGTTGTTTCTGCGCCCGGAACATATCGACGCCCTGCTGCAGGGCACGGACCTGTTGATGCGCATCGCCACCCCTGGCGATGTTTCGATTGATGCGGCGATCCAGGCGTTTCTGGTGCAGATGGCGGTGCTGCTGGATCCGGCGGCGACTGCTGCGGTCGTTCCCGAGCCGCCCATCCCCAGCGCCCCAGTTGTCAGCCCGCCGGCACTCCTGTCCAGCGCGCCCGAGCACCTGTCGATGCCCGAGCCTGCGCCATTGGCGCCGCCAGACGAGCCCGTTGTTGCCGTGCCGGTCAGCGGGCGCCGTGGCAAGCGCAGCAGTGAGGGCTCGGAGCGCGTGTTGCGGGTGACCGCCGAGCGTTTGAACAGCCTGCTGGACCTCTCGAGCAAGTCGTTGGTCGAGACGCAGCGGCTCAAGCCTTACCTGGCCACCTTGCAGCGGCTCAAGCGCATGCAGAACCAGAGCATTCGAGCCCTTGATGGCCTGAAGCATCAATTGGAAGCAAGCGGTCAGAGCGCTGAAGTGCAGGAAGCGCTGGCGTTGGCACAGCGTCTGTTGGGTGAAACGCAACAGATCCTTCTGCAACAGGCCGCCGACCTTGACGAGTTTGGCTGGCAGGCCAGCCAGCGCGCGCAACTGCTTTACGATACCGCGCTGGCCTGCCGGATGCGTCCCTTCGCCGATGTCCTGACGGGACAGAGCCGCATGGTGCGCGACCTCGGTCGCTCGCTGAACAAGCAGGTGCGGCTGGAAATCGAAGGCGAAAAAACGCAGGTCGACCGCGATGTGCTTGAGCGGCTCGAAGCGCCTTTGACGCACCTGTTGCGCAACGCCGTTGATCACGGCATTGAAACGCCTGAGCAGCGGCTATTGGCGGGTAAGCCCCTGGAGGGACGAATTCGTCTTCGCGCCTCGCATCAGGCGGGATTGTTGGTGTTGGAACTGCGCGATGACGGTGCCGGGGTTGATCTGGAGCACTTACGTCACGCCATTGTCGAGCGCCAGTTGTCCCCTGCGGAAACCGTGGCGCAGATGAGTGAGTCCGAACTGCTCACCTTCCTGTTCCTGCCCGGTTTCAGTTTGCGCGATACCGTGACTGAAGTCTCCGGCCGTGGTGTTGGGCTTGACGCTGTGCAGCACATGGTCCGCCAACTGCGTGGGTCAATCGAGTTGACCCAGGTCAGTGGTCAGGGCAGCTGTTTCCACCTTGAAGTTCCACTGACTTTGTCAGTGGTGCGCAGCCTGGTCGTTGAGGTGGGGGGAGAGGCCTATGCCTTCCCGCTGGCCCATATTGAACGCACGCTGGAGTTGCCGGCTGAGGCGGTCGTGCAGATCGACGGGCGTCAGCACTTCTGGCATGAAGGCCGGCATATCGGCCTGGTCGCGGCTAGCCAGCTATTGAACAGGCCGACTAGCGCCTCTGATGGGCAAGGCATCAAGGTGGTGGTGATCCGTGAGCGCGAGACACTCTATGGGGTTGCGGTCGAGCGCCTGATCGGTGAGCGGGTGCTGGTGGTGATGCCGCTCGACGCCCGTTTGGGCAAGGTCCAGGATATTTCTGCCGGTGCGTTGCTGGATGACGGTTCGGTGGTCCTGATCATTGATGTGGAGGACTTGCTGCGCTCGGTTGAAAAGCTGCTCAGTACCGGTAGCCTGGAGCGCATTGAGCGTGGTCGGGGCGTTGCCAGCAACAGCGTACGCAAGCGCATTCTGGTGGTCGATGACTCGCTGACCGTGCGTGAGCTGCAGCGCAAGCTGCTGAGCAATTGCGGTTATGACGTCGCGGTAGCGGTTGATGGCATGGATGGCTGGAATGCCCTGCGCAGCGAAGACTTTGATTTGCTCATCACCGATATCGACATGCCGCGCATGGACGGTATCGAACTGGTTACCCTGCTGCGTCGTGACAATCGATTGCAGTCGCTGCCGGTGATGGTGGTCTCCTATAAGGACCGTGAAGAGGATCGCCGACGTGGACTTGATGCCGGTGCCGACTACTATTTGGCGAAGGCCAGTTTTCACGATGATGCCTTGATCGATGCCGTGGTGGAACTGATCGGGGGAGCACAGGGATGAGAGTCGCCATTGTCAACGATATGCCCTTGGCGGTTGAGGCCTTGCGCCGAGCCTTGGCGTTTGAGCCCGCGCACCAGGTGGTCTGGGTCGCGAGCAACGGTGCCGAGGCGGTGCAGCGTTGCACCGAGTTGCTCCCGGACCTGATCCTGATGGACCTGATCATGCCGGTGATGGATGGTGTTGAGGCTACCCGGCGGATTATGGCCGAAACACCCTGCGCCATCGTCATCGTCACGGTCGACCGTAAACAGAATGTGCACCGGGTCTTTGAGGCCATGGGGCATGGCGCCCTGGATGTGGTCGATACGCCCGCCTTGGGCGGCGGTGACCCCAGAGAGGGCGCGGCCCCGCTGTTGCGCAAGATCCTCAACATCAGTTGGTTGATCGGCCAGCGCAATGCCGCGCTGCAGCCGTTGAACACACACTTGCGGGATGCGGCGCAGCGTCAGAGGCTGGTTGCCATTGGCTCTTCGGCGGGTGGTCCGGCCGCACTCGAAGTGTTGCTAAAGGGCCTGCCGCGCAACTTTTCCGCCGCGATCGTTCTGGTCCAGCACGTCGATCAGGTGTTTGCCGCCGGCATGGCCGACTGGCTGGCGAGTGCTTCTGGCTTGAACGTACGCCTGGCACTTGAGGGCGAGCCGCCGCAGCCCGGCCAGGTGTTGCTGGCGGGAACCAATCACCACATTCGGTTATTGAGCAATGGCACCCTTGGTTATACCGCTGAACCGGTGAATGAAATCTATCGTCCCTCGATCGATGTGTTTTTCGAGAGCGTGGCACGGTTCTGGCGTGGTGATGCGGTCGGTGTGTTGCTTACCGGTATGGGCCGTGATGGTGCCCAGGGGTTGAAGTTGATGCGCCAGCAGGGGTTTCTGACGATCGCCCAGGATCAGCAAAGTAGCGCCGTTTACGGTATGCCCAAGGCTGCTGCGGCCATTGATGCAGCGGTGGAGGTTCGTTCGCTGGAACGCATTGCCCCCCGACTGCTGGAAATTTTTTCAAAATGACAATATCTATTGAAGCGGGCCGTTTGGCCGGCAGAGGCCAGGTGACAGCGCATGAATGATTTACCGATCAGTGGCTTTCCGAGCACCAATGAGAATTCAGCGATGGTTCTGCTGGTAGATGATCAGGCCATGATCGGTGAAGCGGTGCGACGCGGCCTGGCCCAGGAAGAGAACATCGATTTTCATTTCTGTGCCGACCCTCATCAGGCAGTGGCCCAGGCGATCCGTATCAAGCCGACCGTGATCCTCCAGGATTTGATCATGCCCGGTCTTGATGGCCTGACGCTGGTACGTGAATACCGCAGCAATCCGGCCACCCAGGACATTCCGATCATCGTCCTTTCCACCAAGGAAGACCCTCTGGTCAAGAGCGCCGCGTTTGCTGCCGGTGCCAACGATTACCTGGTCAAGTTGCCGGACAACATCGAGTTGGTGGCGCGAATTCGTTACCACTCGCGCTCGTACCTGACCCTGCTGCAGCGTGACGAGGCCTACCGGGCCTTGCGGGTCAGCCAGCAACAGTTGCTCGACACCAACCTGGTGCTGCAGCGGTTGATGCACTCCGATGGCTTGACCGGGTTGTCCAATCGCCGCCACTTCGACGAGTACCTTGAGCTGGAATGGCGCCGTTCAATCCGCGAGCAGACACAATTGTCGCTGTTGATGATTGATGTCGACTACTTCAAGGCGTTCAACGATACCTTTGGTCACTTGGCCGGCGATGAGGCCTTGCGCAAGGTCGCCGAGGCCATTCGCAGTTCCTGCAGCCGGCCCAGCGACTTGCCAGCGCGCTATGGCGGTGAGGAGTTCGCGCTGGTGCTGCCCAACACCTCTCCGGGCGGCGCCCGCCTGGTAGCCGAGAAATTGCGCCAGACCGTGGAAGCGCTGC
Source organism: Pseudomonas sp. TE3910 (assembly GCF_056279025.1). Lineage (NCBI taxonomy): Bacteria > Pseudomonadati > Pseudomonadota > Gammaproteobacteria > Pseudomonadales > Pseudomonadaceae > Pseudomonas > Pseudomonas sp. TE3910. Next base: position 4,500,897 of record NZ_JBWBQN010000001.1, read on the forward strand.
AGATTGCGCACACCCTGCCAGAGGCCGGCTCAAGCCTGACGGTCAGTATTGGCCTGGCGACGCACATCCCAGCGGTTGGTAGCCATTGCCGGCAGCTGATTTCGGCGGCGGACAAAGGCTTGTACCTGGCCAAGAATGGCGGGCGCAACCAGGTCGGGGTGGCCTGAGGCGAGTTTTCTTGCGGCAGGCCGTCGGGCGGGCTGCCGCAGGCATTTGAGTGCGTTATACTCTCCGGCTTTTGACAGATTACGCACGAGAGCTGCCCGCCCATGGAAATCAACCCGATCCTGAACACCATCAAGGACCTGACCGAGCGCTCCGAGACTATTCGGGGGTATCTTTGACTACGATCAAAAGCATGAGCGCCTGATCGAAGTCAACCGCGAGCTTGAAGACCCGAACGTCTGGAACAAGCCCGAATACGCCCAGGAACTGGGCCGTGAGCGCGCCATGCTGGCGCAGATCGTCGAGACCCTGGACGAAATGTCCGGTGGCCTGGCCGATTGCCGTGACCTGCTGGACATGGCCGTTGAAGAAGACGACGAGGCCGCTGTCGAGGACGTCGTCAGTGAACTCGACCGCCTGCGCGTCGCGCTCGAGAAGCTCGAATTCCGTCGCATGTTCAGCGGCGAGATGGACATGAACAACGCCTACCTGGACATCCAGGCCGGTTCCGGCGGTACCGAGGCTCAGGATTGGGCCAACATTCTGCTGCGCATGTACTTGCGCTGGGCCGACAAGCGCGGCTTCGATACCACGATCATGGAGCTGTCCGAAGGCGAAGTGGCCGGTATCAAGGGCGCCACCCTGCATATCAAGGGTGAGTATGCCTTCGGCTGGTTGCGCACCGAGATCGGTGTTCACCGCCTGGTGCGCAAGAGCCCGTTCGACTCCGGCAACCGCCGTCATACCTCGTTCTCGGCGGTGTTCGTCTCGCCCGAGATCGATGACAAGGTCGAAATCGATATCAACCCGTCCGACCTGCGAATCGATACCTATCGTTCGTCCGGTGCCGGTGGTCAGCACGTTAACACCACCGACTCGGCGGTGCGGATTACCCACGTCCCGACCAACACCGTGGTCAGCTGCCAGAACGAACGCTCCCAGCACGCCAACAAGGACACCGCCATGAAAATGCTGCGGGCCAAGTTGTACGAGCAGGAAATGCAGAAGCGTAACGCCGCCTCCCAGGCCCTTGAAGACAGCAAGTCCGATATTGGCTGGGGGCATCAGATCCGTTCCTACGTGCTTGATGCATCGCGGATCAAGGACCTGCGTACCGGCATCGAACGCAGCGACTGCGACAAGGTGCTCGACGGCGATCTCGACGAATACCTGGAGGCCAGTCTCAAGCAGGGGCTATAACCCCTCCGAGACCTGCCACAAGTCCCTCGCCCGACGGGCGAGGGCAACGAACCCGTGATGGAAAATGTGAAGACATGAGCGACCTACAACTCGATCCGCAAGACCTGCAACAGGAAGAAAACAACCTGATCGCCCTGCGCAAGGAAAAACTTGCCGCTGTGCGCGAACAGGGTCAGGCCTTCCCCAACGACTTCCGCCGTGACAGCTACTGCAACGACCTGCAGAAACAGTATGTCGACAAGACCAAGGAAGAGCTGGAAGCTGCAGCGATCCCGGTCAAGGTTGCCGGCCGTATCATGCTCAACCGTGGTTCGTTCATGGTGATTCAGGACATGACCGGTCGTATCCAGGTCTACGTCAACCGCAAGACCTTGCCGGAAGAAACCCTGGCTGCGGTCAAGACCTGGGATCTGGGCGACATCATCGCCGCTGAAGGCACCCTGGCGCGTTCCGGCAAGGGCGACCTGTACGTGGAAATGACCAACGTGCGCCTGCTGACCAAGTCGCTGCGCCCGCTGCCAGACAAGCACCACGGCCTGACCGATACCGAAACCCGCTACCGTCAGCGCTACGTTGACCTGATCGTCAACGAAGACACCCGCCAGACGTTCCGCGTTCGTTCGCAGGTCATCAGCCACATCCGCAGTTTCCTGGCCAAGCGCGACTTCCTTGAAGTCGAAACGCCGATGCTGCAGACCATCCCTGGCGGTGCCGCGGCCAAGCCGTTTGAAACCCACCACAACGCGCTGGACCTGCCAATGTTCCTGCGTATTGCCCCGGAGCTGTACCTCAAGCGCCTGGTGGTCGGTGGTTTCGAGCGTGTGTTCGAGATCAACCGCAACTTCCGTAACGAAGGTGTGTCGACGCGTCACAACCCTGAGTTCACCATGCTGGAGTTCTACCAGGCGTACGCCGATTACGAAGACAACATGGACCTCACCGAAGAACTGTTCCGCGAACTGGCGCAACTGGTTCTGGGCAGCACTGATGTGCCGTATCAGGGCAAGGTGTTCCATTTCGGCGAGCCGTTCCAGCGTATCTCTGTGTTCGATTCGATCCTCAAGTACAACCCGGAAATCACCGCTGACGACCTGCAGGACATCGACAAGGCGCGCGCCCTGGCCAAGAAGGCCGGTGCCGACGTCAAAGGTTTCGAGGGCCTGGGCAAGCTGCAGACCATGATTTTCGAAGAACTGGTCGAGCATAAACTCGAGCAGCCGACCTTCATCACCGAATACCCGTTCGAAGTGTCGCCATTGGCACGTCGCAACAACAAGAACCCGAACGTCACCGACCGTTTCGAGCTGTTCATCGGTGGCCGTGAAATCGCCAACGCCTACTCCGAGCTCAACGATGCCGAAGACCAGGCCGAACGCTTCATGGCGCAGGTGGCCGACAAGGATGCCGGTGACGACGAAGCCATGCACTACGATGCCGACTTCGTACGTGCCCTGGAGTACGGCATGCCGCCTACCGCCGGTGAAGGCATTGGTATCGACCGCCTGGTCATGCTGCTGACTGACTCGCCGTCGATCCGTGACGTGATCCTGTTCCCGCACATGCGCCCACAGGCCTGAGCGTACTGAACAAGCCGCCTTCCGGGGCGGCTTTTTCTTGCCCGCAATAAGTTGATCGAATCGACAGCAATTCATAGAGGTAGACCTGTAGTGACTCCTGCAATGGCTCAACAAGGTGCTGCTGGCGTGGCCACAGCGGTGGCGGAAAGTGTTCAGTACCAGGGGCGCAAGGCGAGCCGTCGTGGCAGTGAGCAGCGTCGTCAGGAGATTCTCGACGCGGCGATGCGCATCGTTGTCCGTGATGGTGTGCGGGGTGTGCGGCACCGTGCGGTAGCCGCCGAGGCAGGGGTGCCCTTGTCGGCCACCACCTACTACTTCAAGGATATCGAAGACCTGCTGATCGACAGCTTTGCCCAGTACGTGGAGCGCAGCGCTGCGTACATGGCCAAGCTCTGGGAGCACACCGAAGTGGTGCTGCGTCAGTTGTTGTCTCAGGGCGACGGCAGTCCACAATCTCGGGCGCGGCTGGCCGACGAAGTGGCGAAGATGATGAGCGAGTATGTGCAACGCCAACTGCATAACCGCCGCAACTTCCTGATGGCCGAGCAGGCCTTTCGCCAGGAGGCGCTGCTGTGTCCGAAATTGGCCGAACTGGTCAAGTCGCACGAGCAGATTTTGCTACGCGGCGCGGGCCAGATGCTTCAGGTCGTGGGCTCTCGTGAACCTCAGCAGGACGCCTTGGTGTTGACGGCGATAATCGAGCAGATGGAATATCAGGGCCTGCTCGATGCTGAGCGACCGCACGCCGAAGCGCAGATGCTCGCTATTCTTACGCGATACCTGCATCTGGTATTGGCTGCGGTCTAAGGCACGATCCATTTCAAGGAGAACCTGATGAAAGCCTGGCGTGTGCTGTTGGCCTTGTCGTTTTTACTGCTTGGCGGTTGTCTGGTGACCTTCAATGAACCCATTCCGGCGAATCAGCCGGCGCCCAAGGCGTTGCTCGGTAGCTGGAGCAGCAAGGATGCCTGGGGCGAACCCTTGAAACTGCTGATCAGTCGCACGGGGGGCAATGCCTACAAGGCAGTGGCCACGGCCAAGGGCAAGCCACGCCAGGAATACACCTTCACGGTCTCGCGTCACGGTAACCGCTGGTATTTCTCGGCTGGCGTGCCGAAAAAGCTCGGCGGGAACTTCCTGATTGCCGGTTTTGACGTGATCGGTAACAACGAGTTAGTGCTCTACAACCTTGATGTTGAACGGATCAACCAGGCGTTGGAGCAGAAGGCACTCAGCGGTCAACGCTATGAAGTGCCGGAAGATAATGGTGAGGGTGTCTTGATCGACAGCCCTGCACAACAGGTTTTCGCCTATCTGGATGACCCTGCCAACTCCGATCTGTTCATCGAAGTCGCGCGGTTCCAGCGCGCAGGCAAATAACCGATTCGAAGCAAGGAGTGTGGTGTGGACGAGTACCAGCAGACGATACGCGGCCTGTCTGATCGCATTGTTCAGGCACAGACGCCGATCCGCGTGCTCGATGCGGTGAAGTGGGACGATAGCATCCGCCAGGGGTTCCTCAAGGCCAAGGGCAAAGAGTTGCCGAAGGTGGACCGTGAGTACTATCAAGGTCGACCACTGTCCTTTGACTCCAGTGCGGTGAAGCTTGAGTTTCAGAACATCGAGCGTGATATTACGCGCCAGCTTGGCCAGTTCAACCCGGTCGGGCAGATCATGCGACGCATGTGCAAGGAGTACCGCATGGTGGTGCGCATGCTCGAGGCGCGCGGCACCGAGGATTTCGGGCTGATCTCCCAGGAGCTCTACGGCGCCGCATCCGATGCCTTTCATGCCGGTGACCCGACCCTGTCCGATCTGGGCCTGATGCTCTCCGACTACCTGAACAATATCGATTGCCTGGGTGACCTGAAGGACGAGCCGAAGAACCTTACCGCCAAGCAGGCGGTGGAGATACTCCAGCATCGCTTGAACAAGGTGTTCGGTGAGGCGGAAGAGACCATCCGTGTATTCGAGTCGGACGGTATCGTCGCCGACGCGGCGGCCGGTGCCGACTACATCAAGATCCGCGCTGACGCGATGTTCAACAACCGCGATGTTCGCGCGTTGGAGGTCCACGAGGGGCTGGTGCATGTCGGCACCACCCTCAACGGCCTGAACCAGCCGATCTGTACCTTCCTGTCCAAAGGGCCGCCTTCTTCCACGGTCACCCAGGAGGGGCTGGCGATCCTCATGGAGGTGATTGCTTTCGCCTCGTACCCCAGCCGGCTGCGCAAGCTGACCAACCGCACCCGTGCCATTCACATGGTCGAGGAGGGGGCCGATTTCCTCCAGGTGTTCGAGTTCTTTCGCGCTCAAGGGTTTGGCATGCAGGAGAGCTATGGCAATGCCAGCCGCGTGTTTCGTGGCTCGGTGCCCAATGGGTTGCCATTTACCAAGGACTTGTCCTACCTCAAGGGCTTTATCATGGTTTACAACTATATTCAGTTGGCCGTGCGTAAAGGCAAGCTTGAGCAGATTCCTTTGCTGTTTTGCGGCAAGACGACGCTGGAAGATATGCGGACTCTGCGCCAATTGGTCGACGAAGGCCTGGTGGAGCCGCCCAAGTACCTGCCCGAGCAGTTCCGCGACTTGAACGCGCTGTCGGCCTGGATGTGCTTCTCCAACTTCCTCAATCACTTGAGCCTGGACCGTATTGAAGCCGACTACTCGAACATTCTCTGACGTCCTTGGCAGGCCGCTGTGCCTGCTTCTTGTGCTGTTGAGTCTGGCCGGCTGCAGTGCCTTGCTGTTTTACCCTGAGCCGGGCGAGCCCTTCACACCGAAGCGGGCCAAGCTTGAGTACCGTGACCTCACCCTGACCGCGGCAGACGGTACGCGCCTGCATGGTTGGTGGTTGCCGGCCAAGGAGGGTGTAGCGGTCAAGGGGACGGTGCTGCACCTGCATGGCAACGGTGGCAACCTGGCGTTGCACCTGGGCGGCAGTTGGTGGCTACCGGAGCAGGGCTATCAGGTGTTGATGATCGACTACCGGGGCTATGGCTTGTCGGAAGGCACGCCGAGTTTGCCTGAAGTCTATGACGACATTGCCGCGGCGATGGACTGGCTGCAGCAGGCGCCTGAAGCCCAGGGCAAGCCGCTGGTGTTGCTGGGGCAAAGCCTGGGTGGCGCCCTGGCCATCCATTACCTGGCGCAACACCCTGAGCAATCACATCGGTTCAAGGCCATGGTCTTCGACGGAGTGCCGGCCAGTTACCGGGATGTCGGGCGTAGTGCCTTGAGTTCGACCTGGTTGACCTGGCCTTTGCAGGTTCCGCTGTCATGGCTGGTGCCGGATGGCGACAGCGCGGTGCGCTCGGTCGGGCAATTGTCCGGGGTTCCGAAGTTGATCTACCACAGCATCGACGACACCACCGTACCCATGGTCAATGGTATCCGTCTGTATCAGGCGGCCCCACCACCGCGCGTGCTGCAATTGACCCGTGGTGGGCATGTGCAGACCTTCAACGACCCGATTTGGCGTAAGGTTATGCTGCGCTTTCTGGAAGACCCTGAACATTTCAATGGACTGCGACGTTTGGCCGAAGTCCCCAATTACCCTGACGAGAAGTAGTAATGAGTGAAGAACGCAACGCCATCCCGCTGATCATCACCGGTGTCTGCAGCATCATTGGCACTGTCGGTGCGCTTTGGTATTACGGCTACCTGCATTTTGCCAAGCCGGAGGATGCGCTGCTGCTGTCCGACTTCACCATGCTCAAGACTGTTCCCGGTGAAGACTACAAGGTTTCGCTCAGCCCGGCGCCACAGGTGGCGCAATGCATCGATGGCGTGTTGGTGCTGTTCGACACCCAGCAGAAGGGCCTGACCGGCGTACTGGTCGACAGCAAGAAGCAGGCGGTGCGCTGCATGGGGCAGGAGACGCCGCAGCAGGTACAGTAATACCGTCAATTAGCGGCGTTCCTATCGCTGGCAAGCCCGGCGCCCACCGGTTTCAGTCGTTGGACGCCTCTTTTTCCGCGCTTAAGGTCTGCAGGTAGTGTCGTGACAACGCCAGAAACCGGGGCGTTGGCCCGATGTCTTCATACAACGGATTGCCTTCTTCATCGGTTTCGATGACCTGTTGACCGCGGACATAAGGGAAGCTTGCCTCCAGCTCTTCGAGCGCGGCGCCGAGCAGTTCGCCGAGCAGTTCCTCGGGTTGACGCTTGGGGTACATCTCGGCCAGCGCCGCCAGACGCGCCGCGGCTTCGACATCCAGGTGCAACACATAGCCGGTAGGGCTCATGCGCCCCGTGGCGGTCTGTTCCCAGTTCTGGGCAAGTTCGCGGATTTTCATGGTGACCTCGTTGAAGACGGATGGCCTTCTTTCAGCGTAGCTACTGGTCGCACTTTGGTCTGCCTTGAAGCACAGGCGGTACTGCGGCACTCTGATGTCATCGCTGTTTGCCCGCGTTGGAGATGAAGGCTGATGACTGGTATTGATGTGCGCTTGCGTGAAGACGTCCATCTGTTGGGCGAATTGTTGGGGGACACCGTACGCGAACAGTACGGCGAAGCTTTCCTGCAGAAAATCGAGGACATTCGTCGCAGCGCCAAGGCGGACCGCAGCGGCAGTGCCGAGCAACTGAGCTCCAGCCTCGACGGCTTGTCCGAGGACGAGTTGCTGCCGGTGGCCCGAGCGTTCAACCAGTTTCTCAACCTGGCCAACATCGCCGAACAGTACCAGTTGATCCGCCGCCGCGACGCGGATCAGCCCGAGCCGTTCGAGGCCAGGGTGCTTCCCGAATTGCTCGACCGCCTGAAAAAGGCGGGTCATAGTCCTGACGCATTGGCCCGCCAGCTCGGCAAACTGAGCATCGAACTGGTGCTGACTGCGCACCCGACCGAAGTCGCCCGCCGCACCTTGATTCACAAGTACGATGCCATCGCCGCGCAGTTGGCGGCTCAAGACCACCGCGACCTGACACCTGCCGAGCGTGCGCAGGTCCGCGAGCGCCTGCAGCGGTTGATTGCCGAGGCTTGGCATACCGAAGAGATCCGCCGTACTCGACCCACCCCGGTCGATGAAGCCAAATGGGGCTTTGCGGTCATTGAGAACTCGCTCTGGCAGGCTATCCCCAACCACCTGCGCAAGGCGGACAAGGCCTTGTTCGCGGCCACGGGCCTGCACCTGCCGCTAGAAGCTGCGCCGATTCGATTTGCCTCGTGGATGGGGGGTGACCGTGACGGTAACCCCAATGTCACCGCCACGGTCACACGCGAAGTGCTGTTGCTGGCCCGCTGGATGGCGGCAGACCTGTTCCTGCGAGACGTCGATTTTCTGGCCGCCGAGTTGTCCATGCAGCAGGCTAGCCCGGCGCTGCGGGCCAAGGTGGGTGAGCATGCCGAACCCTACCGGGCGTTGCTCAAGCAACTGCGCGAGCGCCTGCGGGCAACCCGAAGCTGGGCTCAGTCGTCACTGGCTGTTACGCAGCCGGCATCCGCCGAGGTCTTGCACGACAATCACGACCTGATTGAGCCGTTGCGGCTCTGCTATGAGTCGTTGCATGAGTGCGGCATGGGCGTTATCGCTGATGGCCCGCTGCTCGACACCTTGCGTCGGGCGGTGACCTTTGGCCTCTTCCTGGTGCGCCTTGATGTGCGTCAGGACGCAGCACGGCACGCTTCGGCGTTGAGTGAAATCACCGATTATCTGGGGCTGGGGCGCTATGAGGATTGGGATGAAGAGGCGCGTATCGCCTTCCTGCAGACCGAACTGAACAACCGTCGTCCATTGTTGCCACGGCATTTCCGGCCTCAGGCCGAGACGGCTGAAGTGCTTGCGACCTGCAGTGAAATCGCTGCCGCCCCGGCGGCATCGCTGGGGTCTTATGTGATCTCCATGGCCGGCGCGGCTTCAGACGTGCTGGCGGTACAGTTGCTGCTCAAGGAGGCGGGCGTTGCCCGTCCGATGCGGGTCGTGCCGTTGTTCGAAACACTGGCCGACCTGGACAATGCCGGGCCGGTCATGCAGCGTCTGCTGGGCCTGCCGGGCTATCGCGCGGGTTTGCACGGCCCTCAGGAAGTGATGATCGGCTACTCCGATTCGGCCAAGGACGCCGGTACCACGGCAGCGGCCTGGGCCCAGTACCGCGCTCAGGAAACCCTGGTGGAGATCTGTCGAGGGCAGAACGTCGAGTTGCTGCTGTTCCACGGTCGTGGCGGTACTGTGGGGCGTGGCGGCGGCCCGGCCCATGCGGCGATCCTGTCGCAGCCACCGGGCTCGGTGGCCGGCAGGTTCCGTACCACCGAGCAGGGCGAAATGATCCGTTTCAAATTCGGCCTGCCGGACATCGCGGAGCAGAACCTCAACCTGTACCTGGCCGCTGTGCTCGAGGCGACCCTGTTGCCACCGCCACCCCCCCAACCGGCCTGGCGCGGCTTGATGGACCAACTCGCGGCGGATGGTCTGAAGGCTTACCGCAGTGTGGTGCGTGACAACCCGGAGTTCGTTGAGTATTTCCGTCAGGCCACGCCAGAACAGGAACTGGGCCGCTTGCCGTTGGGCAGTCGGCCGGCCAAACGCCGTGCGGGCGGTATTGAAAGCCTGCGGGCGATTCCGTGGATCTTCGGTTGGACCCAGACGCGGCTCATGCTGCCGGCCTGGTTGGGCTGGGAGGCGGCGTTGAGCAATGCACTGGCGCGCGGGCAAGGTGGGCTGCTGGCAGAAATGCGTGAGCAATGGCCGTTCTTCCGTACCCGTATCGACATGCTCGAAATGGTCCTGGCCAAGGCCGATGTTGAAATTGCGCGTTCCTATGATGAGCGTCTGGTGCAATCGCAACTGCGACCTTTGGGTGCACATCTGCGCGACCTATTGTCGCAGGCGTGCCAGGTTGTACTGGGGCTGACCGGGCAGCCGGTGCTACTTGCACACAGCCCCGATACCCTGGAGTTCATTCGTTTGCGCAATACCTATCTGGACCCGCTGCATCTGCTCCAGGCGGATCTCCTGGCCCGCTCGCGCACCCGTGATGCCGCTCTGGACAGCCCTTTGGAGCAGGCATTGCTGGTGACGGTGGCAGGTATCGCGGCAGGCTTGCGGAACACGGGTTGAGGCGTGCTTGCGCCGGGTTGCGCCCGGCGCAACCAGAGCATGACAGGGCCTTCGGCAGCAGGTTATTCCGACTTTGGGGCGCTTGTGTGGCCGAAAGCTGCTGTGTATCTTGAGCAGCCTTTTGACCGAATTGTGGTCATGACCTAATTCCGGGATTTTGCCCTAGCGGCGAATCCTTTGATTTGCTTATAAAAATTGAGGAGCACAAGATGCGTGTAATTCTGCTGGGAGCTCCCGGGGCCGGTAAAGGTACTCAGGCAAAGTTCATCACCGAAAAGTTTGGTATTCCACAGATCTCCACCGGTGACATGCTGCGTGCCGCCGTCAAGGCGGGTACTCCGCTGGGCCTCGAGGCCAAGGCGATCATGGACGCTGGCAAGCTGGTTTCCGACGAGTTGATCATCAACCTGGTCAAGGACCGTATCGCTCAGCCTGACTGCGCGAAGGGCTTCCTGTTCGACGGTTTCCCTCGCACCATTCCCCAGGCCGAAGCCCTGGTAACTGCCGGTGTTGAGCTGGATGCCGTTGTCGAGATCGCTGTGGCTGACGAAGAAATCGTCAAGCGTATTGCCGGCCGCCGTGTTCACGAGGCCTCGGGTCGCGTCTACCACGTGATCTACAACCCGCCAAAGGTTGAAGGCAAGGACGATGAGACCGGCGATTCGCTGGTTCAGCGTAAAGACGACACTGAAGAAACCGTACGTCACCGCCTGGCGGTCTACCACGACCAGACCAAACCGCTGGTGGACTTCTACCAGAAGCTGGCTGCCGCCAATGGCAAGCCGAAGTACAGCCACATTGAAGGCGTTGGCTCTGTTGAGGCCATCACTGCCAAGGTGCTGGAAGCGCTGAGCTGATTTATTGCTCCAGCCCTTGAACAACGGCCCGCTTGCGGGCCGTTGTTGTTTATAATGCCGCTCTTTTTTCTTTCGCCTGGAATCATCGATGACCACTTTGCTGGCCCTGGATACCGCCACTGAAGCCTGCTCCGTTGCCCTGCTGCATGACGGCAAGGTGTTGAGCCACTACGAGGTGATTCCGCGCCTGCATGCGCAGAAGCTGCTGCCAATGATCCAGACCCTGCTCGCCGAGGCTGGTATCGCGTTGTCGGCGCTTGATGCCATTGCCTTCGGTCGCGGTCCAGGCGCTTTCACTGGTGTCCGTATCGCTATTGGTGTGGTCCAGGGCCTGGCCTTCGCGCTGGAACGTCCGGTGCTGCCGGTATCGAATTTGGCCGTGCTGGCGCAGCGGGCAATGCGTGAACAGGGTGTGCAGCAGGTCGCCGCTGCCATCGACGCCCGTATGGATGAAGTGTACTGGGGCTGCTACCAGTCGACGGCAGGTGAAATGCGCCTGCTGGGTGAAGAGGCTGTGCTGCCACCGGAGCAGGTAGCCTTGCCAGCAGGTGCTACCGGGGACTGGTTTGGTGCGGGTACGGGCTGGGGCTATGCCGAGCGCCTTGCGGTCAAGGTCAGCGCCCAGGACGCCAGCCTGCTGCCTCATGCCCAGGACCTGCTCAGCCTGGCAACGTTTGCCTGGCAGCGTGGCGAGGCAATCGCCGCTGATCTGGCGCAGCCGGTCTACCTGCGCGATAAGGTGGCTACACCTAAGGCGCGCTGAGCGCCGCCGGTCAGTTAGCGGCAGCAAACCCGAATCTTTTGCCTGATCTGTGGTCCAGTTATCAGTCAGGCATTTGCGAAGGCTCTCAGGTGCCGCTAAATTGCCATCATTGCTCCTGAGTATTCCGCCATGCGTATCGACGGTTTTTCCTCGCAGTCTTACCCGGTCAAACGCTCCGCGCGTAAGGCGCCGCTGCGTGAAGAAGAACTGGACGACGATATCCCGGGTGAATTTGAAACCCAGGCGCAGCCATCGGCGGCTACAGGTGCCAGCCGTAGTTCGGGTCTTCCCGTCCGTCAGCAGGACATGATCTTTCCTCGGGCCAGCAACAAGCGCACTGCCAAGGCCCTGAGCAGCTACCTGACCACCGCCGGCTTTGTGGATTGGGAGATGGAAGTGCTCGGCCTGGACCTGTACATTTGACGGATGATTCCCCCATCCCTTCCTTATTTTCTAGGTTGCCCGTCCTGGAGTGAAAGCGCCTGGCGCGAGTACCTGTACCCCGCCGACGCGAAAACCACCGACTTCCTTGGGCTTTATTGCCAAGTATTCAATGCCGTAGAAGGCAACACCACGTTCTATGCCCGCCCGGCTAGTGCCACGGTTCAGCGTTGGGCGCAGATCATGCCTGAGCACTTCCGTTTTACCGCCAAGTTTCCTGGCGACATCAGTCATGGCGGCGACCTGCGCGAGCAACTGAGTGCTGCCCAGGGCTTCATCGAGTTGCTGCGGCCTTTGGGGCAGCGGGTAGCCCCTTACTGGCTGCAATTGCCGGCCAGTTTCGGGCCTGCGCGGCTTGCGGAGTTGGTCGGGTTTCTGGACGAAGTCGGTGTGCCTGTCGCAGTAGAGGTTCGCCATGCGGACTTCTTTGCCAAGGGGGAGGAGGAGCGCCTGCTCAATCGCCTGCTAATGGAGCGGGGCGTGGAGCGTATTTGCCTTGACCCGCGTGCGTTGTTCAGTTGCACATCCCGCGAGGCCTCGGTGCTGCATGCCCAAGCCAAGAAGCCCAAGGTACCGCCACGGCCCGCCGCATTCACCGCGTGCCCGCAGGTGCGTTTTATCGGGCACCCCGAGCTTGCTGCCAATGAGCCATTTTTGCGGCCTTGGCTGGATAAGGTTGCGGCCTGGATCGAAGAGGGGCGCACCCCCTACGTTTTCCTGCACACCGCTGACAATCGCCTGGCCGCTGCGCTGGCTCAACGTTTTCATCAGGGCTTGATGGAGCGGCTGCCGGGTCTGGCGCCATTGCCTGAGTTGGAAAGGGCACCACTTGCCGAGCAGTTGGGCCTGCTCTAGTCGGTTAGTGGACGGCCTGCTGTCACGCGGCGAGGCGTACGTTGTTCAGGACGACCGGGCGAGCCCAGCGCAGGTCGAAGTCCAGGTGCTTCTGTTGTTCGATCAACGTGTGCTCATCGAATGGTTCTGCAGCCTTGTCCAGCAGGTCCATCTCGAACTCGGCAATTGGCAGGTGCAGTGGGCGTGCTTGAGGGGCCGGGCCTGGCTCAGGTGTGGGCTGGCCGGCGCTGAGTACGATTGGCCGAACCCAGCTGTTGCTGATGTCCAGTTGGCGTTGTTGCTCGATCAACTCGGCGGCGCTGAAGGGTGGAGCCGGTTTTTCCAGCAGTTCCGGCTCGAACTCGGCGATCGGCAGAAACAGGGGTTCAGGTGGGATGATCTCGCTGTCCTGAACATCGCAGTCGCGCTGGCTATTGATCTGTGCCAGGGTCTGGCTGCCGCCTACGGGTTCGCCTGTGGTGGCATCTACCGGGAGACTCGCCAGCGTTGTCGCTTCACTGCCTTCAGCCTGTTGCTCCGCCAAGGCCCGGGCAAAGAAGTCTTGCCACAGGTGGCTTACGCCACCCAATGCCTGGGTGTTGTGGCGGCTGTAGTCGCCGACGGGCGACAGGTAGCCTGAATTGAGCTGAAGAATGTCTGACATGGCAGTCGGAGGCTGTCCGGGTCTGGCAAAATACTGAGTACTTCCGTTATCGGCCACGGCCGCCGATCATTTAATTTTTTTTGGATGCACGAACTATGGTTGAGCAACTGGCGGACAGCCGTCTGCGGGTCGAGGCGTTGTCGCCCGAGTATCAGGGGCATGCCGAGCAATGGGCACAACGCCTGGGCTTGCCGCTGGATGACGACGCTGCTGGCTTCGCCGTTCAGGTTGGGAGTGAAGGGCTGCAGATCCAGCAGTTGGGGCCGCAGGCGCCCGGCCCTGTGCGGGTCGACTTCGTGGAAGGGCAGGCCGCTCACCGACGGCTGTTCGGCGGCGGAAGCGGGCAGATGATCGCCAAGGCCGTGGGCATCGCCCAAGGCGTGCGCCCGCGTGTACTGGATGCCACGGCGGGCTTGGGCAAGGATGCCTTTGTCTTGGCCAGCCTGGGTTGCGAGATGCAACTGATCGAGCGTCAGCCGCTGGTCGCCGCGTTGCTTGAGGACGGCTTGGCGCGAGGCCGGGGTGATGCCGAGGTCGGTCCAATCGTGGCACGTATGCACCTGCAGACCGGTAACGCGATTGACCTGATGCGCCATTGGCAGGGCGAGGCGCCGCAAGTGATCTACCTCGACCCGATGTTCCCGCACCGGGACAAGAGCGCCCTGGTCAAGAAGGAAATGCGCGTGTTCCGCCCGTTGGTGGGTGACGATCTCGATGCCCCGGCGCTGCTTGAGGCCGCCTTGGCGCTGGCCACTCACCGGGTCGTGGTCAAGCGCCCGCGCAAGGCGCCGATCATCGAAGGCGCCAAGCCAAGCCATAGCCTGGAAGGCAAGTCGAGCCGCTACGACATCTATCCGAAGAAAGCCCTCAAGGCCTGATCAGGGCGCGAAGGCGCGCATGAACAGGCTGACCACATCCTGTACGTGCGCTTCGGCGCCCTCGGCGTCCAGCGGTTCGCCGCAGCCGAGCAGCAAGCGGAAGTTGGGGGCGCCCTTGAGCAGGCAGAAAAAGTGCTCTGCAGCATTGCCCGGATGCTCGATCCGCAGCAGGCCGAGTTCGTCAGCCTTCTGCAGCAGTGCCTCCATTTCCCTTAGCAAGCGCATCGGGCCTGCCTCGAAGAAAATCTGGCAGAGCTTGGGGTCCTGGCTGCCCAGCGCCATGATCAAGCGGTGCAGCTTGACCGACTCTTCGCCGTTGATCAGCCCCTGGAAGCCACGGCCAATGTTCAACAGCACCTGTTGCAGTGAGGCGCCGTCGGGCAGTTCGAAAATCAACTCGGGCAGTTGTGCCTTGCAGGTTGCCACCACTGCCGTGCAGAACAGTGTCTCTTTGTCGGTGAAGTGGCTGTAGACCGTCAGTTTCGAAACACCTGCCGCTGTCGCGACTGCATCCATGCTGGTGCTGGCATAGCCATGGGTCAGGAACAGTCGCTTGGCCGCTTCAAGAATGGCCTGGCGCTTGGCCAGGTCTTTCGGCCGGCCTGGACCGTTGGGTGCGGGGGTTTCGTTGAGCATGGTGTCCTTAGGCTGCGGTTAAAGGGCGTTCATGGTACATCGCGTGCTCCTTGTGCGAGCGGGAAATTCGACTGGCCGGTCAAGCACGCTCAAAAAATTGTCGGACAAAAAAAACGGGACTTTCGCTTCCCAGCGCTGTGGGCTCTGATTAATATACCGATCAGTTCAAATATTAAAAGCGCCACTCGCGAAAGGGTTTTCCATATGTTGCGCCATTTCCTGCCCCTTGCTTTGCCCGTCAGTTTTGCCGTGTTACTGAGCGCGTGTGGCCAGGAAGGCCCGCAACAGGTAACCATTCGGCCGGCCATGGTGGTTCAGCCACAACCGGCCAGTGCGGCGGTCGCCAGTTATCCGGGGGAAGTGCGCGCGCGGTTTGAGCCAGAGTTGGCATTTCGCATTGCTGGCAAGGTCAGCCGGCGCTTGGTGGAGGAGGGGCAGCGGGTCAAGGCCAATCAGCCACTGGCCGAGCTTGACCCGCAGGACGTGCGCTTGCAGTTGGAGGCCGCGCGTGCCCAGGTTGCGGCCGCTGAGGCCAACCTGAGCCTGGTGCAGGCTGAGCGCGATCGCTACCAGAAGTTGCTGGAGCGGCAGATGGTCAGTCGCTCCCAGTATGACAACGCCGAGAACCTCTACCGTGCAGGCCAGGCTCGGCTCAAGCAGGTACGTGCCGAGTTCGATGTGGCGGGCAACCAGGCCGGCTATGCGGTGCTACGCGCGCCGCAGGATGGGGTGATCGCCAAACGCCAGGTCGAGGTCGGGCAGGTGGTGGCGGCAGGACAGACGGTGTTCACCCTCGCGGCCGATGGCGAGCGTGAGGTGTTGATCAGCCTGCCGGAGCAGAATTTCTCCCGCTTCAAGGTGGGCCTGCCGGTATCGGTGGAACTCTGGTCGCAGCCTCAAGAGCGGTTCGAGGGGATCATCCGTGAGCTGTCGCCTGCTGCTGATCCACGCTCGCGTACGTTCGCCGCCCGTATTGCGTTCAATGTCGGCAAGGTTCACGCGGAACTCGGGCAAAGTGCGCGGGTGTTCATCCAGCACGTCGAGCAGGTACCGCTGGCGGTGCCGCTTTCGGCGTTGACTGCCGAGAATGGCCAGACCTACGTCTGGCGCGTGGACGCCAACAATACGCTCAAGCGAACGCCGGTACGTGTCGGTGCCTATGGCGAGACCAGCGTACCGGTGCTTGAGGGCTTGAGCCCCTCTGACTGGGTGGTTGCTGCGGGTGTGCATGTATTGCACGACGGCCAGCAGGTACGCCCGGTGGACCGTTCCAACCGTGTGGTCAATCTGGCGACTAAGGAGTAGTCCCCGATGGGTTTCAACCTTTCTGCCTGGGCGTTGCGTAATCGCCAGATCGTCCTGTTCCTGATGTTGTTGGTCGCCATAGTCGGTGCATTGTCGTACACAAAACTGGGCCAGAGTGAAGACCCGCCATTTACCTTCAAGGCCATGGTGGTTCGTACCCTCTGGCCTGGCGCGAGTGCCGAGGAAGTGTCGCGCCAGGTGACCGAACGTATTGAAAAAACGCTGATGGAAACCGGCGAGTACGAACGGATCGTGTCGTTCTCCCGCCCCGGCGAATCGCAAGTGACCTTCATGGCCCGGGACTCCATGCACTCGAACGAGATCCCTGAGTTGTGGTACCAGTTGCGCAAGAAAGTCGCGGACATCCGCCACACCTTGCCACCGGGTATTCAGGGGCCGTTTTTCAATGATGAATTCGGTACCACGTTCGGCAACATCTACGCCCTGACAGGCAAAGGCTTCGATTATGCCGTGCTCAAGGACTATGCCGACCGTGTGCAGATCCAGCTGCAACGGGTCAAGGATGTGGGCAAGGTCGAGCTGCTGGGGTTGCAGGACGAGAAGATCTGGATCGAACTGTCGAACGTCAAGCTGGCCACCCTTGGCTTGCCATTGGCGGCGGTGCAGCAAGCACTGGAGGAGCAGAATACGGTCAGCACGGCGGGCTTCTTTGAAACGCCCACCGAGCGTTTGCAGTTGCGCGTCAGTGGTCAGTTCGAGACGGTTGAGCAGATCGAGCAGTTCCCCATTCGTGTCGATAACCGCACCTTCCGCATCGCCGATGTCGCCGACGTGCGTCGTGGCTTCAACGACCCGCCCGCGCCACGGATGCGCTTCATGGGCGAGGACGCCATCGGTCTGGCGGTGTCGATGAAGCCCGGTGGCGACATTCTGGTGTTGGGCAAGGCGCTGGAAGCCGAATTTTCGCGGATTACCCGCAACCTGCCCGTCGGCATGGAACTGCGCAAGGTGTCTGACCAGCCCGCGGCGGTGAAGACCGGTGTCGGTGAGTTCGTCAACGTACTGGTCGAAGCCTTGGCCGTGGTCTTGCTGGTGAGTTTCTTTTCCCTGGGCCTGCGCACCGGGCTGGTGGTCGCGCTGGCGATTCCAGTGGTACTGGCAATGACCTTTGCCACCATGTACTACCTGGGCATCGGTCTGCACAAGATCTCCCTGGGGGCGCTGGTGCTGGCGCTGGGGTTACTGGTGGACGATGCGATCATTGCGGTAGAGATGATGGCGATCAAGATGGAGCAGGGCTTTGACCGCTTCAAGGCCGCCAGCTTTGCCTGGACCAGCACGGCATTTCCGATGCTCACCGGCACGCTGATCACTGCGGCAGGCTTCCTGCCGATCGCAACAGCGCAGTCAGGTACTGGCGAGTACACCCGCTCGATCTTTCAGGTGGTGACGATTGCGTTGCTGGCATCCTGGATCGTCGCAGTGGTGTTTGTGCCTTACCTGGGCGAACGGCTGTTACCGGACCTGGCCAAGTTGCATGCGGCTAAACACGGTACGAGCGGCAATGCACCTGACCCCTATGGCACGCCGTTCTATCAACGGGTTCGGCGAGTGGTGGCGTGGTGTGTACGGCGGCGTAAGACGGTCATTGTGCTGACCATCGGCATGTTCATCGCGAGCATCCTGTTGTTCCGTTTCGTCCCTCAGCAATTTTTCCCGGCTTCCGGGCGTCTGGAGTTGATGGTTGACTTGAAACTGGCTGAAGGCGCCTCGCTGAGCAATACCGCTGAGCAGGTCGAGCGGCTGGAGGCGATGCTCAAGGCGCGTCCTGATATTGAAAACTATGTGGCGTATGTCGGCACTGGTTCGCCACGCTTCTACCTGCCCCTGGATCAGCAACTGCCTGCAGCGAGTTTTGCCCAGTTCGTGGTGCTGGCCAAGACCATCGAAGACCGTGAGGCACTGCGTAGCTGGTTGATCGAAAACCTGAACGAACAGTTCCCGCAACTGCGCTCGCGTGTCACTCGGCTGGAAAACGGGCCGCCGGTGGGGTATCCGGTGCAGTTCCGGGTCACGGGGGAGCACATTGAGGTCGTGCGAGCCTTGGCGCGCAAGGTTGCGGCCAAGGTCCACGAGAACCCCCATGTGGCGAACGTGCACCTGGACTGGGAAGAGCCAAGCAAGGTGGTTCACCTGATCATCGATCAGGATCGTGCCCGTGCACTCGGCGTGAGCACGGCCAACCTCGCCCAATTCCTGCAAAGCACCCTGAGCGGTTCAGGGGTTAGCCAGTACCGGGAAGACAATGAGCTGATCGAGATACTGCTGCGTGGCACGCTACAGGAACGGCGTGAGCTTGCGAACCTGCCTAGCCTCGCGGTACCGACTGATAATGGCCGCAGCGTTGCGCTGTCGCAGATCGCGACCTTGGAATACGGTTTTGAGGAAGGCGTGATCTGGCACCGTAACCGCTTGCCGACGGTCACCGTGCGCGCCGATATTTACGGCAAGGAGCAGCCGGTGACCCTGGTTCAACAGATCCTGCCAACACTTGAGAGCGTGCGTGCGCAACTGCCGGATGGCTACTTGCTGGAAGTGGGCGGTACGGTCGAGGATTCCGCGCGAGGGCAAAACTCGGTGAAAGCCGGTTTCCCGTTGTTCATCGTGGTGGTGCTGACCTTGCTGATGCTGCAGTTGCGCAGTTTCTCGCGCACGGTGATGGTGTTCCTGACGGCCCCGTTGGGCGTAATCGGCGTGACCTTGTTCCTGTTGGTGTTCCGACAGCCGTTCGGTTTCGTCGCGATGCTTGGCACCATTGCGTTATCAGGGATGATCATGCGCAACTCGGTGATCCTGGTGGACCAGATCGAGCAGGACATTGCCGCAGGGCTTGACCGTTGGCAGGCGATCATCGAAGCCACGGTACGGCGTTTCCGGCCGATTGTGTTGACGGCGTTGGCGGCGGTGCTGGCCATGATCCCACTGTCGCGCAGCGTGTTTTTCGGGCCGATGGCGGTAGCCATCATGGGCGGCCTGATCGTCGCGACGGTGTTGACCCTGTTGTTCCTGCCAGCGCTGTATGCGGCCTGGTTCAGGGTCAAGAAACCCTAGAGACCGGCATCGCGGGCAAGCCACCCCCACAGTGCGCAACATGTGTGGGAGCGGATCTTGCCCGCGATGGTATGGGGTGTCATGCCTTATGTGGCGACCCCTGCCGTGTCAGAGCGCGCCAAACACCTTCTTCGCCAGGCTGGTGGCAGCACCGGCCGGGTTTTCACGAATGCTGGCTTCCTGCTTGCCGATCATCTCGAACAGGCCATTGAGCGCTTGCTCGGTCACGTAGTTCTCGACGTTGGCATTTTTCGAGTCCAGTACACCCAGGCTCGCAGCCTGGCCGGCGAAGCTGTTGTACTGCTGCGCCAGGCCAACCTGGTCGGTAGCCTGCTTGACGATTGGCAGGAACTTGGCGCGGATCTGTTCACGGCTGGTCTTGTTCAGGTACTGCGTCGCCGAGTCGTTGCCGCCGCTGAGAATGCTCTTGGCATCGGCCACGGTCATTTTCTTCACGGCATCCACCAGCAGTGCCTGAGCTTGCGGTACGGCCGCTTCGGCGGCTTTGTTCATGCTGGCTTCCAATTGGTCGACTTCAGCACCCATGCCGAACTTGCGCATCGTTTTGGCGGCCTTGCCAAGGTTGCCAGGCAGCTCGATGCGTACATCCGGGTTGTTGCTGAAACCACCTGGGGTACCCAGTTGCTTGACGGCAATCTGGGCGCCTTGGGTCAAGGCATCCTTGAGGCCACCGCT
Organism: Pseudomonas sp. TE3910; assembly: GCF_056279025.1. Taxonomy (NCBI): domain Bacteria; kingdom Pseudomonadati; phylum Pseudomonadota; class Gammaproteobacteria; order Pseudomonadales; family Pseudomonadaceae; genus Pseudomonas; species Pseudomonas sp. TE3910. The sequence continues at coordinate 4,521,042 of NZ_JBWBQN010000001.1, forward strand.
GGCATCCTGTTGCGAGAGATCGCTCAACGACAGGGCCATGGCGCTGGCCGAGAGCAGCAGGCCTGCACACAGGCTGGTAAAGGTGAGAACGGGGCGAAACATGGCAGCATCCTTTTCTGTGAACGAAGGGGGAAATCAGCGAATCGCGTCGACCTTGATGCGCACGGGTTGCGGGTCGTGGCCATCAAGTTGCACGGCATGCTGTTCGGTGTTGATGAACATCAGTTTACCGTCCAGCTCGATACGTGCGCTGACGGCATAGCGGTGGCCGGGTTTGACCTGGCTCGGGTCGTAGGTGAGGTGGAACGGCAGCGGAACCTGACCGTTTACCGGGCCGCTCTGCCTGGCCAGCGTGACGGCTGGCGCGTCAGCCAGGGAGACATCTTGTAGGCTGACACTCAGGGTGGCGCTTGGAGGCAGGGCGATACGCTGAAGGTAGAACACTTCGCCGTCCAGGCTGGCCTTGGGGGTTGGGGGCGTACTGCTGCAGGCTGCCAGCAGGCTTCCGATCAGGGCCAGGGTCAATTTTTTCATCAGGATCTCCTTATCGAAGGCGCCGTGACGTCGGCGCCCACGTTGTTTCGTGGTCGTGCTCCGGGCAAGACCACGTAGGGTTCATGTCGTCGTTTCGGGGTTATCGTCATTGCGATGCAGGGCCACCTGACGGATTGACAGGCGCACCTCCGCCGAGAGCACACGCTTGGCCGCCCCCTCTGCCAACTCACTGAGTTTTTCGTGGTATCCCAGTTTGCCAGCGGTATCGGGGCGCAGAACTCCCTGTTCGATCAGGGTTTGAATGAAGTGGCGGAACAGGCTTTTATCGAAGAACTCCGGGGCATTGAGCCCGTGCAGGATCGACAGCCGCTGGGCCATGACCACGCAAAGGTCTTCCAGTGCTTCGGCGCTGAGGCTGTGTTGGCCGCTATTGAGCAGCAGGGCGGTGGCCATGTAGAAGCGCTGCAGGGTCTGGGTAATGGCCCGGGCCAGCAGGGTCAGCAGCACGAATTGGCGCGAACTCGGGGCAGGGCGCAGGTAGACGCCATTTTCAAAGCGCAGCAGGCCTTGGTCGACAAACGCCTGCAGCCATTGGTCAACCACCGCGTCCAGTTCGTCCAGCGACCAGCGGATAAACAACTCGGATTGCAGGTACGGGTACAGTGCCCGTACGTATTGCAGGATCAAGTCGCGGCTCATCCGCGAGCTGCTCTGGAAGAAGCTCGCCAGCAGGGCGGGCAGGGCAACAATGTGCAGGACGTTGTTGCGGTAGTAGGTCATCAGGATGGCGTTCTGCTCATCCAGATAGAGGATCTTGCCCAGCGCATCACGCTGTTCAGCAAGCATGTCCATATCCCTGACGTGGGCGATCAGCGCCAGGCCGTCACCCTCTGGCAGCGTCGTGTGCGGTGAGTAGGGCACTTGCCGCAGCAGTGTAAGGTACAGGTCCAGCACGCGTGCCAGGGCACGTTCGTCGAGGGCCAGCTTGCTGGTCGACAGCAGGGCCAGGGCCACCAGGTTGACCGGGTTGATTGCCGCCGCTTCGTTCAGGTGCCGGGCGACTGTCTCGCCCAGGCGTGAGGTGGTCTGGTTGAGCCAGGCCGGGCGGAACTGTGGTCCATGCTCCTGTTCGCGCCAGCCGGGCTGTTGCGCGTCGAGAAAGTTGGCCAGGCGAATTGGGGCGCCAAAGTTGACCGACACTTGGCCAAAGCGCTGTTTGAGGGCACCGAAGACCTTGAAGATATCGAAAATTGACTCTTTCTTCTTACTCGCACCGCGCAGTTCACCCAGGTAGGTACGCCCCTCCAGGACGCGTTCGTAGCCGATGTACACCGGTACGAAGACAATAGGTGTGCGTGAGGAGCGCAGGAAGCTGCGCAGGGTAATTGCCAGCATCCCGGTTTTGGGTTGCAACATGCGCCCGGTTCGCGAGCGTCCGCCTTCGACGAAGTACTCCACGGGGAAGCCTTTGCTGAAGAGGGTGTGCAGGTATTCGTTGAACACGGCGGTGTACAGCGGGTTGCCCTTGAACGTACGGCGCATGAAGAATGCACCGCCTCGGCGTAGCAGGCTACCAATGACGGGCATGTTCAGGTTGATGCCGGCGGCAACATGCGGCGGGGTCAGGCCATTGCGGAACAGCAGGTACGACAGCAGCAGGTAGTCGATGTGGCTGCGATGGCAGGGGACGTAGATCACCTCATGTCCCGGCGCGATACCTTGCACCTGCTCGATGTGGTTGACCTTGATGCCATCGTAGATCTTGTTCCAGAACCAACTGAGCACCACCTCAAGGAAGCGAATGGCGGTGTAGGTGTAGTCCGAGGCGATTTCGTTGCCATAGCGCAGTGCCTGGGCTTCGGCCTTGGCCAGCGGTATGTTCTCGCGTTCGGCTTCCTCGGCGATGGCCTGACGTACCAACGGGTCGTGGATCAGGCCCTTGACCAGGTTGCGCCGGTGAGAAATGTCCGGGCCGATGACGGCTGTCTTGAGGTTGCGAAAATGAACCCGTAGCAGGCGTTGGGCCATGCGTACCGTGCGCGCTTGCCCTTTTTCGTGTTGCACCAGTTCGCGCAGATGGATCGGTGCGGAGAACTGCACGCGGGTCTTGCGCCCCAGGATCAGAATGCTCAGCAGCTTGCGCAGGCGCCCGGTCACGGCCCAGCTGTCGGCGAACAGCAATTTCCACGGGCTCGATTCACTGGCTGGTGACTGGCCCCAGAACACACTGACCGGGATGATCTGTGCATCGTTTTCATCATGCAGGCTGACCGCGTTGACCAACCGAGCCAGCGTTGGTGGTGCGCCGCGTTTGTCATGCCGGCCGAGCCAGTCCGGGTCTGGGGTCAAATAGAAGAAAGCGGCCGGTTCTTCGAGGTTACCGAGTGAAACGGGTAACACAGGGCGTGGCAGCCCGGCTTTGGTGCATTCACTGTCCAGCACGGCCAGGTCGGCCAGCGACGGTGACTGCAGGGCATAGAACACCGGGCGACTGCGGTCCAGGTTCAGGGTGAAAGACGACTGGTTGATTGTCTCGGAGCGAACCCATAGGTACAGCAGGCGGCGCAGAGCACCGAAAATCAGGCGGTGCAAAGGTGAACGGGTCATACAGGCTCTGCTCTGGATATTGAATTCAAGCAGGTTAGTGTGCCGTATCTGCGCAAGTTCAGCAAAAAGGACTCAGGTCATAAAAAATCTTTGAAGGCTGCCTTATACTCGGTCCGCAGCTTGCAGGTTTTTTGTTGCAAGCTGCGTCGGTAGAGGGTGGTGACCCCTGCCTGCAAGGCGATTCCAAAATAAAAAACCGGAGTAGTAAAGATGTCGTCTCGTGAGACTGGGAACGTGAAGTGGTTCAATGACGCCAAAGGTTATGGCTTCATTCAGCGTGAAGGCGGTGCCGATGTATTTGTTCATTACCGTGCGATTCGTGGCGAGGGGCATCGCACCCTGAGCGAGGGGCAGCGAGTGGAGTACGCATTGGTAGAAGGCCAGAAAGGCCTTCAGGCTGAAGACGTGGTTGGTCTCTAAGCCGTGAACGAAAAGGCCCGTCGCCGGACGACCGGGACGGGCCTTTTCGAGAGTGCAGGTTACTGCGTGCGCCAGGTGATTTCCTCTTCACCGTCGGCACTGATGCGAATCCAGCGATCGGCGTCTTCCTCGCCTTCTTCTTCTACCCAACTGCCCGGTGCGCAGCGTACTTCGACGTTCAGCACGGCAAATGCTGCACGCGCGCAGGCAATGTCGTCTTCCCACGGGGTCTGGTCGCTTTCCAGGTAAAGGCTGTTCCATTTGCCAACGGCTTTCGGCAGCCAGGTAACAGGCACGTTTCCAGCCTTGCATTTCCAGGTCTGGCCTTTCTGCACCCACTCAGTGCATGGGCCGAGGGCTTCGCTTAGCCAGGCAGCAATGGCTTTGTGGTCGACGTCCGCATCCTTGAGGTAAATCTCGATATCGGGTTGACGCATGGGGCAATCCTCCAGGTTCGGCTCAGCCTTGCCGTACAAAATAGTCGTAACGCATGGACACCGTCACCTCAAAGGGCTCGGCCTGGTCGATGACCGCGGTGCGTTTTTCTGCGCTGGCACGCCAGCCATGAGGAGTCATTGCCAGCAGGTCGGCACGGGCCTTTGGGGTGTCCAGGGTCAGGCGAAAGGTCAGGGTTTCGCTGTGATCGTGAACCATGCCCTCGGGGACCAGCGCCAGGTGTTTATCATCGCTGTAGTCGCGCACTTCATCGTACAGACGCTGGCGCAGCTCCATCAGGTGCTCACGGGTCGGGCCGATACGCATCAGGCCACCCCCCGGCACCAGCAGGCGTTTCGCCTCTTGCCAGTCCAGCGGGCTGAAGACGCTGGCCAGAAAGCCGCAACTGGCATCGGCCAGCGGTATCCGGGCCATGCTCGCGACCAGCCAGGTGACTGCGGGGCTACGCCGGCAGGCACGCTTGACCGCTTCCCGTGAGATGTCCAGGGCATAGCCTTCTGCCGCAGGCAGGGCTTCGGCGATCTGCGCGGTGTAGTAGCCTTCGCCACAGCCGATGTCCAGCCAGCGCTGAGGTGCACGCTCAGCGGCCAGTTCGGCCAGGCGGTGTGCAACCGGAGCGTAGTGGCCTGCGCTGAGAAAATCCCGACGCGCCTCGACCATGGCCTGGTTGTCGCCCGGGTCACGGCTGTTCTTGTGCTGCACTGGCAGCAGGTTCAGGTAGCCCTGACGAGCACGGTCGAAACGATGACCTGCGGGGCAGGCAACGCCATTATCGACGCTGGCCAGTGGCGCACTGCAAAGAGGGCAGATGAGCATCAGGCAAGCAGCCGGGTCAGGGTCTGGTAGTAGATCTCGGTCAGCACATCGAGATCGCTGGCCAGGATACGCTCGTTGACCTGGTGAATAGTGGCATTGACCGGGCCCAGTTCGACGACCTGAGTACCGAGGGTCGCGATGAAGCGGCCATCGGAGGTACCGCCGCTGGTCGACGGCTGGGTCTCGCGGCCAGTCACGGCCTTGATGCTCGCCGATACCGCATCGAGCAGTTCGCCCGGTTCGGTCAGGAACGGTAGGCCTGACAGCGCCCATTCCACATCCCAGTCCAACAGGTGTTTGTCGAGGATGGCCGCGACGCGCTGCTGCAGGCCTTCGACGGTCGACTCGGTGGAGAAGCGGAAGTTGAACAGGGCGGTCAGTTCGCCAGGTACGACGTTGGTGGCGCCGGTGCCGGAGTTGAGGTTGGAGATCTGGAAGCTGGTCGGCGGGAAGAAGGCGTTGCCTTCGTCCCAGTGCTCGGCGGCCAGTTCGGCCAATGCCGGGGCAGCCAGGTGGATCGGGTTCTTCGCCAGGTGCGGGTACGCCACATGGCCTTGTTTGCCGCGTACGGTCAGCTTCGCGCCGAGGGAGCCACGTCGACCGTTCTTCACCACATCACCCACCAGGGTGGTGCTCGACGGTTCGCCGACGATGCACCAGTCCAGGCGCTCCTGACGGGCGGCCAGGCGTTCGATCACCGCCTTGGTGCCATGGTGGGCCGGGCCTTCTTCGTCGCTGGTGATCAGGAACGCAACCTTGCCGCGATGGTTGGGGTAGTCGGCCACGAAACGCTCGGTGGCCACGACCATGGCGGCCAGGCTGCCCTTCATGTCGGCTGCGCCGCGGCCGCAGAGCATGCCGTTTTCGTCGATCAGCGCTTCAAACGGATCGTTCTGCCAGGCCTGTACCGGGCCGGTAGGCACTACGTCGGTATGACCGGCAAAGCACAATACCGGGCCGTCCTGAGTGCCGTGGGTGGCCCAGAAGTTGTCGACGTCTTCGATACGCATTGGCTCCAGCATGAAGCCGGCATCGCCCAGGCGCTGCATCATCTGTTTCTGGCAGTCGGCGTCGAGCGGGGTCACCGAGGGCCGACGGATCAGGTCGCAGGCCAGTTCAAGGGTAGGCGAGAGGTCGGCTGGGGCCGTCATGAAAGACTCCGGAAGCAAGGCAAGGCACAAAATTAGGGGCGTTATCTTATAGCAAAAACGGCGGCCCAAGGCCGCCGTTTAGAGGTTGTGCAGATTTTATCCGGCGGTGGCCGGCTGTACCTCATTCGACGGTTTCGGCAGCGACGACAGCATCGCCATGATCAGTGCGGCCAGGTAGGGCAGCGACTGCACCAACAGCATGGCCACCCAGAAACGCATGTCGGCGCTCGGCATGCCTTGAACCAGGTAGATACCGGCCGCGGCACCCCAGAGCAGGAGCATGATGAACAGCTCTTCGCGCGCCTCGGAAATCGCCACCAGCAGACCATGGCTGTCGGCGTTTTTCGGGGTGCGGAAGAACGGAATGCTGCTGGTGAAGAAGCCGTACAGCACCGCCTTGGCAATGGTGTGCGACAGGGCCAGGCCAGCCAGCGCCGCAGCGAAGGCATCCTTGAGGTTCACCCCGACCGCGCGGCGATAGAGGAACACGATCTTGCCGACCTTGAATACGAACAATGCCAGTGGCGGGATGGCGAAAATCATCAGCGGCGGGTCAACCCGCTGCGGCACGATGATCATCGCTGCCGACCAGAGCAGTGCCCCGACGGTGAAGAAAATGTTCATGCCGTCGGCGATCCATGGCAGCCAGCCGGCCAGGAAGTGGTAGCGCTGGCCGCGTGTCAGCTCGGTGTCCTTGCCGCGCAACAGGCTTGCAGCGTGCCGCTTGATGATCTGAATCGCGCCATAGGCCCAACGGAAGCGCTGCTTCTTGAAGTCGATGAAGGTGTCGGGCATCAGGCCCTTGCCGTAGCTGTTGTGGGCATAAGCCGCCGAATAGCCTTTTTCGAACACGCGCAGGCCCAGCTCGGCATCCTCACAGATACACCAGTCGGCCCAGCCCAGTTCTTCGAGCACCGAGCGGCGGGTCATGGTCATGGTGCCATGCTGGATGATCGCGTCACGGTCGTTGCGGGTCACCATGCCGATATGGAAGAAGCCCTTGTACTCCGAGTAGCAGAGCTTCTTGAAGGTGCTTTCATACTGGTCGCGATAGTCCTGTGGCGATTGCACCACGGCGATTTTCGGGTCGGCGAAATGCGGCACCATGTGTTTGAGCCAGTTGCGGTCGACGCAGTAGTCCGAGTCGATCACTGCGATCACTTCGGCGTCCTTGGCCGTATGCGGGATGAGGTAGTTCAATGCCCCGCCCTTGAAACCGGCCAGTGGTGCGACGTGGAAGAACTTGAAGCGCTCGCCGAGCAGTTCGCAGTGGGCCTTGATCGGCTCCCAGACCGCCGGGTCCTTGGTGTTGTTGTCGATGATCAGGACTTCGTAGTCCGGATAATCCAGTGCGGCCAGCGCGTCGAGGGTCTGTTTGACCATTTCCGGCGGCTCGTTGTAGCAGGGCACATGGACCGAAACCTTGGGACGGTAGGCGCTGTCGGCCTGTACCGGAAGGAACTCGCGACGCCGCTTGTGTATCCACACGGCTTCGGCCAGTTCATGAGCCTCGGTGAGCAGCACGATGAAGACGCCGAGTGCCCCGAGGGCAAGCAGGAAGCCCACCGTCAGGCTGAACCAGGTGCTGTACTGTTGGCTGTAGTCGTAGCCGATCCAGACCAGTACCGAACCGCACAGGAAGGCGATGAAGGTCAGGAAGGTACGGCCGCGCTGACGCAGGGCCGAGCCGTCGATCAGCAGCAGGGCCAGCGAGAGCATCGCCAGGACCACGGAACTGATGGCCAGCAAGCGCCATTGTGGGATCGCGACCACAGGGCCTTCAAAGTTGAACTTCTGTTGGCGAGCCGCGTTGAATACGCCCCAGTACGCGCCGACCGAACCTTCGTCACTGGCTTTCCAGGGTTGGTCGTAGGCTTCGATGACGAAGTAGTTGTAACCCTGGCGGTTCAGTTTGTTGACCAGTGTGCGCAGGTAGATGGCCTGATCGGCCTGGGTTGCTTCAGCACCACCACGCATACGGCCATTGCTCGGCCAGCCGACTTCCGAGAGCAGCAGTGGCTTTTTCGGGAACAGGCGCTTGAGGTCGCGGGCACGGTCGAGAACGAATTGGCCGGCGTCCTTCATCGGGATGAATTCCCAGTACGGCAGGATGTGCGCCGCCACCAGATCGACGTGCTTGGCCAGTTCGGGGTGTTCTTTCCAGATGTGCCATTGCTCAGAGGTCGTGACCGGTACCTTGACGGCGGCGCGTACCCGATCCAGGTATTGCATCAGCGCTTCGGGGGTGATCTCCTTGCGGAACAGGGCTTCGTTACCGACCATTACCCTCACTACGCTGCGTGAGCTGTTGGCCAGTTCGATGGCACGCTGGATTTCCCGTTCGTTACGCTCCTGGTCGGGGCTGATCCATACCCCCAGCGTTACTCGCAGGCCAAACTCCTCGGCCAGTGCCGGAATCTGGTCCTGGGTGCCGTCCACGGTATAGATACGGATACTGTCGGTCAGCTTGCTCAACTGCTCCAGGTCCTGGCGCATCTCGTCAGTGGTTGGGTATTGCCCTTTCTGCGGGCTTTGCCCCAGGCGGAAAGGCGAGTAGGAGAAGCCGGAAATCTGCTCCGGCCAGTTGGGTGTGGAAACCGGGCGGTTGATCAGCGCCCAGAACCCGGTGAACAGCGCGGCGATTGCCACGACGATGACCAGGTTAAGACCAAATTTACGCGATGACATAGGTAGTTCGGGTTCCAAAGGGTGGAACGGGCAAGCGCCGTACAGCGCAAATCCTGATCGTTACCTGCCGTGCAATACAGGCAGGTATCAACTTGGATTTTCATTAGCAGCTTTAGTTCTGACGCCCGTGCAATTGTCGTCCAGGACTTGGGGTTACGCTGGACATTAAAGCAGCATTGCAACCGGTATGACCAATCGGCTGTCTTGGCTGTCGGTCAGGCACGGTATGGCATCGAACGCAGAGCAGCCTATAATGCGCGCCGGTTTTTTCGGGGTAGGGCCATGAGTACAGAAGATCCACGCTTTGCCGGTGTTGCCCGGTTGTACGGGCTGGAGGGGCTGCAGCGCCTGCGTGACGCCCATGTGGCGATCATCGGCATCGGTGGCGTCGGTTCATGGGTGGCAGAAGCCATTGCCCGCAGTGGGGTAGGTGAAATCTCGCTGTTCGACCTGGATGATGTGTGTGTCAGTAATACCAACCGTCAGTTGCATGCGCTGCAAGGCAATGTCGGCAAACCGAAGGTGGACGCCACAGCCGAGCGCTTGAGGGCGATCAACCCGGCATGCACGGTACATGCGGTGGCGGACTTCGTGACCAAGGATACCCTCGCCCAGTACATCACCGAAGACCTGGATTTCGTCATCGACTGCATTGACGCTGTGCAGGCCAAGGCGGCACTGATTGCCTGGTGCAAACGTCGCAAGATCTCGATCATCACTACCGGTGGCGCGGGTGGGCAGATCGACCCTACCCAGGTTCAGGTCACCGACCTGAACCGTACCTATAACGACCCATTGGCTTCGCGTGTGCGTTCGACTCTGCGCCGCGATTATGGGTTCTCGCGCAATGTCAGCCGCAACTACAGCGTGCCGTGCGTGTTCTCCACCGAGCAGTTGCGCTACCCGAAGCCGGACGGCGGCGTTTGCCTGCAGAAAAGTTTTGTCGGTGATGGGGTCAAGCTGGACTGCTCCGGTGGCTTCGGCGCGGTCATGATGGTCACCGCGACCTTCGGCATGGTCGCGGCGAGCAAGGCACTGGACAAACTGGTGGCGGGTACCCGGCGCCCATCCGAGCGCAAGCCGGCTCAGGCGCCAGAGGCGAGCTGAGCCATACGTTGCAGCACGGCATTGAGGCCGTTGCTGCGCGAGGGCGATAGCTGTCGCCCCAGGCCCAACTGGTTGAACCAGCCGGGCAGGTCCAACTGTTGCAAGGCGCTGCTGGACAGGCCTTCGACCCGAATCAGCAGCAGGGCGAGCAAGCCACGGATCATCCGGGCATCGCTGCTGGCGCGAAAGTGCCAGTGCCCGGCGCGCTGTTCGGCTACCAACCACAACCTGGCTTTCACAGCCGTGCACGCGGTTGGCGTCGCACTGTTCGTGACTGCTCAAGGCTGGGAGGCGCTCGCCCCATTGCATCAGCAAGCGGGCACGTTGCTCCCAGCCTGCGGCCTGTTCAAAGCTATCAAGTGCCTCTTGGGCAGCGATTGGCAGGGTCATCGCAGCAGCTCCAAGGACTGGTCCAGTGCTTCAAAAAAGCGTTGCAGGTCATCCGAATCGCTATACAGGGCCAGTGACACCCGTACCGCACCTGCAAGGCCGAGGCTTTTCAGCAGTGGCATGGCGCAGTGGTGGCCGGCACGTACGGCGACGCCCTGCTCGGTCAACAGGTGGGCCAGATCGGCGCTGTGTACACCGTGGATGACGAAGCTGGCCACTGCCACGTCGGGCGTACCGAGCACCCGCACACCTTCACGGTCGTTCAGGCCGCGCAGCAGCAGGCGGTGCAGGGTGGCCTCGTGTTCGTCAACGGCGCATGGGTCCAGGCTGGCCAGGTAATCAAGGCTGGCGCCCAGGCCGATGACGCCGGCTATCGGCGGTGTACCCGCTTCAAAACCCAACGGGGCGGGGCGGAATGTGGCCTCTTGATAGTCGGCCAACTGCACCATCTCGCCGCCGAACTGCCAGTGCTGCAGCAGGTTCAGTGCCTGGTACCGACCGTAAAGCACGCCGACACCGTCCGGGCCATAGAGCTTGTGGCTGGAAAAGACATAGAAGTCACAGCCCAGTTGCTGGACATCATGCCGCCCATGGACCACGCCCTGGGCGCCATCGACCACACTCAATGCGCCTTGAGCCCGGGCATGGGCCAGCAAGGGCGCGAGGGGTTGCCAGGTACCCAGTACATTCGACAGTTGACTGAGTGCGACAAGGCGTGTGCGCGGGCCAATCAACTGCAGCGCAGCCTCGACATCGATGAAGCCCTCAGGGGTGATGGGCAATATCACCAGCGTGAGGCCGCGTCGCCGGGCCAACTGCTGCCAGGGCAGCAGGTTGGCATGGTGCTCCAGGGCGCTGACCGCGATCTCATCGCCGGGATGAAAGCGCGCTTCCAGGCCGTAGGCCAGCAGATTCAGTGCCGAAGTGGCGCCGTGGGTGAAGATGATCTCGTCGGTGCTGGCGGCATTCAGCCAGCCGGCAACCTTTTCCCGGGTGCGTTCAAAGGCTTGTGTCGCCAGCGCGCCGGGCAGGTGTTGGGCACGGTGAACATTGGCAGCACCGTGACTGTAATAGTGGCTCAGGGCATCGAGCAGGGCTTGAGGCTTCTGAGTGGTTGCAGCATTGTCCAGATAGGTCTGGTGCTGTCGTTGCAGGGCAGCGATGGCCGGAAAGTCAGCGCGCCATGGAGAAGGCAGGAACATGATGGTCGGGCTCTGGGCATCGGGCTTGGCAAGCGCCAAGCCCGATCGTACCACTTAGTTGTGAGCGTGCAGCGCTTCGTTCAGCTCGATAGCCGACTTGTGGGTCTTGCACTCCACTGCGCCGCTGACCGAGTTGCGACGGAACAGCAGGTCTGGCTGGCCAGCCAGGTCGCGTGCCTTGACCACTTTGACCAGTTGGTTCTGCTCGTCAAGCAGGGCCACCTTGGTGCCAGCAGTGATGTACAGGCCTGCTTCAACGGTATTGCGGTCGCCCAGCGGAATACCGATACCGGCGTTGGCGCCGATCAGGCAGCCTTCACCGACCTTGATCACGATATTGCCGCCACCCGACAGGGTGCCCATGGTCGAGCAGCCGCCGCCCAGGTCCGAGCCCTTGCCGACGAATACGCCTGCCGAAACACGGCCTTCGATCATGCCCGGGCCTTCGGTGCCAGCGTTAAAGTTGACGAAGCCTTCGTGCATGATGGTGGTGCCTTCGCCGATGTAAGCACCCAGGCGTACCCGTGCGCTGTCGGCGATACGTACACCGCTCGGCACGACGTAGTCGGTCATTTTCGGGAACTTGTCTACCGAGAAGACTTCCAGCAGCTCGCCCTTCAGGCGTGCTTCCAGTTGCAGTTCGGCCAGCTCGGCCAGGTCGATGGCGCCCTGGCTGGTCCAGGCCACGTTCGGCAGCAGCGGGAAAATGCCGGCCAGGCTCACGCCATGCGGTTTGACCAAACGGTGCGAGAGCAGGTGCAGCTTCAGGTACGCTTCTGGCGTGGAGGTCAGGGCACCGTCTTCGGCCAGCAGGGTGGCGACCAGCGGCTTGCTGCTTTCTGCCAGGCGAGTCAGCAGGGCGGCCTGTGCGGCGTCGACGGTTTTCAGCGCTTCGGCCAGTTGTGCGGCCTGGGTGGTGTTGAAGGCAATGGCCTGGTTGCCACCTTCGTAACCGAGGATCGGGGCAATGGCCGCGATCAGTTCGGCAGCCGGGTTCACCAGCGGTTGTGCGTAGAAGACTTCCAGCCAGGCGCCTTGGCGGTTCTGGGTGCCAACACCAAAGGCCAGGCTGAACAGGGTAGTGGACATGCGGTTACCTCTTGGGAAATTGAATGAAAGCGTGGCGCCGGTCAGGACAGGGCGGCCGCGTAAAGGTCGGGCTTGAAGCCGACCAGGGTTCGTTCACCCAGGTCGAGTACCGGGCGTTTGATCATCGAGGGCTGGGCGAGCATCAACGCGACGGCCTTGGCCTGATCAAGGTCGGCCTTCTGCGCGTCGTCGAGCTTGCGGAACGTCGTGCCTGCACGGTTGAGTACAACCTGCCAGCCATGCTCGTCACACCAGCGTTCGAGGCTTTCGCGGTCGATACCCTGGCTCTTGTAATCGTGAAAGTCGTAGGCAATGGCATTTTCTTCGAGCCAGGTACGGGCTTTCTTCATGGTGTCGCAGGCCTTGATTCCGTAAAGGCGCAATGGCGTGTCGCTCGTAGTCAAGTCATGCCCCTCCTGGGAAAAAATGATGACGGATTATGCCACGACCTACACCGGGGAGTGGCGCTGGTCATGGTTCTTTGTAGCATGGTGTTACAGGTTGCGGCAGTGCTTGCGACTTTTGTGCAGCGGTGTGCGCGCAGCCTAAGCGGCTAATATGTCGCTTCAATGGCGTTTTCCGGCGCAGGATGCCTATCGCTATTGAACGCTTTGAAATCGAACAGGAATTACGCCGCATGCAGTCAGCCTATACCGTCTTAATTCTGCTGATGCTGGTCAGCGTTTCCAAGTTGGTCGGAAGGCTTGTTCCGCTACCTTTGCCGTTGGTACAGATTGCCGCTGGAGCCTTGCTGGCCTGGCCAACCCTTGGGCTTCACGTTGCCCTCGACCCTGAGCTGTTCCTCTTTTTGTTCCTCCCGCCGCTATTGTTTTCCGATGGTTGGCGCATGCCCAAGCGCGAGTTGTGGCGCCTGCGAGGGCCAATCCTGACCCTGGCGGTCGGGCTGGTGCTGTTTACCGTCGTCGGCGCGGGCTACTTCATCCATTGGATTCTGCCGAGTATTCCGCTGCCGGTGGCCTTTGCCTTGGCGGCCGTGCTGTCGCCGACTGATGCCGTGGCCGTTTCGGCCATTACCCAGGACCGTCTGCCGACACCCTTGATGCACATGCTTCAGGGCGAAGCCCTGATGAACGATGCCTCGGGCCTGGTGACCTTCAAGTTTGCCCTGGCAGCAGCCATTACCGGGGTATTTTCCCTGGCCGAAGCAAGCCTGACCTTTGTTTTGGTTGCGGTAGGCGGGCTGGCTATCGGCGTGGCGTTGAGCTGGCTGGTCGGACGTTTGCGTGCCTGGATGATTGCACGGGGGTGGGATGATCCGGCCACCCACGTCGTATTTATGTTGTTACTGCCGTTTGCCGCCTACGTGTTGGCCGAGCGTCTTGGGGCTTCGGGCATTCTGTCTGCCGTAGCGGCAGGCATGATGCAGAGCTGGCTTGATCTGTTGCCGCGTCAGACCAGTACTCGCCTGCTCAATCGCAGTGTCTGGTCGCTGTTGGAGTTCGCCTTCAATGGTCTGATCTTTTTACTGCTGGGCCTGCAGTTGCCGGATATCGTCAAGGCGGTGACCAGTCACGAGGCGTCACTGTGGCCAACCCTGCTGTGGCGCTGCCTGGATGTACTGGCGATTTTCCTGGTGTTGATCGCACTGCGTTTTGTATGGGTGCAGAGCATCTGGCGCCTGATCGGTGCGATTCGCCGCTGGCGGGGCAAGGACGACCTGGTTCTGGTGCCCACCGCTCGTTCGTGCTGGCTGTTGACCCTGGGCGGTGTGCGTGGTGCGGTGACCCTGGCGGGTGTCATGTCGGTCCCGCTGTTGATCAGCGCAGGTAAAGCCTTCCCGGAGCGAGACCTGCTGATCTTCATCGCTGCCGGAGTGATTTTGCTTTCGTTGATCTCGGCCTGCATTACCTTGCCAGTGCTGCTGCGCGGTGTGACCAAAAGCCCGGACGATACCTTGCGCCAAGAGGCCAAGGAGGCCTGGCGGCGCACGGCTGAGGCGGCCATTCATGCGCTGGAGGCAGAGGAGGCGGTGGAATCAAGCCTGCCTCAGGATGCTGCGCAGGATGCCAATCACGCGGCGTTGGCGATAGAACTCAAGGGGCGTTTGATGGCGGAGTATCGGCACCAGCTCGATACATTCAATGACAGCGCCGAAGCTCAGGCGTTGGCCGAGCAGATGGACCATTTGGAGCGGCGTCTGCGCTTGCGCGCCCTGCGTGCGCAGCGGCTGGAGCTGTACAACCTGCGTCGCAATCATGAAATTGGCGATGACGTGCTGCGCCAGGTATTGGGCGAGCTGGACATGAGTGAGGCCAACCTGGGGCCGGTCAAGTAGCCGGCTCAGGGGAAAAGCAGCGCCGACGGTCGCTAGCGTGTGCCGACTCCCGTTTACTGTCTGCGGGAGCCGGCTTGCCACGGTACTGGCGCTGCTACTTAACCCTCGATGAACGCACGAATCCGTTGTGCGGCTTCAACGCACTCGGCCAGTGGTGCGACCAGTGCCAGGCGCACGCGGCTGGCGCCAGGGTTGACGCCATTGACCTCGCGAGACAGGTAAGAGCCCGGTACCACGGTCACGTGCTGCTGTTCGAACAGGTCGCGGCAGAAGGTGGCGTCATCCATCGGCACTTTCGGCCACAGGTAGAAGCCGCCGTCCGGTTTCTTCACATCCAGCACCGGGCCAAGGATTTCCAGCACAGCGTCGAATTTTTCGCGGTACAGGTCGCGGTTGGCGCGTACATGCGCTTCATCGTTCCACGCAGCAATGCTTGCCAGTTGGGTTTGTACCGGCATGGCGCAGCCGTGGTAGGTGCGATAGAGCAGGAAGCCCTTGAGTACATCGGCATCACCGGCGACGAAGCCTGAGCGCAGGCCCGGCAGGTTGGAGCGTTTGGACAGGCTGTGGAACACCACGCAACGCTTGAAGTCGCTGCGACCCAGTTCCGCACACGCACTCAGCAGGCCCGGTGGTGGGCTTTGCTCGTCGAAGTACAGTTCGCTGTAGCATTCGTCGGCGGCGATGATGAAATCGTACTGGTCAGCCAGGGCAATCAGTTTTTTCAGGGTATCGAGCGGAATCAGTGCGCCGGTCGGGTTGCCCGGGGAGCAGAGGAAGAGAATCTGGCAGCGTTGCCAGATTTCGGCTGGCACGGCGTCGAAGTCCGGGTTGAAGCCGTTCTGATCCAGGCATGGCAGGTAGTGTGGCTGTGCACCTGCCAGCAGGGCCGCACCTTCGTAGATCTGGTAGAAAGGGTTGGGGCTGACCACCAAGGCATCGTCGCTACGGTTGACGACGGCCTGGGTGAAGGAGAACAACGCCTCCCGGGTGCCGTTGACCGGCAGTACATGGCGGGCCGGGTCGATCCAGCCCGTTGGCACGTTGAAACGGCGCTCGCACCAGTGCGCAATCGCCTCGCGCAGTGCCGGCAGGCCTAGGGTAGTGGGGTAAACAGCCATCTGATCCAGATTGTCGGCCAGTGCCTTGGCGACGAACGCCGGTGAGGTGTGCTTCGGCTCACCGATCGACAGGGCGATGGCGCGTTTGTCCGCGGCCGGTTGTACAGCGCCGAGCAGGGCGCGCAGTTTTTCAAACGGGTAAGGCTGAAGCTTTTGCAAGGCGTTGTTCATCGGCGCTGAATCTCGTCAAACGTTAAATGGTCAAGCGGGACATTTCGACACCGGCCTGGTCGGCCTGCAGCTGCTGCACGATCGCATCCTGCAGGCGGCTGCACAGCTGCGGGTCGGAGAGCGGCTGGTTGTTGGCATCGGTAATGAAGAACACATCTTCCACGCGTTCGCCCAAGGTGGCGATCTTGGCGTTCTGCAGCGACAGGTCGAACTGCAGGAAGATGAGGCCGATCCGCGCCAGCAGGCCAGGGCGGTCGGGGGCGTTCAGCTCAAGCACGGTGACCGGGCGCTGGGCATCGTTGTGGATGGTCACCTGCGGGGCAAAGTTGAAATGCTTGAGTTGGCGCGGTACTCGGCGCTGGATGATGGTCGGGTAGTCATCCGGGTTGCGCAGTGCTTCAGTCAGGCCGTCGCGGATTTGCTTGACCCGTTTTGGATTGTCGCCAATTGCACCGCCGTCGTTGTCGAGCACGATGTAGGTGTCGAGGGTGAATTGACTGCTGGAGGTGATGATCCGGGCGTCATGGATGTTCAGGTTGAGCTGGTCCATGGCCGCCACGGTCACGGCGAAGAAGTCATGCTGGTCGGGGGCATAGATGAAGATCTGGGTGCCGCCCTCGAACTCGCGTTGCGTGGTTTCCTTGATCAGCACCAGTGGCCCGCCATCCGCGGGTTGCTGCAGGATCGCATCGCTGTGCCAGGCCACATCGGCCGCGGTGTGGCGCAGGAAATAGTCGTCGCCCAGTTGTGACCAGAGTTGCTCGACGTCATCCGGGTCTGTGCCCTCTCGCACCAGGATGTCCAATGCGGCGCTCTGGGTCTGGCGGATCTGTTCCTCGCGGTCCAGCGGGTTCTCAAGGCCACGACGCAGGGCGCGCTTGGTCTCTGTGTAGAGTTGGCGTAGCAGGCTGGCTCGCCAGGAGTTCCACAGGCTCGGGTTGGTGGCATTGATGTCGGCCACGGTCAGTACATAGAGGTAGTCAAGGTGAACCTCGTCGCCGACCAACTGGGCGAAGTCGTAGATCACCTGCGGGTCAGAGAGGTCTTTTCGCTGGGCTGTGGTGGACATCACCAGGTGGTTCTGCACCAGCCAGACGATCAAGCGACTGTCCCAGACGGGCAACTGATGACGCTTGCAGAAGCTTGCGGCATCAATGGCGCCGATCTCGGAGTGGTCGCCTTTACGGCCTTTGCCGATATCGTGGTACAGCCCGGCCAGGTAGATCAGTTCAGGCTTGGGCAGGCGGCCCATGAGCTTGCTGGCCAGCGGGAATTTTTCCGATACAGGCGTGTACTGCAATTTTCGCAGGTGCTTGATCAGGTTCAGCGTGTGCGCATCGACCGTATAGATGTGGAACAGGTCGTGCTGCATCTGCCCAATGATCAGGCCGAACTCCGGCAGGTAGCGACCGAGGATGCCGTAACGGTTCATGCGGCGCAGGTTACGGTGAATACCGATCTCGCACTTGAACAGCTCGATGAACAGGCTGGTGTTGCGGATGTCGTGGCGAAATTCGCTGTCGATCAGGTGGCGATGCTGGCGCAGCAAGCGGATGGTGTCGGCGCGTACGCCCTTGATCTCCGGGTGCTGGGCCATCAGCACGAAGATTTCCAGCATGGCGAATGGTGTGCGCTTGAACACATTCGGGCGCACCGCTTCGATGTAGCCGTCGTGCAACTGGAAGCGCGGATTCAGCGGCTGAGTGCTGCTGCAGCTGTCATCGGCGAGGATCACTTCCTCGAAGTGCTGGATGATCAGATCGCTCAGCTCGGCGATGCTCATGACCACCCGGTAGTACTGCTGCATGAACTGTTCGATGGCGCGCTTGGGGTTCTCGTCGGTGAAACCCAGCAGCGCGGCAATGCTGCGCTGGTGATCGAACAGCAGGCGGTCTTCGGCCCGCCCGGCAAGCATGTGCAAGGCATAGCGGACCTTCCACAGGAATTCCTGGGAAGAAGCCAGCAGCTCGTTTTCGCTTTCCAGCAGGAAGCCTTCATCTGCCAGGGCGTGCAGGTTGAGCGTGCCGTACTGGCGGCGCGCAACCCAAAGTACGGTCTGGATGTCGCGCAGGCCGCCAGGGGAGCCTTTGACATTGGGCTCCAGGTTGTACTCGGTGTCGTTGTACTTGTGGTGCCGAGCTTTCTGCTCGGCGCGCTTGGCCAGGAAGAATTCCCGGCTTGGCCACATGTGCGCCGTGCTGGTGACTTCGAGCATGCGCTGACGCAGGCGCTCGGGGCCGGCAATGGTGCGGCTTTCCATCAGGTTGGTAATCACCGTCAGGTCGGCGCGGGCCTGCTCGGCGCACTCGTCGACCGAGCGCACGCTCTGGCCGACTTCAAGTCCGATATCCCACAGCAGGGTCAGAAAGCGCTCAATCGAGTCGCGGAACACCTCATGGTCGGCGCTGTCGAGCAGAATCAGCAGGTCGATGTCCGAGTAGGGGTGCAGTTCACCGCGACCATAGCCGCCGACCGCAACCAGGGCGATATCGGCCTCGTCACTCCACTCGAAGTGGTTCCAGGCCTGCTGCAGGATATTGTCGACGAACCAAGCGCGGTCTTCGATCAGTCGGCGGATCTCGCGGCCATCGCGAAAGCGCTGATCCAGCACCTCTCGAGCCTGGCGGATGGCCTTCTTGAAGGCGGCGATGGGGCTTGCCTTGAGAGCCAGTTCCGCCTGGAACTGGCCACGGTCGAACAGCTCGGGATCCACCTGGGGCATCGAATCAAGTTCCTACAGTAGGGCGGGTTCAGGCCGAAGTGCGGGGGATGGTGTCGTCTTTGCGCAGGGTGAAGATCTCATACCCGGTGGCCGTTACGACCAGGGTGTGTTCCCACTGCGCAGAGAGCTTGCGGTCCTTGGTGATGGCTGTCCAGCCGTCGCCCAGTACCTTGGTGTCGGCACGCCCCTGGTTGATCATCGGTTCAATGGTGAAGGTCATGCCTTCCTGAAGTTCCATGCCGGTGCCGGCACGCCCATAGTGCAGGATCTGTGGTTCTTCATGGAATACCTTGCCGATACCGTGGCCGCAGAATTCGCGAACCACCGAGAAACCGTTCTTCTCGGCATGCTTCTGGATCACTTCACCGATATCACCGAGGCGGCAGCCAGGTTTGACCAGCTCGATGGCCTTGTACATGCATTCCTGAGTGACCTTGGACAGCCGTTCGGCCCAGACCGGCACGGTGCCGACGTGGAACATGCGGCTGGTGTCGCCATGGTAGCCGTCCTTGATGACGGTGACGTCGATGTTCAGGGTGTCGCCATCTTTCAGCGGCTTCTCATTCGGAATGCCGTGGCAGACGACGTGGTTGATCGAGGTGCAGATCGACTTCGGGTAACCCTTGTAGTTGAGCGGTGCAGGGATGGCCTGCTGGACATTGACGATGTAGTCGTGGCAGATGCGGTCCAGCTCTTCAGTGGTCACGCCGGGTTTGACGTACTCTTCGATCATCTCCAGAACGTCGGCGGCCAGGCGGCCGGCGATGCGCATCTTTTCGATGTCTTCGGCGGTTTTGATGGTGACGGTCATTGCAGGCTCTCTACAGCGCGGTGTCGCGCGAATAAACGGATAAAGGCAGGATTCTAACAGAGCGACGTAGCCAGCAGGCGCCAGCAGCGTGTTTGCTGCCACTATTAGGGCGCATAATGGCGTGATTGCGCAGGCGGTGCAAAAGTCGCCCGGTTGCGTTGGTATTTCGGGTTTCGCTGCGCGCGCTTCTGTGGTATAAAATGCGCCGCTTTCCGGGGATAGCCCCGAAAGCACTAACCCACACACGTGTCGACACGATGGCCTGGGTGCCTTCGATCTTAGGATCGCTGGTTGGTCATTGGGATGCGTGGAGGCCCAACCCGACTTATCAAGGAACTATCATGTCCCAAGTCAACATGCGCGATATGCTGAAGGCCGGTGTGCACTTCGGTCACCAAACCCGTTACTGGAACCCGAAAATGGGCAAGTACATTTTCGGCGCGCGCAACAAGATTCACATCATCAACCTTGAAAAAACCCTGCCAATGTTCAACGAAGCACTGACTTTCGTTGAGCGCCTGGCTCAGGGCAAAAACAAGATTCTGTTCGTCGGCACCAAGCGTTCCGCTGGCAAGATCGTTGCTGAACAAGCAGCTCGTTGCGGCTCGCCGTACGTCGATCACCGCTGGTTGGGCGGCATGCTGACCAACTACAAGACCATCCGTGCTTCCATCAAGCGTCTGCGCGAGCTGGAAACTCAGGCTGAAGACGGCACTTTCACCAAGCTGACCAAGAAAGAAGCCCTGATGCGCTCCCGTGATCTGGAAAAACTGGATCGCAGCCTGGGCGGTATCAAGGACATGGGCGGCCTGCCTGATGCACTGTTCGTCATCGACGTTGATCACGAGCGCATCGCGATCACCGAAGCCAACAAGCTGGGCATCCCTGTTATCGGCGTTGTCGATACCAACAGCAGCCCAGAAGGTGTTGACTACATCATCCCAGGTAACGACGACGCCATCCGCGCCATCGAACTGTACATGGCTTCCATGGCAGACGCCGTTATCCGTGGCCGTAACAACGTCGCTGGCGGTACCGAAGAGTACGTCCAAGACGCTCCAGCTGCTTCGGTAGAGGGCTGAGTCGGTAACGCTTTGCGTTGACTCAGTGCGCAAAAAGGGGGCTAGGCCCCCTTTTTGCCACCTTGAAATCCGCTTGTCAGCATTGTCGTTGCATCATCTTTGTCTGTGTGTGCAGTTGGCAGTGGATTTCCACAGAATTGAACGCCCGTTCCGATCGGGTGGAATGGTTGAAAACCTATCCAAGAGGATTTTGAAATGGCAGCAATTACTGCAGCGCTGGTAAAAGAACTGCGCGAGCGTACTGGCGAAGGCATGATGGACTGCAAGAAAGCCTTGGAAAAGGCTGGCGGCGACATCGAAAAAGCCATTGATGACATGCGTGCTTCGGGCGCCATCAAGGCTGCCAAGAAGGCTGGCAACGTTGCCGCCGAAGGCGCCATCGCCATCAAGGCTGACGACAAGTCCGCCGTCCTGCTGGAAGTGAACTCGCAGACCGACTTCCTGGCTCTGCAAGATGACTTCAAAAACTTCGTTGCCGAAAGCGTTGAACAGGCTTTCGCTGAAAAGCTGACCGATGCCGCTCCGCTGATCGCTTCGCGTGAAGCTGCTCGTGAAGCCCTGGTTGCCAAGTGCGGCGAAAACGTCAACATCCGTCGCCTGGTGCGCGTTGAGGGTGACGTTGTCGGTACCTACCTGCACGGTAACAAGATCGGTGTTGCTGTTGTCCTGAAGGGCGGCGACGTCCAGCTGGCCAAAGAAATCGCCATGCACGTTGCTGCCAGCAACCCTGAGTTCCTGCTGCCATCGCAGGTTTCTCCTGAGGCCATCGAGCGTGAGAAGAACGTCTTCATGACCCTCAACGAAGACAAGATGAAGGGCAAGCCAGCTGAAATCGTCGAGAAGATGATTGCTGGTCGTATCACCAAGTTCCTGGCTGAAGCCAGCCTGGTCGAGCAAGCCTTCGTGATGAACCCAGAAGTCACCGTTGGTGCTCTGGCCAAGAAAGCTGGCGCTGAAATCGTTTCCTTCACCTACTTCAAGGTCGGCGAAGGCATCGAGAAGCCAGTTGACAACTTCGCTGAAGAAGTTGCCGCTCAGCTGGCTGCTGCCAAGCAATAAGACGGATTCATCTGTCTGCCCCAAAGAGGCTGCCCGCTCACGCGCGCAGCCTCTTTGTCAAAGCGGGGGTGGTTTACGAGACCTGTTCCCGCAGGCGCTGTAGCAGCGCCACGCTAGAGTTAGAGCCGGCTGAAAACAGCCCGCCAAGAATTTTATACAAACGCCGCAGGAGAGATTCGCAATGGCTCAGCAGGTGAGTGGTCGTCAACCTCGCTATAAACGCATTTTGCTCAAACTTAGCGGCGAGGCCCTGATGGGCTCGGAAGAGTTCGGCATCGACCCGAAAGTCCTGGATCGCATGGCCCTTGAAGTCGGTCAGCTGGTTGGCATCGGTGTTCAGGTTGGCCTGGTCATTGGTGGCGGTAACCTGTTCCGCGGCGCCGCCCTGAGTGCTGCGGGCATGGATCGCGTTACTGGCGACCACATGGGGATGCTGGCTACCGTGATGAACGCCCTGGCCATGCGTGATGCGCTTGAGCGCTCGAACATCCCGGCAATCGTCATGTCGGCTATCTCCATGGTCGGTGTGACTGATCACTACGACCGCCGCAAAGGTGTGCGTCATCTCAATTCCGGCGATGTGGTGATCTTTGCCGCCGGTACCGGTAACCCGTTCTTTACCACCGATTCGGCCGCGTGCCTGCGCGCCATCGAAATCGATGCCGATGTGGTATTGAAGGCGACCAAGGTCGATGGCGTGTACACTGCCGATCCATTCAAGGATCCGCATGCTGAGAAGTTTGACCGTCTGACGTACGATGAAGTGTTGGATCGCAAACTCGGCGTGATGGACCTCACCGCAATCTGCCTGTGCCGTGATCACAAGATGCCATTGCGGGTATTTAACATGAACAAGCCTGGCGCTCTGCTGAATATCGTAGTGGGCGGCGCTGAAGGAACTCTGATCGAGGAAGGCGAAGAATGATCAACGAAATCAAGAAAGACGCTGAAAGCCGCATGGGCAAGTCCCTGGAATCGCTGGCTCGCAACCTGGCCTCCATTCGTACTGGCCGTGCGCACCCAAGCATTCTCGATAGCGTCAAGGTGCCGGCCTATGGCAGCGACATGCCATTGAATCAGGTCGCCGGTATCAGCGTGGAAGATGCGCGTACCCTGAAAATCGTTGCGCACGACAAGACGCTGATCGCTGCCATTGAAAAGGCGATCATGACCTCTGATCTGGGCCTGAACCCAAGCAGTGCCGGCACCACCATCCGTGTGCCAATGCCTGCCCTGACGGAAGAAACCCGTAAGGGTTACACCAAGCAGGCACGTGGCGTTGCCGAAGATGCCAAGGTTGCCGTGCGTAACGTGCGTCGTGATGCCCTGGCAGACCTGAAGAAGCTGTCCAAGGACAAAGAGATCAGCGAAGACGAAGAGCGTCGTGCGGCCGACGAACTGCAGAAGCTGACCGACAAGTTCGTCGCGGAAGTCGACAAGGCGCTGGAAGCCAAGGAAAAGGATCTGATGGCTGTTTGAGGCCGGGACTTTTTCATGGAAAAGAGCAAGCAGGGTGTGTCCCCGTCGGTGCCGCGCCATGTCGCGATCATCATGGACGGAAACAATCGCTGGGCGAAGAAACGTCTGCTGCCCGGCGTTGCCGGGCACAAGGCCGGTGTTGATGCCGTCCGTGCGGTGATCGAGGTGTGCGCCGAAGCCAAGGTCGAGGTACTGACCCTGTTCGCGTTCTCCAGTGAGAACTGGCAGCGGCCGGCTGATGAGGTCGGTGCGTTGATGGAGCTGTTCTTCTCGGCCTTGCGCCGCGAAGCCAAGCGCCTGAACGAGAACAACATCAGCCTTCGGATCATTGGCGATCGGTCGCGCTTTCATCCGGAGCTGCAGGCTGCCATGCGTGAGGCTGAAGCGCTGACTGCGGGCAGTGGTCGCTTTATCCTGCAAATCGCTGCCAACTACGGTGGCCAGTGGGATATCGCCCAGGCTGCCCAGCGCTTGGCGCGGGAAGTTCAGGCGGGGCATTTGCGCCCGGAAGACATCACGCCGGAGCTGCTGCAACCCTGCCTGGCTACCGGTGATCTGCCGTTGCCTGATCTGTGTATTCGCACAGGGGGGGAGCACCGTATCAGCAACTTCCTGCTTTGGCAGTTGGCCTATTCCGAGTTGTATTTCTCCGACCTGTTCTGGCCGGACTTCAAACACGAAGCCATGCGCAAGGCGCTGGCCGATTTTGCTTCGCGTCAGCGCCGCTTTGGTAGAACCAGCGAGCAGGTCGAAGCAGGAGCCCGTGCTTAATGCTTAAACAACGCATCATCACTGCGCTGATCCTGTTGCCGATCGCTCTGGGTGGTTTCTTTCTGCTCGAAGGTGGCGATTTCGCCTTGTTCATTGGTGGGGTTGTGACCCTGGGCGCTTGGGAATGGGCGCGTTTGTCGGGGCTGGTCGCCCAGGCATTGCGTATCGCTTACGCCGCCGTGGTAGCCGGTTTGCTGATGCTGCTGCACCTGATGCCGGATCTGGCCCCTTGGGTGCTCGGTGCGTCGGTGTTGTGGTGGGGGGTGGCAACCTGGCTGGTCTTGACCTATCCCGCGAGTAGCGAGTTGTGGGCCAGTGCCGCCTGCAAGCTGCTGATCGGTTTATTGATCCTTCTGCCGGCATGGCAGGGGCTTATCCTGCTCAAGCATTGGCCGCTCGGTAACGGGTTGATCATGTCGGTCATGGTGCTGGTGTGGGCTGCCGATATCGGGGCCTACTTCTCCGGTAAGGCCTTTGGCAAGCGTAAGCTGGCACCGCAGGTCAGCCCAGGCAAGAGCTGGGAAGGCGTTTATGGTGGTGTAGCGCTGAGCCTGGCCATTACCGTGGCGGTCGGCGTGAATCGTGGCTGGTCGGCCACTGAGTTGCTGTTGGGGGTGCTTGGCGCGGCATTGGTTGTTGCTGTTTCGGTCGTGGGTGACTTGACCGAGAGCATGTTCAAGCGCCGTGCAGGGATCAAGGACAGCAGCAATCTGCTGCCAGGTCATGGCGGTGTGCTGGATCGTATCGACAGCCTGACGGCTGCCATTCCGCTATTTGCTGTGCTGCTTTGGGCAGCTAACTGGGGCGCGATGTGAGCGGTCTGCAACGTATTACCGTGCTTGGGGCCACTGGCTCCATCGGCCTCAGCACGCTTGATGTAATTGCTCGTCATCCCGAGCGATACCAGGTGTTCGCATTGACCGGTTACTCGCGCTTGAGCGAGTTGCTCGCACTTTGCATTCGTCATGCCCCGTCCTATGCCGTGGTGCCAAGCGTCGAAGCCGCGCAGCAGTTGCGTGCTGACCTGCGCGCAGCCGGCTCGGCTACCGAAGTGCTGGTTGGCGAAGCGGGTTTGTGCCAGGTTGCGGCTGCCTCTGAAGTGGATACCGTCATGGCGGCCATTGTCGGTGCGGCGGGTTTGCGTCCTACCTTGGCAGCTGTCGAAGCTGGCAAGAAAGTGTTGTTGGCCAACAAGGAGGCGCTGGTCATGTCCGGCGCACTCTTCATGCAGGCTGTGCGTCAGAGTGGCGCAGTGTTGTTGCCGATCGACAGCGAGCATAATGCGATATTCCAGTGCCTGCCGGGCGATTTCTCCCGCGGCCTGCCTCAGGTTGGCGTACGGCGAATCCTGTTGACTGCGTCAGGTGGCCCGTTCCGGCAAACCCCGCAAAGCGAACTGGCTGACGTGACGCCAGAGCAGGCGTGTGCGCACCCGAACTGGTCGATGGGGCGGAAAATCTCTGTCGACTCGGCAAGCATGATGAACAAGGGGCTGGAATTGATCGAGGCCTGTTGGCTGTTCGATGCCCGGCCGGCCCAGATTGAGGTGGTCGTTCACCCACAAAGCGTAATCCACTCTCTGGTCGATTATGTGGATGGCTCTGTGCTGGCGCAGTTGGGCAATCCCGATATGCGTACACCGATTGCCAATGCGCTGGCCTGGCCTGAGCGGATTGACTCAGGGGTTGCACCACTGGATCTGTTTGCGATTGCCCGGTTGGATTTTCAGGCGCCGGATGAGCAGCGTTTCCCTTGCCTGCGCCTGTCGCGTCAGGCTGCTGACGCTGGGGGTAGTGCCCCGGCGCTGCTCAACGCAGCCAATGAGGTGGCGGTGGCTGCATTTCTTGAGCGGCGCATCCGCTTCCCGGAGATCGCGAGTATGATCGAAGATGTACTCGATCATGAGTCGGTGGTAGCGGTCGATACGCTTGAAGCCGTGTTTGCGGCTGATCACCAGGCGCGCCTTTTGGCCGGTCAGTGGTTGAGCCGTCACGGACGCTGATGCGCCGCGCTTCATGGCGCAGCGTCAGCGTCCGATGAACGTCATTCGGAGAGAGACATGAGTGCGCTCTATATGATTATCGGCACCCTGGTTGCGTTGGGTGTGCTGGTCACCTTTCACGAGTTCGGTCACTTCTGGGTGGCGCGCCGCTGCGGCGTCAAGGTTTTGCGTTTTTCAGTGGGTTTCGGTCTGCCACTGTTTCGCTGGCATGATCGGCATGGCACTGAGTTTGTGGTCGCGGCGATCCCGTTGGGTGGCTACGTCAAGATGCTCGATGAGCGAGAGGGTGAGGTGCCGCCCGATCAGCTGGATCAGTCGTTCAATCGAAAGTCGGTGCGCCAGCGCATCGCTATCGTCGCAGCCGGCCCAATTGCCAATTTTTTGCTCGCCATTCTGTTTTTCTGGGTGCTGGCCATGTTGGGCAGCCAGCAGGTGCGCCCGGTCATTGGTGCAGTCGAGGCCGATAGTATTGCTGCGGCTGCCGGTCTGGGCGCCGGTCAGGAAGTCATTGCCGTAGACGGCGAGTCGATTAACGGTTGGGCTGCGGTCAATCTCCAGTTGATCCGTCGCCTTGGTGAGACCGGTTCGCTGCAGGTGACGGTCAGGGAAGAGGGCAGCAATGCTGAGAGCACCCATGTGCTCAAGCTCGACAAGTGGCTAAAGGGTGCTGATGAGCCGGACCCGATCAATTCCCTGGGGATTCGTCCGTGGCGTCCTGCGTTG
Organism: Pseudomonas sp. TE3910; assembly: GCF_056279025.1. Classification (NCBI taxonomy): domain Bacteria; kingdom Pseudomonadati; phylum Pseudomonadota; class Gammaproteobacteria; order Pseudomonadales; family Pseudomonadaceae; genus Pseudomonas; species Pseudomonas sp. TE3910. Next base: position 4,547,700 of record NZ_JBWBQN010000001.1, read on the forward strand.
CCGCCAGTGTTGGCCGAGCTCGACCCTAAAGGCCCCGCTCAGGCTGCTGGCCTGAAACCCGGTGATCGTCTGCTGGCACTCGATGGTCAGGCGGTGAATGAGTGGCAGCAGGTGGTCGACAAGGTGCGCAGTCGTGCCGGCGGTCGCGTAACGCTGAGCGTTGAGCGCGATGGTGCCACGCTGGAGTTGCCGGTGAACCTGGCCACGCGTGGCGAAGGCAAGGCTGCCAGTGGTTATCTTGGTGCTGGGGTGAAGGCAGTCGAATGGCCGCCAAGCATGCTGCGCGAGGTGCGTTACGGGCCGCTTGCAGCGGTTGGCGAAGGGCTCTCTCGCACGTGGAACATGAGTGTTCTGACCCTGGATTCGCTCAAGAAAATGCTGTTCGGCGAGCTCTCGGTAAAAAACTTGAGCGGACCGATAACCATTGCTAAAGTGGCGGGCGCTTCGGCCCAGTCCGGTGTAGGTGATTTCCTTAATTTCCTCGCCTATCTGAGCATTAGCCTGGGGGTTCTGAATTTGCTGCCTATTCCAGTGTTGGATGGGGGGCATTTGCTGTTTTACCTGATCGAGTGGGCGCGTGGTCGCCCGCTCTCTGATCGGGTGCAAGGTTGGGGAATCCAGATCGGTATCAGTTTGGTAGTCGGGGTGATGTTGCTCGCCCTGATCAACGATTTGGGTCGTCTGTAACGCTTCGCTCAATTGCGAACCCGCCGTCTTTCGCGGAGGGTCGTTTATTGCCAGTTGGAATAAGAAAGGACTTCATGAAACGTCTGCTGCTAACTGCGGTTCTCGCCGTACTGATGATCGCTGAAGTTCACGCCGAGTCCTTCACCATCTCCGATATCCGTGTCAATGGCCTGCAGCGGGTTTCCGCTGGCAGCGTATTTGGCGCATTGCCGTTGAACGTCGGTGACGACGCCGATGACCGCCGCCTGGTGGAGTCCACCCGTGCGTTGTTCAAAACCGGCTTCTTTCAGGACATCCAACTGGGGCGTGAAGGCAACGTTTTGATCATCAACGTGGTCGAGCGTCCTTCGGTTTCGAGTATCGAGATCGATGGTAACAAGGCCATCAGTACCGAGGACCTGCTTAAGGGCTTGAAACAGTCCGGGCTGTCCGAAGGTGAAATCTTCCAGCGCGCAACCCTCGAAGGTGTGCGTAACGAGTTGCAGCGTCAGTATGTTGCCCAGGGTCGTTATTCGGCTGAGGTTGACACTGAGGTTGTACCGCAGCCGCGTAACCGCGTAGCACTGAAGATCAAGATCAACGAAGGCACCGTTGCGGCGATTCAGCACATCAACGTGGTTGGTAATACCGTCTTCTCCGATGAAGAGCTGGCCAGCCTGTTCGAGCTCAAGACCACCAACTGGCTGTCGTTCTTCAAGAACGATGACAAGTACGCTCGCGAAAAGCTCTCGGGTGACCTGGAGCGTCTGCGCTCCTACTACCTGGACCGCGGCTATATCAACATGGATATCGCCTCCACCCAGGTATCCATCACCCCAGACAAGAAACACGTCTATATCACGGTGAACGTCAACGAAGGCGAGAAGTACACCGTGCGTGACGTCAAGCTGTCCGGTGACCTGAAGGTGCCGGAAGACCAGGTCAAGGCACTGCTGCTGGTGCAACCAGGGCAGGTGTTTTCGCGCAAGGTGATGACCACCACCTCCGAGCTGATCACCCGTCGTCTGGGTAACGAAGGCTACACCTTCGCCAACGTTAACGGCGTACCCCAGCCGCACGATGATGACAAGACTGTCGACATCACCTTTGTAGTCGACCCTGGCAAGCGTGCTTACGTCAACCGCATCAACTTCCGTGGTAATACCAAGTCCGAGGATGAGGTACTGCGTCGTGAAATGCGTCAGATGGAAGGTGGTTGGGCATCGACCTATCTGATTGATCAATCCAAGACGCGTCTGGAGCGTTTGGGCTTCTTCAAGGAAGTGAACGTTGAAACCCCGGCAGTTCCGGGTACCGATGACCAGGTAGACGTCAACTACAGTGTAGAAGAGCAGGCTTCCGGTTCGATTACCGCCAGCGTTGGTTTCGCTCAGAGTGCCGGCCTGATCCTTGGCGGTTCGATCAGCCAGAACAACTTCCTCGGTACCGGTAACAAGGTTTCCATTGGCCTGACCCGTAGTGAGTACCAGAGTCGTTACAACTTCAGCTTTGTAGACCCTTACTGGACTGCCGATGGCGTCAGCCTGGGCTACAACGCGTTCTATCGCACCACTGACTACCAGGATCTGGATGTCGACGTTGCCAGCTATGCCGTGGACAGTCTCGGTGCCGGTGTCAGCGTTGGTTACCCGATCAGTGAAACCTCGCGTTTGACCTTCGGCCTGACTGCGCAGCAGGATGAGATCAAGACTGGTCGTTACACCGTTGACGAGATCTTCGATTTCGTCAAACAAGAGGGCGACAAGTACCTGAACTTCAAGGCATCCGCAGGTTGGTCCGAATCGACCCTGAACAAGGGCGTGCTGGCTACCCGTGGCCACTCACAAAGCCTGGTGCTCGAGGCGACCACGCCAGGTAGCGACCTGTCGTTCTTCAAGCTGGACTACCGTGGCCAGATGTTCAAGCCGATCACCAACGACTACACACTGCGGCTGCATACCGAGCTCGGCTACGGAGACGGCTTCGGTTCTACCGAGGGCCTGCCGTTCTACGAGAACTACTATGCAGGTGGCTTCAACTCGGTTCGTGGCTTCAAGGACAGCAGTCTTGGCCCGCGCAGTACGCCAAGTACCGGCAAGAACCCAGGCACGATTGCTGACCCGGATCAGGATCCCTTGCCGTTCGGTGGTAACGTCCTTGTACAGGGTGGTGTCGAGTTGCTGTTCCCTCTACCGTTCGTCAAGGATCAGCGCTCCCTGCGCACCTCGGTTTTCTGGGATGTGGGTAACGTGTTTGACACGCAATGCGGTTCTCAACCGGACTGTGAAAAGGTTGGCCTTTCCGGGCTGGCCAGTTCCGTTGGTTTGGGCGTGACCTGGATCACGGCGCTTGGCCCGCTGAGCTTCAGTCTGGCGATGCCGGTCAAAGAGCCGGACAGCGCCGATACCCAGGTGTTCCAATTCTCTCTGGGCCAGACCTTCTAAGGGTCTGATCCTTGTAACGACAACGGATTCTGTAGGAGTGCATCGTGCGTAAGTTGACTCAACTGGCTGTTCTGGCCGCAGCCCTGGTTGCGACCCCGGCGTTCGCCGAAATGAAAATCGCCGTGCTGAACTATCAGATGGCATTGCTGGAGTCGGATGCGGCGAAGAAGTACGCCGTTGATGCCGAGAAGAAATTCGGCCCTCAGTTGACCAAGCTGAAAAATCTGGAGAGCAGCGCCAAGGGTATCCAGGACCGCCTGGTCAAGGGTGGCGACAAGATGCCTCAAGGTGAGCGTGAGCGCCTGGAGCTTGAGTTCAAGCAGAAAGCACGTGACTTCCAGTTCCAGTCCAAGGAGTTGAACGAGGCCAAGGCAGTCGCTGATCGTGACATGCTCAAGCAACTGAAACCTAAGCTGGATGGTGCTGTTGAGGAAGTCATCAAGAAAGGTGCTTTCGACCTGGTGCTTGAGCGCGGCGCGGTAATCGATGTCAAACCTCAATACGACATCACCCGCCAAGTCATCGAGCGCATGAACCAGTCCCGCTGATATGGCATTCAGTATGAAGCTGGGGCAACTGGCAGAGTTTCTCGGGGCGACGCTCAGTGGCCCCGCTGAGCTTGAAATCGTCGGTCTGGCAACCTTGCAGGATGCCGGTCCGGGGCAGTTGAGCTTCCTGGCCAACCCTCAGTACCGCAAGTACCTGGGTGAGAGCAATGCCGCCGCGGTGTTGCTCAAGGCAAGCGATGCTGAAGGTTTTGCCGGTCACGCACTGATCGTGCCTGACCCTTATCTTGCGTATGCGCGCATTTCCCACCTGTTTGATCCCAAACCAAAGGCTGTGGCGGGAGTTCATCCCAGCGCCGTGGTGGCTGCGGACGCTCAGGTGGATGCGAGCGCCAGTATTGGAGCCTTCGCTGTTATCGAAAGCGGTGCGCAGATCGGCCCGGGTGTGACCGTTGGCGCACAGTGTTATATCGGTGCACGTTGCGTGATTGGCGAGGGTGGTTGGCTCGCACCCAAGGTGACCCTGTATCATGACGTGCGCATTGGCAAGCGTGTCGTGATTCAGTCGGGTGCCGTGTTGGGTGGCGAAGGTTTCGGATTTGCCAACGAGAAGGGTGTCTGGCAGAAAATCGCGCAGATTGGTGGTGTGACGATCGGCGATGATGTCGAGATTGGTGTCAACACCGCTATTGATCGTGGTGCCTTGGCCGATACCTGTATTGGCAATGGCGTCAAACTCGACAACCAGATCCAGATTGCGCACAACGTTCAGATCGGCGATCACACGGCCATGGCGGCTTGTGTCGGCATTTCCGGCAGTACCAAGATCGGCAAGCATTGCACGATCGCAGGCGGTGTCGGCATGGTCGGTCATATCGATGTCTGCGATGGTGTGTTCGTTTCCGGCATGACGATGGTCACCCGCTCAATCACTGAGCCGGGCGCCTACTCCTCCGGTACGGCCATGCAGCCGTTGGCAGAGTGGCGCAAGAGCGCGGCGCGAATTCGCCAGTTGGATGAGATGGCAAAACGCCTCGTCCAAGTGGAAAAGCGCGTCGACACCGTGACCTCGGACGGCAAAGCTTCATCAGAAGGCTGATACCATTTCCTGATCAGGCGTGCTCAACTGCTGGATAGCCGCCTTGATTTGCAAAAGGAGCGTTAAACCAAGGTTTACGCTCCCTATCTTTACTACAGGCTTCCCCCCGAAATGATGGACATCAACGAGATTCGCGAATACCTGCCTCACCGTTACCCGTTCCTGTTGGTGGACCGGGTAGTGGACTTGGACGTAGAGGCTCAGCGCATTCGTGCCTACAAGAATGTCAGCATCAACGAGCCTTTCTTCAATGGTCACTTCCCGGCGCACCCGATCATGCCGGGCGTATTGATCATCGAGGCCATGGCCCAGGCAGCCGGTATCCTCGGCTTCAAGATGCTCGACGTCAAACCTGCGGACGGCACCCTGTATTACTTCGTGGGCTCCGACAAGCTGCGCTTCCGTCAGCCGGTTCTGCCGGGCGATCAGCTGATTCTTGAAGCCAAGTTCATCAGTTGCAAGCGCCAGATCTGGAAGTTCGATTGCCAGGCTTCGGTGGACGGCAAGCCTGTCTGCTCGGCTGAGATCATCTGCGCGGAACGTAAACTATGAGTTTGATTGACCCTCGGGCAATCATCGACCCTTCGGCCAAGCTGGCCGAAGGCGTTGAGGTCGGCCCCTGGTCGATTATCGGCGCAAATGTCGAGATCGGGGAGGGGACCGTTGTCGGTCCGCATGTGATTATCAAAGGGCCAACCCGTATTGGTCGGCATAATCGCATCTATCAGTTTTCCTCTGTTGGCGAAGACACCCCTGATCTGAAATACAAGGGTGAACCTACCCGTCTGGTCATTGGCGATCACAATGTGATTCGCGAGGGTGTGACGATCCATCGTGGTACCGTACAAGACCGTTCGGAGACCACCCTGGGTGATCACAACCTGATCATGGCCTATGCTCACATCGGTCACGACAGCGTAATTGGCAACCATTGCATTCTGGTTAACAACACTGCATTGGCCGGCCATGTGCATGTCGATGATTGGGCGATACTCTCCGGCTTCACGCTGGTTCACCAGTTCTGCCATATCGGTGCTCACAGCTTCTCCGGTATGGGGACGGCAATTGGCAAGGATGTACCGGCTTTTGTGACGGTGTTTGGTAACCCTGCTGAAGCACGCAGCATGAACTTCGAGGGCATGCGCCGTCGTGGCTTCAGTGACGACGCCATCCATGCGCTACGCCGCGCTTACAAGGTGGTCTATCGCCAAGGACTGACGGTCGAGCAGGCTATCGTCGAGCTCACCGAGTCGGCCAGTCAATTCCCTGAAGTCGACCTGTTCCTCACGTCGATCAAGAACTCCACTCGCGGCATCACCCGCTGACCATGGCGCAGCTTTGTGTAGCGCTGGTGGCAGGTGAGGCCAGTGGCGATATCCTGGGTGCGGGCCTGATGCGCGCATTGAAGACCCGTCACCCGGATATCCGCTTCATCGGCGTAGGCGGCCCATTGATGCAGGCCGAGGGCCTTGATTCGTATTTCCCGATGGAACGCTTGGCTGTCATGGGCCTGGTTGAGGTGCTTGGGCGTCTGCGCGAACTGCTCAAGCGGCGCAAGGCGCTGATCCAGACACTGATCGCCGAAAAGCCCGATGTGTTCATCGGTATCGATGCCCCGGACTTTACGCTCAATATCGAACTGAAGCTGCGCCAGGTCGGAATCAAGACGGTGCATTACGTCAGCCCGTCCGTTTGGGCCTGGCGTCAGAAGCGTGTGTTGAAGATTCGCGAAGGTTGCGACCTTATGCTCACCCTGTTGCCCTTCGAGGCGAAGTTCTACGAAGAGCAGGGCGTGCCGGTGCGTTTCGTCGGTCATCCGTTGGCCGATACTATCGATCTTGAGTGCGACCGCAGTGCTGCTCGCGCTCAGTTGGGGTTGCCGGATGGGCCGCTGGTGGCCTTGATGCCGGGTAGCCGTGGTGGTGAGGTAGGCCGTCTGGGCGCGTTGTTCCTGGATGCCGCGCAACGCCTGAGGGAGCGTGTCCCGGATGTGCGCTTCGTCTCCCCTTGCGCCAACGCGCTGCGTCGTGAACAGCTCGAGCAAATGCTGGTTGGTCGTGATCTGCCGGTAACCCTGCTCGACGGTCAGTCGCATCAGGCCTTGGCGGCCTGTGATGCCGTGTTGATTGCTTCCGGTACTGCCACCCTTGAAGCGCTACTGTTCAAGCGGCCAATGGTGGTTGCCTATCGCCTGGCGCCGTTGACCTACTGGATTCTCAAGCGTCTGGTGAAAAGCCCGTACGTCTCGCTGCCTAACTTGCTGGCCCAGCGCCTGTTGGTGCCGGAACTGTTGCAGGATGCAGCGACGCCCGAGGCGCTGGCAGAGACGTTGCTGCCGTTGCTTGCCGATGGCCGTGGACAGACCGACAGCTTTGATCAGATTCACCGTACGCTGCGCCGTGACGCCTCCAATCAGGCGGCTGAAGCGGTGCTGGCCTTGCTGGAAAAACGATAAATGCAAATGGGACTGGACTTCAATCTGGTCGAGGACCTTGTCGCCGGTGTTGACGAGGTCGGTCGTGGGCCTCTGTGTGGCGCGGTGGTCACCGCTGCGGTGATCCTGGACCCGAAGCGGCCGATTCTTGGCCTGAATGACTCGAAAAAGCTCACCGAAGCACGTCGTGAAAAGCTGTTCGATGAAATCTGTGAAAAGGCGCTCAGCTTTTGCATCGCCCGGGCCGAGGTCGAAGAGATTGATCAACTGAACATCCTGCATGCCACCATGTTGGCCATGCAGCGTGCGGTAGAGGGGTTGCATATCACCCCGAAACTGGCGTTGATCGACGGTAACCGCTGCCCCAAGCTCGATGTGCCGGCGGCGCCAGTGGTCAAGGGTGATAGCCAGGTGCCTGCAATTGCGGCGGCCTCGATCCTGGCCAAGGTCACGCGCGACCGCGAGATGGCAGCCTTCGAGAAAGTCTACCCCGGTTACGGCATTGGCGGGCATAAGGGCTACCCGACACCTGTGCACCTTGAAGCACTGGCCCGGCTGGGCCCGACCCCCATTCATCGGCGCTCATTCGCACCGGTGCGTGCCGCCTTCGAGGCCCGCGAGATACAGGCTGGCGGTTTCCCGGATATCTGACCGCTTGACCATTCATTTTCGGCCAGTGTTCTGCACCGGCTGATGTTTCGCTCAAGGCCCGGTACAATCCGGGCCTTGTTGTTTTGCGCTGCTATAGGATCATCATGTCGGCTTCCTTCGTTCATCTTCGCCTGCACACCGAATACTCGCTGGTCGATGGCCTGGTGCGCATCAAGCCGCTGGTCAAGGCGCTGGCCGGGATGAACATGCCGGCAGTCGCGGTCACTGACCAGAGCAACATGTGTTCGCTGGTCAAGTTCTACAAGGCAGCCATGGGCGCGGGCGTCAAGCCGATCTGTGGCGCCGACCTGTGGCTGGCAAGCGCGGACCCGGATGCGCCTCTGGCACGCATCTGCTTTCTGGCGATGGATGCCCAGGGTTATCGCAACCTCACCGAGTTGATTTCCCGCGGTTGGATGGACGGGCAGCGCAATGGTCTGGTTATCATCGAGCGTGACTGGATTGCCCAGGCCAGCGAAGGTCTGATTGCCCTCTCTGCGGCCCGCGAAGGCGATATCGGCATGGCATTGCTCGCGGGTAATCCCGACGAGGCAGAACGCCTGCTGCGTGACTGGATGGTAATGTTCCCGGAGCGCTTCTATGTGGAAGTGCAACGCACTAACCGCACGGGCGACGAAGAGTACCTGCACGCTGCGGTGGCCCTGGCTGACAAGCTCGGCGCGCCTCTGGTGGCGACCAACGATGTACGGTTCATCAAACAGTCGGACTTCGATGCGCATGAAACGCGCGTCTGCATCGGCGAAGGTCGGGCGCTGGATGACCCGCGCCGCTCGCGTAACTACAGTGATCAGCAATACCTGAAAAGCCCGGCGGAAATGGCCGAGCTGTTCAGTGATCTGCCTGAGGCGCTGGAGAACACGGTTGAAATTGCCAAGCGTTGCAACATCCAGGTGCAGCTGGGTAAATACTTCCTGCCGGACTTCCCGACGCCCAATGGCATGTCCATCGACGACTACCTGCGTCATGTATCACATGAGGGCCTGGAAGAGCGTCTGGCGGTGTTGTGGCCCAAAGAGACCACGCCCGACTATGAGACGAAGCGCCAGACCTACCTGGACCGGCTGAAGTTCGAACTCGACATCATCATCCAGATGGGGTTCCCGGGTTACTTCCTGATCGTTATGGACTTCATCAAGTGGGCCAAGAACAACGGCGTGCCGGTAGGCCCAGGCCGTGGGTCGGGTGCGGGCTCACTGGTGGCTTACGTTCTGAAGATCACCGACCTCGATCCGCTGGCTTACGACTTGCTGTTTGAGCGGTTCCTCAACCCTGAACGGATCTCCATGCCCGACTTCGACGTCGACTTCTGCATGGACGGTCGTGACCGGGTGATTGACTATGTGGCTGAAGCCTATGGGCGCAATGCGGTAAGTCAGATCATTACCTTTGGCACCATGGCGGCGAAGGCGGTAGTGCGAGACGTGGCACGGGTGCAGGGCAAGTCTTACGGGCTTGCCGACCGGTTGTCGAAGATGATCCCGTTCGAAGTCGGCATGACCCTGGAAAAGGCCTACGAGCAGGAGGAGATGCTGCGCGACTTCCTCAAGAGCGATGAGGAAGCCCAGGAGATCTGGGACATGGCCCTGAAGCTTGAAGGGGTTACGCGCGGCACGGGTAAACACGCCGGTGGTGTGGTAATCGCCCCGACCAAGCTGACCGACTTCTCGCCGATTGCCTGTGACGAAGAGGGCGGCGGCCTGGTAACCCAGTTCGACAAGGACGATGTTGAGGCTGCGGGCCTGGTGAAGTTCGACTTCCTCGGCTTGCGTACCCTGACCATCATCAAATGGGCGATGGAGACGATCAACCGTGAGCAGGCCAAGAACGGCCTGGACGATCTGAACATCGATTTCATCCCGCTTGACGACAGAAAGACCTTCGAACTGCTGCAAAAAGCCGAAACGACGGCAGTGTTCCAGCTTGAATCGCGGGGTATGAAAGAGCTGATCAAAAAGCTCAAGCCCGACTGCCTGGAAGACCTCATTGCACTGGTTGCGCTGTTCCGTCCCGGCCCGCTGCAGTCGGGCATGGTGGACGACTTCATCAACCGTAAGCACGGCCGCGCCGAGCTGGCCTATCCGCACCCGGACTACCAGTACGAAGGCCTGAAGCCGGTACTGGCGCCTACCTACGGCATCATCCTGTATCAGGAACAGGTGATGCAGATCGCTCAGGTCATGGCGGGTTACACCTTGGGTGGCGCGGACATGCTCCGTCGGGCCATGGGCAAGAAAAAGCCCGAGGAGATGGCCAAGCAGCGCGGCGGTTTCATCGAAGGGTGTGCGAACAACAATATTGATGCTGAGCTTGCCGGTAACATCTTTGACCTGGTAGAGAAGTTTGCCGGTTACGGCTTCAACAAGTCTCACTCGGCGGCCTATGGCCTGGTGTCGTACCAGACCGCCTGGCTCAAGACCCACTACCCGGCACCGTTCATGGCGGCGGTGCTCTCGGCGGATATGCACAACACCGACAAGGTGGTCACGCTGATCGAGGAAGTGCGCAGCATGAAGCTGCGTCTGGACGCCCCGGACGTTAACACTTCGGACTTCAAGTTCACGGTCAACGACGACGGTCGGATTGTCTACGGCCTGGGCGCGATCAAGGGTGTTGGTGAAGGGCCGGTAGAAGCCATTGTCGAGGCTCGCGCCGACGGTCCGTTCAAGGATCTGTTCGATTTCTGCGAGCGCGTGGACCTCAAGCGCATCAACAAGCGCACCCTCGATGCACTGGTTCGTAGCGGCGCGCTGGATCGCCTGGGGCCTTATTTTCATGACGAGCTCAAGGCCTACCAGGCCAACATCGACCGCAACCGTGCGGTACTGCTGGCGGCCATGGAGGAGGCAATCAAGTCGGCGGAGCAGACTGCGCGTACCCATGACAGCGGCCACGCCGATCTGTTTGGGGGGCTGTTCGTCGAGGAAGACGCCGACGTTTATGCCAATCATCGCAAGGCCCGAGAACTCACCCTCAAGGAGCGCCTGCGGGGCGAGAAAGATACCCTTGGCCTCTATCTGACCGGGCACCCGATCGATGAGTATGAAGGTGAGATTCGTCGTTTCGCGCGCCAGCGGATCATTGATCTGAAGCCAGCCCGTGACACCCAGACCGTCGCGGGCATGATCATCGCCCTGCGGGTGATGAAGAACAAGAAAGGCGACAAGATGGGCTTTGTGACCCTTGACGACCGTTCCGGACGGATCGAGGCGTCCTTGTTCGCCGATGCATTCCATTCTGCTCAGGCATTGTTGCAGACCGACGCAATGGTCGTGGTTGAAGGGGAGGTCAGTAACGATGACTTCTCCGGCGGCTTGCGCCTGCGGGTCAAGCGCGTCATGAGCATGGAAGATGCGCGTACCAACCTGGCCGAAAGCCTGCGCCTGAAGGTGCGTAGTGATGCGCTCAAAGGTGATCGCTTGACCTGGTTGGGGGAGTTGTTCAAGCGTCATCGTGGCGCCTGCCCGATCACATTGGAGTACACCGGAACCGATGCCAAGGCCTTGCTGCAGTTCGGCGAGGGCTGGCGTATCGATCCGGCCGATGGCTTGATCCAGGCACTGCGTGACCAGTTCGGACGTGAGAACGTCTTTTTGCAATATCGATGAATTTTTAATCTCGACCTGAATGCGCCCGATCCCTTAAGGTAGGGCGCCAAACGGATCAACCGGCCGGCCGCCTGGCCGTCGACCCAAGACGGAAGCCTATGAACCCGAATTTTCTGGATTTCGAACAGCCGATTGCTGACCTGCAAGCCAAGATCGAAGAGCTGCGCCTGGTTGGTAACGACAACTCGCTGAACATTGGCGAAGAAATTTCGCGCCTGCAGGACAAGAGCAGCGCCCTGACTGCCAGCATCTTCAACAATCTGACCAGTTGGCAGATTGCACGAATGGCTCGTCATCCGCGCCGTCCTTACACCCTGGACTACATCGAGCACATCTTCACCGAGTTCGACGAACTGCACGGTGACCGTCACTTCTCCGACGATGCCGCCATTGTTGGTGGTGTCGCCCGCCTGGACAGTCGGCCAGTCATGGTCATCGGTCATCAGAAAGGCCGCGAAGTGCGCGAGAAAGTTCGCCGCAACTTCGGTATGCCGCGCCCTGAAGGCTACCGCAAGGCGTGCCGCCTGATGGAAATGGCCGAGCGGTTCAAGATGCCGATCCTCACCTTCATCGACACGCCAGGTGCTTACCCGGGTATCGACGCTGAAGAGCGCAACCAAAGCGAAGCCATTGCCTGGAACCTGCGCGTCATGGCACGTCTTAAAACCCCGATCATCGCCACCGTTATCGGTGAAGGTGGTTCCGGTGGTGCGCTGGCCATTGGTGTCTGCGACCAACTGAACATGCTGCAATACTCCACCTATTCGGTGATCTCGCCAGAAGGCTGCGCGTCGATTCTCTGGAAAACCTCCGAGAAGGCCGCTGATGCTGCCGAGGCCATGGGCATTACCGCCGAGCGTCTGAAAGGCCTGGGTATTGTCGACAAGGTCATTGCCGAGCCACTGGGTGGTGCTCACCGTGATCCAGCGGCGGCGGCGGCTTCGATCCGTGGCGAGTTGCTTGAGCAACTGGACATGCTGAAGAAGTTCGATAACGACGCGCTGCTCAAGCGTCGTTACGATCGTCTGATGAGCTACGGGCTCTGATCTGAAGACATCGGTGCCCCGCTTGCAGGTATGCCAGGCTCCCTTCAGGGGCTGGCATGCCGGTGAACGCGTGCAGAGCGCTCGCTGACGAGGTGCCCCGATGACTGATCTCCCTACCAGGCTGCTTGCCAGCCTGGCACCCTGGCGCAACGCACCGTCCTGGTGTGTTGCGCTATCCGGTGGGCTGGACTCCACTGTCCTGCTTCATCTGCTGGCGCTGTTGTCCCGCCAGCATGCCTTCCCCCCTCTACGTGCCATCCACATCCATCACGGCCTTCAGGCCGCTGCTGACGCGTGGCCGCAGCTTTGCCAGCAACGCTGCGACGCGCTTGGTATTGAGCTTCAGGTCATTCATGTCACGGTAGCGCCGGGTGCGAGCCTGGAGCAGGGCGCAAGGGATGCACGCTACCGGGCGTTTGCTGAAGCATTGCGCCCTGCTGAGGTGTTGTTGACGGCTCAACACCGTGAGGATCAGGCTGAAACCGTACTGTTTCGGTTGCTGCGTGGCGCTGGTGTGCGAGGGTTGGCGGCGATGCCGGTGCAGCGCCCATTGGGTGCGGGGCGCTTGGTGCGTCCACTTTTGGCGGTGGGGCGCGAAGAACTGGAGCGTTATGCGGCGCAGCAGGGGCTGGAGTGGATCGACGATCCTTCAAACACCGATTGTCGCTTCTCACGCAACTACTTGCGCCATGACGTGTTTCCGGTGTTGACCCGGCGCTGGCCTCAGGCGGCACAAAGCCTTGCACGCAGCGCTGCTCACCTCGAGGAAGCCCGCGTATTGCTTGAGGAACTGGCGCAGCAGGATCTGCTACAGGCCCGAACGGCTAGTGGTTTTGAATGGCTGGCATTGCCTTCGTTGGATTTGCCGACACTCCGGGCGCTTTCCCCGGCGCGCCAGCGCAACGCGTTGCAGTCCTGGCTGGCTGAGTACACTCGTTTACCCGACAGCCGGCACTGGGCTGGGTGGGAGAGCGTGCGGGATGCGGCCGACGGCAGTCGTGCCCTTTGGCGTCTCACCGATGGTGAGTTGCACCGTTGCGGCGATCGGATCTGGTGGTTGGCAGGTGACTGGCTTAAACCGCAGCCACCGACTCAGCCCTGGCGTGATCCTGGTCGACCACTGGCGTTGATCGATAACGGCTGTGTCCGTATAAGTGGTGGAGTGCCGCAGGGCTTAGTGCAGATTCGCTATCGTCAGGGCGGTGAAATGCTTCAGGTGCCAGGCCGAGGCCAGCGCGATCTCAAGCGTTTGCTCAACGAGCAGCATTTGCCGCTGTTCGTGCGCGCTCGGCTACCCTTACTGTTCGAGGGTGAGCGTCTGTTGGCAGTAGCGAACCTGCCTTCGCTGGCGCAGGACCAGTGGCAATTGCACTGGTCAGCACCGACGAACGCGCAAGGTTTGAGATGAAGGGCAGTTTCGGGTAGACTACGCTCCCTTCTTGATACAGCTTCTGTGACTTCATCGAAATCACGGGAGTTGCCGATTACCAAGCAGTTTTTTGCTGGGCGATTCTAAAAATGTTTAGCGAGCTCCTTACCGGGTTTTTTAGCCCCGGTCTGTCCAGACGCGGCAGTTTTTTAAGATGCACTGTGATTGACGCAGGTGATCGGGGGCTTCGGCCTTCCTTCGCTTTCCCCGGCGGCGCAGACCGCTTTAACGCAGACTTCTAGGGTTTTTCATGACGCGCTACATATTCGTCACGGGCGGTGTTGTTTCTTCATTGGGGAAAGGCATTGCCTCGGCTTCATTGGCGGCCATCCTGGAGGCGCGGGGGCTCAAGGTCACCATGCTCAAGCTGGACCCGTACATCAACGTCGACCCGGGCACCATGAGCCCGTTCCAGCACGGTGAGGTGTTCGTCACCCACGACGGCGCCGAGACCGACCTGGACCTGGGCCACTATGAGCGGTTCATCCGCACGACCATGACCCAGAACAACAACTTCACCACCGGGCGTGTCTACGAGCACGTGCTGCGCAAGGAGCGCCGTGGTGATTATCTGGGCGCGACCATCCAGGTCATTCCGCACATCACCGACGAAATCAAGCGTCGCATCATCAAGGGCGCCGGCGATGCCGACGTGGCCCTGGTGGAAATCGGCGGTACTGTGGGTGACATTGAGTCGCAACCGTTCCTCGAAGCGATCCGTCAGCTGCGTGTTGAAGTAGGCTCCAAGCGCGCCATGCTGATGCACCTGACGCTGGTTCCGTACATTGCCACTGCCGGTGAGACCAAAACCAAGCCGACTCAGCATTCGGTCAAGGAGCTGCGCTCCATTGGTCTGCAGCCAGACGTACTGATTTGCCGCTCCGACCACCCGGTCGATGTGTCTTCTCGTCGCAAGATTGCCCTGTTCACCAACGTTGAAGAGCGTGCGGTGATCTCCCTGGAAGACGTCGACACCATCTACAAGATCCCGGCCGTACTGCACGCCCAGGGTCTGGATGATTTCGTCGTCGAGCGTTTCGGCCTGCAATGCAACGGTGCCGACCTGTCCGAGTGGGAAAAGGTTGTCGACGCCAAGCTCAACCCCGAGCATGAAGTCACCATCGCCATGGTCGGTAAGTACATGGAGCTGCTGGACGCGTACAAGTCGCTGATCGAAGCGATGAGCCACGCCGGCATCCAGAACCGCACCAAGGTCAACCTGCGCTACATCGACTCCGAAGACATCGAGAACCAGGGCACAGGCCTGCTCGAAGGTGCTGACGCCATCCTGGTACCCGGTGGTTTCGGTCTGCGCGGTGTCGAAGGCAAGATCACTGCCGTTCAGTACGCCCGTGAGAACAAGGTGCCTTACCTGGGCATCTGCCTGGGCATGCAGGTTGCCGTGATCGAATTCGCGCGTAACGTCATGGGCTGGAAAGACGCCAACTCCACCGAGTTCGATCGCAACAGCGGTCACCCGGTTGTCGGTTTGATCACCGAGTGGGCTGACGCTACCGGCGCCGTCGAAACCCGTACCGAAACTTCCGACCTGGGCGGCACCATGCGCCTTGGCGCTCAAGAGTGCCAGTTGGAGGGCGGTTCCAAGGTTCATGACTGCTATGGCAAGGACGTCATTGTCGAGCGTCATCGCCACCGCTATGAAGTGAACAACAACCTGTTGCCGCAGTTGATCGAAGCTGGCCTGAAAGTGTCCGGTCGTTCCGGCGACGGCGCACTGGTTGAAGTTGTCGAGGCCAAGGATCATCCATGGTTCGTCGCTTGCCAGTTCCACCCGGAGTTCACCTCCACGCCACGTGATGGCCACCCACTGTTCAGTGGTTTCGTGAAGGCGGCACTGGCACAACGGAACAAAGGCTGATCCATGACCCAGAAGATCATTCGCGTCGGTAACATCGAGATCGCCAACGACAAGCCAATGGTGCTGTTCGGTGGTATGAACGTGCTGGAAAGTCGTGACCTGGCGCTCAAGGTCTGCGAAGAGTACGTGCGGGTGACCGAGAAGCTCGGTATCCCTTACGTGTTCAAGGCCAGCTTCGACAAGGCCAACCGTTCTTCGATCAATTCGTATCGTGGGCCGGGCCTGGAAGAGGGCATGCGGATTTTCGAGGACGTGAAGAAAGCGTTCGGCGTGCCCGTTATCACTGACGTGCATGAGCCGGACCAGGCTGCCACGGTGGCCAAGGTCTGCGACATCATCCAGTTGCCGGCCTTTCTGTCGCGTCAGACCGATCTGGTCGTGGCCATGGCCAAGACCGGCGCTGTGATCAATATCAAGAAAGCCCAGTTCCTCGCACCGCAGGAGATGAAGCACATCCTGACCAAGTGCGAGGAGGCCGGTAACGATCAGTTGATCCTCTGCGAGCGTGGTTCCAGCTTCGGCTATAACAACCTGGTGGTGGACATGCTGGGCTTCGGTATCATGAAGCAGTTTGAATACCCGGTGTTCTTCGACGTCACCCACGCCCTGCAAATGCCGGGCGGCCGAGCCGATTCGGCCGGTGGTCGTCGTGCCCAGGTCACCGACCTCGCCAAGGCTGGCATCAGCCAAGGCCTGGCAGGTCTGTTCCTGGAGGCCCATCCGGATCCGGACAACGCCAAGTGCGATGGTCCATGCGCCCTGCGCCTGGACAAACTGGAGCCATTCCTGGCCCAGCTTAAGCAACTGGATGATCTGGTTAAGAGTTTTCCGACGGTAGAAACCGCGTAATCCTCATTTCTCCGGTAAAGTACCGCACGCTCAACCCCTGACCAACCGGTCAGGGTTCTCTCCCCGCCAGGCTTGCCTTGCCTGTTTTTCCTTGTCTGGCGGCGGGCAAAGATTTTTCTCAGCTGCGTTGTTTTCGTCAATTTTGGAGTGCTTACAACAATGGCAAAGATCGTCGACATCAAAGGTCGTGAAGTTCTCGATTCGCGTGGTAACCCCACCGTCGAAGCGGACGTACTGCTCGACAACGGCATCATCGGCAGTGCCTGTGCGCCGTCCGGTGCTTCCACTGGCTCGCGTGAAGCGCTCGAGCTGCGTGATGGCGACAAGAGCCGTTACATGGGCAAGGGCGTGCTGAAAGCCGTTGCCAACATCAATGGCCCGATCCGCGACCTGCTGCTGGGCAAAGACCCAAGCGACCAGAAAGCCCTCGACCACGCGATGATCGAGCTGGACGGTACCGAGAACAAGGCCAAGCTGGGCGCCAACGCCATCCTGGCTGTCTCCCTGGCTGCCGCCAAGGCCGCTGCTCAGGACCAGGATCTGCCGCTGTACGCGCACATCGCCAACCTGAACGGTACCCCAGGCCAGTACTCCATGCCTGTGCCAATGATGAACATCATCAACGGTGGCGAGCACGCGGATAACAACGTCGACATCCAGGAGTTCATGGTTCAGCCGGTTGGCGCCAAGACCTTCTCCGACGCACTGCGCATGGGCACCGAGATCTTCCACCACCTCAAAGCCGTGCTGAAGGCCCGTGGCCTGAACACTGCGGTAGGTGACGAAGGCGGTTTCGCACCAAACCTGGCGTCCAACGAAGATGCACTGTCGGCTATCGCCGAAGCTGTGGCCAATGCAGGCTACAAACTGGGCACCGACGTGACCCTGGCACTGGACTGCGCTTCCAGCGAATTCTTCGAAGACGGCAAGTACAACCTGTCGGGTGAAGGCAAGTCGTTCGACGCCAACGGTTTCGCCGACTACCTGAAAGGCCTGACCGAGCGCTTCCCGATCATCTCCATCGAAGACGGCATGGACGAGTCCGACTGGGCTGGCTGGAAAGCCCTGACCGACAAGATTGGTGAGAAGGTACAACTGGTCGGTGACGATCTGTTCGTTACCAACACCAAGATCCTGAAGGAAGGCATCGACAAGAAGATCGCCAACTCCATCCTGATCAAGTTCAACCAGATCGGCACGCTGACCGAGACCCTGGAAGCCATCCAGATGGCCAAGGCTGCAGGCTACACCGCCGTGATTTCGCACCGCTCCGGTGAAACTGAAGACTCGACCATTGCCGACCTGGCTGTGGGTACTGCTGCGGGTCAGATCAAGACCGGTTCGCTGTGCCGTTCCGATCGCGTCTCCAAGTACAACCAACTGCTGCGTATCGAAGAGCAACTGGGCGCCAAAGCGGTATACCGCGGCCGTGCCGAGTTTCGTGGCTAAGCAAGAAATGGTAAAAAGACAGCAGTGTGCCGCCGATCGGTCATACTGATCGACAGCAACATGCTTGTTGCAGGCAATTGCCCACAAAGCCTGGCTTCGGCCAGGCTTCGTGCCATCAGCAACCTGCATTAAGCAGCGGTCTTTTCCACTGGATACCTCGATGCGCAGTCCCTATTGGTTGTTCCTCGTTCTGCTCTTGTTGCTTGCCGGCCTGCAGTATCGTCTGTGGGTGGGTAATGGCAGCCTGGCGCAGGTCACTGAGCTCAAGCAGCAGATCGCTGATCAGCACGCCGAGAATGAACGGTTGCTGGAGCGTAATCGCGTGCTCGATGCTGAAGTGCTGGAGTTGAAAAAAGGTATGGAGACCGTCGAAGAACGGGCGCGCCACGAACTGGGTATGGTCAAAGAGGGCGAAACCCTCTACCAGTTACCGCAATGAGCCAGTCCCTGCCTGCCTTCTGGGCAGTGATACCTGCTGCGGGCGTTGGTGCCCGAATGGCAGCCGATCGCCCCAAGCAGTACTTGCAGTTGGGCGGCCGGACAATCCTCGAGCATAGCCTCGACTGTTTTCTAGACCACCCCTGCCTCAAGGGCGTGGTTGTCAGCCTCGCCGCTGACGATCCTTATTGGCCAGGTCTTCGCTGCGCCGTTGATGCTCGTATCCAGCGTGCAGCCGGTGGTCGTGAGCGGGCCGACTCGGTGCTCAATGCGTTGCTGTTGTTGCATGCTCAGGGGGCTGACGACGCCGACTGGGTGCTGGTGCATGACGCTGCGCGACCGAACCTGGCACGTACCGACCTGGATCGGCTACTGGCCGAACTTGCCGATGATCCTGTGGGTGGATTGCTGGCCGTACCTGCGCGAGACACGCTTAAGCGTGCAGATGCTCAGGGCCGGGTGGCCGCAACCATCGACCGCAGTACGGTCTGGCAGGCCTATACACCGCAGATGTTTCGCCTGGGTGCCCTGCACCGTGCGCTGGCCGACAGCCTGGTGGCGGACGTGGCGATCACTGATGAAGCCTCTGCTATCGAATGGTCGGGGCAGGCACCGCGACTGATCGAAGGACGTAGTGACAATATCAAGGTCACTCGCCCAGAAGACCTTGAGTGGCTGCGTCAGCGCTGGGCGCTGCGCGGCTGACTGCCAACCGCCAACCAGGCTGGCTTCTACGGGGTGCGGTACTCCGGCAGATTTGCCAATCCTTCTCGTAAGTAATCCACCAATTGACGCACCTTGGGCGACAGATGCCGTTGCTGTGGATACAGCGCCCACACGGCGGTGTTGGGGGGTTGGTGCGCTTCAAGCAGCGAAACCAGCGCACCGCTGCGCAGGTGCTCTTGCACGTAGTAGTCCGGTAGTTGGCACAAGCCTACGCCTTGCAGTGCTGCATCGAGCACCGCCTGGCCGCTGTTGCAGCGCCAGTTGCCCTGTACGCGCTGTGCGATTTCACGCCCATCCTGCTGCAAAGGCCAGCTGTCCGTACTGCCGATCAAGCAGTTGTGTCGCGCCAGTTCCGAAAGGCTGTGCGGGCGACCATAGCGCTCCAGATACGCGGGCGAGGCGCAGAGGTACATGCGCCGGGGCGCCAGGCGGCTGGCCACCAGTCGCGAGTCCTGCAGGCGCCCCAGTCGAATGGCCATGTCCATGCCTTCATGCAGCAGGTCCAGTGTACGGTTGGTCAGTTCGATATCCACCCGCAATTGCGGGTAAAGGGCCATGAAGCGGGTCACCAGCGGCACAATGAAACGCTCGCCATAGGCCACTGCGCAGGTCATGCGCAGCAGCCCCTTGGGTTCGCTGCCAAGGTCGCCCATGGCTCGCAGCGCTTCGTCCCGGCCATCTTGCAAACGCTGGCAATGTTGCAGGAACGTCTGTCCTGCCTCCGTCAGGCTGACCCTTCGGGTGCTGCGATATAGCAGGCGGGTCTGCAGGCGTTCTTCGAGGCGGGCAATTTGGCGGCTGATATGGGAAGACGAAACCCCAAGGCGCTCTGCTGCTGCGGTGAACTGCCCTGATTCGGCGACGGCGACGAACTCATCGAAGCCTTCCCAGTGACTGCTTGCCATCGATTATCCCTGCTCAGCATTAATGTTTTGCGTTTGCCTGGATTATTCATCAAATGTTGATGAATTACACTTCAAGGCTGGAAACCGAACCTTTGCTGGAGAAGATTCATGATCAAGTCCCGTGCCGCCGTTGCCTTCGAGGCCAAGAAACCACTGGAGATCGTTGAGGTCGATGTGGCCATGCCCAAGGCGGGCGAAGTGCTGCTACGCGTAGTGGCGAGTGGTGTCTGCCACACGGATGCCTACACCCTGTCCGGCGCCGATCCGGAAGGTATCTTCCCCTCGATTCTTGGCCATGAAGGCGGTGCTATCGTCGAAGCCATCGGTGAGGGTGTCACCTCGGTCGCTGTAGGTGACCACGTGATCCCGCTGTACACCCCGGAGTGTGGCAAGTGCAAATTCTGCCTCTCTGGCAAGACCAACCTGTGCCAGGCCATTCGTGCCACTCAGGGCAAGGGCCTGATGCCTGACGGCACCACGCGCTTCTCCTACAAGGGCCAGCAACTGTTCCACTACATGGGCACCTCGACGTTCTCCGAGTACACCGTACTGCCGGAAATCTCCGTGGCCAAAATCCAGAAGGAAGCACCGCTGGAAAAAGTCTGCCTGCTGGGCTGCGGTGTCACTACTGGTATTGGTGCAGTGCTCAACACTGCCAAGGTCAAGCCAGGCGACACCGTCGCGGTTTTCGGCCTCGGTGGCATCGGCCTGTCGGCGATCATTGGTGCAGTCAAGGCCAAGGCTTCGCGCATCATTGCAGTGGACATCAACCCGGCCAAGTTCGAGATCGCCCGTCAGTTGGGCGCGACCGATTGCGTCAACCCGAAAGACTATGACCGCCCGATTCAGGAGGTCATCGTTGACCTGACAGATGGTGGTGTGGACTTCTCCTTCGAGTGTGTTGGCAACGTGCAACTGATGCGTGCAGCGCTGGAGTGTTGCCACAAGGGTTGGGGCGAATCCGTGATCATCGGTGTGGCCGGTGCAGGTCAGGAAATCTCGACGCGTCCGTTCCAACTGGTCACCGGTCGCGTCTGGCGCGGCTCGGCCTTCGGTGGCGTGCGTGGCCGTAGCGAACTGCCAAGCTATGTCGAGATGGCTGAAAAGGGCGAAATCCCGCTCGATACCTTCATCACCCATACCATGGGGCTTGAAGACATCAACAAGGCTTTCGACCTGATGCATGAAGGCAAGAGCATTCGCAGCGTCATCCATTTCTGAGGTCAGCCATGAGCCTGGAAAACCTATCCTGCCAAAAGAGCTTTGGTGGCTGGCACAAGCGTTATCGGCACCGCTCTGAGGTGCTGGGGTGTGACATGGTCTTTGCGGTCTACCTGCCGCCACAAGCGGAGCAGGGCGGCAAGCTGCCAGTGTTGTACTGGCTGAGCGGCTTGACCTGCACGGACGAGAATTTCATGCAGAAAGCCGGTGCGCACAAGCTGGCTGCGGAACTAGGGCTGATTATCGTTGCCCCAGACACCAGCCCGCGAGGGCCGAAGGTACCGGGTGATCCGGACGGCGCCTGGGACTTCGGTCTTGGCGCGGGCTTCTACCTCAACGCCACCGAGCAGCCGTGGGCGGAGCACTACCGCATGCACGACTATGTGGTCGAGGAGCTGCCCGCACTGGTCGAAGCGCATTTTCCCGCCTCCGACAAGCGCGGTGTCAGCGGTCACTCCATGGGAGGGCACGGGGCATTGGTTTGCGCCTTGCGCAATCCGGGTCGTTATCGCTCGGTCTCGGCGTTTGCCCCGATCAGCAACCCGATGGATTGCCCTTGGGGGCAGAAGGCGTTTTCCCGTTACCTGGGAGAGGAGCGCGCGCGTTGGCGTGAGTGGGATGCCAGCGTCTTGATTGCCGAGGCGAGCGAGCGGCTGCCATTGCTGGTCGATCAGGGTGATCGTGACGATTTCCTGGTCACTCAGCTCAAGCCGGAAGTTTTGGCCCAGGCTGCGCGTGCTGCGGATCATCCCCTGACGTTGCGCCTGCAGCCGGGGTATGACCACAGCTACTACTTCATCGCCAGCTTCATCGATGACCATCTGCGTCATCATGCCGCTGCGTTGCGCTAGGGGCTGCGGACAAATCAAGCCCAAGCCCGGGTAAAGCAGGTAGAATCACGCCCTGACTCAATCAGGGCGTTTTTCTATGCGTATTGGCCACGGCTACGATGTACATCGCTTCGCACAGGGCGATTTTATTACCTTGGGCGGTGTGCGCATTGCCCACTCTTCCGGGCTGTTGGCTCACTCCGACGGCGACGTGCTGCTGCATGCCCTGAGCGACGCCTTGCTTGGTGCGGCAGCATTGGGCGATATCGGCCGGCACTTTCCCGATACGGACCCGCAGTTCAAGGGCGCAGACAGCCGCGTGCTGTTGCGTCATGTGCTGGCCAAGGTCCAGGCCAAGGGGTGGAAAGTCGGGAATGTCGACGCAACCATCGTTGCCCAGGCTCCGAAAATGGCGCCCCATATCGAAACCATGCGCGCCCTGATTGCTGAAGACCTGCAGGTCGATATCGACCAGGTCAACGTCAAGGCCACCACCACCGAGAAGCTCGGTTTCACCGGGCGTGAAGAAGGCATTGCCGTTCACGCTGTTGCCTTGTTGCTGTCAGCATGACCGAACTTGAATTGCTTGGCCCGTGCGCATCGGGTCCATCCTTGGGGCATGCCGTGCTCAAGGCGACCGCGGAAGATTTTCAGGTCGACGAAGTACTCGATATCCCGCTCTCCGGTGACGGCGAGCACCTGTGGCTGTGGGTCGAGAAACGCGACCTCAACACCGAGGAAGCTGCCCGCCGTCTGGCTCGTGCAGCCGGCGTGCCGGTGCGTAACATCAGTTATGCCGGCCTCAAGGATCGTCAGGCCCTGACGCGCCAATGGTTCAGTCTGCACCTGCCGGGCAAGGCCGATCCGGACCTGTCTGGCGCAGAAAACGAAACCCTGCGAATCCTCAAGCGTGCCCGGCATAAGCGCAAACTGCAGCGCGGTGCGCACTCTGCCAACGGCTTCACCTTGCGCCTGACTCAACTGTCTGCAGACCCCGCTGCTCTCCAGTCTCGCCTGGAGCAGTTGCGCAGTGAGGGTGTTCCCAACTACTTCGGCACGCAGCGCTTCGGTCATAACGGTGGGAACATTGTTGATGCCCGTGACTGGGCGGCCCGCCAGGCCTTGCCGGAGCAACGCAATGTGCGGTCGCGGCTGCTTTCGGCTGCGCGCAGCTACCTGTTCAACCGGGTGCTGGCGGCCCGCGTTGCCAATGGCACCTGGAACCAGGCGCAGGTCGGTGACTTGCTGGCCTTCACCGACAGCCGCAGTTTTTTCCCGGCAGGGGAGGCTGAGTGCCAAGATCCACGTCTTTCGATACTTGACCTGCATCCAACCGGTCCACTGTGGGGTGAGGGGCACTCTGCCACAGGTGGTGCTGTTGCTGAGTTGGAGCAGCGCATCGGCGAAGAAGAGGCGGCGTTGTGCCAATGGTTGAGCAAGGCCGGCATGAGTCACGAGCGACGCATTCTGCGGCTGCCCATTGGCGGTCTGACGTGGCATTATCCCGAGCCTGATATCCTGCAACTGGAATTCGTCCTTCCGGCCGGATGCTTCGCCACCGTTGTGGTGCGTGAACTCATCGACCTGGCGCCGGCAGGGCAGACGGACAGCCCATGCGTATTCTGATTTCAAACGATGATGGGGTTACTGCCCCCGGACTTGCCGCACTGCACGCTGCGTTGGCGGATTATGCCGAGTGTGTGGTGATTGCCCCGGATCAAGACAAAAGCGGCGCGAGCAGCTCGCTGACCCTTGACCGGCCGCTGCACCCGCAGACCCTGGCCAACGGTTACATCAGCCTCAATGGCACACCCACCGACTGCGTGCACCTGGGCCTTAATGGTCTGTTGCCGTATACCCCCGACATGGTGGTTTCGGGCATCAACCTGGGCGCCAACCTGGGCGATGATGTGTTGTATTCGGGTACGGTCGCTGCCGCACTGGAAGGGCGCTTCCTCGGTGGAACCTCGTTTGCGTTTTCGCTGTTGTCGCGTCTTCCCGACAATCTGCCAGCGGCTGCCTATATTGCCCGCAGGCTGGTCGAGGCGCAGAGCCGCCTGACATTGCCCCCACGCACAGTGCTTAACGTCAATATTCCGAACCTCCCGCTGGAGCACATCCGTGGTATCCAGCTGACGCGTCTCGGTCACCGTGCGCGTGCAGCTGCGCCGACCAAGGTGGTTAACCCGCGCGGTAAGGAAGGCTATTGGATCGCGGTGGCTGGCGATGCTGAGGACGGCGGCCCGGGCACCGATTTTCACGCGGTGATGCAGGGCTATGTATCGATTACCCCGCTGCAGCTCGATCGCACCTTCAATGAGGCGTTTGAACAACTCGATGGTTGGTTGGAGGGTGTGCTCTGATGCGTGAGGACGATCTGGTGCGCCGCGGTATTGGCATGACCTCTCAGCGAACCCGTGAGCGACTGATCCAGCGGTTGTGTGAAGAGGGGATCTCCAATCCGCAGGTGTTGGAGGTCATTCGCCGCACGCCACGCCATCTGTTCGTCGACGAAGCGCTGGCGCACCGCGCCTACGAGGATACAGCGCTGCCGATTGGTAACAACCAGACCATCTCCCAGCCCTTTATTGTGGCGCACATGAGTGAGTTGTTGCTCGAAGCGGGTCCGTTGGACAAAGTGCTGGAGATTGGCACGGGTTCTGGTTACCAGACCGCGATTCTGTCGCAGTTGGTTGAGCGAGTGTTTTCGGTTGAACGCATCAAGGTGCTGCAAGACCGGGCCAAGGAGCGTTTGCTCGAACTCAATCTGCGTAACGTGGTGTTCCGTTGGGGCGATGGCTGTGAAGGTTGGCCAGCCCTGGCCCCTTACAATGGGATCATCGTCACTGCGGTTGCTCCCGAGGTTCCGCAAGCCTTGCTTGATCAGCTTGCGCCCGGTGGGCGCATGGTCATTCCGGTGGGCGCTACAGGAGAGTTGCAGCAGTTGATGTTGATCGTTCGTGAGGAGAACGGTTTCTCCCAGCGTGCGATGGGGGCGGTGCGTTTTGTGCCATTGCTCAACGGCCCGGTGGCTTGAGCCAGGCTTTTTTCTGCGTGAGCGAATTCTGCTGCAGGCTGCAGGTCTATTTGCCAGGCCTGAGCAAACATCCTGAGTAAATTTGTGCTGCGTGAGCCCGCCGCAATAGGCGCACGCTCAGTTATAATTGCAACATTATTTCATTTTCCTTATCGGTCACCATTAGAGGGAGCGGCGGGTGAGTCACACAGTCATTCGGCAGCGTATGGGTCTATCGAGCTTCAGGCTTCTGGTGATTGCACTTGCCTTTGGTACGCTGGTTACGGGTTGTTCCAGCACTTCTTCGAGCAGCGTTGGCGTGGTGGACCGCAATAATGCGGCGCCCAAGCGTCCTGCCGTGACCACAGGGCAGTACGTCGTACGTCCAGGTGATACCCTGTTCTCCATCGCTTTCCGATACGGTTGGGACTACAAGGCGTTGGCTGCGCGCAACAATATTGCGCCGCCCTATACCATTCGTCCTGGGCAGGCTATTCGTTTCGATGGCCGTTCCGGTGGTGCGTCGGGTACTCCCTCCCAGACCGTGGTCAGCAGCTCCTCGTCGTCAAGTAAAACTACGGTTACCCGGCGCCCGGTGGGTACCCCAGCGCCTTCCACAAGCACCTCGTCGAGTGCCGCCAGCAGCGCGCCTGCGCCCGTTCAGGTGCCGGCATCGGAGCGTGCAGTGGGGGGCTGGGCGTGGCCTGCGAGTGGTGTGTTAATTGGTAAATTTGCTTCAAACGGTAGTTTGAATAAAGGCATTGATATCGCCGGTGATTTGGGACAGCCTGTTTTTGCTGCGTCTGATGGTTCAGTGGTGTACGCCGGAAGTGGCTTGCGGGGCTACGGCGAGTTGGTAATTATCAAGCACAGCGACACCTACGTCAGTGCTTACGGTCATAACCGTAGGCTGTTGGTTCGGGAGGGGCAGCAGGTCAAGGCAGGGCAGACAATTGCCGAGATGGGGTCCACGGGTACTGACCGGGTGAAGCTTCATTTTGAGATTCGCCGTCAGGGGAAACCCGTAGATCCGTTGCAATTCCTGCCGCGTCGTTGACCGCTTGTGCCTTGCCTGTTCCTTCGCGTAGTGGGGACAGGCTCCAGCGCTACCAAGGATCAGGTGACGCTCGAGTCTGAGTTCGAACTCAGCAAAGGACTATAACAATGGCTCTCAGTAAAGAAGTGCCGGAGTTTGACATCGACGATGAGGTTCTCCTGATGGAGACCGGTATCGTTTTGGAAACGGATGTGGTGTCAGACGAACCTGCTGTATCTTCGGTTCGGACCAAAGCCAAACACGGCTCGTCACTCAAACAGCACAAGTACATCGACTACACCCGAGCACTTGATGCTACTCAGCTTTACCTGAATGAAATCGGATTCTCACCCCTGCTTTCGCCTGAGGAAGAAGTTCATTTTGCGCGGCTGTCGCAAAGTGGTGATCCTGCTGGGCGTAAGCGCATGATCGAGAGCAACTTGCGTCTGGTGGTAAAAATTGCCCGGCGCTATGTGAATCGGGGGCTTTCGCTGCTTGACCTCATCGAGGAAGGCAACCTGGGGTTGATCCGTGCTGTCGAGAAGTTCGATCCTGAACGTGGTTTCCGTTTCTCTACCTATGCCACCTGGTGGATCCGGCAGACCATCGAACGGGCGATCATGAACCAGACCCGTACCATCCGCTTGCCGATCCATGTGGTCAAGGAGCTGAACGTTTACCTGCGTGCTGCTCGGGAACTGACCCAGAAGCTCGATCACGAACCGTCGCCGGAAGAGATTGCCAGCTTGCTGGAGAAACCTGTTGGTGAGGTCAAGCGCATGCTGGGCCTTAACGAGCGCGTGTCTTCAGTCGATGTTTCGCTGGGGCCTGATTCTGACAAGACCCTGCTTGATACCCTCACTGACGATCGACCGACTGACCCCTGCGAGTTGCTTCAGGATGATGATCTGTCCCAGAGCATCGACCAGTGGCTCAGTGAGTTGACTGACAAGCAACGTGAGGTGGTGATTCGCCGTTTCGGCTTGCGCGGCCATGAGAGCAGTACCCTTGAGGATGTTGGCCTGGAGATCGGTCTGACCCGGGAGCGGGTTCGCCAGATCCAGGTTGAGGGGTTAAAGCGCCTGCGCGAGATTCTGGAGAAGAACGGTCTGTCCAGCGAGTCGCTGTTCCAGTAACGCCGATGCAGTGAAAAACACCCCGACTGGTTCGGGGTGTTTTTGTTTGTGTTGAGCTAGCGCCGGGTCGCCCGGGGCTGAAACATGTTGGTATGAGCCAAAGACTACCCGTGTGTTGTTACTGTGCATGCTGTTGTAAGTGATCACTTACAGTGTGCGTAAGCCAAAGCTGTAGGCGCGAGTAAATCGTTGCCGCTTTCACAGTCGGTATTTGTTTATCTGTTTGATAAATAAAGATTTTTATTTTTGCTTGGGTAACCCTCAGGTCTTTTTTTGAGAGGTTTTGCCAGTTGCTCCAGGCGCTCCAGCGATTACTATCTGCCCTGTGTCCACGGATTTGGACACAGGCCTTCAAGGATGAGGGTCAAGGACATCGCAGGATGCGATTCATCAGGATGATGAAAGGGAATAAAGGGACTACGGAAAAATGTGGGCGGGTCAAACCGCCCCTTTTTTTTGTCCGCAAAAAAGAAAAGGCCCCTGTAGGGGCCTTTTGCGTAGAACGAGAGCGTTTAGCGCTCCAGATCCTTGATCTTGCCTTTGACACCGTCGAATTCCTCGGCATCGGGCAGTGCATCTTTCTTCTCGGTGATGTTTGGCCAGATCTCAGCCAGCTCAACGTTCAGCTGGATGAACTCCTGCATATCCTCAGGCACTTCGTCCTCAGAGAAAATGGCTTGTGCCGGGCATTCAGGCTCGCACAGCGCACAGTCGATGCACTCATCCGGGTGAATGACCAGGAAGTTCGGGCCTTCGTAGAAGCAGTCCACCGGACAGACTTCTACGCAGTCGGTGTACTTGCACTTGATGCAGTTGTCGGTGACGACGAAGGTCATTTCTAATTTTCTCCTCAGGCGACGGCAGCACAGCCCTTCCAGACAGGGCCGCGGGGTTTGGTAGATGGCTGCAGACCAGGCTAGTAATCTGCAGTGTCGCCAAACCGCGCGGGATTCTATCAGCTTGTGGGACGGTGCGTTAGATCAGAGTCTTTAGTGTATAGAGCATTTCGAGCGCCTGACGAGGTGTCAGGTTATCAATATCGGTTTTGCTGATTTCCTCCAGCACCGGGTGCGGCAGGCTGGCGAACAGATCGCTCTGGTGCGGCACCGCTGGCGCGCCTCTGTCGGCTACAGGCGCTGCGTCATGCGGCAGGCTCGCGGTTTCCAGGCGGCTCAGGTGTTCGCGGGCACGCTGAATAACCGGGCCAGGTACGCCGGCCAGTTGGGCAACCGCGAGGCCGT
Organism: Pseudomonas sp. TE3910; assembly: GCF_056279025.1. NCBI lineage: Bacteria > Pseudomonadati > Pseudomonadota > Gammaproteobacteria > Pseudomonadales > Pseudomonadaceae > Pseudomonas > Pseudomonas sp. TE3910. Next base: position 4,576,327 of record NZ_JBWBQN010000001.1, read on the forward strand.
AGCTCTGGCTGGCCGGGCCAGGCAGTACATGGTGCAGGAACACGATACGTTCGTTGTGTTCGGTGGCATTGAGGTGCACGTTGGCTACCAGCGGTTCGCTCTCGGGTAGTACGGTCAACTCGAAGTAGTGCGTGGCGAACAGCGTATAGGCGCGCAGTTGCGCCAAGCGCTCGGCTGCGGCCCAGGCCAGCGACAGGCCGTCAAAGGTACTGGTGCCGCGCCCCACTTCATCCATCAGCACCAGGCTGCGTTCGGTAGCGTTATGCAGGATGTTGGCGGTTTCGCTCATCTCGACCATGAAGGTCGAGCGGCCGCCGGCCAGGTCATCGCTGGAGCCGATCCGGGTGAAGATGCGGTCAACCAGCGACAGCTCGCAACTGGCCGCCGGTACGAAGCTGCCGATGTGTGCCATGAGCACGATCAATGCGGTCTGGCGCATGTAGGTGGATTTACCGCCCATGTTCGGACCGGTTATCACCAGCATGCGGGTGTTGTCATCGAGTGCCAGGTCGTTGGCCACGAACGGGGTGGTCAGTACCTGCTCGACCACCGGGTGGCGCCCCTGGCTGATCCGCATGCACGGCTCGTCGACGAACGTTGGGCAGTTCAGATCGAGGTTCAGCGCGCGCTCTGCCAGGTTGCTCAGGACGTCCAGCTCTGCCAGTGCCGCGGCAGTGTCCTGCAAGGGCGGCAGATGGCTGATCAGGTTTTCCAGCAGCGCTTCATAGAGCATTTTCTCCCGCGCCAATGCGCGGCTTTTAGCCGACAGCGCCTTGTCTTCGAAGGTTTTCAGCTCAGGCGTGATAAAGCGCTCGGCACCTTTGAGGGTCTGGCGACGGATGTAGTCGGCAGGTGCCTGTTCAGCCTGCTTGCTGGGCAGTTCGATAAAGTAGCCGTGGACACGGTTGTAGCCGACCTTGAGGTTGGCCAGGCCGGTACGAGCTTTCTCGCGAGCCTCCAGGTCAATCAGGAACTGGCCGGCGTTTTCGCTCATCGACAGCAGCTCGTCCAGCTCGCTGTCATAGCCCGTCTTGAGGACGCCGCCGTCGCGGATCACCGCAGGCGGATTGTCGATGATCGCTTTTTGCAGCAGGTCAGCCAGTTCCGGGTAGGTGCCGGCGATAGCCGCCAGGCGTGCCAGGTGCGGTGCCTCCAGCTCGGCCATTGCGTTTTGCAGCTCAGGCAATGCACCCAGTGCATCGCGCAGGCGAGCCAGGTCGCGAGGGCGGGCATTACGCAGGCCAATCCGGGCCAGGATCCGTTCGATGTCGCCAATTTCCTTCAGCTGTGGCTGCAGCTTTTCAAAGCGGTAGCCATCGAGGAGGCAGCGAATGGAGCTCTGGCGTGCCAGCAGCACCTTCAGGTCGCGCAGGGGGCGGTTCAGCCAACGGGTCAGCAAACGGCTGCCCATGGCGGTCTGGCAGCGGTCGATGACCGATTGCAGGGTATTGTCGCGACCGCCTGCGAGGTTGACGTCCAGCTCAAGGTTGCGGCGGCTGGCACCGTCGAGTACGACAGTATCGTCAAGCCGTTCGTGTTTGAGGCTGCGAAGATGGGGCAGGGCGGTACGCTGGGTTTCCTTGGCGTAGCCCAGCAGGCAACCGGCAGCACCGATGGCCAGGGTCAGCTTCTCGCAGCCAAAACCTTTAAGGTCTTGGGTTGCGAACTGCTGGCACAGGCTCTTGCGGGCTGAGTCACGGTCGAAGTCCCAGGGTGCCCGGCGTCTGGCGCCACGACGCTTCTCGGCTGGCAAGCCTTGTGGCCAATCATCCGGGATCAGCAGTTCCACCGGGTTGATTCGCTCCAGCTCGGCCAGCAGGTTCTCCCAGCCCTTGAGCTCCTGAACGGTGAAGTTGCCGCTGGTGATGTCCAGTACTGCAAGGCCAAAGAGGCGTTCATCGCCCAGTACGGCAGCGATCAGGTTGTCACGGCGTTCATCAAGCAACGCCTCATCGCTGACCGTGCCTGGGGTGATAATACGTACGACCTGGCGCTCGACCGGCCCTTTGCTGGTTGCCGGATCGCCGATCTGCTCGCAGATCACCACCGACTCTCCCAGTTTCACCAGCTTGGCCAGGTAGCCTTCAGCTGCATGGAAGGGGATACCGCACATGGGGATCGACTGGCCCGCGGACTGCCCACGGGCAGTCAGGGTAATGTCCAGGAGTTTTGCGGCTTTCTTCGCATCTTCGTAGAAGATTTCGTAGAAGTCGCCCATGCGGTAGAACATCAGCTGATCTGGGTGCTGGTTCTTCAGCTTCCAGTATTGCTGCATCATCGGAGTGTGTGCGGAAAGATCAGACATTCAAGGCCTTACAGCGAGCAGTCTTTTGGACAATTGCGAATCGTCTAATACTACAGGGATTTTTTCTGCATTGCTGGCGCTTGGGTAATGTCAATTGCATGCTGGGTCAGTGAGTTGGACGCTCTTTATGCTCATGCATTTTAAGTTCGTTCGGCTGCATTCATTGCTTAGCGCAGTCGGCCGTGGATGTCTTTGAAACTGCTGCGCGCTGCGACACTCGATACCGCAAGGGCGGAGCAGTAGTCGCGCGACCTGTCGCGAGCGTTTCTGCCAAACGATGCTTGGTGTAGGGTAGTGCAGACTTTCAAGGAGCTTGCCATGGACCCGATTACCGTTCTTGCTGCCCGGCTGGGTGAGCATCTGCGTCGCTTCAAGGCTCATGTGACCACCGCCGAGTCCTGCACGGGGGGCGGCATTGCCGAGGCGATTACCCGAATTCCTGGCAGCTCTGCCTGGTTCGAGGCCGGTTATGTGACCTATTCCAATGCACAGAAGACCCGCCAACTCGGGGTTCCTGCGGCGTTGTTCGGCCAGGTTGGTGCAGTCAGTCAGGAGGTTGTCGAGGCCATGGTGCGAGGTGCGCAGGCCGCCAGTGGGGCACGTTTTGCCGTGGCAGTCAGTGGTGTGGCCGGCCCGGAGGGTGGTTCTGCTGCCAAGCCGGTGGGCACTGTATGGCTGGCGTGGGCCGACGGCGAGCAGGTGACGGCCGAGCGCAGGCACTTCGAGGGTGACCGCGAGGCAGTTCGCCGACAAGCGGTAATCGCCGCGCTAGACGGCTTGTTACAGCTTGGGGCGGAGTAAATCGCTATTCGGGGGTAGGCGGAAACAAAACCCTGTGAAATAATACTGGCTACTTATACAGGTGTTCTGGCCGTCAGGGCCTATCGATTACGTGAGGACTTCAATGGACGACAACAAGAAGCGTGCCTTGGCTGCGGCCCTGGGTCAAATCGAACGTCAATTCGGTAAAGGCGCGGTCATGCGCATGGGTGACCATGAGCGCCAGGCGATCCCGGCCATCTCCACTGGCTCGCTGGGGCTGGACATTGCCCTGGGTATTGGCGGTCTGCCAAAAGGCCGTATTGTCGAGATCTACGGTCCTGAGTCGTCCGGTAAAACCACGCTGACCCTGTCGGTGATCGCTCAGGCCCAGAAAATGGGTGCTACTTGCGCTTTCGTCGACGCCGAACACGCACTCGACCCGGAATACGCTGGCAAGCTGGGCGTCAATGTCGACGACCTGCTGGTTTCGCAGCCTGACACGGGTGAGCAGGCACTGGAAATCACCGACATGCTGGTGCGTTCCAATGCAGTTGACGTGATCATCGTCGACTCCGTTGCCGCATTGGTGCCAAAGGCCGAAATCGAAGGTGAAATGGGCGACATGCACGTGGGCCTCCAGGCTCGCCTCATGTCCCAGGCACTGCGTAAGATTACCGGCAACATCAAGAACGCCAACTGCCTGGTGATCTTCATCAACCAGATCCGCATGAAGATCGGTGTGATGTTCGGTAGCCCGGAAACCACCACCGGTGGTAACGCGCTGAAATTCTACGCCTCGGTTCGTCTGGACATCCGCCGTACCGGCGCGGTCAAGGAAGGCGACGAAGTGGTCGGTAGCGAAACCCGCGTCAAGATCGTCAAGAACAAGGTGGCCCCGCCATTCCGCCAGGCCGAGTTCCAGATCCTCTACGGTAAGGGCATCTACCTCAACGGCGAGATCATTGACCTGGGTGTGCAGCACGGTCTGCTGGAAAAATCGGGCGCCTGGTACAGCTATCAGGGCAGCAAGATTGGTCAAGGCAAGGCCAACTCGGCCAAGTTCCTGCAGGACAACCCGGAGATCGCTGCCACCCTTGAGAAGCAGATCCGCGACAAGCTCCTGAACCCGGGTGCGGTAGAGGCTGCTGGCAAGGCTGCGGTCGCCGATGCCGCTCCTGAAGACGATCTGGTCGACGCTGACGCTGACTTCTGATCCCGCCCATGTCCGTCGTACTCGATACCCCCGTCGCCGTAAGGCGGACAGCCATGGACCTGCTCGCGCGCCGCGAGCATGGTCGTGTCGAGCTGACGCGCAAGTTGCGTCAGCGCGGCGCATCTCCCGAGATGATCGAACAGGAACTTGACCGTTTGACGGACGAGGGGCTGCTCAGTGAGGCTCGCTACCTGGAAAGCTTCATCAGTTACCGCTCTCGCTCCGGCTATGGCCCTGCTCGCATACGAGAGGAGTTGAGCCAGCGCGGTTTGCAGCGCTCGGATATCGAGCAGGCCCTGCGTGAGTCAGGGGTAGACTGGCAGGCGCAATTGCTCGATGTCTGGCAGCGCAAGTTCGCAGGGCAATTGCCAAGCGATCCTCGCGGTCGCGCCCAGCAAACCCGCTTTCTGGTTTACCGGGGCTTCCCCATGGACTTGGTCGGCCGCTTGCTGAGCGGCCGAGGTCTGGATGACTAACGTTCCGGGTATTCAGCCTCGATCACATAGCTTCACGTGACCTTCAGCGCTTCCCGTGCATGCTGTGTGGTGTGCATGGGTTGGGGTTTGGCCCAGTTTTCCGGATGGTTGATGAAGTCCACCAGTTCGCGCAGGCGACCGTAATCGCGACCATTGAAGGCGAATGCCAACCGATGCAAGTGGCTGAATTGCGGGTCGTCAAGTTCCACACAGCTGTGGGTGTGTTGATGGAAATGACCATGCTGGCGTAGATCTGCAAACACTTCTGCAATATCGAGCATCGCTGCGTCGCTGAGGCGATGATGCATGCGAATGATGAACTGGTTCTTCATCCAGCGACTGGAGTGGTAGTTACTGTAGAACTGGTTGATCTCTTCGACCGCTTCCTCTGTGCTGTGCACCAGGCGCAGCAACTTCATGTCGCTTGGCAGGATGTAGCGGTTTTCTTCCAGCTGATGGGTAATGAATTTCAGGGCGTCCTGCCAGAATGAGCCGCCAGGGGCATCCAGCAGTACCACGGGTACCAACGGGCTCTTGCCCGTCTGGATAAGGGTCAGGACCTCCAGTGCTTCATCCAGCGTGCCAAAGCCACCAGGGCATAGCACCAGCGCATCGGCCTCTTTCACGAAGAAGAGTTTGCGGATGAAGAAGAAGTGGAACGGCAGCAGCTTGTCTGTGCCTTCGACTGTTGCGTTGGCGTGTTGCTCGAATGGCAGGGTGATATTGAAACCCAGGCTATGTTCCACGCCAGCGCCTTCATGGGCGGCAGCCATGATGCCACCACCAGCACCTGTGATGACCATCATGTCCGAGCGCGCCAGGGTGGCGCCCAGTTCTTTTGCCAGGCCATACATGGGGTGTTCGATCGGGGTTCGGGCCGAGCCGAAGACCGTTACCTTGCGCTGGCCTTTGTACTGTTCCAGCACGCGGAAGGCATGATCCAGTTCGCGCAGGGCCTGGAGGGTGATCTTCGCATTCCAGCGGTTGCTGTCGTCATGCGCCATCCGCAGGACGGTCAGCATCATGTCCCGGTAGAGCGACAAGTTGGGGCTGTTGGGGGCGACCAGCTTCAGTTGTTCGTCGACGTTGTCGAGGTTGATTCCGTTGTTCTTGAAGTAGTTCGCAAGAAGCTCATTCGGTTTGTTAGGCATTCAACTTCTCCTTTTGCAGCAAAACTGCTGGCCAGAACGCGTATTTCGATCTGGCTGCAACACTCATGTGTTGCTGGCTGCTTCAGTCCGATTTGCGAGGTCGGCATCTCGATAGGCTCTCTGGGCCTACTGGCAGCACTGATTATCGGTATGGCTATTGTTGCCGCCAGAGGCAGTAGTGTACCGGGTGTGGATACGCCTCCTTGTTGTGCCCGAAATAAAAGTGGTGGTTGGTTATTAATCTAGACCCTGTCGGGTGTTCATGCTGTCGTGATGGCCTGTTCTTCATAGCATAACGATCATGGATTCATGCCGTTTCAGGTGCAGATGTCGACCGCTCATCTGATCGGATCCAATTAGCAGGACAATCTGATTAACTTCAAGGACGATCACAGTGTTTGAGTGCAGGGAGGCATAACCTATGCGTCGGTTGATTCTGGATGTGGATACACAGTTGTATGCGTCGCTGCAAAGCGCAGCGCAGGCCGGTGACCTGAGCCTTGAGGAGGAGTGCCTGCGACGTCTCGAAGGGGGAGAGTGTCGTTCGCGTTACATCCAGGCACTCGTGTCCGAGTTGCGTGCCGATGAAGAGCAGCGGCGCGCCAGTGAGGGGTAACCTGATTATTTCTTTTTCTGGTTCAGGCCGCAGTCGGAGGCGCTGAAGCGCTGTACGGCTACCGGGCGATTGGTTTTGTACTCGGTAAACTCGTAGCGCAGAACCGCACCGCGCGCCAGTAGCTGACGGTAGCCCGTGTTACGACAGACGCTGGCGCCCAACTGGCCACGAACCATATCCGGATTCGCTCGCATTTGCTGCGCATGGCTTTCACGTACGCTCAAATGGTTGATCAGCTCCTTGCCGTCAACGGTATAACCCTGGTCGAGAATGTCCTCGTTGATCGCCCGAGGTGTGCCAACACTGCTTTCCTTGGCAACCTTGTCCAGCATTTTGCCAAGCTCATAGTCCTGCAGCGAAGCAGCATTTGCCGCCAGAGGCAGAGCCAGCAACAGGCCGAGGGTTGGGGCGATAAAGCGCAGCATGAATTTCTCCTGGTTCGGTAACTGGCGGTTGGACCTGCGCTCTGGCGTTGCGTTCCACCATCGGCAGGCCTGTTTGCGCCAGCGCGCATCGATAGGCTGGCGATTATAGGGGAGCACAGAGCCCGGCTCCATGGCAAAAACACTCGGTGGCTGACGGCCTCTGGTAAACTGCGTCAATTGTCTCCTGCCTTCGTTGTGCCATCCATGACCCATGCTGTCTCCCGTCTGCGAGCCGATCGACTGGCCCGCAGCGTCAAACCTTTTGTTGCACGTGGTTCGCGTGCGCCTCGTTGCCCAGGCTGTCGAGTCATTGACAGCCATTGCCTGTGTGCGTGGAAGCCACGGGTTGCCGCCGAGTCGGCCATGTGCCTGTTGATGCATGATACCGAGCCACTGAAACCGACCAATACGGGATGGCTGATTGCCGACATCATTGCCGACACGACGGCTTTTGGCTGGCAGCGCACCTCAGTGGATGAGCAGTTGCTGGCACTGCTGGAGCAGCCTCACTGGCAGCCTTACATTGTGTTCCCAGGGGAGTTTGTCGAGCCGCAACGGGTGGTGACCGAGGTTGTTCGTGAGCCTGGCAAGCGGCCGCTATTCATCTTGCTGGATGCGACCTGGACCGAGGCGCGAAAAATGTTTCGCAAAAGCCCGTACCTGGACCGCTTCCCTGTACTGAGCCTGCAACCTGAGCAACTGTCACGCTATCGTCTGCGTCGGTCCAAGCGCGATGATCATTTTTGTACCGCCGAAGTGGCAGCCATGTGTCTGGAGTTGGCCGCCGATCAGCGAGCTGCCGAGGCGCTTGATGCCTATCTGGATGTCTTCAGTGCGCACTACCTGGGCGCCAAGTTCCACCGTCCTGTCGATGAACAGGATGACGTGCATCAACGGCTGCAGCCCTTCCTATAGTACAAGGGCGTCCACAGTGTGTTCGGTTCATAATGAGCACGCAGGCAGCGCCGCAAGGTGCCGAACTTGACCACCCGGTCTGAGCTCGGCATCCTTGGCGCCGATTCAGTTGTGACGAAGCTTGAAACACTTTTATCGCCTCGTTACGCCATTTTGGCATGTGGTACTGCCTCCCAAGCCTTGAGTTGCTCCCCGCCAGGCGTCCGGTCTTTAGCGCGCCTGCATAGAACAGGATCATTAGATCGATGGCCACGTACGAAATCCTGATTGCCGATGACCACCCACTTTTTCGCAGTGCGATGCGCCAGGCCGTGACGTTGGGCCTTGGCCCGGACGTGCGGCTGGTGGAAGTGGCGAGCATCGCCGAACTGGAAACCCGATTGACTGAAAAGGCCGACTGGGATCTGGTGTTGCTGGACCTCAATATGCCGGGCGCCTACGGATTCTCCGGTTTGGTCCTGCTACGCGGGCAGTACCCGCAGATTCCTGTGGTGATGGTTTCCGCTCAGGAAGAGGCATCGGTGGTAGTGAAGTCTCGTGAATTCGGTGCTAGCGGCTTTATTCCGAAGTCGAGCCCGCTGGAGACGATTCAGGATGCCGTGCGCAAGGTTCTGGATGGTGATGTCTGGTGGCCGCCTCAGGCGTTCGAGAAAGTTGATGTTTCAGCTGAAGCCAAGGCTGCCAGTGAAGGGCTTGCCAGTTTGACGCCACAGCAATTCCGGGTGCTGACCATGGTCTGCGAAGGTTTGCTGAACAAGCAGATCGCCTATGAATTGAGTGTTTCCGAGGCGACCATCAAAGCGCACGTCACGGCGATTTTCCGCAAGCTGGGTGTGCGCACTCGCACTCAGGCGGCCTTGCTGCTGCAACAACTTGAGTCAGTTTCGGGTAGCTAAAGCCGTCTGCCTTCACGCTTTTTTGACCCGAGCTGAACTAGCCTTCAGCGTTTTTAAGGATGAAGTGGTTTTTTATGTCGCCATTCAAGGGCCAAACAGGCCTCAAGCGTATTTTCAATGCTGCTGGTTATTCGTTCGATGGCTTGCGTGCTGCCTTCACCGGCGAAGCAGCCTTTCGCCAGTTGGTATTGCTCAATGTCGTGTTGATCCCGTTGGCGTTCTGGCTTCAGGTCAGCCGTGCCGAGCGGGCGATTCTGATCGCTGTCTGCCTGCTTGGCCTGATCGTCGAGTTGCTGAACTCGGCGGTGGAAGCAGCAATCGACCGTATCTCGCTTGAGCGCCACCCACTGTCGAAGAACGCCAAGGACATGGGCAGTGCTGCTCAGTTGGTGGCCTTGAGCATGGTCGGCCTGGTCTGGGCGGTAATCCTGCTTTAAGGAATGCGGGGTAGCACGATTTCGTCGCTGCGCTGCACCCCGGCCGTGAAGGTTCTGCATAGCTCCAGGAATTCGCGCATCGCCGAGGTCTGGTACTTCTGTTTATGCCAGATGAAGTAGAACTGTCGGGCGAGGTCAAGCTCGGGGGTTTCCAAGGCTACCAGGCTGCCTCGGCGAAAGGCGTCTCGCAGGGCAAGGCGGGAAATGCAGCCGATGCCCAGCCCTGATTCCACTGCACGTTTGATTGCTTCGGTATGTTCCAGTTCAAGGCGGATATTAAGTGCCGAGCGGTGGTGGCGCATCGCTTGATCGAAGGTCAGGCGAGTGCCTGAGCCTTGCTCGCGCAGAATCCATGCCTCCCGTGTCAGCTCGTCAAGGCTGGCCTGGCCGCGCTGCGCCAAGGGGTGCTGGGGGGCGCAGAACACTACCAGTTCGTCCTCGACCCAAGGCTGAACTTCCAGGTCCGGGTGGTTGCAGTCGCCTTCGATTAGACCCAGGTCAATTTCGTAATGCGCTACCTGATGCACGATATGCGCCGTGTTCTGCACGTGCAGTTTGACCTGGCTTTCAGGGTGAACCTGCATGAAGCTGCCGATCAGCAGCGTAGCGAGGTAGTTTCCGATCGTCAGCGTAGCGCCGACAGCCAAGGAGCCAAACCCGGACTTACCATTGAGCAGGTCCTCAATTTCCTTGGCCTGGTCGAGCAGTGCGACGGCCTGAGGCAGCAGTTGCTGACCCAGTGCGTTGAGGCTAAGGCGCTTGCCGGCACGGTCGAAGAGCTGGCAACTGGATTGACGTTCAAGCTCTGTGATTGACGTGCTGGCGGCGGATTGCGACAACGCCAGTATGCCAGCGGCGCGTGAGACGCTCTGGTACTGGGCTACGGCGACGAAGACTTGAAGCTGACGAAGCGTAAATCGCATATCTATATAACCGATAAGACATATCTTGATAATTCATTTAACAGATATTGTCGCTGCCACTAAACTATTGCGCAATCGCGCTCACGGTTAGCGCCGCGTTTTTCTTCAGGAGCCCTATACATGAGCAACATGAACCACGAACGTGTTCTCAGTGTCCATCACTGGAACGACACCCTGTTCAGCTTCAAGTGCACCCGCGATCCGGGCCTGCGCTTCGAGAACGGTCAGTTCGTGATGATCGGCCTGCAACAACCTAATGGCCGTCCGCTCATGCGCGCCTATTCTATTGCCAGCCCAAACTGGGAAGAGCATCTGGAGTTCTTCAGCATCAAGGTGCCGGACGGCCCGCTGACCTCGCAGTTGCAGCACCTCAAGGAAGGCGATGAGATCATCATCAGCAAGAAGCCTACCGGCACGCTGGTCCTTGACGACCTGAAGCCGGGCAAGCACTTGTACCTGCTGAGCACGGGTACCGGCCTGGCGCCGTTCATGAGCGTCATCCAGGACCCGGAAACCTACGAGCGCTTCGAGAAAGTCATTCTGGTTCATGGCGTGCGCTATGTGAACGAAGTCGCCTACCGCGAGTTCATCACCGAGCACCTGCCACAGAATGAGTTCTTCGGCGAGGCGCTGCGTGACAAGCTGATCTACTACCCAACCGTAACCCGTGAGCCATTCGAGAACCAGGGGCGTCTGACTGATCTGATGCGCAGCGGCAAGCTGTTCAGCGACATTGGTCTGCCGCCGATCAACCCGGAAGATGACCGCGCGATGATCTGCGGTAGCCCGAGCATGCTGGATGAAACCAGTGAAGTGCTCGACAGCTTCGGTCTGAAGGTCTCGCCACGTATGCGCGAGCCGGGCGACTATCTGATTGAGCGTGCATTCGTCGAGAAGTAATCTCGCGGTTTGAACGAAAAAAAGCAGGCTTCGGCCTGCTTTTTTCGTTTTGACACCCTGCTGGTTCGGAACTATGGCTCGCGCACCACTTCCAGCACCCGGATCATGTCCGGGTGCGGATAATGCCAGCGCACTTGCACATCCCAGAACTTTACGCCGTAGATTCGCTCGGCGGGGGGAACCTGGTACGCCGGGCGCGGGTCTTGCGCCAGGCATTGCTCGATCAGCTCTGCCAGCGGCTCGCTGAGGCGCAAGGCGTGCGCTTGTGCCTGATGCAATGCTTGATCGCTCCACTGCACCTGGATCGGTGCGGGCGGGGCGCTGGCCATCGTATTCACCGCATCGCCAAGGCTGTCGGCATAGGGAACGTACGGCTTGATATCCAGCACGGGGGTGCCGTCCAGCAGGTCGATACCGGAGAGGAACAACCGACCCGGTTCAACCTTCTCCAGCCTGACAACCGACTGACCGATGCCGTTAGGGCGGTGGGTGGCGCGCGTTGCGAACACCCCCATGGACTTGTTGCCCCCCAGGCGTGGTGGACGCACCTTCAGCCGAGGTTTGTCCTCCAATGCCTGATGGAACAGGAACAGCAGCCAGACGTGGCTGACCTGCTCAAGACCGGCGACTGCATCGCCCTGATCGAACGGCGGTAGCAGTTCGAGCACCCCGCGCGCGGCTGGCGCCAGTTGGGGTTGACGCGGGATGGCAAACTTTTCCTTGAAGCAGGAGTGCAGGATGCCGACGGGGGCGACACTGTAGTTCATCGGCGCCTCAACCACGTACCCGCAGGGTCAGGCCCTTGAGGAAGTTGCGCAGCAACTGGTCGCCACAGGGGCGGTAGTTACTGTGCCCGACCTTGCGGAACAGTGCGCTGAGCTCTGGCTTGGAAACCGGGAAGTCGACGGCCTTGAGAATCGCGTGCAGGTCTTCTTCCTTGAGCTCAAAGGCGACACGCAATTTCTTCATGACGATGTTGTTGGTCACCGGAAGCTCGATCGGCAGGGCCGGGCGGCTCTCGTCCTTGCCGCGCTTGAAGTACACCAGACCGTCAAGGCAATGCGCCAGGACTTCGTCCGGGCAGCGGACGAAGCCTTCTTCATCCTCTTTTTTCAGGTAGGTGGCGATGTCGGCCTTGCTGACGTCCAACCCGCCCAGCTTGATGAGTTCAATCAGCTTGGCGTCGTTGATTTCCAGCAGGTAGCGCAGGCTGCGCAGTACATCGTTGTGAATCATGAGAACAATCCTGATCGGGGGCGCCACCCGAGTGGTAGCGCCTGTGGTGCTAGAACTTTTCCTGAGCCGCCAGATAGCGCCATTGGCCCAGAGGCAACTTGCCCATGGCTACGCCGCCGAGGCGTAGCCTGCGCATGCTGACAACGCTCAGGCCGACACTTTTGCACAACTGCACGATGACGCCGGGTGCCGGGTTTTTCAGTGCGATGCGCAGGCGCGTTTCGTTCTGCCAGCTGGCCTTGACCGGCGGCAGTGTATTGCCTTGCCAGATCACCCCGCGGTTCAGTCGTTCAAGGCCGTGGGCGATGATCTCGCCACTGACTTCGACGACATACTCCTGCTCAAGCTTGGCAATGTCCTGGGTGAGCTTGCGCAATACCCGCCAGTCCTGGCTGAACACCTGCAACCCGCTGGCACCTTCCTGAAGCAGCGCGGCACTCGTCAGGCGGCTGAAGTGGCCCTTGAGTGGGCGCTTACCGTAACGGTGCAGTTCGGACAGGCTGAGCGCATTGATACTGGCCAATGCGCTGTCGAGGGTGTCTTCGGGCTGTTGATTGAGCAACAGGGTGACCGGTTCCAGTGCTTCGGCCTTGGCGCCGGGCAACAGTTCGACCTGCTCGCTGCTGACCTTGTGCTGTGGTTCGTCGACGATCTGGCCGTCCACTGTGACCCAGCCACCCTCAATGAACAGCTCTGCCTCGCGTCGGGAGCAGCCGACAACTTCGATAAGGCGTTTGGAAAGACGAATGGGTTCAGACATGACGACAGCCGTGGCACAGGGAAAGGCCACCATTGTACCCGGCTGGCCCCGGTTAATCCCGGCAACATTCGTCGATAGCGCGGTTTTGCCCTATTTCGGAGTAGTACTACGTTGGCTGTCAGCCTGAAGTTAAAGGCAGTGTATGAACAAGCCTTAAGTGGAGTAGGGGGTAAGGTTGTCCCATGCCGTCGGTTTCTGACCGGCCGATGATTTCAAAGCCTTGTTTGAGATAGAAGCCTAGCGCCTGGGGGTTTTGTTCATTGACATCCAGTTGCTCGGCATTCAGGTGCTCGATGGCGTAGCGCAATAGCTGTTTGCCCACGCCCTGGCTACGGTACTCCGGATCAACGAAAAGCATTTCCACGCGTCCGGCGGCAACCCCGGCAAAACCGCTGATACGCTGATGGCGGTCTTTGCAGCAGATCAGCATGACGGCGTCGAGATACTGTTTGCGCATCTGCTCGCGCAGCAGGCAGATATAGTCATCCGGCAGAAAGTCGTGGGTGGCGCGCACCGAGGCTTCCCAGACGCGGATCAGTTCTGGGTAGTCGTTGAAGCTGGGGGTTTGAACCCGATGAAGCTGAGGCATTTCAAGGGTCTCCTCTGTGGGATGAGGAAACCATAGCCGTAAAAAAGCCCCGCCATCGCTGGCAGGGCTTTTTCAGACGCGGTTGATCAGAGGGTTTCGGCCCACAGATCGTATTCGTCGGCTTCGGTTACGCGGCACAGCACTTTGTCACCAGGCTTGAGGTCGCGGTCGCTTTCGACATAGACCACACCGTCGATCTCTGGCGCATCGAAGAAACTGCGGCCAATGGCGCCTTGCTCGTCGACTTCATCGATGAGCACTTCGATTTCCTTGCCAACTCGCAATTGCAGGCGTGCGGCACTGATTTGCTGTTGGTGGGCCATGAAGCGGTCCCAGCGATCCTGCTTGACGTCGTCTGGTACGACTTCAAGGCCCAGGTCATTGGCCGGTGCGCCTTCGACGGGCGAGTACTGGAAGCAGCCGACACGGTCAAGCTGTGCCTCGCTGAGCCAGTCGAGTAGGTACTGGAAGTCTTCCTCGGTTTCACCCGGGAAGCCAACGATGAAGGTCGAGCGAATAATCAGCTCTGGGCACTGCTCGCGCCATTTCTTGATGCGTGCCAGGGTCTTGTCTTCGAAGGCCGGCCGCTTCATCGATTTGAGCACTTTCGGGCTGGCGTGCTGGAACGGAATGTCCAGGTACGGCAGGATTTTGCCCTCGGCCATCAGTGGGATCACGTCGTCGACGTTTGGATACGGGTAGACGTAGTGCAAGCGCACCCAGACGCCAAGGCTGCTCAGTGCTTCGCACAGTTCGAGCATGCGGGTCTTGACCGGACGACCGTTCCAGAAATCGGTTTTGTACTTGACGTCGACGCCGTAGGCGCTGGTGTCCTGAGAGATCACCAGCAGCTCCTTGACGCCGGCTTTGACCAGGCGCTCTGCCTCGCTCAGCACTTCGCCCACCGGGCGGCTGACCAGCTTGCCACGCATCGACGGGATGATGCAGAAGCTGCAGCTGTGGTTGCAGCCTTCGGAAATCTTCAGGTAGGCGTAGTGGCGGGGCGTCAGTTTGATGCCTTGTGGTGGCACCAGGTCGATCAACGGGTTGTGGTCCTGCTTGGGCGGAATCACTTCGTGGACGGCGTTGACCACTTGTTCATATTGTTGCGGACCGGTCACGGCCAGTACGCTTGGGTGTACGTCGCGAATGGCGCCTTCTTCGACACCCATGCAGCCGGTGACGATCACCTTGCCGTTTTCGGCAATGGCTTCACCGATCACTTCCAGCGACTCGGCCTTGGCCGAATCGATGAAACCACAGGTGTTGACCACTACCACATCGGCATCCTGATAGGTGGGCACGACTTCGTAGCCTTCCATGCGCAGTTGGGTCAGGATGCGCTCGGAATCGACCAGGGCCTTGGGGCAACCCAGGGAAACAAAGCCAACCTTGGGCGTGGTGGGCGTAGGGGTGGTGGACATGACTAACCTCGGTGTTGAAGAGGTTGCCAGGCCGAATGGCGCGACAACCTTGGCGGGCGTTTGGGCGCCTCTGATCAAAAAGTGCGCAATTCTAGCGAGCGTAATCCTACTTGACCAGCAGAAATACGACGAACGCTGCGCTATGCTTCGCGGCGTTGTGCCAGCGTTGATGTCAGTTGCTGCGGGTCACCGTTCGCGGATTGCGTAAATGCTAGCATCTGGCGCGAATTTCTCAGGCTTCAGGGTCTTGGTTGCGGGAGTGGTTGATGGTTCAGGCAAGCAGTCATGCCGATACCGGGCAGTCGGCGGCAAAACCGCTAAGCCTGCTGGTGGCAGCGGTCGGGGTGGTTTACGGTGATATCGGGACCAGCCCTTTGTACACCCTCAAGGAAGTCTTTTCCGGCGGCTATGGGGTGCCGGTCAACCATGATGGAGTACTGGGTATTCTGTCATTGATCTTCTGGTCGCTGATTTGGGTTGTGTCCATCAAGTACGTGCTGTTCATCCTGAGGGCTGATAACCAGGGTGAAGGCGGGATCATGGCGCTGACGGCGCTGGCCCGACGAGCAGCGTCTCCGTATCCGAAACTGCGCACGTTACTGGTGGTATTTGGTTTGTTCGGTGCGGCGCTGTTCTACGGCGACAGCATGATCACCCCAGCAATCTCGGTACTGTCGGCTGTCGAGGGGATGGAGTTGGCCTTCGAGGGCATCGGTCATTGGGTCATTCCTGTGGCGCTGATCGTTCTGGTGGGGCTTTTCCTTATTCAGCGGCATGGCACGGCGCGAATCGGCATTTTGTTCGGTCCTGTGATGGTTGCCTGGTTTCTGGTACTGGCTGCGCTTGGCGTGCATGGCATTGTTCAGCGGCCTGAAGTGCTTCAGGCGCTCAATCCCCTGTGGGCGATACGCTTCTTCATTGTGCATCCCGGTATGGGCGTAGCGATTCTTGGGGCGGTGGTGTTGGCGTTGACGGGCGCTGAAGCGCTGTATGCCGACATGGGGCATTTTGGTCGCAAGCCCATTGCACGGGCCTGGTTTGCCCTGGTGTTGCCAGCGCTGGTGCTCAATTACTTTGGTCAGGGTGCCTTGATCCTGGAGACGCCGGATGCCGCACGCAATCCGTTCTATCTGTTGGCACCGGACTGGGCACTGATACCTCTGGTCGGTTTGGCGACGCTGGCGACGGTCATTGCCTCCCAAGCGGTGATTTCCGGGGCATTTTCCCTGACTCGCCAGGCGATCCAGCTTGGCTATGTGCCGCGTATGCACATCCAGCACACCTCCAGTGACGAGCAAGGGCAGATCTATATCGGCGCCGTGAACTGGTCGCTGATGGTCGGGGTGATTTTGCTGGTGCTCGGTTTCGAGTCCTCGGGTGCCCTGGCCTCCGCTTACGGTGTAGCCGTGACCGGGACCATGCTGATCACGACCTTGCTGGTTTCTGCTGTCATGTTGCTGTTGTGGAAGTGGCCACCGGTTCTGGCTGTACCGGTATTGGTCGGCTTTCTCTTGGTCGATGGGCTGTTCTTTGCCGCCAACGTGCCGAAAATTTTCCAGGGTGGCGCATTTCCGGTCCTGGCGGGTATTGCCCTGTTCATGTTGATGACCACATGGAAGCGCGGTAAACAGATTCTGGTTGAACGGCTGGATGAAGGAAGCCTGCCGCTGCCGATCTTTATCAGCAGTATCCGCGTGCAGCCGCCCCATCGGGTTGAAGGTACTGCAGTGTTCCTCACTGCACGGGCGGATGCCGTGCCCCATGCGCTGCTGCATAACATGTTGCACAACCAGGTGTTGCATAAACAGGTCGTGCTGCTGACCGTAGTCAACGAGGATGCGCCGCGCGTGCCTGCCCAGCAGCGCTTTGAGGTCGAGGCCTACGGTGAGGGCTTCTACCGGGTCATTCTGCACTTCGGCTTCATGGACGAGCCAGATGTGCCTGCAGCACTGAAGTTGTGTCATCTCGAGGAACTGGACTTCAGCCCAATGCGCACCACCTACTTCCTCAGCCGGGAGACCGTTATCGCTTCGCGTCTTGTGGGGATGGCGCGGTGGCGTGCGACGGTGTTCGCGTTCCTGCTGAAGAATGCCAACAGTAACTTGCGCTTCTTCAACCTGCCGCTTAACCGTGTGATTGAACTGGGAACCCAGGTCGAAATGTAACGGGCAAAAAAAACGGGCTCCGCTGGGAGCCCGTTTGCACAGTCGACTTACTGTTGTTCGGCGACGCTGGTTTTACCTTGACGGTTTTCGATGCCGTCGATCAGGCGTTTGGCCAGGGCCGGGTAGTTCTCGTCGAAGTGATGGCCGCCCGGCAGCTTGAGCCGCTCGCCGACGGCCGTACTTTCGGTACAGCCACTTTCGTCGGTTTCCTCCAAGCCATAGACACAAAGCACCTTGGCTGCGGGCAATTTGGCCATTTCCGGGCCGGTTGGCGCCTCTTTGCCAGCATTGCCCAGCCAGCCTTCGACTTCGATTTCAAAGCTGCCGCTGCGGGCAAAGGCCAGCAAAATCACTGCGTCAATGCGCTTTTGATCTTCGCTGGGTAAGCGGTTGTAGATTGCCGGCAGCACGTCGGCGCCGAAGGAGTAGCCCGTCAGTACGAAGCGCTTGGTGCCCCATTTCTGGCGATAGTGTTGCATCAACTCGGACAGGTCGACGGCGCTTTGCTCTGGAGTTTTGTGCTGCCAGTAGTAACGCAGGGTATCGATACCTACCACCGGGTACCCCAGTTTGGCCATTTCACCCGCGACGTCCCGGTCCAGGTCGCGCCAGCCGCCGTCACCGGAGAGGAACAGCGTTACGGTGTCAGCCGTTTGCCCGGCAGGTACTTCAACAACCGGGATGCTCATGGCGTTGCCGTCCTGACCAATCAGTGCTTGGGTCAGTTGAGCCTTGAGTACTTGAGGCAAGTGGACGTCGTAGTCGCTGATGCTGGTTTCTGCATTTTGCTGATCACGGACGAAGGCCGCACTGGCGTCATCCGGATTGTCGTTCCAGGCCACGCTCCAGTGGCCGTGCGCGGCTGACTTCGGCAGAGGGGCAGGGCAGCCTGCCTGCTCAAGGGTGAAATCGACCGAAATCGCCTGAGCCTTGTCGTTTGTCTGTTCGGACAGCCAGCGCCATGCCTGTGCGGCGCCAGGGCCGATGCCCGCAACCAGAGTGGCGTCGCCCTGAAGTTGCTTGAGCGCCTCCTGCACAACCTGCTGCTGTTTAGCGCAGTCGGTGACCGGTAGGATTACTTGAACGAGTTGGGCGCTGCCACTCTGGCTCAGGTCGAGCAGTTGTTTATCACTCAGGGTTTGATCCTGAGGGACGGCTACGAGCACGCGGGCCTTGGCTTGGGTGCCAGGCGTTGTACGGGTCACGGGGCTACCGTCCTGCAGTGACAGGTGTTCCAGTTGTGCCTGTGGTGCTGGTCGTGTCCAGAGCCAGAAGCCCAAGGCGGCGGCAATCAGGGCTGCCACCAAGGTTGTCAGTGCGTACAGCCAATAGCGTCGAATCATTAGCGTTTCACCAATCCAGTCAGGCCGCCGGCGATCAGGGCGGCAGTGTCGGCCAGCGCTACCAGCGGATCAAGTCCTGCGGGTACGGCCATGTAACGGGGTTCCCAGTCGGGCTGGAACTTGTCTTTGAAGCGGCGCAGGCCCTGAAAGTTGTAGAGTTGTTCGCCGCGCTGAAAAACCAATGAGCCCAATCGTTGAGTCAGTGGTGCGCCACGCCGTGGTTGCAGCCCGGACAAGGGCACCATGCCCAGGCTGAAACGAGCGTAGTCATGTTTTTTATAGTGTTGGATCAGGCCGATCATCATGAACTCCATGGTCAGCTTCGGTGCTTCTGGGTGTGCGCGCATCAGGTCAAGGCTGGCCAGTTCATGGCTGTGGGTTTCCAGCAGGTTGGCGAACGCCACCGGACGGCCTTCGAACCGGATCAAGGCAATGCGAAAGTGCTGCAGGTAATCGGCGCTGAAGCGGCCCAGTGAGAAGCCTTTCTCACGTACGTTCTTACCGGTCAGCCACGCATCGGATATGACCTTCAGTTCTTCCAGCGGTGCTTCTCCTGGTTCATGAATTTCCAGGGTCAGGCCGTCCCGACCGCCGCGGTTCCAGGTGTAGCGCAGATCCTTCATTTCCTTGCCCTTGGCTTCAAGGTCGAAGCGCTTGAGGTCGACGCGTGCTTCTTCGCCCAGCTTGAGTGCGGTCAGGCCGATGTCCATATAGAACGGCAGGTTCTCCGCGCGTACCTGATAGAACACTGGACGGGCGTGGTGAACATCGCAGAGGTCGCGGAACTGCCAGATCATCTCGGCACGTTGTTGAGCAGGGCCGATGGGGTCATACAAGGCGACCAGGCTGCGGCCGCGACGTGCATACATGAGGAAGGCATTGTTATCGGGGTGAAACAGCAGGGCCTTGTCGCCGGTCAGGGCCAGGCCACCGTCGGGCTGGTCCGAGGCGAGCAGGATGTGCTTGGCGCGCTGCAGTTCGTCGTCGTTTGGCAGGTGAATGACAGGCCTGGCGGTGCGCAGTAGCCACGTGAGTGCCACGATCACCAGCAGTACTGCGCTGCCCAGCGCCGAGCGCAGGCCTCGCGGTGCATCAGCATCCAGGGTGAATTGCCACCACAGTTGATGGCTGTAAGGAACGTCCTGATAGGCGAATAGCAGAAGCCAGATCGAGGCGCCCAGTACGCAGGCGCTGGCGACAACGTAGACAGGTGAAAACGGTAACTCCAGAAGGCGACTGGGGCGATAGAACGAGCGACGAAACAGCGCCAGCAGGCATGCGGTGAGGATCAGAATGCTGGCCTCTTCCCAGTCGAAACCCTTGAGCAAGGACAGCAAAGCGCCCACCAGCAGCAGGATGGTGGTTAGCATCCAGGCTGCCGAAAGGCGCCGACGCAACCCTTGGGCCAGCAGTAGGCAGAGTACGCCAACCAAACTGGCACCGAAGTGAGATGCGTCGATTAGCCGATGGGGTACCAGGAAGCCCATGTGTTCCAGGCGGGTGTCAATCTCAGGGGTAGCACCCGAAAACAGCAGGACCACACCGGAAAGGAACACCAGAACCGCCAGTACTGGCGCGGCAAGGCCGGAGGCCGCCCGCATGGCTTGACGGGCAAAAAGAAAGCGTCTCGCCTCGGTGGCCAGCAGCGCTACGCAAGCCAGCAGCAGAGGAAGCACTACATAGATCAGTCGGTAAAGCAGCAGTGCTGCAGCCAGTGGGGCAGCACCCAATTGGTTGGCGAAGGCTGCCAGCAGAATGGCCTCAAATACACCAACGCCGCCGGGAACATGACTCAATACACCAGCAGCCAGTGCGATGAGGTAAACCAGCAGGAAGGCACCAAAGGGCGGTGCTTCTGGCAGGAGCAGATAAAGCACTGTGGCTGCAGCGGCGACATCCAGTGCAGTAATGACCAGTTGCAGTGCGGTCAGTCGAACGCCAGGCAGGCGCAAGGTGCGTCGACCAATCTGAACCAGCAGGTTATCGGTAATGGGCTGTTCGGGCAGGCGTCGACGGTAAAGGCCAAACGCAAGGAGCGCGCTTAGCGCGAGAACCAGTACCGCAAGGCTCGCCAGCAGGCTCGCTGGCAGGCGCAGCGCCGTAGACGCAGCGTGCAGGTCGCTAAGGGTCGCGAGCGCGGCCAGCGGCGGTAGCGCGCAACCCAGGGAGAGGCTGGCGAACAAGGTCATGCGCGCCACCTCGGACGCTCCCAGACCATGCCGCGCATAGAGGCGATAGCGCACGGAGCCACCAGACAGCAGCGACAGGCCAATGGCGTTGCCAATGGCGAATGCAGTAAAACCGCCCAGTACCAGGGTTTGGGGGGCGAGCTTCACATTTGCATAGCGGCTGGCCGACCACTCATAACCGAGCAGGATGATAAAGCCGATCAGGGTGGCCAGCAGTGCGCCACCAAGTGATGGCAATGGAACACTCAGCAGTGAGTCGTGCAGCGAATAGATATCCAGCTCATTGAGCATGTGCCGACAGGCCACCAGGGCAATGCCGAACAGCAGCAAGGTTACGGTCAGGCCAATGGGCTGGCGGTACTTGCTGACCCGCTCAAGCCAGCGCAAGCGCTGCGGCGCAATTGGCTGGGCTGCAGTTACCGAAGTCTCGACGTCAGTGGTGTGAGTGCGCATCAATCACCTATTGGATTGTGCGCGACAGGATGGAAGTACCCAGTCAAGTTACCAATCCCTGTGGAATAGATTTACAGAATATTACCCTGTGATGACGCTTATGCGATGCACCGGGTTGGTTAAAGAAGTTTCATGCTGCCCTGGAGTAGGGCGGAGAAGGGTTGCGTATGAGGAGCGCAAAAAAAAAGGCCACTTTTTTCAAAGTGGCCTTTTTCAGACGTTTGGTTGCGGGAGCCGGATTTGAACCGACGACCTTCGGGTTATGAGCCCGACGAGCTACCAGGCTGCTCCATCCCGCGTCTGTGGGGCGCATTCTACAGCGTTGGCTATTGCTGTCAATGCTTAATTATTGAATTTCAATGGAAAACCCTGTGGGGCTTTTTTCGGCGCAAAGAAAAAGGCCACTCTTTCGAGTGGCCTTTTCTTAATCTGGTTGCGGGAGCCGGATTTGAACCGACGACCTTCGGGTTATGAGCCCGACGAGCTACCAGGCTGCTCCATCCCGCGCCTGTGGAATGAGATTCTACAGTTTTGCGCGATGCTGTCAATAGCGATGTGGAAAAAAACCTTTTCGTTCAACTATTTAGCCAGCCTGTAATGCCCTGCGAGGCAGGCGGGCCATGGCCTGTGCCGGGTTTTGCATCCTGTCGGGTGCACGGCTCGGCAACAGGGTGAGATACTGCGAGCACTCTTTTTACGGGTTGCTTGGCCAATCATGCCTCAACGCAAGATCATCCATATCGACTGCGATTGCTTTTATGCCGCCATCGAAATGCGCGATGACCCCCGCTTGGCGGGTCGGCCTATGGCGGTCGGCGGCGCTGCCGAGCGGCGAGGGGTCATTGCGACCTGTAACTATGAGGCCCGGGCCTTCGGTGTGCGCTCTGCCATGTCATCACGGCATGCGCTAAAGCTGTGTCCAGACCTGTTGATCGTCAAGCCGCGCATGGATGCTTATAAAGAAGCATCGCGTGAGATACAAAACATCTTCCGCGACTACACCGATCTCATCGAGCCCCTGTCTCTGGATGAGGCTTACCTGGATGTGTCAGACAGCCCGCACTTTTCCGGTAGCGCCACGCGCATTGCCGAAGATATCCGTCGGCGGGTTTCCCAGCGTTTGCACATCACGGTCTCGGCGGGAGTGGCGCCCAACAAGTTTTTGGCCAAGATCGCCAGTGACTGGCGCAAACCCAACGGTTTGTTTGTGATTACGCCTGCGCAGGTTGAGGAATTTGTCGCGGTGTTGCCGGTGAGCAAGCTGCATGGTGTCGGCAAGGTAACGGCGGACAAGCTCGGTCGGCTGGGCGTTGTCAATTGCCTGGAGTTGCGCGATTGGAGTCGCTTGGCGCTGGTGCGCGAGTTTGGCAGTTTTGGCGAGCGACTGTTCAACCTGGCGCGGGGCATTGATGAGCGCGCCGTGCAGAATGATTGTCGGCGTCAGTCGGTCAGTGTTGAGAACACCTATGATACCGACTTGCCCGATCTGGCAAGTTGTCTGGATAAATTACCCGCATTGCTGGATGCACTGGCAGGTCGCATGGCGCGTATCGATAGCAGTTATCGGCCGGGTAAACCGTTCGTCAAGGTCAAGTTCCATGACTTTACCCAGACCACGCTGGAGCAGGCGGGGGCAAGCCGCGACTTGGAAAGCTATCAGCAACTGATGAGCCAGGCATTTGCCCGTGGCGGCAAGCCTGTGAGGCTGCTTGGGATTGGGGTGCGCTTGCAGGATTTGCGCGGGGCGCATGAGCAACTAGAGCTGTTTTCGCTGGATTGAGGTGGGGCACGTCAGGCACGTGCCCACTGCTCATCGGTCAGGTAATCAGTGAGCGCCAGGATCGGCAACCAGACGGCCGGCTTCTGTGGTCAGTGACTTGAGGAATTCCTGCTGCAGTTCCGGATCGTTGCGGGTCAGCTCGATCAGGCTCTGCTCCAGTTCGCTCGCCTCTTCTTCCATGCCCAGTTCTGAAAGACGCTTGACGCGATGAACCCATTGGCTGACTTCATCGTCTTCCAGGTCGTCGAAAATCAGGTCGTGGGCTTCTACCAATTTGCCACGCAGCGTACTGCTGAGCAGCAGGCTGGCATCGGCACGGACGTTGTTTTCCTCATCGCTTACTTGCAGATGCAAGGTGCCGACATGGCTGAGGTTTTGGTCGGTGAAGGGGTCGTCAAGCAGGTTCAGGCGCAGAATACCGTTACGGTCGGTAGTCAGCTCGTGTGTCAGCTTGCCTGCCTTGATCTCCACGGGGCGTTCGCTCCAGGGCAGGCTGGTTTTTTCCTGGCGCTTGTCCTTCTGAACCTCATCGATAGCGGCCAGATTCTGCTGGGCGCGACCGTTGGATTGTGTGTTCATGAATGGGTTCAGGCCAGCGAAGCCATAGCTGAGCCAGTCGTGAGTAACGCTGTCTGGCAGATTGCCCAGTGTGAAGACGTTGACGATGTTAGCGCCTGCACCGGCTACCACCGCGACCGCACCCAGCGGGATCTCATAGATTTTCCCGCCAGGGCTGATAGGGGGTGTAGCGATCGTAACGACGCGTCACTTCAAACTCGGTGACTTCGAAGTTTTTCTGCTCTTGAATGCGCACGCGGCGTTGTGGCAGCTCAAGCACCTTGGGCTCCCCGACATCAATCTGCAGGCTATGCTCGAGCAATTTGCGCTCGATGCGCTCCTCGTGCTCGCTACGCTGGGACATCTGATTGGCGCAGCCGCTGAGGAGCAGGGCACCGCACAGTGCGGTGCCCCCCAAGGTAAAGGTACTTCGCTTGAACATGATTACTCTTGCGTTGGCTGTCAGCGACGGATACGAGCTTGCAGGAACGACAGGGCATCGGCCAGCGCCAGAGGCTGAGCTTCGCGTTCGGTGCGGTGCTTGTACTCCAGGTTGCCTTCGGCCAGGCCGCGATCACTGATTACGATCCGGTGCGGGATACCGATGAGTTCCATATCGGCAAACTTGATGCCTGGGCTGGTCTTCTTGTCACGATCGTCCAGCAGGACCTCGAAGCCGGCAGCGGTCAGGTCAGCATACAGTTTGTCGGTTGCTTCACGAACCTGCTCAGTCTCATAGCGCAGCGGTACCAGGGCGATCTGGAACGGTGCCAGGGTATCGCTCCAGATAATGCCGTTTTCGTCATAATTCTGCTCGATTGCAGCCGCAACGACACGGGATACGCCAATGCCGTAGCAGCCCATCGTCAGGGTTACAGGCTTGCCGTTCTCGCCCAGCACCTGGCACTTCAGGGCTTCGCTGTACTTGGTGCCGAGTTGGAAGATATGCCCGACTTCGATGCCGCGCTTGATTACCAGAGTGCCTTTGCCGTCAGGGCTTGGGTCGCCTTCCACGACGTTGCGCAGGTCAGCGATCTGCGGAACCGGCAGATCGCGCTCCCAGTTCACGCCGAAGTAGTGCTTGTCGTCGATGTTGGCGCCGATGGCAAAATCGCTCATCAGGGCTACGGAGCGGTCGATAATGCACTCCAGTGGCAGGTTCAGCGGGCCCAGGGAGCCGGCGCCAGCACCGATGGCGTCGCGCAGTTCGGCGTCGCTGGCCATGACCAGCGGGTCAGCGACCTGCTCAAGTTTGGCGGCCTTGATTTCGTTCAGTTCGTGGTCGCCTCGTACAACCAGAGCAACCAGCTTGCCTTCTTCGGCGCCATGAACGATCAGGGTCTTGATGGTGCGCTCAATCGGCAGTCCGTGCCCTTCGACCAGTTGGGCGATGGTCTTGGTATCTGGCGTATCGACCAGGCGCAGTTCCTCGGTAGGGGCAGGGCGAGCTGTTTCCCGTGGAATTGCCTCGGCTTTTTCGATGTTCGCTGCGTAGTCGGAGCTGTCGCTGAAGATCACATCGTCTTCGCCCGACTCGGCCAGTACGTGGAACTCGTGGGAGTAGGAGCCGCCGATGGAGCCGGTATCGGCTTCTACTGGGCGGAAGTTCAGGCCCAGGCGAGTAAAGATATTGCAGTAGGCCTGGTGCATGCGGTCGTAGGTTTGCTGCAGGGAGGCCTGGTCAGTATGGAAGGAGTAGGCGTCCTTCATGATGAACTCACGGCCACGCATCAGGCCGAAGCGTGGGCGGATCTCATCACGGAATTTGGTCTGGATCTGATACAGGTTCAGTGGCAGCTGTTTGTAGCTGTTCAGCTCGTTGCGGGCCAGATCGGTGATGACTTCTTCGTGGGTTGGGCCGACGCAGAACTCACGGTTGTGTCGATCCTTCAGGCGAAGCAGCTCTGGGCCGTATTGCTCCCAGCGGCCAGACTCCTGCCACAATTCGGCAGGCTGGATGCTTGGCATCAGCACTTCCAGGGCTCCGGCAGCGTTCATTTCCTCGCGCACCACGGCTTCGACCTTGCGCATTACCCGCAGGCCCATCGGCAGCCAGGTATAAAGGCCGGATGCCAGCTTGCGGATCATGCCTGCACGCAGCATCAGTTGGTGGCTGATGACGACTGCATCGGAAGGGGTTTCTTTCTGGGTGGCGAGCAAATATTGACTGGTGCGCATGGTAGGCCGTTGTCGGTTGCTTAACTGAAATGACCCGCATTGTACGGGCGGGATTCGGTGACGTACAGGATGGTGGCGGCTGAAACTGCTGCTATCTGTTTGCAACAAAAGAAAAAGCCCGGCAATGCCGGGCTTTTTCGTACTGATTACCGGTAGCCGAAGGGCTTACAGGATGCTCAGCGGGTACTCGACGATCACGCGTACTTCGTCGATGGATGGCGAACCGTAGTAAACGCCGTCTGCGGAGCGGTAGGTCGCCTGGCGAACACGGAAGCTCAGGTCTTTTGCTGGGCCTTCCTGCAGGACGTACTTGGCTTCGAGGTTGCGTTCCCACTCTTTGCCGTTGTTGGTGGTGCCAGTGTTGGCATCGTCACCTGTTACGTAGCGAGCCATGAAGCTCAGGCCTGGAACGCCATAGGTGGCCATGTTCAGGTCGTAGCGGGCCTGCCAGGATTTCTCGTCTTCGGCGTTGAAGTCAGAGCGCTGAATGGAGTTGGCCAGGAAGATGGTACCGCCGCCGTCGACACCGTAACCGTAGTCGCCGTCACCCGTTACAGCCTGGTAGGCAACGGTGAAGGTGTGAGCGCCGAGGTTATAGGCAGCAGAGAGGCTGTAAGCCTTGTTGTCGAGCTCGGTGGTGCCGTCTTTTTCTGCGCGTTGCAGGCCTTTTCCGTCGCTCTTGGTGTCATAGAAGTTGAGGTCGAACACCAAGCCTTGGTCGTCGCTGATTGGCAGGGCCCAGTTGATGTTGGCGTAGTACTTGCGCCAGTAGTCTTCAACCTTCGAGTAGTACAGGCTGGTGCTCAGCGTGTCGGTGAAGGCATAGGTGCCGCCGAAAACATCGGCTTGTTTCAGGTGCAGGCTGTCACGGTCGGTTTGATCTTGGGCGTTGATACCCGTGAAGTGACCGGCGTGCAGGGTCAGGCCTTTGATTTCTTTACTGGTGATCAGTGCGCCTTCTGCGACTTCAGGCAGCAAACGGCTGTCGTCGGTAGCGAGAACCGGCAGCGCGGTGAACTGGTCGCCGACTTTCAGAACGGTGTCAGAGATGCGGAGTTTGACTGCGCCACCACCCTCGGAGTAGTCGTCTTGCGAGCGACCATCAGAGCCAGTCGGGAACAAGCCGGTGCCTGCACGGCCTTTGCCGCTGTCCAGTTTCAGACCCAGCAAGCCAATGGCGTCTACGCCGAAACCAACGGTGCCTTGGGTGAAGCCCGATTCAAAGGTGCCGATGAAGCCTTGGCCCCACTCTTCGCGGCGGCTCTGGCCGCTGTCGTTATTGCGGAAGTCACGGCTGAAATACAGGTTGCGAAGTTTGACGTTCAGCGCGCTGTCTTCAACAAAACCCTTGGATTCATCCTGGGAAGATGCCATTGCCAGTTGTGAGGTACCCGCGGCTACGGCCAGGGCGATAATGCTCCACTTCATCACGCGCATCGTGACTTGCTCCTTTGGTTTTTAGGAAGAGTTGCTGCCAGCCCAACTGGTTTTTTTATGCGGGCGGCTCTTTCTTTTTTTGCGTCGGCGGAATGTATATCACGCTGACGCATGTTGGCGATACTTGCGAAATGAACCTTTCGGTAACTTTACGGTCATGTCGCAAACAGTGTTGTCCCTGTCGCAAATCACGTCCCGGTTTTACGGGGCGTAGAACTCCAGCGCTGTTTTGGGCGGCTTAAGGATAGGTAAAAATAATCTAACCCTAGGCGCCAGCAACTCCCTGGTTACCCATGCAGCTGTTGTTATCTGTCGCACTCACCGTGTGCAGGCTGGTGCTGTGTCGACTATGGTCAGGAATGGATGCAACAAGCGTGCACAAAGCAGTGCCGGCCTCACAAATTTTTCACCTTTTTTTACGAAAACGCCTGCAAATGCCGAAAACGCGGGGGGCTAAGATCGCTTGGTTTGATCGGTTCTGCACTAATGACATAAGGCTTTTTTCGGGTTTTCACGTGGGCGTTACTGTCGCAGCAACGGGTGTTGGGTAGATTTTGGATACTCGCTGCATTCGGCTGGAGCGGGCGGCGTCATTTTGGTGCGAAAAGTAGCGCTTCTGTTACCGTTAGATTGTTAGCTACGTAACTAAGGGGCTTTTGTTTCAATAAATTGGCGCTGCTGATGCGTGTGTGTCTTGATCGGTCGTGCTCTGTCGGGTGAACAGCGGTATTCTGCGTGTAGTGGTCTGCTTGGTGTCAATGCAAGTGAGACGGGTTATCGACTGTCGGGAGATGTGCCGTGTTTGTTCTGGATCCGCGCCTTGAACAGGATACGTATGTGCTGGGTGATTTTCCGCTCTGCCGTCTGTTACTGAGTAAGGATGCGAACTACCCTTGGTTTATCCTGGTGCCTCGCCGTGCTGAAATCAGTGAGTTGTTTCAGCTTGATGGTGGTGATCAGCAGCAGCTCTGGAAAGAAACAACCGAGCTGGCTGAAACCCTCAAAGACAGCTTTGCCGCAGACAAGATGAATGTGGCAACGCTGGGGAATGTGGTCAGTCAGTTACACATGCATGTCATTGTTCGGCGTCGGAGTGATCTGGCCTGGCCTTCGCCGGTGTGGGGGCATTCGCCTGCCAGTCAGTACACGGCAGAGCAGCTTGCCGAAATTCGCCAGCGCCTGAAGATGGCGCTGGATGATGATTTTCAAGTCGTGGAGGGTTGAGCCATGTCGCTTGAGTTAAGAATCATGGAGCTGGAGAGCCGCCTGGCATTTCAGGACGACACCGTTCAGGCATTGAATGATGTGCTGGTCGAGCAGCAACGTGTGGTTGAGCGCCTGCAGTTGCAAATGTCGGCGTTGCTCAAGCGCTATGAGGAGATGGTAGGTCAGTACCAGAGCGCTGAAGAGGAAGCGCCGCCTCCGCATTATTGAGAGCACCGTTCAACGGGTACAAAAAAACCGCGATCAGCCGGGCTGTCGCGGTTTTTTATTGTGTGCAATCAGCGGCGTGGTGCGGCAATCACGTCCTCTGCCTGGAGGCCCTTGTCGCGGTTCATGACCGAGAACTCAACACGCTGGCCTTCGACCAGTACTCGGTGGCCTTCCCCGCGAATGGCGCGAAAGTGAACGAAGATGTCATCGCCAGAGTCGCGGGAAATGAAGCCGAAGCCTTTGGAGGTGTTGAACCACTTCACGGTGCCTGTATCACGATTGCTCATGTCGTAGTTGGGGGCTTGATTGTGAAGGGGGCGGGTTTTTACCAGGTTTGCGATCAGGTGGGTAATGACCGCAAGCACTGCGCAGATCAGGGCGGGCAGGCTTCCCATGTCCTGGCGGGCAAGCAGGGTGATGGTTTGCAGAACCACTGCCAGTACCAGCAGTGCGCTTGCCAGTTGTTGCAGGTGCTGACGAGGACGCGGCAGTGTTGCCACTGGAGCCAGGGTCAGGTTGAGCAGGCCGAAGAGTGCCAGGTAGACGGCGTCCGGTTGCTGCAGGAAAGGTGCCGCATCGGCTCTCAGGCTGGGTATTAAGGACAGCAGCAAAGCGGCTGCGCCCGTCAGGATGTGGACGATCTTGAACATGGTGGTTGGCTCACATTGTATAAGGAGGATCACAGGAAGAGCTGGCTCCATGGCGCGCAGGTGCACATTAGGGCGCAAAAACATGGAGGAGCAGCCTATGCGTCATGGCCTGGATGATTGGTAATGACAACACGCTACCTATTTAACAGCAAAGCTTGGGGGTTCTCAAATCGGCGGTCGGCGGCGGCTCATATGGCATGAGGTTTGGCTGATTCTGCCGCTGCAATCTGTCGCAGGGCTGCCGGGAAGGCTGCAGGGGTAGGCGAGTCTTGGTAGAGTGGCAAACATACCTGCTTGATGAGCAGGCACCATAGGAAGGGGAATGACATGGCAATTGATATCGGTATCAGTGAAGAAGACCGCAAATCTATCGTGGAAGGTTTGTCCCGTCTGTTGTCGGATACGTATGTCTTGTATCTGAAAACGCATAACTTTCATTGGAATGTCAGTGGTCCAATGTTTCGTACGCTACACCTGATGTTTGAAGAGCAGTATAACGAATTGGCCCTGGCCGTGGACTTAATTGCCGAGCGTATTCGTGCGTTGGGCTTTCCTGCACCGGGAACTTATTCCACCTATGCGCGCCTTTCTTCCATCAAGGAAGAGGAAGGCGTGCCGTCGGCTGAAGAAATGATTCGTCAGCTGGTGGAAGGCCAGGAGGCGGTCGTGCGGACCGCGCGCGGCCTCTTTCCGCTGCTCGACAAGGTCAGTGATGAGCCGACCGCCGACCTGCTGACTCAGCGTATGCAGGTGCATGAAAAGACCGCCTGGATGTTGCGCGTGTTGTTGGATAAGTAATGTTTGGGTGTTAATCAGGCAATATTTCCTTGTCTGATTAAAAAAGCCTGGCCCTTTAGGGGTCAGGCTTTTTTATTTATAACGCTGTTGTCGGCGCGCAGGGAAGTGTTTCGTCGGTAGAATTTTTATCTCGTGTCTGGCGGATTGCTCCTACGGCAATAGCGTTTTGTTCTTCTAGAATGAAAATTATGTTGGGCGCTTTATAAGAGGGCGTGCGGCGTTAGTCGCTTATTTGTTCTCTTATTTATAAAGCGTGGTACTGATATGTCTCGAATGTTGAGTCGCGATGCTCGAGGAGCACTTGGCTTTCACGGCGTGACCGTTGATCCGTTCGAAGCGGATTTCAATATGAATCTGGCACAACCGCTGTCGCGCTCGGTGCGCTTGAATGGCTTTGCGACCTGCCTGCGACTGGAGGAGGTCTACTGGAAGATTCTTGAGCGTATTGCGGTTGCCAATGGTTGCACGGTCAATTGCGTGCTCTCTTATGTGGACCGGGAGGTGCACCTGCGCCATGGTGGCGTGAAAAATTTCAGCGGTCTGGTGCGGGTCATTTGCGTGGTCTACCTGCTTGGCAGGGCTGCCGAGGCCTAGAATCATTCGCCCAGTGGGATGCTGGCGGGCTGCACAGCCTTCCTTAACCATATATAATCGCGCTTTTTACTGCGAGGCGTAGGCCCGCAGCGTAGTTAGCGAGACGTCCTCATGCCCCTGTACGACTATCAATGTGCTTCCTGCAATCATCAGATGGAAGTGCTTCAGAAGATCAGCGCTGCCCCACTGACCGACTGTCCGGCCTGTCAGGCGCCAGCGCTGAAAAAGCTGCTGTCCGTGCCAGGCTTTCGCCTGAGCGGTACCGGTTGGTACGAAACCGATTTCAAGACCGGCGCGAAAAAGAATCTTGCAGGCGGCGACAAGGCTGACTGAGTTGAACTGCACCGGCAGGGTCTTGCACTATTAGCCCCTTGCGGCGCCAAGACCTCCACTGAATTTTCGAATGACGAGAAGCGAAACCACCATCATGATGCGCAGCCATTATTGCGGCCAACTGAACGAGAGCCTGGAAGGTCAGGAAATTACCCTTTGCGGCTGGGTCCATCGTCGCCGCGACCACGGCGGGGTGATTTTCCTCGATATCCGTGATCGCGAAGGCATGGCCCAGGTCGTGTTCGACCCGGATCGCGCAGACAGCTTTGCTGCCGCCGATCGCGTGCGCAGCGAGTACGTGGTGCAGATTACCGGCAAGGTACGTCCGCGCCCGGCCGGAGCGGTCAACCCAAACATGGCCTCCGGTGCCATCGAAGTACTGGGTTACGAACTGACCGTGCTGAACGAAGCGGAAACCCCGCCGTTCCCGCTCAACGAGTATTCCGATGTTGGTGAAGAGACGCGCCTGCGTTATCGCTTTATCGACCTGCGTCGTCCGGAAATGGCCGACAAGCTGCGTCTGCGTTCGCGCATCACGTCCAGCATCCGCCGTTTCCTTGATGAAAACGGTTTCCTTGACGTCGAAACGCCAATCCTGACCCGTGCCACCCCTGAGGGTGCGCGTGATTACCTGGTGCCAAGCCGTACGCATGCAGGCAGCTTCTTTGCCCTGCCGCAATCGCCACAACTGTTCAAGCAGCTGCTGATGGTGGCGGGTTTCGACCGCTACTACCAGATCGCCAAGTGCTTCCGTGACGAAGACCTGCGTGCCGACCGTCAGCCGGAATTCACCCAGATCGACATCGAGACCAGCTTCCTCGATGAGTCCGAGATCATGGGCCTGACCGAGAGCATGATCCGCAAGCTGTTCAAGGAAGTGCTGGACCTGGAGTTCGGTGAGTTCCCGCACATGACCTTCGAAGAGGCCATGCGTCGTTACGGTTCGGACAAGCCAGACCTGCGTATTCCCCTGGAGCTGGTCGATGTTGCCGACCAACTCAAGGAAGTCGATTTCAAAGTGTTCAGTGGCCCGGCCAACGATCCGAAGAGCCGCGTTGCCGCGCTGCGTGTCCCAGGTGGCGCGAGCATGCCGCGTAGCCGTATCGACGAGTACACCAAGTTTGTCGGTATCTACGGCGCCAAGGGCCTGGCCTACATCAAGGTCAACGAGCGCGCCAAGGGTGTCGAGGGCCTGCAGTCGCCGATCGTCAAGAACATCCCGGAAGCCAACCTGAACGTGATCCTCGATCGCGTCGGTGCGGTCGATGGCGATATCGTCTTCTTCGGTGCGGACAAGGCCAAGGTGGTCAGTGAAGCGCTGGGTGCCCTGCGTATCCGCGTCGGTAACGATTTCAACCTGCACACCTGCGATTGGGCACCTATGTGGGTTGTCGATTTCCCGATGTTCGAGGAAAACGAAGACGGTAGCTTCAGCGCGCTGCACCACCCGTTCACCGCGCCTAAATGCACCCCTGAGGAGCTTGAGGCGAACCCGGCGACTGCGCTGTCGCGTGCCTACGACATGGTCCTGAACGGTACCGAACTGGGCGGTGGTTCGATTCGTATCCACCGCAAGGAAATGCAACAGGCGGTCTTCCGTCTGCTGGGTATCGAGGCGGCGGAACAGGAAGAGAAGTTTGGCTTCCTGCTTGATGCACTGAAGTTCGGTGCACCGCCACACGGTGGCCTGGCCTTCGGCCTGGACCGTCTGGTGATGCTGATGACCGGCGCCCAGTCGATTCGTGAAGTGATCGCCTTCCCGAAAACGCAGAGTGCGGCCTGCGTCATGACCCAGGCGCCTGGCGTGGTCGATGCCAAGGCCCTGCGCGAACTGCACATCCGACTGCGCGAACAGCAGAAGGCTGAGTAAGGCGAAAACAGGGCGCATCTTCGGATGCGCCCTTGCGTTTCGGTAGTAACAAAGCTGCTGGGCATGCCCGGTAAGTGTTTCAAGCAGAATTCGGAGTTGCGTTATGGCAGGTCATTCCAAGTGGGCGAACATCAAGCACCGCAAAGAGCGCCAGGATGCCAAGAGAGGCAAGATTTTCACCAAGTGGATTCGTGAGCTGACGGTTGCTGCCAAACAAGGCGGTGGCGATCCGGGGTCAAACCCGCGTTTGCGTCTGGCACTGGACAAGGCGCTCGGTGCCAACATGAGCCGTGACATCATCGACCGCGCCATTGCGCGGGGTGCCGGTGCCACTGAGGCCGACAACGTTGAAGAGCTCAGTTACGAAGGCTACGGTCCGGGTGGCGTGGCGATCATGGTCGAGGCCATGACCGATAACCGTAATCGTACGGCTGCAGCAGTGCGTCATGCCTTCAGCAAGTGTGGCGGCAACTTGGGCACTGATGGTTCTGTGGCCTACCTGTTTGAGCGCAAAGGGCAGATATCCTTCGCTGCCGGTGTCGATGAAGACGCGCTGATGGAGGCGGCCATGGAGGCCGACGCCGATGATGTGGTCGACAACGGCGATGGTTCCTTCGATGTCTTTACCTCCTTCGCCAGCTTCTATGCTGTGCGCAGTGCGCTTGAAGCGGCGGGCTTCAAGGCCGCAGATGCGGAAATCGTGATGCAGCCGACTACCAGTGCCGAGCTGGATCTGGATGGCGCGCAGAAGGTGTTGAAGCTGATTGATATGCTGGAAGACCTGGATGACGTGCAGAACGTCTATTCCAATGCGGAAATTCCTGACGAGATCATGGAACAGCTCGCCTGAGTCTTTTGTTACGAGCTTTGTTCGAAGCCGGACCGCAGCCATTGCCTTGCACTGGCTGCGGTCCGGCTTCTGTCTTTTGACCGGCGCATCAAGGCGTCATTGTGCATGCGGGCGTTATGACTCTGATTCTTGGTATCGACCCAGGTTCGCGGATTACCGGCTACGGTGTGGTGAGACATACCGGGCGTGGCTGTGAGTATGTCGCCTCGGGTTGCATTCGCACTGGCAATGGAGAGCTGCATGAGCGCTTGCACATCGTTTATCGCGGCGTTCGCGAGATTATCCAGGCGCATGGGCCGGTAACGATGGGTATTGAGCGCGTATTCATGGCACGCAATGCCGACTCGGCGCTAAAGCTTGGCCAGGCGCGTGGCGCGGCCATTGTCGCCGCCGCCGAGGAGGGGCTGGAGATTGCCGAGTACACGGCGACTCAGGTCAAGCAGGCGGTTGCCGGTACGGGCGGGGCGAACAAGGAACAGGTGCAGATGATGGTCATGCACCTGCTCAAACTGACCCAAAAGCCACAGATCGATGCCTCCGACGCCTTGGCAATTGCACTGTGCCATGCGCACACCCGATCCAGTCTGGTGCCGCATGGGTTGGGTAGCGCCCGAAGCCGCAGCGGGCGTCTGAGGCTCTGAACGCCACATGGGTTCAGGTAGATTTTGCCGGTGCGGTGCCCCGTGCTGCTGTCTGTGCTGGTAAGGTGAGCGGCGTGTTGCTGTCACCCTTGGAAAGGATCGAAACGTGATTGGACGTTTGCGCGGGACGTTGGCTGAAAAGCAGCCTCCGCACTTGATTATTGACGTCAACGGCCTTGGCTATGAGCTGGAAGTGCCAATGACGACCTTGTATCGCCTGCCCAAGGTGGGTGAGGCGGTGACCTTGCACACCCATCTGGTGGTGCGAGAGGACGCTCATCTGCTCTATGGGTTCCATGAAAAGCGTGAGCGCGAGTTGTTTCGCGAGCTTATCCGGCTCAATGGTGTGGGGCCCAAGTTGGCGTTGGCACTGATGTCAGGGCTGGATGTCGATGAACTGGTACGCTGTGTTCAGGCGCAGGATGCTTCAGCGCTGGTCAAGGTCCCTGGGGTTGGCAAGAAGACGGCCGAGCGCTTGCTGGTTGAGCTCAAGGACCGCTTCAAGGCCTGGGAAACCGCGCCGAGCCTGTTCGCCTTGGTGCCCAATGGCCCGCTGCCGGTTGCGCCAGTCTCCAGTGCCGAGTCGGATGCTGTCAGTGCGCTGATTTCCTTGGGTTACAAGCCGCAGGAGGCCAGTCGGGCGGTGGCCGCTGTGGACGCCAAGGGACTGAGCAGTGAAGAACTGATCCGCCGCAGCCTGAAGGGAATGATCTAAGTGATCGAAGCAGACCGTTTGATTGCAGCCACCGGGCGTGATCGAGAAGAAGTTCAGGATCGGGCTATCCGTCCATTGCGCCTGGCCGAGTACATCGGTCAGCCGGTTGTGCGCGAGCAAATGAGCCTGTTCATTCAAGCTGCTCGTGGGCGCAATGAGTCGCTGGACCATACCCTGATATTCGGCCCGCCAGGGCTGGGTAAAACCACATTGGCCAATATCATTGCCCAAGAAATGGGGGTTTCGATCAAAAGCACCTCGGGCCCGATTCTGGAGCGCCCCGGCGACCTCGCGGCGCTGCTGACCAACCTTGAGCCGCATGATGTGCTGTTTATCGATGAGATTCATCGGTTGTCGCCGATCGTGGAGGAGGTGTTGTATCCGGCAATGGAAGACTTCCAGCTGGATATCATGATCGGTGAGGGGCCGGCTGCTCGCTCGATCAAGCTCGATCTGCCGCCGTTTACGCTGGTTGGCGCTACCACGCGTGCGGGGATGTTGACCAACCCGTTGCGTGATCGTTTCGGTATTGTGCAGCGCCTGGAGTTTTACAGTACGGAGGACCTGGCGACGATCGTCAGCCGCTCCGGTGGCATTCTGGGTTTGCCAATCGAGGACGAAGGCGCATTCGAAATCGCTCGGCGCGCGCGTGGTACCCCGCGGATTGCCAACAGGCTGTTGCGTCGGGTGCGTGACTATGCCGAAGTACGTGGCAAGGGGCATATCACCAAGCCTGTCGCGGATATGGCCTTGAACCTGCTGGATGTCGACGAACGTGGCTTTGATCATCAAGACCGTCGTCTACTGCTGACCATGATCGAAAAGTTTGATGGTGGGCCAGTCGGTGTCGACAGCCTTGCCGCGGCGATCAGTGAAGAGCGGCATACTATCGAGGATGTGCTGGAGCCATATCTGATTCAGCAGGGCTATATCATGCGAACGCCGCGTGGGCGGGTGGTGACCCGGCATGCTTACTTGCACTTTGGCCTCAACATTCCGGCTCGTGCGGGTGAGGCGGGTCGTGACGACGGTTTCGCCGCTCCGGCTGACGAGTGACAGATTTATCTCGCGTTTTCGTGGTCCTATTGCCAGGCATGGAAGGGTTGAGCTGGCAATACGACATATTCGATGAAAAACAGTTGCCGGCGCGGATTGGCAAGTTCAGGAGTAAGCACTAGAGTATGCGCGCGCAAAATGGGGTTGAGCCATTCGCACATCGCTGTCGCGTCTATTACGAGGACACCGATGCGGGTGGCGTGGTGTATTACGTCAACTATCTGAAGTTCATGGAGCGTGCCCGCACTGAGCGGTTGCGTGACCTGGGGTTTGCCCAGTCGGAGTTGGCGACACAGAACATGTTGTTTGTCGTGCATTCCAGCGAGGCGCGTTATCACGCGCCAGCGCGTCTGGACGATGAATTGCGGGTGACGGCGCAGGTGCTCGAGCTGAATCGAGCCAGCTTGCGCTTCGTGCAGCAAGTCTGGCGCGAAAACGATAATACGCTGCTCTGCGAAGGGCAGTTTCTGGTGGCCTGTGTGCGCGCCGATACGTTCAAACCCAGGGCCATTCCCTCCGAGCTGCGAGCGGCATTTGTCGAAGCGGGCGGCCCGGGTACACATTCAAATGCAGGAGATTAAGCGTGGAAGCTAACGTCGTCGACCATACCTCCATGTGGAGCCTGGTCAGCAATGCCAGCATCGTTGTACAGCTGGTCATGCTGGCTTTGGTGGCCGCATCGGTAACCTCATGGATCATGATTTTTCAACGCAGCACCATGCTGCGTGCCGGTCGCCGTGCGCTGGAAAACTTCGAGGAGCGCTTCTGGTCAGGTATCGACCTGTCCAAGCTGTACCGCCAGGCTGGTAGCAACCCGGATCCGGACTCCGGCGTAGAGCAGGTTTTCCGTGCCGGCTTCAAGGAATTCTCGCGTCTGCGTCAGCAGCCGGGTGTCGATCCTGATGCGGTCATGGAAGGTGTGGGTCGTGCCATGCGCGTCGCCATCTCCCGTGAAGAGGAAAAGCTCGAGCAAAGCCTGCCGTTCCTTGCAACCGTGGGTTCCACCAGTCCTTACGTCGGCCTGTTTGGTACGGTCTGGGGGATCATGAACTCCTTCCGCGGTCTGGCTTCCGCTCAGCAAGCCACACTGGCAACCGTTGCGCCAGGTATCGCCGAAGCACTGATCGCAACCGCGATCGGCCTGTTTGCTGCGATCCCGGCGGTTATCGCCTACAACCGTTTCGCTGCGCGCAGCGAAGTGTTGATCGGTCGTTACTACACATTTGCCGACGAGTTCCAGGCCATCCTGCACCGTAAAGTGCATACCAGCGAAGAGTGATCAGGTAAAAACCAATGGCCCGAGTTCGTCATAAACGCAAGCCGGTCGCCGAGATGAACGTGGTGCCATACATCGACGTGATGTTGGTACTGCTGGTCATCTTCATGGTCACCGCACCGATGCTCAACCAGGGCGTGAAGGTCGATCTGCCCAAGGTTTCCAGTGAAGCCTTGCCGCAGGACAACAATGTCCAGGTCCTGACCATATCGATCAAGGCTGACAAGACCTATTACTGGAACCTTGGCAGTGAAGTCGACACCGACAAGCAGATGGACAAGGCAATGACCTTGCCGCAAATGACCGACGCGGTGACCAAGATCATCGCTGCCGGACGTGACCAGGGGAAACAGACCCAGGTCTTCATCCGTGGCGACAAGTCCGTCGATTACGGCGCGGTCATGGGCGCCATGGGCGGGTTGCAGAAAGCGGGTGTCGGTAACGTTGGCCTGATTACCGAGGCGCCCTGATGCAACAGCGAGAGCCATCCGCCTCGGAAAGCTATTTCTGGCCCAGTGTATGGGCCATCGCGCTGCACGTTCTGGTGTTCGGCATGCTGTTTGTCAGTTTTGCCATGACCCCGGAGCTGCCGCCGGCCAAGCCTATCGTCCAGGCAACCCTGTACCAGCTCAAGTCCAAGAGTCAGGCGACCACCCAGACCAATCAGAAGATTGCCGGGGAAGCGAAGAAAACCGCTTCGCGCCAGACCGAAGTCGAGCAGATGGAGCAGAAAAAGGTCGAGCAGCAAAAGCAGGAAGCGGTGAAGGCTGCGGAACAAAAGAAAGAAGAAGCTGCTCAGAAGGCTGAAGCGGCCCGTGAAGCGGCTGAGGCGAAGAAAGCCGAGGAAGCTGCGAAGGCGGCCGAGTCGAAGAAAGCCGATGAGGCCAAGAAGGCCGCCGAGGCGAAGAAAGCCGAAGAAAAGCAGTTGGCTGATGTCGCCAAGAAAAAAGCCGAAGAAGAAGCCAAGAAAAAGGCTGAAGAAGAGGCCAAGAAACAGGCGGCTGAAGAAGCCAAGAAAAAAGCGGCTGAGGATGCCAAGAAAAAGGCAGCCGAAGACGCCAAGAAAGCCGCTGCCGCCGAAGAGGCGAAGAAAAAGGCAGCTGAAGAGGCCAAAAAGAAAGCCGCAGCTGATGCGGCCAAGAAGAAAGCAGTGGAAGCAGCTCGCAAGGCGGCAGAAGACAAGAAGGCTCAGGCGTTGGCCGAGCTGTTGTCCGATACCACCGAGCGGCAGCAGGCGCTGGCCGATGAGCAGGGTGACCAGGTAGCCGGTAGCTTCGATGACCTGATCCGTGCCCGTGCGGCCGAGGGATGGGCGCGTCCGCCTTCTGCTCGCAAGAACATGACGGTGGTCCTGCAGATCGGCATGTTGCCGGACGGTACCATTACCTCTGTGAGTGTTTCTCGTTCCAGTGGTGATGCACCTTTTGACAACTCGGCTGTGGCGGCGGTCAAGAACATTGGTCGCTTAACCGAAATGCAGGGCTTGAAACCGAGCGAATTCAATCCCTATCGTTCATTCAAGATGACATTCACACCTGAGGATCTAGCCTTGTGATTAACCTTCTTAGAGGACTGCTGGTCGTTCTCTGCTGTGCGGCGGGAATGGCCGTTGCAGAGGAAAAGAACATCATGGTCACCAGTGGCAGCGACCGTGCCACGCCAATCGCCGTCGTACCGTTCGGTCTGCAGGGTGGCAGTGTGCTGCCCGAGGACATGGCCGACATCATTGGCAACGACCTGCGCAACTCCGGCTACTACTCGCCGATTCCACGTCAGAACATGATCAGCCTGCCGACCCAGGCCGGTGAAGTGATCTACCGTGACTGGAAAGCGCTGGGTGCCCAGTACATCATGGTCGGCAGCATCGTGCCGTCCGGTGGTCGCCTGCAGGTACAGTACGCGCTGTTCAACGTCGCCACCGAGCAGCAAGTGCTGACCGGCAGCGTTTCGGGCAGCGTCGACCAGTTGCGTGACATGTCGCACTACATCGCCGATCAGTCGTTCGAGAAACTCACCGGTATCAAGGGTGCCTTCTCGACGCGCATGCTCTACGTGACGGCCGAACGCTTCTCGACCAACAACACCCGCTACACCCTGCAGCGTTCGGACTATGACGGTGCCCGCGCGGTGACCCTGTTGCAATCGCGTGAGCCGATTCTGTCGCCGCGTTTCGCGCCAGATGGCAAGCGCATTGCCTATGTGTCGTTCGAACAGAAGCGTCCGCGCATCTTCGTTCAGCACATCGACACTGGTCGTCGTGAGCAGATCACCAACTTCGAAGGCCTCAACGGTGCACCAGCCTGGTCGCCCGATGGCTCTCGCCTGGCCTTCGTGCTGTCCCGTGACGGCAACCCGGAGATCTATGTGATGAACCTGGGTTCGCGTCAGCTGACCCGCGTGACCAACAGCCCGGCCATCGATACCGAACCTTTCTTCGGTAAAGACGGTTCGACCCTGTACTTCACCTCCGATCGTGGCGGCAAGCCACAGATCTATAAAACCTCTATCGGCAGCGGTGGCGCCGAGCGTGTGACATTCATCGGTAACTACAACGCCAACCCTAAGTTGTCGGCTGATGAAAAGACATTGGTGATGATTCATCGTCAAGATGGTTTCACCAATTTCAAGGTGGCGGCTCAGGATTTGCAGCGCGGTAGCGTAAAAATCCTCTCAGAGACCAGTCTTGATGAGTCTCCTACTGTTGCGCCTAACGGCACCATGCTAATCTACGCCACCCGCCAGCAGGGCCGGGGAGTCTTGATGCTCGTGTCGCTAAATGGCCGCGTGAGGCTCCCGCTTCCTACCGCTCAAGGCGAAGTTAGAGAACCGTCCTGGTCCCCTTACCTGAACTGACGCGGCGCTTTACGTTGTACTTAACACATTGGGGTTCATTAGGAGTTTCACGATGGAAATGTTGAAGTTTGGTAAGTTTGCTGCGCTGGCTCTGGCCATGGCCGTAGCTGTAGGTTGCTCCTCGAAAGGCGGCGACAACGCTGGCGAAGGCGCTGTCGATCCAAACGCTGGCTACGGTGCCAACACTGGTGCTGTTGACGGCAGCCTGAGCGAAGAAGCTGCTCTGCGCGCAATCACCACCTTCTACTTCGAATACGACAGCTCGGACCTGAAGCCAGAAGCCATGCGCGCTCTGGACGTTCATGCCAAAGACCTGAAAGGCAACGGCGCTCGCGTCGTTCTGGAAGGCAACACCGACGAGCGTGGTACTCGCGAATACAACATGGCTCTGGGCGAGCGTCGTGCGAAAGCCGTTCAGCGCTACCTGGTACTGCAAGGCGTTTCCCCAGCCCAACTGGAACTGGTTTCCTACGGCGAAGAGCGTCCAGTTGCTACCGGCAACGACGAGCAGTCCTGGGCTCAAAACCGTCGCGTCGAACTGCGTAAGTAATTCGATATGCGTACGTGCCGTCGTGCTGTAACCGTCCTGGCTCTCTCCCTGCCTTTGCTGGCCTGGGGTGAGGTTCCTGTTGTTGATGACAACGCTGGCTATAACGGCGCAAGCAGTTATCCGCCCGCGGGTTATGGTACGAACGGCGCCTATGCCGGGGGAGGGGTTTCGGCCCCTGCCTCGGCACAGGGTCAGCTCTTCATGCAACTGCAGCAGATGCAGGAGCAGATAGAGCGTCAGCAGAACAGTATCGAGATTCTGCAAAATGAAGTAGCGCGTTTGAAACAGGAAGGCCTGGAGCGTTACCAGGACCTGGATCGACGTATTGGAAGCGGTGCTGCACCTGCCGCGACTCCTGAGAATTCTGCTGCCGGTGGCGCCAGCGCCGCCGTCGACAATAGCGCAGCGCCGGCTTCTCAGCCTGCTGCCAGCTCCGAGCCGGGTGATCCGGCGAAGGAGAAGCTGTACTACGACGCTGCCTTCGACCTGATCAAGGCCAAGGACTTCGACAAGGCCAGCCAGGCATTCAATGCCTTCCTGCGCAAATACCCGAATAGTCAGTATGCCGGCAATGCCCAGTACTGGTTGGGTGAAGTCAACCTTGCCAAGGGCGACCTGCAAGGTGCAGGTCAGGCCTTTGCAAAGGTCAGCCAGCTGTATCCGAAGCACAACAAGGTGCCGGATTCACTGTATAAACTGGCCGACGTAGAGCGTCGACTGGGGCATACCGATCGCGTCAAGGGCATTCTGCAGCAAGTGGTCAATCAATACCCTGGTACCTCGGCCGCACAACTGGCCCAGCGTGACCTGCAGAAGCTCTAAGTCAACGGCTTAAAA
This sequence comes from Pseudomonas sp. TE3910, assembly GCF_056279025.1. Classification (NCBI taxonomy): domain Bacteria; kingdom Pseudomonadati; phylum Pseudomonadota; class Gammaproteobacteria; order Pseudomonadales; family Pseudomonadaceae; genus Pseudomonas; species Pseudomonas sp. TE3910. Next base: position 4,617,915 of record NZ_JBWBQN010000001.1, read on the forward strand.
GAAAACCCGCGCTTGTCGCGGGTTTTTTCGTTAGAATTTGCGCCCTTTATTTGAATACGCTGCTGCGAACTACGCGATGACGGGTTCGTAGCGGTGCCTGACGGAGGCGGACAGCCTGTTTAGCTGTTACGCCCGTGGCGACTATGCAAGACACACTACGTATTACCGAAGTTTTTTACTCGTTGCAGGGTGAAACGCGTACCGCTGGCCTGCCCACGGTGTTTGTTCGTCTCACCGGCTGCCCTTTGCGCTGCCAGTACTGTGACAGTGCCTATGCCTTCAGTGGCGGCATGTTGCGTACCCTGGACTCCATTCTCGAGCAGGTTGCCGGCTTTCGTCCGCGCTATGTCTGCGTTACTGGCGGTGAGCCGTTAGCGCAACCGAATGCCATCCCGTTGCTACAAAAACTCTGCGATGCCGGCTACGAGGTCTCCCTGGAGACCAGTGGTGCACTGGACATTTCAGCCGTCGACCCGCGGGTTAGCCGCGTCCTTGACCTGAAAACCCCTGGCTCCATGGAAGTGGCGCGCAACCGCTACGAGAACATCGAACTGCTGACGGCCAACGATCAGGTCAAGTTCGTGATCTGTTCGCGCGAAGACTACGATTGGGCCGTTTCCAAGCTCATTCAGTACGGTCTTGATCAACGGGCGGGTGAAGTGCTGTTTTCGCCAAGCCATCATCAGGTGCGGGCGACTGATCTGGCCGACTGGATCGTGGCTGACAATCTGCCGGTACGTCTCCAGTTGCAGCTGCACAAACTGCTCTGGAATGACGAGCCCGGACGCTGACAGGGGAGTAATGCAATGACTGAGAAACGTGCGGTAATTCTATTGTCCGGCGGCCTGGATTCTGCCACGGTGGTCGCGATGGCCAAGGCAGAAGGCTACAGCTGCTACACCATGAGTTTCGACTACGGTCAGCGCCATCGCGCCGAGCTTGATGCGGCGGCACGGGTTGCCCGTGATCTGGGAGTGGTCGAGCACAAGGTGATCGGCCTGAACCTCAACGGTATTGGGGGCTCGGCCCTGACCGACAGCAGCATCGACGTACCTGAGGCGCCGAGTGAAGGTATCCCGGTGACCTATGTGCCGGCGCGCAATACCGTATTCTTGTCGCTTGCACTGGGCTGGGCCGAGGTGCTGGAGGCGCGGGATATCTTCATTGGCGTCAACGCGGTGGATTACTCCGGCTATCCGGATTGCCGGCCCGAGTTTATTGAGGCGTTCGAGCGCATGGCCAACCTGGCGACCAAGGCCGGTGTTGAAGGTCAGGGCTTTAGAATTCAAGCGCCGCTGCAGAACTTGAGCAAGGCGCAGATCGTCCAGGCCGGTATTGCCCGGGGTGTCGACTACAGCCTTACCGTTTCTTGCTATCAAGCCGATGAGCAGGGGCGTGCCTGTGGAAAATGTGACAGCTGCCGCCTGCGCGCCGAAGGCTTCAAGGCTGCCGGTGTAGCAGACCCAACGCATTATTTTTGATTTTTTTTACATGAGGTGTTGATTTCTCGTTAGAAATCAGTATTATACGCCTCATCCAACGGGTCGTTAGCTCAGTTGGTAGAGCAGTTGGCTTTTAACCAATTGGTCGTAGGTTCGAATCCTACACGACCCACCACATACAGTCTGATATGTTAAATCCAATTATTGGTTTAACTGGTCAGGCACGAAAAGCCCGCTTCCTTAAAAGGAGCGGGCTTTTTCGTTTCCGGATCTCAGTAGCCTTTTGCATATGCAGGAGCGATCTGCCTGCCAGAGCGCCACGGTTTCTCGTCGCGTATTTACCTTCCCCCTCCGATGTTGATGTTATCGCTGGCGCCCAGCTCGCCTTGAGGCGTTCATCTGGCAACGTTCTTCTGCACATGACGGGCGTTGAGAGGCACCGGGAGTGCACGGTGGCCTGAGCAAGTTCACCCAGGAAAAATCCCTTTCAGTTTTGCCTAGGTCGTCCGATGTAACTCACCAGGCCTATGAGATTTTTTAAGATTTGTTTAATCAAAGTGGCTCTGCAGATCAGTCTTCAATTGAAGTTTGATTGAATGCGGCGCGAGTAAACAAGGCCGTGTGCGTGAAGGGCTTTCAGCGTACATGCAGGATCTATTTGAGCGTTCCTGTGCCGCAGTTCCAACATGAATACTTGCTTTGAGCTGGAACCCTGACGTTTCCAACACTGGCTTTTCATCTCTCTTTCATATTTTCGTGCTTACGCTTCACTCGGCTTGCATTGAGTCGCTGAACTATTCCCACCCGTCGGTCCCGTCTACTAACATCAATGAATGAGTTTTTCTATTGCCGCTGGCTAAGCGGTTGATAGGGTTTTCATTTCTTGAACTACGCTGTCATGGATGATGCATCGCTGGTGCAGTTGTCGTGTTGATTCGAGGGGGGTGACGGCTGCTGTTGTTTACTGACCCGAGGTACACATGAATCAGGCTTTTCTCCCGTTCTCGCGTCCCAGCATTGGCGACGAAGAGGTTGCTGCTGTAGAGCAAGTACTGCGCTCTGGCTGGATTACTACCGGACCGAAAAACCAGGAGTTGGAGCAGCAGTTCGCCGCCTATGTGGGTTGCAAGCATGCCGTAGCGCTGTCTTCGGCTACCGGCGGTATGCACATCGCGCTACTGGCACTGGGTATTGGCCCAGGAGATGAAGTGATCACACCCTCCCAGACGTGGGTTTCCACCGCCAACATGATCTGCCTGCTAGGGGCCACGCCGGTATTCGTTGATGTCGACCGCGACACCCTGATGACCGACGCTGTGGCGATTGAAGCCGCCATCACCCCGCGCACCAAAGCAATCATCCCGGTACATTATGCCGGCGCCGCGTTTGACCTTGATCCGCTGTATGCCCTGGCCGACAAGCACGGCATTGCCGTTATCGAAGACGCCGCCCACTCCGCTGGCACCCGTTATCGTGGGCGAGCCATCGGAGCCCAGGGCACGGCGATCTTCTCGTTCCACGCGATCAAGAACATGACCTGTGCTGAAGGTGCGATGTTCGTCACCGACGACCAGAAACTGGCGGACCGGGTACGCATGCTCAAGTTCCATGGCTTGGGTGTCGACGCCTACGACCGCCTGACTGGTGGCCGCAAGCCTCAGGCCCAAGTGATCGAGCCTGGTTTCAAGTACAACCTGGCCGACATCAATGCCGCCATTGCCCTGGTGCAACTGCAGCGCCTGGACGCAATCAATGCCAAACGCACTGAATTGGCCCAGGCCTACCTGCAACGCCTGGAAGGCCTGCCGGTGCAGCCGCTGAGCATGCCGACCTACCCGCAACAGCACGCCTGGCACCTGTTTATCCTGCGTATCGATCCCGAGCGCTGCGGCATGGACCGCGAGGCATTCATGAAAGCCTTGCAGGAGCAGAACATCGGCACGGGCATTCATTTTATTGCCACGCACCTGCATACCTATTACCGCCAACGCTTCCCGGGCGTCCACTTGCCAAATACCGAGTGGAACTCGGCGCGCCTGTGTTCGATACCGCTGTTCCCTGACATGACCCCCGATGACGTCGAGCGCGTTGTCGGTGCCATTGAAACTAGCCTGGCCCTAGTCCATTGAAGCCCTATCCAATTAATTGCGTGTCGGTCGTCATACCGGTCTACAACGAAGAAGAAAGCCTGCCTGAACTACTGCGTCGTACCGAAGCGGCCTGCAAGCAGCTCAAGCAGGCGTATGAAATCGTCTTGGTGGACGACGGGAGTCGTGACAGTTCGGCCGAGCAACTTGAAGACGCGGCGCAGCGCGAGGGCAGCCAAATCGTTGCGGTCATCCTTAACCGCAACTATGGCCAGCACGCGGCGATCATGGCCGGCTTCGAGCAATGCAGGGGCGACCTGGTGATTACGCTCGATGCCGATCTGCAGAACCCGCCGGAAGAAATTCCGCGGCTGGTAGAACAGGCTGAACTGGGCTACGACGTGGTCGCCACCGTGCGCAACAATCGCCAGGACTCCGCCCTGCGTCGCTACCCGTCGAAGCTGATCAACCTGGCCGTGAAGCGTTCCACCGGCGTGGCGATGAGCGACTACGGCTGCATGTTGCGGGCGTATCGCCGCACGGTGGTCGACGCGATGCTGGCTTGCCGCGAGCGCAGTACCTTCATCCCGATTCTGGCCAATAGCTTCGCACGCCATACCACCGAGATCCTGGTACAGCACGCCGAGCGCGAGCACGGTGACTCGAAATACAGCCCGATGCGCCTGATCAACCTGATGTTTGACTTGATCACCTGCATGACCACTACCCCGTTGCGCCTGCTGAGCATCATCGGCTTTGGCATGGCGGTACTGGGCATGCTGTTCGCCGTGCTGCTGATCATCCTGCGTCTGGCCTTTGGTGCGCAGTGGGCCGGCGGCGGGACCTTTGTGTTGTTTGCGGTGCTGTTCGTGTTCACCGGTGGCCAGTTCATCGGTATGGGCCTGCTAGGCGAGTACCTGGGGCGTATGTACGGCGATGTCAGGGCCCGTCCACGGTTTTTCATCGAAAAAGTCTTACGTAACCAAACCGCATCGCCTGCTCCTGTCGCAACTGTCGATGGACTGACTCCCACTCCTACTGACCAGGTTTCGTCATGAGTTCAAATGCCGTTGTCTTCGCTTATCACGATATTGGCTGTGCAGGCATCGAAGCACTGCTTGATGCGGGTATTGAGATTGCTGCCGTGTTTACTCACGCCGACGATCCGAAGGAAAACATCTTCTACGGCTCGGTCGCTCAACTCTGCGCCCGTAAAGGCATTGCGGTGCATGCACCGGAAGACGTCAATCACCCGCTGTGGATCGAGCGTATCGCCAAGCTCAACCCCGACCATCTGTTCTCGTTCTACTACCGCAACCTGCTGGCTGAACCGCTGCTGGCCGTGGCCCGTAAAGGTGCGTTCAACCTGCACGGTTCGCTGCTGCCGACTTACCGGGGGCGTGCTCCGGCCAACTGGGTGCTGGTCAACGGTGAGAAAGAAACCGGTGTGACCCTGCACCGCATGGTCAAGCGTGCCGATGCCGGTGCCATCGTCGCCCAGCAACGCGTGGCCATCGAGCGTTCCGATACTGCGCTTACCCTGCACGGCAAGCTGCGCGAGGCCGCTTCCAGTCTGCTGCGCGACACACTACCGCAACTTATCCAGGGCAAGATCAACGAGACCGCCCAGGACGAGTCCAAGGCCACCGTCTTTGGTCGTCGCACTGCCGCCGATGGCAAGCTGCTTTGGGACAAACCGGCGGAAACGCTGTTCAACCTGGTTCGCGCCGTGACCCAGCCCTACCCAGGTGCCTTCTGTGCAGTGGGGGAGCACAAGCTGATCGTCTGGAGCGCAGAGGTAGTCAAGGGCAATGAGGGGCAGGCCCCTGGTCGCGTGATCAGTATCGATCCGTTGCGCATTGCCTGTGGCGAAGACTCGCTGGTGATCACCTCGGGCCAGCGCAACGATAACGGTCTGTTTCTCAGCGGCGCGCAACTGGCTGCCGAACTGGGCCTGGTCGACGGCTCGGTACTGCGTGGTGCCGAATCGGGCCGCGCACCACGTCGTACCCGTGTGCTGATCCTGGGGGTCAACGGCTTCATTGGCAATCACCTGTCCGAACGCCTGCTGCGCGACGGCAAGTATGACGTCTATGGCCTGGACATCGGCTCCGACGCCATTGAGCGTCTGCGCAGCCACCCGAACTTCCACTACGTCGAGGGCGATATCAGCATCCACTCCGAGTGGATCGAGTACCACGTCAAGAAATGCGATGTGGTCTTGCCGCTGGTGGCCATTGCCACGCCAATCGAATACACCCGTAACCCGCTTCGTGTGTTCGAGTTGGACTTTGAAGAGAACCTGAAACTGGTTCGCTACTGCGTCAAGTACAACAAGCGTGTGATCTTCCCGTCGACCTCCGAAGTCTATGGTATGTGCCAGGATCGGAACTTCGACGAAGACACCTCCAACCTGGTCGTCGGCCCGATCAACAAGCAACGCTGGATCTACTCGATTTCCAAGCAACTGCTGGACCGCGTGATCTGGGCCTACGGCGCCAAGGGCCTGAATTTCACCCTGTTCCGTCCGTTCAACTGGATCGGGCCGCGGCTGGACCGCCTGGGCTCGGCACGTATCGGCAGTTCGCGAGCCATTACCCAACTGATTCTCAACCTGGTGGAAGGCACGCCGATCCGGCTGTTTGATGGGGGTGAACAGAAGCGCTGCTTCACCGACATCGCCGACGGTGTCGAAGCCTTGGCACGCATCGTCGACAACGAAAACGACGTCTGCAACGGCCAGATCATCAACATCGGCAACCCGGACAACGAAGCCAGCATCCGTCAGTTGGGCGAAGAACTGCTGCGTCAGTTCGAAGCTCATCCGTTGCGCGCCAACTTCCCTCCGTTCGCCGGTTTCCGCGATGTAGAGAGCAAGGCCTTCTATGGTGCCGGCTACCAGGACGTGGTGCACCGCAAGCCAAGCATCCAGAACGCCAAGCGCCTGCTGAACTGGGAACCAACCGTTGAAATGAGCGAGACGATCGGCAACACGCTGGACTTCTTCCTGCGCGAAGCCATGCTCGAAATTGCGGATAAGCGCTGATGCAGGCAGCTCTTCGAATCGATGTAGACACGTATCGAGGCACGCGTGAGGGGGTGCCTCGGCTGTTGGAAATACTCGATGAGGAGCAGGTCAAGGCAACGTTTTTTTTCAGCGTTGGCCCGGACAATATGGGGCGCCATGTGTGGCGCCTGATCCGCCCTCAATTTCTCTGGAAAATGCTCCGTTCCAACGCTCCAGGCTTGTACGGGTGGGACATTTTGCTGGCCGGTACCGCTTGGCCGGGCAAGCCTATTGGCCGTGACCTGGGGCACTTGATGCGTCAGGCCGCAGCGGCTGGCCACGAAGTCGGCTTGCACGCGTGGGATCACTATGGCTGGCAGGCCAATGTCGGACGCTGGAGCGATGCCCAATTGACCGAGCAGATTCGCCGCGGCGTAGAAACCCTCAGCGATATTCTCGGCCAGCCCGTCAACTGTTCGGCGTCTGCTGGATGGCGGGCGGACGAGCGCGTCATTGAGGTCAAGGAGCGCTTCGGCTTTCGTTACAACAGCGACTGCCGTGGGCAAAGCCTGTTTCGGCCACGGCTGACAGATGGTAAACCCGGCACGCCGCAAATTCCGGTCGACTTGCCAACCTACGATGAGGTGGTAGGGCCGGTCGTCTCTGCCGAGGCTTTCAACGCCTTCATTCTTGGTCGGTTCAGCCCCTCGGCGCTGAACGTCTACACCATCCATGCTGAAGTCGAAGGTATTCTGATGGCCGACCATTTCCGTCAACTGCTGATTGCTGCACGCTCGCATGAGATCCGGTTCCAGCCCCTGGGTAACCTGCTGCCCGTCGACCCGAGCAGCCTGCCTCAGGGCCGTGTGCTGCGCGGAACCCTTGAGGGGCGTGAAGGCTGGCTGGGGGTGCAAGGGGCATGAGCAAACGTTGGGCCCTGCCCCTATTGTTGATTGCATTCGTCTTGGCCTACCTGGTGCCGCTGGGCACCCATGGCCTATGGATCCCGGATGAAACCCGTTACGCCCAGATCAGTCAGGAAATGCTCCTGAGCGGTAACTGGGTGTCGCCGCATTTCTTGGGGCTGCGCTATTTCGAGAAGCCGATTGCCGGCTACTGGATGATCGCCATCGGCCAGGCGGTGTTCGGTGATAACTTGTTCGGTGTGCGCATTGCCTCAGCCCTCACCACAGGCCTGAGCGTTGTCCTGACTTACATCATTGCCCGCCGCTTGTGGAACGACCCGCGCAAGAGCGTTGCCAGTGCTCTGCTCTACATGAGCTTTGTGGTGGTGGCGGGGCAAGGTGGCTATGCCAACCTCGATCCGCAATTCACCTTCTGGGTCAACCTGAGCCTGGTGGCCCTGTGGTTTGCCCTCGACACGGCATCCCGTGGTTCACGCTTGATTGGCTGGGCCGTGCTAGGGCTGGCCTGCGGCATGGGCTTCATGACGAAGGGGTTTCTTGCCTGGTTGCTGCCGGTGCTGATCGCGCTGCCCTACATGATCTGGCAGAAGCGCTGGCGCGAGCTGTTGGTCTACGGGCCGATAGCCATCGCTGTAGCGATTGTTGTCAGTTTGCCGTGGGCGCTGGCAGTGCATGGTCAAGAGCCGGACTATTGGCGGTTCTTCTTCTGGAATGAGCACATTCGTCGTTTCTCTGCCGATGACGCCCAGCACGCCTCGCCGTGGTGGTTCTATCTACCGTTGCTGGTGGCCTTCAGCTTGCCATGGGGGGCGTTCCTGCCAGCCTCGCTCCAGCAAGCCTGGAGCACCCGGCGTCAGGCAGGCACCGGTTTCCTGTTGCTATGGTTGGTCCTGCCGTTGGCTTTCTTCAGCCTGAGCAAGGGCAAGCTGCCGACCTATATCTTGCCGTGCCTGTTGCCACTGGCACTGTTGATGGCCAACACGCTGGTGGACCGTCTGAAACAGGGGCAAAGCCGCCTGTTCAAGGTCAATGGCGTGCTGAATCTGGCCATCGGCCTGCTGACGTTGTTGGCGATTGTCTACCTGCAACTGAAAAAGCCGGTGTACGTCGATGAGATGAACAACCTGGTCCTCTGGTGTTCATTGTGATTCTGGCCTGGGTCCTGGCCAACCTGATGCAAATCGTCCGACCTTTGAGCACCTGGGCTGCGCCGGCCATTGGCAGCCTTTTGCTGGTGGCTATCTTGCCGGCCGCGTTACCGCACTCAGTGGTCTACAGTAAGACGCCAGACCAGTTCGTCCTGGAACACCTCGAAGAGTTGAGCCAGACCAAGCATCTGTTGAGCAACGACCTGGGGGCGGCTTCGGCCCTGGCTTGGCGTCTACAACGCCCGGACGTTGCGTTGTACAACACCATCGGCGAAGTGAAGTATGGCCTGCAGTACCCGGATGCTGCCACACGTCGGGTCGACGTCGACCAAGTACAACAGTGGATGAGCGAGGCTCGCAAGATCGGCCCGGTGGGTGTGGTGATGCGGGTCAAGGGTGAGGATGAAGTGCGTGAAGCCGAATTGCTGCCTAAAGAGGGCAAGCGTTACGAGCGCGGCAGCATCATCATTTTGATAATCCCGCAGAGTGCGCCATGACCTGGGCCTTGCTGTTGGGGGCATGCCTGCTGACCTGCGTGGGCCAGATCGCCCAGAAATATGCCGTGGAAAGCTGGCGCGGCGTCGAGTCGGGCCTGGGCGAGAAACTGCTCTCGCCCTGGTTATGGCTGGCGCTGGCCTGCCTGGGTGCTGGCTTGCTGGTGTGGCTGCTGGTGTTGCAGCGTCTGGAAGTCGGTATCGCCTATCCGATGCTCAGTCTCAACTTTGTACTGATTACCTTGGCCGCCCGTTTCGTGTTTCACGAGACTATCGATCGTCGTCATGGGATCGGTATGGTACTGGTGATTGCCGGCGTCGTGTTGCTGGGGCAGCACGCATGAGTCAGGGGCGTGGAGTCGCTTTTGCCATGGGCAGCGTGTTGCTGGTCAGTGGCGCCCAGTTGGGCATGCGTTGGGGCATGAGTCACCTGCCGCAACCGGATCAATGGTTGATGGCGTTGGGCAACGACACGGTGGATGGGCTGGCACTGGGCGTGGTCATGTTGTCGATCTTCGCCTACGCGCTGTCGATGCTGTGCTGGCTGGCGGCCCTGCGGGACTTGCCTTTGGCCCGAGCCTATTCGCTGTTGAGCATCAGCTACGCGCTGGTGTACCTGCTGGCAGCCAGCTTGCCGTTGTTCAACGAACAGTTCAGTTTGTTCAAAACCCTGGGTGTGGCATTCGTCGTGCTGGGGGTCATTACCATTAACTCGTCACGTGTAACTCGTCCTCGAGACTCCGTATGAAAATCAGCGTAATTGGTAGTGGTTATGTAGGCCTGGTTCAAGCAACTGTCCTGGCTGAAGTGGGTCACGATGTTGTGTGCATGGACGTCGATAAGCACAAGATCAAGATGCTGCAAAAGGGCCATGTCACGATCTTCGAGCCCGGTCTTGAGAGCATGGTGCGGGACAACCTGGACAGCGGTCGCCTGCAGTTCACCAGTGATCAGAAAATGGCTATCCAGCATGGTCAGGTGCTGTTCATTGCTGTCGGGACGCCGTCGGATGAAGACGGTTCGGCTGACCTCAAGTACGTATTGTCGGTGGGCGATGTAGTGGCCCGCTACCGGGTCGAGCCATTGATCCTGGTGGAGAAGTCCACCGTGCCGGTTGGCACCGGCGACACCTTGCGCGCCCACATCGAAGAGGCCTTGGGCAAGGCCGGACGCAGCCTTGAGTTCGACATTGTTTCCAACCCCGAATTCCTCAAGGAGGGCTCGGCCGTCAGCGACTGCCGTCGTCCAGACCGCATTGTGATCGGTTGCGACCGTGAAGAAGTGCGCGAGGTCATGCGTGAACTTTATGCACCATTCAACCGCAACCACGACCGCACCATTTTCATGGACCTGCGCAGCGCCGAACTGACCAAGTACGCCGCCAACTGCATGCTGGCCACCAAGATCAGTTTCATCAACCAGATCGCCGAGCTGGCCGAACATCTGGGCGCCGACATTGAAGCCGTACGTATGGGCATTGGTGCCGATCCGCGCATTGGTTACCACTTCATCTACCCAGGCTGTGGCTATGGCGGTTCGTGCTTCCCCAAGGACATGCGCGCGCTGATCCACAGTGCTCAGTTGGCCAACTGCTCCAGTGACCTGTTGCAAGCGGTCGAGGCCATCAACCAGCGGCAGAAGCACAAGCTGTTCGAGCGTATCAATGCGTTCTACAAGGGCGACCTGCGCGGCAAGACCTTTGCCCTGTGGGGGCTGGCCTTCAAACCTAACACCGATGACATGCGCTATGCACCAAGCCGGGTGCTGATGGAAGCCCTGTGGGCGGCCGGTGCACAGGTGCGGGCCTTCGACCCTGAAGCCATGCAGGAAACCCAGCGCCTTTATCCGGACCAGCCTAACCTGTCGCTGATGGGGACCCCGGAGTCAGCCCTGGCCGGTGCCGACGCCCTGATCGTGTGCACCGAATGGCAACAGTTCAAGGCTCCTGACTTCAATGCCATCAAATCGCGTCTGAAGGCACCGGTGATTTTTGACGGTCGCAACCTCTACGACATTGAGCGCATGGCACGTGCAGGCTTCACCTACTTCCCGATGGGCCGTGGTGAGTCGCACAATCTGCCGGTTCCTCAGCAGCAGGTTCCGGCTCCAACCACCGTCGCCTAGGAGGCGCGTAGGTGCTCTGCTGATCGTAAGGGGAGAGGAATCTACCGTGACTGAGCAGCAGGCCCAATACACCTTCCAGTTCGTGGGAGGTGCCGATAGGTCGGGGCGGCCGACCAGGGCCCGAGCAATGGCAATGCGCTGGCGTTGTCCGCCGGACAGCTCTGCCGGGCGATGATGGGCGCGATTGGCCAGGTCGACACGCGTGACCTCCTGTAAGGCGAGGCGCTGTGCCTCTGCGTGCCCGTACCCTCGATAGCGCAGGGGCAGTGCCACGTTTTCCAGTGCGCTAAGGCGAGGGAGCAGGTTGAAGCTCTGGAATACGAACCCGATGCGCTGGTTGCGTGTTTGGGCACGTATGTGCGCCTTGGCGCGGGTCATGTCGTGCCCGTCGAGTAACAGGCGACCGGATGTGGGCTGGTCAAGCAGGCCAATGATATTGAGCAGCGTGCTTTTCCCTGAACCGGAAGCGCCGACGATTGCGCAGCTTTGTCCTCGCATGATGGACAGCGACACGTTGTGAAGTGTTGGCCGAAGCCCGGCCGCTGTTGAGTAGGTGTGGCCGATACTTTCCAGCTGTAGAAGCTTTTCGCCTGGCGAGGCGGTTGTGTGGTTGTTTCCGTTGTTCGGCACGGCCTGCTCCAAAGTATTTATCTAGTTTTCTATGGTTTTTGTGAGTCAGGCAATAAACAAGGTGTTGATGAGTGGTGGGTAGAGTTATTCAGAAGGCTGGCGCAGGTTTAATTGTCGATGCGTGCTGTCTTGGTTTTGCTAGGTGTTGGCTGTTTATTTTATGCCTGGTTGTTTGTATGAATATTCTGATGTTCGAGAATTTGCTTTGGTTATGAAAGGGTGTTGTTCGTGAAAAGGGTTGACGTTATTTATCGTGCCGACTAAGAATTGCAGCCGGTTACACTGCTAACAGCAGTTGTGGCAACGTTATTTACGGTTGTGAGCGGCGTGATGAAGTGAGGTTGGAGTGTGGTTGGCTTGTTTCAAGTGCGTATTGCAAGTGTGATAAGCCGAAGGCATGTCTGTGTCGCTGGAATGCTTCGCGTTAAATAAATACGCAGGGAGGGCCGCCATGGTTGGCGTTACAGGCTATACATCTTTTTCCGGTACCAGTGCGCTGACCCGGGCCAGCCCAAGCTTGCCCGTTAGTACCGACGACACAGCGTGCTCCGCTGCAGTAATCCCGGCAGCGAGTGATGCAAGTACGGTGTCTACGCTGGCTCGGCAGCTCAGCGAGGCGGCTGCTCGCGCCGAGGCGCGCGATGCTGGGCTTGATTACAAGGCGTTGGGTGAGGCGGCAAAAGTGCTGTTGAATCAAATATCGGGTGATAGCTATACACTCAACAAGGCTCGGCACGATGCGGAGCTGCCGAACAGTGATGACCCAGAACTGCTGGAGCGGGCCAGGCAGGCAACCGATTTCGTCAACAGTCGTTACCCAGGCTCCAACATCGTCGGCAAGAATCCTTTCGCGGGCATGTCACGAGATCAACTGGCTCTGATTGCCTATGACGATAGCGGTGCTTTCACGGTCAATGAGCGGCGCGCAGCCTTTTACGAGGCGCATGAGCAGGAGGAAGCTTGGCGCCGGATGGTGCTGGCAAAGTCGGATGTTGAATACAACAGCACCGGCAAGCTCACGGGCTTTTTCATGGAAGTGCTTGAGCATTATGAGGGGCTACCTGCCATCGAGCAGGCGCAGTACCCCGATACCTATGTGAGCCAATTACAGGGATGGATTGACAGCGGTTTCAACTACATTACTCATCAGGCCGAGGGCAATGGCATGAGCCTGAGTGGGTTGCTCGAGAAGTGGCTTGTGGAAAGCCCGGATGGCCGCAAGGGCGTGTTGAACAGTACCGACCCCGCATAGTGTGAAGCGCCTCATGATCCTGGTGAAGTACTGGGGGAAAGGGCGGGCAAAGTGATATTCTTCGCGCCTTCGGTCAACCCGTGTCGTCGCGGCATGCCGGTTTGGCTGAACAGTCATACTTCCCCCATTATGGATATCGTTCGGGTCAGTTCATGAAGAAATCAGTAGGCGTACTTTCCGGTCTTGCGGTACTCGCGGCCTTGACGAGTGCAGGTACCTGGTACACCGGCAAGCAGTTGCCTGACGCCTTGAAGGCCTCTATTGCGCAAAGTAACGAGCAGGCCCAGAAGGCATTGCTTGGCACGGGCGCCAGTGCCAGCGTCGAGTTGGTTTCGCTGGAGCAGCACTTCTACACCAGTACCGCCCATTACCGTGTGAAGGTTGCAAACCTGGATGCCGGTGACGAGTCGGTGAGCCTCGAGTTGAACTTCGTTGATCGCATCGAGCACGGCCCGCTGCCATGGTCGCGCTTGAAGGCGTTCAAGCTGATGCCGGTCATGGCAACCAGCAACTATGCGCTGGAGAAGACTGAAGGTACCGCCAAGTGGTTTGCCGCGGCCAAGGAAGTTGCGCCGCTGCAGGGTCAGGTCAGCCTGGGTTATGACCGTTCGGTACAGGGCAGCATGAAACTGTTGCCGCTGGACGTTACCGGTGACGACGGCTCGGTGGTGAAATTCTCCGGCTTCAACCTGGATGTCGACAGCAGTGCCGATGCCGAGAAGGTCAAGGTCAATGGCACCATGGGCAGCCTCGCCATGTCGCTGGTGTCGCCTGACACTGCGCCGGTCAAGATCGACCTCAATGGCATGAATATTACTGGCGACCTGACCAAGACCACCTATGGCTTCTATGTGGGGCAGGTTGACTTCGGGTTGGCCAGCAGCCAGTTCGTGTTCGGTGATCAGCAGTCGACGTTGCTGCTCAAGGCGCTTGAGCAGCGCAACGATTACCGCGCTGAGGGCGACAAAATGTCGGGCCGCCTGACCTACAAGGTCGGCGACATCAGCTACGAGGGCAAGTCGGTCGGCAGTGCGCAGATGGTCATGAGCGTGAAGAGCCTGGATATTCCGGCGCTCCAGTCGTTGATGAGCTGGTATGAAAGCCATCTGCCCGAGATTCAGCAGGCCGCCGCCGAGGGGCGGTCCATGCCGCAGTTGGCGATGAGCCCTGAAGAAGAGGCGAAGGTACGCGAGGATATCCTGAAGATGCTCGCGGCCAAGCCGCAGGTCGCGCTGGAAGACTTGTCGTTCAAGACCGCCAACGGTGAAAGCCGTTTCAGCCTGGCGGTTGAGCTGAACAAGCCGACCTCGTTGGAGTTGCCGCCTGATCAGTTGGGTCGCCAATTGATCTCCCAGCTCAAGAGCAACCTGACGCTGTCCAAGCCGATGATCGTTGATCTGGCGGTTCTGCAGGCTGCCTTCCAGGGTGAAACCGACACCCAGGCGATTGCCCAGCAGGCGTCCATGACCAGTGAAATGGTCGGGCAGATGGCGCTGCAGACGCAGTTGGCCAAGCTGCAGGGCAGTGATGTCGTTGCCAACTTGAACTATGTCGATGGCCAGGTGGAGTTCAATGGGCAGAAAATGACCCTTGAAGAGTTCGCCGGGCTGGTCATGGCCAACCTCGGTGCCATGGGTCAAATCGGCGGTTGATGTGATGCAAGGGGCGGGCAGCCGAGGCTAAGGTTGCCTGTCCTTGGCCGCTTCAGGCCAAAAAAGCCTTTAGAATTCATCTGATTATCTGTAGCCTTCGGCCTCCTATGAAGCCGAGGCCGCAGAGGCTTTACGGTCCTGCCGCAATTGCCGTTCGGGCACTTGCCGACGGAACCTGTAGCCGATTTGCCGGGGCTCGGTGATACACTCGACTTACGCGTATCAGCGCCTGCAGGTCTTGCCGAACATGACGCATATCTCCGAACGCCTTCTGGTTCAAGCTCACTTGGATGCCAAGCAACCCAAGCCACTGACACCGGAAGAAGAAGCCCATTACCGTGCCGCCATCGCTGCTGAGCTCAAGGCGCAGGATGCGGTCCTGGTGGCGCACTATTACTGTGACCCGGTCATCCAGGCACTTGCCGAGGAGACGGGCGGCTGCGTGTCTGACTCGCTGGAAATGGCTCGCTTTGGTAACAAGCACCCGGCCAAGACGGTCGTCGTTGCCGGTGTTCGCTTCATGGGCGAAACCGCCAAGATCCTCAACCCTGAGAAGCGTGTGCTGATGCCAACGCTTGAAGCGACCTGCTCGCTCGACCTGGGTTGCCCGGTGGACGAGTTCTCGGCGTTCTGCGACAAGCACCCTGAGCGTACCGTAGTGGTTTATGCCAATACGTCGGCAGCGGTCAAGGCGCGGGCTGACTGGGTGGTAACCTCCAGTTGTGCACTGGAAATCGTTGAAAGCCTCATGGATAACGGCGAGACCATTATCTGGGGGCCGGACCAGCATCTGGGGCGTTATATCCAGAAACAGACCGGCGCCGACATGCTGCTCTGGGACGGCGCGTGCATTGTTCACGAAGAGTTCAAGTCGCGACAATTGGCGGACATGAAAGCGCTGTACCCCGATGCGGCGATTCTGGTTCACCCTGAATCCCCTGAGGCAGTGATCGAGCTGGCCGATGCGGTGGGTTCCACCAGCCAGTTGATTGCCGCTGCGCAAAGCATGCCGAACAAAACCTTTATCGTCGCCACCGATCGCGGCATTTTCTACAAGATGCAGCAGCTGTGCCCGGACAAGGTCTTTGTCGAAGCGCCTACCGCAGGTAACGGTGCCGCATGCCGCAGTTGCGCCCATTGCCCATGGATGGCCATGAACACGCTGGAGCGCACCCTGCAGTGCCTGCGTGAGGGCAGTAACGAGATTTTTGTGGACGCTGCGTTGATTCCGCAGGCCATTCGCCCGCTCAAACGCATGCTGGATTTCACCCATGCCGCGCGGATGAAGTTGTCCGGTAACGCCTGATACACGCCGAATCCTGCGACGGCAGGGCAGCCCCATATGCTGTGGGGCTGCTGCCGTGCGTGGGTTAGCGCATCATTTCCTTGACCATGCGTTGCTGCTCAAGCATTTCCCGTTGCCGTGCATCGAGGCGCGACGCCAACTGGAAGTTGTTGCCGGCACGGCGCTTGGCGTAATCAAGCTGCTGAATTGCCTGGTCGTAGTCGCCGACCAGGGCAAAGTACTCTGCGCGAGCCTGGTGCAGGCCTATCGTGTTGCCTGACAGGCCGCGTGCCTCGGCCACTTCATACCAGACATCCGGATCGTCTGGGCGGTTCTTCAGCAAACCGTCCAGCGCCTTTTCCGCTTCGGCTGGGCGATTCAGTTTCAGCAATACATCGGCCCGGGCCTGCTGCAGTGGGTAGCTGCCGGGGTAGAGGGTGAGCATCTTCGCCACCCGTTGTTCGGCGTCGGCCAGTCGATTATTGGTAATGTCCAGGTCGATTTGCGCCAGGTTGTAGGTGATGTCGTTCGGTGCCTTGGCCAGCAGTGGCTTGAGGTTTTCGCGGGCTTCGTTCAGTTGGCCGCCCTTGGTTTGGGCGATGGCCAGGCCATAGCGCGCGGCATCGAGTGTGGGGTTTTCCTCGAGCATGGCGCGGAAGCGTTTGGCCGCAAGGCCGGGGGTGCCCTCGTAGGTCAATTGCACCCGAGAACGCATCAATTGGTAGCGCAGGCTGTCTTCGGTGCCGCCGGCAGGTGCCTGTTCGGCACGGTTGCGGGTGTCGGCAATACGCGACTCGGTCACCGGGTGAGTCAGCAGGAATTCTGGCGGCTTGGCGTCGAAACGGTACTGGCGCATCAAACGCTCGAACATGCTGGGCATGTTCCGTGGGTCGTAGCCAGCCTTTTCCAGGTTGATGATGCCGATACGGTCGGCTTCCTGCTCGTTCTGCCGGGAGAAACGCCGTTGCTCCTGGATCGCGGCAGCCTGGGAGCCGGCGATGGCGGCAATACCGGCATCCCCGGCACCGGAAGCTGCAACCACGATCCCCGCCAGCAGGGCCGCCATCATCGGCAGTTGCATGCGTTGCTGGGCTTCAACCCCACGGGCAAAGTGGCGCTGCGACAAGTGCGCCAGTTCGTGGGCGAGTACCGAGGCATATTCGCCTTCATTCTGGGCGTTGAGGAACAGCCCTCCGTTGACCCCGACAATGCCGCCGGGCGCAGCAAAGGCGTTCAGCTCTTTGCTGTCGATCAGGATGAACTCCAGGCGTCGGTCCTGCAGTTGGCTGGTTTCGGCAAGCCGGTAGACGCTGGTCTCGACATAATCCTTGAGCTGGGGGTCGGACAGTTGGCCGACATTGCCCCGCAACAGGCTGAGCCAGGCGCGGCCCAGTTGGTGCTCCTGTTGCGGCGAGACAATGGCCGAACTGGCGTCGCCGAGTGACGGAAGGTCGTCGGCATGGCTCGGTAGCGCCAACAGGCAGGCCAGCGTCAGCAAGGTAGGGCGCAAAAAATTCATGCACGAAGCTCTGGTCGACAAAGACCTTACTGTAGCCCGCTCGCACGTCTGCGACCAGAGGCGGTATTCTACCGGGCTTGCTTTGTATCAATGCCCTTGACCGGGCGCCTGCCAGGAGAGAACCGATGACCGATAGCCTGCCCTGTGACGCCGAGCTCGATGCCAGTGGCCTGAATTGCCCGCTGCCTCTGCTCAAGGCCAAGCTGGAGCTGAATCGGCTTGCCAGTGGCGCGGTGCTCAAGGTGATCGCCACCGACGCGGGTTCGCAACGTGATTTTCGCACTTTTGCTCAATTGGCAGGTCACACGCTGCTACTCGAAAAGGCCGAGGCCGGGGTTTTCAGCTACTGGCTGAAGAAAGCCTGAGTCTTCCCCCGTATTTAAGGATTGTTGATGTTCAAAGTGCTTCGCGACTGGATGCAGCGCTATTTCTCCGATGAGGAGGCAGTGGTGCTGGCGGTGCTGCTGTTCCTGGCGTTTGCCGCGATATTGACCCTTGGCGGGATGCTCGCGCCCGTGTTGGCAGGCATGGTCCTGGCGTTTCTCATGCAAGGCCTGGTCAATGCCCTGGAGCGTTTCAAGGTTCCCAGCAAGATTGCCGTGGCACTGGTGTTCACACTGTTCATGGGGGCGCTGGCGGTGTTCCTGTTGGTGCTGGTGCCGCTGCTGTGGCATCAGTTGATCACCTTGTTCAACGAACTGCCTGGCATGCTTGGCAAATGGCAGTCGCTGTTGTTGCTGCTGCCGGAGCGTTATCCGCACCTGGTCTCGGACGAACAGGTCTTGCAGGCCATTGAAGTGATGCGTGGCGAGATCGGCAAGTTCGGCCAGTGGGCGCTGACCTTCTCGTTGTCCAGCCTGCCACTGTTGGTCAACGTCATGATCTACCTGGTGCTGGTACCGATCCTGGTGTTCTTTTTCCTCAAGGACCGTGAACTCATCGCGCGCTGGGTCAGTGGATACCTTCCGCGTGAGCGGGCCTTGATGACCCGTGTGGCCGAGGACATGAACCGGCAGATCGCCAACTACATTCGCGGTAAAGGTATCGAGATCCTGATTTGCGGGGTCGCGACCTACATCGCCTTTGTCGCCCTTGGGCTGAACTACGCGGCGCTGCTGGCACTGCTGGTCGGTCTGTCGGTGGTAGTGCCCTATGTCGGGGCGGTGGTGGTGACCGTGCCGGTGACATTGATCGCCTTGTTCCAGTGGGGCTGGGGAGACCAGTTCATTTACCTGATGGCGGTGTACGCGATCATTCAGGCGCTGGACGGCAACGTGTTGGTGCCGTTGTTGTTCTCCGAAGCCGTCAGCCTGCACCCGGTCGCAATCATCTGCGCCGTGCTGTTGTTCGGCGGGCTGTGGGGGTTCTGGGGGATCTTCTTTGCGATTCCGTTGGCGACCCTGTTCAAGGCGGTGCTGGATGCCTGGCCTCGCCGGGAGCCGCCTGTGGCGCCATTGCTGTAACGCCAGGCGGGGTTGATCACCGGCAAGGCCAGCTCCAGCAGGAGCCGGCCTTGCCGACGATAGCGCTTCAGGCCTTGTTCAGCGCCTGCGCTTGGGCCAGCACGGCTTCAACGTGGCCCGGTACTTTCACGCCACGCCACTCCTGGCGCAGTACACCATCCTTGTCGATCAGGAAGGTGCTGCGGTCTACGCCCAGGTATTCCTTGCCATAGAGCTTCTTCAGCTTGATCACGTCGAACAACTGGCACAACGCCTCGTCCTTGTCGCTGATCAGCTCAAACGGGAACGCCTGCTTACACTTGAAGTTCTCGTGCGATTTGAGGCTGTCGCGGGAAACGCCGAACACCTCGGTGTCGGCCGCCTGGAAGGCCGCGTAGTGATCCCGAAAACCCTGGCCTTCGGTGGTGCAGCCCGGGGTGCTGTCCTTGGGGTAGAAGTACAGCACGACCTGACGGCCTTTCATGGCTTCCAGGTTGATCTGCTTGCCGCTGGTGGCCTCGGCCTGGAAAGCGGGTACCGATTGATCGAGTTCAACAGCCATGGTGCATTCCTTACATGGGGTTTTGTGGGCGCCAGGGTTCGATCAGCGCATCCAGGTTGAGTGCGTCGGCGAAGTCCAGGAACTGGTCGCGCAGCCAGCTGATCTGTGTGCCCGCAGGCAGCGTCACGGTGAACGTGGCGTTGAGCATGGTGCCGCCGGTTTGCGGTGCCTGATAGGTATCGCAGGTCAGGTTCTCCAGCTCTACCCGGTGGTCGAGGAAGAACTGGCACAGCTCATTGATGATATCGGGCCGATAGGCGGCGCTGATGTAGGCGACGTACGGCAAGGATAGTGGGCGAACCTCCAGGCCTGCGCTGCGCACGACATTGACCGTGAAACTGTGCTTCTTGGCCAGGCTTGGGAGTGCAGCCTCGAGCCGCGCCAGTGCGTCCCAGCTGCCCGATACCTGGAGCACCAGTGCGCTGCATTCCCCGTGGCGTGTCAGGCGCGAGGTTACGACAGAGCAACGGTTGTCGTTGCTGGTGCGGCACAGGATGTTGGTCAGCTCCATGGGATTGGGGCCCAGGGCGCTGATGACAAGGAATTGTTCGCGAACGGTGGGGGTGGACATGCAGCATTCCTAAAGCGATGAGCGGTCGGTACGTGACGTGGCAAGAGGCTGTGCTTTATACCGTTCCGCCGCTCAGAATCGAGGGTCAGGGCGCAGCCGAGGTGCATCATCAGCAAGCCAGGGGGCTGCTGCGTACCGATCAAAGAGGGAAGGGTAGCGAAAACTGCTGCCGAGGGGAATGCTCCGGCCACCTGCTTCGCTTGTGCAAGCCCGATGGCGCCAGTACCATTACCGCTCTCTTTTTCCGGCAGGAGCAGTTTCATGATTGCGGGCAGTATGGTGGCATTGGTCACACCCATGGATGCACAAGGGCGTCTTGACTGGGACAGCCTCAGCAAACTCGTGGACTTTCACCTGAAAAACGGTACTCATGCCATCGTTGCCGTCGGTACGACCGGCGAGTCTGCGACCCTTGATGTCGAAGAACACATCAAAGTCATCGAGGCTGTAGTCAAACAGGTCAACGGGCGTATCCCGGTGATCGCTGGCACCGGCGCCAACTCCACGCGTGAAGCGGTCGAGCTGACCCGCAACGCCAAGAACGCCGGGGCTGATGCCTGCCTGCTGGTGGTGCCGTACTACAACAAGCCTACCCAGGAAGGCTTGTACCAGCACTTCAAGCATATCGCTGAAGCCGTAGACATCCCGCAGATTCTCTACAACGTGCCCGGCCGTACTTCCTGCGACATGCAGGCAGAGACCGTCATTCGTCTGTCGACCGTACCGAACATCATCGGTATCAAGGAAGCCACAGGCGACCTGAAGCGCGCCAAGGCCATCCTGGATGGCGTCAGCAAGGACTTCATCGTCCTGTCCGGCGACGATCCAACCGCCGTTGAGCTGATCCTGATGGGCGGCAAGGGCAATATCTCGGTAACCGCCAACGTTGCGCCACGCGAAATGGCCGACCTGTGTGAAGCCGCCCTCAAGGGCGATGCCGAAACGGCCCGTGCCATCAACGAAAAACTGATGCCGCTGCACAGGGACCTGTTCATCGAAGCCAACCCGATCCCGGTGAAGTGGGCGTTGGTGGAAATGGGCCTGATGCACAAAGGCATTCGCCTGCCGCTGACCTGGCTGAGCGAACCTTGTCATGAAACGCTGCGGCAGGCCATGCGCCAGTCCGGCGTACTGGTTTAACTGAGGAAGTACACCGCATGAAGCGATTGGCTGGTCTTTCCGCCCTTGCCTTGATTATCTCCAGCACCAGCGGGTGCGGCTGGCTGTGGGGTGAAGACGGTTACTTCCGTGACCGTGGCAGCGACTATCTGGAGGCTACCCAGAAGCCGCCGATGCAACTGCCACCGGATGTCAGTAGTGCCAAGCGTCTCGACCCGCTGCTGCCGATCCCGCGTAACGTCGCGGACAGCAGTACCAAGGGCGAGTTCGACGTGCCGCGTCCGCTGCCGTTGTCGGCGGCGGGTGAAGCCAGCGACTTCAGCCTGCAGAAGAGTGGTAACTCGCGTTGGGTACTGGCCCAGCGTGCACCGGCTGAAGTCTGGCCAGTGGCTCGTCAGTTCTTTGAAGACAACGGTTTCCGTATTGCCGAAGAGCGTCCGCAAACCGGTGAGTTCACGACCACCTGGCAGCGTTCCGACGAGCTGTCGGCCGCCATGGCAAAACGCTTGGCAAGCACCGCCACCAGCGGTGACAGTGAAATGCGTGCGCGTGTACGCATCGAACCGGGTGTGCAGCGGGGCACCAGTGAAGTCTATGTGGTGACTGCTGAGCGTCCGGCCGGCAGCACCGCCGAGGTTGATTTCCCGGCGCGTTCCGTCAATACCGCCGCTGATGCCCTGCTGGTCGATGAAATGCTCGCCAGCATGACCCGTAGCGCCGAGAAGGGCGGTTCCGTCTCGCTGCTTGCTGCTCGTGATTTCGATGCCCCTAGCCGTGTCAGCCTGAGCGAAGACGGCAGCGGCAACCCGGTATTGAACCTGGGCGCCGACCTTGATCGTGCCTGGTCCAGTGTGGGCCGCGCCTTGGAACACGGTGAGTGGCGTGTCGAAGACATCAACCGCAGCCTGGGCCTTTACTACATCAACCTGGCCGAGAAAGCCGAGAAGCACGACCAGGAGCCTGGTTTCTTCGGCAAGCTGTTGGGCAGCGAGCCGAGCAAGGAAGAGCGTGAAGCTCGTGCCGAGCGTTATCAGGTTCGCCTGAGCAAGGTGGGTGACAGCGTCCAGGTTACGGTCGAGAAAAACATCAACACCGTCGCGCCAGCTGATGTCGCTCGTCGTGTGTTGAGTGTCATTCAGGACAACCTGGGTTAAGTGCGCTTCGCCGTACTAGGAAGCGGTAGCCAGGGCAATGGTACGCTGATCGCCAGTGACGACACCTGTGTGCTGGTCGATTGTGGCTTTTCCCTGCGGGAAACCGAGCGGCGCCTGGCGCTGCTCGGCGTAGCGCCAGATCAATTGAATGCCATCGTCGTTACCCATGAACATGCCGACCATGTTCATGGCGTTGGTTTGCTGGCGCGGCGCTACAATCTACCGGTCTACCTCAGCCGTGGGACGCTGCGTGGGATGCGCAAGCCCGTCGAGGTCGCAGGCTTCCTGGCCGGTGACGAGCGGTTGCAGGTGGGAAACTTGAGTATTACCGCTGTTGCTGTGGCGCACGATGCGCTGGAGCCACTGCAGTATGTGTTCAGTGACGGTCATCGGCGATTGGGTGTGCTGACCGACCTGGGTTCGTATGATGATCGGCTGTTGACTCACTATCAGGATCTGGACGCCTTGTTGATCGAGGCCAATCACTGCCGTGATCTGCTGGCGAGAGGGCATTACCCCTATTTCCTCAAGCAGCGGGTGGGTGGTGATCTAGGACATTTGAACAACCATCAGGCCGCGCGCCTGGTGGCCGAGTTGGGTTGGCACAAGCTGCAGCATCTGGTGCTGGCCCACCTCAGTAGCAAGAACAACCAGCCACAGCTGGCCCGGCAGTGTTTTGTCGACGCCTTGGGGTGTGACCCGGGCTGGCTACAGGTGGCCAATCAGGATTCAGGGCTCGACTGGCGCGAAATCGCCCGGCCCATCTAACTTAGCAAGCGGAGCCCATCATGGAAAAACGTGAAGAACTCTACCGCGGCAAAGCCAAGTCGGTTTACAAGACCGATGACGCTGACCGCTTGATCCTGCTGTTTCGCAACGACACTTCGGCGTTCGACGGCAAGCGTATCGAACAGCTCGACCGCAAAGGCATGGTGAACAACAAGTTCAATGCCTTCATCATGCAGAAACTCGAAGAAGCGGGTATCCCGACTCAGTTCGACAAACTGCTGGGTGACAACGAGTGCCTGGTCAAAAAACTCGACATGATTCCGGTCGAGTGCGTCGTGCGTAACTATGCTGCTGGCAGCCTGGTCAAGCGCCTGGGTGTTGAGGAAGGCATCAAGCTGGAGCCTTCGACCTTCGAACTGTTCCTGAAGAACGACGAAAAGGGTGATCCGTTCATCAACGAATCCCACGTTGTTGCGTTTGGTTGGGGCACTGCCGAGCAACTGGCGAAAATGAAAGCGCTGTCGCTGAAGGTCAATGAAGTACTGACCAAGCTGTTCGACGACGCTGGCCTGCTGCTGGTGGACTTCAAGCTGGAGTTCGGCGTATTCCACGGCGAAATCGTGCTGGGTGACGAGTTCAGTCCGGACGGCTGCCGCCTGTGGGACAAGGAAACCCGCAAGAAGATGGACAAGGACCGCTTCCGTCAGGGCCTCGGTGACGTCATCGAAGCGTACGAAGAAGTGGCCAAGCGCCTGGGCGTACCGCTGTAAGCTGGCGTTTTAACGCAAGCGCCTGATACCACGCGAATTTTTTTCGCAAGGCGCTTTGCCTTTTGGCAAACTGCTGGTATCATGCGCGCCACTGGAGAGATGCCGGAGTGGCCGAACGGGACGGATTCGAAATCCGTTGTACTGGCAACAGTACCTAGGGTTCAAATCCCTATCTCTCCGCCATACATGAAGTACATAAAACCCCTGAAAGCGTTAACGCTTTCAGGGGTTTTGTGCTTTTGGGTATCGGTTTTTCAGGCCGCTGCGGTGCAACGGCCTTCTGCGGTTTCAATGCTCGCTCTTCGCTCTTTTTATCCGGATCAGGATGAGCAGGAGAATGCTGATGGCCAGTGGGCTCATGGCCAGCATGGCTTCTTTCGGGGACATCTCCAGCCCCAGGGTGTGTGCGCCCGAGTAGAGCAGCTTGAGCAGACTCAGCAGGTAGTAGGTGATGGCGATGATCGACAGGCCTTCTACCGCGCGTTGGATCTTTATTTGAGTATCCGCGCGATTGCTCAGGCTCTTGAGGATTTCCGCGTTCTGCTCTTCCATTTCGACTTGTACGCGCGCCTGCAGCAGGTCGCCGAGGTTGGCGACGCTTTTGGCCAGTTGATCCAGGCGTTGTTCGGTGACGGCGCAGTATCTGACGGTGGGCTTGAATCGTCTTTCGATGAAGATACCGAGCCGCTGGCAGTCTCCGACATGGCTTTCCCGTAGTTCGCTCAAACGCTCAAATACCAGTTGGGCATAGGCTTGTGTGGCGCTGAAGCGGTGCCGGGTTTTCGCGGTACTGCTGACCACTTGTGCCGACAGGTTGGCGATGTCGGCCAGCAGCGCCTTGGCATCGCCAGTCTCGGCGCCGGCGTTGCGCTCTGAGAGGTTGACCAGCGTTCTGTCGAAGGTATTGAGTTGAGTGCTCAGGTTTTTCGCGGTGGTGAGTGAAAGCGAGGCCATCATGCGGTAGGTCTCGATTTCCAGCAGGCGTCGGATCATGCGCCCTTGACGGTACGCATTCAGGCGTTTGTTCACGAACAGAAAGCGATTGGTGCCATCTTCGCTCAAGCGGAAGTCGCTCCACACCACCGCATCGCCGCCACCTATGCAAGAGCCGCAGGGGTCTTTGAAACCGAAGCTGGAAAGGTCACCGTTAAAGGACGTATCGGCGCGTACCACAATTTGTACGGCGTTGATCATGTGCTGCAAGTAAGGCGCAACCCGGTCCATGAGGGCCTTTGGCGGCGGGCTCCAGCCAGGCTCGGGGTCGGACGAGGTGACCACCACTGTCAGGGTCAGAAACTCGGCGTGCCGCTCCCATTTCAATGCGTGACCTTCTAGCTGGGTGATGCCCTGAACAGTATCGGGATCGATGGGGTCGCGGCAGAAGCTGCTCAGGAGGGTGTCGCACGGCACCTCGTGGGTGAGGAATGCCAGGTGGTAGACGTTCGCGGGCTCGTCGAAATACAGGGACGGACGGGCGTGCAACTCATTGTGCAGGGTCTTTCTTTGCGGGTGCATGTCGTTCAAGCCATCTTGGAATTGTTCTTGGCGCTTTCGATGATGCCGATGACGAAGGTGGCCAGTGCTTGTGTCAGGTTCTGCTCACGCACCTGCACTTCGCGCCCTTGGCGTCATCGCTCGTTAGCAATGATCCGGCTGAGGATGGATGCGTAGCTGCTTTCAGCGCATCAATCTGCTGCTGTTCTTGGGACAGGCTGATATGCGCCCGAGTCACCCGTTGCGTGCGATGAGTTGCCAGAACTGGAGCTGACAACGGCCAGGGTGGCGGGTTGCCCGCGATCTATTGAAGCTGCATGTCGGCGTTATCCAGCAGCCAGTCCCTGAACGCCTGTAGCGCGGGCAGGGCCTTGTTGCGCGGCGG
The DNA here is from genome assembly GCF_056279025.1 of Pseudomonas sp. TE3910. NCBI lineage: Bacteria > Pseudomonadati > Pseudomonadota > Gammaproteobacteria > Pseudomonadales > Pseudomonadaceae > Pseudomonas > Pseudomonas sp. TE3910. The sequence goes on from NZ_JBWBQN010000001.1 coordinate 4,643,707, forward strand.
GTACACCAGGTAATAGCTGCGCGAGCTGGCGTAGGGCAGTGCCGGGCTGCTCAGCTCGCCACGGGCCAGTTCGTCGGTAATCAGGATCCTGGGTACCAGGCCGATACCGATGTCGGCGCGCACGGCCTGGATAAGGTGCGAGGTCAGTTCGAAGCTCGGCCCCAGGCGCATGGCCTGATGCGTCAGGCCATGGTGGATGAACCACTCGCCCCAGGCGTTGAGGTTGTTTGCAACGCTGAGCAGCACCTGTTTGCTGATGTCTTCGGGTGTCCAGCAGGGCCGTGTGGCGGCCAGGGTTGGCGAAAGGATCACCATCAGTTCTTCGGCATGCAAACGGTGGCAGATCAGCCCCGGCAGGTCGCTGGCCGCCACTACGATGGCAGCGTCGATGCCGCTGGTCGCAAAGTCGATGGGTTCGATCCGCGAATTGATATGCACCAGTACCTCGGGGTGGCTGCGGTAGAACTCATGCAGGCGCGGAAGCAGCCATTTGGAGCCAAAGGTTGGCAGGGTCGCCAGGCGCAGGCTGCCGCCGCCGGCTTGATGGGCAATCGCGTGCAGAGTGGCGCTGCGCACACGGCCCAGTGCTTCGCTGATTTCTCGCTGGTACAGGCGCCCGACATCGGTGAGCTGGACGGCGCGGCCTTCACGACGGAACAGTGTCACCCCCAATTGGCGTTCCAGGATCTGGACCTGGCGGCTGACGGCGCTCTGGGTCAGCGACAGTTCTGCGGCTGCGCGGGTGTAGCTCTCGTGGCGGGCAGCGGCCTCAAAGGCCAGCAGCAGGGACATGGATGGGGTGAGGTTGCGGTAATTCATTCGTAAAAGTCATCGAAGGCTGCGTGAGTATCCGTTTGTGTCTGGCTTGAAGCTCCGGGATCATGGTCATCATCCCCTACCTGATGGTGTGCCAGCCATACCGTTTTAGCAGGTATTCATGATTAAACCGATATAAAAGAGGCCATCCCCAATGATCGCCCGATTGACTGGTGTCACGCCGGCCACCCTGTATGCCGATTTCCTTGATGCGTTGCGCGCTGCCGGCTTCCGTGGCCAGATCAGTGCCGACTACGCCACCCGTACGGTACTGGCAACCGACAACTCGATCTATCAGCGTTTACCTCAGGCGGCGGTATTCCCGCAGGATGCCGAGGACGTGGCGCGTTTCGCCGCGTTGATGGCCGAGCCGCGCTTTCGGCAGGTCAAGCTGACGCCACGTGGCGGCGGCACCGGCACCAACGGCCAGTCGTTGACCGATGGCATCGTTGTCGACTTGTCGCGGCACATGAACAACATTCTCGAAATCAATGTCGAGCAACGCTGGGTGCGGGTTCAGGCGGGGGTGGTCAAGGACCAGCTCAACGCCGCCCTCAAGCCCCATGGGCTGTTTTTTGCGCCAGAGCTGTCCACCTCCAACCGTGCGACCGTGGGCGGCATGATCAATACGGATGCCAGCGGGCAGGGCAGTTGCACCTACGGCAAGACTCGCGATCACGTACTTGAGCTGCATAGCGTGCTGTTGGGTGGCGAGCTATTGCACACCAGGCCCATCGATGATGAGGCGTTGGACCAGGCCTGCGCACAGGCCGGGCGCAGCGGTGAGGTTTACCGTATGGCCCGACAGATCCATGAAACCCAGGCTGAATTGATCGAGTCGACCTTCCCCAAGCTCAACCGTTGCCTGACAGGCTACGACCTGGCACACCTGCGCGACGAGCAGGGACGCTTCAACCTCAATAGCGTGCTCTGCGGCGCCGAAGGTTCCTTGGGCTACGTGGTAGAGGCCAAGTTGAACGTGTTGCCGATTCCCAAGTATTCGGTGCTGGTCAACGTGCGTTACAGCAGCTTCATGGACGCCTTGCGCGATGCAAACGCGTTGCTGAGCCACAAGCCGTTGTCCATCGAGACGGTTGACTCGAAGGTGTTGCTGTTGGCCATGAAGGATATTGTCTGGCACAGCGTTGCCGAGTACTTTCCTGCCGACCCAGAGCGCCCGACACTGGGGATCAACCTGGTGGAGTTCAGTGGTGATGAACCGGGCGAAGTGAACGCCAGGGTGCAGGCGTTCGTCAAACACCTGCAGGCTGACACCAGTATCGAGCGTTTGGGCCATACCCTGGCCGAAGGTGCTGAGGCGGTGACCCGTGTCTATACCATGCGCAAGCGCTCGGTGGGTTTGCTTGGCAACGTTGAAGGCGAAGTGCGCCCGCAGCCGTTTGTCGAAGACACCGCCGTGCCGCCTGAGCAGTTGGCCGATTACATCGCCGAGTTCCGCGCCTTGCTGGACAGCTATGGCCTTGCCTATGGCATGTTCGGGCATGTCGATGCTGGCGTGCTGCACGTTCGACCGGCGCTGGACATGAAAGACCCTGTCCAGGCGGCACTGGTCAAGCCGATTTCCGATGCCGTGGCGGCGCTGACCCAGCGTTATGGTGGCCTGCTCTGGGGTGAGCACGGCAAGGGCTTGCGTTCGGAGTACGTACCGAGCTTTTTTGGCGAGCTGTACCCGGCGCTTCAGGCGCTCAAGGGCGCATTTGACCCGTACAACCAACTCAACCCCGGCAAGATCTGTACGCCGGACAGCAGCGAGAGCCTGCTCAAGGTTGATGAGGTGACACTGCGCGGTGACCTGGACCGGCAGATTGACGAGCGGGTCTGGCAGAGCTTCGACAGCGCCATGCATTGCAACGGCAATGGCGCCTGTTACAACTTTGACCCCAACGACGCCATGTGCCCGTCCTGGAAAGCTACCCGCGAGCGTCAGCACTCACCTAAAGGCCGCGCTTCGCTGATTCGTGAGTGGTTGCGCCTGCAGGGGGCGGCCAACATCGATGTGCTGGCGGCAGCGAAAAAGAAAACTTCCTGGCTCAAGACGTTGCCCGCCCGGCTGCGCAACAACCGGGCGCGCCAGCGGGGTGAGGCGGACTTCTCTCATGAGGTCTACGACGCCATGGCTGGCTGCCTGGCGTGCAAGTCCTGCGCGGGGCAGTGCCCGATCAAGGTCAATGTGCCGGAGTTTCGCTCGCGCTTCCTCGAACTCTACCATGGTCGCTATCAGCGGCCACTGCGCGATTACCTGATTGGTTCGCTGGAGTTCACGATCCCGTACATGGCCTATGCGCCAGGGCTGTACAACTGGGTGATGGGTTCGCAGTGGGTCAGCCGACTGCTGGAGCGTCATGTCGGCATGCTCGACAGCCCGTTGATCAGTCGCTACAACCTGCAGGCGACACTGACCCGTTGCAATGTCCGACCGGCCAGCGTTCCGGCCCTGCGCGAACTGACGCCGGCGCAGCGCGAGCGCAGTATCGTGCTGGTGCAGGATGCCTTCACCCGTTACTTTGAAACACCGTTGCTGGCGTCTTTCATTGAGTTGGCTCATCGGTTGGGCTATCGGGTATTCCTGGCGCCCTACAGTGCCAATGGCAAGCCATTGCACGTTCAGGGTTTTCTCGGCGCGTTCGCCAAGGCGGCGATTCGCAATGCCAGCCAACTCAAGGTTCTGGCCGATTGCGGTGTGCCTTTGATCGGCCTGGACCCGGCCATGACGCTGGTCTACCGGCAGGAATATCAGAAGGTCCCGGGCTTGAGTGAGTGCCCGAAGGTTGCGCTGCCACAGGAATGGTTGATTGACGCGCTACCTGAGCGGGCGGTTTCCAACCCGGAGACCTTCCGCTTGCTGGCTCACTGCACTGAGAAGACCAACGTTCCGGCCAGTACCCGGCAGTGGGAGCAGGTGTTTGCTCGTCTGGGGCTGAAACTGGTCACCGAGGCGACCGGCTGCTGCGGCATGTCGGGTACATACGGCCACGAAGCGCGTAACCAGGAAACCTCGCGGACGATCTTTGAGCAGTCCTGGGCCGGTAAACTGGACAAGCAGGGTGAGGCGTTGGCAACAGGCTACTCCTGCCGCAGCCAGGTCAAGCGCATGGCCGACCGCACGTTGCGGCATCCTCTGGAGGTGGTGTTGCAGCACCTCTGTCGCTAAGGGGAGGGTCGAGAGCCCCCTTGTTGCTCCATCCAGCATCAGGAGGGGGGCGAAGGTGTCGATTGAGGTCGCCAGCATGGCGACCTCAATCGTATCGAGAGCGGCTTACCTCAAGCCGCTCCATCAGAAAGCGGGTGTCAGTCGACGTTGAACAATGGCTTTCCCTCCTGCGTACTCAGTTGGGTTTGCCTTTTTGCACGTGAGCAACAATCTCATCCTTGAGTTTCAGTCGCTCCTTGCGAAGCTGGGTGACCCGGTCATCCGAGGCGCCATTGCCCTCTGCTACGACGACTTCGGCATCCTTGGCATTGTACTTTTCATGCAGTCGGTCGAGTTGTGGGTCGGTTTTCCTGAGGGCATCGAACGCTTCCTTGGTCAGATTAAGGTCTGCGAGCAAATCGTGCTTAACCGGCATGTCTCCACCTCTGCGGGCTACTGAGTAAGGGCTTGAGTTATGAGGATAGCCGTCTTTGCCAGGTTCTGTGGCAGGGCTGGTCTGTAGCCGTATTTCTCGATCCTGATGCGCTGCAATGCCTTGTCTTGGCAGGAAGTGCGGCGTGTATGAGGCTGGCTGGCAAAAAGGCATCAAACCCTTTGTTGCCATCTTTTTCACGAAAGTTTTATGAGGCGGCGCCTAGAGTTTCGGCAGTTTTAAAGCCGTGCCAACGCGCACTCTCTCGAATTACTTTTCAAGCGAAGTCTCATGTTCAAGGTAAAGCCGCTGCGTCCAGAATGGGTCACACTGATCGCTAGTTTGTATCTGCTGTTCGGATTCAACTTCACGCTTTGGCAGCACCTGTTCACGATTATTCAGGGAGACGGGCAAGGCATGCTGCTGCGCATGGCCTTCGCATTGATGCTGCTGTGCGCCTTCAATCTGATCCTGACGTTTCTGGCCTTCAAAGCTGTGCTGAAGCCTGTACTGATTGTGCTATTCATGATCAGTGCCAGCGTTGCTTACTTCATGAATCAGTATGGTGTGCTGATCGATGTGGGCATGTTGCGCAACGCTGTTGAGACCAATGCGACAGAAGTACGTGACCTACTGTCTCTGAAGTGGCTTGCATACGTCTTGCTGTTGGGCGGTGTGCCGTCATTCCTGCTGATCAAGACCCCGATTCAGTACCGTGCCTGGCACCGTGAGTTGCTCAGCAAGCTGGTCGTCAGCGTGGGCTGTGTTGCGGCGCTCGGTGGTGTTGCGTTGCTCAATTATCAGGGCCTTTCTTCGCTGTTTCGCAATCACCATGAACTGCGCCTGATGATTGTGCCCAGCAACTATGTAGGGGCGTCGGTCGGTTTGTTGAGGGAGCGCGCAGGTTCTGCGGTCAAGTCATTCCACAAGTATGGTGAAGATGCGCATTTGGCATCATCCTGGCAGCAGCATCCACGCAAGTCGTTGACCGTGCTGGTTGTTGGCGAAAGCGCTCGTGCGGAAGATTTTGGCCTGCTGGGTTATGGGCGTGACACCACCCCGCAGTTGAGCCATGAGGCCGGCCTGATTGCATTCAACAATGTAACCTCGTGTGGTACCGAGACTGCGGTGTCGGTGCCTTGCATGTTCTCGGGAATGACCCGCAAGGATTACTCGGCCAGTGAGGCCAAGAGCCGTGAAGGGCTGCTGGATGTGCTTCAGCGTGCCGGGCTTGCCGTGCGCTGGCGTGACAACCAGTCAGGGTGTAAAGGTGCCTGTGATCGGGTGATGTTCGAGGATGTCAGCAACCTGAAGGACCCGGCGTTGTGCGCCGACAGCGAGTGCCATGACGATATCCTGCTCAAGGGGCTGGAAGCTTCCCTCGACAATCTGCAGCAGGACACCGTACTGGTGCTGCACCAGATGGGCAGCCACGGGCCTGAATACTACAAGCGTTATCCCAAGGCCTATGAGCGATTTACGCCGGTGTGCCAGAGCAACGCACTGAACACCTGTAGCCGTGAAAGCATCACCAATGCCTATGACAACACGTTGGTCTATACCGACCATGTCCTGGCATCGCTGATCGATATCCTGCGCAGCAAGTCAGACAAAGTGGATACCGCAATGATTTACCTGTCCGATCATGGTGAATCGCTGGGTGAATACAACCTGTTCCTGCATGGCACCCCCTATATGCTGGCACCGGAGCAACAGAAGCATGTGCCGATGCTGGCGTGGTTCTCCGAGGGTTATCAGCACAGTTTCGCTGTCGACACGGCCTGCCTTGCCAAGAGCAGCAGCCAGCCGCTTAGCCAGGACAACCTGTTCCATTCGATGCTCGGTTTGCTGCAGGTCCAAAGTGGCGTGTACAAGCCGGATCTTGATCTGTTTGCCGGTTGCCGCCAGGTGACGAGCCGCTGACGGTCGTACCGTTTCCCGACGGTGGCCCGCGTTGTATATACTGCGGGCCATTGTTTGTGGGAGAGCCTTGTGGCCATCGATATTCACTGGATTTGCGACGACCGCAGCCTGGCCGAGCACTGCCTGCAGTGGCAGCAACTGCCCTTCGTGGCGCTCGATACCGAGTTTATGCGGGTTGATACCTTTTATCCCAAAGCCGGTTTGATCCAGGTTGGTGATGGGGCACGGGCTTTCTTGATCGATCCCCTACAGATTGGTGACTGGCAGCCGCTGGCGCGCCTGCTCGAGGATCAGCAGGTGACCAAGGTGCTGCATGCCTGTAGCGAAGACCTTGAAGTGTTGATGCGCTTGACCGGTAGCTTGCCTGCGCCCTTGTTCGACACGCAGTTGGCCGCGGGGTACCTCAACCTGGGGTTCTCCATGGGCTACTCGCGGCTGGTTCAGGACGTGTTGGGCATTGACCTGCCCAAGGGTGAAACCCGCTCCGACTGGTTGCAGCGTCCGTTGTCGGAAACCCAGGTCAGCTATGCGGCCGAAGATGCCGTGCACCTCGCTGAGCTTTACGAGCGCCTGCGTACGCGGTTGTCGGATGACAAGTACGCCTGGGTACTGGACGACGGTGCGGAGCTGGTTGCGCAGATGCGCCGCGAAACCGACCCGTACGAGTTGTACCGCGAAGCCAAGCTGGCCTGGAAGCTGTCTCGCCAGCAACTGGCGGTCATGCGTGAGCTGTGTGCCTGGCGTGAGCGAGAGGCGCGAGCGCGTGATCTGCCGCGCAACCGGATTCTGCGTGAGCCATCCTTGTGGCCGCTTGCCCGGACCCAGCCTGACAACCTCTCGGCGTTGGCGAAAATCGAGGATATGCACCCCCGGACCATTCGCCAGGATGGCGAGTTCCTGCTCGGTCTGATCAAACAGGCCGCGAGCATTGCGCCCGCCGAATGGCCGCCGGCCTTGCCCGAGCCGTTGCCAATCGAAGCCTCGGGGGTGCTCAAGCAACTGCGTGCCATCGGTCAGGCTGAAGCCGAGCGCCTGGGCATTGCCCCAGAGCTGATGCTGCGCAAGAAAACCCTGGAAGCCCTGCTCAAGAGCGGTTTTCCCAATGGCCCTTATCAACTGCCCGACTCCCTGCGCGGCTGGCGCCGCGAGCGGATGGGCCAGGCGCTGCTTGACTGCCTCGCCGGTGCCGGAGAACAACGATGAAACGAATCTGTTCGATCTACAAAAGCCCACGCAAGAACGAAATGTACCTCTACGTACTCAAGGCTGATGGCCTGGAGCGCGTGCCTGATGGCTTGCTGCCGTTTTTTGGAACCCCTTTGCATGCCTTCGACCTGGTGCTGACACCCGAGCGCAAGCTGGCCCGTGAGGACATCGCCAAGGTGTTGGAAAACCTCGATCAGCAGGGCTATCACCTGCAGATGCCGCCCGCAGAAGATGAGTACATCGAGCACTTGCCCGAAGAGTTGCTGCGTCGCAACGACCCCGTCTGATTACTGCCCTGAACATCCCCTGAATGCGGCCCATGCCATCGTGCATGGCCGCATTCAGCGCTTCTGCAAGGTTGTATAAAACATGCGTGTTCTGATCGCCGAACAGGATCATGCCCTTTACGCTCGTCTGTTGCGTGAGAGGGCTCCTGACCTGGAGGTTCTGACCAGTGGTGACTCCGCCGAGCTGGCGCGTCAGGCTGCAGATTGCCCCGTGTGGCTAGGGCAACCTGATCTGTTGGCGAGCCTGTTGCGCCAAGGGCACCAGCCTCAATGGCTGCAGTCGACCTGGGCGGGTATTACGCCACTGCTCGCCAATGAACTGCCCCGCCATTACCGCCTGACGCGGGCGGTAGGGATTTTTGGCCAGGTCATGGCTGAGTATGTGCTGACCTACATGCTGGTCCATGAACGTGAGGTGCTGGCCCGGCTGGTCAGCCAGGTAGAACGTAAATGGGATGGTCGACCCGGACGTACGCTGGAAGGTCGGCGCGTATTGATTGTCGGCACCGGTGACATTGGTCAGCGGGTTGCGGAGTTTCTGTTGCCCTTTGGCGTCAAGCTATATGGCGTTGCCAGCCAGGCGCGTGAGCAGGCACCGTTCATCGAGGTGGCGGGGTTGAACGACCTCGGCCGGCTGGTTGGCGAGGCTGACTATGTGATCAACCTGTTGCCAGATACGCCGGCTACCCATGATCTCTACAACGCAGCATTGTTTGCCCGGTTCAATCCGGATGCATTGTTCATCAATGCCGGGCGTGGTGTGGCGGTGGTGGATGCCGATCTGGTCAAGGCGTTGGAGAAGGGGCATTTGGCGGGCGCGGTCATCGACGTTTGTCGCCAGGAGCCTCTGCCGCCGCGCCATCCGTTCTGGACAGCCCTGGGGTTGTTGCTGACAGGTCACAGTTCGGCACCGACCTCGCCAGAGGCGATGGTGCAGTTGTTCGTTGAGAACCTGAAGGCTTACCGAGCCGGTGAGGCGCTGCGCGGCGAAGTGGATTTCAACCGCGGCTACTGACGGATCGCGTCCTGCAGGTGTTGGGCAGCAAGGTTGCCCAACACCTGGCAAGCGCCGTGTTTACAGGCTGAAGTCGCCTTCGGCGGCCAACTCGCTCAGCGGGCGGCGTGGGCTTGGGACTTCGCGGGCTTGCAGGCCCTCAGCAAGGCTGGCCTTGTCGCCCAGCTTGCCGATCGCCACGGCGGCATGCAGGTCATAGCCTTCAGGGATCTTGAGCTCTTTGCGGGTCAGGGCCTGGTCGAAACCGGCCATGCCATGGGTGTACCAGCCGCTCAAGCTGGCTTGCAGGGCCAGGTGGCCCCAGGCCGAGCCGGTGTCGAAGGTATGCCAAAGTGCCGGGGTTTCTTCGCTGGCGCCAGGGGCGGTGAAGGTGGTCTTGGAGGCAATAATCACCAAGGCCGACGCGTGTTGTGCCCAACTGCGGTTGAATTCGTTGAGCAGGCCCAGGTAGCGCTCCCAGTTTGGCGTGTCACGGCGCGCGTAAAGGAACCGCCAAGGTTGTGAGTTGTAGGCCGACGGCGCCCAGCGTGCTGCTTCCAGGAAGCTCAGCAGGGTTTCTTCGCTGATCGGCTCGGCAGTGAAGGCACGTGGCGACCAGCGCTGGATGAACTGATCGTTGATGGCATAGTCGGCAACACGGGGATTGGCGCTCATGTAGGCGTTCCTGACGGGATTGAGAAATGGCAAGTAGGCTCAAGCTACTGTGCCGAGTCAGCGCTGACAAGCGGTCTGGCAATGAGTGATGACACGACCTAGACTGGCGCCGCCGCGCCGCTGCACATGAATTGAAACAGGAATCTGACACGATGGCTGTTAACGCCGCCCCCTTCTGGATGCGCAAAACCCTCGAGCAACTTGACCGCCAGGAGTGGGAGTCGCTATGCGATGGGTGTGGTCTGTGTTGCCTGCAAAAGCTCGAAGATGAAGACGACAACAGCGTCTACTACACGCGTATTGCGTGCAAACTGCTGGACCTGAAGAGCTGCCAGTGCCGCGACTACCCGAATCGCTTTGAGCAGGTGCCTGACTGCATCCAACTCACGCCGGGAACGGCCGATCAGTTCAAATGGCTACCGCCAACCTGTGCGTATCGCCTGGTCAGCGAGGGGCAGGACTTGCCGCAGTGGCACTACCTGGTGTGTGGTGATCGCGAGCAGGTGCATAAACAGCGTATTTCCCAGTCTGGCCGAATGCTCAGCGAGACGACGGTGGCTGAGGATGATTGGGAAGACTATCTGATCTTTCGCGCCAGTTGAGGCGTACAAGCGCGCTGGGGCGCGGCATGGTGTCGTTGCAAGGAGTCGTTATGCGTCTGCGTTACCTGTGGTTGCTGGCCCTGCTGCTGTCGAGTGCGCCCGCCTGGGCCAAGAAAGTCGATCTGGATTATCACGTTCAATTATTGCCGCAGACGGGTCTGGCGTTGGTCAGCCTGACCCTGGCCGATGGGGCCGTAGTGCGCAGCCTGGATTTCGATCTGGGTACCCTGGGCAACTACAGCGAATTCAAGGGTGAAGGCCAATGGCAACTCAAGGATAACGGTCGGCGTGGCCTGTGGCAGCCGGCGGCGGGCCAGTCCAGCCTGACCTACAAGGTGCAGTTGGATCACCGGCTCAAGGGCGGCATGTACGACAGTCGAATCACCCCGAACTGGGCGCTGTTTCGTGGCGATGACCTGGTACCGCCCGCACGTCTGGATCAACAGGACGGTACCGAATTGGTGGCGCGTCTGACCTTTGAACTGCCCAGCGGCTGGAAGAGTGTCGAAACTGCGTGGCCACGCATCGGCAAGAATCGCTTCCGCATCGACCAGGTCTCCAGGTTGTTTGACCGTCCGACGGGGTGGATGTTGGCGGGCGACATCGGTAGCCGTCGCAGCCGACTCGGGGATACCGAGGTCACGGTAGCCGCCCCGAAAGGGCAGGGTATGCGCCGTCTTGATACCCTGACGCTGCTGACGTTCGTGTGGCCGCAGTTGCAAGCCGTGTTTCCGCGCAATCCGCCCAAACTGCTGATCGTCGGAGGCCATGATCAACTCTGGCGCGGTACGCGCGCGGCAAACAACTCGATCTACTCACACAGCAGCCGGCCGTTGGTGAGCGAGAACGGCAGCAGCCCCTTGTTGCGTGAGCTGGTGCGGGCCTTCGCCGGGGTCAACGACATCCAGCACAGTGACTGGATAGGTGAGGGGCTGGCCGAGTACTACAGCATTGAATTGCTGCGCCGCTCCGGTGGGCTGGCCGATGACCGTTATCAAGTGCTGCAGGACAGCTTGACCAAGGCCTCAGCCAAGGTCACCAGCCTGCGTGGTGCCCAGGTAGATGGGCCGACCATTGCACGCGCCGTGCTGCTGTTGCAGGCACTGGACCGGGAAATCCGTTTGCAGACCCACAACCAGCGCTCATTGGATGACGTGAGCCGGGCCATGATGCGCCTGAACAGCGTCAGCACCCAGGAGTTCGTTCAGCTCAGCGAGAGTGTGCTGGGTGGTTCGTCGAAGGTGCTGCAAACCAAATTGCTGGACTAGTCGTTACTTGAATTTCGGCCCGGACCGGGTGTTGTTGCCTTTGGCCATGCGGTCGTAGAGCACCACGTTAACAGTGGCTGCCAGGTTCATGCAGCCCTCGGTCGGTATGTAGATGGTTTCTTCGCACCAGTCGCGCACGCTTTGGTCGAGGGAGCCGTCTTCAGGGCCGAAAATGTAGATGGCCCGGTCCGGGTGGGTGTAGGTCGGCAGCGGGCGGGCGCCCTCGACCAACTCCACCGCAACGGGCGTGCAGCCCAAGGGAATGATTTTCTGCAGATCGTCGATGCCGATCAGTGGGATGTCGTAATGTACGCGCTTGGTATCGGTGACGAAGTCGCGGGCGCGTTCATAGCGTTTGCCCGTGTAAAACACCGAGTTGACGCCATAGCAGCCTGCCGCGCGCATGACCGAGCCGACGTTTTCTGCAGATTTGGGGTTGAACAGTCCTATGCAGCTGTACCGTTTGTTCGCCACGTGCCGGGGCCCTTGAGAAAAAACACGATTATACGGGCTTGCCGGCACAGGCGGGGACGATCAGTCTTTTTTCAGCAAGCTCGCCAGCCCGGCGAACGGGTTATGGGTTGCCTTGGCGATCGTCGGGCTGCTGGTCGACCCTTCGCTGAAGTACTGCTGGTCGGTATAGCGTGCGTGTTCGTTGTCGTGGCAGAACAGGCACAGCAGCTCCCAGTTCGAGCCGTCCTGGGGGTTGTTATCGTGGTTGTGGTCGCGGTGATGCACGGTCAGCTCGCTCAGGCGCTTGCCGGAGAACTCACGGGCACAGCGTCCACAGACGTGTGGGTACATCTTCAGGGCCTTGTCGCGATAGCCCATTTCACGGTCGCGTTTGGCATCGGCGAGGATGCGGTCCAGACGTGCGGTGGCTGAGGAGGGTGTTGCCGAGCTCATGGAGGTACCTTTTTATCGGGCTTGTTACGGTTATGCCCTTGAGTTTAGCTGTTTGCCAAGGGAATCGGGCAGGCGCATTTGCTGTCTTAGGCGTAGCCTTTAGACAAACGGCCCGAAGGAGCACTGGTATGCGCTATCTGATTGCAGCAGTAATGGTCCTGACTACCCTGGGGGCTGCTTCAGCCCAGGACCTGCAACCACGGCCTATCGCGCCCGTTCCGGGAGCGCCGGGAACGCCAACGCCGACCCCATACCCGCAGGTGGCACCACCAAGTATCCCCAAGGCTGGCGATAGCCGCAGCGGTTCGCCCTTGTTGCCACCGATGCCGCTGCCGAACCCGCCGAAAGATCAGCCACTACCGGGGCTGACCCCCGCGCCAGACGTCGACAAGCCGACCAAGGACTAGGTCGATGGGCGGCTTTGCTCAGGCGTGGTGCGGCAGTCAAAAACGGCGTTACGCCAGGCCCAGCACCTTGAAGACAAAACCGTACTCCAGCGCTACATCGCGCAGCCCTTGGTAGCGACCGCTCATACCGCCATGGCCTGCGCCCAGGTCGGTCTTGAGCAGCAGCAGGTTGTCGTCGGTCTTGGTTGCCCGCAGCTTCGCCACCCATTTGGCGGCTTCCCAATACTGCACGCGGCTGTCGTTGTAGCCTGCAATCACCAGCAGTGCGGGGTAGGCCTGAGCCTTGACGTTCTCATACGGTGCGTAGGCCTTGATCCGCTCATGGACGGCTGGCTCTTCAGGGTTGCCCCACTCGTCGTACTCGGTAACGGTCAATGGCAGATCCGGGTCGAGCATGGTGTTGAGTACGTCGACGAAAGGCACCTCGGCGATGGCAGCCTTGAACAGTTCCGGGCGCTGGTTGAGTACCGCCCCGATCAGCAGGCCGCCAGCACTGCCACCACTGATGACCAACTGCTCGGCATGGGTGACGTTGCTGGCAATCAAGTGCTCGGCACAGGCGATGAAATCGCTGAACGTATTGCCTTTGTGCTCCTGCTTGCCTGCACGGTACCAGGCTTCGCCCAACTCGCCGCCGCCACGTACATGGGCGATGGCAAAGGCCACGCCGCGTTCAAGCAGGCTCAGGCGAGCGTGAGAGAACCAGGGGTCGAGGCTTTCGCCGTAGGCGCCGTAACCATACAGGTACAGCGGAACGGGCTTGCCGACGTCCTGGCGACGTTGAACCAGGCTGATCGGCACGCGTGTACCGTCGGCGGCGGTAGCCCACAGGCGCTGGCTGACATAGTCGTCAGCATCGAACGGGCCCAGTACGGGGGTCTGCTTGAGGACCTGTTGCGCACCGTTTGCCAGCTCCAGCTGCCTGACCTGTGCCGGGCGATTGAGTGCCTCGTAGCGCAGGCGGACTCGTGTGCTGGTGAACTCCAGGCTGTCCTGCACGTAGAGGCTGTAGGCGGCATCGGGCAGTTCGACGCGGTAGGCAGCACGACCTTGAGGCTGCACTTCGATGATCGGCAGGCCGCCTTCACGCAGGCTCAGGGTCAGGGCGCTGGCATTAAGGCTGAAACCTTCGAGCATCACCTGCTCGCGATGGGGTACCAGCACCTGCCACTGGTCGCGTGTCGGGATGCTGTCGGCCACTGCGTGGAACAGCGCAAAATTGATGCCGTGCTGGTTGCTGCGGATAAACCAATGCCATTCACCGTCAAGTTGGCCGTGGTCAGGGTAGTACTCATGGTCTTCGACGCGTGGCGCCAGGCACGTGAAGTTCGCTTGCGGGTGATCGGCATCCAGCACCCAGGCTTCGCTGGTTGTCTTGCTGTTGAGCAGCAGGACCAGTTGACGTTCGGAGCTTGAACGGTAGCAGGTCAGGAAGAAACGCCCGTCAGCCTCCTCGAACACCGTTTCGGCCTGAGTGCTGCCCAGGCGATGACGCAGCAGCTTGTAGGGGCGGTGGGTGTCGTCCAGTTCGGCAAAGAACAGTGTCTGGCTGTCGTTGGCCCAGGTCATGCTGCCGTCACAGTCGTCGAACGGCAGCGCCTGGACGGCGCCATTGCTCAGTTCTTTGACGTACAGGGTGTAAACCTCATCGCCGCTGGTATCCAGGCTGTAGGCCAGGCGTTGGTGGTCGGGGCTGACATTGAACGCACCCAGCGACAGGAAACCGCCATTGGCCAGGCTGTTGGGGTCGAGCAGCAGTTCTTCGCGGCTTTCGTCTACGGTCGGCGAGTCGTCAGCCGGGCGTGGGCAGCGGTAGTGGCGGGGGTACTCGTCGCCGGCGGTGGTGCGGGTGTAGTAAAGGTACGGTCCCCATGGCGAGGCCAGCGACAGATCGGTTTCCTTGATCCGGCCCTTGATCTCCTGGAACAGCTGTTCGCGCAGTTCGGCCTGGTCAGCGAGCTGCGCCTGTTGATAGGCATTCTCGGCTTCCAGGTAGGCCATGACCTCAGGCGTGTCACGTTCCTGCAGCCAGGCATAAGGGTCGCTGCCGGCAGCTTTGTGGGCCACGGGGGCGTTGGAAACGGGGGAAACGGTGGGCATTGGAAGTTCTCTTGGCAGATCGGCGGCGAGGCCGTCTCAGACAGGGGGCGCCGGCACGCGGAAAAATCGTTATCATAAGCGTCTATTTGCCTAGCTTGCCACGGACGTCATGACCGAGAACGATTATCTGCTCGCCTGGGGCCTTTATGCCTTCGCTGCCTTGGGCTGCCTGTTGGTTTGGTTTCGCCTGACTCGCTGGATGTGGCGCTGGCTGCGCGAGCCACTGCGGGTGGCCGTCGCGGTGTTGCTGTTCACCCCGACCATTGTCGATCCTGGCCGTGACCTGTTCGCACCGGCCATTGCCATCAGTGCCCTGGACCTGGCCTTCAAGGTGGGTAGTAATGTGCTGCGCGCCGCGTCTGACCTGGCCATGTACGGCATGTTTGCCTTTGTCGCCTATCTGCTGTTCGTACTGGTGCGCTGGCCGCTGGAGCGTAACGCCCGTGCTCGCCGTGAAGCTGCCGAAGCGGCTGCCCAGCAGCGTGCCAACGCGCTTGAAGAGCAGGACCAACCGTTCACCAGCTCCGACCCTGGCCGCTACCGTAACGAGCCACCAGCCAGCAGTGGTTCGGTCCGGGTTGAACCACGCCTCTAACGCCTGCCTCAGAAGCGAGAACCGAGCATGTGTGAATTGTTGGGCATGAGCGCCAATGTGCCGACTGATATCGTTTTCAGCTTCACAGGGCTGATGCAGCGCGGTGGCCGCACCGGTCCTCACCGCGATGGCTGGGGTATCGGTTTTTACGAGGGCCGCGGCCTGCGCCTGTTTCAGGACCCTGCGGCAAGTTGTGAGTCGGAAGTGGCCAACCTCGTACAGCGCTACCCGATCAAGAGTGAAGTGGTCATCGGGCATATTCGCCAGGCCAACGTCGGCAAGGTTTGCCTGTCCAATACCCACCCGTTCGTTCGTGAGCTGTGGGGGCGCAACTGGTGCTTTGCCCACAACGGCCAGTTGGCGGGCTTCCAGGCGTTGAGGACCTTCTACCGTCCGGTGGGTGATACCGACAGCGAGGCGGCGTTTTGCGACCTGCTTAACCGCGTGCGCGAGGCGTTCCCGGAGCCGGTCGACGTCGAGCAACTGCTGCCGGTGCTGGTTGCTGCGTGCGATGAGTATCGCAGCAAGGGCGTGTTCAATGGCTTGCTCAGCGATGGTGACTGGCTGTTCTGCTATTGCTCGACCAAACTGGTGCATATCACCCGGCGCGCGCCTTTCGGCCCGGCTCGATTGAAAGATGTCGACATGATCGTCGACTTTCAGGCTGAAACAACACCCAATGATGTTGTCACGGTCATCGCCACCGAAGCGCTGACCGAGAACGAAACCTGGCACCGTTATGAGCCCGGGCAGTGGGGGCTTTGGCGGCGCGGGGAATGTATCGCTCAAGGCCGGACGGAATAAGGATCATCATGCTCAGGAGCTACTTGCGGCTGTTGTTGTTCACCTGCGGTTTGCTGTTGGGTGTGCAGGTGCCCGGTTTGATCAATGACTACAGCCAGCGGGTGCAGGCCCATCTGTTGGAGTCGCGTGAAGGGCTAAAGGGCTTTGAGCAGACTGCTCAACGTTTCTTCAACGGCGATCTGCAGGCCTTGGTGCGGCATTACCGGGCCAGTGACGACCCGGTGTTCCACAGTGATGCAGACAGCATCGATAGCCTGCTCGGCCGCAACCGCCTGCTCGAGGGCGAATGGCAGATCCTGCAAGAGCCATGGCTGACCCGTACCTGGCATGTGCTGGTGGCTGCTGATGCTCAGTTGCGCGACGAAACGCTGAAGGGCTACAGCTATCAGGTCTTGCTGGTTCCCGAGGCGATTGCCTGGGGCCTGGGGTGCGCATTGTTGCCGGCATTGCTGCTGGAGAGTTTCCTGTTATTGATCGGCTGGGTATTGCTGGGTGGTCGGCGCAAGCCGGTGCAGCCGAGCTGGCGTTAAACCAGCACGATGTGCTGCGCTCCGGCATGGCTGGCGTAACGCTCGAGCACGTTACGGCACAGGGCGACGACCTCGTCCGTCCATTGCACCCCGGTTTGCCAGGCTACCACCAGTTCAAGGCTCGGCGGTTGTCGCTCAAGGTGCAGTTGGCTGAGTTCGCCCCGTGCCAGTTCTTCGCTGACCAGTGCCGGCGGTAAGGCGCCGATGCCGAACCCGTCGCGCAGCAGGCGTGTGATGGCGGCCACGGAGTTCACGCAGTTCAGCCGAGGCGTACTGACGCCTTCCGCCTGCAACAGGCTCAAGACTTCCTGATGGGGGCGCGAGTTCTTTGAGAAGGTGACGATGCGCTCACGGGCCAGGTCAGCCAGTGAGGTGTATGCCCGGTTGTAGATCGATTGACTGGCGACGATCCAGCCCATGGGATACCGCGCCAGGTCGAGGCTGCGGATTGAGGCTTCGCGGAGCAGGTCGGTCTGCAGGATGACATCGAGGAAGCCCTTCTGCAGTTGCTCGCGCAGGTTGAGTGCCGTGTCGGCGACCAGCTCGATTTCGACCTGCGGGTAATGCTCCATCAACTCCGACACCAGGGTACTCATCCAGGTGTGAATGACCGTGTCCATCACCCCCAGTCGTATGCGTCCGACCTTGGCTCGGTCGCTGTCCAGCGATTGCCTCAGGGCCTTGGCGGTGCCCAGCATCTGTTCGGCATATTCCAGCACCTTACTGCCTTCGGGCGTCAGGCTGACGCCGCGTGAGTCACGTAGCAGCAGCCGCACCCCGAGGTCTGCTTCCAGTGCAGCAATACGGCTGGAGATCGAGGCCTGCGTGGTGAAGAGTTTTTCGGCCGTCAGGCGAAAGCTCTTCAGGCGGGCCACCCAGACGAAGGTTTCGAGGAATTTGAGATTCATTGCAGGCTCGCTCAAGCAGGGCAATCAAATTTTTCTTATGCCAGACCGCAGCTTTTTCTCGTTGGACGGGCACCTGCCTGACGTCAAAAAATGTTCGCCAGGCTGCGACACAGAGCGTCGCCTTAAAAACAATACCAACAAGCTGAGGCAAGCATGAACCCATCTGGCGTGCAGCAACAGGTCAAATGCAGTGATGTGGCCGGGCCATTTGCCTGGTACCGCAACATCAACAAGCAAGAGCGTCGAACATTCTGGAGCTGCAAGATCGGCTATGGCCTTGATGGCATGGATACCCAGATGCTCAGCTTCGTGATCCCGACATTGATCGCGCTGTGGGGGATCACCACTGCCGAGGCGGGCCTGATTCATACCTCTACCCTGATCGCGTCAGCGTTGGGCGGCTGGATTGCCGGGATTCTTTCTGACCGTATTGGCCGGGTCCGTACCTTGCAGTTGACGGTGCTCTGGTTTGCGTTCTTCACCTTTCTATGTGGCTTTGCCCAGAACTACGAGCAATTGCTGATCGCTCGGACCTTGATGGGCTTCGGCTTCGGCGGCGAGTGGACTGCTGGGGCGGTGCTGATCGGTGAGGTCATCCGTGCCCAGGATCGGGGCAAGGCCGTAGGCATGGTTCAGTCCGGTTGGGCCATCGGTTGGGGGCTGACAGCAATCCTCTATGCTGTGCTGTTCTCGTTGCTGCCAGCCGAAGATGCCTGGCGCGCATTGTTCCTGCTCGGGCTGGTTCCAGCGGTGTTTGTGATTTTCGTTCGTCGCCTGGTCAAGGACCCTGAGGTCTACCGTGCAGCCAAGGCGGTTGAATCAGCAGAAGCACCGTCGCACTTCTACGAAATTTTTGCTCCGGGCATGCGCTCGATTACCTTGCGGGCATCGCTGCTGACCACCGGTGCGCTGGGCGGCTACTACGCCATCACGTCGTGGTTGCCAACGTTCCTCAAGAACGAACGCGGCCTGAGCGTGCTGGGAACGGGTGGCTACCTGGCCATGGTGATTTTTGGCTCTTACGTCGGCTATGTGATCAGCGCATACCTCACTGATCTGTTGGGGCGTAAAAAGAACTTCATTCTCTTTGCCGTCGGCTCGTTCGTGATCGTGCTGTTGTACACCCAGATCCCGGTCAGTGATGGTGTGATGCTCTGGCTGGGTTTTCCACTGGGTTTCTTCGCTTCAGGTATCTTCAGCGGTATGGGGGCGTTTCTGACCGAACTCTTTCCGACGCGCATTCGTGGTTCGGGGCAGGGGTTCTGTTACAACATTGGTCGGGCGCTGGCGGCATTCTTTCCGTTGCTGATCGGCCTGCTTAGCCAGAAAGTCCCGTTGAGCCTTGGAATTGGTGGTTTTGCCGCAGTGTCGTATGGCGTAGTGATCCTGGCAGCATTGAGCTTGCCAGAAACGCGCGGCAAAGAACTTGAAGCGCGTTAAGGTAGGGGCCAGAAGAGATGGACGAAGGAGCAACGCGTGTGAGCCGCCTGTTACTCAATTGCGACATGGGTGAGAGCTTTGGTAGCTGGACCATGGGCCTGGATGCCGAGGTCATGCCCTTTATCGACTGCGCCAACATCGCCTGTGGCTTTCATGCCGGTGACCCAGGAATCATGCGCAAGACTGTGGCCTTGGCCGTTGCCCATGGCGTGACCATTGGCGCCCACCCGGCATATCCAGACCTAGTTGGGTTTGGTCGCCGTTCCATGGCCTGTAGCGCCGAGGAAGTTCGCGACCTGCTGCTCTACCAGATGGGCGCGTTGGAGGGGATCTGCCGGGCGCAAGGCACCCGGGTGGCCTACATCAAGCCCCACGGGGCGCTCTACAACGACATGATGGCCGATCCGCGAACGTTGCGCGCGGTGCTGGAGGCCGTCGTTGCCTACGATCAGCAATTGCCCTTGATGCTGATGGCCACTGCCGATGATAGCGAGGCAATGGCGTTGGGCCGCGAGTATGGTGTGACGTTGTGGTTCGAGGCATTTGCGGATCGGGCTTACGACCCAAACGGTCGGTTGGTGTCGCGGCGGTTGCCGGGGGCTGTGCATCATGACCCCGCGCGGATTGTCGAGCAGGCGCTGCGCCTGGCGCGCGGCGAGGCGCTAACGGCCAGTGATGGCAGCCCGGTGCTGCTCAAGGCCCAGACGCTTTGCGTGCATGGCGATAACGACAGCTCGGTGGCGGCTGTACGGCAGATCCGTCAGGCCCTCGATGCGCTGGTGACGTCATGAAGCTGCGGATCGAAGTGGTCGCTGTCGACAGCCTGATGGTGCGGTTGTTCGATGTCATTGATGAAGCCAACATGCCCTGGATGCTGGCGGCACGTCAGCGGTTGCAGGCCGCCTTTGGCGGGCGTCTTGTGGACCTGGTGCCGTCCTACACCACGTTGATGGTGCAGTTCGACCTGCTGCAGATGTCCCCCGCTGAGGCGCGCAGCTGCATTGAACAGGCGCTGGCGCATGTGCAGCCTGACCCCGGCAGTGCTGGTCGGCGTCATGAAATACCGGTGTGGTATGACCCCAGTGTCGGCCCGGAGCTGACAGTGCTGGCTCAGCGCACTGGCAAGTCGCCAGCTGAGGTGATTCGCCTGCACAGTGAGCGCGAGTATCAGGTGTTCGCGTTGGGCTTTGCGCCGGGTTTTGCCTTTATGGGGTTGGTTGATGAGTGCCTGGCGAGCCCGCGTCTGGCAACACCGCGCAAGCGCGTGGCAGCCGGCAGTGTAGGGATCGCCGAGCGCCAGACCGCGGCCTACCCGGCCGTATCGCCAGGGGGCTGGAACCTGATCGGGCGTACGCCAAGCGCGCTGTTTGACCGTGATCGCGAGGGCTACAGCCTGTTGCAGCCTGGTGATCGGGTGCGTTTTGTGTCCGTCGATCATGCGACGTTCATGCGCCTGGGTGGTGACGATACGCCATTGGAGGTGCAGGTATGAGCCGACTGATCATTGAGGCCAGCACGCCATTGTGTCTCTTGCAGGATGCCGGGCGTTTTGGCGTGCGTCATTTGGGTGTCACTCAGGGCGGAGCGCTGGATTGGGTCTCGATGCGCTGGGCCAACTGGCTATTGGGTAATGCCTTTGATGCCCCGGTGGTTGAAGTTACCTTGGGTGGGTTCAGCCTGATTGCAGAACAGGATGCTTGCCTGGCGCTGGCGGGTGCCGACCTGGATGCGCGGCTCGACGGGCAAGCGCTGGCGCCATGGCGCAGCTTCACCATGAGAAAAGGCCAACGCTTACGCTTCAACCAGCCGTTGTCGGGGGCGCGGGCTTACCTGGCAGCGCCAGCAGGCTTTGTCGCGCCGTTGGTGTTGGGAAGCTGTGCTTGCGTGGTACGTGAAGGTTTGGGTGGCCTGGACGGTTTTGGGGCTTCCTTGGCCGAGGGCGAGTACCTGACCTACACGGGCGTGGCGTCAGGCCTGCGGGAAGTCCCTGTTCAGCAGCGCCCCGACCTGCGCAGCAATGCGCCGCTGGATATGGTGCTGGGCGCACAGATTGGCGACTTCAGTGGCCAGAGCTTGTTCGATGCGTTCAACTCAGCGTGGGCACTTGATCGTCGCGCCGATCGGATGGGTATTCGCTTGCTTGGCCCAGCCTTGCAGTACCAGGGAGAACCGATGATTTCCGAGGGCATTCCCTTGGGCGCGGTGCAGGTACCACCGGACGGTCAGCCCATTGTGCTGCTCAACGATCGGCAGACCATTGGCGGCTACCCGCGCCTTGGCGCACTGACGCCGTTGGCGTTGGCACGACTGGCACAGTGCCTGCCTGAAAACGTCGTCACCTTCAGGCCGGTGCTGCAGGTACAGGCATACGAGCAGCAGCTGGCGTTTCTGCGTCAGTTTGAGTGAATGCCCATCGCCAGGTGTGGTTCCGGGCGTTGTTCTCTTACTTGGACAGAAACCGCATCCCTTCCTCGAGCCCGCGCAGGGTAAGCGGAAACATACGGTCTTCGATCAACTCGCGGACAATGTTGGTCGAGGCCGTATACCCCCAGGTGTTCTTGGGGTAGGGGTTGATCCAGATGAGCTTCTTGTACTTCTCCATGAAGCGTTGCATCCAGACGTAGCCCGCCTCTTCGTTCCAGTGCTCGACGCTGCCACCGGGCTGGGTGATCTCGTAGGGCGCCATGGCCGCATCACCAACGAACACCACTTTGTAGTCGGCACCGTACTTGTGCAGCAGGTCCATGGTGGAGGTGCGCTCGGAGGTACGACGCAGGTTGTTCTTCCACACCGATTCGTAGATGAAATTGTGGAAGTAGTAGTACTCAAGGTGCTTGAACTCGGTCTTGCAGGCCGAGAACAGTTCCTCGCAGATCTTCACGTGGGCGTCCATGGAGCCGCCGATATCGAACAGCAACAGCAGTTTTACGCTGTTGCGTCGTTCTGGGCGCATCTGGATATTCAGCAAGCCTGCATCACGGGCGGTATGGTCGATGGTGCCGTCGATGTCCAGTTCGTCGGCCGCCCCCTGGCGGGCGAACTTGCGCAGCCGGCGCAGGGCCAGCTTGATATTGCGCGTGCCCAGTTCAACCTGGTCGTCGAGGTTACGGTATTCGCGCTGATCCCAGACCTTTACTGCTTTGCCCTGACGTTTGCCTGCATCGCCGATGCGGATGCCTTCGGGGTTGAAACCGCCGGAGCCGAAGGGGCTGGTACCGCCCGTGCCAATCCATTTGTTGCCGCCGGCGTGGCGTTCCTTCTGTTCTTCCAGGCGCTTCTTGAACTCCTCGATCAGCTTGTCCAGCCCGCCAAGGGACTGGATCTGTGCGCGTTCTTCGTCGCTGAGCGAGCGCTCGAATTCCTTGCGCAGCCAGTCTTCTGGAATCAGCGCCTCCAGGTGTTGATCGAGGTTTTCCAGGCCTTTGAAGTAGGCCGAGAAGGCGCGGTCGAACTTGTCGAAGTGGCGTTCATCCTTGACCAGAATCGCCCGTGACAGGAAGTAGAACTCGTCCATGTCGGCAAAGGTCACGCCCTGCTTGAGTGCGTTGAGCAAATCAAGCAGCTCGCGTACCGACACCGGTACCTTTGCCGCGCGCATTTCATTGAACAGGTTGAGCAGCATGGCAGTCGCCCCTGATTGGTCTGTGGCAGATCAGCGATTGCCGCGACGGCTCATGAACGCCAGGCGCTCCAGCAGTTGTACGTCCTGCTCGTTCTTGACCAGGGCGCCAGCCAGCGGCGGAATGGCCTTGGTTGGATCGCGCTCGCGCAGCACGGCTTCACCGATGTTGTCGGCCATCAGCAGCTTGAGCCAGTCGACCAGTTCAGAGGTAGAGGGTTTTTTCTTCAGGCCCGGTACCTTGCGCACGTCGAAAAACACATCGAGTGCTTCGCTGACCAGGTCCTTCTTGATGTTGGGGTAGTGCACATCGACGATCTGCTGCAGGGTGTCGCGGTCAGGGAAGGCGATGTAGTGGAAGAAGCAGCGACGCAGGAAGGCATCAGGCAGCTCCTTTTCGTTGTTCGAGGTAATGATGATGATCGGACGCTGCTTGGCCTTGATCGTCTCGTCGGTCTCGTAAACGTAGAACTCCATCTTGTCGAGTTCCTGCAACAGGTCGTTGGGGAACTCGATGTCAGCCTTGTCGATTTCGTCGATCAGTAGAATGACGCGCTCTTCGGACTCGAACGCCTCCCAGAGCTTGCCCTTCTTCAGGTAGTTGCGCACGTCGTGCACCTTGTCCACACCCAGTTGCGAGTCGCGCAGGCGGCTGACCGCATCATACTCATACAGCCCCTGATGGGCCTTGGTGGTGGACTTGATGTGCCAGGTGATCAGTTTGGCGCCAAAGGATTGGGCCAGTTGTTCGGCGAGCATGGTCTTGCCGGTGCCGGGCTCACCCTTTACCAGCAACGGGCGTTCCAGGGTAATCGCCGCGTTGACCGCCAGTTTCAGGTCGTCTGTGGCGACATAAGCGCTGGTGCCTTCGAACTTCATGTAGCGATCCTCTAACGTAGCCCCAAGGGTACGTGGCCCCTGGTGGAAAAATGGTTATCCCCGACTATAACGCGCTGCCCGCTTGGCTGGGAACGCAGACGGAGCATTCAGTCTCTGAATGCTCCGTCACTTGGTGACTGATGTGGCGGATGTTTGTCCTTTTGAGGGCTGGACGCACTTCAGGGGCAGGCTTACCCTTGAAGTTTTCGCACGGTGCCAAAAGGACCCCGCCATGAGCCGCATTTTTGCTGACAACGCGCATTCCATCGGTAATACACCGCTGGTGCAGATCAACCGTATCGCCCCGCGCGGAGTGACCGTTCTGGCCAAGATCGAAGGGCGTAACCCTGGCTATTCGGTCAAATGCCGAATTGGCGCAAACATGATTTGGGATGCTGAAGGCAGCGGAAAGCTCAAGCCTGGCATGACCATCGTAGAGCCGACCTCGGGTAACACCGGTATTGGCCTGGCGTTTGTCGCGGCGGCCCGTGGCTACAAGTTGGTGCTGACCATGCCGGCGTCGATGAGTATCGAGCGTCGCAAGGTGCTCAAGGCACTGGGGGCCGAGCTGGTGTTGACCGAACCTGCCAAGGGGATGAAAGGCGCCATTGAGAAGGCCAACGAAATTGTTGCCAGCGACCCTGCCCAGTACTTCATGCCACAGCAGTTCGATAACCCGGCAAACCCGGCGATTCATGAAAAAACCACAGGGCCCGAAATCTGGAACGATACAGATGGTGCGGTGGATGTGCTGGTAGCGGGTGTCGGTACAGGCGGTACGATCACCGGCATTTCGCGTTACATCAAGAAGACCAAGGGCAAGGCGATTCTGTCGGTGGCGGTGGAACCCATGGTATCGCCGGTCATCACCCAGGCACTGGCCGGTGAAGAGATCAAGCCCAGCCCGCACAAAATCCAGGGTATTGGCGCAGGCTTCGTGCCGAAGAACCTTGACCTGTCGATGGTCGACCAGGTCGAGCTGGTCAGCGATGAAGAGTCCAAGGCCATGGCCCGGCGCTTGATGCAGGAGGAGGGCATCCTCTGTGGCATTTCCTGTGGTGCCGCGATGGCGGCGGCGATACGCCTGGCCGAAAAACCGGAAATGCAGGGCAAGACTATCGTGGTCATCCTGCCCGACTCCGGTGAACGTTACCTGTCGAGCATGTTGTTCAGTGACCTGTTCACCGATCAGGAAAACCAGCAGTAATACCGCTGCCTGTGCCGGTTTGCCTGATCCGCGGCAATATTCGCTGCCGCGCTTTGTTGCACAATCCTTAACAGTGATTGTCCGGCTCTGGTTGTTTTTACCAGGGCCGGATCGGTTTATCATGGCCGATTAATCGGCAGCGATGGCCTGATCGAAATTCCAAGGAGTGTTGCATGACCTTTTCCTTTGTCGCCAAGGCAGGTGTACTGCTGCTGTTTTTCGGCAGCACGCTCTATGTACATTTGCGCGGCAAGGCGCGTTTGCCGCTGTTGCGCCAGTTCGTCAACCATTCGGCATTGTTCGCCCCTTACAACGCCTTGATGTACCTGTTTTCCGGGGTGCCGTCCAAGCCCTACCTGGACCGCAACCGTTTCCCGGAGCTGGATGTGCTCAAGGACAACTGGGAAGTGATCCGTGAGGAGGCCATGCACCTCTTCGACGAGGGGTACATTCGTGCTGCCGAGAAAGACAACGACGCCGGATTCGGCTCGTTCTTCAAGAAGGGCTGGAAGCGTTTCTACCTGAAGTGGTACGACAAGCCGCTGCCGTCGGCCAACGCGCTTTGCCCGAAGACCGTTGAACTGGTCAGCAGTATCCCCAACGTCAAGGGCGCCATGTTTGCCCTGCTGCCTGGTGGTAGCCACCTGAACCCGCACCGTGACCCCTTTGCCGGTTCCCTGCGTTATCACCTGGGCCTGTCGACGCCCAACTCGGACGACTGCCGGATCTACGTCGATGGTCAGGCGTATGCCTGGCGCGACGGTGAAGATGTGATGTTCGATGAGACGTACGTGCATTGGGTGAAAAACGAAACCGACACGACGCGCGTGATCCTGTTCTGTGATATCGAACGGCCGCTCAGCAGCCCGCTGATGACACGCATCAACCGCAGTGTCAGTGCGTTCCTTGGCCGTGCCACGGCACCGCAGAACACCGATGACGAGCGTGTTGGCGGTATCAACCAGGCGTATGCCTGGAGCAAGCGTTTCAGTAACGTCATCAGTAACAAGGTCAAGCAGTTCAAACGGGCCAACCCAAAAGCCTATCGGGTCATGCGCCCGGTGCTGGCCGTGCTAGTTGCCTACCTGTTGTACCGCTGGTTGTTCTGACCCCTTGCGCTGTTACCGGGTGCTGACTATAGTCAGGCCCGGTAAGGCCATGTGCCTTCCGTTAATCCCCCTATTGAAGAACTGATCATGCCCGCATTCTGTCCAGTCACTGCATACGCTGCCGCGCCCGACGCGGTAGTTGTCGTGCGTGGCGCGCAGCAGCCGGCCATGATCAGCCATTACCCACCACCTGTCAGTGGCGTTCCAGGGTGTGTCGTAGCACCCCCAGGCGTGGTTGTCGTAGTGGGCTGAGCAGCTGGTGCTGCGACATCCCCCGATTACGCCTGAACACTACTGAAAGCGGTTGACTGTCCTTTTGCGGCAGCACCGTTCGGCTTACTTGCCCGAATACAGGTGGCATTTCATGTCTGTTATCTCGAAAGAATCCGTGGCCGCGGCGGCCACGACCAGCCTGTTCGTCCTGCTCTGGAGCAGTGGCGCGATTGTTTCCAAGTGGGGCCTGGCCCACGCAAGCCCCTTTGCCTTTTTGCTGATCCGTTTTGTCATCGCCCTGGCAGCGTTACTGCTGCTTGGCCCCTTGTTGAAATTGCGTTGGCCGCAAGGCCGGCGCGCGAGGCTGCAGGCGATTTCAACAGGGTGCGTGCTGCTTGGCGCTTATCAGATTTTCTACCTGTTGGCCCTGGACGGTCACGTCACACCCGGGGTTATGGCCACCGTGATGGGCGTGCAGCCGATTCTCACCATCGTGCTGATGGAGCGTCAGCGCTCCTGGAATCGGCTGTTTGGTTTGTGCCTGGGCCTGGCCGGGCTGGTAATGGTGGTTTATCAGGGCATAGGCTTGGGAGGCGTATCGTTTGCCGGCATGTGTTTCGCGTTGCTAGCGCTGGCGAGCATGACCCTGGGCACGATCATGCAAAAACGTATTACCGCTAATCCATTGGGTACCCTGCCGTTGCAGTACCTGGCAGGGTTGCTGCTGTGTGGGGTGTTCGCGCCCTTTCAGCCGCTGCATATCGATCCGGGCAGTGACGTGCTGCTGTCGGTGCTATGGATGGGATTAGTGGTTTCGGTGTTCGCCACCTTGCTGCTCTACCGGTTGATTGCCGGGGGCAATCTGGTGAATGTCACCAGTTTGTTCTACCTGGTACCGGCGGTGACCGCCATCATGGATTACCTGATCTTTGGCAACCGACTGGCATTGCTGAGTGTACTGGGCATGGGGCTGATCGTTATCGGCTTGCTGTTCGTCTTCCGCAAGCCGGCCTATGCGCCTCAGTCAGGCAGGGTTGAAGAGGCCTAGCGGTAACTGAGCCTGGCACGGCGTACAGGCAGCCAGCCTTACGCCGCGCCTGGCAATGCGCTCAACGACGGGTACAGGTCTTTATCTGGTCACGCTGGGCTTGAGCACCAGCCACAAGGCCAGCGCAATCAATGCTCCACCGTACAGGTGGGCAGCAGACAACGGTTCGTCCAGTAACCAGGCTCCCCAGAGTACGCCAAACGCGGGAATCATGAAGGTCACGGTTGACGACTTGACCGGGCCGATCTCGCTGAGCAGGCGGAAGTACACGATGTAGGCAAAGGCGGTGCAGACCAGCCCCAGGCCCAGTAGCGATAACCAGACCTCCCAACCACCCCAACTGGCCGGTGGCTGGGTCATGACGTTGTAGCCGAACAGGGGCAACAGCAGCAGGGTGGCGCCGAGCATGCTGCCCAGCGCTGAAAGGCGGCTGTCCAACCCGCCCTGGTGGTCGAGCCAACGTCGGGCAAGAAAACCCGCGAAGCCATAGCAGGTGGTTGCCGCCAGGCAGGACAGGGCGCCTTGCAGCAGGTTCAGGTTGAAGGCTACCGGCCCGGCGCCACTGAGAATGCCGACGCCGAGCAGGCCGAGAAAAATGCCGGCGAGTTTGCTCAGGGTCATGGGTTCGCGAAAGAACAGCGCACCGATCAATACGCCCATCAAGGGCGTGGTGGCATTGAAAATGGCCGAGTAGCCGGCTGGCAGCACTTGCGCCGCGACGGAGTACAGGGTTGCCGGAATGCCTGAGTTCACCATGCCCAGCACAAGGCACGCCTTGAGTTTGCCGTGAAAATTCCAGTCCACTCGCAGCAGTGCAAGGATCATCAGCAGCCCAGCACAGGCAATCGAAACACGGAAGAACGCCGTGGGCACAGTGCCCAGTACTGGCGCAATAATGCGCATGAACAGAAAGCTGGCCCCCCACACGGCAGCGAGGGTCAGCAGGCGGGTCAGGGCGATAGGGCTCACGAGGGTCTCCGGTCCTTGGTGCGGGCCGCGAGTTTACGGTAAATGCTTGATCGCCTCGCTCTGTTTCTTGCGCTGGTTTCCTGAGTAAGGATCATGTCGTTCGCGCGGGCCGCTTGCAGTAGCGTTGTCCGCTATCTGGTAATACGCAGGGATGGGCAGTACACCGGCGCGCTGAATCAGGTCTGTTTACTAGCTTTTGGCCGAAGTATCGGTGCGAGGAGTCTTTTCGTCCTGTGGGAGACTGACCTAAGCTCAGGCTTTATCCACGACACCGAGGTCCCTGTATGCCCCAGCCATGGCCGGCCGCTGATATTGCCCGGATGATCCTCGAAGGTTTCGACGACTACCGTGAGCATTTCCGCTGTATTACCGACGGTGCCCGTAGTCGCTTTGAGCAGGCCCAGTGGCAGCAAACGCAGAGCGCCTCGGCGGCACGGATCAACCTTTACGAAGACAAGGTCAGCGAGGTCAGCCAGCGCCTGCACCAGGCGTTTACCGATGAGGTGCTGCTGGATGTCGCCTATTGGCCATTGGTCAAGAGTGCCTATATCGACCTGATTGATCCACGACTGGACGATGAGCTCTCCGAAACCTGGTACAACTCGATTTTCTGCAGTCTGTTCAGCCATGACCTGATCAGCGATGGCTGCATGTTCATTCACACCACCCGGCCTTCGCTGCGCAGTCACGAGCGAGCCGCGCAAACGCGCATTTACCGTCCTGACGGGCACTTGGCGGCTATGCTTGCGCAGGTCTTTGCGGATTATTCGTTTGACGTACCCTATGCCGATTTGCAGGGCGATCTGGCGCGACTTGAAGTGCAACTTCGAGAAAACCTGCCGGACTGGGTGTGCAAGGACCCCCAACTGCAGGTCGAGTTGTTTTCCTCGGTGCTCTACCGCAACAAGGGTGCCTATCTGGTCGGGCGGATTTTTACCCAGGACGAGCAATGGCCTTTGGTGATCCCGCTACTGCACCGCGAAGGGCACGGTATCGAGATCGATGCACTGATTACCGATGAAGCGGACGTCTCTATCATCTTCTCGTTTACCCGTTCCTATTTCATGGTGGATGTACCGGTGCCCGCCGAGTTCGTTGGCTTTCTCAAGCGTATTCTTCCGGGCAAGCACATCGCTGAGTTGTACACCTCGATTGGCTTTTACAAGCATGGCAAGTCGGAGTTCTACCGGGCACTGATCAACCATCTGGCCAGCACCGATGACCGCTTTATCATGGCGCCCGGGGTGCGTGGCATGGTCATGAGCGTGTTCACCCTGCCGGGCTTCAATACAGTGTTCAAAATCATCAAGGACCGTTTTTCACCCTCCAAGAGTGTCGATCGGGCCACGGTGATCGAAAAGTACCGCCTGGTGAAGAGTGTTGATCGCGTCGGGCGCATGGCCGACACCCAGGAATTTGCCGACTTTCGTTTCCCGCTGAGCAAGTTCGACCCTGAGTGCCTGGCCGAACTGCTGGAGGTGGCACCGTCTACCGTCGAGGTGCATGGTGATACCGTACTGATTCGCCACTGCTGGACTGAGCGACGCATGACCCCGCTTAACCTCTACCTGGAAAATGCCAACGATGCCCAGGTGCGTGACGCGCTGGAGGATTACGGCTTGGCCATCAAGCAGTTGGCGGCGGCGAACATTTTTCCAGGTGACATGTTGCTGAAAAACTTTGGCGTGACGCGCCATGGTCGGGTGGTGTTCTACGACTACGATGAAATCTGCTTTCTGACCGAGGTCAATTTCCGCTACATCCCGCCGCCGCGCTTCCCGGAGGATGAGATGGCCTCGGAGCCCTGGTATTCCATCGGCCCGCTGGATGTATTCCCTGAAGAGTTTCCGCCGTTCCTGTTTGCCGACAGCGCCCAGCGTCGCCTGTTCAGCCAACTGCATGGCGAACTCTATGATGCCGATTACTGGAAAGGCCTGCAGGAAGCGATCCGTGCGGGCAAGGTGATCGACGTCTTCCCGTACCGGCGCAAATGCCGCGAAGCGTGAGTCAGGCGCCCGCCTTCAGGCATTTGAGCTGGCTGAAATCCTGGTGCACCTGTGCCAGCTTTTTCTCCAGGTGTTGCCGCTGATAGGGGCTGCTTTGAGCCATCAGGTCGACCAACAGGCTGCGGGTAGCGGCTTCGTTCTGTTGGTAGGCCTGGCGGTACGCAGGGGTCCAGAGACGTTCCCGGTCGATCAGCAAACGCTCCAGGCGCTCTGGAAAGTCTGCAGACTGCCGTTGCTCCACGGCGGCACTGAACTGCGCCTGCCATTCTGCGCGGTTGGTGATCCAGACATTACCCTGAGCGCCCAGTGAGTGTGCCCACTGGGTGATCCGCAACTGCTGTTGCGCGCTGAGCTCACCCAGCCAGGGTGTCAGACGCTTTTCCATGCGTCGGGTACGCTGGGCGATCTGTTTATCGAAGGGTGTATTGGCGTAAATTTCCTGCTTTTCGCGGGTATCTTCGGTAAACGCCAGACGCATGGCGCGTACCTGATCATCATCCAGGGCGCGTAACAGTTCTACCGCCGAAGGCGTGATCTGCCTGGCTACGTTGTCGATCGCGTGCTTGATTTCGTTGGTGCGCGCCTGCAATTGCGCCTCGGACACCTGATTGCTGGCCACCATCGCCTTCACCCGATCGAGCCATTCAAGGTAACCCGGCAGTTGGGTGCGGCAGTGCCAGCTCAAATGTGTCGTGAGGCGCTGTTTAAGCCAGGTTTTCTGTTCGCGGTTCATGTCCAGGTAGTCGTTCAGCGACCAGGGCACGAGGATGTCGAGGTTGCGGTAGGCCAGATCAATCCGGTTGCAGGCTATCAGTGCGGCACTACAGAGAACCGCTAGCAGGAGAGGGCGCAGGTACTTGGACAGGCGGCTGTACATGAGCGGATCCTTGCATGGGCATGCCCTTTCTTTATAGAACAGGCAGGCTCTCTTGCCGACCCCACAGGTACGAACGGTTGAAAGAGACCTTCAGTGACCGGGCGGTGTCTTCGGTTCAGGTGTAGAATGCCGGCCTCGCAACGAGGATTTTCGGACATGGCTTTAGTTGGGCGTTACAACAGTTTGCAAGTGGTAAAACATACGGACTTCGGTCTGTACCTGGACGGTGGAGCAGACGGCGAGATCCTCTTGCCCAACCGCTACATCCCCAAGGACACGCCCACTGAAGTTGAAGATTGGCTCAACGTCTTCGTCTACCTGGACAGTGAAGACAAGCTGATCGCCACCACCGAGAAGCCCAAGGTGCAGGTTGGCGAGTTTGCCAGCCTGAAGGTGGTCGAGATCAACAGCATTGGCATTTTCCTCGACTGGGGCCTGCCCAAGGACCTGTTGATGCCGTACTCCGAGGAAAAGCATCCACTGCGTGCGGGCGACTATTGCGTGGTGCATGTCTACCTGGACAAACGCACCCGCCGCATTACGGCGACTTCACGTCTGGACCGTTACCTGGACAAGGTGCCGGCCAACTACAAGGTGGGGCAGCAGGTCGATCTGCTGGTCGCCGGCGAGACGCCCATGGG
This sequence comes from Pseudomonas sp. TE3910, assembly GCF_056279025.1. Taxonomy (NCBI): domain Bacteria; kingdom Pseudomonadati; phylum Pseudomonadota; class Gammaproteobacteria; order Pseudomonadales; family Pseudomonadaceae; genus Pseudomonas; species Pseudomonas sp. TE3910. The sequence continues at coordinate 4,675,320 of NZ_JBWBQN010000001.1, forward strand.
CTTCAAGGCGATCATCGACAACAAGCACTGGGGCCTTATCCACAAGAACGAAGTGTTCAAGTTCCTGCGTTCCGGCAAGCAGGAGAAGGGCTATATCAAGGAACTGCGCAGCGACGGCAAGATCGCCCTCAGCCTGCAGCCAATTGGCCAGCAGGCCGTTAACAGCCTGCACGACCTGATCCTCGACAAGCTCAAGGCGGCCAACGGCGTGTTGCCTGTCAGCGACAAGAGCGACCCGCAACTGATCAGCGACCTGTTCGGGGTCAGCAAGGGCAACTTCAAGAAGGCCATTGGCGCCTTGTATAAGGACGGCCTGATCGTGATCCACGCTGACCGTATCGAACGGGTCTGATCAGCTCTGCAGGAACCGGGCGAAACTGACATTGTTGCCGCCCGGACGCTGATCCTGCAGCCACGCATCGCGGTCGGCGCTCAGCGCCAGGCTGATGGTGGTACGGCGCTTGTGCGCATTACGCACCTCCATTTCCTCCAGGCGTGTGCGCAGGAAGCTGGTCGGCACCTTCAAGTGCTGCAACTGGTCGTTCTCCGGAGTGTGCAACAGCAGGTTGATCCAGTCACCCAGGCCGGTGTGCAGGCGCTTCACCGGTACATCAAACCACCAGATATTGCGCTTGTGATCGAGCGCGGCGAACAGGCAGTTGTCGGCGCTCAGCACCGGTGTGCCCAATTGCTGGTTGCGGCGGGCAATAGCGGTGGGTTTGTCGATTTTCATTGCGGGTTCCTACGGGTGACGCTTTGGCACGGTGTCAAAGATGCCGGGCATTTTACGCGTTCTGTGCGTTGCTGGGGTTAATTCCTGAGCCCTGATTGCTGCACTCTGGATGCCCATCGAACGATGATTTTCTCGGGCAAAAAACAGCCTGTTAATCACATTTTTTTGCATGATGGCTTTAGGCTATTGTGCGCAAGAAGTTGCGCACTGAAATGTGGATAACCCTGTGTATAGATTTGCGTAGGCCATATATTTCGGTGTGTACAGACGAGTGCGCAAGAAGTTGCGCAGCACTGCGCAACTTCTTGCGCACTTTTTCCTGATTATTTGTGCAAAAAACGACCAGTTCTGTTTGGTTTGTTTTTAAGCTTATGATTTTAAAGCATTTTAAAAAGTTGGCACGATCCTTGGCATTAGTCATTTCGTCGTGGGGCGGATTTCGCCCACGGTTTTAATGACTTTTTAGCAAGGAAAATACCAATGGCTACTCCTGCATACATGTCCGTCGTGGGCACCAAACAAGGCCTGGTTACGGACAGTGCCTTTACCGCAGATTCCGTCGGCAACACCTACCAGGAAGGTCATGAGCATGAGGTCATGGTTCAGGGCTTCCAGCACGAAGTGATCATTCCCCGTGACCCGCAATCTGGCCAGCCTACAGGTCAGCGCGTACACAAGCCCGCAGTCGTCACCAAAGTGTTCGATAAGGCTTCGCCGCTGCTGCTGGCGGCACTGACGTCCGGTGAGGTGCTTAGAAAGGTCGAGATCAAGTGGTACCGCACCTCGGCGTCCGGCACCCAGGAGCATTACTACACCACCACCCTGGAAGACGCGATCATCGTCTATATCAAAGACTACATGCACAACTGCCAGGACCCAAGCAACGCGCATTTCACGCATCTGCAAGACGTGCATTTCACCTACCGCAAGATCACCTGGACGCATGAGGTCTCGGGTACCTCCGGCTCTGATGACTGGCGCGCGCCGGTTGCCGGCTAAGGCTGATTGATCTTACTGCGCAGCGGTCGGCCTTCGTGTCGCCCGCTGCGCACTGCCTGGCGCTGCCGATACCCTGACGGAGGAACATTGGATGTTCGCACCGGCCAATCAACCGCATTTCCGCCTGACCATAGAAGGTCTGGAACATGACCTTCAGGTGCTGTCCTTCAACGGGCAGGAGGCGATCAGCCGGCCGTTTCACTTCGAGCTCGAACTGGTCAGTGAACGACCCTCGCTCGATCTGGAGGGCCTGTTGCACAAGCTTGCTTTTTTGCAGTTTTCGCCCAATGGGCATGGCATACATGGGCAGATCTACCGCGTTGCCGTGGGCGATGCCGGTAAGCGCCTGACGCGCTATCGGATCACGCTGCGACCGCGTCTGTCCTATTTGGCGCACCGCAGTAACCAACGCATTTTTCAGCACCTGACGGTGCCGCAAATCATTGCTCGTGTGCTTGAAGAGCACGGCATCTTCAGCAACACCTATCGGTTTCACCTGAGTGGGGTCTATCCCGAGCGCGAGTACTGCGTTCAATACGCCGAGTCTGACCTGCATTTCATCCAGCGTCTGAGTGAAGAGGTCGGTTTGCACTATCACTTTCAGCACAGCGTCGAAGCGCACACGCTGGTGTTCGGTGATGATCAGACGGTGTTTCCGGTTCTTGCTCCTGTGCGTTATCAGCCTGACTCGGGCATGGTCGCTGAAGTACCCGTGATCAAGCACTTTGGCCTGCGGGTAGAGACGCGTACCAGCCGCGTCACTCGGCGTGACTACGACTTCAAGACACCGCGCCTCGAACGGGAGGGCAAGGCCGAAAGCGAGGCCAGGCCAGACCTTGAGGACTACGGCTACCCTGGACATTTCAATCAGGACAAGCAGGGTGCTCTGCTGGCCAAGCGAGCGTTGGAGCGCCATCGCAGCGATTACCAGCAAGCACACGGCGACAGTGATCAGCCCTTGCTGGTCAGCGGGCACTTCCTGCGCCTGGCCGAGCATGGCAACCCTGCCTGGAACGACCTGTGGCTGTTGACCGAAATCACCCATGAAGGCCGACAGCCTCAGGTGCTTGAAGAAGCCATCGTCAGTGATTTCGAGGCTGACCTCGACGGTTTTCATCAGGGCTACCGTAATCACTTCGTCGCCACGCCTTGGGATACCCCATTCCGTCCACCGCTTGAGCACCCCAAACCGAGGTTGTTCGGCACGCAGAGCGCAGTTGTCACCGGTCCCGAAGGCGAAGAGATCTATTGCGATGCCTATGGGCGGGTGAAGGTGCAGTTTTTCTGGGACCGTGAAGGCCAGGCCGACGAGCGCACCAGCTGCTGGATGCGTGTGGCCTCCAACTGGGCCAGTCAGGGTTTCGGGGCTATCTCGTTGCCGCGTATTGGCATGGAAGTATTGATCAGCTTCCAGGAGGGGGATCCTGACAGGCCGTTAGTCACCGGTTGCCTGTTTCATGGGGTTCATCTTCCGCCTTACCGGCTACCTGACTTCAAGACCGTCGCGACGGTCAAGAGCAAGGAGCACAAGGGTAGCCGCAGCAACGAGCTGCGCATTGACGACACCACCCGAGAGATCAGTATTGCACTGCGCAGTGACCACGGGGCCAGCGCGCTGAACCTCGGCTACCTTACCCATCCCCGGCCCTCGGGTGGCAAGCCGCGGGGGGAGGGCTTTGAGCTGCGTACGGATCGCCACGGTGCCGTCCGTGCCGCCGCCGGCTTACTGTTGACCACGGAGCCGCGGCCACATGAAAGCAAACACCACAAAGACCTGCCGGAAACGGTAGATCGCCTGGCCACAGCCAGCGACCAACAGGATGGCTTTGCCGACCAAGCCCGCGATGTGCAGGCGCAGGAACATGGCGATCAGGACGAAGTCGCCAAAGCGTTGCAGCGACAGCACCAAGGAATATCCGGGCGAGGGCCAACCACTCAGGCTCGCGAGATATTTCCAGAGTTTGTCGAGCCGCACCTGGTGCTGGCCAGCCCCGCCGGCATTGCGTTGACCACACCAGGCTCCATGCACTTGGCTGCCGGCGAGCACCTGGCGCTGAGTAGCACCGAACACACCAGCCTGGCGATCGGTAAGCGCCTGCTGGTCAGTGCCAGCCGAGGTATGCGCCTGTTCGTGCAGAGCCTGGGTTGGCGCCTGGTCGCAGCCTCCGGTGATATCGACGTGCGAGCCCTGAGGGACAGTATCAACCTGTTGGCAAAACTCAATGTCACGGCGACAGCTGAACGCATCACCCTGAAGGCCAAGACGGAATTGGTGATCCAGGGCGGCGGCAGTGCTACCACCTACAACGCGTCGGGTATTACCCATGCCACCAGTGGTCAGTACAGCGCTCATGCCAGCAACTTTGCTCACGTAAGCCCCAAAACCAATGTTGCAGTGTTCCCGACTTCGCCGCTATCGGCTCAGGGTAGCCTCGAGCTGTTTAACCGCTATGCCAGCCGTCAAGGCATCAAGGCCGGCGGGTTCGAGGTGGCGGATGCGATGGGGAAGCCGCTGAAAGGATGCCTGGATGAGACCGGATTCATGGGGGCTTCGGGAGCATCCGCTGGGCCGGGAAGCGTGCAGTTTGGCCCGGATCCGTCAAGCAGTTGGCTCGATGCAAGCCTGGTCGAAAGGCCGCAGTGGATGCAGGAGATACCTGCGCTCGAGGCGACGTTGAACGACGTACAGATGCTGCTCGATCCGGTACTCCCAGCACTGCAGAGCGGATTACTCAAACCGCACATCGGGGCATTGTTACCCCGTGCGGCCAGTGAGATTTCCCCTGACATCTTGCCACCCGACTCCATTCACAACGTGCTCCAGGATGAGCTCACCTCATGACCGGTCCCTCCTCCACGCTACCCCCTCGCGAACCGCAGATCGCGGTCGTCCCGCTCAATACCTTGACCGTTGAAGACGTCGGCCTCAGCGCCGGGCGTTTCGATGCCTGGCTGCAATCGATCAGCGGCGGCCTGGTTACCCTTGAGCGGTTGAAGAACGCGGCCGCAGGCCTGCCGATCACCGGCAATATCATTGCCCTGGTCGATGCCTTGAATGACATCGTCACGTTGATGGAAAGCGACCCGCCCGACCCGCTGGACTGGGTCAGCCTGGGCATCAACCTGATCGGCATGATGCCCTTGCCACCGGGCATGACCGCTGCGCGCATGAGCCTGCGTCCGGCGTTGTTCCTGCTGCGTCAGGAGGTACGCAACAACCCGACGGCGGCATTCGGCGATGCCCTAGTCGGGCTGCTGGCGGGGCACTTGAACAGCACCCTGGCCGGCACCCTCGATGACTTCGTCAGCCAGGCTCGGGGCAAGCTGCCGGGTTTGCTCGACGATGCCAGCACCTTTGGCGAACGCTTGCTGGAAGAAATCGCCGGCAGCCTGGAGCGGGTGGTCACGGCCACGCTCGACGCCCAGGGAGATCTGCACCTGGCCGGGCACCAGATGCACCGTGCCAGCCAGCAACTGCTGCATGATCCGCTGGCGTCGATCGACAACGCCCTGAACGCGGCCTACAGCGTCTACAAGGCCGCCGGTAAAGGTGTGAGCAATACTGCGGCGCAGCACCTGCTGCCCGAACAGGCCCGCAGCCATGCCCTGCGTCAGGTCGGGTTACTGCGTGCGATGGGCCCGCAACTGCGCCAGCAACTGAGCACTCAGACCGACCCGGGCAGCCCCCACACGCTGGCCTGGCTGCTGCAGCGCCTGGAACAGGCCGTGAGCCTCTGGCGGCATCGCCGCCGTCATGGCCAGAGCATCAACATCAAACCCCATGGCGTTACCCAGGTGCGCCACCAACTCCCCAACGGCCTGCTGGAAACCACCCGCCAGCAGGCGCCGGTGACGGCCAACCCCAACCCGCGAAAAAACGGCGCGTGCAGCGGCACCTGCAACAGCATCAGCTTTGCCCTGGGCACCGAAACCCTCAGCCACACCGACTTCAGCCTGCCGGGCACCTATCCGATCAACTGGACCCGCACCTACTGCTCGCGGCTGGCGGCCTATGACCAGGGCCTGCTCGGTGCCCGCTGGATCAGCGCCTTCACCACCGGCTTCGACTGCGTCGACGACGGCCTGCTGTACCACGATGCCGACGGTCGCAGCCACGCCTACCCGTTGCCCAAGGTGGGCAAGGCGCACGTCGACGGGGTGGAAAACCGCGTGCTGATGCACGCCCGCAAGGGCCTGCTGGTGCTGATCTACGGCCATGAACGCAAGGAAGTCTACGAACAGCACGGGCAACACTACCGGCTGAACAACGTGCTGCTGCGCAGCGGCGCCGGGTTGTTACTGCGCTATGAGCATCGGTACGGCGAGGCGGCGCGGCTATCCGACCTGTACACCTACCAGGATGACCTCTCGCAACTGCACCGCCACCTGGGCACCGAACTCGATGAGCAAGGCCGCCTGCGCAGCCTTTGGGAATACCGCGACGGCGTGGCCCAGCGGCGGCTCTGCACCTACCACTACGATGACGCCGGCGATCTGGTGCGCGCCGAGGACGAACACGCCGCTGCCTGGACCTACCAGTACCAGCAGCACCTGCTCAACCGCTACACCGACCGCACCGGGCGCGGCCTCAACCTGCAGTGGCAGGGCGAGGGCGCCGAGGCCCGTGCCGTGCGCGAATGGGCCGATGACGGCAGCTTCGACACCCGCCTGACCTGGGACCCGCACCTGCGCCTGACCTACGTCACCGACGCCCACGGCCAGGAAACCTGGCACTACCTCGACCGCCAGGGCTACACCTACCGCATCCGCCACCCCGACGGGCGCTCGGAGTGGTTGTTCCGTGACGCCGCGAAAAATGTCATCCGCCATGTACACGCCGACGGCAGCAACGACCGCTACGGCTACGACCGCCACGGCAACCTGCTCGAACACATCCTTCCCGACCACCACGTGGTGTATTACGCCTACGACGAGCTGAACCAACTGACCAAGGTCTGCGACGCCGAAGGTGGCCAGTGGCTGCGTGACTACGATACCCGGGGCAACCTGATCGAAACCACCGACCCGCTGGAGAACAAGACCGAGTACGCCTACAACCTGGCGGGCCTGCCGACGCGGGTCACCGACGCCAATGGCAACGAGAAAACCTTCGCCTACAACGCCGCCGGCCAACTCACGCGCTACACCGACTGCTCCGGCAAGGTCAGCCACTGGGCCTACGATGAACGGGGGCAGATGACCCGCTTCAGTGACGCCGCCGGGCAGCACACCGACTACCAGTACCAGGCTGGCCAACTGGTACTGATCCGTCACCCGGACAACAGCGAAGAGCGCTTCGCCCGCGATGCCGAGGGGCGCCTGCTGACCCATGTCGATGGCCTCGACCGCTGCACCACCTGGCAGTACAACGGTGCCGGGCTGATCGCCGAACGGGTCGACGGCAACGAACAGCGCTTGCGCTACCACTGGGACCGCCTCGGCCGCCTGACCGGCCTGGAAAACGAAAACGGCCGGCGCGCCACGTTTCACTACGACCCAGTCGGTCGCCTGCTGAGTGAAACCGGCTTTGACGGCCAGGCCCTCGGCTACCAATACGCCGCCGACACCGGCCGCCTGGCCCGCATCGTCAACGGCGAACACCTCACCGACCTTGAATTCGACCCCATGGGCCGGCTGCTCGAACGCCGCGCCCGGCTGGGCACCCAGGAACAGCGGGAAACCTACGCCTACGACGGCAACGGCCAACTGATCATGGCCAGCAACGCCCACAGCCGCGTGCAATGGTTCCGCGACCTGGCCGGCAACCTGACCCGTGAACACCAGCACTACCTGGACCTGAAGACCCCGACGGTAGCCGTCTGGAAGCACGAATACGACGCCCTCAACCAACGCTGTGCCACCGTCCGCCCGGACGGCCACCGGGTCAGTTGGCTGACCTACGGCAGCGGCCACCTGCTGGCCCTGCGCCTGGACGCGCACGAACTGCTCCACTACCGGCGCGACGACCTGCACCGAGAGATCGAACGCCAGCAAGGCAACGAACTGCTGCACACCCAGCAATGGGACCCGATGGGGCGCCTGCAGGCACAAACGCTCCAGCGCGGCCAACAGACCCTGCTCAAACGCGACTATCACTACGACCGTGCCGGCCAACTGACCCACCTGGACGACAGCCGTCGCGGTCCGCAGCGCTACCACTACGACCGGGTCGGGCAATTGCTCAGCGCGACCACCCGCCATGGCCGCGAGACCTTTGCCTTCGACCCGGCGGGCAACCGGCTCGACGACACCCACGGCCAGCCGCAACCCCCGCTGGAAGCCAACCCGCGGACCACGCAACAGGTGGACAACCTGCTGCGCGAATACGCCGGCCGACACCACCGTTACGACGCCCGTGGCAACCTGGTCGAACGCTGGCAGACCGGCGACCACAGCCGCCTGCGCTGGGACCTGTTCGACCGCCTGGTGCAATTCGAAGACCAACGCCTGCGGGTGGACTACACCTACGACGCCCTCGGTCGGCGCCTGTCCAAACGCTCGGTCGCACACTTCAACCCAAGCCCGCTGGCCGGCTCCGGCTGGAACGAAAACGAACGGATCAAACGCCAGCAGCACTTCGACTGTGGCTACACCCTGTACGGCTGGGACGGCGACACCCTGGCCTGGGAACACCGCCCCGTGCGCCATGCCGGCGAAACCGGGCGGATCATCCACTACCTCTACGAACCGGGCAGCTTCGTACCCGTGGTGCAAGCCATCCGCCTGGGAAACATGAGTCTGCACAAACAGCCGGTGTACAGCGACCACTACCGCCTCGACGAAGACCCGTTGTGGACCACCCAACCCGAGGCCCAGCCGTTCACCGAACTGCTCTGGTACCAATGCGACCACCTCGGTACCCCGCAGGAACTGACCAACCAGCAAGGCGAGATCGTCTGGCGTGCGCAGCACAAAGCCTGGGGCGAAACCCAGGTGCAGCGCTCGGACTGGGCACAGCACAAAGGCATCCAGAACCCGCTACGGTTCCAGGGGCAATACCACGACCACGAGACCGGCCTGCACTACAACCGCTATCGGTACTATGATCCCTTGGTCGGGCGGTTTATCAGCAAGGATCCGATTGGTTATGCGGGTGGGCTGAACCTGTATGTGTATGCGCCGAATCCGGTTTTTTGGATTGATCCGTTTGGGTTGGCGAATAAGACATACCAAACATATATAAAAATGAATCCAGCTACTGAGCAGGTCTATTCCGGTCGAACATGTGGGTGTGACTTGCCAGAGATTAACATTGCGAGACGAGATAGCGGTCACCATATGAACAAACAGGGATATGGTCCAGCGATTCTTGATAAAAGCTCAGAGAGTGCAGATGCAATTCGTGGTCGAGAGCAGCAGCTTATTGAAGCTAATGGGAGGGCTAAATCAATGGGTGGGACATCAGGTAATGCTATAAATGGCATATCGCCAAAAAATAAAAAACTTGGACACTATATTGATTCAGCTAATAGTGAATTTGGAGAGTGAGTGTGGATAGGAAGGGGTGGGTGGCGGGTGATATTTTGAGAATTGACTTGGGTAATGGAAGTTTTGCCTTTGCTCGGGTGTTAGATTTTCCATTGGTTTTATTTTACGATATTTTTGCGGAAAAAATGCTCCCGCTTAATCAGGTTGTAGCGTCAAAAGAGTTGTTTAAGATATGGGTTATGAAAAAAGCTTTTTCATCTGGGGGTTGGGAGGTGATAGGTAATTCTCCATTGGATGTAAGCCTTCTTGAAAGTCCAGTTTTTTTTAAGATTGATCCTATTAGTAAGAAGTTCTCTCTTTATCAAGATGGTGCAGAGGTTCCAGCGTGTCGGCAGCAGTGCGAGGGGTTAGAACGAGCTGCTGTGTGGGATCCGGTGCACGTGGAGGATAGGTTGCGTGATTATTTTAATGGTGTTCCTAATAAGTGGGTTGAATCATTGAAGCTGCCAGTTAAATAGCAGGTTCTATCTCTATGAAGCCAATTAATCTCTGCATGCAGTGATAATTGTAAGTCGTTTGGGTGATACTGACGGGTGAGTGTAGAGAATTTCTAGATCGGTTTTCAACAGGATACCTGTTGACTATTTGACGCGCACAGCACACGGCCTGGGGTTAAACCCAGGTGCAGCGCTCGGACTGGGCACAGCACAAAGGCATCCAGAACCCGCTACGGTTCCAGGGGCAATACCACGACCACGAGACCGGCCTGCACTACAACCGCTATCGGTACTATGATCCCTTGGTCGGGCGGTTTATCAGCAAGGATCCGATTGGTTATGCGGGTGGGCTGAACCTGTATGTGTATGCGCCGAATCCGGTTTCTTGGATTGATCCGCTGGGGCTGGCTGCGCATAGAGGTAGGTTTCAAGCGCAGGGCGAAAAGCTAGAGGAATCTGTGGCTTGGAATCAAGACTCCCCTCTAACAGCAATTGAAGCTAGGGCGAAGCTCGAGGAGTTAAAAAATAAATTAGATAAAGGAAGTCTCTCTGTGCGAGAGGAAGCATTTCAAAAGGCAGATAATTTTGTTTTGAGTGCTTGCAAGTGTGGTGGGGTAGATGCTCCGGTGAGTAAAACTTTTATGGTTAAGGGCGCTAGGCGTGAGCGCGTAGATATAGAGGTCATCTCTGGGAAGGCTTTTGGGGAGTAGTTTATATGTTTGAGAGTTATTTGGAAGACAGTTTGATTTATATGTCTTTGGAGCGTTATTTTTTAAATTTTTTTTATTCTAGTTTGGAGTTTTTAGGAGGGGATAGATCTGATTTTTTGGTTCCGTTTTATAGGGCTGCTTTTACGGATGGTCAGTCATTTCAAGATGGTAATCCGATTTTTTCAGCTAAAAACAAAGTTAGTGGTAATTCTCTGAGGGTTGTTGTTAGTGATGATGTGGTGGATGTTGTATCGTATGGTGAGGCTAAGTCTGGTGGTGAGGAATTGGTTGTGATTGGTAATGTAAAAAATCTCTCAGAGATAGAGGTTTTTGTTTTTGGCTGGATTGCAGGGTCGTAAGCTTTTTGAAGAGTATTAGCCATGGTTGATTCTTCTTTCGCTAGGAGTTCCGAATCACTGCCTAAGGGAAAACAAGAAGATTCTGCAGGAAAGCAGGCAGGGCTATAAAGAGTTTCGCCCCTTTGGGTGATAGCATCGATTATGGTAGCATCGAGCTTGAAACTTCTGCCCAAATTAACATGAATGGCAAGTCCGTTGCGGGCGTCGGCCAAAATCTTTCCGTGCGGCAGAGCTTGCTAGGGTTGGTAAAAACTAAATGAGCATAAGGCTGTCGGTACAAAGTAAAAAATCCATCCAAAGATGCATATGATTCAAAGGGGGCGAAAGCTCCTGGTGAGCCTGGTAATACTGAAGGGTTTTGTGATTGTAAAAATGGAGAAGCGTGGGCAAGGCTTGATGATGGTCGCGGTGCCGGTTGGGTAGATAAAGAGGACAATGTATGGGTGCCTACTGGTCAAGGCCCAGATGCTCATAGTGGGCCTCACTGGGATGTTCAAATGCCGGGTGGGGACTATGAAAATGTTTATCCCGGTGGTAGGAGGCGATGAGGGATGGAAGTTAAAATTAAATTGGTCAGATTTTTATCGAAGGGTGATGAGCGGCGATTTTTTTGGGCTTGAATGAAATTTTAGCAGTAAAAAGCTGTAGCGGATTAGGCTGTTTTTTGGTTGTGAAAATTGATCGGAGGGTTCTTAGTAATGCAATGACAAAGGAGCTTATTGCGTTACTCAGTCGCTATGGGATTTGTCTGGCTCCATTATCTGTTTTGGCGGATAGTAAAAAATTTTCTTGGATCAAGGATCCTGGCTTATATTGGTACAAGAGCATGTTTGAGGATTCTTGAGATCAGCGATTTTTGTGGTGCAGGCTATCGGTCATGGGTGTATGAGCCTACATAGATAACCAGCGCACAGCGATCACTACCGCCTCGACGAAGACCCGCTGTTGACCACCCAACCCAAGGCTATGCCTTTCGCTGAACTGCTCTGGTACCAATGCGACCACCTCAGTACCCCCGCAGGAGCTGACCAACCAACAAGGCGAGATCGTCTGGCGTGCTCAGCATAAAGGCATTCAGAGCCTGTTACGTGATGTTGCCACCGCACAATTAATAGGGAACGACTTCGTAAGAAAGGAGGTAGCACGATGAAGGACATCATCCGCTTAGGCGACACCACCAGTCATGGTGGAACTGTACTTGAAGCCTTTACCCACACTAACCTCAACGGCAAGCCCATTGCGGGCGTCGGTCACAATGTCAGTTGCCCGCTCTGCAAGGGTATTTTCCCAATAGTCGAAGGCAGTAGCACTTATTCCGTTGAGGGTGTCCCCGTTGCACTCGATGGCATGAAAACCGCTTGCGGGGCTCATTTGATTGCCAGCGGTCCTCGTGGCGCAGTCATTCGCTAGTGTTAGTGGGGCGGATTATCCACTGGCTCTGCGAACCGCGCAGCGCTGTGTCAGGGGAGGTCATGCGGCATTTTCTTAGGTATTTCCTTTGAATTAAAGAAAATTCCTACAGCTCCATGGGAAACATCCTCTTTAAGGAAATATCTATTGGGGGGATATTCTTTTCGGTGTCAGGTTTTTTACTTTCAGGTTGATATTTTTTACTGGCATGCCTGGCGCCTGCTTGCTGCTGTTTTTATTTTTAAGAATCAGTCCGCTCGGTTTGCAGTTACGTGCATTCAGACGATTGATTCCTTTTTATGAAGTTGGTGGATGTCGTACTCATCTAAACTTTCTGCTCGTTACCTTGAACTTGCCAAGCGTTCTGTTTCACCAGGGGGCTTTGCGGGAGAGGATGTGCGCTTTTCGGTTGAGTTCGAGGCGCTGGAGGCTGAGCTGGGCAAGGCGCAGTCCATGCATGAAAGTGGTCAGGTCGACTGGATGGCAGTGCTTGAGCGTAGTGAAACGCTGTTGCGTGACCAGTCCAAGGATCTGCGGGTTGCGGTCTGGTTGACGTGGGCCTTGTATCAGCGTGAAGCCTTTCCGGGGCTTCTGGCGGGCATTGGTTTGTTGCGTGTGTTCTGTGAGCAGTATTGGACGGATATTCATCCACAGAAGCTGCGTACTCGCAGTGCCGCCATGCGTTGGTTGGTGCCGCGCCTTGATCAGGCTTTGAGCGAGACGATTCCGGTCAAGGAGCAGCAACCACTGTTCCGCTGCGTGCTTGAGCATCTGGAGGGCTTGGAAAAGGCGCTGACGGTACACCTGGGTGACGACGCACCGTTGCTGTTACCTGTCTGCCGACGCTTGAACAGCATGCTTAAGCGTGCCGACGATGATCGGCATGAGGCCGGCACTGTCGGTGCGGTAGTGGCTCAGGTCAAACAGGCGGCGGCACAGCTGTTTACGCCCGGGGCACCGATTGACAACGAGAAGGATGCCCACAAAGCGCTGCGTGCACAGCAGGAGGGTGCACGTCCGCTGTGTGCCTGGTGGCTGCGTCAGAAAGCGACTGATCTTCGTGCCTTGCGCCTGAACCGTACGTTGTTGTGGCTACCGATTGATGTAATGCCAGAGCGCAATGCCGAGCAGGTCACGGCTTTGCGCGGGCTGCCGGGCGACAAGTTGAGAGCTTATCAGGAGCAGTTTGAGCAGGGGCAGTACGCTGATCTTCTGCTTGAGCTGGAAGCCAGCCTGGCCAGGGCGCCATTCTGGTTCGACGGCCAGCGCCTGGTCTGGGAGTGCCTGCAGGCGCTAGGTGCTGAGCAGGCGATGCGTGAAGTGGAAGTTCACTTTGCCTTGTTGCTGCAGCGCCTGCCAGGCGTAGTCGAATTGCGTTTTTACGACAGTACACCGTTTGCCGACCCTGCCACTCGTAGCTGGATCAGTGCGCAGGTGATGCCTCATTTGCACAGTACTGAGGTGCCGCGCAAGGTTGAAGTTGGTAGCGATCAACCTGAATGGGAAGAAGCATTGGAGGCTGCCCAGCCCATCCTGCGCAAGGAGGGGCTGAAGGCTGCCGTACACCATCTCAAGCAAGGCTTGAGAAGTGCCCATGGAGGGCGCACGCGTTTTTTTTGGCAGTTGAGCATGGCTCGACTGTGCTTCATGGCCAAGAAATACGAGTTGGCCAAGACTCAGCTCGAAACCCTCGACCAGGAACTCCAGCGTTCGGGTGTGCATGCCTGGGAGCCTGACCTTGTGCTCGAGGTGTTGAACCTGCTGCACGGCTGCTGTGAGTTGTTGCCGCAGAACCATGCCGTCCGCGAGCGCAAGGACGAGATTTATCGACGGCTGTGCCATCTCGATCTTGAAGTGGTACTCGAATAGGCCCAAGGGCCGCAACCGAAAGGAGAAACACCATGGCCAAAGAAGGCTCGGTAGCGCCGAAGGAGCGCATCAACGTCACCTTCAAGCCTGCTACAGGCGGGGCTCAGGAGGAGATCGAACTGCCGCTGAAGTTGATGGCGATCGGTGACTATACCCAGCGAGTGGACGAGCGCAAGGTTGAGGATCGCAAGCCGATCAGTATCGACAAAATGACCTTCGACGAAGTGTTGGCCAAGCAGGAGCTGAGCCTGACGCTGAGTGTGCCTAACCGTCTGCAGGACGACAGCGACACTGATGAGCTGGCTGTGCAGTTGCGGGTCAACTCGATGAAGGACTTCAACCCGGCCAGCTTGGTCGAGCAAGTGCCTGAGTTGAAAAAGTTGATGGAACTACGTGACGCACTGGTAGCCCTCAAAGGCCCGCTGGGTAACGCACCGGCCTTTCGCAAGGCTATCGAAGGCGTGCTTGCCGACGATGAGTCGCGTGCACGTGTACTGGGTGAGCTAGGGCTGAACACCGCCCCGGCCCAGGACGCCTGAGCCTCCCATTTGCCAAGGAAGTCATCACCATGAGCAGCACTGCGACACAACAGAACAGCCCTGAAAACAGCGAGTACAGCATTCTTGACAGCATCATCGCCGAAACCCGCCTGACGCCCGACGATGATGCCTATGGCATCGCCAAACGTGGCGTCTCGGCGTTTATTGAGGAGTTGCTGAAGCCGCACAATAGCGGCGAGCCGGTGAAGAAGGCCATGGTCGATCGCATGATTGCCGATATCGATGCCAAGCTCAGCCGGCAGATGGATGAAATTCTTCACCATGCCGATTTCCAGTCGCTGGAGTCTGCCTGGAGAGGCCTGCAGTTGTTGGTGGAACGCACCAACTTTCGTGAAAACATCAAGATCGAGATTCTCAACGTTTCCAAGCAAGACCTGCTGGATGACTTCGAGGATTCGCCCGAAGTGATGCAGTCAGGCCTGTACAAGCATGTCTACACGGCTGAATACGGCCAGTTTGGCGGGCAGCCGGTGGGGGCGATCATTGCCAACTACTTCCTGTCACCCAGCTCGCCTGACGTCAAATTGATGCAGTACGTCTCCAGCGTTGCCTGCATGTCGCATGCTCCATTCATCGCGGCTGCCGGCCCGAAGTTTTTCGGCCTGGAAAGTTTTACCGGCTTGCCGGACCTGAAGGACCTGAAAGACCACTTTGAAGGCCCGCAGTTCGCCAAATGGCAGAGCTTCCGGCAGTCCGAAGATGCGCGCTACCTCGGTTTGACACTGCCGCGCTTCTTGCTGCGTAACCCGTACGATCCGGAAGAAAACCCGGTGAAGTCGTTTTTGTACAAGGAAACCGTCGCCAACAGTCACGAGCATTACCTGTGGGGTAATACCGCTTATGCCTTTGGCACCAAGCTGACTGACAGTTTTGCCAAGTTCCGCTGGTGCCCGAACATCATCGGCCCGCAAAGCGGTGGCGCAGTGGAGGACCTTCCATTGCACCACTTTGAAAGCATGGGCGAGATCGAGACCAAGATCCCCACCGAAGTGCTGGTGTCTGACCGTCGCGAATATGAGTTGGCCGAGGAAGGCTTCATTTCCCTGACCATGCGCAAGGGCAGCGACAACGCCGCATTTTTCTCTGCTAGTTCGGTGCAGAAACCGAAATTTTTCGGCATCAGCGCCGAAGGCAAGACGGCCGAGTTGAACTACAAGCTCGGCACCCAGCTGCCATACATGATGATCGTCAATCGCCTGGCCCACTACCTGAAGGTACTGCAGCGCGAGCAGATTGGTTCGTGGAAGGAACGCACCGACCTTGAGCTGGAGCTCAACAAGTGGATTCGCCAATACGTCGCCGACCAGGAGAACCCCAGCGCTGAAGTGCGTGGTCGCCGCCCGTTGCGAGCAGCCCAGATCATCGTCAGCGATGTGGAGGGTGAGCCGGGCTGGTACCGCGTGAGTCTGAATGTGCGCCCGCACTTCAAGTACATGGGGGCTGACTTCACGTTGTCGCTGGTTGGCAAGCTGGACAAAGAGTAACCGGGGTTCGGGCCATGAATGGAAACGGCAGCCTTTTTGAGCGGTTGAGTGGTGAGGCTGACAAGCGCATCGGCTGGAGCCGTGAAGCGTGTGTCACCGCTTCAGTGGCCACCCATCTGGCGAAGATGCTCAGTACCCGTGCGGGCAGTGTGCAAACGCTATCCGATTATGGCCTCCCTGATCTGAACGACATGCGCCTGAGTTTGCACGATGCTCTGAGCCAGGCCCGTAGCGCCATCGAGCGTTTTATCGAGGCCTATGAACCGCGTCTCTCCTGCGTGCGTGTTGTGTCCCAGCCGCGTTGTCACGATCAACTCAAGCTGTCCTTCAGTATTGAAGGGCTGCTTGACGTAGATGGCGTCAAGCGGCAGGCCAGTTTCTCCGCGCACATCAATGGCGGCGGACAAGTGAGCGTGACGTGATCATGGATGAAAAGCTTTTGAGAAGGACTGTCGTGTATGCGCCACGTGTTGCGGTCCTCGCACAGCAGGCTGAAAGGCGGGTAGATCATGGCCTTTAACCATTACTACCAGAGTGAACTGACAGCATTGCGCCAGTTGGGGCGCCGTTTCGCCGACCGTAGTCCGGCGTTGGCGCCTTTTCTGGGGCAGGCCGGGCGGGATCCGGATGTAGAGCGTTTGCTTGAAGGGTTCGCGTTTCTTACTGGGCGTTTGCGTCAGAAGCTTGATGACGAGCTTCCGGAACTCAGTCACTCCTTGATGCACCTGCTGTGGCCGAACTACATGCGGCCGCTACCGGCCTTCAGCATTTTGCAGTTCGAGCCCATGGAGCGGCCCGGTCCGGCGTTTCGGGTCGAACGTCACACGGGGGTGAAAAGTCTTCCCGTCGACGGCGTGCAATGCCGCTTTCGCACGTGTTACCCAACCGATGTCCTGCCGCTGAAACTGAGTGCATTGAACTACTCGGTCAAGGGTGATGGAGCGCTGTTGGGCTTGCGCCTGGAGATGAGCAGCGAGGGGCATGTCGGCGAGTTGAACCTGAGGCAGCTGCGGCTGTTCCTGACCGGTGATGATCGTTACATCGCCCAGATGCTCTACCTGAGCCTGTTGCGCAACCTGGACCATATCGAACTGGTACCGCTGGACAGTGATGGTCAACCGCTGGTCAATGCCGCTGGCGAATTGAACCTTAAATTACCCGGTGACCGGGTGCAGCCCGTAGGGTTTGCCGAAGAAGAGGCACTGATTCCCTATCCGCTGAATACCTTTCGTGGCTATCGCTATTTGCAGGAGTATTTTGCATTCCAGGACAAGTTCCTGTTTGTTGACCTCGATGGTCTTGAGGTGCTGCAGACGCTACCGCAGGAGCTGTTGGCACAGACGCGAGGCCTGGAGTTGCGTTTCGATATTCGCAAGAGTGGTATCCAGCGTCTGCGACCGACCCTGGACAATGTGAAGCTCTACTGTACGCCCATCGCCAACCTGTTTGACCACGATGCATTGCCGATTCGTCTTGATGGCAAGGAGGACGAGTACCTGTTGTTGCCGGCCAGCTATGACCTTGAGCACTGTGGGGTGTTTTCGGTCGACCGTGTGGCGGGCTGGAGTACCGGAGGTGTCGGTTATCGGGACTATGTGCTGTTTGAGTCGTTCGAGCATGACGCCAGTTTCGACGTACCTCAGAGCCGCCCGCACTACAGTGTTCGGCAGCGGTCGTCGCTGCTGCATGAGGGGCTGGATACTTACCTGAGCTTTGCCATTCGTCAGGCTGAAGTGCAGGAAACACTGTCCATCGAGCTGACCTGTACCAACCAGAACCTGCCGCGTCGCCTCAAGTTGGGGGACATTTGCCTGACCTGTGAAGGGACACCCGAGTTTCTCAACTTCCGCAACATCACACCTACGACCTCAAGTTTTGCGCCCCCGTTGAATCGCGATTTCCTCTGGAAGTTGATCAGCAACATGTCGCTCAACTACTTGTCGCTCGCCAACGTCGATGCGCTCAAGGTGATTCTCGAAACCTACGATTTGCCGCGTTACTACGACCAGCATGCAGAAAAGGTCAGCAAGCGGCTGCTGGGAGGGCTCAAGTCGATTCGTCATCAGCCGGTGGACAGGTTACACCGTGGGCTGCCTCTGCGTGGCTTGCGTACTGAACTGACCATTGACCCGGAGGGTTACATCGGCGAGGGCGATCTCTTTGTTTTCGCCTCGGTGCTGAACGAGTTCTTTGCGCTTTACGCCAGTCTCAATTCGTACCACGAGTTACGAGTGAAAAGTACACAAGGAGAGGTGTACCAATGGATACCGCGAATGGGGTTACAGCCCCCGCTTTAACCGGATTGAGCCGGGTAATTCGAGAGTACTCGCTGTTCCAGGCTGTGTTGTTGGTGATCGACCGGCTGCGGGAGTATCACCCAGAACTGAGCGACGACGAGCTCTACGAACAGATGGAGTTTCAGGCCAATCCAAGCCTGGGTTTTCCCGGCAGTGACGTCGAACAAGTGGTGTTCTTTTACGAGCACGGAAAGCTGCGCGCACGTTTACGGTTCAACCTGATCAGCCTCTTTGGTTCCGGTTCGCCGCTGCCTGCATTTTACGGTGAGCAGGCACTGGGTGATGGTGAAGAGGGTAACGCGACCCGCCACTTTCTTGACCTCTTTCATGATCGCCTGCAGCGGTTGATGTTGCCCATCTGGCGCAAGTACCGCTATCGGGCGAGTTTCAAGAGTGGTGCGCTTGATCCGTTTTCCGAGCAATTGTTCGCCCTGATCGGTCTGGGAGGCAGGGATATTCGCGAGGCGCGGGAGCTGAACTGGAAGCGCTTGTTACCTTACCTCGGCCTCCTCAGCTTGCGGGCGCACTCTGCTGCATTGATCGAGTCGGTACTGCGTTACTACTTCAAGCATGCGCATCTGGTGATCGAGCAATGCATCGAGCGCCGGGTCGACGTTCTCGACGAGCAGCGTAATGGCCTTGGCCGATGCAATAGCCGGTTCGACGAAGACCTGGTTCTTGGCGAATCGGTACGCGACCACAGTGGCAAGTTTCGTATCCATATCCGTCAGCTCGACTGGACACGCTTCCACGAGTTCCTGCCGATCGGCGCCGGCTACCAGCCATTGTGCGCGCTGGTGAGGTTCACGCTGCGTGACCCATTGGATTACGACATCCGCCTGGTGCTGCGCCAGGAGGAAATCCGCGAACTGCGTATCGGTGAATCGAACGTCTGCCACCTGGGCTGGACCAGCTGGCTGGGGCCTGAACACGCTGACGGCGTGGTCACCCTGGGCAGCAAAACTCATTAAGGACAGAGGCTCATGATTAACGTAGATCTGCAACAACTCATCCAGGCCCTGGACACCGAAACCCGCCGAGACCTTGAATGCGCGGCTGAGTGTTGTGTCTCCCGTGGTGGTAGCAAGGTTCTGGTTGAAGACTTGCTATTGGGGTTGCTGGAGCGTCCGCACGGCTTGCTTGCACGAGCGTTGAGAGACGCTGAAGTCGAAGCGGGTGAGCTGAGTGCCGTGTTACAGGTGCAGGCCGAGCACAGTGCTTCGCGTAATCCTGTGTTCGCTCCTGAACTGGTGCAATGGCTGCAGGACGCCTTGCTTGTGGCAAACCTGGATCTGGGGCAGAGCCAGGTCGAGCAGGCCGCACTGATTCTCGCTTTGGTGCGCAACCCGCTACGTTATGCCGGTAGCCGCTATCAGCCTTTGCTGGCCAGGTTGAACGTTGAGCGGCTGAAGTCATTCGCCCTGTCGCAACAGGTCACCACTACCCATGAAAAAACCGGTGTTCAGGGTGAGTCGCTATTGCAGCGTTTCACCCATAACCTGACGCAGCAGGCGCGTGACGGCACGCTTGACCCGGTCTTGTGTCGCGATACTGCGATTCGCCAGATGGTCGATATCCTCGCCAGGCGTCGCAAGAACAATCCAATCGTGGTCGGTGAGGCTGGCGTCGGCAAGACGGCCATCGTGGAGGGACTGGCTTCGCGCATTGTTGCCCAAGAGGTGCCAGCGGCGCTCCAGGGGGTTGAACTGCTGTCGCTTGATATGGGCCTGCTGCAAGCCGGAGCGAGTATCAAAGGCGAATTCGAACGCCGCCTCAAGGGGGTGATCGATGAGGTCAAGGCTTCGCCGAAACCGATCATTCTGTTCATCGATGAAGCCCACACGCTGATTGGTGCCGGTGGCAATGCAGGTGGGGCGGACGCTGCCAATCTGCTCAAGCCTGCGTTGGCCAGGGGAGAGTTGCGCACCATCGCAGCGACTACCTGGGTCGAGTACAAAAAATACTTTGAAAAAGACCCCGCCCTGGCACGGCGATTTCAGCCGGTGCAATTGCATGAACCAACGGTCAGCGAGGCGGTGACCATTCTGCGTGGGCTGGCGCAGGTCTATGAGAAAAGCCACGGCATCTACCTGCGTGATGATGCCGTGGTGGCTGCCGCTGAATTGTCGGCCCGTTACCTGGCCGGCCGACAGTTGCCGGACAAGGCCGTCGATGTACTCGATACCGCGTGTGCGAGGGTTCGGATCAGTTTGGCCGCAGCGCCAGAGCGCCTGGAACACTTGCGCGGCAAGCTGGCCGAAGGCAAGCGACAGTATCAGGCGTTGCGCCGCGATGCCGAAGCAGGGTTGCTTGTTGAGCAGTCGGCTCTGGACGCATTGCGGGTACATCTGGCAGAAGTGGACGAAGAACAGCAGGTATTGGCGGAGCGTTGGCATGAGCAGCGCAGCCTGGCCGAACGGCTTCTGGAGCTGCGCCAGCGATTAGCCGAGGCTCGCGAAATCGGTATGCACGAGCAAGCTCAGGACGCCGCCGCGGAGCAACACAGCATCGAGGCGCTGGAAACGCTACTTCATGATACCCACCAGGCGTTGTGTGAGGCTCAGGCTCAAGAACGCCTGGTCAGCTTTGAGGTGTGCCCTCGTTTGGTGGCGGAAGTGATCAGCGCCTGGACGGGCGTACCGTTGGCACAACTGGCCTGGGAGCACAACGCCAAGGTCGCTCGTTTTGCCACTGACCTGCGAGCACGCATTCGTGGCCAGGAGCAGGCCGTACAGGCATTGGACCGTGCCATGCGTGCCACTGCTGCAGGGTTGAACAAACCCGATGCACCGGCAGGGGTGTTTTTGCTGGTGGGGCCCAGTGGTGTCGGCAAGACTGAGACTGCATTGGCGCTGGCCGACCTGTTGTACGGCGGCGAACGGTTCATCACCACCATCAACATGTCCGAGTTTCAGGAAAAACACACGGTTTCGCGTCTGATCGGAGCGCCGCCAGGTTACGTGGGGTATGGCGAGGGGGGCATGCTCACCGAAGCTGTGCGACAGAAGCCTTATTCGGTGGTGCTGCTCGATGAAGTCGAAAAGGCCGACCCCGATGTCTTGAATCTGTTCTATCAGATCTTCGACAAGGGCGTTGCCAATGATGGTGAGGGGCGCGAAATCGATTTTCGCAACACCCTGATTCTGATGACCTCGAACCTGGCCAGCGAGCGTATCAGTGCACTCTGTCTGCACGGCGAGCGGCCTACTGCCGAGGCGCTGGAAGACGCCATTCGGCCAACACTCAGTCAGCACTTCAAGCCGGCGTTGCTCGCGCGCATGCGTGTGGTGCCGTACTACCCGATGGACGCAACGGTGCTTCGTGAGCTGATTGAAATCAAGCTGCAGTACCTGGGCGAGCGTTTAACCAGGCGGCAATTGACGTTCAGCTACAGCCCTTGCCTGGTGGATCACCTGGCTGAGCGCTGTACCGAGAGTGATAGCGGTGCGCGCTTGATTGATCACCTGCTTGACCGGCACCTGTTGCCGCACGTGGCCGACCGTCTGCTGGCGTCGATGGCCACAGGTGAACGTCTCTCACGGGTGCATGCGACGTTCGACAATAGCGCAGGCGTGGTGTGTGAGTTTGTCTGAGGGCGCGCAGATGTTTACGCGAGTAGCGCAACCCTTGATCTATGCCGAGGCGGTGCTGGCGCAGTTTGCCAGCTTGTCGCGTGTGACAGACGAAGGTGCGTTGTTGGCCGATTTCGTCCGGGCCACCGCTTCGCTCAGTGGTTGTGAGTTGAGCCAGTTGTACCTGCTTGATGCCACTCATACCACATTAGGGCTGAGTGCAGAGTGGCTGGACGGTGTACTCCAGCCTCGGGAAATGGCCACGTTGCCTGCAGACTACAACGGTGAGCAATTGTTGCAGTTTGCGCTGTGCCAAAACCGAGAGGTCAGTATCAGCGACCTGAGCGGTGGCATCCATGAAATCAGTTTTCTTCCACGGCACGCCAAGGCATGGCGCTCGTTGTTGTGTGTGCCGCTGAGCAATCGCCAGCAGGCCGTTGCAGGCGTTCTGCTGTGTGCCAGTTGCAGGCCTGTCGATCTGCAGGGCTTTGCCTGTTCCCTGAGCGTCCTTGGGCGCTTTGTGCTCGGCCAGTTGCATCTATTGCAACGGCGCCTGTGGTCCTCCAGTGATGTGCCACCGGCATCAGAGCCGGTGATCTGTTCGGGTGCTTATGGCCTGATCGGCAAGAGTGCCGGAATGCGCCAGACCTATCAGTTGATCAGCAAGGTGTTGCACACCCCATATACCGTATTGCTACAAGGCGAGACGGGTACCGGAAAAGATGTGGTGGCACGGGCAATTCATGATTATGGCCCGCGCCGATCAAAGGCCTTTGTCGCGCAGAATTGTGCGGCGCTTCCGGAGCAACTGCTGGAGAGTGAACTGTTCGGTTATCGCAAGGGCGCGTTTTCCGGTGCCAACAGTGACCGGGTAGGGCTGTTCGAGGCTGCTAATGGCGGCACCTTGCTGCTGGATGAAATTGGCGACATGCCGCTCACCCTTCAGGCCAAGTTGCTGCGCGTATTGCAGGAAGGCGAGATTCGTCCGTTGGGGGCCAATCAGACGCAACGGATCGACGTGCGGATCATTGCCGCGACCCACCGTGATCTATTGGCACGGGTTCGTGAAGGGGCGTTTCGTGAAGACCTCTATTACCGCCTGGCGCAGTTTCCAATCACGCTACCGGCCTTGCGCCAACGCGAAGGTGATTTGCGTGAGCTGGCTTTGCACTTCGCTGACAAGGCCTGCGCATTCCTGCAGCGTGAGCCACTGAAATGGTCGGATGCGGCATTTGAACGCCTTGGCGGATACAGCTTTCCGGGCAACGTCAGAGAGCTCAAGGGCCTGGTCGAACGGGCCGTATTGCTGTGCGACGGCGGTGAACTGTGCAGCGAGCACTTCACCTTGACTACCGACACGTTGCCGCAGGCGCCTGCCCGTAGCCTGCGTGAATGCCTGGAGCAGGTTGAGCGCACATTGTTGCTTGATTGCCTGCGCAAGCATGGCGGTAACCAAACCCTGGTGGCACGCGAACTCGGCCTGCCACGCCGCACCCTGTTGTATCGACTCGGACGCTTGAGCATCCCGCAGGGCGGTTTTGACGGTTAGCAGCACATGACCTTTTTACGCCTTTTTTCTTTCCGGTAGCCCTGAAAGGACAGGGGTTCTGCACGCTTTTTTCAAGGAGATTTTCTGATGTCTGTTCGTCACTGGCCACCGGTGTTGCTGGTCCTGATTGTTCTGGGCGGCTGCAGCGGTAACTACAAATTCAATGACAACGCGTATCGCCCGTTGGGTGACCCGCAGGCATTCAATCGCGGCAAGTGATCGCAAGGAGCCTCATCATGGAACTGATTTTCGATTGGCTGAATCCACCCCAGCCTGCCGCTGGAGTCTCTTGCAGTAGAACCTTTGGGGCGTTCGGCGGTGTGATCGGACGGGGTGTGAATTGTTACTGGCCCCTTTCGTGTGCTGCGTTGACGTTATCAAAGCAGCACGCGCTGATCACGTTCGATAACGGTAAGTTCATGCTGATCGATATCAGCACCAATGGCACGTTGGTCAAGGACACTGGCCAGCGCTTGCGCGCGGGCGAGTCGCTACCGATCGAGCATGGTTTTACGTATGTCGTGGGTGACGTCGAGCTCCGTGCAACCCTGGTGGGTGCTGATGTTGACGACCCCAAGCCGACTGAGCGTCCCCCGCAGGCAGACAATCACATTCCACAGGGGGCATTGTTCGGTTTCGATCTGTCTGGCTCCGACGATGACGACGACCAGATCTATGCAGAATTTCAACGGCTAGACGAGGGATCGGCCGTGTCTTATCCGGTGCATCCGGGTGCGGACTATGCCTCCATCACGCATGAGCATCTGCATGTACCGACGCTTCAGGCGCCGCAGGACATGGCCGCTCGTGAGGAGCTACCGCTCACTCCAGAGGTGCGTAGCGAAGGGTTCTGGACGCAGTTTGGCGTTGCTCTGGGCGTTGATGTCAACGCGCTCGATGACTCGGGCCGGGAGGCGCTGGCGCTCAAGGTTGCGGCGCTGTTCAAGCAGAGTATCGACGGTATCCAGCAGGGCTTGCATACGCGCAGTACGTTGAAGCGAGAGCTGCGCCTGGCTGTGACCACGGAGGGGGCCAGCCGTAATCCGCTCAAGCACACCGCGGATGCCAGTGGCGCGTTGAGCCTCATGCTGTCACCGGGAACGCCAGGGCAACTGCCTGCTGACCAGGCGCTGGCGTTTGCGTTTCGCGAACTGCAAGCACATCAGGTGGCGTTGCTTGGGGCAACGCGAGCGGCATTGCGTGGCGCCCTTCAGCATTTTTCGCCCCAACAGCTGACCTTGTGTTTCGAGCGTGAGGGGCATCAGTCACTGTTTGCGACTGCGTTCAGTCGCTGGAAAGCTTTTGAGCGTTACCACCATGCGCTGTGTCGAGATGACGAGTGGAGTGAACGCTTGCTGGCGCGAGACTTCGCCCGTGCCTACGAAGAGCAGGTCCGCCTGATCACCACCCTCCATCACCCACACCAAGGATGATGCTTATGCCTCGCTTGACTTCATGCTTCAAGACGATTGCCGCGTTGACGGCACTGCTGCTGTTGGCAGGTTGTGCATCGCTCTCGCCGTATTCGAACCTGACCAAGCTGAACCTGAAGCTGACCGCCAGCGATCAGCTCAACCCAGACCTCCACGGACGCCCGTCGCCGATCGTCGTACGCCTGATGGCGCTCAAACATCCGGTGGCGTTTGAGAACGCGGATTTTTTCAGCCTCTACGAGCGTGCCAAGGAAAGCCTGGCGGTGGACTTGTTGGCCAGTGAAGAGCTGGAGCTGCGTCCGGGGGAATCCATTGAGCTCAAGCTCAGTGTCGAACAGGGCAGTCGCTATGTCGGCGTGGTGGCGGCTTACCGCGACTTGTCGCAAGCCCGCTGGAGTTACGTGGTTCCTCTCGCGCCAGAGGCCTTGACCGAGGTTGAGCTGGTGCTTGCTCAGGCAGGTATTCGCTCCCGTAACGACCCATTAGCAAGCACGGATAACTGATCATGAACAGGGACAAAGTCATTTGGCAGGAAGGCATGTTGCTGCGCCCGCAGCACCTTCAGCACAACGACCGTTACTACGACTATCAAATGAGAAGCCGAACCCACCTGCTGGGCAGTTACATGTGGGGATTTTTGCGATTGGAGATCGACCAGCAGTTTCTCAAGATGGGGAAGCTGGCGATTAGCCAGGCGTCCGGCATCTTGCCGGATGGCAGTCTGTTTGAACTGGGGGGCGAGGGGCAGCCGTTGGTGCTCGATGTTCCACCCAGTACGGGTAATACGCCGGTCTACCTGGCATTGCCATTGATCACGGGTCATCACATCGAGGCGCGCCGGCCGGAACAATCCGATGTGCTGGCGCGTTACACCCACTACGAAACCGAGGTCGCAGACTCCAATGCCGGTGCTGATTCCAGCCGGGTGATCAGTTGCGCACGTCCGGATTTTCGCTTGTTGCTGGGTGAGCAACAGAGCGATCAGGCCTATGTGAAATTGAAAATATGCGAAGTGTTCGACACCTCGGCGGATGGAGCCATCACGCTTGCAGAGGACTTTGTTCCGACCTTCATCAATGCCCAGGCGTCTGGCTATTTGTTGTCCTGCCTGAAGGAAGTCATCAGCCTGTTGGCCCATCGAGGGGACGCCCTGGCGGAGCGGATCCGCTCTAACGGCAAGGTGGGCGGCGCCGAGGTGGGGGACTTCATGATGCTGCAGTTAATCAACCGAACCGAGTTGGTGTTGCGTCACTTTCTGGATATTGAGCAGGTGCATCCTGAGGTCTTGTACCGCACGCTACTGGCGATGCTCGGGGACCTTGCAACCTTCTCCAGTGAGCACAAACGCCCGCACCTGGACAGCCGCTATCAGCACAGTGACCAGGGCTCCAGCTTTCGCAGCGTGATGAATGCCATCCGTCAGGTGCTGTCGATGGTGCTTGAGCAGCATGCCATCGAACTTGAGCTGCAAGTGCGCCAATACGGTGTTCTGGTCTCCCCACTGAATGACCCTACGCTACTGGACTCGGCCTCGTTTGTGCTGGCTGCCAGTGCCCATTGTGACGGTGACGAACTGCGCCAGCGTTTGCCTGCACACCTCAAGGTCGGCGCCGTGGAGCAGATTCGACAATTGGTCAACCTGCACCTGCCGGGTATCAAGGTCAGGCCGTTGCCGGTGGCCCCACGGCAAATTCCGTTTCACGCCAACAAGAGCTATTTCATCCTGGAACTGAGTGTTGAAGAGCGTTCCCAGCTGGAGAGCTCGGGTGGTTTCGCCTTCCATGTGTCGGGTGAGTTTGCCGAACTTGAACTGGCTTTCTGGGCGATCAGGAATTGAACGGTATGTCTGAAGAAAAGCACCGTTATCAGGACTTGACCGTTCTTGCCAGTTCCCACAATGGCAGCCTGCCAGAGGGGGCACCATTGACCGACCAGGCAGGCGCGGTACGTGTCGAGGCGCTTGCTGATCGGCTGGTGTTCAGCGCCACTGCGCGCCCAACCCACAGTTTTACCCTGAGTATCAACACGTTGGTTGCTGCGGCCTCCGAGCTGCTGTCCGAGGTCATCAGGATCAAACAGAGCCGTATTGGCGAAGAGCTCACATTACTTAACAAACGCCTGCAGAACCATGTCACTGCCTTTGAGCAGCGTGCGGGTCAGCTTGGGGTGGAAAGCCGTCAGGTCTCGATGGCCTCTTATGTGCTGTGCACGGTGGCCGACGAAGCAGTGGTCACGACGTCGTGGGGCGTTAATAGCGACTGGTCTCAGAAGAGCCTGCTCAGCACTTTCCATAACGAAACCTTCGGTGGCGAGAAGTTCTTCTGGCTGCTTGAACAGTCGTTGAAAGCGGCTGCCGGACATTTGCAGATGCTGGAGTTGATGTACCTCTGCCTGGCGCTCGGGTTTGAGGGCAAGTACCGAGTGGCCGACCGCGGCATGCAGGGGCTCGATGGCATTCGCGATGACCTGTACCAGCGTATCCGTCAGTTGCGAGGCGATGTACCGCGCGAACTGTCGCCGCAATGGAAAGGCTTGGGTACCCAGCGGCGAAATCTGGTGCGCATCGTACCGACCTGGATGGTCGCGATGTTCACCTTGGTCAGCCTTGGGGTGATGTACTCGGGATTTGCCTGGGTACTCGGCGAACAGCGTGAGCGCGCGCTGCAGCCTTATTTGCCGACGGACTCGGCAGCGGTTCAGCTTCAACCGCCATACAGAGACATGCCATGAAAACCTTTTTCGAGAACATACGTACCTGGTTGTCCAGGACCTGGGTCTGGTCGCTTTTGCTGGTGCTGTGCCTGGCGCTGCTGGTGTGGTTTGTCGGGCCACTGTTGGCGGTTGATGACTACAAACTCTGGGCACCTGCGACGTCCCGTCTGCTGAGCATCAGTGTGTTGTTTCTGTTGTGGGGGCTGGGGCTGGTCTTCAGCAATTGGCGCGCCAGCGTACGCAAGCAATTGGCCGAAACCCTCGAAGATTCCGAGGCACGTCGCAGCAGCCGCGAGGCGATGGATGCGCAGCGGCGTGAAGTCGTCCGCCGTTTCAAGCAGGCGTTGCGCACCTTGAAAGCGTCAAGCCTCTACCGTGGCCGTAGCGAACGATGGCGCAACGATTTGCCTTGGTACTTGCTCATCGGTCCCACGGCCAGCGGCAAGACCAGCCTGTTGGAGCTTTCGGGGCTTGAGTTTCCTCTCAACACCTTTGACCGTAAGGCCAATGGCGATGTCACCAGCACCCCGCACTGCGACTGGTACTTTGCCGATCACGGCATTCTGATTGATACCAGCGGGCGCTATCTGGAGCAATCCAAGGCTGCTGTCGATGGCGGTGCCTGGTCTACCTTGCTTGGCCTGCTACGTAACCGCCGGCGTAATCGTCCACTTAATGGCGTGGTCGTGACGGTGCCTGTGGGCCTATTGCTGAGCGTTGACAGAGATAACTTCACGACCGCCGTGCAACAGGTGCGTGGTCGACTTCATGAGATACATCAACGGCTGCAGGTCGACTTTCCGGTCTATCTGGTCCTGACCAAGGCTGATCTGCTACCCGGCTTCGACGCCTTTTTTAGTCAGTTGACCCACGAGGAAAGCCAGCAGGTGCTGGGGAGTACACTGCGCGCCGATCAGGACGGAAACGATGCAGGGGTACTGCGTGGGGAGTTTGAAGCGCTACTGCACCGGTTGAACAGCCAGGTGATTCAGCGAGTGCACCTGGAGCGTGATATCGAGCAGCGCGGGTTGATTCTCGACTTCCCCAATCAGTTGGGGGCACTGGGGGATGGGTTGTGCGAGTTCGTTCAGAAGGCCTTTGGCGGTAATCGCTATCAGCTTGCTATCCCCTTGCGCGGCTTTTACCTGACCAGCGCTGCAACCGCTCCGGCCCAGCCGAGTGCTCATGCAAACCAGCACGTGCCAGTCAATTCGACAGCTGCTGCCTCCATGGGGCGTTCATGGTTTATCCATCATTTGTTCAGCAAGGTCATTTTTCCCGAAGCCGATCTTGCAGGATTGGACTCGCGTGAGCGCCGTCGTATTCATTGGGGACAACGGGCGGTTTACCTCGCCGCGTTGGCGGTGCTGGTCGGGCTCGGGCTGCTGTGGAGCAATGGTTTTTCGGCCAACCACGAGCGTTTTGAACACCTGCGTGAACTGGCCAGGCAATCGGCTGCACAGGATTCACAGGCGCTGGCTGCGAATGACCCGGCAACCTTGCTCAAGGCGCTTGACCTGCGCTTTGCGGCAACCGAGGTATTCCCTGAGGCTGCGCAGGTCTCACCCTTTGAACGTACTGGGTTGTATCAGGGCCGCGCCAGCAAACCACTGCTCGATGCTGCATATGAGCGTGAGCTGGAGGAACGGTTGCTGCCTTGGCTGGCAGCGCAACTTGAAGGGCAGATTCGTGGCAGCCTGAAGGACCGCACACGCTTGCTCAACAATCTGCGTGCCTACCTGATGCTGAACCTGACGACGCGTCGCGATGCCGCGTGGCTCGAACAATGGCTGGCGTCGCAATGGTCTGTGCGTTATTCCGGCAACACGGCGCTTCAGCAAGGCCTCAATGCTCATTTGCAGCGTTTGTTGGCCCGGCCATTCAGTTACCCGCTCAACGACACGCTGGTTGGTCAAGCGCGCCATGTGTTGCGTGGCGAGTCGTTGGCCAATGTGGTCTACCGCGTGCTGCGCGAGCAGGCTCGGAGCATGCCGGACTATCGCTTAAGCCAGCACCTGGGTTCACAGGGCGGTTTGTTTGTTGGCGCGGACCATGCGATACCGGGCTTCTACACCCAGCAGGGTTATCAGCAGTACTTTGCGCCTCAGGGCGTTAACCTGGTGACCGATATCCTGCGGGACAATTGGGTGTTGGGTGAGGGCAGTGATATCAGCGCCATGGACCTGCGGCGGCTGATGGTCGAGCTTGAGCAGCGCTACTTCCGTGACTATGCCAACTTTTGGGGGGATGCGCTCGGCCGGGTGGCGTTACGGCCCTCGAACGATGCTGGCGAAGCCGCCGAGTTGCTGGCCGGGCTGATTTCGGCCAATTCGCCGGTGCTGCTATTGCTGCAAGAAGTCCGAGAAAACACCCGCTTTGCATTGGTTGCAGACACGCTGGGCAGCCTACCGACGCCTGCCGACCGTGTGGGCGACAAGGCGGGTGCGTTGGGCAAGCTGACTGTCGCTGCAGCAGGCCAGGCCCAGGGCGCGTTGGCCAAGGCGTTGCCGGACACGGCGAAACAGGCGCTGCAGCGGCGCTTCGAACCTCTGCACCGGCTGCTTGATAGCAGCAATGGCCCGGCTGGCGACCTGACGCCAGCCTTGCAAGCCCTTAACGATGTGCAGTTGCAACTGGCCAGCCTGGCCCGCGCCAGTGCCCCTGAGCAAGCGGCATTCGACATGGCCAAGGCCCGCATGATTGGCCAGCGCGATGCCTTGAGCAGTTTGCGCAACGCGTCGGGGCGTTTGCCGCGCCCGGTCAGTGCCTGGTTCAGTGTACTGGCCGAGGACAGCTGGCGTCTGGTGCTTGACGATACCTACCGCTACTTGAATCAGCGCTACCAGAGCGAGCTGTACAGCTTCTACCGCAAGGCTGTCCACAAGCGTTATCCCTTTGACGCCCACAGTGCCAGTGATGTCGCGTTGGTGGACTTTCGCGAGTTCTTCAAAGCCCAGGGGATTGCCGAGCGCTTCTTCGAGACCTACATGCGGCCCTTCGTCAGTGGTGATCCGGGGCGCTATCGCCTACGCAGTATCGATGGCCAGAGCTTGCCTGCGTCCAATGCCTATCTGGACCAGATGGCTGCGCTTCAGGTCATTCGACAGAGCTTTTTTGCCCACAACCCGAACGAGCCCGAAGTTCAGTTCAAGCTTGAACCCTACACCCTTGATCCGTCGGTGAGCCGGGCCGAGTTCCGCTTTGGTCATCAGGTTGTCGAGTACCGCCATGGCCCCATCGTGCCAACGGCATTCAGTTGGCCAACCGATGCGCAGGATGGACGCAGCAGCCTGGTGCTCGAACGCGCGGTCGGACGGCCGATCGGCATCGAGAAGAATACGGGGCCTTGGTCATTGTTCCGCTTGTTTGACCTGATGCAGACCGAGTACCTCAGTGGCCGTGATGTGCTGGTACTCAAGGCCGACGTTGGCGGCCTGCGAGCCAATTACCTGTTGATGAGCCAACGTACGCCGAATCCATTTGATATGGGCGTGTTGCGCACCTTCCGTATGCCGGTGCAGCTCTGATGGTGTCTGAAAGGGCGTGTTGTAGCGCGGGGCACACCGAGGTTGGCAAGGTGCGTGAACACAACGAAGACGCCTTTCTCGATTGCCCCGCGCAGGGGCTCTGGGTTGTTGCCGACGGCATGGGCGGTTACGAGCGCGGCGCCATGGCCAGCCAACTGATCGTCACCAGCCTGGCCGATCTGCCGGTGACCCTGAGCCTTGATGAGCGGGTCAAGGCGGTACGCCAGTGTCTGCATTGGATTAACCGGCGCCTGAGCCAGGAACTGACGGTTACCGAGGGGCACTCTGAGCGCATCATGGGCAGTACCGTGGTTGCCCTGATGCTTGAGGGTAGCCGCGCGGCATGCATCTGGGCCGGCGACAGTCGCTGCTACCTGTGGCGAGAGCGGCG
Source organism: Pseudomonas sp. TE3910 (assembly GCF_056279025.1). Lineage (NCBI taxonomy): Bacteria > Pseudomonadati > Pseudomonadota > Gammaproteobacteria > Pseudomonadales > Pseudomonadaceae > Pseudomonas > Pseudomonas sp. TE3910. Next base: position 4,706,850 of record NZ_JBWBQN010000001.1, read on the forward strand.
TCTGTACCAGTTGTCCAGAGACCATTCGCTGCAACAGCAACTGATTGAGCAGCAGCAGATGAGTGCCGAGCAGGCCAGCGCCCACCCGTCGGCGAATGCCCTGACTCAGGCCGTTGGTGCACGGGCGCAACTGACGCTGGATATGCTCGAGTTCACTGTCTATCCCGGTGATACCTTGCTGCTATGCAGTGATGGCCTCTATCAGGCGCTGGAGTGTGAAACGCTGGGCAGTGCCCTAAGCCGTTCTACACCGCATATGGCGTTGAAACGGTTGTTCGAGGCCGCGCTGTGTGGCAGTGCTCAGGACAACCTGACAGCCGTGGTGATCCGTCGATGAGCGAACCGGAGAGCGACGCCAGCCTGTACTCGGGCTTTGCCCCTGTCGGCCAGGTTCAATGCGCGCCTGCCAGCATCCGTGGCAAAGCGCTGCCTGATGTGGTTGCCGGGCGTTACCGCATCGAACGCCTGCTCGGTGTTGGAGGCATGGGGTGTGTCTACCGTGCGCGGGACTTGCTGCATGAACAGTTCGGCGATCCTGCGCCCCCTGTTGCGCTGAAGTTTCTCGCGGACAGCCTCGACGAGTCGCCGGATGGCGCGGCGCTGCTGTACAGCGAGTTTGCGCTTACCCGGCACCTGCACCATCTGAATGTCGTGCGCCTGTACACCTTTGAAGTCGACACCGATTGCCAGCGTGCCTTTATCAGCATGGAGCTGATGCAGGGCCTGACGCTGGACAGGCTGCTTTGCGAGCATCCGCTGGGGCTGCCGTGGCACATATTGCGCAGTATTGCCTTGCCGCTGCTCGATGCCCTGGCTCATGCACACCAGCGCGGTGTCGTGCACGGTGATCTCAAGCCCAGCAATGTGATGCTCTGTGACGATGGTCCGCGGCTCTTCGACTTTGGCCTTGGGCACGCCGAGGAAGGGATGCCTGGCCTTGCACGCTTGAGTCGAACCCGTTTCAACGCCTGGACCCCAGGGTATGCCGCCGCTGAATTGCTGGAAGGGGCAGCGCCTTCGGCCCGCTCCGACCTGTTTGCGCTGGCCTGTGTGCTGTATGAGTTGGCCGGGGGCAAGCATCCCTATCGTCGTTTGCCAGCAACCCAGGCCTGCGCCGAGGGCCTGGAGCGAGCACTGCGTGCGCCGAACAATCTGCCCAGGCATTGCTGGTCGGCCCTGCGCACCGCGTTGGCGTTGGATGCCTCACGGCGAACCATCAGCGTTTCTGACCTTCAGGCTGTATTGAGCCGTGTGCCGTTCTGGCGCCCGCGTTGGCAAGGGCAGTGGTGGTGATGCCACCGCAGACCGTGAGCTCACGCGGGAAACAGGCGGCATGCGGTGTGGCTGGAACGCACTTTCAGACGCGTCCTACATCCTTCTGGAAGCGTCTCTGGTAGCGTTATTTCCTTCTTGAATTCGGGCCGTTTACGTACGCGCAAGCGCCCTGCTTATTGAACTTGCGAAAGGAACAACGGATGTTCGCTTGCGCCAATCAAACCGCGTTCAGCCTGACGTTCAACGACGTCGACCACGACTTTCAGGTGCTGGCGTTCAATGGCCAGGAAGCCATCAGCACACCCTATGCCTTCGAGGTGGAACTGGTCAGTGAGCGTGCCGATCTGGCGCTTGAGCACCTGCTGCACAGGCAGGCATTTCTGGCGTTCAATGATCAGGGCGCAGGCATTCACGGGCAGGTGTTTCGCATCGCACGGGGTGAGTCCGGCAAACGCCTGACCCACTACCACCTGACGCTGGTGCCGCAACTGGCCTACCTGGCGTTGCGCCGTAACCACCGGATCTTTCAGCAACACACCCTGGAGCAGATCATCGCGCAGGTGCTCAAAGACCACGGCATTCTCAGCAACGGCTACCAGATGCACCTGGAGAAGACCGCCTCACCACGTGAATACTGCGTGCAGTATGGTGAGACCGATCTGTACTTCATTCAGCGGCTATGCCACGAGGAGGGCGTGAGCTACCGCTTTGCGCATGGCCCAGAGGGGCATGTCGTGGTGTTCAGCGACCATCAGACCTTCTTCCCCAAACTCGGCCGGCCCACGCCTTACCAGCAGGACAGCGGCATGGTGGCCGATGAGCCGGTGATCAATCGCTTCGAGGTCCGTTTGGAGGCCCGCACTCGGCGGACGGCACTGCGCGACTATGACTTTGAGAAATCCAGTTATGTGCTGCAGGCCGAGGCTGCGGCGGATGCGTTGTTTCCAGAGCCGGACCTGGAAGACTACAGCTACCCCGGCGGCTTCCTGACGGGCGAGCGTGGCAAGCCGCTCAGTCAGCGGACCATGGAGCGTCACCGCGCCGACTACCGTCAGGCCGAAGGCCACAGCGATCAACCTGCGCTGGTCAGCGGCTATCTGCTGGAACTCTCCGAGCACCCGCGCAAGGCGTGGAACGGCCTATGGCTGCTGACCTCAATTGAGCATGAAGGCAAGCAGCCCCAGGTATTGGAGGAATACGTTACCCACGACGACGGGGGCGAGTTCTCGCAAGGTTACCGTAACCACTTTACCGCCACGCCCTGTGATGTGTTTTACCGCCCGCCGAAGGCCTATCCGAAACCCCGTATACCGGGCAGCCAGACCGCCCGGGTGACCGGCCCGAAAGGCGAAGAGATCTATTGCGATGCCTATGGCCGGATCAAGGTGCAGTTCCACTGGGACCGTGAAGGCCAGAACAACGACCACAGCAGCTGCTGGCTGCGGGTGGCCTCAGGGTGGGCGGGTGACCATTTTGGCAGTGTCGTCATTCCCCGTGTGGGCATGGAAGTGCTGGTCACTTTCCTGGAGGGGGATCCGGACCGTCCGCTGGTCAGCAGTTGCCTACCGAACAGCATGAATCCCGTGCCTCATGAATTGCCGGCAAGCAATACCCGCAGCGTCTTTCGCAGCCGCAGTACGCCGGACGGTAGTGGTTTCAACGAACTGCATATCGAGGATCGCAAGGGCCAGGAACTGATCTACCTGCGCGCCCAGCGTGATATGGAACAGAAGATCGAGCACAACAGCCGGCTGGACATCGGTCATGAGCGCAAGACCACCGTGAAAGGCAACTGCATCACGGTCCTGGATGCTGAGCAGCATCACCGTGTCAGTGGCGACCGCAAGGTACATCTCAAGGCCAACGACTACCGGCAAGTGGCTAACAATTGTCATACGCAGGTCGGGCAGGTGTTGGTGGTCGAGGCGGGGCAGGAGGTGCACCTGACGGCGGGGGGCTCTGTGGTGGTCGATGCAGGTGCCTGCCTGGCCCTGAGAGGCGGCGGTCAGCAGGTGTTGATCAGCGCTGGCGGCATCTTCAGCAGCACGGACATTCAGTTGGGCGGGGCGCCTGTTGCCGCTATGCCCGCCAGCCCGCAGTTGCCGGGTGTGGTCAGTGCCTTGTCGGCGCCTCAGGTACAGGCACAACGGCAGGCGCTGTCGGGCGCTCCAGCGCGCTGCGAGGTCTGTGAGCAGGCCCGAGCACGGGCGCAGCAAGCATGATTTCAGAGCGCCCGGCTGACTACCTGTTGATTGATGGCGTGCTCAGGCCAGAAGCCCTGGCCAGGCTGCAGGGTTATCACGAACCATTGGAGGTTGTACCGCTTTACGCCGGAACGCGCTGGGCCGAGTTGTCGGACCTGGGGCCGATACTGGTGAGGGCCCCCGCGCATTCAACGCTCCTCCAGCACGCGAGCACTGCAGACAACGGCTGGGCCAACAGCGTCAGCCTGCTGTACAGCACCCAGCCGATGAAGGTGGTGGCAGAGCATCTGCGCCATTTCATCGCGCCGCCCGATACGTTGGGCGGCACTGGCCTGTTGCGTTTCGCCGACCCGTTGGTCGCGCACTTCTGGCTGGGCAGCTACCCCGCCGTGCATCTGGATGAGGTGCTGGGGCCACTCGATGCCTGGCAGGTGCCCGAACCCCATCATGCCTGGGTGGTGTGCGATGCCACTGGCTGGCGCACCTTTGTCCGTACAGCAGCGCCACCGACATGGGCGGATGACCACGCACGGCTCAGTCACGCGCAGCTTGAAGCACTGGGCAATGCCGGGCGCTGGCGGTTTATCGAACGGCTGTATGCACAGCTTGTCCAGTATTTTGCGCCATCGTTGACCGCGCGCGATCAACGCACCCTCGCGCAGTGGTTTGACGCCCGCCTGGATGACGGCGAGGCCTGGGGGCTGACGACAGAGCGGGGCCTGGTGATTTGGCTGAAGTACAGCCTGCGCTGGGGCGATGACTTTACGGAGCCCCCCCACAGCCCCTATCGACGCTGGCTGGCGCACAACCCTGAGGCGCTCAGGCTGCCTGCGGATCAACGCATGCGACGGCTGGATGACCACTGCCTGGCAATCGAATTAGACAAGGATGCAACATGAATCAGGAAGCCAGTCAGGCAGAACTTGAGCACGTACGTCTCCGGCAAGCCTTTGACGATGTTCCGGTGGGGCGCGGCTGTTGCCCGATGAAGTCCCCGGAGGTTGCCATCTTCCCGGTGCGCTACGCGATTGACGCGTCCCCGGAAAAAGGCCAGGCACAAGGCCCGCATCCACTGCCCAAAGGCTGGGCACCCAAACTCCAGCCCACCTTGAAAACCCGCAGTTACACCCTGCGCCAACTGCGGGACGGCTGGTTGTATGTCTGGGACAGCGTCGACAAGACCTTCCACGAATACCAGGTCATCGGGCGGATGTTTACCCGCCACACCTGGACCGCATTGGAAATTGGCCAGGACCTGCGAACCAACCCCGGCGAATCACGGCCGTACCTACTGTACCCCCGCCGCAGCATCTTGCGCCTGGCCTTTTCGCCGGTGCAATGGACCTGGCGGCTGTGCGAGGCCATGCGTTCCGGTGGCCTGCAAACGCCCTGGTTGCGCGACCTCGACCTGCCGGACTACTGCGACACCTACCAGGTTGCCCACGGTGCGCCACTGGTGCAACTGGGCCAGAGCGTGGCCGATATCCGCGTACAGGACCAGCCTGCACCGAACCTGCTCAGCACCACGCTGCCCACCGATGCCGACCCATCCGACCCCGACCGGCCGTTCAAGCGGGATTTCGAGGAAGCGCTGATTCGTGGCTACGTGCCAGACCAGAACACGGCACTGTTCATCGCCCTCGACGACCCGTTGGCGCTGGTTGACGACCTGAGCCTGAACCTCACCGGGCGGCGCCTGGAACAGGCACTGTTCGAGCAGGAGCACCAGGAGAAACTGCAAACGGCCACCGCGGTGCAAGCACTGTGCGGCTTTGATTGCACACCGCTGCTACCCGCGCACGTCGCCCAGGACCCGGCACTGACCCGTGCCTACACCGATGACCTGTACACGTTGCTCAAGGCCAATGATGGCGTCGAGCGGGGTCGGGACGTGGTTGACGGTCCCGAATCGGTACTGGTAGGGACGTGGCGCTGGGAGATCGAGGCACTCGAGGCGAAGTTCATTCAGCGCTGGGGCACACTACCGCACCCCGGTACCTGGCGGCGCACGCTGGCCGAGTGGCGCGACAAACGCCTGTGGCGCGAAGACGTCCACTTCGATGAACTGCAAGGCTTCCTGAGCCGGGCCACGGCCCAGGCGGCCCAGCTTGAGGCCCATGCCCAGCGCAGCGAACGCGACCTGCTCAACTGGCTGGAGCGGCTTGCACCGAATGCCGACACCCTGTTCTTCGACACCTGCCACCCAGCCCACAGCCGCGCCTTGCTGGAGACTGCCGAAGGCCTAGCAACCCTGTTGGGCGGCGGCGAGGCCGGGCAGGACTGGCTGTGCCGGCAGGCGGTGAAACCGAGCACCCTGCTGGGCACGGCGCTGTTCAACTTCAACCCGGAAATTGCCGCGCTGGTACGCACGGTCGCGCACAACTTCGCCACCACCGGCTTGCTCGATGGCCGTAGCCAGGGCGATGGCAGCACACTCCCCGTCGACCCCGGCAACCCGGCAGATGTCACCAGCGTTGCCACCCGTGCGAACGAACTCAAAGGCGTGCTCGACCTGCCCTCGGTCAAGCAGAGCAAGGCCTACCAGGCGCTGAGCACGACGGCCCGGCAGGCGTTCGACACCCTGGTAACGGTGGCTAACAGCAGTGCCGAAGGGGCCTGGCACACCCTGAGCATGACCCTGGCGCCGGCCCTGCAACGGGCCTACGCCAGCGCGACGGACGTGCTCTCTCAGGTGGCTACTCAGGCCTTGATCTCGACCCAGGCCTCTGACGCTACCCAACTGCGCTTCAACCCCGACTTCAAGGCGCAATTCCGCGGCTGGCAGCAGCAGGTCCTTGGCTTGCAACGGCAGATCGACGCCCAGCAGCGCACGCTGACACGTCCCGGCGCGCCTCACGATCAGGCCGCGACCCGCACCGCGCTACGCAGCTTGACCCTGCAACTGCAGGACCTGCATTTCAGCCGGCCGCATCAACTGCTGTTCACACTGTTCCCGGTCAACCGCCTGAACGTGCATGTCGATCACCTGCACCAACAACTGGGCGACCTCGGGCAGCAAGAGGCCCTGGCCCAGCACCGCCTCAAAAGCCAACAACGCGAGCGCTTCAACGCCCGCAGCCGCGAATGGATGGGCAAGCACTTCGGCCAGTCGCTGCCGCTGATGCTGGTCGGGCTGAATGTCTGGAACACCCTGTACAGCCTTGAACAAGCGAGTGCCGACGGCCTGTTCAACAACAGCGAACTGCGGATGATGACCGCCAATGCGGCCTATACCGGTAACGCAATGATGGCCGTGTGCGTGGGGCCGGCGTGGAATCGTGCGCAGGGGATGTCTGCGCGGTTGGGCGAAAAAATCAAGCAGCTTACAAAGGCGGGCGCGAAGGCATGGCTGGCTCAAGGCAATATCAACTTCGCGCAAACCGCCAAGCGGCTGATTGCTCGAACTGCGACCTGGGCGGCGCTCGGTGCAATTGCAGCGGGTGTTGAGGCGTGGCAGGTGTCCAAGGATATTGCGGGGGCGAGCAATGAAGATGAAAAAGAAGCACTGGAATGGAAGCGTCTGTCGCTGCTCGGAATGGCGGGCGTTGCCAGTTTTCAGCTTGCGGGAGCGATTGCAGGCTACTGGTTCAACTTTGCCTGGATCATGTCCTCACCGGTCACCATGATTCTGGCCGCACTCGGTATGGCCTATTTACTGTTCTCTGCACGTGCCAACCGGTACAAGCGCGAAGGCTTGCGCCTCTGGTTGTACCGCTGTAGCTGGGGCAAGGCACCGGAGGACAGTTGGGTTGGCATTGATGGCCATAAAACCCAACTGATGGCTTTGCTGGAGATCCTGCAGCGGCCCAGCGTCTGGGCCCGGGCGGTGTACACCTACCCGGACCGTGGGCCACAGCGCTGCCTGGGGTTCTGGGTACAACTGCTGCTCCCCGCCACCCTGGCAGGCAGTATTGTCCAGCTGCAACCAGTGGTGATCGACAGCGAAGGCTCGCCGGTCTATCACACGCCGCAGCAGCAGAGCCCACTCTACGAGCACTTTCTGCGCGGCCATTGGGTTGATCCTGAGTTGGCCGGACAACTGCCGGAGGCCGCCGGTGGCCAGCAATTACAGAGCGACTTTGCCTATCAGGCCAAGGATCAACACCGCGTATGGCAGGCCTGGGTGGCGACACCCAAGAGCAATACAGCGCTGGAGCTGGAGGTGCATTACCCATCACCGCTCAATCAGCGCGCAGACGCCCGTGGCTACATGTTCCGCGTGGCCCTACGCGACGATTTGCGTGAGGCCGAGCGCCAAAATACGCTGTTCACGGACATGCTGCCTGACGACCAGAAGCTGGAGAAACACAGCCTCTACGGGTTGAACCTTCAGGTGCCAGAGGGGATGGCGAAATGAAGGCTTCAGAAGGGTTGTCTCGCGTAAGGTCCCTGCTGGACAACTGGGCCACACCACGAGAACTGCCGCCGCAACTGACGTGGAAGTATGCACATGAACCAGAGCTGCTGGGGTGGAGGATCAAGGCTCGAAACTATAATACGACCATCGCCAATGGCCTATTGGTTGTGATGTTGTCGATAGTTTTTGGGCTCGCACTTTACCAATATTTTACTTCAGTATTCGAACCTGGTTTTTCGAAGATATTGATCTATGTTCTATTTTTCTTTTTCATATCGACCCCTGCGGTATGCATGACCCATCAGCGCATGAATTTTGCCTACCGCTTTACAGCATCTGGCGCAGAATTTTGTGAATGGAAAAATTTTCCAGAGTGGACGCTGAGGTTCTTGACGTGTCTCGCGATTGTTACGGCGATTCTCTTTGCCTGCATGGCAAGCCTCGACCGCGACGCTAGTTATCTGATTTATGCCGTGATCGGGCCTGCCAACGTGATGCTGTTGCGTGCCTCAATGAACTCGAAAGCCTATCGCGACTTGCAGACGGAATTTCATCACAGAACCTATGAGTGGTCGAGATTTACGTTGGTGGTGGTCGATAAGAAACAAACGTTGGTCGGCTTGGAGTTTTGCTGGTATGACGATTATATGAACAAAGATTCTTTAAGTACCGCGCCGCTGTTTGCGAAGCGTCGTGAGTTTGATCATTTGCTGGCCTTTTTCGAAGAGCGGCTTCCACACGTTCCTCGCGTCGCTCGCCACATAGACAGGGATGACTGAATAGTAGGTTTTGGAGACGTAAGTATTTACGGAGTGAAGTTTCAGGTGCCAGCCAGAGGGGATGGCGAAATGAAGGTTTCAGAAGGGTTGTTTGGAGTGAGGTCCCTGCTGAGCTACTGGGCTACGCCACGAGAACTTCCGCCGCAACTGACGTGGAAGTATGCAAGTGAATCAGAGCTGCTGAGTTGGAGGATAAAAGCGCGAAACTACAATACCGCTGTCGCTAATGGGATGTTTGTTTTCATGCTTTTTTTTACCTTGGCATTGTGCTTCATTATGTATGACGTCTATGAAGGTACTGATCAGCCTTGGAGAACACTGTCCTGCGTGTTTTTTTTCTGTTTCATGGCATTTACAGTTTCGTGCATGACCCATCAGCGCATGAATTTTGCCTACCGCTTTACAGCGTCTGGCGCAGAATTTTGTGAGTGGAAAAATTTTCCAGAGTGGGCGCTGAGGTTCTTGACGTGTCTCGCGATTGTTACGGCGATTCTCTTTGCCTGCATGGCAAGCCTCGACCGCGACGCTGGTTATCTGATTTATGCCGTGATCGGGCCAGCCAAAGTGATGCTGTTGCGTGCGTCAATGAATTCGAAAGTCTATCGTGGGGTACACACGATATTTCATCTGAGAACCTTTGAGTGGTCTGAGTTTACAGAGGTGGAAGTTGATCGTAAGCAAAAATTGGTCGGCTTGAAGTTTGCTTGGTATGACAACTATCTGAACATCAGTAAAATCAGCACTGCGCCGCTGTATGCGCGGCGGCGAGAGTTTGACACTATCTTGGCGTTACTTGAAAAGCAGGTTCCAGAACTGCCACGTAGTCTCCAGTCAGTTGAAAGGGCGTAGCATTCTGATGCCAGAGGGGGTGGCGAAATGAATGTTTCAGAAGGCTTGTCTCGCGTGAAGTCCCTGGTGAGCCACTGGGCCACGCCACGAGAGCTTCCGTCTCAACTGACGTGGAAGTATGGACATGAATCTGAACTGCTGAGCTGGAGAATCAAGGCCAGGAACTACAATACAACGGTTGCTAACTTGGCATTGCTGGTTATGTTGATGATTGCGTCAGCGATTGCGCTGGTTTTGTATTTTTCATCCGAGTTTATAGAAGAGCCTTGGAGAGCGCTGTCGCATGTATTTGTCTTCGCCTTGATATCTACACCTGCGGTATGCATGACCCATCAGCGCATGAATTTTGCCTATCGCTTTACAGCATCTGGCGCAGAATTTTGTGAGTGGAAAAATTTTCCAGAGTGGGCGCTGAGGTTCTTGACGTGTCTCGCGATTGTTACGGCGATTCTCTTTGCCTGCATGGCAAGCCTCGACCGCGACGCTAGTTATCTGATTTATGCCGTGATCGGGCCAGCCAAAGTGATGCTGTTGCGCGCCTCAATGAACTCGAAAGTCTATCGTGGGGTACACACGATATTTCATCTGAGAACCTTTGAGTGGTCTGAGTTTACAGAGGTAGAAGTTGATCATAAGCAAAAATTGGTCGGCTTGAAGTTTGCTTGGTATGACAACTATCTGAACATCAGTAAAATCAGCACTGCGCCGCTGTATGCGCGGCGGCGAGAGTTTGACACTATCTTGGCGTTTCTTGAAAAGCAGGTTCCAGAACTGCCGCGTAGTCTCCAGTCAGTTGAAAGGGCGTAGCATTCTGATGCCGGAGGGGATGGCGAAATGAAGGTTTCAGAAGGGTTATCTCGCGCCAAGTCCCTGCTGGGGCACCGGGTACTCACTGGCATCTGCGCTGAAGCCATCGCAGGCATCGCAGGCATCGCAGGCAAGCCTGCGTCCCACAGAGAGCGCACGGCAAGAAAAAATGGAACGTTGAGGTCGTGGTATGGGTCAATGGGGCGATTGATCTCTTTGCAGTTGCGTTGTGCTGCTTGCCCGTTGCTCATTTAGACTAACGTGAGTTGATCACTGTTACCGCGCACATGGAACCTGCCGATGACTGTCGAGCAGTGACAGGAGACGCCATGATATTTCCCGACTTGCGCGGCTTGCCGCTTCACCGTGTGCTGGTGAGAACGGTCCGCGAGTTTCTCAATGATGAGATGTCCACCTATGCGTCGGCACTGGCTTACCAGATGCTGTTTTCGCTGTTCCCCTTCCTGCTGTTCCTGATTGCATTGATCGGGTTCTTGCACCTGCCGGACTTTTTCTCCTGGTTGCGTTTGCAGTCTGAGCTGGTGCTGCCGCCGCAGGCGCTGGAACAGGTCAACCCGGTGATTGACCAGTTGCAGCAGTCCAAGGGTGGGTTGCTCTCGATTGGTATTGTTGTTGCGCTGTGGACGGCATCGGCGGGCGTACGGTTGATGATGAGTGCGATGAACGCGGCCTATGATGTGGTCGAGCAACGTCCTATCTGGAAGCGTTTTCCACTGTCGATCATCTACACCGTGGGCATTGCCGGTATGTTGCTGGCTGCCGCAGCCTTCATGGTGCTCGGGCCGCAGGTGATGGCCTGGGTCGCGTCGCAGGTGGGCATGGAGGACTTCATCGTTACGCTCTGGATGGTGCTGCGCTGGCCGGCCATTGTCATTTTGTTGATGGTGGCGGTGGCATTGATCTATTACGTGATGCCAGATGTGAAGCAGAGATTCCGTCTGATCACACCGGGGTCGGTGTTGGCGGTAGTGGTATGGATCATTGCGTCTCTGGGCTTTGGTTATTACGTCAAGACCTTTGCCGATTACAACGCCATGTACGGCAGTATCGGTGCGATCATTGTGCTGTTGCTGTACTTCTATATTTCGGCAGCGGTGTTGCTGTTGGGCGCAGAGATGAACGCGGTGATCGACCATATGTGCGAGGAGATCAGCACCCTCGGCAAAAAGGCGTTTACCGATGACGATCATAGCCATGATAAAAAGCATGTTTCCGGACTTGGTCGCGATCATTCGCTCCAGCCTGAATCCGATCCCGAACGTTGAGTCGAATGCCCCATGATTCGTGAAATCCTGAAAATGGGCGATGAGCGCCTGTTGCGCATCGCACCACCGGTGCCAGCCTATCTGTATGGCAGCCTCGAGTTGGAGCAGTTGATTGCTGACATGTTTGAGACCATGCGCCATGTTGGCGGGGTCGGGCTGGCTGCACCTCAAATCGGTGTTGACCTGCAGTTGGTCATCTTTGGTTTCGAGCGCAGCGAGCGTTACCCGGATGCCGAGGCCGTGCCGCAGACCATCCTGCTCAACCCGGTGATCACACCGTTAGGCACTGAAGTCGAGGACGGTTGGGAAGGGTGCCTGTCGGTGCCGGGCCTGCGTGGTGTAGTACCGCGCTATACCCGTATTCGTTATGAAGGCGTTGACCCTCAGGGCATGCCGATTCAGCGAGTGGCTGAAGGCTTCCATGCCCGCGTGGTGCAGCATGAATGCGACCACCTGATCGGTCGGCTGTACCCTTCGCGCATTCACGACTTCGCCAAGTTCGGTTACACCGAGGTGTTGTTTCCAGGCTTGGTCGATCAGGACGATTGAGGCCGAACCATCGCCAGCAAGGCTTTGCTGCGTTGATAGCGCACCAGGCGGTCCGCCAGTGGGGCGGGCAACGTGTGGGCTGATGCAAAGCCCAGCCGAGCGTAGAACGCCTGCAGATCAGGATGACAGAACAACCAGACGCTGCCTTCCTCTTGTCGCGTTGCCGTTTCTATCAGGCCTCGGGCAATGCCCTGCGCCCGCCATTCTGTGCCCACCAGTAATCCGGTCAACCAACTGCCACCGGGCACCGCCGTAAGGTTCAGCGCGGCGATGAGCTGTGGTGCGCGTGCAACCCAGTGTTGCCCGCCGGGAGCCGCACGCATCGATGAACCCTGGCTTTTGTAGAATTTATTCAGCAGTGGCTGCTCAAGGGCAGGCAGCAGGCAGTAGTGGATCTGAGGCACGATGGGTTTCCACGCAAGGCTCTATCTCGCGGTTTTACACCAGGGGTGTCGGCCCGTCGAGCCCTGTGCAAGGTGGTTATTGTTACGGAATCGGTAATAGTGAATGTACGGCTTCGGGATTTAACGACGGAAGTTGCGCTGTAAACTAAGCACATCCCAAACAGAATAGTTAATTGGGATCGGTACTTCGTGTTACATCAACCTGTGATGTAACAACTTCTCCCCGCCCATCCGGCGCATGAAGTGAATTTGTTTGTTTGATTGCTTTGCAGGCCAACTAACATGAAAAAATTACTTGCATTCGCCTTGATCGGTTTTTCTACATTTGCGCTGGCAGATGAAGTTGAAACGGCAGCCGCTCAACCTGTTGCCGAGCAGTATGATTACTCGCAAAACCTCGATATTGCCAAGGTAATCAGCCTGTCGACCCTGCCAAATGTGTGTGAAGTCGTGCCAGCAACCATGACTTATGAAGACCATCAGGGCCAGCGTCATACCATTGAATACCGCGCCATGGGTGACGGTTGCAGCAACGGTTAATAGGCATTGCCAGATGTTCTCAAGCCCCCGCAGCAGCGGGGGTTTTATTGTTAAGGGTATAAATAACTGCGTTGGTTATGTTGTGCAGGGTTCTTTAATCGGTTTTTGATTGAGCACATGTGCAATACGTTCCAGTGCCTGTTTGAGTACTGCCCGGTCGGTGGCCGCCGAAAGGCTCACCCGAATCGCGGGCAGATCCCCTTGTTTGACGGCAAAGACTTCTGCCGGCACCACATCCACGCCCTCGGCCCGACAGGCCGCCGCCATCACGGCACCAGGTCGCTGCCCGGTGAGCCAGAGATGGGGGGAGGGGGTGTTGCCATCCTGCAGTGCCGCGCCGAGGACCTTGCGCGCCAGGCGCCAACGCTGTGCGATTTCCTCGCGCTGCCAGGCCAGGCGCCGCTCGGCTGTACCGTCGGATAGCCAGCGGTTGGCAATCTGCACGCTGAGCGGCGATACAGGCCAATGGGTCGCCTGGGTATGTGGATCGATCCGTTGCAGCAGCTCAGTGTCGGCCGCAATCCAGCCCAGGCGCAGCCCAGCGCCGACGGTTTTCGACAGGCTGGTCACCAATACACCCTGTCGACCCAGCAAAGGGAAAAGCGGCGGGTTATCGGTGAGTGCGCCGTAGACATCATCTTCAATCAGCAACAACCCATGCTGCCTGACCACGGCGGCGATCTCGCGTTGCCGCTGCGGTGATGGGCAACTGCCGGTCGGGTTATGCAGGGTGGGTGTCAGCACCACTACGCGGGCACCGGTGGCACGGGCCATGCGCTCCAGGTCATCGGGGCGGATGCCGTGCTGATCCAGCGCAACGCCGTGCAAGGGCAGGCGCAACTGACGGCAGGCGGCCTTGATGCCGGGGGCGGTGAGGGCTTCGACCAGTACCGGGTCGCCCGCCTGACACAGCGACAACAGCAGACTGAACAGGCCTTGTTGGGCCCCCGCGCAGAGCAGCACCTGTTGCGGCGAAAGGCTCAGGCCACGGTTACGCAGCCAGGTGGCGCCAAGTGCGCGCCCCAGTAGAAGCTCATCGGCGGTCAGGTAGTGTTCCAGGCGCTGGGTCTGGTTGTTGTCTATCAACGTCTGTAGTGCGCGCTTGACGTCGTCGTTGTGTTGATTGACGGCCGGTACGTTGGTCGACAGGTCGATGCGGGCCGCTTTGCCCTGTTTCAGGCAGAACAGCGTGGCCTCCTTGCTTCCCGCCAGCACGTAGGTGCCCCGGCCAACTTCGCCACTGACCAGATGGCGGGCGGCGGCCTCGCGGTACGCCTGTTGGGTGGTGCTGGGGTTGAGGCCCAGTGCCCAGGCCAGGCGCCGTTGTGGCGGCAGACGATCACCTACCTTGAGTTCACCACACTCGATAGCCTCGGCAATGGCCTCGACCAAGGCCAGGTAGCGTGGCTGGGGGGTGTTGGGCAGGAGCGGTATCCACATGTATTGTCGGCCATGCAATATAAGGTTTTACCCATACAATGCGTGATGACTAAGATCGGGTCAAACCCTGACCCGAGAAGGTGATTGCCATGTTTGATTTACCTGCGCTGCGCGATGCTGTTCGTTTGATCCGCCCCAGCATTCCTGCCACGCCTCAGTATGCCTGGCCGCGTCTGGCCGAGCGCTTGGGTTGTGAGGTGTGGGTCAAGCATGAAAACCATGCCCCTACCGGTGCATTCAAGGTTCGGGGCGGCCTGCTTTATGTTCAGGCGCTGTTGGCGACTTCACCCGGTGTTCGGGGGCTGGTCACCGCCACGCGCGGTAACCATGGGCAGAGCCTGGCGCTGGCGGCACGTAATGCCGGGTTGCCGATCATTATTGTCGTCCCCGTGGGCAACTCGCGGGAAAAGAACGCAGCAATGCGGGCCCTGGGCGCCCAGTTGATCGAGTTCGGCCAGGATTTCGATCAGGCGCGCAGTGAGGCGGCCCGGCTGGCACGGGAACTGGGCTATGAGCTGGTACCGGCGTTTCATCCGGAACTGATCCGCGGCGTCGCCACCTATGCGTTGGAGCTGTTCGAGGGCGTTGACCAGCTGGATTGTATCTACGTGCCCATCGGTATGGGGTCGGGGATTTGTGGCCTGATTCGCACCCGTGATCTGCTGGGCTTGCGCACCGAGATCGTCGGTGTGGTGTCAACGCAGGCCGATGCCTTTGCCCAAAGCCTTGAGCAGGGTTGTATCGTCACCACCGAGAGCGCCGATACCTTTGCCGATGGCATGGCTTGCCGTATGCCGCAGCCTGAAGCGTTCGAAATTGTGCGTGCGGGTGCTGCACGGATTGTGCGGGTCAGCGACGAGGAAATCGCCGAGGCGATGCGGGTTTTTCATGAAGACACGCACAATACTGCGGAGGGCGCTGGAGCTGCAGGCCTTGCGGCGTTGGTGCAGGAGCGTGAGCGGCAGCAGGGGCGCAAGGTTGCCGTGATTCTCAGTGGGGCGAATGTCGACCGTGAACGCTATGCCCGGGTGCTGGCGGGTTGAGTTGAGGTTCTGGCGACGTCCGGGGACAGGCCATTTCTTCCAACACGCAATACATACAAAAGGGTTTAATAAGCGCTTGTTTACGAAGCCTATCACGGACGGTTCATGCCTTTTTCCAATGGATTTCTTCTGAGTTTGTCACTGTGTCTGGATATCGGTGTGGCCAACATCGCCATGATTACCCTGGCCATGCGTCGCGGTTTCTTTCAGGGCTTTTGGCTGGGCTTGGGAACCTGTATCGGCGACCTGCTTTATGCCGTGGCTGCGCTGGCGGGAATGACGGTACTGCTGCAGTACACGGCAGTACGTTGGGTGTTGTGGGTCGCGGGATCGCTACTGTTGGTGTGGTTTGCCGTTCGGATGCTGATAACTGCCCTGCGCGGTGACGCGCACTTGAACACCAGTGATGAGGTGGTCGTGGAGTCACCGTGGCGTGAGTTCATGCGCGGTGTTTTCCTGGCCATGTCCTCACCTAGCGCGATTCTCTGGTTCGCTGCGGTAGGCGGTGTACTTATCTCGCGCTCTGGTGGCGGCAGCCTGCTGGAGGCCGGTGTGTTCCTGGCCGGGTTCTTCGCTGCCGGGGTGCTCTGGAGCCTCTCGTTGTGCCTGGTCGCCAGCCACGGCGGGCGGTTGCTTGGTGACCGTTTACTGACCTGGTCGTACCTGGCCTCGGCAGGGATCTTCTGCTATTTCGCGGTGTACGTGATCGTCTCCGGTTACCGCGAGTTTATCCTGGCGGTGCCCGCAACCGCCCTGTGAGTCATCCGGCAGGCATGTGGGCAGGTTGGTCACGACACCTATGGCCTATGCTGTAATGCTGATGGTCAAAGCAGTTTCGAGTACATCGCTGGGTTGAGGTGCCGATTACGATCCGGGCAGCCATAACAATGTGGTTGAAATCTGGCTGCCACTGAAAGCCCGGTAGTCGAAGCGTTCTGGGGGCATTTTCGCTGCATGGGCTGCGTGTACTGCAGCCTGTTCAGTGCGTGAGTTTCAACCTTGATTGCTGAGGAGAACAACACGATGAGCCCTCTAACGCCTGATCCCGGCAAGGTCGCGCACGAATTGTCGCTGACACGCCTGATCGATGCGCCGCGTACCAAGGTGTTCCGTGCCTGGACGGAACCAGCATTGTTGAGTCAGTGGTGGGGGCCGCATGGCATGACTACGCCACTGTGTGAGATGCAGCTGTGGGCCGGCGGGTTGTTTCGCACAGTCATGTCTGCGCCAGACGGCACGGAGTATCCGAGCCAAGGGGTGTTCCTGGAGATCGTTGCTCCCGAGCGCATTGTCTTTACCGATGCCTTCGGGCCGGGGTGGGTGCCATCGACCAAGGCCTTCATGACGGCCGTGGTGACGTTCGAGGAATTCCACGGCAAGACGCTCTATACCGCCCGTGCCTGGCACTGGAATGCTGCAGATTGCCAGGCCCACGATGACATGGGTTTTCATCGCGGCTGGGGGGAAAGTGTCGAGCGGTTGGTGGCGCTGGTTACCGATCAGAGGCCGGATTGACACCAGCTACCTGGGCGGCGCTTTTGCGTGCGCCGTCCAGGCCAGTAGTCCGGGCTTAGCCGATGGTGATCGGTGGTGGGCTCACCAGGTCTACGGTCTGCTGTTTGCGTGGCGCGAGGATTTCGGCCACGCCGTCTACCACCAGTTCATCGTTCTGGTTGAACACGCGGGTGGCGATGCGCACCTTGAACTTCGGCAGCTTCTCGAGAATTTCCAGGCGAACGGTCAAGGTATCGCCGAATTTCACGGGCTTCTGGAAGGTCATTTGCTGACCCAGGTAGATCGTGCCCGGGCCAGGCAGCTCGCAGGCGACGGCGGCGCTGATCAGTGCGCCACTGAACATGCCGTGGGCGATACGCTCTTTGAACATGCTCTTGGCGGCGAACTCTGCATCCAGATGCACCGGGTTGTGGTCGCCGGACATGGCGGCGAACAGCTGGATATCACGTTCTTCGACGGTCTTGCTGAAGCTGGCGGTTTGGCCGACTTCGAGGGCTTCGTAAGGCGTGTTGGTGACCTGGGTCATTGAGGTGGAGTCCTTCAGGTTCGACGAGGCAGGGGTTATTCACAACGAGGGGGGCGGCCAAGGGCCAGGGCCCGCTCGAGCCAGTCAATAACTGTAGCCGTAACTTCGTCGCGGTTGGTTTCGTTGAACAGCTCATGCCGGGCTTGCGGATACAGTTGCAGCTGCACGTGCTGGTTGCCGGCCAGACGCAATGCACCAGCCAGATCCTTGAGACGCTTGCCGGCACTGACTGGATCACATTCGCCGCCAATGATCAGGATTGGCAGGTTCGGATCGATCTGTGCGAGGTTGCTCGGCTGGCTGATCTGCTCCAGCCCCATGAGCAGATCGATCCACAGGCGATTGCTGCAGCGAAAGCCGCACAAGGGGTCGGAGAGGTACTTGTCGACCTCTACAGGGTCGCGGCTAAGCCAGTCGAACGCTGTGCGGTTAGGTTTGAAGGCTTTGTTGAAGGTACCGAATGACAACCACTCGATCAGTGCGCTGCGGCCCACGGGCCCCTGGCGCCAGGCTTCGAACCGAGCGATCAGGCAGGCCGCTCGGTACAGCGCCGGTGGCTGGAAGTTGGAACCGCTGAGAATCGCCCCTTGCAGGCTCGCACTGTGGTGCAGCAGATAGGCTTGGGCAATGTAGCTGCCCATGCTGTGGCCGAGCAGAAACACCGGTGTACCGGGGTATTGTTGGCCAATGTATTGATTGAGCAGCCCCAGGTCATTGACCACCTTGCTCCAGCCCTCATGTTGTGAGAACAGACCTCGCGTACCCAGCTCTGCCGTTCGACCGTGACCGCGTTGGTCATGGGCGTAAAGGGCGTAGCCAGCGGCACTCAGCGCTTCGCCCAGTCGCTGGTAGCGGCCTGCATGCTCGGCCATGCCATGGGCCAGCAGTACTACGGCCTTGACCGGGCCGGTTGGCAGCCACTGATAGACATAGAGGCTGCAATGATCGCTGGCCGGCAGCCAGAAGGCGTCATGGTGCATGGCGGCTCCTTTTGCGCATATCGCGTGATCTGCTCAGTGTATATCTCAGTCGGGAGGGGGACTGGCCACTGGCAACAGGATTCACATCCTTAGTTACAGAGCTTGTCAGATATGCCGTCTTTGGCGTGTTTGCCGTCCGAGGCATACCTGCTAACGTCGGCAAAGCACCGTTGTCTGGAGACGAAACGGTCCGGAACGGCTCAGGTATGAGGACAAGAATAAATGCAAGCTGATTTCTGGAATGATAAACGCCCTGCGGGGGTTCCCTCGCAGATTGACCTGAGCGCCTACAGGTCGGTCATTGAAGTGTTCGACCGCTCATGCAAGCGATTTGCCGACCGCCCGGCATTTAGCAACCTTGGGGTGACGTTGACCTACGCCGAGCTTGATCGTCACTCGGCAGCCTTTGCTGCCTACTTGCAACAGCATACCGACCTGGTCCCCGGTGATCGCATCGCGGTGCAGATGCCCAACGTACTGCAGTATCCCATTGCAGTATTTGGTGCCCTGCGTGCGGGGCTGATCGTGGTCAATACCAATCCGCTGTACACCGCCCGCGAAATGCGTCATCAGTTCAAGGACTCGGGTGCCCGAGCCTTGGTCTACCTGAACATGTTCGGCAAATTGGTTCAGGAGGTTCTGCCCGACACAGCGATCGAATACTTGATCGAAGCGAAGATGGGCGACCTCTTGCCAACGGTCAAAGGCTGGCTGGTCAACACGGTTGTCGCCACGGTCAAGAAAATGGTTCCAAGCTACCACTTGCCACAAGCGGTGCCCTTCAAGCGCGCGTTGAAGCTGGGGCAGGGGCATGCCTTGAGGCCTGTGTCGTTGGGCCTGGACGACGTCGCGGTGCTGCAATACACCGGTGGTACCACGGGCCTGGCCAAGGGCGCGATGCTGACCCATGGCAACCTGGTGGCGAACATGCTGCAGGTGCTGGCGTGTTTTTCCCAGCTTGGCCCGGACGGCCAGAAGATGATCAAGGATGGCCAGGAAGTGATGATCGCGCCGTTGCCGCTCTATCACATCTATGCGTTTACCGCGAATTGCATGTGCATGATGGTAACGGGCAACCACAACGTATTGATCACCAATCCGCGAGATATTGGCGGTTTTATCAACGAGCTGAAGAAGTGGCGTTTCACCGGTCTGCTGGGGCTTAACACGCTGTTCGTTGCACTGATGGAGCACCCGGCGTTCAAGACGCTCGATTTTTCTGCATTGAAGGTCACTAACTCGGGTGGTACGGCCCTGGTCAAGGCCACGGCGGAGCGCTGGGAGAGCCTGACGGGCTGCCGTATCGTCGAAGGCTACGGCTTGACCGAAACCTCACCGGTGGCCAGTACCAACCCGTATGGTCAGCAGGCCCGTCTGGGGACGGTGGGTATTCCGGTGCCGGGTACGGCCTTCAAGGTTATCGACGACGAGGGGCATGAAATGCCCTTGGGGGAGCGTGGCGAGCTGTGTATCAAGGGGCCGCAGGTCATGAAAGGCTATTGGCAGCGTCCAGAGGCTACTGCCGAGACGCTGGATGCCGAAGGGTGGTTGAAGACGGGTGATATCGCGGTCATTGATCCGGATGGCTTCACCCGGATTGTCGATCGCAAGAAAGACATGATCATTGTCTCGGGATTCAATGTGTACCCGAATGAAATCGAAGATGTGGTCATGGCGCACCCGAAGGTGGCCAACTGCGCAGCCATTGGTGTGCCGGACGAGCGCTCTGGCGAAGCGGTGAAGCTGTTCGTGGTGCCACGTGAACCGGGCATCAGCCTGGAAGAGCTCAAGGCCTACTGCAAGGCCAACTTCACCGGTTATAAAGTGCCCAAGCACATCGTGCTGCGCGAATCGTTGCCCATGACGGCGGTGGGCAAGATCCTGCGCCGCGAGCTGCGTGACATCGCGTGACGTGATGCGCATCGTCGGCAATGCAGCCTATTGCGCGAGATGCGCTGCCGACGATGTGACGGGAACAAAACCCCAGCTGTAGACTAATTACTCTAAAAGTGACTATTGATGGTCTATAAGTCATTTTTGTGACTGTTTAGGCTGCTTTAGCCCTAGGCGGGCCTTGGCAAAGCTGCTACTCTCGGCGCGCTTCTGAGCATTCGGTTTGCAATAAACCGGAACTTAATATCAATAATAATCGCATCGACTGCGGTGAAGAATTCGCTGGTGCTGGAGGAGTGGGCTTCCATGATCGAGAACTTTTGGAAGGATAAGTACCCAACCGGGATTGCCGCGCAGATCAATCCGGATGAGTACCCGAATATCCAGGCGGTATTGAAGCAGTCCTGCCAACGTTTCGCTGATAAACCGGCCTTTAGCAACCTGGGCAAAACCTTGACCTACGGCGAGTTGTACGAACTTTCCGGGGCATTTGCCGCCTGGTTGCAACAGCACACTGACTTGCAGCCCGGCGATCGTATCGCGGTGCAGTTGCCAAATGTATTGCAGTACCCCGTTGCAGTGTTCGGTGCCATGCGGGCCGGCCTGATCGTGGTCAATACCAACCCGTTGTATACCGCACGGGAAATGGAACATCAGTTCAATGATTCCGGCGCCAAGGCGCTGGTCTGTTTGGCCAACATGGCGCACCTGGCGGAAAAGGTTGTGCCCAAGACCCAAGTCAAACACGTCATTGTCACCGAAGTTGCCGATCTGTTGCCACCGCTCAAGCGTTTGCTGATCAACAGCGTCATCAAGTACGTGAAAAAGATGGTGCCGGCGTATCACCTGCCCAAGGCGGTCAAGTTCAATGATGTCTTGAACAAGGGCCGTGGTCAGCCGATCAAGGAAGCCAATCCGGCCAGTTCCGATGTGGCGGTATTGCAGTACACCGGCGGCACCACCGGGGTGGCCAAAGGGGCGATGCTCACCCACCGCAACCTGGTGGCCAACATGCTGCAGTGCAGGGCGCTGATGGGCTCCAACCTCAATGAAGGCTGCGAGATCCTGATTACGCCGCTGCCGCTTTATCACATCTATGCCTTCACCTTCCATTGCATGGCGATGATGCTGATTGGCAGCCACAACATCCTGATCAGCAACCCGCGTGATTTGCCGGCCATGGTCAAGGAGCTGTCGAAGTGGAAGTTCAGCGGCTTTGTCGGCTTGAACACCCTGTTCGTGGCCCTGTGCAACAACGCCGATTTCCGCAAGCTGGATTTCTCGGCGCTGAAGATCACCCTGTCGGGAGGCATGGCGTTGCAGATGTCGGTTGCCGAACGCTGGAGAGACGTCACAGGCTGTGCCATTTGTGAAGGCTACGGCATGACCGAAACCAGCCCGGTAGCCGCCGTCAACCCGGCCGAACGCAACCAGATAGGCACCATTGGCATTCCGGTGCCCTCGACACTCTGCAAGGTGATCGATGATGACGGGCATGAGCTGGCACTGGGCGAAGTGGGTGAGTTGTGCATCAAAGGCCCGCAAGTGATGAAGGGCTACTGGCAGCGCGAGGATGCGACGGCCGAGATCCTCGATGCCGATGGCTGGCTCAAGACCGGCGACATTGCCGTGATTCAGGCAGACGGTTACATGCGCATCGTCGACCGCAAGAAGGACATGATTCTCGTGTCTGGCTTCAACGTCTATCCGAACGAACTTGAGGATGTGCTGGCTGCGCTGCCGGGTGTATTGCAGTGCGCGGCAATCGGCGTGCCGGATGAGAAGTCTGGTGAAGTGATCAAGCTCTTCATCGTTGCCCGCCCCGGCGTCACGCTGACCAAGGAGCAGGTGATGGAGCACATGCGCGCCAACGTCACAGGTTACAAGGTGCCGCGCTTCATTGAGTTTCGTGATGCACTGCCGACCACCAACGTTGGCAAGATCCTGCGCCGCGAACTGCGCGATGAAGAACTGAAGAAACTGGGTCTGAAGAAGATTGCCTGAGGCACTTGTGCCGGCTCCATGGGAGCCGGCCTTGGCCCGCAATGGGTTTAGCGCAGCTTTTCAAGCATCTGGTAGTACCACATGCCGGCCGCCAATAACGGATTGCCCAGCACATCGCCCATTGGCACCTTGATGTGTTTGCAACCGGCAAAGGTATCGAATTTTTCCAGCGTCCCGGTCATGGCCTCAGCCATGATCTCGCCCATGATATGGCTGGTGGCGATGCCATGGCCGGAGTAGCCCTGGCAGTACCAGACGTGCTCCGACAGCTTGCCCAATTGCGGGATGCGGTTGACCACGATGCCCATGGCACAACTCCATTGAAACTCGATCGGTATGCCCTTGAGGGCCGGAAAGGTGCGCTCAATGCATGGGCGCAGTTCCCCGGCAATATCCCGTGAATCACGTCCGGAGTAGTTGGCGCCACCGCCGAACAGCAGGCGACCATCGGCGGTCATGCGGTAGTAGTCGAGTACGAAGCGACAGTCGTAGACCGCGAGGTCCTGTGGGTTGATCTGGTGCGCCAACTCACCCAGCGGGGCGGTCGTGACGATGCCGCCCATGGCGGGAAAGATCTTGCCTTTGAGCTGGCGTTTTTCCAGTTTGTGGTACACGTCGCCTGCTAGCAGCACCTGACGTGCATCGATCCGCCCATGGGCAGTGACCACGGCTGGGCGAGGGCCATGGACGATGTCCAGCACTTCGGAGTTCTCGAAGATCAGCGCGCCCAGTTGCTGAGCGGCACGGGCTTCACCCAGGCACAGGTTGAGTGGGTGCACATGCAGGTTGCGGCGGTTTTTCAGTGCCCCGATGTACAAGGGGCTGTCCAGGTGTTCGCGCACACCTTGGCGGTCCAGCAACTCGACCTGATCACCCATGCCGCGGGTTAGCGCTTCATCATAGGACGCCTGAAGTTCGTCCAGATGCGACGGTTTCATCGCCGCATGCAGGTGGCCTCGCTTGAGGTCACAGGCAATGTTGTAGCGCGCTACCCGCTGTTCGATGATCTGGTGACCGCGCCAGCGCAGGTGCCAGATGAAATCGTCGACCTCATCGCCGAGGCGCGCACGCATCTGCTTGCGCATCGCTTCATCGCCCGACAGGCTGCCGGTGACCTGGCCGCCATTGCGCCCGCTGGCACCCCAGCCGATCCGATGGGTTTCGACGATGGCGACTTTCAGGCCGCGTTCGGCCAGCTCCACGGCGCTGGCGACACCGGTGAAGCCGCCACCGATGATCACCACATCGACGCTCACGTTGCCGTTCAGGCGTGGGTACTCGGTGAAGTCATTGAGGCTGGCGCTGTAATAGGAGGCGCTACGCGGGGCGGGGCCGTGGTTAAGTGCTGCGTTCATGGGGTAATCCTTACTAAAAGAGTGAGCGGTCAGGCTTGGGTCAGGTACCAGCGCCAGTCCTGTTCGCCGACTTCGGCCATGAACTGTCGGTATTCGGCGCGTTTGACTGCCATGTAGACACCGAGAAACGCCCCGCCGAAGGCTTCGTGCGCCCAAGACGAACCTTGCAGGGCATTGAGTGACGTCAGCCAGTCGGTTGGCAGCAGTGTCTTGGCCTGGGCATAGCCGTTACCTTCAACCGGTGCGCCCGGGTCGAGTTGCTGGCGAATGCCGTGATGCAGGCCGGCGAGAATGGCAGCTGCAGCCAGATAAGGGTTGGCGTCGGCACCGCAAATGCGGTGCTCGATATGCCGGGTGTGGGCTGGGCCGCCTGGTACGCGCAGGCTCACCGTGCGATTGTCCACGCCCCAGGTCGGCGCCAGCGGTGCATAGCTGTTGGCCTGGAAGCGCCGATAGGAGTTGGCGTTGGGGCAGAACATCAGCAGCGAGTCGAGCAGCACATCGAGCATGCCGGCGACCGATTGGCGCAGCAGGGGTGTGCCTGCCTTGTCTTCGCTGGCATAGAGGTTGTTGCCCGCGCGGTCGGCGAGGCTGACGTGCATGTGCATGCCGGTACCGGCCAGGTGATCGAACGGTTTGGCCATGAAGCAGGCTTGCATGCCGTGCTTGTGTGCGACGCCTTTGACCAGGCGCTTGTAACGCACTGCCTGGTCCATGGCTTCGAGCGCATCGCCGTGCTCCAGGGTGATTTCCACCTGCCCGGGGGCGTACTCGGAAATCGCCGTGCGTGCGGGAATACCCTGGGCCTTGCATGCCGCATACAGGTCCGCCAGAAAGGGTTCGATCTGTTCGAGCTCACGCAGACCGTAGACCTGGGTGCCTCGCGGTCGTCCGCCATCGGCGTCACGTGCCGGTTGTGGGCGGCCCGCTGCGTCGCGTTGCTGGTCGAGCAGGTAGAACTCCAGCTCACAGGCCATGACTGGGTAGTAGCCGTCGGCTTTGAGCGCGTCGATCACATTGATCAACACGTGCCGAGGGTCGGCGATGGCGGCCGGTTGCCCTTCAGTCGGGTGCATGCTGACCTGCACTGCGGCAGTAGGGATCTGTCGCCATGGCAGGCGCACCAGGCTGCCTTCAAGCGGGTAGGCGCGGCAGTCGATATCGCCGACGTCCCAGACCAGTCCGGAGTTTTCGACATCTTCGCCGTTAAGGGTCAGGCCCAGAATAGTGCTGGGCAGCGGGCGACCGCTCTCATAAACCGCCAGCAGTTCCTCGCGGTGCAGCAGCTTGCCGCGCGGCACGCCGTTGGCGTCGAGGATGAACAGCTCGATCATTTCGATATCGGGGTTGGCGGCCAGGAATGCCTGGGCCTGCTCGGGGTGAGCAAAGTGCATGAGTGTCTCGCTTGCGCCCATAGGCGCACAGTGCCGACTGCAGGGCAGGTCAGCCAGTGATTGACGATGTAGGGAGTCAGATCAATGCGAGGGTGTCTGGTGGGCGAGCATGGCGGCAATGCCACAAGGCCCAGAAGGCGAGAATGATGTGAAACAGCGGATTTTCACCGGAACGAGCCCTGACCTTCGAGCACGAAGGCGGCGATACAGGGCAGGGCGAGCGCACGGGTGAAGTCATGCACCGATACTCCCATGGCCGATAAGGTTCATTAAATCAGTGTTTATATACCTTCAGGTATGTATCGACTAAACAAAGCCGTGAGACCCTGTATCCGTGCCGAGCGGGGGCAAATCTGCGACAATCGCAGCCCTTACCTATGCCGATCATATGCCGATCATGCGACAGCAGGCTCACCTGCATGACTAAAAAGACTCCATGACTGACCAGAATCCCGCTATCGATCAACTGTTGAGAAACCTTGATCACGCCATGATCGCCGAGCGTCATCGACTGCGTCGGCAATTGCACGAACTGCGCAAGCACCCTGATGAAGCCAAACTCGCCCAGTGGGTCGAGAAGGTGCAGGCGTCCTTTGCCCGGGTGACGGCGCGCAAGCAAAGCGTGCCGTTGATTCGCTACGACGACAGCCTGCCGATTGCCGCCAAGCGCGATGAGATCAAGAAGGTCCTGGCCGAGCATCAGGTACTGATCATTGCCGGCGAGACGGGGTCGGGCAAGACCACCCAATTGCCGAAGATCTGCCTGGAGCTGGGCCGCGGCCAGCATGGCCTGATCGCCCACACCCAGCCACGGCGGATTGCCGCCCGCAGTGTTGCGACGCGGGTTGCCGAAGAGTTGGGGACGCCACTGGGAGCGCTGGTGGGCTATCAGGTGCGCTTCGAAGACCAGAGCGATGCCAACACCCTGGTCAAGCTGATGACGGACGGTATCCTGCTGGCCGAAACCCAGCACGACCGTTTTCTCGAACGCTATGACACGATCATTGTCGACGAAGCGCACGAGCGCAGCCTGAACATCGACTTCCTGCTCGGTTACCTCAAGACCCTGCTGCCTCGTCGCCCGGACCTGAAGCTGATCATCACTTCGGCGACCATCGACCTGGAGCGCTTCTCCAAGCACTTCAATGATGCGCCGATCATCGAAGTCTCGGGGCGTACCTACCCGGTGGAGACCTGGTATCGACCGCTGACCAGCGAGCAGGATGAAGAGGGCAATCGGGTTGAAGATGACCTGACCGTGGATCAGGCGATTCTCGCCACCCTCGACGAGATCGCCGCCCATGAGCGCAGCGAAGGCAAGCACCCGGGTGATGTGCTGGTGTTCCTGCCTGGTGAGCGGGAAATCCGCGATGCGGCTGAAATGCTGCGCAAGGCCCAGCTCAAGCACACCGAGATCCTGCCGTTGTACGCCAGGCTTTCACCGGCCGAACAGCAGCGAATCTTCCAGTCCCACCCCGGGCGGCGCGTGGTGCTGGCAACCAACGTTGCTGAAACTTCGCTGACGGTGCCGGGCATTCGCTACGTGATCGACAGTGGTACGGCGCGGATCAGCCGTTACAGTTACCGGGCCAAGGTGCAGCGGCTGCCGATCGAGGCCGTATCCCAGGCCAGCGCCAACCAGCGTAAAGGTCGCTGCGGTCGGGTCGAGCCAGGTATTTGCGTGCGTCTGTACAGTGAAGAGGATTTCAACGCCCGCCCTGCGTTTACCGATCCTGAGATCCTGCGCACCAACCTTGCCGCGGTGATCCTGCAGATGCTGCATTTGCGCCTGGGCGCGATTGACGCATTCCCGTTCATCGAGCCGCCTGATGGCAAGGCCATCAGCGACGGCTTCAACCTGCTGCAAGAGCTCTCTGCGGTGAACCGCGAGAACCAGCTGACGCCGCTGGGCCGGCAACTGGCGCGGCTTCCGGTCGACCCGCGGCTGGGCCGCATGCTGCTTGAAGGCGCGAAGCAGGGGAGCCTGCAGGAAGTGCTGATTGTTGCCAGTGCACTGTCTGTGCAGGACCCGCGCGAGCGTCCTCCGGAGCGTCAGCAGGCTGCCGATCAGGCTCATGCCCAGTGGAAGGATGTCGACTCCGACTTCGCGGCACTGGTCAATCTCTGGCGCGGTTTCGAGGAGCAGCGCCAGGCGCTGACCGCCAGCCCATTGCGCAACTGGTGCCGGAAGAACTTCCTCAATTACCTGCGCTTGCGTGAGTGGCGCGATGCGCACCGGCAGTTGGGGCTGATTTGTCGTGACCTGCAGTTGAGCATCAACAAGGAGCCCGCCGACTACCCGAAACTGCACAAGGCGGTGCTCTCCGGCCTGCTCAGCCAGATCGGGCAGAAAACCGAAGACGGCGACTACCTCGGCGCCCGCCAGCGGCGCTTCTGGGTACACCCGTCTTCGGGCCTGGGCAAGAAGCGCCCGCAATGGCTGATGACTGCCGAATTGGTCGAAACCACCAAGCTCTATGCGCGGATGGTCGCCAAGATCGAACCCGACTGGATCGAACCGCTGGCCGGGCACCTGGTCAAGAAGAACCACTTCGAACCGCACTGGGAAAAGAAGCGCGGCCAAGTGGTGGCCTATGAACAGATCACCCTGTATGGGTTGATTATCGTCGGTCGACGCCCGGTGCATTTCGGCCCGATCGATCCTCTGATGTCACGCGAACTGTTCATCCGTGAAGCGCTGGTGGGCGGTGAGATACAGTCACGGGCCAAGTGCCTGACAGCCAACACGCGCTTGCTTGAGCAACTCGACGAGCTGGAAGCCAAGGCACGTCGACGCGACATTCTCGCCGATGAGGAAACCCTTTACGCCTTCTATGAGGCGCGGCTGCCCGCGGAGATTCATCAGACCGCAACGTTCGACAGCTGGTACCGGGTCAACAGCCAGAAAGACCCGCAGTTGTTGATCATGCGCGAGGAGGATGTGCTGGCCCGTGAGGCCAGTGAAGTGACCGCTGCCCAGTACCCCGATACCCTGCGCTTGGGTGACCTGAGCCTGGCATTGAGTTATCACTTCGAGCCTAATCACCCGCGTGATGGTGTCACCCTGCGCGTACCGGCGCCGCTGTTGCCGAACCTGCCGGGCGAGCGCCTGGAGTGGCTGGTGCCTGGGTTGCTGGAAGCCAAGTGCATTGCGCTGGTACGCAACCTGCCCAAGGCAACCCGCAAGAACTTCGTGCCCGTACCGGACTTCGTCAAGGCGGCCTTGCAGCGGATGAGTTTTGGTGTCGGCTCGTTGCCCCACGCATTGGGCGCGGAGCTGTTGCGCATGACCGGTGCGCGGGTCAGCGATGAAGCCTGGAGTGAAGCTGCCGAGCAAGTGGACAGCCACTTGAAAATGAACCTGGAGGTGGTCGATGCCCAGGGCAAGTTCCTGGGCGAAGGCCGTGACCTGGCGGAGCTGACTTCGCGTTTCGTCGCCGCAAGCCAGGCAGCACTGGCCGTACCGCAGACCGCACAGAGCCAGCAGCCGGTGGAGGCCAAGGGCTTTGCCAAGGTTGCGCAAAGTGCCCAGCAGAAGATCGCCGGCCTGTCGTTGACGGTGTACCCGGCGCTGGTGGAAGAGGGCGGGACGGTCAAGGAGGGGCGGTTCTCGACAGCCGCCGAAGCCGAATACCAGCACCGTCGCGGTTTGCAGCGGCTGTTGCTGCAACAGTTGGCCGAGCCGGCCAAGTACCTGCGTGGCAAGTTGCCGGGGCTGACCGAGTTGGGGCTGCTGTACCGCGAATTGGGACGGATTGAGGCACTGGTCGAGGACATTCTGCTGGCCAGTCTCGACAGCTGCATCCTCGAGGGTGAGGCCAGCCTGCCGCGTGACGGTGCTGCACTGGCGTCACTGGCCGAGCGCAAACGTGGCCAGTGGGCCGAGCATGCCGAGCGTCTGGCGCGTCTGACGCTGGACATCCTCAAGCTCTGGCATGGCTTGCAGAAGCGCTTCAAGGGCAAGATTGACTTGGCCCAGGCTGTGGCGTTGAACGACATCAAGCAGCAAACGGCCAATCTGGTGTACCCGGGGTTTGTTCGGGAAACACCGTCGCTCTGGCTCAAGGAGCTGCCGCGCTACCTCAAGGCGATTGAACTGCGCCTGGAAAAACTGCCCGCGCAGGTACAGAAGGATCGTGTCTGGAGCGGTGAGCTCAGCAACCTCTGGGCACAGTTCAAGGCCCGCGCCGACAAGCATGCCCAGGAAGGCAAGCGTGACGAGCAGTTGGTCTTGTACCGCTGGTGGATCGAAGAGTACCGGGTTTCACTGTTTGCCCAACAACTGGGCACCAAAGTGCCGATTTCCGATAAGCGCTTGAGCAAGCAGTGGGGGCAAGTGGAAGCCTAACGGCTTGGAAATGTGGCACACTTCGTCGACGTACGCCGCTGATGTGACCGGCCCTCGGTGACATCAGCGGCGCCAGATTGCATGACCACGCAGTGCTCCCACCAACCGGGGGTATTGCGTGTATTAATTGGTACCTTCGTGCCAGGAACACCGACTAACAGGCCGTTGCCCTGCCGGCACCGGCCCCGAACAGAGGAACGACCGTGCATAACGTCGTGATCAGCGGCACCGGCCTGTACACCCCGGCCAACAGCATTTCCAACGAGGAACTGGTGGCGGCGTTCAACGCCTACGTCAGCCAGTTCAATGCCGATAATGCTCAGGCCATCGAGCGTGGCGAGGTTCAGGCCCTGGCTGAATCCAGCGCTGCGTTCATTGAGAAGGCGTCGGGTATCAAGAGCCGCTTTGTCATGGACAAGGATGGCATCCTCGATCCTCAGCGCATGGCGCCGCGTTTGCCTGAGCGCAGCAACGATGAACCGTCGATTCTCTGCCAGATGGCCGTAGCCGCCGCTGAACAGGCGCTTGCACGTGCAGGTCGCACAGCGGCCGATGTCGATGCGGTGATCGTCGCCTGCTCCAACCTGCAGCGACCTTATCCGGCCATTGCCATCGAAGTGCAGCAAGCCTTGGGTATCAACGGTTTTGGCTTCGACATGAACGTGGCCTGTTCGTCGGCCACCTTTGGTATCCAGACGGCCTGCAACAGCGTTCAGGTCGGCCAGGCACGTGCCGTGCTGGTGATCAGCCCTGAGGTGTGTACCGGCCATTTGAACTTCCGTGACCGTGATAGCCATTTCATTTTTGGCGATGCGGCCACGGCAGTGTTGGTTGAGCGTGCCGATCTCGCCACCTCGGCCCATCAGTTCGATATCGTCAGCACTAAACTGCTGACGCAGTTCTCCAACAACATCCGCAACAACTTTGGTTTCCTCAACCGTGCGGCGGAAGAGGGCATTGGCGCGCCGGACAAACTGTTTGTGCAAGAGGGGCGCAAGGTTTTCCGTGAAGTGTGCCCGATGGTTGCCGAACTGATCGGCCAGCATTTGGCAGAAAACGACATCAATGTCAGCGACATCAAGCGTTTCTGGTTGCACCAGGCCAACCTGAGCATGAACCACCTGATCGTAAAGAAACTGCTGGGCCGTGATGCCACTGTCGATGAAGCGCCGGTGATTCTGGATCGCTATGCCAATACCAGCTCGGCAGGCTCGGTGATTGCCTTGCATACGCACCAGGATGATTTGCCCAAGGGCGCACTGGGTGTGCTCAGTTCCTTTGGCGCGGGCTACTCCATCGGCAGTGTGATTCTGCGCAAACGCTAAGCGCCTCGGGGTGTATCTGGGGGCTGTCTTGGTTGAGAGGGCAGCCCGTCCTGCAAACCGAATGCATGCCTTGGGTGCGTCAGGTTGTGTTGTGCGTTGTTGCTGTAACAAATTCCCGCTATCGAAGTCCATACCCGACTTCCAGGGAAAACCACCATGACCGGTACGAATGAAACCGAGTTGCTGGAGCGTTTGCTTGCCGGTGAGCAGCAGGCGTTCAAGGAACTGGTCGACACCTATCAAAGCGCCATGCGAGCGGTCGCCTACGCCATTGTGGGTAACCGCCAGGCCGACGAGGCCGTGCAGGATGCCTGGCTGGCGGTTGTCCGCAGCCTGCCCGGATTTCAGCGCCGCTCCAGCCTCAAGACCTGGTTACTGACCATCACCGCCAACGCGGCAAAAAATCGCTACAGGCAAAATCGTCGTGAGGTGCTGCTCGACGACCTGCCGTCGCCACATGGCAGCATTGGCGATGATCGCTTCGCGGCTGATGGGCATTGGCGCGTTGCCCCGTTCGCCTGGCATGAAGACACCCCCGAGGCGCTGCTCAGCGAGGATGAGTTGCGCCAGTGCCTGGAGCACACACTGTTGAGCCTGCCGCAGTTGCAGAGCAGCGTGTTGATACTGCGGGAGCGCCAAGGCCTGGCGTTGGAAGAGATCTGTAATTTGCTTGAGATATCCCTCTCCAATGTACGGGTGCTGTTGCACCGGGCACGGCTCAAGGTCTTCGCGACCCTGGAGCATTTCGAGGAGACAGGACAATGTTGACCTGCAAGGAAATGGTGGCGCGTAGCAGCGACTACCTGGATGGTGAGCTCACGTTGGGGGAGCGTTTGCTGGTACGTCAGCACCTGCTGTTTTGCCGTAACTGCAGGCGTTTCATCAAACAGATGCGCCTGGCGCAGGCAACGGTACGTGCACTGCCGGAGGCCCCGGTGGCGGATGCCGATGTGCTGGCCAGGAAACTGGCGGCGCAGCGCAGGGCTCAAGATAAACCCTGAGTGGTGTGAATCGACTTTGCCAGCCTGAGCTTGTCAGCAGTTCGGCGCTGAAATGAAAAAGGCGGAAAATGCTGGATGGGGTCAGCATTTTCCGCCTTTGAAACTCAGTGCAAGGCGATTAGAACTTGGCTTCCAGGTCTACTTGCAGGGTGTCTACGTCAGCATCGCTGTTCGGCAGTTGGGACAGGTCGGTCTTGGCCATCAGGTAGGTTGTGCCCACCGAGAAGTTCTTGTCGATCTCATAGCCGACTTTGAACTTGTGGCCGCGCGAACCGGTGAAGCCGGCACCGAAGTCGGAGTCGGTGAACAAGCTGACCACAGCGTTACGCTGTATATCACGGTAGTTGTAGTCGAGGCTCCATGCGCCCAGTTTGGTTTTCACACCAGCCAGCCAGGCCTTGTCTTCGCCGTCGGTGCTTTCGGTGTTCTTGACGAACTGACCGTAGGTCGACAGTGGGATGGCGAAGCCTGTGAAGTCGATTTGGCCGAAACCTTCCACGAGGTTGAACTCGTTGGTGGTGTTGCCAAAGGACTGCAGTACGCTGGACGCCTTGTCGTTGTCATAGCCATAGATGCTGCCGCCCACGGTGACCTTGACGGTGTCCGCAGCAGCAAAGCGTGTACCCAGCTGACCGTGGTACAACTGTGCGTCGTGCTTGAACTGCACGCCATCACCGTCGACGTTGTCCTTGAGCGTGTAATGACCCGCGCTGCCGAACAGCTCAGCGCCACCCAAATTGGTTTTGTAGGTAACGGCCAGGCCTTCTGGATTGATGTCGCTATCCCAGATGATGTCGCCCATGCTCACCCATGGCTGGTTCATCTTGCCGCCGATCAGGTGCAGGTTCGGAACAGCGGTTGGGTGCCAGTCGAGGTAGGCCTGGTCGACCCACAGCGATTTTTTCTCGAAGTATTTGTCCAGGCTCTGGTTGGTGGAGCGGGCATCGGCGCTGCTGCCGGTAGCCACGCGCACGCCGGCGTCGACTTGCGGATTGATCTCAC
The DNA here is from genome assembly GCF_056279025.1 of Pseudomonas sp. TE3910. Taxonomy (NCBI): domain Bacteria; kingdom Pseudomonadati; phylum Pseudomonadota; class Gammaproteobacteria; order Pseudomonadales; family Pseudomonadaceae; genus Pseudomonas; species Pseudomonas sp. TE3910. The sequence goes on from NZ_JBWBQN010000001.1 coordinate 4,739,726, forward strand.
TGTAGAAGCCGACGCGGGCACGGACACGCTCGCGGTCCTGGTTGCCGCTGCTTGCGTTGGGGTTGTCGACGTTGACGTCTTCGTAACGCAGGCGCACATCGCCCTTGATCTGGGTCTTGGCGGCCCATGCCACTTTTTGTTCAAAGGAACTCATGCGTTCGGACTGAGCCTTCTGGGCGGCTTTTTCCTTGGTCTCGGTGGCCAGGTCCGATTGCAGTTCGTTGTACTGCGCTTGGTTGATCGAGCCGTTAGCCTTGAGCATTTCGAGCAGCTTGGCGTCGACTGCAGCACTGGCCGGAGCACTCAGAGCCAGCATCATGCCTGTGCAAAGGCTCGCTCCGGTTAGTGTAGAAACAAGACGCATAAGGTTCTCCCTATTTGAAAAAAATGGGGAGGCAGCTGCCCACCCCGTATTGGCATGTCCTCGGAAAGCGCCTGGCTAGACAGCGTCTTGGGTTCCGAAAAACAGGCGCAAGTATTGCGAGCGCCAATTACAGAATGATGTCTCTTTGATTTCGCTCATGTGACGTGATGGCCTGGAGCTGGATGTGCAGGCGTGCAGTTTTCTGGAACACTAGGGTTTCATTTGCCCTGAGTCGTTTGTCATGACCTTCCAGATCATTGCCGGCCTGCGAGACATTGCATCGGATGCATGGGATGCGCTGGTACCCGAAGGTCAGCCCTTTCTGAGGCATGCGTTCCTGAGTGCGCTGGAAGACAGCGGCAGCGTGGGGCCTGGTACGGGCTGGTCCAGCGAACACCTCGTTTTGATGCAGGATGGGCAGTGCCGTGCGGCGTTGCCGGCCTACCGCAAGTGGCACTCCTTTGGGGAGTACGTTTTCGATCACGGTTGGGCGGATGCCTGTCAGCGCGCCGGTATCGATTACTACCCCAAGCTGTTGGCCGCGGTACCGTTCAGCCCGGTGGCCGGGACGCGCTTGTTGGCTGCCTCTGAAGCTGATGGCCTGACGTTGCTGCAGGCCATTCCCGGCTACCTGTCCAGTGAAGTGCTGTCAGGTGCGCATGTGAACTTCACCGATCCGGCTCTGGATAGGCACATGGGTACGCTGCCTGGCTGGCTGGAACGCCTGGGCTGCCAGTTTCACTGGCATAACCGTGGCTACCGTGATTTCCAGGATTTCCTCGATACGCTGAGTTCACGCAAGCGCAAGCAGATGCGCAAGGAGCGGGAGCAGGTCGCCGGGCAGGGCATCGATTTTCACTGGTTTGGTGGCGAACAGTTGAGTGAGGCGCAGTGGGATTTTGTCTATGCCTGCTATGCCAATACCTACCTTGTACGCCGACGTTCGCCGTATTTGACCCGCGAATTTTTCAGCCTGTTGGCCGAGCGCATGCCTTCGGCGATCCGTGTGGTCATGGCGCGCCAGTCCGGGCGCGATGTGGCAATGGCCTTTAGCCTGGTCGGTGGCGATAGCCTCTACGGTCGCTACTGGGGATGCCTGGCTGAGTTTGATCGATTGCACTTCGAAACCTGTTTCTACCAGGGCATGGACTTCGCTATTGCCCAGGGGCTGCAACGGTTTGATGCGGGGGCGCAGGGCGAACACAAACTGATTCGCGGGTTTGAGCCGGTGCTGACCCGCTCCTGGCATTACTTGCTGCACCCAGGGTTGCGGGCAGCGGTCAGCGAGTTTCTTGAGCAGGAGCGTGCAGGCGTGCGTGCTTATGCCGAGGAGGCCAAAACGGCCTTGCCGTATCGTCAGGTGTAAGCGGGGCGCGTTTTAATCGATCCCGACAAAGCCACCGGTCTGGTGCTGCCATAACCGCGCATACAGGCCTTGGTGCGCAAGCAGCTCGGCATGGCTGCCCATTTCGGCGATACGACCTTTTTCCAGCACCACCAGGCGATCCATCCGGGCAATGGTCGACAGGCGATGGGCAATGGCGATGACGGTCTTGCCCCGCATCAGGGTTTCCAGGCTGTCCTGAATGGCAGCTTCGACCTCCGAGTCCAGCGCAGATGTTGCTTCATCCATGATCAGGATCGGCGCGTTTTTCAGCAGTACGCGGGCAATGGCGATGCGCTGACGCTGGCCACCGGACAGTTTTACGCCGCGCTCACCGACATGGGCGTCGAAGCCGGTGCGGCCTTGGGCATCGGAAAGTTGCGGGATAAATTCATCGGCCCGGGCGCGGCGTACCGCCTCCCATAGCTCGTCGTCGGTAGCGTCTGGCTTGCCATACAGCAGGTTGTCGCGGATCGAGCGGTGCAGCAATGAGGTGTCCTGGGTAATCATGCCGATCTGTGCGCGCAGGCTTTTCCTGGGTGATCGTGGCAATGTTCTGGCCATCGATCAGGATGCGTCCGCCTTCCAGGTCATAGAGCCGCAGCAGCAGGTTCACCAAGGTCGATTTGCCTGCTCCGGACGGGCCGATCAGGCCGATTTTCTCACCCGGACGTATGTCCAGGTTCAGGTCTTCGATGATTCGGCTGCCCTTGCCATAGTGGAAATCGACATGCTCGAAACGCACCGCGCCGTGGCTCACGTTCAATGCCGGTGCGTTAGGCTGGTCGGTGACGCTCACCGGCTGGGCGATGGTTTGCAGGCCATCCTGCACCATGCCGATGTTTTCGAAGATGCCATTGACCACCCACATGATCCAGCCCGACATGTTGACGATACGTATCACCAGGCCAGTGGCCAGGGCAATGGCCCCGACACTGATCAGCGACTGCGTCCATAACCACAAGGCCAGCGCCGTGGTGGTGACAATCAGCAGGCCGTTCAGGCTGGTGATGACCACATCCATGCTGGTAATGACACGGCTGGCCAGTTGGGTTTTCTCGGTCTGCTCGCGAATGGCTTCCCGGGCATATTGCTGTTCAAAGTCAGTGTGGGCAAACAGCTTCAAGGTTGCGATGTTGGTGTAGCCGTCGACAATCCTGCCCATGAGCTTGGAGCGGGCATCGGAGGAAATCACGGCTCGGGCCTTTACCCGGGGCACGAAGTAGAAGAGCGCACCGACGTAGCAGGTAATCCAGGTAATCAACGGCAGCATCAAGCGCCAATCCGCCTCGGCGAACAGCACCAGGGAGCTGAGGGCGTAGATCAGTACATGCCACAATGCATCGACGGCTTGCACGGCGGAATCGCGCAGCGAGTTGCCAGTTTGCATGATGCGTTGGGCAATGCGTCCGGCGAAATCGTTCTGGAAGAAATTCAGGCTCTGCTTGAGCACGTAGGCGTGGTTTTGCCAGCGGATCATGCTGGTCATGCCGGGGCTGATGGTCTGGTGCACCAGCAGGTCGTGCAGGCCGACGAAGATCGGTCGCAAAATCAAGGCTACCACCAGCATCCAGATCAGCTCGCTGGCGTGTTCACTGAAGAAGTTTACATTGGGTGTGCCCTGAGCCAGATCGATGATCCGGCTCAGGTAGCTGAACAGTGCCACTTCGATCAGCGCACCGATCAGCCCCACCACCAACAGTACGGCGAAACTCGGCCAGACCTGACGCAGGTAGTAGAGGTAAAACGGCAGGACCTTGCCAGGCGGTGCCGCCGTCGGCGCATCACGGAAGATATCGATCAACTGCTCGAAACGGCGGTACAGCATGAAAGGGTCAACTCCTGTTGTTTCGGCCCGGCTGAGCGTAGGTCACGTCCTTGTGAACCCGATTTCAGTCGAGGCGTTTAGCCTTGATGATCATCACCGGATCTGCCGGGACATCGCCCATGCCTGCTTTGGTGGTGGTTTTCACATTGGCGATCTGGTCGACCACATCCATGCCCTTGACCACTTTGCCGAACACCGCATAGCCGAAATCACGGCCGCCATGGTCAAGGAAGTTGTTGTCCTTGTGGTTGATGAAGAACTGGCTGGTGGCCGAGTTCACCGCCGCCGTACGGGCCATGGCCAGGGTGCCACGCGTGTTACGCAGACCGTTGTCCGCTTCGTTCTTGATCGGCTCCTTGGTCTCTTTCAGCCCCATGTCTTTGGTGAAGCCACCGCCTTGAACCATGAAGCCCGGGATCACCCGGTGGAAAATGGTGTTGTTGTAGAAACCGCTGTCGACATAACCCAGAAAGTTCTGGGTGCTGATCGGCGCCTTTTCTGCGTCCAGTTCAACTTCGATATCGCCGAAGCTGGTAGTCAGCAGCACGTGGGGTTGTTTGTCGGCAGCCATCAGGCTGGTGGCGAACACGGTAGCGCAGGCGGCCAGGAGGATTTTTTTCAGCATGGACTCAATGATCCTTGAGCGGTAGTTGAAGCAGCAGCGAGAAACTGCAGCAGGGTCTGGTTGAACAGATGTGGTTGATCCAGTGGTGTAGCGTGCCGTGAATCGGCGATGACCGCCAGTCGTGCCTGAGGGATCAGCTCAACGTAGCGTTCTTTCAATGCGACCGGGGTGTAGTCCTGGTCGGCACTGATCACCAGCGTAGGACAGCGTATTTGCCCCAGGCGTTCCTGCACGCCCCAGCCAACGATGGCGTCAAAGCTGCTCAGGTAGGCGCGTTTGTCGTTGCGTGCCCAGCGCAGCGCCATCGTGCGCCGCAGGTGGGCGTGTTCCGGCTTTGGAAACAGCTTGGCCGCAAGGCCTTTACCGACGGCCTCCGTGCTGAGCAGGCGGGCCAGGCTCCATCGCTTGAACCACCATAGCCAGTCTGCTCGGCTGCGCACTTTGACCTCGGGGGCACTGTTGACGATGCACAGGCTGCGCAGCCATTGCGGGTGATCGACAGCGAACTGGAAGCCGATCATGCCGCCCATCGACAACCCGACCAGGTGCACCGGGCCGGGTTGCAGGTGTTCGAGCAATGCCAGCAGGTCGGCACTGAACCCGGCGATGCTGTAGCGTTCACGCGGTTTGTCCGAGCGACCATGGCCGCGGATGTCCATCAGGATAACCCGGTAGTGACGGGCCAGTTCAGGCACCTGAAACTCCCAGTCTTCACAGCTGGAACCCAAGCCGTGCAGCAACACCAAGGGTTCGCCCTGGCCATAGACCTCGTAGTGCAGTGAGCAACCTTCATGTTCGAAGTAGGCCATGGGCGTGATTCCTGTCAGGCTTGGGCGGGGGCGGCGAAGGGCACGTCCAGCGGTGCGGTGTCGAAGTTGCGCAACAGCTCGATGAGGATCTGTGTGGCTGGGCCCAGTGGTTTGTCCTTGTTCGAGTAAAGGTAGAACAGCGGGTGGCGACTGCCACCCTGGTCCAGCGGTAACGGCTTGAGCAGGCCTTCGCGCAATTCGCGTTCGATCAGGTGTCGCGGTAGCCAGGCAAAGCCCAGGCCACTGCAGACGAAGCTTGAAGCGGTGGCCAGGCTGCCGACTGTCCAGCGTTGTTCGGCGCCCAGCCAGCCGACATCGCGCGGTTGCGAGCGCCCCGAATCGCGAATCACCACTTGCAGTTGGCTTTCCAGGTCCTGGAAGCTCAGCGCGCGCTGCAGGCGATGCAGAGCATGCTCGGGATGGGCTACGGCAATGAACTCTACGGCGCTCAATTCGGTGCCCAGGTAACCGGGGATGTTGAAGCCGCTGATGGCAAGGTCGGCGATACCTTCGTGCAGGACTTCCTCGACCCCGGACAACACCTCTTCACGCAGCCGTACCCGGCAGCCGCGGCTCTGCGGCATGAAGGCGCTCAATGCCCGAACCAGGCGTGCGTTGGGGTAGGCGGCATCCACTACCAGCCGTACCTCGGCTTCCCAGCCCTGTTCCATATGATGGGCGAGGTCTTCCAGTTGACTGGCCTGTTTGACCAGTTGTCGCGAGCGCCTCAGCAGCACGCCGCCGGCTTCGGTCAGCACCGCCTTGCGCCCATCGATTCGCAGGAGTGGTACGCCCAACTGTTCCTGCATGCGCGCCACGGTGTAACTGACCGAAGATTGTGAGCGGTGCAGGGCATCGGCGGCCTGGGCGAAGCCGCCGTGGTCGACGACGGCCTGCAGGGTTCGCCACTGATCCAGGGTAACGCGCGGCGCTTTCATCAAGGGCTCCTGTTGTCCTAAGCTGGCGCACTGTCATGGAGAGCGCCGAATGAAAAAATGTTGTGCTGCATTGCTGGCCCTGCTGCCGCTCACGGCCCTGGCCTATCCCATCGATGTGGAAAAGGAGCTGGAGGGCGTCAAGCTTGACTACACCACCTACGACACGGACTACGACATGGGCGCGATCACCCTGAACAACTACGGTGAGGTGGCGGCCCAGTGCAAGGTGACCTTCCGCAACGGCCCGGAAGCCCCCCGTGTACGCCGTGTGCAGGTACCTGCCAAGCAAAGCGTGGACGTCAACGCCAAGTTCAACCGCAAGATCATCAAGTTGCGCATAGCCCTTAGCTGCAAGCCGCAGTAAAACCAGACGCTCTACCTGTCAGGGTAGAGCATTGGCCAAATAAAACAAATTAATCGATGTATTGCACCCGATTTTTGCGCTTTTTAATCGATACGCTGCTGTTTAATCTTGCCTCCATCGACTTAGCGACCTTGCCGATTGGAGGCAACCATGTCCCGTGTACTGATCATCGAAAGCAGCGCCCGCCAACACGATTCGATCTCGCGTCAATTGACCCGCGACTTCATCGCGCAGTGGCAGTCAGCCCATCCGACTGACGCGATCACCGTACGCGACCTGGCTGCCAACCCGGTGCCGCATCTGGACGAAACCCTGCTCGGTGGCTGGATGAAGCCTCAAGAGCAGCGCACTGCCGAAGAGCTGAAGGCACTGCAACGCTCAAACGAATTGACCGATGAACTGCTGGCCGCCGATGTGCTGGTGATGGCTGCGCCGATGTACAACTTCACTATCCCCAGCACGCTGAAGGCCTGGCTGGACCATGTACTGCGTGCAGGGATTACCTTCAAGTACACCGAAACCGGCCCGCAGGGGCTGCTGACAGGCAAGCGTGCCTATGTGCTGACCGCTCGCGGTGGTATCCATGCCGGCGGCGCCAGCGACCACCAGGAACCCTACCTGCGTCAGGTGATGGCCTTCATCGGTATCCACGATGTGACCTTCATCCATGCCGAGGGCTTGAACATGGGCGGTGATTTCCACGACAAGGGCCTGAATCAGGCCAAGGCAAAACTGGCCGCGGTGGCCTGAGCTTCAATCGACTTTCCCGCCTGACACCTGTTGCTCCTTTGGGTGTACCTGCCCGATCAATGCCCTGTGCTTGATCGGGTTTTTTGTGGGCGGCTTGTTCAGGCTCGCGGCTATCCCCGGCGACAAGGCTCCACGTGTGCTTGAGCGTATTGATCGCTTGGCGGCGAACCGCTAAGGTCGCGGGCTGCACTGCACGGGGTAAACATGGGCTATCTATTAATTGTCGCGCTGATCCAGGCGTTTTCCTTCAGTTTGATCGGCGAATACCTCGCCGGGCATGTCGACAGCTATTTCGCCGTATTGGCGCGGGTGTTACTGGCGTTGCTGGTATTTTTGCCGCTGACCCGCTGGCGTCAGGTCGAGCCGCGCTTCATGGGTGCAATGCTCGGCATCGGCGCGCTGCAGTTTGGCATTACCTATGTGTGCCTTTACCTGAGCTTTAGGGTGCTGACGGTACCGGAAGTGTTGCTGTTCACCATCCTCACCCCCCTGCATGTGACGCTGATCGAGGATGCCCTGAACCGGCGTTTCAACCCGTGGGCGCTGCTGGCGGCATTGGTGGCGGTTGGCGGCGCGGCGGTGATTCGTTTTGATCGGATCAACCCGGACTTCTTCATGGGTTTCCTGCTGCTGCAAGTGGCCAACTTTACCTATGCCGCCGGGCAAGTCCTGTACAAGCACCTTGTGGCGCGTTACCCCAGCGATTTGCCGCATTACCGGCGCTTCGGCTATTTCTATCTCGGCGCCTTGATCGTGGTGTTGCCAGCGTTCTTGCTGTTCGGCAACGCGCAGCACCTGCCGAGCACCGAGGTGCAATGGCTGGTGCTGCTGTTTCTCGGGGTGTGCCCGACCGCGTTGGGCCTGTACTGGTGGAACAAGGGCGCCTGCCTGGTTTCCGGCGGTACCCTGGCGGTGATGAACAACCTGCATGTGCCCGTGGGGCTCTTGCTCAACCTGTTGATCTGGAACCAGCATGAGCCACTGGGGCGATTGTTCCTTGGCGGTGCGGTGATACTTGCCTCGCTATGGCTTAGCCGCATCGGCGTTCAACGACCGTTGCTCGCCAGCCAGGGACGAGGGTAACAACCCGGCCCGCAGGTCGTTGCCGCTTGGCTGCTGGTACAGGCTCAGGCCAAACTCCGGCAGCACCGCCAGCAGGTAGTCGAAGATATCGCCCTGGATACGCTCGTAGTCGGCCCACGCCGTGGTGCGGGTGAAACAATAGATTTCCAGTGGCACGCCCTGCGCAGTGGTCTGCATCTGCCGGACCATGCAGGTCATGTTCGGTTGAATGTCCGGGTGGCTCTTCAGGTAAGCCAGGGCAAATGCACGAAAAGTACCGATGTTGGTCAGGCGCCTGCGGTTGGCCGACAGTTCGGCAACCGGGCCTTGTGCCTCATTCCAGCTGTGCAGTTCATGACGCTTGTGTGCGATGTAGTCGGAGAGTAGGCGAATATCGGCCAGGCGCTGCTCTTCATGGGGTTGCAGGAAGCGCACGCCCCCGGCATCGATGAACAGGCTGCGTTTGATCCGCCGCCCCCCGGCCTGCTGCATGCCGCGCCAGTTCTTGAAGGATTCGGACATCAGGCGCCAGGTCGGGATCGAGACAATGGTCTTGTCGAAGTTCTGAACTTTTACCGTGTGCAGTGTGATATCGACCACGTCGCCATCGGCGCCCACTTGCGGCATTTCGATCCAGTCACCGACCCGCAACATGTCGTTGCTGGTGAGCTGGACGCTGGCGACAAACGACAGCAGGGTGTCCTTGTAGACCAACAGGATCACCGCCGACATCGCACCCAGGCCGGACAGCAGCAACAGCGGCGAGCGGTCGATCAGGGTGGCGACGATAATGATCGCGCCGAATACGAACAGCACCATCTTGGCCAACTGTATGTAGCCTTTGATCGAGCGGGTACGGGCGTGTTCGGTGCGCGCGTAGATAGCCAGCAGGGCGTCGAGCAGGGCACTGACGGCGAGGGTAACGAACAGGATGGTGAAGGCCAGCGCCAGGTTGCCGAGGAAATGCTGGGTGGTGGCGCTCAGTTCCGGCACCAGCTTGAGGCCGAACTGCACCAGCAGTGACGGGGTGGTTTGGGCCAGGCGTTGGAATACCTTGTTTCGCAGCAGGTCGTTGAGCCAGTGCAAGGCCGGTTGGCGGCCCAGCAGCTTGACCGCGTGCAGGATCAGAAAACGCGCCACCCGGCCGAGGGCCAGTGCAAGGGCCAGCAGCACGCTCAGGCCAAGGCCGGCATGCAGCAGCGGGTGTTGATCCAGCGTGCCCCAGAGGTCCAGGGCGTTTTGCCACAATGTGGAGATATCCATACCGTTTGAAAGGTTCTGTAAATGAAAGACGGGCCATTAGAGCCCGTATTTCTCGTTCAGTGCCAAAAGAAATTCGGCTCCAGCCGTGGAAAACGTTACCCTATGCAACTGAATTTCTGCACTTGCCCGAGGTACACCCGTGTTTTCCCAATTCGCCCTGCACGAACGCCTGCTTAAAGCTGTGGCCGAGCTGAACTTTGTCGAGCCGACGCCGGTGCAGGCAGCGGCCATTCCCCTGGCGCTGCAAGGGCGTGACCTGCGGGTGACGGCACAAACCGGCAGCGGCAAGACAGCAGCCTTTGTTCTGCCTGTGCTCAACCGCCTGGTCGATCTGAAACAGAAGCGTGTCGAGATCCGTGCCCTGATCCTGTTGCCAACCCGTGAGCTGGCCCAGCAAACCCTCAAGGAAATCGAGCGTTTCGCTCAGTTTACCTTCATCAAGGCCGGCATGATCACCGGTGGTGAGGACTTCAAGGAGCAGGCCGCCATGCTGCGCAAGGTGCCTGATATTCTGGTTGGCACCCCGGGGCGCATGCTCGAACAGCTCAATGCCGGCAACCTGAAGCTGGAGCACGTGCAGGTTGTTGTGCTTGATGAAGCCGACCGCATGCTCGACATGGGCTTTTCCGAAGACGTCGAGCGGCTGTGCAACGAGTGCCCTAACCGTGAACAGACCCTGCTGTTCTCCGCCACCACCGGCGGCGCGGGCCTGCGTGAAATGATCGGCAAAGTGCTGAAGACCCCTGAACACCTGATGCTCAACAACGTCAGCCAGCTCAGCGAAGGTACTCGCCAGCAGATCATTACGGCCGACCACAACCAGCACAAGGAAGAGATCGTTCAGTGGCTGCTGGCCAACGAGACCTACCAGAAGGCCATCATCTTCACCAACACCCGGGTCATGGCCGACCGTATCTACGGGCACCTGGTCGCCAAGGACTTCAAAGCCTTCGTGCTGCACGGCGACAAGGACCAGAAAGACCGCAAACTGGCCATCGAACGCCTCAAGCAGGGCGGGGCCAAGGTGCTGGTTGCCACTGACGTCGCGGCCCGTGGCCTGGACGTTGATGGCCTGGACCTGGTGATCAACTTCGACATGCCGCGCAGTGGCGACGAGTACGTTCACCGCATCGGCCGTACCGGTCGTGCCGGCAATGAAGGCCTGGCCATCTCACTGATCTGCCATGGCGACTGGAACCTGATGTCCAGCATCGAGCGCTACCTGAAGCAGAGCTTCGAGCGCCGGGTCATCAAGGAGGTCAAGGGCACCTACAGCGGTCCGAAGAAGGTCAAGGCATCGGGCAAGGCGGTAGGGGTCAAGAAGAAAAAGACTGACAAGAAAGGTGACAAGAAAGCCGTCGCCAAGAAAAAGCCTGCCAACCGGCCAAAAGCCAGCGCACCGCTGGTAAGCCAGGATGGCCTGGCCCCCCTGAAGCGTCGCAAGCCAGCCCCAGCTGCCGAGTAATTCGGCACCTTGTCACCGGCAAGGCCTGCTTCTGAAACACATTGTGTTGAAGCAGGGCTTGCCCGTGATCCCCTCATAGGCAAGCCCCTGCACCGTTCAAATGTGGAGCGGTAGCTGGTAATGCACCTCACTACCCGTTGATAATCGGCGCTGAATTCATTGTTGCCGAGAGTTTCCCATGCTGTTTTTGCTGACGGGGTGCCTGTCATGAGCACCACCCGCCGCGCGACCGACGCGTTTGCCCTGCAAATCATGCTGGGGTTGTGCCTGATCTGGGGCATGCAGCAGGTCATGATCAAATGGGCTGCGGCCGACATCGTGCCGGTGATGCAGGCCGCCGGTCGCTCGGGTATTGCGGCGGTGCTGGTCGGGTTGCTGATCTGCTGGCGTGGTGGCTGGGAGCATGTCAGCAGTACCTGGCGCGGCGGTCTGTTGGCCGGTGCACTGTTTGGCCTTGAATTTCTGTTCATTGCCGAAGGCCTGCAACTGACTTCGGCAGCGCATATGTCAGTGTTTCTCTATACCGCGCCGGTGTTTACCGCGCTGGGCTTGCATTGGCTGCTGCCCAGCGAGCGCCTGCGGCCATTGCAATGGCTGGGTATTGCGCTGGCCTTTGGCGGTATTGCGGTGGCATTTGCCGGTGGCGTATCGCTGGAGCATCTGGACGGGCGCATGCTGCTCGGGGATGCCTTTGGTGTGCTGGCCGGCATGGCGTGGGGCGCAACGACCGTCGTGGTGCGCGGCTCGCGGTTGTCCGAGGCCCCGGCGACACTGACGCTGTTCTACCAGTTGTTGGTGGGGTTTGTCGGGCTGCTGATGATCGCCGCGGTCAGTGGCCAGATCGGCCAGGTTACATTTACCCCGATATCGGTTGGCAGCCTGTTGTTCCAAGGCCTGGTGGTGTCGTTCTTCAGTTACTTGACCTGGTTCTGGTTGTTGCGCCGTTATCTGGCATCGAACCTGGCAGTGTTTTCCTTCATCACCCCGTTGTTCGGGGTGACGTTTGGGGTACTGCTGCTGGGCGAGCCGCTCAGTCTGAACTTCATTCTTGGGGCCGTCTGCGTGCTGCTCGGGGTCACGATGGTCAGCGCAGAGCAGTGGGTACGTCGACGTTTGCGCAGCCTGCTCGGCCAGTAACGGGGGACAACAGCAGGGTGCCCGCCAGCAACAGGCCGGCGCCTGCGACTATCAACGCGGGCTCAAGGCTGGCGGCAAACTGGGTACTCAGGGCGGCCAGCAAAGGACCGCTCAGTTGACCAAGGGCAAAACAAGCGGTCAGCAGCCCCGCATTGCGTTGGGTGGCGTGTGGTGCCAGTTCCCGAGAGCGCTGCATCACCAACTGCATACAGGCCAGGAACGGCGTACCGCATAGCACCACGCCCAGCGCCAGGCCGGGGCCGTTCCCCAGCAGGCAAGCAAATACCCCGGCGGCCTGCAGCCATAGCGTTACCATCAACCAGCGTGACGTGCTGCCTTGTCCGGGGCGACGCCGACTGACCATCACCACACCCAGCGTTGCCGCCAGGCCAAAGCCGGGCCAGAACAGGTCGGCCAGCCACTGGCCGTGGAAGTGTGTATTGGCCATTTGCGACATGAAGGTCGCCGGAATGATGTAGCCGGTGCCGTACAGCGCATAGATAACGCTCAGGCGGGCAATTCCCGGTGTGCTGCCGCCCAGGCTGATCGCTGCATTTGTAGCGGTTGCGGGTTGCGGCAGCAGCGGCAGAATGGCCAGTAGCATCAGCAGGGCGGTGGCGGCATAGATCAACCACAGCGGTGCGGAACCGAGCCCCTGTAGGTTGGAATACAGGGCGAGCAAACCGGTCAGGCAGATGCCCATGCCTGGGCCTGCAAAGACCAAGGCGCCCAACTGCGTGCGGTTGCTTTGCGCGGCCAACTGCTGGCTTAAGCTGGTGATCATCACCAGCACCCAGGCACTGGCCACACCGGTACCAAAGCGCAGCAGCATATGCGCCCAGAAGCCGTTCGCCCAGAACGACGCCAGGGTCAGCAGTACACACAGCCACAGTCCGGCCAGCAAGCGCAGCCGGACCTGCCCGGGCCGGCGCGCAAACATGCCGTCCAGCGCGCCCACGAAGTAACCCAGGTAGTTGGCTGCCGCCACCACCCCGGCAGCACTGAGGCCCAACTGACCTTCGCTGATCAGGTGTGGCAGTTGTGGGGTAAGGGCAAAACGGCCAATGCCCATCGCCATCATCAAGGCGACGAAGCTGGCGAGCAGGCGCAGAGTCGGGGACATGACGGGTCTCCAATGCAAGGTTCGATGACCGTCAGGCTAGTGCGCATTGACTTTCAATAAAATTGAATAATTATGATGAACCTGTTCTTTTTTAGAGAATGACCATGGAGCTCAGTCAGCTGAGAATCTTTCAGGCGGTTGCCGAGACGGGTTCGGTTACCCGGGCTGCCGAGCAGTTGCATCGGGTGCCGTCCAACCTGTCGACGCGCCTGCGCCAACTTGAGGAGCAATTGGGCGTAGAGCTGTTTCGTCGCGAACGACAGCGTCTGCAGTTGTCGCCGGCAGGAAAGGTGTTGCTGGATTACGCCGGACGCCTGCTGGCCTTGCACGATGAGGCCTTTGCCGCAGTGCAGGGCGGCCAACCGGCAGGGAATTTTGTGCTCGGCACCATGTACAGCACGGCAGCCATCCATTTACCTGCCTTGCTGGCGCGTTATCATCGGGCCTACCCCGCGGTCAATTTGCAGGTGCAGGCGGCGCCCAGTGGTGAACTGCTTGAGGGCTTGCTCAGTGGGCGCCTGGATGCTGCACTGGTCGATGGTCCGTTGAGCCTGGCGGGCCTGGATGGTGTGCCGCTGTGCGATGAAACCCTGGTGTTGATCACCGAGGCCGATCATCCCCCGGTGCGCAGTGCCCGTGATGTGGCAGGGCGTGCGGTATTCACTTTTCGTCAGGGCTGTTCGTACCGGATGCGTCTTGAAGCCTGGTATGCCTACGACCATGCGGCCATGGGCCGGGTGATGGAAATTGAGTCCTACCCCAGCATGTTGGCTTGCGTTATTGGCGGCGCCGGTGTCGCACTGATGTCTCAATCCATGCTGGAGAGCTTGCCGGGGCGTGAAAGCGTGGCGGTTCACCGTTTGCAGTCACCGTTCGACGAGGCCACCACCTGGTTGATGTGGCGCAAGGGCATGCTGGGTGCGAACCTCAGTGCCTGGGTGGCGTTGCAGCAGGAAGACCGGCTTGAGCCCGTGCAATGCCGTATGGTCAGCGCTTGATTGAGGTCAAGCCGTGTTTTCTTTGTCAGATTCAGCGGTGCGCGGAGAAGGACATCGGGCTATGATCTCTATGAAGCGCCGCAGGACTTCTTTGCCGCGCCAGATAGCCCGTAAGGGGGATGTCATGAAAAATGCGCTGTATAACTGGCTACATGACCTGGCTGTTGCGCTTGGGCTGATTCCGCCACCGCTGCAACCGGTTCCGATTCCCAGTGATGAGGAGCAACGCAAACGCCAGCCGCGCAAGTAAACTGGCGCAGTATCGGCCTGAAAACCGTCGCATCATGGCGAATGCGACGGTATGTTCAGGTCAGGCCAGTTCTGCTGCTTTCACGGGCTGGCGTGACATCAGGCTGACCGCGATGAAGCTGATCAGGCCAATTGCCAGGCTGTAGTAGATCGGCGTATTGGCTTCCAGGCCATCCTTGAACATGAATACCAGTGCGGTGCCGAAACCCAGCACCATGCTGGTGATTGCGCCTGCAGTGGTCGCGCGCTTCCAGTAGATCGCGCCGATCAGCGGAATCAGCATGCCGCCAACCAGCAGGTTGTAAGCCAGGGTCAGCGCGCTGATCACGTCGTTCACCACCAGTGCAATGCCCAGCACCACGATACCGGTCAGGCAGGTAAACAGACGGTTCACTCCCAGGCTCGACTGCTTGCCGCCGCGCAGCCGTGGCAGCAGGTCTTCGGTCAGCGTGGTGGAGGCTGCCAGCAGGCCAGCACTGGCGGTGGACATCATGGCAGCCAGGGCAGCAGCCATCAGCAACCCGCGGATACCATCGGGCAGGGTGCCCTTGATTACGGCGGCGAAGGCGTTGTTGGGGTTGCTCAGGTCAGGCATCAGCACATGTGCTGCCATACCGATCAGAGCACAGGCCAGACCATAGATCACACAGTAGAGGCCAGCGGTCGTACCGGCATATTGAGCCACCTTTTCGTCGCGCGCGGTGAACACCCGTTGCCAGATGTCCTGACCGATCAGGATGCCGAAGAAGTAGATCAGGAAGTAGGTGATGATGGTGTCCCAGCCGATGGTTGTGAAGCTGAAACTGGCTTCTGGCAGTTTGTTCACCAACTCATCCCAACCCCCGACCTTGTACAGGCACACCGGTAGCAGGATGAACATCAGGCCGACGGTCTTGATCACGAACTGGACGATGTCTGTCAGGGTCAGTGACCACATGCCACCGATGGTTGAGTAGGTCACGACCACGCCACCGCCGAGCACAATGGCCAGCCAGAACGGCAGGTCGAGCAGCACTTCCAGAACGGTGCCGATGGCCAGGACAGAGGTCACCCCAATCATCAGTGCATAAGCCAGCATGATCGCGGCACTGGCTTGACGTGCCATGGGGTTATAGCGGCGCTCAAGTACCTGGGTGACCGTGAAGATACGCAGGCGCAACAGCGGTTTGGCCAGGAACAGGTTCAGGGCGATGATGCCCATGCCCAAGGCGGCGCAAAGCCAGAAACCCGAGATACCATGGACATAGCCAAGGCGTACAGAGCCAACGGTAGACGCGCCGCCCAATACGGTCGTGGCCATGGTGCCCATGTACAGGGTCGGGCCGAGGTTGCGGCCAGCGACAAGGTAGTCTTCGTGGGTCTTGGCTCGGCGCATTCCATACCAGCCGAGCGTGAGCATGCCGGCGGCATAAATCAGTACAACGAAAATATCCAGGGCCATGGGGTGTCTCCGATTGTCTTTATTATGGCGAGATCGACCTCGCGGGCGGCCATGGCCGCCCGGGGCATTCTTCAGTACAGCGGGCCGGTCAGCGGCCGCACTGTCATGGCTTCCTGCCGTGGCGGTTGTCCTGGAGGTGTTGCTTTAACGGCGTGCCACGCCCGGCAATACGCACAGCATTTCGTAGAGCAGGTTGGCGCCGAGCAACGAGGTATTGCCGGTCGTGTCATAAGGCGGGGACACTTCCACCAGGTCGCAGCCGATCAGGTCCAGGCCCTGGCAGCCACGAATGATCTCCATGGCCTGTATGGTGGTCAGGCCACCGATTTCTGGCGTGCCGGTACCAGGCGCCCAGGCCGGGTCGATACCGTCGATGTCAAAGCTAAGGTAGACCGGGCCGCCACCGACTTTCTCGCGCACTTCAGCCATCAGTGGCTCTAGCGACTGGTGCCAGCACTCCTCGGCTTGAACCACCCTGAAGCCCTGCTTGCGGCTCCAGTTGAAGTCTTCTGCGGTGTAGCCTTGGGCGCGCAAACCAATCTGGACCACCCGGTCGCAGTCCAGCAGGCCTTCCTCGACTGCGCGGCGGAAGGTGGTGCCGTGGGCGATTTTTTCGCCGAACATGTGGTCATTGACGTCGGCGTGGGCATCGATATGCACCAGCCCGACCTTGCCGTGCTTTTTATGGAGGGCACGCAGGATCGGCAGGGTCACGGTGTGGTCGCCGCCCATGGTCAGTGGAATCACATCGTGTGCCAGGATCTGGTCGTAGGCTTCTTCAATGATCCGCACCGCGTCGAGCAGATTGAACGTGTTGATTGCCACATCACCGATGTCGGCCACTGACAGCGAGTCGAAGGGGGCGGCACCGGTTGCCATGTTGTAAGGGCGGATCATCACCGACTCGGCACGTATCTCCCGTGGGCCGAAGCGAGTACCTGAGCGTAGCGAGGTGCCGATGTCCAACGGAATACCGACAAACGCGGCATCCAGGCCGGCTGCGCTTTGCAGGTGGGGGAGACGGAGCATGGTGGCGATACCGCCGAAGCGCGGCATTTCGTTGCCGCCCAGCGGTTGATGAAGAATCTTGTCCACGGTCTGGCCTCATCGATTCGATAGTTTTAGTGGTTGAAACCTGTCGGGCTGAAGCGGGAAGGCAACTGAAACACCGCGCACAGGCCGGGTTGTGGCGGAGTCTGCAAAACGTAGTGGTTGAAAAGAATCGCTACAGCTAAATACTTACTTCAGATTTTTATGAACTATGCGCCCGGTGCTGGTTAGACTTTGCAGACCACCCCTCACGGATCAACCGAATATGGCCAACGCATTGCCTGACCTGAAACTGCTGCGCATCTTCGTCAGCGTCGTGCGTCATCAAGGGTTCGCCAATGCCCAGCAAGAGTTGAACCTGTCGACCTCGGCCATCAGCACCTACATGAGCCAGTTGGAATCTGCGTTAGGGATCGTGCTGTGCCATCGGGGGCGTGGTGGCTTCAGCCTGACCAGCAAGGGTGAACTGTTTCATCAGGAAACGTTGCGCTTGCTGGCGGAAATGGAAGGTTTCGAGCAGTACGCTGCAGCGCTCAAAGGCGAGTTGCGTGGCACGCTTAACCTGGGTGTGATCGATTCCACGGTAGGTGACCGTGCCTTGCCGCTGGCCGAGGCCATTGGTGCATACAGTCAGGAGCACCCGGCGGTGCATTTGCACTTGTCGGTGTCCAGCCCTTACGAGTTGCAGTTGGGCGTGCAGGACAACCGCCTGGACCTGGCGATTGGCGCGTTTTCCACGCGCATGAGTGGCTTGCTGTATCAGCCGCTGTACCGCGAGCAACACTGGTTGTACTGCAGCAATCGCCATCCGCTCTACCTGCAACGGCGTATTCCCGAGCAAGTGATTACCCAGCAGCGCATGGTCGGGCGCGGTTACTGGAGCCAGGCGGAACTTGCTCGGCATGGTTTCAAGCACAGCGCGGCAACGGTGGAGAGCATGGAGGCACAACTGATCCTGGTGTTGTCCGGTGCCTACATTGGTTATTTGCCCGAGCACTATGCACAGGCCTGGGTGGACAAGGGCGATTTGCGGGTACTGTCCCCGGCGACTTTCGGCTACCAAGCGCCATTTTCCATGATCATCCGCCGCGGGCGCAGCCGCGAACCGTTGATCCAGACCTTTCGTGATTTGCTCAAGGCACAGCTCATGCCAGCCTGAACGGTATGTCTGGAAAATATTTTTCGAAAATCGGGAAATTTCTGGGTTTTTTCGCCATCACGCCCGTAAAGGCTCTGCTAAACCTTCCTTTGCTTGATGATTTTCTATCATTTTCCTCCAAGCAGGGAACGCCCAGATGCGCATGAATTTGCCCGTAACTGAGCATGAAAGAACCTTTCCCAATGAACAGCGGCTAATCTCCACCACCGACCTGAACAGCCGCATTACCTACTGCAACGATGCCTTTATCTCGATCAGTGGTTTTACCAATGAGGAACTGGTAGGCCAGACGCACAACCTGGTACGTCATCCGGACATGCCGCCTGCGGTGTTTGCTCATATGTGGGAGACCATCAAGCAGGGAAAGCCCTGGATGGGCGTGGTCAAGAACAGGGCCAAGAACGGCGATTTTTACTGGGTAAGTGCCTACGTTACAGCGATTTATGAAAATGGCCGGATCAGCGGTTATGAGTCGGTACGTTCAGTGCCGAGCCGTGAGCAGATTCGCCGCGCCTCGGCATTGTATGCGCGCTTGCGCCAAGGGCGTTCGGCGCTACCGGTCGCTGCACGGCTGGGCACCCAGTTGGCTCATGGCTGGCCATTGCTGGTTGCAGGAGGCGTGTCGGCAGCAGGGTACCTGTGGTTGCCGCAATACGCGGCGCTGGGTGTGTTGGCGGCGAGCCTGCTTGCGGCTTGGTACCTGACCGAATCGCGACAGAACCGCGCCATCAAGCGCACTTTGGCTGAGCACCCCAAAGCCTTCACCAGCCCACTGGTTGCGCTGACCTACAGTGACAATGCGGGGTTGCTGGGGCAGTTGGAGCTGGCCATTATCAGTGAGGAGGCCCGGCTGCAGACCGCACTGACCCGGCTGGTTGATGCGGGCGTCGGGGTCAAGGCGCGGGCGGCGCAATCTTCCGATTTGTCGGGCTCCCAGGCGCAGATGCTCGATCGTCAACGCAATGAGACCGACCAGTCCGCCACGGCCATCGCGCAAATGGCTGCGACGATTCAGGAGGTGACCCACAATGTGCAGAACACGGCCATTGCCGCTTCCGATGCTGACAAGCTGACTCAGCAGGGCAGTGATCTGGCTCAGCAGAGTTTGCAAGCGATGAGCAGTATGAGCGAAGCGGTCAACAACATTGGCGTGGCAGTGCATGCCTTGGCTGACCAGACCCAGTCGATTGGCAGCGTCGTGGATGTGATCACCTCGATTGCCGAGCAGACCAACCTGCTGGCGCTGAACGCGGCCATTGAGGCCGCCAGGGCGGGGGAGCAGGGGCGGGGCTTTGCGGTCGTGGCCGATGAGGTTCGCTCGCTGGCCCAGCGTACCCGTACGTCCACCGAGGAAATCCACCAGATCATTGCCTCGCTGCGTTCCGGTGCCGAGCGCGCCGTGAGCACCGCGACCAAGGGCGAGCAGATTTCCCGTGACAGTGTGCAGCGTGTTGAGGCCGTGCAATCAGCATTGGTCGGTATTAGCCAGGCCGTGAGCCGCATTACGGGCATGAGCCAACAAATGGCCACGGCTTCCGAGCAACAAAGCCATGTGGCCGAGGACATCAATCAGCAGATTACCCGTATCGCCCAGCTCTGCGACCACAGCGCCGATCAGGCCAAGCAGGGAGCAGAGATCAGTCAGGACCTCGAACACATGGCTGATTACCTGTACAGCCTGGCAGAACGCTTCAACCGCTAGCCCCGGCTACCCACAGGGATGTGGGTAAGCTTTTCGAGCCTGTTGTGGCACACTTGTGCACTCAGGAGAAATCGATGTCCAGAATCAACTGCGAGCGCTGCCTGCGACCGCAAAACCACTGCCTTTGCCCCTTGATCCCCAGCCTTGAGAGCCGTACACGCGTCGTGCTTTTGCAGCACCCGAGTGAAGTCCGCCATGCTCTGAACACTGCTCGCCTGGCTGGCTTGGGCCTGCGCAATGCCGAGTTGCGGGTGGGCGAGGTGTTTGATGACCTGCACGATCTGATCGCGACCCCCGGTTACCGGGTTGCCGTGCTATTCCCTGGCGATGAAGCGCAAGCGCTTGGCCCCTACAGTAACGACCAGGACTCGCGTCCCTGGTTGCTGGTAGTGCCTGACGGAACCTGGCGCAAGGCACGCAAGTTGTTGCACCTGAACCCGTTGCTGGCGGGCCTGCCGAGGGTCAGCCTGGCAACCGTTCAGCCGTCGCGTTACCGGTTGCGCAAGGCGCCGGAACCAGGCGCGTTATCGACGCTGGAGGCGGTGGTGCAGGCATTGAACGTGCTCGAGGCGCCGGACGTGTTTGACGGGTTGCTAAAGCCATTCGACGCACTGATCGAAGGGCAGATTGCGGCGATGGGCAGTGAGACCTACGCGCGTAACCATGTGCGCTGAGTGTTTGTGCAAAGCGCGGCGGCTCCCGCCAATGGCATAGGCTGTCAACGTTTAACCAGGGTTTTCTGACGCAAGATGTAGACGCTGACCAACACCGCACTGGTCAGCATGAAACCACGCGCCCAAGGCAAGGGTACGAAGTAGCAGGACAGGCTGATGCTTGCCCACATCAGGCCGATGGCGTAGACCTTGCCTTTCAGGGGAATGCCTTCGCCGTTGAGGTAGTCACGAATCCACGGGCCCAGTTGGGCGTGGTTGATCAGCCAGTCGTGAAAACGGGGCGAGCTGCGCGCAAAGCAGGCTGCTGCCAGCAGCAGAAACGGGGTGGTCGGCAGTACCGGCAGGAAGATGCCGATCACCCCCAGCGCAACGCTGAGCCAGCCGATGGCCAGCAGCAGGTAACGCATCGGTAAAAACTCAGTGGTGGCGGGGTTTGAGCAGCGCTGGCTTCTCGTCTGGCGCATGGCAGAGCAGATACAGCGCAGTCAGCGCCTCGGGGATCTGCACGATCATGTCGTCCATCAGGTTGGCATCGCTGGCGATGTCGGCAAATTCAGGCTGCTCGTCGAACAGGCCGGAACCGACCATGATCGGCAGCAGCATTTCGCTGACTTCTTCTTCCGCGGTCTCGAACCAGGCTTCTTCACGCAGGAATACGCCTTCCATGAAACCGATGCACCAGCCGCGCAACTCGGAGTCGTCCGGCTCGTCGCCAAGGTCCAGGTCGCATGGCAGCTCGAACTCCTCGTCGCTGGCCAGTTGGCGCGCGATGTGTTCCTTGAGCTTGATCAGCGTCGTTTCGATCTCGGTGCGCTGGGCGTCGTCCTTGTAATGCGGCTCTTCGGAGAACAGGGCGTCGATCCATTCACGCTCGGGCACGGCTTCGGCGCAGATCGACAGCGCGGTCAGGTAGCCGTGAGCGGCAACGTAGTCCAGCGCTTCCTCATGCAACTCGTCGGCGTCGAGGAAGGCTTGCAGGCGGTTCAATTGCTCAGCGAAGGACATTACAGGGCTACCTTGGGAATAAACGATAATGAATTCTAGCACCTTGCGGTGCAAACGATGCAAAGGAAGACGCTCTATCGTAGAGGCGCCTGCGCGGGCAGGTGCTCGGGTATAATGCTCGGCTTTTGTGTCGGGAGCCCTGCGTGGCGGTCCCGGGGTAAAAGCCGCTTACGCATTTTCGGATGAGGCGGATCGGTTTTTCATCCAGCCTGTGGCGAGGATGGTTCTGCGATTTTTGGAGTTTCTATGCTCGAACAGGCTCAGCGCGTCCTCAAGGATATCTTCGGCTACGACAGTTTCCGTGGTCGCCAGGGTGCGATCATCGAATGTGTGGCCAAGGGCGGGGACGCCTTGGTGCTGATGCCTACCGGCGGTGGCAAGTCGCTCTGCTATCAGGTGCCAGGGTTGCTGCGCAATGGTCTGGCGGTGATTGTCTCGCCCCTGATTGCCCTGATGGAAGACCAGGTTGCAACCCTCGATGAGCTGGGGGTGGCGGCTGCCTCGCTGAACTCGACCCTGAGTGCCGAGCAGCAGCGCGAGCTGGCCGGGAAGATCCGGCGCGGCGAAATCAAGATGCTCTACCTGGCGCCTGAGCGTCTGGTTCAGCCGCGTATGCTGGATTTCCTGCGCGACCTGGAGATTGCGCTGTTCGCGATTGACGAGGCGCACTGCGTATCGCAATGGGGCCACGATTTCCGTCCGGAGTACCTGCAACTGGGGCAGTTGGCCGAACTGTTTCCGCACGTGCCGCGTATTGCCCTGACGGCCACGGCCGACATGCGTACCCGCGAGGAAATCGTTACCCGTCTGCATTTGCAGAATGCCGAGCGCTTTCTGTCGAGTTTCGATCGGCCGAACATTTTCTATCGCATAGTGCCCAAGGAGCAGCCACGCAAGCAGTTGATGGCGTTCCTTGGCGAGCGCCGTGGCAACGCCGGTATTGTCTACTGCCTGTCGCGAAAGAAAGTCGACGATGTTGCAGCCTTCCTCTGTGATCAGGGCTTCCCGGCCTTGCCCTACCATGCCGGTCTTCCCGCTGAAACCCGTGCCAGCAACCAGCGGCGCTTCCTCAACGAGGAGGGCCTGATCATGGTCGCGACCATTGCGTTCGGCATGGGTATCGACAAGCCCAACGTGCGTTTTGTCGCTCACCTCGACTTGCCCAAGTCACTGGAGGCCTACTATCAGGAAACCGGTCGCGCCGGCCGTGACGGGCTGCCCGCCGATGCCTGGATGGCCTACGGCCTGCAGGACATGGTGATGCTCAAGCAGATGCTGCAAAACTCCGAGGGTGATGAGCGCCACAAGCGCATCGAGCAGCACAAGCTCGACGCCATGCTGGCCTTGTGCGAGGAAACCCGCTGTCGGCGTCAGATATTGCTGAACTACTTCGACGAAGAACTTCAGCAGCCATGTGGTCATTGTGACAACTGCGTTGACAGCGTACAGACCTGGGACGCGACCGAGCCGGCACGCCAGGCCCTTTCGGCCATCTACCGTACGGGGCAGCGCTATGGTGTTGGCCATTTGATCGACGTATTGCTCGGTCGTGATAACGAAAAAGTGCGTAGTTTTGGCCATCAACAGTTGTCGGTATTTGGCGTCGGCAAGGCGCGCCAGGAAGGGGAGTGGCGCTCGCTGTTCCGTCAACTGGTTGCCCGAGGCCTGGCTGATATCGACCTTGAAGGGTATGGCGGCCTGCGCCTTTCCGACAGTTGCCGCCCGTTACTGCGTGGCGAGGTCAACCTGGAGCTGCGTCGAGATCTCAAACCGCAGACCAGCAAAGGCACTGGCAGCTCCGGCAGCCCGGCGAGCCAGTTGGTGCGTGGTGAAGAGCGCGAGCAATGGGAGGCCCTGCGTGCGCTGCGGCGCAAGTTGGCCGAGGAGCATGGCGTACCGCCTTACGTGATCTTCCCCGACTCGACGTTGCTCGAAATGCTGCGCAGCCAACCGAGCAGCCTGAGCGAAATGGCCCGGGTCAGTGGTGTCGGTGCGCGTAAGCTGGAGCGCTATGGTCAGGCTTTCCTTGAGGTGCTTGGTGGCGAGGCTGAAACGCCCAGGGTTGTGGTCGATCTGCGTCACGAGTTGGTAACCCTGGCCCGTGCCGGCATGACACCGATCCAGATCGCCGGCCAACTGCAATGCAGTGAAAAAAACGTCTACAGCCTGCTGGCCGAAGCCATTGGTCGTCAGGAACTGTCACTGGAGCAGGCGCTGGACTTGCCGGAAGACCTGTTGCTTGAGCTTCAGGACGCGTTCCTTGATGGCGAGGGGGAGTTGCCGCCAGTTTCGGCGATTGCCGGGCAGTTCGGGGCGCGGGTGCCCGAAGGGGTGTTGTACTGCGTTCGGGCTGCCCTGGCCGCTGAATTTGAGATGTAAAACACCGCTAGTGTCATCATTTATAACGATTGTTGGACAAAATGCCTGGTGTCAGAGCCTTGCCTAAGGGGCTCGGTCATGGTTAGCTGACTAATAATTGTTTTTGATGATGAGTGTGTTATGCCGTTGACCGATCACCACCGCTTTGGGATGCAGCTGGCGCAGATGTCCCGTGGCTGGCGCGCCGAACTGGATCGCCGCTTGGCCGGATTGAACCTTTCGCAAGCGCGTTGGCTGGTGCTGCTGCACCTGGCCCGTTTCGAAGAGGCACCAACTCAACGCGAACTTGCGCAGAGTGTTGGCGTCGAGGGACCGACCCTGGCCCGTTTGCTCGATAGCCTGGAGGCCCAGGGCCTGGTGCGTCGTCAGGCAGTCCTGGAGGATCGCCGGGCGAAGAAAATTTTGCTCTGCCCTCCCGCCAAACCTCTGATCGAACAGATCGAAACCATCGCCAATGCCTTGCGTGCCGAGCTGTTCACGGGGGTCGATGAAGAGGAGTTGAGCATCTGCATGCGTGTGCATGCACGCATTCTGGCAAACCTGGAGAAGTCCTAGTCATCGGTCAGGAGACAGTACCCGCATGACCCTGCACAAGCCTGAAATCGTCATCACCTATTGCACTCAGTGCCAGTGGCTGCTTCGTGCTGCCTGGCTGGCTCAGGAACTGCTCAGTACCTTCAGCGATGACCTGTCGCGGGTGGCGCTTGAGCCGGCCACGGGAGGCGCCTTTCGCATCACCTGCGACGGTGTGCAGATCTGGGAGCGCAAGGCCGATGGCGGTTTCCCTGAGGCCAAAGTGCTCAAGCAGCGTGTACGCGACCAGATCGATCCGCAGCGCGACCTGGGGCACAGTGACCGGCCTTGATCAGGCGCTCTCGGCGGCCTTGAGCTTCTTGCCTTGGCGGCCTGTGGCCATGCGACTGGATACGACAATGGCGAGAATGATCAGCACACCGCCCATGAGCATGCGCGGTGTGGGCGTCTCTGCGAAAATCATCCAGGCCATGGCAATGCCGTAGACCGGCTCCATGGCAAAGACCACCGCCGCAGTGCGAGCCTTGATGACCGCGAGGCTGGCGACGAACAGGCTGTGGGCAACGCCTGTGCAGAACACCCCGAGCAGGCCAATCCACAGCCAGTCCAGTGCAGGTACCGCGCTGATTTCCGGTGCCGCCAGAGGCAGCAGGCACAGGGCGACCACGGCGTTTTGACAGAGGGCAGCCTGGACTGCCGGGACGCGTCCGGAATTGGCGCGATTGATCAGCGACAGCAATGAAAACAGCAGCCCGGAAAGTAACGCCCACAGCAGGCCGCCGGTGGCTTCGCTGGCAAGGTTGAAGTCGGGGGTGACCAGAATCAGGCCAAGGCTGACCAGCGCTACCAAAAGTACCTCGTTGCCACGGATGCGTTCGCGAAACAGCAGGCCTTCAAGGATGATGGTAAAGGCCGGAAAGCTGGCAAAGCCCAGGGTGGCGATCGAGACGCCGGCGACCTTTACGGCAATGAAGAAGCTGACCCAGTGCCCCGCCAGCAGTACTCCGCCGAGTGTGAGCCGTTGCCAGTCCTGATTCCGCAAGCGGATCCAGCCTTGCCCGGCGAGGGCTGTGAACGCAGCCAGTGCCGCTACCGCGAACACCGCTCGGCCAAAGACGATGATCGACGGTGCGGCGCTGGCAAGCTTGCCAAACACGCCAGTCAGGCCGAAAAACAGCGCGCCAATATGCAAGGCGCCCAGGGCGGTGCGGTGATTCATGGAGGTCCTTGTTGTTTGAGTGAGGCAGCCTGCTCAGTGTAAAAGTCGGTTGTGCTGCCTGTCTGTCGCGATCCTCGCGTCAGTTGTCGCCGGGCTCTCGGCGCAATGCGCCAGGCGTGCAACCAAATACCTTGAGTACGGCGGCAGCGAATGCGCTTTGCGAACTGTAACCAACGCGACAGGCAATCTCACCGATAGGCAGCGTTGTGCTTCTCAGTAGATGGCGAGCCTTTATCAGGCGGCGCTGGCGAATATAGTCCATCGGGGTCATGGCGCACTCGGCCATGAATCGTGCGTGCAGTCGCGCACTGGACAACCCGGCGAGCCTTGCCAAGTCGGCTACCTGCAGCGGGTAGGCAGCATACTGCTCAATGTGGGCATCGAAGGCTGCGTAGGGCAGCAGGCGCTCAGGCACATGCGTTGTTGCGGCGTCACTGAGGCTGGCCAATAGCAAGACAGCACCCTGCTGGGCAATCACCGGGTCGTTCACTGGGCTTGCTGCCAGCCAGTCGACCAGTTGCTGCTGGCGGTTGTTCAGGTTGATTGCGCCGGGGTGATCCAGCAGGCGTTGGCTAGCTTCGGCGTGCTCGCCAAGGCGTTTCCCCAGCCATTGACCCACCGGTACATCCAGTACAAGGCAGTGACTGCCCTGGGGGCTGCCACAGGTGTGATGTGCGCCAGAGGGCACCACCATTAACCCCTGACGCTCGATTTGCCCTGCGTGTCCCTCGACTTCGAAGTCCAGGCGGCCGCGCAGACCGAACACCAGTTGTGGGTGCTCATGGCTGTGGGCAATCAGGTCATGACTGTAGTGACGCAGCGTAAATATCGAGCCGGCGCTCATCGATGCTTCCTCGAAGTGCAGCAGCGTAGTTTACATCTCTTGGTGGCTGGCACGCTTTTCAGCAGCACAATCGAGTTTGCCGGGAACACCGGGCTAGAAAGTGATCTTGCCACGCAGCATGTCGCGGTACATCGCGAAATCGCCAATCAAGCTGTAGAGCGGATGGCTGAACGTGGCCGGACGGTTTTTTTCAAAAAAGAAATGCCCGACCCATGCGAATCCGTAACCTGCAACAGGTAGCGTCAGCAGCAGCGCCCAGTTGCCAGTGGCCACCGTGTAGGCTGCCAGCGCGATGACCAGGCTGGTGCCGATAAAGTGCAGGCGGCGACAGACAGTGTTGCTATGCTCCCCCAGATAGTAGGGGTAGAACTCGGCAAAACTGCTGAAATGCTGAGGGCTGTTCACGATAACGCTTCCTTGGTTTATCGGATATGGCCACGGTACACGACGTGGAGCCTGAATTGAGTCTAGAGTCATTAGCTACATCAGCCAGTGACAATAGGCGCCGTTTTAGTATCCTTCTGGTTCACCGCATCGCGGTATGTGAACTTAAAAGAAGCCAGCCATGAGCGTAAGAACCACTTCAGCAAGCTGGGCAACGGGAATCGTCAAGGCACTTGAGTTGGAAGGGCTCGATTGTCGTGCCATGTTTGCCCAGCTTGGTCTGGATTTTGCGGCGTTGGATGACCCCGACGCGCGCTTTCCACAGGACTCCATGACCCGCCTTTGGCAGTTGGCAGTGGAGCTGTCCGGCAATCAGGCGATTGGCCTGAACCTGGCCCGTGTGGTGCGCCCGGCTTCCTTTCACGTCGTCGGCTATGCGTTGATGTCCAGTCGAACCCTGGCGGAGGGGTTCGAGCGTCTGGTGCGTTATCAACGAATCATTGCTGAAAGCTCCGATCTGGCGTTTCGCCTGGAGCCTGAGGGTTATGCATTGGTGCTGACGGTGCATGGCGATCACCTGCCGCCGACCCGGCATAGCGCCGAAGCCTCGTTGGCGTGTGCCTTGTCGCTGTCCAGTTGGCTCAGCGGTCGTCCTATCCAGTTGCGGCGGGTGTTGATCCATGGTCCGGAGCCTGTCGATCAGGAGCCCTATCGCCAGGCCTTCCAGGCCCCGCTGGTGTTTGGTGCCGAGCACAATGCGTTGATTTTCGAGCGCAAAGACATGGAAGCGCCATTGCCCACCGCCAACGAGGCCATGGCTGCCTTGCATGATCGTTTCGCGGGTGAGTACCTGGCGCGGTTTTCCGAGAGCCGCGTAACGCATCGGGCCCGTCAGGTGCTATGCAGGATGTTGCCTCAGGGCGAGCCGAAACGGGAGATGGTTGCCCAGGCGCTTCACCTGTCCCAGCGCACCTTGCAGCGACGATTGCAGGAAGAAGGCACCAGCTTCCAGGCCTTGCTCGATGACACCCGCCGTGAGTTGGCTGAGCAGTACCTCGCCCAGCCGGGCATGACGTTGCTAGAAGCGGCCTATCTGCTGGGGTTTGCTGACCCGAGCAACTTTTTTCGGGCTTTCCGCCGCTGGTTTGATGAGACGCCCGGAGAGTATCGGGCCCGCCTGAGTGGGTGTGTGCCGAGCGCTTAGCGGGTCAATGACGCCAGAACGCTGGCATGCACAGCACCAGCACCGTGATGATTTCCAGGCGGCCGAGCAGCATGCCGCCCGCCAGAATCCATTTCGCCGCATCCGGAAGGCTGGAGAAGTTGCCGGAAGGGCCGATGGTCTCGCCCAGTCCCGGCCCAACGCCTGAAACGGTGGCTGCTGCACCGGTCAGAGCGGTCATCCACTCTACGCCCAGCAACGACAAGGCCAAGGCAATGACACAGATCGTGGTGGCGAAGAAGAACGAAAAGGTCAGAATCGAGCGCACGATCTCTTCGTCGAGACGATGCCCGTTGTACTTCTGTTTGATCACCGCGCGGGGGTGGATCAGTTGATTCAGGTTGGCCTTGAGCAGGGTATAGGCGACCTGAAAGCGGAAGATCTTGATCCCGCCAGCGGTCGAACCTGAGCAGCCGCCGATAAAGCCGAGGTAGAAAAACAGCATCAGCGAGAAGTTGCCCCAGAGGCTGTAGTCGCCCAAGGCAAAACCGGTGGTGGTCACCACGGATGTCACGTTCAGCGCTACATGGCGCAGGGCTTCGAGCCAGTGGAGACTGGTCGTGGCCCAGTACCAGGTGCCCAGTACCGCCCAGGTGACCAGCAACAAGCCGAGCAACCCGCGAACCTGATGATCTCTGAACAGTGCCTTGCGGTTGCCGCGCAGCGTTGCGACATACAGGGTGAAGGGCAGGCTGCCGAGGATCATCACCACCACGGCAACCCAATGCACGGCGGGTATGTCCCACTTGGCAAGAGACTGGTCGGAGGTGGAGAAACCTCCGGTGGAAATGGCCGACATGGCGTGGTTGATGGCGTCGAACGGGTTCATGCCGGCGAGCCAGAACGCCAGGGCGCCGAGGGTGGTGAAACCGACGTAAACCATGACAATCGACTTGGCGACCATGTGTGAGCGCGGCATGACCTTTTCCGAGCGGTCCGACGACTCGGTCTGGAACAGGCGCATACCACCGATACGCAGCAACGGGAGAATCGCCACAGCCATTGCGATGAAGCCGATACCGCCAAGCCAGTGCAACAGCGAGCGCCAGATCAAAATGCCTGGCGACATGGTGTCCAGGCCGCTGAGTACGGTGGCACCGGTGGCAGTGATGCCCGACATGCTTTCGAAAAATGCGTCGGTGTAGCTGATGTGCTGGGTCAGCAGAAAGGGCAATGCAGCAAAGATACACACCACCAGCCAACTGCTGACGGTAAGCAGATACATGTCCCGTGGGCGCAGTTGCACGTGCTCCGGGCGTCCGGGAACGACTAGTGCCAGGCCGGCCAGAAAGGTGATCAGGCTGGCCCAGAGGAATGAGGTCAGGTCGCCGGTGCGCTCGAAAAGCACCAGGGTGGCCATGGGCACGACCATGCTGATTGCCAGAGTAATCAGGAAGATGCCGATAATGAAACCAATGATCCTTAAGGTCGGCAACGCCATGTGATCTGCTCTGACTCGATGCGGAAAGGCGCCATTCTACCTATGGACCTTTTTATGTAAACGCTAGAATAGCCTCACATTTAATTACAGGGGGTAGCCGATGGAGGCTCTCGACGCATTGCTCAACCGTGTTTCCGTTCCACGCCTGGTGGAGCCGGCACCGAATGCTGCACAGCGTGAGGCGCTGTTTCAGGCAGCCTTGCGTGCCCCCGATCACGGTCAACTGCGGCCATGGCGATTTCTCACCGTCGAAGGCGCGGCTCGCGAACAACTGGGGCAGCTGTTGGTCGAGGCGACCGAGCTCAAGGGTGATGCGACCCCGGCGACGCTGGACAAAGCCCGTGCCATGCCCTTGCGGGCGCCACTGCTGATCGTGGTCATTGCCCGTTTGCAGGACCACTTCAAGGTGCCCAAGTCGGAGCAACGCCTGGCCGCAGGATGCGCGGCGTACGGTATTCTGTTGGCGGCTTATGCTCAGGGGATTGGCGCGGTGTGGCGTACCGGTGATCTGTCCTACAGCGCCCATGTGGCCAAGGGGCTGGGCTTGGCCGAAGGGGAGGAGGTTCTTGGCTTCCTGTACCTGGGCACGCCTCAGAACGAACCCCGTACAGCGCCGATACTGGCCACCGAGGACTTCGTCAGCGCCTGGTCGATGCCGAGCTAAGTCGTTCTGTGCTGCCAGTAACCCGATGAGGTTACTGTGCAGCACCTTGCGACGGTAACGTCAGGGTTGCTACAAAGCCGCCTTGCGGATGATTGCCCAGTGTGAGGCTGCCGCCATGACGCTCCACTGCTCGCCGTGCAATGGCCAGCCCCAGGCCATGACCTGCTGCGCTTTGCCCGGGGGCTCGGAAGAATGGTTTACCCAGTTGTTCCAGGTGTTCGCCGGCTACACCGGGGCCATGGTCACGCACGCTGATGACGATCCGTTCACTGTCACCAGTGGCCTTGAGCTCAATAGGCTGCCCGGGTGGGTTGAAGCGTTGGGCATTGCGCAACAGATTGTCCAGCGCACGCTCCAGCAGTGTCGGCCAGCCTTGAAGGGTCAGCCCGGGCTCACTGTCCAGGTGTATGTCCTGCTCTGGTGCATTGAGCAGTGCATCCTTCTGTACGTTCAGCAGCAGCGCCGAGAGGTCAATCGGCTCGGCTTTGGCCTGTTCGGCATCGACACGGGCCAATGCCAGTATTTCACTGATCAGGGCTTCCAGTCGGTCGCATTCACGGGTCAGTCGCGGCCATAGCGCTTCGCGTTGTTCCGGCCCGGCGCGCTCTGCAAGGGCCAGAGCGATGCGCAGGCGTGCCAGTGGCGAGCGCAGTTCGTGCGACACATCACGCAGTAGTTGGCGCTGGCTGCCTATCAGGCTTTGCAGACGTGCGCCCATACGGTTGAAGTCGTTGGCCAGTACGCCAAACTCGTCACGTCGGCTGGCCAGTCGAGCCAGGCTGTTCTGTTGGTAGGTGGTTTGCCCCAGGTCATGTACTGCGCCGCGCAGCCTGCCCAGTGGGCGAGTGATCGACAGGGTCACCAGCAGGCTGAACAGGGTCAGCACGACCAGTGCAATGCCCAATGCGCTCAATGGCCAGAGCAGGCTTTCGCGGTGCCAGGCGTCGAGCTCAGGGTGGGGGATTCGGTAGATCAGCAGGTAGGTGTCGCCCGTGTCGGGGCTGGTGTACTCCTCTGTGAGGCGACGCCAGGGGAGTTGCCGTTCATCATTGTGGCGACGAGCCTCAAAGGCGGCGGCGCGGCGCGGGAAGGTCCCGGGGACGACAGCATCTCCACCGTCGTTCAGCACCTGGACGTCGATGTGATATTGCCGTTTTCGCTGTTCCAGCAGGTCCTGAGCGACTTCCGGGCCGTCCCGTTCATAGCGTTCGGTCCAGTTTTTGGCCAGTGTGTTCAGCCCAGGATGACGGCTGAGAATCCAGGCGTCCTGGTTCAGCATGTGGCCCAACAGGATCGACAGGCCGGCAACCAGCGTGATGGCTAGCCAAAAACTGGCAAGGATGCGCCAGAACAATGAACGCAAAGGAGGCACCTCTAACGGAAAATGCCCGGTGTGCGGTGGCAGACCGGGCAGTTGTGGCACAGCTTACTGGGCCTTGGTGGCTTTTTCAGCTTTCCAGGCTTTGAACTCGTTCCACTCGGCGCGGCGCTCAGCCTCTTTCTTCTTCATTTCGTCGAACTGCTTTTGCTGGTCGGGTTTGAGCAGTGCACGAATGTCAGCCTGGGTTTTGTCTTCCTTGGCCTTCAACTCGTCTTTCATGGCTTTTTGATCGGCTGCCGGGAGTTTCTCCAGGTAGCGCTGGGTGATTTCGTGACGCTCTTTCATTTGTTCGCCCATCAGCTTGCGGACCTGTTGGCGTTGCTCGTGGGTCAGGTCCAGTTGGGCAAAGGGCGCGCCGCCGCGGTGGTGTTCGCCTTGGTGCGGGCCGCCCTCGGGCATGGCCATGGCGACCGTTGGCAGGGTCGCAGCGAGCATCAGGGCGATCAGGGTCTTGCGCATGGTGAGTCTCCTTGTCTGAAGCCGGTAGTGGCCGGATGTGCTCAGTGTAGGGAGATCAAGGTCAGCGGCGGTCAGGCAAGCGTAAAGCTTGGGTAAAGAGTCGTTGGCGTCGGCCTGACATTAGAGGCTGTAGTAATAGCCACGGCTACGCAGTGCGACAATTCGCGGGCGGCCATCCGGGTGTGGGCCCAGCTTTTTGCGCAGGTTGCTGACGTGCATGTCCAGGCTGCGGTCGTAGAGCGTAAGTTTTCGTCCGAGGGCGATCTGTGCAAGCTCCTGTTTTTCCAGCGGCTCGCCGGGCTGACGCAGCAGGGCTTCGAGAATGCGGCTTTCGGAGAGGGTCAGGGTTTGCTCATGTTCGTCGATGCTGATGACACCACGGGCCGGGCTGAAGCTCAGGTCACCGATTTCCAGCTGGCTGGGTGGCGCTGCCGGGTGGCTGCGTCGCAGCACGGCGCGCAGGCGCGCAGTCAGTTCTCGAGGGTCACAGGGTTTGGCGAGGTAGTCGTCGGCGCCCAGCTCCAGGCCGAGAATGCGGTCGAGTGGCTCGCCGCGAGCTGACAGCATCACCACAGGCAGCTCGGCATGTTCGCTGCGCAGTTGCTTGAGCACTTCAAGGCCACTGCCGTCGGGCAGCATCACATCCAGTACCACTGCGGCTGGCGCGTACTCGGCCAAGGCCTTGCGCGCACTCTGGCCATCGTGGCAGGCACGCACCTGAAAGCCTTCCTGGGTCAGCCAACTGCTCAGCAGTTCGCAGAGCTCCTCGTCATCATCGATCAGTAACAGCTCGCTCATGTCTCACTCAATTCAACCATTGCCGGCGCCGTCTGTAGCTGCCGCTGGCAAAGATACCGCAGAGTGCTGCCAAGAGGGCAACTCCACCGCCAATCACGAACCATTGCTGTTGATCGGTCAACAGTTTTATCGGGCTGTTGGTTTGCAGCGCCTTGACCTGAGCCTTCAAACGCTGGTTTTCCTGGCGAAGTTCACTCAGCTGTGAGCTTTCGCGTGTGTTGTCGAGCGTTTGCAGTTGTTGGGTCAGCGCCTGGCGCTGTGCTTCGCTTTCCTTCAAACGCTGTTGCAGCTCGGTGATCTGGCTGCCGGCACTGAGTGACAGCGGGGTGCTGGCAGCGGCCTCTTCGGCCTGAGCAAGCGGGCTCAACAGCAACAGGGACAGCAGCAGGGACAACGGACCTTGACGCATCGGAACTCCTGATTCCACTTGAGTGTTCCAGAGGTTGTCGGCCGTTTAACGAGAATGATGAGCGATTGGCGCTAGAAAGGCATGCTGGCAGGCGGTGCGCTGTTGTGCGCACCGCCTCAGGCATTACGGCAGGACTTGCTTGAACGGCTTGACCACAACCTTGTCATAAACCCCGGCGGCAACGTACGGGTCGGCGTCAGCCCAGGCCTGGGCGGCGCTCAGTGACTCGAACTCAGCGACGATCAGGCTGCCGCTGAAGCCCGCTGCACCGGGATCGTTGCTGTCGATGGCCGGGTGCGGGCCGGCCAGTACGACGCGGCCTTCAGCCTTGAGTTGCTGCAGGCGCTCCAGGTGAGCAGGGCGCGCAGCCAGGCGGATTTCCAGCGAGTTGGCAACGTCACTGGCGATGATGGCGTAGAGCATGTCAGTCCTCGGTTTTCGATGTGGTGGTGTCACTGTCGTGCAGGTGGCGGGACAGGTACACGCCCTGGCCGACCAGGAAGAGTACGGTCATGCCCAGGCTGCCAAACACCTTGAAGTCGACCCAGAAGCTCTGGAACGTGAATGCGACGAAGAGGTTGGCGGCGCCACAGAACAGGAAGAAGAAGATCCAGGCGACGTTTAGGCGGTTCCAGATCGGGGTCGGCAGCGTCAGGGCGTGCCCCATGATACGTTTGATCAGCACGCGATCGCCGACGAAGTGGCTACCGGCAAAGGCCAGCGCAAACAGCCAGTTCACCACTGGCGCTTTCCATTTCAGGAAGGTCTCGCTATGGAAGGCCAGTGTCAGGCCGCCAAATACCAGGCAGGCGACCAGGGTCAGCCATTGGCCTTTTTCCAGCTTGCGCTGACGGATGAGCAACGCGCCATAGACTACCAGCGAGCTGATGATCAGCATCGCTGTAGCACTATAGATACCGCCCAGCTCGAAGGCGTGGCCGGCAATTTCGACGGCACGGGGTTCAAGTTTGTAGACGATGAAGAACAGGATCAGCGGGATGAAATCGATGAATTGTTTCACAGTGGCAGCCAGAAGCAGGATGTGACGGCATAATAACAAACATCAATGACAGCGAAAGCGCCACCTATGAATGTTGATCTGCACTGCCACAGTACGGCCTCCGATGGCGCCTTGTCGCCCACTGCTCTGGTCGCCCGGGCTCATGAACACGGCGTGCGGACATTGGCCCTGACCGACCACGACACCCT
Organism: Pseudomonas sp. TE3910; assembly: GCF_056279025.1. Classification (NCBI taxonomy): domain Bacteria; kingdom Pseudomonadati; phylum Pseudomonadota; class Gammaproteobacteria; order Pseudomonadales; family Pseudomonadaceae; genus Pseudomonas; species Pseudomonas sp. TE3910. The sequence continues at coordinate 4,774,059 of NZ_JBWBQN010000001.1, forward strand.
TGAAGGGCAAATTGAGGCGCGTACCGCCACGCGTGCGCTGGGCATGCAGTGGGTCAGTGGCGTAGAGCTTTCCTGTACCTGGGGCGGTGCCACCATTCATGTGCTGGGCTATGGGTTTCCACTCGATGCCGCACCGCTGAATGCAGCGGTTGATGCGTTGCATCAGGGGCGCTGGTTACGTGCCGAGGAAATCGACCGACGGTTGGCGGCGAAAGGCATGACCGGGGCGCTGGACGGTGCACGGGACATTCAGAAGGAGCTCGGCGACAGCGGCAATGCCCCGGCTCGACCGCATTTTGCCGAATTTCTGGTGCGTGCCGGCTACGTCAAGGATCGTGGAGAGGCGTTTCGCAAATGGCTCGGGGCTGGCAAGCTGGGCGACGTCAAGCAGCATTGGCCGAGCCTGGAGGACACCGTTGAAACCTTGCGTCAGTCGGACGCCTGGGTGAGTTTGGCGCACCCGCTGCACTATGAATTTACGCGCAGCAAGCGCCGTCGGCTGATTGCCGACTATATTCAAGCAGGCGGGCAAGCGCTGGAAGTGGTGAATGGGATGATGCCAGCTGAACAGGTCGGCACTATGTCCATCCTGGCCCGTGAATTCGGTCTGCTGGCCAGTGCCGGCAGTGATTTCCATGGTCCGGGCGCCTGGTCGGAGATCGGTGTCTACCGGCCATTGCCCGAGGATCTGCCGCCTCTATGGCGCCGATTCAAGCATGAGCAGCCTAACGACGCGGTCTGAACAGGTAGAAAATGTGAGTCAATTTTTCCAGATTCATCCGGAGAATCCGCAGCCGCGCCTGATCAAGCAGGCCGTGGAGATTATCCGAAAGGGGGGGGTGGTGATCTACCCCACCGATTCGGCCTATGCAATGGGTTGCCAGATCGGCGACAAAAATGCCATTGAACGGGTTCGGCATTTGCGCAAGCTGGACAAAAACCACAACTTCACACTGCTGTGTTGTGACATGTCGCAGTTGGGGCTGTATGCCAAGATCGATACCGGTACCTTTCGCTTGCTCAAGGCCCATGTGCCGGGGCCATACACCTTTATCCTCAATGCTACCCGTGAAGTGCCACGGTTATTGATGCATGAAAAGCGCCGTACCATCGGCCTCAGGGTGCCGGATCATCCGATCATGCTGGCGCTGCTTGAAGAGTTGGGTGAGCCCTTGATGAGCGTGAGTCTGATCTTGCCGGGTGATGACGAACCCATGACTGACCCATATGAAATGCGCCAGCGCCTGGAGCACCATGTCGACCTGATCATCGACGGTGGTTTTGGCGGCCTCAAGGCGTCCACAGTCATCAATCTGGCTGAGGGCGAGCCGGAAGTGGTGCGCGTGGGCTGCGGCGACCCTGCCCCTTTTCTGGTCGAAGCGTGAGCCAGGCCGTCATCACCGAGTCTCCGGTCGATCCACAGGCAGGGGCGCAGCAAGAGTTGCCGCTGGTGCTGGTCTATGGCCAGGCCCTGACCGAAATGCCGGTGGACCTTTACATCCCGCCGGATGCGCTTGAGGTCTTTCTTGAGGCCTTTGAAGGGCCTCTGGACCTGTTGCTCTATCTGATTCGCAAGCAGAACATCGACATTCTCGACATCCCTGTGGCCGAAATTACACGCCAGTACATGGGTTACGTCGAGTTGATGAAGAGTGTGCGCCTGGAGTTGGCTGCCGAGTACCTGGTCATGGCGGCGATGCTGGCCGAGATCAAGTCGCGCATGCTGCTACCGCGCTCGGCGGAGATCGAGGCCGAGGAAGACGACCCGCGCGCCGAGTTGATTCGCCGCTTGCAGGAGTACGAGCGCTTCAAGGCCGCCGCCGAAGGCATTGACGCGCTCAGTCGCGTGGGGCGTGATGTGATCGTGCCCAGGCTTGAGGCGCCTCAAGCCAAGGTGCGCAAGTTGCTGCCTGATGTCAGCCTTGAAGAGCTGCTGGTCTCCATGGCCGAGGTCCTGCGCCGTGGCGATCTGTTCGAGAGCCACCAGGTCAGTCGTGAGGCGCTGTCCACCCGTGAACGCATGAGCGAGGTGCTTGAACGTCTCAAGGGCGGCGGTTTCGTGCCATTTGTCGAGCTGTTTACGGCAGAAGAAGGCAAGCTGGGTGTTGTAGTGACCTTTATGGCGATCCTTGAGCTGGTCAAGGAATCCTTGATCGAACTGGTGCAAAATGAGCCCTTTGCCGCGATCCATGTCCGGGCGCGTGCCGAGTAACCCCTACAAGCAACGAGCATGGCAATGAACCTGAACGACCCGCGGGACCTGGCGCCCCTGCTTGAGGCCTTTCTGTTGGCGTCGGGCAAGCCGCAATCGCTGGAGCGGCTCTTTGAGCTGTTCGAGGAAGCCGAGCGCCCGGAGCCTGCGGTCTTCAAAAAGGCTTTGGAAGTGCTGCGCAAGTCCTGCAATGGCCGTGCGTTCGAACTCAAGGAGGTGGCCTCCGGCTACCGTCTGCAGATTCGCGAAGACTATGCCCCCTGGGTCGGGCGGCTTTGGGAAGAGCGTCCGCAGCGCTATTCACGTGCGCTGCTGGAGACCATGGCCCTGATCGCCTATCGCCAGCCCATCACTCGTGGCGAGATCGAAGACGTGCGCGGTGTGGCGGTCAACAGCAACATCACCAAGACCTTGTTGGAGCGCGAGTGGATTCGTGTCGTTGGCTACCGGGAAGTGCCGGGTAGGCCCGCAATGTTCGCTACCACCAAGGCCTTTCTCGATCATTTCAACCTCAAGAGCCTCGACCAGCTTCCGCCACTGGCCGAACTGAGGGAAATGGAACCCGAGCCGCTGCTTGATCCGGACGATGCTCCCGTACCTGCTCATCTGCAGGCGCTGGCGGATGCCAGTGCCGAGCCCGAAGCCGAGCGCGAGGAAACCAGTTTTCACAGCCTGCTGGTTGAGCTCGACTCGATGGAGGAGGGGCTCAAGACCGACTTCGAGGACCTGCTCGATGAACCCTCGCCGCCAGCTGAAGAAGCGGAATCTGTCGAAGATTTGCCTCGGGACTGAGCTCACCTTCGAGCGGAAAATGCCCGTTGGCCGGCGATTTTCAATGCGTCTGTGATGCGCCGCGTCTGCGTTCGGCGTATCATTCGCGCCCGTTTGGGCATCAGTGTGCCCACACCATGATTTTCAGTACACCGGGAGGTGCCCAGATGAGTGAACAAGACCTGCAAGAACCCCAACCCCGTCCAGCCGGCGAGAAACTGCAAAAAGTGCTCGCACGTATTGGCGTGGGCTCGCGTCGTGATGTGGAAGCCTGGATCGGTGAAGGTCGCATCAAGGTCAATGGCGTTGCAGCCACCCTTGGCCAGCGCGTCGACCTGCACGACGCCATCTCGGTCGATGGCCGCCTGATCAAGCGAGAAGAGGCGTCCGAAACCGTGCGCCGCGTGATCATGTACAACAAGCCTGATGGTGAGATCTGCACCCGTGACGACCCGGAAGGCCGTCCGACCGTGTTTGACCGCCTGCCTCGCCCGAAGGAAGGCCGCTGGATCAACATCGGTCGTCTCGACATCAACACCACGGGGCTGTTGATGTTCACCACTGACGGTGAACTGGCCAACCGCCTGATGCACCCGTCCTACGAAATGGACCGCGAGTATGCGGTGCGTGTGCGTGGTGAGGTCGACGAAGACATGCTGACCCGTTTGAAAAACGGCGTCATGCTTGAAGACGGCCCGGCACGTTTCACCGACATCCAGGAAGCGCCTGGCGGTGAAGGCTTCAACCATTGGTACCACTGCGTGGTGATGGAAGGGCGCAACCGTGAGGTTCGTCGCCTGTGGGAATCCCAGGGGCTGGTGGTCAGCCGCCTGAAGCGCGTGCGTTTCGGCCCGGTGTTCCTCAACTCCGATCTGCCGATGGGCCGCTGGCGCGAAATGAGCCAGGGCGAAGTGGATATCCTGGCTGCCGAAGTGGGCCTGACCCCAGTCGCCATGCCGGCCATGAAAGCCAAGGTCAAGGACAAGCTTGAGCGGATGCAGCGTAAATCGTCCAAGCCAGTTGGCCGTGGTGAACGTGTGCGTACGCTGCGTCCAGCCAAAGACGGTGCGACCGAGCGTCCAGCACGTCAGCCACGCGAGGAGGCGCCACGCAAGGGGCGTTCTACTGTCGCAGAGCGTCCTAGCGAGATGAACAAGCGCAAGCCTGCGCCGAAGCGTCCAGGCAGCAGCCGTGGCAAGCCGCCACGCGCTGAGTAAGCGTTACCACAGCCACCTTCGGGTTGGCTCGGGCTGCTGACAAACCCCCGCTTTTTAGCGGGGGTTTGTTTTTTAAGGCAAAGGCCTCGCGCACAGGCTTTCACCTCGCTGACTCTGTCGCTCTAGGAGCGGGTCTTGCCCGCGATGCAGGCCCCGCGCACTGGCTGACACCCCGCTGACCCTATCGCAGGCAGGCCTGCCCTCCACAGTGCGGAAAGTTTTTGAACCGTCCTGTAAAAAAATATTTACAAGAATGCCGTTTTTTCCCCGTCAAATCGGCCATCGCCTGCAGCTGTAACAAAACCTTGCCGAAAATCCCCTCTCGTTGCGCTTTCCGTGAGCGTCAATGGCTTGCTCGCGTCTGCCGGGCGCGGTGATATGTGCGCCATTGCCGTGTGCAAAGCCGGGCCGAAGAGCCTGGGCTGCTAATAAGAACAATCGGAGGCGCCATGCACGCCAGACACACTTCCAGGCTTCACCTCTCCCACAGGACCGGTGCGTTTTGTCAGCAGACATTAACGCAACGTGTTGACCCCTGCCCGACTGCAGGGGTATACAATGCGCCGCGTTTTAACTGTGACCCCAATGCGTACCGCGCAATCTTGCTGACACCAGGCTAATTCGTCCGGGCTGCCGCCCGTATGACCGACCCCGTCCAAGAACCCTCAAGGTCTACCACCTTGTTAATTCCGCTGCGCCACGAGTGCGGTGGGTCCGATTCCGTCACAGATAAAAACAAACAGGTGACTCCGTTCATGAGTGGACAAAACTCGCATTCAGGTGAGCTCAAGCGCGGCCTGAAAAATCGCCACATCCAGTTGATCGCCCTGGGCGGTGCAATTGGCACCGGGCTGTTTCTCGGCTCGGCAGGCGTGCTGAAGTCGGCGGGCCCGTCGATGATTCTTGGTTACGCGATCTGTGGCTTCATCGCGTTCATGATCATGCGTCAACTCGGCGAGATGATCGTCGAGGAACCGGTTGCCGGTTCGTTCAGCCATTTCGCCCACAAATACTGGGGCGGTTTCGCCGGCTTCCTCTCTGGCTGGAACTGCTGGGTACTGTACATCCTGGTGGGCATGTCGGAGCTGACGGCAGTCGGCAAGTATGTCCACTACTGGTGGCCGGAGATCCCGACCTGGGTTTCGGCAGCCGTGTTCTTCGTGATGATCAACGCGATCAACCTGGCCAACGTCAAAGTCTTTGGTGAGGCTGAATTCTGGTTCGCGATCATCAAGGTGCTGGCGATCGTTGGCATGATCGCCCTGGGCAGCTACATGCTGGTCAGTGGCAGTGGTGGTCCACAAGCTTCGGTCAGCAACCTGTGGGATCACGGTGGTTTCTTCCCGAATGGTGTCAGTGGCCTGGTCATGGCGCTGGCGATCATCATGTTCTCCTTTGGCGGCCTGGAAATGCTCGGCTTCACTGCGGCCGAAGCCGACAAGCCGAAAACCGTGATTCCCAAGGCGATCAACCAGGTCATCTACCGTATCCTGATTTTCTACATCGGCGCCTTGGTCGTACTGTTGTCGCTGACCCCATGGGATAGCTTGTTGACCAGTCTGAACAGCTCTGGTGACGCGTACAGTGGCAGCCCATTCGTGCAGGTGTTCTCCCTGCTCGGTAGCAACACCGCCGCGCATATTCTCAACTTCGTGGTACTGACGGCGGCACTGTCGGTCTACAACAGCGGCACCTACTGCAATGCCCGTATGCTCTACGGTATGGCTGAGCAGGGCGATGCTCCGGCAGGCCTGGCGAAAATCGACAAGCGTGGTGTGCCGGTGCGCTCGATTCTGGCCTCGGCCGGTGTGACCTTGGTTGCTGTGCTGCTCAACTATTTCATCCCGCAGCATGCGCTGGAGTTGCTGATGTCGCTGGTGGTTGCAGCCCTGGTGATCAACTGGGCTATGATCAGCTACTCGCACCTCAAGTTCCGCCAGCACATGGATCGTACCGGTCAGACGTCGCTGTTCAAGGCGCTGTGGTACCCCTATGGCAACTATATCTGCCTGGCTTTCGTACTCTTCATCCTCGGCATCATGCTGCTGATCCCGGGCATCCAGGTATCGGTTTATGCCATCCCTGTGTGGGTGGTGGTGATGTGGGGTTGCTACGTGCTGAAGAACAAGCGTAGCGCCCAGGCATCCCTTGCCGCTGTGAGCGCCACAGCCAAGTAACATGTTGCGACGCTGTTCGAAAGCCCGGCCTTGTGCCGGGCTTTTGGTTTTTATGGGGTATGCTGAAGGCTGTTCTCTTCAAGCCAGACCCATGCTGATCATATCCAATGCTGTGCATATCCCTGATGACGAAATCGAACTGAGCGCGATCCGTGCCCAAGGTGCTGGTGGGCAAAACGTCAACAAGGTGTCCAGTGCCGTGCACCTGCGTTTCGATACGCAGGCATCGTCATTGCCGACGTTCTACAAGGAGCGTTTGCTGGCGCTGCGTGATCACCGTATCACCCGCGAGGGCGTGATCATCATCAAGGCTCAGCAGTACCGTACGCAGGAGCAGAACCGCGCCGACGCCTTGGAGCGCCTGCTCGAGTTGATCAAGGCAGCGGTCAAGGTTGAGAAGGTGCGCAGGCCGACGCGCCCAACGCTGGGCTCCAAGACCCGCAGGCTGGAGAGCAAGAGCAAGCGTGGAACGGTAAAGGCTGGGCGAGGCAAGGTGGATTACTGAGGGGCTTGGTGGTGTGAAAACCGCGGGCTGGGTTGCCCCGATACTGGTTTTCACACCCTCTGTGCGCGGTTATTCCTGGTCGGCGCTCGGGAGTTCTTCGCCGTTGGTGTCAGCAGCATTGGCTGATTCGGCGCTATGAAGAGCAGGTTCCTGCTCGGCGGGGTTCAGGCTTGGGAAGGGAAGATTCGGGATTTCATGCATCTCGTCGTTCCTCGCAAGTGTGAGTGGAAAGGCTGCGCAATACACGCATGGCTTTGCAAAAAGCCTCGGCAGGATACAGGAGTCTGCGTGACAGTATGAGTTTTACTGCCAATCGGCAGCTCATACTTTGGGCGTGGTCGGTGGGTGCTAGCGCGTGGGGTGTTTCGTCAGCGAGGCCGTCTCCTTTTGGAGAACGGCCTGCTTGGGGCTAGCGACAGACGTCGGCAATGGCTGCTGCCAGTGCGTCCAGTCGCGCAGCATCTGCGCCGGCGATGTTCGCCCGGCCCGTGCTGACCAGATAGACGCTGTGTCGCTCACGTAGTTGCGAGACCTGTTCGGCAGACAAGCCCGTGTAGGAGAACATGCCCCGCTGCTGGGCAATGTGGGCAAAACGTTCACTCAGGCCGTGTGGGGCCAACGCCTCGACCAGGCCTGTGCGCAGTTGTGCGATGCGCTGGCGCATGGCGTCCACTTCTTCTACCCACAGGTGTTTCAATGCAGGGTCGCCAAGAATCTGCGCAACCACGGCGGCGCCATGGTCGGGTGGCGTTGACCAGAGGTTGCGGGCCAGCAGGGCCAATTGGCTGCGCACGTCCAGCAGCTTCTGGGCGTCGCTACTGCAGACCAGCAGGGCCCCCGTACGTTCCCGGTACAGGCCGAAGTTCTTCGAGCAGGAGCTGGTGATCAGTAGCTCAGGCAGTTCAGCAGCGAACCGCCGTACCATCCAGGCGTCTTCCTCAAGCCCATCACCAAAGCCTTGGTAGGCAAAGTCGATCAGTGGCAGTAGTTCTCGACGGTGAACGACTTCCAGTACGGCCAGCCAGTCCTGTTGTGACAGGTCAAAACCGGTCGGATTGTGGCAGCAGGCGTGCAGCAGTACCACGTCGCCCTTGGGGGCAGACTCCAGTGCCGCCAACATGGCCGGGACGTTCAGGCGGTTGTCTGCGCCCACATAGGGGTAGTGATGAACCGCAAGGCCGGCACTGGCAAAGAGGGTCTCATGGATGGGCCAGGTCGGATCGCTCAGCCAGATGCCGCGGCCCGGCAGGCAGTGCTTGATGAACTCCGCAGACAAGCGCAAAGCACCCGTACCTCCTGGTGTCTGGGTGGCACCGACGCGTTGCGCTGTTAGCAGCGGCGACTCGTCCCCCAGCACCAGTTCACAGATCAGTCGACCGAAAACAGCGTCGCCATGACCTCCGACGTAGCTCTTGCTGGCCTGGTTGTCGAGCAGGCGTTGCTCGGCAACTTTCACCGCAACAGGGACTGGCGTCAGCCCCTGAGCATCCTTGAACACGCCGACGCCAAGGTCGAACTTGTTCGGGTTGCTGTCTTTGGCATAGGCCTCCATCAGCCCCAGGATTGGGTCGCCCGGTACGCGCGCGATGGCGTCGAAGTGCATTACTTGCGACCTTCGGCGGTCTGGGCGACTTCGTCGGTGCGGGCGGCCATGATGAAATCGTTGCGGTGCAGGCCTTTGATCGAGTGGCTCCACCAGGTCACGGTGACTTTGCCCCACTCGGTCAGCAGGCCTGGGTGATGACCTTCGGCTTCGGAGATTGCCCCGACCGCATTGGTGAAGGCCAGTGCGTGGGCGAAGTTCTTGAACAGGAAAACTTTTTCCAGCTGCATGATGCCGTCGCGAACTTCGATGTTCCAATCCGGAATCTGTTTGATCAGTACCGGCAATTCTTCGTCGCTGACCTGTGGGGCATCGGCACGGCAGGCTTCGCAGTGGGCTTGGTTCAAGGCGTTCATAGGTATTTCCGCAAGTGGTTTGTTATGGGTATGAATGGGCAGCTCAGGCGGCTACCTTCGGTGGAAATTTCGGTGCGTGAAGGCCTAGCTGCATAGCAGTCTGGACCATGCCCATGATGTCTTCGTGGGCGAGGTCGAACAGGCGCTTCAGGTCCGGCAGCACAAAGTACAGGGGCTGCAGGATGTCGATACGGTAGGGCGTGCGCATGGCTTCGAGCGGGTCGAAGGCCTGGTGCTCAGGCTCGTTGGACAGGCTGTAGACCGTTTCCTTCGGCGAGGAAAGGATGCCGCCGCCATAGATCTTGCGGCCTTGCGGTGTTTCCACCAGGCCAAATTCGATGGTCATCCAGTACAGGCGAGCCAGGTAGACGCGCTGTTCCTTGGTGGCGTTCAAGCCGAGTTTGCCGTAGGTGTGGGTGAATTCGGCGAACCAGGGGTTGGTCAGCAGCGGGCAGTGGCCGAAAATCTCATGGAAAATGTCCGGTTCTTGCAGGTAGTCGAGTTCTTCACGGGTGCGAATGAAGGTGGCGACCGGGAAGCGCTTGCTGGCGAGTAGTTCAAAGAAGGTCTGGAAGGGGATCAGCGCAGGCACGCGGGCAACCTGCCAACCCGTGGTTTCGCCCAGTACCTTGTTGATCTCGCCCAGTTGCGGGATGCGGTCATGAGGCAGGCCCAACTGATCAATGCCATCCAGGTACTCTTGGCACGCACGGCCTTCGATGACCTTCAGTTGGCGGGTAATCAGGGTATTCCACACCGCATGTTCTTCCTGCGGGTAGTCAATGAACCCCTGCGCATCGGGCTCGCGAGCCACGTAGTGCGTCTGTTTCATGCTGCTCTCCTGCTGAGGGCCTTTATTGTTATGGGTCAAGCCATGGCCCTAGAGATAGCCTTTCGCAGATGCGTTTGCACCTGGGGCAGGGCGGCGCATCCACTCGAAAGAACAGGTTTTTTGTAACGATAACTTTACGATTCTCTGCTGCTTCGGTAATCAAAGGCTCGGATGCCATTGAGATAGGGTTGATTCGTCACGTATTCTTTACAGTAATTCTAGCGCTTGTGTGAATAATTACCGAGCGAAGCCTTACTTGTAGGACATTTCATGCGTATCAAAGTGCATTGCCAAAACCGTATTGGCATCCTGCGTGACATCCTCAACCTGCTGGTGGATTACGGTATCAACGTTGCTCGTGGCGAGGTGGGTGGGGAGCATGGCAATGCGATCTACCTGCATTGCCCGAACCTGATCAATCTGCAGTTCCAGGCCTTGCGGCCAAAATTCGAATCGATTGCCGGTGTGTTCGGTGTGAAGCGCGTCGGGCTCATGCCCAGTGAGCGTCGTCACATGGAGCTCAATGCGCTGCTTGGTGCCCTGGATTTCCCGGTGCTGTCCATTGACATGGGCGGCTCGATCGTTGCCGCCAACCGTGCCGCGGCGCAATTACTGGGGGTGCGGGTCGATGAGGTGCCGGGTATTCCCTTGTCCCGTTATGCCGAGGACTTCGACTTGCCGGAGTTGGTGCGGGCGAACAAGTCACGCATCAATGGCTTGCGGGTCAAGGTCAAAGGCGATGTCTTTTTGGCAGACATCGCGCCCTTGCAGTCTGAGCATGATGACAGTGAAGCGCTGGCAGGTGCGGTACTGACCCTGCACCGTGCCGATCGCATTGGTGAGCGGATCTACAATGTACGCAAACAGGAGTTGCGAGGCTTCGACAGCATTTTCCAAAGCTCGAAAGTCATGGCTGCCGTGGTGCGTGAGGCGCGCAGGATGGCACCTCTGGATGCGCCCCTGCTGATCGAGGGTGAGACCGGTACAGGCAAAGAGCTGCTGGCACGCGCTTGCCATTTGGCCAGTCCGCGCGGGCAGGCGCCGCTTATGGCGCTTAACTGTGCCGGGCTGCCTGAGTCGATGGCTGAGACCGAGTTGTTCGGCTATGGCCCGGGCGCCTTTGAGGGCGCTCGCGCCGAGGGCAAATTGGGGCTGCTGGAGTTGACGGCGGGAGGGACGCTGTTTCTCGATGGTGTTGGCGAGATGAGCCCGCGCTTGCAGGTCAAATTGCTGCGCTTCCTGCAGGATGGCTGTTTCCGTCGGGTGGGCAGTGATGAGGAGGTGTACCTGGATGTGCGGGTCATCTGCGCTACTCAGGTTGACCTGTCCGAGTTGTGCGCACGCGGTGAGTTTCGCCAGGATCTCTATCACCGCCTGAATGTGCTTTCGCTGCATATTCCGCCACTGCGCGAATGCCTCGATGGATTGCCGCCACTGGTCGAGCATTTTCTGGATCAGGCCAGTCGGCAGATTGGTTGTGCGTTACCTAAGTTGGCGCCTGCGGCGATGGAGCGCCTGAGTCAGTACCAGTGGCCTGGTAATGTCCGTCAATTGGAGAATGTTTTATTTCAGGCGGTTTCACTGTGTGATGGAGGCATTGTGAAACCTGAACATATTCGCTTGCCGGACTACGGTGCGCGTCAACCCTTGGGTGAGTTTTCCCTGGAGGGCGATCTGGCACAAATAGTGGGGCGTTTTGAAAAAGCGGTATTGGAGCGCTTGTTGGATGAGTATCCAAGCAGTCGTGCCTTGGGAAAACGGCTGGGTGTTTCACATACCACGATTGCTAACAAGTTGCGTGAGCACGCGGTTGGAAAGTCAGGGGCGGGTGGCGCGGAGTAAAGTGTGCCAGCAGTTGCTCGTGTTTCAGGAGGGGCGCAGCGCGCCTCGTTCTTCGGGAAGCGAGGCGCTGCGGTCAGTGGCTCCGGCGATCAGCCGTTGGAGCAACCGTTACCCATTACTCGGTATTCGAGAATGTGTTTTTTGCCCTGCGAGTCTTCATAGGTCATGCGTGCTGGGACGACTTCACACACGTTTGGAATTTCGCTCATGGAAATAACTTTGGCGATGTCCAAGTGTTGCGAGTAACTGTACTGTTCAACCGGAATTTGCTCGGCCGCATTATTTGCAACTTCATCAGCCATGGCGGATGCGCAAACAGTGCCGAGTGCCAATACCAGTAAAGCTTTCATGTTCATTTTACCTGTCTAGGTCTTAAGGGGGGCACGTAGCCCTTGTGGAGCTACGTGTGCAACAACAGAGTTAATGCTCAGGATTAATGCGTGATTAACGGGCCTTCGTGGGGGCTGTAACAAGTTGTTAATCGCGTTGCCGTTGCTGGCGAGGTGAATTTTAGGGCGGGGTCGTGGTGGTAAACAGATGCACTTTTGATAAACACTATTGACGGAAACTGTAACAATCGACTGGTAATCTTGGACGTTGCTTGCAAATCTAAGTGGTACATCTCTCTGTAAGGCTTGATTTAGAGCCATTTCTGTCAAATATTGACTGAAAAGACTGCTTTGTTACTACCAATGTCGAATGGTCTGTGCGGCTCTGGTACAGTTACATCGGGGTCATACAAAAACAACTATTACACCGAGGTAACAAAGATGAGTGCGGCTTCCCTGTATCCCGTTCGTCCCGAGGTTGCAGCCACCACGTTGACCGACGAGGCAACCTACAAGGCCATGTACCAACAGTCGGTGATCAACCCGGACGGCTTCTGGCGCGAGCAGGCTCAACGCATTGACTGGATCAGGCCCTTCACCAAGGTCAAGCAGACCTCTTTCGACGATCACCATGTCGATATCAAATGGTTCGCCGACGGCACTCTGAACGTTTCCTACAATTGCCTGGACCGCCACCTGGCGGAACGCGGAGATCAGGTCGCCATTATCTGGGAGGGTGATGACCCTTCTGAAAGCCGCAACATCACCTACCGCGAGCTGCATGAGCAGGTCTGCAAGTTTGCCAACGCCCTGCGTGGTCAGGATGTTCACCGTGGTGATGTCGTCACTATCTATATGCCCATGATTCCCGAGGCTGTGGTTGCCATGCTTGCGTGTGCCCGCATCGGTGCCATTCATTCGGTCGTATTCGGTGGTTTCTCGCCCGAGGCGTTGGCCGGTCGTATCATTGACTGTAAATCCAAGATCGTAATCACGGCGGATGAGGGGTTGCGTGGTGGGCGTCGTACGCCGCTGAAGGGCAATGTCGACCTGGCACTGACCAACCCCGAAACCAGCAGCGTGCAGAAAATCATCGTCTGCAAGCGCACTGGGGGAGAGATCGCTTGGCACCAGCATCGTGACATCTGGTACGAAGACCTGATGAAGGTTGCCTCCAGCCATTGCGCGCCGAAGGAAATGGGTGCGGAAGAGTCGCTGTTCATCCTCTATACCTCGGGCTCCACCGGCAAGCCAAAGGGTGTCATGCATACCACCGGGGGTTATCTGGTGTATGCCGCGCTGACCCATGAGCGGGTCTTTGACTACCGTCCGGGCGAGGTCTACTGGTGTACTGCTGACGTGGGCTGGATCACCGGCCACAGCTACATCGTTTATGGCCCGCTGGCCAATGGTGCGACCACCTTGCTGTTTGAAGGCGTGCCGAACTATCCGGACATCACGCGTGTGTCGAAGATTATCGACAAGCACAAAGTGAATATTCTTTACACAGCGCCGACGGCAATTCGCGCGATGATGGCTGAGGGGCAGGCCGCAGTTGCTGGCGCCGACGGTTCCAGCTTGCGTCTTCTGGGTTCTGTGGGTGAGCCGATCAACCCCGAAGCCTGGAACTGGTACTACCAGACTGTCGGTAAAGCGCGCTGCCCAATCGTCGATACGTGGTGGCAGACCGAGACCGGTGGCGTGCTGATCAGCCCGCTGCCGGGTGCTACCGCGCTCAAGCCCGGCTCGGCAACGCGTCCGTTCTTCGGTGTGGTGCCTGCGTTGGTGGACAACCTTGGCAACCTGATCGATGGTCCTGCTGAGGGTAACCTGGTGATTCTCGATTCCTGGCCAGGCCAGGCGCGTTCGCTGTTTGGTGATCACGATCGCTTCGTCGACACCTACTTCAAGACGTTCCGGGGTATGTACTTCACGGGTGACGGCGCCCGTCGCGACGAGGATGGTTACTACTGGATCACCGGGCGTGTGGATGACGTGCTCAACGTTTCCGGCCACCGTATGGGGACTGCCGAGATCGAAAGCGCCATGGTTGCCCATCCTAAAGTCGCCGAAGCGGCTGTTGTGGGCGTGCCGCATGACATCAAGGGCCAGGGCATTTATGTCTATGTCACCCTTAATGGAGGGGTGGAGCCTACCGATGCGTTGCGTCAGGAACTGAAAAACTGGGTACGCAAGGAGATCGGTCCGATCGCTTCACCGGACGTTATCCAGTGGGCGCCGGGCTTGCCGAAGACGCGTTCGGGCAAGATCATGCGGCGCATCCTGCGCAAGATCGCGACGGCTGAGTACGATGGCCTGGGTGATATCTCGACCCTTGCCGATCCAGGCGTCGTGCAACATCTGATCGATACCCACAAGGCCATGACCGCCGCCTGACGGTTACGGTTTTGCACGAGCCCCGCCCGGCACGCGTCAGGCGGGGCTTTCTTGTTTTGGGGTGGTCATAAGCTGTTACTTCGACATTCATCGGTAACCAATTCTGTCACCGGCTCTGCGCAGAAGCGGGGCAAAGAGAAACGTGAGTGCCTGTTTTGGGGGCTTTTCTTTGGGGTGAAACAGTATGTCGTCACGCTGCGCTTGCCGGATTAGAAGGCTTTGCCAATAATGGGCCCGGTTATTGCTTGGTTGATAGGTTATTTGTCTTTCGCTTTTGCATACTATGTGAAGGCTGTCAATATCTCGGGTCGGTGCTTCTGGTGCTTCTGTAACTAGTTGTCGCATTGAAGAAATATCGGCTTCGGGGCTGTCGCTAAAATGCCAATCACTTGCTCGTGTTGCTTCGACTGTCTGTCGAGCACCGCGCAGCTTCTGCGTTGTACCCATTCGCATATTGGGCAGTCGTTCCCCCTGCCTCATATTGCCCTGTACCGATGGAGTTCTCAGATGAAGAAACTCGCACTGCTTGGCGCACTGGCGCTGTCTGTGTTTTCCCTGGCATCGCTGGCTGATGAGAAGCCGTTGAAAATTGGTATCGAGGCCGCCTACCCACCCTTCGCCTCGAAAGCGCCGGACGGCAAAATCGTTGGCTTTGACTACGACATCGGCAACGCCTTGTGCGAAGAGATGAAGGTCAAGTGTGTATGGGTCGAACAGGAGTTCGATGGTCTGATCCCAGCGTTGAAAGTGCGCAAGATCGACGCGATTCTGTCGTCCATGTCGATTACTGAAGATCGCAAGAAGTCGGTTGATTTCAGCGACAAGTACTACTTGACGCCAGCGCGCCTGGTGATGAAGTCGGGTGCTCAGGTAAGTGAAAGCCTGGATGAGTTGAAGGGCAAGAAGATTGGCGTTCAGCGTGGCTCGATTCACGACCGCTTTGCCAAGGAAGTCTTTGCACCGAAAGGCGCAGAAATTGTCCCTTACGGTACCCAGAACGAAATCTACCTGGACGTCGCTGCCGGTCGTCTCGATGGCACCGTGGCCGATGCTACGCTGTTGGAAGACGGTTTCCTGAAGACTGATGCAGGCAAGGGCTACAGCTTTGTCGGCCCGGCCTTCACGGATGCGAAGTACTTTGGCGACGGTATTGGTATTGCCGTGCGCAAAGGCGACAAGGCTAACCTGGATCGCATCAATGCGGCCATCACGGCCATTCGTGCCAACGGCACGTACAAGCAGATCCAGGACAAGTACTTCAACTTCGACATCTACGGTCCTGAGACCGCGAAGTAAATCGTCGAAGTTTCACCTGTGTAATGGTGCAAGCAGCAGAAGCTCTGAGGTTTGCACCATTTTTTCATCCCTAAGGTCGAGGACCTCATCATGTTGAAAGGCTACGGGGCAGTCATACTCGACGGAGCATGGCTGACGCTACAGCTTGCCCTGTCGTCAATGGCCCTGGCCATTGTACTCGGCCTGATTGGCGTGGCATTGCGGCTATCGCCGGTACGCTGGTTGGCGTGGTTGGGTGATCTGTATGCCACGGTGATCCGCGGTATCCCCGATCTGGTGCTGATCCTGCTGATTTTTTACGGTGGCCAGGACCTGCTCAATCGGATCGCGCCACTGCTGGGTTACGACGATTACATTGACCTGAATCCGCTGGTTGCGGGTGTGGGTACCCTGGGCTTCATTTTTGGCGCCTACCTCTCGGAAACGTTCCGCGGTGCGTTCATGGCGATTCCCAAGGGGCAGGCTGAGGCCGGCATGGCCTATGGCATGAGCAGTGTGCAGATTTTCTTCCGGGTGATGGTGCCGCAGATGATTCGGCTGGCCATTCCGGGCTTCACCAACAACTGGTTGGTACTGACCAAGGCTACGGCGTTGATTTCCGTAGTCGGTTTGCAGGACATGATGTTCAAGGCCAAACAGGCGGCCGACGCCACCCGTGAACCCTTCACCTTCTTCCTGGCGGTGGCAGCGCTGTACCTGGTGATTACCAGTGTCTCGCTGTTGGCGCTGCGTTATCTGGAAAAACGCTACTCGGTTGGCGTAAAGGCGGCTGAACTATGATCTTCGACTACAACGTCATTTGGGATGCTTTGCCACTGTACATGAGCGGTTTGCTGACCACGCTTAAGTTGCTCGCCTTGTCGCTGTTTTTTGGTCTGCTGGTGTCTATCCCGTTGGGGTTGATGCGGGTCTCGAAGCAGCCTGTGGTCAACCTGCTGGCCTGGCTGTACACCTATGTGATTCGTGGCACGCCGATGCTGGTGCAGCTGTTCCTGATTTACTACGGCTTGGCCCAGTTTGAGGCGGTGCGTGAAAGCTTCCTCTGGCCGTGGCTGTCCAGTGCAACGTTCTGTGCGTGTCTGGCCTTTGCCATCAACACCAGTGCCTACACTGCGGAGATCATAGCAGGCAGCTTGAAGGCTACCCCTCATGGGGAGATCGAGGCGGCCAAGGCTGTTGGTATGTCGCGGGTCAAGATGTACCGGCGGATCCTCCTGCCGTCGGCGCTGCGTCGTGCACTGCCGCAATACAGTAACGAGGTGATCATGATGCTGCAGACCACCAGTCTTGCATCCATTGTCACGTTGATTGATATCACCGGCGCCGCCCGGACTGTCAATGCCCAGTTTTACCTGCCGTTCGAAGCCTATATCACCGCCGGCGTGTTCTACCTGTGCATGACCTTCATCCTGGTCCGCCTGTTCAAGATGGCCGAACGCCGCTGGCTTGGCTACCTGGCGCCGCGCAAGGGCTGAGGCCTGCGGCATTTTTTCGCCCTGGGCATTTGCTCATGACAGACCGTTTTTTGAGAACCGACAGCATGTACAAACTCGAAGTCCAAGATCTGCATAAACGTTACGGCAGTCACGAAGTGCTCAAGGGCGTATCGCTTGCTGCCAAGGCAGGCGATGTAATCAGTATCATTGGTTCCAGTGGCTCGGGCAAAAGTACGTTCCTGCGCTGCATCAACCTGCTGGAGCAGCCGCACGCCGGTAAAATCCTGCTGAACAATGAAGAGCTCAAGCTGGTGCCGAACAAGGAGGGTGCGCTAAAGGCCGCCGATCCCAAGCAGTTGCAGCGCATGCGTTCTCGCCTGTCGATGGTGTTTCAGCACTTCAACCTGTGGTCGCACATGACGGCGCTGGAGAACATCATCGAGGCGCCCGTCCATGTATTGGGCATGTCCAAGAAGGATGCGCTGGAGAAGGCAGAGCATTACCTGGCCAAGGTGGGTGTTGCGCATCGCAAGGACGCCTATCCTGGGCATATGTCCGGTGGCGAGCAGCAGCGCGTGGCCATTGCCCGTGCGCTGGCGATGGAGCCAGAGGTGATGCTGTTCGACGAGCCTACCTCGGCGCTTGACCCGGAGCTGGTGGGTGATGTGTTGAAGGTGATGCAGTCGTTGGCTCAGGAAGGCCGGACCATGGTCGTGGTGACGCATGAAATGGGCTTTGCCCGTGAGGTGTCCAATCAGTTGGTGTTCCTGCACAAGGGATTGGTGGAGGAATGTGGTAATCCGCGTGAGGTGCTGGTCAAGCCGCAATCCGAGCGTTTGCAGCAGTTCTTGGCAGGTAGCCTGAAATAATCTGCCATTGAGGCTCAGCAAGGCTGCCGCTTTGCACCAAAACAGGTCATGCTGCGTGTCGGTTGCAGTTTGACCTTTGTCTCATCCACGGTTTCGGATTGTCCTTTATGACCACCCAGCGCATTGCTTTTCTCATTTGGCCCAGCACCAAGGCCCTGACCCTGGCGCTGGCCGATGAGGTCTTGCAAGTTGCCCAGAAAGTGCATCCTGAGGTGGTTTATGAGTTGCGTTTTCTGCAGGCGGAGGCGCCTGTCGAAGGCGCTTGGCGTTTGCCGGGCGAGTCTTGGGCGGGGCGTCTGGAGGGCTGTCACAAGCTCTTTCTGCTGGCGGATGAGCCGCCTCAGGCCATCAACTCGGCGCTGGGCAGCGCGCTCAAGCAGCTGGTGCGCGCAGGTTGTGTGATTGGTGGCTTGTCTGCCGGGATCTACCCGTTGGCCATGCTGGGCTTGCTCGATGGTTACCGCGCGGCCGTCCATTGGCGTTGGCAGGATGATTTCAACGAGCGCTTCCCCAAGGTCATTGCGACCAGTCATCTGTTCGACTGGGACCGTGACCGCCTGACGGCCTGCGGCGGCATGTCTGTCGTGGATCTGCTGCTGGCGGTGCTTGCGCGTGATCATGGTGCGGAGTTGGCCGGCGCAGTCTCTGAAGAGCTGGTGGTTGAGCGTATCCGTGAGGGTGGTGAGCGCCAGCGTATCCCGCTGCAGAATCGTTTGGGTTCAAGCCATCCCAAGCTGACCCAGGCGGTGCTGTTGATGGAGGCCAACATTGAAGAGCCTCTGACCACTGACGAAATTGCTCAGCATGTATGCGTATCTCGTCGGCAGCTGGAGCGTATCTTCAAGCAGTACCTGAACCGTGTTCCTAGTCAGTACTACCTGGAGTTGCGGCTGAACAAGGCGCGGCAGATGCTCATGCAGACCAGCAAATCGATCATTCAGATTGGTCTGTCGTGCGGCTTCTCCTCTGGGCCGCATTTCTCCAGCGCCTATCGCAACTTTTTCGGCGCAACGCCGCGTGAAGATCGCAACCAGCGTCGCAGCAGCAGCCCCTTCGAGCTCTCTTCTGTGCCCGCCGAACGCGGTTGACTCCGCAGTGTTGCCTCGGCAGTAAGCCACTCCCTTTATAGCCACCTATCGGTAAATGTGCGGCGACAGCATCGGTTCGGTTGTCGCCGGATCGAGTGCGCGTAGCGCCTGGACTGTTGGCGTGGGGCCGCCCCCGTGAAACAGGTTGTCGCGCTGATGCGCACGCCCGGAAATTTCTCCATCTGCCCTTGAAGCGGAATCTCCCCGTCGACAGCTCGCACCGTTTAAACTGCGCCTTTGCGACCCTATTTGTCGCATTGCCGAAAGCCTTGTTAAAACAGGGTTTGGCGCTATAAGAAGTTGTCGCTTGGCGGCAAGGACAGGCGCCAATCTCTCCTTACAATCCCCCCATCGCTCGCCAGTTTCAGGCAGGCGTTCCTCTTCAGGAGACTCCGATGTCCGTTGAGCAAGCTCCGGTGCAACGCGCCGATTTCGACCAGGTAATGGTTCCCAACTACGCACCGGCGGGTTTCATTCCCGTGCGCGGCGCGGGCTCCCGAGTCTGGGACCAGGCGGGCCGCGAGCTGATCGACTTCGCGGGTGGTATTGCCGTGAACGTCCTGGGGCATGCCCACCCCGCACTGGTTGCTGCGTTGACCGAGCAAGCACAAAAGCTGTGGCACGTGTCCAACGTCTTCACCAACGAGCCGGCGCTGCGCCTGGCGCGCAAGCTGGTCGATGCTACCTTTGCTGACCGTGCGTTCTTCTGCAACTCTGGCGCTGAAGCCAACGAAGCAGCCTTCAAGCTGGCGCGCCGCGTTGCCCATGATCGTTTCGGCCCTGAAAAGAACGAAATCATCGCGACCGTGAACAGCTTCCATGGCCGTACCCTGTTCACCGTGAGTGTGGGCGGTCAACCGAAGTATTCCGATGGTTTCGGGCCGAAGATCACGGGTATCAGCCATGTGCCATACAACGATCTGGAAGCACTGAAAGCGCAAATTTCCGACAAGACCTGCGCTGTCGTCATCGAGCCCGTGCAGGGCGAGGGCGGTGTGTTGCCGGCCGACAAGGCGTACCTGCAAGGTGCTCGTGAGCTGTGCGACAAGTACAACGCACTGCTGGTATTCGATGAAGTGCAGACCGGCATGGGCCGCTCCGGCGAGCTGTTTGCCTATATGCACTACGGCGTCACCCCGGACATCCTTTCCAGCGCCAAGAGCCTGGGCGGTGGTTTCCCGATCGGTGCCATGCTGACCACCGAAGAACTGGCCAAGCACCTGGCCGTCGGTACCCATGGCACTACCTACGGCGGTAACCCGCTGGCCTGTGCGGTCGGTAATGCCGTCATCGATATCATCAACACCCCTGAAGTGCTGGGCGGCGTGAAAGCCAAGTCTGATCGCTTCAAGACGCGCCTGGAGAAGATCGGCCAGCAGTACGGCATCTTCACTGAAGTCCGTGGGCTGGGCCTGCTGCTCGGTTGCGTGTTGTCCGATGCCTGGAAAGGCAAGGCCAAGGACGTGTTCAACGCGGCCGAAAAAGAAGACCTGATGATTCTGCAAGCCGGTCCCGATGTGGTGCGCTTCGCGCCAAGCCTGGTGATCGAGGATGCCGACATCGATGCTGGCCTCGACCGCTTCGAGCGTGCTGTTGCCAAGCTGACCCAGGGCTGATTGCTCTCTGTTCGCTGGCCCTTGCGGGCCAGCGAAACTGATTTCCGCGGCCTGTGCACCTCGCACGCGCTGCTTTTTTCGTGCCGACGGCTGTCGGCCTGTTTTCCCCGAAAAGGAGTGACACCATGCTGGTGATGCGCCCTGCGCAAATGGCTGATCTAGGCGAAGTACAGCGTCTGGCTGCCGACAGTCCGATTGGTGTCACGTCCCTGCCGGACGATGCCGCACGTTTGAGCGACAAGATTGCCGCCTCTGAGACCTCCTTTGCCGCTGAAGTCAGCTTCAATGGCGAAGAGAGCTACTTTTTTGTGCTGGAGGACACCGCCACCGGCAAGTTGGCCGGTTGTTCGGCGATTGTGGCGTCGGCGGGCTATTCAGAGCCGTTCTACAGCTTTCGTAACGAGACCTTTGTCCACGCCTCGCGTGAACTGAAGATCCACAACAAGATTCACGTGCTGTCGCAGTGTCATGACCTGACCGGCAACAGCCTGCTGACCAGTTTTTATGTACTGCCGGAGTTGGTGGGAACGGGATGGTCCGAGCTGAACTCTCGCGGACGTCTGTTGTTCATGGCTTCTCACCCTGAGCGTTTTGCTGATTCGGTGGTTACCGAGATCGTCGGCTACAGCGATGAACAGGGCGACTCCCCGTTCTGGGATGCCATTGGACGTAACTTCTTTGACCTCAATTATGCCGAGGCCGAGCGCCTGTGCGGCTTGAAGAGCCGGACGTTCCTGGCCGAGCTGATGCCGCATTACCCGATCTATGTGCCGCTGTTGCCGGATGCCGCGCAAGAGGCCATGGGCCAGGTTCACCCGCGTGCGCAAATCACCTTCGACATCCTGATGCGCGAAGGTTTTGAAACGGATCACTACATCGACATTTTCGACGGTGGCCCAACCTTGCATGCGCGGGTTTCGGGTATCCGTTCGATCGCCCAAAGCCGCGTGGTGCCTGTGCGTATCGAGGAACAGGTGGCCAAGGGTGGGCGCCCGTATCTGGTTTCCAACGGCCAGTTGCAGGACTACCGCGCCGTATTGCTGGAGCTGGATTGGGTGCCTGGCAAGCCAGTCAGCCTGACGTTTGAAGCGGCCGATGCCCTGGGTGTTGGCGAGGGCGCCAGCGTGCGCCTGGTTGCGGTTTGATGCCTGCGGTTTGATAACCGAGTATCCAGGTCGAGTTTTGCGGCGGGCCATAGGCCGCCGCCCGAGGAGATAGCATGATCGTTCGTCCCGTACGCAGCAGCGATTTACCTGCGCTGATTGAACTTGCGCGCAGCACCGGTACCACTGGCCTGACGACCTTGCCGGCCAATGAAGAGCGATTGTCACACCGGGTAGGTTGGGCTGAAAAAACCTTCCGTGGTGAAGCCGAGCGGGGCGACGCGGACTACCTGTTTGTGTTGGAGAACGATGCGGGCGAGGTGGTCGGCATTTCGGCTGTCGCCGGCGCAGTTGGCTTGCGCGAACCTTGGTACAACTATCGGGTCGGTCTGACCGTCAGTGCTTCCCAGGAGCTGAACATCTATCGGGAGATTCCGACGTTGTTCCTGGCCAATGACCTGACCGGCAACTCTGAACTGTGCTCCCTGTTTTTGCGCAGCGACTACCGTACCGGTCTGAATGGTCGTCTGCTGTCCAAGGCGCGCATGTTGTTCATCGCTGAGTTCCCAGAGCTGTTCGGTAACAAGATCATTGCCGAAATGCGTGGGATGTCCGACGCCAATGGCCGCTCGCCATTCTGGGAGAGCCTGGGTCGACATTTCTTCAAAATGGAGTTCAGTCAGGCGGATTACCTGACCGGCGTAGGCAACAAGGCGTTCATCGCCGAGCTGATGCCCAAGTTTCCGCTCTACACCTGCTTCCTTTCGGAGGCAGCGCGCAACGTCATTGGTCGTGTGCACACCGACACCGAGCCGGCGCTGGCCATGCTCAAGAGCGAAGGTTTCAGCTACCAGGGCTATGTCGACATCTTTGACGCGGGCCCGGCCATTGAATGTGAAACCCGCAAGATTCGTGCTGTGCATGACAGCCAGGCGCTGGTGCTGGCAATCGGCACGCCGGGTGACGACGCCACCCCATACATTATCCACAACCGCAAGCGTGAAGACTGCCGCATTGCCGCAGCGCCTGCTCGTCTGGCCGCCGGCACCCTGGTGGTCGATCCACAAACCGCGAAGCGCTTGCGCTTGAACGCTGGCGATCAGGTCCGCGCCGTACCCTTGTCCGCCCGGGAGGCCCAATAAATGACTACCCATTACATTGCTGGCGCGTGGTTGGCAGGTCAGGGCGAGGCCCTGGAGTCGCACAATCCGGTCACCCAACACGTGATCTGGAAGGGGCAGGGCGCTACCGCCGAGCAAGTGGGCGAGGCCGTCAAGGCGGCGCGCCAGGCGTTTCCCGGCTGGGCCCGGCAATCGCTCGACGCCCGTATTGCGGTACTTGAGGCCTTTGCTGCGCGCTTGAAGGCCAATGCCGACGAATTGGCTCGCTGCATCGGCGAGGAAACCGGCAAACCGCTCTGGGAGGCGGCTACCGAAGTGACCAGCATGGTCAACAAGGTCGCCATCTCGGTGCAGAGCTACCGTGAGCGCACGGGCGAAAAAAGTGGCCCGCTGGCCGATGCCACCGCCGTACTGCGACACAAGCCCCATGGCGTGGTGGCGGTATTTGGCCCCTACAACTTCCCGGGCCACCTGCCGAATGGACACATCGTGCCAGCACTGTTGGCGGGCAATACCGTGGTGTTCAAACCCAGTGAGCTAACCCCGAAAGTGGCTGAGCTGACCGTCAAGTGCTGGGTTGAAGCCGGCTTGCCTGTGGGCGTGTTGAACCTGGTTCAAGGCGCTCGGGAAACCGGTGTCGCGCTGGCGGCCAATCCGGGTATCGATGGTTTGTTCTTCACCGGTTCCAGCCGAACCGGCAATCTTCTGCATCAACAGTTTGCCGGTCGCCCGGACAAGATTCTTGCTCTGGAGATGGGCGGGAACAACCCGCTGGTGGTCGATCAGGTACAAGACCTGGACGCCGCGGTTTACACCATTATCCAGTCTGCCTTCATCTCTGCTGGCCAGCGCTGCACCTGTGCCCGGCGCTTGCTGGTGCCGCAAGGTGCGTGGGGTGATGCGCTGCTGACACGCCTGGTGGCGGTTTGCAAAACCATTTCGGTGGGGGCTTTCGACCAGCAACCGGCACCTTTCATGGGCTCGGTGATTTCCCTGGGCGCGGCCAAGGCGCTGCTTGATGCACAAGCCCAACTGCTGGCTAACGGCGCGGTGTCGCTGCTGGAAATGATTCAGCCACAGCCCAATGCGGCCTTGTTGACGCCAGGAATCGTCGATGTGACGTCGGTAGCCAATCGTCCTGACGAGGAGTTCTTTGGTCCGCTGCTGCAAGTGATTCGCTATACCGATTTCGATGCAGCCATCGCCGAAGCCAACAATACCCAGTATGGGTTGGCTGCCGGCTTGCTGTCGGACTCCGAGGCGCGCTACCAGCAATTCTGGCTGGAAAGCCGTGCGGGTATCGTGAACTGGAACAAGCAGCTGACCGGCGCTGCCAGCAGCGCACCGTTTGGTGGAGTGGGTGCCAGCGGCAACCACCGCGCCAGTGCCTACTACGCGGCCGACTATTGTGCTTACCCGGTGGCTTCGCTGGAGACCGCCAGCCTGAGCCTGCCTGCAACCCTGACGCCCGGCGTCTCCCTATAACAACAGGTCCATGGAGTCTTGCCGATGAAATCCTTTGAAGTGAATTTTGATGGTCTGGTAGGCCCGACGCATAACTATGGCGGTCTGTCCTACGGCAACGTCGCGTCGCAGAGCAACAGCCAGCAGGCCTCCAACCCCCGCGAAGCGGCCCGTCAGGGTTTGGCGAAGATGAAAGCCCTGATGGAAATGGGCCTTCACGCAGGGTGTATTGGCACCGCAGGAGCGCCCGGATGTGGCAGCGCTGCGTCAGTTGGGCTTTGTTGGAACCGATGCCCAGGTGATCGCCCGCGCGGCCAAAGAAGCCATGCCGTTGCTGGTGGCATCCTGCTCCGCTTCGAGCATGTGGGTCGCCAACGCCGCAACCGTGAGCCCAAGTGCCGACACCGCCGATGGTCGTGTGCATTTCACCGCAGCGAACCTCAACTGCAAGTACCACCGCAGCATTGAGCACCCCACTACCAGTCGGGTGTTAAGCGCCATGTTTGCGGATCAGCGGCACTTCGCGCATCACGCTGCGTTGCCGGCTGTCAGCCAGTTCGGCGACGAAGGCGCAGCTAACCACACTCGTTTTTGCCGTAGCTACGGTGAGCCTGGTGTCGAGTTCTTCGTGTTCGGTCGCAGTGCTTTTGATACCCGCTACCCCGCACCGCAGAAGTACCCGGCACGTCAAACCCTGGAGGCCTCGCAAGCGGTCGCTCGTCTGCATGGCCTGAGTGAAGAGGGTGTGGTCTACGCTCAGCAGAATCCCGCAGTAATCGATCAGGGTGTGTTCCACAACGACGTGATCGCGGTGGGTAATGGTGAGGTGTTGTTCTATCACGAGGATGCCTTTCTGGGCACCGATGCGATGCTCGCCGAACTGCAAGCTAAACTGGCTAAACGAGGCGGCAACTTCAAAAGTATCTGCGTGCCGCGTGCTCAGGTGTCTGTAGAGGATGCAGTGCGCTCGTACTTGTTCAACAGTCAGTTGTTGTCGCGTGCCGATGGCTCGATGCTGCTGATCGTGCCTGAAGAGTGCCGCAACAACGAGCGCGTCTGGGCGTACCTGTCGGCGCTGACCAGCCAGGGAGGCCCGGTGACAGAGGTCAAGGTATTCGACCTCAAGCAGAGTATGCAGAACGGAGGTGGCCCGGCCTGCCTGCGGTTGCGTGTCGCGCTCAATGAAACGGAACTGGCGGCGGTCAATCCAGGCGTTATCATGACGGCGCCGCTGTATGACACGCTGACCCAATGGGTTGACAAGCATTACCGCGATCGCTTGAGCGAAAGCGATCTGGCCGACCCGCAGTTGCTGGTGGAGTGCCGTACGGCGTTGGATGAGCTGACCCAGATTCTGAAGCTGGGCTCGGTCTATCCATTCCAACTTGAACCTTGAGAGAGAATTCGACTATGTCCGACGCCCTGCAGCTGATCCTCGAAGACGATGACGGCACTCAGCTGGAAACCTCCTGCACCCGCTTTGCGGTGATCTGGCAAGGCAAGGAGGTATGGATTCAGCAGGATGGCCGCGGTCAGTTGCTGATCGGCGTCGACGTCGAAGAAGACGACGCCGAGTACGCCAACCTGCTGCTACGCCCGCTGGCTACCAACCTGGTCAGCCTGCAGCTGGAAATGGAACCGGCCGATGCCGGTGAAGACGACGATCACGTCCACGGCCCAGACTGCGGACACCATCACTAAGGACACGGCCCATGCTCGCCCTCGGCAAACTGCTTGACCTGACCCTGGCCGGTCGTGAACCGGCGGAGAAGACTCAGACGACTGTCGAGGGCGTGCGTATGCGCTGGCTCGGCGAAGGTGCACTGGAAGTGTGTCCTCCCAAGGCTCGCGACAATGGCATGGACCTGCTGCTTTCAGCGGGTATCCACGGCAATGAAACAGCCCCCATCGAGTTGCTCGATGAGTTGCTGCATGGCATTGCCCGCGGTGATATCAAGCCGCGCGTACGGATGCTGTTTCTGTTTGGTAACCCCGAAGCCATTCGTCGCGGCGAGCGTTATATCGAGCAGGACGTCAATCGCCTGTTCAATGGGCGCCATGAGTTATCCAGTGGTACAGAAGCCCTGCGTGCCGGCGAGCTCGAGCGCTTGGCTGCGACATTCTTTAGCGTGCCGGGACGTATGCGTTTGCATTACGACCTGCATACCGCGATCCGAGGTTCGAAGATCGAGCAGTTTGCGCTGTATCCCTTCAAGGAGGGCCGTCAGCACTCGCGTCGTGAGCTGGCGCGCTTGCGTGCTGCGGGTATGGAGGCGGTATTGTTGCAAAGCAAGGCCTCCGTTACGTTCACGGCCTATACCTACGAGCAACTGGATGCTGAGGCATTTACGTTGGAGCTGGGCAAGGCGCGACCGTTTGGTCAGAACCAGCAGGTGAACCTGCAGCTGTTGGAAAAGCGTCTTAAGCAAATTATCGAAGGTGACGAGCCGAGCGCAGAAGGCGAGTTGCTTGATGGCTTGCAGCTGTTCAGCGTTGCTCGCGAAATCATCAAGCACAGCGACAACTTCCACCTGCACCTACCTGCCGATATCGAAAACTTCTCCGAACTCTCCAAGGGCTACCTGTTGGCCGAGGATCTGGCCGAGACGCGCTGGATTGTGGAGGAAGAGGGGGCTCGTATCATTTTCCCGAATCCCAAGGTCAAGAATGGCCTGCGTGCCGGCATTCTGGTTGTGCCAACCACGCCGGATCAACTGGGCTGACCGAGCGTCGCCAGTATCGGGTTCGTGCTGTTGCCGGTGGCGCCGGCCCCGCAGAAGGGCGCCGGCGTTCGGGTTGGCGGGTGGATTATACGGCGCGTTTTTGCGGTACTTCGTTGCGGCGAAGCGCGCGCAGCTTCTGCAGGGTGTCGGCACAGGTCTTCGCGGCCTCGGCACCCTTCACCAGGAAGTGCTCGAAGTAGAAGGTCTGGTGTTCGTCGCCCGCGTGGAAGTGGTGCGGCGTCAGTACCACCGAGAACACCGGTACTTCGGTTTCCAGTTGAACCTGCATCAAGCCGCTGATCACCGACTGTGCCACGAATTCATGCCGGTACAGGCCACCATCGACCACCAGGCCTGCAGCCACAATGCCGGCATAGCGGCCTGTGCGTGCCAGCAGCTTGGCGTGCAGCGGGATTTCAAATGCGCCGCCGACTTCGAAAAAGTCGATGTCGCCGGGTTGATAGCCGTGATTGCCCATCTCTTCGACAAAGGCCTTGCGTGCCTGGTCGACAATATCCTTGTGCCAGCAGGCCTGAATGAACGCGATACGTTCCTGAGGATGGCTCTTGCTATCGATTGCAGTGGGTTGCATTAAAACGGACTCCTGTTTGTATGAGAAACAGGGCATCTGGATCGAAAGGGATAGTCGGCATGCAGCTAGGCAGCCGTAGGCACGCATGTGCCTATCCCGTTCTCTCTTTATCCGGACTATGACCGTCGGCCCCGGAATCACACCGGGTCTGCTGACCTTGCAGTGGTGCTGCAAGCGCTCGCGGGCTATGCGCATTCAGCGCAATTACCGCCGGTGGGGAATTGCGCCCCGCCCTGAGAACGTCGCCGTCAGCGGCTGACGGCAGCGGATTATTAGCACAGTTTTCCGGGAAACGTATAGCCTGCTAATGATATTGACGCCTATGAAAGACATTTCATCCGAGAACCCTTGCCAATTGGCGGGGCGATCCTCCGTAATGCCTTGTCAGTAGGGGAAATCAGGCTTTAGCATCCCGGGCATGCTTGGCGGAGGTAATTTTGCCGCTTTTGTTTGTCATTGCCGTTACAGGTTGTCCAATTGACGGCTTCTATCGCATAAACACACTGTACCCAGGCCTCAGGCCCGATATAATGCGGCCCTTTGCCGTCGTTTCGTCAATTTGACGCAAGCATTTGCCTCTGGCCGCCGTTTCCGTGGAAGAACCTATGAAAAGCGCAGAAATCCGTGAAGCCTTCCTTCGCTTCTTCGAAGAGCAGGGACATACCCGTGTCGCGTCCAGCTCTTTGATTCCGGGCAACGACCCGACCCTGCTGTTTACCAACGCCGGGATGAACCAGTTCAAGGACTGTTTCCTGGGCCAGGAAAAACGTGCCTATACCCGAGCTGTGAGCAGCCAGAAGTGCGTACGCGCCGGCGGCAAGCACAACGACCTGGAAAACGTCGGCTATACCGCACGCCACCACACGTTCTTTGAAATGCTGGGTAACTTCAGCTTTGGTGGTGACTATTTCAAGCGCGATGCAATCACCTTTGCCTGGAACTTCCTGACCTCGGAAAAATGGTTGAACCTGCCCAAGGAAAAACTGTGGGTAACGGTCTACGCCAGCGACGACGAAGCGTATGACATCTGGACCAAAGAGGTCGGTGTTCCGGCTGAGCGCATGGTTCGTATCGGTGACAACAAAGGGGCGCCATACGCGTCCGACAACTTCTGGACCATGGGCGATACCGGCCCGTGCGGTCCTTGCACCGAGATCTTCTACGATCACGGCCCGGAGATCTGGGGCGGCCCACCCGGCTCGCCGGAAGAAGATGGTGACCGTTACATCGAGATCTGGAACAACGTGTTCATGCAGTTCAACCGTACTGCTGACGGCGTCCTGCACCCGCTGCCTGCGCCGTCTGTTGATACCGGTATGGGCCTGGAGCGGATCAGTGCGGTCATGCAGCACGTTCACTCCAACTACGAGATCGACCTGTTCCAGAGCCTGCTTGCCGCATCGGCCAAGGCGATCGGTTGCAGCAACGACGCCCAGCCTTCACTCAAGGTTGTGGCCGACCATATTCGCTCCTGCGGGTTCCTGATCGCCGAC
Organism: Pseudomonas sp. TE3910; assembly: GCF_056279025.1. NCBI lineage: Bacteria > Pseudomonadati > Pseudomonadota > Gammaproteobacteria > Pseudomonadales > Pseudomonadaceae > Pseudomonas > Pseudomonas sp. TE3910. The sequence goes on from NZ_JBWBQN010000001.1 coordinate 4,803,101, forward strand.
GGTGTGTTGCCGTCCAACGAAGGTCGTGGCTATGTATTGCGGCGTATCATTCGTCGCGCCTGCCGTCACGGCAACAAGCTGGGCGCCAAGGGCAGTTTCTTCTACCAGATCGTGGCTGCGCTGGTGGCCGAGATGGGCGAGGCCTTCCCTGAGCTGAAGGTGCAGCAGGCGCATATCGAGCGCGTCCTCAAGGCGGAAGAAGAGCAGTTCGCCAAGACGCTCGAGCAGGGCTTGAAAATTCTCGAGCAGGACCTGGCTGAACTCAAAGGCAGCGTGGTACCTGGTGACGTGGTATTCAAACTCTACGACACCTACGGGTTCCCGATGGACCTGACGGGCGATATCGCTCGTGAGCGTAACCTGACCCTGGATGAGGCTGGCTTCGAGCGTGAGATGGATGCTCAGCGTGAGCGTGCGCGTTCTGCAAGCGCCTTTGGTCTGGACTACAACAGCCTGGTCAAGGTTGATGTAGCCACTGAGTTTACCGGCTACACCACCACCGAAGGCAATGCCACTGTCGTAGCCCTCTATAAAGATGGCCAGGCGGTTGAGCAGTTGGCTGAAGGCGAGCAGGGCGTTGTGATTCTGGATACAACCCCGTTCTATGCCGAGTCCGGTGGCCAGGTGGGTGACACCGGTTACCTGCTGGCCGGCAGTGCACGGTTTGATGTGCGTGATACCACCAAGACCGGTGGTGCGTTCCTGCATCATGGTCAGGTTGCCAGCGGCAGCCTGAAGGTCGGGGAGCAGGTTCAGGCTCAGGTCGATGCCGATGTGCAGCATGCCACCTCGTTGAACCACTCCGCGACGCACTTGCTGCATGCAGCGCTGCGTCAGGTGCTCGGTGATCACGTACAACAGAAAGGCTCGCTGGTTGATAGCCAGCGCCTGCGTTTCGACTTCAGCCACTTCGAAGCGCTCAAACCTGAGCAGCTCAAGGCGTTGGAAGACATCGTCAACCGCGAAGTGCGCAACAACTCCGAGGTGCAAACCGAAGAGACCGATATCGACACCGCCAAGAAGAAGGGCGCCATGGCGCTGTTCGGCGAGAAGTATGGCGACAGCGTGCGGGTGCTGAGCATGGGCGGCGATTTCTCCGTCGAACTGTGCGGCGGTATCCACGCCAAGCGTACCGGCGATATCGGCCTGCTCAAGATCATTAGCGAAGGTGGCGTAGCCTCCGGTGTGCGTCGTATCGAGGCGGTCACCGGTGCTGCTGCGCTGGCTTACCTGAACGCCGCCGAAGAGCAGCTCAAGGAAGCCGCGCAACTGGTCAAGGGCAGTCGTGACAACCTGATCGACAAGCTCTCGGCTGTGCTTGAGCGAAACCGTCAGCTGGAAAAGCAACTGGAGCAGTTGCAGGCCAAGGCCGCCAGTGCTGCGGGCGACGACCTGTCGAGCGCAGCCGTCGACGTCAAGGGCGTCAAGGTGCTGGCTGCGCGTCTTGATGGCCAGGATGGCAAGGCGCTGCTGGCGCTGGTCGATCAGTTGAAGAACAAACTCGGCCGCGCAGTGATCCTGCTCGGCAGTGTCTATGAGGACAAGGTCGTACTGGTAGCGGGTGTGACCAAGGACCTGACTGGCCAACTCAAAGCCGGTGATTTGATGAAGCAAGCCGCTGCGGCGGTGGGCGGCAAAGGGGGTGGGCGTCCGGACATGGCGCAAGGCGGCGGTGTCGACGCTGCTGCGCTGGACGGCGCACTGGCCCTGACCGTGCCATTCGTAGAGCAGGGCGTCTAAGACGCGAAGCGGCCCGTCGTCTAGTGGCGGGCTGTTGATTGATTGTTTATTGGGTGCCCTTCACGGGCTGAGGCGGCTTTGAAATGGCGTTGATCGTACAGAAATTTGGCGGTACCTCGGTCGGCACAGTCGAGCGAATCGAGCAGGTTGCCGAGAAGGTCAAGAAATTCCGCGAAGCCGGCGATGATCTGGTGGTTGTACTCTCGGCGATGAGCGGCGAAACCAATCGCCTGATCGATCTGGCCAAGCAGATCAGCGATCAGCCGGTTCCGCGTGAACTGGATGTGATCGTCTCCACGGGTGAGCAGGTGACCATTGCCTTGCTGGCCATGGCACTGATGAAGCGCGGCATTCCTGCCGTGTCTTACACCGGTAACCAGGTGCGGATCCTCACTGACAGCGCGCATAACAAGGCGCGCATCCTGCAAATCGATGATCAGAAGATTCGTGCCGACCTCAAGGCTGGCCGTGTCGTTGTGGTTGCTGGTTTCCAGGGTGTCGATGAGCACGGCAACATCACCACCCTCGGGCGTGGTGGTTCCGATACCACTGGCGTGGCCCTGGCGGCTGCACTGAAGGCTGATGAGTGCCAGATCTACACCGACGTCGATGGTGTCTACACCACTGACCCGCGTGTAGTGTCCCAGGCTCAGCGGCTGGACAAGATCACCTTCGAAGAGATGCTGGAAATGGCCAGTCTCGGTTCCAAGGTGCTGCAGATCCGTGCCGTCGAGTTCGCCGGCAAGTACAACGTCCCGCTGCGCGTGCTGCACAGCTTTCAGGAGGGTCCGGGTACCCTCATTACTATTGATGAAGAGGAATCCATGGAACAGCCGATCATTTCCGGCATCGCCTTCAATCGCGATGAAGCCAAGCTGACCATTCGCGGCGTACCTGATACCCCAGGCGTTGCTTTCAAGATCCTCGGTCCTATCAGTGCCGCGAACATTGAAGTCGACATGATCGTGCAGAACGTCTCGCACGATAACACCACCGACTTTACCTTTACCGTGCACCGTAATGACTATGCCAAGGCGCAGCAGGTGCTGGAAAACACGGCCCGTGAAATCGGCGCCCGTGAGGTAGTCGGTGATACCAAGATCGCCAAGGTGTCCATCGTCGGTGTCGGTATGCGTTCGCACGCCGGTGTTGCGAGCCGCATGTTCGAAGCGCTGGCAAAGGAGAGCATCAACATTCAGATGATCTCCACTTCCGAGATCAAGGTCTCTGTAGTTATTGAAGAGAAGTACCTGGAACTGGCTGTGCGTGCACTGCACACGGCCTTCGAGCTGGACGCCCCCGCCCGCCAGGGTGAGTAAGGCTCCTGCCTAAAAAGGGCGCGGCATGGCCGCGCCCTTCGTTTTTTTGACTGGCGTGAGAAATCTGTCCTTTTACTTGCGCTGGTCAATACTGAGGCGTAGGTCGGCAGCCAGTCCCGGTTGTAGGCTGAAGCCCTCTTTTTTGCAGACTGTTATCCCTGAACTGAAATGCGTGAGGAGAAAGGTATGTTGATTCTGACTCGTCGGTGCGCCGAGAGCCTGATCATTGGCGATGGCGAAATCACCGTGACCGTGCTCGGCGTCAAAGGAAATCAAGTGCGAATCGGTGTGAATGCCCCCAAGGAAGTGGCCGTTCACCGTGAGGAAATCTACCTTCGGATCAAGAAAGAGAAGGACGAAGAACCAACCCTTTAATTTTTCTCAGTTTTTTTCAAAAAAGAGTTTGCAAACGGGGAAGGGTCTGGTTATTATACGCCCCGTGTTGCGGAGAGGTGGCCGAGTGGCCGAAGGCGCTCCCCTGCTAAGGGAGTATACCTCACAAGGGTATCGGGGGTTCGAATCCCCCCTTCTCCGCCATTATTCAAGTAGGGCGCTGTAATCTGGATGAATCGCTAAGTCGTTGAATTTAAACGAAAAAGTGGTTGTCAAAATGATTCTGCGAACTATAATGCGCTGCAAGAATACTGCACTCATAGCTCAGCTGGATAGAGTACTCGGCTACGAACCGAGCGGTCGGAGGTTCGAATCCTCCTGAGTGCACCATGTTCCGAAGTCGCTTTAATTTGTTGAAGTGGTTTCAGAATAAGCCAGTGGTAATCTGGTCTAAAAATACCAACCTGCACTCATAGCTCAGCTGGATAGAGTACTCGGCTACGAACCGAGCGGTCGGAGGTTCGAATCCTCCTGAGTGCACCATATTCAGAAATCGACTTCAGTCAATGAGGCGGTTTCAGTCTAAAGCCAGTGGTGATCTGGTCTAAAAATACCAACCTGCACTCATAGCTCAGCTGGATAGAGTACTCGGCTACGAACCGAGCGGTCGGAGGTTCGAATCCTCCTGAGTGCACCATATATCAGAAAGCCCGCATTTTATGCGGGCTTTTTGTTTTCCACGAAATTAATTTTCTCGTAAAGCGCAATGACTAGATTGTCAGTTAGTGCGCCATCTTCTTGTGCTGATATCCCGGGCGATGTGCTTTTCTCTGTGGCAGTGCCGTCGTATTAGTGTGTCTGGATGCGGTCGAGCTTTATGTTGCAAGCGACTGTTCTGGTCAAGATTTTAAGCGCTTCGATTGTTCAAGCAGTGTATGATTGCGCCCGTCAGCCCCGCCGGGGCTTGTGGAATACCACCATGGACTTACCCAGTAGTTACTCAATAGCTGATTTTGCCAATCACGATCTGACTGATTGATCCTCCCGGCGTGCTCCCTGCTGGGAGTGGAGTTCGCCTATGACTGAAATCGAAGTAAAAAAGACCCAAGATAGCCTGCAGGATCGCCTGGCCCAGGTGGTTGAGCTGTTGCAGCGCCAGCGTGTTGTTGAAGACCTCACGCATCGCCAGGAAGGTCATCATCATGACCTGGTTGAAAACCTGGTTCATCGACAGAATCTGGTCGAGCTGCAGCGCAAGCTCGACGATCTGCACTCTGCCGACGTCGCCTATATTCTCGAAGCGTTACCGCTCGATGACCGATTGACCGTTTGGCAGTTGGTCAAGGCTGAGCGTGACGGCGACATCCTGCTCGAAGTGTCTGACTCGGTTCGAGAAACCCTGATCGCCGACATGGACGATCATGAGCTCCTGGCTGCGGCCAAGGAGATGGATGCTGACGAACTGGCAGACCTTGCCCCAGAGTTGCCGCGCGACGTCGTTCACGAGCTCATGGAGAGCCTGGATGCTCAGCAGCGTGAGCGTGTGCGTTCTGCCCTGAGCTATGACGAGGACCAGGTCGGTGCGCTGATGGACTTCGAGATGGTGACCATTCGTGAGGATGTCAGCCTTGAAGTGGTGTTGCGTTACCTGCGTCGCCTGAAAGAGTTGCCGGGGCATACCGACAAGCTTTTCGTGGTCGATTATGACGGTATCCTCAAAGGCGTCTTGCCGATCAAGCGTCTGTTGGTCAATGACCCGGAGAAAAAGGTTTCCGAGGTCATGGCCAGCGATCCGGTGACCTTCCACCCCGAGGAAGACGCTTACGATGCGGCCCTGGCATTTGAGCGCTATGACTTGATCTCTGGCCCAGTCGTTGACAAAAACGATCGCCTGATTGGTCGTCTGACCATTGATGAAATGGTTGACCTTATTCGGGAGGAAAGCGAAAGCGAAGTCCTGAGCATGGCGGGTCTGCGCGAAGAGGAAGATATCTTTGCTTCGGTCTGGCGCTCGCTGCGTAACCGTTGGGCCTGGTTGGCGATCAACCTGATTACTGCATTCGTGGCCTCTCGTGTGATTGGCCTGTTTGAGGGGTCGATCGAAAAACTGGTGGCGTTGGCAGCCTTGATGCCGATCGTGGCGGGTATTGGTGGTAACTCCGGTAACCAGACGATCACCATGATTGTTCGCGCTATGGCGCTTGATCAGGTGAGCCCAGGGAATACGTCGCGGCTAATGCGTAAGGAACTGGCGGTTGCCCTGATCAACGGCCTTATTTGGGGTGGTGTGATAGGTATCGTGGCGTTCCTGCTTTACCACAGCTGGTCGCTGGGTGTGGTGATGACTGCTGCAATGACCCTGAACCTGTTGCTTGCTGCGCTGATGGGTGTGCTGATTCCGATGACCCTGGTGCGTATGGGGCGTGATCCGGCAATGGGCTCCAGCGTGATGATCACGGCTGTAACCGACAGCGGTGGTTTCTTCATCTTTCTGGGGCTTGCCACGATCTTTCTGCTGTAAGTGTGTTTGGCTCAGGCACAAAAAAGCCCGCAATGATGCGGGCTTTTTTGTGTGTGCGTGATTCAGGAAGCATCAGCTGCCATTTCTGCATCATGGGCGATCAGCGCGACCAGTGCATTCTGTTGGCGGTGGGAGAGCTGGCGAAAGCGTTGCAGTAGTTCGCGTTCGTGCAGGGACAGTTCAGGGCTGTCCAGGCGCATGCTTAGCTCATCACCCAGAGCTCCTTCCTGGATCAGACTTTGCTCCAGGCGAGCGATGATTTCAGAGTTCATGCTGCGATGGTGGTTGCGCGCAACCTCAGCAATGCGCTCACGCATTCCGTCGGGCAGGCGGACGACGAATTTGTCTGCGGTGCGGCTTGAGTAGATAGCCTGTTTCATTGGGCGCATATAATTGACCGGTTTTAGTTCAGGGGAAGCGGTTCTTGAAATTGGCCGCACGGTGACGTTACGACCACTGTTGGGGCCAAATGTTCAACCTGAATTGCGAATGAGGCGCTTATGATGCCTCACAATCGCCGGTTCCTTGGCGTCAATTCTGTGACAAATAATGAGCTGGATAAAGGCTATTTGCCAGTACCAATTATCAGAAATGCGTACTGGTTTTGAAAGTTTTCATTTTTTCGCTTATCCGTTTGAGTGATAGCTTTCTCCTCGCACCGGCAAATGGCAAGAATGGCGCGGTAGAAAACTCTAAAATTTGCGTGGTTTCCTTAACTTAAGAGCATAGTGGCTATGCAGCATGACGCAAGTGACGATTGCTTGACAGTCCAGACGGTCAAGGCCGGCCGATTGATCTACCTCATGGGGGCTTCAGGGGCCGGCAAGGACAGCCTGATCGATGCGGCTCGTCCTGTGCTTCAAGGGCGGGGCGTAATGATCGCACGGCGTGTGATTACCCGGGCGGTGGAGGCCAAGGGGGAGGACGCTCATGGGGTTACCTGGCAGCAGTTTGAGTTGCTTCGTGATCAGAGGGCGTTTGCGCTGCATTGGCAGGCTAACGGATTGTCCTACGGTATTCCGGCGCAGATCGATGCCTGGCTGGAAGAGGGGCGGCACGTGCTGGTCAATGGTTCCCGGGCCCACTTGGTTGAGGCCCGCAGGCGCTACCCGAGCTTGTTGCCAATCTTGCTGACCGTTGATGCCAGAGTGCTGCGTGCGCGTTTGCTTGGGCGCGCGCGCGAAAGTCTTGATGACATCGAGCGTCGTCTGGAGCGTGCCCGTGCCTTGGCTTGTGTCGAGGATCGCTCGGTGCGTGTTCTGGATAACTCCGGTGAGTTGCTTGATACCGTTTCGCGCTTGTTGATACTGCTGGGCGAGGAGGGGGTGTTGGCTGCGAAGGCGTAAATAAAGCCTACAGCTAAAAACCCCTACGGATGACATGACAAATGTCGGTGTGCTGGGTAACATGCTCGCCGACTTGCGCTGCGCAGCATTCGCTGCCGGTTTCTGCGTCTCAGTAGCTCAATTGGATAGAGCATCCCCCTCCTAAGGGGAAGGTTGGCAGTTCGAACCTGCCCTGGGACACCATATGCCTCAACGTAGCCTGGAATGATCACGACCGTCTCTGGCAGGTGCCCTGCAGGGAGGCTGTATTGAGAGGCATGTTTCGGTCGGTTTGTTGATGTGAGCTGCTGCTTATATATGGCTAGGGTGAGCAGGGCTTGTTAAGCATTTGAAGCCTAAAGAGAAAATCTGAAAAAACTCGAAATAATTGCTTGACGGGTGCTTCGAAAAGCGTAGAATGCGCGCCATCGGTTGAGACGAAAAGCTCTTAACCAACCGCTCTTTAACAATCGAATCAAGCAATTCGTGTGGGTGCTTGTGAAATCAGACTGATAGTCAAAAAGATTATCAGCATCACAAGTGACTACACGAGAAATCGAAATAGTCATTTGAGATTGCTGAGCCAAGTTTAGGGTTTTCTCAAAACCCAAGCAGTATTGAACTGAAGAGTTTGATCATGGCTCAGATTGAACGCTGGCGGCAGGCCTAACACATGCAAGTCGAGCGGATGACGGGAGCTTGCTCCTTGATTCAGCGGCGGACGGGTGAGTAATACCTAGGAATCTGCCTGATAGTGGGGGACAACGTTTCGAAAGGAGCGCTAATACCGCATACGTCCTACGGGAGAAAGCAGGGGACCTTCGGGCCTTGCGCTATCAGATGAGCCTAGGTCGGATTAGCTAGTTGGTGAGGTAATGGCTCACCAAGGCGACGATCCGTAACTGGTCTGAGAGGATGATCAGTCACACTGGAACTGAGACACGGTCCAGACTCCTACGGGAGGCAGCAGTGGGGAATATTGGACAATGGGCGAAAGCCTGATCCAGCCATGCCGCGTGTGTGAAGAAGGTCTTCGGATTGTAAAGCACTTTAAGTTGGGAGGAAGGGCAGTAAGCTAATACCTTGCTGTTTTGACGTTACCGACAGAATAAGCACCGGCTAACTCTGTGCCAGCAGCCGCGGTAATACAGAGGGTGCAAGCGTTAATCGGAATTACTGGGCGTAAAGCGCGCGTAGGTGGTTCGTTAAGTTGGATGTGAAATCCCCGGGCTCAACCTGGGAACTGCATCCAAAACTGGCGAGCTAGAGTAGGGCAGAGGGTGGTGGAATTTCCTGTGTAGCGGTGAAATGCGTAGATATAGGAAGGAACACCAGTGGCGAAGGCGACCACCTGGGCTCATACTGACACTGAGGTGCGAAAGCGTGGGGAGCAAACAGGATTAGATACCCTGGTAGTCCACGCCGTAAACGATGTCAACTAGCCGTTGGAATCCTTGAGATTTTAGTGGCGCAGCTAACGCATTAAGTTGACCGCCTGGGGAGTACGGCCGCAAGGTTAAAACTCAAATGAATTGACGGGGGCCCGCACAAGCGGTGGAGCATGTGGTTTAATTCGAAGCAACGCGAAGAACCTTACCAGGCCTTGACATCCAATGAACTTTCCAGAGATGGATTGGTGCCTTCGGGAACATTGAGACAGGTGCTGCATGGCTGTCGTCAGCTCGTGTCGTGAGATGTTGGGTTAAGTCCCGTAACGAGCGCAACCCTTGTCCTTAGTTACCAGCACGTTATGGTGGGCACTCTAAGGAGACTGCCGGTGACAAACCGGAGGAAGGTGGGGATGACGTCAAGTCATCATGGCCCTTACGGCCTGGGCTACACACGTGCTACAATGGTCGGTACAGAGGGTTGCCAAGCCGCGAGGTGGAGCTAATCTCACAAAACCGATCGTAGTCCGGATCGCAGTCTGCAACTCGACTGCGTGAAGTCGGAATCGCTAGTAATCGCGAATCAGAATGTCGCGGTGAATACGTTCCCGGGCCTTGTACACACCGCCCGTCACACCATGGGAGTGGGTTGCACCAGAAGTAGCTAGTCTAACCTTCGGGGGGACGGTTACCACGGTGTGATTCATGACTGGGGTGAAGTCGTAACAAGGTAGCCGTAGGGGAACCTGCGGCTGGATCACCTCCTTAATCGACGACATCAGCTGCTTCATAAGCTCCCACACGAATTGCTTGATTCATTGAAGAAGACGAGAAAGCCGGTTTCCTGATTAGGAAACGCGGTTACCTAGTCTGTCAAAGCTTAGAAATGAATATTCGCGTCGAATATTGATTTCTGAACTTTTTCAGAATCGTTCTTTAAAAATTTGGGTATGTGATAGAAATAGACTGAATAGCACTTTCACTGGTGTTTATTCAGGCTAAGGTAAAATTTGTGAGTGTCTCTTAAGTCTTTAAGAGTATTGCGAATTTTCGGCGAATGTCGTCTTCACAGTATAACCAGATTGCTTGGGGTTATATGGTCAAGTGAAGAAGCGCATACGGTGGATGCCTTGGCAGTCAGAGGCGATGAAAGACGTGGTAGCCTGCGATAAGCTTCGGGGAGTCGGCAAACAGACTTTGATCCGGAGATCTCTGAATGGGGGAACCCACCTAGGATAACCTAGGTATCTTGTACTGAATACATAGGTGCAAGAGGCGAACCAGGGGAACTGAAACATCTAAGTACCCTGAGGAAAAGAAATCAACCGAGATTCCCTTAGTAGTGGCGAGCGAACGGGGACTAGCCCTTAAGTTGATTTGAGATTAGCGGAACGCTCTGGAAAGTGCGGCCATAGTGGGTGATAGCCCTGTACGCGAAAATCTCTTATCAATGAAATCGAGTAGGACGGAGCACGAGAAACTTTGTCTGAATATGGGGGGACCATCCTCCAAGGCTAAATACTACTGACTGACCGATAGTGAACTAGTACCGTGAGGGAAAGGCGAAAAGAACCCCGGAGAGGGGAGTGAAATAGATCCTGAAACCGTATGCGTACAAGCAGTGGGAGCCTACTTTGTTAGGTGACTGCGTACCTTTTGTATAATGGGTCAGCGACTTATATTCAGTGGCGAGCTTAACCGAATAGGGGAGGCGTAGCGAAAGCGAGTCTTAATAGGGCGTTTAGTCGCTGGGTATAGACCCGAAACCGGGCGATCTATCCATGGGCAGGTTGAAGGTTAGGTAACACTGACTGGAGGACCGAACCGACTACCGTTGAAAAGTTAGCGGATGACCTGTGGATCGGAGTGAAAGGCTAATCAAGCTCGGAGATAGCTGGTTCTCCTCGAAAGCTATTTAGGTAGCGCCTCATGTATCACTGTAGGGGGTAGAGCACTGTTTCGGCTAGGGGGTCATCCCGACTTACCAAACCGATGCAAACTCCGAATACCTACAAGTGCCGAGCATGGGAGACACACGGCGGGTGCTAACGTCCGTCGTGAAAAGGGAAACAACCCAGACCGTCAGCTAAGGTCCCAAAGTCATGGTTAAGTGGGAAACGATGTGGGAAGGCTTAGACAGCTAGGAGGTTGGCTTAGAAGCAGCCACCCTTTAAAGAAAGCGTAATAGCTCACTAGTCGAGTCGGCCTGCGCGGAAGATGTAACGGGGCTCAAACCATGCACCGAAGCTACGGGTGTCACTTAGGTGACGCGGTAGAGGAGCGTTCTGTAAGCCTGTGAAGGTGAGTTGAGAAGCTTGCTGGAGGTATCAGAAGTGCGAATGCTGACATGAGTAACGACAATGGGAGTGAAAAACTCCCACGCCGAAAGACCAAGGTTTCCTGCGCAACGTTAATCGACGCAGGGTTAGTCGGTCCCTAAGGCGAGGCTGAAAAGCGTAGTCGATGGAAAACAGGTTAATATTCCTGTACTTCTGGTTATTGCGATGGAGGGACGGAGAAGGCTAGGCCAGCTTGGCGTTGGTTGTCCAAGTTTAAGGTGGTAGGCTGAGATCTTAGGTAAATCCGGGATCTTAAGGCCGAGAGCTGATGACGAGTGCTCTTTAGAGCGCGAAGTGGTTGATGCCATGCTTCCAAGAAAAGCTTCTAAGCTTCAGATAACCAGGAACCGTACCCCAAACCGACACAGGTGGTTGGGTAGAGAATACCAAGGCGCTTGAGAGAACTCGGGTGAAGGAACTAGGCAAAATGGCACCGTAACTTCGGGAGAAGGTGCGCCGGTGAGGGTGAAGGACTTGCTCCGTAAGCCCATGCCGGTCGAAGATACCAGGCCGCTGCGACTGTTTATTAAAAACACAGCACTCTGCAAACACGAAAGTGGACGTATAGGGTGTGACGCCTGCCCGGTGCCGGAAGGTTAATTGATGGGGTTAGCTAACGCGAAGCTCTTGATCGAAGCCCCGGTAAACGGCGGCCGTAACTATAACGGTCCTAAGGTAGCGAAATTCCTTGTCGGGTAAGTTCCGACCTGCACGAATGGCGTAACGATGGCGGCGCTGTCTCCACCCGAGACTCAGTGAAATTGAAATCGCTGTGAAGATGCAGTGTATCCGCGGCTAGACGGAAAGACCCCGTGAACCTTTACTATAGCTTTGCACTGGACTTTGAATTTGCTTGTGTAGGATAGGTGGGAGGCTTTGAAGCGTGGACGCCAGTTCGCGTGGAGCCATCCTTGAAATACCACCCTGGCAACTTTGAGGTTCTAACTCAGGTCCGTCATCCGGATCGAGGACAGTGTATGGTGGGTAGTTTGACTGGGGCGGTCTCCTCCTAAAGAGTAACGGAGGAGTACGAAGGTGCGCTCAGACCGGTCGGAAATCGGTCGTAGAGTATAAAGGCAAAAGCGCGCTTGACTGCGAGACAGACACGTCGAGCAGGTACGAAAGTAGGTCTTAGTGATCCGGTGGTTCTGTATGGAAGGGCCATCGCTCAACGGATAAAAGGTACTCCGGGGATAACAGGCTGATACCGCCCAAGAGTTCATATCGACGGCGGTGTTTGGCACCTCGATGTCGGCTCATCACATCCTGGGGCTGAAGCCGGTCCCAAGGGTATGGCTGTTCGCCATTTAAAGTGGTACGCGAGCTGGGTTTAGAACGTCGTGAGACAGTTCGGTCCCTATCTGCCGTGGACGTTTGAGATTTGAGAGGGGCTGCTCCTAGTACGAGAGGACCGGAGTGGACGAACCTCTGGTGTTCCGGTTGTCACGCCAGTGGCATTGCCGGGTAGCTATGTTCGGAAGAGATAACCGCTGAAAGCATCTAAGCGGGAAACTTGCCTCAAGATGAGATCTCACTGGAGCCTTGAGCTCCCTGAAGGGCCGTCGAAGACTACGACGTTGATAGGTTGGGTGTGTAAGTGCTGTGAGGCATTGAGCTAACCAATACTAATTGCCCGTGAGGCTTGACCATATAACACCCAAGCAATTTGCGTCGAAATGACCAGATTGCGGTGTTGTGAAGACGAAACGAACCGAAAGTTTGCGACTCACAACTATCACATACCCGATTTGCTGGAGCGTCGAAAGACGGTCTGGTACACAGAATTTCTTGACGACCATAGAGCATTGGAACCACCTGATCCCATCCCGAACTCAGCAGTGAAACGATGCATCGCCGATGGTAGTGTGGGGTTTCCCCATGTGAGAGTAGGTCATCGTCAAGATTAAATTCCGAAACCCCTATCTGCGCATGCAGGTAGGGGTTTTGTCTTTCTGGCCTGGAAACGTCGCCAGTGATGCCGCCTCCTGTAGTTGCTCCCCCTTTCTTGCCTTTCGCTTGGTACCATTCAGCACATGTTTATGACGCTTTGATGGCTGGAAGGTTTTTGTGAATGTTATACGTCGCTGGCTACAGCACCCGCATGCTCGTCTAACTGCTCTGGTCGGACTGGTGCTGCTCATGCCGTTGTGCCTGCGTGCAGCGTTAGGTTGGTCTGATGTATTTGGATACCTGTCCGACATGGCCATCGGCAGTCTACTCATTGTGTTGCTGCATCAGCGACCGTGGTGGTTGGCGCTTCCGGTGTTGCTGGTGTGGAGCCTGTTGACACTGGCTGCTGCCGAGCTGGTCAGTGCAGTGGGGCGGCTGCCGAACATTACAGACCTGCACTACCTGGTCGATCCTCAGTTCCTGGAGAATTCCACCGGAGGCGGTTTCGCTCAACCCTGGCTTGCTGCCGCGTTGTTGATCGGCCTTACGGTATGGCTCATCACCCAATGGGCAGCACCTTCGGCGTTGTCCCCTCGTTGGTCTGGCAAAGCCTGGGCTGCACCAGTATTGCTATTGGTTACCCACTGGGGGGGACAGCACCTGCATGCCTCCGATGCAGACCAATGGCATCTGTTCAATCTGCCGCATCAGCTTTTGGCTGCCAGTGCTGGTGATCTTCAGACGCGAGCGCAAGAGTGGTGGGAGGGCGACGTTACCGAGGTTGCTCCCCAGATGGCAGGGCTTACGCAGTTGGATCTGAATGGCGAAAGGTTGCTGCCAGCCGCGGGGCGCGCACGCAACGTGCTGATTATCGCGCTGGAAGGTATTCCTGGCGCCTATGTTGGGGTCAATCGTCAGGCGTTGCACAGCCGCTATCAGGAAAACCTGATGCCTAATTTGACGCGCTGGTCAGAGCGCGGCATGAACACGCCGGACTATGTGCTGCACAGCCACCAGACGATTCGGGGTCTGTACGCCATGCTGTGCGGTGATTACGACAAGCTCGACAATGGTACGCCGAAGGGAGTCGAGATGCTGACTCAGAGCGAGCGTAACCAGGCGTGCCTGCCTGCTCAGCTACGCAAGCACGGTTTTGCCACGCACTACCTGCAAGGTGCAGGTCTGCGTTTCATGGCTAAAGACAAGATCATGCCGCATATCGGCTTCGAGACTACGCTGGGCCTCGATTGGTTTACCAACGCCTCGTACCTGGATTTTCCTTGGGGTAAGGATGACAAGGCGTTTTTCGAGGGCGCACTGGATTACGTTGGGCAGTTACAGAAACAGCCGAAGCCCTGGATGCTCACCCTGCTGACCGTTGGTACGCACCAGCCGTACTCCGCTCCCGAGGATTACCTACAGCGTTATGACACACCCAAGCAGGCTGCCGTAGGTTATCTGGATGATGCGCTTGGGCAGTTCCTCGCGGGCCTGGAGCGCCAAGGCATCTTGAAAGACACACTGGTGGTTATCACCTCGGACGAATCCCACGGTATCGATGGGGTGCGGCTGGCTTCATCCTGGGGGTTCAACCTGATGCTGGCACCTGAACAGGAGCAACTGCCCAAGGTGAACACCGGGGTTTATGGGCATGTCGACCTGAGTGCCTCGATACTCGACTATTTTGCGTTGCCTGTACCGGAGGCCCTGAGTGGTCGTTCGCTGTTTCGAAACTATGAGACGGGTCGTGAGATCATGTCATTCACTAATGGCAAGCTGCGTTATCACGATGGCCAGGGGACGTTGACCGAGTGCGATTTTCAACAACGCTGCCGCTACTACGCCAGCCCAGGCTTCATTGTGGATCGGGTAACCTTACTCGGACAATATGGCGGCCAGCGTGCACGACAGATCGCGGCACGGGCTGCTGCCCTGGATCAGACGTTGCTGCGCACGCCATTGAATCAGCACTACCAGTTCGGCAGTGCAGCCATCATCCCGCTTAAAGCACAGATCGACGATGATTGGGCAGATAACCTGATCGGTGCCCAGTATCTGGAAATGCCGAAGGGGTCACATACGCGTGTGCGCCTGACTGTGCGCTCTGCGGACCCACAGCACAACGCCTACATCCTGCTCAAGGCCAAGCAGTTGGAGCAGGATGTGCCACTGGCGCTGCCTGCGGAAATGCTCGTTACACCGGATCAACCGCTGGAGATGGATTTCAGTTTCTACAACCCGGAACCGCGCAAGGCATTTTCCTTCCATCTTCTGGGTTACGGGCAGGGGGCTGTTGAGGTGAGCGACTTCACTGTTGTCACTGAGTCAACGGCGCAGCAGGAGGGGCTGGATGAGGTTTCGGAGGAGAGCATTGCTCAATCCAGCTAGACCTTGCCACCTGCAGGCGGGAGGCTTGCTTACCTTGTATCGCAACCCTATCAGTTAGCCGGCACGGTTATGACTGGCGCCTGTGGTGCTACCCCCGTCTCGGCCAACGAGAACAGGACGAGGATAAACAGGAACTCTGATTTGGAACGCATGTCTCGGTCGTCGATCCAGAACCAATAGCCGCGATAGGGTACGGCGGCATAGGCATCTGCTGGGCGGGTCGCACTTGAATGGATACGTACCAGTGGCTGGTCCCACAGGCTATTCGGGTCTGGCTCGGGAGGCGCCGGGTTCGCCCGGCCCTCCTGCAAATGAATCGGCGGTACTTCGGCTGTTGCGGCGAGCTCCACGAATATTTCCGACATGGAGCGGGTGAGTAACGCTACCTCGGTGTCGTTGCGTTGCACCATGCCGAAGGTCAGTGCCAGCTCAGTCGCATCGGGACGCAAATTCAGGATTTCCCGTACGGCACGACTGTCGTTGCTGACTGCGTCAGGCACGCCACGGTTGACAATGATCAGCGTATTTTCTTTGTCACCAGGCTGGTTGATTCGCATCCCCAAGGCTTCTGAGCGTTGTATTCGCCTGAGGGTTTCAAGCATCTGATAAAAGCGTGGATCTGCTGCGCGTGCGCGGACAGTGGAGGCCGACCGGTTGTATACACCGTTCACCGCTCGTGTGGTCAGTTGCAATACCCGATCAATGGGGTAGCCCGCCTGGATCAGAGAAAATACTGCGGCAGGGGAAAGGGGTTGTAACAGGTAGCGGGAGAACTTCTCCCCTGAGATGGGGGTATAGCTGATGGTTGGGCGATCGGTATAACGGCCATAGGCACCGATTGCCTGGCTGTTTCCGTCATTGGGCCATCCGGAAAACCAACTGGCTCCCAGGCTGACCTGGCTCTCCATGGCGCTGGAACTGATCACGGATGACACATCCAGATAGACCGGAGCATCGCCATAGCGCAGCTTGACGATGTTGAGCAGCGTTTGCTCCTTCCAGGTCGTGGCCAGTGCACCGCCATAGTCGGTTCGATCACGTTGCACCGAGGCCGGCCCCAGGGTGGTGCACCCCGCGATGTAGAACGCTGCGGCGAGCAGCGTAGCGATACGGGTGGGGCTCAGTAAGCACTTGATCTTCGGTACAGAGGGGGGCATTACTCCTCCTCGATCAGCGCTTTGATCCGCCCGGATCTTTCTGCCGCCACCAGCGCGGCATGGTCTTTGGCGTTTTGATTGGCATAGGCCATGGCAAATTTGCCGATGGCTTTGTCGAATTCATCCGATTTGCCCAGATAGCCGCTGATCATTGCGGCATCGCCCGATTTGGCATGTGATCGGGCCAGCGTCATACCGCACATCTCTGCGTACATCTTCAGCTGTGCTGCTGTCGCGCGTTCAATAGGTGCCGACATTTTCATGTCCCGCAACTGCCGAACAAAAAAGTGGCGACCATTTTTGCCTTGAGTCCATCCCAGAAATATATCGCTGGAAGACTGCATCAAGCGCTGCCCGGTAACCACGCGCTGACCGTTGTTTGCGTAGGTGCTCTTGCCCGCATAAGGTTCAAGGACGGAAGGGCTCGCTTCCTTGAACTGCAGGAGCAGTGGGTGGTTTTCCGCAGAAAAGAACAGGCCGACAAAACAGTAGGTACCGACACTGCCGATACCAACGGCTTTGACCGCAATATCTTCCATGCGGTAGCGATCGAAAAGCACCCGGCGTTCATGGGGCAGGGAAATCCTGTAATCCTCCAGTGCTATTTTGACGTTCTGCTCAAAGTCCTTTTCATACACGTGAAACAGTATGGGCGGTTGATCGATCAGGCGTCGCCGCCCGCCGACCTCGCCACTTATGGTCGGATAGAGGTAGTCACCGACACGGGTCTTGGCTTTTGCAATCAACTCTTCCCGATTCCTTCTGGTTTTTGAGTTGGGTGACATCTCAAGAATCGTTTGGGCATCGAGACGGTCATACCAGACTTCCAGCGGGCTCATTTTTGAACATTCACGCAGGCGCTCACGGTAAGCCCGAACACATTCGACTGCGCAGGCTTCAGCTTCCTTGGCGCTGAACTGGTTATCGCGTGCCGCTACCGCAAAGCTGATCGCCAGACGTTTGACATCCCACTCCCATGGCGCAGGAAGTGTTTCGTCGAAGTCGTTGATGTCGAAAATCAGGTTGCGCTCGGGGGTCGCAAATAGTCCGAAGTTCAATAGATGACAATCGCCGCAAGCCTGGACGTGGATGCCGGTACTCGGGGTCATGGCCAGGTCATGGGCCATCAGGCCGGCCGAACCTCGTAGGAAAGTAAACGCGCTGCGTAGCATGCGCCCATAGCGAATGGGTACCAGGCTGGCAAGTCGGTAGCGGTTGGAGGCTTCGAGAATGTCGATCGGGTTGCGGTGCTTGCGTGGTGGCTTCCATACCGCATGGCTGGACAGCGGTACTTTCTCACGCAGGCTTTCGCCCTGGTGAAGGCGTTCTTTACGTGAGCGGAAGCTGGGCTCCAATACATGGGTTGCCGATTTTTTCGCTGCGCGTTTGGTCGATGATTTCTTGTTGGAAGGCATTTTTACTCCTGTGCGCAACACTCTTGAACTCACCTGTCAGCCTGGCTTGTTACCCCTGAATCAACCTTCCAGTATGGTAAATGCGGCATCGCGAGGAGCCGTTTGGGGGGCCTCACTCAAGCGTAGCAGCTTGGATCGGGTGCGTAGGATGCGCATCGGGGCGTGTGCACTGCACCTGTTTTCCATGTTGCCCTGCTGTCACCGTGTTCGTGCAGAACCTGTTTGAAAAGCTAAAATCACGGTGCCATGCGGTTGTATGGATCAGTTGCAAGGGGCAGCAGGTTTGCCATTCTTGGGGCATCACTATGTTGCACAACATGCTGACAGGCTTACCGGTAATGCTGTTGTGCCTGATTCTGCAGGCACTGTTTGTTGTGCTCACGCTACGTCTTTACCTGCGCCTGCGGCCGCAGAGTGGCAACATCGGCCCTGTGACCAGCATCATGTTGTTGTCGCTGGTGATGTCGCTGATGCTGTTTGGCAACTTCATCCAGATGGCCCTGTGGGCCGTGCTGTATCTGCTGCTAGGCGAGTTCACCGACTTTTCTACAGCGGTTTATTTCTCTGGCGTAACCTTTTCCACGGTCGGTTATGGCGATGTGGTGTTGTCAGAACATTGGCGCCTGCTCAGCCCGCTGGAGGCTGGTAACGGCATTCTGATGTTCGGTGTCTCGACGGCAATGATGACCGCCACACTGGCAGACATTATCAAGCGCCATAACCGTTGATCCCGTACCAGCGTCGGTACTGTGCTTTAGTCTATTCAGTTCAGTGGAACAAGCGGTAAACAGGGGGAATGGCGGTGAGTCATGAATCCACACACACACGAAGGTAGTGCCTGGCGAATTTGCTGAAGAGCAACTGAACACGCTGCTGGATCTGATCAGCGATGGTATCTGGGACTGGAATGCCAACACAGGTCATGTCTACCGCAACCCGGGTTGGTACCGGATGCTTGGCCATGCCAGCCATTCGCTGGACAACACGGTGTTCACCTGGGAACGTCTCATTCACCCGGAGGACTATCCACGGGTGATGGCGCATTTTGAGGCCTACCTGAACCAGCAGGTCGATGAGTACCGCATTGAGTACCGTTGTTGTCGTCGGGATGGCAGTTACCTGTGGGTCGAAGACCGCGGCCGTGTGATCGCACGTAACGCTGACGGTTCGGTTGCGCGGATGCTTGGCGCCCATCGCGATATCGACGATCGCAAGCGCCTGGTGCAGCAACTCGAACAGAAGAATCACTCACTGGAAGCCCTGGTTGCTGCGCGAACCCGCGAGTTGTCCTGGGTCAATGAGCAACTGCAGCGCCAGCTCGAAGATAATCGCGTTCTGGCCGAGCGCGACGCGCTGACGCTGGTTGCCAACCGTTATCGCCTGGAAAAGGTGCTGCGCCAAGAGTGTGAGCGCTCTCGACGGTTTCGCCAGCCGCTTTCATTGGTCGTCATCGATCTGGATGACTTCAAGCTGATCAATGACCGATATGGCCATGTCCGAGGCGACCGGGTACTCCTTCAGGTGGTCGAGTGCATCAAGACCTGTTTGCGCTCACAGGACTTGCTCGCGCGTTGGGGCGGCGATGAGTTCATGATTGTCATGCCCCACAGCACGCAAGCGCTTGCCCGTGAGCGGGCGGAGTGCATCCTGCAGCAATTGAGTCAGCTTCCCGCTGTGGGGGAGTATCGATTGACTGCCAGTTTCGGTGTGGCTGAATGGGCGAATGAAGAACTGCCAGAGCAATTGGTCAACCGCGCCGATCAAGCGTTGTACAGTGCCAAAGCTGCAGGTAAGAACCGGGTCGGTTGAGCCTGCCGGTATCTGGAACGTAAAACGCCCACCTTGCGGTGGGCGTTAACACGTGTGACGCAGTGCTGGGTTACAAATGCAGAGCGTGCCCCAGTGCGCGCAATGCTGCTTCCTGTACGGCTTCACCCAAGGTCGGGTGTGCGTGAATGGTGCCAGCGACATCTTCAAGGCAGGCGCCCATCTCCAGTGACTGCGCGAAGGCTGTGGACAGCTCCGAAACGCCCACGCCCACCGCTTGCCAGCCAAGAATCAGGTGGTTGTCGCGGCGCGCAACCACGCGTACGAAGCCACTTTTCGATTCCAGGGTCATGGCGCGACCGTTGGCTGCGAAGGGGAATTGCGCAACGATGCAGTCCAGACCTTCCTGTTGCACGTTCTCCGGCGTTTTGCCGACCACTACCAGCTCCGGATCGGTGAAACACACGGCGGCAATGGCTACCGGCTCGAAGCGGCGTTGCTTGCCTGCAATCAGTTCGGCAACCATTTCGCCTTGTGCCATTGCGCGGTGTGCGAGCATCGGCTCACCGCTCAGGTCGCCAATCGCCCAGACATTGCGCATGCTGGTTTGGCAATGCGCATCGATGGCAATGGCACTGCCGTTCATTTTCAGCTCGAGGGACTCCAGATTGAAGCCCTGAGTCCGTGGACGGCGACCAACAGCCACCAGTACCTGATCGGTAGCCAATGACAGTGGCTCGCCGGCCGGGTCGCGCACATTCAGGCTCTGCGTGGCAGCATCAAAGCCTTCGACGCTGTGCTTGAGGTACAGGGTAATACCGAGCTTTTTCAGCGACTCGGCTACCGGCTGTGTGAGCTCGCTGTCGTAGGTGGGCAGGATCCGCTCACGGGCTTCGACCACGCTGACCTCGACGCCCAGTTTGCGGTAAGCAATACCCAGCTCAAGGCCAATGTAGCCGGCCCCGACGACAGTCAGGCGCTTGGGTAGATGAGTGGGCGCCAAGGCTTCGGTGGACGAAACAATCGGGCCGCCCAACGGCAGCATAGGCAGTTCGACGCTGCTGGAACCGGTGGCGAGCAGCAGGTGCTCGCACTGGACGCGCAGGTCCTGGCCATCAACCTCGACCGTTTTGCCGTCAAGGATGCGCGCCCAGCCGTGGATCACCTTCACGCCGTGCTTTTTCAGCAGGGCAGCGACCCCGCTGGTCAGGCGATCGACGATACCGTCTTTCCAGGCAACGCTTTGCGTGATGTCCAGAGTCGGCGGTGCGACATGGATACCCAGTGCTGAGTGCTGGCTGTGGGCGTGGGTCTGGTGGAACTGCTCGGCGACATGGATCAGCGCCTTGGACGGAATGCAGCCGATGTTCAGGCAGGTTCCGCCCAGTGCCTGACCTTCGATCAGTACGGTCGGGATGCCCAGCTGGCCGGCACGAATCGCCGCCACATAGCCGCCGGGGCCGCCACCAATGATGAGCAGGGTGGTGTTCAGGGTCTGTTGCATGATCACTCCACAAACAGGCTGGCGGGTTGTTCGAGCAGGCCACGAATGGCCTGAATGAAGAGCGCTGCGTCCATGCCGTCGACCACCCGGTGATCGAACGAGCTGGAGAGGTTCATCATTTTGCGCACAACGATCTGGCCTTTGACGACCATGGGGCGTTCGACAATGCGGTTGACACCGACAATGGCCACCTCTGGGGTGTTGACCACCGGGGTGCTGACGATCCCGCCTAATGCGCCGAGGCTGGTCAGGGTGATGGTCGAGCCGGAAAGCTCCTCACGGCTGGCCTTGTTGGTGCGCGCAGCGGTAGCCAGCCGAACGATTTCGCTGGCATTGGTCCACAGGCTGCCGGCTTCGGCGTGGCGTAACACCGGCACCATCAGGCCGTTGTCGCCTTGGGTCGCGATGCCAACATGCACGGCACCGTGGCGGGTAATGACCTGTGCTTCATCGTCGTAGTGCGCATTGATTTGCGGGAAATCACGCAAGGCCACGACCATGGCGCGGACCAGGAACGGCAGCATAGTCAGTTTGCCGCGGCTGTCGCCCCATTTTTCATTGAGATGGACGCGCAGTTCTTCCAGCGCTGTGACGTCGATTTCCTCGACGTAGCTGAAGTGTGCTACCCGACGCTTGGCATCCTGCATGCGCTGGGCGATCTTGCGGCGCAGGCCGATCACCGGAATTTGTTCGGCATCGGTGCGCTTGGCGTAGCCGCCAGGTACGGAGGCGGAGGTTGTGGTCGGCTGCGCCAAAAACGCATCCAGGTCTTCATGCAGGATACGTCCGGCAGGGCCACTGCCCTGCACGTAGCGCAGCTCGATACCGGCATCCAGCGCGCGTTTGCGTACGGCGGGTGATGCAAGTGGCCGCTCGTTGGCCTCACGCGCAACAAACGGCGCCGGTTCGTACGATGCCGCTGTAACAGGCGGGGCTTTGGGGGCTGGAGCTGCTGCTTCAGGGGCAGGGGCTGGCACCGCCGGGGCCACGGTTGCCTGGGGCGCCGCAGCAGGTGCCGAAGTGGCTTCTTGCAGGTTGCCGGCCCCCTCGACTTCGATGCGTATCAGCTCGCTGCCCACGGCCATGACTTCACCGGGCTGACCGCCAAGGGCCAGCACCTTGCCGCTGACAGGAGAGGGAATCTCCACTGTCGCCTTGTCAGTCATGACGTCAGCGACGACCTGATCTTCGGTGATGGTGTCGCCGACTTTGACGAACCACTCCACCAGCTCAACTTGTGCGATGCCTTCGCCGATGTCCGGCATCTTGATGACGTGCGTGCCCATTCAGACCTCCATGACCCGTTTCAATGCCGCGCCCACTCGTGATGGGCCGGGGAAGTACGCCCACTCCTGTGCGTGCGGGTAGGGGGTGTCCCAACCGGTGACGCGTTCGATCGGCGCTTCAAGGTAATGGAAGCAATGCTCCTGGATCAGGGCGACCAGCTCGGCGCCAAAACCACAGGTGCGGGTGGCTTCATGCACGACTACGCAGCGACCGGTCTTCTTCACGGAGTTGACGATAGTTTCCAGGTCCAGCGGCCATAGGCTGCGCAGGTCGATGACCTCGGCGTCGATCCCCACTTCTTCGGCGGCCACCTGGGACACATACACCGTGGTGCCGTAGGTCAGTACGGTAACGGCTTTGCCTGGACGGGTGATGGCGGCCTTGTCCAGTGGGACGGTGTAGTAACCGTCCGGCACGGCGCTGGCCGGGTGTTTTGACCACGGGGTTACCGGACGGTCGTGATGGCCGTCGAACGGGCCGTTGTATAGGCGCTTGGGCTCGAGGAAAATCACCGGGTCATCGTTCTCGATCGAGGCGATCAACAGGCCCTTGGCGTCGTACGGGTTGGATGGCATGACGGTGCGCAGCCCACACACCTGAGTGAACATCGCCTCAGGGCTCTGGCTGTGAGTCTGGCCGCCGTAGATACCGCCACCACAGGGCATGCGCAGGGTCAGTGGGGCGATGAACTCGCCGGCCGACCGGTAGCGCAGGCGGGCCATTTCCGACACGATCTGGTCGGAGGCGGGGTAGAAGTAGTCGGCGAACTGAATCTCCACGACCGGGCGCAGGCCATAGGCACCCATGCCCACGGCGGTACCGACGATGCCGCTCTCAGAGATCGGCGCATCAAAAACGCGGGATTTGCCGTACTTGTTCTGCAGGCCTTCGGTACAGCGGAACACGCCGCCGAAGTAGCCCACGTCCTGGCCGTAGATCACCACGTTGTCATCGCGCTCTAGCATGATGTCCATGGCCGAGCGCAGGGCCTGGATCATGGTCATTGTGGTCGTCGCCATGGCCGTTTCCAACTGGATATTGTTGTTGTGATCGTTCATGTCAAATCCCCAGTTCCTGGCGTTGCCGACGCAGGTGCTCAGGCATTTCCTTATAGACGTCCTCGAAGATGGACGCCGGGCTTGGCATCTGGCCGCCCGCAAGGGTGCCATATTGCTCAGCCTCTTTCTGCGCGGCGATGATCTCGGCTTCCAGTTCGGCACTGACTTCCTGATGCTCTTTCTCGGACCATTGGCCGATGGCGATCAGGTGTTGTTTCAGGCGCATGATCGGGTCGCCCAGCGGGAAGTGGCTCCAGTCGTCGGCCGGACGGTACTTGGAGGGATCGTCCGACGTCGAGTGTGGGCCGGCACGGTAGGTCACCCATTCGATCAGGCTCGGTCCCATGCCGCGCCGAGCACGTTCTGCGGCCCATTGCGAGGCCGCGTAGACAGCAATGAAGTCGTTACCGTCGACCCGCAGTGAGGCAATCCCGCAACCCACGCCGCGGCCGGCGAAAGTGGTGGATTCGCCCCCGGCGATGGCCTGGAAGGTCGAGATAGCCCACTGATTGTTCACCACGTTGAGGATCACGGGTGCACGGTAGACGTGGGCAAACGTCAAGGCCGTGTGGAAATCCGACTCGGCGGTAGCCCCGTCGCCGATCCAGGCGGATGCGATTTTGGTGTCGCCCTTGATGGCCGACGCCATGGCCCAGCCTACGGCCTGCACGAACTGGGTCGCGAGGTTGCCGCTGATGCTGAAGAAGCCGGCGTCACGCACCGAGTACATGATCGGCAGTTGACGGCCCTTGAGCGGGTCGCGCTCGTTGGACAGCAGCTGGCAGATCATGTCTACCAGCGATACATCACGCGCCATCAGGATGCTTTGTTGACGGTAGGTCGGAAAGCACATGTCGGTGCGGTTCAAGGCCAGGGCCTGAGCGCTGCCGATGGCTTCCTCGCCAAGGCTCTGCATATAAAAGGACATTTTCTTCTGGCGTTGGGCAACCACCATGCGGTTGTCGAACAACCGCGTCTTGAGCATGGTCCGCATGCCTTGGCGCAAGACCTGCGGCTCAATGCCTTCGGCCCATGGGCCAAGCGCGTTACCTTGGTCGTCGAGCACGCGGATCAGGCTATACGCCAGGTCTGCAGTGTCAGCGGCTTCAACATCGATAGGGGGTTTGCGAACCTTTCCGGCGTCGTTCAGGCGCAGGTAGGAAAAGTCGGTCTGGCAGCCTGGCCGGCCTGTAGGCTCGGGCACATGCAAACGCAGGGGGGCGTACTCGTTCATGCTTTTTTACGCTCGCTCTGTCTTGTGTTTTTGTGAGCTTTGAAGCGGTCGCTACTGACGTTGGCTTGTGACCAGGCAGTCAGTCTTGTCCTACATCATATTCCCGAGCCTGAAGAATATTTTTCTGATGTTCATTGCCTTTACGATAGCTTGCGGATAAATATTCTTTATAAAGATAAAAATCAGGTGAGTTTTTCTCATGCGTAAACTGGATCGCACCGATATCGGCATTCTCAACAGCCTCCAGGAAAATGCTCGTATCACCAACGCCGAGCTTGCCCGCTCGGTGAATCTCTCCCCGACACCCTGCTTCAACCGGGTCAAGGCGATGGAAGAGTTGGGGGTGATTCGCCAGCAGGTGACCTTGCTGGCGCCCGAGGTGTTGGGGCTGGATGTCAATGTGTTCATCCACGTCAGCCTGGAGAAGCAGGTGGAGCAGGCGCTGCATCGCTTTGAAGAGGAGATCGCCGAGCGCCCGGAGGTCATGGAGTGCTACTTGATGACCGGCGATCCTGACTATTTATTGCGGGTGTTGTTGCCCAGCATCCAGGCGCTGGAGCGCTTTCTCGATTACCTGACGCGCCTGCCGGGCGTGGCCAACATTCGCTCCAGCTTTGCCCTCAAGCAGGTGCGCTACAAAACCGCCTTGCCATTGCCTGCCAACGGCCTGACCCTGCGCGGGTAGGTGTAGCGTAATAATTGACACTTCGTCGATTTGATCAAAGGCAATGCCGCTTTTTATAGCTATTGCTTAAGGCGGCTGCGCTTAAGTGCTTGATATTTTGAACGGCTGGTGCTTATTTTGTACACGTCGCCGTTCGCGGCTTGCTAAAACAATAAGGATCAAGTCATGACGAGCAATGGCCAACGTTCACTCGCCGAGCGATTGACGGGCATTGATGAAATCGAGTGCGTCACTCCGGACCTGAACGGTGTGCCTCGCGGGAAGGTAATGACCGCGGAAGGTTTCCTTGAGGGACGGCGCTTGCAGATGGCTCGCGGGGTGTTGTTGCAGTGCATCATGGGGGGATACCCACCGACCCGTTTCTACGGCAGCGATGATGGTGACCTGGCACTTGTTCCTGATCCTCAGCAGATTCATCGCTTGCCGTGGAGCGATACACCGCGTGCCTTGGCCATTTGTGATGCGGATGACTTGAGCGGCGAAGGCTGCAGATTGTCTACCCGGGCACAACTCAAGGCGGTGATTGCACGTTATGCGGCGCATGGCTTGAAACCCGTGGTTGCGACCGAGCTTGAGTTTTTCGTCTTTGCACCGAGCAGCGACCCGACTCAACCCTTCCAGCCGCCTGTTGGCCTGGATGGTCGACGCGAAGATGGCGCTTCAGCCTTCAGCATCAGCTCCAACAATGGTTTGCGTCCGTTCTTCAATGAGGTCTATCGCTGCATGGAAGCCCTTGGGCTACCGCGCGATACCTTCATGCATGAAATGGGTGTCAGTCAGTTCGAGATCAACCTGTTGCACGGTGACCCGCTGCTGTTAGCCGACCAGACCTTCCTCTTCAAGCACCTGCTCAAGGAAGTCGCACTCAAACATGGCCTGACGGTCGTTTGCATGGCCAAGCCACTGGCCAAAACCCCAGGCAGTTCCATGCATATCCACCAAAGCCTGGTGGACATCGACAGTGGGCGTAACGTGTTCAGTGACGCCGAGGGTCAAGCGACAGACACCTTCTATCATTTCATTGGCGGCTTGCAGGCATGCATGGCCGACTTTACGGCGCTGTTCGCGCCTAATGTGAACTCCTACCAACGCCTATGCCATCCGTACGCCTCACCGAACAATGCGTGTTGGTCCGAAGACAACCGTGCTGCTGGCTTGCGTATTCCGGCGAGCGGCCCGGCTGCTCGGCGGGTCGAGAACCGTTTGCCGGGGGCAGATACCAACCCTTACCTGGCACTGGCGGCCAGCCTGGCGGCGGGCCTGCACGGTATCGAGCAACGGTTGGCGCCCGCCCCGGCGATTCAGGGTGAATTTGAGGTGCCGGACAACCTGTCGTTGCCGTGTACCTTGCATGCGGCCCTGGAGCGCCTGAAGCGCAGTGCGCTGGCTCGCGAGCTGTTTGGCAAGGAGTTCATCGAGGGCTATATCGCCTCCAAGACCCTGGAGCTGACCAGCTTCTTCGATGAGATTACCCCGTGGGAGCGCCGAGTGCTGGCATCCCAGGCGTAAATGGCGCCTTTTAAGGCGCTTGGGGAATAGCAGGTGGCGAAACAATGTTTGACGATTTGTCGGCGGTGTTTCCCACCTGTTTTTGTGTCTACTGTTGTTGCTGCGCCGTCGGTGCTTTTTCACTTATGCTTTCAGCCAGTTTTTCCACCTGCTAAAGGAGCCAACCGGGACGCCGATGCGACAGATCTGGAAGTCTTTCCGCGCGCTGTATTTTGCCGCTCTGATGATGTTGATCGGTTCGGGCCTGTTAAGTACCTACCTGGCCCTGCGCCTGGCGGCCGATCAGGTTGACAGCCTGTGGGTCGGTGCCTTGATGGCGGCGAACTATTTCGGTCTTGCCCTGGGCGGCAAGATCGGTCACCGGCTGATTGCCCGCGTCGGGCATATTCGGGCCTACGCCACGTGCGCCGGTATTGTGGGGGCAGCGGTGCTGGGCCATGGCCTGGTCAGTTGGCTGCCAGCCTGGCTCCTTCTTCGGGTCATCGTCGGTTTGGGCATGATGTGCCAGTACATGGTCATCGAAAGCTGGCTCAATGAGCAGGCCGATGCCAAGCAACGGGGAGCCGTATTCAGCGGTTACATGATCGCGTCGTACCTGGGGTTGGTGCTGGGTCAGTTGATTCTGGTGGCCCATCCGCAGCTGGGGCTGGAGCTCCTGATGCTGGTGGCGATGTGTTTTGCCCTGTGCCTGGTGCCGGTGGCACTGACCCGTCGCATTCACCCGGCGCCGTTGCGTCCGGCGCCGCTGGACCCGCGCTTTTTCATCAAGCGCGTACCGCAGTCGCTCAGTACCGTGCTGGGGTCAGGCCTGATCGTTGGCTCGTTCTACGGTTTGGCGCCTTTGTATGCGGCCAAGCAGGGCTTGAGTACCGAGCAGGTTGGTATCTTCATGGGGTGCTGTATTTTTGCCGGGTTGCTCGTGCAATGGCCGTTGGGCTGGTTGTCCGATCGTTATGACCGCGCCGTGCTGATTCGTGGTGTGGCAATCGGTTTGGCGGTAGCGGCGTTGCCGTTGGCGATTTGGCCGAGTGTGCCGATGGTGGTGCTGTTTGCTGCCGGTTTCCTGGTGTCGCTGCTGCAGTTTTGCCTGTACCCACTGGCAGTGGCATTCTCCAATGACCATGTCGAGAGTGAGCGGCGTGTTTCATTGACTGCGATGCTGTTGGTGACCTATGGCGTCGGCGCCAGTATCGGTCCGCTGGTAGCGGGTGTGCTGATGCAGCAGTTGGGCGATCAGATGCTCTACGCCTTCTTTACATTCTTCTCGTTGGTACTGGTTTGGCGGATTCGGCCTCAGGCCGTCACCAACCTGCATCAGGTCGATGACGCGCCATTGCTGCACGTAGCGATGCCAGCAGCCAGCTCACCCTTGGCCGCGGCACTTGACCCGCGGGTGACTGAGCAGGACGTCCAGGATCAAATGCAGGCGCCTGTAGCAGCAGAAGACACCGAAGCTGAGGAGCAGCAGGCGGAGGAGGGAAGAGGGGAGCCGGCAAAGCCTGTGTAGGTGCCAGTGTTGCTGACGATCCGGGTGTCGAGTACTGAGCTCGCACCCGGTCAATGCCGTTGCCGGTAGCACCGGCTTGTGCAAGTGCTACTTAGTAGTCGTCTTTATCGAAACGACGCGCTTCACGCTGCAACTGGTAAACAAAGCTCTCTACCTTGCGTTGCATTTGCCCATTCAGGTTGTGGAAGCGCACGCCTGCAAACGTGGTGTTGAAGCGTTCTTCAAAGTGCAGGTGACGCAGTTCAACCGCCGTCGTAGTGGTGCCAAACAATTGGCTGGCGCTGAATTTTTCGTACACTTGGCCGAGTTGCAGGCGCTCTTCGACATTGCCTTCGAAGCGCAGTTTGCAGCCCGTGGCCGAGATGTCCAAAAGCTTGCCTTTGAGAGCACCTTCACCCTTGAGTTTGTCACCGCTCAGTAATACATCCACCAACTGCGATAGCTTCAGCGCTGCGCGGAAGGCATTGCGACGCTGGTGGTAGGTGACTTCCAACGGCAGGGCGCCGTGATAGCTACGGTGGCCATCAGTCTCCTGGATGGTCAGCGGCGTGCTGGATTCCCAGGCAATACGTACACCGTCATGAAAACCTTCGACACGAAACGGCTCGCCATTTTGCAAAAAGCGTTCGCCGTCACGCGGGATCATTTCGTCCAGCGCCAGTTTATTGGTCTCCCGGTCGACTTCTACCACGTAGCTCTGGAAGCGCTGGCTACGTTCATGAAAAGTAATGATCAGAGGATCATGGCTCTCTTGCAGCTGCCGCAGGTTGGCGGCGATTTCCATTGGGGTGGTCAACACCTTGGGTGGCTGCGGAGCATCTACTTCATTCAACACGGTTGATCAATCTCCAGACTAAAACACACACGCAAGCGCAGGCATTCTGCCAGCATGCTTCGCACCTTGGTATAGGTTAATCACACTTGGCTGAGTGTGCGAGGTTTTGCGAGGGGCGAGGTGGATCCGCGGCTGTCATACAGTGACGGTGATTCGCCACCATTGAGAATTCTAATCTGGTTGGCCGTGGTCGCTTGCTGAATCTGGATGGAGCGACCATTGATCTCGTTGGCAGCCTGGCACTGGGCCATGATCTTTGCCAACTCTTCGAGTTTTTCCAACATCTGCTTGCCGAGCGACGACTGACTGGCAAGGGTCTCGAAACCGCTGCGGTCAGGGCTCAGGCCGAGGTTGGCGAGGGCCTGGCTGCGCCGACGCCCCTGCTGATCAAGCAGCACCACCAGCGATTGCTTGCGGGCCAGGATGTTCTCCAGCAGCGACATATCGCGGCCGTGCAACGCTATCAGCTCGGTTTGCAGTAACTCGAGCAGTTCTTGCGCTGGAGCAATATCGTCTTCGATCAGTTGCAGCAGAGTAATGTCGTGCATGGCTGGCTCTTGGTATTCAGCGTCCTGAAGTCAGCGCGCCAGAGGGCTAGCGCTGTGCTTCGAAATTAAGCAGTTTGCTGGCGATACGGTTGCTGTCGATCTTATAGCTGCCGTCGGCAATCGCCTGCTTCAACTCGGCCACTCGGCCGCTGTTGACAACGGGTTGCTCGCGCAGCTTTTCGCTGATCTTCTGCAACTGCTGTGCCTCTTGGCTCAGGTGTACGGTTTCCCCGCTCTGGGTGCTGGCGGCAGGAGCAGTGCTGGCAGATGCAGCGCTTGAACTGTTTTCCTGGCTGCTGCCGGTGCGCGCACCGCCCGTCACGGACGGGGAATTATTCAAACGACTGAAGTCGATGACCATGATTGAAAAACCTCTGGGTATTGGACGCTTGCCTTGTTTTCGGCCAACCCGAAAAAAACTTTAGGCGCAAATGCACTGCGGCATGCGCGGCAAGTCCTTGGCCCTGACAGAGGACAGTTTAGGAAAAGCGCTGTTTGATCGCCAGCGTTGATCTTGCCTCGCTTTCCTTACATGGCGACTTCCACCTGCCCGGGCCCGGTTACCCGGGCTTTTACCACGCGTTTGGAGTTCAGGTTGCGTACCCGGATCTGCTCGCTGAGACCGCCTTTGCTCAGGGCTTCCCCTGGCATGCGTACACTGAGCGTGCCGCTACGTGCGGTAATCACGACATTGTCACCTTTACGTACGACTTCGGCCTGTTCAAGGTGTGCTGGGGTGAGTACCTGGTCGATGACCGCTGGTCGGATAACCTTTTGCCCCACGGCCTGGTCCAGTGAGCTGAGAAAGCCTTGGCTCAGCAAGCCTACATCGCGTTCGCGCAGGGCCACGTCCTCTTCTGAAACGATGCCTTCGCGCTTGAGCGGGCGGGTGGCGGTGACCACGTTACGAAACAGGCGTACCTGGGCGGGCACGAACACCGTCCACGGTGAGCTGCCGTCACAGCGCACGCGCACGGTCACACGTCCCAGGGGTTGAGCCGGGCTTTCCAGTGTGGCGTTCAGCTGCTGGTCGCATACGGGCATGCGCAGTCTAGGGTCCAGGTTGTTGACCTGGATCTCGTAGCGGCCTTCGGTCTGGCTGGTTGCCAGATAATCTTCCACAGAGAATTCAAGAAAGCCTTGGGTGACACCGATAAGCTGTTCAGGCAAGGTAAAGTTGTCAGCCAGAGGTCGAACGCCAGGGGCCAGTAGGCACAGCACGGCAAGGATGCGGGGCAGGCGGTGGGGCAGGCGTCGGAAAAATGTCGTTTTCGTGTTCATACAGTTAAAAAAAGCAAGGCGCGTGCCGACTAGGTACGAAGCCCCAAGCTTTGGTGAAGGAGTCTGGTATGGCTGGTGTAATGGATTCGGTGAACCAGCGTACTCAACTGGTGGGGCAGAATCGCCTCGAGCTGCTGTTGTTTCGTCTTAATGGCGAGCAGTTGTATGGGATCAACGTGTTCAAGGTGCGGGAAGTGTTGCAATGCCCGAACCTGACCCTGTTGCCCAAATCCAGCCCGGTAGTACGTGGTGTTGCGAATATTCGTGGGGCAACCATCCCGATTCTTGATTTGGCGATGGCGACCGGCTTGCCCGGTCAGAATGACGACATGAGCAACCGTTTCGTGATCATCACGGAGTACAACACCAAGACCCAAGGGTTCCTGGTGCATTCGGTCGAGCGCATCGTCAACATGAACTGGGAAGAGATTCATCCGCCACCCAAGGGGACCGGTCGTGATCACTACCTGACGGCCGTCACTCGGGTCGACAACAAGCTGGTGGAGATCATCGACGTAGAGAAGATCCTGGCTGAGGTCGCGCCGACGTCCGAGGCGATTTCCGAAGGTGTTGTCGATGCCGATGTGCAGGACAAGGCGGTCATGCTGCGGGTGCTGACGGTGGATGACTCTTCGGTGGCTCGAAAGCAGGTCAGTCGTTGCCTGCAGACGGTCGGTGTCGAAGTGGTGGCGCTTAATGATGGTCGGCAGGCGCTCGACTATCTGCGCAAGCTGGTGGACGAAGGCAAGCGTCCGGAAGAAGAGTTCCTGATGATGATTTCCGATATCGAGATGCCGGAAATGGATGGCTATACGCTGACGGCGGAGATTCGTAGCGACCCGCGCATGCAAAAATTGCACATCATCCTGCATACTTCACTTTCTGGCGTATTCAACCAGGCCATGGTGAAGAAAGTGGGCGCCGACGATTTTCTTGCCAAGTTCAGGCCGGATGACCTGGCTCAGCGGGTTGTCGACCGGATCAAGGCTACGCATTAACGGCCAGGGGCTTTCCCTGGCAGTACACACGATTGTAAGAGGCGGCATCATTGTCTACGGGTAATTTGGATTTCGAACAATTCCGGGTCTTCCTGGAAAAAGCCTGTGGCATCCTGCTCGGCGAAAATAAGCAGTACCTGGTTTCCAGCCGTCTCAACAAGCTGATGGAGCAGCAAGGTATCAAGAGCCTGGGGGAGCTGGTACAGCGCATTCAGACTCAACCGCGCAGCGGTTTGCGCGAGCAGGTGGTGGATGCGATGACCACCAACGAGACCCTCTGGTTTCGTGATACCTATCCATTCGAAGTGTTGAAAAACAAAGTACTGCCCGAGCAGATCAAGGCAAACCCTGGTCAGCGTCTGCGTATCTGGTCGGCAGCCTGTTCGTCCGGGCAGGAGCCTTACTCGATTTCAATGGCGATTGACGAGTTCGAGCGTAGCAATATTGGCCAATTGAAAATGGGCGCGCAGATCGTTGCGACCGACTTGTCGGGCTCCATGTTGGCCAACTGCAAGACCGGTGAGTACGATAGCCTGGCTATCGCGCGCGGTCTTTCCCAAGAGCGTCTGCAGCGTTACTTCGACCCGAAAGGGGCGGGGCGTTGGGCGATCAAGGCGCCGATTCGTAGCCGTGTCGAGTTCCGTGCGTTCAACCTGCTGGACAGTTATGCAAGCCTGGGTAAGTTCGATATCGTGTTTTGCCGTAACGTGCTGATCTACTTCTCGGCGCAGGTCAAAAAAGACATCCTGATGCGTATTCATGGCACGCTCAAGCCGGGCGGCTACCTGTTCCTGGGGGCTTCCGAGGCGCTCAACGGTCTGCCGGATCACTATCAGATGGTTCAGTGCAGCCCGGGTATCATTTACCAGGCCAAGTAAGTAGCAGGCCGGTCAAACAACATGCCCGGCAAACGGCGACAAAAAACAGGCAAGTTCGGTATCACCTGCGGTGCAGGGGTTCCGGTCTTGCCTGTTTTCGTTTTTGCCGCACGCGCTCTCCCGCCGCATTGCCGCTTTGCTGGCGCCAAGCGGAAATCCTTTGCCGCTTTTCTGGCATTGCCGCTGCCGGCAATAGGCTGATGTGCCCGGTTTTGTTGGGTTTTGTTTTTTGGCATGAGACTTGCTCTAGCTCAGACAACGAACAATCCGGTCAACCTTTGAAGGTTTCCCCGACATGAGCATCAGTTTCGATAAAGCGCTCGGCATTCACGAAAAGGCATTGGGCTTTCGCGCTCAGCGTGCCGAAGTGCTGGCCAACAACATCACCAACGCCGATACCCCAAACTACAAGGCGCGTGATCTGGACTTCTCCGAGGTGTTGGCGGCGCAGGCCGACAAGGCTAAAAACGGCACCTTTTCGTTGGAGCGGACCAACAGTCGCCATATCGACGCTGAAGGTTTGAGCATGGGTGAAGAGGCGCTGAAGTACCGCACCCCAATGCAGCCGTCGGTTGACCAGAACACCGTTGATGCGCAACTGGAGCAATCCAGCTACGCCGAGAATGCGGTGGGCTTCCAGGCCAGCTTCACGCTGCTCAACAGTAAATTCAAAGGGCTGGTATCGGCCCTGCGCGGAGAGTAATCCATGTCCCTTGCCAGTGTATTCAATATCGCCGGTAGCGGCATGAGTGCCCAGACCACTCGGCTCAACACCGTCGCCAGTAACATTGCCAACGCCGAGACCGTCTCGTCGAGCATCGACCAGACCTATCGCGCACGCCATCCGGTGTTTGCCACCACGTTCCAGCAGGCGCAGAGCGGTGTCGGGCAGTCGCTGTTCCAGGATCAGGATGCTGCAGGTCAGGGCGTGCAGGTGTTGGGTGTGGTTGAAGACCAGAGCAATCTGGAGGCGCGCTATGAGCCGAATCATCCTGCGGCAAACAAGGACGGCTACGTCTACTACCCGAACGTCAATGTAGTCGAAGAAATGGCTGACATGATTTCCGCCAGCCGTTCGTTTCAGACCAACGCTGAGCTGATGAACACTGCCAAAACCATGATGCAGAAGGTCCTGACCCTGGGTCAGTGATAAAGGACTAAATCAATGGCCAGCATTAACGATACGACCACCGGCGTGAATCTGAACGACGTTCTGAAGGCCTCCGGAGCCAAGACGACCAGTACCAACAGTGGCAGTGGTATTGCTGCGGCTACCAGCAGCAAGACTGGCTCTGGTCAGGCGCTTGGTAAGGATGCGTTCCTGCAGTTGCTGGTGACGCAGATGCAGCACCAGAATCCGCTTGAGCCTCAGGGCAACAGTGAGTTCGTGGCGCAGTTGGCGCAGTTCTCCAGCCTTGAAGGTATTACCTCGCTGAACGATTCGGTGACGGCGATCTCCGGCACCTTCAAATCGTCTCAGGCGTTGCAGGCCTCTTCGCTGGTGGGGCGCTCGGTTATCGTCCAGACCGACAAGTCGGTGGTTGATACCACCAAGAGCTTCACCGGTAGCGTCAGTGTTCCGCAGTCGGTCAGCAACTTGTCGATCAAGATCACCGACAAGGACGGCAAGACCATCAAGACCATCGAGTTGGGTGAGCAGTCGGCGGGCAAGGCCGACTTCGTCTGGGATGGCAAGAATGAAGCGGGTGAAGTGGTTGATCCGGGTACCTACACCTTTGCTGCCAGCAGCAAGATCGACGGTACCGCTACCGCCCTTACGACTTACCTGCCGGCCACGGTCAGCAGTGTCACCTTGAGCCAGACTGGCGGCGAGATGATGCTCAACCTGGCAGGCCTGGGCACCATTGCGCTGTCCAAAGTCCAAACTATCGGTATATAGAGCCGGCGTACACGGCACAAGGAGTGAAAGATGTCATTCAATATCGGCCTTAGCGGTCTCTATGCAGCCAACAAACAACTGGACGTAACGGGCAACAACATCGCCAACGTTGCGACCACTGGCTTCAAATCCTCGCGCGCAGAGTTTTCTGACGTGTACTCGGCAAGCAAGCTGGGCGTGGGTAGCAAGACCGTGGGTAATGGTGTGCGCCTGGCGGCGGTATCTCAGCAGTTCGGTCAAGGCGACATCAACAATACCGGCAACGTGTTGGACATGGGTATTCAGGGGCAGGGCTTCTTCGTACTGAGCGATAACGGCTCGCTGAGCTACACCCGTGCCGGCGCCTTCCAGACCAACAAGGACAACTATGTCGTAACGTCCGATGGCATTCGTTTGCAGGGTTATGCCGCTGATGCCAATGGCAAGATCGTCAATGGTGTACTGACTGACCTGAAAATCGACACTTCGGCCCTGGCACCCAAGTCCACTAGCCTGATTGATCAGGGTATAAACCTGAACTCCTCGGCGGACGACATTACGGCTACGTTCGATCCGGCTGATACCAGCACCTACACCAAGACCTTTGCCACCAAGATCTACGACAGCCAGGGTAATGAGCATGTCATGGATCAGTACTACGTGAAGACGGGGCAGAACTCGTGGTCTGCATACACCCTGATCGATGGGCGTAACCCGCAAGATCCGACCTCTACAGATCCGCTCTCGGGTACTGTCACATTTAATCCTGACGGCAGTGTCAAGGCCATGACGGGCAGTGAGGCGTACACGCCGCCAGACACCAGCTTTGAAGTGACCAACAACGTCTTTGTTCTCAAGGGTTGGGTGCCGGCTGCCAAGGATGCCTCGGGCGCCTGGGTGTCGAACGGTTCTCAGGGTAATGCTGCCGGTATTCGCCTCGACATGACCTCGACCACTTCGTACAACACCGAGACAACCCGCCTGTCGCAATCTCAGGATGGTTATGCCACCGGTATCCTGTCCAGCCTGAGCATCGACTCGACAGGTGTCATGTTCGCCAGCTTCAGCAACCAGCAGTCCCGTGCAATTGGTCAGGTGGCAATCGCCAGCTTCGCCAACGAGCAAGGCCTGGAGCAGATGGGTGGCACGCGTTGGAAAGAAACCTTCTCGTCGGGTATCCCGGGTATTGATGCGCCGAAGACCGGTACCTTGGGGTCCATCACTTCCAACGCGCTGGAAGCCTCCAACGTCAACCTGACCCAGGAGTTGGTCGAGTTGATCAAGGCGCAGAGCAACTACCAGGCCAACGCCAAGACCATCTCGACTCAAAGCACCATCATGCAGACCATCATTCAGATGACCTGATGGGCGCATGAGTCAATGATGTACAGCCAAGCCCCTTTCTCATGGAAGGGGTTTGTCGTTTTTGAGGTGCTGAAGATGTTGAAACGATGGGTAGGGGTGGGCGTTTTGCTGGGGGGGCTGCTGCTTGCAGCGCAGTCCTGGGCCGGTATGGCGGCCTGGTACCGCTGGGAAAGCCAGGCTACTGGCCGACTGGTGTGCGCGCAGGTCTCGCCCGGTGAGGGCTGGCGGCTGTTTTCCGGGCCCTACAACAATGGTGCTTGTCGCGATAACTGATCCGTGGCGCTGCCTGGATTCTCCTGTTGCCGTCAGGCGACGAGGCGAGGTTTTGCCGCTGCCGGCAGAATGCCGCCGAGAATTTGTCTTCTGTTTTCTTTCTGGTGGTCGTGAGGTGAGGGAAAGCCCCGTAAATACAGTCTTTTTGAT
This sequence comes from Pseudomonas sp. TE3910, assembly GCF_056279025.1. Classification (NCBI taxonomy): domain Bacteria; kingdom Pseudomonadati; phylum Pseudomonadota; class Gammaproteobacteria; order Pseudomonadales; family Pseudomonadaceae; genus Pseudomonas; species Pseudomonas sp. TE3910. The sequence goes on from NZ_JBWBQN010000001.1 coordinate 4,839,674, forward strand.
GGTCTGTTGGGACTTGGTTCGATAATTGCTTCTAGCAGCGCAGAGCAGCGGTGAACGGCAAATGTTCGCCAGCGCAGCGGAGGATGACTGTGGACAAGATGCTTTACGTGGCCATGACCGGCGCCAGCCAGAACGCGCTGGCGCAGAAGGCCCATGCCAACAACCTGGCCAACATTTCCACCAGCGGTTTTCAGCGTGACCTGGAGCAGGCGCGTTCGATGCCGGTGTTCGGCGACAGCTTTCCGGCGCGAGCCTATGCCATGAGCGAGCGTCCGGCGACGGATTTCACGCCGGGTGCCTTGCAGGAAACCGGGCGTGACCTGGATGTTGCCGTCGGCGGCAACGGCTGGATTGCAGTGCAGGCGCCGGATGGCAGCGAAGCCTACGTGCGCACCGCCAGCATGAATATCGATGCGCTGGGCGTACTGCGTGCTGGTAATGGCATGCCGATCATGGGCAATGGCGGGCCGATTGCCGTGCCGCCCGAGCAAAAAGTCGAGATCGGTCAGGACGGTACCGTCAGTATCCGCGCCATGGGCGAGGGGCCGCGTGTCATGGCTGAGGTCGACCGGATCAAGCTGGTCAACCCTGACCTGAAGAACATGACCAAAGGCCTGGACGGCATGATCCACACCAAGAGTGGTCAGCCCGCCGATGCCGATGGCTCGGTTCAGCTGGTGTCGGGTTTCCTTGAGGCCAGTAACGTCAACGCGGTAGAGGAAATGACCTCGGTGTTGGCACTGTCCCGTCAATTCGAACTGCACGTCAAAATGATGACCACGGCCAAGGAAGGCGATGAAGCCATGGCGCGTGTTTTGCAAATCGGCTAATTACACAGGCGTAGCGCCGTAAAACAGGCGCTTCAGGAGAACAGCATGCTTCCGGCTCTTTGGGTCAGTAAAACAGGTCTGGCCGCTCAGGACATGAACCTGACGACCATTTCCAACAACCTGGCCAACGTTTCGACCACAGGCTTCAAGCGCGACCGCGCCGAGTTCCAGGACCTGCTCTATCAAACCCGTCGTCAGGCAGGCGCTCAGTCCACTCAGGACAGCGAACTGCCGTCGGGTCTGCAACTGGGTACGGGTGTGCGTATTGTCGGCACCCAGAAGAACTTCAATGCCGGTAGCCTGCAGACCACCGAGCAGCCGCTGGACATGGCGGTCAATGGCCGTGGTTTCTTCCAGATCCTGCAGCCTGATGGCACTGTTTCCTATACCCGTGACGGTACGTTCCACCTGAACTCCGATGGTCAGATCGTCACCGCCAATGGCTTCGCCCTTGAGCCGGCGATTGTCGTGCCGCCTGATGCGCAGACCTTCACCGTCGGCATTGACGGTACCGTCTCCATCACCACCGCAGGCAACCCGGCTGCACAGGTGATCGGCAACATCCAGACCGCCGACTTCATCAACCCGGCCGGCTTGCAGGCCGTGGGTAACAACCTGTTCCTGGAAACCGCTGCCAGTGGCGCGCCGCAGGTGGGTACTCCAGGTTTGAACGGCTTCGGTACCACGCTGCAGAACACCCTGGAAAACTCCAACGTCAGCACCGTGGAAGAGCTGGTGAACATGATCACCACACAGCGCGCCTATGAAATGAACTCCAAGGTCATTTCCACTGCCGACCAGATGCTGTCGTTCGTTACCCAGAACCTGTAAGTGATGTTCACAGGGGCGCTGGTACAGCGCCTGTTACACCGTGAGGTTAGAGTCATGAGTCGTTTGTTTTCCGTACTTGCCCTGGGTGGGGTAGTGTTGTTGGCCGGTTGCGTCGCGCCGACGCCCAAGCCCAACGACCCGTACTACGCGCCGGTATTGCCGCGCACACCATTGCCAGCAGCGGCTAACAACGGCTCGATCTACCAGGCCGGTTTCGAGCAGAACCTGTATAGCGACCGCAAGGCGTTCCGGGTCGGTGACATCATCACCATCACCCTGAATGAGAAAACCCAGGCGAGCAAGAACGCCAACTCGCAGATCGCCAAGAACAGCAAGGCCGACATCGGCCTGACATCCCTGTTCGGGACTGTGCCCAATACCAATAATCCATTGGGTTCTGGCGACCTGTCCCTTGAGGCGGGCTACAGTGGTGACCGCACCACCAAGGGTGACAGCAAGGCCGGGCAGGGCAACAGCTTGACCGGTTCCATTACCGTGACCGTGGCTGATGTACTGCCTAACGGCATCATCGCTGTGCGCGGCGAAAAATGGATGACGCTGAACACCGGTGACGAGTTGGTGCGTATTGCCGGCATGGTCCGTGCCGACGATATCGCGACTGACAACACGGTGCCTTCGACTCGCGTCGCCGACGCCCGCATCACCTACTCGGGTACCGGTTCGTTTGCCGATGCGAGTCAGCCAGGGTGGCTCGACCGCTTCTTTATCAGCCCGCTTTGGCCTTTCTAGGTTCGGATAACCATGCTCAAGTTCAGTCGGCTGATTGCCGCGACGATCCTGCTGTCCACGGCGTTTGCTGTTCAGGCCGAACGCCTGAAGGACATCGCCAGTATTTCCGGGGTGCGGACCAACCAGTTGATTGGTTATGGCCTGGTGGTGGGGCTCAATGGTACGGGTGACCAGACCACCCAGACACCGTTCACCCTGCAGACCTTCAACAACATGCTGTCGCAGTTCGGCATCAAGGTGCCTGCCGGGTCGGGTAACGTCCAGTTGAAGAACGTGGCTGCGGTGTCGATTCACGCCGACCTGCCACCGTTCGCCAAGCCGGGCCAGTCGGTGGACGTTACCGTTTCCTCGATTGGTAACTCGAAAAGCCTGCGTGGCGGTAGCCTGTTGATGACCCCGCTCAAGGGTATTGACGGTAACGTCTATGCCATTGCCCAGGGCAACCTCGTGGTCGGTGGTTTTGATGCCGAAGGCCGTGATGGTTCCAAAATTACCGTCAACGTTCCGTCGGCAGGTCGTATTCCTGGGGGGGCTACGGTTGAGCGTGCGGTGCCGAGCGGTTTCAACCAGGGCAACAGCCTGACCCTGAACCTCAATCGTCCGGACTTCACCACTGCCAAGCGCATTGTCGACAAGGTCAACGAATTGCTGGGGCCGGGTGTGGCACAAGCGCTGGACGGTGGCTCTGTGCGGGTGACCGCGCCAATGGACCCTAGCCAGCGGGTCGATTACCTGTCGATTCTGGAAAACCTGGAGATCGATCCAGGTCAGGCGGTGGCCAAGGTCATCATCAACTCGCGTACGGGTACGATCGTCATCGGTCAGAACGTCAAGGTATCGCCTGCAGCGGTTACCCACGGTAGTCTGACGGTCACCATTACCGAAGACCCGGTGGTCAGCCAGCCAGGGCCATTTTCCAATGGCCAGACAGCGGTCGTGCCGCGTTCGCGCGTGAATGCCGACCAGGAAGCCAAGCCAATGTTCAAGTTCGGCCCGGGCACCACGCTGGATGAGATTGTGCGTGCGGTCAATCAGGTGGGCGCAGCCCCAAGTGACCTGATGGCGATTCTTGAAGCCCTGAAACAGGCCGGCGCGTTGCAGGCCGACCTGATCGTGATCTAAGGCGCTGGCTATGGATATGCCCAAGGGTGGAGTTTCCGCAGGCGCCGATACCGGGGCCTACACCGACCTCAATCGACTTAACTCGTTGAAGGTCGGCGACCGTGACAGTGACGCCAACCTGCGCAAGGTGGCCCAGGAATTCGAGTCGCTGTTTCTCAACGAGATGCTCAAGTCCATGCGTTCGGCCAACGATGTGCTGGCCAAGGACAACCCCCTCAACACTGAGACCACCAAGCAGTACCAGCAGATGTACGACCAGCAACTGTCGGTCAGCCTGTCTCGGGAGGGCGGCGGTATCGGTCTGCAGGATGTGCTGATGCGTCAGCTGTCGAAAACGAAATCGACGGCTGCGGCGCACGCAGGCAGCAGCCCGTTCCCGCATGTGGAAGGGCAGCCGCGTGCACTCTGGGCTGCACGCGTGGCGGAGCCTGTGCGCTCAGAGCAAACGGCTTCGCGTAACGACATGGCGTTGCTCAATCAGCGCCGGTTGAATCTGCCGAGCAAACTCACTGATCGCCTGCTGGCCGGGATCGTGCCGTCGGCGGGTGCAGCGCCGGCTGCGACGCCGGGCAACTCGCTGGCCAATCGCTCGGGGGCCGTCGGTGATGCGGTGATCAAGGGTGACTGGGAGCCGGCACAATCCTTCGGTGCGCCAGGCAGCATGCGTATTTATGGTCGGGCCATGGCTCAGCCACCTCTGGCACCGGCCAAGCGTGCCTTCGGTTCGTCCGATGAATTTGTCGCGACCATGCTGCCAATGGCCGAGCAAGCTGCAGCGCGTATTGGTATCGACCCGCGTTACCTGGTGGCGCAGGCGGCGCTGGAAACCGGTTGGGGCAAGTCGATCATGCGCCAGCCGGATGGCAGTAGCAGTCACAACCTGTTTGGCATCAAGGCGACGGGTAATTGGCAAGGTGGTCAGGCGCGAGCGATCACCAGCGAGTTTCGCAATGGGCAGATGGTCAAGGAGACCGCTGCGTTCCGTTCCTATGACTCGTTCCAGGACAGCTTCCATGACCTGGTTAGCCTGTTGCAAAACAATTCGCGCTATCAAGAAGCGATCAAGTCTGCCGATAAACCAGAACAGTTTGTGCGAGAGCTGCAGAAGGCCGGTTATGCAACCGATCCTGATTATGCCAGCAAGATCTCGCAGATCGCGAAACAAATGAAGTCGTACGAAAGCTTTGCTGCGATTGACACTTCCACGAAATTATAAGGTTTGAACTATGGCGAGCTTGATCAACATCGGCGTATCGGGGCTTGGAGCCTCGCAGTCGGGCCTGTTTACCACGGGTAACAACATTGCCAACGCCGACGTTGCCGGCTACTCACGCCAGCAGAACGTACAAAGCGCCAAGAGTTCAATCCAGAGCGGTAATGTGTTCATCGGCACTGGCACGACGCTGTCCGATGTTCGTCGGGTGTACAACGCGTTCCTTGAAAACCAGCTGCGAACCACCACTTCGTTGAACAGCGACGCATCTGCGTACCTGAATCAGGTTTCACCGATCGACAACCTGTTGTCCGATGCCGATACCGGTATCACCGGAGCGTTGAAGAACTTCTTCACGGCGCTGCAGAGTGCATCGGCCAAGCCGACCGAAGACGCCTCGCGGCAGTTGCTGTTGACCAGTGCCCAGTCGCTGAGCAAGCGCTTCAATACCATTTCCGCGCAGCTCAACGAGCAGAACAGCAACATCAACGGCAACCTGGCGTCGATGGCTGATCAAGTCAACAAGCTGTCGGCCACCATTGCCCAGTACAACGATCAGATCTCCCGTGTTTCGGCCGTGCAAGGCAGCCCCAACGACCTGCTCGACCAGCGTAACGAAGCCGTGCGCCAGCTCAACGAGTTGGTCGGTGCTCAGGTGGTCGAGCGTGAGGGTAACTTCGACGTTTACCTGGCCAATGGTCAGCCGCTGGTGCTGGGCAAGACCATCAATACCCTGGAAACCGTGCCGAGCAAGACCGACCCTACCCGGATGAGCCTGCAGCTCAACCGTGGCAGCACCAGCATGGACATCACCTCCAGCATTACCGGCGGTGAAATGGGTGGCCTACTGCGCTACCGCAGCGAGGTGCTGGATCCGTCGATGAACGAGCTGGGGCGTATTGCCCTGGTGGTTGCCGACAGCATCAACCAGCAGTTGGCCCAAGGCATCGACAAGAACGGTGAGTTCGGCGCGGCATTGTTCGGCGATATCAACAGTGCAGCCTTGATCAGCCAGCGCAGCATTGCCCAGGCCGGCAACAGCGCAGGCGCTGGCAATCTGGATGTGACCATCAGTGACACCGGCAAGCTGAGCACGTCCGATTATCAGGTGACCTTCAGCAGTGCGACCCAATATACGGTCAAAAAGCTGCCGGACGGCGATGCCCAAGGGCCTTACGACATCACGGCAACCCCCCCGCAGGAGATTGATGGCTTCAAGCTTGCCCTCAATGGCGGGGCGCCCAGCGCCGGTGACAGCTTCAAGATCACCCCGACCCGCAACGCAGCAGCCAAGCTCGACACGGTGTTGACCGATCCCAAGCGCATCGCGCTGGCGGCGCCCTTGTCGGCGGTCAGTGGCTCCGGCAATCAGGGTACCGGGGTTATCACCCAGCCCGAACTGACCTCGAAGCTGGATATCTATGATTCGACCCAGCGCATTGATCTGCAGAACGGCCTGAAGTACTCCACGCCGGTGAAGTTGGTTTTTGGCGATGAAACAACCAACCCGCAATCCTACAAGCTGTTCGATGCCAAAGGCACCGAATTGTCCTCCGGGACCATTATTCCGGGCGAGAGCAACACGCTGCAATTGAGCGTGCCGATGGTCGATGCCAGTGGCAACCCGATCATGGATGGCGTGACTCAGAAAACCTTCAATTTCGAAATGACTGTCGCCGGGTCACCGAAAGAGGGCGATAACTACACCGTGTCGCTGACCGGTGCAGGCTCTGCCGACAACCGCAATGGCCAGGCGGTGATTGACCTGCAAACCAAGGCCACGGTTGAAGTCGGGGCTAACGGTAAGGGCATCAGCCTGACCGATGCCTACGGCAAGCTGGTTGAAAACGTGGGTGGCAAGACCGCGCAAGCGCAAATGGACAGCAATGCGACGAATGCCCTGCAGACCTCGGCCAAGGCAGGCCGTGATTCGCTTTCTGGTGTCCAGCTCGATGAAGAGGCCAGCAACCTGATCAAGTATCAGCAGTACTACACGGCCTCGTCGCAAATCATCAAGGCTGCCCAGGAAATCTTTACCACGCTGATCAACAGCCTTTAAGGAGTCGTAGACCGTGCGTATTTCTACTTCCCAGTATTACGAAAGCAGCACTTCAACCTATCAGCGCAACTTCGCCAATGCGGTGAAGTCGGGCGAGCAGGCCAGTGACAACTTGCGTATACGTACCGCAGCGGATGACCCGGTCGGCGCAGCGCGGCTGTTGCAGCTGGAGCAGCAAAGCAACCTGTTGGCCCAGTTCGGTGACAATGCCACCAATGTGCGTAACTCGTTGGGCGCCTCCGAGGGTGTTCTCAACGGCATCAGCGCCATTTTGCAGCGGGTCAACGAACTGGCCGTCAGCTCCGGTAACGCCGGCTTTACCGACACTGATCGCAAGGCCAATGCCCAGGAACTGGCGCAGCTCGAAGAGCAGCTTTACTCGCTGATGAACAGCCGTGACGAGAACGGTAAATACCTGTTCTCCGGCTCGCGTGGCGATACCCAGCCGTATGTGCGCAACTCGGATGGCACCTACACCTATCAGGGTGACCAGGGCACCCTGAACTTGCAGGTGGGCGACATGCTCACGATGGCGACCAATGAAAGCGGTTATGCCGTGTTCGAACAGGCGCTCAATACCAGCCGTAGCGAGACGAACCTGATTTTGCCTGCAGTTGATGATGGCCGGGTTCAGTTGTCCGATGGTCAGGTGTCTGGCAGCACCACCTATAATGACCGCTTCCGCAGCGGTGAGCCGTATACCATCACGTTCCTCAGCAGCACGCAGTTCAAGATCACCGACGCGTCCAACAACGACGTCACGCTGGAAGCGACTCAAGGCGGTACATTCGACCCGGCCTCCAGCAACAAGATGATCAGTTTCCGTGGTGTTGATATGCGTCTGGATATCAACTTCCAGCCGGGCGACAGTGCCAACCCTGATGCGGCGATTGCGGGGCACACCTTCACGTTGGCGGCCAAGCCCGACGCCATTTCAGGTTCACGCAGCCCAGGCAACAGTTCGTCGGCGCAGGTCACCGGTGCATCCATCACCGATTCGACGGCTTACAACAGCGCCTTCCCGGGTGGCGGCGCCATTCTGAAGTTCACCAGCGCCACTGACTTTGAACTGTATGCGCAGCCGCTAACTGCCGACAGCAAGCCGGTGTCTACCGGTACGGTCAGTGGCTCTACCGCCACGGCGGCAGGGGTGACCTTTGACCTGGCCGGCGCACCCGTCGCGGGTGATCAGTTCTCGATACAGGTCGACACCCATCAGACCCAGAACATCCTCGACACCATTGGCAAGTTGCGCACGGCGTTGGCCTTGCCAGTGGATAACGATCCGCTGGCCAAGCAGCAATTCCAGGCTGCACTGGATTCGGCTATTGGTAACATTGCCAGCGGCTCCAACCAGATCGCCTCGGCCATCAGTGACATTGGTGCGCGTGGTGCGGCATTGGATGTTCAGGCTGAAACCAACGAAAGCCTGAAGATGGCCAACACCAAGACACAGAGTTCGATACGTGATGCGGATCCGGCTGAAGTGCTGATTCGCCTGAACTTGCAGCAGACCATGCTGCAGGCCTCTCAGCTCGCGTTCAGCAAGATATCGTCGTTGAGCCTGTTCAATCAGCTCTGAGTTTCCTGGCCCAGAGGGCCAGGATCTGTTCCTGCTTCTAGGGCGCCTCGCCAGGTAATGGCAGGCGCCCTTTGTTTGAGAGTGTTCCGCCGTGATTACAGCTCCCCTCGTCAGCATCGTTATCCCAGCCTTCAGCGCGCGCTTTTTCTCCATGACCTTGCAGAGCGCCCTGGGCCAGACCTACGAAAACCTTGAAATCGTTGTCTGTGATGACAGTCGCGATGAGGAAATCGAGCAGATCATCGGTTCCTTCGAGGGGCGGGGTAATGCCCGTATTCGCTACCTGCGCAACCCAAAGCGGCTGGGTTTTCAGCGCAATCTATTGCGCTGTGTCGAGGAGGCCCAAGGCGAGTACATCAAGGTCCTTTGTGACGATGACCGACTGTTCGCCCAGTGTGTCGAGCTGCAGGCGCAGGTGCTTATCGAGCATCCTGAGGTCAATCTGGTGCAGGCCCATCGCTTGCAAGCCGATGCCGATGATTTTGTGTTGCCCATGCGTGCTGAAAATTGCCCATTCGCCTTGGTTGACTCCGTGTTCAAGGGCGAAGACCTGTTGGCCATTCTGGAGGCGAATGCCATCCATTTTCTGGGGAATTTCTCATCGGCCTTGATGCGAACCCAGGATGTCCAGGTATTGCTGCAGGCGCTGACCACTGCCGGTGAGGGCTTTGTCGCATTGCTCGACCAAGCGTTGTTCGTGTGCCTGTTGCGTCGGGGCAACATGGCGGTGCTGACCCGTGTGCTCAGTGTTGAGCGGCTGCACCCAGGGCGCTTGAGCAAGCAGCCGGAAATCATCAAGGCGGCAAAAGTCGAGTGGCGTTGGTTGCATCAGATGCTCGTGGCTCGCACGGGTGAGGGGGCGCCTGCGCGGGGCTGGGTTCGCTATGTCGAGCTGGTTCGTGCCAATGAGTCGGTGCGGGACTGGAAAGAGCTGTATCTGATGCGTGCGCTTAGTAACTGGCACACCGTGATCCACGGCCGAGTGGGTAGCGACTGTGAAAGTTATGCCGAGTTTTACCAGAAATGGCTTGCGGCGCGACGCTTCTCGGATGTCCAGCGGCGGGTTGCGCGCGAGCAGGTGGTCAAGTGGCCTTCGCAGCCGAAAATCGTTCCGGTTATTGTCGACCTTGAGCAGGATAAGGCCGCGCTGAGCGTCACACTGGATAGCCTGGCCGCTCAACTTTACGCGCCGACGGCGGTGTTGTTGCTGTCCAATACCGATTGTGTGGTCGAGCCGCATGTTGTGCATTTGCCGCTTGTCGAGAACTGGGCGGCGCAGGTCAACAATGCGATGCCGGCGCTGGAAGGGGGGGACTGGATCTACCTGCTGCGGGCTGGTGACCGGTTGAGTGAGTCGGCATTGCTGCTGCTTGCCGAACGCATTGCTGCAACCCCGGGTATGCGTTGCGCCTACAGCGATGAAGGTGCCGTGTTGAACGGCGAGTCCTGTGACCCGGTGTTCAAGCCCGACTTCAACCTCGATCTGATGCGCGCCTACCCCTATGTGGGTCGAACCTTGGCGTTCCAGCGCCAACAGGTGCTTGCCCTGGGTGGTTTCGAGTCGTCACTGGGTGAGCTTGCGCCCCATGACATGGTCTGGCGTATTGCAGAGTCCAATGGCCTGTCTGCAATCGAGCATATTGCCGAGATTCAGGTGGAGTCTGCATTCCCCTATGCCCAGTGGCTGTCATTGCCATCGGTGATCGAGCAGAGCAGTACGCTACTCGCTGCGCACTTGAACCGATTGGGGGTCGAATATCGGATTCATCATGACGCGTTGCCATTGCTCAATCGCGTTGAGTACCTGCACGCGGAACAGCCGTTGGTCTCGCTCATCATCGTCGCGGGTGATGACGTATCAGCCATACAGCGCTGTGTTGAGGGGGTGCTTGAGAGCACCACATACAGCCGATACGAGCTGCTGATTGTCGGTAGGCCGGAGTGCAATGCTGGCATGCGTGACTGGCTTGCTGCGATGGCGCAGATGGGCGGTGGCCTCTTGCGCGTGCTGGAGGCACCGCAAGGTGCCGGTGTGGCGGCTATCAACAACCTTGCTGCCGAGCAGGCGCGCGGCGAGTACTTGCTGTTCTTTGCAGCGGACAACCTGGTTTGTCAGGCCCAATGGCTGGCTGAGCTGCTTAACCACGCGCAGCGACCGGAAGTGGGTATCGTTGGCGCACGCCTCGTTGATCCCAAAGGCAAGGTTGCCAACACCGGCGTCATTCTCGGCTTGGGTGGTGCGGCGGGGCCAGCATTTGCCGGCGAGCTTTCGGATGCGCGGGGGTACATGCAGCGTCTTCAGGTGGCTCAGAACTGGAGTGCGGTGAGTGGAAGTTGCCTGATGATACGCACTCAGGTTTTCAAGGATCTGGGTGGTTTCGATGAGGCCACATTTGCCCAGAGCCTGGCCGACATTGATTTGTGTTTGCGGGTCGGTCAGGCGGGTTACCTGGTGGTCGGAACGCCCTATGCAATCGTCGTTCAAACGCGTGAAGACAAACCGTGCTACTTGGGGGCGGAGGCTGGAAAGCCAGAGCAGGAAGCGTTGATCCAGCGCTGGCTACCCAGCGTAATCCGGGACCCTGCCTACAACCCAAGCCTGAGTCTGACCCGCTCGGCGTTTACGTTGGAGCCCAGCTTGCGTGACAGTTGGAACCCTCTGGTCCTGCGCACGCTGCCTTCCATTCTGGCGTTGCCGGTCAACAACACCGCGGTGGGGCATTATCGCGTCAATCAGCCGCTGCGTGAGCTTGAAGCCGCAGGGCGTGTGTTCGGGCGAATCAGCTTTGAAGTACCGCCTTCGGTCGAAATCGCACGGATGAATCCGGATGTGGTGGTCATCCAGCTTCGCCACTCCTCGGAAAGTGTCAATGACATCGAGCGGGTCAAGAATATCGCTTCGGCACGCCGGATCTACGAGATCGACGACTACGTCCTGGAGGCGCCGAAGAAGAATGTCCATGCGCGTAACAAACCGCGTGATACCGAGCAGCATCTGCGCCGAGGCATAGGTTTGTGTGATCGCGTCGTGGTCACCACGGACGCCCTGGCCAATGCACTTTCCAGTATGCACCGAGATATTCGCGTGGTGCCGAACATGCTGGCGCCGCATTTGTGGCTGGGCCTGAACAGCAAGCGTGGCACGTCGAACAAGCCACGGGTGGGTTGGGGGGGCGGTACCAGCCATAGCGGTGATCTGGAAATCATTGCCGAGGTGGTACGCGAGCTGGCCAATGAGGTGGAGTGGGTGTTCTTTGGCATGTGCCCGGAGAACCTCAAGCCCTATATCCACGAGTACCATCCAGGCGTTTCGTTGGAAAACTATCCGGCGAAGCTGGCCAGTCTGAACCTGGACCTGGCCCTGGCACCGTTGGAGTTCCACATCTTCAACGACTGCAAGAGCAACCTGCGTCTGCTGGAGTATGGCGCCTGTGGTTATCCGGTGGTCTGCACCGATACCGAGGCCTACCGGGGTTACTTGCCTTGCACACGGGTTCGCAGCAACTCTACCCAGGAGTGGCTGCAGGCGATCCGTATGCACCTGGCTGACCCGGCAGCCAGCTATCGCATGGGCGATGAGTTGCGTGAAGCGGTGCTGCGCGACTTTGTATTGCGTGCGGACAACCTGCAGCACTGGGTGTGGGGCTGGTTGGCCGACTGATCCTGCACACCTTCCCTGTGGCGGCGCTGCAAACGCGCCGCTGACACCTTCCGCGTACTTGGCGCACTTCCTGCAAGCCCTCCTTCATATCGCCATAAATCCTTCACTCTGGCCTGGATGGGCCGTGCGAAGAACATGAGGAAACCGATGAAGGCAGTCATTTTGGCGGGTGGTCTCGGCACGCGGATCAGCGAAGAGTCGCACCTCAAACCCAAACCGATGATCGAGATCGGTGGCAAGCCAATTCTTTGGCACATCATGAAGCAGTACTCTGCGCACGGCATTCACGACTTCGTGATTTGCCTGGGCTACAAGGGTTATGCGATCAAGGATTTTTTCGCCAACTACTTTCTGCATACCTCCGATGTCACCTTCGACATGCGCAACAACCGCATGGACGTTCATCAGAACTACAGCGAGCCGTGGCGCGTGACGCTGGTGGACACCGGCGAGGAGACAATGACCGGTGGCCGTTTGCGCCGTGCCGGGCGTTACCTTGAGGACGAAAAAGCCTTCTGCTTTACCTACGGCGATGGTGTCTCTGACCTGAACATCGGTGCGCTGGTCGATTTCCACCTGTCCCATGGCAAGCTGGCAACCGTGACCGCTGTGCAGCCGCCAGGTCGTTATGGCGCGTTGCAGCGCGAGGGCAATCAAGTGCTGGGTTTCACCGAAAAGCCGCGTGGTGATGGTGGCTGGATCAATGGCGGGTTCTTCGTTCTATCCCCTAAGGTACTGCCTTACATTGCGGGCGATGCAACCTCCTGGGAAGCCGAGCCGCTGAGTCGCTTGGCCAGTGAAGGCCAGCTGCATGCTTTCCAGCATGATGGTTTCTGGCAGCCGATGGATACGCTGCGTGACAAGAATCACCTGGAGCACCTCTGGCAGAGTGGGGAGGCCCCATGGAAACAATGGGACTAAGCCGCGCGTTTTGGGAAGGCAAGCGTGTGCTGCTTACCGGCCACACGGGTTTCAAAGGCAGCTGGTTGACGCTTTGGTTACAGAGCATGGGTGCTCAGGTCACAGGCTTTGCCCTTGACCCGGCCACCGAGCCCAGCCTGTTTGCGCTGGCAAGGGTGGCCGAGGGGATCGATGATCGCCGTGGCGATGTGCGCGATCTGGGGGTGCTGCTTGAGCTGCTGGCCGAAGTACAGCCCGAGATTGTCCTGCACTTGGCGGCACAGCCCCTGGTGCGTGAAAGTTACCGCGATCCGCTGGGTACGTACTCAAGCAATGTCATGGGTACCCTCAATCTGCTGGAAGCGATTCGGCAGGTCGGTGGCGTGCGTGCGTGCGTGCTGGTGACCACCGACAAGGTCTATGCCAACCGGGAGTGGTTGTGGCCGTATCGTGAAGATGAAGCGTTGGGGGGGCATGATCCCTACAGCAGCAGCAAGGCGTGCTGCGAAATTCTGGCGCAGTCCTATGGAGCATCATTCTTCAATCCACAGCAGTATGCCGAGCATGGCTTGGCCCTGGCGACCGCGCGTGCCGGGAATGTTCTGGGCGGTGGTGATTTTTCGGCCGAGCGCCTGATCCCTGATGTCCTCAAGGCCTGGTCGGCCGATGAACCGGTGACGCTGCGTTATCCCCAGGCCGTGAGGCCCTGGCAGCACGCGCTGGAGCCCCTGGCGGGTTACTTGCAATTGGCGGCTGCGCTGTATGAACAGGGGCCGGCGTTTGCGGGTGCATGGAACTTCGGGCCTGGTGAAGCCGACATGTGCAGTGTGGGTGAGGTGATTGCTTCGCTTGCCAGTCAGTGGCCACAGGCGCCTGGTTTACGCGTTGAACCCAGTGACATGCATGAAGCCGGTTTGCTGCGCCTGGACAGTAGTCGCGCTCGGCAGTTGCTCGGCTGGCAACCGCGTTGGTCGTTGCAGGAGTGTCTGGAGCAGACCGTGGGTTGGCATATGGCCTGGCAAGCGGGCAAGGACATGCGTGCGGTAACGCTTCATCAACTGAACCTTTACAAGGACTGGTCATGAGTGACTTTGATCTGCAACCGCTGGCGCTTGAAGGGCTTTGCCTGATCCAGCAAAAAGTCTTTCATGACCATCGTGGCCGTTTCGCCCGCTTGTTTTGTCAGAGCCGGCTCAGTGTGCAGGGACGGTCCTTCGAGATTCGTCAGATCAACCATTCACGTACCCTCGGCAAGGGCAGTGTGCGTGGTTTGCATTACCAGCAGGCAGGCTACGCCGAAGCAAAATTGATCACCTGCGTGCGTGGTTCTATCTGGGATGTGGCTGTCGATCTGCGCCCTGATTCGCCAACGTTCCTCCAATGGCATGCTGAGGAACTGGTCGCTGACGATGGCCGGAGCCTGTTGATTCCTGCAGGTTTTGCCCATGGTTTTCAGGCGCTCAGTGATGAGGCTGAAGTGCTCTATCTCACCGATGCAGACTATGCGCCAGCGCATGAGGCCGGGTTGTTGGCGAGCGATCCGGCACTGGCCATTTCCTGGCCGTTACCCGTGTGCAATCTCTCCGCGAAGGACGCGGTGCATCCGTTGCTCACTGATGACTTTGCGGGTGTGCGCGTGTGAGCCAGCGGCCGATGAAGGTGCTGGTTACCGGTGCTACCGGATTTGTGGGGCGACATCTGGTCGCTGCATTGCTGGCTGAAGGCATTGCGGTGCGTGCTGTTGCCCGGCGACTTGAGCTGGCGCGGGAATTGCCCTGGTTTGATCAGGTCGAGTTCCTGGCCGTCGATGTGCATGCCGCGTCGTTGCAAATCGATGCGTTGGTCGAGGGTGTGGACGCGGTTGCCCACCTGGCCTGGCCAGGCTTGCCGAACTATCAGGCGCTGTTTCATTTCGAGCGCAACTTGCCGGCTGACTACGCTTTCCTCAAGCGAGTCGTCGAGGCGGGTGTGCAGCAGGTCCTGGTGACGGGTACCTGTTTTGAATACGGCCTGCAGAACGGTCAGTTGAGCGAGCAATGCCCTGCGCAACCCAATACGGCGTACGGTCTGGCCAAACATACCTTGAGGCTGTTCCTGGAAAATCTGCAGCGCGAGCAGCCATTCACTCTGCAGTGGGCCCGTTTGTTCTATCTGCATGGCCCCGGACAAGCCCCAAACAGTCTGTTGGCCAGCCTGGATCGCGCCATCGATGCCGGCGATGAACAATTCAACATGTCGGCGGGCGAGCAGTTGCGTGACTATCTGGAAATCGAAGAAGCCGCCGGGCTGCTGTTGGGCGTGCTGAAACAGCGAGCGTTTTCCGGTGTGATCAACTGCTGCAGCGGCAAGCCTGTGTCGGTTCGGGCACTGGTCGAACAGCGGGTTCGCCAGCGCCATTCGGCGATTACCTTGAACCTGGGGCATTACCCCTATTCGCATCATGAACCAATGGCGTTCTGGGGCTCGACCGAGCGTTTGCGAGACCTGACAGGAGAGCGGCATGACGCATGAGCTATACCGGGCACAAGGCTTGCCCGTTTTGCAGAACCGTACTTTTGCGACTGCCGAAGAGGCACGTGCCAGTGGATGTGCGGATATCGTACTGGTTCAGGATGAGCAGAGTGGCCTGATCTTCAATCAGGCGTTTGATGCCAGCAAGCTGATCTACGATGCGGACTACCAGAACGAGCAGGCGCATTCGACACAGTTTCAGAAACACCTGGGGGATGTCGAACAAATTCTGGCGCGCCACTTCAGTGGGCAGCGCTTGATTGAGGTCGGTTGCGGGAAAGGTTACTTCCTGGAGCTGCTGCGCGAGCGGGGCTACACCATCACTGGCGTTGACCCTTCCTACGAAGGTGATAATCCGGATGTGATCAAGGCACCTTTCACGCGTCAGTTGGGGCTGTCCGCCGAGGGTATTGTCTTGCGCCATGTTCTGGAGCACATGGCTGATCCGCTGGCGTTCCTGAGCGAGATCGCCGCCGCCAACCAGGGTGGAAAAATCTACATCGAAGTACCGTGCTTTGAGTGGATCGTTAAGCATCAGGCATGGTTTGACGTGTTTTACGAGCATGTCAATTACTTCCGGCTCGATGACCTTCGTCGGATCTTTGGCACCGTTCACGAAGCTGGCCATCTGTTTGGCGGTCAGTACCTCTATGTTGTTGCCGACCTTGCCAGTTTGCGCGCGCCACTTACTGACGAATCCGCACTGCAGATGCCGGCAAGCTTCACCTCCAGCCTGGAGCGCGCAGTACGGATCATCAAAGAGGCTCCCGACCAGCGCGCAGCGATCTGGGGGGCTTCATCCAAGGGGGTCATCTATTCACTGTTCCTGCAGCGCGCTGGCGTTGCGGTGGACCATGTGGTCGACATCAATCCGGCCAAGCAGGGGCGTTACCTGCCGCTCAGTGGTTTGCGCGTGTCATCGCCGCAAGAGGCGCTGGATAGCCTGCCGGACGGCGCAAACCTGTTTGTAATGAACTCGAACTACCTCGAAGAAATCAAGCGCATGACCGATGAGCGCTATGTCTACCACGCCGTAGACAGCGCCTCGTTTCAATGACAATCAGTGAGACCTCACATGACCAACAATAACGTACATCAGGCTTTTGAAGCTGAGTGCAAGGCAGAGATTGAAGCTCAGGGCCAGAACGAAACGCTAAAAGGCCTGGCGCGTGACTTTTTTAATGAATCGGCTCGGCATAAGTACAGTTATCACTTCTCGTGGATGGGGCGTCCCATCATTCAATTGCCTCAGGACATGATGGCAATGCAGGAGCTGATCTGGAACATCAAGCCGGACCTGGTGATCGAGTGCGGTATTGCCCATGGCGGCTCGATTATCTACTACGCCTCGCTGCTGGAGCTGCAAGGGCACGGTGAGGTGCTCGGTATCGACAGGGATATTCGTCCACACAACCGCCAGGCCATCGAAAGCCATCCGATGTTCAAGCGGATCCGCATGATCGAGGGGTCCAGCGTTGACTTGGGCGTCGTCGAACAGGTTCGTGCGCTTGCGGAGGGCAAGAAGGTTATTTTGGTACTCGATTCCAACCATACCCATGAGCATGTGCTTGAGGAGCTGCGGCTGTATGCGCCACTCGTTTCGGTGGGCAGCTACTGCGTAGTGATGGACACGGTGGTTGAAGACATGCCGGCCGATGCTTTTCCTGATCGTCCCTGGGGGCCAGGTGATAACCCGAAGACTGCGGTCTGGGCCTACCTGGAGGAAAACGGCGATTTCGAAATCGATCAGCAAATGAACGACAAATTGCTGATTAGTGTGGCGCCGGACGGCTATCTGCGTCGGGTTCGTTGAATTCTCTGGTCTAAAGCGCACAGGCCCCAGTGGCCGGCAGGAAAGTGATATGCACGTTGAACACATTGCACAAGAAGTCGCAGCGCTGAAAGAGCGTTTTACGCTGGTCATTATCAGTCATGAACGGCCGGCTTTCTTGCGTCGTACGCTGCAGTACTACCAAGGCTTTAGCGGTAAAGTGCTGGTCCTGGATTCTTCGCGCGAGGCGGCAGACGATCTTGTCCAGGATTATCCTGAGGTGGATTATCGCCACCTGCCGGCGTTCAGCTACAAGGGCCTTCAGGACAAGCTGGTCTACGGCGTGGCACAGGTCAACACGCCTTACATGGCTTTTGCTGCTGACGACGATTTCCTCCTGCACGATGCGTTGGCTGAATCCGTAGCCTTCCTTGAGGCAAATCCCGAGTATGGGTTATGCCATGGCTACGGCATGATGTACCTGGCGCGTGGCACCGAGGTGAATTTCTATCGCCGAGACAAGCGGGTTTGTGAAGACTACAACTCTGATCTTTCCGAAGAGCGGGTGCTGGACTTCCTCGGGCAGTTCTTGCCGCCGTTCTATGCGGTGACGCGCACCGACCTGCTGCAGCAGTGGTATGCCGTGCTGCCGGCCAATACCAGTTTCGAATGGCAGGAAATTGGTCACGCGTTCTACCTGCTTGCCTGTGCCAAGGCCAGGATCCTGCCCATTCCCTATGCTGTGCGAGAGGTCAACTACGGTGGCTCCGAGCACAATACCAATGTCTTGACCGTATTGACCTACACCGACTCCAAGTCCGTGGCCGAGCGTGAGGCGTTTGCTCAGTTCCTGGCGTCGACACCGATGGGCTTTCGCAACAAGACGCCAGATCAGATCAAGCACATCGCGCTGATGAGCTTCACCGCAATGGCCAGTGGCTTGCAAAGCGGGCGGGCGCTGGAAGCCTGCATGATCGTTCGTTCCGAGTGGTCACAGCCGGGGGCGGAGCCTGTGCGCTTCTTTGGCGAGAAACAGTTCGTCGAGATGCCGTTCTATAACAAGGCGATGTTCGATCTGCTTGCACGTATTGAGTTCCTGATTCATTCCATGCCGGCGGGTCGCTTGCAGCTTCAGGAGCTGGAGCCGATCTTGCTGCGTCAGTCGGAACTGATGCAGGTTCATGCGAATGACACCGAACGCACGATCACGAGTCGCTTATGGGAAGCTTTGGGGTTGAGCCCGTTCAACCGTACGGTGGTAGAGCGTTTGCTGACGTCGCTGCGTGCCATCGGCGATGATGAAGAAATTGCACCGCTTCAATGTTGGCTTGAGCGTTTGTGCAGCGTGCCCGCTTATGATCGCAGCGTGCTGCTCGACAGTATGGCGTCTGGGCGTTTGCTGAACTGGCTGGAAGCGCGCAATCCAACAGCTGTCCAGGTTCGTCTGGCCAATAAGCGTCTGGCTCGTCATGCTGGTGGTCCGACCTTCGGCATTCTGCTGTTGGACCTGGATGCCGACATGTTCAAGCTGCAGGCGACCTTCGACAGCTTGATGGCGGGCCATTGCAAGGCTTTCAAGGTTGTGGTGCTGACCACGGGCGATTTGCCCGCCAACACGACACCGGAGCAGACCGTACACTTCGTCAAGGTCACGGCTGAGGATCATGTCGACAAACTCAACCGGGCGATCACTACGCTGGGCACCGATTGGGTGATCCTTGCCGAGGCTGGCGACCGCTTCACCGCTGGCGGCCTGCTGCGCGCCAGTCTGGAGTTGCTGGAGGCCGACGGCTGCCGTGCAGTGGCAATGGACGAGGTCATGCGTCAGGCCGACGGAACCTTGGTGGAGGTGTTGCGCCCAGGCGCCAGCCTCGACATGCTGCAGAGTGTGCCTGGGCTGATGGCACGGCATTGGCTGGTGCGCCGCGAGTTGCTGCTTGAGGCGGGCGGTTATGACGCCGAGTTCGCTCAGGCGCTGGAATTCGACCTGTTGCTCCGTCTGATCGGGCAGGACGGCTTGGCCGGGCTGGCGCACCTCGCAGAGCCGCTGCTGATCAGCCAGGCGCGAGATGTTGACGCCAGTGAGCACGAGCGTGCAAGCCTGGCGCGCCAAGTGGCGCAGCGTGGTTATGCCGCGCAGATCGGTTCGGCGAAACCTGGCACTTACCAGATCGACTACCGTCATGAAGCGCGTCCGCTGGTATCGATTGTCCTTTACTGCCAGGACAATATGGAGCAGTTGCAGACCTGCCTGGTCAGTGTGCTGCAGCGTACCCGTTACCGGAGTCACGAGATTGTCATTGCCGACAACAACAGCCAGTCGCCGCAATTGCTGGCGTGGTTGGCGAGCCTGAGCGCAGGTGGTGATCGTATTCGGGTGGTGCGCAGCGAGCGAACCATCAGCCCGTCGGCAATGACCAATCTGGCCTGTCAACAAGCTGCTGGCGAGTACCTGGTGTTGCTGGCCAGCGATGGCGAGGTGGTCAATGCCAATTGGCTGGAAAGCATGCTTAACCAAGCGCAGCGCCCAGAGGTTGGTATCGTGGGTGGCAAGTTGCTCGACGCTGCCGGCACGGTCACTCAGGCCGGCCTGGTGTTGGGCCTTTGGGCCGGGGGTTGCGCCGGCTCTGGCAGGTGAAGGCAAGGAGGCGCCAGGCTATATGCGACGGCTACAGGTCGAACATAACGTTTCGGCCGTATCCGCCGCGTGCCTGATGATCCGCAAGGAACTTTATCTGGCGCTTGAAGGCCTGGATGAAGCCGCGTTCATGGCGCATTACGCCGATGTCGATCTGTGCCTCAAGTCCGCTCAGGCGGGTTACCTGACGGTATGGACGCCACAGGTGCAGGTGATTCATCACGGCACGGTCATGCATGAGGAAGCGGCTCTGCAGGCGTTGCGTGAGAAGTGGCCGGGTTATCTGGAAAACGATCCGGCCTATAACGCGAGCCATGCGCGCACGGGCAAAACCTTTGGCCTGGGTGCTCCAACGGCTGTGGAGTGGGAGGCGCTGGTCGGTTAACCGCCCAGTACGCCACTGATCAAAAGCCACGAGCGCCTAAGGGCGCTCGTGGCTTTTTTATAGGCGTGCCCTGGGTGTGACCTAAGCGGCCTTGCTCGGAGTCACTTGCACTGCGTGAGCGGATGGCCCATGCAATGCGGCTCTCCGATCGGGCATATAGAGCGCTCAGCCGCTCTGTAGTGGGTGAGGCGGTTGTACCTCTATGCCATCGAGTAGCGCTTCTACCAGTCCAAGTGCCATCTCAATGCTGGTGCGGGTGGACCAGAGCACGCTGCGGGTTTGGTTGTCGACCACCTCACAGGCTTTTGCGTTGGTGGCGTAGGCGGAACGTAGAAGAATGGACAGGTGTATCAGCGCATCTTCTGCATTGATGCCGGGGCGAACGCTGAATAGCGGGTCATGGCTACCTTCGCAAGAGCCGAAAGTGGCGCTGGCGGTTCTTTGCAAGGTGCAGTTGGGTGGAGGGTCAGGGACGACTTTGTGCATGGTGAACTCCTTTTGCAATGGAGCTGCCAGTCATCGCCGCGAAACGATAGGGTGGCAGCTGTGCGCGGGTTCGCGGACCGAGGCAAAAGGAACTCGGCAGACCCGAAGGTCTCCCACGCACAGCCGCCATTACACAGAAAACGGGCACAAAAAAAGCGCCTGGAATTGTGTTGGTGGGGCGCTGTAGCGCCTTTTGCTATACGGGCCGCGACGCCCGGTCACTGAATTTGCAGTGACAGGGCGAAGGTTAGCGAGGTTGGGAAGGGTATTCAAGTGAAGGATCGGAAGGATTCGAGGTGGCTGACTTTAGCGACTGAATCTCGATAGAAAGGAAAAGCATCGCCGGCAATTTCGGCTTTTTCGATGTGTAATCCATTGGTCTGGGTGTTGTTGGCTTGTCAGCAATTCGGCAAATTAAGCGTGACCTGCGAGTCATATCGCGCATCTTCACTGTATATTGTCAGGACCGGGAATCGCCCTGCCATCCGGTATGTGCCTGCCAGGCATGCCTGGCAGCCTGCTTCGCCGCGTTTTTTGGTGGCAAACATCCCTGATTGTCGGTGCCTCTCCACTGTGCGAGCGGCGGGTATTCAGTTGTTAATTAATGGGAAGCCATATGATTGGCATTAAAAGCATCGCCAGTTACGTGCCGGCCGCTGGCGTGGACAACTACGCTCAAGGCGCAAAATTCGAAAAGGATGAAGCTTTCATCCTGGGCAAGATCGGTTCCGCTTTCCTGCCACGCAAAGACGTCGCTCAGGAAACCTCGGACCTCTGTGTAGAAGCTGCCAATGCCTTGTTTGCGGCCAACCCGCAGCTTTCGCGTGAATCCATCGATGCATTGATTGTCGTCACTCAGAATGGTGACGAAGAAGGCTTGCCGCATACCGCTGCCATCGTTCAGGACAAACTGGGCCTGCCGACTCATGTGGCTGCGTTTGATATCTCGCTGGGCTGCTCGGGCTACGTCTATGGTATCTACGCGCTCAAGGGCTTCATGGAAGCCACAGGCCTGAAGAACGGCCTGCTGATCACGGCTGACCCTTATTCGAAGATCGTCGATCCGGAAGACCGCAATACCACCATGCTGTTTGGTGATGCGGCCACTGCTACCTGGATGGGCGAAGATGCACCGTGGCAGTTGGGTAAAGCCAAGTTCGGTACCGACGGTTCTGGTGCAGCACACCTGAAGGTCACTGATGGTGTGTTTTTCATGAACGGGCGTCAGGTGTTCAACTTTGCCTTGCTCAAGGTCCCGGCCCACCTGCATGAGTTGCTGGGTGAAAGCGGCCTGCAGCCGGCAGATATCGATGCGTTCTGTATCCATCAGGGCAGCGCGGCCATCGTGGATGCGGTTGCACGACGTTTCGAGGACGACCCGGAGAAGTTCATCAAAGACATGGTCGAGACGGGTAATACCGTGTCGTCGAGCATTCCGCTGTTGCTGGAAAAGCACGTGCTTGAGTCGGGTTTCAAACGTGTTGCATTGAGTGGTTTTGGTGTTGGTCTGTCCTGGGGGTCGGCGATCCTCCAGCGTGCAGACTAAGCACTGCGACTGTTGACGAACCCCCGCTTTTTAGCGGGGGTTCGTTTTTTCAGGGCGTTCTTTTTCGGGTTCCAGGTTTACTGGCGCAGGCTTGCCAGCGATGCAGGTGCTGCATGCTTGCGAGCGCTTCACGGGGGCGTTGGGTGGTGTGATGGAGGGAGGGCGGCGCTGTTTTTATGGCGTCAAACCCTTGATTTCATTGGGCTGGCACGATGCCAGTAAAAATTTTCAAAAAATCCCTAAAGCAACGTGCCTTGACGACGATAACTATTACGAAGGTTCTCTAGGCCAAACCCGGCGGTTGCCAAGGCCGGAAGCCGCAGTATCCCACAAACGAGGAATTCGTCATGGCATTAACCGTAAACACCAACGTCACTTCGCTGGGCGTTCAGAAGAACCTGAACCGTGCTTCCGACGCGCTGAGCACCTCGATGACTCGTCTGTCTTCCGGCCTGAAAATCAACAGCGCCAAAGACGACGCTGCTGGCCTGCAGATCGCTACCCGTATGACCTCGCAGATCCGCGGTCAGACCATGGCTATCAAAAACGCCAACGACGGTATCTCCATCGCCCAGACCGCTGAAGGCGCGATGCAAGAGCAGACCAACATTCTGCAGCGTATGCGTGAACTGGCTGTCCAGTCGCGAAACGACAACAACAGCAGCACCGACCGTACCGCTCTGGACAAAGAATTCCAGGCAATGTCCGACGAGCTGAGCCGTATCGCCAAGAGCACCCAGCTCAACGGCAAGAACCTGCTCGACGGTACTGCCAGCACCATGACCTTCCAGGTTGGTTCGAACTCCGGTCCAGACAACCAGATCGCCATCAAGCTGGACACTTCGTTCGACGCTACCACTCTGAACGTTGACAGTACCCAGATCTCGGTCAGTGGTGCAGACAGCGCTGAAGCTGAAACCAACTTCAAAGCTGCTATCGCTGCAATCGACACCGCACTGCAGACCATCAACGACAAGCGCGCTGACCTGGGTGCTTCGCAGAACCGTCTGACCAGCACCATCAACAACCTGCAAAACATCAACGAAAACGCCGAAGCTGCTCGTGGCCGCGTACAGGACACCGACTTCGCTGCCGAGACTGCTCAGCTGACCAAGCAGCAAACTCTGCAACAAGCGTCGACTTCGGTTCTGGCTCAAGCCAACCAGCTGCCATCTGCCGTACTGAAGCTGCTTCAGTAATCGCCTGATGGTTATCGGCGGGGGAGTGCGTTTTTGGCGCTCCCCCGCCTTTTGCATTAAGAGGTGACAGACATGGATATGAGCGTGAAGCTGAACCAGTCTTACCCGGCGGTGCGACCCACCGAGCAGGTCGCCGAAAAAGCCACGGCAAAACAGAGTGAGCCGTCGCGGGATACAGCCGACAAGGGTGTGCCCGATACCGATAAGGTGAAGAGCGCTGTCAAGGAAATCGAAAAATTCCTGGCCTCAAACCGACGAAATCTCGAATTCTCCACGGACGAAGAATCCGGCAAGATTGTGGTCAAAGTCATCGCTAGCGAGACAGGTGAACTGGTTCGCCAGATTCCCTCGGAAGAAGTCTTGAAGATTGCTAATAGCCTCAGCGATGTAAATAGCCTGCTGTTCAACGCGAAGGCCTGAACTGGCAGACTTACCATGTGTTCGCTAGTCTCGCTGGGCTAGGGAAGCGCGAAACCTAGAGGGATTAAGAATGGCAAGTCCAATTACCTCCACTACAGGCATCGGCTCGGGGCTGAATATCAGTTCGATCGTCGAGGCGCTGGTCAACTCCGACACGGCCGCCAAGCAGGCCCAGATTACCCGGCAGACGACCAACAACAAGGCCTATATCTCCGGTGTAGGTGCGCTCAAGAGTGCGCTGGCAGCTTATCAGGCTTCCATGAAGAAGCTGAATGACAGCACGGCGCCTGCATTCAATGCCTATGCTGCCACGTCTGCCAATGAGAGTGTTCTCAAGGCTACGGCAAGCAATACTGCAGTTCCCGGTACCTATGAAGTCAATGTCTCCCAATTGGCGACGGGCTCCAAGGTGGCCAGCAGGTTGTATACGACGGCCGAAGGTGGTGCTGCGACCCCGATTCCGAAGGGCGACCTGACCATTGAGCAGAACGGCAAGACCTATACGGTAAGCATCGGTGATGGCGCCACGCTACAGAGCGTGCGTGACTCGATCAACGACGCCCTTGCAGTGAACGGCATCAGTGCGAACATCATCAATGAGTCTGGCGGTGCGCGCCTGGTGCTGGGTTCTACCACCACAGGTGCGGGTTCTGATATCAAGGTGACGGGTGGCACTACCGGCATTGATATCGATGGTACCCAATCGATGGCGACCAGCCCGAACGGTGCCGGGTTTATCAATGCGAAGGCTCAGGACGCAAAGCTGACCATTGATGGCCTGGAAGTCACCAGCAAGTCCAATACCGTCAAGGATGCCATCAGCGGTATCACACTTGATCTCGTTGCGAAGAGCGCTGATGCAGCCACCACCACCAAGGTAACGGTCGGTGCCAACAATGACGGGCTGAAGGCTTCTGTACAGCAGTTCGTCGATGCCTACAATACGATGGTCAAGGCGGTAAACGCGCTGACGGCGACCAGTACGGACGCCGATGGCAATACGGTACTCGGTTCTCTCACGGGCGACCCGACTACGCGTTCGCTGTTGTCCGGCATTCGTGCGGAGTTGGCAAACGTCGGGTCTGGTGATCGTCTGACCACGTTGAGTCAGTTGGGCATCAATACCCAGCGAGATGGCACGCTTGAGTTCAACAGCACCAAGTTCACCGCTGCCATGAATGACAAGAAGCTGGGTAGTGAGGTGCAGGAGCTCTTCACGGGTACCAACGGCGTCTTCGAGCGCATGAACAAGGCCATTGATCCCTACATCAAGACGGATGGCATTCTGACTTCGCGTACCAATAATTTGAATACGCTGCAGAAACGACTCGATCAGCAGCAGTCGGACCTTGACCGCCGTGTCGAGCAGTTGACAGCTTCGCTGACCAAGAAGTACATCGCCATGGATACCGTGGTGGGCAAGCTCAAGGCGCAAGCCAACAGCATCACCTCGATCTTTGATGCGATCACTGCGCAGCAGAAGAACTCCTGATCGATTGGCGGTGCCAAAAGCCCGGCGTCACCCTTGGGGTGTGCCGGGCTTTTTGCGTTGTGGCTAAAGTTTTTTGACACGCTGTCGATACAGCCGGTATACGAACCCTTTTGTGTGACGAGGTAGAACATGAACCCTATGTTGGCCCTTCGGCAGTACCAGAAAGTTAACGGCCAGGCGCAAACCTCCGAGGCTAGCCCGCACCGTTTGGTACAAATGTTGATGCAGGGCGGCCTGGACCGTATCGCTCAGGCCAAGGGCGCCATGGCGCGCAATGATATCGCCCAGAAAGGCATCCTGATCGGCAAGGTCATCGGTATTGTCGGTGGCTTGCGCGAAGGTCTGGATCTGGAAAACCATGCCGATTCATTGGCGGACCTGGACAGCCTGTATGCTTACATGAGTAAGCGTCTGGTCGAGGCCAATGTGCAGAACGATCCGGAAATCCTCAACGAGGTCGCTCGTTTGCTGATTACCGTCAAGGAAGGCTGGGACGCAATTGGCGAATAATTCGCTTGCGCCGAGGAGGTTGTGATGAGCGCCGTGCTCGAGCGTATTGAACAAACCCGCGATGCATTGCTGGGTGCATTGGCCAACCGTGATTGGGATGCGATCAGTGATCTCGATGTGAATTGCCGTCTTTGCGTCGATGATGTGCTGGGCGAGCCAGAGCTGGATGAAGCTGTGCTGCGCATCAAACTTGAGGAGTTGCTCGGTGTCTACCGGCAATTAATTGAGGTTGCAAGTGGTGAGCGTCAAACAATAGTCGATGAACTGGCACAGATCCGACAAGCCAAAAACGCGGCAAAGGTATACCATCTCTTCACTTGACGCTGGCCGATTCGAGAAAGAAGTGCGCCATAAATTTGACTGTGTGCGGCTTTTTGACTTAACTAGTGGCTGTTTTCTAAATGTTGACGTCCAAGCACTGACAGTTCAGTCGGAATGATGTCGAGCAAGCCCTGAAAGTGGGGCGCTGAGTTGACTAGGGAAGTTGCTATTGCATGTGGCGTGAAACCAAAATTCTCCTGATCGATGACGACAGTGTCCGCCGCCGCGATTTGGCGGTGGTCCTGAATTTTCTCGGCGAAGACAATTTGCCCTGCTCAAGCCAGGACTGGCAGCAGGTCGTCGAGTCGTTGTCATCCAGTCGTGAAGTACTTTGCGTCCTGATTGGTGCTGTGAATGCTCCGGCAAGTCTTTCGGGCTTGCTTAAGACAGTGGCAGCCTGGGATGAGTTCCTTCCCGTGTTGCTATTGGGCGAAATTTCTTCGGTTGACCTGCCCGAAGAGTTGCGCCGCCGCGTGCTGTCCAGTCTTGAAATGCCGCCCAGCTACAGCAAATTGCTGGACTCGTTGCACCGTGCCCAGGTGTATCGCGAGATGTACGATGCTGCCCGTGAGCGTGGCCGACAGCGTGAGCCGAACCTGTTTCGCAGCCTGGTCGGCACCAGCCGTGCAATCCAGCATGTGCGGCAAATGATGCAGCAGGTGGCCGATACCGACGCCAGTGTATTGATCCTGGGCGAGTCGGGCACCGGCAAGGAAGTGGTTGCACGCAACCTTCATTATCATTCCAAGCGCCGCGAAGCGCCTTTCGTGCCGGTCAACTGCGGTGCGATCCCGGCAGAGCTGCTGGAAAGCGAATTGTTCGGTCATGAGAAGGGGGCTTTCACCGGCGCTATCACCAGTCGTGCCGGGCGTTTCGAGTTGGCCAATGGCGGCACACTGTTCCTTGATGAAATTGGCGACATGCCGCTGCCGATGCAGGTCAAGTTGCTGCGGGTGTTGCAGGAGCGAACCTTCGAACGCGTAGGTAGTAACAAGACCCAGAGCATCGACGTGCGAATCATTGCGGCGACTCACAAGAACCTCGAGAGCATGATCGAGGTGGGCTCCTTCCGCGAAGACCTGTACTACCGGCTTAACGTTTTCCCGATCGAGATGGCTCCCCTGCGAGAGCGTGTCGAAGACATCCCGTTGTTGATGAACGAGTTGATCTCGCGCATGGAGCACGAAAAGCGTGGCTCTATCCGTTTCAACTCGGCGGCGATCATGTCGCTGTGTCGTCATGGTTGGCCGGGCAACGTTCGCGAGCTGGCCAACCTGGTCGAGCGCATGGCGATCATGCACCCTTATGGGGTGATCGGGGTCTCCGAGCTGCCCAAGAAGTTCCGTTATGTCGATGATGACGACGAGCATCTGGTCGACAGTTTGCGCTCTGATCTTGAGGAGCGCGTGGCAATCAATGGGCACACGCCAAACTTCTCCCATCACGCCATGCTGCCGCCCGAAGGGTTGGACCTCAAGGATTACCTCGGCAGCCTCGAGCAGGGTTTGATCCAGCAGGCGCTGGACGATGCCAGTGGCGTGGTGGCACGTGCTGCGGAGCGTTTGCGTATCCGGCGTACCACGTTGGTCGAAAAAATGCGCAAGTACGGCATGAGTCGACGTGAGGGGGACGAGCAGGCAGAAGATTGACGCCTGTCGGGTGGTGACACTGGCAGAGCACCTGCTGTCGCCACCAATGCCCCTATTTTTTGCAGGGCTGTGGTGCCCGTTACCGTTGGCTCCTGCCGTTTCTCTCAGGGCTCGTGGTCTTGTCGTGAAAATTATCCGGCACGGCTATTGCTATACCGCTGGCAACATACCGTTTTATGACGGTGAGCCACGCGAGAGAGCACGATGCCCCACGCCGCTACCATCTCCAGTCTCCCTGAGCTGAAGGGAGCGAACACCTCTGAGCAGGACAGTCGTAATGGTCTTGAGCAGGCCTTTGCCCTGTTCGATCAGATGTCGACACAGCTCAGTCAATCCTACAACCTGCTTGAGGCGCGCGTCACCGAACTCAAGGGTGAGTTGGCGGTGGTCAGTGCCCAGCGAATGGCAGAGTTGGCCGAGAAAGAGCGTTTGGCCAATCGCCTGCAGAATCTCCTGGATTTGCTGCCGGGTGGCGTCATTGTCATCGATGGGGCGGGGCGTGTGCGTGAAGCCAACCCGGCCGCACGTGAACTGCTGGGCGAGCCGTTGGACGGTGAGCTGTGGCGTCACGTGATCGCTCGCAGCTTTGCGCCGCGTGAAGATGACGGTCACGAGGTATCGTTGCGTGATGGTCGGCGTCTGTCGATCGCCACCCGCTCGCTGGACGCCGAACCAGGTCAGTTGGTGCTGCTCAACGACCTGACCGAGACCCGCCACCTTCAGGATCAACTTGCACGTCATCAGCGACTGTCATCGCTGGGGCGCATGGTTGCTTCGCTCGCTCATCAGATTCGTACCCCGTTGTCGGCGGCCCTGCTTTACGCCAGTCACTTGGCGGAGCAGACCTTGCCGGCGCAAACCCAGCAGCGCTTCGCCAGTACGCTGAAGGAACGTTTGCACGAGCTCGAGCATCAGGTGCGCGACATGTTGGTGTTCGCGCGGGGCGAGTTGCCGTTAACCGATCGCCTGACACCCAAGGCACTCTTCCAGGCGCTGCAGCAGGCGGCGCACCCTCACGTTCAGGGGCATCTTGTGCGCTGGCAGTGCGACAGCCATCTGGGCGATCTGTTGTGCAATCGCGACACCTTGGTGGGGGCGTTGCTCAACCTGATTGAAAACGCTGTGCAGGCCAGTGCGGGCCAGGCTCGTTTGAAAATTCACCTGTACCGCCGAGAGCAATTTTTGCATGTGTGCGTGAGTGATGCCGGGGCTGGTATCGATTCGTGGCTGCTCACTCGCTTGGGTGAGCCGTTTCTGACCACCAAGGCGACCGGCACCGGTTTGGGCTTGGCGGTGGTCAAGGCGGTGGCGCGAGCGCACCAGGGTGAGTTGCAGTTGCGCTCTCGTCCCGGGCGAGGCACCTGTGCCCGCGTCAGCTTGCCGTTGATCGGTGTGCAGGAGGGTATGGCGTGACGGCGATCAAGGTGTTGCTGGTTGAGGATGATCGGGTGCTGCGCCAAGCGCTTGGCGATACCCTGATGCTCGGTGGTTTCGACTATCTGGCGGTAGGCTCGGCAGAGGAAGCGCTGGCGGTGGTTGCTGAACAGGCCTTCAGCCTGGTGGTCAGTGATGTGAACATGCCGGGCATGGATGGTCATCAGTTGCTGGAGCTGTTGCGGGCGCGCCATCCCCAGTTGCCCGTACTGTTGATGACCGCGCATGCCGCTGTTGAGCGTGCGGTGCAGGCCATGCGCCAAGGGGCTGTCGATTACCTGGTCAAGCCATTCGAACCTCGCGCCTTGCTTGATCTGGTGGGGCGCCATGCCGTGGGTGCGTTCGACAAGGCAGAGGGCGATGGCCCGATAGCGCGTGAGCCCGCCAGTGCGCAACTGCTGGAGTTGGCAGCCAAGGTTGCGCGCAGTGATTCTACGGTGCTGATTTCTGGTGAGTCCGGTACCGGCAAAGAGGTGCTGGCGCGCTACATTCATCAGCAGTCGCCCCGGGCCAGTCAGCCGTTTGTGGCGATCAACTGTGCGGCGATTCCCGACAACATGCTTGAAGCAACCTTGTTCGGGCATGAGAAGGGATCATTTACCGGGGCCATTGCTGCTCAGGCGGGGAAGTTCGAGCAGGCGAATGGCGGTACCTTGCTGCTCGATGAGATTTCCGAAATGCCGCTTGGCCTGCAGGCCAAGCTTTTGCGTGTGCTGCAGGAGCGCGAGGTGGAGCGGGTTGGCGGGCGTAAGCCGATTGCGCTGGATATTCGCGTAGTTGCAACCACCAACCGTGATTTGGCCGGTGAAGTGGCGGCTGGACGGTTCCGCGAAGACCTCTACTATCGCTTGTCGGTGTTTCCCCTGGCCTGGCGCCCCTTGCGTGAGCGCAGCGCCGATATTCTGCCGCTGGCCGAGCGCTTGCTGGCGCGCCACGTCAATAAAATGAAACACGCTGCGGTGGTGCTGTCGCCCCGGGCGCAAGCGTGCCTGCAAGCGTATCCATGGCCTGGCAACGTTCGGGAACTGGACAATGCCATCCAGCGTGCGCTGATTCTGCAGCAGGGTGGCGTGATTGAGGCTGAGGATTTTTGCCTGGCCGGTGCTTTGCCCGCACTGACGCCAAGTGCAGTCGAGCCGCAGTCGTGCGCGCCTTCGCTGAGCACGCCCGAAGCTACTGGGTTGGGTGATGACTTGCGTCGGCATGAGTTCCAGATGATCATCGACACCCTTCGCGCCGAGCGCGGTCGCCGCAAAGAGGCCGCCGAGCGATTGGGCATCAGCCCGCGAACCCTGCGTTACAAGCTTGCGCAAATGCGTGATGCGGGGATGGATGTCGAGGCCAGCCTGTACGCCTCGGGCGGGTAAAGTCGCGGTTATTTAGAGTTTTTATTCGGCTCGCATACGTAGCTGGCACTCTTGTTGCTAAGTCCAGCGTATCCGCTGCGTGAGTGTCAAAAAAATGCGGGCCGTCGGAGAGAGAAGTCCATGAGCCAAGGTGTTGAATTTAATCGATTGATGTTGGACATGCGCGCCATGCAAATGGACGCGATGTCCATGCCCAAGGCTGCTGCGCCAGCGTCTGAGCTTGGCTCCAGCAATTTTGCCGACATGCTCGGCCAGGCGATCAACAAGGTCAGCGACACCCAGAACGCGTCTACGCAACTGGCCAACGCGTTTGAAGTCGGCAAGAGCGGCGTCGACCTCACCGACGTCATGATCGCTTCGCAGAAAGCCAGTGTTTCCTTTCAAGCCTTGACCCAGGTGCGCAACAAGCTGGTGCAGGCCTATCAAGACATCATGCAGATGCCGGTTTAAGGGCGAGATTGAGTCATGGCCGAAGCAGTCGTCGATAACGTGCCAGCCAACAGCAGGCCACCAGCACCCAAGCCGCCCCTGTTCGGCTTGTCGTTTCTGGAAAATATTTCGCAGATGCCGGTATTGCGTCAGGTCGGCTTGCTGGTCGGCCTTGCCGCGAGCGTTGCGATTGGCTTTGCCGTGGTGCTCTGGTCGCAGCAGCCCGACTACCGTCCGCTGTATGGCAGCCTCACCGGCATGGACACCAAGCAGGTCATGGAAACACTGGCCGCTGCTGACATTCCGTACAACGTCGAGCCCAATTCGGGCGCATTGCTGGTCAAGGCCGAAGACATTTCCCGTGCCCGGATGAAACTGGCTGCTGCGGGCGTAGCCCCGAGCGATGGCAATGTCGGTTTCGAAATTCTCGACAAGGAACAAGGGCTGGGGACCAGCCAGTTCATGGAAGCGACCCGCTACCGTCGCGGCTTGGAAGGTGAGCTGGCACGGACCATTTCCAGCCTGAGCAACGTCAAGGGTGCGCGGGTCCATCTGGCCATCCCGAAAAGCTCGGTGTTCGTGCGCGATGAGCGCAAGCCCAGTGCCTCGATTCTGGTTGATTTGTACCCTGGGCGTGGCCTGGAGCCTGGCCAGGTGATGGCCATTATCAACTTGGTAGCAACCAGCGTACCGGAGCTGGAAAAGTCTCAGGTCACCGTGGTTGACCAGAAGGGCAACTTGCTCTCCGATCAGGTGCAGAACTCTGAACTGACCATGGCCGGCAAGCAGTTCGATTACAGCCGCCGCATGGAAAGCATGCTGACCCAGCGCGTACACAACATCCTGAACCCGGTGCTGGGCAATGACCGCTACAAGGCTGAAGTGTCCACCGACGTCGACTTCAGTGCTGTCGAGTCGACCTCCGAGCAGTTCAATCCAGACCAGCCCGCCCTGCGCAGCGAGCAGTCGGTCAACGAACAGCGCTCCAGCAGCATGGGGCCGCAAGGCGTACCTGGGGCGCTGAGCAACCAGCCGCCCGGCCCGGCTTCTGCTCCACAGCAGACCGGCCAGGCACAGGCCGCCGCTGGCATGATTCAACCAGGGCAGCCGCTGCTTGATGCCAACGGCCAGCAGGTCATGGACCCTGCAACCGGTCAGCCGATGCTCGCGCCTTACCCGGCAGACAAGCGTCAGCAGTCCACCAAGAACTTTGAGCTGGACCGCTCCATCAGCCATACCCGTCAGCAGCAGGGGCGTCTGACGCGCCTGTCGGTAGCCGTGGTGGTCGATGATCAGGTCAAGCTCGATCCTGCCACCGGCGAAGCCACGCGTACGCCTTGGGGCGCCGAAGATTTGGCGCGCTTTACCCGACTGGTCCAGGACGCGGTGGGCTTTGATGCCAGCCGTGGTGACAGCGTCAGCGTGATCAACGTGCCGTTCGCTGCCGACCGTGGTGAAGAAGTCGTCGATATTCCGTTTTACTCACAGCCCTGGTTCTGGGACATCGTCAAGCAGGTGCTCGGCGTGCTCTTTATCCTGGTGCTGGTATTTGGTGTGTTGCGCCCTGTGCTCAACAACATCACCGGTAATGGCAAGCAAGCCGCTGGCGATAGCGACATGGAACTGGGCGGTATGATCGGTCTGGATGGCGAACTGGCCAATGACCGGGTAACCCTTGGCGGTCCGCAAAGCATTCTCTTGCCGAGCCCGAGCGAGGGCTATGATGCTCAGCTCAATGCAATCAAGAGCCTGGTGGCCGAAGACCCGGGTCGCGTGGCCCAGGTCGTGAAAGAGTGGATCAACGCCGATGAGTGATAACAGAGCGGTTACCGCCAAACTGACCCGTGTCGACAAGGCCGCTATTCTGCTGTTGTCATTGGGTGAGACTGACGCAGCGCAAGTGTTGCGGCACATGGGCCCCAAAGAGGTCCAGCGGGTCGGTGTGGCCATGGCGCAAATGGGCAACGTGCACCGCGAGCAAGTCGAGCAGGTGATGAGCGAGTTCGTCGAGATCGTCGGCGACCAGACCAGCCTCGGCGTCGGCTCCGACGGCTACATCCGCAAGATGCTCACCCAGGCGTTGGGCGAAGACAAGGCCAACGGCCTGATCGACCGCATTCTGCTGGGCGGCAACACCAGTGGCCTGGACAGCCTGAAGTGGATGGAGCCGCGTGCGGTAGCCGATGTGATCCGTTACGAGCACCCTCAGATTCAAGCCATTGTCGTGGCCTACCTTGACCCGGATCAGGCTGGCGAGGTGCTGAGCAACTTCGACCACAAGGTGCGCCTGGACATCATCTTGCGCGTATCATCACTGAATACGGTTCAGCCGGCGGCACTCAAGGAACTGAACCAGATCCTCGAGAAGCAGTTCTCGGGCAACTCCAATGCTGCCCGGACAACGCTGGGTGGTATCAAGCGTGCTGCGGACATCATGAACTTCCTCGACAGCTCCGTCGAAGGCCAGCTCATGGACGCGATCCGCGATGTGGATGGCGACCTGTCCGAGCAGATCGAAGACCTCATGTTCGTCTTCAACAACCTTGCCGACGTCGACGACCGTGGCATCCAGGCGCTGTTGCGCGAAGTGTCCTCCGACGTGCTGGTTGTTTCGCTCAAAGGTGCTGATGAGCGGGTCAAGGACAAGGTCTTCAAGAACATGTCCAAACGTGCCTCGGAGCTGCTGCGTGACGACCTTGAGGCCAAGGGGCCGGTTCGCGTCAGCGATGTCGAAGCGGCACAGAAGGAAATCCTCACCATTGCCCGACGCATGGCCGAAGCCGGAGAGATCGTGCTTGGCGGCAAAGGCGCCGAGGAAATGATCTAACGACCCGCACGCCGGTGTCGGCCTTTTTCGGGCCGGCGCCAGCGGTGGGATCAATGCGATGCCGGTAGGTGCGCGGTGTCTGCATCGCTGGCACGCCAGTGCCGATACGGTGCTTTATTTTGAGCGCGTGGAATCATGTCGACCAACGAGCATTTAACTGAACTGATTCGCGCTGGCGACCTGGAAGCATTCGATCGCTGGGCTTTACCTTCGTTCGACCCGGAGCCAGAACCCGAGCCCGAGCCGGAACCCGAGATCGTCGAAGACGAGATCGAGGAAGTGCCGCTGGAGGAGGTCCAGCCGCTGACCCTGGAGGAGTTGGAGAGTATCCGTCAGGAGGCTTACAACGAGGGGTTCGCTACCGGTGAGCGTGAAGGTTTTCACAGTACCCAGCTCAAGGTTCGGCAAGAAGCCGAAGTGGCCCTGGCCGCGAAGCTGGCCAGCCTTGAACAACTGATGAGCAACTTGCTTGAGCCGATTGCCGAGCAGGACGTCCAGATCGAAAAGTCCCTGGTGCACCTGGTTGCGCACATCACTCGGCAGGTCGTTGGTCGCGAACTGCGCACCGACTCCAGTCAAATTACCCATGTATTGCGCGAAGCCCTGAAGCTGCTGCCGATGGGGGCGGAGAACATTCGTATTCACGTCAATCCGCAGGATTTCGAATTGGCCAAGGCGCTGCGCGAGCGCCACGAAGAAAATTGGCGCCTGCTTGAAGATGAAGCGCTGCTGCCGGGTGGTTGCCGCATCGAGACCGCCCAGAGCCGCATTGACGCGACCATGGAAACCCGTATCGAGAAGGCCTTGGCGCAACTGTTCGATCAGTTGCACGATCAGAGCCTGCACCCGGCAGCGCCAGACCTGACCATCGAGTTGGACATCCCCGATGCGCCTTGACCGTACCAGCTTCGGCAAGCGCCTTGGCACCTATGCCGAGGCAATTGCCTTGCCGTCACAGCCGGTCGTCGAAGGGCGCTTGTTGCGCATGGTTGGCCTTACGCTGGAGGCCGAGGGCCTGCGTGCTGCCGTCGGCAGCCGGTGTGTGGTCATCAATGACGACAGCTATCACCCGGTGCAGGTTGAGGCCGAGGTCATGGGTTTTTCCGGCGGCAAGGTGTTTCTGATGCCGGTCGGCAGCGTGGCGGGTATTGCGCCAGGCGCGCGGGTGGTGCCGCTGGCTGAAAGCAGTCGTCTGCCGATGGGTATGAGCATGCTCGGGCGGGTGCTTGATGGGGCCGGTCGTGCGTTGGACGGCAAGGGCGGCATGCGGGCTGAGGATTGGGTGCCGATGGACGGCCCGACGATCAACCCGCTCAACCGCGACCCGATCAGCCAGCCTCTGGATGTCGGCATCCGCAGTATCAATGGCCTGCTCACGGTGGGCCGTGGCCAGCGCCTCGGGCTGTTCGCCGGTACCGGCGTGGGCAAGAGTGTGCTGCTGGGCATGATGACCCGCTTTACCGAAGCCGACATCATCGTTGTGGGGCTGATTGGTGAGCGGGGGCGTGAGGTCAAGGAGTTCATCGAGCACATCCTGGGTACTGAGGGGCTGAAGCGCTCTGTCGTCGTGGCCTCGCCTGCCGATGATGCACCGCTGATGCGCTTGCGGGCTGCCATGTACTGTACGCGTATCGCCGAGTATTTCCGCGACAAGGGCAAGAATGTCCTGTTGCTGATGGATTCGCTGACACGTTTTGCCCAGGCGCAGCGGGAAATCGCCCTGGCCATTGGCGAGCCTCCGGCGACCAAGGGTTATCCGCCCTCGGTGTTTGCCAAACTGCCTAAGTTGGTGGAGCGCGCCGGTAATGGCGAGGCTGGTGGTGGCTCGATTACTGCGTTCTATACCGTGTTGTCCGAAGGTGACGATCAGCAAGACCCGATTGCGGATTCGGCGCGGGGTGTACTCGACGGCCACATCGTGCTGTCGCGGCGGCTGGCTGAAGAAGGGCATTACCCGGCCATTGATATCGAGGCCTCCATCAGTCGCGTGATGCCGCAGGTGGTCAGTCCTGAGCACATGGGGCAGGCCCAGCAGTTCAAGCAGTTATGGTCACGCCTTTCGCAAAGCCGCGACCTGATCAGTGTCGGCGCCTACGTTGCCGGGGGCGACCGCGAGACCGACCTGGCGATTTCGCTGCAACCGAAGTTGGTGCACTTCCTGCGCCAGGGGTTGAACGACAACGTCAGCCTCGCTGCGAGCGGCGAACAGTTGGCCAGTGTGTTCGCGCCTGTCGCGCCGGGCTGATAGATCATGGCCCAGCCCAGTCGAGCGGCGCGTCTTGCGCCCGTGGTGGAAATGGCCGAGAACAATGAGCGGCAAGCGGCTCAGCGACTCGGTCAGTTTCAGCAGCAGGTGAACATGGCACAGGCCAAGCTGGCCGAACTCGATCGTTTTCGCGAAGAGTATCAGCAGCAGTGGCTGCAGCGCGGCGGGCAGGGGGTCACGGGTAACTGGTTGATGGGTTACCAGCGTTTTCTTAGTCAGCTGGACACGGCCATGGCCCAGCAGCATCAGAGCCTCACCTGGCACAAAAGCAACCTGAACAACGCCCGCGCTACCTGGCAGCAGGCCTATGCGCGGGTTGAAGGGTTGCGCAAGCTGGTGCAGCGCTACATAGACGAAGCGCGGATGGTTGAGGACAAACGCGAGCAGAAATTGCTCGACGAATTGTCCCAGCGCCTGCCTCGACATGATCGTTACTGATCTTTGACCGCGGTTCGGGTTGCCGTTGTGGGGGGAGGCTGCTACACCTTCTTGTGTCTGCAATTGCCATCATCGAAGGAATCGCAAAATGGCTGTGGAATCCGAGCTCTCCCAGGACGGGAAATTGACCATTCGCGTTAAAGGTCGGTTTGACTTCGGCAGGCATAGGGAATTTCGAGAGGCATACGAGCACCTAAACTCCGCTCCGCGCACTGTCGTGGTCGACCTCAAGGAGGCGACCTATCTCGACAGTTCTGCGCTGGGGATGTTGTTGCTGCTGCGCGACCATGTGGGTGGGGACGAATCCCGGGTCAGCATGGTCAATACCAGTTCGGATGTGCGCAAGATCCTGGCGATTTCCAACTTTGACAAGCTGTTCGACATCAGTTGAGCGTTAGTATGCCAAGCCAGGATATCTTGACGGTGCTGATCGCCGAAGACAGTGCGACTGATCGGTTGCTGCTGGCCACTATTGTTCGCAAGCAAGGGCATCAGGTATTGATGGCCGAAGACGGCGAGCAGGCGGTGGCTGTGTTTGCTGCGCAGCGACCGCACCTGGTACTGCTCGACGCGTTGATGCCGGTCATGGATGGTTTTGAGGCGGCGCGCAGGATCAAGCTTCTGGCCGGCGAAACCTTGGTACCTATCATTTTCCTGACCTCGCTAAGTGAAGAACAGGCGCTGGTGCGTTGCCTGGAGGCGGGTGGGGATGACTTTCTGGCCAAGCCGTATAGCCAGGTGATTCTGGCGGCCAAGATCAAAGCCATGGAGCGCACGCGTCGTTTGCAGGCAACGGTGCTTGAGCAGCGAGACCAGCTTGCCCATCATCACCGTCACTTGCTCAATGAGCAGCGGGTAGCGAAGGCCGTATTCGATAAGGTGGCGCATGCCGGCTGCCTTGGCTCGCCGAACATCCGTTTCCTGCAATCCCCTTATGCGCTGTTCAATGGCGACTTGATGCTGGCTGCCTTTACGCCGTCTGGGGATATGCATGTGCTGCTGGGCGATTTCACGGGCCATGGCTTGCCTGCCGCCGTAGGCGCCATGCCCTTGGCGGAAGTGTTCTACGGCATGACGGCCAAGGGCTACGGCCTGGCGGAAACCTTGCGTGAGATGAATGCCAAGCTCAAGCGCATCTTGCCGGTGGACATGTTCTGCTGTGCCGTGCTGCTCAATATGAGTTTTCAGCGGCGTACGGTGGAGGTCTGGAACGGCGGGATGCCTGATGCCTACCTGCTGCGGGTCGGTGGCGGTGAGCCGTTGCCGCTGGTGTCGCATTTTCTGCCGCTGGGTGTTCTGCCGCCTGAGCAGTTCGATGAGCATACGCAGGTACTGCCCATGACGGTGGGTGATCGCCTGTTTCTACTCAGTGATGGGGTTGTTGATACCCGTGATGAGAATGAGCAGTTGTTCGGTGTCGAGCGCTTGCGTGAGGTGCTCATTGCCAATCGGGTGCCGGAGCAGTTGTTTGACGATATCCAGATGGCGTTGGCACGTTTTGGTGGGCATCCACGTGATGACGTCAGCATGATGGACCTGTGCATGGTCGAGCATCACGCGCTGTCGCTGCCGCCGCTGGCGTACACCGACAGCGGGCAGTCGAGCCCGTTGGACTGGTCGCTCAATCTCGAATTTCGTGCCGAAAGCCTCAAGCGCTTCAACCCGCTGCCTTTCCTGTTGCACCTGCTGCAGGAAATTCACGGTTTGCGCGCCCAGAGTAGCGAACTGCACAGTGTGCTCAGCGAGTTGTACTCCAATGCGCTGGAGCACGGCGTGCTGGCGCTTGATTCAAGGCTCAAGCGAGATGCCTGTGGGTTTACCGAGTACTACCGCGAGCGAAACAGACGTCTACAGGCCTTGCAGGAAGGCTGCATCCGGCTGCGTCTGCAGGTGGAGCCGGCCGCCTCGGGCGGGCGGCTGACCATCGAGGTCGAAGACAGCGGTGCGGGCTTCGATGTCGAGCGCGTCCTTGGCTGTTCGCAGGGCGGGCATGGGTTTTATGGCCGGGGCCTGAGCTTGATACGTGGTTTGAGCCAGCAAGCGCAATGGTTTGATGGCGGGCGTCGTGCGTGCGTAGTGTTCGCTTGGGTGTCTGAGGCATAATCAAGCTTGATCAAGGAGTGAGCAAGTGTCTGACAATCATATTGATCGCAAGGTACTGAGCGATTTGCAGGAAGTCATGG
Source organism: Pseudomonas sp. TE3910 (assembly GCF_056279025.1). Classification (NCBI taxonomy): domain Bacteria; kingdom Pseudomonadati; phylum Pseudomonadota; class Gammaproteobacteria; order Pseudomonadales; family Pseudomonadaceae; genus Pseudomonas; species Pseudomonas sp. TE3910. Next base: position 4,878,494 of record NZ_JBWBQN010000001.1, read on the forward strand.
AAGATGGCTACTTGTACTTGCTCGAGACTTTTCTCTCGGACTCCGAGACGCGCCTCAGCCAGCTCCATGAGGCCAAGAACGCCGAGGAGTTGGGGATGGCTGCCCATAGCTTCAAAGGCAGTACCAGCAATATGGGGGCAGTGGCGCTGGCCGAGCTGTGCCGGCAGCTTGAAGAACGGGTCAAGCAGCGCCCGCTCTACGGCATCGAGGACCTCATCAATCGCATTGATCGTGAGTATGCCGCGGTTCGTCAGCTCTATTGCGCGGAGCGACAACGGGTTCAGATTGGGTGATGTGTGTGGCTGGCGTTGAGTGTTGCTACGTCCTGGCGTGACTTTTGCAGCGTCTTTTCCATTCCTGTATCAGACACGCTGCCGCGGAGACTCTTTCATGCCTGTCGCCACAAACCCATTGCTGCAATCGGGCTCCGTCGCCAATTCATCGCGCGCATCAGGTGCGTCATCGGACAAGTCGCAGCAGGCGCTTGGCGACAAGGCTTCAGGCTTCTCCCAAGTGCTTTCGCAATCCAAGGACAAGGTCGCGGGCGGGCCTTCCGTCGACAAGCCGTTCGCGCCAGCCAACACCGCCAGCAGTGGCAATTCCAAGGTGGACGGGCAGCAAAAAGTTGCCGGTAGCGGCAAAAGCTTGCCTGCCGATAACGCGAGTAAAAAAGAGCTTCAGGGCCAGGATGACGCACAGGTTGCCGACACGGCGCCGGCGCAAGATGCTGTAGCTACAGAGGATTCAGCCGATCAGGCCGACCCGCAGTTGCTTGATCCGAGCCTGGTTGCCGGCCAGGTCACCGATGCCCAGCCAGGGGCACAATTGATTCAGGCTCAGGCCGAGGCGGTGGCGCCTGTGGTGCAGGCTGCGCAGCTTCAGGCGCAGGTGCAGGCGCCCGCCAGCGATAGCGCTCCACAAGAGCCGCCTTTCGATCCGGATGTCGATCCGCTTGCCGATTTGCCAACGCTGCGCCTTGCGCTGGAGCAGAGTGCTCAGGCCCAGGGAACCACATCGGTGAATGCCGCGCCAACGGGCAAGTCTGCTCAGCCACAGCCAGAAGCGACGCCGGGGCAGTCTGCCGTCAATACACTGGCGGCCATCGTCGACAAGCCGGGTGCTGAGGCGGAGCAGGGCGAGCCGGGCGAGAAAGCCTTTGGCGCGCTGATGGATGATGGCCTGAAAGATCTCAAGGGGGCTGCCAGTGACACGCGTGTCGATAACTTTGCCGAGCGCTTGAGTGCCTTGACCCAGGCGGTAACCGCCAAGACCGCCAATGCCGTGCCGGTTCCGGCCGCGCCCCTTAATCAGCCGCTGGCGATGAACCAGAGCGGCTGGACTGAAGGGTTGGTCAACCGCGTCATGTACCTGTCCAGCCAGAACCTGAAGTCGGCCGATATTCAGCTTCAGCCTGCTGAACTGGGGCGCCTCGATATTCGCGTCAACCTGGCGGCGGACCAGCCAGCCCAGATCACCTTCGTCAGTGGTCATGTGGTGGTTCGTGATGCGCTGGAAGGGCAAGTTCATCGTCTGCGTGAGTTGTTTGCCCAGCAAGGCCTGGCGCAACCGGATGTCAACGTTTCCGATCAGTCGCGCGGCCAGCAGCAGGGTGCTCAAGAAGGCCCGCGCCTGAGCGGCGTTGCCGGGCGGCGCGGTGAGGCGGGGGATGGCGCAGAGCAGGCGGAGGCTGATGCTGGCGTCAAGGCTGTCGAGCGCCAGGTAGTGATCGGTTCCAGCGCGGTAGATTATTACGCATGATGTGAGCCGCGGCGCCTCGCGTAAAGCCCCTGCAGGCGCCGGCCCTCCAGGGGCGATCTTGCCAGCGCGCCATGGATTCCATCGCCTGTTCCGGGAAACTGGCATAACACTTGCTGAACCCTCGCCATCTGAGTGAAATCTCGTGTGAGTGACGGATTATTGGCATGGCGAAGAACGACGCAGTGAAAGACCCCGCCTCGAAAGGCAAACTCAAACTGATCCTGTTGTTGGTGCTGGCATTGCTCCTGGCGATTGGTCTGTCCGTGGGGGCAACCTGGTTCTTCCTGCACAAGGCCGACAGCAAGCCTGAGGCAAGCCCTGCGCAGGCGACCAACGTCAAGCCGGCAGCGATCTACGAACCCCTGTCTCCTGCATTCGTAGTCAACTTCAACCAGAACGGTCGTCAGCGTTTCATGCAGGTGAGCATCACCATGCAGGGCCGTGACCAGGCTGCGCTGGATGCACTGAAAGTGCACATGCCGGTGATCCGCAACAACCTGGTCATGCTGTTCTCGGGCCAGGGCTTCGATACCCTGGCAACCCCGGTCGGTCAGGAAATGTTGCGCCAGAAGGCCACTGCCAGTGTTCAGGAAGTGGCGCAGAAGGAAGTTGGCAAACTGGTTGTTGACCAGTTGCTGTTCACCAATTTCGTATTGCAGTAGGAGCCCAAGATGGCCGTGCAGGACCTGCTGTCCCAGGATGAAATCGATGCCCTGTTACACGGTGTCGACGATGGTCTGGTGCAAACCGAAAGCGCCGCTGAGCCCGGTAGCGTCAAAAGTTATGACCTGACCAGCCAGGATCGGATCGTCCGCGGACGCATGCCGACCCTGGAAATGATCAACGAGCGTTTCGCCCGTTATACCCGTATCAGCATGTTCAACCTGTTGCGTCGCTCTGCCGACGTGGCGGTAGGCGGGGTTCAGGTGATGAAGTTCGGTGAGTACGTGCATTCGTTGTACGTGCCGACCAGCTTGAACCTGGTGAAGATCAAGCCGTTGCGCGGCACGTCACTGTTCATTCTTGATGCCAAGCTGGTATTCAAGCTGGTGGACAATTTCTTTGGTGGTGACGGCCGTCACGCCAAGATCGAAGGCCGTGAGTTCACCCCGACCGAGCTGCGCGTGGTGCGCATGGTGCTGGACCAGGCCTTCGTCGACCTCAAGGAAGCCTGGCAGGCGATCATGCCGGTCAACTTCGAGTACATCAACTCGGAGGTCAACCCGGCCATGGCCAACATTGTCGGTCCGAGTGAGGCGGTGGTGGTCTCGACCTTCCACATTGAACTCGATGGCGGCGGTGGCGACCTGCATGTGACCATGCCGTACTCGATGATCGAGCCGGTTCGCGAGATGCTGGATGCCGGCTTCCAGTCTGACCTGGATGACCAGGATGAGCGTTGGGTCAAGGCCCTGCGCGAAGACGTACTGGACGTCAGCGTGCCGTTGAGCGCGACGGTAGCCCGGCGTCAGTTGCGCTTGCGCGACATCCTGCACATGCAGCCCGGTGACGTGATCCCTATCGAATTACCCGAAGAGCTGATTCTGCGGGCTAACGGCGTGCCGTCGTTCAAGGCCAAGCTGGGCTCGCACAAGGGCACCCTGGCCCTGCAGATAACCGATCCGATCGAGCGTCGCTAAGCGGCGCTGCTGGTTTACCCCCCGAATTGATTGCCCGTCGAGGACAAAATGGCTGACGAAAACGATATCACCTCCATGGAAGATCAGGCGCTGGCCGATGAGTGGGCCGCTGCCTTGAGTGAAACTGGCGAGGGCGGTCAGGCCGACATCGATGCCCTGATGTCCGGCGGTAGCACTACGCCTGCTTCGGGCCGCCTGCCGATGGAGGAATTTCCTTCCTCGCCACGCAGCAATGAACAGGTCAGCCTTGAAGGCCCGAACCTGGATGTGATCCTGGATATTCCGGTGAGCATCTCCATGGAAGTCGGCAGTACTGAAATCAACATCCGTAACCTGCTGCAACTCAACCAGGGTTCGGTGATCGAGCTTGATCGCCTGGCCGGAGAGCCGCTGGATGTGCTGGTTAACGGTACGCTGATTGCGCACGGTGAAGTGGTTGTGGTCAACGAGAAGTTCGGTATTCGTCTGACTGACGTGATCAGCCCGAGCGAACGTATCAAGAAGCTGCGCTAAGTGAAAAACACTCTGCTCAAGGGCCTGGCCGCGGCCGGCCTGTTCTGCGTCGACGTGGCCTTCGCGGCGCAGCCGGCGGCGACGGCGTCCGCGCCGGCTGCGCCGGGAAGTGTCGGTGGGCAGTTGGCGCAGTTGGTGCTGGGCTTGCTGTTGGTGGTGGGGTTGATCTTCTTTCTGGCCTGGCTGCTGCGCAGGGTGCAGCAGGCTGCGCCGCGAGGCGATCAGGTCATTGAGATCATCGGTACGCGGGCCTTGGGGCCGCGCGACCGCCTGCTGCTGGTCAAGGTAGGCAATGAGCAGATTTTGCTGGGGCACTCGCCTGGCACGATCGAAGCGTTGCATGTGTTGCGTGAGCCGGTCGAAGTGCCGTCGGGTGCGCGACAGGCTACACCGGAATTCGCTCAGCGCCTGATGGAGTTGCTGGGCAAGGATCAGAAGGACAAGACGTAATGGGCGCATTGCGCATGATGTTGACGCTGCTGCTGATGCTGGCGGCGCCGTTGGCCTTGGCTGCCGATCCGCTGTCGATCCCGGCCATTACCTTGTCCAATGGGGCGAATGGTCAGCAGGAATACTCCGTCAGCCTGCAGATCCTGTTGATCATGACGGCGCTGAGTTTCATCCCGGCGTTCGTCATCCTGATGACCAGTTTTACCCGGATCATCATCGTCTTCTCGATTTTGCGCCAGGCCCTGGGCTTGCAGCAGACTCCGTCGAACCAGATCCTCACCGGCATGGCGCTGTTCCTGACCATGTTCATCATGGCCCCGGTGTTCGACCGGGTGAATCGCGATGCGCTACAGCCTTACCTGAACGAGACGCTTACCGCGCAAGATGCGATTGCCAAGGCCCAAGTGCCGCTGAAGGATTTCATGCTGGCGCAAACCCGGCAGAGCGACCTTGATCTGTTCATGCGGCTGTCCAAGCGTACCGACATCGCAACGCCCGACCAGGCGCCGTTGACGATCCTGGTGCCCGCCTTTGTGACATCGGAACTGAAGACGGCGTTTCAAATCGGCTTCATGATCTTTATTCCGTTTCTGATCATCGACCTGGTGGTCGCCAGCGTACTGATGGCCATGGGTATGATGATGCTCTCGCCGTTGATCATCTCGTTGCCGTTCAAGATCATGCTCTTCGTGCTGGTGGACGGCTGGGCGCTTATCATTGGTACCCTGGCCGGCAGTTTCGGCGGCGTCTAGGAGAATCGCGCATGACCCCGGAAGTCGCTGTCGACCTGTTTCGCGATGCGCTGTGGCTGACCACGATGATGGTGGCGGTGCTGGTAGTGCCGAGCCTGCTGGTCGGTCTGGTGGTCGCGATGTTTCAGGCGGCCACCCAGATCAACGAACAGACCCTGAGCTTCTTGCCGCGGCTGTTGGTGATGCTGGTGACCCTGATCGTGGTGGGGCCGTGGTTGGTTCGCACGTTCATGGAGTACATCCTGTCGCTGTACGGCAGTATTCCGCAGCTGATCGGTTGAGTACGGCATGCTCGAGTTGACCGATGCGCAGATCAGCACGTGGGTGGCGTCGTTCATCCTGCCGCTGTTTCGTGTCGCTGCCGTACTGATGACCATGCCGATATTCGGTACCACCTTGTTGCCAGCCCGCATCCGGCTGTATTTCGCGGTGGCTATTACGGTGGTCATCGTGCCTGGCTTGCCGCCTCTGCCTGAGGTCAATCCCTTGAGCCTCAGTGGGCTGCTGCTGATTGCCGAACAGGTGATCATCGGTGCCCTGTTCGGTATGGCGCTGCAGCTGTTCTTCCAGGCCTTCGTGATTGCCGGGCAGATTGTTGCGATTCAGATGGGGATGGCGTTTGCCTCGATGGTCGATCCGGCCAACGGCGTCAATGTCGCGGTGGTCAGTCAGTTCCTGACGATGCTGGTGACCCTGTTGTTTCTATCGATGAATGGCCATCTGGTGGTTTTCGAGGTGCTCACCGAGAGTTTCACCACCTTGCCGATTGGCAGCGGTCTGCTGGTCAATCATTTCTGGGACATGGCCGGGCGCCTGGGCTGGGTATTGGGCGCAGCACTGCTGCTGGTACTGCCGGCGATTACCGCACTGCTGGTGGTCAACATTGCCTTTGGCGTGATGACCCGCGCCGCGCCGCAGTTGAACATTTTTTCCATCGGTTTTCCCTTGACCCTGGTATTGGGGCTCGGGATTTTCTGGGTCGGTCTGGCCGACATTCTGTCCCATTACCAGTCATTGGCCTCCGAGGCGCTGCAATGGCTGCGTGAACTGGCGAGGGCGCGCTGAGCATGGCTGAGAGCGAGAGCGGTCAGGACAAGACAGAAGACCCCACCGACAAGCGCAAGAAGGACGCTCGTGAAAAGGGCGAGATTGCGCGCTCCAAAGAGCTCAATACGGTTGCCGTGACCTTGGCGGGCGCGGGCGGGTTGCTGGTCTTCGGCGGTGCGTTGGCGGAAACGCTGATGGAGCTGATGCGGATCAATTTCACCTTGTCCCGCGAGGTGCTCATCGACGAGCGCTCCATGGGGATCTTTCTGTTGGCCTCGGGCAAGATGGCCATACTCGCCACTCAGCCGGTGTTGCTGGTGCTGCTGCTGGCAGCGATCATCGGGCCTATTTCCCTGGGCGGCTTTTTGTTTGCCGGCAGTAGCCTGGCGCCGAAGTTCAGCCGAATGAACCCGATGTCCGGGATCAAGCGGATGTTCTCCATGCATGCGCTGACCGAGTTGCTCAAGGCGCTGGCCAAGTTCTTTGTGATCTTGCTGGTGGCCTTGGTGGTGCTGTCTTCAGATCGCGACGACCTGATTGCCATCGCGCACGAGCCGCTTGATCAGGCAGTCATCCATAGCGTTCAGGTGGTGGGCTGGAGTGCCTTGTGGATGGCGGCGGGTTTGCTGCTGATCGCCGCCGTGGACGCGCCTTTGCAGCTTTGGCAGGCACACAAGAAGCTGTTGATGACCAAGCAGGAAGTGCGTGACGAGTACAAGGACAGTGAAGGTCGCCCCGAGGTCAAGCAGCGCATTCGACAGACCCAGCGCGAGATGTCGCAGCGCCGGATGATGGCGGCGATTCCCGAAGCCGATGTGGTCATCACCAACCCGACGCACTATGCCGTGGCACTCAAGTACGACCCTGAGAAGGGCGGTGCGCCATTGCTGCTGGCCAAGGGCACTGACTTCATTGCGCTGAAGATTCGTGAAATCGCGGGTGAGCACAAGATCCAGATCCTTGAGTCGGCGGCGTTGGCGCGCTCGATCTACTACTCCACCGAGCTTGAGGAAGAAATCCCGGCGGGCCTGTACCTGGCGGTGGCTCAGGTGTTGGCCTATGTCTTCCAGGTCCGCCAGTACCGTGCGGGCAAAGGCAAGGCGCCGGAACCCCTCAAGGACGTACCGATTCCGCCGGATTTGCGTCGGGACTCCTGATCCTCCTCGGGTGCGATGGCATCCTGTGGCGAGCAGGCTTGCCTGCGATGACTGCAGCGCATACGTTCTGGCCCCTCTGAAAGCCGCTTGTTGCGCGACAGACGCAAAGTTGGAAGGCTTCTTGCAGAGGCAGCGCCACGCGCCTTCGTGGCGTCAAAAGTTTGCTTGAGAGGAATACCGGTGGATCGCACTCAGTTAATCAACAGCGCCCGTAGCAACCTGGTCGGCCTTGGCCGAGGAAACCTGGGTGTGCCGCTGTTGCTGCTGGTGTTGCTGGCAATGATGATGTTGCCGATCCCGCCGTTCCTGCTCGACGTGTTCTTCACGTTCAACATTGCCCTGTCGATTGTGGTCCTGCTGGTGTGTGTCTACGCGCTGCGCCCACTGGATTTTGCTGTTTTCCCGACCATTCTGCTGGTGGCGACGCTGCTGCGACTGGCGTTGAACGTAGCGTCGACGCGGGTGGTCATGCTCCATGGTCATGATGGTCACGCTGCGGCCGGTAAGGTGATTCAGGCCTTTGGTGAGGTGGTGATCGGCGGTAACTACGTGGTCGGTATCGTGGTCTTCGCCATCCTGATGATCATCAACTTCGTCGTGGTTACCAAGGGTGCAGGGCGTATCTCCGAAGTGAGCGCGCGGTTTACCCTCGATGCGATGCCGGGCAAGCAAATGGCAATCGATGCCGACCTCAACGCCGGCCTGATCGATCAGGCCCAGGCCAAGGCGCGCCGCTCCGAGGTGGCTCAGGAGGCTGAGTTCTATGGTTCCATGGACGGTGCCAGCAAGTTTGTGCGCGGTGACGCCATCGCCGGCCTGCTGATTCTGTTCATCAACCTGATCGGCGGTATGGCCGTCGGTATGTTCCAGCACAACATGACCTTCGCCGATGCGGGCAAGGTGTACGCCTTGTTGACCATTGGTGACGGTTTGGTGGCGCAGTTGCCATCGCTGCTGTTGTCCACCGCCGCGGCGATCATGGTGACGCGTGCCTCGGGTTCCGAGGACATGGGCAAGCAGATCAACCGGCAGATGTTCGAGTCGCCGAAGGCCTTGGCGGTTTCGGCCGGGATCATGCTGGTCATGGGCCTGGTGCCGGGCATGCCGCACATTGCCTTTATCGGCTTGGCGGCGCTGGCCGGTGGTGCCGCCTACATGGTGTGGCGCAAGCAGAATCAGGCCAAGCTCAAGGCGCAGGAAATGGCCCAGATGCAGCAAGACCTGCTGCCGTCTCCACAGCGAGCCATGGAAACCAAAGAGCTGGGTTGGGATGACGTCACGCCGATTGACATGATCGGCCTGGAGGTGGGCTATCGCCTGATTCCATTGGTCGACCGCAATCAGGGTGGGCAACTGTTGGCGCGGATCAAGGGCGTGCGCAAAAAGCTCTCCCAGGACCTCGGTTTCCTGATGCCGACGGTGCACATCCGCGACAACCTCGACCTTGCGCCAAGTGTCTACCGCCTGACGCTCATGGGGGTCATCCTGGCTGAGGCGGAAATCTATCCTGACCGGGAGCTGGCGATTAACCCGGGGCAGGTCTTTGGTACGCTCAATGGCATTGCCGCCAAGGACCCGGCCTTCGGCCTGGAGGCCGTGTGGATCGACGTGGGTCAGCGCAGCCAGGCCCAGTCGCTGGGTTACACCGTGGTCGATGCCAGCACCGTGGTTGCTACGCACTTGAACCAGATCCTGCACAAGCATTGCCATGAGCTGATCGGTCACGAAGAGGTTCAGCAGTTGCTGCAGGTATTGGCCAAGGGCTCGCCGAAACTGGCCGAGGAGTTGGTACCGGGCATCATGTCGCTGTCGGGGTTGCTCAAGGTGTTGCAGGCGCTGTTGTCCGAGCAGGTGCCCGTACGCGATATCCGCAGTATTGCCGAAGCCATCGCGAACAACGCCGGGAAGAGTCAAGATACCGCCGCTTTGGTGGCTGCGGTGCGCGTCGGATTGTGTCGCGCCATCGTGCAAAGCATTGTCGGCACTGAGTCTGAGCTGCCAGTCATCACGCTTGAGCCAAGGTTGGAACAGATTTTGCTCAATAGTTTACAAAGGGCCGGGCAAGGTCAAGAAGAGGGCGTTCTTCTTGAGCCAAGCATGGCTGAAAAGCTTCAGCGTTCGTTAATCGAGGCTGCCCAGCGTCAAGAAATGCAAGGGCAACCAGCGATCTTGTTGGTCGCAGGGCCGATACGGGCAATGTTGTCGCGTTTTGGTCGCCTGGCAGTACCGAATTTGCATGTTTTGGCGTATCAGGAAATACCTGACAACAAGCAAGTCACCATCGTTGCCACAGTAGGCCCCAACGGCTGAGGTAGTGGGTTATGCAAGTTAAGCGTTTTTTCGCAGCCGATATGCGTCAGGCCATGAAGTTGGTTCGTGATGAACTGGGGGCTGAGGCCGCCATCATCGGCAACCGACGGATTGCTGGCGGTGTCGAGCTGACGGCTGCGCTGGACTACAAGTTGTCTGCCTTGTCGCCACGTGTTCCCAATGTCGAGCTTGAGGACGAACTGCGCAAGACTCAGTCGCGCATCGTCACTGCCCAAGCCGAATTGAGCAGCCGCGTCGAGGGTGACGAGACGGCGAATCGCCAGTTGTTCGCCGGCCTGCCACTGACTGCATCGGAGCCGCTGATCGAGCCGCATGTCGATGAGCCGGAGCGCCCTCGGGTCGCGCCAGCGCCTGCGGTAGATCAGCGCCTGTTTGACTCGATGCGTAACGAGCTGTCTGGTTTGCGTGAATTGCTGGAAGTGCAGCTGGGGTCGCTGGCGTGGACTCAACTGCAAGGCAGCAAACCGCAGCAAGCGAGCCTCTGGCGCCGCCTGCAGCGTATTGGCTTGTCGGGACCGCTGTCGCGCGAGCTGCTTGACCTGACCGCCGAAATTGAAGAGCCACGCCATGCCTGGCGGATGTTGCTGGCCCACCTGGCGCGGATGATCAGCGTGCCGGAAGTCGATCCGATCGAAGAGGGTGGGGTGATCGCCATGGTCGGCCCGGCGGGTATGGGCAAGACCACTACGCTGGCGAAGTTGGCAGCCCGCTACGTGCTCAAGTACGGCGCGCAGAACCTGGCTCTGGTGAGCATGGACAGTTTCCGCATCGGTGCCCAGGAACAACTGAAGACGCTCGGGCGTATCCTCAATGTTTCGGTCACCCATGTCGATCCGGGGCAGTCCTTGGGGCAGGCGTTGGAGCCCTTGCTGCGCAAGCGCGTGGTACTGATCGATACCGCAGGTTTGCAGGCCAGTGATCCGGCCCTGCGCATGCAGTTGGAGACGCTGGCCGGTCGCGGTATCCAGGCAAAGAACTACCTGGTGTTGGCGACGACCAGCCAGAAACAGGTGCTGACGGCGGCCTACCACAGCTACAAACGCTGCGGGCTGGCCGGTTGCATCCTGACTAAACTTGATGAAACCGCCAGCCTCGGTGAGGTGTTGAGCCTGGCGATCAGTCATGAATTGCCGGTGGCCTATCTGACCGATGGGCCGCGCATTCCGGATGACTTGCACTTGCCGCGCCGCCACCAGTTGGTCAGCCGCGCGGTTAGTGTGCAAATGCAGGACGAGCCCAGCGAGGAGGCCATGGCCGATATGTTCGCTGATCTCTATCACGGCCCTAAGCGTGTTGGCTGAGGTGTCGGTGAAGACGTTGCAAAGTATCTACATCAATGGTCTGCCAGGCATTTTTCAGGTGTTTGAAAGTGCAGCCAGTCATGTGGCCTCGGTCTAAGCAAGACAAGGTAAAGAACAAACATGGGTAGCATGCATCCCGTACAGGTGATCGCCGTGACCGGCGGCAAAGGTGGCGTTGGCAAGACTAACGTGTCAGTGAACTTGTCACTGGCGTTGGCCGAGCTCGGCCGTCGCGTCATGCTGTTGGACGCCGACCTGGGCCTGGCTAACGTCGACGTGTTGCTGGGCCTCACGCCCAAGCGAACCCTGGCCGACGTTATCGAAGGGCACTGCGAGCTGCGCGACGTGCTGCTGCAGGGGCCGGGTGGTGTGCGCATCGTGCCAGCCGCTTCGGGTACGCAAAGCATGGTTCACCTGGCGCCCGCTCAGCATGCCGGCCTGATTCAGGCGTTCAGCGATATCGGCGACAACCTCGATGTGCTGGTGATCGACACCGCTGCGGGTATTGGTGACTCGGTGGTCAGCTTCGTTCGAGCGGCCCAGGAAGTGTTGCTGGTGGTCTGTGACGAGCCCACCTCGATTACCGACGCCTATGCGTTGATCAAGCTGCTTAACCGTGATTACGGCATGAACCGCTTCCGCGTGCTGGCGAACATGGCGCAAAGCCCTCAGGAAGGGCGCAATCTGTTCGCTAAGTTGACCAAGGTCACGGATCGCTTCCTCGATGTCGCCCTACAATACGTCGGTGCAGTGCCGTATGACGAGTGCGTGCGTAAAGCCGTGCAGAAGCAGCGAGCGGTCTATGAAGCCTTTCCGCGTTCCAAGTGCGCGTTGGCGTTCAAGGCCATCGCACAGAAGGTCGATAGCTGGCCGCTGCCAGCCAACCCACGCGGCCATCTGGAGTTTTTCGTCGAGCGTCTGGTGCAGCCGACCAGTGTGGGGCCTGCTCTATGAGTGCCAGCGGTTTCCGGATGTACAGCAAGGCTTCGCGTGACGCGCAGTATGAGTTGGTCGAACGCTACGCGCCGCTGGTCAAGCGCATCGCTTACCACCTGTTGGCGCGTTTGCCCGCCAGTGTTCAGGTTGAAGACCTGATTCAGGCCGGCATGATCGGTTTGCTTGAGGTGGCGAACAAGTATGACTCAAGCAAAGGTGCCAGTTTTGAGACCTATGCCGGTATTCGCATCCGCGGTGCGATGCTGGATGAGGTGCGCAAGGGGGATTGGGCGCCGCGTTCGGTTCATCGTAATACCCGCATGGTCAGTGATGCAATTCGCGCTGTTGAAGCAAAAACAGGTCGTGACGCTAAAGATCATGAAGTTGCTGCCGAACTTCAATTGAGTCTCGATGATTATTACGGGATTTTGAATGACACCTTGGGCAGTCGCCTGTTCAGCTTCGACGACCTGTTGCAGGACGGCGAGCATGAAGGGCTGCACGAGGACGGCGCCAGCGCCCAGGTCGAGCCTTCGCGCGATCTGGAAGACGAGCGCTTTCAGGCAGCGTTGGCAGATGCGATTGCCAACTTGCCTGAGCGTGAGCGGCTGGTGCTGGCGTTGTATTACGACGAAGAGCTGAACCTCAAGGAAATCGGCGAGGTGCTTGGGGTCAGTGAGTCGCGGGTCAGCCAGTTGCACAGCCAGTGTGCTGCACGCTTGCGTGGGCGGCTGGGAGAATGGCGCGCGCGTTGATTGCTGGGTTTCATGCAGTCGTGAAAATGTTGTGCCGGATTTGATTGAGTGCGCGTTCAGCGCTGAGCGCGTTAAAGACTGCTTGGAGGTCTAATTGGACAAGAACATGAAAATCCTCATCGTTGACGATTTTTCGACGATGCGGCGGATCATCAAGAACCTGTTGCGTGACCTGGGCTTCACCAATACCCAGGAAGCGGACGACGGCGTCACTGCACTGCCAATGCTGCACAGCGGTAACTTTGATTTTCTGGTAACGGACTGGAACATGCCTGGCATGTCCGGCATCGACCTGCTGCGTACGGTGCGCGCTGACGAACGCCTGAAGCACCTGCCGGTGCTGATGGTAACGGCAGAGGCCAAGCGTGATCAGATCATTGAGGCGGCTCAGGCTGGCGTTAATGGTTACGTGGTAAAACCATTCACGGCTCAGGTGTTGAAAGAAAAGATCGAGAAGATCTTCGAGCGCGTCAATAGCTGAGGTACGCCACGGGGGCGCTTATGGAGCATAAACAATCGTCGTTGGGCGACTTCGAGTCGACACTGAAGAAACATGCCAACGAGCTTGTCGATAGCCTTGAACGAGGTAAATTCGGCGACGCGGTACAACTGATCCATCAGCTGAACCAGACCCGTGATCGTGGCCTGTATCAGGAAGTCGGCAAGCTCACCCGCGAGTTGCATAGTGCGATCGTCAGTTTTCATATTGACCCGCAGATGCCGCAGGCTGAGGAAGTGTCGCAGATCACCGATGCCACCGAGCGCTTGTCCTATGTGGTCAAGCTCACCGAGGGCGCGGCTAACCGGACCATGGACCTGGTCGAGCAAAGTACACCGGTGCTTCAAGAATTGAGTGCCGAGGCAAGTACCTTGAGTGCCGACTGGCAGCGTTTCATGCGTCGAGAAGTGGCTGCGCCGGAGTTTCGCGAGCTGGCGCGTCGCGTTGACAGTTTTCTGACGCGCAGCGAGGCCGGCACCCGTGAAGTGGCAGGCCACCTCAATGACATTCTGTTGGCTCAGGACTACCAAGACCTGACCGGCCAGGTGATCAAGCGCGTCACGCAACTGGTTACCGAAGTAGAAAGCAATCTGCTCAAGCTCGTATTGATGGCCAGTCAGGTCGACCGCTTTGCCGGTATTGAACATGACCACCAGCAGCTACGTGCTGAAAAAGATCAAGAAAAACATCCGACTCGGGGTGAAGGTCCGCAGATTCATGCCGATAAGCGTGAAGACGTCGTGTCCGGTCAGGACGATGTCGACGATCTGTTGTCCAGCCTGGGTTTTTAGGGAGCACGTTTAATGAGCTTCGGCGCCGATGAAGAAATCCTCCAGGATTTCCTGGTAGAAGCCGGCGAAATTCTTGAGCAACTGTCCGAGCAATTGGTCGAGCTGGAAAGCCGGCCTGATGATGCGGATCTGCTCAATGCAATCTTTCGCGGCTTTCACACTGTAAAAGGGGGCGCCGGCTTCCTCCAGCTCAATGAGCTGGTGGAGTGCTGCCATATTGCCGAGAACGTGTTCGACATTCTGCGCAAGGGTGAGCGTCGCGTTGACTCCGAGCTGATGGACGTGGTCCTGGAAGCCCTGGACACGGTCAACAGCATGTTCGGCCAGGTCCGCGAGCGCAGCGATGTGACGCCGGCCACGCCAGAGCTGCTGGCTGCGCTGGCACGTCTGGCTGAGCCGGCTTCGGCCCAGCAGGCCGCTGCACCCGAGCCAGAACCGGTTGCCGAGGCGCCCGCTGAGCAAGCGTCTGGCGACATTACCGACACGGAGTTCGAGCAACTGCTCGACTCGCTCAACGCCGTCAAGGCCGAAGCCGAGGCGCCTGCCGCTCCGGCAGCAGCGGCGGGTGATGAAATCACCGATGCCGAGTTTGAGTCATTGCTCGACCAACTGCACGGCAAAGGCCAGTTTGCTGCCGACAGCCTTCCCACACCTGCTGCGCCTGCGTCGGCAGCGGTTGTCGAGGCAGGCACTGAAGCCAGCAACGAAATTACCGACGACGAATTCGAAGCGCTGCTGGATCAGCTTCATGGCAAGGGTACCTTTGCTGTGGATGCACTGCCGGCCGCGGCTGTCGAGCCCGCTGCTACCGAAGGGGCGGGCGACCATATTTCCGAGCACGAGTTCGAAGCGTTGCTCGATCAGATCCACGGCAAAGGTAAATTTGCCGAGGGCGCAGCAGCAACGGCCTCGGTCGCAGAAGCAGCAGTAGCCAAGCCTGAGGCCAAACCTGCGGCCAAGCCCGCGCCCGCTGCAGCACCTGCACCTGCTCCCGTCGCCAAGCCAGCTGCCGCTGCAGCACCTGCGCGTCAGGCCGCTCCGGCGTCAGCCGACAAGCATGCCGCCAGCGAAGCCGAAACCACGGTGCGCGTCGATACCGCCCGCCTCGATGAGATCATGAACATGGTCGGCGAGCTGGTACTGGTGCGTAACCGTCTGGTTCGCCTGGGCTTGAACAGCGGCGATGAGGCCATGTCCAAGGCAGTGTCGAACCTCGACGTGGTCACCGCTGACCTGCAGACCGCGGTCATGAAGACCCGCATGCAGCCGATCAAGAAGGTCTTCGGGCGCTTCCCGCGCCTGGTTCGTGACCTGGCGCGCCAGTTGAAGAAAGAGATCAACCTGGAGCTGGTGGGCGAAGAGACCGACCTGGACAAAAACCTGGTCGAGGCCTTGGCCGACCCGCTGGTTCACTTGGTGCGCAACGCTGTCGACCACGGTGTCGAAACACCGGAAGAGCGTGAAGCCGCAGGCAAGTCGCGTGGTGGCAAGGTCGTACTGTCGGCTGAGCAGGAAGGCGATCACATCCTCTTGTCGATCTCTGACGACGGCAAGGGCATGGACCCCAACGTGCTGCGCGCCAAGGCGGTGGAAAAGGGCCTGATGGACAAGGATGCAGCCGATCGCCTGAGCGAGTCGGACTGCTACAACCTGATCTTCGCCCCGGGCTTTTCCACCAAGACCGAGATTTCCGATGTGTCTGGCCGTGGTGTCGGCATGGACGTGGTGAAAACCAAGATCTCCCAGCTCAACGGCTCGATCAACATCTACTCGGCCAAGGGCCAGGGTTCGAAGATCGTGATCAAGGTGCCGTTGACCTTGGCGATCATGCCGACGCTGATGGTCATGCTGGGCAATCAGGCGTTCGCGTTCCCGCTGGTCAACGTCAACGAAATTTTCCACCTCGACCTGTCGCGTACCAATGTGGTTGACGGCCAGGAAGTGGTGATCGTACGCGACAAGGCGTTGCCACTGTTTTACCTCAAGCGCTGGTTGGTCAGCTCTGCCGCTCATGAAGAGCAGCACGAAGGCCATGTGGTGATCCTCTCGGTGGGCACTCAGCGGATCGGCTTCGTCGTCGATCAGCTGGTCGGCCAGGAAGAGGTGGTCATCAAGCCGCTGGGCAAGATGCTGCAAGGCACCCCTGGGATGTCGGGCGCCACCATTACCGGTGACGGGCGCATTGCGCTGATCCTCGACGTTCCGAGCATGCTCAAGCGTTACGCTGCCCGGCGTATTTGATCCCGGTGGCGCGGTCTTTCGACCGCGCCCCGTAATGGAGTGTTTATGGCAGTCAAGGTCCTGGTGGTGGATGATTCCGGTTTCTTCCGCCGCCGTGTCTCGGAAATTCTTTCAGCGGACCCGACTATCCAGGTCGTGGGCACCGCGACCAACGGCAAGGAAGCGATCGACCAAGCACTGTCGCTCAAGCCTGATGTGATCACCATGGACTATGAAATGCCCATGATGGATGGCATCACTGCCGTTCGGCACATCATGCAGCGTTGCCCGACGCCGGTGTTGATGTTCTCCTCGCTGACCCATGAAGGTGCTCGCGTTACCCTTGATGCACTGGATGCCGGTGCGGTGGATTACCTGCCGAAGAACTTCGAGGACATCTCGCGCAACCCGGAAAAGGTCAAGCAACTGCTGTGCGAAAAGGTTCATACCATTTCCCGCAGTAACCGCCGCTTCAGCAGTTTCGCCACGCCAGCTCCGACTCCAGCGCCCAGCGCCCAGCACAGTGTCAGCAGCATGGCGTCGCCAGGCCTCTCGCGCCCAGCGCCTGCTAGCGCGCCAGCACGTGCGGCCGCACCCAGCTCGCCTGCACCCAAACGCAAGTCCTACAAGCTGTTGGCCATCGGCACGTCGACAGGCGGCCCGGTTGCCCTGCAGCGCGTACTGACCCAGCTGCCAGCAAACTTCCCAGCGCCGATCGTATTGATCCAGCACATGCCGGCGGCGTTCACCAAGGCGTTTGCCGAACGCCTGGACAAGCTCTGCAAGATCAGTGTCAAGGAAGCCGAGGACGGTGACGTGTTGCGTCCTGGCCTGGCGCTGCTGGCCCCTGGTGGCAAGCAGATGATGGTCGATGCGCGGGGTACGGTGAAAATCCTCCCGGGCGACGAGCGTCTGAACTACAAGCCGTGCGTGGACATCACCTTTGGTTCTGCCGCGAAATCCTACGGCGACAAGGTATTGGCCGTGGTGTTGACCGGCATGGGCGCTGATGGCCGCGAAGGTGCTCGCCTGCTCAAGCAGGGCGGCAGCCAGGTCTGGGCTCAGGATGAAGCCAGCTGCGTGATCTATGGCATGCCCATGGCGATCGTCAAGGCCAATCTGGCGGACGCGGTGTACGGCCTGGATGACATCGGTCGGCATCTGGTCGAGGCGTGCGTCTAATGGATGTCTTGAGCCTCATCGGGATCATCCTGGCCTTTGTTGCCATCATCGGTGGCAACTACCTGGAAGGCGGCCACCTGTCTGCGTTGATCAACGGCCCTGCGGCGCTGATCGTGCTCGGCGGCACGTTGGCGGCTTCGCTGCTGCAGTCGCCGATGAGCGCCTTCAAACGCGCGATGCAGATTGTCATCTGGATCCTGTTCCCGCCACGGGTTGACCTGGCCGGTGGTATTGACCGGGTAGTCAACTGGAGCCTGACGGCGCGTAAAGAGGGCCTGCTGGGCCTGGAAGGGGTGGCTGACGCCGAGCCCGATCCCTATGCGCGCAAGGGCTTGCAACTGCTGGTCGATGGTGCGGAGCCGGAAGCGATTCGCAGCATTCTCGAGGTGGATTTCTACACCCAGGAAAGCCGTGATATCCAGGCTGCAAAAGTGTTCGAGAGCATGGGCGGCTATGCGCCAACCATCGGCATCATCGGTGCGGTAATGGGTTTGATCCATGTGATGGGCAATCTGGCCGACCCGTCCCAGCTGGGCAATGGCATTGCCGTTGCGTTCGTGGCGACGATCTATGGTGTTGCCAGTGCCAACCTGATCCTGCTACCGATCGCCAACAAGCTCAAGGCGCTGGCCCTGCGTCAGTCGCGTTACCGGGAAATGCTCCTGGAAGGCCTGTTGTCGATTGCAGAAGGTGAAAACCCGCGTTCGATCGAGTTGAAGCTTCAGGGCTTCATGGAGTAATACATGGCTCGTCGTCGCGCCCCCGAGGAACATGAGAACCACGAACGCTGGCTGGTGTCGTACGCCGACTTCATTACCTTGTTGTTTGCCTTCTTCGTGGTCATGTACTCGATCTCCTCGATCAACGAGGGCAAGTACAAGATAATTTCCCAGGCCCTGCTCGGGGTTTTCAATGACCCTGAACGGAGCATGCGACCGATTCCGATTGGCGACGAGCAGCCGCTCAGCGTCAAGCCAGCCGAACCGCTGATCCGCGATAGCGAACAGGTCGATGCCGGGCTTGCTCAAACCAACAGCGATCCACTCAAGACCATCACCAACGATGTTCGGGACGCCTTCGGTGATTTGATCAAATCCGATCAGATGACGGTGCGCGGCAACGAGTTGTGGGTGGAGATCGAGTTGAACTCTTCGTTGCTGTTTGGCAGTGGCGACGCCATGCCCAGCGACGCGGCCTTCAATATCATCGAAAAAGTGGCGCGGATCCTGAAGCCTTTCGCCAACCCGGTGCATGTCGAAGGGTTCACCGACGATTTGCCGATTCGCACGGCGCAGTACCCGACCAACTGGGAGCTGTCGTCGGCGCGTGCGGCCAGCATTGTGCGCCTGTTGGCGATGGAAGGCGTTAACCCCGCACGCATGGCGTCGGTGGGCTATGGCGAGTTCCAGCCGATTGCCAGCAATACCACGGCAGAAGGGCGTGCGCGCAATCGTCGGGTGGTGCTGGTGATCTCGCGTAACCTGGAGGTGCGCCGCAGCCTGACCGGTACGGGCAGTGCCAATGCCACGCCAGATGCAGCAATGAAGCGAGCTGGCACACAAACTGCACCGCGAGTGGTATCACCGACGGTCGGGGCCAGCCCCGTCAATTCCCCGTCACCGACCTTATAACCGATCCCGGTAGGGCAGGTTGCCGTAGCGGGAGGAAGCAGCGCAATGAGAGTCTGGGCAGTAGCCAATCAAAAAGGTGGCGTCGGCAAGACCACCACGTCCATCGCCTTGGCCGGTTTGCTGGCTGATGCGGGCAAGCGCGTGGTCGTGGTTGACCTCGACCCTCACGGGTCCATGACCAGCTACTTCGGGCACAATCCCGATACCCTGGAGCACAGCAGCTTCGACTTGTTCCTGCACAAGGGGACTGTCCCCGAAGGCTTGCCGGGGCAACTGCTGCTGCCGACCAGTCACGACAATATCTCGTTGTTGCCATCGAGTACCGCCCTCGCCACCCTGGAGCGTCAGTCTCCCGGGCAAAGCGGCCTGGGCCTGGTGATCGCCAAGAGTCTGGCGCAGCTGTGGCAGGATTTCGACTACGCCATCATCGACAGCCCACCGTTACTCGGCGTGTTGATGGTCAACGCCCTGGCTGCCAGCCAGCAACTGGTGATTCCAGTGCAAACCGAATACCTGGCGGTCAAAGGCCTGGAGCGCATGGTCAGCACGCTTGCGATGGTGAACCGCTCACGCAAGCAGGCGTTGCCGTTCCATATCGTGCCGACGTTGTTCGATCGGCGTACCCAGGCTTCCATGGGCACGCTGCGGGTGCTGCGTGACAGTTACCCGGAACATATCTGGCAGGGCTACATCCCGGTTGATACGCGCCTGCGTGATGCCAGCCGGGCCGGTTTGACGCCTTCGCAATTCGATGGCAAAAGCCGTGGCGTAACCGCTTACAGGGCGCTGCTCAAGCAGTTGCTTACCCACAACGCTGCAGCGCAGGTGGCTTGATGACTCGCCCCGCGTTGATCGCCACCCGGCCACAACTGGCCCTGCAATCCTACCTGGATGGCTTGTTGCAGGAAGCGACCGAAGAGTTGGAGGCGCCGCGTGTTGAAACGCTTCGCCCGCCTGTCGAAGTGCCAGCGGAACTGGACGAATTTCAGGCTGCCGTGCTTGAAGAGCAGGTGCGTGATGCCAAGCGCCAGCCGTCTGTATCGGTAGAAGTCACCACAACGGTCTTTGCCGAGCCGAGCCGGCTGGTAATGCCTGTTATCGCGCCACCGCTGGAGGTCGCGGTAGCACCAGCGGCTCCGGTGGTTGAGGCGCCAGTGCCGGTTGAACCCTTGGTTGAGGTTCATCTGCCGCCTGCGCTCAATCCGCCAGTGCCTCCGGCTACCACAGACGGTCGCCCAGCCTGGGCTGCCGAACCGTTTGAATGCCTGTTGTTCGATGTCGCCGGGCTGACGCTGGCCGTTCCGCTGGTCTGCCTGGGCTCGATCTACTCGCTGGCGGGTCAGGAACTGACACCGTTGTTCGGCCAACCTGACTGGTTTCTTGGCATTCTGCCGAGCCAGGCCGGCAACCTGAAAGTGCTGGACACTGCCCGTTGGGTCATGCCGGACCGCTACCGCGATGATTTCCGTCAGGGGCTGCAGTATGTGATTTCGGTGCAAGGCTACGAGTGGGGGCTGGCGGTGCATCAGGTCAGCCGCTCGCTGCGCCTGGACCCCGGCGAAATCAAATGGCGTAGCCAACGTGGCCAGCGGCCATGGTTGGCCGGTACCGTGATTGAGCATATGTGCGCGCTGCTGGATGTCGCCGAATTGGCTGAGCTGATTGCCAGCGGCGCGGTCAAGCAGATGCACAAACAACCATAAATGATGGCCGCACCGCGTGCGGTCACACTGAGCACACCGCCAACGGCGGATTTTGAGGGTTAGGGGAATGAAAAAGACATCTGCACAAGGTTCCGAAGATCCGATTCTGCAGTGGGTGACCTTCCGCCTGGACAACGAGTCCTACGGCATCAATGTGATGCAAGTGCAGGAAGTGCTTCGCTACACCGAGATTGCGCCTGTGCCGGGTGCGCCGAGCTACGTGCTGGGCATCATCAACCTGCGCGGCAACGTCGTCACCGTGATCGATACGCGTCAGCGCTTTGGCCTGGCACCGACCGATGTCAGCGACAACACCCGTATCGTCATCATTGAAGCGGACAAGCAAGTCGTTGGTATTCTGGTCGACAGCGTTGCCGAAGTGGTTTACCTGCGCCAATCGGAAGTTGAAACCGCGCCGAATGTGGGTAACGAGGAATCGGCCAAGTTCATTCAAGGCGTATGCAACAAGAACGGCGAGCTGCTGATTCTGGTTGAGTTGGACAAGATGATGACCGAGGAAGAGTGGTCAGAGCTGGAGAACATCTGATTTGATTTTCGAGGTTGCAGTCATTTTTCTGGCGCTGCTCTGGGCGGTGAGCCTGTGGCTGTTTCTGGGGTATAGCAAGCGCCAGCGTGAGCTGGCCTCGCAACAGGCCCAGGGTGATGCGCTGCGCGATCAGCGCATCAAGGACCTGGCCAAGCGCCTGGACGATTACCAGAATGGCACCGTGCGAATGGGCGAAGCCCTGCATGAGTTGCGTGCGGTCGTGGCACCGTTGCCTGACAAGCTGATGCAGTTGGAGCAGCGCGACCCCAACAGCCTGTCGTTTGCCCAGGCCGAGCGCTTGGTCGGCATGGGTGCCAGCGTCGACGAACTGACCCAGTCCTGCGGCCTGACCCAGGCCGAGGCAGAGCTGATGAGTAAGCTGCACCGCGGCTAAGCACCCAATCAGCTGCATCAAGGCCAAGATAAACCGCCGTTTACCTTCACGGATAAGCGGCGAGTTCCTGCGTCGGCTTTGTTTGTCAGTGCGCGAAGTAGCAGGCGCTGCAGGGTGTCCCTTCAGGAGGCTGAGTGAAGCCGTCGCGTAGTGGGGTGCGAGGCATGGATGCCTCGCAAGCGCTGATGGGCCATGGATGGCCCGTCGGCGCGTCCACGCGGGAGCGATGGCGTAAGGAAGGAACCCGAAGCGCAGCGTAGGGCCGGATGTCGGGACAGGGCGTTTTGCCCACTTTTGTGCCGTTCAAAAGTGGGTCGCCGTAAAAGGCGAAACCAGCCGGTGGTGCCACTGCAGGGAATGGATAAGTTCGCGAAGTGAATGCCACACATCACAAACCTGTATCGCCGCTAATGAAAGCAGGCATATCCATTTGCGATGTTGAGCCTGATACCCCGTTCCGCCTTTACGGCGTGTCACTTTTGTCGGGGCAAAAGTGACCAAAACCCCTCGTCCCAACATCCGGCCCTACGCTGCGCTGCGGGTTCTCTCACTCCGGCAGTGCTCCCGCCGGGGCCGTGCTGAAGGGCCTTCCTGGCCCTCAGCCCTTGCCAGGCATCCCTGCCTGGAACCCGACTACGCACTGCCTGCGTTCGACCTCCTGAAGGGACAATTTGGCGGCGCCTGCAGGTTCAGCGTACGAAAAAGCATTGCCGGCAAAAAAGTGGGTCGCCGTAAAAGGCGAAACCAGCCGGTGGTGCCACTGCAGGGAATGGATAAGTTTGCGAAGTGAATGCCACACATCACAAACCTGTATCGCCGCTAATGAAAGCAGGCATATCCATTCGCGATGTCGGGCCTGATACCCCGTTCCCCGTTACAGCGGTGCCTTCAGGCCCAGTGCCTGTGGCGTTACATCCCGTTCCTGCGGTCCCTCATCGACAAAATCTACCGGCACCTTGCCTTTGAGTTGCCAGGCGAAGGCGATGATTTCGGCGATGGTCAAGTACAGCGCTTCGGGTATACGGTCGCCCAGTTCCATCCGTGCGAGCAGTTTCACCAGGTCGGCGTTTTCATAGATGGGCACTTCGTGCTCGCGCGCCAGGGCCAGGATCGCCTCGGCCAGTGCGTCATCGCCTTTGGCCGTGAGGGTGGGCGCTTGTTGGCCGTCGTAGCTCAGGGCAATGGCCTGGCGGGGTGTTTGCTCAGTCATGCGTTTTCATCTACCCAACGTTGTTCCAGGCGTGTACGCGGCCCTTGCGGCGGCGTGCCGTGATGACAGTTCAGCTCGCCGACGCTCAGCCCCCGTGCGAGTAAACGAGTGCGCAGCTCGCTCAGCTGGCTTTCGATCAGGCGCACTGTGCTGGGCAGCTCGGCCCACAGCTGGCTCGACAGGCAGCCCTGGGCAAGCTGCGCCTGCACTTGCAACGGCCCCAGCGGGCTGAGGTCGAACGACAGCTCAATCTTCCAGAGCATTTCCAGAGGGTCGCGCTTTTCACGTTCCGGGTCGGCCTGTTGCTCAGGCGTTTCTTCGCGCTGCAGCTTGACCTGCAAGGGCATGAAGTCCTGGCCAGTGCGCAGCGGAATTTCCAGTTGCCAGGTGGTCTGCAGGGTGCCGTCGGCGGTACTGCCGGTTTGCTCCAGGCTAGCCAGTTGATGGCTTTGCAGCCGAGAGACGGCCGCCGCCGCGAGGCGCAGCACGTGCTCAAGGTCGCCTTCGCCCTCCAGGCTTTGCAGCAGCCGTGAGGGCAGGGGGAAGCTGGAAGGGGTGATCCGTGCACCCACCTGGCCGAGCATACCCAATGCGTTGCGCAGCATGCCCGGCATGGCCTGGGACAGGGTGGTCGCTGCGGTGGCGGGGTTGAATGGGGTGCTGGTGGGCAGCCCCGGCAATATCTGTGCGATCAGGCGTACTACCTGGGCCTTGAGGTCCGGTGCAAGGCCGCTTGGCAGGCCGTTGAGCAACTTGGCTTCCAGAAACAGGCCGCTGTTGTTCATGGCGTGGGCCAGGCCCTTCGCATCGCTGAGCTGGCGTACATCCGGCAGGCTGGCAAGCAGCGTGTCGATACGGGCACGCAATGGGGCAGGTTGTTGATCATCGCTGGCGATCCGCTGCAAGGCCGCCAGCAGACCTGGTAATGATGCCTGGCGGGTTTGCTGGCTGCTCAGGTGTTGGGCTATTGCCAACTGGTCCTGGCGACCACTCAGCGGCATGAACGACAGCTGTTGTTCACTGCGTACGACGGCGCTGAGCAAGCTGCCCAGCGGCAGCGGGCGCGGGCTGTCCACGGCCAGCGTGGCGCCTGCCTGGACAGTATTGAGCAGGCTCACCAGTGAGCGGAACACGCTGGCCTGGCCGTTGGCCTGGGGCAGGGCCTGGCTGGTCAGTACCTTGCCTTGCAGCAGGGTGCCGACCGGCAACTGGCGGGTGTCGATCTGGGTCAACGTGGTGACAGTACTGGCCTTGGCCTGTTGCACGCCAATAGCCAGGGCCGAGGCGCTGGGCTGGCTGACGGTAAGCTGGGTGCCTTGGGCCAGCGGCTGGCTGCTGTTGGCTTGTACATTGGTTTGTCGCCCGCTGTCCTGGGTCAACTTGATCAATAGTTGGAAGTCTTGACCATTCTGCTTCAGCGAGAGAACTTCGGCGTCTGCCGTTTCGCCGGGGGCCAGCAGGCCCTGCTGAGGCTGCAAAAGCCTGAGCAGTTCGCCGGTCATGGCGGCACCGCGCGCCTGTGGATTGGCCAGTGCCTGCGTGCCGACGCTGTTGATTTCGCCTGTCATCAAGTTACAACCTGTCGAAATAGCCCTCTTTGCAGTAGGACATGGCATGTATAATGCGGCCCGAACTTTCGGGGAGCCTTGAGCTCGCGGTCTGGTGCTCTTTTGAACAGACCAGTCGGCCGCGTCACCGTTCCAGTATAACGGCCGCGCCGGGACCGACTTGAGACAGTCATCCGAACCAATAAGGCAAACCTGTGACCCCTCAACTCGAAGCGGTGGATCTGGCCTGCGAGCGCGACTGGCGAATGCTCTTCGAGCATCTCGATCTGCAGTTGGCCGCCGGCGACATGCTCCAGATCAGCGGCCCCAACGGCAGCGGTAAAACCAGCCTGTTGCGGTTGCTGGCCGGTTTGATGCGCCCGACCAGTGGCCAGATCCTGGTTCAAGGCAAGCCCTTGGCTGAGCAACGCGGCGAACTGGCCCGGCTGCTGCTGTGGATCGGCCATGCGGCGGGGATCAAGGACCTGCTGACGCCAGAGGAGAACCTTGCCTGGTTGTGTGCCTTGCACCGCCCGGCCGGGCGCGAGGCGATCTGGCAGGCACTGGCGGCGGTTGGCCTGCGTGGCTTCGAGGACGTGCCTTGTCATACCCTGTCGGCCGGTCAGCAGCGTCGCGTAGCCCTGGCCACGGTTGTACCTGGACAGCCCGCCGTTGTGGATTCTCGACGAACCGTTCACCGCACTCGACAAGCAGGGGGTGGCCCAGCTCGAAGCGCATCTGGCACACCACTGTGAAACGGGTGGCATGGTGATCCTCACCACGCACCACACGCTGGAGCGCAAACCCTCCGGTTACCGTGAACTGAACCTGGGGCAGTGGGCCGCATGAGTGTATTTGTCCTGTTGCTGAGCCGCGAAGCGCGGCTGCTGTGCCGTCGTCCGGCCGAGCTGGCCAACCCCTTGGTGTTCTTCGCCATCGTCATTGCACTGTTTCCTTTGGCGGTCGGTCCTGAGACACAATTGTTGCAAACCTTGTCACCTGGGTTGGTGTGGGTGGCTGCACTTTTGTCCGTCCTGCTCTCGCTGGACGGGCTTTTTCGCAGTGATTTCGAGGATGGATCACTGGAACAGTGGGTCCTTTCGTCGCACCCCCTGCCTCTTCTGGTTTTGGCCAAGGTGCTGGCACACTGGGCCTTTTCCGGCCTGGCACTGGTATTGTTGGCACCGCTGCTGGCCTTGATGCTCGGCTTGCCAAGTGCCAGCCTGCCCGTGCTGCTGGCATCACTTTTGCTCGGCACCCCGGTGTTGAGCCTGTTGGGCGCTGTGGGTGCAGCCCTGACAGTCGGCTTGAAACGTGGTGGCCTGCTACTGGCGCTGCTGATTCTGCCGTTGTATATCCCGGTGTTGATTTTGGGCAGTGGCGCGTTGCAGGCGTCGCTGCAAGCGATGCCGGCGACCGGTTATCTGCTCTGGCTTGGTAGCCTGACCGCCCTGGCAGTAACGTTGGCACCCTTTGCAATAGCGGCTGGCCTGAAGATCAGCGTCGGCGAATAATGAGGTCTGGGCTCGCTGCCCAGCAAAGACCCTGGATGTACCGTGATGAAAAGCAGCGCAATCAGCTGGACGTGGTTTCATAAACTGGGTTCGCCCAAGTGGTTCTATTCCATCAGTGGGCGGATGCTGCCGTGGCTGGCGATCGCCGCCGTGCTGCTGTTGACGGTCGGTGTGGTCTGGGGCTTGGCCTTTGCCCCTCAGGATTACCAACAGGGCAACAGTTTTCGCATCATCTACATCCATGTGCCCGCCGCCATGCTGGCACAGTCCTGCTATGTGATGCTGGCAGTGGCCGGCGTGGTCGGCCTGGTCTGGAAAATGAAGATCGCCGACATTGCATTGCAGTGCGCTGCGCCCATTGGCGCCTGGATGACCGCCGTGGCGCTGGTTACCGGCGCCATCTGGGGTAAGCCGACCTGGGGCAGTTGGTGGGTCTGGGATGCCCGACTGACGTCGATGCTTATCCTCCTGTTTCTGTACTTCGGTCTGATTGCCCTGGGGCAAGCGATCAGCAATCGTGAGAGCGCGGCCAAGGCCTGTGCAGTGCTGGCGATTGTCGGGGTGATCAATATCCCGATCATCAAGTATTCGGTGGAGTGGTGGAACACCCTGCACCAGGGCGCAACCTTTACCTTGACCGAGAAACCGGCGATGCCGGCGGAAATGTGGTTGCCGTTGCTGCTCACGGCACTGGGTTTCTACTGCTTCTTCGGCGCGGTACTGCTGATGCGCATGCGCCTTGAAGTACTCAAGCGCGAAGCCCGCAGCAGTTGGGTGAAAAGTGAAGTCATGAATACCCTGGGTCGGGAGCTGGCACGATGAGTTTCACCTCCTTCAGCGATTTTCTCGCCATGGGCCACCACGGCCTGTATGTCTGGTCGGCCTACGGCATTAGCCTGTTAGTGCTGGCGATCAACGTCGCGGCGCCGATCCTGGCCCGTCGCCGTTACCTGCAAGAAGAGGCGCGCCGTCTGCGCCGGGAGAGCAATCAGTGAATCCGCAACGCAAGAAGCGCCTGTTCATCATTCTCGGCCTGCTCGCCGGCCTCGGCGTTGCCGTGGCACTGGCATTGAGTGCCTTGCAGCAGAACATCAACCTGTTCTACACCCCAACCCAGATCGCCAATGGCGAGGCGCCCCTGGATACCCGTATCCGTGCGGGTGGCATGGTTGAAAAAGGTTCCCTGCAACGTTCCGGTGATTCGCTGGACGTGCGTTTCGTGGTCACCGACTTCAACAAGTCTGTGCCCATTACCTACCGCGGCATTCTTCCGGATCTGTTTCGCGAAGGGCAGGGCATTGTCGCACTCGGCAAACTGAATGCCGAAGGTGTGGTAGTGGCGGACGAAGTGCTGGCCAAGCACGATGAAAAGTACATGCCGCCAGAAGTGACCAAAGCCCTGAAGGAAAGCGGTCAGGCTGCGACTGACGCTGGCCAGGCCGGAGGCAAACCATGAACGCCGCTTTGGTAATCCCCGAACTGGGCCAATTGGCCATGATCCTGGCGCTGTGCTTTGCCTGCGTCCAGGCCAGTGTGCCATTGCTGGGTGCCTGGCGCGGTGACAGCCTGTGGATGAGCCTGGCACGGCCTGCGGCCTGGGGCCAGTTCGCATTCCTGGCCTTCGCCTTTGCCTGCCTGACCCACGCCTTCATGACCGATAACTTCTCGGTTGCCTATGTCGCCAGCAACTCCAACAGCGCCCTGCCTTGGTACTTCAAGTTCAGCGCGGTGTGGGGCGCTCACGAAGGGTCGTTGCTACTATGGGCACTGATTCTCGGCGGCTGGACCTTTGCCGTGTCGATCTTCTCCCGGCAGTTGCCACAGGTGATGCTCGCCCGCGTGCTGGCGATCATGGGTATGATCAGCGTGGGCTTCATGTCGTTCCTGATCGTCACCTCCAACCCGTTCCAGCGGCTGTTGCCGCAGGTACCGACCGATGGTCGTGACCTCAACCCGCTGTTGCAGGATGTGGGCCTGATCGTTCACCCACCCATGCTCTACATGGGCTATGTCGGTTTCTCGGTCGCGTTTGCCTTCGCCATCGCCGCGTTGCTCGGTGGTCGTCTTGATGCGGCCTGGGCGCGCTGGTCGCGGCCCTGGACCATCATCGCCTGGGCCTTTCTCGGCATTGGTATCACCCTGGGCTCCTGGTGGGCCTACTACGAGTTGGGTTGGGGCGGCTGGTGGTTCTGGGACCCGGTAGAGAACGCCTCTTTCATGCCGTGGCTGGTCGGCACTGCCCTGATCCACTCCCTGGCCGTGACTGAAAAACGCGGCGTGTTCAAGAGTTGGACGGTACTGCTGGCCATTGCCGCATTCTCGTTGAGCTTGCTGGGTACCTTCCTGGTTCGCTCGGGCGTGTTGACCTCGGTGCATGCCTTCGCTTCCGACCCGGAGCGCGGTGTGTTCATCCTGATGTTCCTGCTGTGCGTGGTCGGCGGCTCGCTGACCCTGTTCGCGCTGCGTGCGCCAGTCGTCAAGAGCCAGGTTGGCTTTGCCCTTTGGTCGCGTGAAACCCTGCTGCTGGCCAACAACCTGATACTGGTGGTCGCGGCCTCGATGATCCTGCTCGGCACGCTGTATCCGCTGGTGCTCGACGCGTTGACCGGGGCGAAGCTGTCCGTCGGCCCACCGTACTTCGATGCACTGTTCCTGCCGCTGATGGCCCTGTTGATGGTGGTGTTGGCCATAGGCGTTCTCGTGCGCTGGAAAGACACCCCCGGCAAATGGCTGCTGGGCATGCTCACCCCGGTACTGGTCGGCAGCGCCATTCTGGCGCCGATCGGCGGGCTGATCGTGGATGACTTCGATTGGCCAGTACTGACCACCTTTGCCCTGGCGGCCTGGATCGTGCTTGCCGGCGTGCGTGACCTTCTCGACAAGACCCGCCACAAGGGTGTGTTCAAGGGCATGCGAAGCCTCACCCGCAGCTACTGGGGGATGCACGTCGCTCACTTCGGCCTGGCGGTTTGCGCGCTGGGTGTGGTGCTGTCGAGCAACAACAGTGCCGAGCGCGACCTGCGCCTGGCGCCGGGCGAGTCAGTGGAACTGGCGGGCTACCACTTCATTTTCGAGGGCGCCAAGCATTTCGAGGGGCCGAACTTCACCTCCGACAAGGGCACGGTTCGGGTGGTCAAGGATGGGCGTGAGATCAGCGTCCTGCACCCGGAGAAACGCCTCTACACCGTGCAGCAATCGGTGATGACCGAAGCGGGCATCGATGCCGGCTTCACTCGCGACCTCTATGTTGCTCTCGGAGAACCGCTGGACAACGGCGCCTGGGCTGTACGGGTTCATGTCAAACCGTTCGTGCGCTGGATCTGGCTGGGCGGTCTGCTGACTGGCCTGGGTGGCCTGCTGGCCGCGTTGGATGGGCGTTATCGGGTCAAGGTGAAAAGCCGTGTACGTGAAGTACTGGGCATGTCTGGAGCAACTGCATGAAGCGTTGGATCATGGTGCTGCCGCTGGCGGTGTTTTTGCTGGTGGCGGTCTTCCTCTATCGCGGGTTGTACCTGGACCCGGCTGAACTGCCTTCGGCAATGATCGGCAAGCCGTTCCCGCATTTCTCCTTGCCAGCCGTGGAGGGCGAGAGCACCCTGACCCAGGCCGACCTGCTGGGCAAGCCGGCACTGGTCAACGTCTGGGGTACCTGGTGCGTGTCCTGCCGGGTCGAGCACCCGGTGCTGAACAAGCTGGCCGAACAGGGCGTGCGGATCTACGGGGTCAATTACAAAGACGACAATGCGGCGGCGCTGAAGTGGCTGAAGGACTTCCACAACCCGTATCAGCTCAATATCCGCGATGAGCAGGGCACCCTGGGCCTGGACCTGGGCGTGTACGGCGCGCCGGAAACCTTCCTGATCGATGCCAAGGGCATCATCCGTCACAAGTTCGTGGGTGTCGTCGACGAGACTGTCTGGCGCGAGCAACTGGCCCCGTTGTACCAAGGCCTTGTCGACGAGGGCCGGCAATGAAGCGCTGGCTAGCGGCGGCCGTACTGGGCCTGAGCCTGGCCGGCGTGGCCCAGGCGGCAATTGATACCTATCAGTTTGCCGATGATGCTGAACGTGAGCGTTATCGCGACCTGACCAAGGAACTGCGTTGCCCCAAATGCCAGAACCAGGACATCGCAGACTCCAACGCCCCCATTGCCGCCGACCTGCGTCGGGAGATTTTCCGGATGCTGGGCGAGGGCAAGAGTAACCAGCAGATCATCGACTTCATGGTTGACCGTTACGGTGATTTCGTTCGTTACAAACCGGCCCTGACTGCGCGTACCTGGTTGCTGTGGTTCGGCCCCGGTGCACTGCTGCTGGGCGGCGTCGTGGTGCTTGCGGTGATCGTGCGCAAGCGCCGCACGCCGGTTGTCAACGGCACCGCCGACCTTTCTCCCGAGGAGCGTGAGCGCCTCGCCAAACTGTTGGAAAAAGAACAGACCCATGACTGATTTCTGGCTTGCTGCAGGCCTGCTGTTACTGGTAGCCCTGAGCTTTTTGCTGATCCCGGTGCTGCGCGGACGTCGTGCGCAACTGGAAGAAGACCGTACCGCACTGAACGTTGCCCTGTATCAGGAGCGCGTCGCCGAGTTGCAGGCGCAACAGGCTGCCGGTGTACTTAGCGCCGAACAACTGGCGAGTGGGCGTGACGAAGCGGCCCGCGAGCTGCTCGACGATACCGAAAATGCCGAGCCTGCACGGCTGGCTCGCCTTGGCAAGCCACTGCCACTGCTGGCTGCGGTATTGGTGCCATTGATGGCCCTGGGCCTGTACCTGCATTTTGGCGCCAGTGACAAAGTGGCCCTGACCCAGGAATTTGCCCAGGCACCGCAGTCGCTGGAAGAAATGACCGCACGCCTGGAGCGCGCCGTTGCTGCCCAGCCGGATTCGGCCGAGGGCCTGTACTTCCTTGGTCGTGCCTACATGGCGCAAGAGCGTTCTGCCGATGCCGCCAAGACCTTCGAGCGTGCCGTGGGCCTGGCCGGGCGCCAGCCCGAGTTGCTCGGGCAGTGGGCGCAGGCACTCTACTTTGCCAACGGCAAGCAGTGGACCCCGCAGTTGCAGGGGCTGACCGACGAAGCCCTCAAGGCTGATCCGCAGGAAGTCACCAGCCTTGGGCTGCTGGGTATTGCCGCGTTCGAAGGCCAGCGCTATCAACAGGCCATTGATTACTGGAACCGTCTGTTGGCGCAACTGCCTGCCGGTGATGCCTCCCGTGCGGCGCTGGAAGGCGGCGTGGCACGAGCTGCCGACAGGCTCAAGGCCAGCGGTGTTGAGCCCGTAACAACCCCTGCCGCCAGCGACAAGGCACCGGCGCGGCTCAAGGTAAGGGTCGAACTGGCGGCAGCGCTGAAGGATAAGGTTCAGCCAGGTGACAGCGTGTTTATCTTTGCCCGTGCGAGTGAAGGCCCGCCCATGCCGTTGGCAGTGAAGCGGGTGACGGTGGCCCAGTTGCCCATCGAGGTCGAATTGGCGGATAGCGACGCAATGATGCCGAGCATGAAACTGTCGAACTTTCCTGAAGTCCAACTGGTTGCGCGCGTCTCTCGCGCAGGCCAGCCGACCAAGGGCGAGTGGATCGGCCGCAGTTCGCCGCTGGCCAGCAGTACCGAGGCGCAGCAGCACCTGACCATCGACAGCCCGGATCCTTAAGCGAGTAGCCTCATGAACAGCACCGTACGCCTCACCCTGATTACCCTGTTTCTGGGCCTGAGTGCGTGTACGGTGCAGCAGCCTTCGACTTACCCTGAACCACCTATTGAGCGCCAGCCACCAAGCCCGGTGATCAAGCCGACGCCGCGCCCGGGCACAGTGCCGAGCAAGCCGACCGTTACCCCTTCGCAGAAACCGATGCCGCGCACCTCGGCCAGCTTCGCACCGCCACCCGGCGGTGCCAGCCACTGGGACCCGCGCCTCGGGGTTTACGTGCTCGAAGGCCAGACCAACACCTTCTACCGGCAGCGCACCTACTACCGCTGGAATAACGGCTGGAGCTGGTCGACCAGCCTCCAGGGGCCTTGGCAGGAAACCGATAGCAGCGGTGTTCCGGGTGGTCTGGGACGGGCCTTTTCCAACTAGTCCGTGCTGGCGCACAATGCGCCCTCGCGGACAGTTCTGGAGCAAGGCATGACAAAGACGGTATTGGTGCTGGTAGAAACGGTCGACGACTACCTGCCCCTGCTGCGCAACAACGGTTTCAACCTGATTCTTGCGCAGACGCCGGCGCTACGGCGCGAGGCCATTGCTCGCCATGGCAGTGAAATCGATGCGGTGCTTACGCGCGGGCCGCTGGGCCTGTATGCCGATGAAATGGCGGCATTGCCACACTTGAAAATCATCTGTGTGATTGGTGCCGGCTATGAGCAGGTTGACCTTGCGGCAGCGGCAGCACGCGGTATCACCGTCACCAATGGGGCGGGCGCCAATGCATCGACGGTGGCTGACCATGCCATGGCCCTGCTGTGCGCGGTGGTTCGTGATATCCCCCGTGCCGATGCTTCAACCCGTCGTGGTGAGTGGAACCGGGTAATAAGCCCGTCGCTGGCCGGCAAGCGCCTGGGCATTCTCGGCTTGGGGGCGATTGGCCAGGCCATCGCCAAGCGTGGCGCTCTTGGTTTCGACATGCAGGTCAGTTATCACAGCCGCCAGCCACGTAGCGGCCTGTCCTACACCTATTGCGACAGTGTGCTGGCGTTGGCACAGGCCTCGGATTTTCTGGTGGTTGCCACGCCGGGTGGTGCCAGTACCCGGCACCTGATCGACGCCACGGTGCTGGAGGCATTGGGTGAAGGGGGCTTCCTGGTGAACATCGCCCGGGCCAGCGTGGTCTGTACCGCCGACCTGGTCGATGCGTTGCAGCGAAAGCGCATCGCCGGTGCTGCGCTGGACGTTTTCGATGAAGAGCCTGCGGTACCTGAAGCGCTCAAGGCACTGCCGAATGTGGTGTTGACCCCGCACGTGGCCGGGCAGTCGCCGGAAGCGGCGGGTGACACGGTGCGTCTGGTGCTGCAGAACCTGCAGGCGTTCTTTTCCGGCAAGCCTGTTCTGACCCCGGTCACCGTCTGATATTGCTGGCTGATGGGCCGTCGCTTAAGGTTTTTTGATGGTGGCCGATACGTTCTATGCCTTGATATTCAACGAGTTTTAGACTGGAGTGTCTGCTGATGTTGCCGGATGATTTTTCGCCCGAAGTATATTTGGAGCTGCATGCCGATGTTCGGGCCGCTGGCATGGACCCGACTCAGCACTACCTTAAATTTGGCAAAAGTGAAGGTCGTCCTTACAAGCATGGCGCTGTTGCCACCCGTGACAAAAGCCTGCTCCACCCTAAGCTCGAAGGTCATTATCAGTACGACGGCCTTGCCTCGAAGCACAACCATGACTTCATGATCGACCCGTCCTACGTTGCTGCCTATCAGCGTGGCATCGAAGCGACAGGGTCTGATTACAAGTGGTACTGGCGCGTCCATATCGGGCTGTGGGCCGCTCGCTCGGCAGCCAAGCACGAAGGCGATTTTGTCGAGTGCGGTGTCAACTATGGCTTTCTGAGTTCGGCAATCATGAAGGACCTGGATTGGGATACTACTGGCAGGCAGTTCTACTTGCTGGATACGTTTACCGGGTTGGATGAGCGCTACCTGTCCGATAATGAAAAAAACGGCGGTGTCATCGAACGCAATCAGAGCGAAATCAAATCGGGCTTTTACACCACCAACCTCGATTCGGTGAAAAAGAATTTCTCCGAGTGGCGCAATGTGCGCATCGTCCCGGGAAGCATTCCTGATACGTTGGAGCACATCGAGGCCACCCGCATTGCGTTTCTGCACATTGATCTTAACTGCACGATACCTGAAGTGGCGGCTATCGATTATCTTTGGGACCGCCTGGTCCCCGGTGCCTTTGTACTGCTCGACGATTACGCCTACTTCGGCTATCAGCCGCAGAAGGAAGGGATGGATGCCTGGGCAAAGAAAATGGACCTTTCTATTGCCAGTTTGCCGACCGGTCAGGGCCTGCTCATCAAGCCTTGATGCCTTAGGCGGGGTCAACCGTTCGCCATCAGCCAGTCAGCAAAGACCTTCGCCGCAGGCGAAGGCATCACCTGTTTGTCGTGCACCAGGTAGTCAGCCTGCCCGGTATGCACGACAAAGTCCGAAACCGTGCGGATCTGCCCACTGTCGATCCGCTCGCGCGCCATGAACTCCCAGCCCAATCCCACACCCATGCCCTGCATCACTGCATCGAACACCAGATTGACCTGGTTGAACGTCACTGCGTCAGCCGGTGCTTTGTAGCGCACGCCCTGATGGTTGAACCAGTCGTGCCAGTCCAGGCAGTTCCAGGCTGAGGCGTCCAGTTGAATCAGGGGCAAGGCCTGCAGCTCACTGAGTGAGTGCACCGCTGGCAGTGGGCGTTGGGCACTGACAATCGGATAGATGCATTCGTCAAACAGCTTGTTGGCCTGCAGCGAGCGCCAGCGGCCATGACCGTAGAGGATGCCGAAGTCGTAGTCGGTGATCACGCTCTCGCTGATCTCGTTGCTGGCGTGAATGTTCACCGTCAGTTCGGGGTGTTGTTCGTTGAAGCGCAACAGGCGCGGGAACAGCCAGTACTGCGCCACAGCGTGCGTGCAGATAACGCTGACATTGCGGCTGCCATGGCCGCTCTTGAGCCGCAGCACATTAGCCAGCAGGCTCTCCAGCATAGGCTCGACGATGGCATTGAAGGCAGTACCGGCCTGGGTCAGGGCAATACCGCGTGCGCGCCGCTCGAACAACGGCGCCGACAAGTGATCCTCCAGCACCTTGATTTGCTTGCTGACTGCGCTTTGCGTCAGGCATAGCTCGCTGGCGGCGCGGGTAAAGCTGCCGGTGCGGGCGACCGCTTCAAAGGCAATCAGGGTGTCGAGAGGTGGCAAGTGTCGGTTGAAGCGGCTCATGTTCCAGGCCTGCGTTTACGGAATGCCCTGATCATAAGATCGAAGGCTGAAGGGGGAAAGGTATTCCGTATGGGAATGGCTGCATGCCGAATGATCTTTTGTCGAGGGGCGTGTGAGCGGCTAGCCTGCGCGCATCAATCCATCAAGAGGTGTGTGCGGTGAAACGGGGTGTGGCCTATGCCGGCGTGGCCGGAGCGATGTGGGGAATGGTACTGATGGTGCCGCAGTTGTTGCCGGAGTTCAGCCCGGTGCTGCTCAGCTGCGCACGCTTCGTACTGTTCGGGGTGATTTCGCTGGTGCTTGCCATTCCCCTGCGTCAGGCCTTGCGCAAATTGACCCTGAGCGACCTGTGGATGCTCACGCGGCTATCGGTGATCGGCAACCTGATCTACTTCATCTGCCTGGTGGCCGCGATTCAGCGCCTGGGCGTGGCGCCAGCTTCGCTGATTGTCGGGGTACTGCCCTTGACCATCACCCTGTACGGTCGCCATGACAGCGGCGCAATCGCCTTGTCGCGGCTGGCCGGCCCGTTAGGTTTGATCCTCGCCGGCATGCTCTGTATCAACCTGCAAACCTTCGCCGTAGAGCCGGGCGCCATGGCTGACAAGTTTATTGGTGTGCTGTACGCCTTGGGTGCGCTGCTGAGCTGGACCTGGTACGCCGTCCACAACAGCCGCTACCTGAAGCAGTCCGGGCATTTCGACAGCCACCAGTGGTCGGTGTTCTGTGGTGTGGCCACGGGCCTGTTCAGCTTGCTGCTGGTCGCTGCGATCTGGCTGTGGCAACCGGCTCAGTTGCACGTCGAGGCGCCGGCTGGTCGTTGGAACCTGTTCTGGCTTTACAGCCTGGGCAGCGCCTTGTTTGGCTCGTGGTTGGCCGCCTTGCTGTGGAACGCCGCGTCCAAGCGGATGCCGTTGACCATGAGCGGCCAGTTGATCGTATTCGAAACGCTGTTTGCCCTGCTGTATGCCTTCATCTGGCGGCACAGCGGCCCGAGCGTGCTGGAAGCCGCCGCGATTGTGCTGGTGATTGGCGGCGTGTGCTGGTCGATGCGTCAGCATGAGCCCCAGCGGGCGGTAAGCGTTGCCTGAACTGAGGGTGTTGCCGGTTTACAGATTGCCGAGATCGGCTGGGACAATGGGGGATGGTGGCACTCGTGCAGAGCGTGGATTTCCTGCGTGGGCTTTGTTTTTCAGTGCGCGAAGTAGCAAGTGCTGATGGGCCATGTATGGCGCGTCTACACGGGAGCGATGGCGTAAGGAAGGAACCCGAAGCGCAGCGCAGGGCCGGATGTAGGGACGAGGGTTTTGCCCACTTTTGTGCCGTTCAAAAGTGGGTCGCCGTAAAAGGCGAAACCAGCCGGTGGTGCCGCTGCAGGACATGGATATGTTCGCGAAGTGAATGCCACACATCACAAGCGTGTATCGCCGCTGATGCAAACAGGCATATCCATTCGCGATGTCGGGCCCGATACCCCGTTCCGCCTTTACGGCGTGTCACTTTTGTCGGGGCAAAAGTGACCAAAACCCCTCGTCCCAACATCCGGCCCTGCGCTGCGCTGCGGGTCCTCTCACTCCGGCAGTGCTCCCGCCGGGGCCGCGCTGAAGGGCCTTCCTGGCCCTCAGCCCTTGCCAGGCATCCTTGCCTGGCACCCGACTACGCACGGCCTGCGTTCGACCTCCTGAAGGGACGATTTGGCGGTGCCTGCAGGTTCAGCGCATAAAAAAGCATTGCCGGAAAGGCTGACGCCTTAGTGGATAGCGTCGATTTTCTGCGTGGGCTTTTTTTGTCAGCGCGCGAATTAGCAGGCGCTGCAGGTCGTCCCTTCAGTAGGCTGAGTGGAGCCGTCGCGTAGTGGGGTGCGAGGCATGGATGCCTCGCAAGTGCTGATGGGCCATGGATGGCCCGTCGGCGCGTCCACGCGGGAGCGATGACGTAAGGAAGGAACCCGAAGCGCAGCGGAGGGCCGGATGTTGGGACAGGGCGTTTTGCCCACTTTTGTGCCGTTCAAAAGTGGGTCGCCGTAAGAGGCGAAACCAGCCGCTGGTGCCACTTCAGGGAATGGATAAGTTCGCGAGACAGGTGCCACAAATTACAAACCTGTATCGCCCCTGGTTTTTGTCGGTGCTTGCCAAACGTGCGCATTCCTGAGAAAAGGCTGCGGCAATAGCGTACGTACGTTTCAACGAGGACAAGCATGAGCAGCGAACTGCAAATTACCGATATCCAGGTGGGCGAAGGCAAGGCCGTGGTCAAGGGGGCCTTGATCACCACCCAGTACCGCGGCTTTCTCGAAGACGGCACACCGTTCGATTCTTCCTATGAGCGGGGCAAGCCGTTCCAGTGTGTCATCGGCACCGGGCGCGTGATCAAGGGCTGGGACCAGGGCCTGATGGGCATGAAGGTTGGCGGCAAGCGCAAGCTGTTCGTGCCATCGCACCTGGCTTATGGCGCACGCAAGATGGGCCCGGTGATCAAGCCGCACTCGAACCTGGTCTTCGAGATCGAATTGCTGGAAGTACTGACCCGCGACGATTGATTGGCTAGCGTAAGGTCACCCCACACTTTTTTGCAGGCAGAAACCGTGCATGGACGCAGTTGTACAGCAGGAACCTACCGGATGCGGCATTGCCGCCTGTGCCGCCCTGGCACAGATTGATTATGGCCAGGCGCGGCAGGTGGCCAATGCGCTGGGTATCTTTGCCGAGGACCGCGCGCTGTGGTCGGACACCCACTATGTTCGCCGTCTGCTCGGCGAACTGGGTATCGTTGCGGCCCCTGAGCAGCACCCCTTTGACGGGTGGGAGGCGTTGCCCGACCGCGCCCTGTTGGCGATCAAGTGGCGGCTGGTGGCTGGCCGGCCTTTTTGGCATTGGGTTGTCTTCGTGCGCGATGCAGAGGGCTGTTTTGTGCTGGACTCAAAAAAAGCCCTCAAGCACAACCGGCGCCAGGATTTCGGGCGCATGAAGCCCAAGTGGTACATCGCGGTGCCTCGTTGAGGTTGATGGCCCTTTGCCTGTTCTGTGACCGTTAGTGTGTCAGGAATGTCGAATGGGGGAATTGTTTCCCTTGTTGGCGATCTCGCCAGGTTACTCGGGGCGTGAAACAACACCTTGTGCGGCATTACGGGCAGTTGCCAAGAGGGCAGCGTACGGCCGAGGCAGGGTTTCAGGGTCGTTTTGCATCAGTTAAAGGATGAGTGTTGATGCTTTCGATTTACCACCTCAAACCGCGCTTCCAGCGCGTACTGCGTCCGTTCGTCACCCGCTTGCACCAGCGCGGCGTGACGGCCAATCAGGTCACTGTGACGGCGGCAGTTGTTTCCTTGCTCATTGGGTTGCTGGTGGCACTGTTTGCCAGCCGGGCCTGGCTGTTTGCCCTGATACCGGTGTGGATGTTCCTGCGCATGGCCCTCAATGCCGTGGATGGCATGCTGGCCCGTGAGTTCGGTCAGCAGTCCAGGCTGGGGGCTTACCTCAATGAGCTGTGCGATGTGATCGCCGACAGTGCCTTGTACCTGCCGTTTGCCCTGCTGGTTGGGGTGTCGCCATTGCTGGTGGTGTTGGTGGTGGTGTTGGCCGTGATCAGTGAATACGCCGGGGTACTGGGCCTGATGGTCGGGGCTGAGCGCCGTTACGACGGGCCGATGGGCAAGAGTGACCGTGCGTTTGTTTTTGGCGTGCTGGGCGCAGGTGTCGCCAGCGGCCTGTTGAGCAGCGTCTGGATCAACGGCCTGTTGGCCCTGGTATTGGCCCTGCTCGTGTACACCATCGTCAACCGTGTCCGCCAGGGGCTGGCACATCCTTGCACCTCCATCAATCCAACGGAATGAATCAATTGATGCGCGAAGCCCTGCAGCAGTCCTTCAGTACCCATGACAACGTCAGCCTGTTTTACCGCCACTGGCCGGCGGTTCAGCGCGATGAGGCCACGCCTCGCCGAGCGCTGGTGCTGTTCCACCGAGGGCATGAACACGGTGGCCGGATGGCTCACCTGGCCGATGAGCTGGACCTGCCGGACTTCGATGTGTTTGCCTGGGATGCACGTGGTCATGGCGAGTCGCCAGGTGCGCGAGGCGACAGCCCTGGCTTTGCCACCAGCGTGCGCGATGTACAGACCTTCATCGAGCATATCCGTGACCAGTACGGTATTGCGGTTGACCACATGGCGGTGGTTGCGCAAAGCGTCGGTGCGGTATTGATCGCGACCTGGGTTCACGACTATGCGCCGCCAATACGTGCACTGGTTCTGGCTTCGCCGGCCTTCAAGGTCAAGCTGTATGTACCGTTTGCCCGTACGGGCCTGAAGCTGATGCGCGCCTGGCGCGGCAACTTCTTCGTCAACAGCTACGTCAAGGCCAAGTTCCTCAGCCATGACCCGCAACGCATTGCCTCTTACGAGAGCGATCCCCTGATTACCCGGCCGATTTCGGTCAACATGCTGCTGGGGCTGTATGACGCCGCCGAGCGGGTGGTGGCCGATGCGCAGTCGATCCAGACACCGACCCAGCTGCTGATCTCCGGTGCCGACTTTGTCGTGCACCGCAAACCGCAAGAGCAGTTCTTCGACCGGCTGGGCAGCGTGTGCAAGGAAAAACACATCCTGCCAGGCTTTTTCCACGACACCCTGGGGGAGCGTGAGCGCGCACAGGCTACCCAGCGTATGCGCCGTTTCATTTTGCGCAACTTCGCCGAGCCCATCGTCAGGCCGTCATTGCTCGACGCCGACCAGATCGGTTGGAGCTGCGCCGAGTCCGAAGCTCTGGCCGCACCCCTGCCGTTGAACTCGCCGCGTGAACTGTATTGGCGGGCGACTCGCGCCGGGCTGAAACTGGGGGCCACCCTCAGTGCCGGGGTCAAGCTGGGTTTCGACACTGGCTTCGATTCGGGCAGTACCCTGGACTACGTCTACCGTAACCAGCCCACCGGCAACTCGCCGCTGGGCCGCCTGATCGACCGCAACTACCTGAACGCTATTGGCTGGCGCGGTATCCGTCAGCGCAAGGTGCACGTCGAGGAGCTGTTGCGCCAGGCGATGGCATCGTTGCGTGAACAGCAGCGCCCCGTGCATATCGTCGACATTGCTGCCGGGCATGGTCGCTATATCCTCGAATCGTTGGAGCAGGGCGCGCAACGGCCAGAGTCGATCCTGCTGCGCGACTACAGCGACCTCAACGTACGTGATGGTTCGGCCCTGATCGAGCAGAAAGGGCTGGGTGATATCGCCCGCTTCGTCAAAGGCGATGCCTTCGACCGCGAGGACCTAGCCGCGCTGGAACCCAAGACCCTGGCCGTGGTTTCCGGGCTCTATGAGCTGTTCGCCAGCAATGCCATGGTGAGTGATTCGCTGGCCGGTCTGGCCGCTGCAGTGGAAGAGGGGGGGTACCTGGTGTACACCGGGCAGCCTTGGCACCCGCAACTGGAATTCATTGCCCGCGCCTTGACCAGCCACCGTGAAGGGCAGGCCTGGGTGATGCGTCGGCGCAGCCAGGTTGAAATGGACCAACTGGTTGAGCGTGCCGGTTTCCGCAAGGTGACCCAGCGTGTGGACGAGTGGGGTATCTTCACCGTGTCTCTGGCTCAACGGGGGTCGTGATGGCGCCTGTTGAGGCAAGGGAGGCCGGGCTTTGGAAGCGCGGTGTGCTCTGGCTGTTACTGCTCGGGCCACTGTTTTTCGCCAGTTACGGCTTCGCCAACCGGTTTACCGGCCAGCGTGATGATGTTGGTAGCCTGGTCTTTGCCTGGGAACAACACCTGCCGTTATGGCCCTGGACAATCGTGCCTTACTGGTCGATTGACCTGCTGTACGGTTTGTCATTCCTGCTACCGGCCAGTCGCCGCGAAATGGACCGGCATGGTCTGCGGCTGCTCAGTGCGCAGGTGATCTGCATTGCCTGTTTTCTTCTCTGGCCCCTGCGTTTCACCTTCGAGCGCCCGCCACTGGAAGGGACGTTCGGGCTGATGTTCGACCTGCTGATGGGCTTCGATAAACCCTTCAATCAGGCGCCTTCGCTGCACATCACCTTACTGGTCGTGCTCTGGGCCTGCTTTGCCCGGTATACCCGTGGCGTCTGGCGCGTTCTGTTGCACGGTTGGTTCGTGCTGATTGGTCTGTCGGTCCTGACTACCTGGCAACACCATTTCATTGATGTGCCGACCGGTGTGGCCGCGGGCTTGTTCTGCCTGTGGCTCTGGCCCAGCGAGGGGCAAAGCCCCTTGCGTACGCTGCAACTGGCGACCGACCCGAAACGCCGGCTGTTGGCTGTGCGCTACGGTCTGGGCAGCGCGGTGCTGGTGGCGCTGGCCTTGACCCTGAAAGGCAGCGCACTGTGGCTACTGTGGCCGGCGCTGTCGTTGCTGTTGGTGGCGCTGAACTACGCCCTGTTCGGTGCCGAAGGCTTTCAGAAGCGTGCGGACGGGCGGCTGTCAGCCGCTGCGCAAGGGTTACTGGCGCCTTACCTGCTGGCTGCCTGGGTCAACTCCCGGGTATGGACGCGGCAGCACCCACATCCCGTTCAGGTCGCTGACAACGTCTGGCTTGGGCGAATTCCAGCCGCCGGGCAGGCCCAGCCGTTTGCTGCGATCGTAGACCTGTGTGCGGAATTGCCGGTCGACAGCCGTGGCAAGGCCTATCGCAGCTTCCCGGTGCTCGACCTGACGGCGCCAAGCGCAGCCCGCTGCGAGGCGGCGGCGCAGGCCATCGAGGCCTTGCGCCAACAGGGGCCGGTACTGGTGTGCTGTGCGCTGGGTTACTCGCGCAGCGCAACGGCGGTGGCGGCCTGGTTGTTGTACACCCGCCGTTGCCGCGACATCGACAGCGCCCTGGCCTGTGTGCGCAAGGCACGACCGCAGGTGGTGCTGGCCCAGGCTCAGCGCCAGGCCCTTATGCCTCTTGCAACGGTGGTGTCCGATGGCTACTGAGATGCACTTGAAGCTGGTCGTCAACCTGCTGCGCCGGGGGCGTGACCTGGACCGGTTTTCCACGGTGCTGACAGGGGTGGCG
The DNA here is from genome assembly GCF_056279025.1 of Pseudomonas sp. TE3910. NCBI lineage: Bacteria > Pseudomonadati > Pseudomonadota > Gammaproteobacteria > Pseudomonadales > Pseudomonadaceae > Pseudomonas > Pseudomonas sp. TE3910. Next base: position 4,920,308 of record NZ_JBWBQN010000001.1, read on the forward strand.
CTGCTTGTCGGGTTGGCGCCGTTGTTTGGGGTTGCACCTTCGTTGTTTGCTGCGCTGCTGGCCTCAGCCTTGCTGTTCTGTGGGTTGGTACAAAAGTACTTCGCCCTGCGGGTTGCCTTGGATGCCGACCTGTTCACCTGCCTGGCACAGCCGCCACAGGCCTTTGACCTGAAGGCCGAGGCCCTTGATAGCGCACTGTACGAGCTGGGCTTACAGCCCGCGGCAACGGGTTCCAGAAGCCTGTTTGAACGTAGCCGGGGCGCATTGCGCTTGCTTCGGTTCCAGGCGTTCTGGGTGTGTGCGCAATGCCTGATCGTGCTCCTGGCGTGCCTGTGCATGCCGTGGCTTTCCCTCATCGCGTAAGGAATTCTCGATGCTTGTTTCTCTGGTTGCCTTCGCCATAACCTCCGGTGCGCGGCTGCTGACCGGCGCACGTGCACTCTGGCTGGGGTGTAGCCCTGAGCCGGTGCAACGTATCTATTTTGCCAACCACAGCAGCCACGGTGACTTCGTGCTGTTCTGGGCCTCGCTGCCCGCCCATTTGCGTCAGCGTACCCGCCCTGTGGCCGGTGCCGATTACTGGCTAACCGGGCGGTTGCGGCGTTTCCTGATCCAGCGGGTGTTCAACGGCGTGCTGATCGACCGCCAGCATGCGCTTCCAGACAGCCAGCCGTTGCAGGCGATGCTCGATGCGCTGGAGCAGGGTGACTCACTGATCCTGTTCCCTGAGGGCACGCGCAACCTCAGCGATGAAACCTTGCTGCCGTTCAAAAGTGGCCTGTACCACCTGGCGCGGCAACGGCCAGACATCGAGATCATTCCGGTGTGGATCGCCAACCTCAACCGTGTGATGCCCAAAGGCCGGGTGTTGCCGTTGCCACTGTTATGCACCTTGAACTTCGGCGAACCGATCTCGCTGGCGGCGGATGAGAGCAAGGCCATGTTCCTTGAACGATCACGGGACGCCTTGTTGGCCCTGGCAAAGGAGGGGGTCTGAAATGGACAGCACAACACTGCAACTGTTTGCCGGTATTGGCGGCATTCTGGTCCTGGCCACGGTCGTCGGCCAACTCCTGAAATGGCGGGCCTCGGCACCGAACCCGGTGATCGACAACCTTAATGCCCGCATCAATGCCTGGTGGGTGATGGTCGCGGTGATCGGCATCGCCTTCATGATCGGTCAGGTTGGCGTGATCCTGCTGTTCTATGGCGTGTCGTTCTATGCCCTGCGCGAGTTCATGACCCTGACGCCTACCCGGCGTAGCGACTATCCGGCGCTGGTGGCCGCGTTCTACTTTGCCTTGCCGGTGCAGTACCTGTTGATCGGGATGGACTGGTACGGGCTGTTCTCGATCTTCATCCCGGTCTACCTGTTCCTGCTGATGCCGATCCTGTCGTCACTGGGCGGTGACACCACGCACTTTCTGGAGCGCACCTCGAAAGTCCAATGGGGCCTGACGATTGCGGTCTACTGCGTGTCCGCCGTGCCCGCGTTGCTGACCCTGGATATTCCAGGCTATGAGGGGCGCAACCTGTTGCTGATCGCCTGGCTGATCCTCGTGGTGCAGCTGTCGGACGTGTTGCAGTACGTCTGCGGCAAGCTGTGGGGCAAGCACAAGATTGCGCCCAACCTGTCGCCATCGAAAACCACCGAGGGCTTCTTCGGCGGCATCGCGCTGGCGACCCTGATCGGTGCGGCGCTGTACTGGATTACCCCGTTTGCGCCCTGGCAGGCCGCGCTGCTTGCGTTGGTGGTGTGCCTGCTGGGCTTTGCCGGTGGCCTGGTGATGTCGGCCATCAAGCGTGATCGTGGCGTCAAGGACTGGGGGCACATGATCGAAGGCCACGGTGGCATGCTCGACCGGCTGGATTCCGTCTGTTTTGCCGCCCCGGTGTTTTTCCACCTGGTGCGCTACGGCTGGAGTTGAACCGGCCATTGGCCATTCAATTCATCGGCGGTAAACGGCGCTTGACCGGGGTCTTCTTGACGATGGCGGTGTTGGTCTCGGCATGGCTGTTGAGGCGGTCAAGCAGGGTATCGAGCTGTTCCATCGAGCGCACATGCAGGCGGGCAATGAAGCAGTCGTCACCCGTGACCTTGTCGCATTCAGTGAACTCGGGGATGGCCTGGATCTGCCGTTCGACCTCCTGCAACTGGCCCGGCAGGGGGCGGATACGCACGATGGCCTGCAACTGGTAGCCAAAACTGCGTGGGTCGACGTCCACCGTATAGCCCTTCAGTACGCCGCGCTCCTCCAGGCGGCGCAGGCGCTCACTGACACTCGGCGCCGACAGCCCGCTGAGCTGGGCCAGTGCCTTGAGCGAGCGTCGAGAGTCTTCCATCAGGGCGTTGATCAGCAGTTGGTCGATGTCGTCAGTCATATCCGCCTCGTTAGGCAAAAAGGAAAAGTGCCTTGATAAAAAAGGTTAACGCCAAGTTTAGCCTGCTTTTTCCGCTGGAATGGCCACCTCGGCGCTCGTCATACTTTGTCCATCGTATCGGAGGTGAGTGATGGACAGTTCAATACGTCGTGGGTCGCTGGAAATGGTCGCCGCCATGTTGATTTCGGGGACCATCGGTTGGTTTGTGCTGGTGTCCGGGCAACCGGTGCTGGATGTCGTGTTCTGGCGTTGCGTGTTCGGTGCCGGCACCTTGCTGGTGATTTGCGCGCTGTTCGGTTTCCTGCGCCCGGGTATCCTCAGCCGGGCTACCTTCGCCTTGGCGGTGCTCAGTGGCGTGGCCATCGTCGGCAACTGGGTGTTGCTGTTCGCCTCCTATTCAAGGGCGTCGATTGCCATTGGTACAGCGGTGTACAACGTCCAGCCGTTCATGCTGGTGGCACTGGCCGCAGTGTTTCTCGGCGAGAAAATTACCCTGCCGAAAGTGTTCTGGTTGAGCATTGCCTTTGCCGGCATGCTGGCGATTGTCAGCGCTCATGGTGCTCAGCAAGGTTCGGGAGATGACTACCTGGCGGGGATTGGCCTGGCCTTGGGGGCAGCATTCTTGTATGCCGTTGCCGCGTTGATCATCAAGCGTCTGAGCGGCACGCCACCGCACCTGATCGCGTTGATTCAGGTCGGCACCGGCGTGTTGCTGCTGGCGCCCTGGGCCAACACCAGCGGGTTGCCGCACGAAGCGAGCGAGCTGGCCAGCCTGGTGACATTGGGTATGGTTCATACCGGGCTGATGTACGTGCTGCTGTACGGCGCCATTCAAAAACTGCCGACCGCCCTGACCGGTGCCTTGTCGTTCATCTACCCGATTGCGGCGATCTTCGTTGACTGGCTGGCCTTTGACCATCGCCTGAGCCTGCTGCAGTGGCTGGGTGTCGCCGCGATCTTGCTGGCGGCGGCCGGTATGCAGCAGGGCTGGTGGTTCAAGCCGGCAAGGCCAGCGCCCGGGGTGGGGGAGTCGGGTTAGAATAGGCCGCTTTACAGCCTCGATCCTTGCCATGACTTCTGTTATCGAAACCCTGCGCGAACACCTGCTCGACGCCCTCAACCCCGCTCCGGCGCAAACCCGGCGCCTGTTCCATGGCCGCGGTCGCTGCTGGCCGGGGCTTGAGCAGATCACCGTCGACTGGTTGCAGGGCGTGTTGTTGGTGTCATTGTTTCGCGAACCGCCTGAGGGTCAGTTGCCGGCCCTCGAGCAGATGCTGCTGGCGCTGGCGGCAGGCCCGCAGTGGCCCGGGCAGGCGATTCTGATTCAACACCGCTATCTGCCGGACACCCCGGGGCATTGGTTGCTGGGGACACCGAGCGAGCATTGGCTGATCGACGAAGACGGCCTGCGCTACAAGCTCGACCTGGGCCTGAAGCAGAACATCGGGCTGTTTCTCGACATGCGCCATGGCCGTCGCTGGGTACGTGAACAGGCTGCGGGCAAGCGCGTATTGAACCTGTTTGCCTACACCTGCGGTTTTTCTGTGGCGGCGATTGCCGGTGGCGCCGAACAGGTGGTCAACCTCGACATGGCCAAGGCCGCCTTGAGCCGTGGGCGCGAGAACCACCGGTTGAATGAGCATGAACTGGCGCGGGTAAGCTTCCTCGGCCACGAGTTGTTCAAGTCCTGGGGCAAGGTGCGCAAGGGTGGCCCCTATGACCTGATCATCATCGACCCGCCGACCTTCCAGCGTGGCAGCTTTGTCCTGACCCACGACTACAGCAAGATCCTGCGCCGCTTGCCAGAACTGCTGACAGAGCAGGGCGTGGTGCTGGCGTGCGTCAACGACCCAGCCATTGGCCCTGAGTTTCTCATCGAAGGCATGGCCGCCGAAGCGCCACACCTGCATTTCGTCGAGCGCCTAAGCAACCCGCCGGAGTTTCCCGACAATGATCCGGCGGGCGGCCTCAAGGCACTGGTGTTTACCCGAGGCGTCTAGTGGTTTTGCGCGTCACGGTGCGCGTTCAGGTTGTGGGTTTCGATGCCGTCTAGCACGGCATCGACCAGCCCTTTGGCCATTTGCACGGAATGCAGCGTGCTCCAGGCAAAGCCACGGCCCGTTTCGTCGGTGTACTGCACGGCCTGAGGGCACGTGTCGATGGCGCACTTGAGGTAAAGCGCCGCATGGACCAGTGCGTCTTCAGCACTGATGCCCGGTCGCACGGTGAACAACGGCGGGTGGCCTTCGCACTCGCCAAAGGTGGTTTCGGCTGTTTTGGCGAAAAGAAACGCGGGGGGATCGGGGACGATTTTTTTCACGATGAACTCCTGTATTGAACTGGAGCTACCACCTGAATCGTCGCCAAACGAAAGGGTGGCAGCTGTACGCAGGTTGGCGAACCGGTCAACACAGGAAATCCGGCAGGGCCTAAGCCCTCCCGCGCACAGCCACCATAAAAACGACGCAGACGTCTAACACGCCAACCATCGAAATCGGGGCATCTCTGCATATATTCCCGGGTCGCCAAACCCGATCGCTGAAACGTCAGCGACCGTTCGAGACTACGTGCGAAGCGCTTCCCCGTGCAATCATTCGAGGTGGACAGAGGTTGTAGGATAATTCCTATGGCTGGGTTCAGCCAATAAGGTGAGAGGGCAGATACGCACCCTGTTGGAGTTGGCTTGCCAACGATGCCGACACCGCGCACTCGTTGGCACCCCGCCAAAGCCATCGCAGGCAAGCCAGCTCCAACAGGGATTGTAGGAGCCGGGCTTGCCCGCGATGCAGGCGCCGCGAACTCATTGGCACCCCACCGAAACCATCGCAGGCAAGCCAGCTCCAACAGGGATTGTAGGAGCGGGTCTTGCCCGCGATACAGGCGCCGCGTACTTGCAGGCAAGCCTGCTCACACAGAATGCAGTGTTCTTAGCTTACTGCCCGGTGTAGATCTGGTCGAAGACGCCGCCGTCATTGAAGTGGGTCTTTTGTACGGTACGCCAGTCGCCGAAGGTCTTCTCTACCGAGAGGAAGTCGACTTTCGGGAAGCGGTCGGTGTATTTGGCCAGTACGGCAGGGTCGCGTGGACGCAGGTAGTTGTTGGCGGCAATTTCCTGGGCCTCGGGCGACCACAGGTACTTCAGGTACTCTTCGGCGGCGGCACGGCTGCCTTTCTTGTCGACCACTTTGTCGACCACGCTCACCGGTGGCTCGGCTTCGGCGGAAACGCTCGGGTAGATCACTTCAAACTGATCGCGCCCAAACTCACGGGCAATCATCTCGGCTTCGTTCTCGAAGGTCACCAGCACGTCGCCAATCTGGTTGGTCATGAAGGTGGTGGTTGCGGCACGGCCGCCGGTGTCGAGCACTGGCGCCTGTTTGAACAGTTTGCCGACAAAGGCCTTGGCCTTGTTCTCGTCGCCGCCGTTCTTCAGCACATAGCCCCAGGCCGACAGGTAGGTGTAGCGGCCGTTACCCGAGGTTTTCGGGTTAGGCACGATGACCTGTACGCCGTCTTTGAGCAGGTCTGGCCAGTCTTTCAGGGCTTTCGGGTTGCCCTTGCGGACGATGAACACGGTGGCCGAGGTGAAGGGCGCACTGTTGTTCGGCAGGCGGGTCACCCAGTTGTCCGGGACCAGTTTGCCGTTGTCGGCCAAGGCGTTGATGTCGGTGGCCATGTTCATGGTGATGACATCGGCAGGCAGGCCGTCGATCACCGAGCGTGCTTGTTTGCTCGAGCCGCCGAAGGACATCTGTACGGCGATTTTCTCTTTGTGCTCGGCTTCCCAGTGCTTCTGGAAGGCGCTGTTGTAGTCCTTGTAGAAGTCGCGCATCACGTCATAGGAGACGTTGAGCAGGGGTGGCGCGGCCTGGGCCAGGTTGCCCAAGGCCAGGCCTGCGGCGAGAAGCGAGGCACTGAAGAGTTTTTTCACTGCGCATTCCTTGTTCTAGTGGGGTTAGCGGCATTATGCCTGCGACTATAGCGGTTCGGCCTTAGTCGATAAAAGATTAAAAAGTGATTTGTTTATTCGCTTTTCTTGAACAGTGCATTGCCACAGCGTGAGCAGAATGCGGCGTCTTGTTCGTGGTTGTCTTTTTGGCAGACCGGGCAGCGGTGTTGCAGCTTTTCACCGCGCATGGCGTTGGCCAGTTCGGCGGTGAAGATGCCGGTGGGGACGGCAATGATCGAGTAGCCGGTGATCATCACCAACGTTGACAGTACCTGGCCCAATGGCGTCCTGGGCACAATGTCGCCGAAACCTACCGTGGTCAGGGTGACGACGGCCCAGTAGATGCTGGTGGGAATGCTGGTAAAACCATGTGCCGGGCCTTCGACCACATACATCAATGTGCCGAAGACGGTCACCAGGGTTGAAACGCTGAGCAGAAATACAATGATCTTCTGCCGGCTGCCTTCCAATGCCGCGAGCAGGTAGTTGGCTTGCTTCAGGTACGGGCTCAGCTTGAGTACACGAAAGATGCGCAGCATGCGAATGATGCGGATGATCAGCAGGTACTGCGCATCGCTGTAGTACAGGGCCATGATCCCCGGCAGTATCGCCAACAGGTCGACCAGGCCATAGAAGCTGACTGCATAACGCAGCGGTCTCGGCGAGCAGTAAAGGCGCACCACGTACTCGATCAGGAAGATGGCCGTGAAGCCCCACTCGATACCCGCCAGTAGCCCCGCGTAGTCACGGTGGATTGCGTCGATGCTGTCCAGTATAACCGTCACCAGGCTGGCGAGGATGACCAGCAGCAGGATGCTGTCGAAGCGTCGCCCAGCGGCAGTATCGGTTTTAAAAACGATGATGAAGAGCTGTTCGCGCCAGCGCGTAGGGGTGTCCATAGGCTCTATCCAGTGAAGTATGGAGCAGAGCCTAGGAGCTGGTACTTAGCTGTGCAAGCGGCGTGAGCCGTGGGCAAGCGGCTGGCGCACTACACGAATACCGATATGCAGCAGCCAGCACGCCAGCACGAACGGTGCAGTCAGGCCCGGTACAGCGAGGTGGGTGAAGCCCGGTTGCAGCAGAATCGCCAGGGCGATGGCCAGCAGTGGGCGCCAGGGCTGGCTTCGGGTCTGGCTGAAGGCGAGCGCGGCGAGTGCGGCGTTGAAGCCATAGAGGCCATTGAAGGCCGCATGGGGTTCACCGCCAGCAAGCAGTGCCACGCTGCCGCCGAGGGCTGAGCCGAGCAGGGCCCAGGCAGCGGCGTAACGGTTGGCGATCAGCAGGCCGAGGGCAATCAGCAGGCCGGCCAGAGGCTGGTCGAGCAGGAAGATCTGGCCCATGCCACGGGCGAGGGCGAACAACGGGTTGCTATCGACGGCTGTGTTGCTCACGGCCGGCTCGCTAAGCGCCAGTGTGGCCCAGCCGAGCAGTACGAACGGTGCGGTATAGGCTGGCAGCCAGCTGTTGGGGCCCGCGCGCTTGAGCCACTGGTGAACGAGTATGCTGCTCAAGCCGCCTGCGGCAATGATTAGTGGCGGCAGGATCGCCGTCCAGGGCAACGCGTGGCTGAGCAGCAGGCCAATCAGGACGCCGTTGTAGCTGTACAGGCCCGCTTGGCGGTCGCTGCGGGTGTAGCCACGGCGCTGGGCAGTGAGCAGCCCGGCCAGCGCTCCCAGCAGGGCGCCGCCGATCAGGTCGGGGGCCGTCAGCAGGATGGCCAGCAGGCAGAACAGGCCGCACAGCGGGTTGCGCTGCAGCAGTACCTGGCTGAAGCCGTTGAGCAAGGCCGTGGCCCAGTCGGGGCACGGGTTCACGAAATTCTTGGTGTACATGGCAGTCGGTCTGGGTGAAACGTATTTTGGGGTTGCTCTATCGCAGACAAGCCTCGCAGGCAAGCCAGCGCCAACACACAGGTAGGCGCTGGCTTGCCTGCGATTTGCTATCAGATCAGGGTTTCGATCCGCAGTGAGTTAGTCGATCCTGGCTTGCCGAAAGGCACACCGGCGGTGATCAACAGTGTGTCGCCACGCTCGGCCATGCCCTGCGCCTGGGCGATTTCCAATGCGGTGGAGCAGACTTCGTCAACCTGGCGCAAGCGGTCGTTGACCACCGAATGCACGCCCCAGGCAACGGTCAGGCGGCGTGCGGTGTTCAGGTTCGGGGTCAGGTTGAGGATCGGTGAGCGTGGCCGCTCGCGGGCCGTGCGCAGGGTCGAGTTGCCCGACTCGCTGTAGTTCACCAGAACGGCAATCGGCAGGATGCTGCTGATGCGCCGGATTGCGCAGCTGATGGCATCGGACACGGTCGCCTCGGCCTGGGGCCGGCCAACATCGAGCTGCGCCTGGTAGTCCGGGCCGCTTTCCACCTGGCGGATGATCTTGCTCATCATCTGCACGGCTTCGAGTGGGTAGTCGCCCGATGCGGTCTCGGCGGAGAGCATCACCGCATCGGCGCCTTCGGCTACCGCATTGGCAACGTCGGTGACTTCCGCACGGGTCGGTGCCGGAGAGAAGCGCATCGACTCGAGCATCTGCGTGGCCACAACCACGGGTTTGCCTAGTTGTCGGCAGGTGCCGATGATGCGTTTCTGGATGTGCGGCACGCTTTCGGCGGGCACTTCTACACCCAGGTCTCCCCGGGCAACCATGATCGCGTCACTCAGTTCGGCGATGGCCTGCAGTTGGGTGACTGCCGAGGGCTTTTCGATCTTGGCCATCAGGTAGGCGCGGTCGCCGATCAGTTCGCGGGCTTCGCGGATGTCCTCGGGACGCTGTACGAACGACAGGGCCACCCAGTCCACACCCAGGTCGAGGCCGAAGGCCAGGTCGCGGCGGTCTTTGGCGGTCAGCGGGCTCAGGTCCAGCACGGCCTGTGGCACGTTGACGCCTTTACGGTCGGACAACTCGCCACCGTTGAGCACTTGGGTTTCGATGGCGTCGGCGTGCTTGGCGGTCACTTGCAGACGCAATCTGCCGTCGTCTACCAACAGGTCCATGCCCGGTTCCAGCGCGGCGATGATTTCCGGGTGTGGAAGGTTGACCCGGCGTTGATCGCCCGGGGTTGGGTCCAGATCCAGGCGCAGGGCCTGGCCGCGTTGCAGCTGGACCTTGCCTTCGGCAAAGCGGCCAACACGCAGCTTGGGGCCCTGCAGGTCCATGAGGATGCCCAGCGGGTAGTTCAGTTGTTGCTCGACTTCGCGGATCCACTGGTAGCGTTGAGCGTGGTCGGCATGTTCACCGTGGCTGAAGTTGAGACGGAAGATATTCACCCCGGCCTCGACCAGTTGACGAATGTCGTCGATGCCATTGGTCGCAGGGCCGAGGGTGGCGAGGATTTTGACTTTTTTGTCAGGCGTCATGTTGGGCAGTCTCAAGAATCAGGATGGCGCGGAAGTCGTTGACGTTGGTCCGGGTCGGTTCGGTAACGATCAAGGCATCGAGCGCTGCGAAGTAGCCGTAGCCGTTGTTGTTGTCCAGCTCGTCGGCAGCCGACAGGCCCAGGGTCTCGGCGCGGGCATAGCTGTCGGGGGTCATGAAGGCCCCGGCGTTGTCTTCCGAGCCGTCGATGCCGTCGGTGTCGCCCGCCAAGGCGTAGACGCCAGGCAAGCCCTTCAGGCTTTCGGTCAGGCTCAGGAGGAATTCGGCATTGCGCCCGCCACGGCCATTGCCGCGCACGGTCACGGTGGTTTCACCGCCAGAGAGGATCACGCACGGTGCCGGCAATGGCTGACCATGCTGGACGATCTGCCGGGCGATACCGGCGTGAACCTTGGCCACTTCCCGCGACTCGCCTTCAAGGTCGCCTAGGATCAGTGGGTTGAAACCGGCCTGGCGGGCTTTGACCGCGGCCGCTTCCAGCGACTGCTGGGGGCGCGCGATCAACTGGAAGTGGCTGCGGGCCAGGGCGGGGTCACCGGCTTTGACGGTTTCCGAGGCGGGGTTGTTCAGCCAGTCGATGACCGCGGCCGGTGCCTGGATGTTGTAGCGCTTGAGAATCGCCAGCGCTTCTGCCGAGGTGCTGGGGTCGGCCACGGTGGGGCCGGAGGCGATGACCGTGGCCAGATCGCCCGGTACATCGGAAATCGCATAGGTGTACACCGTGGCCGGCCAGCAGGCCTTGGCCAGGCGGCCACCCTTGATCGCCGAGAGGTGCTTGCGCACGCAGTTCATCTCGCCAATGGTGGCGCCGGATTTGAGCAGGGCCTTGTTGATCTGTTGCTTGTCGGCCAGGGTCAGGCCGTCTGCTGGCAGTGCGAGCAGGGCCGAACCACCGCCAGACAGGAGGAATATCACCCGGTCGTCGGCACTCAGGTCACTGACCATCGCCAGCACACGCTTGGCCACTGCCAGGCCGGCGGCATCGGGTACCGGGTGGGCGGCTTCGACTACTTCGATTTTCGAGCAGTTGGCGCGGTGGCCGTAACGGGTGACGACCAGGCCTGAGACGTCGCCTTGCCAGTTTTTTTCGACCACTTCGGCCATGGCGGCGGCGGCTTTGCCAGCACCGATGACGATGACGCGACCGCTGCGATCGCTGGGCAGGTGGGGCTCAAGGACATGGCGCGGGTGGGCGGCTTCGATGGCCGTGGCGAACAGTTCGCGCAGAAAGTGTTGCGGATCGACCGACATGGCAGGCTCCCAATCGTGTTGTTCTGTGTCTGTCTGAGAGGGCGGTGTCGTCTGCAATCGCCGCCAGGGCCGGCGCAGGTAGGGCGGCCTTGGCGGCGGTGAGGGCCGTAGTGACGACACCTCATCTCACGGTAGAGCAGGTCTTACTTGTCGCCACGGATCGAGAAGTTGGCCATGTGCTCCAGGCCTTTGATCAGTGCCGAATGGTCCCAGTTTGCACCACCGATGGCGGCACAGGTGCTGAACACCTGTTGGGCGTTGGCAGTGTTTGGCAGGTTGATCGACAGCTCTTTGGCGCCTTGCAGGGCCAGGTTCAGGTCTTTCTGGTGCAGGCTGATGCGGAAGCCTGGATCGAAGGTGCCCTTGATCATGCGCTCGCCATGCACTTCGAGGATCTTCGAGGAGGCAAAACCGCCCATCAGGGCTTCACGCACCTTGGCAGGGTCTGCGCCGTTCTTGGCGGCGAACAGCAGCGCTTCGGCAACGGCCTGGATGTTCAGGGCGACGATGATCTGGTTGGCAACCTTGGCGGTCTGGCCGTCACCGTTGCCGCCGACGCGGGTGATGTTCTTGCCCATGGCCTGGAACAGTGGCAGTGCGCGCTCGAAGGCATTCGGGCAACCGCCGACCATGATGCTCAGGGTCGCGGCTTTGGCACCGACTTCGCCGCCGGAGACCGGTGCGTCGAGGTAGGTGGCGCCGGTGGCCTTGATTTTTTCTGCGAAGACTTTGGTTGCGGTCGGCGAGATCGAGCTCATGTCGATGACGACTTTGTTCGGGCCAACACCCTGAGCTACGCCGTTTTCACCGAACAGGACGGCTTCGACCTGCGGGGTGTCCGGCACCATGACGATGATGAATTCAGCTTCCTGAGCCACTTCTTTCGGGTTGGCCAGGGCGACGGCGCCAGCGGCGAGCAGTTCAGCCGGGGCCGCGTCGTGGTGGGTGGAGACGAACAGGCTGTGGCCCGCTTTCTGAAGGTTCTGAGCCATTGGGCGGCCCATGATACCTGTGCCGATAAATCCGATTTTAGCCATGAGAAATGCCTCTTGTAGTTGTATGCATACGGCCGGCGCGCAGCGCCCCTGGGGCGTGAGTGCGCGTTAGAGTGCGTTGTGGGTCTTCAGCCAGACCAGGCCTGCTTCAGTGGTGGTCAGTGGCTTGTACTCAGCGCCGACCCAGCCCTGGTAGCCAATACGGTCCAGGTGCTCGAACAGGAAGCGGTAGTTGATTTCACCGGTACCCGGTTCGTGACGGCCCGGGTTGTCGGCCAACTGGATGTGGTTGATGCGCGCCAGGTGGGTTTCCATCGTGCGCGCCAGGTCACCTTCCATGATCTGCATGTGGTAGATGTCGTACTGCAGGAACAGGTTGCTGCTGCCCACGGCGTCCTGGATTTCCAGCGCCTGTTGGGTGGTGTTCAGGTAGAAGCCGGGGATGTCGCGGGTGTTGATCATCTCCATCACCAGCTTGATGCCCTCGGCCTGGAGTTTGTCGGCCGCGTACTTCAGGTTGTCGATGAAGGTTTTCTTCACCGTGGCGCAATCCGGGCCTTGTGGGCGAATGCCGGCCAGGCAGTTGACCTGGGTGTTGCCCAGTACCTTGGCGTAAGCGATGGCCAGGTCGACACCGGCACGGAATTCTTCAACACGGGCCGGGTCGCAGGCGATTCCGCGGTCACCCTTGGCCCAGTCGCCGGCCGGCAGGTTGAACAGCACCTGGGTCAGGCCGTTGGCGTCCAGTTGCTGCTTGATTTCAGCCGAGCTGTAATCGTACGGGAACAGGTATTCGACCCCGGTGAACCCGGCATCGGCGGCCGCTTTGAAGCGGTCGAGGAAGTCCTGTTCGGTGAACAGCATGGACAGGTTGGCGGCGAAACGTGGCATGGTTGTCTCCTTGCAAAGTAGGGCCCGCTGCCACGAGGGCAGGGGCCGCTTGTGCGATCAGTCGAGCAGCGAAATCGCAGTCGGTGCATCGTTGCCGACCAGCGCCAGGTCTTCGAATTCGTTGACGGCGTTGATTTCGGTACCCATGGAAATATTGGTCACACGCTCGAGAATCACCTCGACCACAACCGGTACCCGGAACTCTTCGGCCATCTTCTGGGCCTTGAGCAGGGCTGGTGCAATCTCGCCCGGCTCAAAGACGCGGATCGCCTTGCAACCCAGGCCTTGAACCACAGCAACGTGGTCAACACCGTAGCCGTTGAGCTCCGGCGCGTTGAGGTTCTCGAACGCCAGCTGTACACAGTAATCCATCTCGAAGCCACGTTGGGCCTGACGGATCAGCCCCAGGTAGGAGTTGTTCACCAGTACGTGGACGTAAGGCAGATTGAACTGCGCGCCGACGGCCAGTTCTTCGATCATGAACTGGAAGTCATAGTCGCCGGACAGTGCGACCACCTTGCGGGTCGGATCAGCCTTGACCACACCCAGCGCGGCCGGAATGGTCCAGCCCAGTGGGCCGGCCTGGCCACAGTTGATCCAGTGACGTGGCTTGTAGACGTGAAGGAACTGGGCGCCGGCGATCTGCGACAGACCGATGGTGCTGACGTAGCAGGTGTCTTTGCCGAACACCTGGTTCATTTCCTCGTATACGCGCTGTGGCTTGACCGGCACGTTGTCGAAGTGGGTCTTGCGGTGCAGGCTGGCTTTGCGCTGTTGGCAGTCTTTCAGCCACTCGCCACGGCACTTGAGCTTGCCGGCGGCTTTCCACTCGCGGGCCACTTCCAGGAACATGTCCAGCGCGGCGCCCGCGTCCGAGACGATACCCAGGTCCGGGTTGAACACGCGGCCGATCTGGGTGGGCTCGATGTCGACGTGGATGAAGCGACGACCTTCGGTGTAGACGTCCACGGAACCGGTGTGGCGGTTGGCCCAGCGGTTACCGATACCCAGCACCATGTCGGACTTCAGCAGGGTGGCGTTGCCGTAGCGGTGCGAGGTCTGCAAACCGACCATGCCGACCATCTGTGGGTGATCGTCAGGGATGATGCCCCAGCCCATCAGGGTTGGAATCACGGGAATGCCGGTCAGTTCAGCGAACTCAACCAGTTTCTCGCTGGCGTCGGCGTTGATGATGCCGCCACCGGCGACCAGCAGTGGGCGCTCTGCGCTGTCGAGCATGGCCAGGGCCTTCTCGATCTGCACGCGGTTGGCCGCAGGCTTGTGCACGGGCAGTGGCTGGTAGGCCTCGATGTCGAATTCGATTTCGGCCATCTGCACGTCGAACGGCAAGTCGATCAGTACCGGGCCTGGGCGACCGGAACGCATTTCATAGAAGGCTTTCTGGAAGGCGTAAGGCACTTGGCCGGGTTCCAGAACGGTGGTCGCCCACTTGGTTACCGGCTTGACGATGTTGGTGATGTCGACGGCCTGGAAGTCTTCCTTGTGCAGGCGAGCGCGAGGTGCCTGGCCGGTGATGCAGAGGATCGGGATCGAGTCTGCCGAGGCGCTGTACAGGCCGGTGACCATGTCGGTACCGGCTGGGCCGGAGGTGCCGATGCACACGCCGATGTTGCCGGCCTTGGTACGGGTGTAGCCCTCGGCCATGTGCGAGGCGCCTTCAACGTGGCGAGCGAGGACGTGATCGATACCGCCGACTTTTTTCAACGCCGAGTACAGCGGGTTGATCGCTGCGCCCGGGATGCCAAAAGCGGTTTCAACACCTTCGCGGCGCATCACCAGAACGGCTGCATCAATTGCTCTCATTTTGCTCATGGTTTTGTGCCTCATTGGTTTTGTAATTGTATACAAATTGCTTTGCGTCAGAGTGTATTCACGGTATGTGGCTCTGGTCAATCCATTTTCATCGGCTGCCAGTGCTTTGCTCGTCGTGCCGCTAGAAAAGGCATTTTGTCCGATTGTGATCATCTGGCGAAAATTATTGTATACAAAAATATTCTCCATTGTGTTCTATTTGTCGTATTGGATTTTCACTTGCCCCTCTGGGCTTCTAACAACAAGAGGACCTGTCCATGAACGCTCTGACCTTGAAAGTCGCTGTCAGCCTGGTAAACGGCGCCATTGCCGCCGGGCGCAAGATCTCGGCTGCACCCTTGACCATTGCGGTGCTCGACAGCGGTGGTCATCTGCTGGCCCTGCAACGTGAAGACGGTGCCAGCCTGCTGCGTCCGCAGGTGGCAATGGGGAAGGCCTGGGGCGCCATTGCCCTGGGCAAGGGCTCGCGCTTGCTGGCGCTGGACGCGCAGCAGCGCCCGGCGTTTTTCGCGGCGCTCAATGGCCTGGGCCAGGGCGCCGTGGTTCCGGCGCCGGGTGGGGTGCTGATCCGTGATCAGAGGGGCGTGGTGCTGGGAGCGATCGGTATCAGCGGTGATACCTCGGACATCGACGAACAGTGCGCGATCAGTGCGATCGAGGAGGTTGGGCTGACCGCGGATGCGGGCGTGGCAGCCTGAGGGTAGCGGAGGGTTGTCAGCGCGTGCGCGGCGCCCGTCTGGTGAACTGCTCCCAGATCAACCGGTGGTGTGCGCGTCGGGGGCGCAGCCCTTGAGTACCAGGCGAATGATGGTCTGTGCCGCGGCCTCATAGTCGGCATCGTCCAGCTTGGCTTTGCCGGTGACGACGGAGATCTGCCAGTCGAAATCGGCGTAGGTCTGGGTTGCGGCCCAGATGCTGAACATCAGGTGGTGTGGGTCGAGCGGGGCGATCTGGCCGCGGTCGATCCAGCGCTGAATGCACGCGATGTTGTGCCGGGCCTGCAGGTTGAGTTGCTCGACCTGTGTCGGGCTCAGGTGCGGCGCACCGTGCATGATTTCACTGGCGAAGACCTTGGAGGCAAAGGGCAGGTCGCGCGATATGCGGATTTTTGAGCGAATGTAGGCGCTCAGCACCTCCTCAGGCTCACCCTCGGCATTGAACGGGGTGGAGGCCTGCATGATTGGCTCGATGATGCTTTCCAGCACCTCGCGGTAGAGGTTTTCCTTGGACTTGAAGTAGTAGTAGACGTTGGGCTTGGGTAGCCCGGCCTTGGCCGCGATGTCGCTGGTCTTGGTGGCGGCGAAGCCCTTTTCGGCGAATTCTTCGCTGGCTGCGCGCAGGATCAGCTCTTTGTTGCGCTCGCGAATGCTGCTCATGATTGGCGCTGTTCCTTGTGTCGGGCCGCAGGCGGCCCAGGCCTGGGCAGGCGGTGGCGCATGGTAGCACCGGGTTTGCGCGAGGCTCAAGGCTGCCACTTTCACGCACAGTCACGCTATGCTTTGGGCCTTTCAACTCTCTGGATACGCAAGCATGGCAGGAAGCAGTCTACTGGTGCTGATCGATGATATCGCCACCGTATTGGACGATGTCTCGGTGATGACCAAGGTAGCGGCGAAAAAGACCGCCGGGGTTTTGGGTGACGATCTGGCGCTCAATGCTCAGCAGGTCAGTGGCGTGCGCGCCGACCGGGAGTTGCCCGTGGTATGGGCCGTGGCCAAGGGCTCGCTACTGAACAAGGTGATTCTGGTGCCTGCGGCGTTGGCAATCAGCGCCTTCATTCCGTGGGCGGTGACCCCATTGTTGATGGTCGGCGGCGCCTACTTGTGTTTTGAGGGGTTCGAGAAGCTGGCGCATAAATTTCTTCACAGTGCAGCCGAGGACGATGCCGGGCATGCCGCCCTGAGTGAAGCGGTGGCCGACCCTTCAGTCGATCTGGTGGCCTATGAGAAGGACAAGATCAAAGGTGCCGTGCGTACCGACTTCATCCTGTCGGCGGAAATCATCGCCATTACCCTGGGTGCGGTCGCTGGCGCGCCGTTGACACAGCAAATCGTCGTGTTGTCGGGTATTGCCTTTGTCATGACCGTAGGGGTGTACGGGCTGGTTGGCGGTATCGTCAAGCTGGATGACTTTGGCCTGTGGCTCACGCACAAAACCGGGCGTGCCGCCCAGACGATCGGCAAGGGCATTCTGCAGGCAGCACCGTACTTGATGAAGGGGCTGTCGGTCGTTGGCACGGCGGCGATGTTTCTGGTCGGGGGCGGGATTCTGGTGCATGGCGTTGCGCCGCTGCATCATGCCGTCGAAGCCTTCAGTGAAGGGCGGGGCGGGGTACTGACCTCAAGCCTGCTCAATGCTGGCATCGGTATTCTTGCCGGTGCCGCCGTACTGGCCGTGGTATCGCTGGCCAGCAAGCTCTGGCGGGCTGCAAGAGGCTAAGGGCGGCGCCCTGTTCTCGGGCGCCGCGTCAGCTCAGTCAGTTTTTACCGGCTGTCTTTTCGCTGTCTTCAGGCACCCAGTCGAGCAGGTGGTGCTTGAAGCCGTAGCTGGCTGCCTGGTAGTAGGTAATGGCGCGCTTGATCAGCGGGTTGTTGCTGTCCCCCACCACCTCACGGCTTTCGCCCAGGGCCTGCTCATGAAGGCGCAGGCCGTCGCGAGGGCTGAGGATGGCCAGGTCCTGGCCATCGAACAGGCCCAGGTGCTGGTAGTTACCAATCAGTACGCGCGGTGGCAGTGTGTCTTCAAGCATCAGGTTGCGGCCGAAGAACGTCGAGGTGTAGCTCATGTTCAACAGGCCAAGCAGGGTAGGCGCCAGGTCGATCTGGCTGGCCAGTTTCGATTCCTCACGCGCTTCGATCAACTTCGGCCCGTAGATGAATAGCGGGATCTGGTAGTTGCGCACCGGCAGGTCCTCTTTACCTGCGCTGCCAGCGGTATGGTCGGCAACGAAGATGAACAGGGTGTTGTCGAACCACGGCTTGCTGCGGGCCTGCTCAAGGAAACGACCGATGGCGTAGTCGGTGTATTTCACCGCACCTTCACGGCCATCGCCAGACGGGATATCGATACGGCCGTCGGGGTAGGTGTACGGGCGGTGGTTGGAGGTCGTCATCAGTTGCAGGAAGAACGGCACCTGATTGGCGAAATCGGCGTCTGCCAGCTGCATGGCCTGGTTGTAGAGGTCTTCGTCGGACATGCCCCAGGCGTTCTTGAAGCTGATGTCGCTTTCTTTCACGCTGCTCTGGTCAACAACCCGGTAGCCGTTGCCGCTGAAGAACGCGTTCATGTTGTCGAAGTAGCCACGGCCACCATAGACGAACACGCTGTCGTAGCCCGCTTCACTCATGTGCTGGCCAAGGCTGGCGAAGCCGCTTTCACGGCCCACGCGCTTGACGATCGAGCGGCCAGGGGTTGGCGGAATCGACAGGGTAATGGCCTCCAGGCCACGGTCGGTGCGGGTGCCAGTGGCATAGAAGTTGTTGAAGTACAGGCTCTGTTTGCGCAGCGCATCCAGGTTTGGGGTCAGGTTGCGGTTATCGCCGTTGCTGCCCATGTACTTGGCGCTGAAGCTCTCGATGGTCACCAGGACCACGTTGGGTGTACGCGCCGGTGCGTTGCTGGTGATGGTACGGCGAATATCCAGGGGTTCCTTGCCGACGAAACTCGCATCGGGTTGGCGCAGCTCGCTCTGGATCTGCGCGTTGACATCCTGCTCAGGCAGGCTGCTATAGAACTGCGGGTAATCGAGTTCGTTGTTGCGGAACGCGGCGAAGAACTGGTAAGGGCCGTTGCTGGCCAATTCATGTTGGTAGGCATTGCCGCCTTGGCCACGCGGGCGGTCCTGGTCGATCACCTGCACGCACAGCCCTGCCAGCACGGCCAGTACGGCAAAGCTCATCAGGCGCTGGCGAAAAGCGGGCACCGGTGCATTCAGGGCCCGCTTGAGCGGTGCGCGCAGTGCCAGGCTCAGGGCAATGGCGATAACGGCCAGGATGCTCAGCAGCAGGCCGATCGGGTAGGACTCGAGGATGTTGTTCAACACTTCATCGGAATAGACCAGGTAGTCGACAGCAATAAAGTTGAAGCGCACGCCGAACTCGTCCCAGAACAGCCATTCGGCAACAGCAGTGAACAGCATCACGAACACGCTCAACACCATGATGCCCTGCAGGAACCCCTGATGTGCTCGCGAGCGCCACAGCCGCGCAGGGCACAGCAGCAGGTAAAGGCCCAGTGGCAGTGCGGCATAGAGCAGGAAGCTCAGGTCGTACAGCAGCCCGATACCGAAGATCGAGAAGACATTGCTCCCGGCCTCGTTCAAGTGGCTGAAAAACAGCACGCCTCGGGTGAGCAGAAAAACCGCAAGCCATACTGAGGTCAGTAGCAAGAGGTAGCGCTGGGGCGCTGATTGTGGAACGCGCATATGAATTCCTTTTGTCTTTCTTGAAGCCCTGGCCTTTGCAGGCAAAGCAGTATTGCAGCCGCATCAGCGGCGGTGTTGTGTCGTGTGTTCATGGCAGCGGTGAAACATAACAGGCTCAAAGAGAAAAAAACGTCAATGCATTGCTAGGCATGGATGAAAAACTGAACTACGCTCGGCGGCTGCAACACACGCACATGGATGGCGTGAATGATAATAAAAGTTGTTCGCGATATCGTGTCGCGTCAGGGAGCCTCTTATGCTCGGTAGTGCCGTGGCCTACGGTGTAGTTCATTTGAGCATTTATATGTTTGCGGCATTGGCATGGTTGTGCCTTTGTTTGCTATTGACCTTCAACGCGCATTTGCTTTTTCCGCAATGGGAAAGGTTTAGCCGTTGGACAGTGCCAATACTGGCGCTCGCAGTCTGCCTTGGATCGCTGGTGATCGATGTCCTGAAATTACTCGATAAACCCGTCGTGATGACTGGCTTGATTGTCGTCGGCCTATTGTTGCCGACGCTGGCATTCGGAGTGGCATACCGCCGTTTGCGCACTGTCTGGTAAATCATGCGCAGGCGCATTTCGCGCGCTATTTATGTAACGTGTTTGACTATTGTCGTGAGTTGTACATTGGCAGGAAGCGTATAACTGAAAAGACAAACTTGTGTTTTTACAGCGTCCAGTTGTCTGGCCGTTCGTTTTAAATGCTCATGACAGCATGTGCTTGGGCGTGCCGCAATTATCTGGATACGTGCCAGGGCTGCGCTGTTAAACGCTTTGGCCCTGGCTGTCGCGGCTCAACCGATCAGAAGTGCACTTTGACCAGCAGGCTGGTGGTGTTCTGGTTGGTGTCGAAGGCTGGGGTGTCTTTGATACCGTACTTGTCTTTCCAGTAGTCGTATTCGACACCCACGTACAACTGCTTCTCACCCAGGCTCAAGGCCTTGCCCAGGTCGTATTTGATCTGTGGGTTGAAGTGCAGGTTGGCGTGGTAGGTGCCACGGTTGCGGGTTTCGTCGTTGTCCACGACCCAGTCCATGTAGCCATCGATCAGAACGTCGGATTTGCCCATCGGGATGGTGTAGGACCATACCGGGGTAATTTGCCAGACGTTATCGCCTGCGCGGCTACCTTCGGTGTTGCGCTGGTAGAAGTTCAACTGGAAATAGTCGAAGCCTGGAATCGCCAGGTCGAAGCCCGGGCCGATCAGGTACGACTCGTTGTCGCCTTCACCGAACTCGTAGGTCATGGCCAGCAGCACGTCCTTCACCGGGCCGAACTCAAGTTTCTGGTCGAAGATCTTGCCGAACGACAGGCGAGGGGTGAATTCGCCGTAGTAGGTGTTAGGGCCGGCGTTCGAGTCTTTCTTGCCGTTGTAGAAGATCTTGTCGATGAACAGGAAGTTGTCGCCGTACTTCCAGGCGTCCGCATGTTCAAAGGTAAAGGTTTGCTGGATCTCCGGGTTAACGGTGAAATCCTTGCCGTACAGGTAGGTCAGGCTGTTGTTCTGCCATTGCAGCAGGTCGCCGGCCATGGCGCTGCTGGCAGCCAGCAGGCCACCGGCGAGGATCAGGCTATTACGGGTACGCATGGTGTGCTCCCAAAGGTTGATTTCTCGTTGTTCTGTTGTCGGCATTCTCGAGTGATGCCGTTTGTTGACTTAATGGTCGGTTTTTCGGTTCGGTGCAGCGATACAGCAAGGGTTGCGCCAACCTTTCGGGGCGCGCGCAATCAGCGTGTTCGACCGTGCTGTGAACCGATGGAAAAGAGGCGCTTCAAGCGGGCGAGGCGTCTGTCGAGCGCCTGTATTTGTTGACGGGTGGCTCAGCAAACCCGGGCGCATGCAGTCTTGCCCTGTATAAAAGGGCGCGCAGATTACTGGCTGGGCGGATAGCTGTCCACGCTGAAGTGATGGATGCCGCGAGGTGGAGGTGCGCAGAGGCGCCGACTGACGGCGATATTGACTGAGCCGTCAGCAAACGAGGGCAGGATGCGGCCTGCCCTCGATTGAAGGGCGCGCAGCGTGGGGCTGGCGCGCCGGCCCTTGAGTGTCCTGTTCAGGGGCGCAAGGGGTTGATACTGTGCACTCAGTCAGCTTTTAGAAGTGCATTTTCACCAGGAAGCTGGTGACGCTCTCGTTGGTGTCAAAGCGCTGGGTGTCCTCGATGCCGTACTTGTCTTTCCAGTAGCTGTACTCCACGCCCACGTAAAGCTGCTTGGCGCCCAGGTTC
Organism: Pseudomonas sp. TE3910; assembly: GCF_056279025.1. Taxonomy (NCBI): domain Bacteria; kingdom Pseudomonadati; phylum Pseudomonadota; class Gammaproteobacteria; order Pseudomonadales; family Pseudomonadaceae; genus Pseudomonas; species Pseudomonas sp. TE3910. The sequence goes on from NZ_JBWBQN010000001.1 coordinate 4,941,638, forward strand.
AAGGCTTTGCCCAGGTCGTATTTGACCTGTGGGTTAAGGTGCAGGTTGGCGTGGTAGGTGCCACGGCGAGTGCTGTCGTTGTCAACGACCCAGTCCATGTAGCCGTCGACGAGGATGTCGGACTTGCCTGCGGGGATGGTGTAGGAGAACGTCGGTGTGATCTGCCATACGCGATCGCCTGGGCGGCTGCCCTCGGTGTTGCGCTGATAGAAGTTCAAGGTGAAGTAGTTGAAGCCGGGAACTGCCAGGTCAAAGCCCGGGCCGATCAGGTAGGCCTCGTTATCACCTTCGCCAGACTCATAGGTCATGGCCAGCAACACGTCCTTGATTGGGCCGAACTCGAATTTGCGGTCGAAGATCTTGCCGAACGACAGGCGAGGGCTGAATTCGCCATAGTAGGTGTTGTTGCCTTTGTTACGGTCGGTTGCGCCGTTGTAGAAGGTCTTGTCGACGAACAGGAAGTTGTCGCCGTATTTCCATTTGTCGGCGTGCTCGAAGGTCACCGTTTGCTGGATGGCGGGGTTGACGGTGAAGTCTTTGCCGTAGAGGTAGCTGATGCTGTTGGTTTGCCAGAGCAGCATGTCTCCCGCGACTGCAGGCAAGGCTGCCAGCAGTCCGCCGCCCAGCAGGAGAGATGAAGTGATCCGTTTCATGGTGTGATTCCCGGCTGTTGTTATTGTTTGTTTGCGGTTTTTTGGCGCAAAGCGCCCCGATCGACCCGCTTCTACGGGTCGACGGTCGTGCTCGAGGTATGCCGGGCGGCGAGCGCCGCCCGCCGGTTCAATGCTGGTGGGCGGTTTCGTTATGGGCTGCGCGCTCGACACCACCGAGGATGTTGAACAGCAGGTTCAGGATCAGCGCACTCACGGTGGCCATGGCGATTCCGCTGTGGGTGATGGGCTCCATCCACTGTGGCATTTGTGCAAAAAACTCCGGACGTACCACCGGGATCAAGCCCATGCCGACGCTGACGGCCACCAGCAACTGATTGCGGCGGTCGCCGATGTCGGCTTCCTGAAGAATCTTGATACCCGTGGCGGCTACCATGCCGAACATGGCAATGGAGGCCCCCCCCAGAACGGCGGGCGGAATCGAGGCGATCAGGAATGCAGCTTTGGGCAGCAGGCTGAGCATGATCAGGAAGGCGCCTGCAACGATGGTGACGTACCGGCAGCGCACACCGGTCATTTGCACCAGGCCGATGTTCTGGGCAAACGAGGAGTGGGTGAAGGTGTTGAAGAAACCCGCGATGAAGGACGCACCAGCATCACACAACAGGCCGCGACGGAGCATGCCCGGGGTGACTTCACGGTCGGTGACCTTGCCCAGTGCGAGGAACATGCCGGTGGACTCAACGAAAATGATCACCACCACCAGGCACATGGACAGGATTGGCGCCAGGCTGAATGTCGGCATGCCAAAGTGCAGGGGCGTCACCACCTGCAGCCACGGCGCTTGGTCCAGCCCGGAAAGGTCGACCATGCCGATGGAGCCGGCCAGCATGTAGCCAACGCCCATGCCGATCAGCACTGACACATTGACCCAGAAACCACGCATGAAACGGTTGATCAGCAGGATGATTGCCAGCACCAGGCCAGCAACCATCAGGTAGACCGGTGAGCCGAAGGGTGCGGCACTGGCGCCGCCACCGGCCCAGTTCACCGCGACCGGGAACAGCGACAGGCCGATGGAGGTGATCACGGTACCGGTTACCAGAGGCGGGAAGAACCGCACCACCTTGGACATGAACGGCGCGATCAGCATGCCGAAGAAGCCGGCAGCGATGGTCGCACCGAATATTCCCTGCAGGCCTACACCGGGCATTCCGGCCATGGCGACCATGCTGCCGACGGCGGCGAAGCTGGCGCCCATCATGACCGGCATGCGGATACCCACGGCACCAATGCCGAACGACTGAATGACGGTAGCGACACCGGCAACCAACAGATCGGCATTGATCAGAAAGGCGACTTCTTCACGGGTCAGGCCACAGGCCTGGCCAATGATCAGCGGCACCGCGATGGCGCCCCCATACATCAGTAATACGTGTTGCAGACCCACCAGGATGAGTTGCGGCAGTGGCAGTGGCTGTCGTGGGGGCGCAACGGGTATGGACGCCTTGCGTGACTTTGACATGCAACACCTCGGTTTTGTTTTTATTGTTCATTGTTCTGCGACGCCGAGCAGGACGCCGGTGGGCGGCTCTTGCGAGCCGCCCGGTGCATCAGTTGGTTGGAGCGCCCTTGGCGATCCAGGCGCCGATCAGTTCACGTTCTTGCTGGGTCATCTGAGTGATGTTGCCCAACGGCATGATCTGGCTGGCAACGGCCTGGGCCTGGATGCGCGGTGCCAGTTGCTGGATTTGTTGCGGGGTGTCGAGCATCACGCCCGCCGGCGCAGTGCTGAACAGTGGGCTGGTCGGCTTGGCCGAGTGGCACACGGTGCAGCGTTCCTGAATGACATTGTGGATCTTGTCGAAGTTCGAGGTTTCTACCGAGGCGGTGGCAGGCTTGGCCGCTTCCTCGACTTTGGCTGGCGCCGGCTCGGCGGCTTTCTCAGCAGCAGTCTTGCCGCCCAGTGCGGTTTCCGGCAGCGGTTGGTACTCGATTTTCGCTGCGGCCTGCTCAGGCGCTTTCGGCATCGGCGAAGGGCCGGTGACATAGGCCAGGCAGATCATTGCCAGGGCGCCGACAGGCAGGGTCCAGGCGAACTTGTTGCTGTCGTGACGGGTGTTGAAGTAGTGACGTACCAACACCGCAGCCACCGCGATACCCGCCAGGATCAACCAGTTGTACTGGCTGCCGTAGGTGCTCGGGAAGTGGTTGCTGATCATGATGAACAGCACCGGCAGGGTGAAGTAGTTGTTGTGACGCGAGCGCAACAGACCCTTGGCCGGCAGCACTGGATCGGGGGTGCGGTTCTGCTCGATGGCCGCGACCAGCGCACGCTGGGCCGGCATGATGATGCGGAACACGTTACCGACCATGATGGTGCCGATGATCGCACCGGTGTGCAGGTACGCACCACGGCCGCTGAACACCTGGCTGAAGCCGAAGCAGGCCGCGATAACCAGCACGAACAGTACCAGGCCCAGCAGGGCAGGGCGTTTGCCCAGTGGCGAGTCGCAGAGGAAGTCGTAGATGAACCAGCTGGCGATCAACGAGCCGACACCAATGGCCACGCCTTCTGCGCCACTCAGGCCGCTGCCCGGTGCCAGCAGGTACAGGGTTGGGTTGGAGTAGAACACCACGCACAGCAGGGCCACGCCCGACAGCCAGGTGAAATACGCTTCCCATTTGAACCAGTGCAGGTTCTCCGGCATTTTCGGTGGAGCCAGCTTGTATTTTTCCAGGTGGTAGATACCACCGCCGTGGATGGCCCAAAGGTCACCCGACAGGCCCTCGCGCGGGTTGGCGCGGTTCAGGTTGTTTTCCAGCCAGACGAAGTAGAACGATGCACCGATCCAGGCGATACCGGTGATCATGTGAACCCAGCGCACGCTCAGGTTTAGCCACTCGAACAGATGTGCTTCCACAGTATGTACCTCTTTCCGATCACCGATTTCCGATGATCAGTCTTCTCTTATTGGTGGGGGTTGAGGATCAGCAGCTCATCCTCATTGAAGAAATGTTCGTCGCAGTTGTTGCCGGAACCACTGCGATCAACCACCAGGAAGTCATCCCGCTTTTCGATCGTCAGCACCGGGTGGTGCCAGACGCCGCGATGGTAATTAATGCCCTGCCTGCCATTACTGGCAAAGGCACGGACCAAGCCCGATACAGGTGCATCGCCAAGTGGCGCGACCACGATCAGAAAGGGATTGCCGAGCAGCGGAATGAACGCTTGGCTGCCCAGCGGATGGCGCTCCAGCATGCGGACGGTCAGGGGCATTTCCAGCGCGTCGGCGCGGAAGATGCTGATGATCGCCTTGTCGTCGGGCTGCGCGGTTTCTACCGTGGCCAGACGATGGAAGCGCATGGTCGAGCCGTTGTTGATCATGAAGTGGTCGCTGCCGTCGGTTTCGATCACGTCACCGAAGGGGGCGAAGGCTTCTTTGGTCAAGGGCTCAATCACTAAAGTGCGCATGCGGATCTGTCTCTAATTCTATGTTGTTGGGGCTGTCGCTCTTGCCCACAACGCCGGCTCTCGGGAGCCGGCGTTGTGGGTGATCAGGGGCAGCGCTTACTTCGCGACTTTGCCCAGTACGCGCAGACGGCTGATACCGCCATCCGGGAACACGTTGATCCGGATGTGGGTGATCGGCCCCAGGTCATTGATCTGCTCCTGGAAGCTGTGCTCGGCGTGCATCTGCAGCTTCTGGCTTGGCAGCAGTTCGCGCCAGAACAGGCTCTGGGTTTCGATCTGGCTGTCGGTACCGCCCTTGACGAATGCGCCCTGGATCGAGCAGCTGTCGGGGTAGTTGCCTTTGAAGTGCAGGGTGTCGACGACAACCTGCTCGACCACGCCGGCATGGCCCAGGGCAACGATGACCCAGTCATTGCCTGGGGTGCGGCGGCGCGCGGTTTCCCAGCCGTCGCCCATGTTGATGCCACGGCCCGGGTTGAGGATGTTGCTCATGCGGCCGAAGTGTTCGTCGGAGCAGGCCAGGGCACGGCCACCGTTCAACGCTGCTGCCAGGTCGACTTGCTCGTTGTCGCCTACTGCCGACCAGTCACGGAATGGCACGCCGTAGACACGCAGACGGGCAACACCGCCGTCCGGGTAGATGTTGAAGCGCAGGTGGCTGAAGGCCTGGTCGTTGTTGATTTCGTGGTAGTGGTGGCTGTTGCCTTGCAGCTCGACGGCCGACAGCACTTCAACCCACTGGGTTTGTTCGGTCGGGTCGCCTTCAGCGACGAAGCAGCCTTCCAGGGACGCCGAAGGTGGGAAGTTGCCAGTGAAGAACGAGGTGTCGATGTCGACGCCCTTGATGGTGCCGGGAACGCCCAGGCGGATCACCGCGCTGTCGAAGCCTTCGAAACGCTTGCGGCGCGTTTCCCAGCCGTCCATCCACTTGCCGTTGTCGTCGAACACACCCTCCTTCCACACGGCCGGTGTCGGCTGGAACAGGCGCTCGGCAGCGGCGAACCACTCATCGGTGACCGAAACGATCTTGGTGCCCAGGCGCGCGTCGGCCAGGTTGACGAATTTCTCGAAGGGTACGGCGTATGCTTTCATTTTTTCTTGTCTGCCTTGAATGGGTGGCTGGGGATGTTTGCAAGGCCCTGGGTACGCGCTGCGTTCATGAGCGCACTCGGGCCACGCTCACTAAAGCTGCAGTAATCGGAACAGGGCGATCAGGTTGATCTGCGCCAGCGCTTCCTTGAACTCGGCCTCGACCGAGTTATGGATGCGCGTTTCGAACGCGGCGAGGATCTGATGCCGGTTGCTGCCTTTTACCGCCATGATGAAGGGAAACTTGAACTTGGCTTTGTAGGCGTCGTTCAGCTCGGTGAAGCGTTGGAACTCTTCGGCCGTGCATTGGTGAATACCGGCGCCAGCCTGTTCGTGAGTGCTGGCTTCGGTCAGTTGGCCCTGGACGGCCGCTTTGCCGGCCAGGTCCGGGTGAGCGTTGACCAGTGCCAGCTGGCTGGCAGGGTCGGCGCTCAACAGGATATCGCTCATGCGTTGGTGCAGATTTTCGATCTGGTCCAGCTCCTGGCGCTGGCCCAGGTCGAATGCCTTCTCGGCAACCCATGGCGAATGTTCGTAGATATCGGCGAAAGCTTCGACGAACGCAGTGCGGTCGAGGATCGAAGGCTTCAGCGTCTTGAAGTCGGTCATTTTGCGTTCTCGGCGTTGAAAGGGTGGGTGGCATGCCAGTGGCGGGCGATGTCCACGCGCCGGGCAAACCAGACCTGCTCATGGCTTTGTGCGTATTCGACAAAGCGCTTGAGGGCTGCCAACCGGGCAGGGCGGCCGACCAGGCGGCAGTGCAGGCCGATGGAGAGCATCTTCGGTGCCTCGGCACCTTCGGCATACAGCACGTCGAACGCGTCCTTGAGGTACTGGAAGAACTGCTCGCCACAGTTGAAACCCTGAACCTGGGTGAAGCGCATGTCATTGGTGTCCAGGGTGTAGGGGATCACCAGGTGTGGCTTGCCGGTCGGGTTGTTGGGTTCCCAATAGGGCAGGTCGTCGTCATAGGTGTCGCTGTCATAGAGGAAGCCACCTTCCTCCATCACCAGGCGGCGGGTGTTTGGCCCGGTGCGGCCGGTGTACCAGCCCAATGGGCGCTCGCCGGTCAGTTCGGTGAGGATGCGGATCGCTTCGAGCATGTGCTCGCGCTCCTGGGCCTCGTCCATGTACTGGTAGTCGATCCAGCGGTAGCCGTGACTGCAGATCTCATGGCCGGCTTCAACCATGGTACGGATCACGTCCGGGTGGCGCTGGGCGGCCATGGCCACGGCAAACACGGTCAGCGGAATGCCGGTGTCCTTGAACAGTTTGAGCAGGCGCCAGACGCCTGCGCGGCTGCCGTACTCGTAGAGCGATTCCATGCTCATGTTGCGTGCGCCCTGCAGCGGCTGGGCGGCAACCATTTCAGACAGAAATGCTTCCGACTCTTTATCACCGTGGAGGACGTTGCGTTCGCCACCTTCTTCGTAATTGAGCACGAAAGACAAAGCGATGCGGGCGTTCCCCGGCCAGCGCGGATGGGGTGGAGTATTGCCGTAACCGATCAGGTCGCGAGGATAATCAGCGCTCACTGCAGTCTTCCTTCTTGTACGTGAAAACGGGGGTAGAGTGGCCTGTGTGGTGTATCGACCACGCTGATGGAGTGATTGTATACAACTTTATTGTCAGTTTGTAAGCCTGTTTTTTCGCATTTCTTTCCTGGCCCGCCACCCCATGCCCCTGCAATAAATCTGCCGGAATGGTCAGATAATGACGTGCTCGTCATTGTTCTGCTTGGGTTTGCGACTGATGGCCTCTTTGCTGGGCGAGGCGGCTAAGCTAACAAAGAAGTCGGAATTATTGTGTACAATTTTCAATAAAAATGTCTTAATAATCCAACAGCCGTACGCTGCCGTGCTTGCATGCGGTGCGATACGGGTATTTTTTGCCCACAGATCAAGAAGAGGCGAGCAACCTTATGGGACGTTTGACCACGCATGTACTGGACGCCGCGCATGGCTGCCCTGGCAGCTCGATCAAGGTCGAGCTCTACCGCGTCGAAGGCCAGCAGCTAGAGCTGGTGACCACTGCCCTGACCAACAGCGATGGTCGTTGCGACGCACCGTTGCTCCAGGGTGACGATTACCGCAGCGGTGTCTACCAGCTGCAGTTCAGTGCCGGTGACTACTACCGTGCACGCGGCGTGAAGTTGCCAGAGCCTGCGTTCCTCGATGTGGTCGTTCTGCGTTTTGGCATCAGTGCCGAGCAGGATCATTACCACGTTCCATTGCTGATTTCGCCTTACAGCTACTCGACCTACCGCGGAAGCTAGCAGGTCAGCCAACAGAATCTTCGTAGGTCCTTGCCCGCTCACACTGCGGGCTTTTTTTTGCCTGAAGGAAAAGCATTATTTATCTCACATGGTTTGAGCGGCTGTTTTGAAATGTCGGCTGGGTCGCTTGCGCAGGGTGTGCAGGCGCCATTCGATAGCAGGGACACAGACCATGGATGTAGCAATTCCTCCTCACTTGCTCAGCAACACTGAGGCGTTGGCAGCGTTGGAAAAGGCTGCGGCGCTCTGGACACAACACGGCAACGCGCTGCCGGACATTGTGCCGCTGCTCGCAACGGCCTTTGATGATGAGCTCAAGCGTCAATACCCGCAGCTTGAACTGGATGCGCGAAACACCTGGGTAAAAACCTTTTCGCTCACGGATAACCCGGAGCACTGCACCTTGCAGACGAACAAGACCCTCGAGCAGGTAATGCGCGAGCGCCTGGTGGGTGCCGCAACGGTGTATGACGAGGGCTTGTCAGGGATTTACGCCGATGGTCGCGAGGATGATCAACCCGGAACGCGCATGGCCGGCACGCGCGGGCTGGAGGGGGCCATCGACACGTTGACGCTCAAGCTGGGTTATCTGTATCGGGATGCAGTCACTGCCTACTGGAACGCCGCGACAGCGGAGCACACCTCACGCGACCAGCAACTGGCTGATGCCCTGGCGCAGGCGTTGCACCTCGACGCGGCACGGCGCTTGAGTAAGGACGAGCAGGCGTTGTTGAGCAGCGCGCTTTCGACCCCGGCGGACAGCCGCAGGGCTTTTTTTGCCTACAGCCTTAGCCTGTTGTTCGAGGGGGCAGAGGCCGCGCACCTGGCCGGTGCATTCATTCTTCGCAGGCAACCGGTGGCCGATGCATCGCAGGCGGACGCTGTTCCGACGCTGCTGTACCTGCCGGGTGACGGGCTTTCCAGCCATGGCTCATTGGGCGAACTGTTCGATGCACTCTTGCCGCGCCGTGAACAATGGGTGGGCTTGCTGAGCTTGAGCCATCAACGCGCACTGGACGGCCAGCGTCGTATCGAATGGCAGTGCCGGGAGATCGTCGGCCACCTGCTGACTGACGTTGTACAGGCCCAACTGAAGTGTCAGCAGGCAGATATCATCGACATTCTGCAAACCCGCCGCACGACCTTCGCGTCGTATCAGGTGCTGTTCGAAGCGCTGGCAGCGGCTACCCAGCGGATCATCGTCAACGGCCCACCCGGCATGGCCGTGGTGTGGCACGCAGAGCACGCGGCCTATGAGGCCTACCGGCAGTTACCGTATTGGATGAAACTGTGCAGTACCGAAGAGCGGCAGCGCTACGTCGACAAATTGCAGGCCTATCAATACGCCCAGGAGGATCTGTGTCAGGCGCTGGGTAAAGCCGAGTCGCCAGAGCAATTTGCCCGTGTCACGGTGGCGTTGCGCCTGCGCGAAGCGCTGGGCGTTGACCTGGACCCCGATCAACTGTGGGTCACCACCGAGCGTCGTTTGCCGGTAACCCGTGAGGTCTATACCGAGCAGGCATCGTTGAGCAGCCTGGCCCTGTACGGGCTGCATCCTGGGGATGAAGCCCAGGCCTCTGATTTCATCACGGGCAGCACCTTGCAGTATCAAGGCCTGCCGGTTGAGCAGGTGTTCGAAGGGTTGACCCCTGCAACGCTTGCCCCAGTGCTTGCCCCGCTGCAACTGAGGAGCACATTTTCTCGACAGTGGCGTGAAGCGATCACGCCAGGTGTTCTCCAGCGCATGCAGGTCGTGATGTCGCTACGGCTACAGGCCTCGCTCTGCGCTGCGGGTTTTCAAGGCATCCTGGCCGAGGATCAGGTTCAGGCAGTCGGGGTGTTGCACACACCGTTTGTCGAGCAGACGGCGCTTCGTGCGACGGCTTACCTGTTAAAGATCAACGGCGCCGAGTTGGCGGATGTCATGGTCTTTTGCTTGACCCAGGCCGATGGCGAAGCTGCCGGCCTGTTGCTTTATGCCCCAGATGTGCCTGGCCGCGAGCCGTGGCTGAAGGTGCTGGATGAGCGCCGCTTGTTGCACGAAATTGTCGGTTGGACCGCTGTGCCGGCACTGCGCGACTACCTGTTGGCACGCGTTCCACAAGCCGCGCGTAACGCCTTGGACAACGTGTTGAGTGCCCTGGCGCAGAAGCCGGCTGCCGAGGCCGATTTTCTTACGCTCTCGCCTCAGGTCGACTATCCGACTGCCTTGCAACGCCTGGTCGCGCTAGATGTCGAGCTCACCCAGGCGCGCTTTGACGCCCACACGCCGGCCTGGTACCGCGATGCGCCGCTGGCTGAGCGGCAGCAGTTGCATGCACTGGAGACTCAGGTCGCCGCTGCCTCGCAACGGTTTACCGAGCAGTCCTTGCTGCAGGTTCCGGATTTTGAAAGCTTCGTCAAAGCCCAGGCCACGGAAAAAATCAATCAGCTGCTGGGTACACCCGCGGGCACGGTCGACCCGGACACGATCATTATCACCTCGCCCCGGGAGCGGGCTACGTTCACCCACTTGTTGCGCAATGGCTATGACGACTCGATCAGCCTGACGCAAGCCACGCTGGATACTTCTGCGACGTTTGAAGGCCCGGAAGGTGTTGACCTCTCGCCCCTGCGGCCGGAGAACGTCTCGGGCGCTATTCGCGGCCAATGGGTGGCGGACCGCTACATTCAAGTGCTGCGCGATACGCTGCTAAACCCTGAGCACGAGGGCTATGCCACCCGCCGACAGGCCAGTGTCACGCTGACACAGTTGCAGATGTCGGTTGCAGCCCTGCGCAGCAAGCTGATGGGGCAGATCACTGGCGAGCAGTACGCCTGGTTGAGTCAAACATTGAGTTCTTTTCAGCGCGAGGATGCGCCGACACGCCTGGCGCATCCGGTGCATCTGCTGAACTTCAATCTTGAGGCGGTATTCAATACCGCTGAGTACCCCTGGCTGGCGTACCTGGGCCATCTGTCGTGGATGAACGAGCACTTGGGGACGGTGGAAACCGTAGAAGGCAACTACGTCATGCTGGCGCCGGAGAACACCGGGCAGCCCGCCTTGTTGTACACCCCCGATGCGCCGGATGGCCTGGCATTCCGTGAGTTCCAGTCATTCGAGGCGTCCCTGGCCCATGCCGGCATGGGGGATTATTACAAGGACCGCATGCGCCACAAGCTGGGTCGTTGGATGTCCTACAGGCTGCACGCCGTCAGGCGTGGCGCAGCTGCGGGGCCGGTGCTGTCGAGTGCGCCGATCATGAACCTGCAGAAGGCCTTCCACGACCAGCGAATCGAACGCAAGATGACCGATGTGGCGGACCTGGAGCTCGGTCGGGCCGACATGATCAGCCGTATTACCTGGACTGGGGTCGAGTTGGTTGCCACGGCAGTAACACTGCCATTTCCACCGGCCAGCTTTGCGGTGGGTGCGTTTTTTGCCCTCAAGGAGTCGGCCTCGGCGATCAAGGCACTGGCCGATGGTGATCGCGCCAAGGCCGTGCAGCACGCACTGTCGTCGGCCTTCAATACCTTGGGGGCCTTGGGTGACATGAAGCACGGGTTCAAGGGGCTGGGCAAGCTCTGGAAAATGCTGCCTCATGCCTCTGACGTCAGCACCACGCGGATCGCCTTGGCGGGTAACGATGCGCTGCACGGTGCTGCGCCGCCGCTGTCGAACAGGGTCATTGATCGCTCGTTTGCGCTCAAGCAGCGGCCTAAAGACCTGACCTTGCGCACCGATGGCGATTTTAACGGCGTGTATGAGGGTGAGGTTGGCGCGGACGGCTTCCCGCACTACTACATTACCGATACGCGGGGCCGCTATTATCAGGTCCAGTACAAGGGTGGCGTGGCCCTTGAACCCTGGCGCATCGTCGAAACGCGACGCCGTGGCTACGGTCCTGCGGTGCGGCGCAATATCTTGGGACACTGGAGAAGTGTCGTTTGACGTGGGGTTGCGCGGCGGTGCACCGCAAACTCCGGCTGAAGTTATCCAGCAAGGTTTGCAGACGGTGACGCGCGAAGACGTGCAAGTGCTTGCAAACCAGCTCGGGCTGCCATCGCAATGGACGCTGGAGGCGATCCTGGAGGTTTTCCGTCGCTTTACCCTTGATGAGGCCGCGCAGGTCTTGCGGCGTTTCAGCCTGCCGGCCGATGATCCCGACCTGGCACGTTTGCTGGCCGATCAGTTTGTTCAGCACAAACGCTTTCCTGAGTGGGCCTTGCAGTTCCTGCCAGGTCGCACACCGGACCCGGCCTGGAAGATGATTCAGCGCGCGGAGCCCGGGCAATCGCAGGCAGCAGCCGAGGCGTTCCTGCGTCGTTTCAATTTCACCGAGGGCGAGCGAGCCGCAAAGGAGTGGGCGCTTGCGCTGCACTTCGAAAGCCGAGGCTACTTGCCATTCTGGAGCATCGAGCATCTGCCGCCAGCGACAGGCGCGACAGTACCCGTCATTGCACCCCTTCACGGGGTTTCCAGGGTTCAACAGATGTTCGACTGGCGCAGTTGGAGTACCCCGGTTGATGGCCCGCTGATTGAAACTGCCAGCAACTCGGGCATTTTCGTGAGCGCTCAAAACACAGCGCGGCGTGTGATCCAGGTGGATAATGCGTACTACGAGGTGCTCGACGACGGGGTTGAGCTCGTGGCCGACTGTGCGGTACTCAAGCCGCCTCCGAGCCTGGACGGCGTTCTGCCGCGTTATCATCGGATGCAGCGCGTCAATGGCGTCTGGTCGCTCGGTTCAGGGCTTCGCGTTGATCACATGATGTACACCATCAAGCGCCGTTTCCCGCAATTGACCGATCAGAGCACCAAGCAGTTCTCTCGGCGCCTGATGGAGTCGGCCAGCATAAACGGCAAGCTGACCGCTGCCGGCGTCCTCAAGCTGGACCTGTTGTTGGGTGTGCTGGATAACCCGCTGACTAAAAATGGCGCATCCGTCGTCGACCCGTTCGGGTGGCTGCGCGGTCGTCCGGAGGTGGCAGCAGGGGCAGGGTTCAGTTTGCACAGTGAAACGGCCCGGTTTACCGCGGTGGAGTTTGTGGTTTCAGAGGAACAGTTTGCACGGGCCCCGCTGCATGCGGTTGTCCGGGATGTGCTGACGGCAAACTATTACACTGTGGGCCAGGTCTTCAGTGACCAGGCCTTCGGGCCGGGGCAACTGCTGGTGCGTTGCAACGGCTCAGACCGGCTCTACCTGGTGATCGTCAGGCCAACGCACGCGTCGCATGTGTACCCGCTCTCGTCCAGCACGCTGAAACGACTGATGACGTCGATGGATGCCGAGACGCGCCAGGCGTTGCGCCAGGCCCGGGCGGCGAAAGAGCTGGTCGTGCTGATGGCGGGCAAGCGCGTCAGTGCTTCTGGCAGGGATGAAGGGCTGGTCTTTATCAGGCCGCAGTTCGCCTGAGGTTCTGCCCCGTTGCCGCCAGGCGGCAGCGGGGCAGGCAGTGGTTTAGCGGCTCAGCAGTGCGGCGACGCCCGCGCCCCCGAATAGCCCGGCGCTGATCCGGTTGAATCCACTCTGCCCCTTGCCGGAGCGCAGGTAGCGGGCGGCACCTTGCGCACCCAGGCCGTAGGCCAGCTTGCACCCCAGGTCGAGCACCGTCCAGGTGGCGATCAAGACCAGCAATTGACTGAGCAATGGCTGCTCTGCACTGAGAAACTGCGGCAGGAAGGCGGCGAAGAACAGGATGTCTTTCGGGTTACTCGCGCCCAGCGCAAAGGCGCGCAGAAACAGGCCACGAAAGCCTGGCGTCGGCATGGCCTCAGGCACATTGGCGCCCTGCGAGGGTTGGCGCGATTGCTGCCAGCTTTGCCAGGCGAGGTAAAACAGGTAAAGGCCACCGACAATCTTCAAGACGCTGAACAGCTGCTCCGAAGCCATCAACAGCGCCCCCAGCCCCAGTGCCGAGGCGCTGAGCAGGCAGATCGACGCAATGACACCGCCGAGAAACGCAGGGTAGGAGCGACGCAGGCCATAGTTCAGGCTGTTGCTGATCATCAGCAAGGACAACGGGCCGGGGATCGCAATGACGATCAGTGCCGCGCCACAGAACAACAGCCAGGTTTCCACACTCATTTATTTTCTCCTTATGTGCGAAGGCCTCACCCGAAGGCGAGGCCGTTTTTACTGCGGTACAACCGTTACAAAAACATGAACTTGGCGATGAAAATGGCGCACAGCACCCACAGGCTCGCCGAGATTTCCCTGTATCGCCCGGTGCCGGCCTTGAGGGCGACATAGGTGATGAAGCCCAAGGCAATGCCATCGGCAACCGAAAAGGTCAGGGGCATCATGATTGCGGTGACGATCGCCGGGATGCTGTCGGTGGCTTCATCCCAGTTGATGTGGGCCATGCTGCCCATCATCAGCATGGCCACGTAGATCAGGGCACCAGCGGTGGCATAGGCCGGGATCATGCCCGCCAGAGGGGCGAAGAACATGGCCGTGATGAACAGCAGGCCAACGACCACGGCCGTCAGGCCGGTGCGCCCGCCTGCGGCCACCCCGGCCGCGCTCTCCACGTAGCTGGTCACCGGTGGCACACCCACCACCGCGCCGAAGACGCTGGAGGCGCTGTCGGCTTTCAGTGCGCGGGAAAGGTTTTCGATGCGGCCCTCGGCGTTCACCAGGTTGGCGCGCTGCGCGACGCCCATCAGGGTGCCGGCGGTGTCGAACATGTGCACGAACAGAAACGCCAGGACCACGCTGATCATGCTGACGTTGAACACCCCGGCCACATCCATGGCCATCCAGGTGGGGGCGAGGCTGGGAGGCAACGAGAAGACGCCGCCGTATTCGACCAGCCCCAGGCCCCAGCCGGCCAGCGTGACAGTGATGATGCTGATCAGGATGGCGCCGAACACCCGTCGATAGCTGAGTATCGCGATCATCAGGAAGCACACTGCGGCCAGCAGGGGTGCGGGTTCGTGCAGCGAGCCGAGCTTGATCAGGGTGGCAGGGCTGTCGACGACAATGCCGGCGGTTTTCAGGCCGATCAACCCGAGAAACAGCCCGACCCCGGCACCCATGGCGTGGCGCAGGCTGACCGGGATACTGTTGAGCAGCCACTCGCGCACGCGTGACAAGGTCAGCAGCATGAACAGCACGCCGGAAACGAACACCGCCCCCAGGGCCGCTTCCCAGGTGTAACCCATGGTGCCGACGACCGTGTAGGTAAAGAATGCATTGAGGCCCATGCCCGGTGCCAGGCCGACCGGCCAGTTGGCGTACAGGCCCATCAACAGGCAGCCCAGGGCGGCGGCGATGCAGGTGGCAACGAACGCCGCACCATGGTTGATCCCAGCATCGGCCATGATGTTCGGGTTGACGAAAATGATGTACGCCATGGTGATGAAGGTGGTCATGCCGGCAATCAGCTCGGTCTTGACGGTGGTGCCATGCAGCTTGAGTTTGAAAATCCGCTCCAGCCAGCTCGTTTCGAGCGGTGGGGCAAGATCCAGCGTAGGGGCTTCGGATTTGCGGCTTTCCACAGCATGTACTCCTCAAGTCTTTTCTTGTTTTGCAGAGCCAGGCCTGCGCACGCACTGGGGGGCTCTGTGAGAGGGTAGGGTGGCAGGCGACCGGACTGCTTTATTGACCTTGAAGTCAGGAAGTTGCACGCTGCGATTATGCTTTTGTATACAAATAAATCAAATAATGTTTTATGTTGTGTGTGCATATTATTTGGCAATACAGCTATAAAGGCTATCGCTACCTGCAGAATTGCTGCTGGCTGTGTACAATGTGGCAGTACCGATTCCCTTAAATTTTCTATTCACGGCTTGCCAACGACCTACTGTGCGGTATTACAGTTCGGATCCAATTGCCGGTTATCTGCCCGAGAATCCATGAACGAACAGCTGCAACCCCTCAAGAAACCCGCGCGTGTTGGCAAGGCCGGCCGCAGCGGCACCCAGGACGACATCGTTTACGCACATATTTTCGAGGCTATCCTCGAGCAGCGTCTGGCGCCGGGTACCAAGTTGAGCGAGGAAGCCCTGGGCGAGATTTTCGGTGTCAGCCGCACCATCATTCGCCGCGCGCTGTCGCGTCTGGCCCATGAAAGCGTGGTGCTGCTGCGGCCCAACCGGGGTGCCGTGGTTGCCAGCCCCACGGTAGAAGAAGCCCGCCAGGTGTTCTTTTCCCGGCGTCTGGTCGAGCGGGCGATCACCGAGCTTGCGGTTCAACACGCTACCGTCGAGCAGTTGAACGAACTGCGGCAAATGGTGCGCGATGAGCGCGACAGCTTTTCCCGGGGCGACCGCGGCGCCGGTATTCGCCTGTCTGGCGAGTTTCACCTCAAGCTGGCCGAGGCTGCTGGCAATGCCCCGCTGATCAGCTTTCAGCGCAGCCTGGTGTCGCAGACCTCGCTGATCATTGCCCAGTATGAAAGCGGCAACCGCTCGCACTGCTCCTATGACGAGCACATGCAGTTGATCGACGCCATCGAAGCCCGTGATGCGACGCTTGCGGTCAACCTGATGATGCACCACATGGACCATATCGACAGCAAGCTCAACCTCGATGAGGACAGCGCGTCCGATGACCTGCATGCGGTGTTCTCGCACCTGCTGCAGACCAAGAAACGTGGCAGCGCGGCCTCGACCAAAGGCTGATGCGTCTGCCAGGGTGGGCGCCAGTGATTTCAGCACGCCTGTGATTACTGGCGCTCACGCCATCCTCTGCTAGATTCTCAACTGAACTTCACCGCAAACCTTCATCAAGCAGTTGGGCTTGCGCTTTACGCGTGCAACTACTTGAGGATTGATCTATGTCGATGCCCCTGAGCAAACGCATGGGCGCTGAACTGGTCGGGACGTTCTGGCTGGTTTTGGGTGGGTGTGGCAGTGCTGTGCTTGCTGCGTCTCTTCCCAGCGGTATCGGTCTGGTCGGTGTCGCCATGGCCTTCGGGCTCACGGTGCTGACCATGGCCTTCGCTATCGGTCACATTTCTGGCTGTCACTTGAACCCCGCCGTATCGGTCGGGTTGGTGGTGGGTGGGCGATTTCCGGCCAAGGAACTGCTGCCCTACATCATTGCTCAGGTGATTGGTGCCGTCATCGCGGCCGCGCTGATCTACTACATTGCCAGTGGAAAGGCCGGGTTTGATGTGGCATCGGGCCTGGCTTCGAACGGCTATGGCGAACATTCGCCTGCCGGCTACTCGCTGGCTGCCGGTTTTGCCAGTGAAGTGGTGATGACCGCCATGTTCATCCTGATCATCATGGGCGCGACCGACTCACGGGCGCCGGCAGGTTTTGCGCCCATCGCCATTGGCCTGGCACTGACGCTGATTCACCTGATCTCGATTCCCATCACCAACACCTCGGTCAACCCGGCACGCAGTACCGGGCCGGCGTTGTTCGTCGGTGGGTGGGCACTCCAGCAGCTCTGGCTGTTCTGGGTGGCGCCGCTGATCGGTGCAGTGATCGGCGGCGCACTGTATCGCGGCCTGGCGCGCGAGCCTTAGCGGCTCAGCGTTGATGCACGCTGCGACCGGCCGCAAAGGTTTCGCGGACGGTGCGATCGTCGCCCAGGGTCATCAGCACGAACAGTGTCTCCTCGATGCTGTTCGACTGCTGCAGGCGGTAGGACAGCAGCGGTGTCGCGTTGTAGTCGAGCACCACGAAGTCGGCATCACGGCCCGGCGTGAGGTTGCCTATGCGCTCCTCCAGGCACAGGGCCCTGGCGCCGCCCAGGGTAGCCAGGTACAACGATTTGAACGGGTTGAGCCGTGCGCCCTGAAGCTGCATGACCTTGTAGGCTTCGTTGAGGGTGTTGAGCAGCGAGAAACTGGTGCCGGCGCCCACGTCAGTGCCCAGGCCGACCTTCACCTTGTGCTGTTCGGCTTGCGGCAAGTTGAACAAGCCACTGCCGAGAAACAGGTTGGAGGTCGGGCAGAAGGCCACGGCGGAGCCGGTTTCCGCCAGGCGCTTGCACTCGTCGTCGCACAGGTGCACGCCATGGGCAAAGACGGAGCGCTCGCCCAGCAACTGGAAGTGATCGTAGACATCCAGGTAGCCCTTGCGCTCCGGGAACAGTGCCTTGACCCATTCGATTTCCTTGAGGTTTTCGCTCAGGTGGGTGTGCAGGTACAGGTCGGGATACTCGCCCAGCAGTTGCCCGGCCAAGGCCAGTTGTTCTGGCGTGCTGGTCGGGGCGAAGCGCGGGGTAACCGCATAGTGCAGGCGACCTTTGCCGTGCCAGCGCTCGATCAGGGCCTTGCTGTCCAGGTAGCTGGACTCGGCGGTGTCGGTCAGGTAATCCGGTGCATTGCGGTCCATCATCACCTTGCCGGCGATCATCCGCAGGTCCAGGCGCTGCGCCTCTTCGAAGAAGGCGTCCACCGATTCGGGGTGGACACTGCCGAACACCAGCGCCGTGGTGGTGCCGTTACGCAGCAGTTCCTTGATGAAACGCTTCGCGACCTGCTCGGCATGGGCCTTGTCGGCGAACTGCCGTTCGCAGGGGAAGGTGTAGGTATTGAGCCAGTCCAGTAGCTGCTCGCCGTAGGAGCCGATCATGCCGGTCTGCGGGAAATGGATATGGGTGTCGATAAAGCCCGGGGTGATCAGGGCATTCTCGTAGTGCACCACGTTCAGGTCGGCCGGCAGTGTAGGCAGCAATTCACTGGCGTGGCCAATGGCGCTGATCTTGCCATCTTCGACCACCAGCAGGCCGTCTTCAAAGTACTGGTAGGACGCGTCCACACCGACTTCGGCGGGGTCGTCGAGGCTGTGCAGGATGGCGGCACGGTAGGCGTTGGGTTTTGCGCTCATGAGGCTCTCGTCAATTGGCTTGGCTGCGCCGCGAGGGCGGCAGCAGTTGGGCAATGGGGCCAGCATTGGCGGCAGCGTCGTGCTGGCCAAAGCTGGCGTTGTAGGTGGCAATGATTTCGGCGGCGATGGACACGGCGATCTCGATCGGCAGCTTGCCCTTCACCTCGGCAATCCCCATCGGGCAGCGCATCCGCTGCAACCGCTCCGGGGTGAAACCACGTTCATGCAGGCGGTGCTCGAACTTGGCCCGTTTGGTTTTCGAGCCAATCAGCCCGAACCAGGTGAAGTCATTGCGTTTAAGGATGGCCGCCGTCAGCTCCAGGTCCAGTTGATGATTGTGGGTCATGACGATGCAGTAACTGCCGACGGGCAGGTCGTCGACTTCATCGACCGGGTCTTCACTGACGATTTTGCTGACCCCCGCAGGGATCGCCTCGGGGAACTCCTGCTCGCGTGAGTCGATCCAGCGAACCCGGCACGGCAAGGCGGCCAGCAAGGGTACCAGCGCCCGACCGACGTGGCCTGCACCAAATACCGCGATCTGCGCCTGAACCCGGCCCATCGGTTCGAACAGCAACACCGTGGCGCCGCCACAGCATTGGCCGAGGCTGGCGCCGAGGCTGAAACGCTCCAGATGGGGCGCCTGGCGCCCCTCGGCGAGCATCTGCCTGGCGATGTGCAGGGCTTTGTATTCCAGGTGGCCGCCACCGATGGTGTCGAACAACTGCTCGGCACTGACCACCATTTTGGAACCGGCGTTGCGCGGGGTCGAGCCGCGCTCCTCGATGATGGTGACCAGTACGCAGGGTTCACCGCGTGCCTGCAGGTCGGCGAGGGCGTTGATCCAGGTGTGCATGTTCAGTGACCTCCTGGGTGACCGTAAGGCTGTGCGGGCGATAGGGCGGTCATGGTGCTGCTGTCTCGGCTTCGGTGCTCGGGTGCGCCGCCATCGCCTTGCGCATTTGCTCGCAGCCCCAGAGCACGCGCTCCGGTGTGGCCGGGGCGTC